>CAVUDO010000002.1:0-2326921 GCA_963740255.1 uncultured Actinomycetota bacterium | reverse complement strand
AGGACGCGCCGACCGCCGTGGTCCGCGAATGCCGAGAAGAGATCGGGCTTGAGCTGGCCGGTGTCGAACCGCGCCTGGCTGTGACCGTTCACCACCGCAACGCCGCCGGCCAGGGCCGGATCGGACTGTTCTTCACCGTCGCCTGCCGGCCGGATCGGCACGGTGAGCCCATCAACGCCGAGCCCCACAAATGCGCCAAGCTCGACTGTTCCTCGCCGACATGCTGCCGCACAACACCTACCCCTACACCACCCCCGGCGTCGCCACCTACCGACGCGGGATGCCCTTCGCGCTCGACGGCTGGCTGTAACCCGAGTCGCCGACGACTGGCTGGATGCTGAGCCGACCATCACCCGGCCGCGAGTCCGGCCTCGGCTGATCTGTGCCTGCCACCGCCACGGACGCCGAGCGTTTGCTGCGCTTTGTCAGGTTTCAGGTGGGCAATGTCAGGGCTTGTCAGAAAAAATCGCAGGTGTGCGCGTTCGTAGGGCCTGACAAACCCCGTTTGGTAGATCAGCGCGACGTACGCCCCGGAACCCTCAATGCGGCGCCCTGGGAGCAGGGCGACTGACCTGCGGTTCTCCACCCTGGGAGTGGTGGTTGCCTGCGGAGTGACCAATCGGGGCCCCTTTTTGTCTTCTATAGGCACCGGGGTTCCCAGAGGCCCGGCGTTCGGCCGACCGGTCCCCTCCCGACGAAGGACGGTCCCACGTGGCCGGGCAAGGGCGGCTCTGGGGTTGGTCTCCTGCGGGAGGCCGGTCGAGCCGTCCGCCGTCCTCGGTCCGGTCCTCCGTACGAATGATTTTTTCGGCGGGGTGACCAATTGGGGCCTGTTTTTTGTCATTTACAAGTGACGGGGTTTCTACGCGCGCGGCGTTCGGCGGCCAGTCCCACGACGGGGGACGGTCCCACCCGGCGGCGCGAATCCCTTCCAGTTGGGTGCAGTTGGGTGAAAGTCCGGCCAGTTCGGTGAAAGTCCGGACCAGGTACCGACATTAGGCACCCAACTGGGGCCATGGGTGGGTGACGGACTCGAAATCGAGCCCGCTCCGGCGCCGGAGGTCGCCGGGGTAACCAGCGAAGCCGCTCGGCTGCGCTGGGGTTCATCCCGCGTCTGCCCGTGAACCGCTCTCCAACCCCGTGGCCGCGTCCGGCCCTGTGGTCTTCCCGGTTCGTCTCTTGGAGGTTCCCATGCTGCCCCCTCGATTCTGCTGCGGTGCTCGCTGAGTCTGGCTGCGAGGCGCCGCCTGGTGTGGACGTGCCCGACTCCCCGGTAAACCGGGCGCTGTGCGACGTGCCCTCGGTAGGCCGCTGGTTCGATGACCTGCCGGCGCGGCTGTGGGACTGGGTGCAGGTGTTGGCGTGGCCGTCGCTGCCGCTGATCGCGGTCACTGTCGCGGCGGTGGTGATCGCGGTGCGGGCTGCTCACCGGGCGGCGTGGCGGCATGAGGCCGCCGCCGGGTACTGGGTGCGGCTGACCCCGCCTCGCGTTCTGGACCCCGGCCAGGCCGGGCAGGTCTGGGACCTGCTCGCCGCACTGGCCCGCCGCGCCCGACGGGGCCAGTTTGGCTGGCCCGACCGCGGGTTTCCTTCGAGGTCCACGCCGATGCCGGCGGCGGGTTGAGTGCCGGGCTGTGGGTACCGGCGGCGGTGCCGTTCTCGGCGGTGAAGGCGACCACTGGTCACGCCTGGCCCGGCGCCACCGTCGAACGGGTCACCCCGCCGGCACTCCAACCGGCCGTGCGTGGCGGGGAGGTGCCGGCGGTGGCCGGGTACGGGCTGCGGCCGACCATGTCGGAGACCGGCTGGTTGGTCAACGACGAGCTGCTGACCGCGACCCGGCACGGCCGGTTCGCCCATGCCGGGGCCGGCGGCGAGGTCGATCCGCTGCGGGCGGTGCTGGCGGGTTGGGTCAGGCCGGCGGACCGGCGGTGCTGCAAGTCCTCGTCCGCCCGGCGCCGTCCAAACGCCTCGCCGCGCTCGGGCACGCCGCCCGGTACCCGGCCAAACCGCGCCGGTCGGTCGGCATCGTGGTCCTGGACCTGGTGGCCGGTGCGATAACCGGCGCGCTGCGGGCGCTGCTGGACGTGTTCACCCCCGGCCCGACCACACCCACCGCCGGGCACCACGGCCCCTACGACGGCTACCCGGCGCGGGTCGACCCGGTTGCGGCGGCCGCGATGCACGAAGCCGCCGACAAGCTCGGCACCGGCCCGCACCTGCTCGCCGCGATCCGGGTCGGCGTCAGCGGCCCGGACCGGGCCTACGCCCGCGCGGTCGCCCGGCAGGTCACCGAAGGGTTCGTGCTGACCTCCCGCGTCCTGACTACCGGTCGCTGTGGGGGGCCGCCGCGGTACTCACCGACCGGTGGGCGGGCCGCGGTGACTGGATGCTGCTGAGCACCGCCGAACTCGGCGTGCTGGCGCACCTGCCCGCCGACCCCGCCCGCTACGGCTTCGAGGTCGCCGCGCGGCACCGGACGCACCCAGTCCGCGCCCGCCGCGCCATCCCCGAACCGACCGGCCAGAACCACCCCGGCTGGACCCGCCACGGCTGGACCACACCCACCCCGACGCCCGCGTCCCCGGCGCCGGACGACTCCGGAGCGGGGCACGACCTGCACTCGTGGACGAGGAGACCGCCGCGCTCCTGCGACGAATGGCGCGAGCTCGCGCCGAGGAGAGGGCCGAGCACCTGGCAGAATAGCGCGGGTCCAAGCCAACTGGCCGACCGCCTCCAACCACGACCGGCCCTACTGAGGAGACACCATGACCACCGAACCGACGAACGAGAACACCTCCCCGCATCCGAGCGCGGCGCCGGTGTCCACGCGGCGGCCGGCGCGATTGGCGCTGGTCCCACCTGGCTCGCCGCGACGCCACGCGGTGAAAGCACTCGGGGTGGCCCCGCTGGGCGAACCCGTCCTGATCGGGTTGTCCGTGGAAGACGCCCGCCACCACATCCAGGTGCTCGGGCCGACCGGCACCGGCAAGTCCACGCTCCTGCTCAACATCGCTTTGGCCGAGGTGCGGGCCGGGCGTGGCCTGACGGTGATCGACCCCGGCCGAGGTGACCTGGTACGGAATCTGCTGGACCGGCTCCCGGCCTCGGTCGGGAACCGGCTGGTCCTCATCGACCCCGACGAACACGACGCGCCGCCCGCGTTGAACCTGTTCGACCTGGCCGCTGACCCCAAGCCGTCGCCGACCAACTCGTCGGCGTCATGGCGAAGGTCTGGGCGCGGTACTGGGGGCCACGCACCGACGACCTGGCCCGCCACGCCGTCCTGACCCTGGCCCACGTACGAGGCGCGACCCTGGCCGACCTGCCCGTCCTGCTCGCCGACACCGCCTACCGGCGCCGCGTCATGGCCCAGGTGCAACGCCGCGCCGGGCCGTTGGGCTCGGCCGGGCTCGTCGCGTTCTGGGCCTGGTACGACCAACTCACCCCCGCCCAAGCCTCAGTACAGGTCGGACCGCTGCTGTCCAAACTCCGCGCCGTGCTCTCCCGACGGTTCGCCGCCGACCTGTTCGGCACCGCCGCGTCCACCTTTCGCCTACCCGACATCCTCAACGGCGGGGTCCTGCTCGTACGGCTCCCCAAAGGCGTCCTCGGCGAGGACACCGTCCGCCTGACCGGCTCCCTGCTCCTGGCAGCGCTCCTACACGCCGCCGCCGCCCGCGCCGACCAACCCGAACCCGACCGCCTCGACGCGACCCTGATCGCCGACGAATGCCACAACCTGCTGCACCTGCCCATCGGCCTCGACGACGCCCTCGCCGAAGCACGCGGCCTGCACCTCTCCCTCGTGCTGGCCCATCAGCACCTCGACCAGCTCGGCGACTCCATGGCCGCCGCGATCGACGCGAACGCCCGGAA
The DNA here is from genome assembly GCA_963740255.1 of uncultured Actinomycetota bacterium. Taxonomy (GTDB): domain Bacteria; phylum Actinomycetota; class Actinomycetes; order Mycobacteriales; family Cryptosporangiaceae; genus CAVUDO01. The sequence goes on along the minus strand of CAVUDO010000002.1, from coordinate 2,323,042 downwards.
CAAGGTCTTCTTCTCCCTGTCCCAACGGGACACCGCACCATGGCCCACCACGTCGGCCCGTACTTCGCCGCCGAAGACCTCATGCGCCGCGACGCATACGGCGTCATCACCCGCCTGGTCATCGACGGCCGCGACGCCGAACCGTTCAGCCTGCACACCCGACCCCCACCACCGGCCCAACCCGGCCGCGCCGAACTACTCCGCGCCGCCGCACGAGCACGCGGCCTACCCACCGCCCAACGCGAAACACTCGCCGACCTCCGCCACCTCGGCCAAGCCACCCGCGCCACTCGCATCTCCGATGAGGCCGGGCACGCCCGCCGACCGGCCCGCCCGACACCGTCTCCGGCCGCTCCCACGCCTACCCCGACCCGACCGGAGGCCACCCGATGACCAGCACCCACCTGCAACCACCTCTGCCCCGTCCCGGCCCTGCTCCCTGGTCGAGCCTGGCCGGGCGCCGTGACCGCGACCGTTACCCCCTGACACCGGCCGCTGGTCGAGTCGTTGGCAACGACCTCCGCACAACCGGTGACGGCGCACCGCCGAACTGTCACCGTGGCGACGCAGCGTCACCACCGGAGGCCGTCAGATTCCAATGCCAGGGTGTGCCCCCGCGTTACCGGCTGAGTCACGATCACGGCCGGTCAGCGGGTAGGAGACGGCCACCACCGAGTCCGTTGTCGGATGAAGCGCTGACGCGCTTCGACCAGCAGATCCCTGATCTCGTCCGGCTTGTCTTCGATGGTCGAGGCGTCCTGGTAATAGTCCCGCACCTTCGGCTCGTATTGGACGACCCTGGCCACGGCCTCCCGCGCCTCCGCCGCACGGCGGAAATGGGCCTCCACAGCGTTTCGGCCGAGGCCGCTACGCAGCTCGCGGTAGTCCTTGTCAGAGAGGTGCTCAGGCCGCGAAACGCCTGGGGAGTAGTGCTTGCTGGCGTCGGCGACCGCAACGGCGGCGATGGCCGCGTTGAACAGATCCTCGATGTTCGTGCGCCGACGGTAACGAACGTTGAGGAAGTAGGTCAGGCCCGCGCCGACGAGCGCCGACACCAGGGGCAGGACGACGCCGATCACGCTGTTCGCCATGCCGACCATCATCGGCGAACAAGGCGGCGCCTGTGCGGCAATGCGCGATGGCGACGCCGGCCGCTGCCCGTTCGGTCGAGGGCCTGGCCGCAGGCGTTCCCTGACCCGTTAGGGCAACACCACCGCCTACCTGCTCGTCAACGCCTCGCCGGGACTCTGCCGGTAACGAGCGACTGCATGCCGTTGGCGACGCCGGCCTCGTGCTGGTCGCTGGTCGGAGCGTCTGTCGGCGGTTCACTGGCGGCTCAGTCGGAGATGACCCTCCGGGTGAGGCTCTGACCCGCTCCGTCCGTAGCTGCTGGTCAGAGGGGCTGTCCGGCGTGGACCCGAAAGGTGACTGGTCAATATGACCACCACATCACGCGCTCATCGGCCCGGCCGGGCCGGCTTCCGCCCCCGCTCGGGTGTACCCGATGTGGCTGGTGAACTACGGCGGCTCACTTCTCGGGACCGGTGGCTACTCGACCTGCTCGCCGAACACCAGGTGCTCAGCACCGAGCACGTCGCAGCACTCGGGTTCGACAACGTCCACACCGCCCGCAACCGGCTCCACCTGCTCACCTCCCGTGGGGTGCTGACCCGGTTCCGTGACTGTGTGCGGCCCGGTTCGCAGTCGTGGCGATGGATGCTCGGCCCGGTCGGCGCGGCATTCATCGCCGCCCGCGACGGCACACCCACCCCCGGCGCGGGCACCCTCGCGGCGAAGACCAACCGGCTCTCGGCCAGTCCCCGGCTGGGGCACCTCCTCGGCGTCAACGGGTTCTTCGTGGACCTGGCCGCCCACGCCCGGCACAACCGTGGTGCGGCACTGTCGCTGTGGTGGTCCGAACGGACCTGCGGGACGGTCACCGGGAACCTGGTCCACCCCGACGGGCACGGCGTGTGGGTCCAGGACGGCCGCACCGTGTCGTTCTGGTTGGAGTACGACAACGCCACCGAACCGACGTGGCGGGTCCTGGACAAGCTCACCGGCTACGCCCGGCTACACCGCGCCGCCGACCTCGACCACACCGTGCTCATCCGCATGCAGACCGACCGCCAAGAGCACACCCTGCGCGCCCGCCTGGGCGACCACCCAGGCGTGACCGGTGGGCTGCGGGTCGCCACCGCCAGCGGAACGGGCATCCACCCGGCCGGGGCGGTGTGGCTCCCGGCCGGGGACACCACCCGCCGACGCCTGGCCGACCTTCCCACCACCGCCGACCACCACGCCGCATAAGCGGCGGGGATAAGCACAAGAAAGGAGGCAACCGGGTAATGCGTACACGAATAGCGACCGACCACTACGAGCCTTTCCCAGGGGGAGAATGGTACGAAAGTCCGACGATAATGTCGTCCGCATCGGGTATGATGAATGCGAACAAACACACACCGAACCGGTAGCGTCAAACGGCGTCGGAAAGCCGCGCGATAACCGTCACCGCGATACGCCCGGTGGGTCGATGAGTCCCATTCGGATCGCCCGGATCGAAACGGCCACCATGACACCAGCCCAGTACGACACCGCCGTGGAAGCACTCGCCGTACTCATCGCCCGGTGGTGGACCGACCACCCCGACCACCCCGACCACGCCGCATGACCCGTGCCGGGGGTGGGCACCACGCCCACCCCCGGCACCCACACCGCACTGGCACGACACAGGTACCGCATCGAGGAGCGCCCACGGAGGCCACCATGAGCAGTCCGACCGCCGGCACCAAAGCCGGCAAACGCAAACGCCCACGCGGCGGCCTCGCCGTCGCCGCCGGGACACCCCGCCGGGTAGCGATCTACCTGCGGCGCTCGACCGACGACGAACACCAGCCGTTCTCCATCGACGCCCAACTCTCCTCGCTGACCTCCTACGTCGCCTCCCAAATCGGGTGGGCTCTCGTCGCGACCTACAGCGACGACGCGTCCGGGGCGACCACCGACCGACCCGAACTACAGAAAGCCCTCCAAGCCGCGCGTGCGGGCCGGTTCGACGCGTTGCTGGTCTACCGCGTCGACCGGTTCTCCCGACGCCTGTCCGACCTACTCGACCTGCTCGGCGAGCTGGACGAGGCCGGGGTGGCGTTCTGCTCGGCCACCGAACCGTTCGACACCGGCACCGCGATCGGCCGGATGCTCGTCCAGCTCCTCGGCGTGTTCGCCGAGTTCGAGCGGGAAACGATCATCGACCGGGTCATCAACGGCATGTCGGCCAAGGCCAGCAAAGGCAAATGGGCCGGCGGGACCCGCCCGTTCGGCTACCACGTCGACAAGGACACCCAGAAGCTCGTCCCGCACCCGGAGGAGACACCGGTCCTGCGCGACATCTTCCGCCAGTACACCCACGACCGGACCGGCACCCGAGGCATCGCCGCCGAACTCAACCGACGCGGCGTCCGCAACCGCACCGGCAAACCCTGGTCCGGGTACACCGTCGGCCGGATCCTGGCTAACCCCGCCTACGCCGGAGACATCGCCTACCGCGACGTCCACGTCCCCGACGCCCACGAACCGCTCATCGACCGGGCCACCTGGCAACGCGCCCGCGACATCGCCGCCGCCCGCGCCGACGCCCACACCCAACGCGCCGCCAGCGATTCGGACTACCACCTCACCGGGCTCATCACCTGCCCGGACTGCGGCCACAAATACGTCGGCACCGCCGCCACCGGCCGCACCCGCCGCTACCGCTACTACACCTGCTTCTCCCGCGCCCGCTACGGCCCCGCCGGCTGCCACGCGCCGCGCCTGCCTGCCGACGAAGCCGACACCGCCGTCCTGCAAGCCCTCTACGACTTCTACACCGACACCGGCGACCTCATCGCCGACGCCATCACCCGCGCCGTCGCACACCACCGCGAAAGCCACACCGACCGCCACGCCGAACACGACGCCATCGGGGCACAGATCAAGAACAAGCAAGCCGCGATCGACCGCTACCACACCGCGTTCGAGAACGACACGATGGACGACACCACCGCCGGCCCCCGTATCCGCGAGCTACGCGACCAAATCGAACAACTCAAAACCCGCCGCGACGAACTCGCCGACACCATCCACGCCGAACCCGCCGAACCGCCGCCGGCCACCATCGACCGGCTACGCCACTACCTCTCCGACACCATCACCAACGGCACGTCCGCCGAACGCAAAGCCGCGATCGAAGCCCTCGTCGCCGAAATCCAGCTCACCGAACAAGGAGCGATCCCCGTGTTCAGAATCCCCGGCCCCGGCACCACCATCCCCGGCCAACGCCAGGAAGCCCAGGCCGAGGAAGACACCCCGGTTCGCACAATGGTTAGGTCGGTGGGCCGCCAGGGACTCGAACCCTGAACCTACGAGTTAAAAGCCCGCAGCTCTGCCAATTGAGCTAGCGGCCCGCTCGATGAAGGGTACCGGAGGCACCGCTCGCCGCTGGCGTCTGTTTCGTGTCGGCGCGGACCGGGCCGCCGTGCCACGGTGCCGCCAACCGTCGCTGGCGCGGGTGCGGAACGCCCAAGGTTCCGGGGTGGACGTCAGCCGTCCCGACCTGCACGCCCCTTGGTGCGACGCAGGTCCACTACGTGGGGTTCTGGAGCCTGGATCGAGGGCTCGAGCGGGCAGGCCCCAAGCGGGTGGACGGGCGTCGGCGGGTCTTCGCGGTCGACACGCCCCGTTACTGTGCGGGCGGACAGCGACCCTACGAGCCTGCGCCAAGGAGGTGGACATGACGCCTCGCCGCAAGCTCGTGGTTCTCGGCGTGGCTCTCCTCGCCGTGACGGCCGTCGTCGTCCCCGCCCTGACCAGGTCCTCGACGGGCGGCGTCGGTGGCGGCACCAGCGCCCCCCGGGTTGACTCCACGCCCACCCGTGGCCGCCCGGACTCCGCCGGGGGCATCTTCGGGTCGCTCCGGCTGGAGCCGCCGAGGCCCGGCGTCGAACCGAGTCCCGACGCCGCGCGCCGCCCGGGACGGCACGCGCCGCAGCCACCCATGCCCGGCCTCTACCGGACGACAGGCGGAAAGGCGGTGGCGCTGACCTTCGACGACGGACCGGACCCGGCCTGGACGCCGCGGGTGCTGGCGATGCTGCGTGTGCACCGCGTGAAGGCGACGTTCTGCCTGATCGGCGCCAAGGTGGTGAAGTACCCGGCCCTCGTCCGCGCGATCGTGGCCGACGGCCACACGCTCTGCAACCACACCTTCCGGCACGACCTGAAGCTCGCGGCCAAGAAGCCGGACCGGATCGCCTACGACCTGCGGATGACGAACGCGCTGATCGTGGCCGCCAGCGGCGGCATCCGACCGCGGTTCTTCCGGGCGCCGGGCGGCCGGTGGTCGCCGCGGATCGTCACCTTGGCCAAGAGCCTCGGGATGGCCGCGCTGCACTGGTCGGTGGACCCGCAGGACTGGCGTCGCCCCCCGGCGGCCGCGATCGTGCAACGGGTGCGCGCCGCGGTGCGCCCTGGCGGCGTCGTCCTGCTGCACGACGGTGGCGGCAACCGCGGTGCCACCTACCTGGCGTTGCGGACGCTGCTCCCCGAGCTCAACGCCCGGTTCGGCCTCAAGGCCCTCTAGGCGGCCGGCCCGCCGACGCTTTGGTGCGATCGGGTTCGCTTTGGAAACTCCTGGCCCGGTCCCGTATGCTTTCGATGCTCCCGACGCGAGGACGGTGCGGGTGCGCCGCTCCGGTGAACGTGTGGAAACATTGACACCATCTGGGTAGCACGCCCCCATCGTCTAGTGGCCCAGGACGCCGCCCTTTCAAGGCGGTAGCACGGGTTCGAATCCCGTTGGGGGTACGACCGGGTCCCATCACCGGACCAGGTCCCGTGGAGCAGCACGGAGTGCTCGCCGCCCTGTCAAGGCGGAGGTCGCGGGTTCAAATCCCGTCGGGACCGCATTACCAGGGGCTCGCCCCCGCAGGTATGGCCAGGTAGCTCAGTTGGTACGAGCGCCCGCCTGAAAAGCGGGAGGTCGGCGGTTCGACCCCGCCCCTGGCCACCACCCACCACCCACCAGGTGTTTCGTCCAGTTCGCCGGGCGACTCGTGCGCCCGGCCGATTCTCGCTCAGTCGTGGGTGTGGTCGGTCCAGGTGTCGCCGTCGTACCACCGCAGCCGGGCCTCTCCGTTCGGGTCCGGATACCAGCCGGGCTCGAAGGTCGCCGCCCCTGCCGCCCTTGCCGTGACGGCGGCGGAGCCTGTGGCGGCTGTCTTCGGCGGTACAGTCGCCGGCGCCGTGGCGGAGCTGGTCGCGGCCTTGGCGGGCACGGATGCCGAGCCTGTTGCCGGCCTGGCCGGGCTCACCGGCACAGGGGTCGACCGGGCGGTGGCACGCGGAGACGGCTTCGACGGCACCTTGGCGGTGCCGGTCGGGCGGTCGCCGTTGCGGCTTTCGGACAGCGCCCGTTGGGCCGCCTTCACGAACGCGGCCGCCTCCGCCGAGCCGCCGATCGGGTCGTCGTCGCGAACGGCCGCGGGCTGGGTCTCGTCGATGATCGCGGCGACGTCGTCCTCGGAGAGATCGAGCAGCTTGCCCACCTGGGTGAGGTCGGCCCGCTCCTCCTCGGTGATCCGGTGGTCGGCCCAGGCCGTGGCCGCGAGCGTGCGGACGTAGATGCGGTGGGCATGGTCCTGCTCGGCCTCGTAGACGGCCAGCGCGCCGGCCAGGTCCTTGAGGTGGATGGCCTCGGTGAACGAGAGCGACCGGTCGCTGACCGCGCCGTCGAGCGCGCCCAGGTAGGCGCCGATCGAGTCGGACTCGTCGAGCTGGCGCGGAGCGTTGTCGACCACCTCGACCACGAACTCGCTGGTCACCTCGGGGAACACGGGCTCGGAGACGCCCACCTTCCGGTCCTCGGACGGCCCGGTGGGCCCAGTGGGCTCACGGGCCTCCCGCGCCTCGGACGGCTCGCGCTCTTCCTCCGCTGCGGGAGTCCCGGTTGCCACGGACGTCACGGAAGCCTCCCGCGGCGTGGACGTTTCGGCGGCTGGCGGCGTGTCGTCGTCCTGGTCCTGGACGAACTCCTGCCTCGAAATCGTGGTCGTCCAGGTCCCGGGGGCTGATCTGGAAGTCGCGCGGGGGAATCTCCGGCCACACCATCCGCTGGGCGCGGCCGATGAAGTCCACCCACGGCGACGGCAGGATCGGACGCTGCGCGAGGAACACGCCGAACAGCTGCCCGACCGCCCGGGCGTTGCCGAGCGCCGAGACCGGTTTCCGCACCTCGATGCCGGCCGCCGCACAGCACTGCTCCAGCGTTCGGCCGGGCAGGCTCGGCAGGTACCGGGGCGCGTGGGTCATCGTGCAGATCGCCGGGATGTGCGGCATGTCGATGCCGGCCCGGCGGAACTCCTCGTCCAGGAACGCCATGGTGAACAGCAGGTTGTGGCCGACGACGACCTTGCCCCGCAGCCACTGGGCCAGCCAGCCGGCCAGCTCCTCGAAGCGCGGCGCGTCCACCACGTCGTCCGGCTCGATGCCGTGGCCCTGGGACGGTCCGACGTCCCCTTCGGGGTCGACCACCGTGGTGGCTTCGCCGAGCGGACGGCCGAGGGCGTCGAGGACGATCACCGCGATCTCGACGATGCGGTGCTCCTTGGGACTGAGCCCGGTGGTCTCGACGTCGAGGACGACCCAGGTCGGGGCGTCGTCCACGATCACCGGGTCACCCCTGGTGGCGTCCATGCCGGCCGAGGATAGGCCCTTCCGGACCCGGATCGATCATGCGGGTCAAATCAGGCGCATCTGGCGGGACGCCGGACGCCGTGGACCGGCCTCCTCGCCGGCCCGTTCGAGCAGGCCAGGGTCGACGGCGGCGAGGAACGGTGTCAGCGCCGCGTCGGTCACCGCACCCCGGCGGCGCAGCTGGCGCGAGGCCGACAGGAACAGCGCCCGCTGGGCCCGCGTCACACCGACGAAGAACAGCCGCCGCTCCTCGGCCTCCCGCTCGGCGGCCGCGGCGGCGTCCTCGCCCGGCCACCGCAGCGGTACCAGGCCGTCGGCACACCCGACCAGGAACACGACGGGGTACTCCAGGCCCTTGGACGCGTGCAGTGTCAGCAGGCTCACGGCGTCGGCCCGGGGGTCCAGGGCGTCCACCTCGGCACCCGTGGCGACGGCGGTGAGGAACGCGTCGGTGTCGTCGCCGCACCGGCGCGCGAGCGGGCCGAGCAGGTCGGCGGCCGACCAGGCGTGGGCGCCGTGCCGTTCGGGGCCGGCGTCCTCGTCCGCGAACAGGCTCGGCGTCACGGCCCGCTCGGCCAGCGCGGCCGCGGCCCGCCTCAGCCGGTCGGGGAGCGGCCCGGTGCCGTGGTGCCGCAGCTCACGGACCAGCGCCGCCACCCCGGGACGGTCGGCCAGCCGGTCGTGTCCGCGCTTCTGGAACGGGACGCCGGCCCGGTCGAACGCCTCCGCGACGGCCCGCGACTGGGCGTCCGTGCGGTAGAGCACCGCGATGTCGGCGAACGAGATCGCCGGCAGGTCGTCGTCGCGGCCGTCCACCCGGCCGGAGTCCAGCGAGTGGAACGACGAGCCGCCGACCAGGGCGTCCACGGTGCGCGCCACGCCGGCCGCCTCGTCGGCCTCGGTGGCCGTGCGGTGCAGGCCGATCCGGGCGGCGCCGAGGTCGCGCCGTTCGGCGGTGAGCGCCCGACCCGGGACGAGCGTGCCCGGCCGGATCGCCTGCACGGCGGCCGCCACGATCGGCGGGGCGGAGCGGTAGTTGCGGGTGAGCTGGACGATGGTCGCGCCGGGGAAGTCCTCGGCGAACCGCAGGAAGAAGCCGATGTCCGCGCCGCGGAAGGAGTAGATCGACTGGTCCGGGTCGCCGATCGCGCACAGGTCGCCGTCCGGTGGCACGAGCAGCCGCAGCAGCGCGTACTGATCGGCGTCGGTGTCCTGGTACTCGTCGACGAACACATGCCGGTACCGCCGCCGGTAGTTCGCCGCCACCTCCTCGTGCAGCGCGGCCGGCCCGGCGAGGGCGGTGACGGCCAGCCGGACCAGGTCGTCGAGATCGACCAGGTCGTTGGCCCGCAGCGCCTTGGCGTAGGGCTCGCGGAGGTCGTCGGTGAGGCGGGTGTCGGGGGCGCCGGTGAGTTCGGTCAGGGTGGCTGCCCGGTCGGCCGGGTCGGCGACCCGCACCCGCGGACCGAAGCCGAGGCTGGCGTGCTGCTCGCGCACCACCCGCAGCGCGAACGCGTGGAACGTGGACACCGTCACCTGGGCGGCACCGGCGTCGCCGATCAGGCCGGCCAGGCGCTCGGTGAGTTCGCCGGCGGCCCGCCGGGTGAACGTGATCGCCAGGCACGTCGCGGGATGCACCTCCCGGTCTTCGACCAGATGCGCGATGCGGTGGGTGAGGGTGCGGGTCTTGCCGGTGCCGGGGCCGGCCACGATCAGCAGCGGGCCGAACGGCGCGGCGGCGGCCACGCGTTGCTCGGGATCGAGACCCTCCAGCGTGCCGCGGTGCGGCACCTCCAGCGGCAGCGGCGGCTCGGCGGGCAGCTCCTCGACGGCGGCCGCGGCCGCCACCACCGGCGGTTCGTCGGACCCGGCCACCGCCGGGCCCAGCCGAGCGGCAGGCGCCTCGACCTCGATCGTCGGAGCCTTCGCCGGCCGGGGCCGGCGCACCGGGGAGGACGGCGGCAGGTCGAAGAGGGCGTCCGCGCCGGTGCCCTTCAGCTCGGACGGGTCGAAGAGCCGGATCACGCCGTACTCCCCGTCGTACCCGGACTCGCGCACCACCTCGCCCCGCCGCAGCCGCCCGATCGCCTCGCCCAGCAGTTCGCCGCCAGCCTCGGCGACGGCGTCGGCCGGGACGTCCATCAGGATGCCCAGCTCCGGCCCCAGCGCCGCCACCAGGCCGTCCACCACCTTCAGCACGGTCTTCGACCGCGGCCCGACCCCGTGGATCTCCCCCACGATCTCCGGCAGCTGGACGAGGTTCACGTACGACGACGCCCGCGGCCGCGGCATGCCGGGCGGGCGGTCGGCCAGCGCGTCGATCCGGGTCAGCACGCCGACGGTGGCCGGCTTGCCGCAGGCGGGACAGCGCCCGTCGTGGGACCGGGTCTCGTCCGGCGTCATCCGGACGTCGCAGGCCCGGTGGCCGTCGGCGTGGTACTTGCCCTCCTCCGGGAAGAACTCGATCGAGCCGGCGTAGCCCTCGCCCGTGCGCAGCGCGTCCCGGACGGAGTAGTAGTCCAGCTCGCAGGTGTAGCTGTGCGCCTCGCGGGCCAGCGCCGGCGGGGAGTGCGCGTCGGAGTTGCTCACCAGCGTGTAGCCGTCCAGAGAGGACACCCGCCAGTTCATCGGCGGGTCGGACGAGAGGCCGGTCTCCACCGCGAAGATGTGGTCGGCCAGGTCGGCGTAGCAGTCCGCGATCGCGTCGAAGCCCGACTTGGAGCCCAGTGCGGCGAACCACGGCGTCCAGATGTGCGCCGGCACCAGGTACCCGTCCGGGCTGGCGTCCAGCGTGATCTCCAGCAGGTCGCGGGAGTCCAGGCCCAGGATCGGCCGGCCGTCGGAGCCGAGGTTGCCGACCCGGCCGAGTGCGGTGTTGAAGCGGCCGACGGCGTCCAGGTCGGGCAGGTAGACCAGGTGGTGCACCTTGCGGGTGCGGTCGGCGCGCTTGTAGATCGTCGAGATCTCGACGCTGAGCATGAACCGGACGGCCGCGGCGGCCACCGCGCCGGGCAGGGTCCGGTCGACGTCGCGGGCGAGGTCGTCGCGCAGCCGGTAGAGGCCGGGCTCGGCCGGGACGAGGGTGTCGTGCAGGTGGGCGTTCCAGGCCGGGTGGGTGAAGTCGCCGGTGCCGACCAGCGTCACGCCCTTGCGCTTGGCCCACCAGGTGAGGTGCTCCAGGTCGCAGTCGCGGCTGCAGGCCCGGCTGTACTTCGAGTGGATGTGCAGATCGGCGTGGAATCCGGTGCCGCGTGAGGGATTCACCTCGCGCGAGGTCGGGACGGGCGAGGGCACCGGGTGATCGTGCCACGAAATCCCGCTTCGTCTGAGGACCGGCTCAGCCCAGGAGGGTCCGGGGACGAACGGCGGCCACCTCCGACGCGCTCCCGTTCGACAGCGGGGCAGCCGCCCGGTATGGCTCACTCGTGGTTCTGTCGCTCGCCGCCGGGCGGCGAGCGACGGGTTGGGGTCAGAAGAGGGTGCCCAGCAGGATGGCGAAGAGGATGATTCCCGCGATGGCCGCGCCGATCTTGTAGAGCTGCCGCATCGTCTCCGCGCGGCGCTGGGCGTCGGCCGCCCGCTCCAGGGCCTCCTGCTTCGCGTGCCGCCGGGCGTCCTCCAGTTTGAGCAGGTCGTTGTCGAGCTTCTGTTCGAGCAGGGCCAGCGACTCCACCAGCGGCTCGGGGGTCTCGGAGGTGATCGTCGGGGCCTCGGCGGCGTCCGGCAGCAGCAGCTTCGCCGCGACCAGTCGGGCCTCGCCGGTGGCCACCGCCCGCTGCGCGTGGGTGCGCCACTCCTGGCACCGGGTCAGCGCCGCGTCCAGGGCGGTGCGGGCGCGGTGCAGGGCGGCGTCCTCCTCGGAGCGGGCCGACTGCCGCCGGTCGCCGACCAGGCTCGGCACCCGGGCCAGGTCGCTGACCGAGAGCAGGTAGTCGTCCCAGACGGGATCGTTCGCGGGCGTGTTCACCGTCCTCCCTCCGGGGGCAGGCCGAACGGCACCACCGGCGTCGGGACGCCGCCGTGGCCGAGGTCGCAGAACAGCACCCGGTGCGGTTGGGGCGTGTACCGCACGAACGGCCCGAGCACGGTCTGGACGTCGCTCTCCGGCGTCCGCAGGAACGCGTACCCGCCGACCAGCGGGGTGTGCTCGTAGCTCAGGTGCTCGCCGAACACGCGCAGCGAGTTCCACCAGCCGACCAGGTAGACGTCCACCAGCGCGCCGTCGCGCACCAGCTTGCGCAGCCCGTCCACCGGGGCGATGCCGTTGTCGCCGAACTGGGTGAGCCGCGCGGCCCGGTGCAGTCCGACGCCGAGGACGTAGACCGGCCGCTGTCCGGCCAGGCCGAGGGCCCGTTCGGCCAGCCGGGCGTCCACCAGCTTGCCGAGCTCCAACAGCGCGCCGGGCACCGCTGGTCCGGTGTGGACGGTTGCCTGCTGGTCGCGGGACCGGGCCGCGGCGACGAGCTGGTCGGTCTCGGCCGAGCCCGCTTCGCCGCCGGCGGCGTCGAGCACCACGAACTCCGCGCCGCCGGCGGTGTACTGGGCGGCCAGCGACCACACCATCGAGCCGAACAGCCCGAACGCGTCCGCCCGGCCCTCGCCGAGAATGGCCAGCGTCCGGCCCGGGTCGCCGGTCAGCCCGAACGACACCGGCACCGGGTCGACGTCCACCGGCAGGCCCAGCAAGGCGTACCGGGTCTCGTCGGTGGCCGGTGCCGTGGCCAGCACCCGGGTCAGGGCCCGGGGCAGGTCGGCGGGGTCGGAGGGGCGGGCGGCGTAGAAGATCCGGGGCGGCTGCGGCCCGCCGGCCTTCTTCCACAGGTGTTCGCGCAGGTCGTCGAGCAGCCGCTCGTCGGCGTAGGCCACCACCGCGCGGCGGTTGTGCTCCGGGTCGCCGTACTCGGAGTTCAGCACCACCTCGCCCCGGAACCGCAGCCGGGCCGCCTCGGTGTTGCCCGGCCCGAGCACCGCCTCGGACTCGCTCGACTCGGTCTTGAGCGAGAGCCGCCAGGGGAACTGGCCGAAGATCGACCGCTCCTTGGTCTTGAGCGTCTCGATCCCCGAGAGGGTCTGCGAGGCGAGCACCAGGTGGACCCCCACCGCGCGGCCCCGCCGGGCCAGCGTCTCCAGGATCGCGATCGACTCGCGGCCCACCGCGTCGTCCTCGGCCACCAGCATCTGGAACTCGTCGATCACCAGCAGCAGCCGGGGCAGCACCCGGTCGGGGAACGCCGCGCGGTAGGAGCCGAGGTTGCTGTGGCCGGCCTCGCGCAGCAGCTCGGCCCGGGACCGGAACTCGTTGTCCAGGTGCCGCAGCACGGACAGGCCGAACGGACGGTCGCCCTCCAGGCCCAGCACCTTGGCGTGCGGCAGCCCCCACGGCTTGCCGGGCCGGGGGCCGAGCCGGTCGAACTCGAGGCCGTCCTTGTAGTCCAGGAGGTACATGGCGACCTCCTCGGGCGGCAGGCTGGCCGCGATCGAGTGCAGCATCACCAGCAGCAGGTTGGACTTGCCCTGGCCGGACGCGCCGCCGATCAGCACGTTCGGCAGCGCCGGGTCCGACCCGCGCAGCTCGATGGACGCGGTGTCCAGGCCGGAGCGGCCGATCCGGGCGGTCATGCCCTCCACGGTGTTCTCGGTCCAGAGGTGGTCGGCGTCGGGGATCAGGCTCTCGAAGTCCACCGTCGGCGCGGCACCCCGCCACGCGGCCTCGGCGACCTGGCTGGCGACGGTGTCCACCAGCGCGCGGGGCGGCCCGGAGTCCGGCCGGACGGTGACGTCGGGGAGGACGTTCACCCGGGCGGCGGCGTTCGTCCCGCGCATCACCGTGGAGTGGGCGAGCAGCGCCGCCGGGTCGACCTCGTGCTCGGGCGTGACCGACGGGTCGTGGTGGACGAGCAGCGACACGCCCCGCCGCGGGCCGCCCTCGACCAGCCGCAGCAACTCGTCCTGGGCCGCCGCGTCGACGCCGTACGGGTAGTCGCAGACCACCAGCAGCCGGTACGGCTCGGGCTGCACCTTGGTCACGTCCGTCAGCTCGCCGAGGTTGCCGACGCCGTGCGCGCCGGCCATCTCGGCCACCCGGGTCACGGCGGCGCGGAGCTGGACCAGGCGCGCGGTCAGCTCGCCCGCGGTGGCGAGCGGGTCGCCGAGCAGGTCGTTGCCGTACTTGCGCAGGCCGGCGAAGGGGCTCGCCACCCCCCGGATGCGGGGGTCGAAGACGACCACCTCCAGCCGTCCGGCCGGCACGGCGGCGAACGTCCGCAGCAGCACGCCGTGGACGGTGTCGAACGGCCAGGTGTTGTCGACCGCGCCGTCGGCGACCAGCGTCAGGTTGCCGCCGTCGAGCAGCGGCACCAGGACGGGGAGGTCGTCCGTGCTGCCCTCCGGAGCCGCGCCGGGCAGGTGGAACGAGCCGACCCGGACGTACCGCGCGTGGCCCTGTCCGAGCCAGTCGGCCGACCGCCAGAACGCGTTGCCCCACGGGGCCCCGGCCAGCCACGGTGCCAGCCGCTGGGTGCGGTCCAGCAGGACGGACCGGGTCTGCTCGTACGCCTGTGCCGCGTCGGCCTGGGCCCGGGTGCCGGTGCGGTGGGTGCGGCGGGCGGCGTCCCGTTCGGCCACGTGGTAAGCCCCGGTGGCCGCGCTCCCCCCCGCGTCCGCGGCGGCCAGCACCGCGTCGGCGGTGCCGCGCAGCCGGAGGAACGTGGTGCGCACCCACTGCTCCTCCTCGGCCACCGTGACGTCGTGGGCCGGCGTGCCCTGCCGGGGGGAACCCGCCGGCGGTTCGGCACCGCCCTCCGGGCGTCCGGCGCGGTGCGAACGCGGCCGGCCGGGTGCGTTCGCCGCTGCGGCAGCCGCCCCGGACAGCCCGAACTCCCGCAACCGCCGGACGACGTCCTCCCACCAGCGGGGCGGTTCACCGGTGCCCGAACCGGACGACCGGGTGCGGTGGGCAGTCATGCCTCGGGGTCTCCCAGGTGTGGCGGACGGCTCGGAGGAAATCCTCGCCGACGTGGAGCGGGTGCGGAAGGCGCTGCCCGACAGGTGGAACGGGCGGCCCCCCGGGCTAGAGCGACGCGGCGAACTTCTTGCCCTCGGCGGACGCCTGCCGCAGCGCGGCGATGGCCTCCTCGAGTTCCTTCTCGGCGGCGTGGAACGACGCGACGATCGTCCGGTCGGCCTGGCGGGCCGAACCTCCGATCGTCACCTGGACCTGTCCGGCGGCCTGGCTGAACCGTTGCCGGAGGCCGGCCAGCACGCCGGCCATCGACTCGGCGTCCCCGGCCAACGCGGTGACCTGCTGCCTGACCTGCATGAGCTGCGACGACATGAACGCCCGTGGTCCTCTCCTGGTGCGGCGAAGCCGAGTACGCCTGCCTGAACGATAGGAGAAGGCGTCCGACCACGCTCCGTGGACCCCCCGCTCCCGCCCGGTCACCGGGATCCGTGGCGCGCCGGGGAGGGGCGTAGCCGGTTGCTTCCCCAGCTCTCAGCGAGGAGCGGAGAGCGGCAGAATCGGATAATCAGACTCGACCTCGTGATCGGTGACCAGGACGATGTCGCGATCGCCGCGGTGACCGTCGCCGAGCTGCTGGAAGGGTACGCCGCGCGTCGCCGAGCCGGCGCGCGGCGCGTGAGGCGTTCGTCGGAGCCGTACTGAGGTCGAAACCCGTCTGCCCGCACGTACCTGAGGCTGGCGGCGCTGGACTACGACGAGCCCTGCCGGGGCCGGGGGGCGAACGCGGAGAGCGGAAGGTCGACAGGCCACGGCTCGGTCACGGTGAGCACGTCGGCGTGGGCCTCCGGGGCGTCGTACGCGTGGCGCCTCGGGTCGAGCCGGTAGGTGTGGACGACCAGCGACGGGTGCGTCTCGATGCGCCAGTACGACGGGATGCCCGCCTCGGCGTACATCGCGGGCTTGGTGGCCCGGTCGGTGACCTTGGAACTCGGCGAGACGACCTCGACGGCCAGCAAGACCTCGTGCGTCTGGTAGCGCGAGGGGTTCCGGGTCGCGGCGTGCGCGGTGGTGACCAGCACATCGGGGATCAAGCTGTTGTACCGGTCGATGCGCACCTCGACGCCCTGGGTGACGTCGAAGTCGTCCGGGCAGATCTCATAGAGCGCCGCCATGAGGCGGCCGGCGATCTGCTGGTGGCCGCGAGTGGGGCTGGGTGACATGTGCAGGACTCCGTCGATCAGCTCGCGACGGTAGCCGTCGTCGGGCAGGGCCTCGAGGTGCTCGACGGTCCATCCGCCGGCCGGGGGGTGGAGCCAGTCCTGTGTCGCTGTCACTTCCACCCTCCTCAACCTCTCGGTTCTCTGCGCGCGCGCTCTCAGATTACGCCCGAGCGGAGTCGGCCGGGCATCTCGTCCACAGACCGCGGGCCGGGTGGGCCGCGGCCGCCCCGGACGTTCTCGTGGACGCCGCCGAGGTGACTCAGGCGTCGCGGCTGGCGAGGACGGCGGCGGCGAAACGGGCGGCGGCGCCGTCGTCGTATCCCAGGAACAGGGACGGCTCGGTGAGTTCCAGCTCCAGCAGCACGGGAGTGCCGCCCGGGCCGGGGACCAGGTCGACGCGGGCGTAACAGAGCGACGCGGCCTCGGGAACCAGGCTCGGCAGGACGTCGAGCACCCGGGCACCGATCTCGCGCTCGGCGGCGGACGGCTCCCGCGGCGTGATCCACCCGTCCCGGAACAGTGCCTCCGCGTCCGCGGGCGGGCCGGACGGTGCGCCGAGTATCGGAGCCTTGCGGACCGCGTGGCTGTACCGGCCGCCGAGGTAGACCAGTGCGGTCTCGCCGGCCGAGTCCACGGCGTCGAGGTAGGGCTGGAGCATCGCCACCCGGCCGGCGGCGAGCAGCGCGTCCACGTGCGCGGCGGCCCGGGTGCGGTGGGTGGCGTCGTCGAGGCGGTACCGCGCGGTGTCGGTCGCGCCCGCGCTGACCGCCGGCTTGACCACCCACTCGCCGCTCCCGGGCAGCGCGCCCGCGGGGGCGTCCGGGACGGACCAGCGGGTCGGGACCACCGGTACGCCGGCTGCGGCGAGGCTCTCCAGGTAGCGCTTGTCGGTGTTCCAGCGCACGACGGCCGCCGGGTTCGCCAGCCGCGGCAGCGCGTCGGCCCAGGCCAGGAAGGCGTCCCGGCGGGCGATGTAGTCCCAGGTGGACCGGATCACCACCAGGTCGTAGCGGGCCCAGTCGACCGCGGGGTCGTCCCAGACCGCGGGCTCCGCGTCGACACCGAGTGCTCGCAGCGCGGCCAGCCCGAGCTTGTCGTCGTCGTGCAACTCGGCCCGCTCGGCGGCGGTGGCCAACGCGATCGCGCTCATCGACGCCCGTCCTGGTGCTCTCCGAGAGCGTCTTCCACGGCCGACGCGACGCCGGCCGGGTCGTTCAGCCAGGGGAAGCGGCCGCAGCCGGGCAGCCAACGGACCGGCGGGGCGGGGAACCATCCCGGTTGGTGCACCAGCGCCGGGCCGTCGCCGACCAGCACGTAGTGCAGCTCCGTCCCGGCGGCGGAGGAGAACGTCGGCACGTCAGATCTCGACCCGCTCGGCCGTCAGCGCACCGCCGGCGTCGCCGGTGTTGACGATGTCGCTGGGCTCGAACAGCAGAACCGACGTCTCGGCGGCGGCACAGGGCTGGTGGTGGACCCCGCGGGGCACCACGTACAGCTCTCCGGGTCCGAGCGTCACGTCGCCTTCGTCCATCCGGATCGTCAGCTCGCCCTCGATCACGAGGAAGAACTCGTCGGACTCGGCGTGCCGGTGCCGGACGAACTCGCCCAGCACCTTCACGAGTCGGATGTCGTAGTCGTTGACTGTCGCCACGGTCCTGGGCGACCAGTGCTCGGCAATCTGTGCCAGCTTCCCGTCGATGCCGATACCCGCCATGCCTCCCACGCTACCGGCGGGTTCGTCGGGCGACCTTGTCGGTGCGATGTGGTGGGATCGGCTCATGGCAGCTGACGGAACGGCGGCGGCGTCCGCGCCGGGCGGGGTGGCAGGTCTCGGGGTGCGGCGGGCAGCGTTCGACGTTCCCGAGGAGGTGGCGTACTTCAACACGGCCAGCCTCTCGCCGATCCTGCGAGCGGTCCGCGCCGCCGGCGAGGCGGCGCTGGCCCAGCGGGCACAGCCCTGGAAGGTGCGCGGCGAGGACTGGTTCGCGGGCGTCGAACGGTTGCGCGGCCTGTTCGCCAGGTTCGTCGGCGGCGACGCGGACGGCGTGGCCATGGTGCCGGCGACCAGCTACGGCTTCGCCGTCGCCGCCCGCAACCTCCCCCTCGACGCGGACCAGCGGATCGTCGTGCTCGCCGAGGAGTACCCGTCGGGGATCTACACCTGGCGACGGCTGGCGGCGCAGACCGGCGCGGAGATCCACACGGTGACCCGGGAGGCGGGGCAGACGTGGACCGACGCCGTGGTCGGCGCGCTCGACGAGCGGGTCGGCGTCGTCTCCGTGCCGAACGTGCACTGGACCGACGGGGCGCTTGTCGATCTCGGCCTGGTGGCGGCGCGCAGCCGGCAGGTCGGTGCCCGGCTGGTCGTCGACGCCAGCCAGTCGCTCGGCGCGATGCCGCTGGACGTGGCCGACCTGCGCCCGGACTTCGTCGTCAGCGTGGGTTACAAGTGGCTGCTCGGCCCGTTCGGACGCAGCTACCTGTGGGTGGCGCCGGAACACCGGCAGGGCGAGCCGCTGGAGGAGAACTGGATCGCACGGGGCGGTGCCGAGGACTTCGCCCGCCTGGTCGACTACCGCGACGACTACCAGCCGGGCGCGCGCCGGTACGACCAGGGCGCCCGCACGCTGTTCGAGCTGACCCCGATGGCCGTTGCCGCACTGGAGCAGCTTCTCGCCTGGGGCGTGGAGCGCATCGCCGCCAGCCTGAACCAGGTGACCGCCGACATCACCCGACGCGCCGCATCCCTGGGCCTCGACGCCAGCGACGGCGCGCCACGCGGCCCGCACCTGCTGGGGCTGCGCCTGCCCGTGGACGCCCGCGAACGGGTCCTGCCCGTCCTGGCGCAGGCGAACTGCTTCGCGGCGATGCGCGGCGATTCTCTGCGGGTCGCACCGCACCTGCACGTGACCCCGGCCGACGTCGACCGCCTGATCGACACCCTGGCCACAACCCTCTGACGCGCTCGGCCCGCCTGCCGCCGGGCAGCCAGGGTCAGCGCGCGACCAGCGCACGCTCCTTGCGGGACTTGCCTGCGAGCGTCTGCATGAGCTCGCTGACGGTCGTGTCCTCGGTCCACCCCATCTCGTCCAGGCCCTTCCAGCCCTGATGACGCCGGGACGGGTCGCTGGACATCTGGGTGGAGAACAATCCGTCGTCCGCGACAGCGACCACGAGAATGACCACGTCGCCCCGCCCGGAGAACTGCTCCATCAGCCAACCGAGGGTGTCGGTCGGCACTGCCGCCACGAACGAAGCTTCGCCGGTCGGCGTGCGCGCGAAGTCCAACATCTCTGCCCGTTGGTCGGTGTCCATGACCCCGAGTAGCCGCCGGTACGTTTCGAGCCGTTCAGGGCGATGGGGATCTTCGGCGATCCGGACTGTGAACTCTTCGCCTTCGGGCGACAGCCGCCGTTGCACCTGATGGAAGATGCGGGGAGTTCCGCCGGGGGCGTCGGCGAAGCGGAGCGCTCGTACGAGGTCCCGCTTCAGTTCCGCCAGTGTGCCGCGTCCCATGGTGAAGCCTGGAACCTGCGGCGACTCGACGGACCAGCCATAGTCGCCTTCGTCGGTGACGAAGATGTGGAGCGCCTCAACCACGGGCAACCACCTCCTGAGCCTCCGCGACCGTGAGCTGCACCTGCCTGACCAGGATAGCTCTGACCAATGCCGGGCCCACGGTCTCGTTGTCGTGGAACGCGAAGGTGATGTCCGGCCTGCCCTCGGCGCGCAACCTTCGGTGCGATCCGCTCGTCCGTACCACCTGGTACCCCAACTCCCGTTCGAGAAGTCGGCGGAGTGCACGCGCTCGCATGGCGCCGAAGCCTGGCGCTCTAGGCACCGGGCTTGCCGTTCGTCGACATCCGCAGGAACGTACCGAGGTTTGCAGATCTCGCGGGTCGCGTTGCCCACAGGGGGAGTGCTCAGCCGGCGACGCGGGTGAGGCGGGCGGAGAGGTGTGGCGTGAGGGGGTGGCCCATCGCGGCCATGTCGACGGCGTAGAGCAGGTCGCCCTCGACGATGCCGTAGAGGCGGTGGTTGGCGGCGACGTCCTTGGCGCTCGGCGTGCGGGCGACCAGGTCGCTGCTCAGCTCCACCTTCAGGTCGTCGACCGCGCCCAGGTAGATCTCGGCGAAGCCCGTCGGGTGGGCGAGCACGGCCTCGACCTCGTCGTCGGGACGGGGGCGCCACCAGCCGACCTCGCGGGCACCGGGACGGATCGGCCGCCCCTCGGCGTCGATGATCCAGGTGCGCGACTCGTAGAACAGGAACGGCCGGCCGTCGTGGCTGAACCGCACCTCCTGGGCGAAGTCGAAGTCGTCGATCGTCGGATAGCCGCCCTTGCCGCTGCCCCGCCAGCAGCCGACGAACGGCAGCAGGCCGAGCAGCGCCTCGTGCAGGTCGGGTCCGGACCGCAGGTCGTGGGTCTCCTCGTACGGGTACCCGGCGGCGTCGTGCGCGGCGTCGCTCACCGCTGCGCCCGGAACAGCCGGTACACCACCGACAGCGCGAACCAGCCCAGGCCCGCGCACACCCCCACCAGCACCACCACGAACGAGGTCTCCAGCACGGCGTAGAGTCTAGGCGCGGCGGCCTGCCCGGGGGCGGGCGGCTCGCTCGGTGCGGCGATCCGCCGTGTCGAGGGTTGGCGGGCCGCCCGGTCGGACACACTTCGTGGTGTGAGCGCCGAACTGGTCGAGGCACTGGCCGCCGTCCGTGACCGGACCGCGGGGCTCCGGCTCGGCCTGGAGGCACCGGGTGCCGACGCGGCCCGTCAGGTCGCGGCGACCCTCGTCGGCCAGGCGGACGACTACCTGCTGCCGCGGCTGCGCCAGCTCGACGCGCCGCTGCTGGCCGTGGTCGGCGGGTCGACCGGGGCGGGGAAGTCCACTCTGGTCAACACCCTGGTGGGTGCGGAGGTCAGCCCGCCCGGCGTGCTCCGCCCGACCACCCGTTCGCCGGTGCTGGTCTGCCACCCCGAGGACGTGCGGTGGTTCGCCTCGACCCGGATCCTGCCCGGGCTGGCCCGCACCACCGGCCTGGCGTCGCAGCCCGACCCGGGAGGCCGCACGGTCCGGCTGGTGACGCACGACGCGGTGCCGCCCGGTCTGGCCCTGCTGGACGCCCCGGACGTGGACTCCGTGGTGACCGAGAACCGCGAGCTGGCCCGGCAACTGCTCGCCGCCGCCGATCTCTGGCTGTTCGTCACCACCGCCGCCCGCTACGCCGACGCCGTTCCGTGGGACCTGCTGCGCACCGCCGAGGAGCGCGGCACCGCGCTCGCGGTCGTCCTCAACCGGGTTCCGCCCGAGGGCGTGGAGAAGATCGCCGGGCACCTCACGGCGATGCTCGCCGACGGTGGGCTCAGCCGCACGACCCTGTTCACCCTGCCCGAGCTGCCGGCCGGGGCGGACCTCGCGCCGGGCGGCGCGCTGACGCCTGTGGTGGCACCGCTGCGGGCGTGGCTGGACCGCCTCGGCCGGGACGCCGCGGCCCGCACCGACCTGATTCGGTCCACCTTGGACGGTGCGTTGCGGAGCCTGGCCCACCGGGTTTCGACGCTGGCCGGCCACGTCGACACGCAGCGGGCCACCGCGGACGCGCTGCGGCGGGAGGCCGACGACCGGTATGCCGCGGCCCGGCGTGACGTCGAGGACGGGATGCGGGCCGGCAGCGTGCTGCGGGGCGAGGTGCTGGCCCGCTGGCACGAGTTCGTCGGCACCGGCGAGCTGACCCGGACGCTGGAGGCGCGGGTGGGCTGGCTCCGCGACCGGCTGACCGCGTTCTTCACCGGCCGCCCGCTGCCGGACGCCGCGGTGGAGAAGGCGGTGGAGAGCAGCCTGGAGTCGCTGGTGCGGGCCGCCGCCGACCGGGCCGCGGCGGGCACGGTGGACGGCTGGCGGTCCCGGCCGGCCGGCGTGGCGCTGCTCGGGGGAAAGGACCGGGAGCTGGCCCACTCCTCGCCGCAGTTCCGGCCGGCGTTGGAACACGAGATCCGGGCCTGGCAGGGCCGGTTGCTGAAGCTGGTGGCCGAGCAGGGCGGCCGGAAGCGCACCAGCGCCCGGCTGGCGTCGCTGAGCGTCAACGGGGCCGGGCTGGTGCTGATGCTCGCGGTGTTCGCGCAGACCGGCGGCCTCACCGGCGCCGAGGTGCTGATCGCCGGCGGCACCTCGGCGGTGAGCCACAAGCTGCTGGAGGCGGTGTTCGGCGACACCGCGGTGCGTGCCCTGGCTGCCCAGGCCCGCGCCGACCTGTTGGAACGGGTCGACGCGTTGCTGGCGACGGAGCGGAAGCGGTACGCGACCCTCATCGCTTCGGCGGCCCCCCCGCCGAGCGCCGCAGCCGACCTGCGCACCGCACTCACCACCTTCGAGCGGGCGCACCGGGCCTTCCGCAGCCGGCCGGGGACGTCCCGGTGACCGCCACGGCGGCCCGTCGCCGCGGTGCCCTGGCCGAGCGGTTGGCGGCGCTGGACGAGGTGGTGGAGCTGGCGGCCGGACGGCTCGACCCCGTCGCGGTCGCCGCCGCCGCGCGGCTGGCCACCAAGGCCGGCGACCGGCTGCGCCTGGGCGAGGACCGCACCGTGGTCGCCCTGGCCGGCGCCACTGGCAGCGGGAAGTCGTCGCTGTTCAACGCGGTGGTCGGGAGCACGCTCTCCGCGCCGGGGCTGCTCCGGCCGACCACGGCCCAGGCGCATGCCGCGGTGTGGGGAGACCGCCGCGCCGGTCCCCTGCTCGACTGGCTGGAGGTTCCCCGGCGGCACCTGCTCGGCGCTGCCGGGGACTTCTCGGCCGGGGACCCACGGCTCGACGGCCTGGTGCTGCTCGACCTCCCCGACGTCGACTCGGTCCGGGTCGGGCACCGGCTCGAGGTCGACCGGCTGATCGCGCTGGTCGATCTGATGGTGTGGGTGCTCGACCCGCAGAAGTACGCCGACGCGGCGGTGCACGAGCGGTATCTCGTCCCGCTGGCGGGGCATGCCGGCGTCACGCTCGTCGTGCTCAACCAGGTCGACCGGCTGGACGACGCCAGCCGGGCCGCGTGCCTGGCCGACCTGCGGCGGATCCTGGCCCGGGAGGGGCTCGGCGCGGCGCCGGTGCTCGTCGCGTCGGCCCGGACCGGGGAGGGGGTCGCGGACGTCGTCGCGCGGGTGGCCGAGCGGGTGGCCGCCCGCCGCGCGGCCGTGCGGCGGATCGAGGCCGACCTGGGAGCCGTGGCCGCCTCGCTCGACGCCGGGAGCTCCCGCCGTTCGGCCGCCGAGGGTGTGGCGCGGGCAGACCGGGACGCGCTGGTCGCCGCGCTGACCGACGCTGCCGGCGCGGAGTTGGTCGCCGACGCCGTCGCGCGGACCCACCGCGCCCGCGGGCGGCGGGCCACCGGCTGGCCGTTCACCCGGTGGCTGGCCCGGCTCCGGCCCAGCCGGGCCCGCCGGCTGCACCTGCCCGAGGCGCCGAACGAGCTGGTCCGGACGGCGCTGCCGGGACCGTCGCCGGTGCAGCGGGCCCGGGTGGACATCGCGGTGGCCACCCTCTGCGACCACGTGACCGCCGACCTGCCCGCGCCGTGGCCGACACTGGTGCGCGGTGTGGCCACGGCGTCCCGGGAGGAGCTGCCCGACCAGCTCGACCGGGCCGTGGCGGGCGTCGACCTCGGACTCGGGCGGCGGCCACGCTGGTGGACGCCGGCCGGGGCCGTCCAGGTGCTGCTGGCGGCGGCCGCGCTGGTCGGGGCGGGGTGGCTGGTGCTGCTGGCCGTCCTGGCCTGGCTCCGGTTGCCCGCACCGCCGCTGCCGACCGTCGGGGAGCTTCCGGTGCCGACCGCGCTGCTGCTCGGCGGAGTGCTGCTCGGGCTGCTGCTGGCGCTTCTGAGCGGCCGGGTGAACGCGTTCGGCGCCCGACGGAGGGCCGCCCGGGTGCGCCGCCGGCTCGCCGCGCGCGTCCGGGAAGTGGCCGACAAGGCCGTCCTCGGCCCGGTCGCCGAAGAACTCTCCGTCCGCGCCCGGCTGACCGCCGCGCTCGCCCGCCTGCGCCCGCAGACCTGACCTGGCGCCGTCGGCGGCTCTCCAGGCCACGGTCCGGTGCCAGTAGGGTCGCGTGACATGACGCGCTCCCTGGTTGTGAAGGTCACCGTCGGTGCGGAGGAACCCGAGCGGTGTGCGCAGGCGTTCACCGTCGCCGCCACCGCGCTGGCAGCGGGTGTGGACGTCTCGGTGTGGCTGACCGGCGAGTCGGCCTGGTTCGCGCTGCCGGGTCGGGCCGACCAGTTCACGCTGCCGCACGCCGCGCCGGTGTCCGACCTGCTCGCCGCGTTGCGCGCGGGCGCCCGGGTGACGCTGTGCACCCAGTGCGCCGCCCGCCGCGACATCGCCGCGGCCGACCTGCTGCCCGGTGTCCGGCTCGCCGGCGCGGCGACGTTCGTCGAGGAAGCCCTGGCCGATGGCGCCCAGGCTCTCGTCTACTGACGCGACGCCCTGCCTGAGAACGACCGCGGCGGGAACCCCGGGCGGGGTCCCGCCGCGGCGCAGGTCGGGTCACGCGAGGGTGAGGGCTGCCTCGTTCACGCCGCGGTCGGCGGCGACGCCGAGCTGGCCGGTGCCACTCGCGTGCAGGGCCCGCAGCGTCCACGTGCCCGGCGCCGCGAAGAACCGGAACCGGCCGGTGGCCGAGGACACCACCTCGGCCGTGAACTCCCCGGTGGAGTCCAGCAGCCGGACGTACGCGCCGGCCACCGGTGCGTCACCCGAGGACACCACGCCCTGGATCACGGTCTCCTTGGCCACGTCGACACCGTCGAACTCGACGTTCTGGTCAGGTGCTCCGCACATGCTCAGACGTCCTTCTCGATCGGGACGCCGACCAGTGAGCCGTACTCGGTCCACGAGCCGTCGTAGTTCTTCACGTCCTGGTGGCCGAGGATCTCCTTGAGCACGAACCAGGTGTGGCTGGAGCGCTCGCCGATCCGGCAGTAGGCGATGGTCTGCCGGCCCTCGTCCAGGCCCGCGTCGGCGTAGAGGGTGCGCAGTTCGTCGTCGGAACGGAAGGTGCCGTCCTCGTTTGCGGCCTTGCTCCACGGCACGTTCAGCGCGGTCGGGATGTGGCCTGCCCGCTGCGACTGCTCCTGCGGCAGGTGCGCCGGGGCGAGCAGGCGTCCGGAGAACTCGTCGGGCGAGCGCACGTCGACCAGGTTCTTCTGGCCGATCGCGGCCAGCACCTCGTCGCGGAACGCGCGGATCGAGCTGTCCTGTTCCTTCGCGGTGTACCGGGTGGCGGTCCGGTCGGGAACCTCCTGCTCCAGCGGGCGCCCGTCCAGCTCCCACTTCTTCCGGCCGCCGTCGAGCAGCTTCACGTCGGCGTGGCCGTAGAGCGTGAAGTACCAGTAGGCGTAGGCGGCGAACCAGTTGTTGTTGCCGCCGTAGAGCACGACGGTGTCGTCGTTGGCGATGCCCTTCGCCGACAGCAGTGCCTCGAACTGCTCCCTGTCGACGAAGTCGCGGCGGACCTGGTCCTGCAGCTCGGTCTTCCAGTCGACCTTCACCGCGCCGGGGATGTGCCCGGTGTCGTACGCGGACACGTCCTCGTCGACCTCGACGAACACCGTCTTGTCGGCGTCGAGGTTCTTCTCGGCCCATTCGGCCGAGACCAGTGCGGACTCGCGGCTCATGCGGGTACTCCCTTGTCGTTGAGTGCCGTTTCGTCGGCGAGGGCAGTGGATCGGGTGCGGGTGAAACGGGCGAGCAGCAGGCGGCCGCGCAGATAGGCGATGCAGCCCAGGCAGAGCCCGAACGCCGCGTTGAGGAACGCCGCGGCCAGCGCGAACGCCGTGGCGACGAGGCCGAGTCCGGGCAGGCCGGCCAGGAAGCCGACCGCGCCGACGACGGCGAAGACGAAGCCGACGCCCTGGGCGAAGCGCACCGGGGCCGCGGGCTCCTTCCCGGTCGGCGGCCCGAGGCGGGGCGCCACGAGCCAGCGGAACAGTGCCCCGTAGGGCGACCAGCGCATGCCGGCGAACGCCCCGAGGGCGAACACGGCGGCCTGCGCGGCGAGCAGCCAGCCGTTCTGCGTGAGCAGGACGACGGCGAGGACGACGGTGGTGACCCAGGCGGCGAACCGTGGGCCGCGGACGTCGATCTGAGGGGTGGACATGGATGTCCTCCTGACTAGCGGGCGGGCTGAGTCAGAGCGGTGGCCTGACCAGCGGGGCGGAGTCAGGGCGGCGTCGGTGGGTCCCGGGTTGTCCGCGGGGGGTCGCGCTCGGCGGCCACGCACCTGCGGACGGCTAACGCCGCCCGGTCAGACCGGACGACACAGGCAGCTGCCGACACGGCAGAAGTCCACCGCGCGACGCTTGGTCAGCAGGGAGCCCATGACGGACAGCGTACCAGTCCCGACGCTCCGTATTGTCCCGTGATTTGGGACGAACTGTCCCATCATCTGACCCTGCGTGATCATCGCGTGCTCGTGTCCGGGAGCAGGGGGCCGACGGCCGCGATCACGTCGGCCTTGCGGGGCAGGCCGACTGCGCGCTTGACCACCCGGCCGGTGGCGTCGACGACCAGCGTGGTGGGGGTGCTGCGGATGTCCAGCGCCCGGACGGTGTCCAGATGCGACTCGGCATCCACCTCGACGTGGGCCACGCCGGGCAGCATCGCGGTGACCTCGGTCAGCACCTGCTTGGTCGCCCGGCACGGCGCGCAGAACGCGGACGAGAACTGGACGAGCGTGACCCGGTGGGCGGTCGGGTCCACCCCCACGGCGGCGAGGTGAGCTGTGGCCAGCTCCGGTTCGCCGGGGCGGGCGGCGGGCTGGCGCACGGTGCGCAGCCGTCCGGTCCGGCGGCGCCACACCAGGCCCGCGGCCGCCACGACGGCGAGCAGGGCGACCAGGATCCAGACGCGCTCCACGCCGGTGCCAACACCGCGGGCGCCCGATCGTGTTCCCGCCGGGCCGTCCCGTCGAGCGGCAGGCCCGCCCACACCGCCCTTCGCGCCGTACTGCCGGCGAGCGCCCGTCCGGGCGGACGGCGTCAGCCGGTGAGCGGGACGTTGCGCGCGGAGCCCGTCACCAGCACCGACTCGTCGGCGACCTCGATCCCGTCGAGCCGCAGGCCGAACGGCAGCGGGACCCTGACGCCCTTGCGCATCGAGGAGGACACGCCGTCGACCACCGACCGGGGGATGTCCACGCCGCCGGCCTTGAGCTGGTCGACCTCCAGCCAGACCCGGTCGCCCTTGGCCCGCGGACGGACCAGGCCCTCCAACGTGACCGTGCCGAACGGGGAGACGGTCACGTCGGCGGTCACCCGTACTTTGTCGCCCTCGGCCGTCATCGTGAGTCCGTCCACGCCGAGGGCCCGGGCCAGTTCGGGCAGCGCCACGGTGGCGGTGCCCCGGATGACCGCGGCCTTGATGCCCTTCGGGTCGCCGCTGAACAGCACGTCCGGCGGAATGGCGACGCTGTCGACGTCGAGTTCGAGCTGGTCGACCTTCACCTTCTGCGCGGTGAGGTCGTCGAACACCACCGTCGCGCCGTCGAACTTCCCGTTCACCGCCTGGGTGAGGAACGGGAAGCCCTTCAGCGACACACTCGTGGCGCGGGGGTTGGCGCCGGCCTTCCTCGCCTCGGCCGCCACCGCGGCCTCGAGCTGCTCGCCGGCATACGCGGCCGCCACCCGGTCGGCGACGACGACCAGCGCCGCCAGCACCAGCAGCAGCACCAGGAACCCGATCAGCACCTTCCGCCCGGTGCGTCGGCGCCGCGGCGGCGCGTACCCGTACGCAGGTCCGGCACCGTAGGAACCTGGGTAGCTCACCGATGTCCTCCTGACGCGACGGGGTGGCCAGGGTATCGGGCGCCCTCCAGCCACCGCACCGAGCGGTGCCGAGCCAGCGGCGTGTCCGACTCGGCGCGGTGTCGTTCGTGCGGCCGGCCCGCGCAGACGCCCGGATCCCGGCCGGCCAGCCGGGGCCCTCAGCTCAGCAGGACCAGGCCGAAGACGTAGCCGGCCGGGGCGGCGACGGCCAGGGCGAACAGCGGGCCCAGCACCGGGGCGAGGACGTGCGGGCGCTGGCCGTCGCCGGCCAGCGCCCGCCCGGCGGCGGCGTACCCGACGCCGAGGTCGGCCAGCACCGCCGTGGTGGCCACCACCCAGCCGACGATCGCCGCGAACGGCACCGACAGCGGATCGGACAGCGCGGCCGACAGTGCCGCGACCAGACCGCCGCTCACCCCGCCGACGACCAGCCCGGGCACACCCCGGGCCACCATCTCGTGCGCCACCGGCTGCGGCACGAACAGGTCGGTGACGTGCGCCGCGGCGACGCCGACCCCCGCGGCCAGCATGAACGCGACGAGCAGCGCCACTCCGTCCTGCCGGTGCAACGAGATCGTGGTGGCGAACGAGGTCACGGCGACGGCGAGCAGCATGCTCGCACCGAATGCCTCGGTGACGTTGCGGCGCGCCACCCCTCGGGCGAGCTGGGCCAGGATCGTCAGGCCGAACGACCCCGCGACGACCAGCGCGAGCGGCCCGACGGTGGCCTGCGATCCCCAGCGGGCCACCGCGTCCGCACCGGCCGCCGTGAGGACAGCCACGCCCGCGACCGTCCACACCGCCGGCGGCCTGGCCGCGACGCACCATGTGGCGACCAGCGCCCACTGCACGGCCAGCACCACGGCGGTGTACGTCGAGGTGTCCCAGCCCGCGGCGACGGCGAGTGCGACCGTCGCGACACCGGCCGTCAACGCGCCGAGCACCGCGGGCAGCCCTCTGGCCGACGTCAGCGTCGGGATCGCCTGGGTCGCGCCCTCGTCCGCGGGCGGAACGTCCCGGGAAAAGAAGCCCGCGGAGTCGAGGTCCGCGAACGGTGGCCGGGCCGGTGGCACGCGCGACGGACCTGTGGGGAGCGGCTGCGTGGATCGGGCCGCCGGCGGGGGTGGCGGGGGAGGCAGCGTCGGGATGCGTTGGGTGGGCTGCGCGGCCGCCGCCGCGGGTGGCGGGACGGGCGGCAGCGGAGGCGCCGCGGGCGTCGTGACGGCGGCGAAGACATCGATCGCCCGTTGGCCACCGCCCCGGTCGTCAGGCGGAGCAGCGGTCGGTGCGGACGTGTCGGGGGCCGCGGCGGTGGATGCGGGTGGGTCGGCGGTCGGTGCGGGCTCGGCCGGCCATGGCCAGGCCCGCGTCGGCGGACCGGGCGGGACGCCGGCCGGTGGCGGAGGCGGTGGTGGGCTGGGCGGTGGCGGAGGGGCGTCGAGCACTGGTGGGCCGACGGGCGGGGAGGCCAGCCGTGCGGACGGAGCGGGCGTGGGCGAACGGGTCGGCGGCGCGCCGGATGTCACCGGCCGGGCGGGAGTCACCGGGCGGGCTGGGGACGCCGGGCGAGGCGCCGGGGGCGGCGGCTCGGCGTCCGGGGAGCCCCCGGGCGCCTCGGCGGGAGCGGCGTCGTCGGCGGCGGCGACCCACTCCTCGTCGGTCGAGGTGATCCAGTCGCTGGTCCGTGCCTTCGCCCAGGTGTCGTCCTCGTCCATCACGTCACCCGTCCGGGCTCGGTGCGGGGCTGGTGTTCACGTCTCGATGGTGCCAGACGCCGTCTCCACGCTGATCGGCCCGGGCGCGGCGGGAATGGGATCGACCAGCCAGGCGGCGAGCCGGTCCGCGAGGCTGGGCGGCAGCCGGTTCTCCGCGTGGGCGAAACCCGGCTCGATCCACACCCGGGCGTTGGGGCCGGCGGCGGCCGCCAACGCCATCGCGTGCTCGATCGGGAAGTAGTGGTCGCTGTCGCCGTGCACGAGCAACAGGGGCGTGGGCGCGATCCGATGGGCGAGCTCCACCGGCGAGGGCGGGATGTCGTCCCACCCCCGGCCGAGCCGGACCCCGTAGAAGAACCGGCCGACCAGCCGGCCGGGCAGGCTCTGCACCATCACATGCAGCGCCCGCATCGGGGTCGTGTCGCGGACGTACCACCGTGCCGGGCCGCTCACCGCCGCCACCGCGTCCACCGCGCCGCGCAGCGCCGCATGGCACACCACCATCGCCGCACCGAAGGAGAAGCCGACCGTGACCACCCGCCGGTAGCCCTTCCGCCGGCCCCACTCGACGGCGGCCGCGACGTCGTCGGCCTCCCGGGCACCGAGGGTCGACCGGCCGCCCGACCGGCCGTGCCCGCGCAGCTCCACGACCATCACGTCGACCCGTCGGCGCAGCCGGACGACCAGGCGCCGCACCGCCGGCACCCGCCCATGACCGGTGAATCCCGGGACGAAAACCACCAGAGTGTCCGGCCGCCCGGCGATCGGCGCGGCGGCCCACCAGGACGCGTTCAAGTGAACGCCGTCAACTGTGACCAACGAAACGGTTCTCCCTGCGTACACGGTTGGTATCCTCTCTGAAACACGGACCGGCCGCATGCTGGTTCCGCATCGATTCAGAGGGCAGCGGCGCCCTTCCCGGAACGGCTTCCCGGAGGTGGCACCGTGGACATCCTGCTGATGACAGCCGGCAGCGCGAACTCTGCGGTCCTGCCCTCTCTCGACCTCCTCGCCCACACCGTGCGGCTCGCCCCGCGCGACCTCGAGGCGCTGCTCGGCGGCCCCAGCCCGGACGTGGTGCTGGTGGACGCCCGGTCCGACCTCGCCGGCGCCCGGTCGTGCTGCCGGCTGCTGCGCACCACCGGACTGACCGTGCCGCTGTTCGCGGTGCTCACCGAGGGGGGCCTGGTCGCCCTGAACGCCGAGTGGGGCGTGGACGACGTCTTCCTCACCACCGCCGGTCCGGCCGAGATCGAGGCCCGGCTGAGGCTGGCCACCGGCCGGGTCGGTGCCGAGAACGACGAGGACGAGCCGGGCGTGGTGCGTGCCGGCGACCTGGTGATCGACCCGCAGACGTACTCGTCCCGGGTCAAGGGCCGGGTGCTCGACCTGACGTACAAGGAGTTCGAGCTGCTCCGGTTCCTGGCCCAGCACCCCGGCCGGGTGTTCACCCGCGACCAGCTGCTCCGCGAGGTGTGGGGGTACGACTACTTCGGCGGCACCCGCACGGTCGACGTGCACGTGCGGCGGCTGCGGGCCAAGCTCGGCATCGAGTACGAGTCCCTGATCGGTACGGTCCGCCAGGTGGGCTACAAGTTCGTCACGCCGCCGGCCCGTCCGCTGCCCGAATCCGAACTCACCCTCGCCCAGCTCTGACGCGTTGCGGGCTCCCGCGGCGGCGGCGCCCGGTAGCGTCGCGCACGTGACCCCGCTGGCGGCTGGCGCGATCGAGACGGTCCCGCACCTGACCCCGGATCAGGTCCGTGCGGTGATGCGGCTGATGGACGCCGTCGGGGACGTCGACGGCACGTACCCGCTCTCCGAGCACGTCGTACTGCACCTGCGGCACGGCGGGGACACCGGCGCCCAGCACCTGCTGGCGAACGTGGACGGCACGCTGGCCGGATACGGGCACCTCGACGTGGCCGATGCCGTGGAGGGCGCCAGCGCCGAGCTGGCCGTGCACCCGGCGCACCGCCGGCACGGGCTCGGACGCGCCCTGGCCGAGGCCGCGGTGGCCGCGTCGCCGGACGGCCGGCTGCGGCTCTGGGCCCACGGGGAGCACGACGCGGCGGCACCGCTGGCGAAGGCGCTGGGGTTCCGGCGCTCCCGCGTCCTGCTCCAACTGCGCCGCTCGCTCTATGCGCCCGTGCCCGCCCCGGAGCTGCCCGACGACGTGCAGCTGCGCCCGTTCGAGGTGGGCCGGGACGAGGAAGCCTGGGTGCGGGTGAACAACCGGGCCTTCGCCGACCACCCCGACCAGGGCCGCTGGACCCGGCGCGACCTGGAGATCCGCGAGGCCGAGCCGTGGTTCGACCCGGCCGGCTTCCTGCTGGCCGAGCGCGACGGCGGCACGTTGGTCGGCTTCCACTGGACCAAGGTGCACGGCGCCGCGCCGGCCGCCGCTCGGCCGGACGGCGGACACGGGCACGACCATGGTGCGGCCGAGGCGCACGCGCACGCGCCGATCGGCGAGGTGTACGTGCTCGGTGTCGACCCGGCGGCTCACGGGATGCGGCTCGGCGCGGCGCTCACCTTGGCGGGGCTACGCCACCTGCGCGGCCGCGGCCTGAGCCAGGCGATGCTCTACGTCGACGAATCCAACCAGCGGGCCGTGGCGCTGTACGAGCGCCTCGGTTTCGTGCACTGGTCGACCGACGTCGCCTTCCTCCGCGCCTGACCGCCTGGCCGCCCGCCGTCCAGGCTCAGGTGAGCGCCGCCAGCACCAACTACGCAACGTGGTCGCGCCACAGCGCCGAGATTGCTTCGTGACCGCCCGGCGTTGCCTCGTTCATCTTCCCGTTGCCGGACGCACATCTGGCGGGCCGGCGAAGGGCGAGCGGTGTTCACCGCCGATTCACCTTGCCCGGGTGGGGAGGACACCTTGGCTACCTAGCGTGGCTCCCGTCACCCATCCCGTCAGCTGGCCGTCCCCTGGCCACAATCGAGAGGTCCACAGCGTGAACCGCACTCTGCCGCGGCGCCACATCATGGCCGGTGCCGCCGTGCTCGCCCTCGCCTTCACCGCGGCTTGCGGCGGCACCGACGCGACCAGCACCGACGCGAAGGAACTGTCCGGAAGCGTCAAGGTCGACGGCTCCAGCACCGTCGCCCCGCTGTCCACCGCCGCCTCGGAGCTCTTCGGCGAGGAGCAGCCCAAGGTCAAGGTCTCGGTCGGCACGTCGGGTACCGGCGGCGGCTTCGAGAAGTTCTGCAACGGCGAGACCGACATCTCCAACGCGTCCCGTGAGATCAAGGACGAGGAGACGGCCGCCTGCAAGGCCAAGGGCATCGAGTACAGCGAGCTGATCGTCGCCAACGACGCGCTGACCGTGGTCGTCAGCAAGGACAACTCCTTCGTCGACTGCCTCACGGTGGCCCAGCTGAAGAAGATGTGGGAGCCGAAGTCCACGGTGAAGATGTGGAACCAGGTCGACGCGAAGTTCCCGGCCGAGCCGATCAAGCTGTTCGGCGCGGGCACCGACTCGGGCACCTTCGACTACTTCACCAAGGAGATCAACGGCAAGGAGAAGGCCAGCCGCACCGACTACACCGCGAGCGAGAACGACAACGTGCTCGTCCAGGGTGTCTCGGGCGACAAGAACGCGCTCGGCTACTTCGGGTACACCTACTTCGAGGAGAACGCCAGCAAGCTCAAGGCCGTGAAGATCGACTCGGGCGACGGCAAGTGCGTCGAGCCGAGCGTGGCGACCGCGCAGGACGGCTCCTACAAGCCGCTCTCCCGGCCGCTCTTCATCTACGTCGCCAAGAAGGCCTACGCGCGTCCCGAGGTCAAGGCCTTCGTCGACTACTACGTGAAGAACATCGACGCGGTGGTCAAGGAAGCGAAGTACGTGCCGCTGACTCCCGAGCAGAAGACCACGCTGGCCGGCGAGGTCGCGAAGCTCAAGTAAGGCCCTGACCGGTCGTTCCAGCTCGAGGAGACTGTGAGGTCCTCCGCGTGACCCCTCCGACCAAGACCGGTCGGGACCTGCCCGCCGCAGGGAGCGCACCAGGCTCCCTGCGGCGGGGCCGGCTCCGGATCGGGGAGAAGACGATCGAGGCCGGGCTCGTCGTCGCGGCGCTGGTCTCGATCCTGACCACGGCGGGCATCGTGTTCGCGCTGGTCGGCCCCACCATCGACTTCTTCAGCAAGGTCAGCGTCGTCGAGTTCCTGACCGGCACGTCCTGGACGCCGCTGTTCGACGACAAGAACTACGGGGTGCTGCCGCTGCTGGTGGCCACCATCGAGGTGACGCTGATCGCGCTGATCATCGCCATCCCACTGGGCCTGGGCTCGGCCACCTACCTCAGCGAGTACGCGAACGACCGGGTGCGGCGGCTGCTCAAGCCGATCCTGGAACTGCTCGCCGGCGTGCCGACCGTGGTCTACGGCTTCATCGCGTTGCAGATGCTCAACCCGTTCCTCCGTGCGGTCTGGCCGTCCGACGACAAGCCCGACTTCCAGAACGTCCTGGTGGCCGGCATCGCGATGGGTTTCATGATCGTCCCGACGATCGCGAGCCTTTCCGAGGACGCCATGTCGGCCGTGCCCGACAGCCTGCGGCAGGGCGCGTTCGCCCTGGCCTCGTCGCGAATGAAGGTGTCGACCCGGGTGGTGTTCCCGGCGGCGCTCTCCGGCATCGTCGCCGCGATCGTGCTGGGCATCTCCCGGGCGATCGGCGAGACGATGATCGTCACGATCGCCGGCGGCCTCATCTCCGACCAGGTGCGGTTCAACCCGATCCGCGCGATGGAGACGATGACGGCCTACATCGCGCAGGCCGGCTCCGGGGACGTCCCGGTCGGGACACTCGACTACGACACGATCTTCGCGGTCGGCGCCCTGCTGTTCGTCGTCACCTTCGCGATGAACTTCTTCAGCATCCGGCTGGTCCGGCGGTTTCGGGAGGTCTACGAATGACAGCCACGGCCACGACCGAACGGCCGGCCGCCGCGCCGCCGCCGTTCAACCTGCGCCGGCAGGGGGTCCAGGTCGGCGAGGTCGCGTTCAAGATGGCGTTGCAGGCCTGCCTGCTGCTCGCTTTCGCGTTCCTCGTCGGGGTCTTCGTCTTCGTGGTCGTCAAGGGCTGGTCGCGGCTGGACTCGCGGCTGTGGACCCAGATGCCGACCGGCCGCATCTCGCGGATCGACACCGCCGGTGTGCAGTCGGCGATCACCGGCACGGTCTGGGTGATCGGCACGACGGCGGCGATCTGCCTGCCGGTGGGCATCTTCGGCGCCATCTACCTGGAGGAGTACGCCGACCAGACCCGGTGGTACAACCGCTTCCTGGAGCTGAACATCCAGAACCTCGCGGGCGTCCCGTCGATCGTCTTCGGCATCCTGGGTCTGGGCATCATCGCCCGGTTCTTCGGCCTGGGGTTCTCGGTGATCACGGCGGGCCTCACGTTGGCACTGCTGGTGCTGCCGGTGGTCATCATCGCGTCGCGGGAGGCGATCCGGGCAGTACCGGGTTCGATCCGGCAGGGCTCGTACGCGCTGGGCGCCACGCGCTGGCAGACCACCTACCGGCAGGTGCTCCCGGCGGCCGTCCCGGGCATCGCCACCGGGTCGATCCTGGCGCTCTCCCGGGCGATCGGCGAAGCCGCTCCGCTGATCCTGCTCGGCGCGGTCACGTTCATCCGGTTCAACCCCGACGGGCTGGACTCCAGCTACACGACCATGCCGATCCAGATCTACAACCTGATCGGGCAGCCGCAGGAGGAGTTCCAGTCGCTCGCCGCCGCGGCGATCGTCCTGTTGCTCGGCATCGTCCTGGTGATGAACTCGTTGGCTATCGTCATTCGCAACCGCTTCCAACAGAAACGCTAGCGCCCCGCACCGACCCCGACCGCGAGTGCGCACGCGCTCCTGGAGACCTCAGGTGGAAGAGATGCCCCACACTCCCGTGAACATCGACCCGGCCGCCGCGCAGGAACGTCCCGAGATCCGGCAGTTCGAGGTGCAGCCCGACACCCCCGCCCGCCGCGAGATCTCGGCCACGATCGACTCGGTCATCGACGTGACCGACGTCAGCGTGTTCTACGGCGACTACGAGGCCGTCCGCGGGGTGAACCTGCAGATCGGCGAGCATGAGATCACGGCGATGATCGGGCCGTCCGGATGCGGCAAGAGCACCGTGCTGCGGTGCTTCAACCGCATGAACGACCTGGTGCCCACCGCCCGGATGAGCGGGAAGATCACCTACCGCGACCAGGATCTCTACGCCTCCGAGGTCGACCCGATCGAGGTGCGCCGCCGGATCGGCATGGTCTTCCAGAAGCCCAACCCGTTCCCCAAGTCCATCTACGACAACGTCGCCTACGGCCCGCGGGTGACCGGCATGAAGCCCGCGAGCATGGACGACCTGGTCGAGCAGGCGCTGCGCGACGCGGCCCTGTGGGACGAGGTGAAGGACAAGCTCAAGCAGAGCGCGCTGGCGCTCTCCGGCGGCCAGCAGCAGCGGCTGTGCATCGCCCGTACCATCGCGGTGCGGCCCGAGGTGATCCTGATGGACGAGCCGTGCTCGGCCCTCGACCCGATCGCCACCGCCCGGATCGAGGACCTCATGCACGACCTGGCGCGGAACTACACCATTATCATCGTCACCCACAACATGCAGCAGGCCGCCCGGGTGTCGGACCGCACAGCCTTCTTCACCGCGGAGGTCGACGACAAGAGTGTCCGACATGGACGGTTGGTGGAGTTCGACCAGACGAGCCGGATCTTCACCAACCCCGCCGACAAGCGGACGGAGGACTACATCACCGGCCGCTTCGGCTGAGGACACCGAAACACCCTCGGAGGCCCGCAACGTGACGTTCCACCGGCCTGGCACCCTCACCAGTCTGGTCCTGACCTGCCTGCTCGCGCTGGCGGCGTGTGGCCCGAACCCCGACGGGACAGGCGCGGACTCCGCGCAGGCGTGCGCCAGCGGCCGTCTGCTGGCATCGGGTTCGTCGGCGCAGGGGACGGCGATGACGACCTGGACGGCCGCCTACGGAGCCCGGTGCGATGCGACGGTCGAGTACACCGCGAATGGCTCAGGGGCCGGCATCGCCGACTTCCTGGCCGGCAAGACCTCGCTCGCCGGCTCCGACTCCGCCCTCAAGAAGGACGAACAGGGCCAGGCGGACGCTCGCTGCAAGGGAGGCAGGGCGATCCACCTCCCGATGGTCGCCACCGCCGTCGGCATCACGTTCAACCTGAACGGGCTGCCCAAGCTGACGCTGACGCCCGCGGTGATCGCCAGAATCTTCCAGGGCCAGATCACCAGGTGGAACGACTCGGAGCTCGCCGCGGCCAACCGCGGCGCCGTCCTTCCCGCGACCGCGATCACCGTCGTCTACCGGTCCAGGCCGTCCGGCACCACGGACAACTTCACCAGATTCCTCGCGGCGCAGACCCCGGGGACCTGGAAGCTCGGCACCGGCAAGACGTGGAACGGCGCGGTCGGCAAGGGCGCGACGGACTCCGCCGCCGCGGTGGCCGAGGTGAAAGGCACGGACGGCGCCATCAGCTACGTCGATGCCCCGGACGCCATGAAGAACGACCTGAAGCTGGCGGCGGTCGACACGGGTCGCGGCGCGGTGGACATCTCCGACGACAGCGTCGGCAACGCGATCGAAGCGGCCGAGCAGGTCTCCGACGGCCGCAACCTGACATTGAAGCTCGACTACGGCCTCAAGCGGCGCGGGGTCTACCCCGCCGTGCTGGTCACCTACGAGATCACGTGCGAGAAGGGGCTTCCGGTCGACCAGCACAGGCTGGTGAAGTCCTTACTCACCTACCCTCGAGCGACGAGGGGCAGGCCGCCGTGGCCTCCGTCGGCTACTCCAAGCTCCCGACCGCGCTGCTGGACAAGGTTCGGTCCGCGGTGGCCGCCATCGGCTGAGCGGCCGTGGCGGCAGTTTCTTCGACAACGGAGGTTCGTCGTGGCTCGGCAGGATTTCCACAGCCAGGTGGCCGCGGTCCGCGGCGCGCTCGTGGACATGACCGGCACCGCGGCGACGGCGATGGGGCGCGCCACGGTCGCGCTGCTGGGCTCCAATCTGGAGGCCGCCCGGGAGGTGGCCGCGTTGGACACGCGCCTCGACGCGGCACGGCGCGCGGTGGAGGATCAGACCTACGAGCTGCT
Source organism: uncultured Actinomycetota bacterium (assembly GCA_963740255.1). Classification (GTDB taxonomy): domain Bacteria; phylum Actinomycetota; class Actinomycetes; order Mycobacteriales; family Cryptosporangiaceae; genus CAVUDO01. Next base: position 2,285,470 of record CAVUDO010000002.1, on the reverse strand, counting down.
GGCCCTGCAGCAGCCGGTGGCCGGCGACCTGCGGGGGCTGGTGTCGGCCATCAGGATCGGCGGCGACATCGACCGGATGGGATCCCTGGCCCACCACGTGGCGAAGATCGCCGCCCGGCGGCACCCGGTCTGCGCGGTGCCGGACGAGCTGCTGCCACTGTTCGGTCGGATGGCTGAGGTGGCCGGGCGGATGGCGGCCGGTGCCGGTGCGGTGCTGGCCGCGAACGACGCCGAGGACGCCGCGCGGCTGGACGTGGACGACGACGCGATGGACGGTCTGCGTCGCGCGCTGTTCGGTGAGTTGCTCGAAGGGTGGCCGCACGGCGTGGAGGCGGCGATCGACGCGGTGCTGCTCGGCCGCTACTACGAGCGTTTCGCCGATCACGCCGTGTCCATCGCGGGCACCGTGGTCTACCTGGTCACCGGCACCCTTCCCGACGAACGCCTGGCCTGACGCCCGTCCCCGGCGTCCCGGTCCGAACAGGTTCGGCCAGGGGGAGGACCTTCGCCAGGTATTCCCAGCCGCGGCGGCGAACCCGCCGCGCGGTTGGCACCGCCGCGCGGGCGGCGTTCCGCCGCACCCGGGGCGTCACGGAGGTTCGCCTGTCGCCCCGAGGGGGCAGGATAGGGGCGAGCGCCCCACCGGCACGACGAAGGGACGGACCGACGTGCCCATCCCGGAGGACCTCTACACCCTCCACGGCGACCCGCCGCGGCTCGACGGGCCGGTGCTGTTGTACAGCTTCACCGGCTTCCTCGACGCGGGATCGGCCAGCGAGGGCGCGGTCGAGCACCTGCTCGACACGCTCGACCATCGCGTCGTCGCCACGTTCGACCAGGACGAACTCGTCGACTACCGGTCCCGCCGGCCGCGGATGACCTTCGCCGAGGACCGGTACGCCGAGGTGGAGGACGACCCGCTGGTCCTGCGCGAGGTCACCGACGCCACCGGCACCCGGTTCCTGCTGCTCGCCGGCCCCGAGCCTGACCTGCGGTGGAACCAGTTCGTCGCCGCCGTGATCGGGCTGGTCGAGCGGCTGGGTGTCAGGCTCGCGGCGAGCATGAGCGGGGTCCCGTTCCCAGTGCCGCACACCCGGCCGGTCCGCCTCACCGCACACGCCACCGACCCCGCGCTGATCACCGGCCATTCGCCGTGGGTCGGCACGGTGCAGATCCCCGGCCACGTTGCCGGGCTGTTGGAGCTGCGGCTCGGGCAGGCCGGCCACCCCGCCCTGGGGTTCGCCGCGCACGTGCCGCACTACCTCGCCCAGGTGCCCTACCCGCGGGCGTCCGTGGCGCTACTGGACGCGGTGTCGGGTGCCACCGGGCTGATGCTGGCCACCGAGGCCCTGCGGGCGGCCGCCGAGACCACCGACGCCGAGATCGCGGCCCAGGTGGCCAGGAACGAGGAGAACCTGCCGATCGTGCACGCGTTGGAACGGCAGTACGACGCGTTCGCGGGATCGGCCGGCCGGTCTGGTGTGGGCGGCCTGGGCCCGTTGCCCAGCGGGGAGGAGATCGCCGCCCAGGTGCAGGACTTCCTGGCCGAGATCGAGGGCCGCTCCGGCGGCGACGACGGGAGCTGACGCGGTCAGTCGTCCTCGTTGTTGAGGTTGTCGGGGCGGGTGGTGCAGCCGGCCGGTACGAAGCCCCAGCCGTAGACCGGGTGGCGCATCACGTACGCCCGCTGGTCGTTGGTGGTGAACCGGTACTCGATGTACGTCCCGATCGGGCCGGCCGGGTGGTTCCAGTGTCCGCCGTTGTCGCGGAAGTCCGTGCCGTAGAAGTAGTTCAGGAAGAACGGGCACTCCGGGTTGAGCACGGTGACCAGGGAAGCGTTGTTGCCCGTGTGCGGCGGAAAGTTGAAGTCGCGGCCGATCGTCCGGCGGTGGACGAGCGTGCGCAGCGTGTCGAACGAACAGCTGTTGTCGGCTTCGCCGAGGTGGCCCTCGATCGCGTCGAGGTACACCCAGCCGCACATGTTGACGGTGTTGTGGGCCCGGCCCCAGCGGTGGTTCTTGACCGTGCCCATCGAAGTGAACCGCGAACCGACCGTGGCGCGGCCGAGGTAGTAGCCGTAGGGCTTGTTCGTGATGCGGGCACCGCCGCCCGGCTCGGGACCCGGCTGTTGGCTGGTGCTGGGGATGGAGGCGGTCCGCACCGTGTAGGTGCTGCCGGCGAGCGCGCCGGGCGCCGCGGCCACGATGCCGCCCAGCGCGAGCGCCACAAGCGCGAACTTCCCCGTCGTACTGCGAGCGATCCTGCCGAGCATGTCCCCGTACCTGCTTTCGTCCGGACGCCGGGCGCCCCGATGCCGGTCAGGCCATGCTTGTCGAGGGTAAGACCGCGCGGCAATGGTTCGGGTTACCCAATGGACCCGGGGGCTCCGGTCGGCGGTCGTGCGCTCAGGGGGCCGCGATCAGGCGGGCGCGCTCCGCGGCGACGTCGAACTTCGGCGGCGGGTACTGCGGGTTCATCGCGTCCATCGTCTCCCACAGCAGGTGTGCCACCGCCCAGTTCCGGTACCACTTCCGGTCGGCCGGTACGACGTACCAGGGCGCGGGCTGTGTCGAGCACCGGCGGAGCGCGGCCTCGTACGCCCCCTGGTACTGGTCCCACTTCGCCCGGGCGGCGAGGTCGGCCGGGTTGTACTTCCAGTGCTTGGACGGGTCGTCCAGCCGTTCGAGCAGGCGCTCCTTCTGCTCCTGCTTGGAGATGTGCAGCATCACCTTGACCATCCGCACCCCGTCGGCGTCCGCCCGTGCCTCGAACCGGTTGATCTCGGCGTACCGCCGTTCCCAGACCTCCGGCGGCACGAGCCCCTCGACGCGGACGATCAGCACGTCCTCGTAGTGCGAGCGGTTGAACACGCCCACCAGGCCGGGACCGGGCAGCGCCCGCCGGATCCGCCACAGGAAGTGGTGCCGCAGTTCGGCCGGGGTCGGCCTGCCGAACGCGGTGACCCGCAGGCCCAGCGGGTTCATCGTGCCGGCGACGTTCTTGACCGTGCCGTCCTTGCCGCCGCAGTCCATCGCCTGCAGGACCAGCAGCACCCGGCGGGGGTCGCCCTCCTTGCCGCTGCCGAACAGCCGTTCCTGCAGGCCGGCGAGTTCGGTGCCGATCAGCGCGACCTGCTCGCGCGACCACGCCTTGGCATCCTTGGCGTCCACCGACGACGGCAGGCCGGGGGTGCCGCCAGGGTCGACCGCGGCCAGGTCGAGGGCCTGCGGGTCGACGCGCAGCAGGTCGCGCATCCCGACGTGTTCGACGGTCGCCATCGAGCCTCACACATCCGTTCCGTGACGAGGGCAGTTCCCGAACCCGGAATCTAACCCCCGGGGTCGATCCCTACCCGCGCATCGCGGGCTTCGTGCCCCGCCGCCGATGGTGCGACGTGCCGGCGAGGTGGCCGTACGCGAGGCAGAGCGGTGAGCCGTCCGCGTACTCTGGGGGGATGGACCTGGGTTGGGTGGGCGACGTCACCGGGGTGATCAACCTTCTCGTGCTCATCGTGTCGCTCGGCGTGGAGGTGTGGGCGTTCGTCCACTGTGCGCGGCAGCGGTCCGACGCCTTCTCGGCGGTCGGGACGCTGTCCAAGCCCATCTGGATGGCGATCATCGGCGGGTCGGCACTGCTGGCGCTGTTCTTCTACTCCCTCGGACTGGTGTTCGCCATGATCGCGGTGACCGCCGCGCTGGTGTACCTGCTCGACGTTCGGCCGGCGATCCGCGAGATCACCAACGGCGGCGGGCGCTGGTAGTGGGTCACCCCACGCACACGCACCGGCTCGACCTGGACGATCCCACCCTGCGCGAGTGGGATGCCACGGTGCTCTACAGCACGCCCGAGGACGGCATCGTCCTGGACCGGTCGGCCTTCTACCCGGGCGGGGGCGGCCAGCCACCCGACCACGGGGTGCTGCTCTGGGGCGGCGTCCAGACCAGGATCGTCGGCAGCCGCAGCGGCGACGACCTCTACCTGGTGCCGCACGACGCCGACCCCATCCCGCCGGCGGGCACCGCCGTCCGCGGCGCCCTGGACGACGAGCGCCGCACGCTGCTGATGCGCACCCATTCGGGGCTGCACGTCTTGTGCGGCGTGGTGTTCCGGGACTACGGCGCGCTGGTGACCGGCGGGAACATGGAGCCGGGCGAGGCCCGGATGGACTTCAACCTGCCGGTCGTGCCGGACGGGTTCAAGCAGACCGTCGAGGATGCCGTCAACGCCGAGGTGGCCGCCGACCGGCCGGTCGAGGTGAAGCTGCTCCCGGTCGCCGAGGCGTTCGCGATCCCGGACATCATCCGGACGGCGACCAACCTGCTCCCGCCCGGCCTCGCCGAGGTGCGGGTGGTGGACATCGTCGGGCTGGACGCCCAGGCCGACGGCGGCACCCACGTCGCGTCCACCCGGCAGATCGGCCGGCTCGCGGTGACGAAGATCGAGAGCAAGGGCAAGGGCTTCCGGCGGGTGCGCGTCCGCCTCGCGGACGCGGACTGATCGGGCGCCAAGGCGATGCGGGGGGAAACGTGAACCGGAACCGCGGCCGGCGCATCACAAGGGAAGGGGCCGGTCCGGTTCCCGTTATCCGTCCGAACGAGGAGCTTCAGATGCCGCAAGACTTTCCGCACGACCCGGGACTGGTGTACGGCGGGCACGACCCTGGGTCGGCTGTCGCTGGCGAGGAGACGCCCGAGGCGTCACCACGAGCGGGGTGGCGCCGGCACCGCGGGCTGGTCCTCACGCTCGCGTGCGTGGCCGCCCTGTCGGCGGTCGGTGCGGTGGTGGCCGGCATCGTCCTGTTCGGCGGCGATCGGAACCCTGCGACGGCGGGCGACCCGCCGGGGTCCGGCCCGGTGACCGCCGCCGCCTCACCGGACGCACCCCCACCGGACGCGCCCGGTGCCGACGCCAACAGCACCGTGATCGGCACCTACGGCCTGGGTCCCTACCAGCTCGGTGCGTCGGCCGAGGATCTGGTCCAGAGCGGGGATCTGGCCGCCGTCCAGGAATCGACGTGCGGTGCGCCGACCGTCATCCACAAGCCCAGGGGTGCGTACTCACCGGAGTCGGTGTCGGTCGAGGTTTCGGAGGGCAAGGTGGTCGAGGTCAAGGTCACCTCTCCGACGTACCGGACACCGTCGGGCGTCATGGTCGGGACGCCTGAGCCCTGATCCACCGACGGTGGTGGGCGGTGTGAGCGTGGCGTGGAACGAGGTGCCCTCTTGAGCAGGGAGGATGTCGATTGCGACGTCGTCATCCAATGCTCACGAGAGGCACCTCGTAAGTGAAACCTTCTCACACGATCCGGCCTGTCTTCGATGATCGGAATCTGGTGTCGGCCGCGGGTCTGGTCCCGGCTCTTCGGCTGGCCGAGTCCGCCGGTCTTTACGACCTCCTCCACGGTTTGTCTGTGCCCTCGCCCAACGCGGATGCGAAGACAGCGGGCGTGGTCGGTGGGATGCTGGCTGGCGCGGACTGCATCGCCGACCTGGACCTGCTACGCCATGGCGGCATGGGACGGTTGTTCGCCGGGACCCGGGCGCCCTCGACGTTGGGCACGTTCTTGCGGGCCTTCACCCACGGGCACGTGCAGCAGCTGGACAAGATCGGCGGCGGTCTGCTGGCCGGGCTCGCCGCCCAGGCGCCCGGTCTGCTCGCCGGTGGCCAAGCCGAGGGAATCGTGTTCGTCGATGTCGACGACACCATCCGAGAGGTCCACGGCTACGCCAAGCAGGCAGCCGGGTTCGGCTACACCGGGATCCGGGGACTGAACTTGCAGCTGGCCACGATCAGCACCCAGACCGCGGCGCCGGTGATCGCCCGCGCCCGACTCCGCAAGGGCAACACCGCCTCCCACGCCGGCGCCGGGCGGCTGCTGGCCCAGGCGATCACGACCGCCCATACCGCGGGCGTGACCGGCCAGATCCTGGCCCGCGCGGACTCCGCCTACTACGGCCACGCCTTCGTCGCGACCGCGATCCGGCACGGTGCGTGGTTCAGCGTGACCGCGCGGATGAACCCGCAGGTCAAGACAGCGATCGCCAGCATCGACCCCGCGGCGTGGCAGAGCATCGAGTACCCGAACGCGGTCTTCGACCAGGCCGAGCAACGCTGGGTCTCCGACGCCGAGGTCGCCGAGATCGACTTCATCGCGTTCACCTCCCGCCGCAAGCGCGACCACGTCAAGTGTCGGCTGATCGTGCGCCGGGTGAAGCGACTCCAGCCGCCGGCGTCTGACGGCACCGAGCAGGGCGAACTGTTCGCCGCCTACCGCCACCACGCCTTCATCACCAACTCCACTCTGGGCATGGTCGAGGCCGACGACCGCCACCGCGACCACGCGATCGTCGAGCAGGTCATCGCCGAGCTCAAGGACGGACCGCTCGCACACCTACCCAGCGGGAAGTACGCGGCCAACGCAGCGTGGGTCGCCTGCGCCGTGATCGCGTTCAACATCGCCCGCGCCGCCGCGGTCGCAGCCCACCTCCGCACCGCCCGCTGGGCAACCGTGCGCAAGCGGATCATCAACATCCCCGCGCGGATCGCTGCGACCGGACGCCGGCTCGTGCTCCACCTGCCCGACCACTGGCCATGGGCACCAGGCTGGGAATCGCTCTGGACCACCGCGACCGGCCCACCAGCCCCAGTCACCACCTGACCACCCCGCCGGCAACGGCACGACCAAGGACACCGCAGTGGAAAAGCCGGCCAGGACCGGCGACCGCCCCATACCCGCCCACGCGGCCCCACCCACCTGCCCCACAACCGAAGCTAAGAACTCAACGCCGGTGGATCAGGGCTGAGGCCAAGCTCCGCGAGACGTACGGCGGGAGGCTGACCCGACTTGAAAACTACGCCGGCGGATACAACTACCTGCTCGTGGTCGACAGGAGCGCGCTCGGCTTCCTGGTGGGCGACGCGGGCAAGGTCGAGCTGATCGCTGCCGGGGGCGTGGAGAGCGTCAGATTCTCGCTCACCGCGGCGGACGACTGCTGACCCGGTGCGGATGGCGCCTCCGGTTCGGGGCGCCACCCGCCTGGGCCCGTGGGCTCAGCCGGTGCGGAGCGAACGCACCAGTTCCTCGTTGCCCTCGACGGTGAGCACCGAGAGCGGAACCCGGCCCCACAGCGCGAGCAGCAGGTCGCTCACCGTGCCGCGCGCGACGGCTTCGGCGGCGGGCGGCTCGTCGAGGACCGTGTCGGTGTCGACCATGGTGATCCCCTCGCCGCGGACCCGGACCACCCAGGACTCCTCGACGTCGGTGGCCTGCAACCGGACCACTCCATGCTGGTCGGACGGGCCCTTGCGCCGGCCCGCCGGCAGGAACGCGTCCAGCACCTCGCTGACACCGTCCGCGGCGAGCGCGGCCTCCACCGGTTCGGGGAGGCTGACCGAGGCCTGGGCGTCCCAGCGGTGGACGGCGGTCTCGTGCGCCATCCGGCGGTGCCAGAAGATCGCGGTGGCCGGGTGCACGGTCCAGTTCCAGGCGGGCAGGTCGGGCTCCGCCTGCTCCAGCGCGGCGAGCATCGCGTCGAACGATTCCTGCCACCAGGCGATCACGGCGACGCCGTCGGGGGGCTCAGGATGGTCGCGCTCGGGCGGGCTGGTCACGCCGCGCACCAGGTGGGCGCGCTGCCAGTGGTAGACGGCGCCGAGGTGCCCGGCGAGCTGCTCCACCGTCCACTTCGGGCACGGCGGCACCGGCTGGTCGAGCGCCTCGGGCGAGAGCGCCGCACGGAACGCACCGCCCTCCCGGCGCAGCGCGTCGAGGTAGAACGGTTTGGTGAGGAGGGACGTGGTCATGCCCGCGATCCTCGCAGGGCGGCCGGGCGCCCGCCCACCCCCCTGCCCTCACGGCCGACCAGCCCGTCGACGGCGGCGCAGGCGAGGGTCCCCCGCCAGCGGGCAGGCGGACGGGTGCGCCTCGTCTAGGGTCCACCGTGTGCGTACCGAGTCCAAGGCGCCGCTGGCGCCGCTGACCACGCTGGGGCTCGGTGGTCCCGCCGCCACGCTGGTGGAGGTCGGCGACGCCGACGAGACGGTCGGCGCCGTGCGGGCCGCCGACGACGCCGCGACCCCGCTGCTCGTGCTCGCCGGCGGCAGCAACGTGGTGGTCGGCGACGAGGGCTTCGACGGCACGGTCGTGCTGCTGCGGTCGTCGGGGTACTCGGCGGCCCGACGCGGCCACGCCCTCGACGTCACGGTCGCGGCGGGACACGACTGGGACGACCTGGTGGCGTACGCCGTCGCCGAGGGGCTGGCCGGGATCGAGTGCCTGTCCGGGATCCCGGGCTCCGCCGGCGCGACGCCCATCCAGAACGTCGGGGCGTACGGGCAGGAGGTGGCCGAGACGGTCCGCGCGGTCAGGGTGTACGACCGGCACCGCGACGAGGTCGTGACGCTGGGGCCGGCCGAATGCGGGTTCACCTACCGCCACTCGGTGTTCAAGGGCGCCGACCGGTACGTGGTGCTGTCCGTGGAGTTCACGCTGCTCCCGTCCCGGCAGAGCATGCCGCTGCGGTACGGCGAGCTGACCCGGGTGCTCGGGGTCCAGGCCGGTGGGCCTGCCCTGCTGGGCGACGTGCGGGACGCGGTGCTGGGCCTGCGGCGCGGCAAGGGCATGGTGCTCGACCCAGCCGACCCCGACACCCGCAGCGTCGGCTCGTTCTTCATGAACCCCGTGCTCGATGCGGGGGCCTTCGCGGCGCTGCTCGATCGCGTGCGGGCCCGGGTCGGCGAGGAGATGGGGCCGCCGCGCTGGGAGGAGCCGGACGGACGGGCGAAGACCTCGGCGGCGTGGCTGATCGAGCATGCCGGCTTCGCCAAGGGTTACGGCCGGGACGGCGTGGCGATCTCGTCCAAGCACACCCTCGCGCTGACCCACCAGGGCGGCGGGACGACGGACGCGCTGCTGGCCCTGGCCCGCGAGGTGCGGGACGGCGTCGACGCGGCGTTCGGGGTCCGCCTCGTGAACGAACCCGTGCTGGTCGGCGCCGCACTCTAGCTTCCGGTTTCGTGCCGTGGGTGGGCGGGCCGGCGACGCCGCTGCGTTGGGTAGTAGTGCTCAAGCCCGGTGTCGTCCGGGTGCCGCATGGTGGCGAGGTGATCGTCTACTTCCAGGATATCGAGACGTTGTTGCCGGGAATGGTGCTGGTGGTGCTGGTCCTGGTGGCCTGCTCCGCGCTGATGGTCGGCGGGAACGTGCCGACCCGATGGTTCACTCCACGCTCCGGCGTGTTGGAGACGGTGGCGGCGCTGTCGTGGCGGGCGCTGTGTGCGCTGGTCGCGGGCATGCTGCTGGCCGGCTGGACCGCGCTGGCCGCGTACGTCTGGGTGTGGAATGCGTTGGCCCTGATCGGAGGCGGCTGCGGCGGCGAGACCTTCGCGGTGCGGCTGGACCATCCGGAGGGGCTGATCGGAGCCGCCGCTGCGTTCGCCTGGGCCGTTCCGACACTGGTCATCGCCGGCTGGGCCGGATGGGTGCCCTTGCGGCGGCTTGCTGGCGGCCAGGCGGTGAACCTGGGCGGACTGCTGCGACTGGTGCCCAGCCTGGCACTCGCCGCCGCCGCGCTGTGCACCGCTGGCTACTTCGCCCTGCTCGTGCTCCCGGCGACGGTGTGTTTCTAGCCCTCGGCAACGGAGCTCGGGCTGCGGGTGGGAAGAAACCGCGGCGGGAACCGTGTTGTGGACAGGAGAACCACCGTCGAGGGGAGCACCCGCGTGACGTTCGCCGTTCGCCGGAGGGCACCCGGTCCGGGGCTCCCACGGCGCGTCGCCACCCTCTCGGTCCACACCTCTCCGCTCCACCAGCCCGGCACCGGCGACGCGGGCGGCATGAACGTCTACATCGTCGAGGTGTCCAAGCGGCTGGCCGCCGCCGGCATCGAGGTGGAGATCTTCACCCGGGCCACCTCCTCCGACCTGCCGCCCACCGTCGAGATGGCGTCGGGGGTGACCGTGCGCCACGTCCAGGCCGGTCCGTACGAGGGGCTGGGCAAGGAAGACCTGCCGGCCCAGCTCTGCGCGTTCACCTCGTCGGTGCTGCGGGCCGAGGCCCAGCACGAACCGGGCTGGTACGACCTGGTGCACTCGCACTACTGGCTCTCCGGACAGGTGGGCTGGCTGGCCCGCGACCGGTGGGGCGTTCCGCTGGTGCACTCGGCCCACACGCTGGCCAAGGTGAAGAACGCCGCGCTGGCCGACGGCGACCGGCCCGAGCCGCTGGCCCGGGTGATCGGCGAGGAGCAGGTGGTCGCGGAGGCCGACCTGCTGGTCGCCAACACCCCGGCCGAGGCCCACCAGCTGGTCGGCCGCTACGGCGCCGACCCCACCCGGGTGTCCACCGTCTTTCCCGGTGTCGACCTGGCCCGGTTCACCCCCGGCAGTCGGCGGTCGGCGCGCCGCCGCTTCGGGCTGCGGCCGGACGCCGTCGTCCTGCTGTTCGTCGGACGGATCCAGCCGCTGAAGGCCCCCGATGTGCTGGTGCGGGCCGCCGCGTCGATGGTCGCCGCCGACCCGGCGCTGCGCGAACGGTTGTCCGTGGTGGTGTGCGGCGGGCCGAGCGGGAGCGGGCTGGACGAGCCCGAGAGCCTGCACCGGCTGGCCGCCTCGCTGGGCGTCGCCGACCTGGTGCGTTTCGTCAGGCCGCTGCCGCCGGACGGCCTCGCCCAGCTCTACCGCGCGGCCGACGTCACGGTGGTGCCGAGCCACAACGAGTCGTTCGGACTGGTCGCGGTCGAGTCGCAGGCATGCGGGACCCCGGTCGTGGCGGCCGATGTCGGGGGGCTGAGCACCGCGGTCGCGGACGGCGTGTCGGGGGTGCTGATCGACGGGCACGACCCGTACGACTACGCGGCAGTCCTGTCGCGGCTGGTCACCGAGCCGAGGCGCCGCGCGGCGCTGGCCCGGGGCGCCGTCGCGCACGCGTCCGGGTTCTCCTGGCAGCGCACCGCCGACGGCCTGCTCGCCGGCTACCGCGACGCCCTCCGACGCCACCGCGACGAGCTGGCCGACGTCCCCAGCCTGACCGGCACCGCCGCGCTCTGAATGTCGGTCGCGCTCAGTACGGTGGCGCCATGGATCTGATGGAGCTGGTGCCGGCGGCCTGGCGGGTTCGGCTGGAACCGCATCTCGACCCGGGGCAGCTGGCGGCGCTGGGCAAGTTCGTGGCTGCCGAGTACGCGGCCGGCGACGTCTACCCGCCGGTCGAGGACCTGTTCACGGCCTTCCGGCTGTCTCCGCCCGAAGCCACCCGGGTGCTCATCCTGGGTCAGGACCCCTACCACAAGGCCGGGCAGGCACACGGGCTCAGCTTCTCGGTGCGTCCGGGTGTGGCCGTGCCGCCGTCGCTGCGCAACGTCTTCAAGGAGCTGCGGGACGACCTGGAGGCGCCGATGCCGACCAGCGGCGACCTGCGGCCGTGGGCCGAGAACGGCGTGCTGCTGCTCAACGCCGTGCTGACGGTGCGGGCGGGCAAGCCGGCCTCGCACGCCGGCAACGGGTGGGAGCACCTCACCGACGCCGCCATCCAGGCGCTGAACGCGAAGGGGAGCCGGGTGGTCTTCGTTCTCTGGGGTGCCTACGCCCGGAAGAAGGCCGCCCTCGTCGACAACCCGCTCCATGTGGTGGTGGAGGCCGGCCATCCGAGCCCGATGAACCCGAAGGGCTTCCTCGGCAGCCGGCCGTTCAGCGCCGCGAACGCGGCCCTGGCCGAGGTCGGCCTGCCGCCGGTCGCCTGGGTCCTCCCGTAGGCGGTGTGGTGGGCACCCACGACGAGCTGACCGCGCTGATCACGTCCACACTGGACGAGCGCGGGCTGGCGCACGAGCCCACCGCGCGCGGGCTCGTCGTCACCCTCCCCGGCACCCACAAGCAGAAGACGCTGGTGAACCTCCTGCTGGGCGACCACGCGCTGCGCATCGAGGCGTTCGTGATGCGCCATCCGGACGAGCACCGCGAGCAGCTGTACGCCTGGCTGCTCACCCGGAACGCGCGCATGTACGGGGTCGCGTTCAGCATCGACGCCGCCGGCGACGTCTACCTCACCGGCCGGGTGCCGCTGACCAGCGTCAACGTCGACGAGCTCGACCGGCTGCTCGGTGCGGTGCTGGAGTACGCCGACGGGAGCTTCGACACGATGCTGGAGATCGGGTTCCCGTCCGCGATCCGGCGGGAATGGGCGTGGCGGGTGAAGCGGGGCGAGTCGCTGGCCAACCTGGCCGCCTTCGCCGACTGGGCCGGCGACCCTGCCGAAACTGTCCGGCCGCCGGAGGACGGTCCGACAGCAGACCCGCGCATGGACGACACGCGGTGAGCGTCGGCACGGCGCCGTGGGTCGTAAACTCCGGGCGTGGTGTTGTGGACCGCTGGTGAGGCGGCGAGGAACGCGACCGCCGAGTTGATCTCAGGCGGTGGCCTCGGCGCTGCGTACCGCTGCCTCATGCAGCTGCTCGACGACTACCGTCGTGCGCAGCGCAAGGACGGCACGGCGGCCGCCGCGGAGCTGTTCGCTGAGGAGCCGCCGTCCACAGGTGACGTGCGTGTCGATGCGGCTCTGGCTGGTCTCGCCGAGCATCTGGCCCGCCATGACGGCTGGGTGCCTCCGTTGTGGAGCTTTGACCCAGCGCGGTACGCCATGCCCTGGTGGTTCGTCTCCGGTGTGACCTCCTGGCACGCGACGGCTCTGGTCGAGTCGCCGCTCGCATTCCGGAAGCGCGGAGTCTTCCTGACCGCATCCGGTCTGGATCGCGTGTGAACCTCCTGGGCAGGGAAGAGATCCTTGGCCTGTTCGAGGATCTTTCCCGCGAGCTTGGAAGCCGTGGCACCCGGGCGGAGCTCTTCCTTGTCGGGGGGGCGGCGATGGCGCTCGCCTACGATGCTCGTCGGTCTACCCGCGACATCGACGCGATCTTCGAACCCAAGGAGGTCGTGTATGCCGCCGCTGCGGCGGTCGCGTCCCGCCACGATCTGCCCGAAGACTGGCTCAACGATGCGGTGAAGGGCTTCCTGCCCGGTGCTGATCCGCAGGCCCGCCCTGTGTTCGAGAGCCAAGCGCTCCGGGTCGATGTCGCGTCACCGCAATACCTCCTGGCAATGAAACTGCTTGCGGCCCGCGAGCAGGACATCGACGACATCACCGCGCTGTACCGGGTGTGCGGCTTCACCAGTGCGGCCGAAGGGCTCGACCTGGTGGAAGCCGCCTACCCCGGCCGGGCCATCCCGCCGAAGGTCCGGTTCCTCCTCGAGGAGCGCTTCCCCTTCGCCGGCCAGTAGGCCAACCAAGCCCCGCCTTGAGCGTGTCGAAGACCGTCAGCACCCGCTCGTCCGAATCCGCGACCGCCGCCTTCGGCGCCAACCGGCCATCCGCTCGTTCCAGCTGTTGCCGGGGCCTGTGTGGGCCGGCAACGGCGCGGGTTACCGTCGGGGCGCCCGACGCCCGCTGCGCGCACGCCCGGTGACATGGCCGGGCTCCCCGCGGTGTGGACGAGCGTCGTGGAGACAGCCGAGGGTCGGGAGTAGCTGACCGCGGCCTGTGCGTCGCTGGCGGGAGGGGGTGGGGTGGACACCGTGGACGTGGCAGTGGTGGGCGCCGGGCCCGCGGGATCGGCGGCGGCGCTTGCTGCCCGCCGGGCCGGTGCCAGCGTCCTGCTCCTCGACCGGGCCACGTTCCCGCGGGACAAGCCCTGCGGCGACGGCATCGCCCCGCACGCGTTGGACGTGCTGGCCGGGCTGGGGGTGCCGGCGGCGGCCGAGGACTTCGCGCCGGTGCGGACGTTGCGGCTGGTCGGGCCGGGCGGCGGTGCGGTGGGCCGGACGATGGCGCGGCCGGCGCACGTGATTCCCCGCGAGGTGTTCGACGCCCGGCTGGTGCGGGCGGCCCAGACAGCCGGGGCCGACCTGGTGCGCCACAGCGTGCGCGAGGTGACGGTGGAGGCCGACCGGGTGGTGCTGGACGGGCGGTACGGGGCCCGGGTCGTGGTCGGTGCGGACGGCGCCGGTTCGGTGGTGCGGCGGGCGCTCGGCTACGGCGTGAACCCGCCTGGCCACCTGGCGCTGGCGATGCGTGGCTACGCGCCCGCGCCGGACGGTCCCGCCGAACAGCGCATCGTCACGGCGGCGCGGGAGTGGCCCGCGTACGCGTGGTCGTTCCCGATCGGGGACGGCCGGGTGAACATCGGCTACGGCGAGGTGCTGCGCGGCCTGCCGGTGCGGCGCGCTGACCTGCTCGACCGGCTCGCCGCCCTGTTGCCCGACGTGGACGTGGGCGCGGCGACCGGGCTGCGGGGGCACCACCTGCCGCTCTCGACCTGGCGCCCGCACCCCGGCCGTGGGCGGCTGCTGCTGGCCGGCGACGCGCTCTCGCTGATCAACCCGTGCACCGGCGAGGGAATCTTCTACGCGGTGCTGTCCGGTTCGCTGGCCGGCGCGGCCGCCCGGCACGGTGCCCGGGCGGGCGAGGCGTACGCGGCCGCGCTGCGGCGTCGGCTCGGGCGGCACCTGCGGCACAGCCGGGTCGCCTCGACGCTGGCCCGGCAACGCCGGATCGTCGACGCCACGGTGCGGGCCGCGGCCACCGACCAGCGCACCTTCGACGCGATGGTCGACCTGGGCCTCGGCGACGGCCTGCTGGACGCCCGCACCCTCGTCGGGATCGCCAGCCGTCTGCGCTGAGCGGCGGTGCGATCTGGCAGGGTGGGCGGCATGAGCACTGCGATCGGCACCCTGGTGCTGCTCCGCCACGGCGAGAGCGAGTGGAACGCCAAGAACCTGTTCACCGGCTGGGTCGATGTCGACCTCACCGCCAAGGGCGAGCACGAGGCCCGCCGCGGCGGTGAGCTGATGGCGGAGGCCGGGCTGCTCCCGACCGTCCTGCACACCTCCCGGATGCGCCGCGCTATCCGCACCGCCAACCTCGCCCTGGAGACTGCCGACCGGCTCTGGATCGGCGTGCGCCGGTCGTGGCGGCTGAACGAGCGGCATTACGGCGCGTTGCAGGGCAAGAACAAGAAGGAGGTGCTGGAGCAGTTCGGCGAGGAGCAGTTCATGCTCTGGCGCCGCTCCTACGACACCCCGCCGCCGGCGCTGGACGTCGACGCGGAGTGGTCGCAGTTCCACGACCCCGCGTATGCCGACCTGCCACCGGAGATCCGGCCCCGCACCGAGTGCCTCAAGGACGTGCTGGTGCGCGCGCTGCCGTACTGGTACGACGCGATCGTGCCCGACCTGCGCGCCGGCCGCACCACGCTCGTCGTGGCGCACGGCAACTCGCTCCGGGCGCTGGTCAAGCACCTCGACGGCGTCAGCGACGAGGCCATCGCCGGCCTGAACATCCCCACCGGCATCCCGCTGCGCTACGACCTCGACGGCGACCTCCGCCCGACCAACCCCGGCGGCACCTACCTGGACCCGGACGCGGCCGCCACCGCCGCGGCCGCGGTGGCCAACCAAGGACGCTGAACAGCCCGCCGGCCGGCGCGGCCCGCGGTTCGGGGACCGGACCGACGAGCGGATCTCGTCGGCGTCAGGCCGGAGCGGGCAGCTCTCCGGTGACCAGTTGGACCACCCGGCGGGCCAGCGACACCGCGTGGTCGGCATACCGTTCGTAGAACCGGCCGAGCAGGGTCACGTCGATCGCGGCCTCCATGCCGTGCGGCCACTCGCCCAGCACCAGCGTGAACAGCGACCGGTGCAGCTCGTCCATCCGGTCGTCGTCGTGCTCGAGTTCGGCCGCCAGCTCGATGTCGTGGCCTTCGAGGATCTGCCGCGCCTTGCCGGTCAGCCGGTGTGCGACCTCGGCCATCTCGACGAAGATCGGCCGCACCTCGGCCGGCACCGCCACCTGCGGGTAGCGCATCCGGGCGATCTTGGCGACGTGCAGCGCCAGGTCGCCCATCCGCTCCAGCGAGCCCACCATGCGCAGGCCGGTGACGATCGTCCGCAGGTCGACGGCCACGGGCTGCTGCCGGGCGAGCAGGTCCAGCGCCCGTGCCTCGAAGTCGTGGTGCAGCTGGTCGATCGCCGCGTCGCCGGAGATCACCGCCTCGGCCCGGGTCAGGTCGGCGTCGAGCAGTGCGGCGCTCGCCTCGCGCATCGCGGTCTCGACGAGTCCGGTCATCCCGATCAGGTCGGCCCCGATCTGGTCGAGCTCGTCGTGGAACGTGTCACGCATCGGTGCCTCCAAGGGGACGGTGCGGCGGTCACCACGAAGCCGTCGTCGACAAGGGAACACTAGTCGCCCGTCCCGTCTGGGCCGACTCTTCGCATGCACCGGACGCGCGAACGCCGCCCGCCTGTACAACGAACGGCAGGAGTTTCCTGACGCCTTTGTCGCGCGGGCAGGTGAACCGATCCCGTACGGCCGGTGAAATCTGCCTCCGGTTCACCGTCTGGCGACCCTCGGTGGTGCTCACGCCCTGAATGTCCGCCTACGATCGCGATGTGGACGTGGTGTCGGCGTTGCTCGTCGGGGTGCCCGCGGGGATCGTCGTCGGCGCGCTCGTCGCGGTGCTCGTGGTCTCCTGGACCCGGGCCCGGCGACCCGACGCGGCGCCGGCGGTGCCGCAGGTGCTCGGCCTCGACCTGTCCCGGCAGGCGATGGACGTGCTGAGTGTCGGGCTGATCGTGCTGGACGCCGCCGACGACGTGGTGCTGGCCAACCCCGCCGCCCGCACGCTCGGCGTGGTGCGGGACGGCCGGGTCGCCCACACCGTCCTGCGCACCCTGAGCCGGCAGGCCCGGCAGGTCGGCGAGACCCGCGACACCGAGCTGGAGCTGCCGCGCGGTCGCGGCCTGGACCCGCTCGGCGTCCGGGTGCGGGTGGCCCCGCTCGGCCCGGCCGGGCACACCGCCGTGCAGGTGGTGGACGTGACCGAGGCCCACCGGGTGGCGAAGGTGCGGCGCGACTTCGTGGCGAACGTCAGCCACGAACTGAAGACGCCGGTCGGTGCGCTCTCGATCCTGGCCGAGGCGCTGCTCGACGCCACCGACGATCCCGAGGCCGTCCGGCGGTTCGCCTACCGGATGCGGCACGAGTCCGGTCGCCTCGGCCGCCTCGTGCAGGAGCTGATCGAACTGTCCCGGCTGCAGGGCGCCGACCCCCTGCCCGAGCCCCGGACGGTCCCGGTCGACCGGGTGGTCGCCGAGGTGGTCGACCGGTCCGGGGCGGCGGCCGAGGCCAAGGGCATCGCGGTGGTGGCCGGCGGCGAGCACGGGCTGACGGTGCTGGGCAGCGAGAGCCAGCTGATCACCGCACTCTCCAACCTGGTCGACAACGCGGTCGCCTACAGCCCCGGGCACACCCGGGTGGCCATCGGCACCCGACGCCGGGACGACCTGGTCGAGGTCTCGGTCTCCGACCAGGGCCTGGGCATCGCCGAGGCTGACCTCGACCGGATCTTCGAGCGCTTCTACCGCGCCGACCCGGCCCGTTCCCGCGACACCGGCGGCACCGGACTCGGCCTGGCGATCGTCAAGCACATCGCCACCAACCACGCCGGCAGCGTCGACGTCTGGAGTGTGGAGGGGTCGGGCTCCACGTTCACACTGCGACTCCCGGTGGCCGGCACTGCCCCGCCGCCCGTGTTCACCGACGACGTCGCCGCCACGGAGGGCAGCGACGCCGCGGTGCCCCGCGGGAGAGCCGGCCCGGCTCGCGCCGCCGCCGCCGCACCCCGACCGTTCCGCCCGCCGGTTCCGGCGTTCCGCCGGCACCGGCCCGTCCCGGCCCGACCGTGGTGAGAGGCATCGCATGACCCGAGTGCTGGTCGTGGAGGACGAGGAGTCCTTCTCCGATGCCCTGTCGTACATGCTGCGCAAGGAGGGTTTCGAGGTCGCGGTCGCGGCCACCGGGCCCGACGCCCTGACCGAGTTCGACCGCACCGGGGCCGACATCGTCCTGCTCGACCTGATGCTGCCCGGGCTGTCCGGCACCGAGGTCTGCCGGCAGATGCGGCAGCGTTCCGGCGTCCCGATCATCATGGTGACCGCGCGCGACGCCGAGATCGACAAGGTGGTCGGCCTGGAGATCGGTGCCGACGACTACGTCACCAAGCCGTACTCGCCACGCGAGCTGGTGGCTCGGATCCGTGCGGTGCTGCGTCGCCGGACCGAGCCGGAGGAGGCCGCCACGCCGGGCACGCTGGAGGCCGGGCCGGTCCGGATGGACGTCGAACGGCACACCGTGACGGTGGGCGGCGACGGGGTGGCGTTGCCGCTCAAGGAGTTCGAACTGCTGGAGATGCTGCTGCGCAACGCCGGCCGGGTGCTCACCCGCGGCCAGCTCATCGACCGGATCTGGGGGGCCGACTATGTCGGCGACACCAAGACCCTCGACGTCCACGTGAAACGGCTGCGGGCCAAGATCGAGCCGGAACCCAGTACCCCCCGCTTCCTGGTGACCGTCCGCGGCCTGGGCTACAAGTTCGAGGCCTGAACCCGCCCGGGACTCTGACCGGCCGGACGTCCACACCGGTGGACGCCGTCGGGCCTACCGCCTGGCTTTCCGCGGTGCCTTGGCGGCCTGACGCGCCGGCGCCCGCTTCGAGGTCGTCGCCCGTTTCGGCGCGGTCTCCGGCGTCGGGTTCGGTCGCTGGTCGGTTTGGTGCCGGCGCTCGGCTTCGGCTCGCGCGTCGCCTTCGCGCCCGCGACCTGCCTGGTCTTGCGCGGCCGCTTTGCGACAGCCACCGGCTTCGTGTCCGCCATCGGTGTGGGTTCGGGTAGCGGCTTGGCGTCGGCCACTGGTGGGGCGTCGGGGCGGGGCGTCGGGGCGGGTGCCGGTGTCATGCCGGCCGCTGCGGCGGCCACGGACGCGGGATGGGGGGCGGTCAGACCGGCTGCCTCGCGGACGGCACAGAAACGGGCCAGTTCCGCGTACGCGGGCGCGCCGATCAGCGCGGTCAGCTCCGCCGCGTAGGTGAGGTACACGGCCTCCGTCCCGATGTGGGCCTCCGGAGCGGAGGTGCACCACCAGTTCAGGTCGTCGCCGCCGGAACCCCAACCCCGCCGGTCGTACTCGGCGAGGCTGTCCACCAGCACGAGGCTGTCGTCGGGCCGGGTCACCCACTCCTGGACCCGCCGGACCGGCAACTGCCAGCACACGTCGGGCTTCGTCGTCATCGGGTGGACGCCTTCGGCCAGTGCGAGTGCGTGCAGGGCACATCCGGCGCCGCCCTCGAACCCGGCCTCGTTGAGGAACACGCACGCGCCGTTGCGACGGGCCGTGCGCAGCCGGTTCTGTTCGTCGCCCACAGCGTCCCGGGCCATCCACAGGCGGAAAGCGCGCCGCTGATGCTGCCACAGTTCGGGCGTCAGGCGGGCGACGGCCGCGGCGACGCGCTTCTGGTCATCGTCGTCGCTGAAGAACGCGCCGTGCGAGCAGCAGCCGTCGTCCGGGCGCCCCTCCGCGATGCCCTGGCAGCCGGCGCCGTAGATGCAGGTCCACCGCGACAGCAGCCAGGTGAGGTCGGCCCGGATCAGCCGCTGGGCGTCGGCCGGATCGGCGAACTCGATCCACTCACGGGGAAAGTCGATGCCGACCTCGGCGTCGCGGGGGCGCGGCGTGGGCAGATCGATGGTGCGGGAGCTCATGCGCCCAAGCCTAGAGCCCTGGGCGCGACGGCCGGCCGTATGTGTCCGGGGTGCCGCGGCCGCGTACGGTCGTGGGTATGCGACTCGGGGTTCTCGACGTCGGTTCGAACACCGTCCACCTGCTCGTCGTGGATGCCTACCGAGGCGGCCACCCGACTCCGGCCTACTCGGAGAAGTCGGTGCTGCGGCTGGCCGAGCACATCGAGAAGAGCGGCAAGCTCTCCGATCAGGGCGAGCGGGCGCTGGTCGACGCCGTCCGGTCGGCCTGCGACGCCGCCGGGCGGCTCAATGTGGACGACCTGCTGGCGTTCGCCACCTCCGCCCTGCGGGAGGCGCGCAACGGCGAGAAGGTGCTCGCGCGGGTCCGCGACGAGGGTGGTGTCGAGCTGGAGGTCCTCACCGGTGAGGAGGAGGCGCGGCTGACGTTCCTCGCGGTGCGGCGCTGGTTCGGCTGGTCGGCCGGGCGGCTGCTCTGCCTGGACATCGGTGGCGGCTCGCTGGAGCTCGCCAGCGGCATCGACGAGTCCCCGGACGTGGCGCTTTCGCTGCCGCTGGGAGCCGGGCGGCTCACCCGCGAACGGCTCCGGCGCGACCCCGCGTCCAAACGCGACCTGGCAGAGCTGCGCACGTACGTCGACTCCGTGCTCGAACCGGAGGTGGCCGGAGTGCTGGCCGCCGGCCCGGTCGACCGTGCGGTGGCGACCTCGAAGACCTTCCGGACGCTGGCCCGGCTGGCCGGCGCGGCGCCGTCGACGGCGGGACCGCGCACGCGCCGGTTGCTCACCCTGCCCGGGCTTCGCCAGCTGATCGAGTTCGTGTCCCGGATTCCTGCCGACGACCTCGCCGAGCTGGAGGGCGTCAGCACCGGTCGGTCGCACCAGCTGCTGGCCGGTGCGGTGGTGGCCGAGGCGTCCATGCGTCATCTGGGGCTCGACGAGGTCGAGATCTGCCCGTGGGCATTGCGGGAGGGCGTCATTCTACGCCGGCTGGACTGGCTGGACGGCCGCGAGTCCGAACCGCGGGCGCTGGCCGGCGACACCCCGGACTGAGGCGGCACGCTCCGGACAGCACTGCACCGATCCCGTCCGAGCGGGGAGTTCGCCCAGTGTCACGGGCTGTCCCGCTGTGGCCGACCCGCCTCGGTCATGGCACGCTCAGTCCGTGAACGACGCCAGCCGCTCGGCGATCTTGCCCACGTCGTCCAGGTCCCCGGCGGCCACCGCGACCACGAAGTCGAACGCGGTGTCGTCGTCCACTGTGACGGAGGCTCCGTTCACGGCGAGGAAGACCACCGTGGCGTGCCAGGCCAGCCGCTTGTTTCCGTCGACCAGGGGATGGTTGGTGGCGATCGAGTGGAGCAGGGCCGCGGCCTTGGACCACAGGTCCGGATACGCGTCCTGGCCGAACACGCTCGCCCTGGGGCGGTTGACGGCAGCGTCGAGCAGCCCGAAATCGCGGATCTCCAGGCGGCCGGTGACGGCGTCCGGCGCGACGAGGTCCAGCACCTCCTCGGTGCTGAGGTAGAACGGCTCGCTCACTCGCCGAGCCTTCTCAGCAGGTCGGAGTATCGATCCGCGTAGTGGGCCGACGCCGCCTTGATCCGCTCGGCGCGACCGTGACGGGCGATGTACTCGTCCACCGCGTCCAGCGCGACCTGCTGCATGCTGCGCTGTTCCGCCTCGGCCCGTCGACGCAGCGCCTCGGTCTGGGTGTCGTCCAGCCTCAGGGTCATTGCCATGGCGACTATGGTATCGCTCCTGGTATCAGGCTGTCATCGACTGGTCGCGTGGCCGCGGCGAGCCGTCGAGGCGCCTGATCGCGATCGGTTGGTGACACGGGGTGACAGGCTCCGCGGCCAGGCGGCGGGCCCACTACCCTGGTCGGAGTGAATACGGCAGGCGAGACAGGACCCGAGGTGTGGACCCCGGCCGCGACGGTCGGGCTCTCGACCGCGTCCGTGTACCCCGAGCCGGCCGCCGCGGCGTTCGAGATTGCGACCGCCCTCGGCTACGACGGCGTCGAGATCATGGTCTGGACGGACCCGAGCAGCCAGGACGTCCCCGGCCTGTGCGACCTCCAGCAGCGGTACGCGCTCCCGGTGCTCGCCGTGCACGCGCCCTGTCTGCTGATCACCCAGCGGGTGTGGAGCCCCGACCCGTGGGAGCGGCTGCGCCGGTCCGGTGAGGCCGCCGTCGCCCTGGGTGCCTCCACCGTGGTCGTCCACCCGCCGTTCAAGTGGCAGCGCGACTACGCCCGCGGGTTCGTCGAGGGCGTGGCCCAGCTGGAGGAGGAGACGGGGCTGCGCTACGCGATCGAGAACATGTACCCGCTGCGCGCCCGCGGCCGCGAGTTCGTCCCGTACGCCCCGCACTGGGACCCGACCCGGGACGACTTCGCGCACTACACGCTGGACACCTCGCACACGGCCGTGGCCCGCACCGACGCCCTGGAACTCGCCGACCGGATGGGCGACCGGCTCGTCCACATGCACCTGGGCGACGGCAGCGGCCTGTCCCGGGACGAGCACCTGGTCCCCGGCCGCGGCGACCAGCCGTGCGGGGCGGTGCTGGAGCGGCTGGCCGCGGGCGGCTTCACCGACTCGGTGGTGGTGGAGGTCTCCACCCGCACGGTCGACCGCGAGCGGCGGGAGGCCGACCTCGCCGAGTCGCTCGCGTTCGCCCGGCTCCATCTGGTCACCCCGGCCGCCTCCGTCGGCGCCCCCTGACCGGGGGTGGTGGCCGGACCGAGTTCAGGCTGTGGACAACCGCCTCCTAGTCTCCGTCCGGCCAACGCCTCCGCGATGGCCAGCTCCCGCAGGTCAGAGCCTTCGTCCGTCAGAAATGGTCGAACTCGCCGGCCTTCGCGCCGTCCAGGAATGCGGCCCATTCTGCGCGGGTGTACCACTGCGGGGCGCCGGCCCGACCCTCTTTCGAGTCGCGGACGCCGATCATGCCGGTCTGTTCGTCGCGCGCGACGTAGAGGCATGCTCCACCTTGGGTATCGCTTCGGGTGGCCTTCCGCCACGTCAGGCAATCGCCGAAGTTCCTTTCGCTCATGTCAGTTCCTTTGCTCGGCGGGCTATCAGCTCAAGTGACCGGGTGTCCGGCAACGCCGCCTTGATGACGTGTCGATACACACGGTGATATTCATCGACTTCCTCTGGTTCGTCTCTGTACAGGCTACCGGTGGGGTAATCAACGTAAACCACGCTGAACTCGGGGGCTTGGTCGAAGCTGAGGACGATGAAGGGGATGCTCATGTTCATGTGCGCTCCGTGATCGTCGGGGAGCACCTGGATGGTGACGTTAGGTCGCTGTGCGACTGCGGCGATGTGTTCCAGTTGCTCGCGCATCACGTCGCGTCCGCCGACGAGCACGCGCAGGGCCGACTCGCAGAGCACGAGCCAGTATTCCGGTGGGTTGTCGCGGTCGAGGATGGCCCGGGCCATCCGTGCCTGCACGTGCTGGTCGATCTCGGCGCCGGGGATGCCCGCAGTGAGGACGGCTCGCGCGTACCGCTCTGTCTGTAGGTAGCCGGGGACGACGCGGGTGGCGTACTCGTGGAGCCGTGTGGCGTCGGACTCCAGAGTCACCAGGTCCTCCAGCCACTGTGGCACCACGCCACGGAACCCTTTCAACCCCTTCAACCAGCCGCGGCTGCGGGCGCCGCGTGCCAGGTCGAGTAGTGCGTCGAGCCGCTCACCTTCCACGCCGTAGACGGTGAGCAGGGACTTCGCCGCGAGGACGCTGATGGAGGAGCGGCACGTCTCGTACCTCGTCAACGAGGTCTCTCCGAGCCCGGCCGCCTTCTCGGCCTGCTCCTGTGTCATGCCCGCAACGGTGCGCAGTCGCCGCAGTTCCGACGCCAGGATGCGTCTCCGCACGGTGGGGCTCGCGTTCGTCATGCCGCTCAGTCTCCCCCGTTCAGCTACGGCGTGGCACCAAGGGTCAGAGCTAGACAAGACACAACATAGAAAGTACTTGTTGTATTTTACATGTTGTGATCTACTGCTTGCACGGTTTGTTTCGTCGTAAGTGTGGACGAAGCGGCCAGCAGAACCCGTCCCCGGCCGGCATCGGAGGGATGACCCCGTGGCTCCTGACCAGGACGAGATCCGCGCCGCCCGGCGTACGGCGGCCGCGCACCGCAGACACCGCCGGGGCCGGCCTGCCTGCGCGTCCTGCCCGTGGCCCTGGCACGAGGGCGCGACCCGCCGCAGCGGGCGTCCGGCCAGCGGATGCGTCCTGCGCCGCCAAGCCCTCGACGTGCTGGACGACGCCGGCCTCCTGGACGAATCCGGCCGGCCGGTCGAGCCTGGCCGGCCGATCGAGCCCGGCGACGGGTCGAGCGGCCGGTGAGGCGGCGCGGGCCCGGCCCACCCCTGGCCATCCTCTACGGCCTGGCCGACGAACTCGCGCAACGCCACCCCCGCCACCCGCTCACCGACCGCTGCGGCCGCTGCCCCGGATGGATGCCCTGGCCCTGCCCGAGCGCGTCCTTCGCCGCCGCCACCAAACACGACGCCACCAGGCACGACGCCCTGCCGCACGGAGAGGCACACCGATGACCGACCACCAGACCGACACAGCCGCACAGCCGACACAGCCGACGTCCACCAGTACCGCGCCCGTTCGACGCCCCCGGCGACGGCGACGGCGACGGCGACGGCGAGGTCGCGATCTCGGGCCACAGTCGACCGGGCGACCCGGACGATCACCTGCCGCGTCCCCGGCCAACCCACCCTCACCCTGGACCTCCCGGCCGCCCGGGCACTGTCGATGCTGCTACGCGACGGGGTCTACTTCTCCCTCACCCCGGACGGCCCCACCGTCCGGATGGACTGCGACCACGGCGACGGCCGCGGCTGGATCAAGGCATGACCCGCCGCCGCGCGGCCGTCGGCCCCCGGTCCAGTTCGGGTCCCGATCCCGGTCGTCACCCGCCAACGCCGGCCGTGACGGTCGGAGTCAGCGGGTGGTGAAGGTGAATTCGGTGTAGTCGAGCACCGGGGTGAAGCCGAGGCGGCGGTAGCAGGCCAGCGCCGGGGCGTTCTCGGCGTGCACGTTCAGCCCGATGTGTTCGACCGTGGGCGAGAGCAGCTGACAGAGCGCCGCCACCGTCGCGGTGGCAAGCTCCTGGCCGCGACAGTCGGGATGGGTGACGATGTTGCCGAGCGCGGCCACCCCCCAGCCGGGCGCGTAGGTGTGCACCCCCGCAACCGCGCAGAGCGCCCCGCCGCGTCGGATCCCCACGTAGGGGCCGACCGCGAGCACCCGCGGATCGAACCAGCTCTCCGGGTAGCTGGTGGCGTACAGCGCCCGGAGGTCGTCCAGGTCGTCGGCGCCGAGCAGCCCGACCTCGGACGTGTCGACGCCCGCCATCGCCGCGGCGTAGGTCAGCGCCATCTTGCGGTGGACGCCGTGGTGTTCCGCGTCGTAGGCGGCTTCGAGCACATGGTGGACGTCGCCGGTCAGGTGAGCGTAGAAGCGGCGGGGCAGCAGCGGCAACAGGTCGGTGAGGAGTGCGCGCAACGCGTCGTCCCGCTCCGGGCGGACGATGCCGAGCAGGATCGGGAGCGGGCTGCCGCCGTAGAGCAGCGCGACCGCCGCCCGGTCGGCGTCGGCGTACCAGACCGTGTGCGGCCACGGTAAGTCGTCCAGGTCCCCGAGCTCGTAGACGTGCAGGGCCGGGTCGGCGGCGAACAGGGCGGCAATGGCCTCGCGGTCGTGCAGGCTGACAGGGGGCACCCACCCATGGTGCCCTGTCGGTCGCTCGGTGTCGTCTCGCCGGGGTCGGGGGGACGCGCCCAGACGGGTGAACGATGTCGCGGCGGCTGCCCCGAGTTAGGCTGCCGGCATGTTCAGGTCGGCCATTCTCGCGGTGTCGCGGAACCGGCGCGTCGAGCGGCTGGTCGGCGCCGCGCCGCTGACCCGGGGGATCGTCGGCCGCTTCGTGGCGGGCGAGGACACCGACGACGCCGTCCGGGTGACCCGCGAGCTGGTCGGCCGCGGCCTGGCCGTCAGCCTGGACTTCCTCGGCGAGGACAGCACCGACGCCTCCGCCGCGGCGGCCACCAGGGACGCCTACCTCACGGTGCTCAAGGCGCTGTCCTCCGCCGAACTCACGCCGCCGGCCGAGGTGAGCGTGAAGCTGTCGGCCCTCGGGCAGCTCTTCGACCAGCCGACGGCCGTGGAGCACGCGCGGGCGATCTGCGCGGCGGCCGACAGCGCCGGCACCGCGGTCACCCTCGACATGGAGGACCACACCACCACCGACTCGACCCTCGACGTCCTGGACGCCCTGCGGAAGGACCACCCCCGCACCGGCGTGGCGCTGCAGGCCTACCTGCGCCGCACCGAGGCAGACTGCAGGGACCTGGCCTACGCCGGCTCCCGGGTGCGGCTGTGCAAGGGCGCGTACGCCGAGCCCGAGTCGGTGGCCTACCAGGCGCCGTGGCATGTCGACCGGGCCTACGCCCGGTGCCTGAACATCCTGATGGCCGGCGAGGGCTATCCGATGCTGGCCACCCACGACCCGCGGCTGGTGGCGATCGCCGAGGAGCGGGCGAAGTGGTACGACCGCACGCCTGACAGCTTCGAGTTCCAGATGCTCTACGGCGTGCGCCCGGACGAACAGCACCGGCTGGCCGGCGACGGCTACACGATGCGGGTCTACGTGCCGTACGGGGATGCGTGGTACCCGTACCTGATGCGCCGGCTCGCCGAGCGCCCGGCCAACCTGACCTTCTTCCTCCGCGCGCTCGCGTCGCGCGGCTGAGTTTCGAGTGTCACCACCAGGGGGCGGCTGAACGTGGACACGCTGGCGATCTTCGGAGCGGGCAAGCTCGGGGAGGCGCTGCTCTCGGGCCTGCTGCGGGCGGACGTCGCCCCCGGCGACATCGTCGTGGTCGAACACTCGGTCGAGCGCGCGGCCGTGCTGACGGAGCGGTACGGGGTGGCCTCGGCGACGCCGGCCGAGGCCGTCGCGCACGCCCGCACGCTGCTCGTGGCGGTCAAGCCGCAGGACATCGGCGGCCTGATGGAGACGCTGGCGCCCCTGGTCACCCCCGACCACCTGGTGGTTTCGGTGGCGGCCGGCATCCCGACGGCCTACATCGAGCGGCAGCTCGCCGACGGCGTCCCGGTGGTGCGGGTGATGCCCAACACCCCGGCCCTGGTCGACCAGGCGATGAGCGCGATCTCGCCCGGCGCCCATGCCGAGGAGAAGCACCTGCTGGCCACCGAGGCGATCCTGCAGCCCGTCGGCAAGGTGCTGCGGCTGCCGGAGTCGCAACAGGACGCCGTGACCGCGCTGTCCGGGTCCGGGCCGGCGTACTTCTTCTTCCTCGTCGAGGCGATGATCGACGCCGGCCTGCTGCTGGGGCTGTCCCGGCAGGTGGCCGCCGACCTGATCGTGCAGACCGCGCTCGGTGCCGCGACGATGCTGCGCGACTCCGGCGAGCACCCGGTGCAGTTGCGCGAGGCGGTCACCTCACCGGGGGGCACCACGATCGCGGCCGTCCGTGAGCTGGAGCGGCACGGGGTGCGGGCCGCGCTGATCGCCGCCATCGAGGCCGCCCGCGACCGGAGCACGGAGCTCGGCAAGCTCTACGACTGACGGCCTCGCGGCGGACGCGGCGGCCGCCACCGCCGGGCAGCACGAGCGGGGCGGCCGTAGCATGGCGCGCGTGAACAGGGTTCTCGCGGCGCTGGGCGGGGTTGGCGTTCTGGTCTTCGCCACGGCGGCGGCCTGTACGGGCGACGACGCCGAGGGCATCCGCACCGACACCGTGCGGCTGGGCACGGTCACCGAGGTGGTCGAGGCGCCCGCCGCGGTGAGCGCCCGGGCGGTCGCCACCGTGACCTCGACCGCGAACGGACGGATCGAACGGCTCCTCGTCCGCGACGGCCAGGTCGTCAGGGCGGGAGCCGTACTCGCCGTGGTCGACGCCCCGGCCGTCGAGCGGCAGCTCGCGCAGGCGCGCAGCGCCCGGAACGCCGCAGGCGGCGGCACCGTGAACCTCACCTCCGGTGTGGACCTGTCCCGCGCCCAGGCACGTACCGATGCCGCCGCCGCGCAGGCCTTCGGCAACGCCCGCAAAGCAGCTGAGCGGATTCCCGACCCGGCCAGCCGGGCGGCTGCGTTGTCGCAGCTCAAGGCCGTGCAGGCGCAGTACGTGGCGGTCGCGGCCCAGGCGAGGTCGGCCGCGCAGGCGGTGAGCCGGGGGCTGGGCAGTCTCGGCAGCGCGCTCGGTGCGCTGTCCTCCGCGCAGCGCGTCCAGGCCGACGCGGCCGTGAACCTCGCCCAGGCGCAGGTCGACGGCCTCACCCTGCGCGCCCCGGTGAACGGCACCGTCCAGCTCGGCGGCACGTCCTCGCCCAGCGGCGGCGACCTCTCCAGCCTCGCACAGGGCCTGCCACCGCAGCTCCAGGGCCAGGCGTCCCCGCTCGGCGCCCTCACTCCCGGTGGCGCCGTGCCCGCCGAAGGCGAGATCCGGGCCGGGGCGCTGGTGGCGCCGGGCACCGCGGTGGCCACCGTGGTCGACCTGGACGGGCTCGGGCTGGTGGCCGAGGTGGACGAGACCGACGTGCTGCTGGTCGCCGCCGGCGTCACGGCGGTGGTGGACCTGGACGCGGTGCCCGGCGGGACGTACCAGGCGAAGGTCACCGCGGTGAGCCTGCTGCCGACGACGAGCGCCCGCGGCGGGGTGAGCTACCGGGTGCGGCTGGCGCTGGGCGCGGGCACGCTCGCCGACGGCACCGTCGCGCCGCGGCCGCGCCCGGGGATGAGTGCGGTGGCGCGGCTGGCCGTCCGCACCGCCGAGAACGCGGTGACCGTGCCGGCGTCGGCACTGGTGCGGGACGGCGCCAGGGACACGGTGTGGGTGGTCGAGCGCGGCGTGGCCGCACGGCGCACCGTGACGGTCGGCACCCAGGGCGAGGACCTGGTCGCGATCACCGGCGGCCTGCGCCCCGGCGACCGCGTCGTCGTCTCCGGCGCCGACAAGGTGCGCACGGGACAAGAGCTGCGGTGACGGCGGCTGAAGCCCCCTCGGCCGGGTGGCCGCCAGCGCTGGAGGCGGTGGGCGTGACCCGGTCGTACGAACAGGGCGAGGGCCGGGTCGACGCCCTGCGCGGCGTGAACCTCACCGTGGCCCGCGGCGACCACCTCGCGATCGTCGGCCCGTCCGGCTCCGGCAAGTCCACCCTCATGCACCTGCTCGGCGGCCTGGACCGGCCCACCACCGGCACACTGCGGATCGGCGGCCGCGACGTCGTGTCGCTCACCCCGGACGAGCTGGCCGAGGTCCGCAACGCCACGGTCGGCTTCGTCTTCCAGTCCTTCCACCTGCTGGCCCGCACGACCGCCCTGGACAACGTCGCGCTGCCGCTGGTGTACCGGGGTCTCGGGAAGGCCGAACGGCGACGCCGGGCGGCCGCGACGCTCGAACTCGTCGGTCTGGGCCACCGGCTCACCCACCAGCCGGGCCAGCTCTCCGGCGGCGAGCAGCAGCGGGTGGCCATCGCCCGCGCGCTGGTCACCGACCCGCAGGTGCTGCTCGCCGACGAGCCCACCGGCAACCTCGACTCCCGCCGCGGCGCCGAGGTGCTCGACCTGCTCGACACCCTCAACGCCGAGCGCGGGGTGGCGCTCGTGGTGGTGACCCACGACCCGGCGGTGGCCGGCCGGGCCCGGCGCCAGGTCCGCGTCCGCGACGGCCTGATCACCTCCGACATCCTGACCTCCGACCTGGCCGCGGGTGCGGCGGACGCGATGCCGACGGACGCGATGCCGACGGACGCGATGCCGACGGACGCGATGCCGACGGACGCGACGCCGGCCGGGGCGACGACCTCGGACGGGGCGAACGGGTGAGGTGGGCGGAGGCGTTCCGGGTGGCCACCGGCGCGCTGCGGGCCAACCGGCTGCGCAGCGCGCTCACCATGCTCGGGGTGATCGTCGGGGTGGCCGCGGTGGTGATGCTGGTCGCGATCGGGACGGGCGCCAAGCAGCAGGTGGAGCGCGAGGTGCAGAGCCTGGGCAGCAACCTGCTGCTGGTCGTCCCGGGCGAGCTGCAGTTCGGCAGCGCTCCGACCGCCAGCCGGCTGACCCTGGCCGACGTGGCCGAGGTCGGCAAGGTGGTGGGCGACCGCCGGCGGGTGGCCGCGACGGTGAGTTCCGGCGAGGTGATCCGGGCCGGGGCGCGCAACCAGTTCGTCACCGTCCAGGGTGTCACCGAGACCACCGTGGACGTGTTCAGCCGCAACCTCGCGTCCGGCACCTACCTGTCGCGGTCCGATCTGGACACCCGGCGTCGGGTCGCCGTGCTCGGGTCCACCACGGCCGTCCGCCTGTTCGCCGACCGCGACCCGATCGGCCGGCAGGTGAGCATCGCCGGCGTGCGGTTCCGGGTGATCGGGGTGTTCACCCGGCAGGGTTCCGCGCTCGGCGTCGACCAGGACCTCGACGCCCACATCCCGCTCACCACCGCCCAGCGGCTGTTCGGCACCCAGCGGGTGGACGCCATCGCGGTGAAGGCTCCCGACGCCGAACGGATCGACGAACTCGGTGCCCGGATCAAGGCCGACCTGGAGGCCCGCTACCCCGACCAGAAGTTCTCCGCGGTGACGCAGGAGCAGATCCTCGGGGTGGTCGGGGAGATCCTCGGGCTGCTCACGCTCGTGCTGGCCGCGATCGCCGGCATCAGCCTGCTCGTCGGCGGGGTGGGCGTGAGCAACATCATGCTGGTATCGGTGCGCGAACGCACCCGCGAGATCGGCCTGCGCAAGGCCGTCGGGGCACGGCAGCGCGACATCGGGGCCCAGTTCCTGCTGGAGGCGGTGCTGCTCACCACGATCGGCGGGTGCGCGGGCATCGCGCTGGGCGTGACGGCCTCGATGCTGGTCGACGCGCTCTCGCCGCTGCCGTCGGTGGTCACGTGGTGGTCGGGGGTGCTGGCGTTCGGGGTGTCGGTCGCGGTCGGGGTGTTCTTCGGCGTGGTGCCGGCGCGCCGGGCCGGTCGGCTCGATCCGGTGGCGGCACTGCGGACGGAGTGATCGGGCCACCAGACCGGGGCGATCGGGCCACCAGGCCGGGGCGATCGGGCCACCAGGCCGGGGCGATCGGGCCACCAGGCCGGGGTGACATTCACGGCAGACGTGACGCCAGGTGACGTAAGGGGCCGTTGCAGTAGCACATTGCGCAGGGAGGATCGCTGAGGGTATCGCCCGATCACTCTTGCCCCGCTACTGTTCAAAGAGCACGTGCGTGTCCTCGTGGCCGGAGGGGAGCCGGCACCCGACGCGTGCACGGTGAGGTGGGACGTATGTCCGGTTCCTTGAGTTCCCTGTCCGAGGTGCGGTTCCTGACGGTCGCCGAGGTGGCGACGTTGATGCGTGTCTCGAAGATGACCGTCTACCGACTCGTCCACTCCGGCGAACTGCATGCCGTCCGGGTGGGCCGCTCGTTCCGGGTGCCCGAGCACGCGGTGCACGCCTACCTTCGCGACGCCTTCACGGACACCGCCTAGGGTTGCGGGTCGGAGTTGACGTACGTACGGCCGGAGCCACTGCTCCGGCCGTACGTACGCGGACGACGCCGGGGTGACCGGTGCGGAAGTGGGCGGCTACTCTTGGCACCTTAGTACTGGTAGCAGTGACCCCGAGGATGTGGCATGGGCTCGGTCATCAAGAAGCGTCGTAAGCGGATGGCGAAGAAGAAGCACCGCAAGCTGCTCAAGAAGACCCGCGTCCAGCGTCGCAACAAGAAGTAGTCGCTGTTCCTGGCCGATGGCCGTGACCGACCAGCGCGAGCGGAGCGAGGTTGCCGGTGGGTGCTGAGGCGTCCCGTCTCCCGCAGGTCGTACTCGTCACCGGGGTCAGCCGTCCGATGGGCGGACGCCTGGCGGCCCGGCTGGCCGCCGACTCCCGGATCGAGCGCGTCCTCGGCGTCGACACCGCTCCTCCCGGCGGCGAGGCGTCCGCGCAGCTCGGCCGGACCGAGTTCGTCCGGGCCGACATCCGCAACCCGCTGATCGCCAAGGTGATCGCGAACGCCGACGTCGACACCGTCGTGCACATGAGCGTGCAGGCCACCCCCGCCGGTGCCGGCGGGCGCGCGTCGATGAAGGAACTCAACGTCATCGGCACGATGCAGCTGCTCGCGGCATGCCAGAAGGCGCCGCGGGTGCGCAAGCTCGTGGTGCGCTCGGCGACCGCGATCTACGGTTCGTCCCCGCGCGACCCCGCGGTGTTCACCGAGGACATGGAAGCGAAGGCCAACCCGCCGGGGGGCTACGGCAAGGACGCCACCGAGGTCGAGGGCTACGTGCGCGGCTTCGCGCGCCGCCGGCCGGACGTGTGCGTGACCATGCTGCGGCTGGCCAACATGCTCAGTCCGAACGTCGACACCCCGCTGTCCCGGTACTTCGCGCTGCCGGTGGTGCCGACCGTGCTGGGGTTCGACCCGCGGCTGCAGTTCGTGCACATGGACGACGCGCTCGACGTGCTGGCCCGGGCCGCCCGCGAGTACCACCCCGGCACGTTCAACGTCGCCGGTCCCGGTGCGCTGCTGCTCTCCCAGGCGATCCGCCGGGCCGGGCGGGTGCAGGCCCCCGTGCCGGCGTTCGCGGCGTCCTACCTGGGCATGCTCGTCCGGCGGGCCGGCACCATCGACTTCTCCCCGGAGCAGACCCGGCTGCTCACCTACGGACGGGTGGTCGACATCGGCAAGCTGGAACGGGAGTTCGGCGTGACGCCCCGCTACAGCACCTCCGAGGCGTTCGACGACTTCGTCCGCGGCGGCGACCTGGCGTCGGTGCTCAGCTCGGAGAACCTGCGCGCCGTCGAGACCGGGCTCGGGTCGCGGTTCTCGGCGGCCCGCGAGTGGCTGGCAGCGGCCGCCAAGGGGGCCGACGATGCCTGAGGCCCGGATCATCCCCTTCGACGGCGACCGCCCCGCCCGTGGTGCGAAGAAGAAGCGCGCTCCCGCGGGAGAGGGCGGCGGCGAGTCGGCCGACGCCACGGCGGGGAGCCGTCCGGCCAAGGCGCGTGCGGCGGCACCCCGCCGGGCCACCAAGGCGGGCACGGTCCCGGAGGCGGGCACCAAGGCGCGCGCGGACAGCAAGGGCGGCGCGGGGGCCAAGGCGCGCGCGACGGCGGCGCCTCGTGGGAAGTCCGCGAAAGCGCGCGTCGACGAGAAATCTGGGGACGATCGAACGGCGGTGCCCGTGGAGACCGCGGGCGACCCCACCCTGGTCAGCCCGGCCGCAGCCACCCGCCCGTCGGCCGGGCTGCGCGACCTGGGGCAGTTCCGCCGGGAGGCTGGCGGCGCCCCGGTCGATCCGGACGCAACCGGCGCGGCTCCCGCGGCCGGCGCCACCCGGGCCACCGCTGCTGCCGCCGACGGGCCGGACACACCCGCGGGCGACCCGTGGGACCGCAAGGTGGCCGGTGTGCTCGCGTTCCTGCGTCGCCGGCTCACCGGCGAGTACGAGGTGGACGAGTTCGGGTTCGACCCGGAACTCACCGACACGGTGCTGGCCGCGCCGTTCCGCCCGCTGTACGAGAAGTGGTTCCGCGTCGAGGTGAGCGGAATGCAGAACGTTCCGGACACCGGCGGCGCGCTGATCGTCGCCAACCACTCCGGCACCGTGGCGCTGGACGGCGTGATCACCGCGCTCGCGCTGCTCGACCACCACCCGGCCCGGCGGCACCTGCGGCTGCTCGGCGCCGACCTGGTCTTCAAGACGCCGTTCGTCGGGGAGTTCGCCCGCAAGGCCGGCAACACGCTCGCCTGCCAGGCCGACGCCGAACGGCTGCTGTCCTCCGGTGAGCTGGTGGGCGTCTACCCCGAGGGGTTCAAGGGCGTCGGCAAGCCGTTCGCCGATCGGTACAAGCTGCAGCGCTTCGGCCGCGGCGGGTTCGTCTCGGCGGCGCTGGCGACGAAGGTGCCGATCATCCCGTGCGCGATCGTCGGTGCCGAGGAGATCTACCCGATGCTGGGCAATGCCCCGCTGCTGGCCCGGCTGCTCGGCGCGCCCTACTTTCCGCTGACACCGACGTTCCCGTGGCTCGGCCTGCTCGGGATGATCCCGCTGCCGTCCAAGTGGTACATCGAGTTCGGCCCGCCCGATCGAGACCGCCGACCTCGCCGGCGAGGCGGACGACCAGATGCTGATGTTCAACCTCACCGACCAGGTGCGCGAGACGATCCAGCAGTCGCTCTACCGCCTGCTGATGAAGCGGACGTCGGTCTTCGGCTGAAAACGGCTTCGGACGCGTCGGGCCACGGTCACCGGATCAGCCACCCGCGACGAGCGGTCGCGGACGAGGAGCCGCGGCGCTAGGCGGCCGCGGGCTGGCACTCACCGGCGCGGGCGCCGGCGACGAAGGCGTCCCATTCCGCGTGAGTGAAGGTGAGTCCGATGGTGCGGTCCCGGCGGTCGCTGACGTGGACGCCGGAGGCGGTGCGAGCGATGTGCGGATGGTCCCGGCCGGCGGTGGCCGCCTCAAGAAAGACATGCCAGTCGGGGTAGGAGAGCAGGAGCTCCGGACCGGTGGGATCTTTGCTGTCGCGGACGTAGACACCGGCCTGGTCGAGTGCCCACTCCACGCAGTCGCCGCCGTTGCCGGCGGACCGGCTGCTCTTGGTGTAGTGCCGACATGCTGGAGTGCTGGTGGTCATGGCGTGAACTCCATTAGCGGTGTGGTCTTCGTGCGCACCTGGTCGAAGATCGCGTTGTACCGGGCCAGGTCGGCCGGCTTCTGTAGGTAGGCGGCCGAGCTGGCAGTTTCGAGGTAGACGGCCGAGGGGTCGTCGGCTGGGGCGGGGAAGTCCAGGATAGTGAACGGGCCACTCATGGCAGTGTGAGCGCCAGCCCCGAGCGGTAGTACGTCGATCGTCACGGCTGGCCTGGCGGCGGCCTTGCGTAGCTTGGCGACCTGGTCGGCCATCACGTCGGCCCCGCCCACCTCGCGGAGGATCGCTGCCTCGTTGAGGACCACGTGAAGCCGGGGCGGCTTGGCGCGGTCGAGGATTGCTTGGCGCTCCATCCGCACCGCGACGCGCCGTTCGATCTCGGCGTCGCTGTCGTCGGCGACGGCGGCTCGGTAGATCGCCCAGGCATACTCAGGAGTCTGCAACAAGCCCGGGATCAGCTCAGCCTCGTACTTACGGATCACCGCTGCGGCGGGTTCGAGGTCGACGTAGAGGCTGAACCATTCCGGCACGGCATCGTCGCCGTAGACGTGCCACCAGCCCTCGCCCTGGGTGGCCAGCGCGAGCGCTGTCAGGGTGTCCAGCTCGGCTTCGGATGCCTTGTAGTAGGCGCACAGCACCGTCACGTCCTGTGGCTTGACCGCGTGCTTGCCTGCCTCCAGCTTGAACAGCTTGGCGCGGGAGATCCCCAGCCTGCGGTTGGCCACGACGGTGTCGACGGACACCTGCGCCTCGTCGCGGAGCCGGCGTAGGCGCCTGCCCAGCTGACGCCGGACAACCGTGGGGCCAACGGTGGGACCAGATGCCGGCATCGCCGGACTCCTTGTCTGCGGTCTCACCCGCTCAGTGTGTCTCAACCTGGGACTCAAACCAACTGCGATTCCTGCCACGATATGGCAGATGAAGAGACTACTTATCACGAGACTTGATAAGTGATACTCTCAGACACGATCCGGCATGGCACTGCGTGTCAGCCTGATCGCCCACAAACCCGCCCGCGCCCGGTTCGGCTTCCGCCCCGGGCGCGGGTGCGAGGAAGGGAGCGTGGCAGCGGCAGGCACGTCCCCGGCGCCGCTGCCACGCTTCCGCCCGCCCTCGGCCGCCATCGGAGGGACGACATGATGCCTGACCAGGACGCGGTCCGTGCCGCGCGCCGCGTCGCCGCGGTGCACCGCCGTCGCCGCTCCCCCAACCGACGCGCCTGCGCGGCGTGCCTGTGGCCGTGGACGCAGGGCCAGACCCGCGGCGGCCGGCCCTCGGGTGGCTGTGCGTCCCGGCTGCGGGCGCTGGAGGTGCTCGATGGCGCCGGGCTGCTCGACGACTGCGGTCGGCCCATCGACCCCGGATCGGGTGAACGGTGAGCCGCCGCCGGTGCGGGCCACCGCTGGCCATCCTCTACGACCTGGCCGAGGACCTCGCCCGTCGTCACCGCCACGACCCGCCCACCGGCCGCTGCGTCCGCTGTCCGGTGTGGATGACCTGGCCCCGCCCCAGCGCCGCCTTCGCCGCCGCCACCAAGGACGATGCGCGTGCCCACACCTGGAGAGGTAACCGCCGATGACAGAAGAGCCGGTCGACACCGCGACGGCCGACGTTCACAGGTACCGCGCTCGCTTCGCCGACCCCGCCGGTGACGGCGACGCCGAGCTGCGGCTGACCGTCGACCGGATCGCCCGCACGCTCACCTATCACCTCCCCGCCCGGCCGGCGGTGACCGTGGACCTTCCGACCGCGCGGGCGCTGTCGATGCTGCTGCGCGACGGGGTCTACTTCTCCCTCACGCCCGACGGTCCGACCGTGTGGATGGAGTGCGACGAGGGCGACGGCCGCGGGTGGATCAAGGCGTGACCGAGGCGTCAGTTCGGATCTAGCGGGCGCGGCGGCGGACGGCGAGCGCGGCGGCCACGCCACCGGTGACCAGTCCGGCCGTGACCAGCGCCGGTGCGCTCACCTTCATCGCCTTGCGGGCCGTCCGGTAGTCGCGCACGTCCCAGCCCTGTTCGCGCGCCACCCGGCGGAGCGCGTTGTCCGGGTTGACCGCCACGGCCGTGCCCACCGCCGAGAGCATCGGCACGTCGTTGCAGGAGTCGCTGTAGGCCGTGCACCGGGCGAGGTCGAGGTGTTCGCGGCCGGCCAGTGCGAGCACCGCCTCGGCCTTGGCCGGCCCGTGCAGCGGTTCGCCGACGAGGCGTCCGGTGTACCGGCCGTCCTCCACCTCGGCGACCGTACCCAGTGCCCCGGTCAGGTTGAGCCGCTTGGCGATCACCCGGGCCAGCTCCACCGGAGTGGCCGTGACCAGCCAGACCCGTTGCCCGGCGTCGAGGTGCTTCTGCGCCAGCGCGCGGGTGCCCGACCAGATCCGGCTGGCCATCAGCTCGTCGTAGATCTCCTCGCTGTGCCGGACGATCTCGTCCACCTCGCGGCCGGCGACGAAGGCCAACGCGGTCTCCCGGGCCTTGCGCATGCCTTCGTGGCTCTCGGCGCCGACCACGCGGAACCGGAGCTGCTCGACGCCGAAGCGGAGCAGGTCGGCGGTGGTGAAGTACTTCCGGGCGGCCAGGCCCTTGGCGAAGTGGTAGATCGAAGCGCCCATCATCATCGTGTTGTCCACGTCGAAGAAGGCGGCGGCGCTCAGGTCGAGCGGAGCGCTCTGGGTGGCCTCGACATCGGCGGCGGCCGCGCTGGCGGCGCCGGCCACGACGGCCCGCGCTTCCTCCACGCGCCGGCGGCGCCGTCCCGTGAGCGTGACCACCGAACCCCCTCCGCGTTCGACCCGAGGAGCGGAGCACCATTCGACGCCCCGCAGCACTCGGTGGCCCAGTGTAAACGGGCGGGCCCAACGAACCGTGTCGTCCACCACTGACCAGGCATTTCAGTCTCATGAACGTTCCACGTCATGAGCCCGTCCAGCACGCTCCGTCAATGACCAAAGGCGGTGGTGCCCGAAATCTCTAACGCGGAGCCCGTTCAGGTGCGTCGATCGCAAGGCGGAGGTCGTCGCGGCGTAGCGAACCGACGTGTGACGTCCGACAACGCCGCGAGCGGCGTGCCTGAACGGGCCGCCCCCCTACCGGCGGAGGCCGCCCAGGAGGTTGCCAACCACTCCGCCGACCACGTCGCTCACCGACCCGAGCACGCCGTTCGCACCCGACCGGTCGGACGGGGACTCGGTGAGCGGAAGGTCGGGCAGGACACCGCTCGCCGACGGCGAGGGGGTCGGCGAAACCGTGGTGGGGAGGCCCGGTCCGCTGGGGGAGACGGTGCCGTACCGCGCGGACGGCTGGCCAGGGACCGGTGCCCCGCCGGGCCGCAGGGTGCCCAGCGCCGAGCAGCCCCGGGGCAACGGGCCGAGCTCGTCGCTGGCGTTCACGCCGGTCAGGCTGCCGCTGCACAGGAGGGTGCCGCGCAACGCCGCCGAACGGTTGCCGATGTCGCCGAGGAGCTGGACCGACTCGAGCACCCGGTCGCGGGTGCGCCCCCGCGGCACGCCCTCGAGGAGGGAGAGGAGGGCATGGCGCTCGGCGATCGCGAACGTGTCGACGAGGTCGAGCGGGGCGGTCTGGCGCTGCTCGAGCGCGGCGCCGCCGAGCTCGCGCATGCCGGTGCGCATGTCGGCGTCCATCTCGTCGAGGATGCGGCTGACCTCGGCTGGCTGGTCGGTCACCGCGGCGGCCTCGACGAGCCGGGTCTTGGCGAACTCCAGGTGCAGCTGGCCGCGGCCGACGTCCGAACGTGCCAGCGCGAGTTGCGCGGCCTCGCGGCTGCGCTTGATGCTGTAGAGCGGGTCGCCGGGCTTGGCGTCGCCGCTGGCCATGCTCACGCCGGACAGGGCGAGCACACCGGACAACGTGCCGACGGTGATCACCAGCCGCTTGGACGCGCGGCGGCGGGGCCGGGCATGCACCGGCGGCCGGCCGGGCGAGGGACGGAACTGCGGCTCGCTGCCGATGCCGCGCACGGTGGCGACCGCGATGAGCCGGGTCCGCAGCCGGTCGCGGAACATCGGGTCGACCTCGGCGTCGGTGTCCATCGCCCGGAGCTGCGAGGTGAGGGTGGTCAGCGACATCAGACCGTCGTGGGAGGCGGCGCGTTCGGCGCGTCGGCCCGACAGCAGGGCGTCGAATTCTTCGGCCCTGCGCCGTTCTGCCGGGGTGATTATCACTGCACGAACCCCCTTTCCACCTGTCCGTGATCGGCATATCGCTGCCATGTCGGCAATCCGGACAACGCGGCAAGGGCACAGTTGGTTACGGGGGGCGGCATAGCCGTAAGAAGAAGCCGGTCACACGGCATGCTGGTCATGGCGTGAACCCGTCCGGGAGCAGGCGCCCCAGCGACCGCACCGCGCGATACTGCAACGCTTTGATGGCACCGTCGTTTTTTCCCATTATATGTGCAGTTTCAGTTACAGAGAGTCCCTGGAGAAAGCGGAGAGTAATACATTCCTGCTGTTCCGGATTCAGCTTCTTCACCGCATCCAGCAGCGTGGCGTTGGTCAGCCGCTCCAGGACCGCGGATTCCGGCTGTCCCTCCGCGCTGCGCTCGACCGAGTCGGCGTCGAGCATGTCGGCGGTGGTGACCTCGAGGCGGTACCGGCCCGACTTGTAGTGGTCGGCGATCAGGTTCCGGGCGATCGTCACCAGCCAGGCGCCGAGGTCGCGACCCTGCCAGGCCACCCCGCCGATCCGGCGCAGCGCCCGGAGGAACGTCTCGCTGGTGAGGTCCTCGGCGAGCGGGCGGGAGCCGACCCGGAAGTACACGTAGCGGAACACCACGTCGATGTACCGGTCGTAGATCAGCCCGAACGCGTCGGCGTCCCCGTCCTGGACCCGCTTGACGAGCTGCCATACCTCGCCCGGCTGCTCCTGGTCGGCGTCGTCCTGCCACCGGTCACCGGGGCCGGACCCGCCGGGGCCACGTCCGGGGCCGTCCCGCCCGACCCGGCGCCGCTCGACCGGCTCGCGCTCGGCATGCGCCGGCTGCCGGTGCTGCGGCAGCGGCTGGGTGGGGGCCTCGCGGTAGGGCGGCTCGTCGGCGGGGCGGCGCTGGGAGGGCTGGCGGTGCGCCTGGGGGGCGGCGTGGGCGGGGTGCGCGGCCCGCGAACGGGCGCCGTGGCTGTAGCCCGCTCCGGTCTCGGCGGAGACGGCGTCGAGGGCGAGGTCCTTGGCGCCGACGACCAGACGGACGGCCTCGCGCAGTGCCGCGAGGCCGTCGGGGAGCCGGAACGGGTATCCGGCAGCCAGGGCGCCGGTCACCGTGCCGCCGGGGTGGTCGCGGTCGACGCCGCGAGCGGCTCTCGGGCGGGCGGCGCCGACGCACCCTGACGCGCGAGCGGGTACTCGGCAGCCACGACGCCCTCCTCGGGATGGTTACACCGGGTGCACAGGAAATAACGGTGAGATCATACGTGTGTCTCGTCGCCGCGGTAATACCTCACTCACATATCGCCATTCTTGGTCGATCCGGGTCGAACATGGACACAGCACGAACGCGTCGCGATCACATCCTGGCATCGGCGCCGGCCCGAGGCCAGGGTGGGCAAGACTGCCTTAAGGCTGGCCTCCGGCCGGGGTCCTCCCGAGCGTGCCGGGACGCTCGTCGGACCACCGCGCGGAGGCGGGCGCCGACGTGACAGACTCCGGCGGGAGCCCACCCGACCCAGTACCCGTGGAGGCTTTCGGTGCAGAGCAACGACCCGGTCCGCAACGTCGCCGACCTGGTCCGCCGGACGGCGGCCGTCCGGGGGTCCCAGCGGGCGTTGATCTTCCGCGACACGACGTTGACCTGGGCCGAGGTCGACCTGCGGGTGGACGCCGCGGCCGCCGCGCTGCGGGGCATCGGGCTCGCCGAGGGCGACCGGGTGGCGCTCGCCCTGCCCAACGGCCTGGACGCCCCGATCGTCTACTTCGCCGCGCTGCGCGCGGGCCTGGTCGCGGTGCCCACCAACCCCGAGTACACCGCCCGGGAATTCACCCACGTGCTCGGCGACTCCGGCACGGTGGCGGTGGTGGCCAACCAGCTCGCGGCCGAGGCGATCGGCACCGTCCGCGACCGGTTGCCGCGGCTGGCCCATGTGCTGCGCACCGACGCGTTCGAACGGCTGGCCGCCGCGGCGCCGTACGGCCCCGTGCACACCGACCGGGGCGGCGAGGACCTGGCCGTCCTGATGTACACCTCGGGCACCTCCGGCCTGCCGCGCGGCGCGATGCTCTCGCACCGCGCGATGCTCGCCAACCTCGACCAGTGCGCGCGGATCGAGCCGCCCGTGGTCAGTCCCGACGACGTGATCCTGCTGGCGCTGCCGCTGTTCCACATCTACGGCCTGGGGCCGGGCCTGGGCCAGGTGGCCCGCGAGGGCTGCGCGGCCGTGCTGGTCGACCGGTTCGACCCGGCCGAGACGCTGGAGCTGATCGCCCGGCACAAGGTCACCAACGTCCCCGGTGCCCCGCCGATGTTCGTCGCCTGGTCGCTGCTGCCGCGCTTCGGCGAGGTCTTCGGCAACGTCCGACTCTCGATCAGCGGCGCGGCGCCGCTGCCGCCCGACGCCCAGGCGCGGATGGTGCAGGCCACCGGCCACCCCATCTACGAGGGCTACGGACTCACCGAGACCGCGCCGGTCGTCACCAGCACGCTCGTCTCGGCAGTGCCCAAGCCGTCCTCGATCGGCCGGCCGGTCCCGGGCGTGGAGGTCCGCCTTGTCGACCCGGCCACCGGCGAGGACCTGGAGGAACTGGCCGAGGACCTCCGCGAACTGCTCGACGAGGTGGACGCCCCGACCCGCGACCCCGGCGAGGTCGTCGTCCGCGGGGCGAACCTCTTCTCCGGGTACTGGCCCGACGGCGAGGGCGGGCCGGACGCCGACGGCTGGTGGCACACCGGGGACGTCGCGGTGGCCGACGAGGACGGCGACCTGTTCCTGGTCGACCGGATCAAGGAGCTGATCCTGGTCAGCGGCTTCAACGTCTACCCGCGCGAGGTGGAGGACGTGCTGCTCACCCACCCCGGCATCGTCGAGGCCGCCGTGATCGGCGTCCCGCACCCCTACACCGGCGAGACCGTGAAGGCGTACGTCGTGCCGGCGCGGGAGGTCGAGGTGACGCCGGAGGAGGTCGTCGCGCACGCCGAGCGGTCGCTGGCCCGGTTCAAGTGCCCGACCGTGGTGGACGTGGTGATCGCGCTGCCGCACTCGGCCACCGGCAAGGTGAGCAAGGGCCGGCTGCGGGCCCGGGAGGCGAAGGCGGCCGGCGCCTGAGGCCGGCCGGGACGCCATGACCGAGGACCCCTCCGAACCGTTGGCCGGGGCGCCGACGGGGCACACCGTCACACTGCTCACCCGGGCTGGTTGCCCTCTCTGCGACGACGCCCGGGCGGCGCTGGTCCGCGTCGCCGCCGTGACGGGAGTGCGCTGGTCGGAGGTGGACGTGGACACCGACGACGAGCTGGCGTACGAGTACGGCGACCGCCTGCCGGTGGTGCTGCTGGACGGCCGGGAGCACGGCTACTGGCGGGTGGAGGAAGCGCGGCTCCTGCGAGACCTCGGTGCCTGACCGCGTCCCTCACGCTGTTGGAAATCGCGGCGACACGGGCGCAACTCGGGATCGTCGCCGTCGGCCCACAGGAGAGGCGGGCACCGGTGTCGGGTAAGGCGTCGACGGTGATGTCAGTGGGCTATGCGTCGCGGGTCGGCGGTCGCGTGCATCCGGCGGACGTAGCTCAGTCGCGCACCGGCACGCCGTAGTGCAGTCGATAGCGGTCGGACGGGGCCACGATCGTGGCGGTCTCGACGGGCCGGCCGGTGGCCGAGTAGGTCCGTTCGATCACCATGACCGGCACGCCGGCCGGTACGTCGAGCGCGTCCTGCTCGGCCGCAGTGGGCATCCGCGCCGACACCACCTCGTCCGACGTGGTGATCCGCCGGCCGATGAGGTCGAACCGGGCGACCACGCCCACGGCCGGCGATGCCTCGGGTAGCTCGATGGGCGTGCCCCCGGTGATCGCGAGCGGTTCCCACGACGTCGCGAGCTGGATCGGTTCGCCGTCCGAGCGGTACACGTACTCGGTCCGCATCACCGGATCGCCCTCGGCGATGCCCAGCCGTTCGGCAGTGGCGGCGTCGGCGACCCCGGCGGCCGACCAGTGGTCCCAGCCCGGCACGGCTCCGCTGCCCTCGACGCTGCGCGCCGTGGGCGAACCCTCGCGCTCGTCGTACCAGACCTGCGATCGCCGGACGAGCGAGCGG
The DNA here is from genome assembly GCA_963740255.1 of uncultured Actinomycetota bacterium. Lineage (GTDB taxonomy): Bacteria > Actinomycetota > Actinomycetes > Mycobacteriales > Cryptosporangiaceae > CAVUDO01. Next base: position 2,242,929 of record CAVUDO010000002.1, on the reverse strand, counting down.
CGTGGCCGGACGAACGTGCCTTTGCCGGGGTGGCCGTAGACAAGCCCTTCGGTGCGGAGCACCGCGAGCGCGTGGTCGGCGACCTGCCGGGACACGCTGAACGCGCGGGTGAGGTCGGCCGAGGACGGCAGCTTGTCGCCGGGCTGCAACTCGCCCTCGGCGATCTTGCTCCGCAGTGCATCGGCGACCTGCAGGTACGCGGGACGGCCACCCCCGAAGGTGACCATCCGCCTCACCCCCGCGTGCCGTCGTGGTCTGCGCCGTTCCACCAACTTCATCAGGTCTCCTGCCTGCATCTATTGACATGCCAGCCATGTTAGATACAACATAGCTCAGGAACAGGCCGTCACCGGCCAGTCACAGAACTCCCCGTTGCCGTCGAGCAAGGGCCGCGGCGACGGGTGACAGCGACGCCAGGCGCGGCGGCGAGTCCATCCACAGAGGTGGCCTTGGGCTCCCGGGAACCGCCGCGCCTGGCGTCCGGAACGAGCAGGGGCGGCCGTGAGTCTGATTCCACCGCCCGAGGTCGCCGACCCGGCGCTGTGGCTGGAGGGGTACACGCTCCGCCAGATCCACCGCCCGACATCCGGCGCAGAAGCAGTCTGTCCGGCCTGCGAGCAACCGTGGCCGTGTCCCGACTACCTGCTCGGCCTTGACGCGCTAAACCGAGCCACCTGGTCCGCACAGGCCCGCTGGGTGACCGGCGACGACGATTACCGCGTTGCGGCTGTCGCGAGAGCCGTGGACCGGGCACCCGCTGACCGGCTGGTTTACCGGCTCTCCGCCTACCGACCAGTGCAGAGTCGGGCATAGCTCACGCCGTCCAGTCGATGACCATCGAGGCTGACGAACTGGCCGAGCTGGTGGTCAGAAGAGGGCCGGAGGTTCATCTTTGCCCCCTCCCGATGTATCGCCACGCAGCTCTTCCAGGCTGGTGGCCTTTGTGGCCAGCAGCACGAACAACCGAGCCGTGACCAGCGCGTCATATGTCGCGCGGTGAGGCGTGAGGTCGTCCGGCAGTCCCTCGGCCAGGCCGAACGCCTCGACCAGGTTGCCGAGCCGGCAGCCGTCCATCCCTGACACCAACCGACGCGCCAGCTTGAGCGTGTCGAACACGTCGGGCGGCTCCCAGCCCGTGAGCTTGCGACGCAGCACACCAAGGTCAACGTGGGCGTTGTGCGCCACGAGAGCGTCAGCGCTCAAGGCCGCCAACACGTTGCCAGTGATGTCCTCGAACAGCGGGCAGCCCGCCACGTCTTGATTGGTCAGACCGTGAATGCGCGTGGCGAAGTGCTTGATGGGCGACTCGGGCTTCACCAGCCAGCTCAGCGGCTCCCCGATGACTCCACCGACCACGGGCACGGCGGCCAGCTCCACCAGGTCGGGCGGCTGCTGGCCGTTGCCCTCCACGTCAACGACCACGTAGTTCAGGCTCGTCCAGTCAGCCACTGGGTTGTCCGTCCTTCCATCCGATGTCGGCTCGACCGTGCCGCCGCTCGGCGTGCGGGTGGCGCACGTTGTGGACCTGGAAGCCGAACGCGTGTTGCAAGTAGTAGCGCGGCTGTTCGGCTTCCAAGCCGGACACCACGGCCGCACGGTCGGAGATGTCCACGACCACCAGACCACGTGCATCGGGCAGGGAACCGGCGACCTCCGCAACTGGTCGGACACCCCCGCGGGCGCAGGTGGAATTCGTCAGGCCGAGTCCTCCGGCGATGTCGGTGACGATTCTGTGCTGCGGCCTGCGGTGAGTGTGGCCCGGCGGTCGGAGAAGACTGGTCGGGTCTGCTGAGGCGGCGGTCCGGATGGTAGGTCGTGGAAGAACCTGCCGAGGAAGCAGATGGTCAGGCATGGCCAGACGGTGGTGCAGCGGCGGCAGCGAGTGAACGCGAGGTCGGCTGGGACTGGTGTGTGCTGGTGCCAGAGGTCGACGGCGGCTTCCCAGGCGATTCGGGCGAGGACACCGGGTGGCGAAACAGCTCGTGGCGTCCCGACGGACGGATGGTTCACGGGCGCAACTCGGGATGGTCGTCATCAGCCCACAGGACGTGGAGGCGGCCACCAGTATCGGTAACACGTTGTTCCAGCTTCTCGCGGACGGGTGTGAGCCAGGAAATGTGGCTGCGGGCTGGGAGCAGAACGCTGGCGCCGTCATGGCGCCAGAGCGCGCGGAGCAGGAGCGTGAAGCCAGGTCGCCGGACGGTGTGCCCGGGGCAGGGCATGTCGGCGAAGACCTCGATCAGGTCGAGGTTGTGGTCGCCGGCGTGGAGGGCGAGTTCGCCCTGCAAGATAACCAGTTTGGCCGGTTCGGTCTCGGCGGAGCGGAGGTAGCCGAAGACCTTTGACCGGGTCACGGGCGCCTTCGGTAGTGCCGGTGGAGAGCCGGACCGGCGACGGCGTCGGGCGCAGCGTCACCGGTCCGGCCGGCGAGGAGGCGGCCGTCCGGCCGCCGCGAAGAGGCCGGAATCGGCGTCACTGGCGCACCTGCCGACATGTGTCCGGGCGTGCTTCGCTGTAGCGTCGTGAGCTCAACGTTCGGCACCTTCATGAAGCCGAGCGTCGTAGCTTGGCCCACTCTCCGTAAGACTGTTCCTGTCCGCAGCCGTGTCCCGGGACGCTTCGTCTACCCGACCTGGGAGGTATCGATGAGCGTCACATTTGGTGCCGCGCTTCGCGATCATCGGGTTCGTCGCGGAATCAGTCTGCGTGCCCTCGCATCTCTGACTCACTACTCCCGGAGTCATCTCTGTGAGATCGAGCAGGGTCGGCGGCCTGTCGGCTCGGCTCTCGCTGCTTCACTCGACCTCGTTCTCGACACAGGCGGTCGGCTCGCTGCTCTTGCCGTGGGTGAGGACCCCGGCGCTTTCCGGGTGCGAAGCCACAAGTTCGCGCCCGCCCAGGTAGGACCGGCCACCGTCCTGCGCCTTGTCGAGGAATTGCGCGCGGCCCCTGTTCATGACCAGTGGACACCGTGTCACCGCGCTGCGGTCGCCCATCCCGACGGCACGTGCGAGTTGTGGTTGTGGCCCCACGGCGTCGTCGTGTTCCACCTCGTCGAGGAGCGGGCGTGGGCAGGACTGGCACAGTTGGCTGCGTGGCGATACGACACCTACCCCCGACTTCTGGACTGGGGCCGAGCGCAACTCCTGGAGGCAGCCGGAGCCTCAAGCGGACCGGACTACGTGTTGTCCGCCTACTGGGTGTCCGACACTTCCTGGCACGGCGCTCGGCTCGATACGGCGATGCGGATCCTCTCGATGCCCAGCGCGCTGCTCTCCCTCGACAGCCCAGGTGAGCTCTCCCACGCGGCAGTAGCCGAGAGGCAGCTGCTGGGTAGCGGATTCGCGCACCCGGAGATGGTTCCGTTCGGCATCGACGGTGTGTCAGTGGGCTACGCGTCGTGGGCCGGCGTTGCCTATCACCCGGTCGACGCTGGTCGTGCTCTCGCGGAGGATGCGCTCGTGGCGTGCGAACTTGCCGTCCAATCCATCTGGCAATACACGAGTTGGATCGCTGCGGAAGTGGAGGCTGGCCGAGATCCCGACGTACAACCCGAACATGGCTGGCGGTGGCTGCGGGGCGTTCGTTCCCGCTTGATAACGGCTCGGCCGCAGGAACCCAGCTCGCATCGTTCGATGCGTGAAGCGATCCTCGCCACCAGTGGCCTCCCCGACATGCTGGATCAGGCCATCGCGACTCTCCGAGAGGTGCCCGCGTGAACGTCTCGTCGTCCGTGCTGGTGGTTGTGGACGTGCAGCGTGGATTCGTTCGCCCGACCTCTGAGCATGTCGTTCCGATCATCGCGGACCTCGTGGACCGGTGGCAACGCGGCGGTGCGGCAACGGTGTTCACGCGGTTCGCGAACGGTCCAGGTTCGCCCTATGAGCGCCTGATCGGATGGACTGAGATGCAGCCAGGCAGCAGCGACGTGGAGCTGGCACCCGAACTCTCGGCGCTGGCCGACAGGGCGACCGCGGTGCTGGACAAGGAGACCTACACGGCCTTCGCGCCGGAGTTCGCCAGGCTGGTGCGGCGACACGGATGGACCGATCTACTGCTGTGCGGCATCGCGACCGAGTCGTGCGTGTGCAAGACCGCGGTCGACGCGTTCGAGCGGGGGGACCTGACCCCGTGGGTCGTCCAGGATGCGTGCGCGAGCCATGCCGGACAGGAGGCCCATGAGGCGGGGCTCCTGGTGACCCGGCGGTTCATCGGCCGTCGTCAGATCATCACCACTGCCGACGTGTCAGCCGCGCTGCCGTCGGCGACGGCCCGATCCGTCTGAGCGACAAACGGTGTGCCAACTCGCCGGGGTTGGCCAGCGCGCCCGGCAGCGCCGTTACTGTGCGCGTTGGCTTCGTGACCAGGAATGCGCGACTTTGTGCAGGCGTTCACAAGCGGCTACCGTGGCAAGTCCGGTCGTCGGATAGCACACGCGGGAGTCCGCGTCTGCCCGGGGGCCGGCCACCCGTCCGGAGTTCCAGGAGATCCATGCCCGAGCAGCGTGCGCGCATCGGTACCGCCGGCCGCAGCCGAGGTATCCCTGACGCCACCGTCGCCAGGCTGCCGCTCTACCTCCGGGCCCTGCACGCGCTGGCCGAGGACGGCCTGGCCACGGTCTCGTCCGGCGAGCTGGCCGTCGCCGCCGGCGTCAACTCCGCCAAGCTCCGCAAGGACCTCTCGCACCTCGGTTCGTACGGCACCCGCGGTGTCGGGTACGAGGTCGCGCTGCTGGTCGACCAGATCTCCCGCGCGCTCGGGCTGACCCAGCGCTGGGCGGTCGTGCTGGTCGGGGCCGGGAACCTCGGCAACGCGCTGGCCGGGTACGGCGGCTTCGGCTCGCGCGGCTTCCGGATCGCCGCGCTGTTCGACGTCGACCAGGTTCGGGTCGGCCAGCGGATCTCCGGCCTGCCGGTGCGGCACATGGACGAGCTGGACGCGATCGTTGCCGCCGACGGCGTCTCGATCGGCGTGATCACCACGCCGGCCGAGGCCGCCCAGGCCGTCTGCGACCGGCTGGTCGCGGCCGGCATCACCAGCATCCTCAACTTCGCGCCGTGCGTGCTCGCGGTGCCCGACGGCGTGGACGTGCGCAAGGTCGACCTGGCGTTGGAGCTGCAGATCCTCTCGTTCCACGAGCACCGCAAGGCCGGCGGCGACACGCTGCCCTCGCCCAGGCGGTCGGCCAGGACGGCGGCCCGGACGGCGGGAAGGCCCGCCACGAGGCCGCGGACGAGCAGGGTGACCCCGCTGCCCGCCGCAGCCCCGGCGGCGTACCCCGCGCGGAAGGTGGGGACCCGGTGAGCCTGCTCGTCGTCGGCCTCAACCACCGCACCGCGCCCGTCCGACTGCTGGAGCGTGCGGCCGTACCCGCGTCCGACCTGCCGGCCGTGCTGCGGAGCCTGCTCGGCGGGGAACACGTCGCCGAGGCCGTGCTGCTGTCCACCTGCAACCGGGTCGAGGTGTACGCCGCCGCGTCCACCTTCCACGGGGCGCTGCACGAGATCGGCCAGGTGCTGTCCGCGCGGACGGCCGTCCACATCGCCAAGCTCGCCGACCACCTCTACGTCCAGTACGCCGACGACGCGGTGCGGCACCTGTTCCGGGTGGTGTCCGGGCTGGACTCGATGGTGGTCGGGGAGGCGCAGGTACTCGGCCAGCTCCGCGACGCCTACACCGCGGCGGACGGCTGCGACGGGGCCGGGCCGCTGTTGCACGGCGCGATGCAGCACGCGCTGCGGGTGGGCAAGCGGGTGCACACCGAGACCTCGATCGACCGGGCCGGGCAGTCCGTCGTCACGGCCGCGCTGAAGGTCGGCGCCAGCCGGGTCGGGCCGCTGGCCGGCCGGCCGGCGCTCGTGGTGGGCGCCGGTTCGCTCGGCGCGCTGGCGGCGGCCACCCTGCGCCGCGACGGCGTCGGACCGATCACCGTCCTCAACCGCACGGCCGAAGGCGCCGAGCGCGTCGCCGCGGCGGTCGGCGGCCGCAGCGGCACCCTCGCCGACCTGCCGGCGGCCCTGGCCGACGCCGACGTCCTGGTCACCGCCGCGGGTTCCGGCGCGCCGCTGGTCACCCGGCCGGCACTGGCCGCCGCGTTCGAGCGGCGGGACGGCCGGGAGCTGCTCGTCCTCGACCTGGCCGTGCCGCGGGACACCGACCGGGCCGTCGACACCCTGCCCGGCGTCACGGTGGTCGACATCGAAGCGCTGGCGGCCGTGCTGGCCGACGAGCCTGCTGCCGCCGGGGTCGACGCGGCGCTCGCGATCGTGGCGGCCGAGGTGACGGCATTCGGCTCGCACCAGCGGTCGGCCCAGGTGGGGCCCACCGTCGCCGCGCTCCGGGCCCGTGCCGACGAGGTCGTGGCCACCGAGCTGACCCGGCTGCGGGGCCGGCTGCCCGGGCTGGACGCCGGTGCCGAGGCCGAGCTGGAACGCACGGTCCGCCGGGTGGTCTCCACCCTGCTGCACCTGCCCACCGTCCGGATGAAGGAACTGGCGGCCGCTCCCGGCGGCGACCGTTACACCGAGGCCGTGCGCGACCTGTTCCTGCTGGACCTGACCAGCTCGGCGGCCCGGGCCCTGGACGTGCCCACGGTCGGCGCCGGCGCGGCCGGCCCGCCGGTCGCGGAAGAAAGCGGGACGCCGGCGTGAGCGGCACCACGACCGGGGCGTTGCGACTCGGGACGCGGGCCAGTGCGCTGGCGTTGGCGCAGTCCGGGCTGGTGGCCGACAGCGTCCGCCAGCGGCTGGGCCGGCCGGTGGAGCTCGTCCACATCTCCACGGCCGGCGACCGCAGCAGCGCGCCCATCCAGCAGCTCGGGGGCACCGGCGTGTTCGTGTCGGCCCTGCGGGACGCGCTGCTGGCCCGCGAGATCGATATCGCGGTGCACTCCTACAAGGACCTGCCGACCGCACCGGCCGACGGCCTGGTGATCGCCGTGGTGCCGCCACGCGCCGACGCCCGGGACGCCCTGGTCGCCCGGGACGGGCTCACGCTGACCACGCTGCCGGTGGGCGCCCGGATCGGCACCGGCGCACCGCGTCGGATCGCGCAACTGCTCGCGCACCGCCCCGACGTCACCTGCGTGCCGATCCGGGGCAACGTCGACACCCGGCTCCGCCAGGTCGCCGACGGCCACCTGGACGCGGTCGTGCTCGCCCATGCGGGCCTCGTCCGCCTCGGCCGCACGGCGGAGATCACCGAACTGCTCGACCCCGGGTCCGTGCTCCCCGCGCCGGCCCAGGGCGCGCTCGCGGTCGAGTGCCGGGCCGACGACGAGGCCCTGCGCGGGCTTCTCGCCGGTCTGGACGACCTCGCCAGCCGGTCCGCCGTCGCCGCCGAGCGGGCTCTGCTCGCGGCGTTGGAGGCCGGCTGCAGCGCGCCGGTCGGCGCGTACGCCGAGGTCACCGGGGAGAACTCGTTCCACCTGCACGGAAGCGTGACCGCGCCGGACGGCACCGCCGCCGTCCGGTCGTCGCGTTCCGGCTCGTTCACCGACGCGGACGCGACCGGCCGGAGCCTTGCTGCCGACCTGCTCGCGGCCGGTGCCGCCAGCCTGATGGGGAGTCCCGCATGACCCGCCGCAAGTCCTCTGGACGGATCACTTTCACCGGCGCCGGCCCCGGCGACCCGGGTCTGCTCACCCGGCGTGCGCTCGACGCGTTCGCCGAGGCCGACCACATCGTGCACGACGCGGCGCTGCCGTCGGAGCTGCTCGACGCGGTCCGGGCCGCGGCGCCGGCCGCGGTGGAGGTCAGCCTGGCCGAAGGCGCGCCGGGCGACGTCGCGAAGGTGCTGCTCTCCGGCGCCCGGTCCGGCCGCACCGTGGTGCGGCTGGTCGCCGGCGACCCGCTGACCGCCGACGCGGTGCTGACCGAGGTGCAGGCCGTGGCCCGCACGTCGGTGCCGTTCGAGGTGGTCCCGGGCATCACGCTGGCCGACGGCGTCACCGCCTACGCCGGGGCGCCCACGGGTGGCCACCGCACCGCGGTCGAGGTCGCCGACGCCACCGCGGTCGACTTCGACGCGCTGGCCGCGCTCCCCGGCACGCTCACCGTGACCGTCGACGCCCCGCTGCTGGCCGCCGTGCGCGACGGGCTGCTGGCGGCCGGCATGTCCGGTGCGACCAACGTCGTGGTGACCGGCGACGGCACCACCGACACCCAGTCCACCTCGACGTCGACGTTGGACGGCGTGGTCGACGCGGCGCTGGGGCTCTACGGGCCGCTGGTGCTGACGATCGGCTCCGGTGCGGGGCTGCGCGACAAGCTCTCCTGGTGGGAGTCCCGGCCGCTGTACGGCTGGAAGGTGCTGGTGCCGCGCACCAAGGAGCAGGCCGGTGCGATGAGCGCCAAGCTGCGGGTGTGGGGCGCGATCCCCCGCGAGGTGCCCACCATCGCGGTCGAGCCGCCGCGCACCCCGGCCCAGATGGAGCGGGCGATCAAGGGCCTGGTCACCGGCCGGTACGAGTGGGTGATCTTCACGTCCACCAACGCCGTCAAGGCGGTGTGGGAGAAGTTCGCCGAGTTCGGCCTGGACGCCCGGGCGTTCGCCGGCGTGAAGATCGCCTGCGTCGGGGAGGCCACCGCGGCGGCCGTCGAGGCGTTCGGCGTGCGGCCGGAGATGGTGCCCGCCGGGGAGCAGTCCAGCGACGGCCTGCTCGCCGACTTCCCGCCCTACGACGACGTGCTCGACCCGATCGACCGGATCCTGCTGCCGCGAGCCGACATCGCCACCGAGACGCTCGCCGCCGGGCTGGCCGAGCGCGGCTGGGAGGTGGACGACGTGACCGCGTACCGCACCGTCCGGGCCGCACCGCCGGCGGCCGAGATCCGGGACGCGATCAAGTCCGGTGGCTTCGACGCCGTGCTGTTCACTTCCTCCTCCACCGTGCGGAACCTGGTCGGCATCGCCGGCAAGCCGCACGCCCGCACCGTCGTGGCGTGTATCGGCCCGAAGACCGCCGACACCGCCCGCGAGCTGGGCCTGCGGGTGGACGTCCAGCCGGAGACGCCCAACATCCCGGCGCTGGTCGAGGGGCTGGCCGAGTTCGCCCTGGAGCTGCGGGAGAAGGCGGCGACGATGCCCACCAAGACCCGTCGCGGCGCCAAGGCCCAGGGCCCCACAGCCGGCCGGGCCAGCCGCTGACCGCGGTCGTCCGCGGCCGGGCCACCGACCGCGGCCGGGCCACCGACCGCGGCCGTGCCACGGACCGCGGCAGGGCCACCGAACGAGGAGCGAACACACGATGAGCGGGACGTTGAAGCGGACGGCGGGAGCGCCGGCGCTGGAGAAGCTGTGCCCGGGTCTGGCCCCGGGTGGAGCGGCCGGCGGCTTCCCGTCGGTGCGGCCGCGCCGGCTGCGGCAGACCGCGGCCCTACGCCGGCTGGTCGCCGAGGTGCGGCCCGATCCGGCCGACTTCGTCCTGCCGCTGTTCGTCCGGGAGGGACTGTCCGAGCCCCGTCCCGTTCCGTCGCTGCCGGGTGTCGTCCAGCACTCCCGTGACTCGCTCCGGCGGGTGGCGGCCGAGGCGGTCGAGGCGGGGCTGGGCGGCGTGATGCTTTTCGGCATCCCGTCCCACCGGGACGCCGTCGGCTCGGCGGGCAGCGACCCGGACGGCATCCTGCAGGTGGCCGTCCGCGACGTGCTGGCCGAGGTGGGGGACGGGACGGTCGTGATGACCGACCTCTGCCTGGACGAGTTCACCGACCACGGCCACTGCGGTGTACTCGCCGCGGACGGCTCGGTCGACAACGACGCCACGCTGCTGCGGTACGCCGAGCTGGCCGTCGCCCAGGCCGACGCCGGGGCCCACGTGCTGGGACTGTCCGGAATGATGGACGGGCAGGTGGGGGTGGTCCGGGCCGCCCTGGACGCCGCCGGCCGCACCGACACCGTGCTGCTCGCCTACGCCGCCAAGTACGCCTCGGCGTTCTACGGCCCGTTCCGCGACGCCGTGGAGTCCCCGCTGGTCGGCGACCGCAAGACCTATCAGCAGGACCCGCCGAACGCGGCCGAGGCGCTGCGCGAGGTGGCGCTGGACCTCGCCGAGGGCGCCGACCTGGTCATGGTCAAGCCCGCCCTGCCCTACCTCGACATCGTCCGCGCCGTCGCCGACGCCGTCGACGTGCCCGTCGCCGCCTACCAGGTCTCCGGCGAGTACGCGATGGTCGAGGCCGCCGCCGCGAACGGCTGGCTCGACCGCGACCGCGTCATGCTCGAAACCCTCACCGCCATCCGCCGCGCCGGCGCTGACATCGTCCTGACCTACTGGGCCCTGGACGCGGCTCATGCGCTGAGTGGGCAGCGGCGAACTGCCTTCTCCGAGTGACCTGACCCACCTACCCCCACGGCCTTGTCACCTGCCACCAGGCGACCAATCCCCCGACGGCCTCAGGGGCAGACCGGTAGGTCCGCGCCCAGGGCAGCACCTCGTCGTCCGGGCAGACCCACCACTCGCCGCTGAACAGGATGCCCATCTCGGCCACAACCTGGTCGTGGCGGGGGGCTATCCCGTCACGTCGGGGACCGTAGGCCGTGTCCTGGCCTGACCCGCCGTCGAACCCACGCTCAACATCGAGCGGCGTCGAGGGTCAGAGGTTGCGGGACTGGCGGCCGTAGCGGTCGGACTCCGCGTAGACCCGGGTGGCGTAGGGGGGCTGGTCCTTGTAGCTGAGGACGGCGTTCCACCAGCCCTTGCCGGTGCCCAGGTCGTGTCCGCCCGCGCAGAGGTAGTACGCGGCGGACATCGCGGCGTCGTCGATGTCGAACGGGTCGGACTTGCCGTCTCGGTCGGCGTCCACCGCCCACGTCTTCCAGGTCGCGGGGCTGAACTGCATCGGGCCCACCGTGCGGTCGTAGGTGGAATCGCCGTCCAGGGCGCCGCGGTCGGTGTCGCCGATCACCTTGGGAGCGATCCCGTCGAGCGTGACGCCGATGACCCGGGGCGTGCTGGTGCCGTCGGGGTGCAGGGTGGCGCCCCGGTACCGCCCGTGGTCGGACTCCACCCGGCCGATGCCGGCCAGGATGGTCCACGACAGGTGGCAGGACGGCTGGACCTGGGCGATCACGGCCTGTGCGTAGCCGTACGCCTGGAGCGCGACGACCGGGATGCCGAGCGCCTGCTGGTTCTTCGCCCAGGCCGCCAGCGAGTCGGCCGGCCGGCCGACCTGGGAGCCGGGAGGCGCGGCCGGGTCGACCGTCGGCGGGAGCGTCTGGCCGGGCTCGCTGGGCAGTGACGCCGCGGCGCTCGGGGTGGGAACGGCGCCCGGCCGGGCCGTGGTCCGCTCGCGTATCCACGGCAGGGCGAACAGTCCGGCCACGAAGCAGGCGATCAGCGCCAGTACGGCGATCACGCCCTGGGCCACCCGGGGCACGTTCGGACGCCGCAGGAAGGGACGGCGGGGGACGGTGGGCTCGGGGTCGCGCTCCTGCTCCCGTCGGCGGGCCTGCCAGGCCGCACCGGCCGGCACCTCCGGCCCGCGCCGGCCGTAGTAGTCGGCGAGCGACGAGGGCTGCGGCGGCGGGGTCCAGCCGGGAGGCCGCGGCGTTCCGCCGGGAGGCGGCGACGTGGGCCGGGCGGGCCCACCGGTGGATCCGGGCGGCGGCGAGGTGGGCCGGCCGGAAGGTCCCCCGGCGGGGGGTTTCCGCGCCGGGGCCGGCGGGGGGCCGCCGGAGGGTGCTCCCTGCCGAGGCCGCTGCGGGCCGTTGGGGCCGGCCGCCCTGCCGCGAGCGGACGCTCCCGGCGGCGGTCCGGGCGGCGGTCCGGGCGGCGATCCGGGCGGCGCTCCCGGCGGCGGTCCGGGCGGCGCTCCCGGGGGCTTGCCGCCCGTGCCGCTGGCGGACGGGTCGACGGGTTCCGCGGCTGGCCCGGCGGCGCCTTCCTTGGCCGGTGTGCGCTTGGCTGGGGCTCGCTTCGTGCCCGGCACCCGCTTGGCGGGGGGCTGGTCCGGTCCCGTCACCTCGTCGTCCCCTTCTGGTGAGCATGGTGGAAGCTGCGCAGACCAGGGCCGCCACCCGGTCGACGTTCGCCGCGTCCTCGCCGCCCTGTTGGCGACGGGCGCGACACGTGCCGGCCACCCTCCGCCAAGCGCCGGCTCCCAGGAGGGAGGGATCGTGGCGGGAAGGACGTCCGACACGCGAGACTAGCCTGCTTGGTCTGGCCTGCGAAGAGGAACCGGGGCTCCTGTCCAGGCCCCGGGCGTTGTGGCACGAACACGGGCGGTCCGTGGTGGTGGTGGTCGGTGCGTCGCTGGCCGGATGGTCGGTGGCGGCCGGGCCGCGGTCCGGCGGTGACGACGGCGTGCTGGTCCGGCCCCTACGCTGTGCGGCGCAACGCCAGTGGGCGGCGTCAGCCTGGGGAGGTTCGGTGAGCGGTTTCGGAGCGAAGGTGGCGGGCCTGGGGGCCCGCGACAGGGACGGGCGCACCTCGCCGCGGACGCCGGCGCAGTGGCTCGCACTGGCACTGGGCGTCTACTTCGTGCTCCGCGGGGTGGCCGGGGTGTTCCTGGACTTCGACCTGGCCACGCCGGGGGAGGGCTGGCACGCGCTGTTCCACGTCGCCGCGGGCGTGGGGATGGTCCTGGTCTTCCCGTTCCGCGGGCTGGCCACGCCGGCCCTGATCGCATTCGGGCTGGGCTACCTGGCGCTGAGCCTGATCGGAGTGGTGGACGGCCACGACGCGTTCGGGCTGGTGCCGCTGCAGACCGAGGACAACGTGACGCATGGCGTGATCGGCGCGGTCGCACTCGCCGTCGGCCTGTACGCCCGGTCCCGGACCCGGCGCCGCGCCGACGGCTGAGTCGCGCAGGACGGGGGTCGCGCAGGACGCGGGTCGCGCCGGCCGGTCAGACCAGGGTGGCCAGGCCGCGGTCGAGGTCGTAGACGGCGCCGACCACCCGGCACTGACCGGCGGCGGCCGCCGCGGCGATCAGCCGGGACTGCTCACCGACCAGCGTCACGCTCTGCCGCACGTTCTCGGCAACGGCCTCGCTCAGCACGTTCCGCCCGGTCCGCTCGGCGGTGATCACCGCGGGCAGCACCCGTTCGACCAGCGCCTTCACGTTGCCCGGTGGGTCGTACCGGCCGTGCAGGGTGTCCACCGCGGCCTTCACCGCACCGCACGACTCGTGGCCGAGCACCATCACCAGCGGCGTGTGCAGGTGCTCCACCGCGTACTCGATGCTGCCGAGCACGGCCCGGTCGATGACGTGGCCAGCGGTGCGGCAGACGAACAGGTCGCCGAGGCCCTGGTCGAAGACGATCTCGGCCGGCACCCGGGAGTCGGCGCAGCCGACCACGACCGCGAACGGGTCCTGGCCGTCGGTCAGCTGCCCGCGCCGGTTCGGGTCCTGGTGCGGCCGGGACGGCTGGCCGGTGGCGAACCGGGCGTTGCCGTCGACCAGCCGGCGGAGCGCCGCGGCGGGGGTGTGGCGAGGCGGGGTCACGGGCGCAGTCTGACCAGTCCAGCCGGCGTTGTCAGCGACAGGGTGACGAACGTCCCATCCGGGCCGCGCCGTGTCGGTGCCCCGCAGCGCGAAGCCGGCCACGCCGGTGGCCGCGCCGAACGCGGTCAGCCCGCCCACCCGCAGCAGGCTGCGGCGGCGCACGGTGAGTGCCACGGCGGCTCCTCGGAACGCGGGGGGTGGTCGGCCGAAAAATAGCACTAAGAGTGGTATGCGGTGATCGTCACTGGGCCCCGGGGCACGGCCGACGGCGATCGTGGTGACCGCCGACACCGGCGCGTACCCCTGGAGAGCGTCTACAGGCGGTAGTTGGCACAATGGGTCCGTGGTCTACCCCTCCGACGCGCCCGGCTCGACGGCCTGGTTCGACCGCGCCAAGGCGGTCGTGCCCGGCGGGGTCAACTCCCCGGTCCGGGCGTTCGGAGCGGTCGGCGGGACGCCCCGGTTCATGGTGCGGGGCGAGGGGCCGTACCTCGTCGACGTCGACGGCCGGCGCTACGTCGACCTGGTCTGCTCGTGGGGGCCGCTCCTGCTCGGCCACGCGCACCCGGAGGTGGTGGCCGGACTCCAGGCCGCGGCGGCCCACGGCACCTCGTACGGGACCCCGAGCCCCGGCGAGGTGGAGCTGGCCGAGGAGATCGTGGCCCGGGTGAAGCCGGTCGAGCAGGTCCGGCTGGTCAACTCCGGCACCGAGGCCACGATGAGCGCGCTGCGGCTGGCCCGCGCGTTCACCGGCCGGCCCAAGGTGGTCAAGTTCGCCGGCTGTTACCACGGCCACGTGGACGCGCTGCTGGCCAGCGCCGGTTCGGGGGTGGCCACGTTCGGCCTTCCCGACACCCCCGGCGTCACCGCCGCGAGTGCCGGCGACACGATCGTCCTGCCCTACAACGACCTCGGGGCGGTCGCGCTGGCGTTCGCCCGCGCCGGCGACCAGATCGCCTGCGTGATCACCGAGGCCGCGCCGGCCAACATGGGCGTGGTGCCGCCCCGGAACCTGTTCAGCCGGACGCTGCGCAAGCTGTGCACGGCCCACGGCGCGCTGCTGATCTCCGACGAGGTGATGACGGGGTTCCGCGTCTCCGCCGCGGGCTGGTACGGCCTGGACGGCATCGCGGCGGACCTGTTCACGTTCGGCAAGGTGATGGGCGGTGGCCTGCCGGCCGCGGCGTTCGGCGGCCGGGCTGACGTGATGGCGCTGCTGGCGCCGGGCGGGCCGGTGTACCAGGCCGGCACCCTGTCGGGGAACCCGCTCGCCTGCGCCGCCGGCCTGGCCACCTTGCGGGCGGCCACGAAGGCGGTGTACGCCCACGTGGACGCCGCGGCCGCGGAGGTCGCCCGGCTCACCGCCGCCGCGCTCACCGAGGCCGGCGTGCCGCACCGCGTCCAGACCGCGGGAAACCTCTTCTCGGTCTTCTTCCGCGACGGCGACGTGACCGACTTCGACGCCGCGCGCACCCAGGACACCCGGGCCTACGCCGCCTTCTTCCATGCCATGCTCGGCCAGGGCGTGTACCTGCCGCCCAGTGCGTACGAGGCGTGGTTCCTCTCCTCGGCGCACGACGACACCGCACTCGACCAGATCGCCGCCGCGCTTCCGGTCGCCGCCCGAGCCGCAGCCGGAGTCAGCTGACCATGCAGAGCGCCGACGAGGTGAGGACGGTCGTCCACGTGCTGCGGCACGGCGAGGTGCACAACCCGGACGGCATCCTCTACGGCCGCATCCCCGGCTTCCTGCTCTCCCCGCTCGGCGCGCAGATGGCCGACGTCGCGGTGCGGGCCCTGGACGGCCACGACGTCACCCACGTGGTGGCCAGCCCGCTGGAACGGGCCCAGCAGACCGCCGGGCCGTTCGCCGAGCGGTTCGGGGTCGAGGTGGCCACCGACCCGCGGCTGATCGAATCGGGCAACGCCTTCGAGGGCATGCGGGTGGGCGTCGGCGACGGCGTCTGGCGCCACCCCCGGTACTGGTACCTGCTGCGCAACCCGCGGCTGCCGTCGTGGGGCGAGCCGTACCTGGCGGTCGCGCAACGGATGCTGGCCGCCGTGCACGCCGCCCGCGAGGCCGCCCTGGGGCACGAGGCCGTCTGCGTGTCCCACCAGCTCCCGATCTGGACGCTGCGCCGCTTCGTCGAACGCCGGCGCCTGTGGCACGACCCGAGGCGCCGCCAGTGCGCGCTGGCCAGCCTGACCTCGTTCGAGTTCGCCGGCGACCGGATCGTCGGTGTCGGCTACCGCGACCCCGCCGCGCACCTGATCGCCCGGTCGGCGACCGCCCAGACGGAGCGCGGCGCGTAGTGGGCTCCCGCACCGCTCCGTCCCGGGGGCGCCAGGCCACGGCCGCGCTCGCGGCGGTGCTGGCGCTCGGCGGGCTGGTGGGGTGCACGGGAAGCCAGGCGGTCGACCCGCAGGCCGGCGGCGCGCGCCGGTTCGTCCAGGGCTCCGGCACCGTCGGCGAGTACGCCCCGGCCGACCGCAAGTCGGTGCCGGCGGTCCGCGGCACGCTCGTCGGCGGCGGCACGCTCGACCTGGCCGACCTGCGCGGACAGGTCGTGGTGCTGAACTTCTGGGGTTCCTGGTGCGCACCCTGCCGGGCCGAGGCTAAGACCCTGGAGGACGTCTACCAGTCCACCCGGGCGTCCGGGGTCGCATTCGTCGGCGTCAACGTCCGCGACTCCGAGAGCAAGGCGAAGGCGTTCAACCGGACGTTCGGGGTGACCTATCCGAGCCTGTTCGACGAGGCCGGCCGGGTGGCGCTGAGCCTGCGCGAGGCGCCGCCGAACGCGATCCCGGCCACCCTGCTGATCGACCGGGCCGGCCGGGTCGCGGTGGTGTTCCGCAAGCCGGTGCTGGTGCGGGAGTTGCGTCCGGCGGTCGAGCGGCTCGCGGCGGAGCCCCGGTGACCACCGCCCTCGCTGTGGAGGGGCTGAGCGGCGCCGTCACCGACGGGCCGCTGATCGCGGCCCTCGCGGTGAGTGCGCTGGCCGGGCTGGTCAGCTTCCTCTCCCCGTGCGTGCTGCCGCTGGTGCCCGGCTACGTCTCCTACGTGGCGGGGGTCGCGGGTGCCGACCTCGACGCGGCGGTCGGCGCCGACCCGTCCGGGCGGCCGGTGGACGGTTCGGCCGTCGCGGTGGCCGAGCGGCGCCGGGTCCGCGGCCGGGTGCTGGCCGGGTCACTGCTGTTCGTGGCCGGGTTCACGGCGGTGTTCACCACGATCGGGTTCGCGGTGGGGGGCCTGGGCCGGCTGCTGCTGGAGTACCAGCCGGTGCTGGAGAAGGTGGTCGGCGGGCTGGTGGTCGTGCTCGCGCTGGCGTTCCTCGGGCTGATCCCCGGACTGCAGCGGGAGGCGCGGGTGCGGCGGCTGCCCGCATCGGGGCTCGCCGGGGCGCCGCTGCTGGGCGCGGTGTTCGGGCTGGGCTGGATCCCGTGCGTGAGCCCGACGCTGGGTGCGGTGCAGGGGCTGGCATACGTGCAGGGCGGCGCCGGGCGCGGCGCGGTGCTCGCGGTGGCGTACTGCGTCGGGCTGGGGCTGCCGTTCGTCGCGTTCGGGCTGGGGTTCCGGCGGCTGCTCGGGGCGTTCGCACTCGTCCGGCGGCACAGCGTGTGGGTGACCCGGGCCGGCGGCGCGCTGCTGCTGCTGGTCGGACTGCTGCTGCTCACCGGCACCTGGAACGACGTCGTGATCGGGCTGCGCAGCCTGTTCGGCACCGGGGAGATCGGAATCTGATGTCCGAAGTGGACGAACGAGCGGCGGCGCGGGACCGGGCGGCGGACCATGCGGCGGGGGACCGGGCGGCGCGGGAGCTGGTGACCGACGACGCGGCGGCGGCGGACGGTGCGGCCGTCACGGCGCTGGCCACCGCGCCGGCCGACGCCACCCGTCCGGAGGACCGCCGGGCGGTCGCGGCCGACCGTCCGCCCGGGAGCTGGACGATCGTCCCGCTGCGCTGGTGGCGCCTGCTGACCAGCATGCGCACCGCCCTGCTGCTGCTGTTCGCGCTGGCGCTGGCCGCGATCCCGGGCTCGGCACTGCCGCAGCGCGACCTCAACCCGACGAAGGTGACCGAGTATCTCGCCGAGCACCCGACCGTCGGCCCGCTGCTGGACCGGTTCGGGGCGTTCGACGCGTTCGCCGCGCCGTGGTTCGCGGCGATCTACCTGCTGCTGGTCGTCTCGCTGGTCGGTTGCCTGGTGCCGCGGATCCGGGTGCACGCCACCGCGCTGCTCCGCCGCCCGCCGAACGCCCCCCGCCGCCTCGACCGGCTCCCCGTCTCGGCCGACTTCGTCCTGCCGTCCGCGGCCGGGTCCGACGCCGCCGAGCAGGTGCGGGCGGTGCTGCGGCGGAGGCGGTGGCGGGCGGTGGTGCGCACCGAGGAGTCCGGCGCGGTCACGGTCAGCGCCGAGAAGGGGTACCTGCGCGAGAGCGGGAACCTGGCCTTCCACGTGGCGCTGGTGGCGCTGCTGTTCGGCGCCGGCGCCGGCTCGCTCTGGGGCTGGGAGGGCGGCGCGCTGCTCACCGAGGGCCGTCCGTTCTGCAACTCCGTCCAGGCGTACGACCAGTTCACGCCGGGCACCCGGGTGCGGGATGCCTCCCTGCCGCCGTTCTGCGTGACGCTGGACGACTTCCGGGCCGACTACCTGCCCAACGGCCAGGCCGACACGTACACCGCGAAGACCCGCTACGCCGAAGGGGAGCGGGCACTCGCCGCCGAGCCCGACCGGCCGTACACGCTGCGGGTGAACGAGCCGCTGCGGCTCGACGGCGCGACGATGTACCTGATCAACACCGGCTATGCGCCAGAGCTGCGTTACACCGACCGGCACGGCACGGTGTTCACCGACGCGCCCCCGTTCATCCCACAGGACGGCGCCCTGTCCAGCGACGGCGCCTTCCTCCTCCCCGACGCCAACCAGGACCCGAAGGCCACCACCCGCACGCCCGGCGTCCAGGTGGCCTTCGAGGGCTACTTCCTGCCGACGGCCGCCGACGACGGCCCGGCGATCCGTTCGACGTTCCCGGCGCCGCTGGACCCGGCCGTCGTGCTGCTGGCCTACCGGGGCGACACCGGGCTCGACTCCGGCGTGCCGCGCTCGGTGTACTCGGTCGACCAGGGGCAGGTGCAGCGCGGCGCGCTCCGGCCGCTCGGCGCCCGCAAGCTCCGGCCCGGCGAGACCTGGCGCCTGGACGACGGTTCGACGCTGGAGTTCGTCGGCTACCGGGAGTGGATGAGCGTCACGATCGCCCACGACCCGGGCGAGAAGGTGGTGCTGGTCGCCGCCGTCGTGATGCTGGTCGGGCTGGTGGCCTCGCTCACCGTCCGGCGCCGCCGGATCTGGTTCCGGCTCGTGCCGGCCGGCCCGCCCGACGACGCCACGTCCGACGCCGACGCCGGGCGTACCGTGGTCACGGCGGGAGGCTTGGCGCGCAACGACGCGGACAGCTACGCGGAGGAGTTCCGGGCCACGGTCGCTGCTGTGGCCGGCGCCCTCGGCGGCACCGAGCAGACCGGGCCTCCGGGTCCGGACGACTCTCCGGAAAGGGACTGACATGCCCGTCGACGCCGGCCTGGCCAACCTGTCGAATTCGCTGCTGGTGGTGGCGATCCTCGCGTACGCGGCGGCGATGCTCGGCCACGCTGTCGAGTACGCCTTCGGCCGCCGCGGGTTGGTGGCGCGGGAGGCGACGGTCGCGGCGCCCGCGAAGGTGGTGGCAGGGGCTGGTGGGCACGACGTGGCCCTGCCGACGCCGGTGGCCAGCCGCGACGGGCTGCCGTCGGAGCCGGGGCGGGAGCGGCCGGACCGCGGTTCGACGGCCGGCTGGTTCGGCCGGCTCGCCACCGTGGCGACGGTGGTCGGCGTCCTGGCCCAGATCGGGTGCCTGAGCGCCCGGGGTCTCTCGGCCGGCCGGGTGCCGTGGGGCAACATGTACGAGTTCGTCTCGATGGTGTGCCTGACCGGCATGCTGGCCTGGCTGGTGGTGTCCTCCCGGCGCAGGCTGCGTCACCTCGGCGTGTTCGTGCTGTTGCCGGTGCTGTTGCTGCTGGGCCTGGCCGGCACCGTGCTCTACGTCGACTCCGCGCCCCTGCGTCCGGCGCTGGACTCGTACTGGCTGGTGATCCACGTGTCGGCGGCGTCGCTGTCGATCGGCATCTTCCTGGTCGGGTTCGTGCTGTCGGTGCTCTACCTGGTGCGGCGCAGCCACGACAAGCAGGCCGCGGCCGGGAAGCCGCTGCGGTTCCCCGGGACGCTCGGCGTCAAGCTGCCGACCGCCGACTACCTGGAGCGGCTGAGCTTCCGGGTGCATGCGTTCGCGTTCCCGATCTGGACGTTCGCCATCATCTGCGGTGCGATCTGGGCCGAGGCGGCCTGGAGCCGATACTGGGGCTGGGACCCGAAGGAGACCTGGGCGTTCATCTCCTGGGTGGTCTACGCCGCCTACCTGCACGCCCGTGCCACGGCCGGCTGGCGCGGCACCCGCGCGGTGCTGATCACGCTGGCCGGTTGGGCGTCGATGATGGTCAACCTCTACGTCATCAACTTCGTCGTGTCGGGCTTGCACAGCTACGCCTGACCCCGTCCGGTGTACGGGTGGCCGGTCCCCACCTGTGTGTCCACTGGGGACGGAAAGGTCAGTCGCCGTCCGGACGCCGAGTCAGGCGGCTGGTCGACGGCGGGTTTTCGGCTGGCGGGCTGGCGGGTCGGTCCGGCCGCTGCCGGTCGGCGCGGCGGTACGCCAGCGCGGCTTCGTAGTCGTCTCCGCGCAGCCAGCCGACGATCAGCACGTCGTCCTGCTCGTCCTTCTCCACGACTGCCCCCATGCTTCGCGCTAGGGAAATTCTTACCAAGAGCAACGCGTCTCACGACTTTAGGTCATTGCAGGACGCAGTGCGCGACGCCGCAGGCTCCCTCACCAGGCGCGGAAGACATTGGTTCCTGTGGATGAACGGATGCAGCGCCGCATCGTTCTCACAGAGGGCAGCCGGCTGTGCGCACACTGTTCACAATCCAGACGCCGGTACCTTAAAGTTTCCTGCCGCCTGCGGGGTGGGCTGGACCGCCCCTGGGCGATGCCCTAGCGTGGCGTTCGGTCTGTCGAGGGTCCGTCGTCCATCAGGGCGACGTCGCCAGGCCACCGCCCAATCGCCTGTCGGCTCCGGCCGGCGGCGAACCGGGGAACCAAACCCCTTGGGGTGAATCCGCCGCAGTCCGGCGGTAGGGCGAACTTCCCGCCCGAACCCGTCAGCTAACCCGGTAGGCGGTTCGTCGGAAGTAAGGAGCACGGTCAGAGGTGGAATCCGTCCGGGTTCGCACACGTAACGCGCTCATCGTCGCCGCCACCCTCGTCGCGGGCCTCACCCTCTCGTTGGTTCCCGCGAGTCCCGTGCAGGCCGCCCCACCCTCCCTGGCCGAGGCGAAGAAGCAGGTCGACGCCCTGGGCAGGCGGATGGACCAGATCAACGAGCAGCTCAACACCGCGAAGGTGGACCTCGCCGCCGTCCGCGCGAAGCAGGCCACGTTGGCGAAGAAGCTGGTGGCGGCACAGAAGGCGCGCGAGGCGGCCCAGGCCAAGGTCGGCGAACTCGCCTCGGCGGCGTATCGCGGCGGACAGCTCAGCCTCGAGCAGCCGCTGCTCAGCGGCGCCTCCACGGGCCAGTACATGGAACAGATGCTGGTGCTCGACCAGATCAGTCAGACCGAGAAGGCGGTGATCGACCGCGCCGAGCAGAGCCGGAAGGCGGTCAACTCCGTCAAGGCGGCGGTGAACGCCGAGGTGGCCAAGGCCGCCGGCATCCAGAAGACGCTCGCCGACCGCAAGAAGGCTCTCGGCAAGGACCTCGCCAAGTGGGAGCAGTTGCGCCGCACTGCCTACGTGAAGCTCTACGGCACCGCGCCGAGCCGTTACAACTACACCGGTCCGGCCAGCGGCAACGCCCGCATCGTCGTCGAGTACGCCCTCGCCCAGCAGGGAAAGCCGTACGTCTTCGGTGCCGACGGGCCAGGCTCGTTCGACTGCTCCGGCCTGACCCTGGCCGCTTGGCGACAGGTCGGCGTCTCGCTGCCGCACTCCTCGCGCAAGCAGTACGCCCAGATCAACAAGATTTCCCGGGCCAACCTCGAACCAGGTGACCTCGTCTTCTTCTACTCCGACCTGCACCACAGCGCCGTGTACGTCGGCAACGGCAAGGTCGTGCACGCTCCGCAGAGCGGCGACGTGGTGAAGGTCGTGAGCCTGGGCAGCTTCCCGTACGCGGGAGCTGGACGTCCGTAGCCGGCCGGGCTCCCAACCGGCTGGCTGCGGCACGCCCTGATGCGGCCGGTTCGCCGCGTCCACGGGATACTGGGTCCATGGCGTATGCGGACCTCCGGGACTTCCTGCGGCGGCTGGAGAAGGCCGGCGAGCTGAAGCGGGTGACCGCACGGGTCGACCCGACGCTGGAGGTCAGCGAGATCACCCAGCGGGTGGTCCGGGCCGGCGGGCCGGCACTGTTGTTCGAGCGGCCCACCCGCGGCGAGATGCCGCTGGCGATGAACGCCTTCGGCACCGAGCGCCGGATGGCGATGGCCCTGGGCGTCGACAGCCTGGACGAGATCGGCCACCGGATCGGCGCGCTGATCAAGCCCGAACTGCCCGTCGGCCTCGGTGGCATCCGGGAGGCGCTGGGCAAGCTGACCCAGCTCCGCAGCGTCCCGCCGAAGAAGGTCAAGCGGGCGCCCTGCCAGGAGATCGTCTTCAAGGGGCCCGACGTCGACCTCGACCGGCTGCCCGGACTCCAGGTCTGGCCCGGCGACGGGGGCGTCTTCCACAACCTCGGGCTGACCCACACCAAGCACCCCGAGACCGGCAAACGCAACCTCGGCCTCTACCGCCTCCAGCAGCACGACCCCCGCACGCTGGGCATGCACTGGCAGATCCACAAGGACTCCACGGCGCACCACGCCGTCGCGGAGCGGCTCGGCCAGCGGCTGCCCGTCGCGATCGCGTTCGGCTGCGACCCGGCCGTCACCTACGCCGCCACGGCACCCCTGCCCGGGGACATCGACGAGTACCTGTTCGCCGGCTTCCTGCGGGGCGAGCGGGTGGAGATGGTCGACTGCCTCACCGTGCCGCTGCAGGTGCCGGCCAACGCCCAGGTCGTCGTCGAGGGCTACCTGGAGCCGGGCGAGCGCATGCCCGAGGGCCCGTTCGGCGACCACACCGGCTTCTACACGCCGGTCGAGCCGTTCCCGGTGCTGCGCGTCGAGGCGATGACCACCCAGGCTGAGCCGATCTACCAGTCGATCGTCACCAGCAAGCCGCCGCAGGAGGACGGGCCGATCGGCAAGGCCACCGAGCGGATCTTCCTGCCGCTGGTGCAGCTGCTGATCCCCGACATCGTCGACTACGACCTGCCCGCCGAGGGCGGCTTCCACAACTGCGTGATCGTCTCGGTCCGCAAGCGCTACCCCAAGCACGCCCAGAAGGTGATGAACGCGATCTGGGGTGCCGGCCTGCTGTCGCTGTGCAAGCTGGTGGTGGTGGTGGACGACGACTGCGACGTGCACGACTACCGCGAGGTGGCCTGGCGGGCGTTCGGCAACGTGGACTACTCCCGCGACATGCTGCTCACCTCCGGTCCGGTCGACCACCTCGACCACGCCTCCTACGAGCAGTTCTGGGGCGGCAAGCTCGGCCTGGACGCCACCCGCAAGCTGCCCACCGAGGGCTATCACCGAGGCTGGCCCGAGGAGCTGCGGATGAGCGACGACGTGATCGCGAAGGTGGACAAGCGATGGCGGGAGCTCGGCCTGTGAGTGCGGCCCCGCCCGTCCCGTCCGCCAGTGGTGCGGCGGCCGCGGGCGGCGCGGCAGGCGGCGCGGCGGGCGGCGCGGCGGGCGGCGCGGCGGGCGGCGCGGCGGGCGGCGTGGCGGGCGACGTGGCGGGTCGGCCGGGCCGGGTCCGGGCGTTTCTGCGGCTGGTGATGATCGAGCACTCGATCTTCGCCCTGCCGTTCGCCTATGTCGCCGCGCTCACCGCGATGCGCGTCGAGGGCCCCCGGATCGACTGGTCCACACTCGGCCTGATCACCGTGGCCATGGTGGCTGCCCGCACGGTCGCCATGGCCGCCAACAGGATCATCGACCGGCACATCGACGCGCAGAACCCGCGCACCGCCCAGCGCGAACTGGTCACGGGCGTGGTCTCGCCGCGCACCGCCCGGGTGGGCCTGGTGCTCGCGCTGGTGGTGTTCTTCGCCAGTGCCGCCGCGCTGAACTGGCTGTGCCTCGCGCTGTCCCCGATCGCGTTGTTCTTCCTGGTGATCTACTCCTACGCCAAGCGCTTCACCGACTATCCGCAGGCGTTCCTCGGCCTGGCCCAGGCGATCGCGCCGATCGGTGCCTGGATCGGCGTCACCGGCGCCTGGTCGTGGGAGGCGTTCGTGCTCGGACTCGCGGTGGGCACCTGGATCGGCGGGTTCGACCTCATCTACTCCTGCCAGGACGTCGAGGTGGACCGCCGGATCGGGGTGCGCAGCGTGCCCGTGCGGTTCGGGGTGGCCAACGCGTTGCGGGCCTCCTCGGTGGTGCACGTGGTCACGTTCGTGCTGTATGCGGCATTCGGGGTGCTGACCGGGTACGGCTGGCTGTGGTTCACGGGGCTGGCGCTGGCCGCCGGCGTGCTGGTGTACGAGCACCGGATCGTGCGGCCTGACGACCTGTCCCGGGTCGGCCGGGCGTTCTTCACCGCCAACGGCGTGATCGGGATCGTGCTGTTCGCCTTCGCGCTGGCCGACCTGGTCCTGCTGCAGGGGCTCCGGCCGTGACCACGCGCGGCGAGGCGACCCGCCGACCGTGGGTAGTGGGCGTGTCCGGCGCGAGCGGGACGGCGTACGCCGAGGCGGTGATCGGCGGGCTGCTGGACGCTGGCCACCCGGTCGACCTGGTGGTGTCCCGGGCCGCCCGGCTGACGCTGCTGGACGAGACCGGCCTCGCGTTCCGCGACGCCCACTGGAAGGACGACCTGACCACCTGGCTCGGGCGCTCGCTGGACGATGCCGACCTGGCGTACTGGTCGCCCGGCGACTTCGCGGCCGGGCCGAGCAGCGGCTCCTACCTCACCCGGGGCATGGCGGTCGTGCCGGCCAGTACGGCAGCGGTCGCGGGCATCGCGCTCGGCCTGTCCAAGGACCTGTTGCAACGGGCCGCGGACGTCAACCTCAAGGAGGGCCGGCCGGTCGTGGTCGTCCCGCGCGAGACGCCGCTCGCGCGCAGCCACCTGGTGCACATGCTCGCGCTGCACGACGCCGGCGCAACCGTGCTGCCGGCCAGCCCGGGGTTCTACGCGGGCAAGCCGAGCGTGCAGGAGTTGGTCGACTTCGTCGCCGGCAAGGTGCTGGACGCCCTCGGCGTCGACCACACCCTCTTCACCCGCTGGCGCGGCGAACTGCGCGGCGGTCACCCAACCGACGCCCCCACACCTTGCTGAGAAGGTGTGGTCTCTGCTTGTCGTTCTAACCTGGAGCCCGTTCAGGTGCGTCGATCGCAAGGCGGAGGGCCTTGTGGCGTAGCGAAGCTACGTGCGAGGCCGGACAACGCCGCGAGCGGCGTGGCTGAACGGGCCGTTCACTAGTGGCCGGAGGCTCGGCGGGTGGTGTAGTCGTCGGTATCCTGGCCGGTGGCAAGAAGCGCCCGGACCTCGGATTCCCGGAATCGCCGGTGCCCGCCCGGCGTACGAATGCTGCTGATCCGTCCTGCGGCGGCCCACCGGGTCACGGTTTTCGGGTCCACCCGGAACAGGGCTGCGACCTCACCTGGTGTGAGCAGACGCTCGCCAACCTCCACTGTCGCCTCACTCCTCGCCGAACTCGTGAGGCCTGGTCCAAGCCCCCGAACACCCGGCGGATCTGCCTCGTCCGTCATTAGAGCACCGTGGCTACTCGCCGGTACCCGAAACGGGCGAAGTCGTGGAGATCGGTTGTCTCAGGCAGACCGCACGCGCCGTTTCCGTTGGCTGCCACCATCTCCGGTTGTCCGGTTCGGGCCTCGCACCCGCCGATCCGGATGCCCGCCCCGGATATGCTGCCCACACCGAATCCCCGTTGCGGGCGCCCGCCGACCCCGCGCGGCCGATCCGACCGGCGACCTCCCGCAGAGGGGACACGTGGACGACATCGACCGACGGATCGTCGACGCGCTGCGCGCCAACGGTCGCGAGACCTATGCCGAACTGGCCCGCCGGGTCGGTCTGTCCGCCCCCGCGGTGCACGACCGGGTGGCCAAGCTCGAAGCCAACGGGGTCATCACGGGGTACCACGCCGCGGTGGACACCACGGTCGTCGGCCTGGGCGTCACCGCGCTGATCGGCGTCCTGCAGTCCGACAGCGCCGAGCAGGACGATCTCGCCGGGGCGCTGGCCCAGCTCCCCGAGGTGGAGTCGTGCTGGTTCGTGGCGGGGGAGGAGTCGTTTCTGCTGTTGGTGAGGGTGCCGGACGTGGCGGCGCTGGAGCACACGATCGGGCGGTTGAACCGGATCGTCGGGGTCGCGCGCACCCGCACGACGGTCGTGCTCTCGACCAAGTTCGAGGACCGCACCCGCCCGCTGGACATACCGCTCTGACCTGCCGGTGGCCCGCCCGGTGCTGGCCGGCAGGCCACGCATTCCCGAAGCGGGCGGCGGTCCGGCGGATATCCTCGGAGACGATGAACAGCACCGCGGGCACAGCCCCCGCCCCGACGAGCGCCGACACCGAGCTCGTCACGCTCCACGACGTCCGGGAGGCCGCCGGGCGGATCGCCGGGGTGGCCGTCCGCACCCCGTTGCTCCCCTGCGTCTGGACCGACGAGGCCCGCCCGTTGCTGCTCAAGCCGGAGAGCCTGCAGCCCACTGGCGCCTTCAAGACACGCGGCGCGGTGAACACCCTGGCTCAGCTCACCGAGGACGAGCGGGCCCGTGGGGTGGTGTCGCAGTCCAGCGGCAACCACGCCCAGGCCGTGGCGTACGCGGCCCGCCGGCTCGGCGTGCACGCGACGATCGTGATGCCCGACACCACCCCGCCGGTGAAGCTAGACCGGACCAGGGCGTACGGCGCGGAGGTGATCGTCGTGCCGCCGGACGAGCGCGACACCCTGCCCGCGGAGCTGGTGGCGCGGCACGGCTACACGCACATCCCGCCCTACGACGACCCGCGGATCATCGCCGGCCAGGGCACAGTGGGCCTGGAGATCGCCGACGACTGCGTCGCGGCCGGGATCGACCTGGACATCGTGCTGGTGCCGGTCAGCGGCGGCGGCCTGATCTCCGGGGTGGCCGTCGCGGTCAAGGCGCTGTTCCCCACGGCGAAGGTGGTCGGGGTCGAGCCGGAGTTGGCTGCGGACGCCACGGAGGGCTTCCGCACGGGCCGGCGAGTGAGCTGGTCGGCCGAGCGGACGTACCAGACGATGGCCGACGGGCTGCGCACCACCTCCGTCGGCGCCCTGCCGTACGCGCATATCTCGTCCCTTGTGGACTCCTTCGTCACGGTGACCGAGGAGGAGATTGCCGAGGCGGTGCGGGTGCTCGGGTACCAGGCCCGGCTGGTGGCCGAGCCGTCGGGTGCGGTGGCCGCCGCCGCCTACCTCTTCCACGCCGCCGAGCTGCCGGCGGGCCGCACCCACATCGCGGTGGTGTCGGGCGGCAACGTCGACCCGGGACTGTACGCCCGGCTGCTCGCCGGCGGCTCCGGGTGACCAGCCGCGTCCGTCCCGCCTCGCCGCCCGCGGTGCCCGCCGCCACACCCGCGGTGCCCGCCGGCTCCGCGGCGGCGTCCGCCTCAGTCGGACCGGTGGGCTCAGGAGGTTCGGACGGGTCCTCCGCAGCGGCCGAGCCGGTGGCGCCGGCCGTACCGGCGAGCGACCTCGACCGGTCCTGCCGGGCCACCCGGGCCTGGGCCGACGAGGCCGTACGGCGGGTCGAGGCCGACGCCAACCGCTCGGCCGACACCCACCTGCTGGCGTTCCCGCTGCCGGCCGAGTGGGGCATCGACCTGTACCTGAAGGACGAGTCGACCCATCCGACCGGCTCGCTCAAGCACCGGCTGGCGCGGTCGCTGTTCCTCTACGCGCTGTGCAACGGCTGGATCCGGGAGGGCAGCACGGTCGTCGAGGCGTCGAGTGGCTCGACCGCCGTGAGCGAGGCGTACTTCGCCCGGATGCTCGGCCTGCCGTTCGTCGCGGTGATGCCGGCCGCGACGTCGCCGGAGAAGATCGCGCTGATCGAGTTCTACGGCGGCCGGTGCCATCTGGTGGACGACCCGGCGCAGGTGTACGTGGAGGCGCGCTGGCTGGCCGACGACCTCGGCGGCCACTTCATGGACCAGTTCACCCACGCCGAGCGGGCCACCGACTGGCGCGGCAACAACAACATCGCCGAGTCGATCTACCAGCAGCTGGCGGCCGAGCGGCACCCCGTTCCACTGTGGATCGTGGTGGGTGCGGGCACCGGCGGAACCTCGGCGACGATCGGCCGGTACGTCCGCTACCAGCGGCACGACACCCGGCTGTGCGTCGTCGACCCGGAGAACTCGGCGTTCTTCGGCGGCTGGTCGGCCGGCGACCCCACGGTGACCACCAGCCGGGGGTCGCGGATCGAGGGGATCGGTCGCACCCGGGTCGAGCCGAGCTTCGTCGGCCAGGTGATCGACCGGATGATCCAGGTGCCCGACGCCGCCTCGATGGCCGCGATGCGGTACGCCTCGGACGTGCTGGGCCGCCGGGTCGGCGGCTCCACGGGGACGAACCTGTGGGGGGTGTTCCGGCTGGTCGCGGAGGCCCGGCTGGCGGGCGTCACCGGCAGCGTGGTGACCCTGCTCTGCGACGGCGGCGAACGCTACGCCCAGACCTACTTCGACGACGCCTGGCTGGCCAAGGCCAGCCTCGACATCGCTCCGTGCGCCGAGGCCATCGAGCGCTTCCTCGCCACCGGCGAGTTCGTCCACCCCGCCTGACGCCGCCACCGGGCTCGGCCGGGCACACCGGGCCGCGTCGACGCGGAGCCCGCGTCAGTCGCCGGTGACGCCGTCGATCCGTTCGCGGAGCAGGTCGGCGTGGCCGTTGTGGCGCGCGTACTCCTCGATCATGTGCACGTACACCCAGCGGACGCCCATCGGCGCACCGTGCCTGTTGAGGAACGTGTCGTCCAGGGAACGGCCGGCCGCCGCCTGCCGGGCCAGGTCCACCTCGGCCCGGAACGTGGCGAGGTCGGCCTCGGCGTCGGCCGCGACGGTGTCGTCGAAGTCGCCGTCCTGGTTGTCCTCGGTGCAGTAGATGTCTCCGACGTCCGCGCCGGCCATCTCGTGCCGGAACCACCATCGTTCGACCTCGGCCATGTGTCGGACCAGGCCCAGCAGCGAGAGCGAGGACGGCTCGGCGCTGCGCAGTGAAAGCTGCTCACCGGTGAGGCCGGCGCACCTGCGCAGCAGGGTCTGGCGGTGATGGTCGAGCCACGCTTCGAGCATGGTGCGTTCGTCGCCGACATGCGGCGGCTTGGCGGGTGCGGTTTCCGGGGCGGTCCAGGTCATGGCTGGCATCATGGCGGTCGGCTCCGACAATCCGCGAGCCGGTTACGTGGCCGGCCGCCGGTGCGGGGCCGAGGCACGAGGGCGGGGTGCGAGATGGCGACCGGGTACTGCGTGGTGCTCACCGTGACCGACTCCGAGGACGCGGCCCGCGGACTCGCCGGCTCGATCGTGGCGAACCGGTTGGCCGCCTGCGTCCAGGTGTCCGGGCCGGTCCGCAGCGTGTACCGGTGGGACGGTGCGATCGAGGACGCGTCCGAGTGGCAGCTCTGGTGCAAGACCACCGACGCGCGGTACGAGGCGCTCGTCGCGCACATCGTCGAGCACCACGGCTACGACACTCCCGAGATCGTCCGCCTGCCGGTCGAGGGCGGCCACGGGCCGTACCTCCGCTGGATCGACGCGGAGACGGCACCCTCCTAGCCCCGGTGTCGGCCGGCTGGCCACGGTCAACCGACGCGGCGGGCCAGGCCGGGGTAGTGGACGAGGAAACCGTCGGCGTCCAGTTCGAGCTCGACATGGTAGCGGTCGCTGTCGTAGGCGACCCGGCCGTTGCCGAGCGCGGTGTACCGCTGCTTGTCGGGCATCACCGCGAGCGTCGGCACCTGGATCCACGCCATCGTGAGGTCGTAGGTGGTGCCTGCCGGTGCGGTCAGCATGCCCAGCCTGCGCACCGGCAGGGTGTTGGTCAGCGCGCTCAGGCCGAGGTCCACGTCCACGCAGTCCGCCAGCCGTTCGGGCAGTTCGGTGCCGGGCAGGCTGCCGTCCAGCGCGCCGGTCTCGCTGGCGCGCACCTGCCAGCCGTCGGCGTCGCGTCGCAGCTTCAGCGTGCGCGACCAGCCCGCACCCTCGGTGCGGACTTCGAGGGAGCTCGACCGCCATCCGCTGTCGGTCCGCAGCGTGTACGTGCTGTGGAACGTGGTCGGGTTGGCGCCGAGCGTCCAGCCGTGGGCGCGCAGCCCGTCGCCGTGGTCGACCACGCAGGCTTCCGCGCCGAACGCGTCCACACGGTGCCAGGCAAGAGTTCGACTCATCCCTGAAGACCCTAGCGCCGCGACCGCGGCTCCGCGTAGGCCGGCTCGGCCGGTCGGTGACCCGGGTGCCGGTAGAGCGGGAGTGCTGGTCAGCCCGCAAGAGCCGGGGGCGGTCCGGCATGATGTGCCGCATGGCGAACGTGTGGGCATCCTCGGCGGGCTTAGCGTCCCGGCGCAGCCTGAAGTGGCGGCGCTACCCCGCGGACGTCCTTCCGCTCTGGGTGGCCGAGATGGACGTCGAGCTTGCTGAGCCGGTGCAGGCCGCGCTGGTCAACGCGGTGCGTCGCTCCGATACGGGTTATGCCCACCCGAACGGCCTGTACGAGGCGTTTGCCGGGTTCGCGACCCGGCGGTACGGCTGGCATGCCGACCCGGGCCAGATGTTCCTGATGCCCGACGTCGCGAGCGGGGCGATCGAGGCGCTCCGGGTGGTCACCGCACCCGGCGACGGGGTGGTGGTCAACACCCCGGTCTACCCGCCGTTCTTCTCCTGGATCGAACGCACCGGACGGCGCCTGGTCGCCAGTCCGCTCGCGCACGGGCCGGACGGCTACTCCCTCGACCTCGCCCGGCTGGAGGCCGACTTCGCGGCCGGGGCGCGGGCGTACCTGCTCTGCAACCCGCACAACCCGACCGGCCTCGTGCACACCTGGGCCGAGCTGTCGGCGGTGGCCAGGCTCGCCGACCGGTACGGCGTCCGGATCGTCTCCGACGAGATCCACGCACCGCTGACCTACTTCGGCCACACCCACATCCCGTTCGCGATGCTGGACGCCGACGCCGCCCGGCGGGCGTTCATCCTGGTCTCGGCGTCCAAGGCGTGGAACCTCGCCGGCCTGAAGTGCGCCCTGCTGGTGGCCGGTGAGGACGCCAGCGACAACCTCGCCCGGATCCCCAAGGAGGTGCAGTACGGCGCCGGCCTGCTCGGGGTGCTGGCCAGCATCGCCGCGTTCGACTCCGGCGAGGCGTGGCTGGACGAGCTGCTGGCCGCGTTGGACACCAACCGGCGCCTGCTCGCCGACCTGCGTGCCTCGCACCTGCCGGCTGTGGGCTACCAGTTGCCGCAGGCCACGTACCTGGCCTGGCTGGACTTCCGCCGGTGCGGTCTGGGCGACGACCCGGCGGCGGTGCTGCTGGAACGGACCCGGGTGGCGCTGAGCGCGGGACCGGAGTTCGGGGACGAGGGCACGGGGTTCGCCCGGCTGAACCTGGCGACCACGCCGGAGCTGATCACCGAGGCCGTGTTCCAGATCGCCCGGGCGATGCCCGAGGTGGCGGTGTCGCGCCGTGCCAGGGACGCGCGCCGTGACGTGCCCGGCCGTGACGCGTCCGCTCGTGAGGCGTCCGCTCGTGAGGCACCGGGTGGTGGTGAGACGCCAGCTCGCGGGGGATCCGGCCGTGAGGTGCCGGATCAGCGCGTCGACGGGGAAGACGAGCCGGCCACCGGCCGCCGCCGGCCCAGCCCCGTGGGCCGGGTCAGTCGCCGAAAACGCCCCTGAGCAGCTCGGACACGCTCGAGCTGAACAGCATCGCCACACCCATTGCCGCGATCGCGGCGACCACCATGGCCACCACGACCACGATGATGGTCTGCTTCGAGCGCGACTGCGGCAGCTTCCGGGGCGGCGCCACGTTCGCCCCCAGGATCGCGCCGGTGAGCGATCCGGTGATCTCCCCGGTGTGGAGCAGCCCGTCACCTGGTCCGAACAGCACCAGCTCGCCGGTCCTGTCGGCTGGGCGAAACGGCGCGGACGGCTGGGCGGACGGCCCTCCGGGCTGCGCGAACGGCAGCATCTGGGGGTAGGCCGCGCCCGGCCCGACGCCGTAGGCGTACGGGTTTCCCGGCGGGTAGGCCCCGGGTGGCAACGGGCCCGGCGGATACGGGCTCGCCGACGCGGCAGTCCCGGCCGCGGGCGGGTGGCCCGCTCCGGCGGTGGGCACCGTGGCGTCGACCGCGTGGTACGGACCGGGGTAGATCGCCCCGGGACCGGGCCCCGGAGGGTAGGGCCCCTGGATCGCGGACGGCATCGCGGACGGCATCGCGGGCGGCATCGCGGGCGGAGGCGCCGCCGGCGGGAAGACGGAGGGATAGCCCGCCACGCTCAGGTAGCCCTCGCCGTAGCCGGGAGGGGCCGCGCCGGGCACCGAGCCCGGTGGAGTCCCTCCGGGTGGAGCGACGCCCGGTGGCGCCGTCGCGGAGGGCGGGCCGGGCCCGCCCGGACGTCGGGCGAAGTGCCTGGCCGCGGCCAGGTCCTCCGGGGACTGGACGGCAGTGGCGAGATGGTCGTCGGCCGACAGATTCTCGCCGAACCGGGAACCACTGGGCAGGAACGAGAGGTCGACGCTCACCGTGTTCTGCGAGACGCCGGCCGGCGATCCGGCGTCCTGGGGTGGGGAGGCAGACGGGCCCGGTGCGGTCTCGGACTGGGGAAAGACGGGCGGCCCATTGCCCGCGGGGGCCGTCGCCGGCCCGGCGGTGGTCAGCGGAGCAGGCGTGCCCGGGGTCGGAAGGGGTGCGGCCGGGGCGGGCGCGGGAGGGGTGCCGACGGGGCGGACCTGGGTCAGCGCGGCCGGTGCCATCGCGTTGCCGCAGTGCCCGCAGAAGCCGAGCGCCGCGGGCACCTCCCAGCCGCACGCAGCACACGTCCGCGATGTCATCGCACCTCATCCTTCCCGCGTCCCCGTGCCTCCCGCCGTCGCACGGCGACGCCAGACCTCGAGCGAGAGGCGCGGCTGGCGGCCGTTCCCGGAGCCTACGGGACCCGGGCTAGCCGGTCGTCGACGGTGACCGGGGCGGCACGGTCGAGCTGGCGGCCGGGGACGGCGTCGACTGCGTGGACGGGGACCCGGCCGGCGCGGAGGGTGAGGTCGAGCCGGCCGGTGTCGGCGAGGCGCAGGGCGGTGTGCCCGGGGCCGGCGACGGTGGCGCCGCGGGCGCCGGCGTCGGGCAGCTGGGCGGTGTCGGCGGTCCGGACGTCGGGGTGCCCGAGGCGGACGGGCTGGGCGACGGCGATCCCGACGGTGTCGGCCGGGGCGCCGGGGCGGACGGAACAGGCGTCGGCTTCGGCCGGGGCACCGGGCGGGGGCGCGGCGCGGGCCGGGGCGACTCGACCGGTATCTGGATGGGCACCGCGGGGCCGTTCACGCCGGGCACCACCCGGGTCGCCGCGTAGAACTCCGCCCACCACACCGGGGCGATCTTCACCACGTCGCCGGTGGTGGGCGCGTGCACCATCCGGCCCCGGCCGAGGTAGATGCCGACGTGGTGGATGGAGTCCCAGTTGCTCTTGTCGGTGGCGAAGAACAGCAGGTCACCGGGGAGCAGCGCGTTCACCGGCACCGTCTGCGTGGCGCGGTACTGCGGCCGGGCCGTGCGGGGGAGCCGGACGCCGGCCGTGGCGTAGGCGGTCTGCACCAGCCCGGAGCAGTCGAAGGTGTCCGGCCCCTCGTCCCCCCACACGTACGGCTTGCCGAGCTGGGCCAGCGCGTAGGCCACCGCGCGGGTGGCCGCCGTGCCCTGGCGGCCGCTGTTGTCGCCGACGGCCTGGCCCAGGATCAGGTTCTGGGCGTCGCGGGCCCGCTGGGCGGCGGCGAGTGCGGCGGCGTGCGTGGCCTTGAGCTCCCGCAGGGCGCCGCCGCGGGTGGTGAGCTGGCGGCGCAACCCGGCGAGCGTCCGGTCGGCCCGCTGCACCTCCTGGTTGGCCTTCGCGGCCAGCGCGGCCGAGTCGTCGAAACTGTTCTGCGCCACCGCGAGGCGGTAGATCGGATGGTCGCCGGGCACCACCAGCGCCAGGCCGGCGATCGGCGGGGCGCTGAGGACGTCGTCCGGAAGGGCGGACGAGGCGCGGTAGATCGTGCGGACGAACCGGTCGGCGTCACGCTCGGCGAGGGTGAGCGTCGAGGTGGCCGACGTCAGGGCGGCGGTGGCGGTGTACTGGGCCGACCTGCGCTGGGCGAGGACGCCGGTGGCGTCGTTGACCCGTTCGGCGAGGGACTCGACCGCGGCTTCCTCCCGCGCGATGCGTTGCAGGATGGGCGTCGCGGTTCCGGCGGTGACAGCCGGCGCGCTGGGTGCCTCACTGGGATGCGGTAACAAGGCGGCGGGGAGTTCGCGTCCCAGCACCGGAACGCTGCCGGCGTCGGGCGGGACGGCCGGCGGGGTGGCGGCCGGCACGGCGGGGACGACGCCCGCGGAAGGCGGGACGACCGGCGGCACGGGAGGCCCGGCGGCCGCGGTGCCCGGCGCACCGGCCACCGCGAGGGCGAGCGCAGCGGGGAGCGCGAGTCGGACAGCCGACCCGCTCCGCCTACGCCGTGCCGGTGTGGTCGCCGGCACCGGATGTGATCCGCGCATACGCCCCGATCGCCGTAGCCTGACGCGCTCCGGTGTGCCGTGCGCGCCCCAAACATTTTGGCATCTGTCACAGCGGATGACACCCGATTGGATGATCTGGTTCTTGCGGACTATCCATCCGCAATCCGACCAGTGCACGCTGTTTGACGCCAGAACCGGACGAAGATGCCAGAACCGAACAAAGCGGCACTTCGGCGTCACGCGGACGTTTCCGTGGCGGGTGCCGTCGGCCACAGGTCGGCCCGCTGCGGTGGCCGGCCCCGGTTGCGCCGGTAGCCTCGTAGGCATGGACGCCGGACTCAAGCGCGAGCTGGAACAGAAGGTGCGGGCCGGCGAACGGCTGTCGTTCGACGACGGCGTGGCGCTGTACGGGTGCGACGACCTGGCCTGGCTGGGCGGGCTGGCGCACGAGGTCCGCACCCGGCTGCAGGGCGACGTGGTGGTGTTCAACGTCAACCGGCACCTGAACATGACGAACGTCTGCTCCGCCTCGTGCGCCTACTGCTCCTTCCAGCGCAAGCCGGGCGAGAAGGACGCGTACACGATGCGCATCGAGGAGGCCGTCCGGCTGGCCAAGGAGATGGAGCCGGAGGGCCTGACCGAACTGCACATCGTGAACGGGCTGCATCCGACGCTGCCGTGGCGCTACTATCCCCGGTCGCTGCGCGCGCTCAAGGAGGTGCTGCCGAACGTCTCGCTGAAGGCGTTCACCGCCACCGAGATCCACTGGTTCGAGAAGATCTCCGGCCTGCCGGCCGACGAGATCCTGGACGAGCTGATCGACGCCGGGCTGGCCTCGTTGACCGGCGGCGGCGCGGAGATCTTCGACTGGGAGGTCCGCCAGCACATCGTCGACCACGCCACCCACTGGGAGGACTGGTCGCGGATCCACCGGATCGCGCACGGCAAGGGCCTCAAGACGCCGTCCACGATGCTCTACGGCCACATCGAGGAGCCCAGGCACCGGGTCGACCACGTGCTCCGGCTGCGCGAGCTGCAGGACGAGACCGGTGGCTTCCAGGTGTTCATCCCGCTGCGGTACCAGCACGACTTCCACGACTCGGCCGACGGGGTCGTCCGCAACCGGCTGCAGGCCCGTACTTCGATGGCGTCGCCGGCGGAGTCGCTGAAGACCTTCGCGGTGTCGCGGCTGCTGTTCGACAACGTGCCGCACGTGAAGTGCTTCTGGGTGATGCACGGCGTCTCGCTGGCCCAGCTCTCGCTGAACTTCGGCGTGAGCGACCTGGACGGCTCGGTGGTGGAGTACAAGATCACCCACGACGCCGACGAGTACGGCACGCCGAACACCATGCACCGCGAGGACCTGCTCACCCTGATCCGGGACGCCGGGTTCCGGCCCGTCGAGCGGAACACCCTGTACGAACGCATCCGTGAGTACGACGGCCCGGTGCCGCTGGCCGAGCGGCGGGCCGAGCCGCAGCCCATGTGGAGCTGACGTGACGCGGCTCCACCCCGGGCTGGTCTACACGGCGGCGCGGTTCGCGGTGTTCCTCGGCTGTGCCGCGGTGCTGTACGGCATCGGGTTCCGGCGGTGGTTCCTCGTGCTGGGGGCGCTGCTGATTTCGGCACCGCTGTCGTACTTCCTGCTCCGGCGGCCGCGCGAGGCGTTCGCGCGACGGGTGGCCGCGCGCGCGGCCGAACGCCGCGCCGAGCGGGCCCACCTCCGCACCGCCCTCCGCGGCGATGACGCTCCCGCCGCCTGAGCAGCACGGGCCTAGACTGGCTGTGCTGCGGTTTCGAGGAGGTGACACCGATGGGCGTTCCGGCCAGGACTCCGGTGCACGATGCCCTCGGCGCGCCTGACTCCGCCGAGTGGACGGTGGCCGATGTGGACGCCATCCCCGAGGACGGGAACAGGTACGAGCTTCTCGAGGGAGCCCTGATCGTGACACCTCCGTCGGGGTTCGCCCACAACGGGGTGGCCGTGGCGCTCCAGGCTGCCCTGAACCTCATCGTGCCGGCCGGCTGGCGTGCCGGCGCCGCGGGTGTGTGGACCAGCGCGGCGCGGGACGGCTACCTGGTACCGGACGCGATGGTGGTCACGCTGGCCAACCCCGGCAACACCAGCCGGTTCGACCCGGCCGATGTCGCGTTGGTCGTCGAGGTCGTGTCTCCCGGGTCCCGCCTCATCGACCGGATGACGAAGGTAGCCGTCTACGCGACGGCCGGTATCCCCCTCTACCTCCGGGTCGAGCCCACGACGAACACGATTCACGTGTATCGGCTCGCCGGCCAGGAGTATGCGGTCTCCGAGGACTTCCCCGTGGGCGAACTGGTTCCGATGCCCGAGCCGTTCACCGGACCTCTCGACACGACCCCGCTCCCGGTCTCCTGACATCGCTCCCACTCAGGTCAGTTGGGGCGGCAGGGGACGGGCGTGCAAGACGACGAGCCGGGACACCGCGCGGGTGAGCACCACGTAGAGGCGGTGCAGCCCACGAGGCTCCGCGTCGACGATCGCCGCCGGTTCCACGACGACCACATGGTCATACTCCAGGCCTTTCGCAAGCCGTGCCGGCACCACCGTCACCCGTGCGGCCGGGCCGGCCAGGACCGGGACGGCCGACTCCTCGGCGTCCAACCGGATCGTCGGTATCCCGGCTTCGACCAGGGCCGCCGCTACCGCCGCGAGGTCGCCGTCCGCGGTGATCACCGCGATCGATCCTTCCGAGTCCAGCGCCTCGGCGACCGCCTCCACCACCGCGTCGGTCAGCTCCGCGCCCGCCGACCCGGCACCTGACGCGACCGGCAGCACCGACAGCGAGCCCGCGGCCCGCCGCAGTGACTCAGCCGGGGCCACGCCGGACGCCAGGCTCGGCAGCAGGCGGTTGGCCAGCGCGACGATCTCGGCGGGCATCCGGTAGCCGCGGGTGAGCGGCACCACCGCCGCGTCGGCCTTGCCGAGGTGGCCGAGCAGGGTGGGCCAGTCGCGCGCGGCATGGACGGCCGTGCCCTGGGCCAGGTCGCCGAGCACGGTGAGCGAGCCGTGCCGCGACCGCCGCGCGATGGCCCGCGCCTGCATGGGCGAAAGGTCCTGGGCCTCGTCCACGATGACGTGGCCGTAGCTGGGCATCCGGTCGAGCAGCCCCGCGACCTCGTCCACCAGGGTGGCGTCCGCCGCCGACCAGCGCGCCGCACGGACGTTCCGCGGCGGCTTCTCCCAGCGCATCGCGTCCTGCTCGGCCTCGGTCAGCACGTCGCCCGCCACCTGGGCCAGGAATGCAGGGTCGCCGAGCAGCCGAGCCACCACGGAGGGCGGATCGGCGGCCGGCCACACACCGTCCAGCCAGACCCGGACGGCCTTCGACCTGGCCATCCGGGCGACCCACTGGTCGGACGGGGACTCCCCACGGCGTTCGAGCAGCCGGCGGAGCCGTTCGGCCACCCGCAACCCCACCCGGTCCCGGCCGGCGGCGTACGGCAGTCCCTCCCGGCGGACGTCGTCGACCAGACGGGCGAGTTCGTCCGGGCCGAGCCGCAGCCGGGTGCCGGCGTCGTTCACCATCAGCGTCGCGTCCGGCCGGGTGATCGCGGCGTCCAGGGCACGGGCCAGCACGGTGGCCATCCGGGCATCGCCCTTGACCCTGGCGACCTCGGACGGGTCGGAGGCCCGCACCGGAACCCTCGCCGCCAGCGCATCCGCGGTGACCTGCCGCACGTCCACCTCGCCGAGCGCCGGCAGCACCTGGGCGATGTAGGACAGGAACGCGGTGTTCGGCCCGACCACCAGCACGCCGCTGTGCCGCAGCCGCTGGCGGTGGGTGTAGAGCAGGTAGGCGGCCCGGTGCAGGCCGACCGCGGTCTTGCCGGTGCCCGGCGCACCCTGGATGCACAGGCTGGCGTCGAGGTCTGCACGGACCAGCGCGTCCTGGTCGGGCTGGATGGTGGCGACGATGTCGCGCATCGGCCCGACGCGGGGGCGCTCGATCTCCTCGGTGAGGATGCGGCTGGCGGCGCCGGTCTCCTCGCCCCGGCTGAGGTGTTCGTCCTCGAAGCTCGTCAGGCTTCCCCCGGCGAAGCCGAACCGGCGGCGCAGCGCCACGCCGCGCGGGTCGAGTGCGGTGGCGCGGTAGAACGCGGTGGACACCGGCGCCCGCCAGTCGACGACCATCGGGTTTCCGGTGGCGTCGTTCACGTGCCGGCGCCCGACGTGGAACGTCTCGCCCGTGTACGGGCCGTCGTCGGGCAGGTGGTCGAGCCGGCCGAAGAACAGGGGCGTGGCGCCGTCGTCGAGGAGCTGTTCCATCCGCAGGTACAGCGTCCGGGCGAGCGCCTCGGACGAGAACGGGTCGCCGGCCACGTCACTCGACCCGGCGGCGTCGATCAGGGACGCCGTGCGTTCGCGCATCGCGTGCAGGGCGGCGCGGGAAGCCGCCAGGTGGGTGGCTTCGCGGGCGAGCTCGGTGGACAGGTCGGCGGGCAGATCCGGGGGCACAGCACGGCTCCTCGTCGGCGTTCTTGGAGGATTGCCCACTGCCCTAGGCCCGGCGCGCACGTTGCGCGCCCCGGGACGCCCGGCTTCGACGGGGTGCGCCCGGGGACGGGGCGCACAAGCAGTCCACGATACCCGAGCGCCCGCACACCCGCCGCCGAGTTCCCCACTACCCGCGATCATGCCCACGGGCAGTGGGTGGACGGGTCCGCCGTAACTAGACCGTGTCGAACTCGCCATCGTGCACGCCGCCGAGGAACGCTGCCCACTCGTGGGGGGCGAAGGTGAGGACGGGTCCGGTGGGGTTCTTGCTGTCGCGGACGAGGACGACGCCGTGCTCGTCGCGTAGGTTGGTCGCTACTTCGACACACTCGCCTCCATTGTTGCTGCGGGTGCTCTTGCGCCAGACGGCGCGACTCAGATCAGGCATGAGTGATTCCTTTCAACGCTGCGGTGATCGCCTTCCTCGACGCCGACTCGTCGAGGGCTCGTTCGCCCAGATCGTCCCAGGTGAGGCGATAAGCGTTCACTTCGTCGGGTTTGTTGAGATACATGGCACCGGTGAGCGTGTCGACGTAGGCCAGTGGTGGCTCCAGCAGTTCGCCGGTGTGAGGGTCTTTCGGGAAGTCGAGCAGCGTGAACGCGCTCGCTCCCATGCCGCCGTGTACGCCGGTCGACCACGGCAGGACACGGACGGAGACGTTGGCCTGTTGCGTGGCCTCGAGCAGGTGCGAGAACTGTTCCACCGTTACCGCAGTGCCCCCAACCGGGCGGTGGAGCACGGCTTCGTTCAGGATCACGCTCAGATGGGGCGCGCGTGGCCTGGTCAGGAGCGACTGACGCTCCAGCCGGACGTTGACGCGGCGCTGGGTCTCCTCCGCATCGACGTAGCCGGCGGGCACGCTGTTGACCTGCTCGGCGTAGGCGCGGGTCTGGAGGAGGCCGGGGACGAGTTCCGACTGGTACTGGCGGATCGTCTCGGCGCCGTCTTCCAGGGAGACGTACAGGCCGAACCACTCCGGTAGGGCGGTCTGGGTGTAGTCGTGCCACCAGGACTTGCGGCGGCCGTTGCGGGTCTCGGCGGTGAGCGCCAGCAGGACTTCGCCGTCCTCCGGCGCGGCGTCGAACAGCTCCAGCATCGCCTTCACGTCGCTGTCGCGGAACCGGACCCCGTCGTCGCCGTCCTCGATCCGGCCCAGGGTGGCGCGGCTGCGCTGGAGCGCCTTGGCTGCCTGATCCTGGGTGAGCCCGGCCCGCAGGCGCAGGGCCGTGAACCGGCGGCCGATGTAGCGCCGCAGGAGAGCCGAGCCGATCATGTCCGACATCCCGTACCCCCAAATTTGCTGAGCGGATGTCTCGGCAAATTTAGCAGGCCAGACCGAGGTGGCCGCAACTGTCGCCCGCTCGACCGAGACCTCCCGATTCTAGTCCGCCTAAAATGAGCGGACTTATTTCAGAGGGTTGATTTCCTGTCCGCCTCGTAGTTCACTCGGAGTGTGGCCCCCGTCACCAGTCAGGACGGAGGCCGGCACGCCCGCCCGCGCCTGGTCCGGCTCTCGCCCCGGGTGTGGGTGTGCAGGAACGGAAGCGCGGCAGCGGCAGGAACCATCCCCGGCGCCGCTGCCGCGCTTCCGCCGGATCGGCCGGCACGAGAGGGACGACGATGACCCCTGACGACGACGAGATCCGCGCCGCACGCCGCACCGCGGCAGCACACCGCCGCCGGCGCTGTCCCAACCGCCGCGCCTGCACGGCCTGCCTGTGGCCGTGGCGCGAGGGCAGGACCGGCAGCGGTCGTCCCGTCCGCGGCTGCACGCTCCGACGCCGGGCCCTGGACGTCCTCGACGCGGCCGGCCTGCTCGACGGGCACGGCCGCCCGACCGACCCCGACGCCCGGCCGCACCTCTGAAAGGCGCACCGATGACAGACCACCCCGTCTACACGGCCGGCGTCCACGAGTACCGCGCCCGCTTCGACCACCCGGCCGGCAACGGCGCCGAGGTCGAACTGCGGGTCACCGTCGACCAGACCGACCGCACGATCACCTGGCACGTCCCCGACCGTCCCCCGGTCATCCTGGACGCGATCACCGGCCGGGCGCTGTCCATGCTGCTGCGCGACGGGGTCTACTTCTCGCTCACGCCCGACGGCCCGACCGTGCGCATGGAGCGCGACACCGGCGACGGCCGGGGCTGGGTCAAAGCATGACCGCTGGTGCGACCCACGCCGTCTGCTCGGGGATCCGCGCCGTACCGGTGTTCCCCACAGCGCGACGGCCCGCACCCACCGTCCGGAGGGTCGGGCCGCTACTTCCGCAGGTTGGTCTGGCCCGCGGCACCTCCACGATACGCCGATGCGCGTGCATAGGGGGGAAATGCCAGATTGCGGCGATCATGAAATGATTGGCGCCTCCTGGGGTATTTGCCCTTAATTGTGGTTACTATCGCGCGGTGGCCGCTGTCCCAACGGCGTGATGGCGTGCCGCGTCCCCGCAGACTCCAGGCACCAGGAGGACACCCGTGCTCAAGCGCACGCCGGTGGGCAAGACCAAGACCAAGGTCACGTTCGCGCTGCCGCTCGACCTCCCCGGCGGGGACGTGAGCGTCGTCGGCGACTTCAACGGCTGGCAGCCGGGCCGGCA
This sequence comes from uncultured Actinomycetota bacterium, assembly GCA_963740255.1. Lineage (GTDB taxonomy): Bacteria > Actinomycetota > Actinomycetes > Mycobacteriales > Cryptosporangiaceae > CAVUDO01. Next base: position 2,201,457 of record CAVUDO010000002.1, on the reverse strand, counting down.
CACCCTCGTCCCGCGCCGCAACGGCACCCGCAGCGTCTCGCTCACCCTGCCGGCGGGCCGGCACCGGTTCCGGTACCTGGCCACCGGTGGCGTCTGGGCCGACGACCACGAGGCCGACGCCGTGGACGAGCAGGGCAGCGTCGTCGAACTGTGAGCCACCGGCAGCGCCGCCGGTGCCTGATCTGTCACGTTCCGAGTGGCCGTCCGCTCCGGCGGCCGTACGCTCGGGGGTGTGGACAGTGACGTTCCGAGGCGGCCGCGGGTCGGCCACATCCAGTTCCTGAACTGCCTGCCGATCTACCACGGCCTGGTGCGCACCGGCGCGCTGCTCGACGTCGAGCTGACCAAGGACACCCCGGACCGGCTCAGCGAGGCGCTCGTCAGCGGCGAGCTGGACATCGGCCCGATCAGCCTGGTCGAGTACCTGCGGCACGCCGACGACCTGCTCGTGCTGCCCGACCTGGCGGTGGGCTCGGACGGGCCGGTGCTGTCGGTGAACCTGGTCGCCAAGCGCCCGCTCGGCGGGCTGGACGGACGCCGGGTGGCGCTCGGTTCCACCAGCCGCACCAGCGTCCTGCTCGCCCGGATGCTGCTGGCCGAACGCCACGGCGTGACGCCGGACTACTTCCGCTGCCCGCCCGACCTCGGCGCGATGATGCTCGAAGCCGAGGCGGCCGTGCTGATCGGCGACCCGGCGCTGCGGGCCACCTACGAGGCGCCGTCGCGGGGCCTCGCCGTCACCGACCTCGGAGAGGCCTGGCGGGAGTGGTCCGGCCTGCCGATGGTGTTCGCGGTGTGGGCGGTGCGGCGGGAGTTCGCCGAGCACCACCCTGGCCTGGTCAAGGACGTGCACGAGGCGTTCCTGCGCTCACGCGACCTGTGCCTGCGCCAGATCGACGAGGTCGCCGCCGACGCCGCACGCTGGGAGGTCTTCGACGCCGTGACGCTCGCGCACTACTTCCGCGCGCTGGACTTCTCGCTGGGCGACCGCCAGCTCGCCGGCCTCCGCGCGTTCGCCGCCAAGGCCGCCGACGCCGGCGAGGCCCCCCCGCTACCACCCACCGGCCCAGTCCTGTTCCACGGCTGACGATGAGCTTTCTTCGTCCAAGGTGGCGGTCCGGTCAGAGCCGTGACGGCAGGTGGGCGTCGGACGACATGCGGGGCGTGGGCTGAACTCGCGCCAGCGGGGCAGGTGGCAGGTGCCGACGGGGACTCGCCTGGTCAGCCCAAGTGCCGGCCGCATGGTCGATCAGAGGGGGACGACCGTGACGAGGTCGTCCAGCCCGGCGAAGTCGCCAGGGTTTCTCGTGTACAAGGTGGCGTCGTGCGCGTGTGCGGTGGCGGCAATCAGCAGGTCCATGACCCGCCCTCGTGGCCGTCGGCCCATCTCCGCGATCCGGGCGGCGAGGCGGCCGTAGCTGTCGGCGACGGCGTCGTCGACAGGTAGGGGGTCGAACCGTCGCTGGATCGCGCTGAGCCGCACCAGTCGCGTCGCCCGCGAGTCCTGACTCTTGGCGACCAGGACGCCGAAGTGCAACTCGGCGATGCTGACGACGCTGACGGCAAGCTCGCCGGGGAGGGGAGCGATGTCGGTGGCGATCAGGACGCTGGTGTCGAGGATGCCACGGCTCAACGCGTGATCCAGGGGTCGGTGAGAGAGTCGTCGAGCAGGTCGCGGTCGGATGCCCAGTCGTCGTCGGCAGGTTCGGCGAAGATGCCGGCGAGGTCGTCCCAAGGTCGCCATGCGCTCCGGCCGACCGGACCCAGAACGGCTGCTGGCCGGCCGGAAACGGTGATGGTCACCCGTTCGCCCGCCTGGGCGCGACGCACCAGATCGCTGGCGTTCTGTCGCATCTCCCGAAGTCCGACCTCGTTCATGACGACGACTGTAGCACCTGTGCTATCGCCTCACGAAGCAGCTACCAGCGGTGTAAAGAGTGCTTCCCTAACGGCGAGTTCACGGCTGACTGGAGCCGAGAGTGACCTCGATGTGGAGATCCTCGGCGGTGGACGGCACGAGCTGGAGATCATCGATGGCGCCGGCGGCCCGGAGGTCGGCTCGTAGGCTCTCGACGGCGGCCAGGCGGGCGGCCGGGCCGGAGACGCGCACCGTGTCGACGGGTGTGCGCATCGAGCGCTTCGCGTCGGACTTGGCCTTGCGGACGGCGCCGATCACCGTGCTGGCCAGCGGCACCAGGGCCGCCGCGCCGGGATCGGTGCCGGTCGGCGTCGGCCAGGGCGCGGTGTGCACCGAGTCGTCGTGCCACCACGACCACGCCTCCTCCGTGCTGTACGGCAGGAAGGGCGCGAGCAGTCGGAGCAGCGTGGACAGCGCCGTCCGCAGGGCAAGCCGGGCCGAGTCGGCGCCCGCCCCGGCCTCCTCGTACGCGCGCTGCTTGACCAGCTCCACGTAGTCGTCGCAGAAGAACCAGAAGAACCGCTCGGTGCGCCCGAGGGCGGTGGTGTACTCGAAGTCGTCCAGTGCCTCGGTCGCCTGCCGGACCACCTCGTCCAGGGCGGCGAGCATCGCGCGGTCCAGCGGCTCGGTGACCTCGGCGCCGGCGGCGGGCTCGGGTACGCCGAGCACGAACCGGCTGGCGTTGAGCAGCTTGGTGGCCAGCCGCCGGCCGACCTTCATCTGCCCCTGGTCGAACGCCGTGTCGGTGCCGGGACGCCCGCTCGCCGCCCAGTAGCGCACGGCGTCCGAGCTGAACTCCTCCAGCAGTCCCATCGGCGTGACGACGTTCCCCTTGGACTTGCTCATCTTCTTGCGGTCGGGGTCGAGGATCCAGCCGGACAGGGAGGCGTGCCGCCACGGCAGCGTCCCGGCGTCCAGCTCGGCGCGGAGCACGGTCGCGAACAGCCAGGTGCGGATGATGTCGTGGCCCTGCGGACGCAGGTCCATCGGGAAGGTCTGGGCGTACAGCTCCGGATCGCTCTCCCAGCCGCAGACGATCTGCGGGGTGAGCGAGGAGGTGGCCCAGGTGTCCATCACGTCCGGCTCGCCGGTGAAGCCGCCGGGGCGTCCGCGCTGGTCGGCGGTGTAGCCGGGCGGGGTGGCCGAGGACGGGTCGACGGGCAGCGCGTCGGGGACGATCGGCGCGTCGTACCGCGGCTCGCCGGTCTCGTCCAGCGGGTACCAGAGCGGGATCGGGACGCCGAAGAAGCGCTGCCGGCTCACCAGCCAGTCGCCGTTGAGCCCCCGCACCCAGTCGTCGTACCGGGCCTTCATGTACGCCGGGTGCCACCGCAGCTCCTCACCCCGGCGCAGCAGCAGGTCCTGGTGTGCCACGGACCGGATGAACCACTGCCGGCTGGATACGATCTCCAGCGGCTTGTCGCCCTTCTCGTAGAACTTCACCGGGCGGACGGTCTTCACGGGTTCGCCGTCGAGGTCGCCGGACTCGCGCAGCAGCGCGACCACCCGCTCGCGCGCGGTGTGCACGGTGGCGCCGGCCAGTTCGGCGTACGCCTTGCGTCCCTCGGCGCCGTCCAGCCCGGCCGGGGGGTCGGGCAGGATGCGCCCGTCCCGCCCGACCACCGTCCGGGCCGGCAGCTTCAGCTCGCGCCACCACGTGACGTCGGCCAGGTCGCCGAACGTGCAGCACATCGCGATGCCCGTGCCGCGGTCGGGCTCGGCCGCGGGATGGGCCAGCACGGGAACCTCGACGCCGAATACCGGCGAGCGGACGGTGGTGCCCAGCAGCGGCTGGTACCGCTCGTCGTCCGGGTGCGCGATCAGCGCGACGCACGCCGGGAGCAGTTCGGGCCGGGTGGTCTCGATGGGGAGTGGGGTGCCGTCGGGGCGGTGGAACGCGATGCGGTGCCAGGCGCCGGCATGCTCGCGGTCCTCCAGCTCGGCCTGCGCGACGGCGGTCCGGAAGCCCACGTCCCACAGCGTCGGCGCCTCAGCCTGGTACGCCTCCCCGGCAGCGAGCAGCCGCAGGAACGACTGCTGCGAGACGCGCTGGGCCCGCTCGCCGATCGTCGTGTACGTCATCGTCCAGTCCACCGACAGCCCGAGCCGGCGCCAGAGCTCCTCGAACGCCCTCTCGTCCTGGCCGGTCAGCAGCTCGCACAGCTCCACGAAGTTGCGCCGCGAGATGTCCACGACCGGCCGCTCGCCCTTCCTGGCGATCGGTGTCGGCGGCTGGAAGGCGGGGTCGTAGGGCAGCGAAGGCTCACACCGCACCCCGTAGTGGTTCTGCACCCGGCGCTCGGTCGGCAGCCCGTTGTCGTCCCAGCCCATCGGGTAGAACACGTGCCGGCCGCGCATCCGCTGATAGCGGGCGACGATGTCGGTGTGGGTGTAGGAGAACACGTGCCCGACGTGCAGGGAGCCGCTGACGGTCGGCGGCGGGGTGTCGATGGAGAACACGGACGCCCGGTCGCCGGGCCGGTCGAAGCGGTACGTCCCGTCGCGCTCCCACCGCTGGCTCCAGAACGCCTCCAGCCCGTCCAGCGAAGGCCGCTCCGGCACCCGCGGCGTCGTCTCGCCCACGTCTGTTCCCACCTCTATCCACGATGCGACATCGTTCGCCGACCAGCCTCCCGGCCAGCGCCTACGCTCGCTACCCCGTTTCTCAGGCGTTCCGTACAGCCAGGCAGGCACGCAGGCTGGCGCCGTGCCGACATCAGATCTGTACGCTACGACTTGTCATGAACACAGCATTCCTCGCCTCGAAGCATCTCAGTGGACTGTCTTGTGTCCTTCCAAGAGATCCCGGCGCACTTCAGACCGTCTTTGTCCCCACTGCCGGCGGCGCCTACGCCAGTGCCCCGTGGATCGACAAAGACCGGGATTGGTTGATCTCCAACGGATTTGTCATCAGCGAACTGGATCTCGCCATAAATGACGCTGCGGGAGTCGAAGAATCGCTTCGTGGCGCCGACCTCGTTGTGGTCGCGGGAGGCAATACATACTTCCTTCTTCAGCACCTGAAGCGTACCAATTTCTTGGAATTGGTACGCCGTCTCGACATCGTTTACGCGGGCGTCAGTGCCGGCGCGATTGTGCTCTGTCCCGACATCTCCTACATTGCCGATCTTGATGACCGTGCGCTGGCGCCAGGCCTCATGGACACGAGAGGTGCGGGATTTCTAGATTTTCGGATTCTTCCACACGTGGACGACGAACGCATGAGGTCCAAGCTTGAGCGGATACTGGCTTCCTGGCCAATGGAAATGCCACTGGTAAAGCTCACGGACCAGGAAGCAATCGCGTGGCGTGGCGGATCGTGGCGGATCGTGAGTTCACCCGAGGGTGGCCTACTGCCTGCCAGCGGAGTCGAGTGATCCGTTAGTCGGGCACTGGAAATTCGTAACAGAATGAGACTGTGTCGCCGGCGATCACTGACAGCATGACCTCGACAGGGCGATGGTCCTGATCGAATATGGTTCGGATGAAATCGATTACCGGAGTACCCTCGGGAAGTTGTAGTGCTCTCGATTCCGGGCTCGTCGGCATTCGGGCGACCCATTCCTCGCGGATATTGCTGGGCGTGTGACCCGAATCGTCCAGCCGCGCGAAGTCCCCACCCGGACCTGTCTCCTCGTCTTGCAATGCCGTGCCATGAGCGACATTGCGCGGATAGTATGAGTCAGCCAACTGACTCGGCCGACCGTCGAGGAATATCGTGCGCTTGCGTACCCAGACCCGCTCGTTCGGTTCAATATGCAGACGACCGACAACGGAGTCAGGTGGGCTGACTTCGGCAAGGTCACGAATTATTCGCGTAGCCTTGATTTCTTGCGCCTCGGACTCGGCGGCAACGATCGTTGTCGCCGCTCCTCCTTGCCACCTACTTCGCGCATAGCGCTCCGTGCCATGACGGACAACGTTGGGCCGTTGGCGCACGAACGAACCCTTGCCCTGGCGACTGACGACCAAGCCCTGTTGCCTCAAGAGATCCAGTGCCTTTCGTACGACCGCCATGCTGCACAGGTACTTGGCCGCCATGTCGTGCAGGGTCGGGAGCTGCGCACCCGGCGCGTACTCGCCAGCCTCGATCTTGGCTCGGACGTCGTCCGCGACCCGCACCTGCAGCGGACGCGCGTCGGTGTAGCTAGCCGCGTCTGTCGTCATATCGCTAGAGCCTACGGAGGGTTCGTAGGTTTGCCTACACACTCTTGACGGAGGAGGTCAGCCAGAGCTAGCGTGCAGCAGTGTGTATACAAAATCGACACATGCTATGAGGAGCACGCTCATGATTCTTGACCGCGTCGAAGTGCCGTCCTTGACGCTGCCGGCGGCTCTCCTCGCGCAGGTGCCCCGGTTGTTCGCTCTGTTGCGTCCGGCGTGGCAGGACGAGGAGAACGGGGTCGATGACGAGGCCGCCGTCGTGGCCTGGGGCCTAGGGATGGTGGACGGCAGTGCCGTCCTGTTCTACGAGGGTGAGGGGAATCAGACGGTGTTCGCCCGTGACATGGAGAGCGTCGCGTGCCGGTGGGCGATCCTGGCGGACGCCGACGTCGTGTGGTGTGACGGAGTTCCGAACCTGACCTGATCGGTTGGGTCTACCTGGCGACGACGATGACTCGGGGCTCGGGCGGACCAGCAGCGGCTGGCCGCCGAGCAGATGCTGAGGGACTACCTGTGCCATTCGTCGCGCAGCGTCTCCAGATCGGTGTGGGCTGTGAGGTCGGGGGCGATGCCGATGATCGCGTCGAGTCGACTGCGCTCGCGGACCAGCCGGATCACGCCGTCGGCGACCACCTCGACCCGCAGCACGTCCCCGGCGCGGATCTCCGCCCCGGCCAGCACAGCGGCTGGCAGGGTGATCTGGTTCCTGCTGCTCACCTTGGTCCGTTGGCTGGGCAGTTCCGGTGCCTCCGTGTTCATGGACACAGGATGCGACACCTCGACGTGTCGACGCCATCGATTCTCGTGGATCGACTGTTACATCTGTTGAGGCCCGATGCGGGTACGTGTCACAATTAGAGGGAGGACGGGGCACGGGGAGGGAATGCGATGGGCACCGGGCAGGGGGATGCGCCGGCTGGCCTGGCCGAACGGTTTGACGCGCTGATCGAGGCCGACGAGCGGATCGAGCCGCGTGACTGGATGCCGGACAAGTACCGCGCCTCCCTCGTCCGGCAGATCGCGCAGCACGCGCACTCCGAGATCATCGGCATGCAGCCCGAGGGCAACTGGATCACCCGGGCCCCGAGCCTGCGCCGCAAGGCCATCCTGCTCGCCAAGGTGCAGGACGAGGCCGGCCACGGGCTCTACCTCTACTCCGCCACCGAGACGCTCGGCGTCAACCGCGACGACCTGCTCGACGCCCTGAACACCGGGCGGCAGCGCTACTCCTCGATCTTCAACTACCCGACGCCGACCTGGGCCGACATGGGCGCGATCGGCTGGCTGGTGGACGGCGCCGCGATCGTCAACCAGGTGCCGCTGTGCCGTTCCTCCTACGGCCCGTACGCGCGGGCGATGGTGCGCATCTGCAAGGAGGAGTCGTTCCACCAGCGGCAGGGCTTCGAGATCCTGCACACGCTCTCGCACGGGACGCCGGCGCAGAAGGCGATGGCCCAGGACGCCGTGGACCGCTGGTGGTGGCCGTCGCTGATGATGTTCGGCCCGTCCGACGCGGACTCCACCCACTCGGCGCAGTCGATGGCCTGGAAGATCAAGCGGCACACCAACGACGAGCTGCGGCAGCGCTTCGTCGACATGTCCGTCCCGCAGTCCGAGGCGCTGGGTCTGACGCTGCCCGATGCCGACCTGCGGTGGAACGCCGAACGCGGGCACTACGACTACGGACCGATCGACTGGGTGGAGTTCAAGCGCGTGCTGTCCGGCGACGGCCCGTGCAACGCCGAGCGGATCGCCCGGCGCCGGGCGGCCCACGACGAGGGCGCCTGGGTCCGCGAAGCCGCCGCCGCGTATGCCGCCAAGCGCGCTCAGGTGGCGGCGTGAGCGGGCGGGGCCGGCACCGTCGCGAGGCCGGTGCCCCCATCGGCCCGCCGGACGGGATCGGCTCGTGAGCAGGCCGGACGCCTGGGCGCTCTGGGAGGTGTTCGTGCGGAGCCGGCGCGGCATCGCCCACGTCCACGTCGGCAGCCTGCACGCCTCCGACGCCGCGATGGCGCTGCGCAATGCCCGCGACCTCTACACCCGGCGCGGCGAGGGCGTCAGCATCTGGGTGGTGCCGGCTGGGACGATCACCGCGTCCAGCCCGGACGAGAAGGAGCCGTTCTTCGACCCGGCCGCCGACAAGGTCTACCGGCACCCCACCTTCTACTCCGTGCCCGACGGGGTCGAGCACCTGTGACGCCGGACGCCGACGCGCGGGCCGACGACGCGCGAGACGCCAGCGCGCCGGACGCCAGCGCGCCGGACGCCGACGCACCGGATCCCGCGGACCTGTTCGCCTACACGCTGCGGCTGGGCGACGACGCGCTGGTCGCCTCGTGCCGGCTCGCAGAGTGGACCACCCGTGCACCCGAGCTCGAAGAGGACGTGGCGCTGGCCAACCTGGCCCTGGACCTGCTCGGCCAGGCTCGGATGCTGCTCGCCTACGCCGGCGCCGTGGAGGCCCGCGAGCCCGTCCGCACCGACGACGACCTGGCCTACCTGCGCGACGCGCCGGACTTCCGCAACTGCCAGCTGGTCGAGCTGCCGATCGGCGACTTCGGGTCCACGGTCGCCCGCCAGCTCGTGTTCGCCACCTACCAGCTCGCGCTCTACGAACGCCTGCAGGGCTCGGCGGACGCCATGCTGGCGGCGATCGCGGGCAAGGCCGCCAAGGAAGTGGCCTACCACCGAGACCACGCCACCCAGTGGACGCTCCGGCTCGGCGACGGCACCGCCGAGTCGCGCCGGCGGATGCAGGCCGGCGTGGCCGCCGTGTGGCCGTACGTGGACGAGCTGTTCACCGGCGACGCGGTGGAGGCACGGCTGGTGTCCGCCGGCGTCACGGTCGACCCGGCGGCGCTGCGGCCGGCGTGGGACGCCTATGTGGATGGTGTCCTCGCCGAGGCGACGCTCGTCCGGCCGCAGGTGGCTGGCCCACGGCCGGGGCGCGGGCGGGACGGCGTGCACACCGAGCACCTGGGAGCGCTGCTCGCCGAGGCCCAGGAGCTGCACCGGGCCCATCCCGGAGCGACGTGGTGACCGTCACCGCCGACCAGCTCGCTGAGCTGCGCGAGCGGGTGGCGGCCGTCCTCGACCCCGAGTTGCCCGTGGTGACGATCGAAGACCTGGGCATCCTCCGGGACGTGTCCGAGGCGGACGGTCGGGTGGTCGTCTCGATCACCCCGACGTACTCGGGCTGTCCGGCCACCGAGGCCATCGCCGCGGACGTCCGCCAGGTGCTCGCCGAGGCCGGCCATCCGGACGCCGAGGTGCGCTGGGTGCTCGCCCCGGCCTGGACCACGGACTGGATCACCGACGCCGGCCACCACGCCCTGGCCGCCGCGGGCATCGCTCCGCCGGGCCCGCGTCCGGCCGGGCCGGTGCCGCTCACCCTCGCGGTGCGCTGCCCGCAGTGCGGCTCGGCCGGACACCCGCGAGACCAGCCGGTTCGGCTCTACCGCCTGCAAGGCGCTGCGGGTCTGCACCGCCTGCCAGGAGCCGTTCGACCACGTCAAGCCGATCTGAGGCCAGGTGACCACTCCGACCGCCACGCCGGCCGGCACCCGGCGGCATCTGGAATTCCATCCGCTGCGGGTCGCGGCCGTCGACCGGCTCACCGACGACGCCGTCGCGGTGACGTTCGCCGTGCCGCCGGAGCTGGCCGGGGAGTACGCGTTCGACGCCGGCCAGCACCTCACGCTGCGCACCACGATGGACGGTGAGGAGGTGCGAAGGTCGTACTCGATCTGCGCGCCGGCCGGGAGCGGGACGCTGCGGGTGGCGGTCAAGCGGGTGACCGGCGGGGTGTTCTCCGCGCACGCGTTGGGCGGTTTGCGGCCGGACGACATCGTTGACGTCCTCACGCCGACGGGCCACTTCACCAGCGCATTCGCCCCGCACCGCACCCGGCACTACGCCGCGGTCGTCGCGGGCAGCGGGATCACGCCGGTGCTCTCGCTGGTGGCCACCGCGCTCGCCGCAGAGCCGGCGTCGCGGTTCACCCTGCTCTACGGCAACCGCACCAGCGCGTCGGTGATGTTCCTCGACGAGCTGGCCGACCTGAAGGACCGCTACCCCGACCGGTTCCACCTGGTGCACGTGCTCTCCCGCGAGGCCGGCGAGGTGGAGCTGTTCGCCGGACGCCTCGACCCGGACCGGCTGGGCCGGATCCTCGACGCGCTGCTGCCTGTGGACACTGTGGACGAGTGGTTTCTCTGCGGGCCGTTCGCGATGGTCACCGGGGCTCGGGATCTGCTCACCGACCGCGGCGTGCCGGCGACGAGCGTCCACACGGAGCTGTTCTTCGTGGAGGAGGCGCCGGTCGAGCGCGCGGCCGCCGCCGAGGCGGAGGAGGCCGGCGAGGCCACCGTGACGATCGTCCTCGACGGCCGGGCCACGGTGGTGCCGATGCGGCGCGACCAGCGGGTGCTCGACGCCGCGTTGGCGTTCCGCCGCGAGTTGCCGTTCGCCTGCAAGGGCGGGGTCTGCTCCACCTGCCGGGCGAAGGTGGTTTCGGGCGCGGTGCGGATGGAACGCAACTACGCCCTGGAGCCGGACGAACTGGCCGCCGGCTACGTCCTCACCTGTCAGTCCCACCCCACCACCGACCAGCTCACCCTCGACTACGACGCTTGAGGGTGCGGGCGTCGCCGGCCGCCAGCCGTCGACCGTGGGGTCGCCGACGGATGGCGGCCCGGGGTCAGCCCGTGAGGGCGAGCTGGGCGACGTAGCCGATGTGGTCGGACCCCCAGAGGCCGTCGGGCGTGCGGTTGTCCGGGTCGTTGCCGGTCAGGCGCGACTTCGTCGGGACGATGTCGCCGCGCACCAGGACCATGTCGATCCGGTGCTCCAGCGAGTCGGCGGGCTGGTTCAGGTCGTCGCCGTAGCTCGCGGTGTTCCCCGACTCGCCCGGGTGCAGGACGAGCCAGGTGTCGACCATGCCCGCCGGCGACGAGCGCCTGGTAGGCGAGCCGGTTCTCGGGCACCGGCAGCTCGGGGCCGCTGTTGAGGTCGCCCGCGAGGACGACGTCACCACCCGGCGGCAGTGCCAGCGGACCGGCGATCAGTTCGGCCGCCTGGGCGAGGCGGACCTGCGCGTTGAACGCCTCCAGGTGGGTGTTGACGAACCGGAACGGCTTCTTGCCCTTGACCACGTCGACCGAGGTCCAGCCGCGGGTGCTCACCAGTACGGTCCCCGTCGCGGGCGACGGAATCGGCAGGTTGATGACGAAGTGGGCCGCCCGGGGATTCGACAGGGTGAGGTCGGCGCCACGCTTCACCAGGATGACGTCGCGCTGGGTGAGGCGGATGTCCTGGAAGTACGGCGCGCTGGCCGGAGCCTCCAGGTCGGCCTCGTCCTGGCTGATCACCACGTCGTACGGCGCGTCCAGGGCCGCGAGTTCGGCGCGGAGCATGGCCAGGTAGTCGTAGGCGACGGTGGTGGCCGGCGCCGGGTTGCCGATCGGGCCGGTGCGCCACATCGCGGCTTCCTGTAAGCCGAGGAGGTCGGGCTCGGCGTCGGCGATCTCCTTGGCGAGCACCTTGGCCCGCCGGGTGAAGTCGACCTTCTGCACGTGGGCGAAAATCGCCGCGTTGGCCGCCATCAGCTCCGGCAGGGTGCGGGCCGCGATCGCGGGACCGAGATCGGCGCCGAGGAAGAGGTTCCGGGTCATCACCGTGACCCGGGGCTTGCCGGCCGCGTCGGCGGCCGGAGCGAGCAGACCGCTCGCGAGCGTGCTGATCGCGACCGCGAGGACGACCGCGACCGCCCGACTCCGCGTGACCAAGGAACTCGCCATCTCGATTCCTTACCTGTGACATCGCGACGATATTTGTCACAGGGACTGTGGCACCGCCGCTCGGGCGCTGTCAACGGCTGCCGGGGTGTCCGTACGCTCCTATCGTGTGCGCCGTGTACGCCGTCTACGCGGTCCCCGGTGGGCCGCCGTCGGCGATAGAGCCGTCCGGGTTCAGACCGAACCGGCGCATCCGGTCGGCAGGTTCGGACTCGCCCTGCTCGCTCAGCAGCGAGATGAGACGCCTTCCGGCGTTGTACGTGCCGGCGTAGACCTCGCTCCGCAGTTCCTCGGTCCGGCCCTGTTCGGCGAGCAGGTCGGTGAGCGCCTGCGCGCAGGACATGTCGCCAGTGTCGGCCCGGGCCCGCAGCTCGTCGGTGTGGCCCTGTTCGGCGAGCAGGGTGACCAGCCGGATCGCGGCGTGCATGTCGGTCGGGTCGGCCTCGGTGCGGGCGCGGAGGAGTTCGACGAACTCGTCCATACGTCCCGCCCGTTCCAGCAGGTCTGCCAGCGCGAACTCCGCCGACACGTCGCCGGCGTCGGCGCGGCCGCGCAGTTCGCCCGCGTCGCCCTGCGTGGCGAGCAGGTTGGCGAGCGCGCCCGCGGCGGCGGCGTCGCCGGCGTCGGCGCGGGCCCGCAATTCGTCGGACCGCCCCTGCTGGGCGAGCAGGTTGGCCAGCAGGTGGGCGCTGGACTCGTACGGGCTGCCAACGGGCGTCGACAGGAGTGCGACCGCCTCGTCGGGGTGTCCCCGTTCGGCCAGCAGACTGGCGAGCTGGAAGGCGGCGGGGCCGTCGCCGGCGTCGGCGCGGGCGCGCAGCTCGTCGGTGTGGCCATGTGCGGCCAGCTCGACGGCCACCTGGTAGGCGGCGAACCGGTTGCCGGCTTCGGCGCGCGTGCGTAGTTCCCCGGCGTGGCCGTGCTGGGCCAGCAGCATGGCCAGCGAATGCGCGGCGGACTCGTCGCCGGTGTCGGCGCGGGCACGAAGGAAGTCGAGGGCTTCCTCGACACGGCCGAGTCCGGTCAGCAGTTGGAGCAGCTCGCTGGCGGCGTGGACGTGCCCGGCGTCGGCGGGCCCCCGCAGCAGCTCGACGGCCTGGTCGGGGTCGCCCTGTTCGGTCAGCAGTTCGGCCAGCCTGCTCGCGGCGTATCCGTCACCGGCATCGGCGCGGGTGCGCAGCTCGTCGACGTGGCCGTGCTCGGCCAGCAGGTTGACCAGCTGGCTCGCCGCCGCCACGTCCCCGCCGTCGGCGTGGCGCCGGAGCAGCGCGACGGCTTCGTCAGCCCGGCCGTGCGTGGCAAGTCGGGCGGCGAGCTCGCCTGCGGCGGGGGCGTGACCGGCATCGGCGAGGGTCGAGAACAGTGCGATCGTGTCCTCGGTGCGCGTCTGCTGGGTCCGGATGTCGGCGAGGCGGTAGACGGCGGGGCCGTCACCGGCGTCGGCGAGGGGCCGCAACAGGGCCTCGGCCTGACGGTAGAGCAGCCGGTTGGCGGCGCTCTCGGCCAGGGCCAGGACGTCCTCGCGATCGCCGGTGTGGTCGATCAGGGCCTGCCAGGTCACGGCCGGGAGGCGCTGGGTGCGGCGTTGGCGGGTGAGGCGTTGCAGCAGGTAGTCGGCCACGGTGTAGCCGACGACGGCGGTGCGGTCGGCGTTGGGTACCGCGATCAGCGGCGCGGCGGAGCGGTCCTGCGGCCTGCCGCGGCTGGTCAGTTCGGTCAGCGCCGGCCCGAACCAGGTGTCGTCGGGGTGGACGGTGTCGAGGTGGCCGCGGGCGGCGGCGGCGAGCATCGGCCCGGTCAGCGGTGCCTGGATGCCCAGGCGCCGGGCGTCGACCGCGGCATGCAGCACCGCCTTCTGCTCCTCGGTGCCGCTCTCGTGGCGGCGGACGAGTTCGTGCGCGCCGGCGAGAGTTTCGGTGACGTTGAAGTCGCGGTCGGCCAACGCCCGGGCCAGTCGGGGGTCGCCGCCCGCCCGCTGTGCCGCACCGGCGCGTTCGGCTTCGGAGAAGGTCTCGACGGCGACCTGGTGCAGACGGCGGTCACCGAGGATGTCGACGGCGGCGGGGTACCAGGGCAGCGCGGGGCCACCGGGCTGGACGTCGAGGGCGCGCAGCTTGGTGGCGTACTCCGGCCACAGCGTCCCGACGACCACCACCGGGGTGGGGGCGTCGAGCAGTCGGCGGATGGTGGCGGCGCTGATCGCGGTGGACCCGGGAGTGAGGTAGGGGCCGTCGAGGAAGCGTTGCAGCTCGTCGAGCCACACGATGAGTTTCGGCAACGCGAACGTGGCGTCGGCGACGGTGTTGACCAGGGCGCCGTCGCCGAGGTCGGGGGCCAGCACCGCGTAGTCGGGCAGCTCCGCGCGGGCGGCCTCGTACAGCAGCCGGGTCTTGCCGACCGAGGAGTTGCCGACCAGCAGCAGGAACCCGCCCTGGGTCGCGGCGGTACGCATCCACGCGCGCAGCGCGGGGCCCACCTCGCGGTCGACGTAGTCGGGCAGCCCCGGGTCGACGCCGGCCCCGGCCGGCGCGGGGTCACCGGGCGCCAGCGGGATCGCCGGGTGCACCCGCAGTGCCAGCCCCGTCGCTGTGCCCCGGCCGATCCCGGACAGCGCGTCCCGGCGGCCCAGGTGCCGACGCAACTGGTCGACCGCGAGCCGTTCCCGGTCGGCCTCGCCCTGGCGGCGCAGCGCCCACGGCTCGAACCACCACACCCCGACGACACCGCACACCGCGGCGGCGACCGCGACCAGCCAGGCCGGCGCCCAGATCAGCCAGGCCGGCAGCTCCGGCAACGCGAGCAGCGCGCCGAACCCCGCGAGGCCCGCGAGCACGAGCACCGGCGCGACGACCTTCCGTGCCCGTGGCCGGTACCTACGCCGCATGGCGGGCCCCCATTGTTCGCCGCGTCATCGCCGGAGTGACCCGATTCTGAGCCGCATCCGGTCGTCCGACCCAACGACGTCTGCTTCGCATCGTGAACCAATTGGCCAAACTAGCCGGTGTCGAGGGCAGTAGTCCGACGAAGTGAGCCCGGCTCGTCACCGGACGGTGGTCCGCCGGGTTTCGCGCTGTCCGGGGTGTCCACGGCACCCAGGCTGAGGTGGCGCCGCCTGTCGATGAGGTCCATCGGTTCGTCTGGGGATATCCGCTGGGTTCTCCGTCACGCTTATAGCATCGTCGGTATGGATTGGGGTACCGTCGAGCTTGAACCGGAGGTTCGAGGCTGGCTCGAAACACTAGACACGGCCCAGTTCGGGCACGTGGCGTTCTACATGGACCTGCTCGCCGAGCGAGGCCCGTTACTGGGTGAGCCCTATACCCGCCAATTGGACGGCAAGCTGCGGGAGCTGCGGTTCTACCTCGACCGCAGGGCCATGCGGATCACCTACTGGATCGCGCCGGGTCGCCGCATCACGATGTTGACGGTGTTCGGCAAGGCTCGCATGCGGGAGGACCGTGAGGTGCGGCGGGCCCGCCGGGCGCTTGCGCGGTGCGAGGCGCAGGAGCAGAGCACACAGCCGACGAGGAGGAAGGGGAGCGCGATGCCTGAGCAGGCCGCGTGGTCGGACCTTCGAGGCCGCCGGATGGCAGAGCCAGGGGCCGAGGCGGCGTATGAGGCTGCCCGGCTCGCGTTCGACCTCGGCGGCGCGGTTCGGGCGCTGCGGGAACAACGCGGATGGAGCCAGAGGCAGCTGGCGTGCGCTGCCGCGATGACCCAGCCGGCCGTCGCCCGGTTCGAAGCCGGGGGCACGGTTCCCACACTGCCCGTCCTCCAACGGCTGGCCCACGCCCTCGACGCACAACTGGTCGTCCATCTCGCCCGCCTCCCGGCAGCCTGAAACGTCACGGCGGGGAACGCCATCCGTGCACGATCAATCCGGTCCAGACGATCGTCTGGCGACCCTGTGGGTCGGTCCGGCCGCGCTGGAGGCATCACCGCGTCCCTCGGACGGGCCGAGTCGGCTCGCCCGGAGACTGATGGGGGTGAGTTCGGTGCTGGGGCCGTCGATGAGAAGCTGCTTGGTCGGGCTTGAAGTGGTGGACGCCGGCCGTGTACGGGGGACGTTCACAGGGCCGGCGCACCGGGTGCCGGATACGCTCGGGGGGTGACAGCGACCCACGCCGCCCCGGACGCCGACGTCTCCAGCCTGTTGGCGCATGCCGCCGACGGGGGCCGGATCTCGTCCGAGGAGGCGCTGCTCCTCTACACCGACGCGCCGCTGCACGCGTTGGGCCAGGCCGCCGACACGGTGCGGCGGCGTCGGTTCGCCGGCACCGAGCACATCGCCACCTACCTGATCGACCGCAACATCAACTACACGAACGTCTGCGTGACGGCGTGCAAGTTCTGCGCGTTCTACCGGGCGCCGAAGCACAACGAAGGCTGGTCGCACGACACGGACGAGATCCTGCGGCGCTGCGGCGAGGCCGTGCAGCTCGGCGCGACCCAGATCATGCTGCAGGGCGGCCACCACCCCGACTACGGCGTGGAGTACTACGAGACGGTGTTCGGCGCGATCCGCCGGGAGTACCCGACGCTGGCGCTGCATTCGCTCGGCGCGTCCGAGGTGGAGCACATGAGCAAGGTGTCCGGGGTGGGCATCGAGGAGGCCATCACCCGCATCCACGCGGCCGGCCTCGACTCGTTCGCCGGCGCGGGGGCGGAGATCCTGGTGGCCCGGCCCCGGACGGCCATCGCGCCGCTGAAGGAGTCCGGCGAACGCTGGCTGGAGGTCATGGAGACCGCGCACGGCCTCGGCGTCGAGTCGACGGCGACGTTCATGATGGGCACCGGCGAGACCAACGCCGAGCGGATCGAGCACCTGCGGATGGTGCGCGACGTCCAGGACCGCACCGGCGGCTTCCGCTCGTTCATCCCGTGGACCTACCAGCCCGAGAACAACCACCTCAAGGGCCGCACCCAGGCCACCAGCCTGGAGTACCTGCGGATGGTCGCGCTGGCCCGGCTGTTCTTCGACAACGTCACGCACCTGCAGGGCTCCTGGCTGACCACCGGCAAGGACATCGGCCAGCTCACCCTGCACTACGGCGCCGACGACCTCGGCTCGATCATGCTGGAGGAGAACGTCGTCTCCTCGGCCGGCGCCAAGCACCGCTCCAACCGCACCGAGCTGATCAACCTCATCCGCACGGCCGGCCGGGTGCCCGCCCAGCGCGACACCCTCTACCGGCACCTCGTCGTCCATGACGATCCGGCGAACGACCCCACCGACGACATCGTGTCGCACTTCGCCTCCACCGCGGTGGCCGGAGGCGGCGTCGGCAAGCCCCTTCCTCTCGTGGACGCCCGCTAACGCTGGCGCTTCTGTGGCGCTACTATGGCGCCATGGCGACGATTCAGATCAAGAACGTCCCGGACGAGGTGCACGAGGTCCTGGTGCGGCGCGCCCAGGCGGCCAGCAAGTCTCTGCAGCAGTACACGCTGCAACTCCTCACCGAGGACGCCGGCCGCCAGCGGATGGCCGACCTGTTCGAGCGGATGGCACCACATCGGGTCGCGTTGGACATGGACCAGGTCGTCGCCGACATCCGAGCCGATCGGGAGAGCCGTTGATCGTCGCGGACGCGTCGGCGGTCTTCGCCGCGGTCGTGACGCGCGCACCGCTGGGAGACGCGGCACGCGCCCGACTTCTCACCGAGCCGGTGGTGTCCCCGGAGATCCTCGATCTGGAGGTCACCTCGGTACTCCGACGAAACGTCCATCAAGGGCTGTTGTCGCTCACGGACGCGGAGGCGGCTCTGGACGTCCTCATCCAACTCCCCATCCAGCGCGTGCCCCATGCCCCGCTCCTCAGGCGCGTCTGGGAACTGCGGGACAACGTCACGCCGTATGACGCGAGCTACGCCGCTGCGGCCGAGCTGTTCGGCGCGGTCCTCGTGACCGCGGACGCCAAGCTCGCGAACGCGCCTGGGCTACGGTGCAGCGTCGAAGTGCTTCCGCGGAGCTGATCGAACACCAGAAGGTGGCTGAGCATGTCGGTGAGGCTGCTCGTCGTGGTGAACGGTGCCGCTGGTGCGGCCGAGCGGGAGGCCCTGGACCAGGCGTTGACCGTGCTCCGCGCGGGTGCCGACGTCGAGGTCGTCGCCACGGCCGACCTGAACGGCCTGGCCGCCGCGCTCGCCGGTCGCGACGGTCGGCAGGTGGTCGTCGTCGGCGGGGACGGTTCGTTGCACGCCGCGGTGCAGGTGTTGTGCGACACGGACGCGCTCGACCCCGCGGAGCCGTTGGGACTCGTGCCGTTGGGCACGGGCAACGACCTCGCCCGCACCGTCGGGATCCCGCTCGATCCGGCGGCCGCCGCCGCGGTGGTGCTCGACGGTCAGCCCGGCCGCCTCGACCTGGCTGTGGACGACGCCGGAACCGTGCTGGTCAACGCCGCACACGTCGGCATCGGCGCGGAGGCCGGCCGGCGGGCGCACGCCTGGAAACCGACGCTCGGGGCGGCCGCCTACCCGCTGGGAGCGGTCGCGGCCGGCGCCGTCACACCCGGTATGGCGCTCGCGGTGGAGGTCGACGGCGCCGCGGTGCACCGGCCCGACCATCCGGTGCTGATGGTCGGGATCGCCAACGGGCGGAGCATCGGCGGGGGCACCCCGCTGGCGCCCGACGCGGTGCCCGACGACGGGCTGCTCGACGTGGTGATCGCCTCGGCGACGGGGCCGTTCGAGCGGGTCGGCTACGCCATCGACATGCGGTCCGGCGGCCATACGGGCCGGGACGACGTGACCGTGTACCGCGCCCGGACGGTGGCCGTGCGGGCGATCGGGGGGGAGTCGTTCTCGGTCAACACCGACGGCGAGGTGACGGTCGACGTCCCCGCCCGACGGTGGACCGTGCACCACCACGCCTGGGCCTTGGCCGTCCCCAGCCCCTGACCGCAGGCGACGCCCGCCCGCACGTCGACATGCGCGCAGGCTCCCACCGGGGTAAGAACTCCCGGTAAGCACGGCTGCGCGCCAGCCCCGTCCCGGGCGAGGCGGCGACGCCGGACGGGCGCGGGGCCACCCGCCAGCACACGGGCGAGGACGAGATGAGCACTGTGGTGGGGCCGCCGGACGTCCGGCAAGCGGCCGCGCGGACCCGCGAGCAGGGTTCGGCCAGCCTGGCGACGGTGGACGTCCGGCTGCGGGTCGGCGGTGCGCTGGACGACTTCCTCACCACCCACCTGAAGCGGCTGCGCGTGGTCGGCGACGAGCTGGGCGACCTCGACGGCGTCGTCCGCACGTTCGTGATGTGCGGCGGCAAGCGGCTGCGTCCGCTGTTCGCGTACTGGGGTGCGGTCGCTGCGGGCGGCACCGACGCCGACGCGCTGGTGCGGGCCGCCGCCTCGCTGGAACTGCTGCACGCGTTCGCGCTGATCCACGACGACCTGATGGACGCCTCCGACCTGCGGCGGGGTCGACCCGCGGCGCACCGGCAGCTGGAGTCGATGCACGCGGACGCCGGCTGGGAGGGCGACCCGGCCCGGTTCGGCCGTTCGGTGGCGATCCTGGTCGGCGACCTGCTGATGGTGCTGTCCGAGCAGATGCTGGCCACGTCCGGGCTCGCCCCGGACGCGCTCGGCCGGGCCCGGTCGGTGTACGCGACGATGCGGCTGGAGCTGATGGCCGGCCAGTACCTGGACATCGCCTCGCAGGCCCGGCGCGTCACCTCGGTGGAGCGGGCGCTGCGGGTGGCCCGGTACAAGAGCGGTGCCTACACCGTGGAAGCGCCGCTGCACCTGGGCGCGGCGGTCGCCGGCGCGCCGGCGGAGGTGTTCGGTGCCTACACCGCGTTCGCCCTGCCGCTCGGCGAGGCGTTCCAACTCCGCGACGACGTCCTCGGGGTGTTCGGCAACCAGGCGGTGACCGGCAAGCCGTCCGGCGAGGACCTGCGCGAGGGGAAGCGCACGGCGCTGGTCGCGCTGGCCCGGGAGCGGGCCAGCCAGAAGCAGCGGGCGTGCCTGTCCCGGTGGCTCGGCGCCGCACACCTGGACGAGCAGGGGCTGGCCGAACTGCGGCAGGTCATCGTCGCCACCGGCGCGCTGGAGACCGTGGAGACGATGATCGCCGACCGCACCGTGCGGTCGCTCGCCGTCATCGACGCCGCACCGCTGGCCGACGGCGGACGTGCGGCGCTGCGTGACCTCGCGGTCGCGGCCACGGTCCGCAGCTGCTGAGCGGCCGCTCAGCCGGGCAGAGCGGCGAGGATCTGCCGGACGGCATCGTCCGGCGAATGGCCGGCGTCCACGACCAGCGCGGCGGCCTCCCCACGAAACGGAGGCCACCCTCGGTTCGGGGGCAATTATTCGACTTCCATACACGCCTATTACGGATATGCCACGGTGTTAGCGAGCGAGGCACCCAAGACGTGCCAAGAGAGCCGGCCCGCGGCCCACGGGTCCTACCCCGGCGGGGCCCACCCCCGTCCCCGGACACCGGCGTCCGTCAGGAGAGGAAATCGAATGCGCAGGTTCTTAGCCGCCGCTGCGGTGACCGGCACTGTCATGGCCGCCACCGCGTTCAGCGGCTCGCCCGCTGTCGCCGCCGACCAGTCCACCAGCGGATACATCGTCATGTTGCGCTCGACCGTCGACGCCAGCTCGACGGTCAGTACACAGGCCAGGAAGTACGGCGCGTCGGTGCGCCACGTGTACGAGAACGCCCTGACCGGCTACTCGGCGCAGATGAGCGAGGCGGCCGCCGCCCGGCTCGCGGCCGACCCGGGCGTGCTGCTCGTCCAGCGCGACGGCGTGGCCACGACCGCCGCCCAGACGGTCCCCACCGGTGTCGACCGCGCGGACGCGGAGAAGAGTGCCACCGCGAAGATCGACGGCACGGACGAACGGGTGGACGTCGACGTCGCCGTGATCGACACCGGCGTGGACCTCACCCACCCGGACCTGAACGTGCACACCGCCGGGGCCAAGAACTGCTCCACCGGCCGGAGCGCGAAGGACGGCCACGGGCACGGCACGCACGTCGCCGGCACGATCGGCGCCCTGGACGACGCCGAGGGTGTCGTCGGGATGGCCCCCGGCGCGCGGATCTGGCCGGTCCGGGTGCTCAACAACCAGGGCAGCGGCAGTTTCGCCGACATCATCTGCGGGATCGACTACGTGACCGCGCACGCCGACGAGATCGAGGTCGCCAACATGAGCCTCGGCGGGTCCGGCGCGGACAGCGCCTGCGGCAGCAACACCGACGCCATGCACGAGGCGATCTGCCGTTCGGTGGCCGCCGGGGTGACCTACGTGGTCGCGGCGGGCAACTCGGCCGCCGATGCGACCGGCTTCGTGCCGGCCGCGTACGACGAGGTCGTCACCGTCAGCGCGCTGGCCGACTTCGACGGCCAGCCAGGTGGCGGCGCGCCGTCCACCTGTCGCGCCGACGTCGACGACACCTTCGCCGACTTCTCCAACTTCGGCTCGGACGTCGACCTGATCGCCCCTGGCGTGTGCATCCAGTCGACCTGGAAGAGGGGCGGCTACAACACCATCTCGGGCACCTCGATGGCCTCTCCGCACGTGGCCGGGGGTGCCGCGCTGTACTGCGCCACCCACCCGGGCGCTTCGCCGGCCGCGGTCAAGTCGGCCCTACAGGCAGCCGGCACCACCGGCACCTGGACGGGCGACCCGGACGGCACGCAGGAAAAGCTGCTGAACGTCTCCACCTTCTAGGCAAGCGCGCGGGTGGCGGTCAACCGGTTCTCCGGCCGGCCGCCACCCGCGTTCGCCCTGCGCGACTCGAAGAACCCCGACGGCCCGGTGCTGCTGTTCACCGCCTTCGAGTGGGAGTGCTTCCTCGACGGCGTCGACAAGGGCGAGTTCCGACGCGGCTGACGCGTGCGACGGCCCGGCCGGGCGGCGGCGCATTCCGGTCCGCCCGCCCCTACGCTGGGGGCGTGACACGCGCCTCTCTCGACAAGCGGCCGCACGAAGTCGCCGCGATGTTCGACCGGGTGGCCAGCCGCTACGACCTGACCAACACCGTGCTCTCGTTCGCCCAGGACCGCCGCTGGCGCCGGGCCACCGCCGAGGCCCTGGAGCTGCGCCCCGGCCAGCTCGTCCTCGACCTGGCTGCCGGCACCGCGGTCTCCACCGTCGAGCTGACCCGATCGGGGGCCGCGGTCGTCGCGTGCGACTTCTCCCTCGGCATGCTGCGCGAGGGCCGCGGCCGCGGGGTGCCGCTGGTGGCCGGAGACGCGCTGCGGCTGCCGTTCTCCGACGGTGCGTTCGACGCGGTGACGATCTCGTTCGGCCTGCGCAACGTGGTGGACACCGAGGCGGCGCTGGTCGAGCTGGCCCGGGTGACCCGTTCCGGTGGCCGGATGGTGATCTGCGAGTTCAGCCACCCGACCTGGGCGCCGTTCCGGGTCGCGTACACCGAGTACCTGATGCGCGCGCTGCCCGCGGTGGCCACCGGCGTCAGCAGCAACCCCGAGGCGTACGTCTACCTGGCCGAGTCGATCCGGGCCTGGCCCGACCAGCGCGGCCTGGCGAAGGCGATCGTGGGGTCGGGCTGGCACCGGGCCCAGTGGCGCAACCTCTCCGGCGGCATCGTCGCGCTACACCGGGCTTACCGCGAAGGCGACGGATGAGCGGACGTTCGAGCCGCGCCGGAGTTAGGGCAACCTAACCCGGCGGCAACGCCGCGCGCGGCATAGACTTCGGCCTGTCAGGACTTCGTGAACCCGTTCACAAGCGAACCCCCTCGCCGGAGTGACCGCCGTGACCACCAGTGCCACCCAGGGCGCCCTGCCGACCAGGGACGAGGCCGACGTGATCGTCGTCGGTGCCGGCCCCGGTGGCTCCGCGGCGGCCTACCACCTCGCCTCCGCGGGCCTGGACGTACTGGTCCTGGAGAAGACGGAGTTCCCGCGCGAGAAGGTGTGCGGCGACGGTCTCACCCCGCGGTCGGTCCGGGCGCTGCTCGACCTGAACCTGGACACCAGCGAGGACGCCGGCTGGCTGCGCAACAAGGGTCTGCGGGTGATCGGCGGCGGCATGCGGGTGGAGCTGCCCTGGCCGGAGCTGGACAGCTACCCCGGCTACGGCCTCACCCGCACCCGGTTGGACATGGACGACCTGATCGCCCAGGCCGCCGTGAAGGCCGGTGCCCGGGTGCAGACCTCCACCACCGTGACCGGGGCGGTGCTCGACAAGGCCGGGCGGGTGGCCGGCGTCGAGGCGTCGCTGGGCAAAGAGAAGACCCCCGCCACCTATACCGCCCCGCTGGTGATCGCCGCGGACGGCGTGTCGGGCCGGTTCGCGCTTTCGCTGGGCATGGGCCGCAACGAGAAGCGGCCGATGGGCGTGGCGGTGCGGCGGTACTACGAGAGCCCCCGCCACGACGACGACTACCTCGAGTCGTGGCTGGAACTGTGGGACCGCAACGCCGGCAAGGAGATCCTGCTCCCCGGCTACGGCTGGATCTTCGGGCTGGGCGACGGCCGCTCCAACGTCGGCCTCGGCATCCTCAACACCAGCGCGGCCTTCCAGAACGTGGACTACCGCGGTCTGCTCAAGGGCTGGCTGGCCGGCCTGCCCGAGGAGTGGGGCTTCGCCGAGGAGAACGCGGCCGGCCCGGTGCGCGGGGCGGCGTTGCCGATGGCCTTCAACCGCAAGCCCCACTACAGCCGCGGGCTGATCCTGGTCGGCGACTGCGGCGGCATGGTGAACCCGTTCAACGGCGAGGGCATCGCGTATGCGATGGAGTCCGGGCAGATCGCGGCGGAGGTGGCCGTCGACGCGCTCGGCCGGTCCGAGGGCCCGGAACGGGAACGGACGCTGCGCACCTACCCGACGCTGCTCGCCGACCGGTACGGCGGGTACTACCGGCTCGGCACCGCGTTCGTGAAGCTGATCGGCAACCCCAACGTGATGAAGATCGCCACCCGCCACGGGCTGCCCCGGCCGTTGCTGATGAAGTTCGTCCTGAAGCTGCTCGCCAACCTCACCGACCCTCGCGGCGGCGACGCCATGGACCGGGTGATCAACGGCCTGACCAGGATCACCCCGGCCGTATGACCGGGCGACACGGGCCGGGCAGGCAGGCGGGCAACCCGCCCGCCGACCAGTCAGGCACCGGGCGGAGCGAGGTACCGGACAAGCGCAGCACCCGGAGCGCGGGACGGTCGCCGGCCGTCGTAGGGTGTCGCCGACCGGACTGACCAGAGCCCGCGCCCCGCACACCCGCCGGCACCGCCTCGCCGGCACCGAGACAGGAAGGACGAACTGTTCCGATGCAGGACGCTGCACAGCTCTGGCTGTACGCCCCGATCGTCGGGCTGTTCGTGCTGGCGGCCGGATTCGCGCTCTTCTCCGTGGCCGCCGCGCCGTACATCGGCCCGCGCCGCTACAACAAGGCCAAGCTCGACCCGTACGAGTGCGGGATCGAGACCGCCCCGCAGCCGGCGGGCGGGGGCCGGTTCCCGGTGAAGTTCTACCTGACGGCGATGCTGTTCATCGTCTTCGACATCGAGATCATCTTCCTCTACCCGTGGGCCGTCGCGAACGAGGCGTTGGGCGTGTTCGGGCTGGTCGAGATGGTCCTCTTCATCGGCACCGTGTTCCTCGCCTACGCATACGTGTGGCGGCGCGGCGGCCTGGACTGGGACTGAGCACATGGGCCTGGAAGAGAAGATCCCGAGCGGCGTCCTGCTCACCAGCGTCGAGAAGCTGGTGAACTGGACCCGCAAGTCCTCGCTGTGGCCGGCCACCTTCGGCCTGGCGTGCTGCGCGATCGAGATGATGACGACCGGCGCCGCCCGCTACGACCTCGGGCGGTTCGGCATGGAGGTGTTCCGCGCCTCGCCGCGGCAGGCCGACCTGATGATCGTCGCCGGCCGGGTGAGCCAGAAGATGGCGCCGGTGCTGCGGCAGATCTACGACCAGATGCCCGAGCCCAAGTGGGTGCTCTCGATGGGCGTCTGCGCGAGTTCGGGCGGCATGTTCAACAACTACGCGCTCGTGCAGGGCGTCGACCACATCGTGCCGGTGGACGTGTACCTGCCCGGCTGCCCGCCGCGGCCGGAGATGCTCATCGACGCGATCCTGCGGCTGCACGACAAGATCATGGCCGAGCCGCTGGGCGCCAAGCGGGCGACGCAGCAGCGCGAGCTGCAGTCCCGCGGCGAACTGGCCCGTCCCGGCGACATGCCGTCCTCCTGGAAGTTCGACAAGCATCGGCGCACGGAGTGGGAGCAGGCCGCGGCCGAAGGCCGCGAGGAGCAACTCCGGATCGAGACGGGCACGTCGACGTGACTGAACAGACAGGGATGTTCGGGGTCGCCGGGTCGGGCGACACGTCCGGGTTCGGCGGGCTGATCCGGCACCGGGCCGACCCACGCTCGACGCCCGCGCCCTACGGCGGCTACTTCGACGAGGTCGCCGACGCCCTGGACCTCGCCCTCGGGCGAGGGGAGGTCGCCGACGCCCTGACCCGGGTGGTGGTCGACCGCGGCGAGATCACCTTCCACGTCCGCCGCGAGGCCGTCGCCGAGGTGTGCAGGACGCTGCGCGACGACGAGGCGCTGCGGTTCGAGCTGTGCAGCTCGGTGTCCGGTGTGGACTACCTCGACGCCGCACCGGACGAACCGGCCCGCCTGCACGTGGCCTACCACCTGACCAGCATGACGTTCCGCCGCCGGATCCGGCTGGAGGTCGCGGTCACCGCGGACGACCCGCACGTCCCGTCGGTGACCTCGGTCTACCCGACCGCCGACTGGCAGGAGCGCGAGACGTACGACATGTTCGGCATCGTCTTCGACGGCCACCCCGCGCTCACCCGGATCCTGATGCCGGACGACTGGGAGGGCCACCCGCAGCGCAAGGACTACCCGCTCGGGGGCGTTCCGGTGGAGTACAAGGGCGCCCAGATCCCGCCGCCGGACACCCGGAGGGCCTACACATGACGACCACGGATCCGTACGCGTCGGCGCGCGAGACGACCGAGGGCCGGGTGTACACCGTCACCGGCGGCGACTGGGACGACATCGACCCGGTCGGCGAGGAGCGGCTGGTCATCAACATGGGCCCGCAGCACCCGTCCACGCACGGTGTGCTGCGGCTCGTGCTGGAGCTCGAGGGCGAGACGGTGGTCGAGGCCCGGTCGGTGATCGGCTACCTGCACACCGGCATCGAGAAGAACGCCGAGTACCGCAACTGGACGCAGGGCACCACGTTCGTCACCCGGATGGACTACCTCGCGCCGCTGTTCAACGAGACGGCGTACTGCCTGGCCGTGGAGAAGCTGCTCGGCATCACCGATCAGATCCCGGAGCGCGCCACCACGATCCGCGTGCTGATGATGGAACTCAACCGGATCAGCTCGCACCTGGTGTGGCTGGCCACCTGCGGCATGGAACTCGGCGCGCTGTCGATGATGATCTACGGCTTCCGCGAGCGCGAGTACATCCTGGACATCTTCGAGGCGGTCACCGGCCTGCGGATGAACCACGCGTACGTCCGGCCGGGCGGGGTCGCCCAGGACCTCCCGCCGGGCGCCGAGGACAAGATCCGCGAGTTCCTCGGCCTACATGCCCGACCGAATCTACGAGTACGAGGACCTGCTCTCCGGCAACCCGATCTGGCGGGCCCGCACGGTCGGCGTCGGCTACCTCGACGTCACCGGCTGCATGTCGCTGGGCATCACCGGCCCGGTGCTGCGCTCGGCCGGCCTGCCCTGGGATCTGCGCAAGACCGAGCCGTACTGCGGGTACGAGACGTACGACTTCGACGTCCCGGTGGAGAAGAGCGGCGACGTGTGGGGCCGCTACCTCGTCCGGCTGGCCGAGATGAAGGAGTCGCTGAAGATCGTCGGGCAGGCGCTCGACCGGCTCGCGCCCGGCCCGGTGATGGTCGCCGACAAGAAGATTGCCTGGCCCGCGCAGCTCGCCCTGGGCGCGGACGGGCTCGGCAACTCCCTCGAACATGTGCGCCGGATCATGGGCCAGTCGATGGAGGCCCTGATCCACCACTTCAAGCTGGTCACCGAGGGCTTCCGGGTGCCGGCAGGGCAGGTGTACGTGCCGGTGGAGTCGCCCCGCGGCGAGCTGGGCGTCCACATGGTCTCCTCGGGCGGCACCAGGCCGTACCGGGTGCACGTGCGGGACCCCTCGTTCGTCAACCTGCAGGCGTTCCCGGCGATGGTCGAGGGCGCCCCGATCGCCGACGTGATCGCGGCGGGCGCCTCGCTGGACCCCGTCATGGGGGGAGTGGACCGTTGATGAGTGCCCAACCGACCAGCGCCCGGGCAACGAGCGCGCTGACCGACGAGAAGACCCGGGCCGGGACCGCCGAGGTGGCGCGCGAGCTGATGGCGCGGTATCCCGAGGGCCGGTCGCGGTCGGCGCTGCTGCCGATGCTGCACCTGGTGCAGTCGGTGGACGGCTACGTCATGCCGGAGGGCATCGCGTTCTGCGCCGAGATGCTCGGGCTGACCAAGGCCGAGGTGGGCGCGGTCGCGACGTTCTACACGATGTACAAGCGCCGCCCGACCGGCGAGTACCTGGTCAGTGTGTGCACGAACACGATGTGCGGCGTCCTCGGCGGCGACCGGGCGTACCAGGCGTTGACCGAGTACCTGGGTGTCGGGCATGACCAGACCACCGAGGACGGCGCGATCACGCTGGAGCACGCCGAGTGCCTGGCGGCCTGCGACTACGCCCCGGTGATGACCGTCAACTACGAGTTCTTCGACCAGGTGGACGCCGACTCGGCCCTGGACGTGGTGAAGCGGCTCCAGCAGGGCGAGCGTCCGCCGCCCACCCGTGGCGCGCCGCTGTGCTCGTTCAAGGAGACCTCGCGGCAGCTCGCCGGCTTCCCGGACCACCGGCAGGGCGCGGTCGCCGCTGGCCCGGCCGGTGAGCCGACGCTGGCCGGCAACCGGCTGGCGGGCGAACGCGGCGTCAGCGTGCCGAACTTCGACCCGTCGACGCCGATCCCCAGCGCGAAGCCGGCCCCGGCCAGCCTGCCGATCACGCCGGCTGAGAAGAGTCCGACCGTGCCGAAGCCGGCGGCCGACTCCAAGCCCGCCGGCGACGCACCCGCGGCCGACCCCCGGCCCGCCGAAGCCGCCGCCCGCAAGGAGAAGAGCACGTGACGCTGACCCCCGTGCTCACGAAGCGCTGGCTCTCGCCCGAGGCCTGGAAGCTCTCGGTGTACGAGCGCCTCGACGGGTACACCGCACTGCGCAAGGCGCTCAAGTCCCACCCGGACGACCTGATCCAGCTGGTCAAGGACTCCGGCCTGCGCGGACGCGGCGGCGCCGGCTTTCCCACCGGCCTGAAGTGGGGCTTCATCCCGCAGGGTCCCGTGGGCGGAAGTCCAGACACGCCGCGCTACCTGGTGGTCAACGCCGACGAGGGCGAGCCGGGCACCTGCAAGGACATCCCGTACATGATGGCCGACCCGCACGGCCTGATCGAGGGCGTCGTGATCGCGGCGTACGCGATCCGGGCCACCTTCGCGGCCATCTACATCCGTGGCGAGTCCGTGCACGCCGCCCGCCGGGTGCGGCACGCCGTCGAGGAGGCGTACGCCCGGGGTTACCTCGGCGGCAACATCATGGGCAGCGGGTTCAACCTCGAACTCGTCGTCCACAGTGGCGCCGGCGCCTACATCTGCGGCGAGGAGACGGCGCTGCTCGACTCGCTGGAGGGCTACCGCGGCCAGCCCCGGCTCAAGCCGCCGTTCCCGGCCACCCACGGCCTCTACGGCGGCCCGACCGTGGTGAACAACGTCGAGACGCTGGCCAGCGTCCCGTTCATCGTGCTCGGCGGCGCCGACTGGTGGAAGTCGATGGGCACCGAACGCTCGCCCGGCCCGAAGATCTACTCGGTCAGCGGCCGGGTGAAGCGGCCCGGCCAGTACGAGTGCTCGCTCGGCACCACGCTGCGGGAGCTGCTGGAGCTGGCCGGGGGGATGCAGGACGGCCACGAGCTGCGGTTCTGGACGCCCGGCGGCTCGTCCACCCCGATCTTCACCGCCGAGCACCTCGACGTGCCGCTGGACTTCGAGGGCGCCGCCGCGGCCGGCTCCATGCTCGGCACCACCGCCGTGATGGTCTTCTCCGACCAGGACTGCCCGGTGTACGCCACCTACCGCTGGATCGTCTTCTACGCCCACGAGTCGTGCGGCAAGTGCACGCCGTGCCGGGAGGGCAACTACTGGATGGTGCAGGTGCTCCGGCGGATCCTGTCCGGCCAGGGCACGCCGGAGGACCTCGGCGTGCTCACCGACACCTGCGACAACATCTTCGGCCGGTCGTTCTGCGCGCTCGGCGACGGCGCGACCAGCCCGGTGCTCTCCACGATCAAGTACTTCGAGCAGGACTACCGGGACTACATCGAGGGCCGCAAGCCGCCGCTGCTGAAGCCCGCGACCGCGACCGAGCTTGCCGGAGCCCACTGAACCATGACGATCATCGAGCAGTCCACGAAGCGTGACGGGGCCGCGGCCCCGGGCACCGACGTGGCCAAGGCGTCCGACGCGGTGACACTGACCATCGACGGCGTCGAGGTGACGGTGCCCAAGGGCACGCTGGTGATCCGGGCGGCGGAGCTGCTCGGCATCCAGATCCCGCGGTTCTGCGACCACCCGCTGCTCGACCCCGTCGGCGCCTGCCGGCAGTGCATCGTCGACGTGGAGGGCCAGCGCAAGCCCGTCACCGCGTGCACGATGGCCGTGGCCGAGGGCATGGTGGTGAAGACCCAGCTCACCAGTCCGATGGCCGAGAAGGCCCAGCGCGGCACGATGGAGCTGCTGCTGATCAACCACCCGCTGGACTGCCCGGTCTGCGACAAGGGCGGCGAGTGCCCGCTGCAGAACCAGGCGATGAGCACCGGTGCGGCCCAGTCGCGGTTCCGCGACGTCAAGCGGACGTTCCCCAAGCCGGTCGCGATCTCCTCGCAGGTGCTGCTCGACCGCGAGCGGTGCGTGCTCTGCGCCCGCTGCACCCGGTTCTCCCAGCAGATCGCCGGCGACCCGTTCATCGAGCTGTTCGAACGGGGCGCGCTGGAGCAGGTGGCGATCTACAGCCAGGACGGCACGGACGAACCGTTCCAGTCGTACTACTCCGGCAACACCGTGCAGATCTGCCCGGTCGGTGCCCTGACCGGTGCGGCGTACCGGTTCCGCGCCCGGCCGTTCGACCTGGTCAGCACCCCGTCGGTGTGCGAGCACTGCGCGTCGGGCTGTGCGATGCGGACGGACTGGCGGCGCGGCAAGGTGCTCCGCCGCCTGGCCGCCGACGACCCGGCGGTGAACGAGGAGTGGAACTGCGACAAGGGCCGCTGGGCGTTCACCTACGCCACGGCGGTCGACCGGCTGACCGGCCCGCTGGTCCGCAACGAGGCCGGTGAACTGGAGCCCGCCTCCTGGACGGACGCGTTCGCGGCGGCTGCGTCCGGACTGGCGGCGGCGAAGGAGGCCGGCGGTGTCGGCGTGCTGGCCGGCGGCCGGCTCACCTACGAGGACGCCTACGCCTACTCCGCGTTCGCCCGGCGGGCGCTGGACACCAACGACGTCGACTTCCGGGCCCGTCCGCACTCGGTGGAGGAAGCCACCTTCCTGGGCGCCCACGTGGCCGGCGTCACGCCGGAGCGCGGCGTCACCTACGCCGACCTCGACGCCGCCCCGGTGGTGCTGCTCGTCGGGTTCGAGCCCGAGGAGGAGTCACCGATCGTCTTCCTCCGCCTGCGCAAGGCGTCCCGCACGCGCGGCCTGCCGATCTACTCGGTGGCGCCGCTGGCCACCCGCGGCCTGGACAAGCTCCGCGGCACGCTGATCGAGGCGGCTCCCGGCGCCGAGCCGAAGGTGCTCGACACGCTGCGCACCGTCGAGGCTGCCGACGCGCTCGGCGACCTCGCCCACGCGTTGCGCACCGAAGGCGCGGTGATCCTGGTCGGCGAACGGCTGGCCGCCATCCGCGGCGCGCTCTCGGCCGCGTCGATCCTGGCGATGACCACCGGGGCGAAGCTGGCCTGGGTGCCGCGGCGGGCCGGTGAGCGCGGTGCGGTGGACGCCGGGCTGCTGCCCACCCTGCTGCCCGGCGGCCGCGGGGTCGCGGACGCGAGTGCCCGCGCGGAGATGGCCGGTGCCTGGGGCGTGGACGCGCTGCCGGCGGCCCCCGGCCGGGACACCGCTGGCATCCTCGCCGCCGCGGCCACCGGCCAGCTCGGCGGCCTGGTGGTCGGCGCCGTCGACCCGTTCGACCTGCCCGACCCCGAGGCGGCGCTCACGGCGCTGGACATGGCCGGGTTCGTCGTCAGCCTGGAGCTGCGGGCCTCCGCGGTGACCGAGCGGGCCGACGTGGTGTTCCCGGTCGCGGCCGCCGCCGAGAAGGCCGGCACCTACCTCGACTGGGAGGGCCGGCACCGCCCGTTCCCGATGACGCTGACGGGCGTCGGCGCGCTCACCGACGGCCGGGTGCTGGAACGGCTGGCCGCCGAGTGGGACCTCGACCTCGGCACCGCCACGGCCGAGCAGGCCCGGGCCGCGATCGCCGCCCTGCCGCCGTCCACCGCGGCCCGTGCGCCCAGCCCGGTCGAGCCGGCCGGCGAACGTCCGCGGCCGGGTGTGGGTGAGGCCGTGCTGGCCAGCTGGCACCACCTGCTCGACCTGGGCAGCCTGCAGGACGGCGAGGAGCACCTCGCCGGCACCGCCAAGCCGGCGTTCGCCCACCTCTCCGCCGACACCGCGGCCGAGATCGAGGCGACGACCCACCTCACGGTGTCCACCGCCCGGGGCGCGATCACGCTGCCGCTGGCCCTCACCGAGATGCCCGACCGGGTGGTGTGGGTGCCGACGAACTCGGTCGGCTCCCGGGTCCGTCCCACCCTCGGCGTGGACTCCGGCGCGCTGGTCCGGATCGCTCCCGCCGACGCCCCCGGGACCGACGCCCCCGAGGCCGACGCCACCCCCGAGGCCGACGCCGCCACCCCCGAGGCCGACGCCGCCGCCGCCGAGGCCGAGGCCGCCGCCGACGCAACGGGAGGTACCCGGTGAGCACGGTGCTGACGACCGGCCGGCCGTGGGCGTCCGACGCCCTGCTGGCGGCGACGGTCGAGCCGGCCGCGGTGGGCAACGACCCGTGGTGGCTGATCGCCCTCAAGGTGGTCGGGATCTTCGCCTTCCTGGTCGTGATGACGCTGTTCGCGATCGTCTACGAGCGCAAGGCCGTGGCCTACATGCAGGTGCGGCCGGGCCCCAACCGGGTCGGCCCGTGGGGCGTGCTGCAGAGCCTCGCCGATGGCCTGAAGCTGGCGTTCAAGGAAGACATCATGCCCAAGGCGGCCGACAAGGCCGTCTTCTTCATCGCCCCGGTGGTGGCCTGCGTCCCGGCGTTCATGGCCTTTGCCGTGATTCCGCTCGGTCCGAACGTGAGCATCTTCGGGCACAGGACCGCGCTCCAGCTCACCGACCTGCCGGTCGGTGTGCTGTACGTGCTGGCGTGCTCGTCGCTGGGCATCTACGGCATCGTGCTGGCCGGCTGGGCGTCGGGCTCGACGTACCCGCTGCTCGGCGGCCTGCGGTCGGCCGCGCAGATGATCTCGTACGAGGTCGCGATGGGACTCTCGATCGTCGGCGTGTTCCTCACCGCCGGCACGCTCTCCACCAGCGAGATCGTCGCGGCGCAGGGCTCGTACTGGTACGCCGTGGTGCTCGCGCCGAGCTTCGTGATCTACGCGATCGCCGCGGTGGGCGAGACCAACCGGGCTCCGTTCGACCTGCCCGAGGCCGAGTCGGAACTGGTCGGCGGCTTCCACACCGAGTACTCCTCGCTCAAGTTCGCGCTGTTCTTCCTGGCCGAGTACATCAACATGGTCACCGTCTCGGCGCTGGCGACCACGCTGTTCCTGGGCGGCTGGCGCGCGCCGTGGGGCGTGGAGGGCCTGTGGCCCGGCGCGAACGTCGGCTGGTGGCCGGTGCTGTGGTTCACGGCGAAGGTGATGCTCTGCCTGTTCGCCTTCATCTGGCTGCGGGGCACGCTGCCGCGACTGCGCTACGACCAGTTCATGCGGTTCGGCTGGAAGGTGCTGGTGCCGGTCAGCCTGCTGTGGATCCTGGTGGTGGCCGCGGTCGGCACGATCCGGCGCGAGTACGAGCTGGACACCCGCCAGGTGATGATCGGCGTCGCGGTCGGGCTGGCGGCGGTGCTGCTGGTCAGCACGCTGATCCCGGAGCGGAAGAAGGCCGAGCCGGACGCCTCGGCGCCCAACCCCGGGGCCGACTACCCGGTGCCGCCGCTGGACCTGGTGGTGCCGCCCTCGCCCAAGCTGGCCGCCCGTGCCCTGGTGCCCGCCGGCGCTCCGGCCGACGGCGACGGCGACAGCGACAGCGACGCCCTGACCGACGCGGACGACCACTCCGAGAACGGGGACAAGTGACGTGTTCGACTCCGTCAAGGGTTTCGGTGTCACCTTCTCCCACATGTTCAAGAAGCGGGTGACGGTCAGGTACCCCGAGGTCAAGAAGCCGACCGAGCCCCGCTACCACGGCCGGCACGTGCTCAACCGGCACCCGGACGGGCTGGAGAAGTGCATCGGCTGCGAGCTGTGTGCCTGGGCCTGCCCGGCCGACGCGATCTACGTCGAGGGCGGCGACAACACCGAGGAAGCCCGCTACTCGCCGGGTGAGCGGTACGGCGCGGTGTACCAGATCAACTACGCCCGCTGCATCTTCTGCGGGCTGTGCATCGAGGCGTGCCCGACCCGCTCGCTGACCATGTCGAACGAGTACGAGCTGGCCAGCGACAGTCGCGCCGACCTGATCTTCACCAAGGAGCAGCTGATGGCGCCGCTGCTGCCCGGCATGGAGCAGCCGCCGCACCCGATGCGGCTGGGGAACTCCGAGACCGACTACTACGTCAGCGCCGTCGGCGAACCGGGCGCGTCCAGAGGCGCCGAGCGGCCGGAGACGTCCGACACCCAGGCGCCGCCGTTCCCGGCGGCGGGCGGGGACGCGCCCGCGGGCCGCACCCCGGCCGACGGAGCCCCGGCGGAGGAAGCCCCGGCTGCCGGGGCCTCCGCGACGGACACCCGGACGGCCGCCGCCGCGGAGGTGCGGACATGAGCCTGTTGGCCGACAGCGTGGGCACGCTCGCGGCGGGCGGCGACGTGAGCACCGGCGAGCAGGTCGCGTTCTGGGTGCTGGCGCCGGTGGCCCTCGGCGGCGCGATCGGGATGGTGCTGGCCCGCAACGCCATCCACTCGGCGCTGCTGCTGGTGTGCACGATGTTCTCGCTCGGTGTCTTCTACGTGATGCAGGCCGGGCCGTTCATCGGCATGGTGCAGATCATCGTCTACACCGGCGCGATCATGATCCTGTTCCTGTTCGTCCTGATGCTGGTCGGGCGGGACAGCAGCGACTCGGTGGTGGAGACGATCCGGGGGCAGCGCTTCGCCGCGGTCCTGCTCGGCGTGGGGCTGGCCGCGCTGGTGGCCACCGGCCTCTACCGGGCACTCGGCGAGGTGCCGGCCCGCGGCCTGGCCGCCGCCAACGCCGACGGCAACGTCCCCGCCATCGCGGCCAGCCTGTTCACCCGGTACGTGTTCGCGTTCGAGGTGACCAGCGCGCTGCTCATCACGGCCGCGATCGGCGCGATGATCCTGACCCAGGTGCAGAAGGAGAAGGGCGGCGGCACCACCCAGCGCGAACGGTCGCGGGCCCGGTTCCGGGCCGGCAACTACCCGGCCCCCAAGCCCGGGCCGGGTGTCTACGCCCTGTCCGACTCGGTGGCCACCCCCGCGCTGCTGCCGGACGGCTCGCTGGCCGAGGGCAGCGTCCCTCCCGCCGTCGAGCGCCGGGACCTCACCGGGATCACCGTGCAAGCGCCGCCGGCGCCGAAGGGCTGACGCACACATGGACGCCGAAGGGTCTGACGCACACATGGACGCCGAAGGGCTCGGGCGATGACACCCACCTACTACCTGCTGCTCGCCGCCGCGCTGTTCACCATCGGTGCCGTGGGTGTGCTGGTCCGGCGCAACGCCATCGTGGTGTTCATGTGCATCGAGCTGATGCTGAACGCGGCCAACCTCACGCTCGTCACGTTCTCCCGGATCAACGGGACGCTGGACGGGCAGATCATGGCGTTCTTCGTGATGGTGGTGGCCGCGGCGGAGGTCGTGGTGGGGCTGGCGATCATCATGGCGATCTTCCGCACCCGGCGTTCCGCCTCGGTCGACGACGCCAACCTGCTCAAGTACTGACCCGGAGGAGAGAACGCGTTGTGATGTCGGTCCTGGACTGGCTGTGGGTGCCGATCGCGCTGCCCCTGGCCGGCGCCGCGGTGCTGCTGCTGCTCGGCCGCCGCGCCGACCGGTGGGGGCACTGGCTGGGCTGTGCCACGGTCGGCGCGGCGTTCGTCCTCGGCGTCCTGCAGTTCCTCGCGCTGCGGGGGGTGGGCGGCTGGTTCGCGCACGCGCCGACCGGCGCGGACGGGGGGCCACCGGCGGTCGGCGCGGACCACTCCGTGTCGCAGAGGTTGTTCACGTTCTTCGATGTCGGCGGCCTGAAGGTGGACGCCGGGCTGCTGCTCGACCCGCTGTCGACGGTGTTCGTGCTGCTGATCACCGGCGTGGGCTTCCTCATCCACGTCTACTCGGTCGGGTACATGGCGCACGACCCGGGCCGGCGGCGGTTCTTCGGCTACCTGAACCTCTTCGTCGGCGCGATGCTGCTGCTGGTGCTGGGGGACAGCTTCGTCACGCTCTACGTGGGCTGGGAGGGCGTGGGCCTCGCGTCGTACCTGCTGATCGCGTTCTGGTTCACCCGCCCGGCCGCCGCGACCGCGGCGAAGAAGGCGTTCGTGATGAACCGGATCGGCGACATCGGCCTGCTGATCGCGATCTTCGTGATGTTCGCGTCGGTCGGCTCGACGTCGTACGCGGACGTCTTCGCGGGCGTCGACTCGATGTCGTCCACGACGGCCACGGCGCTGGCGCTGTTGCTGCTGCTCGGGGCGTGCGGCAAGTCGGGTCAGTTCCCGCTG
This sequence comes from uncultured Actinomycetota bacterium, assembly GCA_963740255.1. Lineage (GTDB taxonomy): Bacteria > Actinomycetota > Actinomycetes > Mycobacteriales > Cryptosporangiaceae > CAVUDO01. Next base: position 2,165,581 of record CAVUDO010000002.1, on the reverse strand, counting down.
CAGGCCTGGCTCCCCGACGCGATGGAGGGCCCGACGCCGGTGTCGGCGCTGATCCACGCCGCGACGATGGTGACCGCGGGTGTGTACCTCATCGCCCGGGCCAACCCGCTCTACGACGCCTCGCCCACCGGGCAGCTCGTGGTGGTGATCGTCGGCACGGTCACGCTGCTGATCGGGGCCGTCGTCGGCTGCGCCAAGGACGACCTGAAACGCGTCCTCGCCTACTCCACGGTGAGCCAGATCGGCTACATGTTCCTGGCGGTCGGGCTCGGCGGCGGGGCGTACGTGCTGGGCATCCTGCACCTGCTCACCCACGGCTTCTTCAAGGCCGGGCTGTTCCTCGGGGCCGGGTCGGTGATGCACGGGATGAACGACCAGGTGGACATCCGGCGGTTCGGCGGCCTGGCCCGGTACATGCCGGTCACCGCGGTCACGTTCGGCCTGGGCTACCTGGCGATCATCGGCATCCCGCCGTTCTCCGGCTTCTTCTCCAAGGACCCGATCATCGAGGCGGCGCTGGAGCGGCCGGGCTGGACCGGCTGGGTGTTCGGCGGCGCCGCCCTGCTGGGCGCCGGCCTGACCGCGTTCTACATGACCCGGCTCTACGTGCTCACCTTCCTGGGCAGGAAGCGCTGGACCGAGGACGTCGAGCATCCGCACGAGTCGCCGCGGTCGATGACCGTCCCGATGGTGATTCTCGCGTTGGGCTCGGTCGGGGCGGGCTACCTGCTCACCGCGAACGACGCGCTGGCCACCTGGCTGGCACCGGTGTTCGCCAGCGGGGAGCCGGTCGGTGCGGCGGTGGAGCACAAGCTGCCACCCGTCGTGGTGACCGGCCTGGTGGTCGGGATCTCGGTGCTCGGCGCGGCGCTGGCCTTCCTGCTCTTCCGGAAGGGCACGGCCGTGGCCGAACCGGCGGCCCGCAATCCGCTCGTCCTGGCCGCCCGGCGTGACCTCTACGCCGACGCGTTCAACGAGGCGGTGCTGGCCCGGCCGGGCCAGTGGCTGACCCGGGCGCTGGTGTACGTCGACAGCCGCGGCGTCGACGGGCTGGTGAACGGCCTCGCCGCGGTGGTCGGCGGGACGTCCGCCCGACTGCGCCGGCTCCAGACCGGGTTCGTCCGGTCGTACGCGTTGACGATGCTCGGAGGTGCTGTCCTCGTGCTGGCCGCCCTGCTGGTGGTGAGGTTCGCATGAGCGGGCCTCGGCGAGCGAATCGTGACGTTCATGCTGCCGTGACAGGCGCCGGGCGAAGCGAGGCGGGCGCATGAGCGGATCGTTCCCCTGGCTTCCGGTTCTGATCGGGTTGCCGCTACTCGGGGCCGTCGTGCTGGCGATGGTGCCGGGCGGGCGGGAGCGGCTGGTCAAGCAGGTGGCGCTCGGCTGGTCGCTGATCGTGCTCGGGGTCACCGTCGCCGCTGTGGCGCGGTTCGAGCCGGACGGCGACCGGTTCCAGCTCGTCGCGTCGTACCCGTGGATCCCGCAGTTCGGCGCCCGGCTGGCGTTCGGCGCCGACGGCATCGCGCTGGTGATGATCGCGCTGATCGCCGTGCTGGTGCCGATCGTGCTGCTGGCCTCCTGGCACGACGCCAATGACCGGGGCGGCCGGCCCGGGGAAGGTGCCGGCGGCGCCCCCGCGCACCGGTACGGCGTGAAGACGTTCTTCGCGCTGATGCTCGCGTTGCAGAGCTGCATGTTCGGCGTCTTCGCGGCCACCGACGTGTTCGTGTTCTACGTGTTCTTCGAGGCGATGCTCGTCCCGATGTACTTCCTGATCGGGTCGTACGGGGGGCCGCGCCGGCAGTACGCGGCGGTGAAGTTCTTCCTGTACTCCCTGGTCGGCGGCCTGTTCATGCTGGCGAGCGTGGTCGGGCTGTACGTGGTCAGCGCGCGGGAGCTGGGTGCGGGCACGTTCGACTTCGCGGCGCTGTCGCGGCTGGACCTCGACCCGGTGACGCAGCGCTGGCTGTGGCTCGGGTTCTTCCTGGCGTTCGCGGTGAAGGCGCCGCTGTTCCCGTTCCACACCTGGCTGCCCGACGCCGCCGGCCAGGCGCCGATCGGCGCGGCGGTGCTGCTCGTCGGCGTGCTCGACAAGGTCGGCACGTTCGGGTTCCTGCGCTACAACCTGCCGCTGTTCCCCGAGGCGTCGCGGTGGTTCGCGCCGATGGTGATCGTGCTCGGCGTGATCGGCATCCTGTACGCCGCGCTGGTCGCGATCGGGCAGACCGACATGAAGCGGCTGGTCGCGTACACCTCCATCGCCCACTTCGGCTTCATCACGGTCGGGATCTTCGCGTTCACCAGCATCGGCGGCACCGGCGCGGTGCTCTACATGGTCAACCACGGCATCGCCACCGGGGCGCTGTTCCTCGCGGTCGGGTACCTGGTCGTCCGGCGGGGCTCGGCGCAGATCGCCGACTTCGGCGGCGCGGGCAAGGCGGTGCCGTGGATCTACGGCACGTTCCTGATCGCCGGCCTGGCGTCGCTGTCGCTGCCGGGCACCAACTCGTTCGTCAGCGAGTTCCTCGTGCTGACCGGGACCTACGTCCGCAACCCCACCGCGGCGGTGATCGCGACGTTCGGCGTCCTGCTCGCGGCGCTCTACGTGCTGTGGATGATCCAGCGGACGATGCACGGCCCGGTGAACCCGGACCTGCCGGCGATGAAGGACCTGCGTCCGCGTGAGGCCTGGGCCGCCGCGCCGCTGGTCGCCCTGATCCTGGCGCTCGGCGTCTATCCGCAGCCGGTGATCGACGTGATCGGGCCCGCGGTGCGGGCGACGCTGTCCGACCTCGGCACCAGCGATCCCCAGCCCACCGAGGTCACCGGAGGCGGCAAGTGACCCGCACGACTGCCACGCTGCTCGCGGTCGAGACGATCACCCCGCCGGACCTGGACTACCAGGCGCTGGCGCCGATGCTCATCCTGTTCGGCGGGGCATGCGTCGGGGTGCTGGTCGAGGCGTTCGCGCCGGCCCGGGCGCGCCAGCCCCTGCAGGTGGTGCTCGCGATCGGGTCGCTGGTCGCCGCGCTCGTGGCCACCGGCTACGGCCTGGCGGGCATGATCGAGGACGGCCGGTCGCCCGTGGTCACCGCCGCGGGCGCCGTCGCGATGGATGCCGCGGCGTACTTCCTGACCGGGACGATCGTGGTGCTCGGCATCGTCAGCGTGCTGCTGATGGCGGAACGCTCGCTGGAGCCGGGGGGCTCGTTCGTGGCCAGCGCCGGGACGGTCGCCGGCTCGTCGGCCGACCGGAAGCTGGAGTTCTCCGACCGGTCGCAGACCGAGGTCTTCCCGCTGGCGCTGTTCGCGCTGGCCGGGATGGCGCTGTTCGTGGCGGCCAACGACCTGCTGATCATGTTCGTCGCGCTGGAGGTGCTGTCGCTGCCGCTGTACCTGCTCTGCGCGCTGGCCCGGCGGCGACGGCTGCTCAGCCAGGAGGCGGCGGTCAAGTACTTCCTGCTCGGGGCGTTCGCGTCGGCGTTCTTCGTCTACGGCGTCGCGCTGGTGTACGGCTTCGCCGGCTCGGTCGAACTGGGGAAGATCCACGACGCGGTGAACGCCTCCGCGGCGTCGGACTCGCTGCTGCTGATCGGGCTGGCGATGCTGATGATCGGCCTGCTGTTCAAGGCCGGCGTGGTGCCGTTCCACGCCTGGGTGCCCGACGTCTACCAGGGCGCCCCGACGCCGGTCACGGCCCTGATGTCGGCCTGTACCAAGGTGGCGGCGTTCGGCGCGATCCTGCGGGTCTGCTACGTGGCGTTCCCGGCCACGCAGTGGGACTGGCGGCCGGTGCTGATCGCGGTCGCGATCGCCACGATGCTGGTCGGCTCGCTGCTCGCGGTCACCCAGACCGACATCAAGCGGCTGCTCGCCTACTCCTCGGTCGCGAACGCGGGGTTCATCCTCACCGGCGTGCTGGCGCTGACCGAGGACGGCGTGTCCAGCTCGCTCTTCTACCTCGCGGCGTACGGCTTCACGACGATCGGCGCGTTCGCGGTGGTGATGCTCGTGCGCGACGCCGACGGGGAGGCCACCCACCTGTCCCGTTGGGCCGGGCTCGGTCGCCGGTCGCCGCTGTTCGCCGGGGTGTTCACGTTCTTCTTGCTGGCTTTTGCCGGCATCCCGTTGACCAGCGGCTTCACGTCCAAGTTCGCCGTGTTCGCGGCCGCGGCCGGGGGCGACGCCGTGGTGCTGCTGATCGTCGGCGTCGTGGCCAGCATGGTGCTCGCGTTCCCCTACCTGCGGGTGATCGTGCTGATGTACCTGTCCGAGCCGGTCGAGGACGGCCCGACGGTCTCGGTGCCGGGCGGATACACCTCCGCCGCGCTCACCCTGGGCGTGCTGGCCACGCTCGTGCTCGGGGTGGCGCCGGGGCCCCTGCTGGACCTGGCCACCCAAGCGGCACAATTCGTACGGTGACGATGACGTCGGCGGCAGCGGGACGCGGAGTGCTCGGGATCGAACTCGCCGATCCCGAGCTGGCGGCGTCCGTCCGCGGCGGGCTGGAGCAGGTCGAGGCGGCGCTGCGCGACGCGGTGCAGAACGCCGACGCGTTCGTCACCGAGGCGTCCCGGCACCTGGTGGACGCCGGAGGGAAGCGGTTCCGCCCGCTGCTGACGCTGCTCGCGGCCCACTTCGGCGATTCGGCCGCGTCGGGGGTTGTGCCGGCCGCGGTGGTGGTCGAGCTGACCCACCTCGCGACCCTCTACCACGACGACGTGATGGACGAGGCCGAGGTGCGCCGCGGGGCCGCCAGCGCGAACACCCGCTGGACCAACACCGTCGCGATCCTCACCGGCGACTACCTCTTCGCCCGCGCGTCGGACATCGTCGCCGGCCTCGGGCCCGACGCCGTACGGATCCAGGCCCGGACGTTCGCCCGGCTGGTCACCGGCCAGATCCGCGAGACCGCCGGCCCGATCGGCGACGCCGACCCGCTGGCCCACTACCTGCACGTGGTGGCCGAGAAGACCGGCTCGCTGATCGCCACGTCCGGCCGCTTCGGCGCGATGTTCGCCGGCTGCCCGCCCGACGTGGTCGACAAGCTGACGGCCTACGGGGAGGTGATCGGGGTGGCGTTCCAGCTTTCCGACGACCTGCTCGACGTGGCGTCCAGCTCGGACGAGTCCGGCAAGACCCCCGGCACCGACCTGCGCGAGGGCGTCCCGACCCTGCCCGTGCTGCACGCGCTGGCCTCGGCCGACCCGGCCTACGCGCGGCTGCGGGAGCTGGTGTCCCGCCCGCTCACCGACGACGCCGAGCACGCGGAGGCGTTGACGCTGCTGCGCGACTCCCCGGCGATGGAGTCGGCCCGCCAGACGCTGGCCTCCTACGCGGAACGGGCGAGGCAGTCGATCGTCGACCTTCCCGACGCGCCCGCCCGGCGGGCCCTGGAGGCGCTCACCCGCTTCGTGGTCGACCGCACAGGCTGACGCCTGCCGCGCCGCCGCCCGGCGCGGTCGCGCGCCGCGCTGGCCAGGTGCTTTACAGACTCCCGGGTGCGGCCCACACTGAGCGCCCCCACGTGCGTTCGACCCTGAGGAGGGGCTATGACGTTCGGAGTCCTCGGCGAGCTGAACTGGCTCGCGGTCCTGGTGGCCACGGTGGTGTACTTCGCCATCGGCGGCCTGTGGTTCGCCGAGTTCCTGTTCGGCAAGGCCTGGCAGGCGGCGAACGGCTGGGCCGGATCCGACGGTCCCAGCCCCGGTCCCTGGCTGTACATCGGGCCGGCGGTCACCTGCCTGGTCGAGACGGTCGCGCTGGCGATGCTGGCGAATGCCACCGGTACCGACACCCTGGCCGAGGGCCTGGTGCTCGGGCTCGTCGTCGGTGCGGGCGTGGCCGCCGCGGCGCTGTTCGTCACCGGGTACTTCGATCCGCAGAAGCCCAAGCCGGTGGTGTGGTGGGCCATCACCGCGGGCTACCACGTGGTCGGCCTGGTGGTCGGCGCGATCATCCTGGCGCTCTGGACCTGACCCCGCCAGCACGGCACGCACGGGCGGTACCCGGAGGCTCCCGGGTGCCGCCCGCGTTCGGCGGACGGCACGGTGAACCGGTGCGGACGGTCGTGCGTGTGTGCGGGTAAGGCCGCGACGTCCGTCCGGGTGGGCGCCGCGGCCGTAGGAACGGAGGCCGGCGTGGAGAGCAAGGAGCAGCTGTTGCGTGCGTTGCACGACGAGCACGCCGACGCGCTCTGGGCCTACGCGCTCCGCCTCACCGGCGGCGAGCGGGCCCGCGCCGAGGACCTCGTCCAGGAGACGCTGCTGCGGGCCTGGCGGCACACCGACGCGCTCGACCCGGCGCGTGGCTCGGTCCGGGCCTGGCTGTTCACCACCGCCCGCCACCTGGCCATCGACACCTGGCGCCGGCCGGCCGGGCGGCTGGAGGTCGTCACCGACACCGTGCCGGACAACCCCGGCGCGGACGAGGCCGACCGGCTGCTGCAGTCCTGGCTGGTGGCCGAGGCGCTGTCCCGGCTGAGCGTCGACCACCGCACGGTGCTGCTCGAATGCTTCTACGCCGGGCGGTCGGTGGCCGAGGCGGCCGAACGGCTGGGCATCCCGCCGGGGACGGTGAAGTCCCGCACCCACTACGCGCTGCGGGCGCTCAAGCTGGTGTTCGAGGAGCTGGGGGTGACGGCATGAGCACGTGCCTTCGCGTCTACGACGGCTCCGCGTACGTGCTGGGCGCGCTGTCGCCGGACGAGCGGCTGTCCTTCGAGGCGCACCTGGAGGGCTGCGCCGAGTGCCGGCTGTCCGTGCGCGAGGTGGCCGGCCTGCCCGGCCTGCTGGGCCGGGTGTCGCCGGCGGAGGCGGTCGACGTGTCCCCGACCGATCCGGCGCCGGCCACCCTGCTTCCCCGGCTGCTCGCCGCCGCGAGGGCCCGTCGCCGTCGGCGGACCCGCCAGCTGGCCTTCTTGGTGGCGGCCTGCCTGGTGCTGGTCGCGGCGGCGAGCGTTCCGTTGGCGCTGCGGCTGGGCGCGGGCGGGGGTCCGGCACCTTCGGTGGCCGTGGCGTCTCCCAGCACCGCCAGGCACGCGCTGGCCCCGGTCGGGGCGGCCCTGCCCGTCACGGCCTCGGTCGAGGTGACGCCGACGGCCTGGGGGACCCGGATCCTGCTGCGGTGCGCCTACGCCCGTGCTTCGTACAGCGCCCGGCACTCCTACCTGCTCGTCGCGGTCTCGGACGCGGGGCTGGTGGACCCGCTCGGCTCGTGGAGCGTGGCGCCGGGAGAGAGCCTCGAACTGGGCGCCGCGACCCGGTTCGCGCTCACTGACCTGGCCGCGATCGAGATGCGGACCCCGGAAGGGCGCACGCTCCTGCGCACCGCGGTCTGAGCGGCCCTGTTCGGGTGTGCGCCGGCGACCCGCGCCGGATCGGCGAAGGCGACGCGTTCGACCACGAGGCGCGTCCGACGTCCTCCAGCGGTGTCACGGAGGACGGGAAGGTCGCGGGGCGATCCTGACCCGTCGGCTCAGCCCGATCCGCACCCGTCACAGCGGGCCGCGGCCGGCGCGGAGCAGGAGCATCGCCAGCTGTGCGCCCTCGGCGCCGAGCGCGGCGCGGAAGGTCTCGACGATCTGCTGCTCGCGGGCGAGGACGAGGCGGGTGCCGCCGGCGGCCATCCGGGCGGCGCCCACCTGCCGGCTGAGCCGCGAGCGTTCCTGCCACAGTCGGACGAACTCGGCGTCGATCTCGTCGATCCTGCTCCGCAGGGGGGCGATCGGATCGGGGTCGCCGGGTGTGGCATCGCCTGGTTGAGCATCGGTCTGCGGCGCGTCGGCGTGCTGGGCGGCGGCGGTCGGGCTTTCCGGTGCGGTGGCCGGTGCGGTCATGGTGCGGGCTCCTCGTGGGTGCCCGGGCCGACCACGGAACGCGACGACGCCCCGAGGCCGGGGCCCGGGGCGTCGTGGTTGGTCTGTGTGCTCAGACGGTGTCCACGGCTGCCGGAGACCCGGAGCCGTAGAAAAAGTATGCCGACTGGTACGTCACGCCGCGTAGTGTCGCATGCCGTGCGCCGGGTCCGCTACTGGCCCGCTACTCCGTCCCACCAGCTGGCCGACGCCGCGGTGGGCTGCGTGTGGTGGCGTGTCGTACGGGTGCGCGAAGATGCGTGACATGGGCTTCTCCGGGTTCCCCGAGCGGATGCTGATCTTCTACGAAGGCCTTGCCGCCGACAACAGCAAGGCGTACTGGACCGAGCACAAGGCGGTCTACGACGAGTGCGTCGCCGCACCCATGCGGGCGCTGCTCGACGAGCTGGAACCGGAGTTCGGCCCGGCGAAGTTCTTCCGGCCCTACCGTGACGTGCGGTTCAGCAAGGACAAGGCGCCCTACAAGACCCAGGCCGCGGCGCTCGTGCACAACGCCGAGGGCGACGGCGGCCTCTACCTGGCCATCTCGGACGACGGCATGTTCGTCGGAGGCGGGTACTACCACACCACCACCGACCAGGCGGTGCGGCTGCGCGCCGCGGTCGACGGCGACCTGACCGGCGGGGCCCTGGCCGCGCTGCTGGCCATCCTCGGCCCGGCCGGGTGGGAGATCGGCGGCGACCAGCTCAAGCGCATCCCGAAGCCGTGGGGCGACTCGCACCCCCGGGCGGCCCTGCTCCGGCACAAGTCACTGATCGCGAGCAGGTCCGAGCCGCCGGCTCCGTGGCTGCACACCGCGGCGGTCCGCGAACGGGTCGCCGAGGCCTGGCGGCAGCTGATCCCGCTGGACACCTGGCTGAAGGACAACGTCGGGCCGGCCCTCGTCCCGCGGCGTCCGTAGCGGCCGTCGGCGCGCGCCGACGAATCGAGATCGTGACCGCCTGAGCCGGTGTGCAGATTGGCGTGTCTCTCGATTCTGGTCCTGCCTGGCGGCTGCCGGACCGGCCGTTCTTGCGGACCGCGGTTAGCCTGCCGTCATGGCCGCCAGTCCTCCGCGTGCGAACAGCGCGGCACGCGTGGCCGCGACCCCGACGCGGGAAGCGTCGCCGGTCACCCGCCGGCGGCGGGTCGTGCTCGCGGCGGCGGTGCTCGCCCTGCTGGCGGTGGCGGCGGTCGTGGCGCCGGCCGTCTGGGTGAACGCCAGCTCGTCGGGCCACCGGTATGCCTCCCCTGCCGCGGTGCCGGCGCACCCGGTGGCGATCGTGTTCGGAGCGCAGCTGGCTCCGGGCGGCGTCTACCCCAAGCCCTGGCTCGCCGCCCGGCTGGACGGGGCCGTGGCGCTGGTCCGGAGTGGGCGGAGCCGGGTGGTGCTGGTGTCGGGCGACGCCGGGGGGCGGTCCGGCAACGAGGTCGCGGCGATGACCCGGTACCTGGTCGACCACGGCGTGCCGGCCCGCGCGATCGTCGCCGACCCGTACGGCCTGGACACCTACGACACCTGCGCCCGGGCCGTCTCCGTATACGGCGTCCGCGAGGCGGTGCTGGTGAGCCAGTACGTCCACATCCCGCGGGCGGTGGCGCTCTGCCGCGGGCTCGGTATGGACGCGGACGGGTTGGAGGTGGCTGCCCCCGATGCGAACGGGCGGCACCTGCAGCGCCTCGCCCGGGAGTACCTGGCGAACGTCAAGGCCGCCGCGGACGCCTGGCTCGCCCGCCCGCCCGCTGTGATCTCTCCTCCGAGCGACGCCATCGACATCGCCCTCCGGTCTGTCTAGGGGGTGCCATGGGAGCCATCGAACCACCACGTCGAAGCTCGGCATGAGCCGTACCGCCACGACACGCACGCCGACACAGACAGGGTGGCCTTGCCCGGACGAGGTGGCCGGGAGGACTCAGCGCCGGAGGGCGCGGGAGAGAAGCGCGATGGCTGCGCTGAGGGCCGCGGCTACGCCCAGGGCCACGGGCAGCGAGGTGACGCTGGCGACCCCGCCGATGAGCGGTGGTCCGGCCAGCCAGCCGACGTAGCTCATCGTGGCGACGGCGGCGATCTCGGTCGCGGCCCGGTGCTGGTCGCCGCCGGCGCGGTGTCCGGCCGCGCTGAACGCGAGCGGCACCACCGTGGCCATGCCCAGCCCGGTCAGTCCGAAGCCGATCCACGCGGCCGGGACGGACGGCACCGCCAGCGCGAAGGTCAGCCCGGCCGCGCTGACGGCCGCGGCCGCGGCCACCGTCGGCACCGGGCCGAACCGGGCCACCACGGCGTCCCCGCTCAGCCGTCCCAGCACCATGCACACCGAGAACACGGCGAACCCGCTGGCCGCGACCGCCTCACTGGTGCCGCGGGAGCCGGCCAGGAAGACGCCGCTCCAGTCGGCGACCACACCCTCGACGAAGAACGCGCAGAAGCCGATCAGGCCCAGCAGCACCACCCCGCGGCTGGGCAACGCGAACACCGGCGCGGCCGCCGAGCCCGCGGGGCCGGGCACCATCCGTCGCGCCAGGACCGCTCCGGCCACCGCGGTCGCGGCGCCGACCGCGGCCAGGTGCACCGGCGCCCCGACGCCCGCCGCCGCGACCACCCCGGCCAGCGCCGCCCCGGCCAGCCCGCCCGCGCTCCACAGGCCGTGCAGCCCGGACATCAGCGGACGGCCGGCACGGCGCTCCACCTCGACGGCGGCCGCGTTCACCGCGACGTCCAGCGTCGCGGTCGCGGCACCGAACAGGAACAGCCCCGCCCAGATCAGCGGCAGCGTCGGGGCGGCCGCCGGCAGCATCAGCGTGACCCCGGCAGCGACGATGGCGAACGTGGCCGCCGGCCGGCTCCCGTGCCGGGAGGTGAGCCGGCCGGCGAACGGCATCGCCACCACCGCACCCAACGCCGGAGCGAGCAGGGCCAGCCCCAGCTCGCCGGGGGACAGCTGACGCGCGTCCTGCACCCAGGGGATCCGGCCGGCCCAGGTGCCCGCGACGACGCCGAACAGCCCGAACAGCAGGGCTACCGGCAGCCGTCCGGTCCGGGACGCCGGGGCGTCGAACGAGGGGCGGCTGGCGTCCGCGTCGCCCTGTCCGACGCCACCGGCACCGGCCGTCGCGGTGATCGGCTGGCGGGGAGGGACGGTCACTGGACGAAGTGTTCCGGAACGATTCAGCAGCGTCCACCGACTACCTTCGGCCGCGCCTGGACCGTCCCCGACGCGTCGGTCGTCCCGAGTAGGCTCGGAGGCGCGATGAGCACCCTCCACGATGCCGCCGAGCAGGCGTCCCCCGAGCACACGTCCGCCGCCCCGAAACGCCGTCCAGGCGTCCGGCTGGCCGTCGACGCCGCCACTCTGCTCGACGGCCTGAACGACCAGCAGCGGGCAGCCGTCACGCACGAGGGGTCGCCGCTGCTCATCGTGGCCGGCGCCGGCTCAGGCAAGACCCGGGTGCTGACGCACCGGGTGGCCCACACGCTGTCGGACCGCGGCGCCCAGCCCGGCGAGATCCTCGCGATCACGTTCACCAACAAGGCCGCCGGCGAGATGAAGGAGCGGGTGACCACCCTGGTCGGCCCCCGTGCCAAAGCGATGTGGGTGTCCACGTTCCACTCCGCCTGCGTCCGGATTCTGCGCAACGAGGCAAAGACGGCCGGGCTCAAGTCCGGCTTCTCCATCTACGACGCCGACGACTCGCGCCGCCTGATGACGCTGGTCGCCCGCGAGCTCGACCTCGACCCGAAGCGCTTCCCGGCCCGGGCGCTGGCCGCACAGGTGAGCAACCTCAAGAACGAGCTGGTCGACGAGGAGAGCTGGACGACCAGGGCGTCGTCCTCGACCGAGCGGATCCTGGCCGAGGCGTACACGCTCTACCAGCGGCGCCTGCGCGAGGCCAACGCGCTGGACTTCGACGACCTGATCGCCGTCACGGTGCACCTGCTGCGGGCGTTCCCGGCGGTGGCCGAGCACTACCGGCGGCGGTTCCGGCACGTCCTGGTGGACGAGTACCAGGACACCAACCACGCCCAGTACGCCCTGGTCCGCGAGCTGGTCGGGCGGGACGACGACCCGGCGGCCCTGGCCGGCACGCCGCCGGCCGAGCTGTGCGTGGTGGGCGACGCCGACCAGTCGATCTACGCGTTCCGCGGCGCGACCATCCGCAACATCCTCGAGTTCGAGCGCGACTACCCCCAGGCCCGGACGATCCTGCTGGAGCAGAACTACCGCTCCACCCAGACGATCCTCTCGGCCGCCAACGCCGTGATCTCCCGCAACGCCGAGCGCAAGCCGAAGAACCTCTGGTCGGAGGCCGGCGACGGCGACGCGATCGTCGGGTACGTCGCCGACAACGAGCACGACGAGGCGGCCTGGGTGGCCACCGAGGTCGACCGCCTCACCGACGCGGGCCGATATCGCCCGGCCGACGTCGCGGTCTTCTACCGCACCAACGCCCAGTCGCGGGTGTTCGAGGAGATCTTCATCCGGGTCGGCATGCCCTACAAGGTCGTCGGGGGAGTGCGCTTCTACGAGCGCAAGGAGGTCCGGGACGCGCTGGCCTACCTGCGGGCGGTGGCCAACCCGGACGACACGGTCAGCGTCCGGCGCATCCTCAACACCCCGCGCCGGGGGATCGGCGAGCGGGCCGAGGCGTGCGTGGAGGCGCTGTCGTCCCGGGAGCGGATCGGGTTCGTCGCCGCGCTGGAGCGGGCCGACGACGCCCCCGGCATCAACGCCCGCTCGGCCAAGGCCGTCGGCGACTTCACCGCGATGATGGCCGGCTTCCGGGCGGTGTCGCAGGTGGAGCCCCCGAGCGTGCTGCTGGAGGAGATCCTCGCCAAGACGGGATACCTCGCCGAGCTGGAGGAGAGCAACGACCCGCAGGACGAGGGCCGGGTGGAGAACCTGCAGGAGCTGGTCAGCGTGGCCCGGGAGTTCGAGGAACGGGCCGCGGCGGCCGAGACGCGGGCCGGGCTGGTCGAGTTCTTGGAGCAGGTCTCGCTGGTCGCCGACGCCGACCAGATCCCGGACACGCCCGAGGCCGAGGCGTCCGGCGTGGTCACGCTGATGACCCTGCACACGGCCAAGGGCCTGGAGTTCCCGGTGGTGTTCCTCACCGGCCTGGAGGACGGCGTCTTCCCGCACCTGCGCTCACTCGGGCGACCCCAAGGAACTGGAGGAGGAGCGCCGGCTGGCCTACGTCGGCATCACCCGGGCCCGCGAGCGGCTGGCGCTGTCCCGGGCGATCACCCGCAGCGCCTGGGGCCAGCCGCAGTACAACCCGGCGTCGCGGTTCCTGGAGGAGGTGCCGGCCTCGCTGCTGTCCTGGGAACGGGAGGCGCCCGAGCCGAAGGCGACGCTGTCGCGCTGGGCGGGCGACTCCGCGCAGGAGAAGCTGGCCGCCCACTTCGCCAACGCGGCCCGTCCGATCACGCGGGCCGGTGCCGGTCACCGCCCGGTGCCGTCGTTGACCGTCGGCGACCGGGTCACGCACGACACCCACGGCATGGGCCGGGTGATGGAGCTGCGCGGCGAGGCCGAGCGGGCGCAGGCATGCGTCGACTTCGGCGACGGCAAAGGCCGCTGGTTCCTTCTCCGCTACGCCCCCCTGGAAAAGCTCTGAGTGTGCACGGCCTGCTGAGGCACGCGCCTCGCTGCGTTGTCGGACGTCGCACGTAGCTCCGCTACGCCACGACGACCTCCGCCTTGCGATCCACGCACCTCAGCAGGCTCCAGGTCAGAACCTTGAACGACATGGAGCTGTGTCGTGGTCCGTCAGGTGTGGCGGCTGTCCGAGGCGCCACACGTCGCCGCGACTTTGGCCGCCCCCTACAGACCGGGGCTGCGTCGGCCGATGCTGACGCCCTGGTTGACCATGAACGGGATGGGGTTGATCTGTTCCTCGCCCCGCCGCACCTCGAAGTGGAGGTGCGGGCCGGTGGAGTACCCGGTGCTGCCCACGCGGGCGATCGTCTGGCCGGTCTCGACCCACTCGCCGGCGCGAACGGTCAGCTCGGAGTTGTGGCCGTAGACGGTGGAGATGCCGTTGCCGTGCTCGATGATCACGGCCTTGCCGTAGCCGCCGTACCAGTCCGCGATGCGCACCTTGCCGGCGTGCGCGGCGTGCACCCGCGCCCCGTACGGGGCGGCGATGTCGATGCCGCGGTGGTTGGTGCCCCAGCGCGGCCCGTACAGCGAACTGAGCGGGCCGATCGCCGGCATGATCCATTCGGGAAGCTGCTGGGGGTTGGACACCCCGGCCCGGCGCAGTGCACGGGAGGCCCGGGAACCGGTGTTGGCGACGGTGCGGCTGCCGTCCACCGAGACCGACACCTGGTCGGCCGCGGAGGCGGCACTCACCGAGTCCAGCGCCAGGGTGGCTGTGTCGGTGCCCGGCGCGGGGAGCGCGGAGCCGGCGCCGATGGCCACGAAGCCGGCCCCGACCACGGCGGTCGTGACGACGATGGCGTACCGGGTGCGCGGCGCGACCGGAGCACGATGGCGTCCGGGGTGCCGTGCGTTCCTCCGATGGCGCACGCAGCAGCCCTTCGACGACGGACAGTCCCCTGGAGCTCTCCAGCGCCGGAGCGCCCCACGAGTGCACCGCATCGCCACTCGGCAGCACGGCACTGGGGCCACACGCTAGCCAGGGCGAGACGACGGGCACAAGGATGCCACAGGGATAGGGCGCTTTCGGCCCTGAAATGCCTTTTGTACCCTGGGAAATCTTCGCTTCACAGTAGTGAACATCGTACGGAAAGTGATCCTAGGTGTGCGGGTCCGTCGCGCGGGCCGCGACGAGTTCGGCCCGCAGTGCCCGCAACTCGGCAAGGATCTGCTTGTTGGCGACCTGCTCCTCGGCGGCGTGCTCGGCCTCCTCGGCCATCACCTCGGCCATCACCTCGCTCTCCATCGCACTGACCACGACGGCGATGAACAGGTTCAGCACGGCGAAGGTGGTGACCAGGATGTAGACGACGAAGTAGATCCAGGCCAGCGGCTCGCGCGCCATCACCGTCCGGGCGATGTCGGGCCAGGCCTCGCCGGTCATCGTCTGGAACATCGTGAACAGCGTCGTGCCCAGGTCGCCGAAGTACTCGGGTGCGATGTTCCCGAACAGCTTCGTGCCGATGACCGCGGCGATGTAGTTGATCAGCGCCAGCAGCGCCGCGATCGAGGCCATGCCGGGCACTGCGGCCAGCAGCCCGCTGACCACCCGCCGCATGCTCGCCACCATCGAGATCAGCCGCAGCACCCGCAGGATCCGCAGCGCGCGCAGCACCGAGAACGGTCCGGACGCCGGCACCAGCGCGATCGCTGGACCTTCGTCGCTCCCGGGTGGCGCCGGCGCAGGATGTGACGCGGTCTGGTCGGTCGGACTTCGGCACGACATGCCGGGCGGGTGGCAGGGTGTGTACGGTCGGCGGAAGGAGGCAGGCGGATGGTGTCGAGGATTCGCGTGGTCGTGGCCAAGCCGGGTCTGGACGGCCACGATCGGGGGGCCAAGATCGTCGCCCGGGCGCTGCGCGATGCCGGCCTGGAGGTCGTGTACACCGGGTTGCACCAGACCCCGGAGCAGATCGTCGAGACGGCGATCCAGGAGGACGCGGACTGCGTGGGGCTCTCGGTGCTCTCCGGTGCCCACATGACGCTCTTCGCCCGCGTGCTGGAGCTGCTGCGGCAGCGCGACGCCGGCGACATCGTGGTGTTCGGCGGGGGCATCATCCCCGAGGCCGACATCCCGGAGCTGGAGCGGCTCGGGGTGGCCACGGTCTTCACCCCGGGAGCCACCACGTCCTCGATCGTCGAATGGGTCACCACCCACGTCCCCGCCCCGGCCGGCAGCTAGAGCGCAGGGCAAGGGCCTCGGTCTGGGCTGTCCCGGCGGCCACCCCGGGGGCCGGTCTGGTGGCCATGTCCCGGCGGGCATCCGGTGCGCGCGCCGGCAGGCGACACGGATAGCCTCGCTGCGTGGCATCGCGGCCGCGCCCCGGTGCGGGTCCGCGCCCACCGACGGGCCGGCAGGGTGCCCGGCCGCAACGACGTGAGGACGGGACAGCGCTGTGGACCTGTTCGAATACCAGGCGAAGGACCTCTTCGCCGCGCACGGCGTCCCGGTGCTGCCGGGCTCCGTGGCCAGCACGCCGGCCGAGGCCCGGGCCATCGCCGAGGGGATCGGCGGTCCGGTCGTCGTCAAGGCCCAGGTGAAGACCGGAGGCCGCGGCAAGGCCGGCGGCGTCAAGCTGGCGAACGATCCGGCCGAGGCCGAGGCCCGCGCCGCCGACATCCTCGGCATGGACATCAAGGGCCACACGGTGCACCGGGTGCTCGTCGCGCAGGCCAGCGAGATCGCCGAGGAGTACTACTTCTCCTTCCTGCTCGACCGGTCCCACCGCACCTTCCTGGCGATGGCCAGCAGGGCGGGCGGCATGGACATCGAGCAGGTCGCGGTGGAGAAGCCCGAGACGCTGGCCAAGGTGCCGGTGGACGCGATCGACGGGGTGGACGCCGCGAAGGCACGCGAGATCCTGGTCGCGGGCAAGTTCCCGGCCGAGGTGATCGACGAGGCCGCCGAGGTGGTGGTCAAGCTCTGGGGCGCGTTCGTCGCCGAGGACGCCACGCTGGTCGAGGTGAACCCGCTGGTGAAGACACCGGAAGGCCGCATCGTCGCGCTGGACGGCAAGGTCACGCTGGACGAGAACGCCGACTTCCGCCACCCGGAGCACGACGCGCTGGCCGACTCCTCCGCGGTCGACCCGCTGGAGCGGCGGGCAAAGGAGAAGGGCCTCAACTACGTCAAGCTGGACGGCGAGGTCGGCATCATCGGCAACGGCGCCGGCCTGGTGATGTCCACCCTGGACGTGGTCGCGTACGCCGGCGAGGACTTCGGCGGCGTCGCCCCGGCCAACTTCCTCGACATCGGCGGCGGCGCGTCGGCGCAGGTGATGGCCGACGGCCTGGAGATCGTGATGTCCGACCCGGCCGTGAAGAGCGTGTTCATCAATGTCTTCGGCGGCATCACCGCGTGCGACGCGGTGGCCGACGGCATCGTGCAGGCACTGACGCTGATGGCCGAGCACGGCGAGGAGGTCACCAAGCCGCTGGTGGTCCGTCTCGACGGCAACAACGTCGAACTCGGCCGGTCGATCCTGGACCGGGCCGACCACCCGATGATCGAGCAGGTGGACACCATGGACGGCGCTGCGCGCCGAGCCGCCGAACTGGCCGCGAAGTAGAGGGACGCGCACGCGATGAGCATCTTCCTGACCGAGAACAGCAAGGTCGTCGTCCAGGGCATGACCGGCTCCGAAGGCCGCAAGCACACCCAGCGGATGCTGGCCTCGGGCACCAACGTTGTCGGCGGCGTCACGCCGGGCAAGGGCGGCCAGGTGGTGGAGTTCGGCGACCTGGGCGTGCCGGTGTTCGACACCGTCGCCGAGGCGATGACCGCCACCGGCGCCGACGTGACGGTGGTCTTCGTGCCGCCGAAGTTCGCCAAGGCCGCCGTGATCGAGGCGATCGACGCCGGCATCGGCCTGGTCGTGGTGATTACCGAGGGCATCCCGGTGCACGACACCACCGCGATCTGGGCGTACGCCGCGCAACGGGCCACCGGCAGCGCCACAGCGACCCGCATCGTCGGGCCGAACTGTCCCGGCCTGATCAGCCCCGGGGCGTCCAACGCGGGCATCATCCCGGCCGACATCACCAAGTCGGGCCGGATCGGGCTGGTGTCCAAGTCCGGCACGCTGACCTACCAGATGATGTACGAGCTGCGTGACCTCGGCTTCTCCAGTTGCGTCGGCATCGGAGGCGACCCGGTGATCGGCACCACGCACATCGACTGCCTGGCGGCCTTCCAGGACGACCCGGGCACCGACGCGATCGTGATGATCGGCGAGATCGGCGGGGACGCCGAGGAACGCGCCGCGGCGTACATCGCCGAGCACGTCACCAAGCCGGTGGTCGCCTACGTCGCGGGCTTCACCGCGCCGGAGGGCAAGACGATGGGGCACGCCGGCGCGATCATCTCCGGCTCGGGCGGCACCGCCCAGGCCAAACAGGAGGCGCTGGAAGCCGTCGGGGTGAAGGTCGGCCGGACGCCGTCGGAGACGGCCCGGCTGATGCGGGAGATCGTCACGGCGGGCTGAGCCGGCGGACGGTATGACCGGGAGGGGACACGCTGCGGCGTGTCCCCTCCCGCGCGTCGGGTGCCGCTGCGACAGTGAGGCGATGGATCGGAGCGAGGTGGGAACCGGGCACCTGGCGTCGGCCACGGGTCCCACGAGCACCCGCGGAGCCGGCCCGTGACCCTCGCGCCGATCCGCCCGGGGCCCCGGAGGAGCGGGCCCCGGCCGGTGCCGGTGGCGCTCGCCGCGCTGACCACCACGGTGTGGGCGGCGTTCGTCCCGGCCGCGCTGTGTGTCGCGGTCGCGGTCGTGATCTGGGTCGTCGAGGGGCGCTCGACCGGGCCGGTGCTCGACGCGGTGCGGTTCGCCGTCGACGGCTGGCTGCTCGCCCACGGCGTCCGGCTGGCCACACCCGGCGGCGCGGTCGGACTCGCGCCGCTGGTGCTGACCGCGCTGGTGCTGCGGCAGCTGTTCCGGGCCGGTGCCAACACTGCCCGCGGCACCGGCGCGTCGACACCGGGGGCCGCGGTCCGGATCGCCGTGACCGTGGCCGTCTGCTACACCTTGCTGGCCGTGGCTGCCGCGTTGTTCGGAACCACGGGGCCGGTCGGCGTCGACCCCGTGCGGGCTGGCGTGGTGGCCGGTGTGGTCGCCCTGGTCGCCGCGGGTCTGGGTGCCGCCTCGGAACGCGGCATCGGCGCGGCGGCGGTGGCATGTTTGCCGGCGGTGGTACGCACGGGATTCCTCGCCGGCGCCGCCGCGGTGGGGGTGCTGGCCGCGGCCGGAGCGTTCACCGTGGGGGTGCGGCTGGCGGCGACCGCGGACGAGGTCCGCGCCGTGTTCGGGGCGTATCCGACGGGATGGGTCGGTGCGCTGGCGTTCGCCGCGCTCTGCGTGATCTATGCGCCGACGCTGGCGGTGTGGGCGATGGCATACCTGGTCGGACCGGGGTTCGCGGTGGGCACCGGAACGACCGTGAGCGCCGCGAACGTCGCGCTGGGGCCGGTGCCGGCGTTCCCTCCGCTGGCCGCGCTTCCGCCGGACGCGGCGAACGCCTATGGCAGCCTGCTGCTCGGCGTACCGCTGCTTGCCGGACTGCTCGCCGGTGTGCTCATCGCGTCGGGCCGCGGTCGGACCGCGCGGTGGCGGGTGACGATGGGTGCGGCGTTGCTGGCCGGTCCGGTGGCCGGCGTGCTCACGGGGCTGCTGGCGGTGGCCGGGTCGGGCCCGCTCGGCGGCGGACGGCTGGCCGAGGTGGGTCCGTCGGGGTGGGAGGTCGGCGCGGTCTTCGGGGTCGAGGTCGCGGTGTGTGCGCTGGTCGGTGCCACGGCCATGCGCGGGGTGGCCGCCTGGTCGGGCCGACGCGCGCCAGGCCCCACCGGGGGCGCGACAGTGCTGCCGGCTGGACCGGACGGGCCTGCCCAGGTCGTTGGCGAGTCCGGTCGCCCCGATTCGGGCCGCGCCGAGCCGCGTGGTGCCGACCCGGACGGCACGGACCCGGACGACCCCGATCAGGACTGCAGGGAGCCGGGCGACGCCGGGCCCGGCGCGGACGACCGGGCCGCGGCGGGCCCGGGCGCGGACGAGCCGGGAGATGCCGAGGGGCCGCCCCCCTGAGTGGGCGGACGACCTCTCGCGGTTCGGGCCGCGCTCAGTACGTCGTCGTGGACGCCCCGCCAGCGAGCGCGGCAAGGAGGAACAGGCCGCAGACGAGCAGGATGCTCAGGCCGTACAGGCAGGCGCCGACGATGATGGCGATCTTGCCGAACTTCTTGGCCTGGTCGGCCGCGGCCTGTGCGCCGGCGTAGTCGCCCTGGGCCGCGAGACCGCTGACCTTGGTCGCGTTGATCAGGCCGAACAGGCCGACCGGCCAGAACAGCAGCAGGCCGACGATCGAGATGGCGAGGTTGTTGTTGATCTGCGGCGCGGCCGCGCCGCCGTAGGGCTGTTGGCCATAGGGCTGGCCGTACTGCTGGCCGTACGGGTCCTGCGGCGCCGGGTAGCCGGGCTGGCTCATGACTCTCCTCGGAGGATGCGGTCTGGTAGGCCAGACGGTACGTGCTCACCCATGCTCGCGCAGAACCGCGGGAGACAGTTCGCCGGGCTGCGCATACCCCCGCGCAGCCCGGCGGCCACTGCCTGTCGACCGTGGGCCCGTGCACCGGCGGGCCTGGTCGTGAATGGATCTCTCAGGTGGTGGTGTTGGCGGCTCCGCCGAGGATGATGCTGCCGCAGACACACAGTCCGAGCAGGACGTAGATCACGGCGCCGACGATGACGGCGATCTTGCCGAACTTCTTGGCCTGGTCGGCCGCGGCCTGTGCGCCGGCGTAGTCGCCCGCGGTGACGAGGTTGTTCACCTTGAGCGCGTTGATCAAGGCGAAGAGGCCGACCGGCCAGAACAGCAGCAGGCCGACGATCGAGATCGGGAGGTTGTTGTTGATCTGGGGCGAACTGCCCGGCTGAACCATGGTGCTCCTTAGCGAGGTGGACAATTTCCTGGTGACTCCCCGTCACATGCGGGGACCGGCGCAGCGTACTCGTGGTGCCTGGGTTGTGGTAAGTCTCTTCATCGGATCGAGTCATTCTGCCCCCGTTCCTGCACAAGTAGTAGGTAGGAGGGCCACTGTTCGGGGCCGTGTCGCGGGACTGACCAGGAGCGGTCGCTCCTGGTCGCGGCGGGTGGCTCCCCCCGGCGGCGACACGCAGGTCCAGACCGGGCGACCGGATAGAGTGCGGGCGTCTGGAACCGCCGCCACCAGGGGAGCTGTGTGACCGCCCGCCTCGTCGTCCTCGTCTCGGGCGCCGGGACCAACCTGCAGGCCCTGCTGGACGCCTGCGCCGACCCGGCGTACGGGGCCGCGGTCGTCGCGGTGGGGACCGACCGGGACGGCATCGAAGGGCTCGCCCGGGCCGAGCGCGTCGGCGTCCCGACGTTCGTCCACCCGCTGGCGGGCGACCGCGAGACCTGGGACGCCGCACTCGCCGACCGGGTCGCGGCGCACGCCCCCGACCTGGTCGTCTCCGCCGGCTTCATGAAGCTGGTCGGGACGGCGTTCCTGGCCCGGTTCGGTGGCCGGTTCGTCAACACCCATCCGGCGCTGCTGCCGTCGTTCCCGGGCATGCACGGCGCCCGGGACGCGCTCGCGCACGGCGTCCGGGTGACCGGCTGCACGCTCTTCCTCGTCGACGCCGGCGTCGACAGCGGGCCGATCGTGGCGCAGACCGCGGTGCCGGTGCGCGACGGCGACGACGAGGCGTCCCTGCACGAACGCATCAAGGTGGCCGAGCGGGCGATGCTCGTCGAGGCCGTCGGCCAGATGGCCCGCGAGGGCTGGTCGGTCACCGGACGAAAGGTCACGATCGGCATGAGCTCCCCGACCACCTCCGCTGGCGCCGCCGACGAGCGAGCTGGGGCCCGCCCGGTGCGGCGCGCGCTGGTGAGCGTCTACGACAAGACCGGTCTGGAGGAGCTGGCCCGGGGGCTGGCCGAGGCCGGGGTGGAGATCGTGTCCACCGGCTCGACCGCGGCCCGGATCGCGGCGGCCGGCGTCCCGGTCACCGCGGTCAGCGACGTCACCGGCTTCCCGGAGACGCTGGACGGCCGGGTCAAGACCCTGCATCCGCATGTGCACGCCGGACTGCTGGCCGACCTGCGTCGGGCCGACCACGTCAAGCAGCTCGACGAGTTGGGCATCGCGCCGTTCGAGCTGGTGGTGGCCAACCTCTACCCGTTCGCCGACACGGTGGCCGCCGGAGCGCCGGACGAGGAGGTCGTCGAGCAGATCGACATCGGCGGCCCGTCGATGGTGCGCGCGGCGGCGAAGAACCACGCGAACGTCGCGGTCGTGGTCGACCCGGCCGCGTACCCGTCCGTGCTCGCCGCCGTGCGGGCCGGAGGGTTCGACCACGACGCGCGGCGCCGGCTGGCGGCCCGGGCGTTCGCGCACACGGCCGCGTACGACGTGGGGGTGGCGACGTGGTTCGCCCGGGGACTGGTCGAGGAGCCCACCGCACCGGGCGCGTCCTGCTGGCCGGCCTTCGCCGGAATGACGGTGGAGCGAGCCGGTGTGCTGCGCTACGGCGAGAACCCGCACCAGGCCGCCGCCCTCTACCTCGACCACGACGACGCCCCCGGCATCGCCCAGGCCGAGCAGCTGCACGGCAAGCCGATGTCCTACAACAACTATGTGGACGCCGACGCGGCGTACCGGGCCGCCTACGACCACGGACAGCCGTGCGTGGCGATCGTCAAGCACACCAACCCGTGCGGCATCGCGGTGGCCGCGGAGGGTGAGGCCGACGCCGTCGCGCTGGCACACCGGAAGGCCCACGCCTGCGACCCGGTGTCGGCGTTCGGCGGGGTGATCGCGGTGAACCGGCCGGTGAGCCGCGCCATGGCCGAACAGGTTGCCGAGATCTTCACCGAGGTGGTGGTGGCTCCGTCCTACGAGGAGGGCGCCGTGGAGGTGCTCGGCCGCAAGCCGTCCCTCCGGGTACTGGTCGCGCCGGACCGCGAGCGGTGGCGTGCGGAGCTGCGGCAGGTCTCCGGCGGCGTGCTCGCCCAGACGGCCGACGCGCTGGACGCACCCGGCGACGACCCGACGGGCTGGACGCTGGCCTGCGGCACCCCGGCCGACCCGGCCACCCTGGCCGACCTGGCCTTCGCCTGGCGGGCGGTGCGGGCGGTGAAGTCCAACGCGATCCTGCTGGCGTCCGACGGCGCCACGGTCGGGGTGGGCATGGGGCAGGTGAACCGGGTCGATTCGGCCCGGCTGGCCGTCGCCCGGGCGGGCGAGCGGGCCGCGGGTGCGGTGGGGGCCTCGGATGCCTTCTTCCCGTTCCCCGACGGCCTTCAGGTGCTGCTCGACGCAGGGGTGCGGGCGGTCGTCCAGCCGGGCGGCAGCGTGCGCGACGCCGAGGTCGTCGCGGCCGCTGACGTTGTCGGAGTGACGATGTACCTTTCCGGCACTCGTCACTTCTCCCACTGAGCGGGACGATCTCGCTGTTCCACCACCCTTTACGTCCACGTAACAGGAGCCCCACTACTGTGGCGTGGGGTTCCATGCCAGAGTCCCGGGGCCGACATAACGGTCGCCCGCGGGACTCACGCATCATGGCCAAGCCGGATCGAGAGCAGAGCTACTGGATGCAGGGGAACATCCTGCGCCGCACCGCGCTGAGGGGATGAGACGGGGAGATATGCAGGACCCGCTGAGCGTCGCGGTGAACATCGTCGTGATGGCGTGGGGGTACCTCGGGACCGGTTGGCAGCTGATCCCGCTCGGGATCGCCGGCGTCGTCTCCTGGTCCGTATGGATGACACGGGTGTTCCTGAGCCGTCGCGCCAAGCCCATCGTCAACGGCTTCCGCACGACCACGTCGGTCGTCGTCCCCTGCTACCGCGAGGACCCCGACATCGTCGACGCGTGCCTGACGTCGTGGCTCGCGCAGGGGCCCAGCGAGGTGATCATCGTGCCCGACCTCGCCGACCGCGAGGTCATCCACCGGGTCGCCTCCCGGCGGGACCCCAGGGTGCGGGTCGTTCCGTTCCACCACCACGGGAAGAGGTCTGCGCTCGGCGTCGGCATTCGCAAGGCGCGCGGCGAGGTGATCGTGCTGGCCGACTCCGACACGTTCTGGCTGCCGGGGCTGTTGGCCGCGGTCCAGATGCCGTTCGCCGACCCGCAGGTCGGGGGTGTCGGCACGCGGCAGAACGTGTTGCGACCGGAGACCAGCATCTGGCGCCGCATCGCCAACTGGATGGTCGACATCCGCTACGTCGACTACGTGCCCGCGCAGGGCCGCGCCGGCGCGGTGGTGTGCCTCTCCGGGCGCACGGCGGCGTACCGGCGCAGCGCGGTGATGCCCGTGCTGTCCAACCTGGAGGAGGAGTACTTCTTCGGGCGGCGGTGCATCGCCGGCGACGACGGCCGGCTGACCTGGTTGGTGCTGGCCAGCGGCTACAAGACCGTGCACCAGATCGACGCCCGGGCGCTGTCCGGATTCCCCGACACGTTCAAGGCGTTCGTCAAGCAGCGGGTCCGGTGGAGCCGCAACTCCTACCGTTGCTATCTCACCGCGATGTGGAAGGGCTGGCTGTGGAAGCAGCCGCTGATCGCCCAGATCAGCGTGCTGCAGATCCTGCTGACGCCGTTCACGATGGCGGTGGCGCTCACGTACGCGACCCTGTGGTGCCTCAAGCCGGGCAGCTGGGGAATCGCGGTGGCGCTGGGCTGGATGTTGGCGGGTCGCGGCATCCGCGGGCTGTCCCATCTGCGTCACCATCCGAAAGACATCCTGCTGCTCCCCCTGATGGTCCTGACGGTGGCTTTCGTGGCGCTGCCCATCAAGACGTACGCGTTCGTGACCATGAACAAGCAGGGCTGGCTGACCAGGCGCGCCGACCAGGTCGGTGGCGAGGGGCAGGGCGGCGCCTCGCTGCAGGCCCACGCCGGAGGTCTGCATGCTTGACGCAGGCGCGTTACGAAACCGCCGCTGGCTGAGGCCGGCCGTGTTGGTCCTGGTCGTCCTGGTCGCCACGGGAGGGGCGGGCTACTCGATGGGCTGGTTCGACCGTCCCGCGCCACCTCCGGCGGCGGCCCCGCCTCCGGTGACCGGCGATCCGGACGGCGGAACAGCCGGCGTCCAGGCCCAGCTCGTACAGCGCGAGGACAACCGGATCAGGGCCGCGCTGCGCACCGGTATCCGCGCGCCCGGCGCCAAGCCCATCGAGACCAAGGGATCCCTGCCGACACATGTGCTGATCCGCCGGACCGCCCCGTACACCGTCGCCGACCTGGTGAAAGCCGGAGTACTGCGGATATCCGGCGGCGTCGGGCTGCTGACCGCGAGCGTCTTCGCCGCACCAGGCGCCGTCCTGACGATCGACGGCCGGCAGCTCCGCACCCTGCGGCTGACCAGCGGCCCGGGCGGCTACGCCACACTGGTCACCTGGAGCGGCTCGCTGCGGCTCGGCAAGGGTCTGGCGGTCACCAGCTGGGACCCGACGAAGCGGGCGCCTGACACCGCGTTCTTCGACGGCCGCGCCTACATCCGGGCCACCACCGGCAACCTGCGCATCGACGGCGTCCACTTGAGCCACCTCGGCTTCTGGAGCGGCCGCACCGGCGGCGTCGCCTGGACCGGTGACGACACCGGCAACGCCACCGGCTTCATCACCGACTCCACCATCACCGGCAACCAGTACGGGGTGTTCCTGGCCCGGTCGGCGGACGTGAAGATAGACCGGGTCCAGATCACCCGCAGCGTGCGCGACGGCGTCCGCCTGCACCGTGGCGCGGCACGAACCCTGGTCGCCGCCACCGAGGTCGCCGGCGGCGGCGGCGACGGCATCGTCGTCGCCCGCGGGGTCGGCAGTTCGATCCTGCGGGGTGTCACCTCGACCGCGAACGGCGGCAGCGGCCTCATCCTGGACGGGCGCAGCCTCGCCACCTCCGACACGGTGTCCGGGGCGGCCACCACGCCGACCAAGGGAACACTCGTCGACGGGGCCGTCATCACGGCCAACCGGGGGGTGAGCATCCGGGTCCAGGGCGGGGTCGGCACCATCCTGCGCGGCATGACCGTCCGGGGCACCGACCGCGGGATCGTCGTCCAGGACAACGCCAGGGCCGTCAGCGTCGAGCAGTCGACGGTGGTCGGCGTCGGAAGCGCCGGCCTGGTCCTGGACGGCGACGACCGCAGCGTGGTCACGGACACCGTGTTCAGCGGCTGGCGCACGGGTGTGCAGCTGCGCGGCTCCCGACAGCCGGTGCTGCGCCGCGTGGATGTCAACGGGGCCGCGCTCTTCGGCCTGTCGCTGCGCGGCCGGGTCACCTCCGCGGTCATCGACGAATGCAGCCTCTCCGGCCGGGGGCCGCGTCCGGTCGACCTGCGGACCCTGGACCGGCAGGCCGGCAGGCCCTTGTTGACGAACACCGACACGACCGGCTGGGTGGTGGCCGGTGCGCCGAAGACCTTCCGGCAGTTGGTCGAGCAGCACCCCGCGCTCTGGGCCTGGACGCTGATCCTGATCGTGCCGCCGTTGCTGTGGTGGCGGGCCCGGGCCCGGGCGAGACTGCGGCCCGGTCATGCCCACCCCTACCGGGAGACCACGAAGTGGTCGCCCGACCAGGCCGTCCGGGACACGGTCCCGGAGATCCGGTTCGACGGGACCGGCCGCGGGCTGGCAGCCGTGCGGCCCCGGCGCTCGGTCCGGCGCCACCTCGGGCTCTCACCGCGGCCGCGCACGTTCCGTCGGCACCGCGTTCGCCCGCTGCTCCGGCGCCGCCCACTGCCCCGGTCGCGCAGCGGGCTGCTGTCCCGGCGACGCAGACGCCTGCTGTCCCGGTGGTGTACAGCCCCGGTGTCGTGCAGCGGCCGGCTACTCCGGTGGCACAGACCGCTGTTGGAGCGGTGGCGCAGAAGCCGGCAGCTCCGGCGGTGCATAACCCTGGTGTTCCGGCGGCGCAGCGGCCCGCCGCGCCGGTCGTGCGCCCTCCGGTGGCTCCGGCCCTGGCCCTGGTCGTCTCCGCATCGGCAGGGAACCGCTCGGGTACGCCGGTGCAGCCCAGCCATCCCGGCACCCCGTCACCGGCCGCCGCGCCCGCGTCCGGGGCGCCTGCTTCCGCGCCGCACGAGGGGCCGCCCACGCCCGCCCGCCCCGCACCGGTACCGTCGAACGGGTCCAACAGCCCGCGCGGCACCGTCTACCAGAGCCACCAGGTGCCGTCGGGACCGCCCGACACCCCACCGGCTGCGTCGGCCGGCCCGGCTGGCACCGTCTACCAGAGCCGTCAGGTGCCGTCCGAACCCGGGGATGCAGCCGGCCCCACGTCCCGGTCGGCCGACGACGCGGAGCCCGGGCAGGCGACTCCCCGGCACGTGGGCAGGCACTCGGTGCCCGTACACTCCCGGCGGGCCTGACGCTACCGATGACCTCGACGAAGGGTTCGCATGCCTAGCCGTACCAAGGTCCGTTTCCCGGTCGTGGCTGCGGCGACGGCGGCGCTGGGCGTCGTGGTCCTGGTCGCCGGCTGCTCCGGCTCCGGGCGCGACGAGACGTCCCGCCGACCCGGCACCAAGGTCACCGCCGGTCCGACCCCGTCGGTCCCGCCGGCCACCTGCCCCGCCTCCGGCGGCACCACGGTCAAGACCGCCGGAACGTTGAAGAAAGCCTTGCGAACGGCCAAACCCGGCAGCGTCATCCGGTTGGCGGACGGCATCTACCTGGGCACCTTCAGCGCCAAGGTCGCCGGCACCGCAGCCAAGCCGATCACCGTGTGCGGCGGTCCGGGCGCCATTCTCGACGGTGGCGCCACCGACAGCGGATACGTCTTCCACCTGGACAAGGCGTCCCACTGGAAGCTGGTCGGCTTCGGGGTCCGCAACGGCCAGAAGGGCGTGGTGGCCGACCGTTCCAATCACCTGCTCATCAGCGGCCTGACCGTGAGTCAGATCGGGGACGAAGCCATCCACCTCCGGGCGTTCAGCTCGGACGGCAGGGTCACCGGCAACGTGGTCCGGCAGACCGGCCTGCGCAAGCCGCAGTTCGGTGAGGGCGTCTACATCGGCAGCTCGAAGAACAACTGGGAGGACATCACCGGCGGCAGGCCCGACGCCAGCGACCGGAACATCGTGGAGTTCAACGACATCGCGCTGACCACCGCGGAGAGCGTCGACGTCAAGGAAGGCACCACCGGCGGCGTGGTGCGGAACAACCGGTTCTCCGGCGAGGGCATGACCGAGTCCGACTCCTGGGTGGACGTGAAGGGCAACGACTGGCTGATCGAGAACAACGTGGGCGCGGCCGGCCCCGTCGACGGCTACCAGGTGCACGTCCTGCTCGACGGCTGGGGCAACGACAACACGTTCCGCGGCAACACCGGCGAGTTGAAGGGCCACGGATTCGCCGTCAACGTGGCCAAGAAGGCCAGCGGGACGGTGGTCGCCTGCTCGAACAAGATCGTCGGTGCCGCCCTGGGAATCAGCAACATCACCTGTCAGTAGGCGGCGGCCCGCCCCAGGTCAGGGCCAGCGCGACTCCGTGGGTGTGCGCCGGTTGATCGGTCCGGGGTGGCGGGTTCGGCCGACGTGTCCGGCGCCGAGGTCCTCGGGCAGGATGGGGCCCGTGACAGCGACGATTCTGGACGGCAAGCTGACGGCGGCGTCGATCAAGGGCGAGCTGCGGGAGCGGGTCGACGTGCTCCGGGCGGCGGGACACACGCCGGGCCTCGGCACGGTGCTGGTGGGTGACGACCCCGGCTCGCACGCGTATGTCGGGGGCAAGCACCGGGACTGCGCCGAGGTGGGGATCACCAGCATCCGGGTCGACCTGCCCGATACGGCCACCCAGGACGACGTCGAGGCGGAGGTCGACCGCCTCAACGCCGACCCGGCGTGCACCGGCTACATCGTCCAGCTTCCGCTGCCCGCCGGGCTGGACGCCAACCGGGTGCTCGAACGGATGGACCCCGACCGCGACGCCGACGGCCTGCACCCGGCCAACCTCGGCCGGCTGGTGCTGGGTGTCCCGGCGCCGTTGCCGTGCACCCCGCGGGCCTGCGTCGAGCTGCTCCGCCGGTACGGGGTGGTGATCGAGGGCGCGCACGTGGTGGTGATCGGACGCGGCCTGACCGTCGGCCGGCCGCTCGGGCTGCTGCTCACCCGGCGCGCCGAGAACGCCACCGTGACGCTCTGCCACACCGGCACCAAGGATCTGGATGTGCACACCCGCGCCGCCGACATCGTGGTGGTCGCCGCCGGCCGGGCGGGCCTGCTCACGGCCGACATGGTCAAGCCGGGTGCCGCGGTGCTCGACGTGGGCATCACCCGCACGGACGCCGGCCTCGCCGGGGACGTCCACCCGGACGTGCGCGAGGTCGCGGCGTTCGTTGCCCCGATGCCGGGCGGCGTCGGCCCGGTCACCCGGGCGATGCTGCTCACCAACGTCGTCGAGGCCGCCGAACGCAACGCGCTGCGCGACGGCCGGTAGCTCTCCCCGGTTCGGTCGCGTCGGGCCGAGGGGCTCGCGAGGGTGGGGCGGTCCGGTCTGGTGACCCGCGAGTAGCGTGGCCCGCATCCCGATCACCGCATCCAGGAGCGAACAGGCATGGGCAAGAAGGTCACCGTCGTCGGCGCGGGGTTCTACGGCTCGACGACGGCACAGCGGCTCGCCGAGTACGACGTCTTCGACACGGTCGTCCTCACCGACATCGTCGAGGGAAAGGCCGAGGGGCTCGCGCTCGACCTCAACCAGTCCCGCCCGGTCGAGGGCTTCGAGACGAAGGTCGTCGGCCAGACCACCGGCCGGGACGGCAGCGGCTACGAGGCCATCGCCGGCTCGGACATCGTGGTGGTCACTGCGGGCCTGCCGCGCAAGCCCGGCATGAGCCGGATGGACCTGCTGGAGGTCAACGCCGGCATCGTCCGCGGCGTCGCCGAGCAGATCGCCGTCCACGCCCCGGACGCCGTGGTGATCGTCGTCTCCAATCCGCTGGACGAGATGACCGCGCTGGCCCAGCGCGCCACCGGCTTCCCGAAGCACCGCGTGCTCGGCCAGGCCGGCATGCTCGACACCGCCCGGTTCAGCCACTTCGTCGCCGAGGAACTGGACGTGCCGATCGCCAGCGTGAAGACCCTGACGCTGGGCTCGCACGGCGACACGATGGTGCCCGTCCCGTCCCGTTGCTCGGTGGACGGCAAGCCGCTGGCCGACCTGCTGCCCGAGGCGAAGATCGACGAGCTGGTCACCCGCACCCGCAACGGCGGCGCCGAAGTGGTGGCGCTGCTCAAGACCGGCTCGGCCTACTACGCACCCTCGGCGGCGGCGGCCCGGATGGCGCTGGCCGTGGCCGAGGACTCCGGCGCGGTGATGCCGGTGTGTGCCTGGGTCGACGGGGAGTACGGCATCGCCGGGGTGTACCTGGGCGTGGAGGCCGAGCTGGGTGCCGAGGGCGTCCGGAAGGTGGTCGAGGGCGAACTCACCGACAGCGAACTGGCCGCGTTGAAGCAGGCGGCCGAGGCGGTCCGTGCCAAGGCGGCGGACGTCACGAACCTCTGAGCCGGCACCGCACGCCTCGCCCTCCGCCGACGGATCCTCGTCGCCGCTGGCTCGGGTGGGGCCGTTCGCCGCGGTCGGACGGCGAGTTCGCTAGAGGGGCATCGGCCAGGAGTGCGGGCTGCGGGGATCGTCGAGCCAGACGTACTGGCGATCCGGGTCGTCCAGTGCGGTGACGCCGAATCGTGAGCGCTCGGGCCGCCCGAGGGCGGTCCATCGCCGCATGGCGTGTTCGACGGTGTCCCAGAGGCGCCGCGGGCCGCGTTGGACGGTGGTCCAGGTGTCGTCGGGGTTGGGGGCCAGGGTGACCTCGGCCTCGGAGGTCGCCGACCGGACGACGCACGCGGGCTGGTCGTCGCGCTCGGCCGCGCCGATCTGCAGCCCTGGCAGGTGAAGGTGCAGGAACAGCAGGAGGTCGGCACAGGCTCCGGCTACCGAACCGGGGTCGAGGTCGGTGATGCCTTTGTGGGCCATGCTCGGCCCCCGGTAGCCGAGGTGCCGTCCGGCCGGGAGGGGGTTGTCGAGGTCTGGACGCAGCGGCATGAACCCGGCGGGGTAGGGGTCGAAGCGGCCGGTGACTTCGTCCGGTGCGGTCTTGTCGAGGATGATCATCGCCTGGTCGTCACCGAGCAGCGGGGCCACGATGCGTCCTCGTCCGGTGAGCTGACGTATCCACGCGGGCGGCACGTGGCTGATCGCGCACGTGGCGACGATCCGGTCGTACGGAGCGCCGGCGGCCAGTCCGTGGTGGCCGTCGCCGCCCACCAGCGTCGGGTGGTAGCCGAGCCGGTCGAGCGCATCCTCCGCGCGCCGGACGAGATCGGGGTCGAGGTCCACGGAGTACACGTTGGCGTCGCCGAGAAAGTGGCTGAGAAGAGCGGCGTTGTAGCCGGTGCCCGTCCCGATCTCCAGGACCCGCATCCCCGGCTCGACGCGGAGGCGTTCGAGCATCGCCGCGACCACGCCCGGCTGGCTGGCCGAGGACGTCGGCAGTTCCAGGCTCGTGCCGCCTGGCACGTCGGCTGGCCTGGTCTGGACCACCACCGCGTCGTCCTCGTAGGCGATCGACAACGGGTGGTCGGGGAGGAACACATGGCGGGGCACCTCCAGGAACGCGGCCCGCCAACCCGGATCGGTGAGCACGCCCTCCTTGTCCAGCTGCGCGACGAGAGCCGCCGCGAGTGGCTGCCAGTCGGTCATCGGCTTCCCTCGCTGAGGTCGGTGGCGATGACTGGACGACGTCAGGGTCCGCGATGGCGCGGGCTCGGGGCGGTACGCCTGAAGTAGGAACCGATGACCGGGCGCAGCATACTCGCTGACGCGGACTCGGCTGCCGGATTGTCCCGTGGGTGCGTAGCCAGCCGACGCGAGAGGCCCAGCGCCCACGACGAGTCTGAACGGCTGGAACTGGCCACTGGCGATCCGGTGCTGACGATCTGGCGGCGCTGCTACGACCAACATGGCCGGGTGTCGAGGTGACGTTTCGGGTCATCCCCGGGGATCGCCTGGAGCAGATCTACCGCTACTCCACTGTGGCGGATTGAGGAGCATTTCGATGGGCATCGAGACGGTGTCGAGCCGGGTGGTCTACGAGAACCCGTGGATGAGGGTGCGGGAGGACCAGATCGTCCGGTCCGACGGCAGCGAGGGCATCTACGGCGTTATGGAGAAACCGGCCTTCGCGACCGTCGCCGCCTACGAGAACGACGGCTTCCACCTCGTCCAGCAGGACCGTTACCCCACCGGTGTGCGGAGCTGGGAGTTTCCCCAGGGAACCTTCGACTCCACCGACCCCGAGACCGTCGCGCGGGCAGAACTCGCCCAGGAGACCGGAATCACCGCCACGTCGATGCGCTATCTCGGAACGCTCTACAACGCACCTGGCCTGAGTTCCCAGGCATGCCACGTCTTCCTCGCGACCGACCTGACCCACGGACAACCCGACCGCGAAGGCGAGGAGCAGGACATGGCACACCGATGGTTCAGCGTCACCGATTTCGAGGCGATGATCCGCGACGGCAGGACCGTCGAGACCGTCACCCTGGCCACCTACGCACTGCTCCGCATCGACGGCGTCCTGTAGATCGGTGTCTACTCGTCCGGTGGAAATCGACGGTGCCCGGCTGCGACTGCGGGAACTGAAACACGACGACATCGAGGCTGTGCTCGCGATCTACGGTGACCCGGTCGCCACCGAGCACCTCAGCTTTGAGCCCCGGACCCGGCCGCAGGTCGGGAAGACGATCGACCACGCCGTCCGCACGGCCTGCGCTGAGCCTCGCGCGGAGTACCACCTCGCCTTCGTTCGGCGCGACACCGCCGAACTTGTCGGCTTCGGACGACTCGCGGTCGAGCCACACCGCGCCGGGCAGGTCGGCTTCGCGCTGCGCCCCGACCAATGGGGCCCGTGCCCGGGTTGCGGGGAACCCGTCCGCTCGTGTCGTGGTCTTTCGGACCCAATCAAGACGGGTGTGCCGGCGAGGGTGCCGGTTCGCTTCAGTATGCTCGTACTGCTTGCGTCGTACGCCAACCCCGCGAAGGAGAGCCGGTCGATGGCCAAGATCAAGGTGGAGGGGCCGGTCGTCGAGCTCGACGGCGACGAGATGACCCGGATCATCTGGGCGTTCATCAAGGAGCAGCTGATCCTGCCCTACCTCGACGTCGACCTGCGCTACCACGACCTCTCGCATCGAGCACCGCGACGCGACCGACGACCAGGTCACCGTGGACGCCGCGAACGCCATCAAGGAGCACGGCGTCGGGGTCAAGTGCGCCACGATCACCCCGGACGAGGCGCGGGTCGAGGAGTTCGGCCTGAAGAAGATGTGGCGCTCGCCCAACGGGACGATCCGCAACATCCTCGGCGGCGTGGTGTTCCGCGAGCCGATCATCATGGGGAACGTCCCCCGGCTGGTGCCGGGCTGGACCAAGCCGATCATCATCGGCCGCCACGCCCACGGCGACCAGTACAAGGCCACCGACTTCAAGGTGCCTGGCCCCGGCTCGGTGACGATGACCTACACCCCGGCCGACGGCGGCGCACCGATGGAGTTCGAGGTCGCGCAGTTCCCCGAGGGCGGCGGCGTCGCGATGGGGATGTACAACTACCGCAAGTCCATCGAGGACTTCGCCCGCGCGTCCCTGCGCTACGGCCTGACCCGCAACTACCCGGTCTACATGTCCACCAAGAACACGATCCTCAAGGCGTACGACGGCATGTTCAAGGACGTCTTCGCCGAGGTCTTCGCCGACGAGTTCGAGGCGGAGTTCAAGGAGAAGGGGCTCACCTACGAGCATCGGCTGATCGACGACATGGTGGCCGCGGCGCTGAAGTGGGAGGGCGGCTACGTCTGGGCCTGCAAGAACTACGACGGCGACGTGCAGTCCGACACGGTGGCCCAGGGCTTCGGCTCGCTCGGCCTGATGACCAGCGTGCTGATGACCCCGGACGGGCGCACCGTGGAGGCCGAGGCCGCCCACGGCACCGTCACCCGGCACTTCCGCCAGCACCAGCAGGGCAAGCCCACCTCCACCAACCCGATCGCCTCGATCTTCGCCTGGACGGGGGGCCTCAAGCACCGCGGCAAGCTCGACGGCACCCCCGCGGTGACCACGTTCGCCGAGACGTTGGAGCGGGTCTGTGTGTCCACGGTCGAGGGCGGCCAGATGACCAAGGACCTCGCCCTGCTCGTCGGCCCGGACCAGCCGCACCTCACCACCCAGGACTTCCTCGCCGCGATCGAGGCGAACCTCCAGACGGCGATGGACTGAACCATGTTGCGGCT
This sequence comes from uncultured Actinomycetota bacterium, assembly GCA_963740255.1. GTDB lineage: Bacteria > Actinomycetota > Actinomycetes > Mycobacteriales > Cryptosporangiaceae > CAVUDO01. The sequence goes on along the minus strand of CAVUDO010000002.1, from coordinate 2,131,757 downwards.
ATAGCTTGCTTTCCATTATATTGGGTCCATGTCACCCCGGACGATGACCGAGCAGGCCTTCTTCATCCTCACCGCCCTGGTGGACGCGCCCCGGCACGGCTACGGGATCGTCGGCGAGGTGGCGACGCTGTCCGAAGGTCGGGTCGACCTCAAGGTCGGAACCCTCTACGGCGTGCTCGACCGGCTCGTCTCCGACGGTCTGGTCGAGCTCGACCGCGAGGAGCCGCACCAGGGCCGGCTGCGCCGCTACTATCGGCTCACCGACGACGGCCGCGGCGCCCTCACCGAGGAGGCCGCGCGGCAGGCGGCGAACGCCCGCGCCGCCACCCGCAGGCTGAACGCCTTCCGCGCCGCGACCGCGGGCGGTGCCGCGTGACCAGCCTGCTGGAGGACCGGTACCGCCGTGCGTTGCGGCTGCTGCCCGCCTACTACCGCCGGGCGTGGGAGGAGGACATGGTGGCCACCTTCATGGAGGCCTCCTATGCCGCCGACCCGGACGACCCCGAGGGCGTCGAGATGGGCAGCCCGAGCCGGTCCGAGCGGGCCAGCATCGTGAGGCTGGCGCTGCGGCTGCGGCTGGGTGGTGCGGACGCCGCGCCGCGGCACTTCGTCTGGGGTGAGGCCGTCCGCCGGGTCGCCCTGGTGGGCCTGCTCTCGCACGCCGTCGCCGCGTTCGCCGGCGTGCTGTATCTCTTCTGGATCGCCCGCGGCCTGCCGGGCGTCGACCTCCCGGCCGGCGCCGCACGTACGACACCGCCCAACGGGCTGTACACGCTCCTCAACGCGGCGGATGTGCTCTGGGTCCCGGCCTATCTGTGCCTGGTGTACGGGAGGCGGAAGGCCGCATGGGTGCTCGGCCTGCTCGCCCTCGTGCCGGGTGTGGCCAATTTCGCGGTCCTGGCCGTCGAGCTCGGCGGTGCGTTCGTCTCCTTGTCGTCGGTGTACCAGCTGCTGTTCGCCGCGGTGCCGGTGCTCGCCCTGGCCGCCTTCCACGGCGGGGCGCCCCCGGTCCGGCCCCGGCCGTGGCTCCTCGCGCTGCCGGTCGGGGTCGCGGTGTTGTTCCCGGTGCTGATGTTCAGCATGCCGACCGTCGACGGGCTGGTGTGGCTGGACTGGGCCGGCCTGTGGTGCGTCGGGCTGGTCGGGGCAGCCCTCGTTCTGCTCGTCGCGGCGCTCATCCGCCCCGGCCGGGCCGTCCCGCACTGGGCGCTCAGCCTCGCCCTCCTGGCCGTGGCGGTGTTCGGGCTGCGAATGGTGACGCTGGTGGACTACCTGCGCGTGACAGAGCCGCTGCAGCGGCACCCGGGGTGGATCACGGCTGCGGCCGTCGAGGCCGGCGCGGTGCTGGTGGTCGGCATCGTTCTGGCTGTGGTCGCGGGCCGGGCCCTGCGCCGGCTCCCCGCCACGCCGCAGACCATGCCGACCACCGCCGGAGCCGCCCGGGAGCTGGACCGTCCGGCGCCCGACCACGAGACCGTCTGACCTGCCGACCCGTCGGGTGGCTCTGGGGCCGGGTGGCCGGTGACGTCTTCGACGGCTGCGTCAAGGCGGTCGTGACTCCGTAGCAGGGCGACGACGGCAGGGTGGCGGGCGGCGGTCGAGAACACAGGCTGCCGTTGCTTCAGCGTGCCAGGGGGGCGAGGTAAGAGGCCAGCTCGGCGGTGTAGTCGCCGGGGTCGGTGTTCCACGGCTCGGTGTGCTCGGATCCGGCCACCCGGACCTCACGGACCAGCTTCGGATAGCGGCGCGCGAGGGCGTCGCTGGTGGCGATCGGAACCGTGAGGTCGGCGGTGCCGTGGAAGACCAGGGTGGGCACCCGCAGCCAGTCGCCGTCGAGGTAGTCGATGCGGTCCCAGCCGATGTCGTACCGCCAGCCGGCGATCGCGGTGGCGGTGGCGGTCAGCGGCGGCGGCACCGGCAGTCCGACCACGGGCAGCTCGCGCTGGGAGGCTCCATACTCGACGGTGCGGCGGAAGTCGAGCATCGGTGAGTCCAGGACGATGCCGGTGACCCGGGCGGCCCGTGGCGAGTGCTCCAGGAACGACGCCACGATGCCGCCGCCCATGGACCAGCCGAACAGCACGACGTTCCGCGCGCCGTGCGCGAGGGCGTACCCGACGGCGCTGTCCACGTCGCGCCACTCGGTGTCGCCGTACCGGTAGTACCCGCTCGGCTCCGGCGGCGCGCCCGCGTCGTTGCGATAGGTGACCAGGAGGGCCGGCATACCGGCGTCGGTCACCGCGCCGAGGGCACGGAGCGGCTCAGTCCGGGTGCCGCCCTTCCCGTGCACCATCACGGCCCAGGTGCCCGAGGGGCCGGGCACGTACCAGGCCGGGCAGCGGCCGCCCGCGCAGTCGTAGGAGACGTTCTCGAACCCGACGCCGGCCGCCCGGCGCGGATCGGCGAAGAGATCCTTGTTCAGCGTCGCCTGGACGCCCGGGCGCGGCGCCGATCCGGTCCTGACGGTGAGCGGACGGGTCACCGCGCTGTCGGGTGCCGTCGACTTCGCCAGGCCGAGCACGCCGGAACCGCCGGGCCACAGTAGGCCGTAGGTGTCGGTGGAACGCAGGTTGCCGTCGCGCTCCTGCCCGGCCGCCTCGCGCAGCGTCACGACACCGGCAGAGGCCGACACGACCACGAGGTTGTACTCGGTGGGACCGTGCTCGACCACGAGCCCGTCGGACCGGATCTCTCCGGCGAAGTACCAGCCGCCGCCGAGGAAGAAGAGCGCCGTCAGCACCACCACCGGCAGCACGAACCAGAGCAGGATCCGACGCACCATCAGGCCACCTTTCGAACGAGGGCGGATCGAGCGGGAGGTCCGAGCCGAGCACCTCGTCCAGGCTGTGCGGGTCGAGGGTGAGCACCTCGACCCGGCACCCCAGGTAGTCGAGCGTCACCGACTCCGAGCGCGAACAGCATCTCGGTGGCGGGGGGAAGCAACGAGACGATGCGCACGCCCGCACGCTACCGGGCGTCGCAACCCCCCAACTGCGCGGGTCTGTCGCCGTGCTGGTGACCCGGGCCCGAATCCTGATTCCCGTACGACGGCGTTCGTGAGGGAGGTCTCAGTACAGCGGGCGGGTGCCGCTGAACTGGTTCATGTAGTCGCGCAGGATCGGCAACTGCGCGCGCACCCGGCCGTCCGGCTCGAGCAGCCGGTACCCGTACTGGTGGCCCCAGGAGTCGCTGGGCGTCTTGTACGCCGTGTAGACGATGCCCAGCCGGACCTGCGGCCAGCGCTTGCGGGCCAGCTCGAACGACCGGCGGAGGTAGTCGCCGGACACCTGCGCGTTCGGCACGCCGAGCCGCCACACCTGGCTGACCCCGCTGTTGGAGTGCGTGGACACCCCGAACTCGGTCCACCAGATCGGCTTGCCCGCGTCGCCGTACGCGGCCATCGTGCGCACCACCGCGGGCAGGTGGGTGATCCGCCAGCGGGCGTTCTGGGTGTCGGCCGCCTCGGGCGGGGTGGTCTGGTTGCCCTGGTAGGGATGGAACGCCATCACGTCGAAGTACGGCTTCGCGCCGAGCTTGTAGGCGTCGCGGATGAAGAGGTCGTCGGTCTGGGCCGGGCCGCCGAAGACCACCAGTGCGTTGCGCTGGCCGGCCCGCAGTCCGGTCGCGGCGGCCTTGAGCACCGGGACGTAGCGCACGGCCCGCTCGTGCGCACCGGCGACTCCCGTGAACTCCTGCAGGTTCGGCTCGTTCCAGATCTCCCAGGCCAGCACCCGGTTGCCGTAGGTGCGGGCCATGAACTGCATCCACGGCCGGATCGCGGCGGCGTTGCGCGGGAGTTGCTTGACGTTCGAGCCGGTGCCGGGGCGGGTCCACGCCGGCGACTGGTGGACGGTGACGAGCACCTTCATCCCCCGGGCGGTGGCGGCCTTCAGGACGAGCGCGAACTTGCGGTTGTAGTTCGAGGACGCCGAGGGCGGAGCCGACGTGGGCTGGCTGCCCGACCAGCCGAGGTCGACCCGGAGGACCGAGACGCGGTGCCGGGCCAACTGGTCGAGGTGCCGCGTGAACATGGCGTTCGGCGTCAGGCCGCCGGGGCCGCCCCAGTACATCGCCCACATGCCGTGGAACTGGACGCCGAGCGCCGGCGGGGCACCGCCCGCCCGGACCTGGCTGGGGCCGTCGGTCCGCGGCTTCGACCGGGCGGGCTTCTTCGCGGGGACCCGCGTCGGCGCTGGCCCGAGGTGCTGGGATTCGACGGCCCCGGCGACGGGCTGTTCGGCCGGCGGGGTGCTGACGCCCAGGTCGACGGTGTCGGGCCGGCAGGCCACCAGGACGACCATGGACAGGGCCGCGGCACCGACGAGGGAGGGACGTAAGAACTGGACCACGCGATGGGCGGGCATACGGTGTGGAACCTCACTTTCGGTGCGGCGAAGGACCCGCACCCGAATGTGGCCAGCGGATGGCGCCCGACCTCGAGGGCACCACAGGAACGGGCGGTATCCGCCTTTCCGTCGAATCGTCGAGCCCCACCGCGGGCCGCCCGTCAAGGAGTGGAGCGGTGGGTCAGGAGACAGACGTTAACGCTGTTCATGCGATCACGAAACCGCAACGCTATGGCACCTGACCTCGCAAGACGGGCGAAAGGGCCCGTAGCTGGTCGCGCTTACGAAGAACTTAAGTCCCGCCTTAGGCGGGCTTAATCAGCCGTTGGAGCAGGCCGGAATTCGGCTCGCCGAGCCATCCCGCAGCGGGAATCCGGTGCGGCGCAAGAGGAATCCGGCCCTGGTCCGAGAATGGCGACGGCGGGCTCAGACCACGCCGTGGTGCGCCCGGTGGAACGCCCAGGCGTCGGCCACGATCTCGTGCAGGCCCGGCTTGGCCGGCACCCAGCCGAGTTCGGCCCGTGCCTTGTCGGCCGCGGCCACGACGATGACCGCGTCGCCGGGTCGCCGCGGGACCTCCTCGACCGGCAGCGGGTGGCCGGTCACCGCCCGCACGGTCTCGATCACCTCGCGGTTGGAGTAGCCGTTGCCGTTGCCGAGGTTGTAGATCGCGTGCCGTCCGGGCTCGATGGCGGCCAGGGCGAGCAGGTGGGCGGCCGCGAGGTCGGCGACGTGGATGTAGTCGCGGATGCAGGTGCCGTCCGGCGTGGGGTAGTCCGACCCGAACAGCCGCAGCGCCGGTCGGCGTCCGGCGGCGACGTCGAGGGCGAGCGGGATGAGGTGGGTCTCCGGGTCGTGCCGTTCGCCCAGCGGCGGCCCGTCGGCCGCAAGCACCGCGCCGGCCGCGTTGAAGTAGCGCAGCGACACCGCCCCCAGCCCGAAAGCGCCGCACTCACCGGTGATCATCAGGTCGACGGCCAGCTTGCTGGACGCGTACGGGTTCTCGGGCCGGGCCGGGGCGTCCTCGGTGAGCCGCGCGTCGGCGATCGAGGCGGCCCGCCCGGGCGTGCCGTAGAGCGATCCGGTCGAGGAGAAGATCAGGCGCGGCACCGCCGCGGCCCGCACCGCGGCCAGCAGCGCCAGCGTGCCCTCGACGTTGGTGTGCCAGTACAGGTCCGGGCGCTGGGTCGACTCGCCCGCCGCGATCTTCGCCGCGAAGTGCAGGACGCCGTCGAAGCCCGCGGCCGGGGTGAGCACGCCGGCCACGTCGTGCACGGACAGCTTGTGGAACTCCACGCCGGCCGGCACCACGTCGGCATGACCGGTGCTGAGGTCGTCCACCACGGTCACCTCGTGGCCGGCGGCGACGAGTTGGCTGGTCACGACGCCGCCGATGTAGCCGGCACCGCCGGTGACGAGCAACTTCACGCGGGTCTCTCCCTCTGGATGGCTCCCCGCAGCATAGGGCGCCTCCGGCGCGGCGGTGCCGTCGCGGCGCGGGCCGCGTCAGGCGTGCTGCCACAATGCGTCACATGGGTGAACCGCGACCCCGCGACCGTGGCGACGACCCGGGCGCCGGCCCTGGTCGCGTCGGGGATTCCCCGGACGCGGACGACGTTGTCCGCTGCCGGCGTCCCGGTGTGGGGAGGCTGACCATGGTCCGGACGATCGGGGTGGCGATCGAGATTCCCGAGCCGTGGGGCGAGGAGCTCGACCGGCACCGGCGGGGCGCCGGCGATCCGATGGCGGCTTTCATCCCCCCGCACGTCACCCTGCTGGGCCCGACGCTGGTGGACGACGAGGACGTGGACTCGGTCGAGAAGCACCTCCGGGTCACCGCGAGCCGGCACCGGCCGTTCGCGCTGCACCTGCGGGGCACCGGCACGTTCCGTCCGGTGACCGAGGTGGTGTTCGTGGTGGTGGCCCGGGGTATCGCCGAGTGCGAGCAGCTCGAACGCGACATCCGCACCGGCCCGCTCGACCGCGAACTGCACTACCCGTACCACCCCCACGTCACGGTCGCGCACGACGTGCCGGGCAGCCAACTCGATGCGGTCTACGACCGGTTGGGCGGGTTCGAGGCGCGGTTTCCCGTGCCAGGGTTCACGCTGTTCGAGCACGGCGCGGACGGGCGCTGGCGGCCGTGGCGCGCGTTCGCGTTCCCGGCTGGCGAGTAGTCGCCGGAGCCCTCACAGTGGCGTTCGCGGGCACCTTTCTCGGGGGTCCGGGGACGCCGAGGTTCGAATCCGGCGTAAACGGGCACGAATCTCGTACCTTCCTCCGGAGGAGGTGTCGGCGAGGCGCCGCAGCAGGGATGGACGAGCAGGGGGAGAGATGGGGCGACACAGGGTGGCTGAGGAGGAGCGTCCGTCGGAGGCCGCGGTGCATCGGGCGACCCCGGACCGAGCTGCCGCCGGAGCCCCCGCATCCGGAACGGCGAACTCCGGCGAGGCGGACGACAGCCCGGCGGGCGCAGCGCCGGCCGACGACCAGCCGGCCGACGACGAGCCGGCGGCGCAGCCCTTCGCCGAGCCGGCGCACAACGGGGGCGTGGGTTCGCGGGACTGGCAGGACTCCGCCGACCGGATCGCCGCGGCGGTCGGCTCCGGGGCGCTGGCCCATGCGACGGCGGCGAAGTCCGAGCAGGCGGTCCGGTCCGGCCAGGTGCGGTCGCGTCCGGGTGCCGGAACGGCCACCGACGAGGGAAAGGGCGGCTTCGCGGGCCGGGCCGGGGCGGCGTTCGCCCGGCTGCGGGCCCGGTACCGCTGGCTCGACCACCTGGTGCGGGCGTACGGCCGCTACGACGAGGTCAGCGCCGGACGGCTGGCCGCAGCGATCACCTACTTCGCGTTCCTCGCCGTGTTCCCGCTGCTGCTGCTCGCGTTCTCCGTCCTCGGGTTCCTGCTCGACGACGACGCCGCGCTCACCGCGCAGGTCACCCGGTTCCTGGACCAGAACCTGCCGGGCGTCCCGATCGACTCGGTGCGCGGTTCGGCGAGCACGGCGCTGACCCTCGGTCTGGTCGGCCTGTTCCTCGCCGGTCTGGGCTGGGTGGACGCCGTCCGCAGCTCGATCCGTGCGGTCTGGCGCCGCGACGAGACTCCCGGCAACGTCGTGGTGCGCAAGCTCCTGGATGCGGGCTCGCTGGTGGCGCTGGGGTTCCTGTTGCTGGTCTCGGTGGGCGTGACGGTGCTCGTCTCCGCCGGAGCGCGCTGGCTGCTCGACCTGTTCGGCTGGGAGCAGAACGCTGTCGGCGAGTTCGGGCTGGGTGCACTGGGTTTCACCGCCGGGTTGGTGGTGAACGTCGTCGCGTTCGTCGCGTTCCTGATGGGACTGCCCCGGCTGAAGATGCCGCTGCGGCGGGTGCTCAGGCCCGCGGTGCTCGGCGCGGTCGCGGTGGAGTTGCTCAAGACCGTCGGCAGGTTCTACTTCGAGAACACCGCCGCGAACCCCGCGTACGCCGTGGTGGCCGGCTCGGTGGGTCTGCTGGTGTTCCTCTACCTGTTCAACCAGGCTCTGCTGTTCTGCGCGGCGCTCACCGCCACGTCCACGGACGAAGAGGTCAGCGACCGGCCGAGCCGGTCCGAGCGGCGCGCCGCCGCGCGCGCCGCCCGCTGAGCCACGCCGCCCCGCCGCCCAGCAGCACGACGCCCGCCGCGCCGCCGACCGCCATCAGGACGGCCACGGGGCGGATGCTCGGGCGGCCGTCGGGGGCGGCGTCGGGCGTCGACGCCGACGACGTGGGTTCGGGACCCGCGGAATCGCCGGGCGCGACCAGCCGACCCACTTCCGGAGTGCCCACCGGCAGCGCGAAGCCCCAGTCGAGAAGCGCGGCGGCCTGTTGCCAGAGTCGCGTCGGCCGGCGTTCGCCCTGCAGCAGGGTGACGACCAGCCGTCGCGCCCCGCGTTCGGCCGCTCCCACGAAGGTATGGCGGGCGAGGTCGGTGAAGCCGGTCTTGCCGCCCAGCGCACCGGGGTACGTCGCGAGCAGCTGGTTGTCGTTCTGGATCTGGAACGCCGCGTACGTCGGCTTCTGCGCGGGTACCTGGGTGCGTGGGGTGGCCGCGTACCGGCGGAAGTCGGGCCGGAGGAACGCCGCCCGGGCGATCAGCGCGAGGTCGTACGCGCTCGTCCACTGGCCTGGTGCGTCCAGACCGGACGGGGTGACCGCGTGGGTGTCCAGCGCGCCGACCCGCGCCGCGACGGCATTCATCTCGGACACCGTCCCGGCCAGCCCCTTCGGGCCCCCGGCAACCCGGGCGAGGACGTTGGCGGCGTCGTTGCCCGAGACGAGCAGCAGCCCGAGCAGCAGCGTCGCGACCGTGTACCGGCCGCCCTTGACCAGCCCCACCGCCGAGCTGCCCGGCTCGTAGTCCAGGTCGGCCGGCGTGACCGTGACCACCTGCTTCGGGTCGACCTTCGGCAGCACCGCGAGTGCGGTGAGCAGCTTCTGGGTGCTGGCCGGGGCGTGCAGGGCGTGCGGCGCGCAGGCAGCCAGTACCTCGCCGGAGCCGGCGTCGGCCAGTACCCAGGCGTGCGCGGTGAGCGTGGGTGGCAGCGCCGGCGACGACTCGGGAAGCACGAGGCCCGGGGTCCCCAGCCGCTCGCCGCCGACCGGGACGGCGGCCGGGTCGGGTGTCGGTGGCGGGGGCAGGGCCGGCCGGGGTGGTGCGGGCGTCGCGTTGGGCAGCGGTGGCGCCTTCGCGATCGGACACGGGACGACGTCCCCGGCCGCTTCGGCGCGTGGCCGGGCCAGGCCGTCTGCCGGCGCCACGTGCGCCGTCGGCGCCGCACCGGCCCGGCCGCGTGCCGATGCCGGCGACGTCACGGTGGCGGCTCCGAGGGGAACGGCCAACGTCACCGTCACGGCCGCCACCACGAGCCGTACCGCTAACCGCGTCACGGCTGGACCGTACCTGGCCCCGCCAGGCGCCCAGACCGGGCTCTGGTCAGGCGGTGGAGAGGCGGAGGTCGAAGCTGGCGTCCGAGGACGAGGCGACGTTGTTGTGCACCTCGACCGCGAGGACGTTCGCGCCGGGCTGGAGGGCCGAGGCGGGGATCGTCACACTCAGCCAGGCCGTCTCCCCGCTGCCGGAGATCGCCGCGGTCGCCGGAGTGGCGGCGGTGATCGTGCCGGCCGGCATGTTGTTCCGCCACACCTCGACGCCGTTGAGGTAGACCACGATGCCGTCGTCGCGCACGGCCTCCAACAGCAGCGACGTCGGGTTCACCCCGGCGGGCACCGTGAACGTGTCGCGGAAGTAGTAGGTCAGCCGGTTGGGTGCAACGGCGGTGGCCTCGTCGCCGTCGCCGTAGCCGAGCTGGGCGGGGCCGGTGGCCCACGTGCCGGCGTCGAAGCCAGGTTCCCGCCAGGCGGTGCCCAGGTCGGCGCCGCTGTCCTGGTAGGCCCAGGTGGCACCCGCGGCGACGAGCTGTACCGGCGGCGGCAGGGCCGGGAAGACCGCGAAGCCGCGAACGGTCGTGTCGCCGTTGACCGACTGGAAGACGCCGCCGATCCGCAGCGCGTCGTCGTCGGCGATCATCGTCCAGATGCCGCTGGATCCCACGACTGCCGGGTCGAAGGGCTGCAACGCCCCGGTGACCGCGTCCATGGCGGCGATCTGGCGCCGGATCTGGTTGGTGTTGCCGATCCGGCCGAAGTTCGGGTCGTAGTGTCCGCCGCCGTAGATCGTGCCGCCCACCAGCGCGAGCGACTGGACGTCGCCGTCGCCCCACTGGCTCCACCGGCGCACACCGCTGCCGACGTCGAACGCGGACACCCGGCCACCCGGCCCGGCCACCGCCGCGTAGACCAGCGTGGAGGTCGCGACGAGTGCCTTCACCCAGCAGGGGTTGGAATTGTCGAGGCAGTCCGGCGGCGGCGCCCAGCCGGTCACCGCGCCGCTCGTCGCGTCGACGGAGCCGAGGTACTGGCGGGGCTGGCCCCCCACCGCGAAGAACTGGCCGCCCACCGCGATCGTGTCGGTGCCGGCCACGGGCGCGAGCGCGTTCACGACGTTGTCGACGGCCGGCCGCCAGGCGGCGTCCAGCACACCCGTGGCGGGCGACACCGCTGCCGCCCGGAGGCGTTGCTGCCCGTTGACCGCGGTGAAGAAGCCGCCGGCGTAGAGCTTGCTGTTGTGCAGCACCAGCGCGCGCACCTCGCCGGACACGTTCGCCCCGAACGCGCCGTCGACGGCGCCGGTGGAGGCCACCAGCGAGGCGAGCCGGTTGCGGTTGACGCCGCCGATGCTGGTGAACAGGCCGCCGGCCCAGACCCGGTTGCCGTCGCTGGCAAGAGCCCGGACCGTGTTGTTGGCTCCGGGGTTCCAGCTGGTCGGGGCGCCGGTGTCGGGGTTGACCATCGCGATCCGGGACCGCGCGACGGTGGCCCCGGCCGGTGAGGTCAGGCTGGTGAAGGAGCCCGCGATGACGAGGTGGGAACCGACCCGCACCATCGCGTAGACGATGCCGCCGTTGACCCGCCAGGTGTCGTTCGCCTGCTCGCGGTAGACCGGGTCGCCCGGGGCCGCCGACGCCGGCGACACGGCCACGACCAGCCCCACCGTCGCGGCCGCCACGAGGCTGCCTAATCGGGCGTGGCGGGACCGCCGCGGCGAAGGCGCCGACACCGACATCGTTCACTCCCCAACACGTGTGGTGGCTCCCCGCGACCCCGGACGCGGGAAGTTTCGTCGTTCAACAGAGCGCGTAACCTCCGCCGCAGTACCCGCGGCCCATTATGTGGTCAGGTGGTCTGACCTGGGCTGGGACGACCGGTTGACGAAGACCGTCCGAACGGCTGGCCGACCGGCCGTGGCGCTGCCAGCTCCAGCGCTGCCAGCTCCAGCCCTGCCAGCTCCAGCCAGGTCAGCTCCGGCCGTCAGCATCTGCCCCCGGTCGGATCAGGCGTCGCGACGACGGAGTGGCCGGACCTGGACGACCAGGCCGGCCCTCCGTCGCTACCGCACCGGGACTACCGCGCCTGGTAGTGGCGCAGGGCGTCCGCCGCCGACAGCTGGCGTGGGTACACCGAGATGTCGTCGAGGTTGCCCCGGTACTCCGTGCCCGAGGAGCCCGGCCAGCTGGTGAGCCGGTCGCCGCCGATCCGCCAGACCCCCTCGTACTGGACCCCGGTGGTCACCGTCGGCCTGGTGCCGACCAGCGCGCCGTCCACGTAGAGCGCCATGCCCGCCGGGCCGAAGGTGGCCACGACGTGGTGCCAGGCGTTGTTGGTCATCGCGGCCGGCGTCGTGATGACGTTCTTCGTCCCGTTGTCGATTCCGAAGTTCAGGCGTCCCAGCGTGTCGAGGTAGAGGTGCCGGTCGTAGCCCGCCGTGGTGGAGTTGACCGGGTTGCCGCTCCCGTCGTTGGAGTTCCGGTTGCCGAACCCGATCAGCTTGCCCTGGCTGAACAGCGGCGCCTTGAAGGACAGCTCGACGCTGAACAGGTCCGGCACCTTGGTGACCTCCTTGCCGACGATCCGGCTCTTCACCGTGCCGTCGAGGGAGATCGAGGTGTTGGACGGCTGGCTGGGGATGCCGCCCGGCTGGTTGTACGCCACGGTCGGGCCGGTGGCGCTGGCCGTGGCGACTGGTCCGGCCAGGCTGGTCAGCGTCGGGCCGGCCGTGTTGTCCATCCGCCAGTAGTCGCTCGGCGAGTCGGCCAGCACCGTCTCGGGATACGCCTGGGTGGTGCTGCCCGGGGTGATCGTCGCGGTGAACGACTTGGTGCTGTACGTGCCGCGGGAGTCCTTGGCGCGCACCTGGTAGGTGACCGGCGTGCCGGGCGTCAGGCCGGTGTCGGTGTAGGAGAACGCCTGGGTCTGCCAGGGCTTGGAGCTGCGCGGCGCGGTGGTGTGGATGAGCGTGAAGCCGCGGAACAGCTCGTAGGTCAGCACCTCGTCGTCGAGGTCGAGTGACCCGCGCCAGCTCACGTGCACCGCGCCGGGCGACGTGCTGGCCACCCACGGCCGTTCCGGTCGGATCGGCTGGAACGACGGCGCCGACCGGGTGAACCGGGTCAGGCCCTCCTGCGGCAGGTCGTTGACCAGCGTGAACTGCCCGCCGATCCAGACCGTGTTGCCGACGGTGAGCATCGACCGGACGCCCTGCTTGCTGATCGACTGGTTGGCCGGGACGGCCGGGTCGCCGCCGTTGGTGGACGGGAACCAGTACTGCAGTTCGGGCGTGCCGTTCTGGGTGGTCTCGGCGAGCAGCCGGTAGTAGCGGAACGGGGTCTGCTCGGGGAAGCCGCCGGGAATGGTGCCGTCCGGGTGCTGGCAGGTGTGGGCGTGCGAGCCGCTGTAGAGGATGTCGCCCATCACGGCCAGCCCCGAGGTGGCCCCGCGGCACCAGTCGACCCACTTCATCGCGCCGGTGTTGGGGTTGGTCGCGTACCGGCCGTCGAACGTGCCGTAGCCGTCGGCCGCGGCGTACACCGTGTCGGCGTCGGTGGTCAGGTCGTTGACGAAGCTCTGCGGCGGCACGACGTAGTGGCCGGCCCAGGGCGTCCGCACGCCGGTGGCCGCGTCCACCGCGGCCAGGCCGTGGATGGACGTGCCGTTGAGCTGGAAGAAGTTGCCGCCGATGACCACCCGGCTGTCGTCCGGGGACATCTCCATCACCAGGACGGGCGTGAACGTGAAGCTCTTGCTGCCCGAGTTCGGCGGTGCGCCGGTGGAGGTGGCGGTGGGCGCCCAGGGCAGCAGCGCACCCGTGGCCGCGTTGAACGCCGCCAGCCTGGTGCGGGTGACGAGCGGGTTGCCGGTGCCGGTGAACTCCCCGCCCACGTAGACGGTGCTGGCGGTGACGGCCATGGCGCGCACCCGGCCGTTGGTGCCGAAGTTCTTGAAGCCCGTGTTCAGGGTGTTGTTGGCGGTCTTGGCGTTGGCCGTGTTGAAGGCGCCCATCTTGCGGCGGTCGAGGCCGTCGATCCAGACGAAGTCGCCGCCGACGTAGATCTTGGAGCCGTCGGGCGACCGTTCGATCCGGTACACCGTGTCGCAGGTGAAGGTGCGTGCGGTGTAGTTCACGTTGCAGCTGTGGTCGGGTGTCTGGGTCGAGGTGTAGGTGAACGTCGGTGCGGTGAACGTGTGCGAGAACGGTAAGAGCGCGCCGGTCGCCGCGTCGAAGGCGGCGAGGTTGTCGCGGGCCACCTCGCCGGTGCCGCGGGGAGAGCCGGGCGGCCGCACCGAGCTGAAGTTGCCGCCGACGTAGAGGACCCCGTCGACCTCCTCCATCGCCCAGACGACACCGTTGGTCTGCCAGGACGACTGGGCGTCCGCGGTCAGCAGCGGCGTCGTCGGGGGTACGGCCGCGGCGGGCGTCGTGGTCGTGGTGATCGCGACCAGCACACCACTGGCGGCCACCACGGTGGCGGCGACCAGGCGGGTTAAGACGGAGTTCCGACGCACTGCATTCCTCGCACTTCTCCGGCTGGGGACCGGCGCGTAACGGCAGGAGGGGCGCCGACCGTTCGATCGCGGCCGACACTGTGGCTACAGGAGAGACCCTGGCCGGCCACGGACGATACCCCCCGGCGGACGTGATCTGGATCACACTCTTTGCCTGAGCGAAAGCGTAACGCTAAACTCGGCCACTTTTCGCACCGATCAAGCCACACGGACGCTTGTAGCGGGGCGGCAGCAGGAGTATGTGTCGATCGGTAGCTGTTCGTCCGGCTGAGCTTCGGTCACGGTCCGGTGACGACTTCGGCGCACCTCCTGAACGATCGTGCGGCCGAGACTTAAGCTCCCGCTGTTCTGCACCGCAGTCGGGCGGTGCGGCCGGGGAAGGAGACCGCCTTGCGCGTATCGCGTGGGATGAAGCTGGCCGCCGTGTTCGCTGCCGGCGCGATGGCACTCGCTGCCTGTGGTGGGGGCAAGTCGGTGAGCGGCGACGACACCGCCACGGCGAAGAAGTCGGTGAAGGTGGGCCTGGCCTACGACATCGGCGGCCGGGGCGACAAGTCCTTCAACGACGCCGCCTACGCCGGTCTGGAGAAGGTCAAGAGCGAACTCAAGCTCGACGTCAAGGACCTCTCGGCCAAGGCGAACGAGCCCCCGGCCGACAAGGAGGAGCGGCTCCGCCTGCTCGCCCAGGCCGGGTACAACCCCGTCATCGCCGTCGGCTTCGCCTACGCCGACGCGCTGAAGAAGGTCGCACCGGAGTTCCCGAACGTGAAGTTCGGCATCGTCGACGGTGTGGTGGAGAACGCCCCGAACGTGGCCAACCTGGTCTTCGCCGAGGAGCAGGGCTCGTTCCTGGTCGGCGTCGCCGCGGCGTTGAAGACCAAGACCAAGAGCGTCGGCTACATCGGCGGCTGCCTGGTGCCGCTGCTGCAGAAGTTCCAGGCCGGCTTCGAGCAGGGCGTGAAGGCCGTCGACCCGAGCATCAAGGTCGTCTCCCGCTACCTGTCCAACCCGCCGGGCTGCAGCGGCTTCAACGACCCGGCCGCCGGCAAGACGACGGCGACCGGCATGTACGAGGGCGGCGCCGACGTGATCTACGCGGCGGCGGGCGGTTCGGGCTCCGGCGTCTTCCAGGCGGCCAAGGCCAAGAACGCCCTGGCCATCGGCGTCGACTCCGACCAGTACCAGTCGGCGGACGCCGCCGTGAAGGACGTCATCCTCACCTCGATGCTCAAGCGGGTCGACAACGCGGTGTTCGACTTCGTCAAGAAGGTGTCGGACGACAAGTTCGCCGCCGGTATCTCGGTGTACGACCTCAAGGCCGACGGCGTGGGCTACTCCACCTCCGGTGGGTTCGTCGACGACATCAAGCCGCAGCTCGAGGACTACAAGAAGAAGATCGTGGACGGCACGATCAAGGTTTCCGACAAACCCGCAACCTGAGTCGAGGCCGTCTGCGACGGCATCAGGTCGACGTCGTCGTTTGACGTACCTCAGGGCCCGGGGGGAGCTAGCCTCCCCCCGGGCCCTGTCTCACCCGTAGAGCGTCTCGGCCCGGGCACGAGGAGGGCACCGCATGACCGGCCGCAGTGAGAGATCCAGCCGATACCCCTCCGGGCGCCGCCGAACGACCCGGGCCTGTACGTGACCGCCGCCGCCACGGCCGCCGGACCGCCGGTCGCCGCGCCGCCCGCCGTCCAGCTCGAAGGCATCCTCAAGCGCTTCCCCGGCGTGGTGGCCAACCACGACATCTACCTCACCGTGGCACCGGGCACGGTGCACGCGCTGGTCGGGGAGAACGGCGCCGGCAAGTCGACGCTCATGAAGATCCTCTACGGGATGCAGAAGCCGGACGAGGGCACCATCTCCGTGCACGGCTCCCCGGTCGCGTTCGGCTCGCCGCAGCAGGCGATCCGGGCCGGGATCGGCATGGTGCACCAGCACTTCATGCTCGCCGACAACCTGACCGTCCTGGAGAACGTCGTCCTCGGCGCAGAGGGCCGGCACGGCATCGCGGCCAAGGCCCGCCGCGCGATCGTGGAGATCTCCGACCAGTACGGCCTGGGCATCGAGCCGGACGCCCTGGTCGAGGACCTCGGGGTCGGTGCCCGCCAGCGGGTCGAGATCCTCAAGGTGCTCTACCGCGGGGCCCGCATCCTGATCCTCGACGAGCCCACCGCGGTGCTCGTCCCGCAGGAGGTGGACGAGCTCTTCGGCAACCTCCGCGAGCTGACCCGCGAGGGCCTCACGATCCTGTTCATCTCGCACAAGCTGGACGAGGTGCTCTCGGTGGCCGACGCGATCACGGTGATCCGGCGGGGCACCACGGTGGCCAGCGTCGACCCGTCCGAGGTCACCGCCCGCAAGCTCGCCGAGCTGATGGTCGGCAGCGAGCTGCCCAGCCCCGAGACCCGGGCCGAGACGGCGTTCGGCGCGCCCGCGCTCACGGTCACCGGGCTCACCGTGACCACTCCCGACGGCCGGCCGGTCGTGGACGACGTGTCGTTCACGATCCGGGCCGGCGAGATCCTCGGCATCGCCGGGGTCGAGGGCAACGGCCAGGCCGAGCTGGTCGACGCGATCATGGGCTGCCGGGCGTCCACCGGCGAGGTGGTCCTGGGCGAGACGGCGATCGGGGACTGGAACACCCGACGCCGCCGGGAGGCCGGTGTCGGCTTCATCCCGGAGGACCGGCACCGTCAGGGCCTGCTGCTGGACGAGCCGCTCTGGGAGAACCGGATGCTCGGCCACCAGACCCAGCCCCCGAACGTCAACGGCGCCTTCCTCGACATCCGCGGCGCGAGGCGCGACACCGAGCGCATCGTCGCCGGCTACGACGTGCGGACGCCGAGCATCGAGGTCACCGCGCACGCCCTGTCCGGCGGCAACCAGCAGAAGCTGATCGTGGGCCGGGAGATGAGCCACGCGCCGGTCGTCCTGCTCGCCGCGCACCCGACCCGGGGAGTGGACGTCGGCGCGCAGGCGGCAATCTGGGAGCACATCCGCAACGCCCGGCGTGAGGGCCTCGGGGTGCTGCTCATCTCCGCCGACCTGGACGAGCTGATCGGGCTGTCGGACACCGTCAAGGTGATCCTGCGCGGCAGGCTGGTCGTCGACGCCGACCCGGCCACCGTCACACCCGAGGAACTCGGCTCGGCGATGACCGGGGCCGGGGAACGCGCGGCGGCCGCGGCGACGACCACCAGCGGCGGCACGGCCAGCGGCGGCACGGCCAGCGGCGGCACGGCCAGCGGCGGCACGGCCGCCGGGCGCACCGAGGAGGCACCCTGATGGGCCGGTTCAGGCCGCGCCGGATCGTGTTCAGCCTCGCGGCGCCGGTCGGTGCGCTGTTGGTGGCCCTCGCGCTGTCCTCTGTGGTGCTGCTGATCAGCAACATCAACCCGACGTACACGTTCTCCCGGATGCTGGAGTACGGCATCCAGCCCGATTCGGTCGTCGACGTCCTCAACCGGTCGACGTACTACTACCTCGCCGCAGTGGCCGTCGCGATCGGGTTCCGGATGAACCTGTTCAACATCGGCGTCGACGGGCAGTACCAGCTCGCCGCCATGTTCGCCGCCGCACTCGGCGGCGCGGCGTTCATGGATCGCCTGCCCGGTCCGTTGCTGACGCTGGCGATGATCGTGGTCGCGGTGGCGGTCGGTGCCGCCTGGGCCGGGATCGCCGGGGTGCTCAAGGTGACCCGCGGGGTCAGCGAGGTCATCTCCACGATCATGCTCAACGCGGTCGCCGCCGGCCTGCTGGCGTACTTCGTCAACGAGGCGCGCTTCGGGGTCCGGGAAGAGGGCGGCAACATCGTCTACACCCGGACGCTGCCCGAGTCGTCGTGGATTCCCGCGTTCCCCGCGTTCGACTTCTCGTTCTTCGGCAGCCGCGAAGGCGTCTACGGGATGGTCGTGGTGGCAGTCCTGGTCGGCACCGGCTACTGGGTGCTGATCAACCGCACCCGGTTCGGCTTCGACCTTCGGGCGGCGGGAGCCAACCCGACCGCCGCCGTGGCCAGCGGCGTGAGCGTCAAGCGCATGGTGCTGATCAGCATGCTCCTCTCGGGCGGCACTGCCGGCCTGGTCGGGCTGCCGTTGCTGCTCGGCGACACGCACCGGTTCTCCTCCGACTTCCCCGCCGGGATCGGGTTCGTCGGCATCGCGATCGCGCTGCTCGGCCGGAACCATCCGGTCGGCATCGCGATCGGCGCGGTGCTGTGGTCCTTCCTCGACCGGTCCGGACAGATCCTCGACCTCGAAGGCATCCCGCGCGAGATCGTCACGATCATGCAGGGCGTCACCGTGCTCGCGGTGGTGGTGGCGTACGAGGTCGTGGCCCGGGTCGCACGGCGGACCGAACAGAGCCAGGTGGGCCGGTTGCTGGCCACCGACCAGCCGGCCGGCCCGACCGAGCCGGTACCGGTCGGGGCGGACACCGACGCGGCCACGCCGGCCCGGGCGAGCGGCGCGGGCACCGGCGCCGACCGGGACGGCACGGGCGCCGGCAAGGGAGACAGCAAGGGAGACACGGCATGAGCACCACGACGTCCGGCGCGCTGGTCGAGCCCACGGCCGGGCCGGCGCCGGCCAAGCGTCGGCGGATCTCGTTGCCGATCCTGTTGCTCGCCATCTCCGGGGGACTGGTCCTGCTCTCGGTGGTGCGCCTGGCCACCGGTGCCGACGACCTGACCTCGCCGGGCACGATGCGGGCCGCGTTGCAGGCCGCCGTGCCGATCGGCCTCGCGGGGCTCGGCGGCCTGTGGGCCGAGCGCGCGGGCGTGATCAACATCGGCCTGGAAGGGATGATGGTGCTGGGTACCTGGTTCGGTGCCTGGGCCGGCTACCAGTGGGGCCCGTGGACCGGCGTGATCGCCGGGATCCTCGGCGGCGCGCTCGGCGGGGCGTTGCACGCGCTGGCCACCGTGACGTTCGGCGTCGACCACATCGTCTCCGGGGTGGCGATCACGATCCTCGGCCTCGGCGTGACCCGGTACCTCTCCGGCATCGCGTTCGCCGGGGTGGAGGGCGGCGGCATCACCCAGTCGCCGACCGTCCCGGACATCGACGACGGTCTCGGTTCCAGGGATACCCGATGCGATGAGTTCGCTCGCCGCCAAGGGGTGGTTCGTGCTGTCCGACCTGGCCGGCATCGTGGGCGGGCTGGTCACCGAGGTGTCGCTGCTGACGCTGGTGGCGATCGCGCTGGTGCCGCTGAGCTACTACGTGCTGTGGCGGACGGCGTTCGGGCTGCGGCTCCGGTCGTGCGGGGAGAACCCGAAGGCCGCCGAGTCGCTGGGCATCAACGTCTACTACTACAAGTACGTCGCGGTGATCACCTCGGGCGCGTTCGCCGGGCTGGGCGGCGCCTACCTGTCAGAGGTCGCCGCCAGCATCTACCGCGAGGGCCAGACCAACGGCCGCGGCTACATCGGTCTCGCGACGATGATCTTCGGCAACTGGCGGCCCGGTGGACTGGCGGCAGGTGCCGGCATCTTCGGGTTCACCGATGCGTTGCAGCAGCGGCCGTCCGGCGGCGCGTCGGTGCACGCCCTGCTGCTGTTGCTCGCGCTGCTGCTGATCGCGCTGGCGGCCTGGCGCGCCTACAAGCGCAGTTGGCTGATGGCAGGGGTGGCCGCGGTGCTCGCCGCCGCGCTGCTGGTCTGGTTCTTCGTCTCCGACGAGGTGCCGGAGCAGTTCGTCGCGTTCGCGCCGCACCTCACGACGTTGCTGGTGCTGGCGCTGGCCGCCCAACGGTTGCGAGCTCCGGCCGCCGACGGCCTGAGGTACCGGCGGGGCCAGGAGTGACGGTCGCGGGCGCCGCCGCGCCCGCGCGCCGTGTCCCGCGTGGCTCCGGCGGGGCCCGGCATAGAGTGGGCGGCGTGCGGGCTGACAGCGTCGGGAAGATCGACTGGGACGCCCTCCGCACGGCCGCGGTCGAGGTGATGGGGCACGCGTACGCGCCCTACTCCCGGTTCCCGGTCGGCGCGGCCGGGCTGGTGGACGACGGCCGAATCGTCACCGGGTGCAACGTGGAGAACGCCGCATACGGGGCCGCGCTCTGTGCCGAGTGCGGCATGGTGTCGGCGATGCAGGCCAGCGGCGGCGGACGCCTGGTCGCGGTGGCCTGCGTCGATGCGGCGGGCAAGCCGTTGATGCCTTGCGGGCAGTGCCGGCAGATCCTGTCGGAGCACGGCGGGCCGGAGTGCCTGCTCGACACCGTCTCCGGGGCCCGGCCGATGGCCGAGATCCTCCCCGACGCCTTCGGCCCCGAAGACCTCGCCGGACACTGAACCCGCGCGTCGCGGCGCCGCCGGCCGGCCGGTCGCTACGCTCGCGGTCGTGCGGACAGGCGGGGACGTGCAGGTGCCGACGGCGGTGGACGAGGACGCCGGCCTGGTGCGGACGGTCGCCGCCGGCGGGCTCGGCCTACTGCTGGTGGTCGCCGGCAGCCTGTTCTTCGCGGGCGGGTTCGCGATCTTCCTCGCGGCGAGCGGGGAGTTCCTGCCGCACGACATCCGGTACCTCGGGATGAGTGCCGCCGACCTGTGTTCGCTCGCCGACTGCCGAATCGTCGGTTTCATGGTGCACGACCGCGCGGCGTTCGGCGGTGCGCTCTGCGCGATCGGGGCGCTCTACCTGTATGTGATCCTCTTCCCGCTCCGGCGCGGCGAGGCGTGGGCGTGGTGGTTGCTGCTGTTCAGCGGCAGCCTGGGGTTCCTCACCTTCCTGGCGTACCTGGGCTACGGCTACCTCGACACCTGGCACGGTCTCGGGACGCTCCTGCTGGCACCGTTCTTCGCTGCCGGCCTGGCGCTCGGGCGGCGGTCCGTCCGGCGGCCTGGCGGGCCCGGTGCGCTGTTCTCCCCCGGCGGCTTCCCGCGGCTGACGAGCCGGCACGGCCTCGGTCGGGCCTGCCTGCTGGCCGGTGCGCTCGGGACGGCGGTCGGAGGCCTGACCATCCTGTGGGTGGGCGTCACGGACGTGTTCGTGCCGGCGGACCTGGCGTTCATCGGACTGTCGGCCGACCAGCTCCGGGCCGTCAACCCGCGGCTCGTCTCGCTGATCGCGCACGACCGGGTGGGCTTCGGCGGTGCGGTGTTCACCACGGGTCTGACGGCGTTCGCCTGTCTCTGGCACGCCCCGCTGTCCCGGGCGCTGTGGGAGACGATGCTGTTCGCCGGCACCGTCTCGCTGGGCGCCGCCGTCGGGACGCACCTGTTCGTCGGCTACCTCGACCTCCCGCACCTCGCGCCGCCGGCCGCCGCCATCGCATCGCTGGTCACGGGCCTCGCCCTGACCGTGCCTCGGCATGGACCGATGCGTATCCGGACGGCCCATGTCGAGGAGTTGCCCGTGCTGCGCGACATCGAGCGCGCCGCCGGACAGGCCTTCCGCGGCCTCGGCATGGCGGACGTCGCCGACGACGAGCCGCCTCCTCTGGACGCACTCGCCCGACATCAGCGGGCCGGCCTGGCGTGGGTCGCCACCGATGCCGGTGATCAGCCGATCGCCTACCTCGTCGCCGAGCTGGTCGACGGCAACCTGCACGTCGAGCAGGTCTCCGTGCACCCGGACAGCGCCCGCCGCGGGGTGGGCCGCCAGCTGCTCGACCACGCGGCCGGCCACGCCCGCGCCGCCGGCATGCCGGCCCTGACCCTCACCACGTTCGCCGACGTGCCGTGGAACGCGCCCTACTACCTCCGGTGCGGATTCCGCACGTTGGACGAGAGCGACCTCACGGCGGGCCTGCGGGCGATCCGCCGCCGCGAGGCCGCCCACGGCCTGGACCGCTGGCCCCGCGTCTGCATGCGCCGTGACCTGTCGCCCGTCCAAGGCTGACTCGCAGGACGCCCGCAGTGCGCGCGGGAAGCCGAGAGGTCGGGCAGGCCCGGAGACAGGTCGACGTCGAAGGGTCGGCGGGACGGGCGCCGGTGCGGCGGCCCGGACCGTGGTTCCACCGCCGTGCTGGCCGGCCAGCACGCGGCCGCCGGCGATGCCGGTCGTGGCGGCCGGCGTCGTGACCGCGGGGGGCGCTCGTGTACGGCGGCGGGCACACCGACGCGGCCGGGCTGGGCGGCATTGGTGCTGCTCACCGAGGTGGCGTTCACCCTGCTCGCGGTGCAGGCGCCAGCCCTTCGTCAGTGGACCGCGCGGAGCCACCGCCGTTGCCAGGGGGTCTCTACGGCGCGCTGGTGGTAGCGGTCGCGGATCCAGGTCACGGCCTGCTGGTGGGGGAGGCCGTCGAGGACGGCCAGCGCCGCGAGTGCGGTTCCAGTGCGGCCGACGCCGCCAAGGCAGGCGACCTCGACGCGTTCCCCGGCCCGCGCCCGGCGGTGGGCCTCGCGGAGGGCGTCGAGCGCGTCGGCGCGGTTGACGGGGATCCAGAAGTCGGGCCAGCGGACGCGCCTGTGGTTCCAGGCTGGCGCCGGTCCATCGGCCAGGAGCAGGGAGCGGGACAGCCGCGCTGGGTAGTGGAAACGACTGGCCTTGGAGTGCAGGCTTCCGATTGCGAGGAACGATCGCCTGGTGAAGCCGACGAGTGACAAGGGGACCAACGCGGAAGGGATCCGGCGACCGCGCCTGACGCGTACGATCGCGTCCCGGACGCTCGGCTCGGTAAGGCCCGGGGGCAGGCGGCGGCGGGAGGAGGGCACGGTGCGCTACACAGCGGTCGAGGTGATCGCGACGAAGCGCGACGGCGGTGCGCTCTCGGACGGGCAGATCGACTGGGTGGTCGACGCCTACACCCGCGGCGAGGTGGCCGACGAGCAGATGGCGGCGCTGGCGATGGCGATCCTGCTGCGCGGCATGGAGCGCCGCGAGATCGCCCGCTGGACCGAGGCGATGATCGCCTCCGGCGAGCGGATGGACCTGTCCGCGATCCCGTGGCCCACTGTGGACAAACACTCCACCGGCGGCGTCGGCGACAAGATCACCCTCCCGCTCGCACCGCTGGTGGCGGCCTGCGGCGTGGCCGTACCGCAACTCTCCGGCCGGGGGCTCGGCCACACCGGCGGCACGCTGGACAAGCTCGAGTCGATCCCCGGTTGGCGGGCCAGCCTCACCCACGCCGAGTACCTCGCCCAGCTGCAGCAGGTCGGCGCGGTGATCTGTGCGGCCGGCGACACGCTCGCGCCGGCCGACCGCAAGCTCTACGCGCTGCGCGACGTCACCGCCACGGTCGAGTCGATCCCGCTGATCGCCAGTTCGATCATGAGCAAGAAGCTCGCCGAGGGCGCGTCCGCGCTGGTCCTGGACGTGAAGGTCGGCTCGGGGGCGTTCATGAAAGACCTGGCCGCGGCCCGGGATCTGGCCGCGACGATGGTCGACATCGGCACCGCCCACGGCGTCGCGACGGTCGCGGTGCTCACCGACATGTCGACCCCGCTCGGCCGCACCGCCGGGAACGCGCTGGAGGTGGCCGAGTCGGTCGAGGTGCTGGCCGGCGGCGGCCCGGCCGACGTGGTGGAGCTGACCGTGGCGCTGGCCCGCGAGATGGTCGCCGCCGCGGGACTGTCCGACGTCGACCCGGCCGACGTGCTGGCGTCCGGCGGGGCGATGGACACCTGGCGCCGCATGGTCGCCGCCCAGGGCGGCGACCCGGACGCGGCACTGGCGAGGGCACCCGTACGCGAGCTGGTGCGCGCGTCGTCCGACGGATTCCTGTCCAGATTGGACGCCCTCGCGGTGGGTGTGGCGGCCTGGCGGCTGGGTGCGGGCCGGGCCCGCAAGGAGGACGCGGTGTCGGCATCGGCCGGCGTGGTCATGCTGCGCAAGCCCGGGGACGCGGTGCGGGCCGGCGAGCCGCTGCTGGAGCTGCACGCGGAGGACGCGTCCCGGATCCCGGCCGCGCTGGACGCGCTGGCCGGCGGCATCGAGATTGCCGACGCGGCCCCGGAGCCCACCCCGCTCGTGCTCGACCGGATCGCTGGCGGGCCGGCAGCGCGCGAAGCGGCGGGAACGGGTGCCGCCGGCGCCGTGCGACCCGGTGGTGCGGGCTGACGATGGAGCGCTGGCAGGCCGACCGGTGGCCCCGGGCGGAGACCGCACCCGACCCGGCGTTCGTCCGGGAGACCACGCTCGCCGACCTGGCCGACCTCGGTTTCCCGGCGCCCCCGGAGAACTTCCCGCTGGTCTGGGACGCCGGCGACCAGGTCGGACTGCGTCCCACCGGTCACCTGCTGGCGCGGTGTGCGGTGCTCGCCGCGGTGCTGGCCGCGGTCTTCGGCGTCCCGCGGGAGTTGGCCTGCCGCTGGCTGCGGGAGAACGGGCTGCGGGACGCCGTCACCGGGCCGGAGTGGCGGTTCCTGGCGGAGGCCCACGGTTCGGGCGACCTGTACGGGCTGCACATCGAGGCGGCCTGGGGACTGTCGTGGGTACTGGGGACCGCCGACGAGCTCGACCCGTCCCGGTACTGCGGCGACGACCTGGCGGCCTGGCTGCCGGACGTGGGCGCCGGCGAGCCGTTCTACGACTGGTGCGGCCGAGCCGACCCCAAGCCGCGCGCGGCCGGCGAGGTCGCGGCCCTGCTCGACCTGCACTACTGCCTGGACGACGCGCACGCCCGGGCCCTGGCCGCGGACGAGCCCGCTCCCGGCTCCAGCCAGCCCTACGTCGTCGGGCAGCGGCGGTGGGCGTTGGAGTGGGCACTGGTGTTCAGCGGCCCGCACCAGCCGCCCCCGCCGCCCTGGGACGAGGTGGACCTCTAACGGACGGCGGGCGCCGGCTGGGCGGAGCGGCTGCGGGGTGCCGGTGCCAGGCCGTGTTCGATGAGGCTCTCCGCGGTGTCGGTGACCGTGGCCCGCAGGGGGCGCTGCGTCCAGCCCAGGTGGTCCCTGGCCTGGGCGGCGCTGACGATCTGCTCGCGTCCGACGTACTCCAGGGCCAGCCGCACCGCCGGGTCGAAGCGCGCGATCGCCCACATCAGCGCGTACGGCAGGCGGCGCGTCGGGATCCGGTACCCGCGGGGCCCGAACTCGGCGGCCAGCAGCGTGGCGATGTCCTCCATCCAGACCTGGTCGCCCGCGCAGAGGTAGCGGTTGCCGGCCGCGGCGGGTGTCTCCATCGCCAGCCGGTGTGCGGTGGCCACGTCGCGGACGTCGACGACCGCGAACGCCAGCCGGGGCGACGCGGGCACCTCGCGGTTGACCAGCTTGCGTACCACCTCGAGGGAGGCGCTGCCGTCGTTGCGGAGCAGCGGTCCCAGCACCAGACCCGGGTTGATCGTGGCCAGCTCGAGCCGCCGGCCGGCCGGGAGCGTGGCCGAGACCAGCCGGCGAACCGGCTATCACCACGGCGCCCTGCGCGAGGCATTGATGGCGGCCTGCCTCGACCTCATCGCGGCCGAGGGCATCGGTGCCGTGAGCCTGCGGCGGGTGGGACGGATGGCCGGCGTCAGCCCCGGCGCGCCCTATCACCACTTCGCCGACCGGGCCGCGCTGCTGGCGGCCCTCTCGGTACGCGGGTTCGAGATGCTCGGCGGGCAGCTAGAGGCGGCACGCGACCGGGCCGGGACGCCGATCGAGGCACTCGGCGCGATGGTCGAGGGGTACGTGCTCTTCGCCCGCGACCAGCCCGCCCACTTCCGGCTGATGTTCCGTCCCGAGCTGTCGCTGCCCGAGAAGCACCCCGACGTCCAGGCGGCCGCCGACCGGGTCTTCGACGTGCTGACCGAGGTGGTGGCCGAATGCCAGCGGACCGGTGCCGCGCCCCCGGGCGACCCGGCACCGGTGCTCACGATGAGCTGGGCGCTGGCCCACGGGATGGCGTCGCTCTGGATCGACGGCCGGCTGGAACACCGGAGCGCCTGCTACGACACCACCCCCGCGGCGTTGACGAGGCAGGTTGCCCGGGCCCTGGAGGTCGCGGTCGGCGGCACCTGCCGGCCGCAGCCCGGGGAGCGGGCGCCGGCCCGGCCGACGCCGTGAGGTTCAGGCCCAGCCCGGCAGGTCGGGCGGGGCGCCGGTGCTCGACCTCAGGTACGGCGCGGCCAAGCCGGTGCGGCCGAACAGCCAGGCCAGCAACGCCGGCTCCGGGCCGTCCACCGTGGCCGTGACCTCGCCGGTCCCGAACCGGCTGGCACCCACCTTGATCGCGGTGTCGGCCGGCAGCCGGGACGGCAGCTTGGCCAGTTCGTGCGGCAGGTGGCAGGAGATGAACTCCTCCGGCCAGTTGTCGATCGTGTAGATGTCCAGCCCCAGGTCGACGTGGTGCACCTCCACCTCGCGCCACCGCGCCCACGCGCACCGCGACGCCGGGAACCGCCCCTGCAGGAACAGCACGTCGCGGGCCCAGGTCGGCGCCGTCATCCGGGCGAACGCCGCCACCACCGAGGCGTTCGCACTGGTCACGTCGTCGATGACGTCGTCGAGCGACCGCTGCGCGCCGGCGTTGATCTCGGCGTCGCGGACGGTGCGGCCGCCCGGGTACTGCTCGGCCGGCGTGTTCGTGAGCGTGCCGGTGACCAGCCGCACCATCGCGTCGGCGTGTCGGGCGACATGGGAGGCCACGTGCCCGCGCGTCCACCCGGGGAGCACCGAGGGCTCGCCCAGATCCTCGTCGGCCAGGCAGTAGAGGGTCTGTTCCAGGCGGGCCTGCGACAGGGGCACGTTGGCGACCGCGGCGGGCAGGTCGTAGACGGAGGGAGCCATCGGACCATCCTGCCGAAAACGACCCTTCCCGCACAGCCTCCGCGCGGATCTGTCTTGCCCTCACCCGATGTTCGAACCGCCGCCATGTCGCGGCACAGGCCGCGGCACCTGGTTGGGATAGCGTTCTCCGGCATGAACGCCCCCCTTCCCGCCGACGCGATCGTCCGCGCACCCAAGGTCCTCCTGCACGACCACCTCGACGGCGGCGTGCGGCCCGCCACGATCGTGGAGCTGGCCGCCGAAACCGGCTACGGGCAGCTGCCCGCCACCGACGAGGCGGCGTTGGGTGCCTGGTTCCGGGAGGCCGCCAACTCCGGATCGCTGGAGCGCTACCTGGAGACGTTCGCCCACACGGTGGGCGTGATGCAGACCAAGGACGCGCTGGCCCGGGTGGCCGCCGAGTGCGCGTACGACCTGGCCGTCGACGGCGTGGTCTACGCCGAGGTGCGGTTCGCGCCGGAGCTGCACACCGAACAGGGCCTGACGCTGCCGGAGGTCATCGACTCGGTGCTCGGCGGGTTCGAGGCCGGCACCGCGCAGGCCGCCGAGGAGGGCCACCAGATCCGGGTCGGCACGCTGCTCACCGCGATGCGCCACGCGGCACGCTCGTCGGAGATCGCCGAGCTGGCGGTCACCTACCGCGACGGCGGCGTGGTGGGCTTCGACATCGCCGGTGCCGAGGCCGGCTTCCCGCCCACCCGGCACCTGGACGCCTTCCAGTACCTGGCCCGGGAGAACTTCCACTTCACCATCCACGCCGGCGAGGCGTTCGGGCTGCCGAGCATCTGGGAGGCGCTGCAGTGGTGCGGTGCCGACCGGCTGGGGCACGGCGTCCGGATCGTGGACGACATCGACACCACGGGCGACGCGCCCGAGCTCGGCCGGCTGGCCGCGTACGTGCGCGACAAGCGGGTGCCGCTGGAGATGTGCCCGTCGTCGAACGTGCAGACCGGGGCCGCGCCGTCGATCGCCGAGCACCCGATCGGCCTGCTGCACGACCTGCGCTTCCGGATCACCGTCAACACCGACAACCGGCTGATGAGCGGCACCTCGATGAGCCGGGAGTTCACCCTGCTCTCCGAGGCGTTCGGCTACGACTGGGGCGACCTGCAGTGGTTCACGGTGAACGCGATGAAGAGCGCGTTCCTCCCGTTCGACCAACGGCTCCGGTTCATCGACGAGGTGATCAAGCCGGGGTATGCCGCCCTACGCGCGGACCCGGCACGGTAGCGTCATCGGTGAGCGGCTCCGGGCTCGTGGTGGGGCCCGGGGCCGCTCACCAGATCCAGCGCATGTCGGATGCTCTCCGCGCTCCCAGGGTTCACGTGTCGCCGCGGCGACGGTACCCCACGGGGCAAACCGGGCATGGTGGCCGGCCTTGCCGCGGTGCGATGAAATGGGCGTGTGACGCAGCCCCCGGTCGTGACCGCCCCTCCTGCCCGCGCTGTGCCCGGCCGCGGCCGTCCGCTGGTGCGGCTCGGAGGACGGCTGATGTTGTGGGCCGCGGTGGCCGGTGTCGCGGCGCTGGTGGCCGTGCGGGTGATCGGGTTCGACACGGTGTCGCCGCTGGCGCAGCTCGTCGCCTACACCCCGTACTTCGGCCTTGCCGCCGTCCTGGTCGCGGTGGTGGCGTTGGCGTCGCGGCAATGGCGGGCCGGTGCGGTCGCGGTGGTGCTGGTCGCGACGATGGGGGTGATCCTGGTTCCCCGGGTGGCGGGCTCGGTGCGCGGCGACGAGGGGACGCCGCTGCGGGTGATGGCGCTGAACCTGCACGTGGGCACGGCCGACCCGGCCGCCGTGGTCGCGCTGGTCCGCCGCGCCCGGCCGGACGTCCTGACCCTGCTCGAGCTCACCGGGCCGGCGGCGGCGGCGCTGGACGCCGCCGGCCTGGCGAGCCTGCTGCCGCATCGCGCGTTGCGGCCGGGCGCGAAGGCCAGCGGCACCGGCGTCTACGCCCGTTCCCCGATCGTCGCCAGCCGGGGGTTCGACAGCCGCAGCACGTTCGACCAGACCTGGGCCCGGGTCACGGTGCCGGGCGGGCAACTGGACGTGGTCGCGGCCCATCCCGGCCCGCCCATCCCCGGGCGCGCGCTCGTACGCTGGGAGCGCGACCTGCGGCTGTACGGACCTCCGCCGACGGAGGGGCCGCCGCTGGTGCTGGCCGGCGACCTCAACGCCAGCCTGGACCACAGCCTGTTCCGCCGGCTGACCGACCTGGGGTACGTGGACGCGGCAGCCGCGGTGGGCGCCGGCCTCGTGCCGACCTGGCCGTGGGACGGCAGCTGGCTCCCCCCGGTCACGCTCGACCACGTGCTCACCGACGGCCGCGTCACCGTGCGCGACTTCCAGGCGTACGACGTATCCGGAACCGACCACCGTGCGGTGATGGCGGAGCTGCTGCTGCCGTGAGGCGCCGCTGGGCGTGGCGTCCCGTTCACTCGCTCGGGATGGCCACCCAGCAGACCAGGTAGATGACGAACTGCGGCCCGGGCAGCAGGCAGGACAGCACGAACAGCAGCCGGACGGTCGTCGCCGACAGCCCGAAACGCCGACCGAGCCCCGCGCACACACCGGCGATCAGCCGGCCGTGCCGGGGCCGGGCGAGCTTGGGTCGGGTGGACAGGGACATCGTCAGCCTCCTCGGTGGATGCCGCGGCGTGCGGCCGCGTTCCGTTCCGACGGTAGGTACGGACGCCCGCGGCCGCGTCGGTCCAGGGCACGACCCGGGGTGGCCGGTGCCGTAGGGGCGATCCCTGAGACGTCGCCGAGCCACAGGCGGACGTGCGGACAGCGGTTGTCCCTGACCGTTCGCGGCCGCTGAACGCGGACCGCCAGCGACCGCGCCGGTCGGAGGCGGAGGGTCCGGTCGGAGGCGGAAGGTCAGGTGCGGAAGTGGAGCGTCTGGCCCGGCCGTGCCTGTGCGGCGAGCCACAGGTCGGCGGGGTCGACGACGGCCAGCACCGGGTAGCCGCCGGTCACGGGATGGTCGGCCAGGAACAGCACCGGTCCGCCGCCGGGGGGCACCTGGACCGCGCCGGCCACCAGCCCCTCGCTCGGCAGTTCGTCGGTGACCCGCCGCGGGAGCACGGGGCCGTCGAGCCGGACGCCGACCCGGTTGCTCGCCGGCGTCGCCGTCCACGCCGCGCCGCACAGGGCGTCGAGGACGTCCGGGGCGAACCAGTCGGCCCGGGGTCCCGGGACGACCCGGAGGTCGGGCTCGGTGGGCAGGTCGGGCTCGGCGGCCGGTGTCGCGGAACGGGGGCCGTCCGGGGCCGGTCCGACCGGAAGTTCGGTGCCGCCCCGGACCACGGGCGGTCCGAGCCCGGACAGCGTGTCGGTGGCACGGCTGCCCAGTACCGCCTCGACGGCGATGCCGCCGGCCACGGCCAGGTAGGCCCGGAGTCCGGTGCGCGTCGGATCGAGCCGCAGCACCCCGCCCGCCGGCACGGCCACCGGGGTGGCGTGCGGCACGGGCCGGTCGTCCACCCGCAGGGGGCACCGTGCTCCGGTCACCGCGACCGTCACGGGTTCCGACGCCACCGCCACCAGCCCGCCGAGCGCCACCTCGAGCGCCGCCGTGTGCGGCGCGTTGCCGACCAGGGCGTTGGCCCGGACGAGTGCCGGCAGGTCGGCCGCGCCGGAGCGCCCCACGCCGAGGTGGGCGTATCCCGGCCGGCCGGCGTCCTGGACCAGCGTCAACGGCCCGGCACGCCGGACGAGCAGCGTCATCCCGGCACCGCCACGAACCGCACCCGGTCGCCCGGCACCAGCAGCGCCGGCGGGTTCCGGTGGCAGTCCCAGAACGGTGTGGACGTGCGGCCGATCAGCCGCCACCCACCCGGCGTGGCGCGGGGGTAGACGCCGGTGTACTCGCCGGCAAGTCCGACCGACCCCGCCCGCACCTGCACCCGCGGCTCGCCCCGGCGGGCGATCCGGAGAACCTCGGGCAGACCGGTGAGGTACGCGAAGCCGGGCACGAAGCCGCAGAACGCGACGGTGAACTCGGTGCCGGTGTGCAGCCCGACGACCTCGTCGGTCGTCAGACCGGTGAGCGTGCGTACCTCGTGGAGATCCGGCCCGTCGTAGGTCACCGGGACCTCGACCAGTTCGCCCGCCGGGGCCGCGCCGGGCGCCGGGTGCCATGTGGTCGTCCAGGCCAGGTCGGGCGGTGCCGTGCCGGGCACCCACCGCAGCAGCACCGTCCGGGCGCCGGGCACGATGTCGGTCACTCCGGGCAGCGCCCGCCGCAGGATCTCGCCTCGCAGGGCCGCCGGATCGGCGGTCTCCACCAGCGCGGCGTCCGACCCGTACGGCAGCACCCGCCTCCCCATGTCGGCGCTGCCGTCGGCAGCTCGGCTGGCTCCCGGGGCCGTCACGTGAACGCGGCCACCGTGACGCCGGCCGACTCCAGCGCCGCGCGGACGGCCCGGGCCACCGCCACCGCCGACGGGCTGTCGCCGTGGACGCACACCGACCGTGCGGTCACCGGCACCGGCGTGCCGTCCACCGCGTCGATCGCGCCCTCGGTGGCGAGCCGCACCACCCGCGCCGCGACCACGGCGGGGTCGGTGACCAGCGCCCCGGGCTCGCCGCGGGTCGTCAGCCGCCCGTCCGCGAGGTAACCCCGGTCGGCGAACACCTCCTCGACCACCGTGAGCCCGGCACCGGCGGCCATCTCGGCGAGCACCGAGCCTGCCAGCGTCAGCACGGGCAGCGTCGGGTCGTACCCTCGGACCGCCTCGACCACCGCCCCGGCCTGCACCGGGTCGACCGCCGCCCGGTGGTAGAGCGCGCCGTGTGGCTTGAGGTAGCCCACCCGGCCGCCGTGGCTGCGGGCGATGCCGTCGAGTGCGGCCAGCTGGTAGAGGACGTCGGCCGCCAGCTCGTCGGGGTGGTACGCGATGTCGCGCCGGCCGAACCCGGCCAGGTCGCGGTAGCCGACCTGCGCGCCGATCGCCACGCCGGCGGTCACGGCGGCGGCGCAGACCCGCCGCATCGTGGCCGGATCGCCCGCGTGGAAACCACAGGCCACGTTGGCGCTGGTCACGGTCGCGAGCAGAGCCTCGTCGTCGGTCAGCGCCCAGCGGCCGAACCCCTCGCCGAGGTCGGCGTTCAAGTCGAGGACGGGTGCCATCGCCGCAGCCCTGCCGCGCCGGTCAGTCGTGCCATTCCACGGCGGCGGAGACCTTGCCGATCACGCTGCGCCAGGCCAGGGCCGCCTGATCGGGGGTGATCTTCCGCAGCTTGCGCCGGGCGAGGAAACCGCCGTCGCGGAGCGCCTCGTCCAGGGTGTCCAGTGGTGTTCCGGGGGCGAGCGCGGCGAGGGCGTCGTTCAGGCCGCACCCGTACGCCACGTCGCGGGCGATCTCGCCGGCCCCGATCAGCAGGTCAGTGTCCCAGACGTCGCGGCCACCGCGCAGGTTCGCCACGACGAGGTCCAGCTCGTACCGGTCTTCCTCGTCGGGCGAGACGTACCCGGGCTCGATGCCGGAGACGAGGGCTTCCCAGCCGGGCGCCTCGGTGAGGTCGTGCGGGGCGCCGGAACGGACGAACGCGACCAGGCCGGCGGCGCTGCGGAAGAGGTGCAGCGTGCCGTCGGTGGCGAGGAACACGGCCTCCTCCACCGTCTCCGTCACGGCTCCATCCGACGCCTCGTCGTCTTCGTCGAGGTTGTCCGCGGCGGCGTTGTCCGCGCCGGCGTTGTCCGCGCCGGGGTCGTCCGGGTCGTCCGGGTCGTCCACGTCGTCCGGGTCCATGTCGTCCTCGGCGGGGAGGATGACGGTCACCGTCCGGTACTCCCGCAGGGTGAAGCCGACGCCCTTGGGCAGCGCGATCTCGATCGGGGCGATCCCGACCTCGTCCCAGAACCCCGCGGCGCGCACGTCGGTCTCTCCGTCGGCGTCGGGTTGCCCCTCGTCCAGCTCGTCCTCGTGGAACGAGTCCGTGAGTGCGGCGCCGTCCGGGTCGAGATCGGTGTCGACGCTCCCGGGTCGATCCTCGTCGCTCTCGTGGCGACCCACGGCTGCCTCCTGGAATCGGGCTGATGATCGCCCACTCTAGTGCCGTGCCGCGGTCGCCCTTCCTCCGCCGGCCACCGGCTCCGCCGTCCGCGACGCCGACGGAGCGACCATGCCAGAACGACGCCAACCGCTGCGCACCGGATCAGGGCGCCACACGCCGGAGCGTGGCCGGGAAAGGGGATCAACCGGTGTGCGAACCGAGTGCTCGGGGACGACCCGCTGTGCCCTCGTACATCGCCGCGAAGGCCTTCGGCTCTCCCTGTCCGTAATAGCGCTCCAGTTGCGACACGGCCATGCCGCCGAGGCGGAGAAGTTCGGGGATATCACGGTCGAGGTTGCAACCTCCTACCCACCGCTGTTGGAACCGGTTCAGCCGCGCCTGCCACCTGCGGACGTTCGCGTCGGGCGCTACTCCGTGCTCGACGAAGTGCAGCTGTCCGCCAGGGCGCAGCACCCGGCGCACCTCACGGACGGCCGCGACCGGGTCTGCGATGGTGCACAAGCTCCAGGTGCAGAGGGCTGCGTCCACCGAGGCGTCGGGCAGCGGCAGCCGCTGCGCGTCCGGCCCGATGACGTCGATCGGGATCGCGGAGGCGGCGATCCGCGCAGCGGCGAGGCGAACGCTGGACCGGGACGGCTCGACCGCGAGGAGGCGGGTGACACTCGCCGGTAGGTAGGCCAGGTTGTGTCCGGTGCCAAAGCCAACCTCGACGACCTCCCCGGCCAGACCGGCAGTCACCCGCGCCCTGATTCGGCGGATGTGCTGGGTGTCCATCGCAAGGTCCAAGACCTTGGGCAGGACGTGGTCGCTGTACCACCCCATCAGCAACGCCTCCCTCCCCGCACCCTGGCCCAGCGCGAGGGCATCTCCACGCGAGCAGTGTCAACTCGGCGACCTTGGCGTCGATCCGCGGCGCCCGCTCGTCGGGGTCCCGTTCAGACGCCGACGGGGTGCCAGACGGTCTTGGTCTCCAGGAACGCGGTGACGCGGCGCAGTCCGGGGTCGGCGGTGAAGTCCTCGTCCGGCGTCGGGCGGAGGACGCGCTTGAGGTTGTCGGCGGCCGCGCGTTCGAGGTCGGCCACGGACTCCGGGTCGGCACCGGTCAGGTCGACCGCCTGGACGTCCATGTGCGAGGCCAGCCAGGGGGCCAGCTCCGCGGTGTGGCCGGTGAGGAGGTTGACCACCCCGCCGGGCAGGTCGGAGGTGGCCAGCACCTCGGCCAGCGTCACCGCGGGCAGCGGGTGCCGCTCGCTCGCCACCACCACGCAGGTGTTGCCGGTGACGATCGCCGGGGCGAGCACGCTGACCAGCCCGAGCAGCGGCGCCCGTTGCGGCGCCAGCACACCGACGACCCCGGTCGGCTCCGGAGAGGACAGGTTGAAGAACGGCCCCGCCACGGGGTTGGCGTTGCCGAGGACCTGGGCGACCTTGTCGGCCCAGCCGGCGTACCAGACCCAGCGGTCGACGGCGGCGTCCACGAACTCCTCGGCCTTCGCCCGGCGGACGCCCTCGGTGAGCACCAGCTCGTCGGCGAACTGGGCGCGGCGGCCTTCCAGCATCTCGGCGACGCGGTAGAGGATCTGGCCCCGGTTGTACGCCGTCCGGGCCGACCAGCCGCCGAACGCCTTGCGCGCCGCGACCACCGCGTCGCGCACGTCCTTGCGGGAGGCCCGCGCCGCGTTCGCCACGAACGCCCCCTTCGCGTCGCTCACCACGTACGACCGCCCCGACTCCGAGCGGGGGAACGCCCCGCCGACGTACAGCTTGTACGTCTTGCGCACGCCGAGCCGTGCCGGTGCGGCCGACGCGGCGGGCTTCGCGTCGGCGCCCTTGGCGGCGGACTTCTTGGACTCAGCCACGGAGGTACGCCTCCAGCCCGTGCCGGCCGCCCTCGCGGCCGTAACCCGACTCCCTGTAGCCGCCGAACGGCGAGGTCGGGTCGAACTTGTTGAACGTGTTGGCCCAGACCACGCCGGCCCGCAGCTTCGAGGCCGCCCAGAGGATCCGCGAGCCCTTGTCCGTCCACACGCCCGCCGAGAGCCCGTACGGGGTGTTGTTGGCCTTCTCGATCGCCTCGGCCGGCGTCCGGAAGGTGAGCACCGAGAGCACCGGCCCGAAGATCTCCTCGCGGGCGATCCGGTGGGCCTGGGAGACCCCGGTGAACACCGTGGGCGCGAACCAGAACCCGCGTTCGGGCAGCTCGCACGGCGGCGACCAGCGGTCGGCCCCCTCGGCCTCGCCCACCGCCGACAACGTCCGGATGCGGTCGAGCTGCTCGGCGGAGTTGATCGCGCCGACGTCGGTGTTCTTGTCCAGCGGATCGCCCACCCGCAGCGTGGCCAGGCGCCGCTTGAGCGAGGCCATCACCTCGTCGTACACCGACTCCTGCACCAGCAGCCGGGAGCCGGCGCAGCAGACGTGGCCCTGGTTGAAGAAGATCCCGTTGACGATGCCCTCGACGGCCTGGTCGACCGGGGCGTCGTCGAAGACGATGTTGGCCGCCTTGCCGCCGAGTTCGAGCGTGACCTTCTTCGCCGTGCCCGCGACCGCGCGGGCGATGGCTTTGCCCACCTCGGTGGAGCCGGTGAACGCCACCTTGTCGACGCCGGGGTGCTCGACCAGGGCCCGGCCGGTCTCGCCCGCGCCGGTGAGGATGTTGACCACACCCGGCGGCAGGTCGGCCTGCTGGCAGATCTCGGCGAAGGCCAGCGCCGTCAGCGGGGTGGTCTCGGCCGGCTTGAGGACGACCGTGTTGCCGCAGGCCAGCGCCGGGGCGATCTTCCACGCCAGCATGAGCAGCGGGAAGTTCCACGGGATGACCTGGCCGGCGACCCCGAGCGGCTGGGGGTCGGCTCCGAAGCCGGCGTAGGGGAGCTTGTCGGCCCAGCCGGCGTAGTAGAAGAAGTGCGCCGCCACCAGCGGCAGGTCGACGTCGCGGGACTCCCGGATCGGCTTGCCGTTGTCGAGCGACTCCAGCACGGCCAGCTCGCGGGAGCGCTCCTGGATCAGCCGTGCGATCCGGTAGAGGTACTTGGCCCGCTCCCGGCCCGGCATCGGGCCCCAGACCTCGTCGTACGCCCGGCGGGCGGCGGCCACCGCGCGGTCCACGTCGGCGGGCCCGGCCTCGGCGACCTCGGCGAGCACCTCCTCGCTGGCCGGCGAGATCGACTTGAACGTCGCGCCGTCGACCGGGTCGACGAACGCGCCGTCCACGAACAGCCCGTAGGACGCGCGCAGGTCGACGAGGTCCCGTGACTCCGGCGCGGGCGCGTACTCGAATCCAGGCATCGCGATCAGTCCAGTGTCACGTAGTCGGAGCCGGTGTAGCGGCCGGTGGCCAGCTTCATCCGCTGCATCAGCAGGTCGTTGAGCAGGCTCGACGCCCCGAACCGGAACCAGTCGGGGTCGAGCCAGCGCTCCCCGCACACCTCGTTGACCATGACCAGGTACCGCGTGGCGTCCTTGGCGGTGCGGATGCCGCCCGCGGGCTTCATGCCCACCTGTCGGCCGGTGGCGTCCCGGAAGTCGCGGACGGCCTCCAGCATCACCAGCGTCACCGGCAGGGTGGCGGCCGGGGAGACCTTGCCGGTCGAGGTCTTGACGAAGTCCGCGCCGGCCAGCATCGCCAGCCAGGACGCCCGCCGCACGTTGTCGTAGGTGACCAGCTCGCCGGTCTCCAG
Organism: uncultured Actinomycetota bacterium; assembly: GCA_963740255.1. Taxonomy (GTDB): domain Bacteria; phylum Actinomycetota; class Actinomycetes; order Mycobacteriales; family Cryptosporangiaceae; genus CAVUDO01. The sequence goes on along the minus strand of CAVUDO010000002.1, from coordinate 2,095,643 downwards.
GATCACCTTGAGGTGCGCGGTGCCCACGGCGTCCTTCACGGCCACGATCTCGTCGAATACCGCCCGGTAGTGCCCGGCCAGGAACGCGCCCCGGTCGATCACCATGTCGATCTCGTCCGCGCCGGCCGCAACCGCCTCGCGGGTGTCGGCCAGCTTCACCGCGAGCGACGCCCGGCCGGACGGGAACGCGGTGGCCACCGCGGCCACATGCACGCCCGAGCCCCGGACCGCCTCGACCGCCACCGGCACCATGTCGCCGTACACGCAGACGGCGGCCACGGCCGGGCAGGTCGGGTCGGAGGGATCGGGACGCCGGGCCTTCGCGGCGAGCGTCCGGATCTTGCCGGGGGTGTCGGCACCTTCCAGCGTGGTGAGGTCGATCATCCGGATGGCCAGGTCCAGCGCGTACGCCTTGGCCGAGGTCTTGATCGAGCGGGTGGCGAGCATCGCCGCGCGCGCTTCCGCACCGACCTGGTCGACACCAGGCAGCCCGTGCAGGAACCGGCGCAGGGTCGCCTCGGAGGACGTGGCGTCGCCGAAGGGGGAGACGGACGGCGCGGCTGCCGTGACGGTCATGGCCCCGAGTCTAGGTCGGGGGCGGGCGGTGAGGGCTCGATCCCGCACTCCAGCTGGGCGGCCGCCACGGCGAGGCGCTTGTCGTTCGTCCAGAGCGCCGCGTCGGGTGTCAGCCTTGTCGCGGCGAGCAGTTGCGCGTCCACGTAGCCGATTCCGAGGCCGTACAACCGGTGCAGTTCCACCAGCGTCAGGACTTCCACCGGCGTGGCGACCGCGGCCTGGGGCAGGCCGGCGAGCAGGCCGAGGACTTCCTCGCGCCGGGAGAGGCTGCCGAGCGCGATCTCGCCGGTCACCCAGGGATGGGCGAGAACCTGGCCGCGTTCGAGCAGGGCGACCAGGGTGGAGTGGCCGGCGCGGAGGTGTTCGATCCAGATCGAGGTGTCGACGAGGATCATGCGGGGCGTCGCCGGGGGGTTCCGGTCAGGCCGGGTTCGGTGCCTCCCAACCTGGCCAGGCGGGCCGCGCTCTCCCGCTGGATGAGCGCCCGCAACGCCTCACGGATCAGGGCGCTCTTCTCGCGGGTTCCGGTCAGGCGCTGGGCCTCCGCGACCAGGTCGTCGTCCAGCGCAAGCGTGGTCCGCATCGCCACCCCTCCTCTGCATCAAGAACCTCATCCAATGATGCCATGAATAGTGCCTCGGTGACCTGGGCCCGGTTGCGGTGGTAGCCCGTCGGCCGGGATGGGAGGGTGTCACTTGTTCTCGGGGGGTCGGTCGCGGTGCCGGCCGTCCTGGTCGTGCCGCGAGGAGGGGCGATGGGCATCACGGTCACCCCGCTGCGTCGTGCGCGGCTCGCCGAGGCAGCCGACCTGCTGAAGGACTGCTTCTTCGAGGACGCCAACATCCGGGCCGTCTACCACCCCGATCCGCGCTGGCGGGCAAAGGCGTTATCGCACGTGTTCCGGGCTGGCCTCAAGGACGCGATCGGCCAGGGCGGGCCGATGATCGCCCTCGACGAGGCCGGCGCCATGGTGGGGGCCTCGATGTGGCTGCCCCCCGGTGCCTACCGGCTCACGGGGTGGCGGCGGGCGGTGCTGATCCGCCATGCCGCCGGCATCGTGCTGGCCGACCCGTCGAGCGTGCCACGCCAGTCCAGGCTGACCAGGGCCAAGGACGCCATGCACCCGCCGAAGCCGCACTGGTACCTGGTCGCGCTCGGGGTGGCGGAGGACGCCCGCGGCCAGGGGGTCGGCTCCCGGCTGGTGGCCGCCGGCACCGCGCGGGCCGACGCCGAGGCCACCGCCTGCTACCTGGAGACGGCGGAGGAGGACAACGTCGCGTTCTACGAGAAGGCCGGGTTCGTGGTGTTGCGCGACGACGCCTACTTCCTCGACAGCGGCCCGCGGGTCTGGACGATGTGGCGCGAACCGGCGTCCTTGTGAGCGGTAGGCAGGCGTGTAGGTTGCCAGCCGTGGAAACCCTCGTCGTCGAGCATCCGCTGGCCGCCGCCCGTCTCACCACCATGCGCGACGCCCGCACCGAGCCGGCGGCCTTCCGCGCGGCGCTGCGCGAGCTGACCGTGCTGCTCGTCTACGAGGCCACCCGGGACATCGCGTCCGAGACGTACCAGATCCACACGCCGGTGGCCCGCACCACGGGCACCCGGCTGGTGAACCCGCCGCTGCTGGTCCCGGTCCTGCGGGCGGGCCTGGGCATGGCCGACGCCGCGCACGGACTGCTGCCCGAGGCGACGATGGGATTCGTCGGGCTGGCCCGCGACGAGGTGACGTTCGAGCCGCGGGCCTACATGGAATCGCTGCCGGGCGACCTGACCGGCCGTCCGGTGATCGTGCTCGACCCGATGCTGGCCACGGGTGGCTCGCTCCAGCACTGCGTCGGGCTGCTCACCTCCCGTGGCGCGACCGACGTGACGGTGGTGTGCGTGCTGGCCGCACCGGAGGGGCTGCGCCGGCTGGAGGAGTCCGGGCTGCCGATCCGGGTGGTCACGGCCAGCGTGGAGGAGCGGCTGAACGACTCGGCCTACATCGTCCCGGGCCTCGGCGACGCGGGCGACCGCCAGTTCGGCGCCGTCTGAGGTCCACCTCCAGGCGGACCGCTCGGCCGCCGCGTGGGTCGGCATGGTCGGTGCCCCTGGGCTCAGCGGGTACCGATGTCGGGGACGAGCGACATCCCTTTCAGGCGAGAAGCCCGGCGGTCGAACGTGGCGGTGTGGCCGCACCCCGCCATGCTGCCGACTCGCTGGTCACCGCATCGGAGAAGTCGATGTCGTCATCGACGTGCACGAGAGCCGACGGATGACGTCGGGCTCCTGGATCGTCAGCTCCTGTGATTCGAGCAGCTTCTGGACGATGGCCGCAGCGTTGGTGCGGGTGACCTTGTACGCGCGCCGCAGCACCCAGTGCAACTCGACCAGCGCGACCGTGCTGACGAATCCACGGTTGTCCTCGTCGAGGCTCTCGATCAACGCGGTCGCTCTGGCCGATTGATCGGGGTCGTCCTGGGCGATGTAGCGGACGAGCACGTTCGTGTCGAGCCCGATCACAGGTCGGCGCCCGCCGTGGCACCCGCCGCGATCGCAGTCTCCATACCTCACATTAGACATCTTTCCTTACTCAATGGTAAGGAGCTGTCTACGGCGTGATACGGAGGACCGAGGCGACCTCGGTGCGGAGGGCGGCCAGGCGTTCGGCGGCCGCGGTGAGGGCGTCTGCGGGGCCGGCGGTGACGGGCTCGACGACTTCCAGGTATGCCTTGAGCTTCGGCTCGGTGCCGGAGGGCCGGACGACCACCCGGACGCCGTCCGCGCGCAGGATCACCACGTCGGCGTCGGGGAGCAGGTCGCGCGTCTCGGTGACCGGACGGCCGAGCAGGGTGGCCGGGAGCGCGCTCCGCAGCCGGGCCATGCCGGCCGCGATCAGCGCGAGGTCGTCCACCCGCAGGGTCAGGGGACCGGTCAGGTGCAGGCCGAACTCCCGGGCCAGCTCGTCCAGCCGGTCCTGCAGGGTGGCGCCGGCCGCCTTGAGCGTCGCGGCCAGTTCGGCCACCAGCAGCGCGGCGGAGATGCCGTCCTTGTCCCGCACGACCTGCGGTGCCACGGCGTAGCCCAGCGCCTCCTCGTAACCGAAGGCCAGGTCGTCGGCGGCCCGGGCGATCCACTTGAAGCCCGTCAGGGTCTCGGCGTACCCGGCCCCGCGGGCCGACGCCAGGGCCTTGAGCAGCGAGGACGACACGATCGTGGTGGCGAACGTACCCTTGGCGCCCCGGCGGAGCAGGTGGTCGGCCAGCAGCACGCCCAGCTCGTCGCCGTGCAACATCCGCCAGTCGCCGTCGGCGGTGGGCACCGCCACGGCGCACCGGTCGGCGTCGGGGTCGTTCGCGATGGCCAGGTCGGCATGGGTTTCGCGGGCGAGCTCGAGCAGCAGGTCGACGGCGCCGGGCTCCTCCGGGTTGGGGAAGCTCACCGTGGAGAAGTCCGGGTCGGGTTCGGCCTGCTCGGCCACCACGGCCGGCGGCGCGAACCCGGCCGCGGCGAAGGCCGCCAGCAGCACGTCCCGCCCGACGCCGTGCAGGGGTGTGTAGGCCACCCGCAGGTCGCGCGGCGAACCCGGGTCGACCAGCGCCGCGACGGCGTCGACGTAGGACTTCACCAGGTGCTCGCCGAGCGGCTGGGCGGTGTCGCCGAGGGGGACCCGCGCGAGCGGGCCGACCGCGCGGATGGCGAACTCGATCTCCCGGTCGGCCGGGGGCACGATCTGGGCCCCGTCGCCGAGGTACACCTTGTACCCGTTGTCGGCGGGGGGGTTGTGGCTCGCGGTGACCATCACGCCGGCCGCGGCACCGAGCGCGCGGACGGCGTACGCGAGCACCGGCGTGGGCAGCGGGCCGGGCAGCACCAGCGCACCGCGCGCCGCCCCGGTGACCACAGCCGCGGTCTCGGCGGCGAACGCCACGCTGCCGTGCCGGCCGTCGAACCCGATCACCACCGGCCCGCTCACCGGCTGGGCTTCCAGGTGGGCGACCAGCCCGGCGGCCGCTCCCCGCACCACCGCACGGTTCATCCCGTTCGGACCAGCCCGAACCGGCCCCCGCAGCCCGGCCGTGCCGAACGTCAGCGGCGCCGCGAACCGGTCGGCCAAGTCGTCTGCCGTGCCCGGCAACCCCGCCACGACGGATGTCAGCTCCGCGCGGGTCTCAGGGTCGGGATCGTCGGCGATCCACTCCTCGGCGGCGGCACGCAGCGCGTCCACGGTGGGGGCAACGGTCATCCCCCCATGCTGCCCCATCCGGCCGTCCGCCATACCTGGTGCTGTGGACGACGTGGCCGCGGCAGGGACGGGCGTGGCCTGGCCGTCGCGTCGCGCCGGACGGACGACCTCCCACTCACGTGACGGCTACCACTGCACCTCGAACGGGTGGGGAGTCCATCGCCACGAGGAGTCGGCGGCCGCACCGATCAGGCGGGTGCGGACGCCGCACTCCTGCCGGATCAGCGCCTTGGCCTCGCTGAGCGAGTCGACGTCGGTGTGCCACTCGCCGTCCAGATAGAGCTTGAGCCCGACGTCGGCGGACTCGAAGCCCAGTGCCTCCGCGTTCTCCGGAGTCACCTGCACCACTTCGAACCGGTTGTAGTTCTCCCGCAACATGACGATCTCCAGTTCTGTAAGTTACAGGTCTCGAATGGTGAGCTTGCCGTATGGCAGCCATCATGACAAGTTGACCCAGCGGATCGGAGCGGTTCATGCTCGAGGGGGTCAGGTGGCGGCAGGACACAGCCCGACAATGCGGCGGCGCCGGCTCGCCTCGGAGCTGCGCAGACTGCGCGAAGCCGCGAAGCTGACGAACGAGCAGCTGGCCAGCCGGCTCGGCTGGTCGACCGCCAAGCTCAGCCGCTACGAGAACGCCCGCCAGCGCCCCGACGTGGGCGAGATCATGGACCTCCTCGACGCCTTGGAGATCCACGGGTCCGAGCACGACCGCCTGGTCACCCTGGCCCGTGAGGCCAACGCCCGAGGCTGGTGGCGCGCGTTCGGCGACGACATGTCCGTACGCCAACGCGGCTACGCCGAACTGGAGGCCGGCGCGGTCCAGATACGAGACTTCTCGCAGAACGTCGTCCCGGGGCTCTTGCAAGCCCCCGAGTACGCACGCTGTCGACTCCAGTCGATCCGCGCAGTCGGGGCCGCTGGGTTCGACATCGAGACCGCTGTCGTCGCTCGCTCTGAACGGCAGGCGATCCTCACCAGGGACAATCCAGTGCACTACGCGGGTGTGATTGACGAGGCAACGCTCCGCCGTCCAGCCGCGCCATCCGACGTGATGCTGGCGCAGCTTCGTCACATCTTGGCGTTGGCGGCATTGCCCAACGTCGTGGTCCGGGTGCTCACCTTCGGTGCGGCGACGGACACGTTCCTGGTCGCGGCCAACACCTTCACCGCCTATGAGTTCGCCGATCCTGACGATCCGGAGATCGTCGCCATCGAGACCGAGACCAGCGACCTGCATCTCGGTGACCGCGAGGACGTGGCCCGTTATAGTCTGGTGTTCGACAAGCTATGTGCGGCGGCACTGCCCCCTGACGAATCGGGGGTGTTCATCGCTGATCTCATGAGGCGGATCTAGTGGCGCAAGGAGGCGGGCCATGATCGAGTCTGCGTTCTGCGGCGCGACGTGGCGCAAGAGTACTCGCAGCAACAATGAGTGTGTCGAGGTCGCTGTGGGGCCTGCCGCCGTGGGCGTGCGGGACAGCAAGAACCCGTTCGGCCCTCTGCTCGCCGTCACTCCGGAGGCGTGGCTGGCGTTCCTCGCCGCCGCTCGCGTGGGGCAGTTCAACCGCCCATAGGGTCGCTCACAGCGGTTCGATGGCGTTGTGGACCGCGGCGACGACCGCCGTCAGGGTGGGTGCGGAGAGTTCGCCGTGGCTGCCCGCCACGTCCAGGCGTTCGGCCGCGGCGTAGTTGATCCGCCAGCACGGCATCCACGCACCCGGCAGCAGGTGGAAGCCCTGACAGGAACGACACCTCCGCGGTGCCGAACCCCGGGTCAGGAGCGGCGGATGACCTCGGCGAGGAGGGTGCCCATCCGTTCGGCGGCGTCCCGGCCGGCTTCGAGGACCTCGGCGTGGCTGAGCGGCTCTCCGGTGATGCCGGCCGCGAGGTTGGTGACCAGGGACACCGCGAACACCTCGGCCCCGGCCGCGCGGGCCGCGATGGCCTCCAGCGCGGTGGACATGCCCACCAGGTCGGCACCGAGCGTGCGCAGCATCCGGATCTCGGCCGGCGTCTCGTAGTGCGGCCCGGGCAGCGCGGCGTACACGCCCTCCTCCAGCGACGGGTCGATCGCACGGGCGATGGCGCGCAGCCGGGCGGAGTACAGGTCGGTCAGGTCCACGAAGTTCGCCCCGGCCAGGGGGGAGCGGGCGGTCAGGTTGAGGTGGTCGGCGACGAGCACCGGCTGGCCCACCCGCAGGCCCTCGCGCAGACCCCCGGCCGCGTTGGTGAGCACGACCGTTCGGCACCCGGCCGCCGCGGCGGTACGCACGCCGTGCACCACCGGCTCGACACCCCGGCCTTCGTACAGGTGGGTGCGGCCGAGGAAGACGAGCACCCGGCGCGGCGAGCCGTCGGCGTGCTCCCCGACGGTCAGCGACCTGACCTTGCCCACGTGGCCCGCCGCGGACGGCGGGGGGAAGCCGGGCAGGCGGTCGACCGGTACTTCCGCGTCGGCCGGTCCGAGTCGGCCGGCGGCCGGCGCCCAGCCGGAGCCGAGCACCAGCGCGATGTCGTGCCGGTCGACGCCGGTCGCCTCGGCGAGCGCGGCGGCGGCCTCGACGGCAAGAGATTCCGGGCCCGGGGGCACCGTGGGTTGAGCAGTCACAAGCCGGCACCGTACCTCAACGACACCGCCGCGAGACGCGAGCCGGGTGCCGCCTCCGTCCGTTCGGCTGGCCGAGCGCACGAAGCCCGGTACCCTGGGGAAAGCGTTAGCTCCGGACCCTGGCGACGTGCTCGTGCGTCGACCACTGGGGAGAGTCCGTGAGCGTCAGCGAAGTGATCAGCGCACCTCCTCGGCGACGAGCCACACGCCGTCGCGCCAGTGACTACACCGAGTTGTTGAGCCAGGTGCGGCAGGAGGGCCTGCTCGACCGGCGTCCCACGTACTATGCCGTCAGGATCGCCGTCAACGCCGCGCTCGTCGTCGCCGGCTGGACGGCCTTCGTCCTGGTGGGGGACTCCTGGTGGCAGCTGTTCACGGCGGCCTACCTGGCCGCGGTCTTCACCCAGGTGGGGTTCCTCGGCCACGACGCGGGCCACCAGCAGATCTTCCGGTCGCGGCGGGCCAACCAACTGCTCGGGCTGGTGCTCGGCAACCTGGCGATCGGGCTGGCGTTCGGCTGGTGGGTCGACAAGCACCGCCGCCACCACGCCCATCCCAACCAGGAGGGCCTCGACCCCGACATCTCGGGGGAGGCGATCGTCTTCACCGACGCGCAGTCACGCGGTCGGCGCGGCATCGGACGGCTGGTCGCCCGGTACCAGGCCCACCTCTTCTTCCCGATGCTGCTGCTGGAGGCCGTCTCGCTGCACGTGGACGGCGTTCGGGCCGTGGCGCGGTCCGGCTACCGCCAGCGCGGCCGGGAGGCGTTCCTGCTGGGGCTGCACGTCGTCGGGTACCTGGCTGTGGTGTGGTGGGTGCTGTCGCCGTTGCAGGCGCTGGTCTTCGTGGTCGTCCAGCAGGGGCTCTTCGGGCTGTACCTGGGATGTGCCTTCGCCCCCAACCACAAGGGAATGCCCATCCTGGCCGCGGCGGACGAGCAGGACTTCCTCCGTCGGCAGGTGCTCACCGCCCGCAACGTCCGCGGCAGCAGGCTGGTCGACTACCTGCTCGGCGGCCTGAACTACCAGATCGAGCACCACCTCTTCCCCAGCATGCCCCGCGCGTCGCTCCGTCGGGCACAGCCCGTCGTCCGTGCCTACTGCCAGGCGCACGGCGTGTCCTACCAGGAGACCGGCCTGTTCGACTCCTACCGGCAGGCCCTGCGTCACCTGTACACCGTGGGTCGGGGAGCCCCGGCCGTCCCCGCCGCCGACACGCACGCCGGGACCAGCGCTGTGACCGCCGTCGGCTGGGTCGGGCCCGGCGGGCGGAACCTTCGCGGCCGCCACCGGAGGAGCTAACCGCGGGCGTACGCCTCCGCGCACGACCAGCGGCTCGGCGACGTGGCTCGCGAGGTGGCCGGCCCGTTCAGCTGTCGTAACGGAACGTGCGGGTGATCTCGTCGAACAGCGGACGGTTGGGGTCGAACCTGTCGGCTGGCGCGCCGAGGAAGACGGTGTAGGTCTTGCCGTTCCGCACGGTGCTCCGCCAGAGTATCCGCCGCTCCTCACCGTCCTTGGTGAACGTCCACTCCCATTCCCAGGTCTCGCCGCCGTCCAGGGCGACGCCGGTCTTCTCCAGGCGCAGCGTGCGGAAGGCGGAGATGGCGCCCTGCCGCCGCTGTCCCTCCTGGCGCTTCTCGGCAGCCTCGAGGTGCGCCTTCACCCCTCCGCTGTGCGCGTCCTCCACCAGGAGCCGTACCTTCCGGGCGGCCGCGGGGTCCTGGAAGTCGACGTAGGTCTGGCCCTTCTGCTTCTTCCATCCCCGCGGTACCTGGACGGAGAAGCCGCGGGTGTCCTGGTAGGCGGTGAGGGTGACCCCCGTCCCGACGGTCAGGCTGTCCGACTTCTGCGCGCCGCCGCCGTCGCCGGAGAGCGCGGCGCTGATGGCGTAGGTGCCCAGGCCCACCACCAGGATCACCGCCGCCGCGACGGCGAACAGCCACAGCGGGAACCGCCGGCCGGATGCGGTGGGCTGCCGTCCCACCGGCGGCGGCTCGCCGAGGTGACCCGCATGGCGGGGAGGCTGCCCCGGGGGCGGCCCGCCGGCACCGAAATACCCGCCGTGCCGTACGACGGTGGTCGGGCGGGTGCTGACCGATCCGCCGCTGCCCTGGGGCGGCCCGGACGGTCGCGTCCCGCCCGGCCCCGCATCACCTGGCGACACCGCGAACGGCAACCGGCCCGGAGGCATCCGCGGCGGCCCGGCCGGCCCCGGCCGGGCTGGTGAGGTGGGGCGCGCGAGCGTCCCGCCCGAGGTGGGTCGCGGTGCGGTGTCCGGCGGCACCGGAGCGCCGGGCCGGAACGCCTGCGGGGCGGCGGGCGGCTGGCGGGCGGCGGGCGGCGCGGAACGGGCCGGGGGACGCGGGATCGACGTCTGGGTCGCGATCGGGCTGACCTCCATCGCCGCCGTGCCGTGCGAGGCCGGCACCCCGCGCGCCGCGTGCGCACCGGGGCCGGGGCCCGCGCCGGTGGACGGCTGCTCGCCCGGATCGCGGCGCCAGCGGGCCAGCGCCGCCCGCTCCGGAGCGGCGGGCCGCGCCGGGCCGTCCTCGAGGCTGACCACCCGACCGCCCGCGAGTACGGTGCGCAGCGCCGCCCTGGCTCGGGGGGCGTCCCACCGCTTGCCCGGGTCCTTCTCCATCAGCCCGAGCAGCACCGGGGCGAGCGGTCCGGCGAACGTCATCGCGTCGGGCGGCTCGCACACCACCGCGGTCATGGTGGGCAGCGGGTCGCGCCGGTCGAACGGAGGGCGTCCCTCCACCGCGGTGTAGAGCGTGGCGCCGAGGGAGAACAGGTCCGACGGGGGGCCGAACGGCCGGCCGCGGGCGCGTTCGGGTGCGATGTACTGCGGCGACCCGAGCAGCAGCCCGGTGCTGGTCAGCGGCGACTCGTTCGGGGAGCGGGCCACGCCGAAGTCGGTGAGGGTGACCCGGACGTCCGGGCCGAGCAGCACGTTGCCGGGCTTCACGTCCCGGTGCAGCACACCCACCCGGTGGGCCGCCTCCAGCGCGCCGAGCACGGCCAAGCCGATCTCCGCGACCTTCATCGCCGGGATCGGGCCGTCCTCGCGGAGCACGTCGGCGATGCTGCGGGCCTCCAGCAGCTCCATCACGATCCACGGCCGGTCGCCGTCGTTCACGACGTCGTAGACCCGGATCACCGCGGTGTGGTTGAGCGCGGCCGCGGCCCGCGCCTCGCGCAGGGTGCGTTCGCAGAGCAGTTCGCGTTCGGGGCCGGGCAGGCCGGGCGGGAGGAGAACCTCCTTCACCGCCACCTCGCGGCGGAGCAGTTCGTCGAAGGCGCGCCAGACCGTGCCCATTCCACCCGAGCCGACCGAGGTGCGCAGCGTGTAGCGCCCGCCGACGGTACGGGGCTGCGCCGCAGCGCCCGAAGAGTCGTTGCGGGGGGTGGATGCTTCCACGCTCACCTTGTCTACTCGCTATCCTCGCGCTCTACGTCCGTTTTCTGACCTGTCGTCGTGAATAAGAGGCTTGGGCACGGTGTGAACCGCGCCACGCCGGACGCCACCCCTCCACCGCACGCCTACGATCGCGCCATGAGTCAAGGGCCCGCCCCGGAAAGACTGACGGAGTCCGGCTTGCCGATCAAGTCCGTCTACGACGCGGACGACATCCGGCCCGGACTCGACCAGCGTCTCGGCGCTCCGGGTCATTTTCCGTTCACTCGGGGTGTCTACCCGACCATGTACACCCAGCGGCCGTGGACCATGCGCCAGTACGCCGGCTTCGGCACCGCGCGCGAGTCCAACGAGCGCTACCACCAGCTGCTGCGGGCCGGCACCAACGGCCTGAGCGTCGCGTTCGACCTGCCCACCCAGATGGGGTACGACTCCGACGACCCGATCGCCCACGGCGAGGTCGGCAAGGTCGGGGTGGCCATCGACTCGATCGAGGACATGCGGACGCTGTTCGCCGGCATCCCGCTGGACGAGGTGTCCACCTCGATGACGATCAACGCGCCGGCCGCCCTGCTGCTGCTGCTCTACCAACTGGTGGCCGAGGAGAACGGCGTCCCGGGCGCCCGGCTCAACGGCACGATCCAGAACGACGTGCTCAAGGAGTACATCGCCCGGGGCACCTACATCTACCCGCCCGCGCAGTCGCTGCGGCTGGTCACCGACACCTTCGCCTACTGCCGGGCCGAGATTCCGCGCTGGAACACGATCTCGATCTCGGGCTACCACATGGCCGAGGCCGGCGCGACGCCCGCGCAGGAGATCGCGTTCACGCTGGCCGACGGCATCGCCTACGTCCGCGCCGCGCTCGCGGCCGGCATGGAGGTGGACGAGTTCGCGCCCCGGTTGGCGTTCTTCTTCGTCGCCCGGACGACGTTGCTGGAGGAGGTGGCGAAGTTCCGGGCGGCCCGGCGGATCTGGGCCCGGGTGATGCGCGACGACTTCGGCGCCCAGAACCCGAGGTCGCTGATGCTGCGGTTCCACACCCAGACCGCCGGCGTCCAGCTCACCGCGCAGCAACCCGAGGTGAACCTGGTGCGGGTGGCCGTGCAGGCCCTCGGCGCGGTGCTCGGCGGCACCCAGTCGCTGCACACCAACGCCTACGACGAGGCGATCGCGCTGCCCACCGCGAAGGCGGCCCGGCTGGCGCTGCGCACCCAGCAGGTGCTCGCGTACGAGACCGACCTGACCGCCACCGTCGACCCGTTCGCCGGCTCCTACGCCGTCGAGGCGATGACCGACGAGGTCGAGGCCGCCGCGGTCGAGCTGATGACCCGGGTGGAGGACCTGGGCGGCGCGGTGGAGGCGATCGAGCAGGGCTTCCAGAAGGGCGAGATCGAGCGGGCGGCGTACGCGATCTCCCAGCAGATCGACGCGGGCGAACGGGTGATGGTCGGCGTCAACCGGTTTCCGCTCTCCGACGCCGAGGCGGCCGACGACGACGGCTACGTCCCGTTGCGGGTGGACCCCGCGATCGAGGGCGAACAGCGCGAGCGGCTGGCGAAGCTCCGGGCCGACCGTTCGGCCGGCGAGGTCGCCGCCCATCTCGACGCCCTGCGCCGGGCGGCGTCCGGGCCGGACAACGTGCTCTCCCCGATGCGCGACGCCCTGCGCGCCCGCGCGACGGTCGGCGAGGTCTGCCACGCCCTCCGCGAGGTCTGGGGCGTGTACCGCCCGTCCGACCAGTTCTGAGCCGGCGGGGTGCCCAGGCGCCCGTGAACGCGACTCTCCATTGTGAACGAAGTTCGCCGATCTGATCACCGGCCGTCGCGTCCCCGTTACTCTTTGACGGGTGAAGCTCACGTTCGTGCCGTCGGAACGGGCCAGCCTGGGCATCGAGTGGGAGCTCCAGCTGGTCGACCTCGGCACGCGCGAGCTGACCGGCGTTGCCTCCCGGGTGCTGGACGCCATCCGCCCACCCGGACAGGACACCCACCCCAAGGCCAAGCACGAACTGTTCGAGTGCACGGTCGAGGTGATCACCGGCATCTGCCAGACGGTCTCCGAGGCGATGGACGACCTGCGCGGCACGGTCGAGGTGGTGGGCGCCGCCGCGGCCGAGTACAACGCCGGCCTGCTGTGTGCGGGCACGCACCCGTTCTCGAACTGGTCGCAGCAGCGGACCAGCCCCAGTCCCCGGTACGCCGAGCTGGTCGAGGAACTGCAGTGGCTGGCCCACCGGTTGACCATCTTCGGGGTGCACGTCCACGTCGGCGTCCGTTCGCGGGACAAGGTCATCCCGATGGTGAACGCGCTGAGCCGGTACGTGCCGCACTTCCTCGCGCTGTCGGGCTCGTCGCCCTACTGGCAGGGGTACGACACCGGGCTCGCCAGTGCCCGGTCGAAGATCTTCGAGACGCTGCCGATGGCCGGTCTGCCGGACCAGTTCGCCGACTGGGCCGCGTTCGAGTCGTACGTGCGGGCCCTGGTGGCCACCGGTGCCATCTCCACGATCCGTGACGTCTGGTGGGACATCCGTCCGCATCCGGACTTCGGTACGGTGGAGTTCCGGACCTGCGACGGGTTGCCCACGTACGACGAGGTGGCGGCCGTGGCGGCGCTGTCCCAGTGTCTGGTCGAGCGGCTCGACCGCCAGTTCGACCGGGGCTACACTCTGCCGATGCCGCAGGGCTGGCTGCTCCGCGAGAACAAGTGGCGCGCCGCCCGGTACGGCCTGTCTGCCGACATCATCGACGATGCCCGCGGTACCCTTGTCCCCTTGAAGCGCGTTATATCCGATTTGGTCGAGGATCTTATGCCCATTGCACACGGCCTTGGGTGCGCCGCGGAGCTTGCCGGAGTCGAGCGCATCCTCGCCGTGGGCGCCTCCGCCTCGCGCCAGCGCGCGGTGGCGCAGGCCCACGACGGCGATCTCACGAAGGTGGTGGACGCCCTGCTCGCGGAGATGCGCGACGGCCTCTCCCGGTGAGCGTCGTCGCCGCCTCCGACCCGCACGGCACCGCCGCGATCGCCGCCCACCTCGACCGCTGGCTCGCTACGCATGGTGACGAGTTGATCCGGCTGCGTCGTCACATGCACGCACACCCCGAGATCTCCGGCACCGAGTTCTGTACGGCCCACCTGCTCGCCGACCAGCTCTCCGCGGCCGGCCTGGAGCCGGAGTACCTGCCTAAGGGCAACGGGGTGCTCTGCGACCTCGGCCCGCCGGCCGGCGCCCACGACACGATCGTCGCGCTCCGGGCCGACCTGGACGCGCTGCCGCTGCCCGACGCCAAGGACGTGCCGTACCGGTCGACGGTCGACGGCGTCTGCCATGCCTGCGGCCACGACGTGCACGCCGCGATCGTCACCGGCGTGGGCATGGCGCTGGCCGAGGTGCAGGGCATGCTGCCCGGCCGGATCCGGCTGATCCTGCAGCCGGCCGAGGAGATCCTGCCCTGCGGGTCGCTCGAGGTGATCGAGGCCGGCGGGCTCAAGGGCGTCACCCAGATCTACGCGGTGCACTGCGACCCGCGGCTGTTCGCCGGCCAGGTGGGGCTGCGCACGGGCCCGCTCACCGCGGCCGCCGACAACCTGAGCGTCCGGCTCACCGGTCCCGGCGGGCACACCGCGCGTCCACACCTGACCGTCGACCTGGTAGAGGCGATCGGCCGGCTGGTCACGGAGGTCCCCGCCCTGCTCAGCCGTCGGGTGGACCCCCGCAGCGGAATGCTGCTGGTGTTCGGTTCGGTCGGGGCGGGCACGGCCTCCAACGCCATCCCCAGCGAGGCGGTCGCGCAGGGCACCGTCCGGATGCTCGACCGCGGTGTCTGGGACGACGCGCCCGAACTCGTCACCCGCCTGATCCACCAGGTGATCGCTCCCACCGGCGCGGTCGCGGAGGTCAACTACCAGCGCGGGCGGCCGCCGGTGGTGAACGACCCGGTGGCGATCGGGCACCTCGCGGCCGGCGCCACGGCCGCGCTGGGCCCCGCCTCGGTGATGGACACCCCGCAGAGCATGGGCGGCGAGGACTACGCCTGGTACCTCGAACACGTGCCGGGGGCGATGGCGCGGCTCGGCGTCGGCCGGCCCGACGAGCACCTCGACCTGCACCAGAGCATCTTCGACGTGGACGAGCGCGCCATCGAGGTCGGCGTCCGCCTGCTCGCGCACACCGCACTGCGCGCCCTCGTCGGCTGACGCGCACGTTCGGCGTTGTTGCGGGGCAACCGCGTTCTTTCGGACGAAAGGACGAGCTGGCGACGGACGTCCAGCGGGGACACCGTCCCCCTCCGTGCGGGTGACCGGACCGTCCGCTGTGGATAGACTGGCTGCTCGCTCTCAGCGGCTCCGACGTCCGGGGGTTACCGGCATGGATGGGGACGACGACGCGGTGGTCCAGATCGCAGCGTTGGCCGAGGCCGGCGCCCGGGTGCTGGTCGGCGCGATGGCCAGCCTGCGGTGGGCGCAGGTGCGAAGCCGCGTCGCCCGGCTGATCGCCCACGACGATCCCGGCCAGACCCACGTCATGACCGCCCTGCTGGACGCGTCGCGCCGCGAGCTGGAGGCATCCGGGGCCGACCGGGAGAAGGTCGGGCACAGCCTGGAACACCAGTGGCGGGGGTCGCTGCGCCAACTCCTCACGATCGACCCCGCGGCGGCGGCCGGGCTCCGGGAGATCGTGCGGGAGTTCGGGGAGGACCCGCCAACAGGCTGAGCACGCGTTCCGATGCGTTGCTCGGCTTGTGCGGATCGTCGGTGCCGAAC
The DNA here is from genome assembly GCA_963740255.1 of uncultured Actinomycetota bacterium. Classification (GTDB taxonomy): domain Bacteria; phylum Actinomycetota; class Actinomycetes; order Mycobacteriales; family Cryptosporangiaceae; genus CAVUDO01. The sequence goes on along the minus strand of CAVUDO010000002.1, from coordinate 2,080,047 downwards.
CGGAGACGACCAGAGACGACCGGGGCCCGACCGGCGACATGGCTGCCGGCCGACGGTCAGGGCCGCTCCTCCCACCGGACGTCGGCGGGGCGCTTGTCCGGGCGGAGACCGCGCCAGGCGGGGTGCCGGAGCATGCCCTCGCCCGTCCGCTCCGCGTAGACCACCTCGCCCACCAGCGTCGGGGTCACCCAGTGGGCGTCCTTGGCGTGGGGGCGCGGCAGCGGCGCGGAAAAGGGGCTGTCCCGGCGTTCGTGCGGACCGAGTCGCGCCGCCAGGTCGTCCAGCACCGCGTCGGTGAAGCCGGTGCCGACATGGCCCACGTAGAGCAATCCGTCCGACGTGGGAATGCCGAGCAGCAGCGACCCGACCCCACCCTCGCGGCGGCCCTTGCCCGGGCGCCAGCCGCCTACCACCGCCTCCTGGGTGCGGACGTTCTTCACCTTGATCCAGTCCGGCGACCGGCGGCCGGGCTGGTACCGCGAAACCAGACGCTTGGCCACGATGCCCTCCAGGCCCTGTGCGAGGCTGGTGGCCAGCGCCTGCTCGCCGTTGCCGACGAAGGAGGGCGGGGTGCGCCAGTGCGGGCCGCGCAGCCGGAGCGAGGTGAGCAGCTCCCGTCGTGCCGCGTAGGGGAGGTCCACGGTGGACGTGTCGTCCAGGTGGAGCAGGTCGAAGACCAGGTACGTCACCGGGATCCGTTCGAGCAGGGCCGGGGTGGGGCGGGCCGCGTGCATCCGGGGTTGCAGCGCGCCGAAGCTGATCCGGCCGGTCCCGTCCACCGCGACCACCTCGCCGTCCAGCACGCACGCCCGCGCGCCGGACGCCGCCCCGAGCGCCTGCAGCTCGGGGTAGGTGGTCGTGACGTCCCGGTCGGTGCGCGACTTCGCCCACACCGTCGCGCCGGAGAGGTGGAGCATCACCCGGACGCCGTCCCACTTCATCTCGTAGCCGAAGGCGTCGTCGGCCGCGGGCCCAGGCAGCACACCGGGTGTGGCCAGCATCGGCGGTATCCGTTCGGGCGGCGAACTCACACCGACCTGTCTATCACGCCTTTCTGCGCGGCCCGCTCAGGCACGTCGCTCGCGGCGTTGTCGGGCCTCGCAGGTGGCGTCGCTACGCCACGAGGCCCTCCGCCTTGCGATCGACGCACCTGAGCGGGCTCCAGGTCAGAGCACCTCGCAGGGTTCGGAGCGCCCGTTCCGCGCCGCGCCTCGGCGGCCGAATGGTGGGCTTCTGTGGACCGCGGGTGCCGATGTGGAGTGTCGGGAAGGTGACCCGTCCGGTCGGTGGCGAGGCGTAGCGTGCGGGACGCAGCCGAGTTGTGGAGGGCGCTATGAACGGTGCCGGAGACCCCGTGCCCGACTCCTCCGCGGCCGGCCCGGCCGCGGTCACCGAGCTCCGCGTCCACGGCGTGAGCGGCTCGCCGCCCGAGGGGATGCTCTACCGGCCGGTGCTCGCCCGGGTGGCGGGCAACAGCGAGGCCGGTTTCTACCGCCCGCACCCGGCGTACGGCGGGGAGACCGGGCCGGCCGGCGTCCGGCTGGAGGCGTACAGCTGGGGCAACCTCACCTCGGGCACCGCAGCCCGGGCGTTCTGGCTGCTGCTGTTGCCGTTCATGCTGGTCAACGTCGCGCCGTTCCTGCGTCCGGCCAAGGCGAAGCCGAGAGTCAAGGCGAGGCCCGGGGTGGCGGCGGAGCCTGGTGACCCCGCGGCGTTCCGGTTCGTCGACCGGCTCTTCCTCAACCTCAACCGGACGCTCGCGTTGACCCTCACCGGCACGCTCGTGCTCGCGGTGGCCGGCATCGGCCTGGACCTGGCCGCCTGGCAGTGCGCCGGCACGGCGTGCGGCGACTCCCGGTGGTACCTGAGCTTCCTGTCCCGGGACGCGTTCTCCGCGCCGGGTGTGCGGCTGGCGTTCGGAGCGGCGGTGCCGCTGGCCGCGGTGTTCTTCCTCTGGTACCTCGGCAAGCGCACCTGGGCGAAGTACGAGGCCTACCCCGCCGGTGTCGAGAAGGCCAGCGGCGACCTGACCGACGGCGGGTTCTGGTACGGCCGGCACGCCGTGGGGCGGCTGCGGGCCGTGCACGTGGCGAGCGGCCTGGCCACTGTCGCCGCGCTGGTGGCCTGGCCGGTGTACCTGCACGACCGGGCGCCGGGCGGGCCGGACTGGTTGCCGACGGTCGGGCTGGTGCTGTTCGCCGTGGCGGCGTTTGTGATCGCGATCTCGGTGCTCGCGATGTGGGTGCCCGCGGTCGCCGACCGCGAGGCGGAGGCACCTCGACTGACCCTGGCCGGCGACACGCTGCGCACCCTCGCGCTGGTGCTCGTCGGTGTGGTGCTCGCCTACGCCGCCTGGGTGCGGTCCGACTGGACCTCGGCCGGATCGCTGCCGGGCTACTCGGGCACCGTCACCGTGGTGTTCATCGCGCAGTTCGTGCTGCTGCTCGCGATCGCCGGAGCGCTGGTGCTGCTGCGGCGGTACCGGGTCGGGGGGTCGGCGCCGGCGTTCGCCGGGTTCGGCCCGGCCGTGGTCGGTGCGTTCGCGCTGTTCCTGGCCTGTGCGCTGGCGGCCGGCATGGCCTACCGGGTCGCGTCGTTCCTGGACGACCGGGTGGTGCCCCGGTCGTACGCGTGGGCGGGCTTCAGCTTCAGCTTCGCCGTGGCCGCCATCGTGCTCGTCGTGGTCGGGTTCCTGCCGGTGCTGCGCCGCCGGCTGTCCGCCGCCGCCCGCGACGACGTGGTCGAGGACATGGGGCCCGAGCCTGCCGCGGGGCAGCCGCGGCACCGCCGGTTCCGGCAGATCCAGGGCGCGATCGGCAACGCCCGGCTGACAGACCGGGCGCCGCTGCTGGTCACGGTGCTGTTCGTCCCCGGCGTCCTGGGCGCTGCCGTGGTGTGCCTGATCGTCGCGCTCGGCAATCCCGACCCGCGGTTGTTCTTCGGCGACGCGGGGTGGTCGGCCGCCGCGGTCGGGTGGATCACCCAGATCGGCACGTGGCTGATCGGCCTCTCGGCGTTCGGCCTGGTCTGGCTCGGCATCCAGACCTACCGCAACCAGGAGTACCGGCGGCTCGTCGGCATCGCCTGGGACCTCGGCACGTTCTGGCCGCGGGACGCGCACCCGCTCGCCCCGCCCTGCTATGCCGAACGGGTGGTGCCGGAACTGGTCCAGCGCCTCACCTGGCTCTCCGGTGCGCCGTCGTCCGAGCCGCTGCCGCCGGTCGCGCCGACGGGCGCGGGCGACCTCGCCGCCCCCCGCGGCGGTGTCGTGCTGTCCGGGCACAGCCAGGGATCGGTGCTGGCCGCGGCAGCCGTGCTCCAGCTCACCGACGACGTCCGGGGCCGGGTCGCGATGTTGACCTACGGCTCACCCCTGCGCCGCCTCTACGCGCGGTACTTCCCGGTCTACTTCGGCGAGCGTTGCCTGGACGCGGTCGCCGCGAAGCTCGGCACCGCGGCGGGCCCGAGCCGGTGGAAGAACCTGTGGCGGCGCACCGACCCGATCGGGAGCTGGGTGTGGTCGCCCCGCCCGGGCGGCCGGGACATCCGGTTCGTCGACCCGTTGCTGGCCGACATCCCGCCGTGGGACACCACCACGCCGCCGCTCTACGGCCACTCCGACTACCAGGAGGACCCTGCCTACGACCGCGTGCTGGCCGGTCTGGTCGCGTCGCTGCCGGCGTCGCCCCGGAGCGGGGAACCCGCCGCCGAGGCCGGGAGCCCGGTGCTGTCCGAAGCCGCGGCGGCCCGGTTCTACCAGGCCGGGGTCGTGGTCGGCACCCCGGTGTCGTGGCTCCGGCGGGCGTTCGTGGCCATGCGGGCGCGCCTGCCGGGTTAGCGCACGTCCTGTGGAGCGCGACGTCCCACCGCGCCTCCACGGAGGCGGCCGAGGGGACGGGCGTTAGAGTTCGTCGGGTGGCGTGCCCGGTCCCACCGACTTGCAGGGCCTGGCGCGCAGCTCCTGGACGTAGTCGTCGGGCGCTCCGGCGGCCTCGGCGGCGTCCGCGATCATGCCGAGGTACCGGGCGGACGGCAGCCCGCCCTCGTAGAGGTTGAGCACGTACAGCCAGGCGAGCTGGTCGCCGTCGAGGGTCTCCACCCGGACCCGGATCTTGCGGTTGAGGTCCTGGTCGGTGCCCTCCCAGCGGTCCAGCACCGGCTCGTCGAACTCGCTCACGTCGTAGAGCGCGACGAACACCCGGGAGCCCGGCTCCTCCACGATCGTGGACAGCGCGCCTTCCCAGCCGTACTCCTCGCCCCCGAACGTCAACCGCCAGCCTTCCAGCCAGCCGATCCCGGCGAACGGGGACTGCGGGCACCGCTCCCGCATCCGCGTCGGGTCCATGTTCGTCCCGTAGGCGGCATAGAGCGTCATGACCGGAAACTGTAGACCGGAGCGGCCCGACCGGTGCGCACCCCGGTGACACGCACCCGGCCGCCGTGGGAACATTCCGCACCAGGCCCCCTGCACGGGCGCACGCCGGGCAGCCCCGCCGGGCAGCCCCCAGGACTCGGGTGACCCGCGGTTCATCTTCGCGCCGAGCGGTTGGCAACCGGCCCGGTGCATGGCGAGGAGTCGACGAATGGCCGGACCCGGTGACGCCGAGCTCCCTGCTGTACCCGCGGCGGCGACCACCGCCGCGACCGCCGGCCCGACCGGGCCAGGTCACATCCAGGTGGCGGGCACCTTGTGGGACCTGGACGCGTCCCCCGCCACCCTGGAGGCGGCCGCGGGCGACGCGCGGGCACGGGCATTCCGGGCGGGGTCGGCGCAGACCGTCGTGGATCAGTCCGCCGCTCAACTGGTCGGCAACGAAGACTGGACCGGTGCCAGCGCGGACGTGTACCAGCGGCACCGCCGGAAGTTGACCGGCGACCTCGGCGAGACCGAGGGCCGGCTCCGATCGGTCGCCGACGCGCTCGACTACCTTGCCTCGGCCCTGTCGTCCGGACAGTCGATGCTCGACGACGAGTGGGCCAAGCTCGCCGCCGTTCCCAGGACGGCCGTGCGGGGGAACCTCTCGTTCGACCCGGTCGACGAGAAGCAGGCAACGCTCGTGCGCTCGGCGGTCGACGCCGCGACCGATATCCGGGCCCGGGTGGACGACGCGTTCGCGGTCACCGAGCCCGTCTTCAAGACCGCGGACAGGGACCTGGCGAGAATCCAGAAGGCATGGCAGCCGCGTTCCCTCCGCGTGCTCGACCTCAACATCGGCCAGGGTTTCGGCAACGTGCCGTGGCCCGACTCCGACCGCGAGGACGGCACCGACCGCGGCGACATCGACGACATCGGGCAGGTCATCGCCGGGAGCGACGCGAACGTCGTCACGCTCCAGGAGGTCTTCCGAGGCGACCTGGGCAGGCTCGAGACGTGGTTGGAGGCGAACACCGGCGAGGAGTGGGACGTCCACTTCGCGGCGGCCGGCAGCAAGGTCCAATGGGACGGCGGGGGTCCCCAACCGTTCGGCAACGCCGTCCTCGTGCGGCACGGCGAGGGGATCACCGGGTCGGAGGAGTTGAAGGAGACCACCCTGGAGAAGCCGGGGTTCCTGGGCGCCGGCCGGGAGGGACGGTCGCTGGAGGGCGCCCGGATCCACCTCGACGAACGGTGAGCCTGCCTACCAGTCGGGCGGGACGTCGACGTCCACGGCGATCCCGTCGTGGTCGGACGGAGCCCCTTCGACCCGCTCCGCCGACGCGGGAGTGCGGATGCCGGGGCTGGTGAAGACGTAGTCGATCCGGTGGCCGCTGGGCGAGGTGCCGCCCGCCGCGGCACCGGCGTCGGTGTAGCCGTCCCGCTCGACGAGGGCGGAGATCGCGTCCGCCGAGTTCGTGTCGCTGGTGCGGGTGGCGTTGAGGTCGCCGGTGAACACAGTCGGCCCGACGGCGTCGGTCACGTGGTCGGCGGCCGTTCCGATCTGCCGCGACCGCTCCTGGTCGGCGGCATCGCCGCGCTGGTGGCTTCGCTCGCTGTGGACGTGGGTGGTGAACACGTTCAGCCCGCGCCCCGCGGCGACGATCCGGTCGGCCGACTCGTCGTCGTTCTGCTCGAAGCACGCGACCACGTCACCGAGCTTGTCCACGTCGGAGGCCAGCATGGTCGCCTGGTTGTCGTACGCGCTGCGCGCCCTCACCTCGGCACTCCACCAGGCGGCATGGCAGGCGGCGGCTCCGGAGGTGTTCCCGAAGGCGGCGGCCGGCCCCGAGTCGATCTCGACATCCTGCGCGCCCGGGCGGCCCGGAAGATCCGACCGTCCCTCGGACATGGTGGTCGCGGCCTGCCGCACCTGGGCGGTCAACCACCGCATCCGGTCCAGGTTCGCGTGCACGTGGTCGGTCATTCCTCCGACGGTAGCGGTCCGCCCGACCGGCCGGTGAGCCCCGTCACACCCAGCGGCGGCGCGGCTGGTGCTCCGGCCACCCAGTTCGAACGCGCTGGCGGGGCGGGTGTCGATTTCGTCTGAATGTCCATTGCATGGAGACCTGGCGAACACGGCGGAATCCTGCGCCGCGGCACCTACCGTTCTCCACCGGGAGTCGGATCGAAGAGCGGTCCGCGTGGCCAGGAAGACGGTTGTTCATGCCAGTCGACGTGGAGTCGGCGACGACCACCTGCCCGGACCGGATCTCGGTGTCGGGCACGTTGTGGAACCTGGAGGCCTCGCCGGCGGCGCTGCGGGAGGCGGCCGGCGTCCTGCGGGCGCGTGCCGTCCGGGCCGGCGCGGCGCAGACCACCGTGGACAGGTCGGTCAGATCGCTCGTGGCCAACCAGGACTGGGAAGGCGACAGCGCCGACGTGTACCTGCGGCACAGCCTGAGCCTGACCACCGATCTGGGCGAGCTGGAGAGCCGGCTGGAAGCGGTCGCGGGCGCGCTCGAGCAGGTCGCTGCGGTGCTGGTGTCCAGCCAGTCGCTGCTCGACCACGAGTGGGCCACGCTGGCGTCCGTCCCCAGGCGGACGTCGTCCGGGTCGATCTGGTTCGATCCCGCCGACGAAGCCCAGGCGACGCGGGTCCGCTCGGCGGTCGCGGCGGCCGTCGACATCCGCGCGCACGTCGACGAGGCGTTGGTGCTGAAGGAGTCCGCGTTCGGCCGCGCCGGGCGGAGCTTCGCGACCATCTCCGACACCTGGCAGCCGCGCGTTGTCCGCGTGCTCGATCTCAACGTCGGACAGGGGTTCGGCAACGTGCCGTGGCCGTTCAAGGGCCGTGAGGACGGCACCGACCACGGCGACATCGACGAGATCGGGCAGATCATCGCCGGCAACGGGGCGAACGTCGTCACGCTCCAGGAGGTCTTCGAAGGCGATCTCCACAAGCTCGGCGAATGGTTGGAGGACAACACCGCCGCCTCCTGGGACGTCCACTTCGCGGCGGCCAGCGACAAGATGCAGTGGAGTGACGCCGTCCTGGGTGGGGGCAGCGTCAATCCGTTCGGCAACGCCGTCCTCGTCCGGCACGGGGACGGGATCGCGGGCTCCGACGAACTGGCCGAGGTCACCCTGCAGCAGCCTGGCGGGGGTCCCGTCGAAGGCACGGAGGGACGATCGATGGAGGGGGCCCGGATCCACTTCGACGGGTAGGCGCCGCCATTCAGGCTGGCGTCACGGTGTGGCCCGCCCTACCAGCCGGTCCGGCGCGCCTCGCCCGGGCGGGCCGCCCTACCGGTCCGACCCGCCCTACCAGTCCCGAGGGATCGCGATGTCCACGGCGATCCCGTCGTGGTCGGACGGGTGGCCCTCGACCCGGCGCGCGATGCCCGGAGTGTCGATCTCCGGGCTGGTGAACACGTAGTCGATGCGGGCGCCTTCGGACGACGTTCCCCCCGCCGCCACACCGGCGTCGGTGTAGCCGGCGTTCTCGACGAGGCCCGATATCGCGTCCGCCGAGTTCGTGTCGCTCGTGCGGACCTCGTTGAGGTCTCCGGCGAACACGGTCGGCCCCTCGCCGCCGGCCACGTGGTCGATGGCGGTTCGGAGCTGCCGCGCGCGCTGCTGGTCGTGTTCGCCGCCGCGGGGTCCGGCCATGTGGTGGACGTGGGTGGTGAAGACGTTCAGCCCGCGGGCCGCGGCGCTGACCGCATCGGCCGACTCGAGATCGGTCTGCTCGAAACGGGCGATCACCTCGCCGAGTCTGGCCACGTCCGAGGTCAGAACGGCCGTCAGACCGTCGTGCGCGGTCCGCGCGCCGATCTCCGCGCCCGACCAGGCGGCATGGCACGCCTCGGCCCCGAAGGAGTTGCCGAAGGCCTCGGCCGGCAGCGCACCGACGCAGGGTCCGGCGAAGGCGTCGCCGGACATGGTGCTCGCGGCTTCGTCCACCCGGCCGGTCAACCACCGCATCCGCGGCAGGTTCGCGGTGACGTGTTCTCCCATGCGCGCGAAGCTAGCGGCGGTATCGGGGCGCTTGGTTGCCGTCAGACTGTTCGTCCGTGAACTCTGCGTGACGCCCTGCCGGCCACCCACACGGCGGTGGCGGACCGGCGTGGGCTGCGACAATGGCCGCACCACCGCCGCGGCCGTCCACGACCGACCAGCGGCGTCCGGTGCCGGAGTCGTCGAGCCAGGGAGTGAGTCCGTGCCCCGCATCGTGATCGTCGGCGGAGGACCAGCCGGGTACGAGGCCGCCCTGGTCGCCGCGCAGCTCGGCGTCGAGGTGACCGTGGTCGAGGCCGAGGGGCTGGGCGGTGCCTGCGTCCTCTACGACTGCGTGCCGAGCAAGACGTTCATCGTCTCCTCCGAGGCGGCCACCGCGTTCCGCCGCGGCGACCACCTCGGCGTGATGGCCTGCGAGCCGGACGACGTGCGGGTGAACGCCGCGACCGTCCACGGCCGGGTACGCGGGCTGGCGCTGGCCCAGTCCGCCGACGTCCGGGCCAAGCTCGGTGCGGCCGGGGTGGAGGTCGTCCTCGGGTCGGCGGCCCTGACCGCGCGCACCGGCCTGCGGCACACCGTCCTGGTCACCCCGCACCACGGCGCGCCGTACCCGGTCGAGGCCGACACCGTGCTGCTCGCCACCGGCGCCACACCGCGGGTCATCCCCGGTGCCGAGCCGGACGGCGAACGGGTGCTCACCTGGCGCCAGGTCTACGACCTGCCCGAACTCCCCACCCACCTGGTGGTGGTGGGTTCGGGTGTCACCGGGGCCGAGTTCGCCAGCGCCTACCTGGCGATGGGCGTGCAGGTCACCCTGGTGTCCAGCCGCGACCGGGTGATGCCGCACGAAGACTCCGACGCCGCCGCGCTGCTGGAGCGGGTGTTCACCCGGCGCGGCATGACGATCCTGCCGAACGCCCGGGCCGAGGCGGTCGCCCGCTTGGGCGACGGCGTCCTCGTCGAACTCTCCGACGGCCACACCGTGGAGGCCAGCCACGCGCTGATGACGATCGGCTCGGTCCCCAACACCAGCGGCCTCGGTCTGGACGTCGCCGGCGTCGCGGTCGGCCGGGGCGGTTTCGTGACGACCGACCGGGTGTCCCGGACGAACGTGCCCGGGGTCTACGCCGCCGGCGACGTGACCGGCGTGATGATGCTGGCCTCGGTGGCTGCGATGCAGGGCCGGATCGCGATGTGGCACGCCCTGGGCGAGGCCGTCCAGCCGCTGCGGCTACGCACGGTCTCGGCGAACGTCTTCACCGACCCGGAGATCGCCACCGTGGGTTTCGGACAGACCGCGGTGGACGCCGGTGACGTGCCGGCCCGGACGGTGACGCTGCCGCTGGCCACCAACGCCCGGGCCAAGATGCAGGGCATCGAGGACGGTTTCGTCAAGCTCTACTGCCGGCCGGCGTCCGGTCTGGTGATCGGTGGTGTGGTGGTGGCGCCGCGGGCCAGCGAGCTGATCCTGCCGATCGCGCTGGCGGTGGAGAACCACCTCACGGTCGACCAGATCGCCCACACCATCTCGATCTACCCGTCGTTGTCGGGCTCGCTCACCGAGGCCGCCCGCCAGCTCATGCAGCGCGAGTTCGAGTAGCCGCAGCGGGCACCGCCGGCACCGGCCGTGATCGAGGCGGCTCGGCCATCGGTGCGGGCAGCCTGTCGTGCCGGCTTGGCGCGGCTCCGGTCAGGCCGCGATGCGCTCGTCGCGGCGGCCGGGAGCGGCGGCCCGCATGCCGCCGCGGCCGAAGGTGCGGACCAGCGCTATCAGGCTGACGCAGCCGAGCGCCATCGCGACCACGAACAGCAGGACGACGAGCCCCAGCCGGTCCGTCGGGTCGCCGATCGGCATCACCGCCGCCACCACCGTGGCGAGTACGGACACCGCGAGCGCCAGCGTCAGCCGCCAGCACCGGCGCACCCTGCGGTAGACGCGGGTTTCCGACCGCAGCGCGCCAAGCACGACCCGGGGCGTTCCGCGCAGGTTCGACCACAGCATCCCGCCCAGGAGACCGAACACCCCGATCAGCATGAGGCCCCAGAACAGCGGTTCCGGAAGGCCCAGCGGCGGCCCCTGGTTGGCCTGGTTGGGGTCCGCCTGGGCCATGAAGGCGATGGCGACGAAGGCGTTCACGGTCATCGCGACCGCGATGACCGTCCCGAGCATCCGGCCGAACAGTGCACGCACCCGTTCGGTGAGCTCCGGGTCGCCGGGCCTGAGCAGCAGCGCCCGGGCGTACCACTGGGAGGCCCCGCCGTACGCCGCGAGGCCGTACCGGTTGGGCTGTTCGTGGAGCACGCCGAGCGCACGCAGCGCCGAGACGCTGGTCGGGTCGAGCCGGAGCGCCGTCCGGCAGGCGTCCCGGGCGTCGGACCGCCGCCCCAGCGCAAGCAGCAGGTCCGCGGCGGCCAGGTGGGTGGAAGGCTCGTCGGGCGCCAACGCCAACGCCTGCGCTATGGCGGCCTCCGCCTCACGGCGGTGCCCCCTCTCCAGTTCGGCGTAGAGCAGGGCCAGGAGGCCAGGCACCCACGCTGGCGCCGCCTGCACCCCGGCCCGGGCGACCTCGAGGGCCAGCTCGTGTTCGCCGACTGCTCGGAACGCGTAGGAGGCCACCCGCGCGAGATCAGGCGCGGGTCCGACCAGGTCCAGTGCGTGCCGGGCGGCGGTCGCTGCTTCGTCTGCCCGCCCGAGCTGAGACAGCGCCACCACACACAGGTGGTGCACCCCCGTGTCGGAGCTGGTCGCGGCGATCGGAGCCAGGAGTTCCAGTGCCTCGTCGGGACGACCGAGCTCCAGAAGCGTGGACGCGCGCCCCGTGACGTCGTCGTCTGCCATGGCTGGACCGTATCGCCGGCACCCAACGGCCATACTTCCGACCGTGTCGACTGCCGAGGTACCGGCGCGCCGGGTCGCCGCGCTGGCGGCCTCGGCGTTGGTCGTGCTGGCCGCCGAGCCGCTCTACCTGCTGGTCGACACCGCGGTGGTGGGGCATCTCGGCGCGATACCGCTGGCCGGGCTGGGCGTGGCGTCGGCGTTCATGGCCGTGCTCCTGCTGGTCGGCACGTTCCTGCAATACGGGACGACGAGCCGCGCCGCGCGGTGGTTCGGGGCCGGGCAGCGCGAGGCCGCGGTGCACGAGGGCGTGCAGGCGTCCTGGCTGGCGGTGGCCATCGGCGTGCTGATGATCGTGGTCGGTCAGGTCGTCGCCGGTCCGGTCACCCGGGCGCTCGCGGGCGGCGCGGGCCCGGTGGCCGGGGCGGCCGAGTCGTGGTCGCCGCGCAGTCACTGGTAGGGGCAGCACTCGGCAGCGGGGACGCGACGGCGGGCCGCGCGGTGGCCTGGCAGGTGGCCCGGTACGGACTCTGGGCCGGTGTGGCGTTCGCGGCGGCGTATGCGGCGGGTTACGCCGTGATCCCGCGGCTGTTCAGTTCCTCGGACGAGGTGGTGGTCCAGGCCCGGGTGCTGTGGCCGTGGTTCGTCGCGATCCTGCCGGCGGCCGGCGTCGTCTTCGCGCTGGACGGGGTGCTGATCGGAGCCGGTGACGTCCGGTTCATGGCCGCGCTCACGCTGGTGGCCGGGATCGGCGTGTTCGTCCCGCTCACCCTCGCGGCGCTGTACGGAGGCTGGGGACTGGGCGGCGTGTGGGCCGGACTCGCCGCGTTCGTGGGGGTGCGCCTGGTCGGTATGGTGCTTCGGACGCGTGGCAGCAGGTGGGTGGTGCTGGGCGCCCAGCGCTGAGAGCTGCGGTGCGTCGGACGTCCGGCCGGGGGAAGGGCTGCTGCCGACCGACAGGAGAATGGTGAACACCGATCCCACCGTCAGCGAAGTGGTCTTCCTGTTGGCGCGCGGCGCGGGTGAGCAGGTGACGGTGTACGTCGACCCTCGCGACGACCACGGCATCCGGCAGCTCTGGGACGCGGTGCGGGGCAAGCGGGGAGTCCGCGCCGACGAGGTCGACGCGATCTCCACGCAGTGGCAGCCGTCTCCCGCGGACTGCCAGTTCATCGCGACGATGTTCCCCCGGGCCGAGTTCTTCGGCGGCATGCCCCGGCCGGGGCCCGACGGGTGGGAGGCGGCGTTCGAGGCGGCGCGGTACGCGCTGGACCAGATGGCGCGCGAACACGCGAAGGAGGAGGCCGCCGAGCAGGCCGGGGAGGAGCCCGAACTGCTGCCCGTCCTGTGGAGTGTCTCGTCGCCGGTGGCGGAACTGAGGGCGGCCTGGCCGCACCGGCCGTTCGTCCCGGGCCGGCTGTCGGTGGGGTTCGCCGTCGTGTCGTTCACGCCGCACGGCACCATCGGCATGAATCACGTGACCCAGCACACGCTCCAGGAATTCGGCTCGCCGTCCCTCGACGACCTGTGGGAGGCGGCCTCCGACGAGCTCGCGCGCGGGCTCAAGATCGAGGGCGAGAGCACCCCGGACGGCGACCTGCTCACGATGCACCGACCGGGCAGCGTGGCGGCCGCCGCGGTGGCGCTGCCCGACTTCCACCGGCATCTCTCCGCCGCGGTCTCCGACGACCGGCTGGTCGTGGGCCTCACCTGCCAGGACCACCTGTTCGTCACCGGAGCTGGTTCAGGTCGGGTCGACGACCTCAAGGAGCTGGTCGCGTCCTCGCACCGGCCGAGTGCCGAGCTCGTCCCGGCGGTGCTGTGGATGGACAGTTCCGGGGTGCAGGTCATCGCCGAGTGCGCGGACACCGCTGAGTAGAACGGGCTCCGCCCCGCGGTCGGGCCCGCGCTGAACTCAGGTGGTGATCTCGCAGAGGGCGGTGCCGGCCGCGACGGTGTCGCCCACGGTGGCCGCGAGGTTCTTGACCACGCCGGCCCGGTGGGCGTTGAGCGGCTGTTCCATCTTCATCGCCTCCAGGACGACGACCAGGTCGCCTTCGGCCACGGTGTCGCCCTCGGCCACGAGGATCTTCACGATCGTGCCCTGCATCGGCGAGACGAGGGCGTCCCCGCTTGCCGCACCCGCGGCCTTCCGCGCCCCTCGGCGCCTGGCTGGCCTCGGCGCCGCGGCACCCGAGAAGCCCAGCGCCGCGGGGAGCGACACCTCCAGGCGCTTGCCGCCCACCTCCACCACGACGGTCTCCCGCGGTTGTTCGTCGGCCTCCACGCCTCCGGCCGCGGTGTAGGGCTCGATCGCGTTGACGAACTCCGTCTCGATCCACCGGGTGTGCACCGCGAACGGTTGGTCGGGATCGGACGGCGCGAACGCAGGGTCCCGGACGACGGCCCGGTGGAACGGCAGCACGGTGGCGAGGCCGTCCACCACCAGCTCGTCCAGTGCCCGCCGGGCCCGGGCAAGCGCCTCCTGCCGGTCGGAGCCGGTGACGATCAGCTTCGCGAGCAGGGAGTCGAAGTTGCCGCCGATCACGGTGCCGGCCTCGACGCCGGTGTCCACCCGCACGCCCGGCCCGGACGGCAGTCGGAATCCGGTCACGGTGCCCGGCGCGGGCAGGAATCCCCGGCCGGCGTCCTCCCCGTTGACCCGGAACTCGATGGAGTGCCCGCGCGGTGCCGGGTCGTCGGCGAACCGCAGCGGCTCGCCGTCGGCGATCCGGAACTGTTCGCGCACCAGGTCGATGCCGGTCGTCTCCTCGCTGACCGGGTGCTCCACCTGCAGCCGGGTGTTCACCTCGAGGAAGCTGATCGTCCCGTCGGTGCCGACCAGGAACTCCACTGTCCCGGCGCCGTGGTATCCGGCCGCCGCGCAGATCGCCTTCGCCGCGGCGTGGATGCGGGCGCGCTGGTCGTCCGTGAGGAACGGCGCGGGTGCCTCCTCGACGAGCTTCTGGTGCCGTCGTTGCAGCGAGCAGTCCCGGGTGCCGACCACCACCACCGTGCCGTGCTGGTCGGCCAGCACCTGGGCCTCGACGTGCCGGGGCCGGTCGAGGTAGCGCTCGACGAAGCACTCGCCCCGCCCGAACGCCGTCTCGGCCTCGCGTACGGCCGACGCGTACAGCTCCGGGATCTCCGCCAGTGTGCGGGCCACCTTGAGCCCGCGCCCGCCGCCCCCGAACGCGGCCTTGATCGCCACCGGCAGGCCGTGTTCGGTGGCGAACGCGACCACCTCGCCGGCGCCGGCCACCGGGTCCTTCGTGCCGGGCACCAGCGGGGCGCCGGCCGCGAGCGCGATGTGCCGGGCCTGCACCTTGTCGCCGAGCTGCCGGATCGCCTCCGGTGTGGGCCCGATCCAGGTCAGCCCGGCGTCGATCACGGCGGCGGCGAAGTCGGCGTTCTCCGAGAGGAAGCCGTAGCCGGGGTGCACCGCGTCGGCCTCGGCCCGCTTCGCCACGCCCAGCAGCTTGTCGATCCGCAGGTAGGAGTCGGCCGGGGTGTCGCCGCCCAGCGCGTACGCCTCGTCGGCGAGCCGAACGTGCAGCGCGTCCCGGTCGGAGTCGGCGTAGACGGCGATGCTGGCCAGGCCGGCATCGCGGCAGGCGCGGACGACCCGCACCGCGATCTCGCCCCGATTGGCGATGAGCACTCGTCGCACGCTTCGCTCCCTGGCCGTCCCGACCGCCGCTCGACCGCGGCGGCTCCGTTCGACAGAGCCGAGCTTAGTGGCGGCCGACTGGCGCCCAGACGGGATCGCGGGGAGCGAGGTGTGGCCCGCAGCACGCGAGGGCCCCGCTCGGATGAGCGGAGCCCTCGCGTCACCCGGGAGTGTGTCTACCCGTGGGAGTGCAGGGTGCCTCCGTGGCGCTGCACCAGGCTCCGTGCAGACGGCGGGACCCGCTTCGTCCCGAGCGACTTCGCCTGGCCCGGAGGAAGCGTGGGCTTCTCGGCGGTGAACAGCCACGTCTGGAACAGGCCGTCGAGCTGCTTGCCCGACACCAGCTCGGCGAGCTGGATGAACTCGTCCGTGGTGACGTTGCCGCCCGCCCGCGTCTTTGCCCACTTCCGCAGGATCGTGAAGAAGGCTTCGTCCCCGACGGCCAGTCGGAGCTGGTGGAGCGTCATGGCGCCGCGGTCGTACACGGCTCCGCTGAAGAGGCTCCCCGCGCCCGGGTCGCCGATCTTGACCTGCCAGAACGGGGAGTCGGCCGGCCTGCTGTAGCCGTTGTCGAAGATCTCCTGGGCCGTGCCCAGGCCCTCGCGCTCGCTCCACAGCCACTCCGCGTACGTCGCGAAGCCCTCGTTCAGCCAGATGTGCTGCCAGCGCGCGACCGCGAGGCTGTCGCCGAACCACTGGTGGGCCAGCTCGTGCACGACCACGCTGTCACCGGACTGGGAGTCGCGGAAGAACGCCTTGGCGTAGATCGGCCGGGTCTGGTTCTCCAGCGCGAAGCCGAACGCGTCGGTGTCGTCGACGATGCCGCCCGAGGTGGAGAACGGGTACGGCCCGAACTTCTCCGCCAGGAACCCGATGATCTCGGGCTGCCGCGCCAACGACTTCTTCACCACCTCGCCCGCCGGCGGCGGCAGGTCGGCGGCCGTGCCGGCGATCCAGTTGTTCGGGTTCGGCTCGCTGCCCGCGGGCGGACCGGTGGCGGCCCAGCCGTCGAGCGTGTTCCCGTCGTCCTCGAACGAGGTCGTGCCGGCGCCGGTGGAGACCACCACGTCGTCGACGAACAGGCCGCTGAGCTGCACCAGGTCGTCGCTGGCATAGGTGATCGAGACCTCGACGTCCTTGCCGGCGTAGGGAGCCAGGTCGACGGCCCACTGCTCGTAGCCCTGGCTGCCTCCGCTGGCGGCCGACCAGGTGCCGGTGGTGCCCTTCGGCGTACACGTGTCGTCGCCGTTGTCCTTCTGGTAGTGGGCCAGGAACGGGTGCAGGCTGAGCCAGAAGGGGCAGGCGCGTCCGGTGGCGTCGCTGGTGTGCCCGTTCTTGTCGGGCAGGGTGGTCCAGTCGTCCTGGCCCACGGTGTGCGCCTCGACGAACGCGTAGTCCCAGTTGGCCTCGGTGTCGCGGGTGATCCAGAACGACAGGTCGGCGCCGCCGGCCGGCACGCTGATCGTGCGGGTCAGCCGCTTGTAGCCCTGGTTGGCCACCTGGGAGATGGCCAGCCGCTGCCCGGTGCGCGGTGCGGCCACGGGTGCGGACAGGTCGGGGTCGACGGCGTCCCAGTAGCGGATGCCGTTCTTGCGGTAGGCGTTCAGGTCGAACTCGCCGACGGTGGCGGTGGCGAGGTAGGGGGCCATCGGTTCCTTGGCGTGCCAGGTCCACGCTGTCCACGACCCCGTGGTCTCGCTGTCCTTCAGCGCGCCGTTGGCGACCGCCTCCAGACCCTTCGGGACGGTGACCTTGAAGGTGAAGGACGCCTTGTCGCTGGGGTGGTCGTTGACCGGGAACCAGGTGGCGGCCACGTCGGGCTCGCCGATGATCACCATGCCGTCGTCGGTGTGGAAGACGCCGGAACTGCCCAGCTCGGGGTCCTCGATCGTCTTCGGGACACCGTCGTAGCGCACCACGGTCGTGTACTTGGTGCCCTTGCGCAGGCCCTTCTTCGGGGTGACCGTCAGCTCGCCGCCCTCCCGGCTCCAGGTGGCGGCCTTGCCGTTCACTGTGATCGACCGGACGGTGAGGCCCTGGAAGTCGAGGTTGAAGCGGGAGAGGCTCTGGGTGGCGCGGGCGGTGATCGTCGCCACGCCGGTGAGCTGGTCGGTGGCCGGGGCGTACCTGACGTCGAGCAGATAGTGCCCGACGTCGTAGCCGCCGTTGCCGTCGAGCGGGAAGTAGGGATCGCCCACACCCGGCGCGCCGGGCTGGAACTGCTCGTACTGATCGGCCAGTGCGACTCCCGAGGAGATCGCGACGCACATGGCCACCGACACGGCAACAGCTAACCTACGGATCACGACGGCTACCCCGCGGGTGCGCGTGTCCCGAGTCGACAGTCGAATGTGGACCTATTTCGGCCGGGTACGCGCCCCCGGCGGAACGGACGGAACATACCGCCCAGGTGTGACAATTCTCAACGGGGAATGCTCCCCGGGTGTCATCGCCTGCGGGCGACGGTGAGGCCGTCGGCGATCGGCAAGATCACCGGCTCCACGCGCTGGTCGGCCGCGACGTGGTCGTTGAACCGCTTGATCGCCCGGGCGTTCTCGCCCGCGGGCTCGTCGTCGAGCACGTGGCCGCCGGAGAGCACGTTGTCGACCAGCAGCACCCCGTTCGGGCGCATCCTGGGAACCAGTTCCTCCCAGTAGTCGACGTAACCGGTCTTGTCGGCGTCGATGAACACCAGGTCGATGTGCGGCTCGTCCGGGAGCCCCCGCAGGGTCTGGATCGCCGGGGCGATCCGGAGGTCGATCCGGCCCGCGACGCCGGCCCGCTCCCAGTACCGGCGGGCGATCGACGTCCACTCCTCGCTCACGTCGCAGCAGAGCAGGCGGCCGCCGCCGGCCAGGCCGCGGGCGATGGCCAGCGCCGAGAAGCCGGTGAACGTGCCGACCTCCACCGCGGTGCGCACCCCCAGCAGGCGGGTGAGGATCGTGGTGAACGCGCCCTGCTCGGGGGCGATCTGCATCCGCGCGATGTCGCCGAGCGCCGCGGTCTCGGCGATCAGCTCGCGCTGCACGTCGTCGGGCGGCGTGCTGTGCGCGACCACGTACTCGTGCAGTTCCTCGGACAGCCCGATCGTCTTCGGTGTCATGCGGCCGAGCCTAGTTCGCCGGTGCGGGGAAGGCCCGGCCGGCGAGCACGGCCGCGGCGGGCGAACGTGCCGCGAACAACTGCCGAACCCCGGCTCGGGGGAGGGCGCGACCCCTAGACTTTTCTGGACGAGTACTGACCTAACGGGCCGGAGGCAGGCATGCGGCATCGACTGACCGGAGGACGGTTCCGAGGCCACTTACGCCTCGTCCAGGCCCTGCTGGTGGGGCTGGTCGCGGCGCTGGTCGCCTCCTCGCCGGCCGCGGCGCTGCCGCGGATGGAGACCGACCCGGCCCCGCCCCCGGCCGCGGAGGATGCGGCGGAGACGCCGGCCGCGAACCCGTGGCTCGGGCGCCGGGTCGCGCACTTCGCCCACCAGGGCGGGGAGTACGAGGCGCCGTCCAACACGATGTACGCCTTCCGACGCGGGCTCGCCCAAGGCGCCGACGTGCTCGAACTCGACGTGCACCCCACCGGCGACGGCCAGCTCGTCGTGCTGCACGACGCCACGCTCGACCGCACCACGAACGGCACCGGCCAGGTGCGCGACCGCACGCTGGCCCAGATCCAGGAACTGGACGCGGCCTACAACTTCGTTCCCGACCGCAACGCGGTGCCGGGCCAGCCGGCCGGCTCGTACCCGTTCCGGGGCGTGCGCACCGGCGCCGTGCCGCCGCCCGAGGGCTACCGGCCGGACGACTTCCGGGTGCCGACGCTGGCCGAGGTGCTGGCGGCCTTCCCGGACGTCCCGGTCAACATCGAGATCAAGGGGCGCAGCGACTCCGACAACGACTCGTTCCTGCGGACCGCCGAGCTGCTGGCCGCGCAGCTCACCGATCTGGGCCGGACGGATGTCATCGTGGTGTCGTTCAAGCAGGTCGCGATCAAGCACTTCCACCGCCTCGCTCCGCACATCCCGGTGGCACCGGGGATCGGTGGCCTGCTGCGGTTCACGGTCGGTTTCTCGCCCGGCGGCGGCACGGCGGCCCTGCAGATCCCGGTCCGGCTCTCCGGCGTACCGGTGGCGAGCCGCTGGTTTGTCAAGCGGGCGCACAACCGCGGGTACGCCGTGCACGTGTACCTCGACGCCGAGACCGAGGAGAACGACGCCACCTACCGCAAGCTTGT
This sequence comes from uncultured Actinomycetota bacterium, assembly GCA_963740255.1. Lineage (GTDB taxonomy): Bacteria > Actinomycetota > Actinomycetes > Mycobacteriales > Cryptosporangiaceae > CAVUDO01. Next base: position 2,060,937 of record CAVUDO010000002.1, on the reverse strand, counting down.
GGACGCCTGCGTGGACGGCATCATGACCGGCTTCCCGAGCCGCCTGGAACGCTTCCTCCGCGCCGAGGCGATAGCCCGCCCGGGCCGCCCCGGCACCGACCCGTGCGCTGACTAATGTTCCTGAGTGGGTGGCCGGTCTTTGCCGAGGGCCACGGTGAGGCTCGGCGGGTGGCTTTCACCAGGTGAACAGCTCATCACCGTCAGGATCCTGTCCGGCACCGCCGAACCTCCGGCTTCGACCCCGCCAGCGTCGACATCGCTTGGAACGACACGGCGTCCACTGCGCGACGCCCGAACACAGGAGCTCGTTGAGTAGCGGAGCCGCCTCCAGGAGCGTCAGTCCGTAGGCTGCCGCGACTTGAGGTGCCGTCCAGGTCCCCGGCCCGAGCGGGAGAGGCAACCTGCTGCCCGGCGCGACAGGGAAGTGCAGACCTGGCACCGGCGACTCGTGGCTCAGGTGCAAGCTCCCCGTGGCGAGGTCCTTGGCAGACGCCGCCCGGGCGAGAACGCATCCGACGAGCAGCTGGCCGTCATGAGCGACGACGTTGTGCTCCGTCAGCCACGACGCGGTGAACCGAGTATCGCCCGGTGTCGGGTCGCAGGCGTGAAGAACTTCTGGCAGCAGGTCGGCGGCGGCCCAGTTCTCCAGCCAGTCGATGCCCTGGAGGCGTGTGTCGAGACACGCCAGGTTCGAGCTGACACGGACCAGCAGAGCGAGCCGACCGCCGGGTTCCGGGCGGGGTAGCGCCGCGAAGCCTTCGTCTCCCGCGTTCGACACGGTGGCCTGGTGCACGAGGACGGTCCTGCCCGGCACGATCTCTTCCACCCACCGACCCAGCCAGCGGGCGACCCAGCGTTCCGCCTTCTCGTCGGTACACCAGCGGATCACAGCGTCGCCGCCTGCGTACGTCCTGCGTTGGCTGCTCGCCGTAGGTCTATGGGAAGCCGCCCCTGCCGCACGAGGTCGTCGAGGATCGCTTCGGTGCCATTGGGCTCGGCAACGAAGTGGACGACACGGGATGAGAAGCGATCCCCTCGCATGAGGTCCCAGCGGCTGTGGATCTGGCCGAAGAAGTCGGGTGTCGACGGCGCGAGCCGCACGTCGGCGTCGATGACGTCCAGGCAGAACACCGCGTAGGCCGTCCACTCGCCGAACCGGTTGTCCGGGCCTTGCCGTGGGCCGAACCCGTGTAGCACCTGCCCGAGCGCGCGCCGCTCGGCCAGCCGGGTCCGCAACGCTCGCAGGACGTCGGCGTCGAAGAGGAACAGGTCGCAGATGAAGTCGCCGGGCATGAAGCTGCGGCGCGGTTCGACACGCAGGAGGTGGGCCACGTTGAGCACACGTTGGCGCTCGAAGTAGAGGTGCGGGTTGGGGCGGCCGTAGCGGAAATACCGGAGCAGGTGTCGTCCGTCGCGGTCGACCAGGTCGTTGACGGTGATCGGGTCGAGGATCAGCGTGTCCGCTCCGACGCACACGATGGCGCTGGTCTGCGCGAGGCGATCGGCGTGGAGCTTGATGCACTGCTGCCGGAACCACGGGTGGAGATCGAGCGCCTCGGGGCAGACCTCGCCGTCGGACCGCACGGCGATGCGTCCGGCGCCGAGGTCAGGACATGCGTCAAGGAGTCGTCGCACGGCCTCGGGCCGCGGTGTGACAATGTGGATGCGGCCCAGCGGCTCGAAGTTGCGAAGGATGAGCCCGAGGCAGACGCGCAGCAGCCCGCCGATGTCGGCCGTGCTCGCGCACACCAGGACGTCGAACGTGGCACCCGCTTGTTCCCCTGGAACCGGGTCGTCCACCGCCTCGACGGGCTTCATGGCAGCGGCGCGGCGTCGCTCGCAGGTTCGAGCCGGACGCAGCGGTCTCGGACGTCGTGCACTCCGATGAGCGCCGTCGGGAACCTGTCGACCTGCGCGCAGATCGCGACGTCGTCGGCGAATTCGCGCCAGTAGTCCTGGGTGACGTGGGCGCCCCAGAGTCGGGCGTGTGTTTCTTCGCTCGCGAGGACTGCATCAGCGACGGCGGTGACGTCGACGGCTTCGCGTCGCAGCAGGGCCGCGATGTGGCCGGCACATGCTCGGTCCTCGGGTGCGGCATCGTCGGTGATGACGAGTCGCACGTTGGCTCCCGATCGGTGCGACAGGATCCAGTCCGCCGTGGCTGCGGCGTTGACCAGGGCGGCTGCCATGACGGTCGCCTCCCGCGGGGTCGCCAGGAGCGCACGCGTACCGTTGGCCGTGTAGAGGATCGGGGATCGGTCGAGGACCTCGGCAGCGAGCGCGGCCCGTGGCGAGTTCGGCAGATCAACTACGACCGCGGGCCGGTGAACGTCTTCTCCGACGCGCAGCGGGCGTGGGGCTCGAATGCCGGCGAGGCGCTTTGCGGCCTCGGCGTCTGCCACGCAGTGGATGCTCCTCGCCCCGCGTGCGATCATGACTGCCGCCGTGGTGAAGGCGCGGATGACGTCGATGACCACCACGACGTCCGCACTGCCGACCGGATGCTCCCGCATCCCGTCCGTCGTCACGATCGACAGCTCGCGGCTGGTACTTAGCTCGTCCTGGCGCGCCGGTGACCGGCCCTGACGTGGCGGGGCGGCGTTGGTGCAACGGAGCGTCGTCATATGAGTTTCTTGACCCACGTCGCCGGGGTGCGGTCGGTCAGGATCTCGATGTGCAGGTCGTAGCTGAAGTCGCAGGGTCCATGCTTGTCGATCCACTCGATCATGGACTGAAGCCCCTCGCGTAGCGTCACCTTGGTGTCGTAGCCGAGGAGTCGACGCGCCTTGTCGGCGCTGCACACTGCTTCTGCGACTTCCTGCGGTCGCGCCTCGACGAAGATCGGGTCCAGACGAAATGCCAGCAGGTCAGAGATCTCCTCGGCCAGCGCGAGGATTGTGACGGCCCCTCGGGGCCGATGTTGATCGTCTGGCCGGCAGCTACCTCGGTAATGCCCATCTGTTCGAGGCAGTAGATGACGTCATCGATGAAGCTGAAGCAACGGAGGTTGGACCCGTCGCCGTAGATGACCGGTTGGAGTCCCCGCAGCATCCGGTTGATCATGATGGAGGCCACGTTGCGGTACGGGTCGTCGAAGCGCTGCCGAGGCCCGATAATGTTGTGCGGTACGGCGATGCAGTGCTCGCCGCCGTGGGTGTCGAACAGGTTCGCCACGACGAGCTCGGACGCGCGCTTCGCCAAGCCGTAGGGGTTGACGGGCGCGGGCTCCATGTCCTCGGTGAATGGAGTGGGCAGCGCGCCGTACCGGGCCATGGACGAGCAGTAGACGAAGCGCTTGACACCGCTGCTCACCGCGGCACTCGCCACCTCCACCGTGGCCTGAGCAGTGTGCCGGTAGACGAACGCGGGGGCGAAGACGCTCAGGCCGTCGTAGGCCGCGGACGCGCAGTGGTAGACGACATCGGCATCTCGGATCAACGGAAGGTAGGCATCGCGGTCGAGGCAGTCGACGGTCTCGAAGCGCACCCCGTCGGGCACGTTCGCCCGCTGACCTCCCTGAAGATTGTCGATGCCGGCAACCTCCCAACCCAGATTGCGGAAGCGCTCAGCGACATGGCTTCCGAGGAAACCCGCTACTCCCGTGACGAAGGCTTTCCGCACGTGTCCTCCTTGACTCTCCGCACGCCTTCACCGGCGCGGGTGGGCTGACGTTCGGTGCTGGTCCCGTCGGTCAGGATGTTGCCGCCGAGTTCAGCCGGTCCGCTGCCATAGCGAGACCGTGCGCCTCATCTGGTCGGACAGGTCGTACAGCTCTGCGACCCGCCGCTGGGCTCGCTCGGCCAAATCCCGGCTCTCGTCGGGTTCCGTGAATCGCCTGCGGATCGCCGCTGCCAGAGCTTCGGCGTGCCCCCGCGGCACGAGCGTGCCGGCGCGGCCGCCGTCCAGGGCTTCGACGCTGCCCGGCACATCCGTGGCGACGACGGGGATGCCCGCGGCCATCGCTTCCAAGAGCACGTACGGCATCCCCTCGGCAAGGCTGGGCAGCACGAATAGGTCGTGCTGTGCCATCTGCTCCGGAACGTCCGCAGTCCACGGCCGCAGGGCGACACGACGTTGTAGGCCGAGAGCCGTGATGAGCGTCTCAAGTGCTGCCCGCTCCTCACCGTCGCCGTAGAGGTCAACGTCGGTCACCAGGGACTCCGGCAGCATTGATATCGCACTGATCAGGACGTCCAGTCCCTTCTCGGGCGCGAAGCGTGCCGCCGTCATCACCGTGCCGCCGGCCCGCCTGCCGTTGCGACGAGCGCGGCGGCTCACCCCGGCGACGTCCACGCCGTTGGGGATGACCAGGTGTCGCACGCCGTCCAGGGTGACGACCCTGGCCATACTGGCTCTGTTCCCCTCGCTGACGAAAACGACGGCACGGGCCGCCCGGTAGGTGTCCCAGATACGCTCGACGTCGTCCGTCGGCAGGTCCAGGTCGTCGCGGATCTGCTGCTCGGTGATCACGGTGGGTAGGGCGAGCTGGACAGCGGCCTCGCGGAGGACCAGGCACGAGCGCGGCGAGCCGCAGACGACGTGAAGACCGTCGGGTTTCACCTCGGCGAGCAGGTCACCGGCAGAACGTTCGAGACGTAGCCTTGGGTGCCGCCGGTGGTACAGGGGCACCCGATGGACCAGCAGTCCCGGCACGGCTTCGGCCGCGTCACGCAGTGGACTGGTCGTCGTGTCCTCGACGGCGATGACGGGTTCGTGCCCGGCAGAACGCACGGCGGCGGCGAGATCGAGGAGGTAGCCGTCGACACCACCCCTGGTTGTTACGTCGGTGCTCAGCAGCAGTCTCACGTTCGGACTCCCACCCGTTCAGCAGCTCCCTGACTCACGGCGTTCACAGGTGCTCCCGCAACTGGCCGACTCTGCCGATGAAGGCGGCACGGGCGCCGACGCGAAACCGCTCAAGGGAGCGGACGCCGGGCGGTAGCGGGAACTTGCGCGCTTGCGTGGTCATGGCGAGAACCGCGTGCTCCGGAAGGACGGAGCAGAGAGCCTGGAGCATCTGGTGGGTCGGGTCTGTCGCGGGGACGCGCGCACCGCTCCACGCCGTCTGGGTGCCGTAGGGCAGATCGGTGACCACCACCTCTGGCGCCGAGACCGCGATCGTGGCGGCGAGCGAGGCTGGGTCGAACACGTCGGCCACTGCGGCGCCTGCCGTCAGGTCGCCACCGTCGGCGGTCAGCTTGGCCGACAGGCGGTCGGCGGCGTCCGCTGCCTCTCCGTAGGACGGTTTGCCGAACTCGGAACAGCGAGCCCGCAGCTCGTCCGCGCGGGCGGCGAGCCGCGACCGGTGAGCAGCGCGAGGTTTTCGGTGGCGAGGGAGACGGCCTGGGGCTGGACGTCGGTCGCGATCACGCGTCGCAGCCGCGGGCGGTGCAGCAGACCGATGACCGTGACCAGGTATCCGCTGCCGCAGCACGGATCCCAGAGGGTCAGCGGAGCGGCCGGCCGGTGCGTTGCCGCACGCAGGAAGAGTTCCTGGGCCAGGCGCACCGGGAAGGCTGGGTAGCCCGGCGCCGAGCGGAGGACGGAGCCGCTGGCGAGGTCGCTGTAGTCCTCACGCTCCGTCGCGATCCGGTAGGCCATCAGGTCGGTCCCGGCGTCGAGGTCACGGCGTGGCTGGCGGACGGAGCGTGGCCCCAGCGTTCGCCCGCCAACACCTGGCGGTACAACGCCTCGTACCGGCGTGCGACGTCGCGGTAGTGCCAGCGTCGCGCCGCGACGTCACGCACCGCGGCGGGGTTCGGCAGCTGGGACAGCGCTGCCTCCGCCTCGCGGGGGGTGAAGGCCGCCCCGAAGTCGACCAGGGCTCCCACGCCGGGCACGAGGTCGGGCAGGCACCCGTTCCGGGTGGCGACGACGGGCGTGCCGCTGATCGCGGCTTCCGAGACGACCGTGGCTCCTGGCTCGCACCACAGGTGTCCCCAGGGGCCCGTCACCGGTTGGGACAGCACGAGGATGGCGCGGGCCCGGCTTATCAGCTCCGCGCGGTCGCCGCTGGCGACCTCCCCCACGCGCTCCACGACATCGCCGAAGTCGGACTCGATCCGCTGGACGTAGTCCGGCTCCCACGCCGGGCCGGCGACGACGAGGCGCGTCCCTGCCGCCGCGGCGAAGGCCGCTGCCTCGTACACACCCTTGTGCGGGGAGACCCGACCGAGGAAGAGCAGGTAGTCGTCCTTGTCGCTGCGGAAGCGATGCTGCGCAGGGTCGACCGGGAGGGGTACCACCGGCCCGGTGCCCGATCCGCGCTGGGCCGCGGAGACGTACGTGCAGTTCAGCGTGTACCGAGGCGGGCCGGTCAGGTGGTGAGTGGAGAGGAACGCGGCCCGCTGGGTGATCGCTTCGGGGGCGATCAACCCGTTGCTGTGGTCGTGCACCACGTCGACGTCCGCGCCGGCCGCCCAGGAGTCGAACCGGTCGGCTGGGACGTCGAGTACGTCCACCCCGGGAGGCCACGTGCTCCCCGGTGCTCCGAGGAGTGTCACGTCGTGGCCCAGCTCCAGCATCCCCCGATCAGGCGGGCACAGACCCACTGGATCGCGCCGTATCCCGGGGGCACGGTGATCCACTGGCGGGTGTCGGCCGAGAACCGGAACGGCGGGTTCACCATGGCGATCTTCATTGCCTGCTCTCCAGCGCCGGTGCCGGCGCCGCACCGGCGGCCGGTCGCCGAGTGGGCCGCAGAACCTCGTGTCCGATGCCGACGGTGAACGCCGCGACGTATCCCAGCGCGAGCGCCGTCCCGCGACGTCCCGCCGCCACTCCTTGCTGAAGCCGCTGGCCGGTTGACCACGGCGGACCTCGCTGCGGCCCTGCCAGTATGCGCGGCGGGCCAGGTATCGCACGGTGAGCCGCCTGGGGTCGACGTCGTGCACGACGAACGCGTCCGGAAGCACTACCTCTCGCGCTCCCCGGATCTTCATCGCAGCCACGAAGCTCGTGTCGTCGCCGGATTCCAGTTGCCGCCCGGTGCGCCCCAGCCGCTCATCGAAGCGGAGTCCGTGATGGTGGGCGAGGCTGCGTCGATCCCATGCACGCGCCCCACGTCTTGATCTCGCCAGCCGGGGAGTCCCAGCCGACCAGGTGCATCTGTCCCTGCCCGAAGAACCACGGCCATCCCTGCCGCTGTGCAGGCGGCACGAGGCGGGCGCCGACGACGTGCGCACCGGCGGCGAACGCCGCGCGCACGGCGTCGACGGCTCGGCGGTCGAGGAGCACGTCGTCGTCGATGAACAGCACCGTGTCCTGCGGCCGGGCGGCCAGCACGGAGTTGCGCGCGGCCGACAGCCCCCGGGTCACGCCGTGCCGGATGACGTCACCGCCCGCGGCGCGAATCTGCTCAGCAACGGCGGCGTCGTCTGGTGAGGACGGCATGTCGAGCACGGTCACGAACTCACCCGGCTCCAGAAACCCGATGTTGTGGCGCCAGCGCGCGCGCAGGTCATCCAGCCTGCTCGTGCAGACCGCCACGACGAACCCGGTCACCGGCGTGCCTCCCTGGGCTGGAGTGGCCGTCGCTCCCTGTGCAGCGCCGCCGCGTACTGCCGACGTCGCCGGTACATCCGCGGCCCCTGGGTCGTGAGCCACAGCAGTCCCGCGAGGGTGTCGGCCACGGCGCCTGCCCGCGTGTCGGCCGGTGCAGCGCCACAACCGGCCAGATCGTGGCGGAACCAGCGGCAGCGAGACGTCCGATGCGCCGCCACGTCCATTCAGGGTCGGTAAGGAGGAAGTAGTACTTGTTCCGCAGCATGTGGCGCCGCCGGTACAGGGAGGCGTGAGTGCCGCCCTCTCCGTAGTGCTGGAGGCCGAAATCGAGCAGCAGGGCCACACGCCAGCCGGCCCACCGGGCGCGGCGGCACAGGTCCGACTCCTCGTAGTAGGTGTGGTAAGCGACGTCGAAGGCGCCCACCTCCCGCACCACGTCGGTTCGGCAGAAGAGCGCCGAGCCCTGGACGTAGGCGTGCTCCAGCGTGCTCGGCGCTCGCCCGGTGCGCGGTCCGGCTGGTGAAGGATGGTCTATGCCGTCGGCCGCGAAGACGTGACTCTCGCCCGCCTCGAGCGCCGTGCGGGACCACGCGTTCAGCTCCGTATCCCACGACCCGTCATCGGAGTAGGCGTACTGGAGCGGCCCGACGATGCCGTAGGAGGGCCACGCCCGCATGAACGCCACCAAGCGCTGCACGAGGTCGGGTGGCGTCCGGGTGTCGGGGTTGACGATGAAGACGTAGTCGGCGCCCTGCGCCAGCGCCGCGTCGATCCCACGGTTGTTGGCGCCGGCGAACCCTTCATTCCTGGAGTTGCGGAGCACCTTCACCGTGGGGAACCGGTGCTCCACGTGATCGGCACTGCCGTCGGTCGACGCGTTGTCGACCATGATCACGCGCAGGTCGGTGTCATCGTCCAGGCCGCTCGCGGTCAGGGTCGACAGGCTTGCGTCGAGCCACGAGCGATCGTTCGTGCTCACCGTGACGGCTCCGACCAGTATGCGTCCGTCGCTCCCGCCCACCGTGCCCTCCTTGGCGGCCGGCCGGTCTTCCGGAAGCCGCAGCACGACTGGTCGCCCGCGCGGCGACAGTCGATCATGAACACCGGCTTCTACCCGCGGCTTCTGCCCCCCTTCGCTCAGCGGCTTTCAGCATCGGCTGCCTGTAAGATCTTAGGGTCAGGAAGTCGAGTCCAGAGAGACGATCATGCCGAAGACCAGCAGGGGTTCGGGAAGCCGACAGGTCAGGCATGACCGCCCCCAGGAGGGTCGTGTCCAGCCCCGATCCAGGGCAGCTGGTGGTGCGGCACAGCGTGGCGCCGGACCGCGCGTCACCGGTCGGAACGCCCGGTTTCAGCAGTGGGAGGCGCTGCTGCACAACCGCAACAAGCGGCAGCGCCTCGGCGAGTTCCTCGTCCACGGTGTGCGGCCGATCAACGAGGCAATCGCCCACGGCTGGAGTGTCCGGACGCTGTTGCACGCGGGCACCGCAACCTCCCGGTGGGCCCGCGACCTGATCTCGGGCGGGCTCGCGTCCGAAGTCGTCCAGCTCGCACCCGACCTGCTGCGGGAGCTGGGCGAGAAGGACGAGGAAACTCCCGAGTTGATCGCTGTGGTGGGCATCCGGGCGGACGACCTGGGTCGCATCACGGTGACCCGGAACGGTGTCATCGTTGTGCTGGACCGTCCGAACAGCCCGGGGAACATCGGGTCGCTGCTGCGGTCGGCCGACGCTCTGGGGGTCGCCGGAGTGATCATCACGGGCCATGCGGCGGACGTCTACGACCCCAAGACCGTTCGCGCCAGCCGCGGTTCTCTCTTCGCCGTCCCAGCCATTCGGGTGGACTCGCCGTCCGACGCGGTGGACTGGTTGCGACGGCACGAGGGTCTCGCCGTCGTGGGACAAGCGAGGGTGCCACCCATGCGCTCTGGGAGCACGACTTCCACGGCTCGACCGCGCTGGTCGTCGGCAACGAGACGACCGGCATGAGCGCCTTTTGGGCAGATATCTGTGACTCCGTGGTCCGCATTCCGATGACCGGCTCGGCGAGCTCGTTCAACGCAACGGTCGCTGGCTCCATCACGCTGTACGAGATCATCCGACAACGCAGCACCGGTGCTTGGTCGCGCACACCCGCGGGCCGCGCCGACTCACGCACGAGGTGAACCTTCCAGCGGCGCCGCCTTCGCGTACTCCACGATGATGCTGCGCCGCAGGGCGCCGTTCGGGTTGGGGCCGGAGCCGTGCACCATGCGGACGTCGTGGACCGCGACGTCTCCGGCCTCGGCCGGCACAGGAACGCGCGGACCCGCTCGCCGGGCTTCCTCCACGTCCGCGTCGTCGGGGAACTGATGCGAACCGGGAACGACTTCGAGGCACCCGTTGTCGGCCGTCGAGTCGTCCAGGTAGAGGCTGAGGTTGATCGCCGATCCGGGCGGGGCGTCGGTCCGGTCACGATGCCACGGCACCTCCGCGACGCCAGGCGTCTTGACGATCATCGCGCAGACCGTCGCGTCAACATCACCGAGCAACTCGGCGGCAAGGTCGTGCAGGACGCCGGACCGGAACAGGGCTGAACATCCCGAGGCATGCTTCTCCAGGTTGTGAACCCGATAGAGCACCGGCTTCCCGGTCGACGCGTCCGTGTAGCACCAGAAGTCCGGAGGACGATGCCCCGCCACGAAGTTGTCGATGAGCGCCGACGTCTCCAACCTCAGGGCACTCAGGTGCGGGCCTGTCACCATCGCCCGCGCGACGCTGAACCCCTCCTCTCCGAGCTGGCGGGACACCGCGACCACGTCACGGCGGAACTCGATGGGGAACGCTTTCGGCATGTCGATCATCCTTCCATCAGGACGGATCCTCACAGGCAATGAGTCATCGATCTGGGGCAGTCCCGCGGTCGGAACGATTTTGTCCTGGGCCCGCGAGATGGTCCGGTGAACACGTCGCTGCGGGCGCAGTCTGGACTGCCTCGACGTCATGGAGCAGGCCCGGTTGCTCTTGTAAGAGAAGTGCGGAAGCTTTGCCGCCGCCGCGCAGGTGCTCGACCGGCTCGCACGGATCGACCCGAGGAACTCAACGGCGACCATGAGCGCTCTTCGAAGTTGACCGGGCTGGCGGCTTTCGGCGAGCCTGGCGAAGTGGCAACTCGTAGCATCCTTCCCGGGAACGGCTTGTCTCAACGATGCGCGATTTCAGCTACGCCAGAGATCGGTGGCGCGGGTACCGAGGGCGGCGAGAAGGGTGCGGAGGAGGGGGAGCGAGATGCCGATCACGGTGCCCGGGTCGCCGTCGATCGAGTCCACGAAGAGGCCGCCCAGCCCGTCCAGCGTGAACGCTCCCGCCACGGCCAGCGGCTCGCCGCTGGCGATGTAGGCGTCGAGCTCCGCCGCGGTCGGGGTGCCGAAGCGGACCAGCGTGGACGCCACCGCTGCGGCATCCTTGCCGGTCGCGGTGTCGATGACGCAGTGGCCGGTGTGCAGGGTGCCGCTGTTGCCGGCCATCCGTTCCCAGCGGGCCAGCACGTCGGCCGCGTCGAGCGGCTTGCCGTAGGCCTGCCCGCCGAACTCCAGCACCGAGTCGCAGCCCACCACCAGCGCGTCGGTCGTCGAGGCGGCCACCGCACGGGCCTTGCGTCCGGCCAGCTCCAGGGCGATCTCGGCCGGCGCGCCGGTCACCTCCGACTCGTCCACGCCGGAGACCACGATCTCGGGAGCGAACCCGGCCGTACGCAGCGTCGCCAGCCGGGCCGGCGAGGCCGAGGCCAGCACCAGCCGCCTGCTCGGCCGCGTGGTCACGCTCACCCGCCGACCCGCTTCGTGTACACCAGCGCCACGTCGGTCTCCCACAGGTCGTCCAGGTGCAGGACCGGGGCGTAGCCGCGGGCGACCCAGAAGTCCCGGGTGGGCTGGTAGGTGTGCGAGGACGCCGAGGTCAGCAGCGAGACGTGCCGGCAACCCTGCGAGGCGAGCGCCTCCTCCACCCGCCGGAGCAGCGCCGTGCCCACGCCGTGGTGCCGCAGCGTCGCGTGGACGGCCATCCAGGTGATCTCGGCGATCGTGTCGCCAGCCCGCTTCCAGGTGAGAAAGCCGACGATGTCTCCGCCCGGTCCGGCGGCCACCATCCCGCCTTGCACGCCCCGCCCGCCCAGTTCCGCGGCGAACCGGTGGACGCCGTCCTCGACCCCGAAGAACCGCGGCAGCGACGCGACGATCTTCAGGCACCCCTCCAGGTCGTCCTCCCGGAGCGGGCGGACCAGCACGCTCATCGCGGCAGGCCGGAAGCACGCCAGGTGCCCGGCCCCGGAAGCAGGGGCGCACCGACCAGCGCCGCCCGGTCACGCCACCGCGACCGCACAGGGCCTGCCGAGGTGGCGACGGCGGCCGTGGCCCGTGCGGTGAGCACGCCCACCAACGCGGCCAGTTCCTCGGCCGTGGGCGTCCCGCGCACCACCCGGATCCACGGCGCCGCGCCGTCCGGCGGGCGGGGAGGGTATTCGCTCACAGCGGGATGTTCCCGTGCTTCTTGGGCGGCAGCGTCTCGCGCTTGCCGCGGAGCACCCGCAACGCCCGGGTGATCGCGACCCGGGTCTCCGACGGCGGGACGACCTGGTCGACGTAGCCGCGCTCGGCCGCCACGTACGGGTTGGCGAGGGTGTCCTCGTACTCGGTGACCAGTTCCCGCCGGCGCCGCTCGGGATCGGCTGCCTCGGCCAGCTCGCGCCGGTAGAGGATGTTCACCGCACCCTGTGCCCCCATCACCGCGATCTGCGCGGTGGGCCAGGCGAGGTTGAGGTCGGCGCCCAGGTGCTTGGAGCCCATCACGTCGTACGCCCCGCCGTACGCCTTGCGGGTGATCACCGTGACCTTCGGGACGGTCGCCTCGGCGTAGGCGTAGATCAGCTTGGCGCCGCGGCGGATGATGCCGCCCCACTCCTGGTCGGCGCCGGGCAGGAAGCCGGGCACGTCCACGAAGGTGAGCACCGGCAGGTTGAACGCGTCGCAGGTGCGGACGAACCGGGCCGCCTTCTCGCTGGCGTCGATGTCCAGGGTGCCGGCGAGCCGCATCGGCTGGTTGGCGACGACGCCGACCGGGTGTCCCTCCACCCGGCCGAAACCGCACAGCATGTTCGGCGCGAACAGGGCCTGCACCTCGAGGAAGTCGTCGTCGACCACGGCCTCGATGACTCGGTGCATGTCGTAGGGCTGGTTGGCCGAGTCCGGGACGAACGTGTCGAGCGCCCGGTCGTCGTCGGTGACCTCCAGCACCGCGTCGGCCGGCAGCGTGGGCGGTTCGTCGAGGTTGTTGCTCGGCAGATAGGACAGCAGCTCCTGGACGTAGGCGACGGCGTCCTCCTCGGTGGCCGCCATGTGGTGGGCCACGCCGGACTTCGTGTTGTGCGCCCGGGCGCCGCCGAGGTCCTCGAACGCGATGTCCTCGCCGGTGACGGTCTTGATCACGTCCGGGCCGGTGATGAACATGTGCGAGGTGGCCTCCACCATCACCGTGAAGTCGGTGAGCGCCGGGGAGTAGACCGCGCCGCCCGCGCACGGGCCCATGACCAGGGAGATCTGCGGGATCACCCCGGAGGCCCGGACGTTGCGGAAGAAGATCTCGCCGTAGAGACCGAGCGAGACCACGCCCTCCTGGATCCGGGCGCCGCCGGAGTCGTTGATGCCCACCACCGGGCACCCGGTCTTCATGGCCAGGTCCATGACCTTGACGATCTTCTCGCCGAACACCTCGCCCAGGCTGCCGCCGAAGATCGTGAAGTCCTGCGCGAACACGCACACGGGGCGGCCGTCCACCGTGCCGTACCCGGTGACCACGCCGTCGCCGTAGGGCCGGTTGGCGGCCATGCCGAAGTTGACCGAACGGTGCCGGGCGAACTCGTCCAGTTCGACGAACGAGCCCTCGTCGAGCAGCAGTGCGATCCGTTCCCGGGCGGTCTTCTTGCCGCGGGCGTGCTGCTTGTCGACCGCGCGGGCGGATCCGGCGTGGACGGCCTCGTCGATCCGGTGCTCCAGGTCGGCGAGCTTGCCGGCGGTGGTGTGGATGTCCGGCTCGGAGTCGGCCGCCGGTGGCCCTTGGCCCGCCTCGGTCGTCATGCGCCATGCCCCCTCATCAGGCCGTAGCTTAACGGCCGTTCGCCAGCGCGTGACCGCGGCGCCACGCTGGCGTGCCAGGTGGCCGCAGGCGGCCGTCCGAGTGGACGGAAGGACGCCGTCGTAGCGTGGGGATGTGTACTCCGACCTGGACCGACCTCCGCTGCGGGCCGCCGCCCTGGTGCGGGCGCTGGTGCGGCCGGGCTCGCTGTGGACGGCGCTCGAGGTCCGTGGCCGTACCGCCTCCACCAACGCGGACGTGGCCGACGCCGCCCAGCTCGGCGCGGCCGAGGGACTGGTCGTCGTCGCGGAGGAGCAGACCGCCGGCCGGGGACGGCTCGGTCGCAGCTGGCAGTCGCCGCCCGGCGCGGGGCTGACGTTCTCGGTGCTGCTCCGGCCGGACGGGGCGGCCCGGGCCCGGTGGGGTTGGGTGCCGCTGCTCGCGGGCGTGGCGCTGGCCCGTGCGGTGCGCCGCGTCGCCGAGGTCGAAGCCCGGGTGAAGTGGCCGAACGACCTGCTGCTCGGGCCGGCCCGGGGGAAGGTGGCCGGGATGCTGGCCGAGGTCGTCGGCGACGCGGTCGTCCTCGGCGTCGGGCTCAACGTCACCACCACCCGTGCCGAACTGCCCCGCCAGGACGCCACGTCGCTCGCCCTGGAGGGCGCCACCACCACCGACCGGGACCCGGTGCTGCGCGCGGTCCTGCGGGAGCTGGCCGCCGACTACGCCACCTGGCGGCTGCACGGCGGCGACGCGGAGGCATCCGGGCTGCGGCGGGCGTACGCGGAGTCCTGCGACACCCTCGGTCGCCCGGTGAGCGTGGCGCTGCCCGACGGCGGCGTCCTGGTCGGAGAGGCCGTCGACATCGACCGGGACGGCCGGCTGGTGGTGGACTCCGCGGACGGCCCCTTGCCGGTGGCGGCCGGCGACGTCACCCACGTCCGCTGAGCCGCGCGGGCGGGCAGCTCACCCGCGCCGGCTCAGCCTGACCGGCACATCAGATCGCGGGGGCGAGCTCACCGACGAGGCGGGACTGGCGCCGCTGGTGGCGGACCAGGTCGACCGTGAACACCGCGAGCGCGAGCCAGACGAGTCCGAACCCGACCCAGCGCGCCGCGGGCATCGCCTCGCCGAGCAGGAACACCCCGATCAGGAACTGCAGCACGGGCGCCAGGTACTGCAGAATTCCGAGGGTGCTGAGCGGCACCCGGTTGGCCGCGCCGGCGAAGAACAGCAACGGGATCGCGGTCGCCACCCCGGCGGAGACCATCAGCGTCGTGTGCACCACCGACACCGTCCCGAACGCCCCTGACCCGACCCGGCCAGCCACCACACGTACGCCAGCGCCGGCAGGACCAGCACGGCCGACTCCACCGCCAGGCCCTCCGCGGCGGGCGCCCCGGCCACCTTCTTCAGCAGCCCGTAGGTGCCGAACGTGCACGCGAGGATCAGCGCGATCCACGGCGGCCGGCCGTAGTCCACGGTGAGCACCCCCACGGCGCCAGCCCCGAGCCCCAACGCCACCCACTGCACGGCGCGCAGCCGCTCCCGCAGCACCACCACACCGAGCAGCACCGAGACGAGCGGGTTGACGAAGTACCCCAGCGACGTCTCCACCACCTGGGCGGAGTTCACCCCGTAGATGTACGTGTACCAGTTGACGCCGATCAGGACGGCGGCCCCGGTCAGCGCGAACAGTGCGCGCCGCCGCCGCGCCAGGGTCCGGAACCAGCCCCACCGGCGGGCCGCGGCGAGCGCCACCAGGACGAACACGAGCGACCAGACGATGCGGTGGGCGAGGATCTCCATCGGGCTCGCCGGCTCCAGCAGCCGCCAGTAGAGCGGGAACAGCCCCCAGATGAAGTAGGCGGCCACTCCGTACGCCAGACCTCGCTGCTGCTCACTCACGGTGCCACCGGATCTTCACGGTCCGACGGTAGCCGCGGGCCGAAGGCCCCTGCCGGCGGCGTACATGGCCGCGACCGTTTTGCCGTCGGCCCCACCGGGTAGATGCCGACCTCGAAGAGAAGGAGGTCGGAATGACGGTCGAGGAGACCAAGGACCAGTCGATCGGCGAGCTGGTCAAGCAGCTCTCCGAACAGACCTCGCGGCTCGTCCGCGAGGAGATCCGCTCCGCGCAGCTGGAGTTGAAGGAGAAGGGCAGGCACGCCGGGCTCGGCATCGGCATGTTCGGCGGCGGGGGTGTCGTCGCGTTCTACGGCGGCGCCGCACTCGTCGCCGCGCTCGTGCTCGGGTTGGCCGAAGCGGTCACGCCCTGGCTTGCGGCGCTGATCGTCGGATTCGCCCTGCTGGCAGTCGCGGGCCTCCTCGCGCTGCTGGGCAAGAAGCAGGTCGAGCAGGTGGCCCCCCCGGTGCCCGAAGAGACCGTCGAGAGCGTCAAAGAGGACATCGCCACCATCAAGGAAAGGGCTGGACGTTGACATCGGGAGAAGCAGCGACAAGCAAGGCCAAGGTCGAGCAGACCCGTGAGGAGCTTGGCGAGACCGTCGAGCTGTTGGCGGCGAAGGCGGACGTCAAGGCGCAGGCCCAGCAGAAACTGGCCGAGGGCAGGGAAGCGCTCAAGGTCAAGGGCGAGCAGATCAAGGAGAAGGCCGCGGACCTGAGCCAGCGGGTTCAGGACGTGACCCCCGAGCGTGCGCAGCAGGTGGCCGGCCAGGCAGTGGAGAAGGCCAAGGAGCGGCCCGTGCTGTTCGCGGCCGTGGGAGCGTTCCTGCTCGGCGTGGTGTCCGGGCGGGTGTTCCGTCGCCGGAAGGCCTAGCGAGACCTGCTTCCCCGACCGCCGTCGCCTCCGAACCGGGAGCCGACGGCGGTCGCGCGGTACCAGCGCCAGGGCGCGCGGACCGACCGGGTCGCGGCCGGCGCCGGTCAGGTCAGGCCACCGTCCAGGTGTCGCCCCCGAGGAGGAGGGACTGGAGGTCGGCCTGGTCGGCTGGTCCGCCCTTGGGCGCCTGGGCGGCCTCCAGTTGCGCGGCCATCCGGGTGTCGTACGTCGGGCGGTGCACCGCCCGGAACACCCCGAGCGGCGTGCAGCCCACCGCCTGACCGGGGAGCCGGGACAGCGCGAACGCGTACGACGGGTCGTCGCAGTGCGCATCGTGGACGACCAGGGCGGCCTCGTTCTCGCTGGTCACGTCGACGACGGTGAGCGCACCGGTGGCCGGGTCGCGGACGACGCCCTTCTGGGCGTCCACGCCGAACCGGAGGGGGGCGCCGTGTTCGAGCCGGACGGCCCAGTCGTCCCGGGTGGCGGAGTCCTTGAGGAGGTCGAACGCGCCGTCGTTGAAGATGTTGCAGTTCTGGTAGATCTCCACCAGCGCCGTGCCCTCGTGCTCGGCCGCGGCGCGCAGCACGGAGGTGAGGTGCCTGCGGTCGGAGTCGATCGTGCGGGCGACGAACGTGGCCTCGGCGCCGATCGCCAGCGAGATCGGGTCGACCGGGTAGTCCAGCGAGCCCATCGGCGTCGACTTGGTGACCTTGCCGACCTCGGAGGTGGGCGAGTACTGCCCCTTGGTCAGGCCGTAGATGCGGTTGTTGAACAGCAGGATCTTGAGGTTGACGTTGCGCCGCAGCGCGTGGATGAGGTGGTTGCCGCCGATCGAGAGGGCGTCGCCGTCGCCGGTGACCACCCACACCGACAGGTCGGCCCGGCTGGTGGCAAGCCCCGTGGCGATGGCCGGCGCCCGGCCGTGGATGGAGTGCATCCCGTAGGTGTTCATGTAGTACGGGAACCGGGACGAGCAGCCGATGCCGGAGACGAACACGACGTTCTCGCGGCGCAGGCCGAGTTGCGGCATGAAGCCCTGCACCGCGGCGAGGATCGCGTAGTCCCCGCACCCGGGGCACCAACGCACCTCCTGGTCGGTCTTGAAGTCCGCGGCGCGCTGGGGCGCCGCATCCGCGGGGACCTTGGGCACCAGCCGCAGCGACGGCATGCCCAGGTCGGTCCCCGCGGCGAGCGCCGTCCCCGCGGCCGTGCCGGTCCCGGCCCTGGCAGTGGCCCCGTGATTCCTCTCGTCGTCGGCGTCTGCCGGCGCCCGCATCGTGTCGGTCATCGGGCGATCACGTCCTCGAACACTCCGGCCAACTCCTCGGATTGGAACGGCAGTCCCCGCACCTGGTTGTAGGACACGACGTCGACCAGGTACTTCGCCCGGACGAGCAGGGCGAGCTGGCCGAGGTTCATCTCGGGCACGATCACGGCCTCGTACCGGGCCAGCACCTCGCCGAGGTCGGCCGGGAACGGGTTGAGGTGACGCAGGTGCGCCTGCGCGATGCACAGCCCCTTGCGGCGGACCCGCTTGCATGCGGCACCGATCGGTCCGTACGTCGAGCCCCAGCCCAGCACCAGCACCGACGCCTCGCCGGACGGGTCGTCCACGTGCAGCGGCGGGATCGACCGCGCGACGCCGTCCACCTTGGCCTGGCGGGTGCGCACCATGAGGTCGTGGTTGGCCGGCTCGTAGGAGATGACGCCCGAGCCGTCGGCCTTCTCGATGCCGCCGATGCGGTGTTCCAGGCCGGGCGTGCCGGGGACGGCCCAGGGGCGGGCCAGCGTCTCGGGGTCGCGCAGGTAGGGCCAGAAGTCCCGGGTGCCGTCCTCGGCGTCGTGGTTGGGCTCGGTGGCGAAGCCCGGGACGATGACCGGCAGGTCGTCGACCTCGGGCACCTTCCACGGCTCGGACCCGTTCGCGAGGTAGCCGTCGGAGAGCAGGTACACCGGGGTGCGGTAGGTGACCGCGATCCGGACCGCCTCGATCGCGGCGTCGAAGCAGTCGGCGGGCGAGCGCGGCGCGACCACCGGCACCGGCGCCTCGCCGTTGCGGCCGAACATCGCCTGCAGCAGGTCGGACTGCTCGGTCTTGGTCGGCAGGCCGGTGGACGGGCCGCCGCGCTGGATGTCGCAGATCACCAGCGGCAGTTCCAGCGAGACGGCGAGGCCGATCGTCTCGGCCTTCAGTGCGATGCCCGGGCCCGAGGACGTGGTGACGCCCAGCGCCCCGCCGAAGGACGCGCCGAGGGCGGCGCCCACGGCCGCGATCTCGTCCTCGGCCTGGAACGCCCGCACCCCGAACCGCTTGTGCTTGGACAGTTCGTGCAGCACGTCGCTGGCCGGCGTGATCGGGTAGGCGCCGAGGAACATCGACAGCCCTGCCCGTTGCGCACCGGCCAGCAGCCCGTACGCCAGGGCCGCGTTGCCGGAGATGTTGCGGTAGGTGCCGGCGGGCATCGCGGCCGGCTTGACCTGGTAGGACACCGAGAAGTCCTCGGTGGTCTCGCCGTAGTTCCAGCCGGCCTTGAGCGCGAGGGCGTTGGCTGCGGCCAGCTCGGGCCGGGTGGCGAACTTGCGCTCCAGGAACTCCACGCTGCCGGCGATGGGGCGTCCGTAGAGCCAGGACACCAGGCCGAGCGCGAACATGTTCTTGGCCCGGCCGGCGTCCTTGCGGGACAGCCCCGAGCCGCCGAGTGCCGTCAGCGTCACGCCCGTCAGGTCGAGCGCGTGGACGTGGTACCCGTCCAGCGAGCCGTCCTCGAGCGGGTTGCTCGCGTAGCCGACCTTGGCCAGCGCCCGGGGGGTGAAGTCGTGGGAGTCGACGATGACCGTGCCGCCGCGGGCCATGTCGGCGAGGTTGGCCTTGAGCGCGGCGGGGTTCATCGCGACCAGCACGTCGGGCCGGTCGCCCGGGGTCATGATGTCGTGGTCGGCGAAGTGCACCTGGAAGCTGGAGACGCCCGGCAGGGTGCCCTGCGGGGCGCGGATCTCGGCGGGGAAGTTCGGCAGCGTGGAGAGGTCGTTGCCGAAGGACGCGGTCTCGGAGGTGAACCGGTCGCCGGTTAACTGCATGCCGTCGCCGGAGTCACCCGCGAAGCGAATCACCACACGGTCCACCTGCTGGACCTCTTTGCCCACTCCGCAGTCCTCCTCGCGCGATCCCGGGCGTCCCTTTCGACACACCGGACCGGCTCTTCGATCCTACGTCGCGGTGACGGGTGCGGCCGGGAAAGAACGCCCCACATGTCCCACTGATCGCAGGAATCTACGCTTCGCGGCGCCGCCGTGGGGGAACTCGGCGAGCGATTTCAACGTCGATTCGCCCCAGGTCAGACAGATCGGACGCCGCCGGCGGCGCGTGCGGGACCTGCGTGCGACCTGCGTGCGACCTGCCGGGGCGATAGTGCGCCCGGTGGCTACACTCGGCCTCGCCAGCCGTCGGCGTTGTCGGGCGGCGCGCGGACGAAGGGAGCCGGCACGATGAGGACGCAGCGGCGGATGCGGTCCACCGCGGTCCGGATCGGCATGGTCAGCATGCTCTCGGTGGCCGTGGCGGGCTGCGGATCGAGCGGCGAGGAGTACACCGACTCCGGCGAGGACGTCACCGCCTACTGCGTCGACCCGAACACTCTCGACGGCGAGGGCAACTACGAGGTCGTCGACGAGGACCTCTGTGACGACGACGACGGCAGCCGCCACGGCGCGTACTTCTTCTACTACGGCGGCTTCCGGTCCGGCTCGAAGATCAAGGGCGGCACCACGGTGCGTCCGCACAACGCCAACATCAGCACCGAGAAGGGCCGGTCGATCCAGCGCAACGGGTTCGGCAGCCGCACCAGCAGCGGCAGCTAGGCCGATGCGGCGGGAACGCTCCACCCCCCGGCCCGGCTGGGAACAGATCATCGAGTCACAGGGGCTGGCCTTCCACGCGCACGCCCACCCCGAACACCTCACCCGCCCGTACTGGGACGAGTCCGTGCACTACGTCTTCTCGATGGACGAGGTGCTCGCGCTGGAGGCGGACGTCGAGACGCTGCACCAGATGTGCCTGGACACCGTCGACCACGTGATCACCGCCGGGCGGTACCGCGACTTCGGCATCCCCGAGTGGGTGGCGCCGGCCATCGAGGCGTCCTGGAAGCGCAACGACCCCTACCTCTACGGCCGGTTCGACCTGCGCTACGACGGCCAGGGCCCGGGGAAGCTGCTGGAGTACAACGCCGACACGCCGACCTCGCTGGTGGAGGGCTCCGTCGTCCAGTGGCACTGGAAGGAGGACGTCTACCCCGCCGACGACCAGTGGAACTCCCTGCACGAGCGCCTGGTCGCCGGCTGGCGCAACGTCGCGGCCCGGATCCCGTCCGGCCCGGTGCACTTCTCCTGGACCAACGAGGACTCCTCCGGCGAGGAGGTGATGACGATCGCCTACCTGCAGGAGACCGCCGCGCAGGCGGGGTTGTCGGGTCTGGCGATCGCGGTGGAGGACATCGGCTGGGACCCGGTCCGGCAGCGCTTCGTCGACCTCGAACAACGCCTGATCAACGCGCTGTGCAAGCTCTACCCGTGGGAGTGGGTGGTCGCCGACCCGTTCGGCGCCCAGGCGGTGCAGACCCTGCCGACGATGGCGTGGGTGGAGCCGGTCTGGAAGATGCTGCTCTCGAACAAGGCGCTGCTCGCGGTGCTGTGGGAGCTCTACCCGAACCACCCGAACCTGATGCCGGCATACCTCAACACCCCCGGCCCGCTGATGTCGTACATCAAGAAGCCCCTGCTGGGTCGGGAGGGGGCGAGCATGCAGATCGTCACGCCGTCGGGAAGCCAGTCCACGCACGGCGGCTACGGCGCCGAGGGCTTCGTCTACCAGGAGTTCTGGGAACTCCCCGAGTTCGACGGGCAGCGGCCGGTGCTCGGCGCCTGGATGGTGGAGAACGAGTCCGCCGGCCTGGGCATCCGGGAGACGACCGGCCTGATCACCGACGACACGGCGTCGTTCGTCCCACACCGCATCAGCCCCACCTGACAGGGTGGCGGCGCCGTCCGGCACCTCAGCCAGTCAGGGTGGCGGCGCCGTCCGGCACCTGAGCTGACACCGTGGCCACGCGTCCGGCACACTCAGCCCACACTGCGACGACGGCGTCGTCGTCCAGCCCGCCCGGCGCCGGCCGGTGCACGAGACGAAGGAAGGTACGACAGTGATCCAGGTCGGTGCCACACAGCTGGCGGGAGCCTCGGACATCGCGGGGTCAGCCGCGCTCGCGCTGGACGACGCGTACTGGACGGCCGTGGGCCGCGGCGCCGGGTCGATCCTCGCCTACGCCGCGCTCGGACTGGTGCTGCTGGTGATCGGGTTCTACGCGATCGACCTGGCCACCCCGGGGCGGCTGTCGACGATCATCCGCGACGAGCGCAACCCGAACGCCACCGTGCTGGCGGCCTGCGGCGTGTTCGCGGTCTCGCTGATCGTCGTCGCGGCGATCTTCTCCTCCGGCGGACGCCTGCTCGAAGGCCTGATCTCCACGCTGGTGTTCGGCCTGGTCGGGATCCTCGCGCAGGTGGCGGCGGCGTTCATCTTCAACCTGCTGGTCCGGATCGACGTGCGGCGTCTGGTGCACGAGCCGACCATCCAGCCGGCCGCGGTGCTGCTCGGCGTCACCAACGTCGCGATCGGCCTGGTCACCGCGATGGCGGTCATCTGAGGAGGGGCGCTCGGACGCCCCGGCGGGGGCGGCGGTGGCGCGGCGCGGGGGTCGCGCGGCGCTGGCGCAGCAGGCCGCCCGCGAGCATCGCCACTCCCGCCAGGCCGGCCACCAGGGCCAGTCCCAGTCGTACGGGTTCGGTCTCCCACCAAGGCATGGCGTTCACCCTGCCGGGCTGCCGGCCCGGGCGCATCCGGGTGCGTCACCCAGATCCGGCCGGCTCCACCCGGATCTTCCGGGGGTCGGCGGGAGCCCGTTCTCGGGGTTCTCCCCGAGCGACGGCGGGCCGGTACGCTTGCCCCCGCGGCTGCGGCCTGTTCGGATGGACGGATGAACGGCTACCTCGGCCAGTACGCGAGCCTGGGTCTGCTGCTGATCGTCGGCATCGGGTTCCTCGCGTTCGCGTTCACCGCGAACCGGCTGATCCGACCGCACCGGCCGACGCCGGCGAAGCTCAGCACGTACGAGTGCGGCGTCGACCCGGTCGGTGCCGACTGGGCCCAGGCGCAGATCCGGTACTACGTCTACGCCTACCTCTACGTGCTGTTCGCGGTGGAGAGCGTCTTCCTCTTCCCGTGGGCGGTGATCTTCGACCGGCCCGGGTTCGGCGTCGTCACGCTGGTGGAGATGGGCATCTTCGTGACGCTGCTCGCGCTGGGCCTGCTCTACGCCTGGCGCAAGGGCGTCCTGCGCTGGGCCTGAGAGCGCGTGGCCTGGTTCGGACCTCTCGTCACGGTCGGGTCACGCGGGGCCGCCGCGGCACTAGGCTGAGGGCCGACGGCCGTGGGAGGGGTGTGGATGAGCATCGATCTGCCCGCTCCGGTGCGTCGGCCCGGCGGCCCGGTCCTGCCGGACCCGATCAAGTTCGTGCTCAACTGGGGGCGGCGCTACTCGCTCTGGGTGTTCAACTTCGGGCTGGCCTGCTGCGCGATCGAGTTCATCGCCACCTCGATGTCGCGGCACGACTTCATCCGGCTCGGGGTGATCCCGTTCGCGCACGGGCCGCGGCAGGCCGACCTGATGGTGGTGTCCGGCACGGTCACCGACAAGATGGCGCCGGCCGTCAAGCGGCTCTACGACCAGATGCCCGAGCCCAAGTACGTGATCTCGTTCGGCTCCTGCGCCAACTGCGGCGGCCCCTACTGGGATTCCTACTGCGTCACCAAGGGCGTCGACCAGCTGATCCCCGTCGACGTGTACGTGCCCGGCTGCCCGCCCCGGCCGGAGGCGCTGCTGCACGGCATCCTCCGCCTGCAGCAGAAGATCGCCGCCGAAACCGTGTCGCTGAACGGTGGCTCCCGGCCCGGCCCGGCGGAGCTGATGGCCCCCCTGGTCCGTCCGCCCGCCTGAACGCCTCTCGTCCGAGGTCCCGCCTCGCGGCACGGTAGTGGCCGCTGTGGGCTCAGCGGAGGTGGTCGAGGTCGATTTCGACGGGGAACGGCGCCGCCGTGCGGAAGATGCCCCCGGTCGTGCTCTGCACGATCTCCATGGCGCCGTCGGGGCGCAGGTGGTACTCGACCAGGGTGACTCCACGTTCGATCCGCCAGAGGTGCGGAATGCAGAGCTGGGCGTAGGTGACGGGCTTCTCCAGCCGGTCGCGACGGACCGAGTTCGGGGAGACGACCTCGACCACCAACCGCACCTCGTCCGGCACGGCGTAGGACCGCTGGTCGCGCAGTGCGCGGGGCGCTACCAGGACGTCCGGGATGGGGCGTTGCCGGATCAGGCCGTCGGGGTCGATCCGCCGGATCTCCGTGTCCCCGTACGCCCACAGGCCGTCGGTGGCCGCGGCGACGAGCGCGTTCGCCACCTCACGGATCACGTCGTTGTGCCAGGCGGACGGGGCGGGCGACACGATCAGGCTCCCGTCGACGATCTCGGCGAGGTGGGCGATCGAGTCGGGCAGCGCGTCGACGTCCTCAGGGGTCCACCCGTCCTGAGGAGGAGCATTCAGAGCCGCCGTCATCACACCTCCCGCAACTCGTCCCGACAAGCATCCCACAGTGCGTCGGAGGGCTGCCGGCGTCGGGCGCCGGGTGGCGGGGCCGTACCGAGGGGGAGATGCCGGTCGCGGCACTGCCCCGTGGGGCGGGGTGGGCCGTAGGATTCGCGGGGTGACGCCGGAGGAGGTCGCGCAGCGCCTGGTCGACGCCGTCGGTGTCGGCCAGCCGTCCGTGTCCGCGGGCGGGGCCTACCGGCGGGCCTGCGTGGAGGTCCCCCCGGACGCCTGGGTACAGGCCGCGACGACGGCCCGCGACACCCTCCACCTGGCGTTCTTCGACTGGCTGACCGCGGTGGACGAGGGCGAGGCAGGCTATGCGGCGGTCGCGCACCTGTGGTCGCTGACCGGCCGGTACGGCCTGCTGCTGCGGACGGTGGTGCCGCGCGAGGACGCCCGGCTGGCCACGCTCGTCGAGGTGTTCCCCGGGGCGTCCTGGCATGAGCGCGAGACCTTCGAGATGTTCGGGGTGACGTTCGACGGCCATCCGAACCTGGTGAAGCTGCTGCTCCCGGACGAGTTCGACGGCCACCCGCTGCGCAAGGACTTCGTGCTGGCCTCCCGGGTGGCCAGGCCCTGGCCCGGAGCCAAGGAGCCCGGTGAGAGCGACGCCAGCGCGCCGAGCCGCCGCCGGATGCTGCCGCCCGGCGTCCCGGAACCGGACACCTGGGGGCCTGCCGCGCTACCGGACGCCACCGAGCCGGCGGAAGAGGCGGTGCCACCAGCGGCCGCCACCGCGCCACCGGACGGGGGCGAGAGTTGATGCCGTACTGGTTGGAGCTGGCGATCCGGGTCGTCGCACCGCTGGCGGCGTTCCTGATCCTGCCGCTGCTGGTCGGCCAGATGGAGCACAAGGCGATGGCGCACATGCAGGGCCGGCTCGGCCCGATGTACGCGGGCGGCTTCCACGGCTGGGCGCAGCTGGTCGCCGACGGGGTGAAGTTCGTCCAGAAGGAGGAGGTCGTCCCGGCCAATGCCGACAAGCCGGTGTTCCGGCTCGCGCCGATCGTCGGGCTGATCCCGTACCTGCTGGTGTTCCTGCTGCTGCCGCTCGGGCCGGACGGGCTGGTGGCCCAGTCGCTGGACATCGGACTGTTCCTGGTGCTGGCCATCGTCGGCGTCGGCGTGGTCGGGATGCTGATGGCGTCCTGGGCGTCGGCGAACAAGTACTCGCTGCTCGGCGGGCTGCGGGGGGCGGCGCAGCTGCTCGGCTACGAGCTGCCGTTCGTGCTGGCCGCGGCGTCGGTGGCGATGGCGGCCGGGACGCTGTCGCTGTCGGGGATCGTCGAGGCGTGGTCGCCGTGGTGGCTGCTCTGGCAGTTCCCGGCGATGGTGGTGTTCTTCGTGGCGGGGCTGGCCGAGATCCGGCGGCCGCCGTTCGACATGCCCACGGCCGACTCCGAGCTGGTGTTCGGCTATCTCACCGAGTACACCGGGCTGCGGTTCGCGTTCTTCCTGCTGGCCGAGTACGCCGGCATCGTGGTGCTGTCGGCGCTGACCGTGGTGCTGTTCCTCGGCGGCTGGCGCGGCCCGTTCGGCAACGAGGAGCTCGGCTGGCTGTGGACGCTGGTCAAGGTGCTGGCCGTGTCGTTTCTGGTCATCTGGGTGCGGGTGGCCTTCCCGCGGCTGCGCGAGGACCAGTTGCAGCGGCTGTGCTGGCTCGGCCTGGTGCCGCTGGCGCTGGCGCAGCTCGTCCTCACCGCCGTCGTCCGCGTCGCTACCTGAGCCCCGCCCTGGCGGCGCGTGACCGGTGTGGCCGGGCACGTTCATACCCGCGTGACGATGACGGTCTTTCCGCTCGCGGCCGCCAGCGCGGCGATGTCGTGAGGATCGCTGGTCAGGATCTCACTGCCGTCACTCGCCGCATCCACGATCGAGCCGTCGACGACGCCTGACCGGCCGGCGGCACCGAGCAGTGCACCGACCCGTCGTCCTTGGGAGCGACTCAGCTCGACCTCCAGGACTCCGCGCAGCAACCGGGCCAGCCGTGCCTGACGAGTGCCGTTGCGCCAGACCTGAGCGACCGCGCCCGTGGTGGTCAGCACTTCGTTGCCGTTTCTGGACGCGCGTTCCAGGAACGCCTGCACCGTCCGGTCGCCTCGCTCGTAGGCAAGCAGCGCCCCAGCGTCGAGAACCAGCGTCACGCGGCACCCTGGGCGCCGGTGACCACCGTCGACGTTCGACGGGCCGCCGTGACGAGCCGGTCGAGCTCGTCGGCGTCAAGGCCGCCTATCTCGGCAGCCAGTTCGTCCAGTGCCTCCCGGAGCTTCTGCTGTCTCACCCGGGACTCTGCCGCATCGGCCAACCAGGTCGAGACGGTCACACCTTGCTCAGTCGCCGCGGCCCGCACCGCCGCGGCGAGTTCCGAATCCAGCGAGATCGACAGCTTGTCAGCGCCCACGGCGCGAATACTACCGGCGTACTACTTGAGTGGCAACGTTGCCAGGTCCGTCCTCACCGCCGTCGTCCGCGTAGCCGCCCGACCCGCCCGCCCGGCCCCGGGTCAGGATCTCTCGGCGGTCCGAGAACTCCGGCCGGGCTCGGATCGGCACCGGGGTGAGTCCGTCCAGGAAGCCGCTGAGGTACCGCACGGTCAGGCAGGGCCAGGCTGTGGCACAGCGTCGGCAGTGGGTGAGTTGCAGGCTCTCCGGAGCCGGGGGTGCTGGTGCCAGAGGTCCGTCCCGGCCTGCCAGGCGATATGGACGAGTAAGCCGGGCGGGGGCTCGGCGGGCGGCCCTCCGGATGGGAACGTCACGGCCGCAACTCGGGGTGTTCGTCGTTGTCCCATAGGAAGTGAAACTTCGCGCCGGTGTCGGTGATGCGGCGTTCCAGCTGCTTCCGCGTCGGTTTCAGCCAGGACAGGTGGCTGCGGGCGGGGATGAGCACGCCGGCTCCGTCCTTGCGCCAGAGGGCGGTCATCAGGCGGTTGAAGCCGCCGCGTTGCTGCAGGAGCAGCCCAGTGCAGGGCATGTCGACGTAGACGTCAAGCAGCTCCAGGCCGTGGTTGCCGGCGTGCAGCGCGAGTTCGCCTTCGAGGATGACCAGCTTGGCCGGTTCGACGTCGGTGGAGCGCAGATAGCCGAAGACCTGGGGCCGGGTCATGGGCGGGCTCCTTGGCGATGGTTGGACAGCCAGACCGGCAACGGCTTTGGGGAGCGGCGTCGCCGGCCCGGCTGAGTCATGTCACGACGTATAGCCGTGCCACAACTCTTGTCGGATCGAGCCGCCCGAACGACCGTCGGTCACCGGGAAGACACCCTGCGGAATTGCCTGTCTGGCCGGGAAGTTCCAGGCCATGTCGGGCGCGGTGACCGGATACCGTTCTTCGTGCAGGGTTCGTCGCTCACCTCTGTTGGCCCGGCCGTGAAGGGAGCCACCCATGTCGGCTCGGCAGCCGAGCCAGAAGGCCGCTCGTGCCGCGCTGGTCGCCGACCTGCGCGGTGAGGGGCGGACATGGGTGGAGATCGCCGCCGTGTTGCGGGACCGGTACCGGGTGAACGGTCGGGTGGCGTTGCGGATGGCGCGCGGCTGGAGTCAGGGCGACGTGGCGGCGTTGTGGAACGCCCGTTGGCCGGACGAGCCGAAGACGTTCAAGAACATCTCGTCGTGGGAGCTGTGGCCGGCCACGACCGGGCACGCGCCGTCCTTCGACACGCTGGCGCGGCTGGCTGAGCTCTACGAGTGCGGCGTGACCGACCTGCTGGTCGACCACCCGGACTACCGACACCTCGACAGCGCGTACCGGCCGTCGGACCTCGCACCGGCCGGTGCGCCACCGACCGCCGAGGACACCGTGTCTGAACCCGGTCTGCGCGCTTCGTTCGGCGAACTACCGACTTCCCGCCTGGACGGCCGAATCGCGCCGTCGGCCACCGCGGAGGCGGTGGGAATCGACGCGGAGAACCGGGAGCGGGGTCTTCTGGCCGCAACCGGAATGGACACGCTGGAGGTCATCTCCCGACTCCGGCACTCTGACGTGAGCGCCAGCACGTTGGACGCGCTGCGTGTGGTGACCGAACGTCTGTGCAGCGAGTATCGGTACATGCGGCCAGAGCGGCTCTGCGCCGAGGGCCACGAGTGGCTGAGCCGCCTCGCACAATTGCGGGAGAAGCGACTCACTCTCGCGCAGCACCGTGAAGTTCTGGTGATCGCCGGGTGGATGACACTTCTGGTCGGTTGTGTCGAGTACGACATGCGGAACGAGCGGGGAGCGGAGGCGACCCGGCAGGCCGCGCTGTCGTTGGGGGAAGAGGCCGGTCATCCGGAGATCGTCGGGTGGGCGCACGAGATGCAAGCCTGGTACGCCCTCACCCACGGCCACTACCGCGGCGTGATCGCCGCGAGTGAGCGCGGGCAACTGGCGGCTCCGCGGCACAGCGTGTCCGTGCAGCTGACCGCGCAGAAGGCCAAAGCGTGGGCACGGATCGGAGACAGGCGGCAGGTCGAGGCAGCACTCGAAGAAGGTCGCACGCTGCTCGATTCGCTGCCCTGCCCGGAGAACCTGGACAACCACTTCGTCGTCGATCCGGCCAAGTACGACTTCTATGCGATGGACTGCTACCGGGTGCTCGGGGAGGACCGGCTTGCCAAGAGCTTCGCCCACCAGGTGATCGCGGCGGGCACGGACTTCGACGGCCACGAGACGTCGCCGATGCGAAACGCCGAGGCACGGGTGACCCTCGGTGTGGTCGCTCTCCGTGGGGGCGACCTGGACGAAGCTGTCGTCCACGGCCGCGACGCCTTGAACGGGGGGCGGAAGTCCCTGCCGTCGCTCCTGATGGCCTCCAGGGAGCTGGCTATGGCGCTCCACCGTCGCGATGCCCGCAATGCGGACGTCGACAGCTATCTCGACCAGCTCCGATCGATCTCCTCGGGAGTTTCGACATAGTCGAGGAGCCGCTTGACTGGATCGCTGGTCACCCGCCGTACACGACACGAAGGAGTGTTGTGGAAGCCATGCTCGCCGTCATAGCGGGGGGCGATGCTGTGACTTACCGCTTTCCCGTTTTCGACTGAGCCAGGCCACCCTGTAAGGAGGTTCAAATATATGCTTTTTCCCGATGTTCCTTCTGTCGAACTCAACGACGGAACCGCCATCCCGCAACTGTGCTTCGGGGTGTTCCGAGTGCCCGACGAGGAAGCTGGCGCCGCAGTCACGACTGCCCTGGAGGCGGGCTACCGGGCCATCGACACCGCTGCGTATTACCACAACGAGAGGGGTACGGGTGCGGCCGTCGCCGCTTCGGGACTACCGCGAGAACAGCTTCACGTCACCACCAAGGTATGGCACACCGACCTCGGCTACGACGAGACGCTACGCGCAATCGACAAGAGCCTGGCCAGTCTCCAGCTCGACTACATCGACCTGTACCTGATTCACTGGCCGGCGCCAGCAAGAGATCAGTACGTCCAGACCTGGCGCGCGTTGGAGAAAATCAAGAAGGAGGGTATGGCGCGTTCGATCGGCGTATCTAACTTTCCGGTACCTCAACTGGAACGCCTGCTGGCCGAAACTGGCACGGTACCCGCGGTAAACCAGATCGAGCTGCACCCTCGCTTGCCACAAACCGAGCTGCGCGCCTTCGACGCCAAGAACGGAATTGTCACCCAGGCGTGGAGCCCCCTCGCTCACGGACAGCTCGTAACGGACCCAACCGTGATCGCTATCGCTGAGCAGCGGGGAAAATCCGCCGCGCAGGTGTTGTTGCGGTGGAACCTGAATCTGGGCAACGTGGCGATCTCCAAGTCCGTGACGCCAGAGCGCATACGGTCCAATCTCGATGTGTTCGACTTCGAGCTGACCGCCGATGACCACACCGCACTCGCCACGCTGAACAAGGGAACCCGAACTGGTCCAGACCCTTGTCATTACGGGAACTGAGCACGATGCCGTGCCAATCAGGCGGTCGGCATTCACGAAGGGAACAGATGAACGACACCGTGACCACCGCCAGCTCACCCGAGGCCCTGCGCGCGGAGATGGTCGACCGCATCACGGCAGCCAACCCGTTCCTGTCCACCCGGGTCGCCGAGGCGATGCGCGCTATCCCGCGTCACCTGTTCGTCCCCGAGGCACCCGTCGAAGAGGCGTACGCCGAGGAAGCCGTGATCACCAAACGGGCCGCCGACGGCGCCGCGCTCAGTTGCGCGTCGGTGCCCGGCACCGTTGCGATGATGCTCGACCAACTCGATGCCCACCCCGGACAGCGCATCCTCGAAATCGGTGCCGGCACCGGCTACAACGCCGCGCTCCTCGCCCACCTGACCGGACCGGACGGGCAGGTCACCACCGTTGACATCGACGAAGAAGTCACCGCACAAGCCCGCCGAGCCCTCGACGCCACCGGACACCAGCGCGTGCACGTAGCCACCAGGGACGGGCAGCTCGGCGACACCGACCACGCCCCCTACGACCGGATCATCCTCACCGTCGGAGCATGGGACCTTCCACCAGCCTGGTGGGCGCAACTCACCCCCGGCGGGCGATTCGTCGTCCCGCTGCGATGGCGCGGCCAAACTCGCAGCATCGCGTTCAGCTACGAGGACAGCCGGTTGGTATCGGACTCCGTCGAGCTTTGCGGATTCGTACCCATGGTCGGCCAAGAAGGCGAACGAACCGGCCACATCGACCCCGGCGGCCACGTCTCCCTGTACTGGGACGCCGATCAACCCATCAATCCGGCTGCCCTGCACGGCGTGCTTGACCAACCCAAGACGACCACCTGGTCCGGGGTCGCCGTCGGGAGCGAAGAACCCTTCGACGGCGTCTGGCTCCGCCTCACCTCCACCGAACCAGGCACCTGCCGTATCGCCGCCGACCGAACCGCCATTGATGCCAGCCTGTGCACCCCTGCCATCCCGACCCGCAGCCCCGCACTCGTCCAACACGACTCACTGGCCTATTTCACCCTCCGCCGCCACAGCCAGGGCGACGCCGAACGCCCGTGGGAACTCGGAGCCATTGGCCACGGACCAGCCGGCCCCGACCTGGCCGACCGCATCTGCGACCAGATCCGGGCCTGGGACCGCGACCGGGCCGCCCACTCCAGCATCACTGCCTACCCGGTGGACGCGTCCGTCGACGAAATCCTCGTGGCGCAAGCCATCTCAAAGCGGCACACCCAGCTTGTGGTGTCTGTCCGATAAGGTGCGCCATTCGCTCGTTCTCAAGCTCGGCTTGCCCGGGCTCGGTCCCAGCCGGTGGTAGCAATCGGGGTTGGTGTAGATCGTCGGTGAACCGAGCCGACAGGAGTCCGCCGTGGGTGTGCGCAGGATGTTGTCCGAGGCTGATCGGGAGGAGATCTCCCGGGGCATCGCTGAGGACGCCCAGGGGCGGGTGATCGCCGGGCGGATCGGCCGGGATCCGAGCGTGGTGTGTCGCGATATCGCCCGTCACGGCGGGCGCGCGGGGTATCGGGCGGTGCGAGCCGGGCGGGCAGCGGGGGTGTCGCGGTGCCGGCCGAAGGTCCGCAAGCTCGACGCCGACCCGGTGCTACGCGATCAGGTGCTCGGCAAGCTGCGCGGCGGGTGTTCCCCGGACCAGGCCGCGGGCAGGTTGCGCGCCGAGCACGGCGGTGAGCACGCTGAGCAGGTGGCCGGCACTGTGTCGCACGAGGCGATCTACACCTGGATCTATGCGCTGCCCAAGGGCGAACTCGCCCGGCAAGGCATCTTGCTGCGTTCGGGGCGCCAGAAGCGTCGCCCCCGTGGCCGCCGCTCCAGCCCAGGGGCGCGGATCGTGGGTATGACCAGCATTGACGCCCGTCCGGCCGAGGCCAGCGACCGGGCCGTGCCCGGCCACTGGGAAGGTGACCTCGTGATCGGTAAAGCCGGGCGTTCGGCGATGGCGACCCTGGTCGAGCGAACCAGCCGCTACACCGTGACGGTGGCGCTGCCGGCCGGGCGCCGCGACGCGGCCACCACCTGCAACGCGCTCCTGGCTTCGGTGGCCGGGATGCCCGCCGCGTTGGTCAAGACCCTGACCTGGGACCAGGGCAGCGAGATGGCCGGCCACGCCGCGTTCACCCTCGCCTCTAATGTGGACGTGTACTTCGCGCATCCGCACTCACCGTGGGAACGCGGCACGAACGAAAACACCAACGGGCTGCTACGCGAGTACTTCCCCAAGGGCACCGCCATCACCGACGACCAGACCTACCTCGACCTCGTCGCCGCCGAACTCAACAACCGACCACGGCGTATCCTCGGCTACCGAACCCCAGCAGAAGTCTTCACCGACATCCTCACCAGCTCAATTGCCACCACCGGCTGACACCGCCCAGGCAGGGCCAGGTGGTGTACGCGTCAGACGCGCCGAGACCCGCCAGCCCGGTCAAGTTCGAAGAGCCGGTATTGCACCCTGGTGTGGTGGACGACGCGGCAGAACTGTTGGACCGAATCTGGCGGACGGACGCGGCCGGCATGCTCGGCGCGCTCAGCCGGCGGCTCGGCGACTTCGACTGGGCCGAAGAGGCGCTGTCGGACGCGCTGGCCGAGGCGCTCAAGCGCTGGCCCGACGAGGGTGTACCGGAGAGCCCCACCGGTTGGCTGGTCACTACGGGCTGGCGTAAGGCGCTGGACCGGCTGCGCCGCGACGCGGTCGGCCGCAAGAAGGTGGCACAGGTGGCCGCGGAACCGCCGCCGGAACTGGGTGGGGACGATCGGCTGGCCATGGTTTTCGCGTGCTGCCACCCAGACCTCGCCGAGCCCGCGCGGGTCGCGTTGACGCTGTACGCCGCCAGCGGCCTGAGCACGGCCGAGATCGCCGCCGCGTTCCTGGTGCCGCTGCCGACGATGGCGCAGCGGCTTTCCCGGGCCAAGCGCCAGCTGCGGGAGCGCGGCATCCGGTTCGAGGTGCCGCAGCCGCATGAGCACGCCGACCGGCTACCGGCCGTGCTCGCGGTGATCTACCTGGTGTTCAACGAGGGATATCTGTCCAGTGGCCGGTCCGCCCAGCGTCGCGAGCTGGCCCGCGAGGGGGTCGAGCTGGCGTGCCAACTCGCCGCGCTGCTGCCCCGTGAGCCGGAGGCCGCCGGCCTGGCCGCGTTGCTGGAACTTCACCGCGCCCGCGCCGCCGCGCGGTTCGACTCGTGGGGCCGCATCGTGCTGCTGGAACAGCAGGACCGGCGGCTGTGGGACACGGCGGCGATCGAACGGGCGGCGCTGCGGCTGCGGGCGGCGGTGCGCCAGGGCCGGCCCGGGCCGTACCAGCTGCAGGCCGGCATCGCCGCGCTACACGCCCTGGCCGCCTCGTATGAGGCCACCGACTGGGCCGACGTGCGGGCGCTGTACGACCGGCTGCATTCGTTGGACCCGTCGCCGGTAGTGCTGCTGAACCGGGCAGTGGCCACGCGGTTCGCGGTGGGACCGGCCCCAGCGCTGGATGAGGTCGACGCGCTCGGGGGCCGGCTTGCCGTTTACCACCTGTGGCACGCCGCCCGGGCCGATCTGCTGGCCACGCTCGACCGTCCGGCTGAGGCGCTGACGGCGGCGGAGCGGGCTCTGAAGCTGGCGACGAACCCGGCCGAACGGGAGCTGATGTCGCGTCGGGTGGGTGAGCTTAGGCGCCGGCTGTGAGACCGGCGCCCAGCGTCACCGCTATTCGTGGCTCATCACCGGACGGACCTCCAGCGCGCTCATCCCGGCGGCGAGTGGCCAGGTGGCCGCGATCCGCGCGGCCTCGTCAATGTCGTCGCACTCCAGCATGACGATCGCGCCGATGACCTCCTTGAGTTCCAGGTACGGCCCGTCGGTGATCACCGGCTGGCCGTTCGCGTCGGCGCGCACTGTCTTTGCCGTGCCGCGGGGCTGTAGCTCGGCGCCGCCGTCGGCGATCTTGCCGGTCGGCTGCCACCGCTCGAACCACTCGTAGACCTGCTTCATCACGTCCTGTTCGTCGGCCGGGGACAGCGCGGTCCACTCGCGGTCGTCGCCGAAGATCAGCATCGCGTACTTCATAGTTGCTCCTCGTGGTTGGAAGGGCTGCGTCGTCCGTGTGACGAACGGCCGACACCGGTCCTCGACAGGTCCGCCCGAATTTCTTGCCGAAGTTCCAGTGGCCAACGGCTCCAGGGGTGATTTGGACGATCGCGTACAGCCCGACCGGGCCATCCTGCACGGCGTGCGTGTCGAGCAGCTGACCGGCCGCTGTGGCGGGCCGGTCTCCCCCGCTTGGGGGACGCGGCCGTGGGGTGCTTTCCATCGGGCATCCGGCACGGGAGGATGCCGGGCATGGGCATACCGGGCGCGGGACTGATGCGGGGGCTCGCGGTCACGCTGCGTGCGATGACCCGCCGTGCCCACACCCGGCAGTACCCGGACGTCAAGCCCGACCTCCCCCCGCGCAGCCGCGGGGTGATCGCGCTGCTGGAGGAGAACTGCACCTCCTGCATGCTGTGCGCCCGCGAGTGCCCGGACTGGTGCATCTACATCGACTCTCACAAGGAGACGGTCGAGGTGCCGGGCGCCGCCCGGCCGCGGCAGCGCAACGTGCTCGACCGGTTCGCGATCGACTTCTCGCTCTGCATGTACTGCGGCATCTGCATCGACGTCTGCCCGTTCGACGCGCTGTTCTGGTCGCCGGAGTTCGAGTACGCCGACTACGACCTGCGCAACCTGCTGCACGAGAAGGACACGCTGCGCGAGTGGATGGCGACCGTCCCGGCGCCCCCGCCGCACGACCCCAACGGCGAGCCGGCCAAGGAGGTCCTGGCCGCCGAGAAGGCGGCCGTCGCGGCGCTGACCGCCGCAGGCCCGTCCGCGCCCGGCCCCGGGGGAACGGCGGACGTCGGCGACGTCCCGCCGGCGGACCCTCCCGCTCAGGGGACCGCCGGGTGACGGTCACCGACGTTCTCGTGCTCGCGCTCGGTGTGCTCGCACTGGGCGCGGCTTTGTGCGTGGTGACCACCCGGCACGTCGTCCGGGCCGGTCTGTGGCTGGTGGTCGCGCTCGGTGCGCTGGCCGGGTGCTACCTCGTGCTCACGGCCGAGCTGGTGGCCTGGGTGCAGATGCTGATCTACGTCGGCGCCGTCGTGGTGCTGCTGCTGTTCGCGGTGATGCTCACCCGGGCGCCGATCGGGCCCAGCGAGGGCCTGGACCGTTCGCGGTGGCCGGCGGCGCTGGTCGGGCTGGGCAGCGGCGGTGCGCTGGTCGCGATGCTGGTCCAGGCCTACCGGTGGTCGTTCGTGGACCTGGAGGGAGCCCAGGCCGGCACCGCGGAGTGGGTCGGGGGAGAGATCTTCCGCCAGTGGGTGCTGCCGTTCGAGGTGCTCTCCGTGCTGCTGCTCGCCGCGCTGATCGGGGCGATCGTGGTGTCGTCCCGCCGCGCCGACCCGCCGCCGGTGGATGCCCCGACCGACGCCGCAGCCGACGCGGGCGCGGGGAACGGCGGGTGACGGCGTGCACCCGGTGATCCCGTACGTGCTGGCCGCGCTGCTGTTCGCCGTGGGGCTCTACGGCACGCTCGTGCGGCGGAACGCCGTGCTGCTGCTGATGGCCGTCGAGCTGCTGCTCAACGCCGTGAACCTGGTGTTCGTCACCGCCGACGTGTCGGTCGTCGGGGTGCCGCGGTCCGGCCAGGTGTTCGCGCTGTTCGTGATCGTGCTGGCGGCCGCGGAGATCGGCGTCGGCCTGGCGATCGTCCTGCAGCTCTACCGGCTGCGCCAGACGGTGGCCGTGGACGAGGTGGACGTGGTCGCGGAGGATTCCGTGGAGGACGCTGCGCGGGCCGACGCCGAGCGGGTCGCCGCCGGAGCGGGGAACGGCTCGTGACCCGGGACGTCTGCCTCGCCGCCGCGCTGCCGGTGTTGCCGGGTGCGGCGGGTCTGGTCGGGTTGCTGTTCCGCGAGGACGCCCGGCGGGCCGCGACCCGGCTGGCGCTCGGCGCGACGGGGCTGGCGTTCCTCGCCTCGCTCTGGCTGGCGTTCGACGCGGTGGGCCTGCCGTCGCGGGGTTCCCGGCCGGTGGACGCGAGCACCACGCTGGCCGACTTCGGCACGCTGCTCGTCACGGCGGGCGTCCGGGTCGACTCGGTGGCCGCGTTGGTGGCCGTGGCGGTGTGCGCGGTCGCATTCGCCGTCCAGATCTATTCGACGGCCTATCTGGACCGTTCCTTCTACGCGACCGACGACGGGCGCTTCCGCCGGGGCAGCGGTGACCGATACGCCCCCTATGCGGCGCAGGTGTCGCTGTTCACCGCGGCGATGCTGCTGGTGGTGGTCTCCGGTGACCTGGTGACGCTGCTGATCGGGTGGGAGGTGATGGGCCTCTGCTCCTATCTGCTGATCGGGCACGACCGGCGACTGCCCGAGGCTCCCGGTGCCGCCGTGAAGGCGTTCCTGGTCACCCGGGTCGGCGACGTCGGGTTCGCCCTCGGCGTGGTGATCCTCGGTGTGGGCGTCGGCTCGTTCCGGATCTCCGACGTGCTCGCCGAGGCGTCCGACAAGCTCAGCCCGGCGATGCTCACCGCGGCCTGCGTGCTGCTGCTCGCCGGGGTTGCCGGCAAGTCGGCACAGTTCCCGCTGCACACCTGGCTGCCGGATGCGATGGCCGGTCCGACGCCGATCAGCGCCCTGATCCACGCCGCGACGATGGTGGCGGCTGGTGTGTACGTGGTGGCCCGCCTCTACCCGCTGTACCTCGCCTCGCCGGTGGCGCTGGCCGTGCTCGCGGTGATCGCCGCGACCACGATGGTGCTCGGCGCGTGTGCGGCGCTGGCCCAGGACGACATCAAGCGGGTGCTGGCCTGGTCGACGGTCAGCCAGCTCGCGTACATGGCCGGCGCGCTCGCCGTCGGCAGTGCCCCGGCGGCCCTGTTCCACCTGCTCACGCACGCGGCGTTCAAGGCGCTGCTGTTCCTCGCGGCCGGCGCGGTGATCCACGCCGTGGCGACCAACGCGATGAGCGCCATGGGCGGGCTGCGGCGCGGGATGCCGGTGACGTTCTGGACCATGACGATCGGGCTCGGGCACTGGCCGGCCTGCCGCCGCTGGCCGGCTTCTGGAGCAAGGAGAGCGTGCTGACCGCCGCCGAACGGACCGCGCTCGGCGACGGTGTGGCCGCTCCCTGGACCGGCGCGCTGGTGCTGCTGGCCGGTGCGGTGACCGTCGTGCTCACCGCCGCGTACGTGGCCCGGCTCTGGCTGCGGACGTTCTTCGGCGAGCGGCGTGGCGAGGCGACGGCCCTGCACGACCCGCCCGGCGCGATGCGGTGGCCGCTGGTCGCCCTCGCGGTGCCCGCCGCGCTGCTGGGGCTCGCGGCGCTCTGGCCCGGCGGCCTGCCGGCCCGGCTCGGAGCCCGCGAAGCCGGCCGGGAGTTCGGGGTCACCAGCGAAGGCGACTTCTTCGAGACAGACCTGCCGGGCACGTCGCTGGCCCCCGAAGTGGCCACCACCCTGCTCAGCCTGGCGTGCGCGCTGGTCGGGGCGCTGGCGATCTACCTGGTGTGGCGGCGGGACACCGCGGCTGATCCGGTCCGGGTGCTCGGGCCGCTGCGCCGGCCGTTCGAGGCGGCCTTCCACCTCGACGCCGTGCAGGACGCGCTGGTCGTCCGGCCGGTCCAGGCGCTGGCCCAGGCCGTGCTGGCGGCCGACACCCGGGGCGTGGACGGCGCGGTCGAAGGAACCGGACGGGGTGCGCAGGGTGTGGGCCGGGTGCTGCACCTGGCTCATGCGACGGGCCTCGGCCGGTACGTCACGGCCGCGGTGGGCGGCGGCGCACTGCTCGCCGCGGGCGCCGTCCTGGCGAACGGACTGCTCTCGTGAGCGAGCGGCGCGAGCGCACCAGACACAGCAGCCCCGCAGACGGGGCCGCCGAGCCTAGCGAGGTGGGCTCGTGAGCGCGGCGCTGCTGGTCGGTTTGATCGGCCTACCGGCCCTCGGGGCGGTGGTGCTGGCCGCTCTCCCCGCTCGCGCGGAACGGGCGGCGAAGTGGTTCGCCGTCGTGGTCACCACGCTGACGTTCGCGCTCAGCGTCGCCCTGATCGCCGGCCGGCACGAGCCGCGGGGCGACCGGGTGATCGACCCCTGGTACCAGGTGGACTACGCCTGGGTGCCGTCGCTGGGCCTGCGCTTCCACCTCGGCGTGGACGGGATCAGCTGGCCGCTGGTCGCGCTGACCGCCCTGCTGTGCGCGCTGTGCGCGGTGTACACCGTGCGGCACGTGCCCTCGCCCGGCCGGGCCCGGACGCTGCTCGCGCTGCTGCTGGTGCTGGAGGCCGGCATCCTCGGCGTGTTCCTGTCCCTGGACGTGCTGCTGTTCTTCGTGTTCTTCGAGGTCACGCTGGCCCCGATGTACGCGCTGATCGCCGTGTGGGGCGGTCCGGCGCGGCGGGCGGCCGCGCGGAAGTTCCTGCTCTACACGCTGTTCGGCTCGGTGCTGCTGCTGGTGGGCCTGGTGGTGGTCGTCGGTCGCCGCCGGGACGGCCGACCTGGTGGAGCTCACCCAGCGCGGCGGCGCCGGCGTCGCGCACGGCACCCAGGTCGCGGCGTTCGTCCTGCTGCTGGTGGCGTTCGCGGTGAAGAGCCCGCTCTGGCCGCTGCACACCTGGCTCCCGGACGCGCACACCGAGGCGCCGACGATCGGCTCGGTGATCCTGGCCGGTGTGCTGCTGAAGATGGGCACCTACGGCATCATCCGGATCGCGTTGCCGGCCGCGCCCGAGGGTGCCCGCGAGCTGGCGCCGTGGCTCGGGGTGTTGGCCGTCGCGGCGATCCTCGTGGCCGGGCTGGTGTGCCTGGCGATGAACGAGCTCAAGCGGCTGATCGCGTATTCGTCCGTCGGGCACATGGGCTTCGTGCTGCTGGGCGTGGCGACGCTGTCGGCTCCCGGGCTGCAGGCCGCGCTGTTCGGCAATGTCGCGCACGGGCTGGTCACCGGCCTGCTGTTCTTCCTGGCCGGCGGTGTGAAGGACCGGTACGGCACGGGTGAACTCGGCAAGCTGGGCGGCATCGCGACGGTGTCGCCGCGGTTGGCCGGCCTGCTCGGCTTCGCGGCGGTGGCGTCGCTCGGGCTGCCGGGTCTGGCCGGCTTCTGGGGCGAGATGTTCTCCGTCGTCGGGGCGTTCCAGGCCGCGCCGGTGCTGTCGTACTGGCTGTTCGTGACGCTCGGCGTGGTGGCCGCCCTCGGTGCCGCGCTGGCCGCGGCGTACTTCCTGCGGATGCTGCGGCGGACGGTCGTCGGCCCGCTCGGGTCCGCGGTCACCGCGGACGGCTCGAGGCTCGACGGCGCCGAGGTCGTCGCGTGGGCACCGCTGGTCGGGCTCACGCTGGTGCTCGGCCTGCTGCCGGGGCTGCTGCTCGGGCTCACGGTGGAGCCGGTCGAGGCGCTGCTCTCGGTGGTGGTGCGGTGAACGTCGTCCAGAGCGTCGACCATGCGGCGCTGGCCGCGGTGTACGCCGTGGTCGGGGCGGCGGTGCTCACCCTGCTGCTCGACCTGGCCCGGCCGGGCCTGCGCACCGCGCTGCTCGGGGCCGCGGCGCTCGGCCCGGCGGGCGGCATCGTCGCCGCGCTGGCGTCCGGCGCCGAACGCCGGGCGACGTTCTGCACGGGCGCCGGCGTGCTGCCGGGCGGCGTGGACGTCGGGGCGTCCTGCTCGTTCGCGGTCGACCAGGCCAGCACGGCGCTCACGGTGGTGTTCTGCGCGCTGGCGCTGGCCGTGCTCGGATTCTCGGCGGGCATCGTCCGGCAGGGCGTCGTGCCGGCCGGGGAGTACACGTTCCTGCTGCTGTGCTCGCTGGCCGGCGGCGTCGTGCTGGCGTCCGCGCGTGACCTGCTCACCCTGATCGTGGCCATCGAGACGCTCACCCTGCCGGTGTACGTGCTGGTCGGCCTGCGGAAGGGGTCGACGGCCTCGGCCGAGGGCGCGCTCACGTTCTTCGTGGTCTCGGTGGTGTCGACGGCCCTGACCCTGCTGGGTGCCGGCCTCCTGTACGGCCTCACCGGGGCCGTCCACCTCGACCGGCTGGCGCTCGCCCTGGCCGAGCGGGACGACCTGCGCGCCCTGCCGCTGACGGCCGCCGCGGTGGTGCTGACGCTGGCCGGGCTGCTGTTCAAGCTCGCGGTGGTGCCGTTCCACGCCTGGGCGCCCGGCACCTACGACGGGGGGCCGGTGCCGGTGGCGGCCTGGCTGGCCACCGCGTCCAAGCTCGGCGGGGTGGCCGCCGTGCTGCTGGTCGGGGTGCTGGCCTTCCGGCCCGTGCTGGACGTGACCGGGCCCGTGTTCGCCGTGGTCGCCGCCGTGACGATGACCGTCGGGAACCTCGTCGCGCTGCGGCAGCGCCGGCTGGTGCGGCTGCTCGCCTGGTCGTCCGTGGCGCAGGCCGGCTACCTGCTCGCACCGCTCGGGGTGTTCGCGGCCGCGGCCGGGCGGGACGACGCCGGCGTCCGGGCGGCCGCCGCCGGTGTGGTCGCGTTCACCGTGCTCTACCTGGTGGTGAACCTCGGAGCGTTCGGCGGCGTGATCGCGCTGCGCGGCGGAGCCGACGGCGGCACCCTGGACGACCTCCGCGGCGCCGCCCGCCGCGCACCGTGGGCCACGGCCGCGTTCGTGGTCGGGTTCGCCGGGCTGGCCGGACTCCCGCCCGGGCTTGCCGGCCTGTTCGCGAAGGTCGTCGTCGTGCGTGCGCTGCTGGACGGCTCGGCCGGGTGGTTGGCGGTCGTCGTCGCGCTGAACGCCGTCGTGGGGCTCGCGTACTACCTGCGTGCGGTGGCGGCCTGCTTCGCGCCGGCCGGTCCGGCACCGGACGCGGCTGGCGCGGACGCCGCACCGTCGCCGGCGCTGGCCGCGCGGAGCACGGCGGCGCCGTGGCCGGTGCTGGCCGGACTCGCGGCGGCCTCCGTGGCGGCGGTCGTGCTCGGCGTGTGGCCGCAGTGGGTGCTCGACGTCGCGCGCTCCGCCGCGGAGGTGCTGGCCGCGGGGTAGGCGGCCGAACCCGGTCCCGCCCGAGCGGTGTGATTCCCGTCGGCGGGGGAACGGGCAGGAGAACGGACCCGTTGGGTGTTCCCGTGGCGTGCATCGGTGCCGCCACGGTGGGACGGCGGCCGGCAGGGAGGAAGCCCGCGATGCGCAGGCACGTCAACGGCGTGAAGACCGCGCTGCTGCTCGGCCTGCTCAGCGGGCTCATCCTGGCGGTCGGCTACTGGCTGGGCGGCTCGACCGGGCTGGTGATCGCGACGGTGGTCGCCGCCGGGATGAACGGATACAGCTACTTCTTCTCCGACCGGATGGCGCTGCGTTCGATGCACGCCTACCCGGTCAGCGAGGTGGACCAGCCGGCGCTGTACGGCATGGTCCGGGAGCTGGCCACCCAGGCCCGCCAGCCGATGCCGCGGCTCTATCTCAGCCCCACCAGCCAACCGAACGCCTTCGCCACCGGCCGCACTCCCCGCCACGCCGCCGTGTGCTGCACCGAGGGCATCCTGCAGATGCTGGAACCCCGCGAGCTGCGAGCCGTACTGGGCCACGAGCTGTCCCACGTCCACAACCGGGACATCCTGATCTCCTCGGTCGCGGGCGCCCTGGCCAGCATCGTCACCACGCTGGCGATGCTCGCCTGGTTCCTCCCGGGCGGCGGCGGGGACGACGACGACCGGCCGAACCCGGTGGTCCTGCTGCTGCTCGTGCTCGTCGGCCCGATCGCGGCCGGGCTGATCCAACTGGCGATCAGCCGCAGCCGCGAGTACCAGGCCGATCTCGACGGCGCCCAGCTGACCCACGACCCGCTCGCCCTGGCCAGCGCGCTCCGCAAGATCCACCTGGGCACCCAGGCCCTGCCGTTGCCGCCGGACCCGAAGATCGTCTCGATGTCGCACCTGATGATCGACACCCCGGTCCGTCCGCGTGGCATCGCCGCCCTGTTCAGCACCCACCCGCCGATGGAGGACCGGGTGCGGCGCCTGGAGGACCTGGCCCGCGCGATGCGCGACTGAACCCGCTCAGGACGCACCGGCGGGCTGTGCTGGCTCGACGGGCGGGGCTGGCTCGGCGGGCGGGGCTGGCTCCGCGGGTTGGGCTGACTCGACTGGTGGGGCGGCCGCACGCTGCCGGGCCCGGTACGCCGAGACCGTGGTGCGGCTCGCGCAGGTCTCCGAGCAGTACCGCTTGGACCTGTTCCGGGACGTGTCGACGTACACGTCCGCGCAGTCGTCCGCACCGCAGATGCCGAGGCGCTCGCGTCCGTACCGGCACACCAGCAGGGCCATCCCCATCGCCACGGTGGCGCCGAGCTGGTCGACCAGCGGCGCGCTCTCGCCGGAGTAGTGCAGGTGCACGGTGCCGTCGTGGTCGGTGACCCGGGGCACGGGCGCGCACCGCTGGAGCAGCACGTTGATCCGGCGCACCGCCTCGGCGTCCGAGGTCGACTCGGCCACCGCGCGGACGCCGCCGGCGAGTTCGGCGACCACGCCGCGGTCGGACGGGGACAGCCGCCGCGACGCCCGTGCGCTGAACCACTCGTCGTGGGCGACGACGAAGGCGTCCAGCGCGCCGGGCTCGGCGAGGTCAGCGTTGGCGAGGTCCACCGCGAGCTGCACGGCGCCGGCGCTGTAGGTGTCGTAATTCACGTGACCGCCTACGTTCGATCTAGTATCGTGACCGTCACTGTAGGCGGCTATTCAATCTTTGCCTACTACCTATTCTGTCGTACCCCGGGAGGAGGATCAGCGTCATGCGGCGTTACGCGGAGGTCTGGCGGTTGCCGTCGGCACCGGTGCTGATCCTGGCCGGTCTGGTGGGCCGACTGCCGGTGGGCATCGTCGGGCTGGCGCTGGTGCTGCTGGTGCACAGCCGCACGGGCTCGTACGCCGCGGCGGGCATCACCACCGCCCTCTACGCGCTGGCCACCGCGGCCGTCGCGCCGCTGCTCGGCCGGCTGGCCGACCGGCGCGGCATCCGTCCGGTGCTGCTCGCCACCGGCATCGCGTACCCGCTCGCGCTCGGCGGACTGCTCGCCGCGCTGGTGTACGCGGCGCCACTCGGGCTGGTCTACGCCACCGCGGCGCTGGCCGGCGCCGCGTTCCCGCTGCTCTCGTCCTCGCTGCGGACGCTCTGGAACGACCTCGCCAAGGACGACGGCGTCCGGCAGACGGCGTTCGCGCTCGACTCGATCACGATGGAGGCCGTCTGGATCACCGGCCCGCTGGTGGTCAGCCTGGTCGTGGTGGTCGCCTCGCCCGCGCTGGCGATCCTCGGTGCGGCGGTGCTGTCGCTGGTCGGCTCGATCGTGGTGGCCGCCAGCGGCCCGGCCCGCCGGCTGGAGGCG
This sequence comes from uncultured Actinomycetota bacterium, assembly GCA_963740255.1. Taxonomy (GTDB): domain Bacteria; phylum Actinomycetota; class Actinomycetes; order Mycobacteriales; family Cryptosporangiaceae; genus CAVUDO01. The sequence goes on along the minus strand of CAVUDO010000002.1, from coordinate 2,017,590 downwards.
CACCCGCGGCGTGCGGGCGTCGCCCGCCGGAGCCCGCTGCGGGCCGCGGGAATGGTGCAGGTGCTGGCGGCGGTCGGCGCGGTCCTCTTCGGCTTCGGCGCGCTGGAGGTCGCGATCCCGGCGTACGCCAACTCCCACGGCGGCAACAGCACGGCCGGACTGCTGCTCACGATCTGGGCGGTCGGCAGCGCGGTCGGCGGCATCTGGTTCGGCACCAAGCGGTTCCGGATGCCGCTGATGGGGCAGTTCCGCTGGACGCTGGTGGCGCTGGCTGTCGGGATGGCGCCGCTCGCGCTGGCCGGCAACCCGTGGGTGCTCGCCGCGATGCTGTTCCTGGCCGGCACCGGCATCGCGCCGGCCTTCACCGTGACCAACGGGCTGATCGCCAACCTGGCGCCGGTCGGCACCCTCACCGAGGCGTTCACCTGGACCACCACGGTGGTGTTCACGGCCAACGCGCTCGGCGCCGCCACGGCCGGCGTGATCATCGACCACCGCGGCGGCGTACCCGGGGCGCTCGCGCTGGCGCCCCTGGCCGCGCTGCTGGCCTGGGCGATCGTTACCGTGCCCGGCGTGTGGTCCGACCGCCGTGCCCCGGTGACCGACGCGCCGCTGCCGGAGGGCGGTCGGTGAGCGAGCCCGCCCCGACGGTGGCCGGCCTGCGCCGGTACGCCGCGGTGTGGCGCATTCCCGGTGCCCCGACGCTGGTGGTCGGGGGGATCGCCGGTCGGCTGCCGATCGCGATGGCGCCGCTGGTCCTGGTGCTGCTGGTCGAACGTTCCACGGGCTCGTACGCCGTGGCCGGCGTGGCCGGCGCGTCCTACGCACTGGCGACTGCCGCGGTGGGGCCGGTGCTGGGCCGGCTCGCCGACCGGCTGCGGCCGACGCCGGTTCTGCTGGCCACCGCGTTCGCGTGGCCGGTCGCGGCGGTGCTGGTGCTGGTGGCGACGGCGCTGCCCGCGTCCACGCCGGTGATCTGGGCGGCGTCGGGGTTGCTCGGGGCGTGCCTTCCGCCGCTCACCGCGGCCCTGCGGAGCACCTGGAGCGGTCTGACCACCGGCCGCTGGGAGCCGCTGCGGGCCGCCGGCCTGGCGGTGGAGACCACGTCGTTCGAGGTGGTGTTCGTGCTCGGTCCGCTGCTGGTGGGGGTGCTGGCCGCGCTGGTCGACGTCACCGTGGCGCTCGCCGTGGCCGCCGCCCTCGCGGCCTGGGGCACCGCGGCCGTCGCGCTCGGCCCGGCCACCCGAGGCTGGCGGCCGGAGCCCGACCGCACCCGTGTCCGCGGCCTCGGGCCGGCCGTCGCGCCGGGCATGCCGCTGCTGCTGTTCGTCTCCGGCGCGCTGACGTTCGCATTCGGGGTCATCGGCGTGACGGTGCCGGCGTTCGCCGACCTGCACTTGGTCGGGGACGGCGACGCGCTCGCCGGCCTGCTGTTCGCGCTGTGGGGCGTGGGCAGCGTGACCGGCGGACTCTGGTTCGGCACCCGCCAGTTCCGCGCCTCGCTGCCGACCCAGTGGGGCGCGACGCTGGGCGCGGTGGCGGTCGGCATGGCCGCGCTCGCGTTGGTGCCGAACGCGGCGCTGATGGCGGTTGCGCTGCTGCTGAGCGGCCTGACCCTGGCTCCCGCGCTGACTGTGGAGAACGCCCTGGTGGCGGCCATCGCTCCGCACCGCATGATCAACGAGGCCTACACCTGGGTGGTGACCATCTCCTTCGTCGGCAGCGGGCTGGGCTCCGCGGTGGCCGGTGTGCTGGTCGACCGGGCCGGTGGCGTCGGCTGGGCGTTCGCGTTGGCCGGCGTGGCCACCGCGGCCGGCGCGGTCGTCGCCACCCTCCCCGGCAACCCCTTACGCCGCGCCACCGCGAGGGCGTAGACCCTGACGCCGGATAGCCCACGCTCAAACCGCCACCGTTGTGGAGGCCGTGTCGGGCGGTGTCGCTAGGGTGCCGACATGGAGGTTCCCAGCAAGAGCCAAGTGAAGAAGGCTGGGAGCACGCTGCGCCGGTACATGAGGGACGAACTCAACGACGATACGGCGGTCGTCCAGGCCCTGGACACGATGGAGGCGTGGCGCCGGGCTCATTACGGGCCGCTGGTAAGCGCCAACAACGGCCTCCGTTCGCGCGCTCGCACTGCTGGTGTCGCCGCGAAGGTAACCCAGCGCCTTAAGCGACGACAGACGATCCTCGAGAAGCTTCGTCGCGAGCCGACGCTCGACCTGTCCCGGATGCAGGACATCGCGGCTGTCGGGCCGTTGTGGCGAGCACGGAGGATCTGCGTCGGTTGGAGGAGCGGATCTTGAAGACGCTCCGGACGATCAGCTACTCGGACTACACCGTCCAGCCCAGGAAGTCCGGCTACCGGGCGGTCCACATCGTTGTGCCCTACCGGGAGCGCGCCATCGAGATCCAGCTGAGGACGGAGTCGATGCATGCGTGGGCGATCGCCGCGGAGGACTACTCGGGCGAAACCGGCAGGAACCTCAAGCAGGACGGCACCCACCCGATCCAGAGGTTCCTGGCGGTCGCGTCCGAAATCATGGCGCTGCAGGAGAAGGGAGAGGCGGTACCCGAGGAGATGGTTAAACTGCATGAGCGGCGTAGACTGGACGCCCGGCCGTTCCTGGAAGGTAGCCCATGAGCGCGCATGTGAGAGAAGCGAAGATCCAGCACTTCATCCTAGTGTTCGATCGCCGGGCAGGCCGCCTCCTGAACCAGCACGACTTCGGGGTTGAGGCCAAGGCTGCCGTCGTGAAGTACGAGGAACTCGAAGAGCAGTACCGCGACTGCCCGCACATGGACATTGTTCTGGTTGGCTCGGACTCCATCGAGACAGTGAAGGTCACTCACGCGAACTACTTCGACGGTTCGGCCAAGGACGTCTACGCAGAGGTCCTTCGCATCGCCAACTGAATGCTGACCGCCTTCGCCACAGCGAGTCGGTTGAGTTCGGGGTGCCGCCTCAGGCACCCGGCTCCGCTGGGATCGGACGTGCCATCAGCCGCCGGAATGCGGCTAACGCTTCGCCTTACCTGTAGTTCGTGAACTGCAGCGCGACGCCGAAGTCCTCGGTCTTGAGCAGCGCGATGACAGTCTGCAGGTCGTCCTTCTTCTTCGCCGAGACGCGCAGCTGGTCGCCCTGGATCTGCGCCTGGACGCCCTTCGGGCCGTCGTCGCGGACCTTCTTCGCGATCTTCTTGGCCTTGTCGGTCTCGATGCCCTGCAGGATCTTGCCGGTCAGCCGGTAGGACTTGCCCGACTGCTGCGGCTCGCCGGCGTCCAGCGACTTCAGGCTGATCCCGCGCTTGACCAGCTTCTCCTTGAAGACGTCCAGCGCCGCGAGCAGGCGTTCCTCGGTGTCGGCCTGCAGCGCCACGGCCTCCTCGCCGCTCCAGCTCACCGAGGCGTTCGTGCCGCGGAAGTCGAAGCGCTGGCTGAGCTCCTTGGCCGCCTGGTTCAGTGCGTTGTCGACCTCCTGCCGGTCGACCTTGCTGACGACGTCGAACGACGAGTCCGCCACGGTGACGTGCTCCTCACGGGTCCGGTCGGAACTGCTCTGGTCGGTGACCATCCTGCCTCGTCCGCTCCCGCCGCGCGCGCAGGGACCGCCGCCGGGGTCCGGACCCCTTGTCGCGGCGCCGGTTCAGGCCGCACCTTGTGGCTGCGGACGAGCGCGATTCGGGGCGCGCTCGTCCGGCAGTACACCGGGCCGACCGATGCGGCAGGTGATGCGACCGAGGAGGGGTCATGTCAGGTTTCGACGTCCAGGCCGGCGTCCTGCGGGCGGTCGGGTCGGAGGTCACGCAGATGCGGCCCGAACTCGGCGCCGCCTCCCGGGACATGGCGGACGACACGGATGCGGCCTACCTCGCGTTCCAGGGCTGGCTGACCGGCGCCGCGGTCGCTGGCCTCCTGCAGACCTGGGAAGGCGACCTCGAGAACCTCGGCAATCACCTCGGCCACCTCGGCGACGCTCTCGGCCAGTGTGCGGCGAACTATCAGGAGGACGACGCGGCCAGCGCGACTCGGTTCACCCGGATCACCAGGTAGGCGGGCGGGGATGGTCACCTTCGAGATGCTCCGGGCCGCAAGGCCCGCGAAGCTTTCTGCGGCGGGTGAGGCGTGGGTGGCGTTGTCGCGGCGGCTCGGCGTGCTGGAGGGCTGGGTGGCGAGCGACGTCACCCGGCCGCTCACCGCGTCCGGGTGGTCGGGGGCCGCTTCGGAGGCCGGATTCCGGCAGTTCGACAAGGTGGACGACGAGCTCGAACTGGCCGCCCAGCAGGCACGGGGGGTCGCCTCCCTGCTGGAGGCGGCGGCGGGCCAACTGGCCACCCTCCAGCGCGAACTCGACGACGAGGTACGGCGCGCGATCGCGGCCGGGATGCGGGTGACCCCCCAGGGCACGGTCATCCGGGCCGAGCCGCTCTCCATCGAGCTGGCGACAAGCAGTTACGACGAGCTGGTCAGGGCGAAAGCCGAGATGGCCGCGTTCGTCCAAGGTGAGCTGGGCAAGGTCGTGAAGCGGGCCGAGAAATGGGACGCGACGTTCTCCGGTGCGCTACGCAGGTACGAGCCGCTCACGCCGGGCAACCACACGATGGACGAGTCACAGGACGCGATACAGGACGCGAAGCAGAGCCTGGAACTGCTGGGTCTCTCGACCCAGACCATGCCCAGACCTGCATCGAATCCCGCCGAGGCGGCGGCGTGGTGGCGCGGTCTCACCGACACGCAGAGGCAGGCGTACATCTCGGCCTACCCGGAGCGGATCGGCGCACTCGACGGACTGCCCGCCACCGCACGCGACAAGGCCAACCGGCTCCAGCTCCGCAGCACCATCGCGTACGCGGAGTTCGCCAACCACCCGTCGGCCCACCTCGACCGGGCCCGGAACCTGCTCCAGAAGCTGGAGGACTCCGAGCGTGGCGCGCCCAACCAGCAGCTCATGCTGCTCGGCGTGAACAACTTCACCGAGGACGGCGAGGCGATCGTGGCAGTCGGCAACCCCGACACGGCCCGCCACACGGCGGTCTACGTTCCGGGTACGTCGGCTTCTCTCGACGGTCTTACCGGCGACGACCTCGAACGCGCGGCCAGCCTCCAGCGAGCGAGCGACGATCTCACCCCGAACGCCAGCGGTGACGTCGCGACTATCGTGTGGCTGGGCTCGGACGCACCGAGCGATCTTCCCCAGGCGCCTAACGTCTGGTACGCGGAGCACGCCGCCCCCACGCTGGATCGTTTCGTGGACGGTCTCCGCGCGAGCCATGAGGGTGAGCGGGCGCACCTGACGGCGGTTGGTCACAGCTACGGCTCGGTGGTGGTCGGCGAAGCAGCCCGCCAGGGCGACGGCCTGGCGGTGGACGACATCGTCGCGGTGGGAAGCCCCGGCATGAACGTGGAGCGGGCCTCCGACCTGCACCTGGACACCCGCCACGTGTGGGCGGCGGCCGCGCCCGACGATCCGATCGTCTACCTCAGCAGCACTCCCGGCGGTTACAACGAGGAACCGAGTGATGACAACTTCGGGGCGAACCGGATCCGCACGGACACGCCGGGCCACAGCGAATACTGGAAGTACGGCCCGGACGGCCGGCCCACCGAGAGTCTCAACAACCAGGCGCGGATCGTGATGGGCAGGTACAGCGAGGTCACAGCACAGGGGCCCGTGACGTATGCGGTTCCCGGTCCTGCCGGCCCCCTCGTCTCGGTGCAGGACAACGGGCTGAACCGGCCGGCGGACCTCCCGGTCGGCTGACCCGCCTCAGCTGCCGGGGGTGCGGGGCGCGGTGTTGTGGGCCGCGGCGCGGACGCGGGCCATCAGGAGGCGGAGGTCGTCGGGGCCGATCACGCGGGGGATGACGTACTGGCCGAGGGCGTCCAGCCGGGTCGGCCCGGTCATCCCGCCGACGCCCTCCTGGCCGAGCCGCTCCATGATCCGTTCGAGCCTGCGGGCCAGCGCCCGCTCACTCCAGCCCAGCAGCGCCGCGGCGTCGGCGACCGGCACCCTGACCGGGTCGGCAATCCGTTTGTCGAGATGCTCGGCGAACAGCGCGGTCAACGCCAGCCGGTCGTCGTCGGCGAACCGCTGCGGGTCCGGCCACCGGGTCGGGTCCTCGTCGTCGGGACGGAAGACCGCGGGCTCCGTGGCCGGGGCGGTGAGCGAGACGGCCAGTTCGTAGTCCCGGTGCTCGCCCAGCACCAGGACGGTGAGGTCCCGCTCGACGACGTGGGAGCGTCCGTCCTGCAGAAGGTGGCGGTTGCCGCGGGCGTCGACCAGGGACAGCGGGGGACCGGCGCTGTTCGTCCGTCCGCCGTAGTGCACGAGCAGCCAGTGGGCGCCCTGGAACTGGAAGGTTCCCGCCACCCGGGCCACGCCGAGGTCGGCCGGGTCGAGGCGGATCGCGCAGCGGCGGGAGCGGCCGAACGTGCAGGTGTCGTCCTGTTCGACTGTGCGGGTGCGGCCGGCGTAGGCGACGTACAGCTGCGTCATCCGAGCGGCCTCTCCACACACAGTCACGGGGCGGCTCCAGTCTGGCAGAGGCCGGCATGTGCCCGAACCAGGTCGTCCGGGTCGCCGCCGCGCCGGTGCCCGGCTGTGCCGCCAGGGGTGGGCACCCCTACCGGAGCGGAACGGCGGGAGACCACAATGACCGCGACCGGGTGGCGTGGAGGCTACCGCCCGGGCACGGCAGGTGACGACGGACCAGGGGGACCCTGTGCCCAGACAGCGGGCATCGACCAGTGGGCGTGAGCGTGGCGGGCCGGGGCCGGGTGGGTCGGGGTGGTGAGTCTGGAGATTCCCGGGTTCGCCGATCTGGTGGAGATCGGCCGCGGCGGGATGAGCACGGTGTACAGCGCCCGGGACCTGGGGTTGGGCCGCCAGGTGGCGTTGAAGGTGCTGACCGCCGGCCTGGCCGCGGATCCGGGGTTCCGGCGGCGGTTCGAGCAGGAGTGGAAGCTGGTCGCGAGCTTCGACCATCCGCACATCATTCCGGTGTATGCCGCCGGGCAGGTCGCCGACCGGATGTACCTGGCGATGCGGCTGGTGTCGGGACCGGACCTGGGTGGGCTGGTGGCGCGGGACGGCCCGTTGGACCTGGCCCGGACCAGCGTCCTGATCGGTCAGGTGGCGGCGGCGTTGGACACCGCGCACGCTGCCGGCTTGGTGCACCGGGACGTCAAGCCGCGCAACGTGCTGATCGAGCAGCGGCCGCCGGGGGAACACTGCTGGTTGTCGGACTTCGGCATCACCAAGCAGGTCGGGGTTCCGGACGGGGCGACGCTGACCGGCGCGATGCTGCTCACCCCGCACTACGCCGCACCCGAACAGGTCCGGGGCGTCCCGGTCGACGCGCGCACGGACGTGTACGCGCTGGGCTGTGTGGTCTACAAGTGCCTGACCGGCCACGCCCCGTTCGTCCGCGGCAGTGAGTCCGGGGTGCTGGCCGCGCACCTGCTCGACGCTCCGCATCCGGTGGGGTCGGTGCGCCCGGATCTTCCGGCGGAGATCGACGCCGTCATCGCCATGGCGCTGGCCAAGGACCCCGACCACCGCTACCCCACCGCCGGCGCGCTCGCCGACGCGTTGCGCCGGGTGGCCGTCGGCGGCGGCGGGGAGCACACCGCCCCCACCCGGCACGGTGCCGCCGCGGCCCTCCGGCAGGTCAGCCCTCCCACCGCGCCGAACTCCTGGTCGACCCCCCGCGGTGGCGCGGATCGTCAACGGCCGCGCCACATGCCCGTCCCGGCACCGACCGGCGTCGGACCGCGGTCGCCTGGCGGCCCTCCCGTCCGAACCGATGCCGGCCGGAGCCCGGACCGCCGGCCCGGGGAGATGACACCCGACCAGCCGACGCCCGAAGCCGGTGTCCGCACACTGTGGACCCGGCGCCGGACGGCGGCAGCCGCGGCGACGGCCGCGGTCGTCGTCGCGGCGGGTGTGGTGACGGTGAACGTCCTCGGTCGGTCCGACGGCGTCGGCCAGTTCGTGTCCGCCGGCCAGTCGGCGCGGTTCGAAGGGGTGGTCGAGGCGGTGGCCGTGGACTCCCGGGACAACGTCTACTTCACCGCCGTCGACCAGCACCAGGTGTTCAAGCTCGACCGGTCCGGTGCGCTGACCCTGTTCGCCGGCGCCGGGATCCACCCGGGCGACTCCGGCGACGGCGGGCCGGCGACGACGGCCCGGCTGAACCACCCACAGAGCCTGACCGTGGACGACGCCGGCAACGTCTACATCGCCGACACCCACAATCACCGCGTCCGCAAGGTGACTCCGGGCGGCGTGATCAGCACGGTGGCCGGCACTGACACGAGCGGATTCTCCGGCGACGGTGGCCCCGCCACCGAGGCGCAGCTGAGCGGGCCTGCCGGCGTCGCGCTGGACACAGCCGGAAACCTCTACGTCGCCGAGGAGGGCAACGACCGGGTCCGGAAGGTCGACCGCGCCGGCGTGATCACCACCGTCGCAGGCGGCGGCAAGGCCGGCGTCCTCGGCGACAACGGTCCGGCCACCAAGGCCAGCCTCAAGGACCCGTTGGGCGTGGCCGTGGACGGCGCGGGCGACCTCTACATCGCCGACTACACCGACCAGCGGATCCGGGTGGTGAGCAACGGTGTGATCAGGACGTTCGCCGGCACCGGGAAGGCCGGCTCCGCCGGCGACGACGGCCCGGCCAGGAACGCCCGGCTGAGCTATCCGACCGCCATCGCGATCGACCGCATCAGCGGGGTCTACATCGTGGAGAGCGACGGCGACCGGGTCCGCAAGGTCGACCGGGACGGCATCATCCAGACCTTCGCGGGCACCGGAGTCAGGGGGTTCTCGGGAGACAACGGCCCGGCGACGCGGGCGCAGCTGGCCCGGCCGCTGGCGATCGCGGTGGACTCGACCGGCGCACGCTACGTCGCCGACGGTCTCAACAGCCGGGTGCGCAAGGTGGACGCCGAAGGCACGATCACCACGGTCGCCGGCTCCGGTGCCCATTTTCCGGGGGACGACGGGCCCGCGACCAAGGCACAGATCCACCCCGTCGGGGTGGTCTTCGACGCGGCGGGCACGATGTACCTGGCCGACTACAAGCAGCACCGCATCCGACGGGTGTCCCCCGACGGCACGATCACCACGGTGGCGGGCACGGGCGTGAGCGGCTTCTCCGGTGACAAGGGTCCGGCAGCGAAGGCCCAGGTCGACTCCCCGGAAGGGGTCGCGGTCGACCGCGACGGCGTGCTCCACTTCGCCGACACCCGCAACAACCGCATCCGCAAGGTCGACCGCGACGGCCGGATCACCACGGTGGCCGGGACCGGCAAGGAGGGCTTCTCCGGCGACGGCGGGCCTGCCACCAAGGCCGAGCTGGCCTCGCCCTCGCACCTGGTGTTCGACCAGGCGGGGGACCTGTACTTCACCGACACCCTCAACACCCGGGTCCGCAAGGTCGACCTGCCCGGCGGCCGGATCACCACGGTGGCCGGGACCGCCGAGGACGGCTTCTCCGGCGACAACGGACCCGCGGTCGCCGCCCGCCTCGACCTGCCCCTCGGCCTCGCGTTCGACGCCCGGGGCGACCTCTACCTCGCCGACAAGTTCAACCACCGGGTCCGCAAGATCGACGTGTCCACCGGCCGGATCACCACGGTCGCGGGCTCCGGCGCCAAGGGTTTCTCCGGCGACGACGGTGCGGCGACGAAGGCGTCGCTGAACGAACCGGAGGGCGTCGCGGTGGACCGGGCCGGCAACCTCTACATCGCGGACTCGGGCAACAACCGGGTCCGCCGGGTCACCCCGGCCGGCGTCATCTCGACGGTGGCCGGCAGCGGCGGCGCGGATTTCAGCGGTGACGGGGCCGCGGCGGTCGAGGCGGAGCTGACCTACCCGGTGGCCGTCGGGCTCGACGCCGCCGGGAACCTCTACCTCTCCGACTTCGGCAACCGACGCATCCGCAGGATCGACTCCAAGGGAATCATCAGTACGTTCGCGGGTCCTGCCTGAGCCGGCCGCCGGCCGCACCCCGGTCCGTATCCGGTCCGCACCCGGGTCCGCACCGCGGCCGGGGGCGTCGCAGACTGGAGGCATGGCACTCGCGGTCGGTCGCGCCGACGTCCTCGCCTACCGGATGGCCGTGCACGGCCTTGGCCGCGAGGCGGCCGCGCCGCCGGACCTGGCCGTGCTCGACCTGGGCGTCCAGGACACCAACGCGAACTCGGCGGTGCTGGCGGTCAACGCCCGGCTGCCCGAGGTGATGTCCGAGCCCGCGGCCCTGCTCGCCGAGGACGGCCCGTTCGCCGTGGTCTGGTCGTTTCGCGGGGCGCCGCACCTGCACCGTCGCGCCGACCTGCCGGCACTCGCGACCGCGCTCTGGCCCGGCGGTGACGCGGACGCGATGGCCCGGCTCGGCGCCGAACGCGCCCCGCTCAGGGCGGCCGGCATCCCGGGCCGCGCCGCGTTCGTGGCCGTGGCCGTGGCGATGCGTGCGGTGGTCACGGAGCCGCTGCCGAAGGGGGAGGTGAGCGCCGGCGTCACCGCACGCCTGCCGGAGGCGTACTCGTACTGGTGCCGGACCTGCGAGTCCCACCATGTGTACGGCGGGATCTTCCAGCTGGTCGGAGTGGCCGCCGGCGTTCAACGGGTGCCCGCTGGGGCGCGGTCGATGCTCGCTCCGGTGCCTGGCCGCTGGCCGGTGCCGTCCGCGTCGGTGGGTACCGAGGCGGTGGTGCGGACGTACCTCCGGCTGCACGGCCCGGCCACCCGCGCCGACGTGGCCGGATACCTGGGCACCTCACCGACCGCGATCCGTCCGGTGTGGCCGGCCGACGTGGTGGAGGTCCGAGTCGACGGGCGTCGGGCGTGGCTGCCCGAGGAGCAGGTCGACGCCCTGCGCGCGGCGCCTCCGCCACCGTTCGTCCGGCTGCTGCCGCCGTCCGACCCGTTCCTCCAGGGCCGCGACCGCGCCCTGCTCGTCCCCGAGCGCGCGCATCAGAAGGCGGTGTGGCGGATCATCGGCAACCCCGGCGCGGTGCTGGTCGGCGGTGACGTGGCCGGCGTGTGGCGGGCCAAGGCGGCGACCCGACGCCTCGACGTCACCGTGCAGGCGTTCGGCGCGCTGTCGGCGACGGCCCGCCGCGCTGTCGAGGCGGAGGCGGCGCGGCTCGCCGCCTCGCGCGGCCTGGCCGACGTCCGGGTCGACTACGCCGGGAGCCCCGCGCTATACCCCGGTGGGGGCAGGAGGCTGTAGGCGAAGAAGGCGGACGCCACGACCAGCACGATCAGCAGGGCGGCCAGCGCCATGTAGGCCGTGGCGACGAGCCGCCGGTCGGTGAGCAGCGCCAGCGGGGGCGCAGCGGCGGCGATCAACACCGTCTGCAGCAGCCACAGCACCGGCAGGCAGACGTACAGCAGCCAGATTCCGTTGGCAGCCGGGATCCCCGCATCGGTCGCCTCCCAGACCCGCGCCACGACGACGATCTCGCCGTACGCGGCCAGGGCCGACACCACGGCGGCGGCGACCATCGGCACCAGCGCGGTGCGGACCCGGAATCGGGGACGTGTTCGGACGACGACGTGGGTGGTCATGCCTTCGACGGTATCGGTCTCGCGCAAGACCCACGGTGGTCTGTGCAGGCGTCCCGGACCCCGGGTTTCGTCGGTGGTCTGGCCTAGCGTGTCGGACGTGGCTGACTGGGACGATGTGCGCCGGATCGCGCTGGCCCTGCCCGAGACGTCCGAACGGGCATCGGGCGAGGGGTTCTGCCAGTGGCGGGTGAGAGACAGGCTGTTCGTCTGGGAACGGCCGCTGCGTCGCGCCGATCTCGCGGTGCTGGGCGATGCCGCGCCCACCGGGCCGGTGGCGGCCGCGCGCGTTCCCGACCTCGGCGCGAAGGAGGCGCTGCTGGCCAGCGGCTCTGGCGGGTACTTCACCACGCCCCACTTCGACGGCTACCCCATCGTCCTCGCGCGCCTGGACCAGATCGGGGCGCCGGAGTTGGAGGAACTACTGGTCGAAGCCTGGCTCGACCGCGCACCGAAGCGCCTGGCCGCGACCTATCTCCAGCGTTCCGGTCCGCCTCTGGCGGACGAGCCCGGCTAGACCGAGGTCTCCCGCTCGGCAGCGGTGAGCACGGCTGGGCCGTTCAGGGCAGGACGTGCCGGGGGATGGGTTTCGTACATCCGAACGGCGACCACGATGCCGGACACGGCGGTGAGGGCGGCGACGGCCCAGATCGCGGTGGGGATGTCGTAGAGGTCGGCGAGGAGCCCGGCAAGGAGCGCGCCAGCGGCGAATCCGCTGTCGCGCCAGAGCCGGTAGACGCCCACCGAGCGGGCCCGCCAGGTGGGATGGGCGACATCGCCGATCGCGGCGAGGAGGGTGGGGTAGACCAGAGCGGTGCCGACGCCGAGAACGATGGCGGCCAGCGCCCAGCCGACGAAGGTGTCGAGCAGGGCGAAGCCGGCCAGCGCGACGGCCTGGATCAGCATGCCGGAAACGACCAGGGGCTTGCGGCCGTAGCGGTCGGAGGCGGGCCCGGTGAGGAGCTGCCCGAGGCCCCACACGCCGGGGTAGAGCGCCGCGAGGATGCCGATCTGGGTGAGGGTCATTCCGTGCGCGGCGAACATGATCGGGAGGAGCCCCCAGGCCAGGCCGTCGTTGAGGTTGTTGACCAGGCCGGCCTGCGACACGGCGGACAGCGCCGGCTCGGTGACGCTGGTGCGGACGAACACCTGCCTCGTGCTCGGCGCGTCGGAGCCGTCCGCGGCGCTGGCGTGTTGCGCGGCTTCGTGGCGGGCGTGGTCACGGGTCTCGCGGACGAAGAAGACCGACAGGCCCAGCGCGAGGGCAAGGTAGGCCGCGGCCAGCAGGAAGGGGGCGGGTCGCAGGCCGTAGGAGGCGGCGAGCCAGCCGGTGGCCAGGGCGGTGGCGGCCAGCGCGGTGTAGCCGGCCGCCTCGTTCAGGCCCATCGCGAGACCGCGCCGGTTGGGGCCGACCAGGTCGATCTTCATGATCACGGTGGTGGACCAGGTCAGGCCCTGGTTGATGCCGAGAAGGACGTTCGCGGCGATGATCCATCCCCAGGACGGCGCGACGATGAGCATCGCGGGGACGGGCAGCGCGATCAGCCAGCCGGCGACGAGGACGGGTTTGCGGCCGTAGCGGTCGGACAGGGTGCCGGCGAAGAAGTTGGTGACGGCCTTGGTGGCGCCGAAGGCGAGGATGAACGTCAGCGCGGCGGTGTGGCCCGGGACGGCGAACACCGTGTCGGCGAGGATCGGCAGGACGGTGCGCTCGGAGCCGAGCATCCCTCCGACCAGGGCGTTCACCGCCACGAGCAGGGTGAACTGGGCGGCGTTGGCCCCCAGCCCGAGCCGGACACCGGGCCGGGCGGCGGTGGTGCCGCTCACGGGCCGGTCTCCAGCTGCCCGCCGGTGCCGGCGGCCCAGTCGGCGGGGCCGCCCACGAGCACCGAGAGATCGCGGTGACCCGCTCGCCGGAGCAGGCTCGCGGCGGTCATGGCCCGTTCGCCGTGCCCGCACATCAGCACCCGCGGCTCGGCGGGCAGCGTGGCGGCGCGCGCGCGCAGGTCGCCGAGTTCGACGTGCGCCGCCCCCGGGAGGTGCCCGCTGGCGTACTCGGCGCGTTGCCGGATGTCCAACACCGGTCGTGACACCTCGTGGGGATCGATGAGGGCGACGGTATCCAACGGGTAGCCGGCGGCGACCCAGGCGGTGGTGCCGCCGTCGAGCTCGCCCAGGCAGTCGTCGTAGCCGATCTTGGCGGCCTGCCACGCGACCTCGGCCGGGTCCTGGAGCGGGTCGCGGACGATGACGAGGGGGGTATCGGCGTCGAGGAGCCAGCCGAGCCAGGTGGCGAACTGGTCTCGCAGGGGTATCGAGACAGCGCCTGGGATGTGCCCCGCGGCGAACGCCGCCACCGGTCGCACGTCGACGGCCACCGTGCCGTCGGCCAGAAGACGCCGGACCGCCGCGGCGCTGAGTGGGCGAGGGAGGGGCGGCCCGTCCAGGACCGCCGGGCCGACGCGGTTGGCCTCGCCGAGCCGGTCGAAGTAGGTGGGATACGAACCCAACCCGGCCAGCAGCCGCGCCACGAAGGCGTCCTCGTCGAGGCCGCCGGCCAGCAGGGGGTTGGTGGTCCTCTCCGTTCCGATCGTGCTGGTCCGGTCGGCACCGGGTGGCGCCGAGCAGAACGACCCGGCACCGTGCGTCGGCCACACCGCCGTGGTGTCGGGCAGGGCCAGCAGCCGGCTGACCGATGCGAACTGGGCCCGCGCCAACTCTGCGGTGCGGTCGGGGTCGACGAGGTCGGTGCGGGCGGCCGACCCGACCAGCAGCGACCCGCCGGTGAACACCCCGACCGGTCGGTCCCCGTCCCGGAGCAGGAACGCGAGGTGCTCGTCGGTGTGGCCCGGTGTTGCGACTGCCTCCAGGGCCAGTCCCCCCAGGTCCACGGTGTCCCCGTCGCGCAAGCCGACATGACCGAACTCCCGCCTTCCCGCCGCGGACGCCAGGATCTCCGCGCCCTCGTCGGCGTGCAGCTGGCGGGCGGCGGAGAGGAAGTCCGCGTGCAGGTGCGTGTCGGCCGCCCACGCGACCCGCAACCCACGCCGCCGCGCGGCGTCATGCACGGCCCGCAGGTCACGGGACGGGTCGAGGGCCAGCGCCCGGCCGTCCCCGACATCGAGCAGGTAGCAGGTGTTGCCCAGTCCCTCGTCGACCAACAACGACAGCTCCACCCCGGCGACCGTGACGTCCACGCGGTTCTCCCCACAGTCCGTGACTACCGACACTCTGAACCAGAGCTACAGTAATCCAAAGAATCTCGGAGAATGCTAGGAGAGGTGAAATGGGTGCCCAGGACCGCAAGGACGACCTGTTCGCCCAGTTCGCCCGCGTCGGGAAGGCGCTGGGCAACCCGAAGCGGCTGGAACTGCTCGACCTGCTCGCCCAGGGGGAGCGCCCGGTGGAGGCGCTGGCGCGCACGGCCGGGCTGTCGGTCACGCTGACCTCGGCGCATCTGCAGACCCTTCGCCGGGCCGGATTGCTCGCCGCCCGCCGCGACGGCACCCGCATCCACTACCGGCTCGCCGGCCCCGACGTGGCCAGGCTCTACACCGACCTGCGCGCCGTGGCCGCTGCCCACCTGCCCGACGTCGCCGCCGCCGCTGCGGCGTATCTCGGGGCCAACGACTGCGACGAGATCGACCGGGCCACCCTGCTGGCCCGCATCCGGACCGGCGGGACGGTTCTGCTCGACGTGCGACCGGCCGCCGAATACGCCGCCGGACACATCCCCGGGGCGATCGGCATCCCCCTGGACGAACTCCCCGACCGCCTCGCCGAACTACCCGCCGGCACCGACGTCGTGGCCTACTGCCGCGGCGCCTACTGCGTCCTGGCCCACGAAGCCGTCCGCCTCCTCGCCGCCCACGGCCGCCCCGCCGCCCGCCTCACCGACGGAATGCTCGAATGGCGCCTCGCCGGCCTTTCCGTCGAAGCCGCGGCCTGAGCGGCCCGTGGGCAGCCCCGTGCGCTGCCCGGGCGACTCCCAGCCAGAGAGTCCACATAGGTTGTGCCCGGGCCGTACGCGACCTTCCTGCGCCGTCATTGCTGCGCTGATCGCCGGCGCCACCCGCACCGCGGCTGCGTCGAGCACCTGACGCGGCTGCGACGTTCGGCGTGGGGGGATCTCGTCGGCGAGCGCGACCCGTACCCTGGCTCGACGTTCCGGCGTGCCGTCACTCGCTGGCGGTGGTGCGGCCGACCGGTATCCGGCGCCCGGTGGAGCCGAGACGAATGCTGGCGCCGCCGGTAGACGGGGTACGGGGTGCGGGGGAAGGGTTGAGACCTGCGGCCAGGTCGGCGACCGGCCCGTTTGTGCTCGTCGCGGTGAGCGCGGCGGCGAACAGGATGATCTGGTTGAGGGCGCTGAGGAAGACCAGCAGCCCCACCGCGCCGGCCACCACGTGGTAGGCGGGGTTGGCCTGGGTTCCGCGCACGTAGAGGGCACCGAGGGTCTTGAGGACCTCCAACCCGACAGCGACCAGCAACGCTGGTCCGAGCACCCGCCGCAGCCCCATTCGGAGCCGGGGCAACCCGGTCAGGACGGCGATCGCCAGCAGGGTGTTCACCCCGATGCCCAGCGCGACCTCCGCCGATCCGAGTAGCCATCGACTCGGCGGACCCTCGGCGCCAACGGCGTCGAGCAGCAGCCAGTCCAGCAGCGTCTCGGTGCCCACCGCCGCCGCGAGGGAGGCGGCCAGCAGCAGGCCCAGCCCGGCCAGCACGGTCAGGTCGATGAGCTGGCGGAGGAAGAAGTTTCCCGGGTACTCCTCCAGTCGCCAGATCGCGCGGATCGAGGACCGCAGCGAGTCCACCCAGAACAGGCCGGCGACCGGCAGCACGAGGAACGCGACCAGCCCGGCAGTGCCGCGGGCTTCCCGCAGCGACTGCGCGTCCAGGCGGGGCAGGTTCTCCGACAGGTAGTCCTGCACCGCACGCAGCACCGCCGGGTCGTCGAGCACGAAGCCCAGCAGCGCGAAGCCGAGCAGCGCCATGGAGAACACGGCGAAGAAGCCGTAGTAGGTCACCGCGGCGGCCAGCCGTCCGCCATCGGCCTGGTCGTAGCGCATCCCTGCCCGGACCACATGGTCCAGCCAGCCGATCCGGTGCCGGGCCCGCGAGAACGCGGCTGCCGGCCATCGCACCACCCAGGAACCGGTCATCGCCCGAGCCATACCCACCAGCGAGGCCGGGCACGCGTCGGGCCCACCGGACCAGACCACTCGTCAGGTTGGCTTGGCTGCGCAGAGGTAGTGCGGCTGCGGGTCGTAACGCCAGCTGAACTTCTCGCGCCGGATCTCCCGGCCACCCTGGCGGAAGACGCGCCAGGCGTCCTGGGTGAACCCGTCGATGCCTTCGGTGGCGATGCATTTCGGGCCGGGTTCGAGGTAGGTCGTGGGCGGCTTGGTCGGGTTGCGCCGTGCGCTCCACACCGTGGTGACGCTGTCGTAGACCTTCGTGCTCCACATCGACACGGTGATCGAGCTGCCCGTGTAGGAGGTGTCGATGAGCACGCCGTGCCGGGTGTTGTTGCGGAACTTCAGGTCCAGGCTCGGATAGAAGATGGTCGACTCGATCACCGGCGGATAGCGGCTGTACCAGTACGGATGCGGCCGGTGGTGCACATCCTCGAGCCCCGCGTAGTAGGCGGCGTTGAACAGGGTCGTGGTGAACTGCGAGATGCCCCCGCCGACCGCCGGGACGAGTTTGCCGCCGATGATGACCGGCGCGTCCTGGTACCCCTGGGCGTAGCTGCGCTCTCCGGTGTGGCCGTTGAGGGAGAACGTCTGTCCTGGCTTGAGGACCGCGCCGTCGACCTCCCGGGCGGCGAGGATGATGTTGCGGTTGCGGGGGTACGACGGCCCCTTGGTGAACGTCGTGGTGAAGGTGGAGACCCGTTCGGTGATGCCGAGTTTGGCCAGGTCGGCGGCGGTGGTCTTGGGCGGAACCGTCCGTAGCGTCCCGCTGAGCTGGCGACCGTCGGTTCTGGGCAGGACGACCAGCAGGTCGCGGCTGAGCGCGGCGGTGTCCAGCAGTTGACCCTGGACGCCTTCGACGACGCGGGGCTTGCCGCGCCCCGCCGAGACGGTCGCGTCCTTCGGCGGGGTTTCGAGCTTGGCCAGCGGGCCGGCGAGCGCGGCCCGGAGCTTCTTCTCGTCGACCCGGGGCGTGATCCTGCCGGCCTTGTCGGCGGTCAGCAGCAGGCTCGCCGCGACCACCGCGGGAGGAATGGTGAGCGCCCCGCGCGGGGTGGCCACGGTGACGGGGGCAGCGACCGCCGGCCGGGCGAATTCGGCCAGGAGCCGGTCGACCTCCTCCGCGGTGGTGACCGGTCGCAGCTCGACCAGGGGCACGGTCACCGGTTCCCGGCCCGGCCAGCCGGCACGGAGCGCCTCGGCCGAGCGGTCGGCGTCCAGGCCGCGGCCCGAGCGGGGGTAGACCGGCGTGGGGGTGGTGCCGGTGAAGGTGATCGCCGGCATGGTCATGGCCTTGCCGATTCTGCCCGCGGGGCCGGCCAGCGCCGCGTGCAGCCGGTCGGGGTCCACGGTGGCAACCGGGTGCAGCACGCGCGAGCCGAACAGCCGGCTGATCGGACCGGGACTGTCCCGGACGGCGGCGGCGACGCTCGCCTCGACGTCCACGGCGAGCCCGACGTCGGCGGGGCGGATCTGGGCGGTCTGCTCGCCGACCTTCACCGACACCGGCGCGGCAAGCTGGGCGGCCTGCCGGGCCACGCCGGCACGGAGCGTCCCGACCGCCTCGGCCCGGGTCATTCCCCCCAGGTCGACGCCGAGCACGACGGTGCCCCGCGGCACCTCGCCGGCGTACGCGTACGTCGTGACCCCCGCACTCATGGTGAGCAGCACGGCCACGGCGGCCCCGCCCGCGACGAGGGCGCGGCGGCGACTCCAACGGTGCGGCGGCGTCGTGGACGGCGGTGCGCTGTGGGCGCCGATGCCCGTACCGACGGAGGCCCGGCCGGCCGGCCGGCCAGCGGGTCGGACCGCCTGTGCTCCGGCCGGGCCGGGTGGGGGGTCAGCGGTCGGCGCGGACGTGCGTCGGGGCTGAGCGGTCGTCGGGGCCGCGTGCGCCGCCCGGACCGCTGACGTCCGACCAGCGGACGGCCTTGGATCGCCGTACACGGTCACGTGCCACCTCGGCTCCGGCAAGAGTTCCGCTGCGCGACCGCACCCCTTCGAGTGTGCACCGCAGGCTTGGCCCGAACGATACCGGCTGTCGCCACCCGGCCCCTGACCGCCGCTGTCCGCGGCCGCGCAGAGACGACAACCGTGGCGGCGTTGTGGACAACTTCGGCGGGTGTTGCTGGGGTTCTGCTTCGCTGGTCACGCGGCAATCATGGTGGCTGCGCGGCCAGCGGGAATGGAGGTGCACAGTGGGGAGTCGTCGGGGCGCCCGGGTTGCCGCCGGGGTACTGGTCTTGGTGTTAGCGGCTGGGTGTGGGTCGGGTTCTAGTGATGTCCGGTTCGTCGACCGGCGGCCGGAGGTGTCGCCGGTTCGATCGGTGTCGGTGTGGTCGCGGGCGGATCTGAAGCCGATTGCCCAGCCGGTCGTGGTGGGTGGTGTCGCGGTGGGCTATGTGCTGGCCGGCCGGGACCTGTTCCTGCTGGGCCTGGATCCGGAGTCGGGGAAGACGTTGTGGAAGAAGCCAGCCGGGCCGGGTGAGAGCGGGGCGGATTACCGGTTCGAGCCGACAGTGGTGGGCGGCAGAGTCGTGTATCTGCGCCCGGACCGGCGGGGTGGGTTGGCGGCCAGGCTGATCGTCGCCGATCCGCGCACCGGGGCTGACATCGCCGGCACTGGGCTGGCGCTGTTCGGCGTCCCTGAGGCTTGTCCAGACGGTCGCGACGTCTGTGTGTGGTCCCGGCCCAACGAGCGGGAAGGGTCGAGGTTGCACCGGCTGCGCCTGGGCACCGGTGCCTACGGGGTGGAGCCGCCCCCGGCCCGGCTGCCAGCAACGGCGAGTTCTCTGGGTGAGGGCCTGTACGACCTCGGTCAGGAACCCGAGACGATTGGCATGGTGCGGGAGGATCGGTTGGTGTGGAAGCTGCCGGTGCAAGACGCGTTCCCGGCCGGGTTCAGCACCGACAACGGGTCGCTCTGGACGCACTACGCCAAGGCCGGTGTCTACGCCGGGAGCGTGTACGGCGGCGGCGGCTCCCGGCCTGGTGGGCCGGCCTTCCCCATCGCCACGGTGCACGCGACCGTCGGGGTGTCCGATCGGGACGGCACGGTGCTGTGGCGCGACCCGGGCAGTCGGGTCGACTGCAACGAAACCCTCACCGGGGTCACCGACCGCGGCATGCCCAAGCTGGCGGTCCGGTGCCGCTACGAGGGCTCCGCGAGGTGGAGACCCGGCGGCATCGTAAGGGTGTACGGGCTCATGATCACCGTCGAGGGATACGACGTGCGGACCGGCAAGGCCACCTGGTCGCTGCGGCTGGGCAAGGCCTATGAGCTGGCCGGTGGCCATCACCGCCCCGCCCGCCTCGGCGGCACCCAGGTCCTCGTCCATTCCGGTAAGGACGGCGAGCACCCGGTGGTGGTGAACCTGGCCACCGGGAGCCGCCGGCCGCCAGTTCCCGGCGCGGTGTTCTGGTGCTCCACCATGTTCGAGTTCACCTACCACTACCCGGTGGATGACCCTGACGCACCCGGAGGCAAGGACCACCAACGCCGCGGCGGTGACCTCTTCAACCCCTGCAACACGGCCGGGAAACTCTCCACCAGCGTGCCCAGCGGAGCACTCACCGCCGCGTCCGGCGTCCACGCCAAGAACATCGCCGTCCTGGCGACCACCACCGGCTACCGCGCCTACACCACGCGGTGACGACCCTTGAGCTCAATCCTCAGTGAGGACGTTGGCCCCGTTCCGTCGTCGTGCAGCACTGGTAGGCGCTGCGGTCACCCCGCTGACCTGCACAAACAAACCCGGTTGGCTCCGCGCTGAGGATGCCGGTTATCCTGTCACCCGCAGCCGCGCCGCGTGCGCGGCGGCACCCGGCAGGTTGCCCGAGTGGCCAAAGGGAGCGGACTGTAAATCCGCCGGCTCAGCCTACGTAGGTTCGAACCCTACACCTGCCACATCTGCGAAAACCGCCCCTGAACAGCGACAACGCTGGGCAGGGGCGGTTTCGTCGATCGAGAGCCCCACCGGCCGCCACCGGGGAGCCGCTGGTGGGCTGTGACCGATGGGCGTGCGCGGTCCACGGGCCAGCCGTCGACCGCTGAGTACCTGCCACGGGGGACCGCGTGCGGCGGCCTCGACCGCCGGCGGCAGGAACGATTCGGGCGCTCGTGCCAGTCGGCCGGAAAGCGGCCGGAAAGCGGACTTGTGTGGCAGATGCCCGGGTCTCGGGCATCTATCTGGCCTGGCCAGGACGGTTATCGCATACTGGTGCCCGAGGCCGGGTCGAGCGTGAGACGATCGATCTGTTCGGCGCCTCGAGGCATGGCTGTCCAGGTCGCCTCGCGCGCCGTCCGTCTCGGTGAGTGTCGAGAAGAGTAGTGGAGGAACAGGCCATGCGCGCAAGCCCCACGGGTCGGTGGGCCGCTCGTGCCGCGGTGGTGGGCGTGCTCGCCGTCCTGGCCCTCACCGGCGGGTCCGCGGCGGTCGCCGACGCCGAGACCGTGTCGGCGGACGCCGGCGCCACCTGGGCCGCGCCGCTGGGTCCGGACGACGGCGCCACCTGGGCGACCGTGCCCGCGGTCGCGTTCCGAGCTCTCAGCGGAGCGACCTGGGCCTGACCCGCCGTTCGGGCCGTGTCGCGCGCCGCGCCCGAGGGCCGGCCGCCTAGGCTCCGGCGAGGAGGGTGCGGGGTGGTGAAGACGTCGGCCGGCAGGGCGAGCTGGGTCCAGCGCCACGCGCTGGACCTGTTGACGCTGGGTCTCTTCGTCGTCGTCGCCGTCCTGATGGCGAGCAGCCCGGACCACCTCCGCTGGTCGGCCTCGCCGCTGGTAGTGGCCGTCTTCGCCGCGGTCTTCCTCTTCTGCGAGGCCACCCAGCTCCGGTTCGAGATCCGGCGGCAGACCTACAACTTCAGCATCTCCGAGGTCGGCCTGGTGCTCGGGCTGTTCCTGCTCGACCCGTTGGAGATCCTGCTCATCCGGCTCGCGGCCGGCCTGGCCGTCTGGATCTTCCTGCAGCGGATCCCGTGGGCCAAGGTCCGGGTCAACACCGGGGTGGTCGCGGCCGAGGTCGCGGTGGCCACCACGGTGTTCGCGCTGTTCGGCGTGCAGGACCCGACCGCGTGGACGGCCTGGGTCGCCTCCTATGTGGCGGTGCTGCTCGCCGACGCGACGAGCACGTCCGGGGTGATCGCCGCGATCACGATCGCCCAGGGGCGGCTGTCCCCTCCCGACCTGCTCCGGCTCGGCTACTCCACCGTCATCGCCGCCGTCCTCAACGTCACCATCGGACTCATCGTCCTGCTCGTCGTGGGCGTGCGGCCGGAGGCGGTGGTGCTGATCGGCGTCCTCGGCGTCATCCTCGCGGTGGGCTACCGCTCGTACACCCAGTTCCAGCGCCAGCACAAGAACCTCGGCGAGCTGTACGAGTTCACCAAGGCGGTCACCACCGCCCGCCAGGAGACCGACCTCGCCGACGCGCTGCTCAGCCGCACCCGCGAGCTGCTGCTGGCCGAGTCGGCCACACTGTGGATGCCGAGCCTCGGGCGGTACCCCGAGATCGCGCTGGTCGCCGTGCTGGACACCCCGGGCCTGGTCGACGAGCAGGTGGCCGACGACCCGATCCGGCGCCGGGTGCTGGCCACCGGCGCCACCCTGCACCTCGGGCCCAAGGCCGGCGACGAGGACGCGGAGCTGCTGGCCGCCCTCCGGGCCCGTCCGGCGAAGGACCTGATCGTGGTGCCGCTGCGGTCCGGCGACGCGGTGGTCGGCTGCCTGGAGGTGGCCAACCGGCTCGGCGCGCTCTCGGCGTTCGGGGCGGCGGACGTGCGGCTGATGGAGACGCTGGCCGCCCACGCCGCGGTGGCGGTGGAGAACTCGCGGCTGGTCGACCGGCTGCGCCACGACGCCTACCACGACGCCCTCACCGGCCTGCCCAACCGGCGGCGCCTGCTGCACGCCCTGGAGGCCGCCGTCGAGGTGCAGCCGGCCCCCGGCGAGGTGGTCGCGGTTCTGCAGTTCGACGTGGACGCGCTGCGGGACGTGAACGAGACCCTGGGCCACGGTGCGGGCGACCGGTTGCTGGCCGAGGTGGGCCGGCGACTGCAGACCCGGGCACCCGACGGCGCGCTGGTCGCCCGGGCTGGTGGCGACGAGTTCGCCGTCCTGGTGCGGGTGCAGGGCGCGGAGGACGCGCAGGCGGTGGCGGTGGCCCTGCAGCACGCGTTGGCCGAACCGTTCGCGCTGGAGAACCTCACCCTGGACGTGGGAGCCGCGGTCGGCATCGCGGTGTACCCCGACCACGCCACCGACGCCGAGTCGCTGCTCCAGCGGGTCGACGTGGCCACCTACGCGGCGAAGAACAACCCCCGCTCGATCCAGGTCTACCGGATGGCGATGGAGTCGCGCAGCACCCACCGCCTCGGCCTGGTCTCCGAACTCCGCCGGGCCATCGACGACGGCAGCCTCACCGTGCACTACCAGCCCAGGGTGGGCCTGGCCGACCGCGAGCTGGTCGGCGTGGAGTGCCTGGTGCGGTGGGAGCACCCCGAGCACGGCCTCGTCTCGCCGGACGACTTCATCCCGGTCGCCGAGCACACCGGGCTGGTCGGCGCGCTGACCAGCAAGGTGCTGCGCACCGCGCTCGCGCAGTGCAAGCAGTGGCACGACGCCGGCCGCCCGCTCGGCGTCTCGGTGAACCTGTCCCCGCGCAGCCTGCTCGACGCCGACTTCCCGGACGAGCTGGAACAGCTGCTGCGGGACGTCGGCCTCCCCCCGCAGCACCTCACGCTGGAGATCACCGAGAGCGGGATGGTCGCCGAGACCGACCGGCCGCTGCCGACGCTGCGGCGGCTGTTCGCCCTCGGCGTCCGGCTGGCGGTGGACGACTTCGGCACCGGCTACTCGTCGCTGGCCTACCTGCGCCGGCTGCCCGTGCACGAGGTGAAGATCGACAAGTCCTTCGTGCTCGGCATGGCCACCGACTCCGGCGACCTCGGGATCGTCCGGGCGATCGTCGACCTCTCCCGCCACCTGGGCATGACGGTGGTCGCCGAGGGCGTGGAGAGCGAGATGACGCTGACCCTGCTGGAGGAGATGGGCTGCGACGTCGCCCAGGGCTTCCTGTTCTCCCGGCCGCTGCCGTACGAGCGGCTGGAGGCGTGGATGAACGCCCGGACCGAGTTCACCGCGGGAGAGGGCATCCGCCGGCTGCGGGTGGTCGGCGAAGCCCGCTGACCCGGAGGCGGCACGTGGGGTGCCTCCGTCGACGGTTCGAGGGCGGGGCTGGAGCCACTCGTGGCGAGCTGGTTGTGGTGGGCGTTATGCGTTGGTTCTGACGCGTCGCCGGTGGGCGGTATGCGATTCGCCATCGGCCCGGGGCGACGTGTAACCTTGGCACCGCTCCGGCCCCTTTAGCTCAGACGGCAGAGCGTCTCCATGGTAAGGAGAAGGTCTACGGTTCGATTCCGTAAAGGGGCTCCAAAATGTCCGGCTCCGGCCGGTGCAGACGGCGGGATTTCTCCGCCATGGCGGTGTAGCTCAGTCGGTAGAGCAAGCGGCTCATAATCGCTGTGTCGCCGGTTCGATTCCGGCCACCGCTACCACCCGGTCGTCCCGCCAGGATCGCCGGTTTCGGTTCGCCCCGGCCGGCCCGGTACGCTGGTCGGCAAGTCCATCCCGTCATCGCGCGAAAGAGGCAGTCCCGTGGCCAGCAGCACCGACGTCCGTCCCAAGATCACGATGGCCTGCGTGGACTGCAAGAACCGCAACTACATCACCAAGAAGAACCGGCGCAACGACCCCGACCGGCTCGAGATGAAGAAGTTCTGCCCCAAGTGCGGCAAGCACACCCTGCACCGCGAGACCCGCTGACAGGTCCGCCTCCCGTACGCCCAGACCGCGGCGCCGCTCCTCCGGGAACGGCGCCGTTCCGTCGTTCCGAGGTGGTCGTGGCGCGGGCGGACGGCGTGAGGTACCTCATTCACCCCGGCCGGCCGGTGGGCACACCGGTAGGTTGCGTTCATCGTTTCCGGCAGTGACCGAGGAGGTTCGGGTGGGCAGGTTGGACGGACGGATCGCTGTGGTCACCGGCGGCGGGCGCGGCATCGGCCGGGCCACGGCCCAGCGGCTGGCGTCCGAAGGCGCCGTGGTGGTGGTCAACGACGTGGACGCCGACCCGGCGCACGAGACCGTCGAGCTGATCGCCAAGGGGGGCGGCCAGGCCAGCGCCAGCGTCGGCAGCACCACCGACCTCGCCTTCGCCGAGCGGATGGTCGCCGACACGGTGGCCGCCCACGGCGGGCTGGACATCCTGATCAACAACGCCGGCACCACCCGCGACAAGATGTTCCACAACCTCGACGACGACGCGTTCGACCTGGTCATGGAGGTCAACCTGCGCACGACCTTCCACGCCACGCTGGCCACCGCACGCTGGATGCGGGCCAGGGCCAAGGAGGAGATCGCCGCGACCGGCTTCCCGGCGCACCACCGCAAGATCGTCTCGACGTCCTCGGCCGTGGCCCTGACCGGCAACCCGGGCCAGTACAACTACACGGCCGCCAAGGGCGCGATCATCTCCACGACCATGACGCTGGCCCGTGAGCTCGGTCCGTTCCGGATCAACGTCAACGCGGTGGCACCGGGCTTCATCGAGACCCGGTTGACCGCCGCCAAGACCGAGGGCGGCGAGCTGGGCATCCCCGACCAGTTGCGCACGCTCGCGATCGGGATGATCGCGCTGGGCCGTGCCGGTCTGCCGGAGGACGTCGCCAACGTCCACGCGTTCCTGGCCGGGCCGGACTCCGACTTCGTCTCCGGCGTCACGGTCCCGGTGACCGGTGGACAGTTCGGAGCCATGTGATGGCGCTGGACGCGACGTTCGTCGGCCGGACGCTGCCGGCCAGCGCCCCCTACGAGGTGGGCCGGGAGAAGATCGCGGAGTTCGCCCGGGCGATCGGCGACCACCACCCCGCGTACCTCGATCCCACGGCCGCCCGCGAGCTCGGCCACCCCGACGTGATCGCTCCGCCGACGTTTCCGAACGTTTTCGTCGACCGGGCCGCCGCGCACCTGGTCACCGACCCGGAGTTGGGTCTGGACTTCACCCGGGTGGTGCACGGCGAGCAGCGCTTCACCTACACCCGGCCGGTCCGGGCCGGCGACCGGCTGGTCTGCGACACCACCGTGGAGAACATCCGGGCGGTGGCCGGCAACGACATCCTGAGCGTCCGGTTCGACGTCCGCACCGAGGACGGCGGCGCGGACCCGTCGGAGCATGTGGTCACCGTCCACACGACGCTCGTGGCCCGCGGCACCGCGGGCACCGCCAGGGAGGCGAGCTAGATGGCCGCGACGGTGAGGTACGACGAGGTGGAGGTCGGGCAGGTGCTGCCCGGGCGCGACTTCGGGGTCCAGCGGGCCACGCTCGTGCAGTACGCGGGTGCGTCCGGCGACTTCAACGTCATCCACTGGAACGAGCGGGTCGCCAGGGCGGTCGGCCTGCCCGACGTGATCGCGCACGGCATGTTCACCATGTCGCAGGCCGGGCGGGTGGTCACCGACTGGGCGGGCGACCCCGGAGCCGTGGTCGAGTACGGCGTGCGGTTCACCCGCCCCGTGGTGGTGCCCGACGACGACCGCGGTGCGGTGGTGACGGTGTCCGGCGTGGTGAAGGAGAAGCAGGACGACCGCCGGGTGCTGGTGGAACTGACCGCGACTTCGGCGGGGGAGAAGGTACTCGGCAAGGCCCGTGCGGTGGTCCAGCTCGTCTGAGCCCGACATCCCCGGCGGCCGGCCACGTCCAGGCCGGCCGCCGGAGAACGCTCCGGTTGGGCCTTACCGCGCCTCGGCGAGCAGCTTCTGCAGCCGGGACACGCCCTCGACCAGGTCGTCGTCGCCCAGCGCGTAGGACAGCCGCAGGTAGCCGGGAGTGCCGAACGCCTCGCCGGGCACCAGCGCGACCTCGGCCTCCTCCAGGATCAGCTCGGCCAGCTCCGCGGACGACGCCGGCCGCCGGCCCCGGATCTCCCGGCCCAGCAGCGCCTTCACCGACGGGTAGACGTAGAACGCCCCCTGCGGCTCGGGGCACACGACGCCGTCGATCTCGTTCAGCATCCGCACGATGGTCTGCCGCCGCCGGTCGAAGGCGGTGCGCATCTCCGCCACCGCCGTGAGATCGCCGGAGACCGCCGCCAGGGCGGCCCGCTGCGCGACGTTGCAGACGTTGGAGGTGGCGTGCGACTGGAGGTTGGCGGCGGCCCTGACCACGTCGGCCGGGCCGATCATCCAGCCGACCCGCCAACCGGTCATGGCGTAGGTCTTGGCCACGCCGTTCAGGATCACCGTCTGGTCGGCCAGCTCCGGCACCGCCGCGAGGACCGACACGAACTCCGCGTCGCCGTACACCAGGTGCTCGTAGATCTCGTCGGTGACCACCCAGATGCCGTGCTCCAGCGCCCACCGGCCGATCGCCTCGACCTCGGCGGGGGAGTACACCGAGCCGGTCGGGTTGGACGGCGAGCAGAACAGCAGCGCCCTGGTGCGCGGCGTCCGGGCCGCCTCGAGCTGCTCCACGGTGACCAGGTAGCCCTGGCTCTCGTCGGCCACCACGTCCACCGGGACGCCGCCGGCCAACCGGATCGCCTCGGGGTACGTGGTCCAGTACGGCGCCGGCAGGACCACCTCGTCACCGTCGTCCAGCAGGGTCGCGAACGCCTCGTACACCGCCTGCTTGCCCCCGTTGGTGACGAGCACCTGGGACGGCTTCACGGCGACGCCCGTGTCGCGGAGCGTCTTGGCGGCGACGGCCTCGCGCAGCTCGGGCAGGCCGGCGGCCGGGGTGTAGCGGTGGTTCTTCGGGTCGGCGCAGGCAGCGGCCGCGGCGGCGACGATGTAGTCGGGCGTCGGGAAGTCGGGTTCCCCGGCGCCGAAGCCGATCACGGGCCGGCCGGCGGCCTTGAGGGCCTTGGCGCGGGCGTCCACCGCGAGGGTGGCCGACTCGGCGATGCTGCCGACCCGGGCGGAGATCCGGCGGGCGGGCTGGCTGGGACGGGGAGCGGTCGTGGGGGTGTTCAGGGCGGTCATGGCTCCATGCTCGCAGAAGGGCGCGCGAAAGCGGGGACCGGTTTCGGGCCCGACGCGCCTGCCCTGGCCGCACCCGCCGGCCGAGCCCGGTGATTGGGAGATCGGGCCGGCCCGGGAGTACACTCGCATGCCTGGGGCGTGTCGACGCCTTACCTGTCGTGCCCGACTGTCGGTCCCGGTGGGTTGGCGCGTACGTCCCAGCGTGCCGCTCGCACGGCGACGTTTGTGCCCTCGGCACCGACGAGCACGGCCGCGCGTCGGCACGGAACACAGCGGTAGGGCCGTGCGTCAGCACGGTACGAGCGGTACAGCCGGGCCGTCGGCACGGCATCGAGGGGTGTAGCTCAATTGGCAGAGCAGCGGTCTCCAAAACCGCAGGCTGCAGGTTCAAGTCCTGTCACCCCTGCGCCGGACGGGAACACTCGCGGAACGAGACGGAAGAGGTCGAGCGGTGGCCGACAGTAAGGCGAACGCCGAGGCTGCAGAGCGGTCTTCGGCGCGCTCCAAGAGCGCCGCCAAGCCGAAGACCTCCGGGAAGGACGTCAAGAAGTCCGGCGGCAAGGAAGCCAGGACGCGGCGCACCAACCCGATCTCACGGCTCATCCGGTTCGTCCGCGAGGTCGTCGCCGAGCTCCGCAAGGTGATCTGGCCGACCCGCAAGGAGCTGATCACCTACACCACGGTCGTGATCATCTTCGTCGCGGTCGTGGTCAGCCTCGTCTGGCTGCTCGACGTCGGTTTCGCCAGGGCGGTCAGCTGGGCATTCGGCGGTAGTACCGGAACCTGACGCCTCCACCGCCCGTCGGGTGCGGTCGCTCCGCCGCGCCGCACCCAGGTCCATCGCGAACAAACAGAGAAGAGCCCGCGCGTGTCCGACTTCGACGAGAACAGCCGCCCCTCCGACGAGGGGGTGACCGGCCCTGCCGCGACGGATGTCGCCGAGGCGGCGCCGGCTGAGGCTGATCCGACCGGAGAGCCCGCCTCCGCGCCGGAGGGCGACGCCTCGCCGGACGGCACGGCCTCCGTGGACCCGGACGGCATGGCCTCCGTGGACCCGGACGGCACGGCCTCCGTGGACGAGGCGGCTTCGCCGGACGACGCGGCTGCCGCGGAGGCCGCCGAACCCGAACCGGAGGAAGACCCGCTCGACGAGCTCCGGCAGGCCCTGCGGATCGCACCCGGCGAGTGGTACGTCGTCCACTCCTACGCGGGCTACGAGAACAAGGTGAAGACCAACCTGGAGAGCCGGATCACCTCGCTCAACGTCGAGGACTTCATCTTCCAGATCGAGGTCCCCACCCAGGAGATCACCGAGGTCAAGAACGGCAAGCGCCAGCAGGTGCAGGCCAAGATGTGGCCGGGCTACGTCCTGGTGCGGATGGAACTGACGCCCGAGTCGTGGTCCGCCGTGCGCAACACCCCGGGCGTCACGGGCTTCGTCGGCGCCACCTCGCGGGCCGACCGGCCGACCCCGCTCAGCCTCGACGAGGTGCTCAAGATCCTCGCGCCAGCCGTCGAGAAGCAGGCCAAGGTGCAGGTGCGGGTCGTCGACTTCGAGATCGGCGACGCGGTCACCGTCACCGAGGGCCCGTTCGCGACGCTCCCGGCCAGCATCAGCGAGATCCACCCGGACGCCCAGAAGCTCAAGGTGCTGGTCTCGATCTTCGGCCGCGAGACACCGGTCGAACTCAACTTCAACCAGGTCTCCAAGATCTGACCGCTGCCCACCCGACCCCCGGCGGTCCGGACCGAACGCCGCCACGGCACGAGAAATCCCTCAGAAAGCCCAGGTAGACAATGGCTCCGAAGAAGAAGAAGCTCTCCGCGATCATCAAGCTGCAGATCAATGCCGGCGCGGCCACCCCGGCGCCGCCGGTCGGTCCGGCGCTCGGTCAGCACGGCGTGAACATCATGGAGTTCTGCAAGGCCTACAACGCCGCCACCGAATCGCAGCGCGGCGACGTCGTGCCGGTCGAGATCTCGGTGTACGAGGACCGCTCGTTCACATTCGTCACCAAGACCCCGCCGGCCGCGCGCCTGCTGCTCAAGGCCGCCGGTGTCGAGAAGGGTTCCGGCGAGCCGCACAAGACCAAGGTCGCGACGGTCACCCGCGAGCAGGTCCGTGCCATCGCCGAGAGCAAGATGGTCGACCTCAACGCCAACGACCTCGACCAGGCCGAGAAGATCATCGCCGGGACGGCCCGCAGCATGGGCATCACCGTCAGGGCGTAACCGTCAGCCGGGTCGCCGACCCGGATCCCGTGGGAGGGCCACGCGCTGGCCCGTGGAACCACGAACCATCCGATCTACTGGAGGACAGGCGTGAAGCGCAGCAAGGCATACCGGAAGGCCGCCGAGGCGATCGACCGCGAGAAGTTCTACAGCCCGCTGGAGGCGGCGCGGTTGGCGAAGACCACCAGCACCGTCAAGTACGACGCGACCGTCGAGGTCGCCATGCGCCTGGGCGTCGACCCGCGCAAGGCCGACCAGATCGTCCGCGGCACGGTCAACCTGCCGCACGGCACCGGCAAGACCGCCCGCGTGATCGTATTCGCCACCGGCGACAAGGCCGCCGAGGCCGAGGCCGCTGGTGCGGACGCCGTGGGCTCGGCCGACCTGATCGAGAAGATCCAGGGCGGCTGGCTCGACTTCGACGCCGCGATCGCCACCCCGGACCAGATGTCCAAGGTCGGCAAGATCGCGCGGATCCTGGGCCCGCGCGGCCTGATGCCCAACCCCAAGACCGGCACGGTCACCGTGGACGTCGGCAAGGCCGTCGCCGACATCAAGGGCGGCAAGATCAACTTCCGGGTGGACAAGCAGGCCAACCTGCACCTGGTCATCGGCAAGTCCAGCTTCGACGACACCCAGCTGGTGGAGAACTACGCGGCGGCCCTCGACGAGGTGACGCGCGCCAAGCCCAGCTCGTCCAAGGGGAAGTACCTGAAGAAGGTCACCTTCACCACGACCATGGGCCCCGGCATCCCGGTCGACCCCAACCGCTCCCGCAACCTGCTCGACGAGGACCAGCCCGCCCAGGGCTGACCCTCCCCGCCGTCCCGACGGGCGGCACCCCGCGCCGGGGGTGCCGCCCGTCGGCGTCTCGCCCTGTACCCGCAAGACGGTTCAGCCGACGCGGTGATTTGGCGGACCAGCGTGGCGGCCCGTACGCTGGCCGGAGTTATCCACCGAAGACCGCTGGCCGCCGTGCGCGCACGGCTGAAGGTCCCGCCGAGATGCGGGCGACCCGCGCAGGTTGGACGGACGCTTGTGCCGCCGCGGTTCGCCGCGGCCCACCACGCCCCGTGCGCCCTGCGCCGGGGCGTCTCTCGTCTCGCCGGTCCCCGCCAGCCAGGAGAACGAGAGAGGAGGCCCATGGCTGACACGAAGGCGCGCCCCGACAAGGCGGCCGCCGTCGCCGAGCTGACCGAGAACTTCCGGACGGCCAGTGCCACCGTGCTGACCGAGTACCGCGGTCTGAGCATGGATCAGCTGACCACGCTGCGCCGGTCGCTCGGGCGCCAGACGTCGTACACGGTCACCAAGAACACCCTGGTCAAGATCGCCGCGCACGACGCCGGGCTCACCGAGCTCGACGCCCTGCTCAGCGGTCCGACGGCGATCGCGTTCGTCAACGGCGACCCGGTCGAGGCGGCCAAGGGGCTGCGCGACTTCGCCAAGGCGAATCCGCACCTGGTGATCAAGGGCGGCGTGCTCGACGGCAGGCTGCTCAGCCCGGCCGAGATCGGCAAGCTCGCCGACCTCGAGTCGCGCGAGGTGCTGCTGGCCAAGCTGGCCGGCGCGTTCGTCGCCAAGCTCAGCCAGGCCGCGGCGACGTTCGCGGCTCCGGCCACCCAGCTGGCCCGGCTGCTCGCCGCGTTCCAGGACAAGAAGGCAGCAGCGGCACCTCCGGCCGCCGCCGCACCTGCGGAGGTCCAGGCCGAAACGGTTGACACCGCCCAGGCCGACGCCGCGCAGTCCGGCGCCGAGGCCTGACCCGGCCAACGGCTGCCTGGCCATGGCTCCACCGACACCCATGCCACAACCCGGCAGGAACTGCCGAGACCAAGACGAAAGGAACCGCCCGACATGGCGAAGCTCACCACGGAAGAACTGCTCGAAGAGATCGACAACGAGGTCCTGATCGAGGCATTCAAGAAAATGACGCTGATCCAGCTCTCGGAGCTGGTGAAGGTCTTCGAGGACACCTTCGACGTCAAGGCGGCCGCACCGGCCGTGGCGATGGCCGCGCCGACCGGTGGCGCCGCCGCCGCCGAGGTCGCGGAGGAGCAGGACGAGTTCGACGTCATCCTCGAGGCAGCCGGCGACAAGAAGATCCAGGTCATCAAGGAGGTGCGCGCGCTGACCAGCCTGGGCCTGAAGGAGGCCAAGGACCTGGTGGAGGCCGCCCCCAAGAGCGTCCTGGAGAAGGTGAACAAGGAGACGGCCGAGAAGGCCAAGGCCCAGCTCGAGGCTGCGGGCGCCACGGCGTCCACGAAGTAGGCACCGCCCGAGAACGCCGGAGGGGCGTCCATCCCAGGATTGGGAAGGGCGCCCCTCTTGCTGTGCTGGTCGGGGGCGCGTGACTATGCTGCCCATTCAGATTGCCGGCGAGTTGCTTCGAGCGTTCCTGCCCGTTACCGCTGTTAGTTTTGCTCGTTGGGCGGGATGTGACCGGGGCCACCCCCGGTCCGTGACATGTCCGAGGGACGGTGCCGGGTGGGCGTCGAGGTACAGATCGAAGGGCTGACCAAGTCCTTCGGGCGCCAGACGATCTGGTCGGACGTCAGCTTCACGCTGCCTGCCGGCGAGATCTCCGTGCTCCTCGGCCCGTCGGGCACGGGCAAGTCGGTGTTCCTCAAGACCCTGGTGGGCCTGCTCCGCCCCGAGGCCGGCACGATCCACATCCACGACCGCGACATCACCCGGCTCGGCGAACGCGAGCTCTATGAGGTGCGGAAGCTGTTCGGGGTGCTGTTCCAGGACGGCGCCCTGTTCGGCTCGATGAACCTCTACGACAACATCGCCTTCCCGCTGCGCGAGCACACGAAGAAGAGCGAGTACGAGATCGGCCGGATCGTCGACGAGAAGATGGAGATGGTGGGGCTGGTCGGGGCGGAGAAGAAGCTGCCCGGGGAGATCTCCGGGGGCATGCGCAAGCGTGCCGGCTTAGCCCGCGCACTGGTGCTCGACCCCGAGATCGTGCTGTTCGACGAGCCCGACTCCGGCCTCGACCCGGTGCGCACCGCCTACCTCAACCAGCTCATCGTCGACCTCAACCAGCAGACCGCGGCGACGTTCCTCATCGTCACCCACGACATCAACACCGCCCGCACCGTGCCCGACAACATCGGCCTGCTGTTCCGGCGCGACCTGGTGATGTTCGGCCCGCGCGAGATGCTGCTGACCAGCCAGGAGCCGGTGGTCCGCCAGTTCCTCAACGCCCAGCGCCAGGGCCCGATCGGCATGGCCGAGGAGAAGGACTCCTCCGAGCTGCAAGCCGAGGCCGACGCCGGGCACGAACCGCCGCCGCTGCCGCCCATCCCGCTGCAGCTGCCGCCGTCCAACGGGGAGGCCCGGGCCACCCAGCGGCCGCCCGGCGCCTGGTGCGCCACCTACGGCGTGACGCCGCCGCCCGGCTCGTTCGAAGGCGACCGGGACGCACAGCGCACCGCGCTGGCCGGCGCGCGGCTGAGTTCCACCTACGGTCCGGGTCCCACCGGCTACGAACGCCGCGCCCCCAGGCGCGACACCGACGAGCTTCCGGACGTTGCCGGCGAGTCGGCCACCGACGAGTGGACGCGGTCCGACGAACCGGTGTCGCAGGACGAGGCTCCGCCGCGCCGCCCCCCCATCCGCGACCAGCCGCGCCGGATCCCGGGCGAGGGCTTCCGATGAGCAATCCCGCCACCGGCGCGCTGCGCCAGACCGGGCACCTGTTCGCGTTCTCGCTCGACACGCTCCGCAGCCTGTTCCGCCGGCCGTTCCAGGTGCGCGAGACGATCCAGCAGGCATGGTTCATCGCCAGTGTGACGATCCTGCCCACCGCGATGGTGTCGATCCCGTTCGGCGCGGTGATCGCCCTGCAGCTCGGGTCGCTCACCAGGCAGCTCGGCGCACAGTCGTTCACCGGGTCGGCCAGCGTGCTCGCCGTTGTGCGGGAGGCCAGCCCGATCGTCACTGCCCTGCTCATCGCGGGTGCCGGTGGCTCGGCGATCTGTGCCGACCTGGGGGCGCGGAAGATCCGCGAGGAGATCGACGCGATGCAGGTGCTGGGCATCGACCCGATCCAGCGCCTGGTGGTGCCGCGGGTGATCGCCACGATCTTCGTCAGCGTGCTGCTCAACGGCATGGTCAGCGTGGTCGGGGTGTGCGGTGGCTACTTCTTCAACGTCGTGCTGCAGGACGGCACGCCCGGGGCGTACATCGCCAGCTTCACCGCGCTGGCCCAGCTGCCCGACCTGTGGGCCGGCGAGATCAAGGCGCTGATCTTCGGGCTGATCGCGGCGCTGGTGGCCAGCTACAAGGGCCTCACCGCGGGCGGCGGCCCCAAGGGCGTGGGAGACGCGGTGAACCAGTCCGTGGTGATCACGTTCCTGCTGCTGTTCTTCATGAACTTCGTGCTGACCGCGATCTACTTCCAGATCGTCCCCCAGAAGGGGGCGTGATGGCGCGACTGCAGGACGTCGCCCGGGCGCCGGTGGAATCCCTGGACAACCTCGGCGGCCAGCTGTCCTTCTACCTTCGGGCGTTCGCCTGGATCCCGCGAACCCTGCGGCGGTACAAGCGCGAGGTGTTCCGGCTGCTCGCCGAGGTGAGCTTCGGTGCGGGCGCGCTGGCGGTGATCGGCGGCACGGTCGGGGTGATCGCGTTCCTTTCGTTCTTCACCGGCACCGAGGTCGGCCTGCAGGGCTACGCCGCACTCAACCAGCTCGGATCGAGCGCGTTCACCGGCTTCATCTCGGCCTACTTCAACACCCGCGAGATCGCGCCGCTGGTCGCCGGGTTGGCGCTGAGCGCCACGGTGGGCTGCGGCTTCACCGCACAGCTCGGCGCGATGCGGATCTCGGAGGAGATCGACGCGCTCGAGGTGATGGGCATCCCGTCGCTGCCGTTCCTGGTCACCACCCGGATGATCGCCGGCTTCCTCGCGGTCATCCCGCTCTACGTGATCGGGCTGCTGTCGAGCTACCTGGCCACCCGGCTGATCGCCACCGGCTACTTCACCCAGTCCACCGGCACCTACGACTACTACTTCCACCTGTTCCTGCCGCCGGCCGACGTGCTCTGGTCGTTCGGCAAGGTGCTGGTGTTCAGCGTGATCATCATCCTGATCCACTGCTTCTACGGGTACTACGCGTCGGGCGGGCCGGCCGGGGTGGGCGTGGCGGTCGGGCGTGCGGTGCGGGCGGCGATCGTCACGATCACCGTCGTCGACTTCTTCCTGAGCCTGGCGATCTGGGGTTCGACGACGACTGTGAGGCTGGCCGGATGAGCGCGTTCTCCTCCGTGCTGCGGCGTCGCGTCCTGGGCGTGGCGTTCCTGCTGCTGGTCGCGGCCCTGCTGCTCACCTCGGTGCTGGTGTACCAGAAGGCGTTCTCCCCGGTGACCGAGGTGACGCTGCGCGCCGACAACAGCGGCACCCAGCTGCTGCGCGGCGCGGACGTGAAGGTGCGCGGCGTCATCGTCGGCGAGGTGCGGGAGATCTCCACCGACGGGCGGCAGGCCTCGCTGCGACTGGCGCTCGACCCGGACCGGGCGGCCGTCATCCCGGCCAACGTGACCGCGCGGTTGACGCCCAAGACGCTGTTCGGTGAGAAGTTCGTCGACCTGCGGCTGCCCGGGCAGTCGGCGGAGCGCCCGCTGCGGGACGGCGACGTGATCGGGATCGACCGGTCGGCGGCGGCGGTCGAGCTGGAACGGGTGCTCGACAACGTGCTGCCGCTGCTGCGGGCGGTCGACCCCGCCAAGCTCAACGCCACCCTGACGGCGATCGCCACGGCCCTGTCGGGTAACGGCGAACGGCTCGGTGCCAACCTGGAACGGCTCGCCACCTACCTGCAGGCGCTCAACGCCGAGATGCCGACGATCCAGGCCGACACCAAACAGCTCGCCACCGTCCTGACCACCTACGCCGACGCCGCACCCGACCTGGTGGCGATCCTGCGCGACGCCAGCGTCACGGCGGCCACCGTCACCCAGCAGCGCGTCCAGCTCGACGCGTTCCTCGCCACCACCACCCGGTTCGCCGACTACACCGCCGGATTCCTGGTCGAGCACGAGGACAGGCTGATCCAGGTCGCCGAGGTGTCCCGGCCCACCCTGGAGGTGCTGGCCCGGTACTCCCCGGAGTTCGGGTGCCTGTTCCGGGGCCTGACCGACGTCCAGCCGCGGCTGGAGGACACCTTCGGCGGGAAGGCGAACAACCTCCACATCACCCTGGAGATCGTCCGCGACCAGGGCAAGTACGAGTCCGGTCGGGACGGGCCGGCGTACCTCAGCAAGAAGGGCCCCAACTGCGCCGGGCTGCCGGGCCCGCCGGTTCCGTACCCCGGCAACCAGGTCGCGGACGGCTACGACCATGGCTCGCCCCGCACCTCCCTGCCGCTGACGCCGCCGAACGGCCTTCCGCTGCCGATCGGGGAGCGGGCACGGACGTGACGATGGGCTTCGCCGGCACCCCGGGTGAGCAGGCGTTCATCGGCCCGCTGATCGCGCCGGCGCTCGGCCAACCTGCCGGCAGCGTGCCCGACATCGCCACCCTGCTGTTCGGCCCCATGCTGCGCGGGACGGCGGTGAGCTACTCGTGAAGTCCTCGTCCGCCTCGCAACGCGTCACCGGGTCGCTGGTGAAGCTGGTGGTCTTCGCGGTGGCCACGGTCGTCCTGACCGCACTGCTGGCCACCACGATCGCCTCGGTGTCGTTCGGGGAGCGGGTCAGCTACCAGGCCCGGTTCACCGACGTCACCGGCCTGCTCGACGGCGACGACGTGCGGATCGCCGGGGTGCGGGTCGGCTCGGTCGAGGACATCCGCATCGTCGACCGGCGCTACGCCCAGGTGACGTTCTCCGTCGACCGCGCCGTCCGGCTGGCCCGGAGCGTCCAGGCGAAGATCCGCTACCGCAACCTGGTCGGCCAGCGGTACCTCGCGTTGACCGAGGGCACCGGCGACGCCGCCCCGCTGCGCGAGAACCAGACGATCCCGCTCTCCCAGACCGAGCCGGCCCTCGACCTGACCGTGCTGTTCAACGGCTTCCGGCCGCTTTTCACCGCCCTGGATCCCAAGGAGGTGAACGCCTTCGCCTACGAGATCATCCAGGTGCTGCAGGGCGAGAGCGGCACCGTGGAGAGCCTGCTCTCGCGCACGTCGTCGCTGACCAACACGCTGGCCGACCGCGACCAGGTGATCGGCCGGGTGATCGACAACCTCAACGGCGTGCTCGGGTCGATCGCCACCCGCGACCAGGAGCTGTCCCGCCTGATCCTGCAGCTGCAGCGGTTCGTCTCCGGCCTGGCCGCCGACCGGCAGGCGATCGGGGCGTCGCTGACCAACATCGCCGGGCTCGCCGACGCCACCGCCGGCCTGGTCTCCGATGTCCGGCCCTCGGTGCGGGCCGACGTGGTGGCCCTCGGCAAGGTCGCCGGCACCCTCGACGCCAGCCGCTCGATCGTGGAGGGCGTGATCCAGCGGCTGCCGACCAAGCTCCGGACGATCACCCGGACGGCCTCGTACGGCTCGTGGTTCAACTTCTACCTCTGCCAGGTCGACGGCAGCGTCAACCTGCCGGTGCTCGGCCCGACCTCGACGGCGACCCTGGGCACCAGCGAGAAGCGGTGCGCATGAGCGCGGGGGTGAGTCGATGAAGCCGTTCCGGGAACGCAACCCCGTCGTGGTGGGCGCGGTCGGGCTGGTCGCGGCCGCCGCGCTGATGCTGACGGCGTTCAACGCCGACGACCTGCCCCTGATCGGCGGCGGCGACACCTACCACGCCGCCTTCCGCGAGGCCGCCGGCCTGCAGGACGGCAACGAGGTCCGGGTGGCCGGCGTGAAGGTGGGCAAGGTGACCGGGATCGACCTGGACCGCGACCACGTGCGGGTCGACTTCCGGATCGACGGCGACGTCGAACTCGGCACGCAGACCTCGGCGACGATCCGGATCAAGACCGTGCTCGGCCAGAAGTACCTCGCGCTCGCCCCGGACGGGCCGGGTCGCCTCGCCGAGGACGCGGAGATCCCGCTCTCGCGCACCGCGTCGCCCTACGACGTGATCGAGGCCGTGAGCGGCCTGACCACCACCGTCGAGCAGATCGACACCGTGCAGCTCGCGAAGGCGTTCGACACCCTGTCGGAGACGTTCGCCGACACCCCCGAGGAGGTCCGCGGGTCGCTGCGCGGGCTGTCCCGGCTCTCGGCCACGATCGCCAGCCGGGACGCGCAGCTCAAGACGCTGCTCGACCGCACCCGCACGGTCACCGGCGTGATCGCGGAGCGCGACCAGGAGTTCCAGAAGCTCGTCGCCGACGGCAACCTGCTGCTGACCGAGGTCGACGCCCGCCGCGAGGTCATCCACCGGCTGCTGGTCAACACCGTGGCGCTGTCCGACCAGCTGACCAAGCTCGTGGCCGAGAACCGCGCGTCGCTGCGGCCCGCCCTGGTCAACCTGGAGAAGGTGGTCGCGATCCTGCAGCGCAACCAGCGCCAGCTTGAGCAGAGCATCCAGCTGCTCGGCCCGTTCGTGAAGGCGTTCGCCAACACCCTCGGCAACGGCCGCTGGTTCGACGTCTACGTCGACGGCCTGCTCACCCCGCCGGTCGTGCCCGTGGTCCCGGGAGGTGGCCGATGAGCCGCCTGTCGCGCCTGGGGCCCCGGGTGGTGGCCGTGCTGATCGCCACCGTGGTGCTCGTGGCCGGGTCGTGGATCGTGGTCGGCGGGGGTTCCGGCCGCACGGTCACCGCCCATTTCAGCTCGGCCGTGGGCATCTACCCCGGTTCGGACGTGCGGATCCTCGGCGTGAAGGTCGGCGAGATCACCGAGGTCGTCCCGGACGGCGGCAGCGTCCGGGTGCGGATGGTCTACGAGGACAAGTACCAGGTGCCGGCCGGGGCCGTCGCGGTGATCGTGCCGCCGTCGGTGGTGAGCGACCGGTACGTCCAGCTGGCCCCGGTGTACACCGGCGGCCCGGCGATGCGCGACGGCGCCGACCTGCCGCTGGCGCGCACGGCGACCCCGGTGGAGCTCGACCGGGTCTACGCCTCGCTGGACGACCTCGCCACCGCGCTCGGCCCCCAGGGCGCCAACGCCGACGGCTCGCTCTCCACCCTGCTCTCGGTCGGCCGGCGCAACCTCGAAGGCCAGGGCGAGCAGGTCAACAAGACGCTGCGCGACCTCTCCACGGCCACCAAGACCCTCGCCGAGGGACGCGACGACCTCTTCGGCACGGTCCGCAACCTGCAGCGGTTCACCACCGCGCTGGCCACCAGCGACGCCGCGGTGCGCCAGTTCAACACCCGGCTGGCCAAGGTCGGCGCCCAGCTCGCCCGCGACAAGGACGAGCTCGCCGCCGCGCTGCGCACGCTCTCGGTCGCGCTCGCCCAGGTCGCCTCGTTCGTCCGGGACAACCGGGCCCTGCTCACCCGCAACGTCAAGGCGCTGGCGGAGGTGACCGCGATCCTGGTCCGGCAGAAGGAGGCGCTCACCTCGTTCCTGGACGTCGCGCCCGCCGCGCTGTCCAACCTCAACCTCGCGTTCAACCCGTCGGCCGGCACGCTGGACAACCGCAACAACCTGATGGCGCCGGAGGATCTGGCGATCTTCATCTGCACCGCCACCGCCCGGCTGCCGCTGGAACAGATCCCGAAGGAGTGCTTCACGCTGGTGAAGGCGCTGAAGCTGCACAACCTGCAGATCCCGGAGCCGCTCAAGCGCCTGCTCGCCGGCACGCCGCTGCGGCAGGTGCCCGGCGCGAACGCCGACCAGCCCACCGCACCCCCGCCGACCACGCCGGGCGTGACCGGCACCCTCGACCCGACCCTCGGCGGCATCCTGCGGGGAGGCCGCTGATGGCCCGCTTCCCGCGCCGGACCGGCGTTGCCGCGGTCGCGCTGGCCGCCGTGCTGGCCATGCTCGCCGGCTGCTCGTCGCAGGGCATCTACGGCGTGCCGCTGCCCGGCGGCGCGGCCACGGACGAGGACGCCTACCGGGTCACCATCCAGTTCCGCGACGTGCTCGACCTGGTGCCGCAGGCCGCGGTGAAGGTCGACGACGTGACCGTCGGCGGGGTGGAGGAGATCCGGCTCTCCGGGTTCACGGCCGAGGTCGTCGTGCGGGTGGCGTCGAAGGCGAAGCTGCCCGACAACGCGGTGGCACAGATCCGGCAGACCAGCCTGCTGGGCGAGAAGTTCGTCTCGCTCGGCCCGCCGGCGCGCGAGACCGCGGTGGGCAGCCTGTCCGACGGCGACGTCATCCCGCTGGCCCGCAGCGGCCGCAACGCCGAGGTCGAGGAGGTGCTCTCCGCGCTCTCCCTGCTGCTCGGCGGCGGCGGCGTCGACCAGATCCGGACGATCAACCGCGAGCTGAAGGGCGCGCTGGCCGGCCGCGAGGCCAACCTGCGCAACCTGCTCACCCAGCTCGACCGCTTCGTCGGAGGGCTGAACGACCAGAAGGCCGACATCGTCCGGGCCCTGGACGCGCTCGACCGGCTCGCGGGCACCCTGAACGCCCAGAAGAAGGTCATCGAGACCGCCCTCACCGAGATCGGCCCGGGCCTGAAGGTGCTGGCCGACCAGCGCGGACAGCTCACCGCGATGCTGCGTGCCCTCGACCGGCTCGGCGCGGTGGGCGTCCGGGTGATCAACGCCAGCCAGGCCGACGTCGTCGCCGACCTGCGCGCGCTCCAGCCGATCCTGCAGAACCTGGTCGCGGCCGGCACCTACCTCCCGCGGGGGCTGGAGATGCTGCTGAGCTATCCGTTCCCGCGCACGGTGGTCGAACGGCGTCCAGGGCGACTTCACCAACCTGCACGTCACGCTGGACCTCGACCTGCGCAACACGCTCGCCAACCTGGTCGGGGAGACGCCGGCGCCGATCGGCACCGAGCCGGTCGGCCCGGACGGGCTGCCGCTGCCGCCGCTGGACGGGGTGGTCCCGCCGCTCACGGGCCCGTCCCCGCCCGGCCTGACGCCCCGTCCCTCACTGCTCGACCTGTTGACCGGAGGGCTGCGCCGATGATCCCCCGCCGGGTGAAGCTCCAGGTCACGGCGTTCGTCGTGCTCGCCGCGCTGGGCGTCGCGTTCGTCGGCGTCCGGTACGTCGGCCTGGGCGACACCCTGTTCGGCCGCACCTACCTGGTGCACGCCGACTTCGCCGAGTCCGGCGGCATCTTCACCAACGCGGCCGTGACGTACCGCGGCGTGCAGGTCGGCCGGGTCGGCGACCTGCGGCTGCGGCCGGACGGCGTCCGGGTGTCGTTGCGGCTCGACCGGGGCGTGCAGGTGCCGGCCGACACCCGGGCGGTGGTGACCAACCGGTCGGCCGTGGGCGAGCAGTACGTCGACCTGCGGCCGCCGTCCGGGAACGGACCGTTCCTCGGGGCCGACGACGTGATCCCGCTGCAGCGCACGAGCGGTCCGCTCGCCGTCGAGGTGGTGCTGCTGCACCTCGACGAGCTGGTGCGGTCGGTCGACACCGAGGACCTGCGGGTGGTCGTCGACGAGCTCGGCAAGGCATTCGACGGCACCGGTCCGGCGTTGCGGGGCCTGATCGACGACGGGGACGCGCTGCTCGCGGCGGCCACCGAGAGCCTGCCCCAGACGATCGCCCTGATCCGTGACGGCCAGACCGTGCTCGACACGCAGGTGGCCTCCTCCAGCGCGATCCGCTCGTGGGCCGACTCGCTCGCCCAGCTCTCCGCGACGCTGCGGTCCAGCGACGCCGATCTGCGGAGGCTGCTGGCCAACGGGCCGGTCGCCACCTCCGAGGTCGTTCTCCTGCTCCGCGACCTGCGGCCGGCCGTCGGGATGCTGCTCGGCAACCTGATCACGGTCGGGCAGATCCAGTCCCGCCGGGTCAATGGCCTGGAGCAGATCCTCGCCACCTATCCGGGGGTGGTCGCCGGCAGTTTCACGGTGGCCCCGGGCGACGGCACGGCCCACTTCGGCCTGGTGATCAACTTCGACGACCCCGCTCCCTGCGTCTACGGCAAGCGCGACGGCCGCTACGCCTGCACTGACGCGGAGCGGGCCCGGGGTGCCGTGGTGCGGGGCTGGCAGAACGCGCCGCGGCCGGGCAGCGATGCCGGGCCGGCCCCGCTCGGACCACCCGTCCAGGATCCGGGAGTGCTGCCGGGCACCGTGCCCGGCACCCCTGCCCTGACCCCGCAGCAACTGGTCGCCGTGGCCGGCTACGACCCGGCGACCGGGCTCGCCGTCGGCCCGGACGGCCAGCCGATCCAGCTCGGCACGACCGGCGGACAGCAGCAGGTGTTGGGCGAGCAGTCGTGGAAGGCGCTGCTGCTCGGCCCGTTGGCTGGTTGACTGAGAGTCGCTACCGCCCCTTGATGCGCAGGTCGCAGGGCGGGCGGTCAAATACTGAGAGCATGGACGGGGAGGACGACATGGCACGCGGGCAGGCAGCAGCCGCGCCGGACAGCGCTGTCTCCGGCACGGGCGCCGACGCCATCCAGCCGGACGAAGCCGTCGCCCTGGCCGACGAGGCACCGGACACCCCGCCGTCCGCCGAGGCCGGGCAGGACGGCACGACCGACGTGGTCGACGACGTCGACGCCGAGGCGGCGGACGCCCCGCCGTCCGCCGCGGACACCCCGCGGCCCACCGCCGCACGTGCCAAGCGCCCCAAGCCGACGCCGGAGGCCGGACGCCGAGGCGCGCGGCCAGGGCCGGACAGCGTCGCCCGGACTCTGCTGGCGCGCCTGGTCGGGTCCTTGCGCGGCACCGGAACGGCCGTTCTCGTGGTCTTGCTGGTGGCCGCGCTGGGCGCCGCCGGCTTCTTCGGCTGGCACCTCAACGACAAGCGGACGCCGGCCGACGGGCGTACGGCGGCGCTGGTGGCCGCGCGCCAGGCGATCAAGGACTTCTTCGGCGTCAGCGCCGCGACGATCGACGCCGACGTCCGCCGGGTCCTGGACGCCTCCACCGGCAACTTCAAGAAGGAGTTCGCCGAGGGCCAGACGGTCTACAAGCAGCGGGTCGTGGCCAACAAGGTGACCGCGACCGGGGAGGTGATCGAGGCCGGAGTGGTGTCCTCCGACACCGACTCCGCCGTCGTGCTGATCGTCGCCGACCAGAACATCCGCAACCTCAAGGTGCCGAGGGGGCAGATCCTGCACTACCGGGTCCAGGTCGAGATGGCCCTTGCCGACGGGCGCTGGCGGGTGGCCGAACTGTCGTTCGTCGGCTGACCGGCCGCCCTGGCGAAGCTGTCACGAGAAGGAGTGTCGATGTCCCGTCGTCCGGTTCCGCGGACGCTGCGCAACGCGGCGCGAGCGGCCAAGGCCGACCGCCGTGCCGTCGAGCACGACGAGGCGGTCAGCCGAGCCGAGGTCGCCATTGCCGAGGCGGACACACCCGAGGCGGCCCCCCCTGCAGTGGTCAGCCCCGACGCGGCGGGCCCGTCCTTCTCCGTGCGCATTCGCCCCGCCGGCCGGGCCGCTGCCACCTCGCCGGTCCGTTCCCGGTCGGACAGCAGCAGCCGTGCCGCCGGCCGACCGCGTCCGGGCCAGCGCCGACCGCCGACTGCCTCCGCTCCCGCGCGGCCGTCGCCCTGGCTGATCGGGGCGGTCGCGCTGGCCGTGGTCGCCGCGGGAGTCCTCGGGGTGCTCGACCTGCGCACCGTGAACTCCGCCGACGCCGCGCGGGAGGCCCAGGCCGCCGCGGTGACCGACACGCAACTGCTCCTCTCCTACGACCATCGGCGCATCGATGCCGACGTGGCAGCGGCCAGGCAGCGGCTCACCGGCTCGTTCGCCGACGAGTACGCCAAGACCAGCAAGGCGCTGATCCCGATCGCGGTGCAGTACAAGGCGGTGGTCCGGGCGTCGGTTTCGGCAGCGGGGATCGTCCGGGCCGACGGCGACGAGGCGGTCGTCATGCTGTTCGTCAACCAGTCGACCACCAGCACCCGGATCCAGGGCACCAAGGTCGACCAGAACCGGGTCCGGGTCACCATGAGGAAGGTCGCCGACGACTGGCGGATCGCCAAGGTCGAGGCAC
This sequence comes from uncultured Actinomycetota bacterium, assembly GCA_963740255.1. Classification (GTDB taxonomy): domain Bacteria; phylum Actinomycetota; class Actinomycetes; order Mycobacteriales; family Cryptosporangiaceae; genus CAVUDO01. The sequence goes on along the minus strand of CAVUDO010000002.1, from coordinate 1,973,561 downwards.
TCTGACTAGGCTGGCCTGGCCATGTCGAACCCCTCCGCCACCCGCCCGGGCACGTTCGTGTGCTGCGGAGTCCGGATCGATGCCGTCACCCCGGTGTCGGCCGCCGACGCGGTGCTGGCCTCGCGCTACGGCGAGCCGCGCCGCACCCACCTCTGCAACGCCTACACGCTCTCGTTGGCGATCCGCGACCGGGACTACCGCGCGCTGCTCAACGACAGCGACCTGAACTTCGCCGACGGCCACTACGTGGCGATGGTCGGCCGGCGGCGCGGCCACCCCGAGATGACCGAGCGCGCACACGGCCCCACGCTGATGCTCGACGCGCTGGACCGGGGCCGCGAGCACGGCCTGCGCCACTACCTGTACGGCGCCTCGCCGGAGACCGTGGCCAAGCTCGCCGACGCGCTCACCGACCGCTTCCCGGGGGTGCAGATCGTCGGCGTGGAGTCGCCACCGTTCCGGCCGTTGACCGACGAGGAGGAAGAGGCGCTGGTCGAGCGGGCACGGGCCGCCCGGCCGGACGTCTTCTGGGTCGGCATCGGCACGCCCCGGCAGGACGAGTTCGTCGGGGCGTACACCGCACGGCTTGACTGCACGGTCGTCCCGGTCGGCGCGGCGTTCGACTTCCACGCCGGGGTGAAGCCGCTGGCGCCGGCGTTCCTGCAGCGGAACGGCCTGGAATGGGCGTACCGGCTGGCCACCGAGCCGCGGCGGTTGTGGAAGCGCTACCTGATCGGCAACCCGATCTTCGTCTACGGCGCGCTCACCGACCGCTGGCGCCGCTGACCCGCCCGCCCCGCCACCCCCCCGCGCGGTCTCAGGTGGGGCGGGCGACGGCGAGCAGTTCCTGGCGGTGGCGCAGCCGGGAGTAGACCATCTGCAGCCCCTCGAACACCGGCTCCGGCAGCTTGGCGAACCGGGAGAAGCCCCGCATCAGCGTGCGGTGGATGATCCGCGTCGTCTCGGGCCGGTAGCCGGCCTCGTCCAGGGCGTTGCCCAGCAGCAGCGGCGTCCAGGTGTAGAGGTGCCGGTTGATGTCGCCCGGATCCCACTGCTTCTGGCCGCGCCAGTCGTCGATCGGGAGCAGCAGCACGAGCTTGCCGCCCTCCTTGATCTTCGGCCGCAGCTGGCGCAGCGCGTCGATCGGCGCCTCGATGTGCTCCAGCGCGTGGTTGGAGACCACCACGTCGGCGACCTCGTCGGGCACGTCGGCCACGCTGGCGTAGGTCTCGATGCCGTGGTCGCGCTCGGCGGCGGCGCGGGCCACGTCGTTGATCTCGATCCCGATCCGGCGGGCGCAGTCCAGCCCCGCGAGCATGCCGCCGCCGGCGCAGCCGAAGTCGGCGACCGTGTCGGTGGGCGCGATGTGCGGGGCGAAGATCTTCACCTTGAACCGCGTCTTGATGCCGATGTCACTGTTCTGCCAGTCGAAGTAGCGCTGGTCGTAGTGCTCGGACGCCCCGTAGGACGGGCCGGACGCGTCGGTGCCGGTGCTCATCTGTTCTCCGTTCGGATCTTCTTCTCGCCCGAGCGTAGGGGATGCGTCCGGGGCGCGGCGGGCGCGGCGGGCACGGCGGCTGCCCGGACGGGCAAGTGCTCCCCGACGGCCGCTACCGCCGGACGTCGGCCAGGTGGGCGCGGTACCAGTCGTACGTGCGGGCGAGGCCGTCGGCGAGCTCCACACTCGGCGCCCAACCCAGGGCGCGGATGCGGGACACGTCCAGCACCTTGCGGGGGGTGCCGTCCGGCTTGCTGGAATCGTGGACGAACGCGCCCCGGTAGCCCACCAGGTCGGCGATCATCCGGGCCAGCTCGTCGATCGTGACGTCCGTGCCGCAGCCGACGTTGACCGGGGCGTCGTCGTCGTAGCGCTCCAGCAGCAGCAGGCAGGCGGCGGCGAGGTCGTCGGTGTGCAGGAACTCGCGCCGGGGCGTGCCGGTGCCGTAGATCGTGAACGCCGCGTCCCCGCGCTCCTCCGCCTCGTGCATCCGCCGCATCAGCATCGGGATGACGTGCGCGCCGGGGATCTCGAAGTTGTCCCCCGGGCCGTAGAGGTTGGTGGGCATCGCCGAGATGTAGGAGCGGCCGTGCTCGCGGCGCAGCGCCTGGACCTGCGTGACCCCGGCGATCTTGGCGATCGCGTACGCCTCGTTGGTGGGCTCCAGCGGGCCGGTGAGCAGGGCGTCCTCACGGATCGGCTGCGGCGCGAACTTCGGGTAGATGCAGCTGGAACCGAGGAACAGGAACCGCTCCACGCCGAATTCGTGCGCGGCGTCGAGCAGGTTGAGCTGGATGCGGAGGTTGTCGGAGAGGAACTCCGCGGGACGGGTGCTGTTGGCGATGATGCCGCCGACCCGGGCCGCGGCGTCGACCACGTACGCGGGCCGCCCCTCGTCGAAGAACGCCCGGGTGGCCTCCCGGTCGCGCAGGTCCAGTTCCTTGGACCGGCGCCCGACCAGCGCGGTGAAACCGGCCGCCTCGAAGTGCCGCCAGATCGCCGACCCGACCAGGCCACCGTGACCGGCGACGAACACCCGCGCGTCGCGCGGGAGGGGGTGGTGGAAGGCGGCAGGACTCACGCGCCCACCTCGCTCCGCGCGGCGGTCGCGTTCGGGAGACTGTTGTGCTCGCGGCTCTGCTCGTTCACGGGCGGGGCACCCCTCACGGTTCCGGTAACGTCGAGCAGCCTAACCGCCCGCGGCCGCCGGCCGGCTTCCCCGAGCCGTCCGTCAGGATGGCCCCGAGGCCGTTCCCGCGGCCGCGCCAGCCCAGTCGGAAGAGACGCAGATGAAGGTCGTCGTCGCGCACAACCGGTACTCCTCGGCCCAGCCGTCCGGGGAGAACATGGTTGTCGACGCCGAGATCGGGTTGCTGACCGGCGCCGGCGTGGAGGTCGTGCCGTTCCTGCGCAGCTCGGACGAGATCGGCACGCTGCCGCCGGCCCAGAAGGCGCTGCTGCCGCTCTCGCCCGTGTACGCCGCGGCCGCCCAGCGCGAACTCCGCGCGCTGATCCGGCGGGAGCGGCCGGACGTGCTGCACCTGCACAACCCGTACCCGCTGCTCTCGCCCTGGGTGGTGCGCACCGCCCATGCCCGCGGCGTGCCCGTCGTCCAGACCGTGCACAACTTCCGGCACGTGTGCGCCCCCGGTGTGTACTTCCGGGACGGGCGGCCGTGTCACGACTGCCTCGGCAAGACCGTGCCGCTGCCGGCGGTGCGGCACGCCTGCTACCGGGGCTCGCGCGCCCAGAGCGCGGTGATGGCGGCGGCCCTCGCCGCGCACCGGGGCACCTGGCGGTCGGTCGAGCGGTACCTGGCGCTCACCCCGGCGCTGGCCGGCCACCTCCGCTCGTTCGGGATCACCGACGAGCAGATCGTGGTCAAGCCCAACAGCGCACCGGATCCGGGAGAGCACACGGAGATCGGCGAAGGGCTGGTCTTCGTCGGACGGCTCACCGAGGAGAAGGGCCTCGACCTGCTGCTGGACGCCTGGCGCCGGCACCCCGACGGATCCCTCGGCACGCTGCGGATCGTCGGCGACGGGCCGATGCGGGACGAGATCGAGGCCGCCGCCGCCGGCCGCGGCGACCTCGCGTACCTCGGGCGTCTCGACGCGGCCGGCCGGGACGCGGCCATCCGGGCGTCCGCCGCGCTGGTGGTGCCCTCGATCTGGGACGACATCTGCCCGATGGTGGTGGTCGAGGCGCTGGCCAACGCCCGTCCCGTGCTGGCCACCGACAAGGGCGGGCTGCCGTTCCTGGTCGGCGCGGGGGAGCCGGAGCCCGCCGGCTGGGTGGTCGAGCCGACCGCCGACGCCTTCGCCGCCGCGCTGCCCCGGGCGGCGGCCGAGGCAGCCGGGCTGGCCGCGGTGGCCCGCGACCGGTACCTCGCCTCGTTCACGCCCGCCGTGAACACCGAGCGCCTGGTCGCGGTGTACGAGCAGCTGACCGCGCTCCGCGCCAGCCGGGCGGGCCGCAGCTCCTGACCAGTCCAATCGCACCCTGAGCCAACTGGGCCGCCGGCTCGGACCGCGCCTCCCAGCGGGGCGTCGGGCGGGTGTCCTCGGCGCGACCGGGCCGGCTCGTCGGGCTGTGCGTACCGCCGTGACACAATCGGCCGCGTCCCTGACCGCGACGTCGAGAGAGACCGCGAGCCTTGGCAACCCCCACGCGTACTCCCCAGACCCAGGCCCCGGACGCGCCGCCGACCAGCGGGCGACTGCGGCTCCCCGGGTGGCCGATCCTGGACCCCGGCCGCTGGACTGCCCGCCACACCCGGTTCGCATGGGTGGCGGGTGCGGTCGTGCTGCTCGCCTGGATGGTGGAGGCCGTCCAGATCGACGCCGCCAACGGGCTGCGGGCGGCGTTCGGCGCGGCCCTCGGGATGGCACTGCTGGGGCTGTCGCTGTCGCTGCGCGGGGTGACCTGGCCCGGGCTGGCGCTCGGTGGCTTCGTCGTGGTCAGCGGCATCGTCAGCTGGACGTGGACGCAGCAGCAGCTCGTCTCGTGGTCGGTGTACGCCCTCGGCGCCCTGGCGCTCGGGCTCTGGACGTTCCCGTGGTTCCGGGACGCGCTGCGGCTGCCCCGGCTCGGCACGTTCTACCTCGGTGTGGTGCTCTGGCCGGTGGCCGTCGTCGGTGCGGTGCTCACCGCACACGTCGGGATCGCCGCGCAGCGGACGGCGTTCCTGGGCCTCGCGCTGGTGACGGCGCTGGCGGTGGTGGTGGCCGTCCGCCGGACGGGCCGCGACCCGTCGGTCGGTGTGGTGGCCGCGTTCCTGCTGGCCATGGCCGCGCTGGTGCTGGTGGGTTCGGGCAACGTGTTCGACGACGTCCACGCCGTGCCCAGCACCGGGTGGGGCAACGGGATGGAGATGCGGTTCTGGGGCGGTCCCGGCCTTCTCTACCACCCCAACTCCCTCGCCGCCGTCAGCGTGATCGTGGCGCTGCGGATCGCGCCCGACCGCGCGTTTGCCGCCTGGCAACGGTGGGCGGTGCTCGCAGTGGTCACGCTGACCTGCGTCCTCACCAACTCCCGGACGGCGCTGGTGTTCACGGCCGCCGCGGCGGCCGTGCACGCCCTGCTCGTGTGGCGTCAGCGGCGGCTGGCCGCCAAGGGCAGGGCCCCGGACGACGGGATGCCGTCCCATGCCACCCGCGGCAGGGCGGTCGCCGCGGCGTTGGTGCCGCTCGCGCTGGTGGGGCTGCTGTTCCTGGGCCAGGGCGGTGTGGCGTCGCTGACCCAGAGCCGCTACCAGACCGCCTCGGAGACCGACGAGGCGGGCGTCGACGTGACCAGCGGACGCACCGAGATCTGGAAGCGGGTGTGGTCGGACTTCCGGGGCGACTCGGTGGCCGAGAAGGTCTTCGGCAACTCCGACCACGCCCGCGGTGCGGTGGTACGCGCCCCCTCCAGGCCGGGGGTCGAACCCACCAAGAACACCACCGACAACGCCGCCGTGGGTGCGCTGCGCCGCGGCGGCGTCCTCGGCGTCCTCGCGTTCCTCGTCGGCCTCGGGCTGCTGCTCTACCACGCCCTGCGTCGGGGCGCACCGGCCTGGCTGACGATCGCCGCGGTCGCCGCGCTGCCCACGATCGTCGCCTCGGACTGGCTGCTCGGCGGCGCGGGCGCGACGCTGTGGCTCGTCCTGGCCGCGGGTGAGGCGTGGGTGGTCTTCGGCCGCCCGGCGCCGGGTGAGGAGTCCGCGCCCGGTGAGGACACAGTGGAGGCCGCGGGCCAGCCCGCCGGCTGACTCCGTCGGCGCGGCGGCCGCCGCCCGCGACGCCGTGCCGCCGGGTGCCCGCGGACCCGACGTCCGACGATAGGGTTCGGGCCATGTCTGGTCTGTCTCTGCGCCGCCGCATCGCCCGCACCCGGCTGGCGCCCCTCGCCGCGTTCCCCGTCCGTGCCAGCCGGGTACTCCGGCACGATGCCCGGGTGCTCGGCTCGACGGCCAGATGGTTGTTCACCTCGCGGGAGCACCACAACTACACCTACGACCTCACGCCGCTCAACCGCGAGCACCTGGTGTGGTACCTGGGCGCGGTCTGCGAGAACGTCTCGCCCAAGCAGCTCCGCGGCTACGTCGAGGAGCTCGAAGCCGACGAGCGGCTGCGCGACCACATCCAGGTCGCGACCGCCGGGTCCGACCGCCGCGGCCTGGCCGACAAGCAGGTGCGGTACGGGCGTCGGCTCGGCTGGTACGCGTTGATCCGGGCCCTGCGGCCCGCCCACGTGGTGGAGTCCGGAATCGACAAGGGCCTCGGGTCGTGCGTCATCGCCGCCGCGCTGCTGCGCAACGCCGAGGAGGGTGCGGTCGGTCGGCTCACCGCCCTGGACATCAACCCCGAGGCGGGCTACCTGGTGCGGGCCGAACCGTGGGCCGGGGTCGTCGACGTGGTGATCGGCGACTCGCTCCAGTCGATCCCGGCCCTGGACCGGCCGATCGACCTGTTCCTGCACGACAGCGACCACGCGGTCGAGCACGAGCGGGCCGAGTTCGACGCCGTCGAGCAGAAGCTGGCCGAACGGGCGGTGCTGCTGAGCGATAACGCCGCGGTCACCGACGTGCTGCCCGCGCACGCCGAGCGCACCGGCCGGAGGTTCCTCTACTTCGCCGAGGAGCCGGCGCGCCACTGGTTCCCGGGCGACGGCATCGGCATCGCCTGGCGCTGACTCCATCCGAGCGGCCCGGCCGCCGTCCGTGGCGGTCCCGTCGGTGGCGATCCGCCCGCAGCGCCAGGACGTGGGCTCAGCGGTCGAGGCGGACGGACCGGCCGGAGAGCTGGTCGTCCAGTGACTTCACGTCGGCGTCGACCATGATCTCCGCGAGCGCCCGCCAGTCGGTCTCGGCCTCCCAGCCGAGCTGGCGCCTGGCCTTGGACGGGTCGCCGATCAGGGCGTCCACCTCGGCCGGCCGTTCGTACCGGGCGTCGTGCCGCACGTACTGCTCCCAGTCCAGCCCCGCGTGGCCGAACGCGGCACCGAGGAAGTCGCGGATGCTCGCCGGTTTGCCGGTGGCGAGCACGTAGTCGTCCGGGGCGTCCTGCTGGAGCATCCGCCACATGCCCTCGACGAACTCCGGGGCGTATCCCCAGTCGCGCACCGCATCGAGGTTGCCGAGGAACAGGTCGGACTGGAGCCCGGCGGCGATCCGCGCCACCGCCCGGGTGATTTTCCGGGTTACAAACGTTTCACCCCTTCTGGGGCTTTCGTGGTTGAAGAGGATGCCGTTGGAGGCGTGGATGCCGTAGGACTCCCGGTAGTTCACCGTTGCCCAGTACGAGTAGATCTTCGCGACGCCGTACGGGCTGCGCGGGTGGAACGGCGTCTCCTCGCTGTGCGGTGGCGGTGTGGAGCCGAACAGCTCCGAGGTCGACGCCTGGTAGTAGCGGGTCTGCACCCCGGCCGCGCGGATCGCCTCGAGCAGGCGGATCGTGCCCAGGCCGGTGGCCTCGCCGGTGTACTCCGGGATGTCGAAGCTGACCCGCACGTGGCTCTGGGCGGCCAGGTGGTAGACCTCCTGGGGCCCGATGTCGCGCACCAGGTTGACCAGGCTGGACGAGTCGGTGATGTCCCCGTAGTGCAGGAACAGGCGCCGGTGGCCCTCGTGCGGGTCCTGGTAGATGTCCTCGAGCCGCTCGGTGTTGAACATCGAGGCGCGCCGGACGATCCCGTGCACCTGGTAGCCCTTGGCCAGCAGCAGTTCGGCGAGGTAGGAGCCGTCCTGGCCGGTGATCCCCGTGACCAGGGCGACCCGGCCCGACTCCGTGGACGCCTCCGCCCCCCCGGCGCCGGCGCCGGCCGGCTCGGCGCGGGGTGCCGCAGGAGAGGTGGGCTGGCCGTCGGTCGGCTCGGTCACGCTGCTGTCCGTCCTCGTTGGTCGACCCGCGGGGTGCGGGGAGTACAGATGCCGGGCCGGGCACACCGGGCCCGGGCCGGGGCTCATCCTACGGGCGTGGCGTCCGCCGCCCCTTCGTCCACATGCTCGTCGCCGTCCACCGGGGGGACGTGCCGGGCGGTCGCCCGCCGGTAGAGCACCAGCATCGCCGCGAACCCCACCACGGCGCCGCTGGTCATGCCCCAGGCCGCCCCGACCAGGCCGGCCCAGAGCGCCCCGGTGAGCAGTCCCACCACGGTGGCGCCCGTGAAGACCGCATACTGCGCGAACAGTGCCCGCACCGCGTGCATCCCGCGCATCGCCGCACCGAACGGCAGTTGCAGCAGGTAGATCGCGGCCTGCAGGGCCACCGGCAACGCCAGCGCGGCGGCGCCGGCGTACTCGGGCAGCAGCCACCGCAGCGCCGGCCCCGCCAGCGGCACCCCGAGCAGCGGCACCGCCGCGGCCAGCGCCGTGAGGCCGAGCGCGCGCCGGACCAGCCGCCGCAGCCCGGCGACGTCCCCGGCGTGGGCCAGCCGCGACATCCGCGGCACCAGCAGGCTGGCCAGCGCGATCTGCAGGTTCTGCGCGGGCATCAGCAGCCCGTACTGCGCCAGCCGCAGCGTCGCCAGTGCAGGCTTGGAGAGCACGTCGACCACGAGGGTGTAGACGAGCTGCACCTGGGCCTGGCCCAGCACGGCCGTCGCGGTGAACCAGCCCGAGAGGTGCCGGGACTCGGCCAGCCAGGCCGGGACCCGGCCCCGCAGCGGGTTGATCCGGGCCCGGAGCACGAACGACAGGGCACCGGCCACCGCGCCGAGTCCCCAGGCGAGCAGGAAGACCTCGGCCGCGGGGGAGCCGTCGGGCTGCCGTGCCCCCCACCGGAGCAGCGCCACCAGCCCGACCGCCTGGACCGCCACGTAGGTCAGGTCGGCGACGAGGGCGCGCTCCGGTCGCCCCTCGGCCAGGAACGCGTACCGGCCGGCATCGTGCAGCAACAGGAAGGGGAGGAACGGTGCCAGCCAGACCAGCAGCACGAGGTAGTGCGGTCCCACCGTGGACGCCACCAGCGCCAGCACTGTGCCGAGGAACCCGAGCCCGAGCGCCGTGGCCGCCGCGTCCCGGACGTGCCGGCGGCGGACCTCGCCTTCGTACCGCGACGTGTGGGCCAGCAGCACGTCGCCGACCACGGCCCGCGAGACGCCGACGACGAAGTAGCCGCAGGCCAGCGCGAACAGCACGTCGCCGGTGTCCTCCGGCGGCAGGAACGGGTAGACCAGCAGGCCGGTCGCCGCATTGGCCCCGGCGTTGACGAGCTGGTCGGCGATCCCGGCGGCGTTGGCGCGCAGCCGCCTCATCGGCGCTCCGGATCGAGCCCTGCCGGCGGCGCGGTCCGGGACGCGGTCCGCGGCGCCACCAGGCCGGCCCGCAGTGCCGACTGCGCGATCCCGGCCACCAGGAACAGCCCGTTGAACAGCGAGAACGCCACCATCAGCCAGACCGTCCAGGCCGGCGCGAACGCCAACACCAGCCCGACCACCGTGACCACCGCGCCGTAGTCGCGGCTCAGCTTCACCAGCCGCACCACCGGCGAGGCCGACGCGATCAGGCTCCCCGCCGCCGCCCCCGACGCCAGCACCGAGGTGACCAGGTTCACCATCCAGGTGCCGGCGAACACCGCCACGAACCACACCGGCAGCCCGGGGGAGAAGGCCGCGGCCACCGCACCGACCGCGGAGACCAGCCCGATCTGCACCGCGACATCGCACAGGATGTCGACCCTCGCGCCGGCCGGACCGGCCTGGCCGGTCACCCGGGCGAGCTGCCCGTCGGCGCAGTCCAGCGTGTAGGCCACCTGCCAGGCCAGCAGCGCGAGCAGCCCGACGGTCCACGGCCGCACGGTGCCGGCCGCCAGCGCGGGCGCGTGCAGCACCACCAGCGCCGAGGCCGCCAGCCCGAGCAGGAGGTTGACCAGGGTCAGCGCGGACGGCGCCAGCCGGGTCCGGTGGGCCAGTACCGCTGTATGCGCCCCGAGCCGCTGGTTGACCGTCTCGGTGAACAGCCCGCCGCCCCGGTGGCGGGCCAGGAAATCCGCGGCCGTGGGGCGGGCACCCGCGGCCGTGGGCCGGGCACGCCGGGCGGGCCGCCGCCGGTGGTCGCTGCCCGCGTCGGGGCCGCTGCCCGCGTCGGGGCCGGTCACCGCGCGTCCTGGCCGACCTCGAGGGTGTTGGCCCGTTCGAGGTCGGCGTCGAAGTCGACCTCGACGCAGCCGTGCCGGGAGATGTCCACGGCCCGGAATCGGAGCCCGGCGTCGGCGATGGCCGTCTCGATGCCCCGTTCGAAGTAGTCCTGGTCGGCGCACTGCTCCAGGTGCTCGATCAGCACCGCCTTGTCGGCGGCCGACACGTAGTTGATGCCGACCGCCTCCCCGAGCGCGTCGGGAACCTGCTTGGACAGGTCCTTCACGTGCCCGTCGCCGTCGAGGGTGTACTTGACCTCCTCCTCGGCCACGGACTCGGTGTTGACGCAGATGAAGCTCGCGTCGGCCGCGAGCACCGCGACCAGGTCCGCCAGCAGGCTGTCGGTGAACACCACGTCGCCGTTCATCCACAGGACGCCGCCGGGCGGGGTGTGCCGCAGTGCCTTGAGCAGGCTCTTGGAGGTGTTGGTCTGGTCGTACACCTCGTTGTAGACGAACACCGCCTCGGGGGCCGCCTCCATGATCAGGTCCATCTTGAAGCCGACCACCAGCATCACGGGCGTGCCGGCACCCAGCGCCGCGGCGACCCGGTCGAGCTGGTGCCGCAGGATCGTGCGCCCGTCCCGCAGCGGGGTCAGCGGTTTCGGGTACGGCCGGCCCAGTCGGGTGCCCATGCCGGCGGCGAGGATCACGACCTGCGGTGGGGTCGGGAGAGGGGAGGGCACCAGGAAAGTCAGCTCCTTCTTGATCGGCGCGGTCGAGGCAGGATAACGCGCACAGTCCGAACAAACTCTTGACGCCGTGGGCCGGCGGGGGCACGCTCTTTGGTGAGCGCACCGATGTGGTCGCTCTGAGTGACCGGCTGTGCCCGAGATGGAGGTCACATCACTCCGGGCCGACGGATTCGACAGTGGTGTGCCTTTGGGCTACACTGCTAGTTTGCGCTGCCTTCCGCCTTGCCACCCGCTTGTCCGGCGGGTGGTCGGAGTGCGCGCACGACGGCCGTTCGGATCCACAGGTCCTCGGAAGGACGCATCTTGGCAGTCTCCCGCCCCGGCAGCTCTTCGCGCACCTACGCCCCTTCCCGCAATCACGCCGGCAGCAAGCAAAGGATCTCCTTCGGGAAGATCGCCGAACAACTGGATGTGCCCAATCTCCTGGCACTCCAGACCGATTCCTTCGATTGGTTGGTGGGCAACGACGCCTGGCGCGCCCGGGTCGGTGCCGACGCCCCGCAGACTCCCGGCCTCGAGGAGATCCTGACCGAGATCTCCCCGATCGAGGATTTCTCGGGATCGATGTCGCTGTCCTTCACCAACCCCCGGTTCGAGGAGGTCAAGGCCTCGATCGAGGAGTGCAAGGAGAAGGACCTCACCTACTGCGCGCCGTTCTTCGTGACGGCGGAGTTCACCAACAACACCACCGGCGAGATCAAGAGCCAGACCGTGTTCATGGGCGACTTCCCGATGATGACCCCCAAGGGGACGTTCATCATCAACGGCACCGAGCGGGTCGTGGTGTCCCAGCTGGTCCGTTCGCCGGGCGTCTACTTCGACCGCTCGCCCGACAAGACCTCCGACAAGGACATCTCCAGCGTCAAGGTCATCCCGAGCCGCGGCGCGTGGCTGGAGTTCGACGTCGACAAGCGCGACACGATCGGCGTCCGGATCGACCGCAAGCGCCGGCAGGCCGTCACCGTGCTGCTCAAGGCGCTGGGCTGGTCGGCCGAGCGGATCCGGGAGCGGTTCGGCGACTCCGAGATCGTGATGGCCACCCTGGAGAAGGACCACATCGTCTCCCAGGACGAGGCGCTGCTCGACATCTACCGCAAGCTCCGTCCGGGCGAGCCGCCCACCCGCGAGAACGCCCAGACCCTGCTGGACAACCTCTTCTTCAACCACAAGCGCTACGACCTTGCCAAGGTCGGCCGCTACAAGGTGAACAAGAAGCTCGGCGTCTCCTCGCCGATCTCCACCGGCACGCTCACCGAGGACGACGTCGTCGCCACGATCGACTACCTGGTGCGGCTGCACGCCGGCCAGGAGGGCTTCGAGGCCGACGACATCGACCACTTCGGCAACCGTCGCCTGCGCACGGTCGGCGAGCTGATCCAGAACCAGGTCCGGGTCGGACTGTCCCGGATGGAGCGGGTGGTCCGCGAGCGGATGACCACCCAGGACGTCGAGGCGATCACGCCGCAGACCCTGATCAACATCCGCCCGGTCGTCGCCTCCATCAAGGAGTTCTTCGGCACCAGCCAGCTGTCCCAGTTCATGGACCAGACCAACCCGCTGGCGGGCCTGACCCACCGGCGCCGGCTGAGCGCGCTCGGCCCCGGCGGCCTGTCCCGTGAGCGGGCCGGCTTCGAGGTGCGCGACGTGCACCCGTCGCACTACGGCCGGATGTGTCCGATCGAGACCCCGGAAGGCCCGAACATCGGCCTGATCGGCGCCCTTTCGACGTTCGCCCGGGTCAACCCGTTCGGCTTCATCGAGACGCCCTACCGCAAGGTGGAGAACGGCGTCGTGACCGCCCAGATCGACTACCTGACCGCGGACGAGGAGGACCGGCACGTCATCGCCCAGGCGAACGCCGTGCTGGACGCCAAGGGCCGGTTCACCGAGGACCGGGTGCTGGTGCGGAAGAAGGGCGGCGAGGTCGAGCTCGTGGTCGGCGACGCCGTGGACTACATGGACGTCTCGCCGCGCCAGATGGTCTCGGTCGCGACCGCGATGATCCCGTTCCTCGAGCACGACGACGCCAACCGGGCCCTGATGGGCGCGAACATGCAGCGTCAGGCCGTCCCGCTGCTGCGCAGCGAGGCGCCGCTGGTCGGCACCGGCATGGAGGGCCGCGCCGCCCAGGACGCGGGCGACGTGCTGCTCGCCGAGCAGGCCGGCGTGGTCGAGGACGTCTGCGCCGACTACGTGACCGTCATGCACGACGACGGCTCGCGGCGCACGTACCTCATGCACAAGTTCCGCCGCTCCAACCAGGGCACCAGCATCAACCAGCGCCCGATCGTCGAGGAAGGAGCCCGGGTCGAGCTCGGCCAGGTCATCGCCGACGGCCCGTGCACCGACTTCGGCGAGATGGCGCTCGGCAAGAACCTGCTGGTCGCCTTCATGCCGTGGGAGGGCCACAACTACGAGGACGCGATCATCCTCAGCCAGCGGCTGGTCCAGGACGACGTCCTCACCTCGATCCACATCGAGGAGCACGAGGTCGACGCCCGCGACACCAAGCTGGGCGCCGAGGAGATCACCCGGGACATCCCGAACGTCTCCGAGGAGGTGCTCGCCGACCTCGACGAGCGCGGCATCGTGCGGATCGGCGCCGACGTCACCCCCGGCGACGTGCTGGTCGGCAAGGTCACGCCCAAGGGCGAGACCGAACTGACCCCGGAGGAGCGGCTGCTGCGCGCGATCTTCGGCGAGAAGGCGCGGGAGGTCCGCGACACCTCGCTGAAGGTGCCGCACGGCGAGTCCGGCAAGGTCATCGGCGTCAGCGTGTTCAGCCGGGACGAGGGCGCCGAGCTCTCGCCGGGCGTGAACGAACTGGTCCGGGTCTACGTCGCCCAGAAGCGCAAGATCCAGGACGGCGACAAGCTCGCCGGACGCCACGGCAACAAGGGCGTCATCTCCAAGATCCTGCCCGTGGAGGACATGCCGTTCCTCGAGGACGGCACCGCGGTCGACATCGTCCTCAACCCGCTCGGCGTGCCGGGCCGGATGAACCTGGGCCAGGTGCTGGAGATGCACCTGGGTTGGATCGCCTCCCGGGGCTGGAAGATCGAGGGCGACGACGAGAACTGGAAGAAGTCGCTCAAGGCCATCGGGGCCGACGCCGCGGAGCCCCGCACGAACACCGCCACCCCGGTGTTCGACGGGGCCCGCGAGGAGGAGATCACCGGTCTGCTCAGCTCGACCATCCCCAACCGGGACGGTCAGCGGATGGTCGACGGCGGCGGCAAGGCGCGGATGTTCGACGGCCGTTCCGGCGAGCCGTTCCCGGCGCCGATCGCGGTCGGCTACGTCTACATCCTCAAGCTGCTGCACCTGGTGGACGACAAGATCCACGCCCGTTCCACCGGTCCGTACTCGATGATCACCCAGCAGCCCCTCGGCGGCAAGGCGCAGTTCGGCGGCCAGCGGTTCGGCGAGATGGAGTGCTGGGCGATGCAGGCATACGGCGCCGCGTACGCGCTGCAGGAGCTGCTCACCATCAAGTCCGACGACGTGCTGGGCCGGGTGAAGGTCTACGAGGCCATCGTCAAGGGCGAGAACATCCCCGAGCCGGGCATCCCCGAGTCGTTCAAGGTGCTGCTCAAGGAGCTGCAGTCGCTGTGCCTCAACGTCGAGGTGCTCAGTAGCGACGGGGTGGCCCTGGAGATGCGCGACTCCGACGACGAGGTGTTCCGCGCTGCCGAAGAGCTGGGTATCGACTTGTCTCGGCGTGAGCCGAGCAGCGTCGAAGAAGTCTGATCGGACGGCCGCGGGCGACCCTCCGTCGCTCGCGGCCTCCGCCGACCCATCGATCACGTAAGACCGACAGCCAAGAGGGATAGACAGTGCTCGACGTCAACTTCTTCGACGAATTGCGTATTGGCCTGGCCACCGCCGACGACATCCGCCAGTGGTCCCATGGCGAGGTGAAGAAGCCCGAGACCATCAACTACCGCACGCTCAAGCCGGAGAAGGACGGGCTCTTCTGCGAGAAGATCTTCGGTCCCACCCGCGACTGGGAGTGCTACTGCGGCAAGTACAAGCGCGTCCGCTTCAAGGGCATCATCTGTGAGCGCTGCGGCGTGGAGGTCACGCGCGCCAAGGTGCGGCGCGAGCGGATGGGCCACATCGAGCTGGCCGCGCCCGTCACCCACATCTGGTACTTCAAGGGCGTCCCGAGCCGGCTGGGCTACCTGCTCGACCTGGCTCCCAAGGACCTCGAGAAGATCATCTACTTCGCCGCGTACCTGATCACCGCGGTCGACGTGGAGGCGCGGCACCGCGACATGGCCACGATCGAGGCCGAGATCGCGGTGGAGCGCAAGCGGATCGAGGAGCGGCGCGACGCCGACATCGACGTCCGGGCCAAGAAGCTCGAGGCCGACCTGGCCGAGCTGGAGGCCGAGGGCGCCAAGAGCGATGTCCGCCGCAAAGTCAAGGAGGGCGGCGAGCGCGAGATGCGCCAGCTGCGCGACCGTGCGCAGCGCGAGATCGACCGCCTTGACGAGGTGCTCGACACCTTCCGCAAGCTCGACGTCAAGCAGCTCATCCCCGACGAGCTGCTCTTCCGCGAGCTGCGCGACCGGTTCGGCGAGTACTTCAGCGGCGGCATGGGTGCCGAGTCCCTGCAGAAGCTGATCGAGAACTTCGACCTGGCCGGCGAGGCCGAACTGCTCCGCGAGACCATCCGCTCGGGCAAGGGCCAGAAGAAGATCCGTGCCCTCAAGCGGCTCAAGGTGGTCGCGGCGTTCCTGAACACCCGCAACTCCCCGCTGGGCATGGTGCTGGACTGCGTCCCGGTGATCCCGCCGGACCTGCGTCCGATGGTCCAGCTCGACGGCGGCCGGTTCGCCACCTCCGACCTCAACGACCTGTACCGCCGCGTGATCAACCGGAACAACCGGCTCAAGCGGCTGCTCGACCTGGGCGCGCCGGAGATCATCGTCAACAACGAGAAGCGGATGCTGCAGGAGGCCGTCGACGCGCTGTTCGACAACGGCCGCCGCGGCCGTCCGGTCACCGGCCCGGGCAACCGGCCGCTGAAGTCCCTGAGCGACATGCTCAAGGGCAAGCAGGGCCGGTTCCGGCAGAACCTGCTGGGCAAGCGCGTGGACTACTCCGGCCGTTCGGTCATCGTGGTCGGCCCGCAGCTCAAGCTGCACCAGTGCGGCCTGCCCAAGCAGATGGCGCTGGAGCTGTTCAAGCCGTTCGTGATGAAGCGGCTGGTCGACCTCAACCACGCGCAGAACATCAAGTCCGCCAAGCGGATGGTCGAGCGGGCCCGCCCGGTCGTGTGGGACGTGCTGGAAGAGGTCATCACCGAGCACCCGGTGCTGCTCAACCGGGCGCCGACGCTGCACCGGCTCGGCATCCAGGCGTTCGAGCCGCAACTGGTCGAGGGCAAGGCCATCCAGATCCACCCGCTGGTCTGCACCGCGTTCAACGCCGACTTCGACGGCGACCAGATGGCGGTGCACCTGCCGCTGTCGGCCGAGGCCCAGGCCGAGGCGCGCATCCTGATGCTGTCCAGCAACAACATCCTCTCGCCGGCGTCGGGTCGTCCGATCACCTCGCCGACCCAGGACATGGTGCTGGGCCTGTTCCACCTCACCTCGCTGCGCGAGGGACGGGCCGGCGGCGACCGGATCTTCGGTTCGGACGCCGAGGCGATCCGGGCCTACGACCTGGGCGAACTGGACCTGCAGACGATGACGAAGGTCCGGCTGCGGGACGTGCACACAGTCGACAACGGCCCGGACGCGCCGTGGACGGCACCGGAGGGTTGGGAGCCCGGTCAACCGCTGCTGGCCGAGACCACCCTGGGCCGGGTCTTCTTCAACGAGGCCCTGCCCGAGGACTACCGGTACGTGAACTACGAGGTGCGCAAGCCGCAGCTCTCGGCGATCGTCAACGACCTCGCCGAGCGGTACCCGAAGGTGCAGGTCGCCGCGACCCTGGACGCCCTCAAGGCGTCCGGGTTCCACTGGGCGACCCGGGCCGGCGTCACGATCTCGATCGACGACGTCGTCACCCCGCCGACCAAGCCCGCCATCCTCGACCGGTACGAGCAGGAAGCCGACAAGATCGAGAAGCAGTACCAGCGCGGCGTGATCACCGGCGAGGAGCGCCGCCAGGAACTGATCGAGGTCTGGACCAAGGCCACCAACGAGGTCGCCAAGGCGATGGAGGCCAACTTCCCGAAGACCAACCCGATCTGGATGATGGTCAACTCCGGGGCCCGCGGCAACATGATCCAGGTGCGGCAGATCGCCGGCATCCGCGGTCTGGTGGCCAACCCCAAGGGCGAGACGATCCCGCGGCCGATCAAGGCGAGCTTCCGCGAGGGCCTTTCCGTCCTGGAGTACTTCATCTCCACCCACGGTGCCCGCAAGGGTCTGGCCGACACGGCGCTGCGGACGGCCGACTCGGGTTACCTGACCCGTCGGCTGGTGGACGTCTCGCAGGACGTGATCATCCGCGAGGAGAACTGCCTCACCGAGCGCGGTGTGCAGATGCCGATCGCCGAACTGGTGGCCGACGCCGCCGGCGACCCGGTCAAGCACCAGCACGCCGAGACCAGCTCGTACGCCCGCACGCTCGCCTCGGACGCCAAGAACCCCAAGGGTGTGGTGGTCGCCCCGGCCGGGTCCGACCTGGGCGATGTCCTCATCGACCAGCTGGTCGCGGCCGGCATCACCGACGTGAAGGTGCGCTCCGTGCTCACCTGCGAGTCGGCGATGGGCGTCTGTGCCTACTGCTACGGGCGCTCGCTGGCCACCGGCAAGCTGGTGGACGTCGGCGAGGCGGTCGGCATCATCGCCGCCCAGTCGATCGGCGAGCCGGGCACGCAGCTCACGATGCGCACCTTCCACACCGGTGGTGTGGTCGGCGACGACATCACCCAGGGTCTGCCGCGTGTGGTGGAGCTGTTCGAGGCCCGCGTCCCCAAGGGCAAGGCCCCGATCGCGGAACTCCCCGGACGGGTGCGGATCGAGGAGACCGACAAGTCGCGGAAGATCGTGATCGTCCCCGACGACGGCTCCGAGGAGATCGTGCTCGACAAGCTCAGCCGGCGCGTGCGCCTGCGGGTGGCCGACGGCGACCACGTCGAGGTGGGCCAGCAGCTCACCGACGGCGTGATCGACCCGCACGAGGTGCTGCGGATCCAGGGCCCGCGCGCGGTGCAGCTCCACCTCGTCTCCGAGGTGCAGCAGGTGTACCGGTCGCAGGGCCAGCCGATCCACGACAAGCACATCGAGATCATCATCCGGCAGATGCTGCGCCGGGTGACGATCATCGACTCCGGAGCGACGGAGTTCCTGCCCGGTGCGCTGATCGAGCGTCCGCAGTTCGAGGCGGAGAACCGCCGGGTGGTGGCCGAGGGCTCCGAGCCCGCGTCCGGCCGTCCGGTGCTGATGGGCATCACCAAGGCATCGCTGGCCACCGACTCGTGGCTCTCGGCGGCCTCCTTCCAGGAGACCACCCGGGTGCTCACGGACGCGGCGATCCACGCCCGCAGCGACTCGCTGATCGGTCTGAAGGAGAACGTGATCATCGGCAAGCTCATCCCGGCGGGCACCGGCATCTCCCGGTACCGCAACATCCGGGTCGAGCCCACCGAGGAGGCGCGCGCCGCGGTGTACTCGATGACGTCCTACGACGACAGCGAGTACGGCGCGTTCGGTGCGGGTGCGGGCCAGGCCGTCCCGCTGGACGACTACGACTACGGCGGCTATCGGTAAAGGTCGCTGCGGACGGCCCAGCTTCCCGCTGGCGGCGTTCTCGTCGGCTTGCGGCCCCAGAAAAGGCCGCGGCGCCTCCTGCGACCTTGCCAGCGGAAAGCTGGACCGCCCTCGCTCGCCGCTCGGGTGGTGTCGGTCCGAAGAAGGTTCATAGAAGAAGCAGGAGAGCGCGGGGTCGTCCGGTGAGCCGGGCGGCCCCGCGGTCGTGTGTGGTGGGGCTTGGGCATGATGGGCGGGTGGCCAACCCGTTCCCGTACGCCTCGCCCGCGCCTGCTGGCCCGGGCGAGCCCGTGCGGCACCCGCGCGACCCGCAGGAGCGCGGCTCGACCAAGGCCAGTGCGGTGCTGGCGCTGGGCATCACCGCACTGGCGCTGTCTTTCTGCGGGGGCGGGGTGCTGCCGGGAGCGGTCGCGTTGCTGCTCGCGCGTCCGGCCCGGGAGGAGATCGCCGCCGCCCGGGGCTTCCTCACCGGCGGTCGCGCCATCCGGACCGGCACGATTCTGGCCACCGTCGCGATCGGGATCGGCGCGGTGGTGCTGGCGCTGGTCGTCGTCGGGCTGCTGATCGATTCGGTCGGCACCGGTCCGACCTTCGACGAGAACGTCAACTAGCCTGAGCGCGGCTGGGCGAGTCTTCCTTCCGGCCGGCGTGTCGCGCGAGAAGGAGCGAGATGAGCGAGCAGCCTGGCCACGATCCCCAGCGCGCCCCGAACGCACCCCAGCCTGATCCGGCGGCGCCGAGCGGCTTCAGCTTCCCGGGATACGGCGAGGAGCCCGCCCCGGACGCCCCCCCGAGCTTCAGCCTGCCGGACTACGACCAGGCCGCCAGCCGTCGGTACAACCAGCCGGAGCAGCCGGGCGTCCAGCCCCCCGGCTATGACTCGGGCTACGACTCGGGCTACGACTCGGGCTACGGTGCGCCGCCGCCCGGCTACGGCCCCAGCAGCGGGCCGCCAGCGGGCTACGACCCGACGAGCGGTGTTCCCGGCGGCTACGGTCCGACCAGCGGCGCCCCCACCTCCGGCTACGGCCAGGGCGGCTACCCGCCCGTCAGCGGCACAGCGGCCTACGGGCCCCCGAGCGGCCCGCCGGCCTACGGGCCCCCGAGCGGCCCACCAGCCTACGGCCAGGGTGGGCCGCCGCCCGGGCACCCGGCGGGGTACGGTCCCGCGTCCGGCGGTGCGGCCTACGGCGCGGCCGCCTACGGCACGGATGCGTTCGGCATGCCGACCAAGCCGGCTACCGAGACGATGGCCAACGTCGCGATGGGTGTCGGCATCGGCTCGGTGGTGGCCGCGCTGGGCGGGTGTGACTGCTGGCCCATCGGTATCCTCGGGATCCTCGGGGGCGTGGCCGCGGTCATCCTCGGGTTCATCTCGCGCGGCAAGATCAACGAGTCCGGCGGAACGCTGTCGGGTCAGAACCAGGTGCTCACCGGCATCATCACCGGCTTCGTGGCGATCGGCCTCGGCCTGCTGCTGACGATCCTGGCGTTCGCGATCGGTTTCGGCAGCGCCTTCATCCCGTCGTGAGCCAGGTCCCGACGGGCGTGGTCCGTCCCGTCGGGGTCGGAGCGTGTGCCCGCGCGCACGTCCGAACCGTTTTGACGTGCGGCGCAAGCCTGGGTACTCTTGCTTCTTGTGCCTAGGGATTGCCCTGGGCGACCTCGCGTGTCTGATGAAGCGCGATCCCCCCGGAGCGGACATCCAGCCGGTGTGGGACCTTCGGCGGCGACACGCCCGACCGCGGGGGTCGGACGAGCCGGACATCCGGCAAGACCACGAGACATAGCTGGCACGACCACGTCACACTCACTCGAGTAGGAAGCGGAGACCCGGTGCCCACGATCCAGCAGCTGGTCCGCAAGGGCCGGCAGGACAAGGTCGAGAAGACCAAGACTCCTGCGCTCAAGGGCAGCCCGCAGCGG
Organism: uncultured Actinomycetota bacterium; assembly: GCA_963740255.1. GTDB lineage: Bacteria > Actinomycetota > Actinomycetes > Mycobacteriales > Cryptosporangiaceae > CAVUDO01. Next base: position 1,953,091 of record CAVUDO010000002.1, on the reverse strand, counting down.
CGCGGCGTGTGCACCCGCGTCTACACCACCACGCCCAAGAAGCCGAACTCGGCGCTGCGCAAGGTGGCCCGCGTGCGCCTGAGCAGCGGCATCGAGGTCACGGCCTACATCCCGGGCGTCGGCCACAACCTGCAGGAGCACTCGATCGTGCTGGTCCGCGGCGGCCGGGTGAAGGACCTCCCGGGCGTGCGCTACAAGATCATCCGCGGTTCGCTGGACACCCAGGGCGTCCGGAACCGCAAGCAGGCCCGCAGCCGCTACGGCGCGAAGAAGGAGAAGAGCTAATGCCCCGCAAGGGTCCGGCGCCCAAGCACCCGGTCGTCATCGACCCGGTCTACGCCTCTCCGCTGGTCACGCAGCTGGTCAACAAGGTGCTGCTGAGCGGCAAGCGATCCGTTGCCGAGCGCATCGTCTACGGCGCCCTGGAGGGTGCCCGCGAGAAGTCGGGCAACGACCCGGTGGTCACGCTCAAGCGCGCCCTCGACAACGTCAAGCCGGCGCTGGAGGTCAAGAGCCGCCGGGTCGGCGGCGCCACCTACCAGGTTCCGGTCGAGGTCCGTCCGGGCCGCTCCACCACCCTCGCGCTGCGCTGGCTGATCCGGTACAGCCGCGCGCGCCGGGAGAAGACCATGACCGAACGCCTCATGAACGAGCTGCTCGACGCGAGCAACGGCCTCGGCGCCAGCGTGAAGAAGCGCGAGGACACCCACAAGATGGCCGAGTCGAACAAGGCGTTCGCCCACTACCGCTGGTAATCCCCGCGTCGGGGACTCACGCAACGAGTCTGAGGAAGGTAAAGCACATGGCTGGCACCCACGCCGCCCTGGCCAAGGTCCGCAACATCGGGATCATGGCCCACATCGACGCGGGCAAGACCACCACGACCGAGCGGATCCTGTACTACACCGGCATCAACTACAAGATCGGTGAGGTCCACGACGGCGCCGCCACGATGGACTGGATGGAGCAGGAGCAGGAGCGGGGCATCACCATCACCTCCGCCGCCACCACGTGCGAGTGGAAGGGGCACGTGGTCAACATCATCGACACCCCCGGCCACGTCGACTTCACCGTCGAGGTGGAGCGCTCGCTGCGCGTGCTCGACGGCGCGGTGGCCGTGTACGACGGGGTCGCCGGGGTGGAGCCGCAGACCGAGCAGGTCTGGCGGCAGGCAGAGAAGTACCGCGTGCCGCGGATGTGCTTCGTCAACAAGCTCGACCGCACGGGCGCCGACTTCTTCCGTTGCGTGGACATGATGGTCGACCGCCTCGGCGCCAACCCGCTCGTCCTGCAGCTCCCGATCGGCAACGAGGCCGACTTCGTCGGCGTCGTCGACCTGCTCGAGATGAATGCGCTGACCTGGCGCGGCGAGACCAGCAAGGGCGAGGACTACGCGATCGAGGAGATCCCGGCCGAGCTGGCCGAGTCCGCCGCGGAGTACCGCGAGAAGCTGCTGGAAACCCTCTCCGACGTCGACGACGAGATCGCCGAGGCGTACCTCGCCGAAGAGGAGCTCAGCGTCGCGACGCTCAAGGCGGCCATCCGCCGGGCCACCATCGCCGGCAAGGTCAACCCGGTGCTCACCGGTTCGGCGTTCAAGAACAAGGGCGTCCAGCCGATGCTCGACGCCGTGGTCGACTACCTGCCGTCCCCGGTGGACGTGGACGGTGTCGAAGGCGTCCGAATGGACGGCGAGACGCCGGACTTCCGCAAGGCCGACCAGTCCGAGCCGTTCAGCGCGCTGGCATTCAAGATCCAGACCGACAAGCACCTCGGCACGCTGTCCTACCTGCGGATCTACTCCGGCCGGCTGGACGCGGGCACCCAGGTCATCAACTCGACCAAGGACCGCAAGGAACGGATCGGCAAGATCTACCAGATGCACGCGATCAAGCGTGAGGAGCTGCCGACGGCCAGCGCGGGCGACATCGTCGCGGTGCAGGGCCTCAAGCAGACCACCACGGGCGACACGCTGTCCGACCCGGCGCACCCCATCATCCTCGAGTCGATGACGTTCCCCGACCCGGTGATCTCGGTGGCGATCGAGCCGAAGACCAAGAGCGACCAGGAGAAGCTGAGCATCGCCATCCAGAAGCTCGCCCAGGAGGACCCGACGTTCAAGGTCCGCCAGGACGAGGAGACCGGCCAGACGGTGATTGCCGGCATGGGCGAGCTGCACCTGGACATCCTGGTCGACCGGATGAAGCGCGAGTTCTCGGTCGAGGCCAACATCGGCAAGCCGCAGGTGGCCTACCGCGAGACGATCCGCCGGCACGTGGCCCACGACTACACCCACAAGAAGCAGACGGGTGGCTCGGGCCAGTTCGCCAAGGTCAAGATCGAGATCGAGCCGCTGCCGCAGGGCGGCGACGCGCCGAGCTACGAGTTCGAGAGCAAGGTGACGGGCGGCCGCATCCCGCGGGAGTACATCCCGTCGGTGGACGCCGGTGCCCAGGACGCCATGCAGTACGGCGTGCTCGCCGGCTACCCGCTGGTCGGGGTGAAGCTGACCCTGCTCGACGGTCAGTACCACGAGGTCGACTCGTCGGAGATGGCGTTCAAGATCGCCGGCTCGATGGCGATGAAGGAAGCGGCCCGCCGGGCCGACCCCGCGTTGCTGGAGCCGATGATGGCCGTCGAGGTCGTCACCCCGGAAGAGAACATGGGCGACGTCATCGGCGACCTCAACTCCCGCCGCGGCACCATCCAGGCGATGGAGGAGCGCGGTGGTTCACGCATCGTCCGCGCCCTGGTGCCGCTCTCGGAGATGTTCGGCTACGTCGGCGACCTCCGGTCGAAGACCCAGGGCCGGGCGAGCTACTCGATGGTGTTCGACTCCTACAGCGAGGTTCCGCAGAACGTCGCCCGGGAGATCATCGCGAAGGCGACGGGAGAGTGAGCATCGCAGCGAAGCGAGGAGCGGAGCTCTCCCGGAGTCGAGCCAGTGACATCGCGAAGGCGACGGGAGAGTGAGCATCGCAGCGAAGCGAGGAGCGGAGCTCTCCCGGAGTCGAGCCAGTGACATCGCGAAGGCGACGGGAGAGTGAGCATCGCAGCGAAGCGAGGAGCGGAGCTCTCCCGGAGTCGAGCCACAGCTGACACAGCGAAGGCGACGGGAGAGTAGTCGTCCAAGACCGGAAATTCCCATCCACACACGTCGTACGGCGTTCCACGTAAATCAGTCCACAGGAGGACCCAGTGGCGAAGGCGAAGTTCGAGCGGACCAAGCCGCACGTCAACATCGGCACCATCGGTCATATCGACCACGGCAAGACGACGCTGACCGCGGCGATCACCAAGGTGCTGCACGACAAGTACCCGGACATCAACCCCTTCACGCCGTTCGACCAGATCGACAAGGCGCCGGAGGAGCGGCAGCGCGGCATCACGATCTCGATCGCGCACGTCGAGTACCAGACCGAGTCGCGGCACTACGCGCACGTCGACTGCCCGGGTCACGCGGACTACATCAAGAACATGATCACCGGCGCGGCCCAGATGGACGGCGCGATCCTGGTGGTGTCGGCCACCGACGGTCCGATGCCGCAGACCAAGGAGCACGTGCTGCTGGCCCGCCAGGTCGGCGTGCCCTACATCGTGGTGGCGCTCAACAAGGCCGACATGGTCGACGACGAGGAGATCCTCGAGCTCGTCGAGCTGGAGGTCCGGGAGCTGCTCTCGGTGTACGAGTTCCCCGGCGACGACCTGCCGATCGTACGTGTCTCGGCGCTCAAGGCGCTCGAGGGCGACGCGGAGTGGAGCGAGAAGCTGCTGGAGCTGATGGCCGCGGTCGACACCGCTATCCCGCAGCCCGAGCGTGACGTCGACAAGCCGTTCCTGATGCCGATCGAGGACGTCTTCACGATCACCGGTCGCGGCACCGTGGTGACCGGTCGCGCGGAGCGCGGCATTCTCAAGGTCAACGAGACCGTCGAGATCGTCGGCATCAAGGAGAAGTCGCAGACCACGACCGTCACGGGTGTGGAGATGTTCCGCAAGCTGCTCGACGAGGCCCGCGCGGGTGAGAACGTCGGTCTGCTGCTGCGCGGCATCAAGCGCGAGGACGTCGAGCGCGGTCAGGTGGTGGTCAAGCCCGGCACGACCACGCCGCACACCAACTTCGAGGCCAACGTCTACATCCTCAGCAAGGACGAGGGCGGGCGGCACACGCCGTTCTTCAACAACTACCGCCCCCAGTTCTACTTCCGCACCACCGACGTGACCGGCGTGGTGACCCTCCCCGAGGGCACCGAGATGGTCATGCCCGGGGACAACACCGAGATGTCGGTCGAGCTGATCCAGCCGATCGCCATGGAGGAAGGTCTCCGCTTCGCGATCCGCGAGGGTGGCCGGACGGTCGGCGCCGGTCGCGTCGTCAAGATCACGAAGTAAGCACTGGTCGCGGCGGCGGTCGAGCTTCCAGCACAGGCTCGACCGCCGCACCGCGAGGCCGGCTCCGCACGGAACCGGCTGCCTCAGCCCGCAGCGTCACCGAAGAAGAGGGACACCGAAGCCACCATGGCGGGACACAAGATCCGCATCAGGCTCAAGGCCTACGACCACGAGGTCATCGACAGCTCCGCGCGGAAGATCGTCGACACCGTCATCCGCACCGGAGCCACCGTCGCGGGTCCGGTGCCGCTGCCGACGGAGAAGAACGTCTACTGCGTCATCCGCTCGCCCCACAAGTACAAGGACTCGCGCGAGCACTTCGAGATGCGTACCCACAAGCGTCTCATCGACATTTTCGATCCGACCCCGAAGACGGTGGACTCGCTGATGCGACTCGACCTGCCCGCGGGCGTCGACATCGAGATCAAGTAGCGACGGGTTCGGGATAGAGACATGGACAGGCAGATCAAGGGCATCCTGGGCGAGAAGCTCGGCATGAGCCAGGTCTTCGACGAGAACAACCGGATGGTTCCGGTGACCGTCGTCAAGGCCGGGCCGTGCGTCGTGACCCAGGTGCGCACCCCTGAGAAGGACGGCTACTCCGCCGTACAGCTGGCGTTCGGCGCCGTCGATCCGCGCCGGGTGAACAAGCCGGAGTCGGGCCACTTCAAGATCGCCGGCGTCACCCCGCGGCGGCACGTGGTGGAGCTCCGCACCACCGACGCCGGCGAGTACTCCACCGGCCAGGAGGTCGGCGCCGACGTGTTCGAGGCCGGCCAGATCGTCGACGTGACGGGCACCAGCAAGGGCAAGGGCACCGCCGGCGTCATGAAGCGGCACGGCTTCAAGGGCCTCAGCTCCTCGCACGGCACCCAGCGCAAGCACCGTTCGCCGGGCTCCATCGGCGCCTGTGCGACCCCCGGCCGGGTGTTCAAGGGCGTGCGGATGGCCGGCCGGATGGGACACGCGCGGGTCACCACGATGAACCTCACCGTGCACCGGATCGACACCGAGAAGGGCCTGATCCTGGTCAAGGGTGCGATTCCCGGCCCCAAGGGCGGCCTGGTGCTGATCCGCACCGCCGCCAAGGTGCCTCTCCGTAAGGGCGGTGTGAGCAAGTGAGCGAGCGCAGCGAGCGAACCAGGAAGCACAGCAGCCCCGCGAACGCGGCCGCCGAGCGAAGCGAGGTGGGCAAATGAGCGCGCTCACGGTCGACGTCCGCGACGCGGCAGGAGACAAGACCGGTTCGGTCGAGCTTCCCGCGGAGGTCTTCGACGTCCAGGTGAACATCCCGCTGATCCACCAGGTCGTGGTGGCCCAGCTCGCCGCGGCGCGCCAGGGTACGCACAAGACCAAGACGCGGGGCGAGGTGCGGGGTGGTGGCGCCAAGCCGTACAAGCAGAAGGGCACCGGCCGGGCCCGCCAGGGTTCCACCCGGGCACCGCAGTTCACCGGCGGTGGCACCGTGCACGGACCGCAGCCGCGCGACTATTCCCAGCGCACGCCCAAGAAGATGAAGTTCGCCGCCCTGCGCGGCGCGCTCTCCGACCGGGCCCGCGGCGGCCGGGTGCACGTGCTCTCCTCGCTGGTCACCGGCGACGCGCCGTCGACCAAGACCGCGAAGGCCGTGCTGACCACGCTGTCGAGCGCACGGCATGTACTCGTGGTGGTGCCGCGCACCGACGAGGTCTCCTGGCTCTCGGTGCGCAACCTGCCGAGCGTCCACGTGATCGCGCCCGACCAGCTCAACACCTACGACGTGCTGGTCAGCGACGACGTGGTGTTCACCGAGGCGGCGCTGGAGGCGTTCCTGGCTGGTCCGCCCCGGGGCAAGGGCGCGTCCGCGGTGGCCCGCTCCGCCGCGCTGCCCGATCTGACCACCCCGAACATCCCCGGCGAGCCGGTGCCGTCCGTGGCTCCGGCCGAGGGCGACGGCGCCGTGGACACGGCGGCCGACAAGCCGGCGAAGAAGGGCCCGGCGAAGACGGCCCCCGCCAAGAATGCCCACGCCAAGAAGGCCGCTGCCACGAAGTCCGGTGCCGCGAAGAAGGAGGACGACAAGTGATCGCCGATCCGCGCGACATCTTGCTCGCTCCGGTCGTCTCGGAGAAGAGCTACGGCCTGCTGGACGAGAACAAGTACACGTTCCTCGTACGCCCGGACGCCAACAAGACCCAGATCAAGATCGCCGTCGAGCAGGTCTTCAAGGTGAAGGTCACGTCCGTCAACACGCTGAACCGCCAGGGCAAGCGCAAGCGGACCAAGTTCGGCACGGGCAAGCGCAAGAACACCAAGCGCGCGATCGTCACTCTCGCCGGCGACGACCGCATCGAGATCTTCGGGGGTCCGGTCGCCTGACGGCGCCGGACCGCAGAAGGACAGAGCTGAGGACCGAGGACAATGGGCATCCGCAAGTACAAGCCGACGACTCCGGGTCGTCGCGGGTCGAGCGTGGCCGATTTCGCCGAGATCACCCGCGACCACCCCGAGAAGTCGCTGGTGCGGCCGCTGCACTCCAAGGGCGGCCGGAACGTGCACGGCCGCGTCACCACGCGTCACCAGGGTGGCGGTCACAAGCGTGCCTACCGGCTGATCGACTTCCGGCGGGCGGACAAGGACGGCGTGCCGGCCAAGGTCGCGCACATCGAGTACGACCCCAACCGCACCGCGCGGATCGCGCTGCTGCACTACGCCGACGGCGAGAAGCGCTACATCGTCGCGCCCAACAAGCTCCGGCAGGGCGACCGCGTCGAGACCGGTCCCAGCGCCGACATCAAGCCGGGCAACAACCTCGCGCTGCGCAACATCCCGGTCGGCACCGTCATCCACGCGATCGAGCTGCGGCCCGGGGGCGGCGCGAAGATCGCCCGCTCGGCCGGCGCCAGCGTCCAACTGGTCGCCAAGGACGGTCCGTACGCCCAGCTCCGGATGCCCTCGGGCGAGATCCGCAACGTCGACGTCCGCTGCCGCGCCACCGTCGGCGAGGTGGGCAACGCCGAGCAGTCCAACATCAACTGGGGCAAGGCCGGCCGGATGCGCTGGAAGGGCAAGCGCCCGACCGTCCGCGGCGTGGCCATGAACCCGGTCGACCACCCGCACGGCGGTGGTGAGGGCAAGACCTCCGGTGGTCGCCACCCGGTGAACCCGAAGGGCAAGCCCGAGGGTCGCACCCGTCGCGTCAAGTCGAGCGACTCGCTCATCGTCCGCCGCCGCAAGGCCAACAAGAAGCGCTGAGGGGTCCACTCATGCCACGCAGCCTGAAGAAGGGCTACTTCGTCGACGACCACCTGCTCAAGAAGGTGGACGCGCAGAACTCGAAGGGCACCAAGAACGTCATCAAGACCTGGTCGCGGCGTTCGACGGTCACGCCGGACATGCTCGGCCACACGATCGCCGTGCACGACGGCCGCAAGCACGTGCCGGTGTTCGTCACCGAGGCGATGGTCGGGCACAAGCTCGGCGAGTTCGCCCCGACCCGGACGTTCAAGGGCCACGAGAAGGACGACCGCAAGAGCCGCCGCCGCTGATCGCGGCAGCTCCCGGCGAGACACGACTAAGAGAGCAGACAGATGGCAGTGATGGACGGCAAGCGCGCGAACCCGCGCCGCGCACAGTTGCTCGGCGACGCCCCCGGGGCGTTCGCCGAGGCGAGGTACGTGCGTGCCACCGCGATGAAGACGCGCCGCGTGGTCGACCTCATCCGGGGTCTCCCGGCCAAGGAGGCCCTGACCGTGCTGCGGTTCGCGCCGCAGTCCGCCAGTGACCAGGTCTTCCGGGTGCTGGAGAGCGCGGTCGCGAACGCGGAGCACAACGAGCGGCTCGACCCCGACGCGCTCATGGTGTCGCAGGCGTTCGTGGACGAGGGCCCGACGATGAAGCGGTTCCGGCCGCGGGCCCAGGGCCGCGCCTACCGGATCCGCAAGCGCACCTGCCACATCACCGTCGTGGTGGAGAGCGTCGCGCCGGTCAGGACCAAGCGCTCCGCGGCCAAGAGCACCGCCAAGGCCACGACGACCAAGACCACGACGACCAAGACCACGACGACCAAGACCACCGCGGCCAAGAGTGCCGCGGCCAAGGGCACGGACGCCGCGAAGGTGGCCAAGGAGCCGGCCAAGGCTTCTGCGAAGGCCCCCGAGAAGAAGACCGCGAAGAAGACCGCCGAGAAGGCGGCCAAGCCGGCGAAGTCGGCAACGGCGAAGGCGACCGACGCCGACACCGAGACGTCCGCGAAGGGAAGCGCCGAGTAATGGGTCAGAAGGTCAACCCGCACGGCTTCCGGCTCGGCATCACCACCGAGTGGAAGTCCCGCTGGTATGCGGACAAGCTCTACAAGGACTACGTCGCCGAGGACGTGGCGATCCGCCGGATGATGTCCAAGGGCATGGAGCGCGCGGGTATCTCGCGCGTGGAGATCGAGCGCACCCTGCAGCGGGTCCGCGTCGACATCCACACCGCGCGCCCGGGCATCGTGATCGGCCGCCGCGGCGCCGAGGCCGACCGCATCCGCGGTCAGCTCGAGGAGCTCGCCAACAAGGGCAAGCCCACCAACAAGAGGGTTCAGGTGCAGCTGAACATCCTCGAGGTGAAGAACGCCGAGGCCGACGCGCAGCTGGTCGCCCAAGGGGTGGCCGAGCAGCTCTCCAGCCGGGTCAGCTTCCGCCGCGCGATGCGCAAGGCGATGCAGTCGGCGATGAAGTCGCCCGGCGTCAAGGGCATCCGGGTGCAGTGCTCGGGTCGCCTCGGCGGTGCCGAGATGAGCCGGAGCGAGTTCTACCGCGAGGGCCGGGTGCCGCTGCACACGCTGCGGGCCAACATCGACTACGGCATCTACGAGGCCCGCACCACCTTCGGCCGGATCGGCGTGAAGGTCTGGATCTACAAGGGCGACGTGGTCCAGTCGCGGGCCGAGCGGGAGGCCATGGAGGCGGCGCTGCGCCAGCACCGCGGCCAGCGTCCGGTCCGGCGCCGTCCCGACGGTCCGGCCCCGCGCCGCGAGCGCGGGCCGCGTCAGGCTGCCCCGGCCACCGAGACGCCCGCGTCCGGTCCGGCCGAGACGGCTGCTGCCGAAGCCCCGGCCACGCCGGTCGAGGCGACGACGCCTGTCGTCGAGCAGGCCACGGCCGTCGAGCCCGCCGCTCCTCCGGCTGCCGTCGAGTCCGGCGCGACGCCGGTCGAGACTCCGGCCGCCGCAGAGCCGAAGGCCGACAAGCCTGACGCCGACAAGCCCAAGGCCGACAAGCCCAAGGCCGACAAGCCCAAGGCCGACAAGCCGATGCCCAAGGCGCCGGCGAAGGCCGCGGTCAAGGCGCCGGAGGCCGACGCAGCCAAGACGCCGGAGGCCGACGGGGCCCAGGCAGTGCCCGAGACCACCACTCCCGTCGAGGCAACCGCCGAAAAGACGGACACCGCAGGGCAGGAGGGCTGACCCATGCTGATCCCGCGCAGGGTCAAGCACCGCAAGCAGCACCACCCGGGCCGCTCCGGCGCCGCCAAGGGCGGCACCAGGGTGTCGTTCGGCGAGTACGGCATCCAGGCGCTGGAGCCCGCATACGTGACCAACCGGCAGATCGAGTCGGCCCGTATCGCGATCACCCGGCACATCAAGCGCGGCGGCAAGGTCTGGATCAACATCTACCCGGACCGTCCGCTGACCAAGAAGCCGGCCGAGACCCGGATGGGCTCGGGCAAGGGCTCGCCGGAGTGGTGGGTGGCGAACGTCAAGCCGGGGCGGGTGCTCTTCGAGCTCCAGTACCCGAACGAGACGATCGCGCGCGAGGCCATGCGCCGCGCGATCCACAAGCTTCCGATGAAGTGTCGGATTGTGAAGCGCGAAGTGGGTGACGTCTGATGGCCAGCGGTCCGAACGACAAGGCGACCGAGCTGCGCGAACTCACCGACGAGGAGCTCGTCACGCGGTTGAAGGAGTCCAAGGAGGAGCTGTTCAACCTCCGGTTCCAGAACGCGACCGGGCAGCTCGACAACCACCGTCGGCTGCAGGTCGTCCGCCGGGAGATCGCCCGGATCTACACCGTCATGCGAGCGCGTGAACTCGGCATCGAGCAGGCGCCGAGCGAGGTGTCGGCATGAGTGGGGAAAAGCAGATGACAGAGCAGGCTGAAGCCACCGAGCGCAACGACCGCAAGGTCCGCGAGGGCTACGTGGTCAGCGACAAGATGGACAAGACCGTCGTGGTCGAGGTCGAGGACCGCGTGAAGCACCGGCTCTACGGCAAGGTGCTGCGGCGTACCAACCGGCTCAAGGCCCACGACGAGCAGAACGCGTGCGGCGTCGGCGACCGGGTGCTCCTGATGGAGACCCGTCCGCTCTCGGCGACCAAGCGCTGGCGCATCGTGGAGATTCTCGAAAAGGCCAAGTAAGGGCCTGCCCACCAGGCAGGTGAGAGGCAAGCAAGCCCGTTCCGCCAGGCTCGACGAGAGAACCGGCGCAACATCCAGGAGTTGACGTGATCCAGCAGGAGTCGCGACTGCGCGTCGCCGACAACACCGGTGCCAAGGAGATCTTGTGCATCCGGGTTCTCGGCGGCTCCGGTCGGCGGTACGCCGGCATCGGCGACATCATCGTGGGCACCGTCAAGGACGCGATTCCCGGCGCCGGTGTCAAGCGCGGTGACGTCGTCAAGGCCGTCATCGTGCGCACCGTCAAGGAGCGCCGGCGTCCGGACGGCTCCTACATCCGTTTCGACGAGAACGCCGCGGTCCTGATCAAGGACGGTGGCGACCCGCGTGGCACCCGCATCTTCGGCCCGGTCGGGCGCGAGCTGCGGGACAAGAAGTTCATGAAGATCATCTCGCTGGCCCCGGAGGTGCTGTAGCGATGGCCGAGGGCCGCAGGAAGCTGAAGGTCAAGAAGGGCGACACCGTCCAGGTGATCGCGGGCAAGGACAAGGGTGCCAAGGGCAAGGTCATCATGGCCTATCCCGACACCGGTCGCGTGCTGGTCGAGGGCGTCAACCGGATCAAGAAGCACACCAAGGTCTCCCAGACCCAGCGTGGCGCCAAGACCGGCGGGATCGTCACCCAGGAAGCCCCGATCGACGTCTGCAAGGTGATGGTCGTCGGCGCCGACGGGAAGGCCACCCGGGTGGGCTACCGCTCGGCCGAGATCACCCGCGACGACGGCCGGGTCGAGCACAAGCGGGTCCGCGTCTCGCGGCGGACCGGTGAGGACATCTGATGACCGCGACGACGACCACTGCAACCACCGGGACCACGGTGCCGCGCCTCAAGCAGCGCTACCGGGCCGAGATCCTCCCCGCCCTGCGTGAGCAGTTCTCGCACGAGAACGTCATGCAGGTCGGCGGCGTGCTCAAGATCGTGGTGAACATGGGGGTCGGCGAGGCCGCCCGGGACGCCAAGCTGATCGACGGCGCCATCCGCGACCTGACCGCGATCACCGGCCAGAAGCCGCAGGTGCAGCGCGCCCGGGTCTCCATCGCCCAGTTCAAGCTGCGCGAGGGCATGCCGATCGGTGCGAAGGTCACGCTGCGCGGCGACCGGATGTGGGAGTTCCTCGACCGGCTGCTCACGCTGGCGCTGCCCCGCATCCGGGACTTCCGCGGGCTGTCACCCAGGCAGTTCGACGGGAACGGCAACTACACGTTCGGCCTCAACGAGCAGTCGATGTTCCACGAGATCGACGTGGACCGGATCGACCGCCAGCGCGGCATGGACATCACGATCGTGACCAGCGCGACCACCGACGTGGAGGGCCGGGCGCTGCTGAAGCTCCTGGGCTTCCCCTTCAAGGAGAACTGAGCATGGCGAAGAAAGCGCTGGTCACGAAGGCCGCTCGCAAGCCGAAGTTCGGGGTGCGCAAGTACACTCGCTGTCAGCGTTGTGGCCGGCCGCGCGCGGTGTACCGCGTGTTCGGGCTGTGCCGCATCTGCTTCCGCGAGATGGCGCACCGCGGCGAACTGCCCGGCATCACCAAGTCCTCCTGGTGACCCGATTCCTCCGACGTCCCTCCGGGGCGTCATCCCGTCCGGACCCGCACGGGTCCACAGCTTCGCCGAAGGCCCACGGGAACCGCGGCGAGAAGGGCAAGTACCGATGACGATGACCGACCCGATCGCAGACATGCTCACGCGTCTGCGCAACGCCAACTCGGCGTACCACGATCGCGTGTCGATGCCGCACTCCAAGCTCAAGTCCCACATCGCCGAGATCCTCCAGCAGGAGGGGTACATCGGCGGCTGGTCGGTCGAGGAGGCAGAGGTCGGCAAGACGCTCGTGCTGGACCTCAAGTTCGGCCCGAACCGGGAGCGGAGCATCGCCGGCGTCCGCCGCATCTCCAAGCCTGGTCTGCGGGTGTACGCCAAGTCCGACAACCTGCCCAAGGTGCTCGGCGGCCTCGGAGTGGCCATCCTGTCCACCTCGTCCGGCCTGCTTACCGACCGTCAGGCCTACAAGCGCGGAGTAGGCGGGGAAGTCCTCGCCTACGTCTGGTAAGGGAGGGAACGGTATGTCGCGCATCGGACGCCTTCCGATTCCCGTCCCGTCCGGAGTGGACGTGACGATCGACGGTGCCACCGTGGTCGTCAAGGGCCCCAAGGGCACGCTGTCGCACGAGGTGGTCACGCCGATCACGGTCGAGCGGGCCGAGGACGGCACGCTGCACGTGGTCCGGCCCGACGACGAGCGCCGGTCCAAGGAGCGCCACGGGCTGTCCCGCACGCTGGTGGCCAACATGGTCACCGGGGTCACCGACGGCTATGCGAAGTCGCTGGAGATCGTCGGCACCGGCTACCGGGTGCAGGCCAAGGGCTCCAGCCTGGAGTTCGCCCTGGGCTACAGCCACCCGATCACGGTCGAGCCACCCGAGGGCATCACCTTCTCGGTGCTCCGGCCGACCGAGTTCGTGGTCGCGGGCATTGACAAGCAACTCGTCGGCGAGACCGCCGCGAACATCCGCAAGCTCCGCAAGCCCGAGCCGTACAAGGGCAAGGGCGTGCGGTACAAGGGCGAGAAGATCCGCCGCAAGGCCGGAAAGGCTGGTAAGTGATGGCTGCCACTCTGTTGCGTCGCTCCGCGGGAGCCGGCGTCGCCGCCGCCCGTCGGGTGGGCAAGGCGCGCCGCCACTTCCGGCTGCGCAAGAAGGTCACCGGCACCGCCGCCCGGCCGCGGCTGGTCGTCACCCGGTCCAACCGGCACATGGCCGCGCAGATCGTCGACGACACCGCCGGCGTCACGCTGGTGTCGGCGTCCTCGCTGGACGCCTCCCTCCGCCGTGGCGGCGGCGACAAGACCGCTGCCGCGGCCAAGGTCGGCGCGCTGCTGGCCGACCGGGCCAAGGCGGCCGGGATCGCGTCGGTGGTGTTCGACCGCGGCGGCAACAAGTACCACGGGCGGATCGCGGCACTGGCCGACGCCGCCCGCGAAGGCGGGCTGGAGTTCTGATGCCTGCCGTGATTCTGATGCGCACAGTCGAGATGCAAGAGGGGAATGCCTGATGGCTGCTCAGCAGCGCCGGGGCGGTGCGCCCGGCGGGGAACGCCGCGACCGCCGGGACGGCGGGCGGGGCGGTCAGGCCCCGGAGAAGTCGCCGCACATCGAACGGGTCGTCGCGATCAACCGTGTCGCCAAGGTCGTCAAGGGCGGCCGTCGGTTCAGCTTCACCGCGCTGGTCGTGGTGGGCGACGGCGACGGCACGGTCGGTGTCGGCTACGGCAAGGCCAAGGAGGTGCCCGCGGCGATCGCCAAGGGTGTCGAGGAGGCCAAGAAGCACTTCTTCAAGGTGCCGCGGATCGGTGTCACGATCGCGCACCCCGTGCAGGGGGAGAAAGCCGCGGGGGTCGTGCTGCTCAAGCCGGCCAGCCCCGGTACCGGCGTGATCGCCGGCGGTCCGGTGCGGGCCGTGCTGGAGTGCGCGGGCATCCACGACGTGCTGAGCAAGAGCCTCGGCTCGTCCAACGCGATCAACATCGTGCACGCCACGATCACCGCCCTGCAGATGCTGGAGCGCCCGGAGGCCATCGCGGCCCGTCGCGGACTCCCGCTGGAGGACGTCGCTCCCGCGGCCATGCTGCGGGCGCGCGCGGCAGGAGGGGAGTGAGGTATGGCTCGCCTGAAGGTGACCCAGGTCCGGTCCGGGATCGGGGGCAAGCGCAACCAGCGTGAGACGCTGCGCACGCTGGGCCTCAAGCGGATCAACGACGTCGTCGTCAAGGAAGACCGGCCCGAGATCCGGGGCATGGTCGCCACCGTGACCCACCTCGTGCGGGTCGAGGAGGTCGAGTAAGCGTATGGCTGCCGAGAAGCAGACCCTGATCAAGGTGCACCACCTCAAGCCCGCTCCGGGCGCCCACACCAAGAAGACCAGGGTGGGTCGCGGCGAGGGTTCCAAGGGCAAGACGGCCGGTCGCGGCACCAAGGGCACCAAGGCCCGCTACCAGGTGCCGGCCCGGTTCGAGGGCGGCCAGATGCCCATCCACATGCGGCTGCCGAAGCTCAAGGGCTTCAAGAACCGCAACCGGGTGGAGTTCCAGGTCGTCAACCTGGACCGGCTGGCCGAGCTGTTCCCCACCGGCGGAGCGGTCGGTCCGGACGAGCTGGTCGAGGCGGGCGCGGTCCGTCGCGGCCACCTCGTCAAGATCCTCGGCAACGGAGACCTGGGCGGCGTCGGCCTGACGGTCAGCGCACACGCCTTCTCCGGCTCGGCGAAGGAGAAGATCGCCGCGGCCGGTGGCTCGGTCGTAGAGCTGTAGGCGCCGGTCATGGTCCGCGCCGCCGGCCGGGGACGACGTCCCGGTGTCCGGCGGTGCGGGCGCGGCCCGGGTATCGGCTGGTCGGAGCCCTCCGCTTCGCCAGCCGGCTCAGGTCGTGGAACTCACTGTTAGAGTCGCTAGACAGGTCCGCCCCCGACGACGGCGGCGCGGACCGCCCCGCTCAGCCGTCCGGACCGGCCGTGAGGTCATCCGGACTCCCCGACCAGCGAACCATCATCCCCGGTTCCGCGCGCAGGAGGACTAGTGCTCGCCGCCTTCGGTAGGGCGTTCAGAACGCCCGACCTGCGCAAGAAGATCTTCTTCACCGTGTTCATCATCGCCATCTACCGGGCCGGTGCGTCGCTTCCCTCGCCTGGCGTGTCGTTGACGAACATCCAGAAGTGCACCGACTTCGTCCAGGGCGCCGGCGGCAACAACGACGTGTTCACCCTGCTGAACCTGTTCAGCGGCGGCGCGTTGCTGCAGCTCGCGGTCTTCGCGCTGGGCATCATGCCCTACATCACCGCCAGCATCATCCTGCAACTGCTCGTCGTGGTGATCCCGCGGCTGGAGCAGCTGAAGAAGGAAGGCCAGGCGGGCCAGGCGAAGATCACCCAGTACACCCGGTACCTCACGATCGGGCTGGCGATCCTTCAGTCCACCGGCTTCATCGCGCTGGCCCGCAGCGGCCAGCTGTTCCCCAACTGCCCGCACGACGTGATCCCGGAGACCACGGCCCAGCCGATGTGGCTGACGCTGGCCGGCCTGGTGGTCACCATGACGGCCGGCACCAGCGTCGTGATGTGGCTCGGCGAGCTGATCACCGACCGCGGCATCGGCAACGGCATGTCGGTGCTGATCTTCGCCTCGATCGCGGCCCGGATCCCGTTCGAGGGCAAGAACATCCTGGACACCCGGGGCGGGCTGACCTTCGGCATCGTGCTGGCGATCGGGTTGGTGATCATCGGGGCGGTCGTCTTCATCGAACAGGCCCAGCGCCGGGTCCCCGTGCAGTACGCCAAGCGGATGATCGGGCGCCGCATGTACGGAGGCACGTCCACCTACATCCCGCTCAAGGTCAACCAGGCGGGCGTCATCCCGGTCATCTTCGCCTCGTCGCTGCTCTACCTGCCGCAGCTGTTCGGCCAGCTCGGCGACAAGGACAACCCGGGCGCGGTGCAGTCGTTCATCGCCAACTGGATCACCCCGCAGGACAACATCGTCCACATCCTGCTCTACTTCGGACTGATCATCTTCTTCACGTACTTCTACGTGGCGATCACGTTCAACCCGACCGAGGTCGCCGACAACATGAAGAAGTACGGCGGGTTCGTGCCGGGCATCCGCCCGGGCCGGCCCACCGCGGAGTACCTCGACTTCATCCTGTCCCGCATCACGCTGCCCGGCTCGATCTACCTGGGCATCATCGCCGTGCTGCCCAACCTGTTCATCTCGCTCGCGGGCGGTGCGCAGAACACCCAGAACTTCCCGTTCGGCGGCACGGCGGTGCTGATCATGGTGGGCGTCGGCCTGGAGACGGTGAAGCAGATCGAGAGCCAGCTCATGCAGCGCAACTACGAAGGCTTCCTCCGGTAGTGGGTGCGCGGAGCGAGGTGTCCGGATGAGCTGCCGAGCGCGTGCGCTCGGCGGGCGGACGAGCGCGTCCGGCAGAGTCGGCGGGCACGGCAGAGTCGGCGAGCCAGGTAGGCACGACGGGGTCCTCGCATGAGGCTGGTTCTGGTCGGCCCTCCGGGTGCGGGCAAGGGCACGCAGGCCGAGTTCGTCGCCGCGCACCTGTCGGTGCCGAAGATCTCGACCGGCGACCTCTTCCGGGCCAACGTCGGTCAGGGCACCCCGCTCGGCCTCGAGGCCAAGAAGTACATGGACGCGGGCCAACTGGTGCCCGACGAGGTCACGGTCAACATGGTCCGCGACCGGCTCGCCGACCCCGACGCCGTCGACGGGTTCCTGCTCGACGGCTTTCCCCGCAATGTCGCGCAGGCCAAGATCCTCGACGACATGCTCACCGAACTCGGCGTGTCCATCGACCTGGTGCTCGAACTGGTGGTCGACCCCGACGAGGTGATCAGGCGGCTCTCCGGCCGGCGCACCTGCCGCGGCTGCGGGAAGATCTGGCACGTCGAGTTCGACCCGACCACGGTCGAGAACGTCTGCGACCGGTGCGGCGGCGAGCTGTTCCAGCGCGACGACGACAAGCCGGAGACGATCAGCAAGCGCTTGGACGTCTACGAGGAGCAGACCTCGCCGCTGGTCGGGTTCTACTCCGAACAGGGCAAGCTCGTCGGCATCGACGCCACCGGACCGGTCGAGGACGTGACCCGCCGGGCCACCGACGCGCTCGCCCCTTTCGAATCCTGAGGCCCACCGTGTTCCGGCAGCTCGACATCCAGATCAAGACCGACGACCAGGTCGCGCTGATGCGCGAGGCAGGTCTGGTGGTGGGGCGGACGCTGGAGCTGCTGCGGGCAGCGGTGGAGCCGGGGGTGTCCACCGGCGACCTCGACGTGCTCGCCGAGAAGGCGATCCGAGGCGCCGGCGCGGTGCCGTCGTTCAAGGGCTACCACGGCTTCCCCGCCTCGATCTGTGCCTCGGTGAACGACCAGGTGGTCCACGGCATCCCCAGTCCCGAGCAGGTGCTGGCCGAGGGCGACCTGGTATCGATCGACTGTGGGGCGATCCTGGGCGGCTGGCACGGCGACGCGGCGATCACCGTCGGCGTGGGGGAGACCCGGGCGGAGCACCGGGAGCTCGCCAACGTGTGCGAGGACGCCATGTGGGCCGGCTTCGCCGCCGCGCGCCTCGGCGGCCGGCTCACCGACATCAGCCACGCGGTCGAGCAGTCCGTGCTGGCCGCCGGCCGGTACGGGATCGTGCGCAACTACGGCGGGCACGGCATCGGCACCGAGATGCACCAGGATCCGCACGTGCTCAACTACGGACGGCCGGGACGCGGCCCCCGTCTGGTCAAGGGCATGGCGCTGGCCATCGAGCCGATGGTCACGCTCGGCCGCCCGGACACCGCGGAGCTGGACGACGGCTGGACGGTGGTCACCCGAGACGGCTCGGTCTCGGCCCACGTCGAGCACACGTTCGTCCTCACCGACGACGGCCCGTGGGTGCTGACGGCGCTGGACGGCGGCGTGTCCCGGCTCGGCGACGCGGTCACGTCCCGCCAGGCCCGTTGCTGACGCTTCGACGGGTCCCGGCGGTGGGGATCTGGCTGGTGCTGTCGACCGCGAGCGGGCGTCCGCACTTCTTCTGGCCCGTCTTCCCGCTCGGGCTCTGGGCCGTGGCGATCCTCGCCGGACGCGTGTTCGGGAAGGGCAAGCGGGAACCACACGGGTGAGCGGCGGGGGCCGATTGGTGCTGGCGCCGCCGACGACGTAGACTCTTTCTTTGGCGCGTTGCGTCTGTTCTCCCTACGTGTCCGGCTTCGGTCGGGCTTGTCCGGCCCCGGCCGGCGTTCCAGTGGAGACGCGGCTGACGACTCGCGTGCCATGTCATCGCCAGTACCCCAGCAGCACGACGTGACGATTGCGGAGGACGATGCCGAAGAAGGACGGGGCCATCGAGATCGAGGGCCGGGTCGTCGAGGCGTTGCCGAACGCGATGTTCCGCGTGGAGCTGCAGAACGGGCACCTGGTTCTGGCTCACATCTCCGGCAAGATGCGCCAGCACTACATCCGGATCCTGCCCGAGGACCGGGTCGTCGTGGAGCTCTCGCCCTACGACCTCAAGCGCGGTCGCATCGTCTACCGCTACAAGTAAGCACGTGCACGCTGGTCTCACGGCTGGCGGCCACACCGGAATCAGGAGAAGGCGCAGCCGTGAAGGTCAAGCCGAGCGTCAAGAAGATCTGTGACAAGTGCAAGGTGATCCGCCGTCACGGGCGGGTCATGGTGATCTGCGAGAACCTGCGCCACAAGCAGCGCCAGGGCTGAGCCCGAACGCCGCGGCGCGGCAACCGAAGAAGGATCGCGTTCCAGCCGTGCGGAGACCGCACGGCACACCCCCGGTCGGAGGCCGGGGCCCCGCCAGGGCAGGTGGGGACGGATCGCGTCAGACCTCCGCGAACGAAGAGGAGTACGCCCAGACATGGCACGTCTCGTCGGCGTCGACCTCCCCCGCGACAAGCGGATGGAGATCGCGCTCACCTACATCTTCGGCATCGGCCGGACCCGGTCCCGTGAGGCCCTCACCGCCACCAGCGTGGGGTTCGACACGCGGGTGAAGGACCTCACCGACGCCGAGCTTCTGGCTCTCCGGGACTACATCGACGTCCACTTCAAGGTCGAGGGCGACCTGCGCCGCGAGGTCGCCTCGGACATCCGGCGCAAGATCGAGATCGGTTGCTACCAGGGCATCCGTCACCGTCGCGGCCTCCCGGTGCGCGGACAGCGCACGCACACGAACGCGCGCACCCGCAAGGGCCCGCGCAAGACCGTGGCCGGCAAGAAGAAGGCGGGCAAGAAGTAGGTCCGCCTCCCGTTCCCGCGAGACGGATCACCCACTCGACAAGCGACTGACTCGCCCACAGGAGTCTTCAGGGCGGCGCCCCGGCCGGGAGAGATTGTCGGCTGGGAACTATCCGAGAGCGACGCCCGACAGGACCCTGCCGGAGCCGAAAGAACTGAGGAGTCTGAAAGCAGATGCCCCCCAAGACGCGCACCGCCGGCGCGAAGAAGGTACGGCGGAAGGAAAAGAAGAACATCGCGCACGGGCACGCGCACATCAAGAGCACCTTCAACAACACGATCGTCTCGATCACCGACCCGGTGGGCAACGTGATCAGCTGGGCCTCGGCCGGCCATGTCGGTTTCAAGGGCTCGCGCAAGTCCACACCGTTCGCCGCGCAGCTCGCAGCCGAGTCGGCCGCCCGCAAGGCGCAGGAGCACGGCATGCGCAAGGTGGACGTGTTCGTGAAGGGCCCGGGCTCGGGTCGGGAGACCGCGATCCGTTCGCTGCAGGCCACCGGCCTGGAGGTCGGGTCCATCTCCGACGTCACGCCGATGCCGCACAACGGCTGCCGTCCGCCGAAGCGGAGGCGAGTGTGACCACCCGCATTCCGACGACCGTCACGTCGACCGCACGCACCGAGGAGAGTTAGACATGGCCCGCTACACCGGTGCCGACTGTCGCCGTTGCCGCCGCGAGAAGATGAAGCTGTTCCTCAAGGGCAGCAAGTGCGACTCGCCGAAGTGCCCGATCGAGGTCCGTCCCTACCCGCCGGGCCAGCACGGCCGCGGCCGCAGCAAGGACAGCGAGTACCTGCTTCAGCTGCGCGAGAAGCAGAAGGCCAAGCGCGTCTACGGCGTGCTGGAGAAGCAGTTCGCCGGGTACTACAAGGAAGCGAACCGCAAGCAGGGCAAGACCGGCGAGATCCTGCTCCAGATCCTGGAGTCGCGGCTGGACAACGTGATCTACCGGGGCGGCTTCGCGAAGTCGCGCGACATGGCCCGCCAGGTCGTCCGGCACGGCCACGTCCTGGTCAACGGCAAGAAGGTCGACATCCCGTCCTACCGGGTGACCGAGAACGACATCGTCGAGGTCCGGGAGAAGTCGCACGGGCTGACGCCGTTCGTGGTCGCCCGGGCCGAAGCCGGCTCGCGTCCGACCCCGGCGTGGCTGGAGGTCCTGTCCGGCCC
The DNA here is from genome assembly GCA_963740255.1 of uncultured Actinomycetota bacterium. Taxonomy (GTDB): domain Bacteria; phylum Actinomycetota; class Actinomycetes; order Mycobacteriales; family Cryptosporangiaceae; genus CAVUDO01. Next base: position 1,932,307 of record CAVUDO010000002.1, on the reverse strand, counting down.
GATGAAGATCCTGGTGCACGGCCTCCCGGCCCGCCAGGTCATCGACACCCCGGTCCAGGAGCAGTTGATCGTCGAGCTCTACTCGAAGTAAGGAACGACGGTCGGCGGGCGGACGGAGTTCCGCCGACCTGAGGCCGCGAGGCCATCTCGTGGGCGCCATATGGCGGGTGTCCCGAGCACCTGGAGGAAGAAATGCTGATCACCCAGCGTCCCGCGCTGACCGAAGAGCCGGTCAGCGAATACCGGTCGCGGTTCGTCATCGAGCCGCTCGAGCCGGGCTTCGGCTACACCCTGGGCAACTCGCTCCGGCGCACGCTGCTCTCGTCCATTCCCGGCGCCGCCGTCACCAGCATCAAGATCGACGGCGTCCTGCACGAGTTCACCACCGTGCCGGGGGTCAAGGAGGACGTCACCGAGCTGATCCTCAACGTCAAGGAGCTGGTGATCAGCTCCGAGAACGACGAGCCGGTCACGATGTACCTGCGCAAGCAGGGTCCGGGCACCGTCACCGCGGCCGACATCGCGCCGCCGGCCGGCGTCACGGTGCACAACCCCGACCTGCACCTGGCCACCATCAACGGCAAGGGCCGGATCGAGATGGAGCTGACGGTCGAGCGCGGCCGCGGCTACGTGTCGGCCGTGCAGAACAAGCAGGCCGGCCAGGAGATCGGCCGCATCCCGATCGACTCGATCTATTCGCCCGTGCTCAAGGTCAAGTACGACGTCGAGGCGACCCGGGTCGAGCAGCGCACCGACTTCGACAAGCTGATCATCGATGTCGAGACCAAGAACTCGCTCAGCCCCCGGACGGCGGTCGCCTCCGCCGGTTCCACCCTGGTCGAGCTGTTCGGCCTCTGCCGGGAGCTGGACGAGACCGCCGAGGGCATCGACATCGGCCCGTCGCCGCAGGACGCCGCGCTCGCCGCCGACCTGGCGCTGCCGATCGAGGAACTCGACCTGACGCAGCGGTCGTACAACTGCCTCAAGCGGGAGGGCATCCACGCCGTCGGCGAACTCATCTCCCGCAGCGAGGCCGACCTGCTCGACATCCGCAACTTCGGGGCCAAGTCAATCGACGAGGTCAAGATGAAGCTGGCGACGATGGGCCTGGCCCTGAAGGACTCGGCTCCCGGGTTCGACCCGTCGCACGTGGTGGAAACGTTCTCCGATGCCGACTACGACGGCACCGACTACGCCGAGACCGAGCAGCTCTAAGCCGGGGCAGCTCTGAGCAGAGCCGCCCGACCCGTCCCCCCCGGGTGGGCCACCCGCCCGGGGGGAGGATCGCAACGAGGAGCACCAGTCATGCCCACGCCCACCAAGGGTCCCCGCCTCGGCGGCAGTCCGGCGCACCAGCGGCTCATGCTGGCGAACCTGGCCCGCTCGCTGTTCGAGCACGGCCGGATCACCACCACCGAGACCAAGGCCAAGCGGCTGCGCCCGTACGCCGAGCGGCTGATCACCTTCGCCAAGCGCGGCGACCTGCACGCCCGCCGCCAGGTGCTCAGCGCCGTCCGCGACAAGGACGTGGTCGGCCACCTGTTCGCCGAGATCGGACCCCGGTTCGCCAACCGGCCCGGTGGCTACACCCGGATCATCAAGGTCGGTCCCCGCAAGGGCGACAACGCGCCGATGGCCGTGATCGAGCTGGTCCAGGACGAGATCGCGACGCAGGAGGCTGTGGCCGAGGCGGAGCGGGCCCGGGGGAGCCGGTTCTCCGCACCTGCCGCGGCGCTGGCCAAGGAGAAGACCGCACCGGTCACCTCCGACTCCGACGACGACCTCGAGGTCGTCGACGACATCACCGCGGCGGGTCCGTACGGACCCGGCTCGGCCGACCCTGACGAGGACGGCTCAGCTCCCGAGGGATACCCGATCAAGGGCAACGCCGACTCGATGAAGTACCACACGCCGGAGAGCCAGTGGTACGAGCAGACCGAGGCCGAGGTGTGGTTCGACTCGACCGAGGCGGCCGAGGCCGCGGGCTTCTCGGCCCCCGGCGCGTCCAGCGAGGACGAAGGCTGACCGCTTCCGACGTGGACGAGCCCGCTTCCCCGACCGGGGACGGCGGGCTCGTCCGTCTGCGCCTGGACCTCTCCTACGACGGCACGGGCTTCGCCGGCTGGGCCGCCCAGCGGGACCAGCGGACCGTCCAGGGTGTGCTCACCGAAGGGCTGAGCCGGATCCTGCGGGTGCCCGTGACGCTCACCGTCGCGGGTCGGACGGACGCCGGGGTGCACGCCACCGGGCAGGTCGCCCACCTCGACGTTCCCGCCGGTGGGTACGAGCCGTTGGCCGCGACGCTGGTGCGCCGCCTTGCCGGGGTGCTGCCCGCGGACGTCCGGGTGCGGGCGGCGGTGCCCGCGCATCCGGACTTCGACGCCCGGTTCGGGGCGCTGCGGCGCCGGTACGCCTATCGGGTCACCGACGCGCCCTGGGGTGCCGAGCCGCTGCGCCGGCACGACGTACTGGCGTGGCCCCGCCAGCTGGACGTCGCCGCGATGGCCGAGGCGTCCGCCGCGCTGCTCGGGGAGCACGACTTCGCCGCCTTCTGCCGTCGCCGGGAGGGCGCCACCACCGTCCGCGCGCTGCAGGAGCTGAGGTGGCGCACCGGTGCCGACGGCGTGCACGAGGCCGGGGTGGTGGCCGACGCGTTCTGCCACTCGATGGTGCGCAGCCTGGTCGGGGCGCTGCTCGCGGTCGGCGAGGGCCGGCGACCGGCTGACTGGCCCGCCAGCCTGCTGACTGGCCGCGAACGGTCGTCCGCCGTGACGGTGGCGCCTCCGCACGGCCTCACGCTGGTTGCGGTGGACTACCCGGACGACACTGCACTGGCGGCCCGCACGGCCGTCACCAGACGCCTCCGCGCCCCCGGGGCGCGCTAGCCCGGCGCGGGAAACCGGTGTGCGGTTCCGCAGCCGTCCCGGCAGACTCCAGAGGTTGTGGGGTACGTAGAGGTCAACACGGTCGGTCACACGCTTCCGGACGGGCAGGAACTGTTCCGGGACGTGACCTTCCGGGTGGGCGACGGTGCCAACGTCGCGTTGGTCGGAGCCAACGGCACCGGCAAGACGACGTTGCTGCGGATGGTGGCCGGCGACCTCCCGACCACCAGCGGTGCGATCACCGCCGTCGGCGGTCTCGGCGTGATGCGCCAGTTCATCGGTGCGGTGCGCGACGACACCACGGTGCGCGAGTTCCTGGTCGCGCTGGCGCTTCCGGCCGTGCGGGCGGCCGGCGAGGCGGTGGAGGCGAGCGAGCTGGCCCTGATGGAACGCGACGACGAGCGGGCCCAACTGGCGTACGCCCACGCCCTGGCGCACTGGGGCGACGCCGGCGGGTACGACGCCGAGGTGCTGTGGGACACCGTGACGGTGGCCGCGCTCGGCATCCCGTTCGAACAGGCTCAGCACCGGACGGTGCGCACCCTCTCCGGCGGCGAGCAGAAGCGGCTGGCGCTGGAGGCGCTGCTCCGCGGCCCCGACCAGGTGCTGCTGCTGGACGAGCCCGACAACTACCTCGACGTCCCGGGCAAGCGGTGGTTGGAGGACCGGCTGCGCGAGACCACCAAGACCGTCCTCTACGTCAGCCACGACCGGGAGCTGCTCGCCCGCACGGCGACCCAGGTGGTGACGCTGGAGGGCCGCTCCAGCTGGGTGCACGGCGGCGGGTTCGCCAGCTGGCACCAGGCCCGCGCCGACCGGATCGAGCGCCTCGACGAGCTGCACCGGCGCTGGGAGGAGGAGCACCAGCGCCTCAAGGACCTGGTCCGGACGTTGCAGCAGCAGGCCGCGATCTCGCCGGACATGGCCTCGCGGTACCACGCGATGCAGACCCGGCTGCGCAAGTTCGAGGCGGCCGGGCGCCCGCCCGAGCGGCCGGTCGAGCAGAAGGTGAGCATGCGGCTGGGCGGTGGGCGCACCGGCGTCCGGGCCATCACCTGCCGGGGGCTGGAGCTGACCGGGCTGATGCACCCGTTCGACCTCGAGGTCTTCTACGGCGAGCGGGTGGCGGTGCTCGGCTCCAACGGTTCGGGCAAGAGCCACTACCTGCGGCTGCTCGCCGAGACGTATCCAGACGGGTCGGAGGGCTCGTCGGTGCGGCATGCCGGCGTCTGCCGGCTCGGGGCGCGGGTGGTGCCCGGACACTTCGCGCAGACCCACGACCACCCCGAGCTGGCCGACCGGACGCTGGTCGACATCCTCTGGCGCGGCGAGGGCGACCGGGCCGGACGCGACCGCGGCAAGGCGATCGCCAGCCTGCGCCGGTACGAGCTGCACGGCCAGGCCGACCAGACGTTCGGGACGCTGTCGGGCGGCCAGCAGGCGCGGTTCCAGATCCTGCTGCTGGAGCTGTCCGGCTGTACGCTGCTGCTGCTGGACGAGCCCACCGACAACCTCGACCTGCACTCCGCCGGGGCGCTGCAGGACGGCCTGTCCCAGTTCGACGGGACCGTGCTCGCGGTGACCCACGACCGGTGGTTCGCCCGGGAGTTCGACCGCTACCTCAGCTTCGGCGGGGACGGCCGGGTGGTGGAGACCGACGGTCCGGTCTGGGACGCCGGCCGGGTGGCCCGGGCCCGCTGAGCGGACCGTCGTCCGGGCCGATGCGGAACGTGCGACGTGGCCGACCCGCCCCCGCGGGCCGCCGGGGGTGCCCTGGTGACCGGGACGTTCGCCTCGACCCACCGGGGAACCACGGTGCCCTACGTGCTCGCCTATCCACCCGGTCACAACCCGGACCACCGGCTGCCGGTGTGTCTCGTGCTACACGGCTACACGTCGGACGAGCACGACCTGTTCGACGGGATGCTGTTGCACCGGTACCTCGCCGATGCGGTGGCCGGAGGCACGCGGGCCTACGCGCTGGCGGCCTGCTTCGGCGGGCAGCGGTACTGGCACCGTCGGGCCGACCGCGACGACCCGATGCGGATGGTGTTCGAGGAGTTCCTGCCGCTGCTCGCCGACCGGGGCCTGGCCACCGCACCGGCTGACCGCCTCGGCGTGCTGGGCTATTCGATGGGCGGGTACGGCGCGCTGCTCTTCGGCCAGACCCAGCCCGAACGGTTCGCGGGCGTCGTGGCCGTGAGTCCGGCGATCTGGCGCTCCTACGACGAGGCCCGCCAGGTCAACCCGACGGCGTTCGACGGCGAGGAAGACTGGAAGGCCCACGACGTGCTGGCCGGTTGGGCCCGGACACCGCCGGCGGGCACGGCGCACCTGGCCCGGGCGGCGCTGCGGGTCGACTGCGGGCGGTCCGATCCGTTCGCGCCGGCTGTCGAGGCATTCCGCGACCGGCTGCCGGATCCGTCTGTGGTGCGGTTCGCCGAGGGATGCCACGACGACCACTACTGGCGCTCGCTGGCGCCGGCCCACCTGGCGTTCCTCGGACGGGCGCTCTCGCGGCAGTGAGACGCTCCGGGACGATGTCGTCCCGGAGCGTCGCCCGTCGTGCCGCGGCTCAGCGCCGCTTGTCGATCGTGGTCTCCATCAGCGACAGGAAGTCCTTGTCGCACGAGGTGATCGTGGGGTCGTTGGCTGCCTTCTTGCCGCTGGCGTAGGCGCCCGTCGCGAAGATCACCCAGTGGCCGACGGCCTGCCGGAAGAACCACCAGTCCTTGTTGCCGGCCTGGCCCTCCTTCGCAGCGCCGTGGCGACGCGGGATGAAGCTCCCGGAGTCGCCACCGGCGATCTTGGCCTGGGCCTGCGTCGCGGCTTCCTCATCCGGCAGGTTGATCGCGCCGAACGTGATGACACAGCCCGCGGAGTTCACCGCGGTGACACTGGCCACCTGGCTGCAGTCCAGCGTGCGGACCAGCGACTTCGCCTTGCCGTCCACCGCCAGCGAGCAGCTGGACGACTCGTCCTCGCCGGTGCGCTCGAACGACCCGCTTCCCACCGAGTACGACGACTGGCTGAACTCCGAGAGGCTCAGCGGGGCCGAGTCGGTCGTCCGGGAGGCGAGCTTGTCGCCGTCGGTCGTGCTCGGCCCGTCGCTCGGCGTCGAGTCGTCGGTGGGCGTGGAGGTGGCGCCGGCCGTGGGTGTGCCGCTGGCGGTCGGGTCGGCGTTGCTCAGCGCGAAGACGCCGATGCCGGTGCCCACGCAGACCAGCAGCACCACCACGCCGATCACGACGCCCACGATCAGGCCGGTGTTGCTCTTCTTCGGCGGTGGCGGGGGTGTGCCGTAGCCGGGGTATCCCGGGTACGCCGGCCCGCCGGGCTGACCCGGGTCGGCGTACGCCGGGAGCGCCTGGGTCTGGCCGTACCCCTGGTCGGCCGGTGGCCCCGAGTACTGCTGCGGGTAGTCCGGCGGCGAGGAGTACTGCTGGGTGGCGTACGGGTCGGGCTGGCTGTAGGGCGGCTGGCCGTACTCCTGGCCGTAGGCGGGCTGCCCCGACGCCGGCTGCTCGTAGGACGGGTACGGGCTGCCGTAGCCCGGCGGCTCGGCATTCGGCGTTCCCGGCTGGCTGTAGTCGGGTTGGCCCGGGCCGGGTTCGCCGTACGGCGGTTGTCCCCAGCCCGGCTGGCCTGGTGGGTTGCTCATGGGGTGAGCGTAACTACCGTTCGCTCGTACTGCCGGTCGGACTCCCGACGTTCTGTCCGGACGATCGGGCAGAACCTTCGGCCGGAACGTCGGAGCCGGTGCCTGCAGGCAGCACAGCCGGTCGGACCCCGCCTGGGACAGCGCCCGCTTTGACCGTGCCTGACCGGGCCGGGTATCGTAGAACGCTGTTGCGCGATGCGTTCTCCTCGCCGGTCTGTGGCGGGGCGTCCAGGCATGACGCGCACGAAAACCGCCGGTGAGCGAACCAGCGGATCCCGGAGAACGAGACAAGGTAGCCCTGTGCGTACGTTCAGCCCGAAGGCCGGAGATGTCCAGCGGCAATGGCATGTCATCGACGCCAACGATGTCGTGCTCGGCCGGCTCGCCAGCCACGCCGCCACCTTGCTGCGCGGCAAGCACAAGCCGATCTTCGCGCCGCACGTCGACACCGGTGACTTCGTCATCGTCGTCAACGCCAAGAACGTGGCGCTGACCGGCAACAAGCGCGAGAGCAAGGTCGCGTTCCGCCACTCCGGCTACCCGGGCGGTCTCAAGCGCGTGCCCTACTCGGTGCTGCTGGAGCAGCGTCCCGAGCGGGCGATCGAACTCGCGGTGCGCGGCATGCTCCCGAAGAACAAGATCGGCCGGCAGATGATCAAGAAGCTGAAGGTCTACGCCGGTCCGGAGCACCCGCACGCCGCCCAGATGCCCACCCCGTTCGAGATCACTCAGGTCGCGCAGTAGTCGCGCCAGGTCGAGGAGAAGCGAGACAGCGTGACCACCGCCATCGAGAAGCCCGTGCAGACGGTCGGCCGCCGCAAGCAGGCGATCGTCCGGGTCCGCCTGGTTCCCGGCACCGGCCAGTTCAAGTTGAACGGCCGGACGCTGGAGCAGTACTTCCCCAACAAGGTCCACCAGCAGTCCATCCGTGAGCCGTTCGTCACGCTGGAGAAGGTCGACCAGTACGACGTGATCGCGAGCCTCAAGGGCGGCGGCGTCACCGGGCAGGCCGGCGCGCTGCGGCTTGGCATCGCCCGCGCGCTGATCATCGTCGAGCCCGAGGACCGTCCGCCACTGAAGAAGGCCGGCTTCCTCACCCGTGACCCCCGGGTCAAGGAGCGCAAGAAGTACGGCCTGAAGAAGGCGCGTAAGGCACCCCAGTACTCCAAGCGCTGACGCGCTCGTTCGCCCTGGGGTGCCAGGGGTCGCTGCGGACGGCCCAGGAACCGACCGGCGGCGTTCTCGTCGGCTTGCGGCCCAACGGCCGCGGCGCCTCCTGCGGCCTTGCCGGACGGCCCCTGGACCGCCCTCGCTCGCCGCTCGGTGTGCTGAGGTTTCAAGACGAGGGCTGATCTCAAGGCTTGGCGGTGAGAAGTGGGGCGGTTGTTCGGGACCGACGGGGTGCGGGGGCTCGCCAACGGGGATCTGACTCCTGAGCTGGCGATGGCTGTGGCTGTGGCCGCCGCCCATGTGCTCACCGACCGGGCCGGGCACCGCTCGCTCGCCGTGGTCGGCCGGGATCCCCGCGCCAGCGGCGAGATGCTCGAGGCCGCCGTGTGCGCCGGTCTGGCCAGCGCGGGTGCGGACGTCGTGCGGGTCGGGGTGCTGCCGACGCCGGCCGTGGCCTTCCTCACCGCCGCCCTGGACGCCGACCTCGGCGTGATGCTCTCGGCCAGCCACAACCCGATGCCGGACAACGGCGTGAAACTGTTCGCGCGCGGCGGCCACAAGCTCCCCGACGAGGTCGAGGACGCCATCGAGGCCGCGGTCGCCGACAACGCCGCCCGCGACTGGACCAGACCCGTCGGCGCCGGTGTCGGGCGGATCCGCGACCTGCCCGACGGCGCCGGGCGCTACCTCGACCACCTCCTCGGCACGCTGACGCATCGGCTCGACGGACTGCGGCTGGTGGTGGACTGCGCGCACGGCGCCGCGGCGTCGGTGGCCCCGGAGCTCTACCGCCGAGCCGGCGCGTCCGTGGTGGCGATCGGCGACCAGCCGGACGGGCTGAACATCAACGACGGCTGCGGCTCGACCCATCTGGACGGCCTGCGCAAGGCCGTCCTGGAGCACCAGGCCCACCTGGGCATCGCCCACGACGGCGATGCCGACCGCTGCCTGGCTGTGGACGCCGACGGCGAGGTGGTCGACGGCGACCAGATCATGGCCGTACTCGCGCTGGCGATGAAGGAGGCCGGCACGCTCACCGCCGACACGCTGGTGGTGACCGTGATGAGCAACCTGGGGCTGCGGATCGCGATGCGGGAGGCCGGCGTCGAGCTGGTGACCACCGCGGTCGGCGACCGCTACGTGTTGGAGACGCTGCGCGCCCAGCGGCTCGCGCTCGGCGGCGAGCAGAGCGGCCACCTCGTGATGCCGGCCTACGCGACCACCGGCGACGGCCTGCTCACCGCCGCGCACCTCGCTGCCCGGGTTGCCGCGACCGGTCAGCCGCTCTCGGCGTTGGCCGGTGTCGTCCACCGGCTGCCGCAGGTGCTGGTGAACGTCCGGGTGGGCGACAAGGCAGCCGTGGCCGCGGCGTCCTCGGTGGCCGAGGCGGTGACCGTCGCCGAGGGCGAGCTGGGCGAGGGAGGCCGGGTGCTGCTGCGCCCCTCGGGGACCGAGCAGTTGGTGCGGGTGATGGTCGAGGCCGGCTCGCAGGAGCAGGCCGACGCGATCGCGCACCGGATCGCGGCCGTCGTGGCCGCCGCCGGCGGCTGACGCGCCACTGCCCGGCTGACCCGCGCCGGCGGACCGCGCTGGCGGCTCCACGCTGATCCGCGCCGCTGCCCCGGCTGGTCCCGCGCGGTCAGCCGATCGTGGCGTTGGCGACCGGCACCTGGAACGCCCGGCACCAGATGAGCACCGTGACCGGCCCGTCGACCGCCGTGCCGGCCGGCGCGGTGTAGGTCTGGTTGCCGGTGTTGCCTTTGAGTTTGCCGAGGTCGACGCCGCCGGGCCGGGATTTGTCGGCGCCCGGCACGAGGTGGACGTAGTAGTCGGGGCCGTTCTCCACGTCGAGGGACTCCAGTCGCACCACGATCCGGCCGTCGGCGGTGCGGATCACCCGGGCCGTGCCGGACGCGCGGTGGTCGATCCCGGCCAGCGACGCGCGACCGAGTTCGACCGGCCCGGCAGGTGCCGCCGGCTTCGCGGTGCGGGGCTTGTCCGCCGAGGCCGTGGAGCTGCCACCCGGTACGGGCGCCGGGGCGGTCGTGGCAGGTGCCGGTTGGGCGTTGACGATGTCGGCGGACGCTGCCTCGTCCACCCGCTCGGACCGGAACGACGGCAGCACGAGGACAACCAGCGCCACCGCGATGGGCACGTAGAAGGCGGTCCGGCCCAGCCAGCCCGGTCCGCGCGCCCTGCCGACCGCCCACTGCGCCAAGGCGGCCACCGCGACCAGCCCGACGATGAACAGCCAGGCAAGCGGGCTCTTGAATGTCCCCAACACCAGCCCTGGCTTCCACGCCGCGATCAACCCGAGGACGGCCGCGGCGATCAGGACTTTCAGGGCCAGCCCGAGCCACCAGGCGCGGCGGGAGGGGGGCGCGGCAGGAGGCGTCTGGTGCGGCGCTGTGGTCATGGCTCGATTCAAGCCCACCGCGGCCCGCTGGTCGCGGTGCGGACTATTACGAACCGCTGACGGCTGGGCGCGGCGCCGAGCGGGCGTCCACGGCGTCGCCGTCCCCGCTGGCGCCGCCGGCCGGCGGCGGGGGATCGCGGCGGACGCGGTAGGCCAGGACGAGCGCGACGAGCACCGCCAGCGCGGTCCAGACGTAGGCGTTGCCGACCAGGTGCTGCCACCAGTGCCACCGCAGCTCGCGGCCGTCCCGGTACGGCAGCAGCCACTGGGGTGCCACCACGAACAGCAGGACCAGTGGCACCGCGGCCCAAGCCAGCCGCGGACGCCGCCGCACGACCGCGGCGAGCAGCACCACACCGGGCGCGACCCACACCCAGTGGTGCGACCAGGACACCGGGGAGATCAGCAGGCCACCGGCCGCCACGGCCAGCAGCCCCGCCAGGTCGGCACCGGCCCGGCGGGTGCGCACCACGGCCACCCAGACCAGCGCCACGACCGCCAGGCCGAGCAGCGCCCACAGCACCGACCTGACCTCGTCGGGCAGGCCCAGCCGGACGAGCACGCCGTGCAGCGACTGGTTCCCGACGAACGGCAGCCCGCCGACCCGGCCCGGATCGAGCAGGGCGCCGAACCAGTACTCCCGGCTGTCCGTGGGGGCGAGGGCGGCTCCGAGCAGCCCGAAGCCGACGAACGAGGCGAACGCGGTGAGGACGGGCCTCCACTGCCGTCGGGGCAGGAAGAACAGCACGAAGAACGCCGGGGTCAGCTTGATCGCCGCGGCCAGGCCGATCAGCGCACCCCGCGGCCACGGGGTGCGCGGCAGCAGGCAGTCGGCCACCACCAGGCCCAGGATGACCAGGTTGATCTGGCCGAAGTCCAGCGTGGCCCGCACCGGCTCGAACAGCAGGCTCACCGCGGCGACGCCGAGCCCCGCCATCGCGGCCGCCGGGCCTGGTCCGAACGCGTGCCGGGCGCTCACCACGCAGGCCACGGTGAGCAGCGTGAGGCCGGCCACGGTCCACCCGACCACGGCCGCCGGCCACGGAACCAGGGCCAGCACACTGAACAGGGCCGCCGCGACCGGTGGGTAGGTGAACGGCAGCGCCGGCCCGTCCAGCGGCTTGGGGAACTGGTCGGCGTAGAGCCGGACGTCGGCCAGCCACGCCTCGCCGCCGGTGCGGTAGACCCGCAGGTCGATCAACCCGTCCCGCGACCACACCAGCACGAACGCGACCGCCACGACCATGGCCAGCAGCCAGCCGCCCGCCACCAGCCGCACCCGCAGGCCCGTCCGGACCGGCGCGGCCGACCTGCCGACGCTGACACCCACCCGACCATCACCCCTGCGCGACTCCGCGCGCCGAGCCGGCGCGTGAAGATGGTATCCACGCTGCGGCGTCGCCGCCCCCGCAACGCCGCGGACGACGGCCGGGCCGACGAGCGCCGACCAGGGGCCGGCCGGGGTCGGCCCGGTGCCTGGTCGGGCTCGGATAGTCTCGGCCGCATGTGCGGGATCGTGGGATACACCGGGCCGCGGCGCGCGGTCGACATCGTCGTCGACGGGCTGCGCCGGCTCGAGTACCGGGGGTACGACTCCGCCGGGGTGGCGATCGTGGCCGAGCGCGGGCTGCTGGTCGAGAAGCGCGCCGGCAAGCTCGTCAACCTGACCGACGTCCTGGACGCCGAGTCCGCACAGACCAGGGCCGGCGCCACCGGCATCGGCCACACCCGGTGGGCCACCCACGGCGCGCCGAACGACCGCAACGCCCACCCGCACACGTCCGCCGACGGGCGCCTCGCGGTGATCCACAACGGGATCATCGAGAACTTCGCGGTCCTGCGCCGGGAGCTGGAGGACCGCGGGGTGGAGATGCGCTCGGACACCGACACCGAGTGCGCCGGCCACCTGATCGCCGAGGCCTACGACACGCTGGACGGGCTGCCCGTCCACACGACCGAGGACCGTCCGGGCCGGCTCGCCGAGGCGATGCGTCTGGTCTGCCAGCGGCTGGAGGGCGCGTTCACGCTGCTCGCCGTGCACCAGGACGCGCCCGGGGTGGTGGTCGGCGGCCGGCGCGACTCGCCGCTGGTGGCCGGTCGCGGCGACGGCGAGAATTTCCTCGCCTCGGACGTGTCGGCGTTCATCGCGCACACCCGCGAGGCCGTGGAACTCGGCCAGGACCAGGTCGTGGAGATCACCGCCAGCACGATCACCGTCACCGACTTCCGCGGCGAGCCGGCCGTCGCGAAGGACTACCACCTCGACTGGGACATCGCCGCCGCGGAGAAGGGCGGCTACGACTACTTCATGCTCAAGGAGATCGCCGAGCAGCCGCAGGCCGTGGCCGACACGCTGCGCGGACGGCTCACCGAGCACGGCGAGATCAGCCTGGACGAAGTGCGCCTGTCCGACCAGGAGCTGCGCGACATCGACAAGATCTTCGTGATCGGCTGCGGCACGGCCTACCACGCCGGCCTGATCGGCAAGTACGCCATCGAGCACTGGACCAGGATCCCGGTCGAGGTGGAACTGGCCAGCGAGTTCCGCTACCGCGACCCGGTGCTCGACCGTTCGACGCTGGTCATCGCGATCAGCCAGTCCGGCGAGACCATGGACACGATCATGGCGCTGCGCCACGCCAAGGAGCAGAAGGCCAGGGTGCTGGCGATCTGCAACACCAACGGCTCGACGATCCCGCGCGAGTCCGACGCCGTCCTCTACACCCATGCCGGCCCGGAGGTGGCGGTCGCCTCGACCAAGGCGTTCCTGACCCAGGTGGTCGCGGTGTACCTGGTCGGGCTGCACCTCTCGCAGGTGCGGGGGATCAAGTACGCCGACGAGGTGGCCGCCGTGGTCGCTCAGTTGCAGGCGATGCCGGCGAAGATCGCCGAGGTGCTGGACACCATGGAGCCGGTGCGCAAGCTGGCCCGCGACCTGTCCGGGGCCCAGCAGGTGCTGTTCCTCGGCCGGCACGTCGGCTATCCCGTGGCGCTGGAGGGGGCGCTCAAGCTCAAGGAGCTGGCGTACATGCACGCCGAGGGCTTCGCCGCCGGGGAGCTCAAGCACGGGCCGATCTCGTTGATCGAGGAGGGCACCCCCGTCGTGGTGACGGTGCCGTCGCCGCGGGGCCGCGGTGTGCTGCACGACAAGATCGTGTCCAACATCCAGGAGGTCCGGGCCCGGGGCGCGCGCACGATCGTGATCGCCGAGGAGGGCGACGACGCGGTCACACCGTACGCCGACCACCTCGTGCTGGTGCCGCGCACCCCGACCCTGCTGGCGCCGTTGGTGACGGCCGTGCCGTTGCAGGTGCTGGCGTGCGAGATCGCGGCATCCCGGGGCAACGACGTGGACCAGCCTCGCAACCTCGCGAAGTCGGTCACCGTCGAGTAGAGGGCGGGGGCCGCGGGGGCAGGTGTCTTGGACTGCTCGCAAGCTCGCTCTGCGTCCTTCACCACCTGCCCCGCAGCCCGCCGCTGTGGTTTGGCCTTGCTGGTGGACACCGCAGGCGCCGCCGGCCAGGCAGGCCGGGTCACCAAAGGCGGGTTACCAGTGGGTGGTGCCGGGTGGGCCTTTGACGGGGCCGGTGATGTCGGGGGTGAGCCAGCCGCCGTAGAAGTCGCCCGGTTGGGCCGCGGCGAGGTTGTCGTCGAGCCAGCAGGCGTCCATCCGGCCCGGGTAGAAGGCGACGTGGTCGGTGAGGGAGAGGTAGCCGGCGGTGGGGTGGCGGTAGGTCCAGGCCGCCGCCGCGGCGAGATGGTCGCCGACGACCACGTCGAAGTAGGACGCCCAGCCCTTCCACTCGCAGAACGTGCGGCGGTCGGGCACCGGGCGCAGGGTGGCCGCGATGTCGACGGGGGGGACGTAGAGGGTCGGCGGATGGCTGGTCTCCAGGACGCGCAGGGCGGACGTCGAGTCGACGATCGTCGCACCGCCGAAGGAGATCCGGACCCGGCGGGTACACGGTTCCACCGCGGGCGGGCGCGGGTAGTCCCAGACGCTCTCCATCCGACCATCGTCCGTGCCGGCACGGCGGTGCGCATCTCGGCGTGCCAGGGTAGGGGGGTGATCGTCAGCGTGGGCATCGACGTCGTGCTGGTCGACCGGTTCGCCACGGCCCTGGCCCGGACGCCGATGCTGGCCGAACGGTTGTTCACCGAGGGCGAGCGGCGGACCACGTCGGGCAACCCGCGTTCGCCGGAGTCGCTGGCGGCACGGTTCGCGGCGAAGGAGGCCGTGGCCAAGGCGCTCGGCGCGCCGGCTGGGCTGGGCTGGCACGACTGCGAGATCGTCTCGGACGCCGACGGGCGGCCGTGGCTCACCGTCGGCGGCACCGTCGCGGCCGCGGCGGCGGCGCTCGGAGTGGTGCGGTGGCATCTGTCGCTGTCCCACGACGGGGGAATCGCCTCGGCGATGGTGGTCGCCGAGGGGAGCCTCGGGTGACCGACGACGGCACGGTGCCGGGCTGGCGGTACCGGGCGTGGCGGGTCGCCGACGTGCGCGCCGCCGAGCGGGCTCTGATGGCCCGCCTGCCCGACGGTGCCCTGATGCGCCGGGCCGCGGCCGGACTGGCGCGTCGGTGTGCGGTGATGCTGCGTGAACGCGGCGGGGTGTACGGGGCCCGGGTCGTGCTGCTGGTCGGGCCGGGCGACAACGGCGGCGACGCGCTGTACGCCGGAGCACTGCTGGCCGCCCGAGGGGCCCGGGTCGAGGCGTACTACCTGCGCGCCTGCCACCCGGAGGGCATGGCCGCGCTGAGGGCCGGCGGTGGCCGGATCCGGGCCGTTCTGGACACCACCCGGATCGAGGCCGCCGACCTGGTCGTGGACGGCCTGCTCGGCCTCGGCGGGCGCGGCGGGCTCCGTCCGGACTACCACTGGCTGGCCCACGCCGCGGCGGCGCTGCGCGCAGCCGGGGCGCCGGTGGTGGCGGTGGACCTGCCCAGCGGCGTGGACGCCGACACCGGGGCGGTCACCGGCGAGGCGGTGGCCGCCGACGTCACGGTCACCTTCGGCTGCCTCAAGCCGGGCCTGCTGGTCGGGGCGGGCGCCGTCCATGCGGGGCTGGTGGAGCTGGTCGACATCGGTCTCGCGCCGGAGCTGCGGACCGCGCCCGCGTTGGAGGTCGTCACCCTGGAGGAGGTCGCCCGGTGCTGGCCGCGTCCGCATCCGGGTGACGACAAGTACAGCCGCGGCGTGGTGGGCGTCGCGACGGGTTCGGCCACCTACCCGGGCGTGGCGGTGCTGTCGGTGGGTGGTGCGCTGGCCGGTCCGGCCGGGTACGTCCGCTACGCCGGCGCCGCGGCCGACGCCGTCCGCACCTCCCATCCGGAAGTGGTGTGCACCGACACGGTGGCCGGGGCCGGGCGTGTGCAGGCGTGGGTGGTCGGGTCGGGGCTGGGCACGGACGAGGCCGCCGAGCGCACCGTCCGGGAGGTGCTCGGCACCGACGTCCCGGTGCTCCTGGACGCCGACGCGATCACGATCGTGGCGCGGCACCCTGGCTGGGTCCGCGACCGCGCCGCCCCCGTGGTGCTCACCCCGCACGCCGGCGAGTACGCCCGCCTCGCCGGGCCCGTCTGCGACGACCGCCTCGCCGCGGCCCGCCGCCTGCACGCCGATCTGGGCGCGGTGGTCCTCCTCAAAGGCCACCACACCGTCGTGGTCGGCTCCTGGGACGGCTGCGACTGCTGCCACGTCGACGCCTGGGTGGAGACCGCCAGTGTTCCCGATCTGGCCACCGCCGGCAGCGGCGACGTCCTCTCCGGCCTGGCCGGGTCACTTCTCGCCGCCGGCGTCGCGCCCGGCCCGGCCGCCGCCCACGCCGCCTTCGTCCACGGCCTCGCCGGCCGCCAGGCCGCCGCCACAGGGCCTCTGACCGCCACCCGCCTCCTCACCGCCCTCCCCCCGACAATCGCCACGATCTGGACGACCGGCGGCCTCGACTGACCACCCACGGCATGGCGGGGACCTGCGGTTGAACCAGGCCCCCTTCACCGCGCCCCCGACCCTGGAACACTGAGATACATGTACCAAGCCGAAGCCCACATCGACCTGGCCGCCATCCAGGCCAACACCGCACACCTCGCCGCGGGCACCTCCGCCGCGGTGATGGCCGTGGTGAAGGCCGACGGGTACGGGCACGGCATGGTCCCCGCCGCGCGCGCGGCGCTGGCCGGCGGCGCGACCTGGCTCGGCGTGACCACGCTGGAGGAGGCCCTGACACTGCGGGCCGAGGGCATCGAGGCGCCGGTGCTGGCCTGGCTGCTGGCCCCGGGCCTGCCGCTGCACCACGCGGTCCGCGCGGACGTCGACCTGTCCGCGGCCAGCGTGGGCCTGCTCGACGAGATCGCGGCCGCGGCCCGGCAGGCCGGCCGTCCGGCCCGGGTGCACCTGAAGGTCGACACCGGCCTCGGCCGCGGCGGCTCGGCCTGGGCGGACTGGCCCGATCTGGTCACCGCCGCCGCGAAGGCCGCCGCCGAGGGCGTGGTGGAGCTGGTCGGGCTCTGGAGCCACTTCGCCTACGCCGACGCGCCCGGCCACCCGACGATCGCCGCACAGGTCGCGGCGTTCACCGAGGCCGTCGCCCTTGCCGAGCGGCACGGCGTGGCGCCGCCGTTCAAGCACCTGGCCAATTCCGCCGCGACCCTCAGCGTCCCCGAGGCGCACTTCGACCTGGTCCGGCCGGGTATCGCCGTCTACGGTCTGTCGCCGATCCCGGACTGGCCGGCCGCCCGCGCGCTCCGGCCGGCGATGACCCTGCGCGCCTCGGTGATGCTGGCGAAGCGCGTGCCGGCCGACCACGGCGTGTCGTACGGCCACACCTACCGCACCGGCGAGGAGACGACGTTGGCCGTCGTCCCGCTCGGCTACGCCGACGGCATCCCGCGGGCGGCCAGCGGCATCGGCCCGGTGCTCCTCGGTGGGCGCCGGTGGACGGTCGCCGGCCGGGTCTGCATGGACCAGTTCGTGCTGGACGTCGGCGACACCCCGGTGGCCGCGGGCGACCAGGCGGTGCTGTTCGGGCCGGGCGGCGGCGGAGAACCGACTGCCGACGACTGGGCCGCGGCGTTGGGCACCATCAACTACGAGATCGTCACCCGGGTCGGAGTCAGGGTTCCGCGCACCTACGCGGGGCAGGCCCGATGACCGAACTCACCGAGGACACCGGCAGGCAGAGCCGGCGGTCCGGGATCTCCGCGGCGTTCGGGCTGG
Organism: uncultured Actinomycetota bacterium; assembly: GCA_963740255.1. Lineage (GTDB taxonomy): Bacteria > Actinomycetota > Actinomycetes > Mycobacteriales > Cryptosporangiaceae > CAVUDO01. Next base: position 1,914,960 of record CAVUDO010000002.1, on the reverse strand, counting down.
CCGGCGCCGTGGTGGGCGCGGTGGCGGCCGGCGCGGCGGCCGGGGTGGCCGCCGAGAGGTACGCCGTCAAGCGGCGCCGCCGACGGGCCGGCGACCCGTACGCCGACGAGCCGTTCGGGCAACTGCCCTCGGACGAGGCGTTCACCCTCACGACCAGCGACGGGGTCGACCTGCACGTGGAGGTGGTGGAGCCGCCGGACGGCCCGGCCGATCTCACCGTCGTGTTCGTGCACGGCTTCTGCCTGGACATGGGCACCTGGCACTTCCAGCGCACCGCGTTGGACCCCCGGCGGCAGCGCGCTCCCGGCGACAGCGAGCCCGGCGTGGCCCAGGCTGCGGTGGACGGCCGGGTGCGGGGCAGCCGAGCCTGGCGTGCCGGCACGCGACGGGGGAAGGCCGACCCCTCGGCGGCACCGCGGGTCCGGATGGTGTTCTACGACCAGCCCGGGCACGGCCGTTCGGGTCGCCACCCCCGCGGCGACTACCGCCTCGACCAGCTCGGTGCCGGACTCGGCGAGTTGATCGCGGAGGTGGCACCGGACGGGCCGCTGGTGCTCGCCGGCCACTCGATGGGCGGCATGGCGATCATGGCGCTGGCCGAGCAGCAACCCGACCTGATCGTCGACCGGGTGACCGGGGTGGCGCTGGTCTCGACCTCGGCCGGCCACCTCGACGACGTCTCGCTCGGATTGCCGCCGGTGGTGGCCCGGTTCCGCGGCGCGCTGATGCCGACCGTCGGCCGGCTGCTCCGCTGGCAACCGAACGTGGCCGAGTTCGGCCGCCGGGCCGGCAGTGATCTGGCCTACCTGCTGACCAGGCGGTACGGGTTCGGCACCGAGAGTCCCAGTCCGACCCTGGTGGAGTACGTGGAGGCGATGAACGCGTCCACGTCGGTGGAGGTGATCGCGCGCTACTTCGCGACGCTGTCCGAGCACGACCGGTACGCCTCGCTGGAGGCGTTCGCCGAGCTGGAGACGTTGGTGGTGTGCGGCGAGAAGGACATGCTGACCCCGGTCGAGCACACCCGGGAGATCGCGAGCCTGCTGCCGCGCGCGACGCTGCTGGAGGTGGCCGACGGGGGCCACTGCACGGTGCTCGAGCACGCCGACCTGGTGAACGAGGCGTTCGCCGACCTGCTGCGCCGGGCGGCGCGACCGCGGTCCCGGCGGCCGGCCCGGCGGGGCCGGGAGCTGGCGGCCCGGGTGGCCCGACAGGACAAGGCGGCGCATTCCGGCCCGCAGCAGCAGGGCGCGTTGCGCCGGATCCTCCGGCGCAAGGGCGCCTGACGTGCGGCCGGCAGCGGCGCCGCCGCTCGCCGCCGCCACGGCGGCGGACACGCGGGCGCTGGGACGGGCGCTGGCCGGGGTGCTGCGCGCGGGCGACCTGGTGGTGCTCACCGGGCCGCTGGGAGCCGGCAAGACCCAGTTCGCCCAGGGCGTCGGGGCCGGGCTGGGTGTCCGCGGCGACGTGACCAGCCCGACGTTCGTCATCGCCCGGGTGCACCCGCCGGACCCGTCCCGGGGCGGCCGGCTGCCGCTGGTGCACGTGGACGCCTACCGCCTCGGCGGGGTGGCTGAGGTCGACAGCCTCGACCTGGACGCCGACCTGGACGTCTCGGTCACGCTGGTGGAATGGGGCGGCGGCCTGGTCGAGCACCTGGCCGAGGGCTGGCTGGAGGTGCGGATCGACCGGGCGGACGGCACCGAGGAGCGCACCGTCGGATTCGTGCCACACGGCCCGGACTGGCCGGCCCGCCTGGGCCGGCTGGGCCGGGCACCGTCCGGTGCGGGGTCGGCCGGCCGGGCGCGGGACGAGGGCGCCTGAGTCGCGGCCGCGGGTGGGGCGCCGGGTCGGTGTGAGGGACGCCGTTGTAGGGATGTCGGAGTCGGGTGGTCACGCTTTGATCCAGCCGCGGCCGTCGCCGTGGTCGCAGTCCATGCGCACGGTGGGGCCGTCCGGGGTGAGGGAGAAGTAGACCCCGTCGCGTAGCAGCATCGACAGTGCCCGCGCGGCCGGGAGGTCCAGGGTGAGGGTGGGTTGGCCGGGGACGCGGCAGGTGATCGTCCGGGTCGCGCGGTCGACCGCGGCCCGGAGTTCCACCTCGCCGTCGTCGTCGCCGTCCGGGGCGTCGAAGCGGGCGCGGTACTCGTGGACGTCGGCTGTGTCGGCCTGGTGGTCGGTCACCGGTGTGCCTCTCCGTGCGGCAGGGCGTCGTGCCTGGTGGCGTCGTGTTTGGTGGCGGCGGCGAAGGACGCGCTCGGGCAGGGCCAGGGCATCCATCCGGGGCAGCGGCCGCAGCGGTCGGTGAGCGGGTGGCGGGGGTGGTGTTGCGCGAGCTCGTCGGCCAGGCGGTAGAGGATGGCCAGGGGAGGGTCGAGCCGGCGCCGCCTCACTGGCCGCTCGACCCGTCGCCGGGCTCGACCGGCCGGCCAGGCTCGACCGGCCGGCCGGACCCGTCGAGGAGGCCGGCGTCGTCCAGGACGTCGAGGGCTTGGCGGCGCAGGACGCATCCGCTGGCCGGACGCCCGTTGCGGCGGGTCGCGCCGTCGTGCCAGGGCCATGGGCATGTCGTGCAGGCCCGCCGGCCCCGGCGGTGTCTGCGGTGCGCGGCCGCCGTGCGCCGCGCGGCGCGGATCTCGTGCTGGTCAGGAGTCACAGGTCATCCCTCCGATGCCGGCCGGGCGGGGGCGGAAGCGCGGCCACGACGCTCCGGGAGGGGTTCCGTCGCGGCCGCGCTTCCGTTCCTCGCACCCGCGCCCGGGGCGGAAGCTCGCCGGGCTCGGGCGGGTCTCTGTGGCTCCGGAGGTCGTTGGCGTTGCGTGACCGGAACCACACGCAGAGACTAACTCACGAGTTCGTATCTCGTATAGCCCTAGGATACGAAATCGTGAATCCCTGGAGAGGAAGCCCGTTGGTGTCTCGTCGCTGGATGGCGGACACTGAGGACATGACCGTCCAGCAGAGCCCGAGCGTCGGGCGCCGCATTCTGGCCTCTGAACTGCGAAGACTCCGCGCGGCGTCGGGCATGACGCAACAGCAGGCCGAGGCGGAGGCGGCGCTGGGCCGGTCGGCGCTGTCCAGATACGAGTCGTGCACGTCCTCGATCAGCGTCCCGGCCGCCGAGAAGCTGCTCGGCATCTACGGGGTCGAAGGCGACCGCCTCGCCGCGCTGCTGGACCTCGCCCGCAGCGCCCGACGCCGGGGGCTGGTGACCACCGGCCAGCGCGGCGTGGTGCCGTCCTGGTTCTCGGAGCTTGTCGCCCTCGAACGCGAAGCCTCCGCGGTGCAGGCACTGGCTCTCCGTGCGGTACCCGGCTATCTCCAGACCGAGCGGTACGCCCGCGCCGTCCTCCAGGCCGGCATCATCGGCACCGATGTCGAGCAGCTCGTCCAGGCGCGGATGGCCCGCGCCGAAGTCCTCGACCGGGACGACCCGCCCGAGTACTGGGTGATCCTCTGCGAGTCGGTTCTCCAGTGCCAGGTCGGCGGCCCGGACGTGATGCGAGAACAGCTCCAACACCTCATCGAGGTCGCGCAACGGCCCAGCGTGACCGTGCAAGTCCTGCCGAACCGTCACGGAGCGCATCCGTCCATGGCAACGCCATTCATCCTGCTCAGCTTCGATCTCGCGCCCGATTTCGGCGTGGTGTACATGGACTACCTCACCGGTAGCCTGTATAGGGACGAGCCAGCCGAGGTCGACCAGTATCACCGTGCGTATCGGCACCTGATCAAGGCCGCGCTCCCGGAAGACCAATCCCTCGCGCTGATCGCCGCGACAGCAAAGGATCTGTGATGACCGTCCAGATGGACTTCGACGACGGCCTGACCTGGCGGAAGGCCACCCGCAGCAGCGACAACGGCGGCGAGTGCCTCTACGTCGCCCGGGACGAGCGGACCGGCATGGTCGGTGTCCGCGACTCCAAGGAAGGCCCTGCCGGCGCCCCGCAGTGGTACACCCGCGCCGAGTGGGCGGCCTTCCTGGACGGCGCCAAGGCCGGCGAGTTCGACCACCTCTGACCGCCTGCGGTCGCGTCTGGCCGGAGAGTTTCGACCACCTCTGACCCCTCACCCACGCGGCAGTCGTGTCTCGCCAGGACGGCGTGCGGCGGCGGCGCCCAGGAGCGTGCTCCGGGCGCACCAGCGGGACCGGAGCGTGCTCCGGTCCCGCCGCGGTGCCCTCCCCAGGACCCGTCTCTCGGGTGCGGGCAGCGTCCTTGCCGTCGCCGCGGCGCACCTGCCTCCGATGATCCCCGTCGCGTCAACCTTCCTCAACGGCCCGGCCGGCCAGGACGGACGCGGCGGGGACGCGACGCGGGCCGGCCGGCGTCCGCGTGCCGCCGTAGGCTGGCGGGGTGCTCGTGCTCGTCATCGACACGGCGACCGCGGCCGTGACCGCCGGAATCGCTGAGATCGCCGCCGACGCCGTGACCGTCCGCGCCGAACGGGTGACCGTCGACGCCCGGCGGCACGGCGAGGCCCTCACCCCGGCCGTCGCCGCGTGCCTGGACGCGCTGTCCGCCCGCCCGGCCGACCTGGCCGCGGTGGTCGCCGGCGTCGGGCCGGGGCCGTTCACGGGGCTGCGGGTCGGGCTGATGACCGCCGTCGCGTTCGGTGACGCGCTGGGCCTGCCGACCTACCCGGTCTGCTCGCTGGATGCCGTCGCGCGGGCGGCCGGGGCCGCCGAGCCGCTGCTGGTGGCCACCGACGCCCGCCGCCGCGAGGTGTACTGGGCGACGTACGCGGCCGACGGCTCGCGCGAGCACGGCCCGGACGTGGCCAGACCAGCCGCGGTGCATGCCTGGCTCGACACCGCAGCCACCCCCGCGACCCGCGCTGTCGGCACGGGCGCCAGCCTCTACGCCGACGTGCTGGGCCTGCCGGTGCGCGGCCCGGAGTTCCCGACGGTCGCGGCACTCGCGGCGCTGGCGGCCGACCGGGTCCGGGCCGGCGCGGCGTCCGAGCCGCTCACACCGCTCTACCTGCGCCGTCCCGACGCGGTCGAGCCCGTCGGCCGCAAGCCGGTCCTCGCGCCGTGACGGCGACCGACGTGGGCGTGCGGCTGGCGCCGATGCGGTGGTGGCACGTGGAGTCGTTGGCCCCGATCGAGCGGGACCTGTTCGGCGCGGAGGAGTGGTCGCCGGCGATGTTCTGGTCGGAACTCGCCCAGGCCGGGTCCGCCGGGTCCCGGTACTACACGGTCGCGCTGGCGGGGGAACAGACTGTCGGCTACGCCGGGCTGTGCGTCTACGGGCCACTCGACGCCTGGGTGCAGAACCTCGCGGTCCGCCGCGACCGGCAGCGCGGCGGGCTCGGGCTCCGGCTGCTGGACGACCTGCTGGCCGAGGCGGGCCGGCGCGGCGTGCGGCAGGTCTCGCTGGAGGTCCGGGCCGACAACGGGCCGGCGCAGCGGCTGTACGCGCGCCGCGGCTTCGAGGCGGTGGGCGTCCGTCGCGGCTACTACCAGCCCAGCGGCGCGGACGCGGTGGTCATGCGCCATGACCTGGCCCGGCCGGACGGCGCCGGCGGCCCGGTCGCGTCGGCCAGCGGGGAGGGGAGCACGTGAGCGAGCGGACCAGCAAGCACAGCAGCCCCGCGAACGCGACCGCCGAGCGGAGCGAGGTGGGCTCGTGAGCGAGGAACCTCTCGTGCTGGGCATCGAGACGTCCTGCGACGAGACCGGGATCGGCGTGGTCCGCGGCCGCACGCTGCTTGCCGACGCGGTGGCCTCCAGCGTGGACGCCCATGCCCGGTTCGGCGGGGTGGTGCCCGAGGTGGCCAGCCGCGCCCACCTGGAGGCGATGGTGCCGACCGTGCGGCGCGCGCTCGCCGAGGCGCGGGTGAGCTGGCGCGACCTGGACGCGATCGCGGTGACCGCGGGTCCTGGCCTGGCCGGCGCGCTGCTGGTCGGCGTGGCCGCGGCGAAGGCGTACGCGCTGGCGCTGGACAAGCCGCTCTACGGCGTGAACCACCTCGCGGCCCATGTGGCGGTGGACACGCTGGAGCACGGCCCGCTGCCCCCCGCGGCGGTCGCGATGCTGGTTTCGGGCGGGCACTCGTCGCTGCTGCTGGTGGACGACCTGGCCCACGGTGTCCAGCCGCTCGGCGCCACCGTCGACGATGCCGCGGGGGAGGCGTTCGACAAGGTCGCCCGGCTACTGGGGCTGCCGTTCCCCGGCGGTCCGTGGATCGACAGGGCCGCCCGCGACGGCGACCAGGCGTACGTCAGGTTCCCGCGCGGGCTGACCGGCCCGCGGGACCAGGCCGGGCACCGCTTCGACTTCTCCTTCTCCGGCCTGAAGACCGCGGTGGCACGGTGGGTGGAGGCGCGGGAGCGGGCCGGTGAGCCGGTGCCGGTGAACGACGTCGCGGCCTCGTTCCAGGAGGCGGTGGTCGACGTGCTGACCACCAAGGCGCTGGCCGCGTGCCGGGAGCACGGTGTGGACACCTTGCTGATCGGCGGCGGGGTCGCGGCGAACTCGCGGCTGCGGGCGTTGGCCGCCGACCGCGCGGCGGCGGCCGGAGTCACGTTGCGGGTGCCGCGGCCGGGGCTGTGCACGGACAACGGGGCGATGGTGGCGGCGCTGGGCGTCCATCTGGTCGCGGGCGGCGTCGCGCCCTCGGCGCTGGACATCCCGGCGGACTCCTCGATGCCCGTCACCCAGGTGCGGGTCTGATCGCCCGAGGGCGCCGCGGACTGCCCGGAAGGCGACGACCCGCACCACCGCCGCGAGAGCGGGGGAGCAGCCAGCGCACCGCCGATGAACGACGTCCCGCTTCCGGACGGGCGTTCCTCTGAACCGGGGGCCGAGCCGCCTCGCGGGGTCCGCGCACCGGGCGGACCCCGCGAGGGTCTGGCTGCGCCGCCCGCCACGTTCTGGCAGTCGGTAAACGGTCGATAACAGTGTGACGAACCCGTGTCAACCCTTGGGACGGTGGCGCAGCGACACCTAGAAGTGCGTGTACGGCGACCACTACAGTGCGGGCAGTTCACGCACCGCGCTGGACGGATCGGCGGCCTGGCCACCGACGACGACAGCACCCTCACACTTCCGTGTCGTCCCTGTCTTCCTGCCGCGACCCCGGCGGCGAGCGTCCCTGAGGAGCGTCATGTCCGACCCGGGCAGGCCAGCACGCCGATTACTCCGTGGACTCGGGTGGGCGGTGCCGCTCGCCGTCGTGGCGACGTTCGCCGCTCCGGCCGTCGCCGCGCCTCCGACCGGGCCCATCGGTCACGCCGGGAGCCCTGGTGCGATCGAGGGCAGCTACCTCGTCGTCCTGAAGCCGGCCACCGCGCAGTGGCCGGGCGGGTCCATGGGCGCGACCCGCGACGTGGCATCCCGGCACGACGCGAAGGTCGTGCACACGTTCGGGCGGGCCGTGAGGGGCTTCTCGGCCCGGATGAGCGAGGCCGACGCCCGCCGGATGGCGGCCGACGGAGCCGTGGCGTACGTCGAGCAGAACCAGCGCGTGTCGATCAGGGCACCGCAGCCCGACCCGCCGTCCTGGGGCATGGACCGGGTCGACCAGCCGGCGCTGCCGCTGGACAAGTCCTACACCCCGCCGAACGACGGGGCGGGCGTCACCGCGTACATCGTCGACACCGGCATCAGCCTGACGCACCAGGACTTCGGCGGGCGCGCGGTGAGCGGCGTCGACACCGTGGACAACGACGGGAACGCCACCGACTGCAACGGCCACGGCACCCACGTCGCGGGCACCGTCGGCGGCGCGGCGCACGGCCTGGCCAAGAACGTCACGCTGGTCGCCGTCCGGGTGCTCGGCTGTGACGGCAACGGCAGTGTCGCCGGTGTCATCGCCGGGGTCGACTGGGTCACGGCCAACGCGCAGAAGCCGGCCGTGGCCAACATGAGCCTGGGCGGCGGGGTCAGCGACGCGCTGGACGCCGCCGTCCGCAACTCGATCGCCGCCGGGGTCACCTACGCCGTCGCGGCCGGGAACAGCAGCATCGACGCCTGCACCCAGTCGCCGGCGCGCACGGCCGAGGCCATCACCGTCGGCGCGACGAAGATCGACGACCAGCGCTCGTCCTTCTCCAACGTCGGTGGCTGCCTGGACATCTTCGCGCCCGGGTCGGAGATCACCTCGGCCTGGATCGGCGGGGACACCGCCACCAGCACCGCCAGCGGCACGTCGATGGCCTCTCCGCACGTCGCCGGTGCGGCGGCGCTCTACCTGAGCGGCAATCCGGCGGCCACGCCGCAGCAGGTGCGGGACGCGCTGGTGGCCGGGGCCAGTGCGGTGGTCGGCAACGCCGGCCCGGGCTCGACCAACCTCCTCCTCAACGTCGTGGGCGGCGGGGCGCCACCACCCCCGCCACCGCCGCCCCCACCGCCCCCACCGCCGCCCCCACCGCCGCCCCCACCGCCGCCCCCACCGCCGCCCCCACCGCCGCCCCCACCGGGCAACGGGTTCTTCGAGAACACCGATGACGTGCAGATTCCCGACCAGGGGACGGCGCGGAGCCGGATCGCCGTCACCGACCAGGCGGGCAACGCCCCGGCGACGCTTCAGGTCGGCGTGGACATCAAGCACACCTACCGCGGCGACCTGGTGATCGAGCTGGTCGCTCCGGACGGCACGGCCTACCGGTTGAAGAAGGCAAACAGTTCCGACAGCGCGCCGAACGTGATGCGGAACTTCGTGGTCGACGTCTCCGCCGAGGTGGCCAACGGCAGCTGGCGGCTCCGGGTCCGGGACACCTTCGAAGACGACACGGGCTACATCGACGCGTGGAGCATGACCTTCTGACCCGACCCGACCCTGGAACGTCGCGGGACCTGTCCACACCGGACGGGTCCCGCGACGCTTCCCGCTTCGGACGCGGACTTCCGTGCCCGGCGGTGACCCACCCACGTGGGTGGATCACCGCCGGGGCTGTCGCCCAGGTCTCCGGTCAGTAGGTGCTGGAGGGCTGGTCGAGTTCCCCGGTGATGCCGAGGACGACGAAGAGGACGACGTAGCCCAGGATCACGAGAACGGACAGCCCGGTGCTGATCCAGCCCATGATGATCCCGGCCGTGGCGAGGCCCTCTCCCGACTCGCCGCGCTCACGGATCTGGCGCCGGGCGGAGTGCCCCATCAACGCTCCGACGATGCCGACCGGGCACGGGCAGCTCATGATCGACACGATCGAGACCACCATCGCGGCGATCGCCAACCCGTTGGTCGGCGGTGCGGGCGGATAGTAGTAGTACGGGACCGGCTGGCCGTAGGGGGCGTGCGCGCCGGCGTACGGGTCTCCCGGCTCCTGAGGTGCGGTCATGGCTCCTACCCTGGTCGTGGGCGCCCGAGGGTAGCGGCACCCCGCCACGGGCCGGCCCGCGCATCGCGCCCGCCCGGACGGGCAGGCAGGCTCAGGACGTGCCGCGCACCGGCTGGCAGAGCAGGGCGGCCGGCGCGCCGGCGACCCGGGTCAGCACGACCGTCGCTGCGTGCGGGCCGGCGAGCCGCAACTGGGGCCGCAGCACTTCCGGGGTCACGGCCGAGCCGCGCTTCTTGATCTCGACCCGTCCCACCCCGCGCCCGGCCAGCGCCGCCCGCAGCCGTTTCACCGAGAACGGCAGCACCTCCTCCACCTCGTACGCCCGGGCGAACGGCGTCGCAGTGAGAGCGTCGGCGGACAGGTAGGCGATGGCGGGGTCGACCAGGGAGGCGTCCAGTGCGGTCGCGAGCTCGGCGACCAGGTGGGCCCGGACCACCGCGCCGTCCGGGTCGTAGAGGTACCGCCGCACCGGCCCGACGTCCGCGACCGCGCGGCCCGACCCCTCCAGCGACGGCGCCTCGGGCCACTCGCCGGCCGGCCGGCCCGACGCCCCCGCCGGCAGCACCGTCGCCCGGTGTCGCGCCGAGGCCAGCGGCCCGAACCACAGGCCGGCCTCCACCACCCCGCCGCCCTCGGACACCCACTCGGCCTCCGCCCCGTCCGGAACGCGGTCGTGGTCGAGGCCCGGCGCCGCCTTCACCGCGCACGCCGGCACCCGGGCGGCCACCGAGAGCAGGAACGACCACGGCGGCGCGTAGGCGTCCGGGTCGAACACCCGCCGGCCGTCCGAGCGGCGAGCCGGGTCGCAGAACGCCGCGTCGAACCCGGCCAGGTCGAACCCGGTCGCGTCGGCGCACACCACCCGCGCCAGGTCGGACAGTCCGAGCGCGGCGACGTTCGCGGTGGCGACCGCGGCAGTGCACGGGTCCCGCTCCACGCCGGTCACCCGCAGGCCGGCCCGGGCCGCCGCGACCAGGTCGGCACCGATCCCGCAGCCGAGGTCCACCAGCGCGGCGGCACCCGACCGGGCGAAGCGGTCGGCCCGCCGGGCGGCCACGGCGGCCCGGGTGGCCTGCTCCAGGCCCGCCACGGTGAAGTACATCCGGTCGGCGTCCGGACCGAACTTCGTGACCGCCCGCCGGCGCAGGCGTATCTGGGTCAATGCGGCGGTGACCAGGACCGGGTCGTGGCCGGCGGAGCGGAGCCGGGTCGAGACGGCGAGCGGCTCGGGCTCGGGGGCCGCGGCCACCGCGGCGAGGACGGCGGCACCGTCCGGGGTCAGCAGGCCGGCGAGCTGCTCGATTTCCACAGCGGCAGTGTCACACCACCGACGGAACCGCTGCGGCGGCCGAAGCGGGGCGGCAGGCGGGCGGTGGCCCGAGCGCGAGCCCACGGCGGAGGCCCGGAACCCTGGCGCCGGGCCGCAAAGCCGAGCCGCACTCCGGACGGCAATGCCGAGCCGCACTCCGGGCCGCGGCGGGCCCGCGGGACCTCAGCGCGCGGGCGGGCGCCGGACGGGATCGGGGGCCAGTTCGGTGTGCTCGACCACCGCGTCCGGGGCCGGGAAGATCAGGCCCTGGTGGCCGTCGTCGAAGGCCAGAAGGTAGGGCGGCTGCCCGTCGGAGCCGCGGACCTCGAGGACCTCACCCCACTGCACGCTCCCGCTGTAGCTGTGCACGTGAACCCGGTCGCCGATCTGTGCCTGCATCGCTCTGACCTCCACCCTGGCGGCGGCGCGCTGCCGCAGCCTGCGACGCCCCCGCGTGCGGCTCCCAGTCTGGTCCGTCGCCCGGCCGGCCGGTAGGCCCTGATCGTGATCAGATCGTGAAGTCTTGTCACTCCCACCCCTCCGGTCTCGCCGGTCACCCCGCGACGGGAGCCCGTCGGCGGCCGGGCGGGCGGCCGGGACGGGTTGCCGGCTGGCACTCGTCTTGACGGAGTGCCAACTCCTTGCATACTGTTCGGGCTTAGCACTCGCCTGTCGAGTGTGCCAATTCGCGTCACCCACGAAAGCAGCCCGACCCCGCGACGGCGGGCCGCCCGGTGGACCGTTATGTATGCCCCACGGAGGGGAAGGACCGCACGTGACGACCGCTACGAAGGTCACCATCAAGCCGCTCGAGGACCGCATCCTGGTACAGGCCAATGAGGTCGAGACCACGACTGCCTCGGGCATCGTCATTCCCGACACCGCCAAGGAGAAGCCGCAGGAGGGCACTGTCCTCGCGGTGGGCCCCGGCCGCATCGACGACAAGGGCAACCGCGTCCCTGTCGACGTCACGGTCGGCGACGTCGTCATCTACTCGAAGTACGGCGGCACCGAGGTCAAGTACGCCGGCGAGGAGTACCTCCTGCTCTCGGCGCGCGACGTCCTCGCCGTCGTGGAGAAGTAAGACCGTCCCTCGCGGACGTTCCAAGCCACACAGGTGACCGCACCGCCCCGGAGCCGGCTACGGCTTCCGGGGCGGTCGGCGTGAAGGGAACCGGAACAAAGATGGCGAAGATCATCAGCTTCTCCGAGGAGGCCCGGGGAGGCCTCGAACGCGGCGTGAACGCCCTGGCCGACGTGGTCAAGGTCACCCTCGGCCCGCGCGGGCGCAACGTCGTGATCGCCAAGGAGTTCGGCGCGCCCACCATCACCAACGACGGCGTGACCGTCGCCCGGGAGGTGGCGCTCTCCGACCCGTACGAGAACCTCGGCGCGCAGCTGGCCAAGGAGGTCGCCACCAAGACCAACGACGTCGCCGGCGACGGCACCACCACCGCCACCGTGCTGGCCCAGGCGATGATGCGCCACGGCCTGAAGAACGTGGCCGCCGGTGCCGACCCGATCAGCATCCAGCGCGGCATCTCGGCCGCCGTCGACGCCGTCGACGCCGCCCTGCTCGAACGGGCCACCCCGGTGGAGTCCAAGCAGTCCATCGCCGAGGTCGCCACGATCTCCGCCCAGGACCCGACGATCGGCGAGCTGATCGCCGAGGCCATGGACGCCGTCGGCGCGGACGGGGTGATCACGGTCGAGGAGTCCTCGACGATGGACACCGAGCTGGAGGTCACCGAGGGCCTGCAGTTCGACAAGGGCTACATCTCGCCCTACTTCGTCACCGACCCCGAGGCCATGGAGGCCGTGCTCGAGGACGCCCGCATCCTCATCACCAGCCAGAAGATCTCGGCCATCGCCGACCTGCTGCCGCTGCTCGAGCAGGTCGCGCAGAGCAAGAAGCCGCTGCTGGTCGTGGCCGAGGACGTCGACGGGGAGGCGCTGTCGACGCTGGTCGTGAACGCGATCCGCAAGACGCTGACGGTGGTCGCCGTGAAGGCGCCCGGTTTCGGCGACCGCCGGACGGCGATGCTGCAGGACATGGCGGTCCTCACCGGCGCCCAGGTCGTGTCGCCCGACGTCGGCCTCAAGCTCGACCAGGTCGGCCCCGAGGTGCTCGGCACCGCCCGCCGGGTGACCGTCACCAAGGAGGCCACCACGGTCGTCGACGGCGGCGGGGACGGCGAGCAGCTGGCCGAGCGGATCGCCCAGGTGAAGACGGCGATCGAGAAGGCCGACACCGACTGGGACCGCGAGAAGCTGCAGGAGCGCCTCGCCAAGCTCGCCGGCGGCGTCAGCATCATCCGGGTCGGCGCGGCCACCGAGGTGGAGCTCAAGGAGAAGAAGCACCGCCTGGAGGACGCCATCTCGGCCACCAAGGCCGCGGTGCAGGAGGGCATCGTGCCCGGCGGCGGCACCGCGCTGGTGCACGTGGTCCCGGCGCTGGACGGCGACCTGGGGCGCACCGGCGACGAGGCCACCGGCGTCCGCATCGTGCGTGCCGCCCTGAGCGAGCCGTTGCGCCGGATCGCCGTCAACGCGGGGTTCGAGGGTTCCGTGGTGGTGTCCCGGGTGGCCGAGATGCCACCGGGCAGCGGCTTCAACGCGGCCACCGGCGAGTACGGCGACCTGCTGGCCCAGGGCGTCGTCGACCCGGTGAAGGTCACCCGGCACGCGGTGATCAACGCCGGCTCGATCGTGGGCATGCTGCTCACCACCGAGAGCCTGGTGGTGGACAAGCCGAAGGACCAGCTCCCGGCCGAGGACGGTCACGGACACTCGCACGGTGGCGGTCACGGCCACTCGCACGGGCCGGGCTACTGACGGCAGGGGTTCCGCGGGGCACGGACAGGCAGCCGGAGCGCTGCCCGTCCGTGCCCCGCGGCCGTCCCCGGGTCGTCCCGGCCGGGCGGTCGGGTCTAGCCGCTGTAGTCGTACCGGCTCGCGTGCTCGGTAGCGCCTCCGGTGAGCGGCCCGGTGAGCCGTGCGCCGCAGCGGGATGTGGTGACGGCCGCGGTGGCGCGGGGGGTCGCGAGGTCCGTCCCGCCGCCGGCGAGCAGCTGGTTGCGCTCGGACTCGCTCAGGCCACCCCACACCCCGTACGGCTCACGGACGGCCAGCGCGTGCGCCCGGCACTCCCGGACCACCGCACACCCCGCACAGACGGCCTTGGCCTCGTTCTCCCGCCGCTCCCGGGACGGGCCGCGCTCGCCCTCGGGGTGGAAGAACAGCGCACTGTCGAGGTCGCGGCAGGAGCCGTGCATCTGCCAGTCCCACAGGTCGGTGTTGGGGCCGGGAAGCCTGCGGACGTCGGCCATGGGTCCTCCTGTGTTCTGCTCGCTCGTCGGTGCGGTTCCGGCGACCCGGCGGCCACGGCATGTCGCCCGCGGGCGGTGTGACGCCGGTGGCCACCGGCATCGCTCCGCCGCCTGACCTCGACCGCGAGGCGATCGGCGGCAGGCATCGTCGACATGCGTTCGCAGCGGACCTGCTCTACGGTTCACCCCCGCGCGCGGGTACTTCGCTGCGCGCCGAGGATCCGCCGTCCGTGGCCGTCCAGTGGCTGCTCGGTGTGGCCAGCGGGGCCGTGGGCGCGTTCGGAGCGGCCTCCGCCTCTCTCCGGCCGCTGGTCGAGGCCGAGGGGGCGGGGCCGTACCGGTCGCTGGCGGCCTCGACCCTGGCCAGTCACCGCCGGCAGCTCGGCCGCCACGCCGACGCCCTCGCTCTGGACGAACGGGCGCTGCGCACCGCGGCCGGCGATCCCGACGCGGTGTTCGATGCCCTGCTCGGCTTGGCCGCGGACGCCGTGGGCCTGGGCGACGCCGCGGCCGCCGCGCACCGGCTCGGCGCCACCGCGCCGCTGGTCCCCGGCGGGCCGACCGGATGGCGGCACCGAGTCCGGCGCGGCTGGGTGGCCACCGAGATCGCCCTGCTCACCGGCGACCCGGGTTCGGCCGTCGCCGCGGCCGCGGCGGCCCTGACCGACGCGCGGGCGGTCAGCGCGCCGAGACACGTCGCGAAGTGCCTGCTGTTCCTCGGTGCCTCCCACCACGTCGCCCACCGTGACGGGACGGGGGTGACGCCGGCACCGGACACCCTCGCCGAACCGGCCAGCCACGGCGACGCCGCCGACAGCACGCTGGCGGAGGCAGAACAGCACGCGGAGCGGGTCGGCGCCCTGCCGCTGCTGTGGGTGGCCGCCGCGTTGCGGGCCGATCGCGCCGAACTGGCCGGCGATCCCGCGGCCGCGGCGGTCCGTCGGAGTCGGGCTGCGGACACTGTTCGGGCGATAGCGGTCGGGCTGTCGGAAGATGACCGTGACAGATGGCTGTTTCGCGAAGATATTGCGGCCATTGTTCAGGAACAGGGGTCGGTTTAGGATCACACGAGCGCGACGGCAGGTTTCTCCAGTTCCTCCGAGCAGGGCGCGCGGGTACGGTCGTTCCTCGTGGCCCCACCGCGTTCAGAACCGCGTGGCCCGACGATGTCGTAACGACAACCGGCGGAGAACCGATGACAGGGCAGGACGCGGATCGCGAGTTGAACGAGATCGCGGCGCGTGCTGCTCAGGGTGACCCCGAATCCACGGCTGAGCTGCTCGCCAGAATTCGTCCGATGGTCGTGCGGTACTGTCGCGCGCGCCTCGGGAGGACCGGCGGCGGTGCCTTCACCACAGCCGACGACGTTGCGCAGGAGGTGTGTCTCGCAGTGTTGAACGCGCTGCCCCGTTACCGGGATCTCGGACGCCCCTTCACCGCGTTCGTCTTCGGCATCGCGTCGCACAAGGTCAGCGACGCCCACCGCAGCGCCTCCCGCGATCTGAGCCAGGTCGTCGACACCATGCCCGACGTCGAGGACCGCTCCCGCGGCCCGGAGGAACAGGCGCTGGCCGCCGACGCCGCCCGCCAGGTCCACGGACTGCTGCAGGCGCTGCCGGAGGCCCATCGCGATGTGCTCGTGCTCCGGGTGGCGGTGGGACTCTCCGCCGAGGAGACCGGCCAGGTGCTCGGGATGACCCCGGGCGCGGTGCGGGTGACCCAGCACCGCGCGCTGGCCCGGCTGCGGCAGCGGGCCACGCTGGAGGTGCCGGCATGACGCGGCCCTTCGACTCCGAGGCCCTGTTCCGGGACGACGCGCTGCTCGACGCGCTGGCCAGGGGCGAGTTCCCCGACGGGTACGAGGCCGACCCGACGGCACAGCTGTTGCTCGCCTGGCGCAGCGATCTCGACGTGTCGGTGCTCGACGACGCCACCGTCACGCTCGCCGTCGTGGGCACGCCGGCCGCGGTCGACCCGGCCGCGGTCGACCCCGCGCCGGTCAACGGCAGCGTCGTGTCGTTCGAGCCGGCCGCCGGTACCGCGGACGACGTCCCTGGTGATGTGCCGGACGACGGGCCCGGCGACGGCGATCTCGCGGTGACGGCGCTGGCCGACCGGCGCCGTTCTCTCGGTGCCCGGCGGCGGCTGGCCACGATGGTGGCGGTCGCTGCCGGAGTGGTGGCGGCGAGCGCGGGTGGCGGAGTGGCCGCGGCGGCCACAGCGGAGCCTGGGGATGCGCTGTGGCCGATCACGAAGGTGGTCTACGCGGAGCGGGCCGAGTCGCTGGAAGCCCGCGACGAGGTGCGGTCGACGCTCCGCGAGGCGCGGTTGGCGGCCTCCCGCAACGACACCGCCCGCGCCGCCGCCCTGCTCCGGGACGCGATGGCCGACACCGAGAAGGTGCGCCCGCGCGACGGGAGGGACGAGCTCAAGGCGCAGGCCGCGCTCGTGCAGCAGGAGATCGCCGAAGATCCGCTCACGCCGGTGAGCCCCGATCCCGCGCCGACCGTCCCGCCGGCCGACCCGACGACCTCGCCGGCTCCCGACCCGAGCCCGGTCGAGCCTCCGCCCACCCCTGCCGACCCGCCGCCGAGCCCGGACGCGAGCTCGGAGCCGCCGGGGGCGGAGGCCAGCCAAGAGCCGGCCCCCATCGGATAGCGGCCGACCGCGACCTACAGAGCGCCGATCGGTGACACCGGGCCGCCGGTCAGGCGTCCCCGGTGTCCTTGGTCTCGTCCTCGAGCGCGTCCTGCGTGCCGTCGGCGTAGCCGCGCGCGTACTCCCAGGTCACGTAGTCGGCCGGGTCGGGATCGAACGCCGGCTCGTGCACCCTGGTCCGTCCGGCGTGCAGCAGGTGGTGGAGGTTGGCCCGCAGCAGGTCCCACGCGAAGAAGTGGGGGACACCGCAGTCCTCGCAGTCGACGACAAGGCCCCGGATGCCGCGCGCGGCCAGCAGGGTCTCGTAGACGTCGAGGTCGGCCAGGTCGTCGAGGACGTCCTGGCGCTCCTCGCCGGCGAGTGGCTCCGTCGTGCCCCCGGGCTCGCCGAACTCGGCCTCCAGGGCGGAGGTCGGGTCGGCGGGATCGCCGGCGAACGGGTCGAGGGGTTCGTCCACACCCCCACGGTATCCTGGCCGGCTCACAGCCGCCTTCCCCCCGCGGTGGGAATCCCTCCCGGTTCGGGCGCCGGCGTCCACGGCGTTGCCGGAACCCGCGCTCCCGGGCGACCGCCTAGGATGGGCCTACCAGGCAGATGCCTGCCAGCCTGCCGTTCCACCTGGTCAACCGGCCGTCGTCGAGCGGCGACGACGAGTCAGCAGCGCTTCGATCGGATGGTGTGATGTCCTCGCCCGGCCAGCCGGAGATGTACGCCTACCAGGGCCTGACCTATGACGACGTCCTGCTGCTGCCGGCCGAGTCCGACGTGGTGCCGAGCGAGGCTGACACGACCAGCCGCCTCACCCGCCACATCTCGGTCCGCATCCCGCTGCTGTCCAGCGCGATGGACACCGTCACCGAGGCGCGGATGGCGGTCGCGATGGCCCGGCAGGGCGGCGTCGGCGTGCTGCACCGCAACATGCCGATCGACGACCAGGCACAGCAGGTCGACCTGGTGAAGCGGTCCGAGGCCGGGATGATCACCCACCCGGTGACCTGCTCGCCCGAGGACACCCTGCGCGACGTGGACGCGATGTGCGGGCAGTACCGGATCTCCGGGCTGCCGGTCGTCGACCCGGTCGGCGTGCTGGTGGGCATCGTGACCAACCGCGACATGCGGTTCGAGACCGACTCCTCCCGGCCGGTCCGCGAGGTGATGACGCCGATGCCGCTGATCACGGCGCCGGTGGGGGTCGACGCCGACACCGCACTGCGGCTGCTGCGCGCCAACAAGGTGGAGAAGCTTCCGCTGGTGGACGACGCCGGCCGGCTGCGCGGCCTGATCACCGTCAAGGACTTCGTCAAACGCGACCAGTACCCGCTCTCGACCAAGGACGGCGGCGGCCGGCTGGTGGTCGCCGCGGCAGTGGGGGTCGGTGAGGACGCCTACAAGCGCGCCCGGTCGCTGGTGGACGCGGGCTGCGACATCCTGGTGGTCGACACCGCGCACGGACATTCGCGCGGGGTGCTCGAGATGGTGCGCCGGCTGTCGCACGACGTGTCCGGCGTGGACGTCGTGGGCGGCAACGTCGCGACGCGCGAGGGCGCCCAGGCGCTGGTGGACGCCGGCGCCGACGGCATCAAGGTCGGGGTGGGGCCGGGCTCGATCTGCACCACCCGGGTGGTGGCCGGTGTGGGCGTGCCGCAGGTCAGTGCGATCTACCAGGCCGCGCTGGCGGCCCGTCCGGCCGGCGTCCCGGTGATCGGCGACGGCGGGCTCCAGTTCTCCGGCGACATCGCCAAGGCCCTGGTGGCCGGTGCCGACACCGTGATGCTCGGCTCGCTGCTGGCCGGCGTCGAGGAGAGCCCCGGCGAGCTGCTGTTCATCAACGGCAAGCAGTTCAAGTCCTACCGCGGCATGGGGTCGCTGGCCGCGATGCAGTCCCGCGGGCAGGCACGCTCGTACTCCCGCGACCGCTACTTCCAGGACGACGTGCTCTCCGACGACAAGCTCGTCCCCGAAGGCATCGAGGGCCAGGTGCCCTACCGCGGCCCGCTCGCCGCCGTCGCCCACCAGCTCGTCGGGGGCCTGCGGGCGTCGATGGGGTACGTGGGGGCGCGGACGATCCCGGAGCTGCAGCAGCGCGGCCGGTTCGTCCGGATCACCACCGCGGGCCTGAAGGAGAGCCACCCGCACGACATCCACATGACCGTCGAGGCACCCAACTACCACAGCCGGTGAGCGGCCCGGGGTGGCCGGCCCGCCGGATGACCACCCGGCCGCCGCGGTGAGGAGCCGTCCGTGAGCGACAGCGTCGACATCGGGATGGGCAAGCACGCCCAGCGGGCCTACGGGCTCGACGACGTGGCGATCGTCCCGTCCCGGCGGACCCGCGACGTCGACGACGTCTCCCTGGCCTGGCAGATCGACGCGTTCCGGTTCGACCTGCCGTTCGTGGCCCACCCGTCCGACGCGACGGTCAGTCCGGACACCGCCGTGGCGATCGGCCAGGCGGGCGGTCTCGGGGTGCTCAATGCCGAAGGTTTGTGGACCCGGTACGAGGACCCCACCAAGCTGCTCGAGGAACTGGCCGGCCTGGACGCCGACGCCCACCCCACCCGCCGGCTCCAGGATGCCTACGCGGAGCCGGTGAAGCCCGAGCTGATCGGGGAGCGGATCAAGGCGATCCGGGCCGGCAGGGTGCCCACCGCCGTCCGGGTGTCGCCGCAGCACACGCTGGCGCTGGCCCCGGCCGCCCTTGCGGCCGGCGTCGACCTGCTGATCATCCAGGGCACGATCGTCTCGGCCGAGCACGTCGCCGCCGCCGGACAGCCGCTGAACCTCAAGCGGTTCATCGCCGACCTCGACGTGCCGGTGGTCGTCGGCGGCTGTGCCAACTACCAGACCGCGCTGCACCTGATGCGCACCGGCGCGGCCGGCGTGATCGTCGGCATCGGCGCCGACCACTGGGCCACGTCCGACGAGGTGCTCGGCATCCGGGTGCCGATGGCCACCGCGATCGCCGACGCCGCCGCCGCCCGGCGGGACTACCTGGACGAGACCGGCGGGCGGTACGTGCACGTGGTCGCCGACGGCGACATCGAGACCAGCGGGCACATCGCGAAGGCCATCGCCTGCGGTGCGGACGCCGTGATGATCGGTGAGCCGCTGGCGATGGCGGCCCAGGCGCCGGCGGGTGGCGCCTGGTGGCACTCGTCCGCGTCGCACCCGAAGCTGCCGCGGGGGTCCTACGTCGGACGCGGCGAGACCTGGCCGCTGGGCGACCTCGACACGGTGCTGCACGGCCCCGCGGACGACCCGCACGGATACCTGAACCTCTTCGGCGCCCTGCGGCGCGCGATGGCCAAGACCGGCTACTCCGACGTGAAAGCGTTCCAGAAGGTGGACCTCGTCCTCGACCGCTGACCGCCTTGGGTGGCCGTCGCTTCCGCCCTGTGGCTCCTGGTCGGTCTCGGACTCGCTGCGGCGTTCCACCGTGGTTGGGCGGCCTCGCGCCGGGTGTCTTCCGGTGCGGCGGTACTTCGGCTGTCCACGCATAGCATCAAGGCATCAGCGTGGCTATTCTTGATGCATGCGTACCACCGTGACTCTGGACGACGATGTCGCCGCCGAACTCGAGCGGCGCCGTGAAGAGCGTGGACTGAGCTTCAAGCAGGCGATAAACGAGGCGCTGCGCGTCGGTATGGCAGCGCTGGACGCCCCGGGCGAGCCGGTCCCCCACCCGCGCACCCGCCCGCTCGACCTCGGTCACGCCCGGATCGATCTCGATGACGTGTCCGATGTGCTGGCGTGGGCCGAGGGCGAGAGCCACCGATGATCCTGGTCGACGTCAACCTGCTCGTCTACGCCACGGTCACGGCCTCGCCCGACCACGAACGGGCCCGCACGTGGCTCGACGAGCAACTGTCCTCGGAATCTGTCAACCTGTCTGAGGCACGGCCGGTCGGTGTTTAGTGAGTGTCCTCCTCTGGCGGGTCGGGCTGGTTGATCCACGTGGTGGTCGGCAGCTGCGGCGGTGCCGGTGGCTTGCGGACGAATCGTTCGGGGTGGGCGGCGTAGGCGGCGTCCAGGACGCCGGTGCGCTTGTGGCGGACTGCCTCGGCGAGGCCGTAGTGGACGTCGGCGGCGGTGTGCAGGCCCAGACCGGTATGGCGGTGCTCGTCGTTGTACCAGGCGAAGAATGTCTGGCAGTGCAGCCGGGCGGCCTCGATCGAGCCGAACCGGTCGGGGAAGTCGGGCCGGTACTTCAACGTCTTGAACTGCGATTCGCTGAACGGGTTGTCGTCGGAGATGTGCGGGCGTGAGTGCGACTGGGTGACGCCCAGGTCGGCGAGTAGGAACGCGACCGGTTTCGATGTCATCGAGCTGCCGCGGTCGGCATGGATGGTCAGCTGGTCAGGGCCGATGCCTTGCTTGGTGAGGGTTTGGCGGATGAGCACCTCGGCCAGCGGGCCGGACTCGCGGCTGGCGACCATCCACCCGACGATGTAGCGGGAGTAGATGTCCAAGATCACGTAGAGGTAGAACCATGACCACTTGGCCGGGCCGCGCAGCTTGGTGATGTCCCACGACCACACGGCATTGGGCTCGGTGGCGACCAGTTCAGGTTTCACGCTCGCCGGGTGGGTGGCCTGCTTGCGCCGTTCCCGGGTGCCGCTGGCCTGGCGCAGCAGCCGGTAGAACGTCGAGATCGAGCCGAGGTAGCGGCCCTCGTCGAGCAGGATCGCCCACACCTCGGTCGGCGACAGGTCGGCGAACCGCTCCGGGGACGGGTGGGCCTGCCGTGGGAGAGCCTTGTGGGATTCATGCGGATCGTCACCAACCACCGGATCTATCCCCGACCGGCCACCGCCACCCAGGCGTGGAGCCAGGTCGAGGAGTGGCTCGACCGGCCCAGCGCCTGGGTGCCGACGCCGGGACCCAGACACCGCGAGGTGCTCGCCGGCCTGGTGGCCAGGACCCGGCCGGTCGCCAACCTCGTTCCGGATGCGCATCTCGCCGCTCTCGCCCTCGAACACGGTCTGGCGGTGGCGAGCACGGACGGGGACTTTGCCCGCTTCCCTGGCCTTCGCTGGCTCAATCCGCTGACCTCCGCCCAGAACGGATAACACCTGCGTCGTTGGTGTAGAGCGTGGTCGCCATTGTTCTTCAGGCCGGCAGGTGCCCAGGCGGCAGGTCACCAGGGTGGCGCCAACTCCTCCGGGCTGGCCGTGTGGACGTTGCCGACGCCCGCGAGCAGCACGTCCTCCGGGATGTCGTCGTTGGTGTAGAGCGTGACCAGAGCAGTTCCGTGGCGGGCGATCACGGCGACTTGCCCGTTCGATCCGTCCGTGACGATCCACCGTTGGGGGGCGGCCTGTCGGCAGGTGGCCTCGCGGGAACCCCAGTTGAGCGAGTCGCAGTCGTGCTCGTCGGTTGCCGGCGCGATCCGGCCGCGCAGCACGAGTCCGTTGTACCCCCTCAGGACGTGGCCTCGATACTTGAGACGGATCGAGCGGTCGCGAGGACCCGGCTCTTCGAAGGAGGCTTCGGCGTTGATGAGCGTGAAGCCGTCGATCGTGGGCAGCGTCAGCGGTACGTCACCAGCGGCCAGGCGCCTTGTTTCGTGGTCGTCCACCGTGGCGTACACGGCTCGATACGGCGCCAGGGGCACCAGGACGGTCATGACCAGCAGCACGATCGGCACGAGAATCGGTGCGGTGAAGCGGGTTCTGGGGTTGACGCCCGGCGCGGCCAGACGGCCACCGCGGCGTAGGCGACCGCCGAGATGATCAGGGAAAAGCCGATGTACAGCAGGGACAGGACGAGTTCAGGGGGATAGCGCCCGACGAGGACGGCCATCGCGTCCATGCCCAGGATGACGAGGTTGCCCAGGCTGAAGGCGGTGAGCGCGCCAGCCCACCCGACCACGCGCGGGCGCGGCAGCGTGAACCGTCGGGCGAGGTACCACCCGGAGAATCCGACCAGAACCAGAGTGGCGACCAGGGTGCCGACCCCATCCGTCGAAGATGATCTGGCACGGGAGCAGCAGCGTGACGAGGAGTCCGACGACCGCGCCTCTCCGCGCCAGGGCACCCGGGGAGGGCTGTGCCATCGTCCTGTCAGGATCCATGTCGACGGTCATGTCGTCCCTTCTCATTCTGGTCTCCATGGACTGGAGTGCCGTCGTCCTGAGGTTGTGGCGGGGACACTCGCCGTTCCGCGCGCAGTGTAAGGAAATGTGTCAACCAGAGGCTCGGCTGCATGTTGACGGGTGGACGCGGGGGGAGCACCGTGGGGGCCCATACGGGTTACCGGGCGGTAGGGAGCGGCATGGCCGAGCATTTCGACGTCGTGGTGATCGGGTCCGGCTTCGGCGGCAGCGTGAGCGCGCTGCGGCTGACCGAGAAGGGCTACCGGGTGGCCGTCCTGGAGGCCGGCCGGCGGTTCGCCGACGACGAGTTCGCGAAGACCTCGTGGAACCTGCGGCGGTTCCTGTGGGCGCCGAAGCTGGGGTGCTACGGCATCCAGCGGATCTCGTTGCTCAAGGACGCGATGATCCTGTCCGGGGCCGGAGTGGGCGGCGGGTCGCTGGTGTACGCCAACACCCTGTACGAACCGCTGCAGCCGTTCTACGACGATCCGCAGTGGAGTCACATCGCGGACTGGCGGGCCGAGCTGGCGCCGCACTACGACCAGGCGAAGCGGATGCTCGGGGTGACCACCTACCCCATGACGACCGCCTCGGACGAGGCGATGCGCGCCGTGGCCGAGGAGATGGGGGTGGCCGACACCTTCCATCCGACGCCGGTGGGCGTGCACTTCGGCGAGCCGGGCAAGGAGGTGCCCGACCCCTACTTCGGCGGCGCGGGACCAGCCCGGCGCGGCTGCCTGCAGTGCGGGGCGTGCATGAGCGGATGCCGGCACAACGCGAAGAACACGCTGGTCAAGAACTACCTCTACCTCGCCGAGCAGGCCGGCGCGCAGGTCCGGCCGCTGACCACCGTGACAACGGTGCGGCCGAGCGGTGCCCCAGCGGGCGGCTACGTGGTCGACACCGTCCGCACCGGTAGCTGGACGGGACGGGGCAAGGCGACCTTCACCGCCGACCAGGTGGTCGTGGCGGCCGGTGCGATGGGCACCCAGAAGCTGCTGCACGCCATGCGCGACGCCGGCCACCTGCCCCGGCTCTCGACCCGGCTCGGCGTGCTCACCCGCACCAACTCCGAAGCCATCCTCGGCGCCACCACCTCGAGGGTCACCACCGACTACAGCCGCGGCGTGGCCATCACGTCCTCGTTCCACCCCGACGCCGACACCCACGTCGAACCGGTGCGGTACGGCAAGGGCAGCAACTTCATGGGGACGCTGCAGTCCGTGCTGGTGCCCGGCGACCGGCGCGGGCCGCGCTGGCTGGCGTGGCTGCGCCAGTTGGCCACCCACCCGGTGCAGGCCGGCCGGGTGCTGTGGTTGCGGCGGTGGTCGGAGCGGACGGTGATCGTGCTGGTGATGCAGTCGCTGGACAACTCGCTCACCACGTTCACCAAGCGCGGGCTGTTCGGCCGCAAGCTCACCAGCAGGCAGGGGCACGGGAAGCCGAACCCCACCTACATCCCGGCCGGTCACGACGTGGCAACCAGGCTCGCCGAGCGGATCGGCGGCATGCCCGGCGGCGCGGTCGCCGAGGCGTTCGACATCCCCACCACCGCACACTTCATCGGCGGCTGCGCGATCGGCGACTCGGCCGAGACCGGCGTCATCGACCCCTACCACCGGGCCTACGGGCACCCCGGCCTGCACGTGGTCGACGGGGCCAGCATCTCGGCGAACCTCGGGGTCAACCCGTCGCTCACGATCACCGCGCAGGCCGAGCGGGCGATGGCGTTCTGGCCCAACCACGGCGACACCGACCCGCGGCCGACGGTCGGCGAGCCGTACCGGCGGGTGCGGCCCGTCGCCCCGCGGACGCCCACCGTGCCGGCCGGCGCGCCCGGGGAGTTGGTCTTCGTTCCGCTGCGCGCGCCGGCGACGCGCGCCGACGCGTCGGCCTGACCGCGGCGGCCGGGGCAGTGGGCGCTGATTGCCGGCGTCGGCCCGCGGGCCGACACACCCGGAACGACCCGGAGTCACTACGCTCGACGGGGTGACCGCCCCCGTCCTCGTCGTCGACTTCGGCGCGCAGTATGCCCAGCTCATCGCGCGACGCGTGCGAGAGGCCAAGGTGTACAGCGAGATCGTCCCGCACACCCTCCCGGTGGCCGACCTGCTGGCGCGCAAGCCGGCCGCGGTGATCCTCTCCGGCGGCCCGGCCAGCGTGTACTCCGACGGCGCGCCCGGTGTCGACCCGGCGCTGTTCGAAGCGGGCGTCCCGGTGTTCGGGGTCTGCTACGGCTTCCAGGCGATGGCGCAGGCGCTCGGCGGGACGGTCGAGAAGACCGGGCTGAGCGAGTTCGGCGGCACGGCGCTGGCCGTGGTGGAGCCGGGGTTCTGTTTCGCCGGCCTGCCCGCGGCCCAGTCGGTGTGGATGAGCCACGGCGACGCGGTGACCTCGGCACCCCCGGGCTTCGCCGTCGCGGCGACCACGGCCGGTGCCCCGGTGGCCGCCTTCGAGGACGCCGAACGGCGCTTCGCGGGCGTCCAGTTCCACCCCGAGGTGCTGCACACCCGGCACGGGCAGGCGCTGCTCGAACACTTTCTGCACGACCTGGCCGGCATTGCTCCGGAGTGGACGACGGGCAACGTGATCGCCGAACAGGTGGCGGCGATCCGGTCCCGGGTGGGCGACAAGCGGGTGATCTGCGGCCTGTCGGGCGGAGTCGACTCCGCGGTCGCCGCCGCACTCGTCCACGAGGCGGTCGGCGACCAGTTGACCTGTGTCTTCGTCGAGCACGGTCTGCTGCGGGCGGGCGAGGCCGAGCAGGTCGAACGCGACTACGTGCAGGCCACCGGCATCCGGCTGAAGGTGGTGGACGCCCGGCAGCGGTTCCTGGACGCGCTCGCGGGGGTGTCCGATCCGGAGGAGAAGCGCAAGATCGTCGGCCGGGAGTTCATCCGGGTCTTCGAGGCCGCCGAGCGCGAGCTGGTGGCCGAGGCCGGTGCGCACGGGGAGACGATCCAGTTCCTGGTGCAGGGCACGCTCTACCCGGACGTGGTGGAGTCCGGCGGCGGCACCGGCACGGCCAACATCAAGAGCCACCACAACGTCGGCGGCCTGCCGGCGGATCTCCGGTTCGAACTGGTGGAGCCGCTGCGGACGCTGTTCAAGGACGAGGTGCGCCAGGTCGGGCTCGAACTCGGCCTGCCCGAGGCGATCGTCTGGCGCCAGCCCTTTCCCGGTCCCGGGCTGGCGATCCGGATCGTCGGCGCCGTGGACGCCGGGCGGCTGGCCGTGCTGCGGGCCGCGGACGCGATCGCGCGCGAGGAGCTGTCCGCGGCGGGGCTGGACCGGGAGATCTGGCAGTGCCCGGTGGTGCTGCTCGCCGACGTCCGCTCGGTCGGGGTGCAGGGGGACGGCCGCACGTACGGCCACCCGATCGTGCTCCGGCCGGTCAGCAGCGAGGACGCGATGACGGCCGACTGGTCGCGGCTGCCGCACGAGGTGCTGGCCCGGATCTCGACCAGGATCACCAACGAGGTCCGCGAGGTGAACCGGGTGGTGCTCGACATCACGAGCAAGCCGCCGGGCACGATCGAGTGGGAATGACTCTGGGTGACGTTACGAGGGTGTTTCCGTCAGGTGATGTCTGACACGTAACGGAGTGTTCTTGTGGCGGTCGCGTACGGTATGTCTGTTGGCCGGCCCGGCCAAGTATCTATAGGAGATTTAAGCTCCGAGGACTGCCGGTACGAGAGCGCTTGTGCCATCGTATCGGGGCCGGGCGCCGCGCCGAATGGCGCGCCGTCGATCCCGGCCAGAAGGACTCGGGGTGCCTACACGTACATGGCGGTGGCGGTCCAGCCGTCCCCGTCCCCCCGGCCGGAGGTGGAGCCGTGGGCTCCGTCGAGGCCGGACCATAGCCCGTCGTGTGCTCACCGGAACCGGCCGCGGGATGCCCCCGCGCACGGCGACGGTGCCCGGCACGGCCGCCCAGCCGCCGGCCGCAAGGGTCTGGCCGGCGCGGCCCGCGGTGGCTCTGTCCGCCGACCCGCCGGCCGTCCCGCCCGACCTGGCGGCTCCGCCGCACGGTGAGGCGCCCGAGGTCGCGCCGCTGCTGACCGGGGAGCCCACCGCCGCCCGGCGGCGCCGGTTCGTCGTGGTCAACGCGTGCACGGTGGCCAGCGTCCTGCTCGGCATGGGCGCGATCTTCGCCGCCATGGCCGGCCACGTCCCGCTCGCCTCCGTCATGCTGCTGGCCTGCGTGGCCTTCGACGGCATCGACGGGGCGCTGGCCCGCAGGTTCGGCGTCTCGACGCCGTTCGGCGGGCAGATGGACTCCCTCGCCGACATGTGTTCGTTCGGGATCGCCACGCCGGTCGTCGCGTACGCCTGGCTGGCCGGCTCCGCGCCGGTGGCCGTGGTGGC
The DNA here is from genome assembly GCA_963740255.1 of uncultured Actinomycetota bacterium. Lineage (GTDB taxonomy): Bacteria > Actinomycetota > Actinomycetes > Mycobacteriales > Cryptosporangiaceae > CAVUDO01. Next base: position 1,887,916 of record CAVUDO010000002.1, on the reverse strand, counting down.
CGTGGCGTGTGCGCTGGTCGCGGTCTGTGCTGCGATCCGGCTGGCCCGGTTCAACGTGTCGCCGAAGAACGGCCACTACTTCTCGGGCGTGCCGACCACGATGGCGGCGGCGATCATCGTCGCCACCGCGCTGCTGCAGCCCGAGCCGAGGCTGGTGTTCGCGGTGATGGTCGGCGTGCTGGCGCTGGCCATGGTGAGCACATTCCCCTACTTCAAGGTCGGCCAGCTGCGGCGGGTGCCGCTCTGGCTCTGGCCGGTGGGCGGGGTGGCCGTGGCGGTCGACGCGCCGATGACCCTGTCGATCCTGGTGGGGGCGTACCTGCTCTCCGGCCCGCTGCTCTGGGCCCGTCAACGCCGTGCGGTCAACGCGATCTGATCAGAAGCTTCGCGCTCCACGCGGGAAGGGGCGCCACCGCAGCGATGCGGTGGCGCCCTCTCTTCTGTCCGCCGCACCGGCGGGACCGCAGGGCACGTGATCGCCGGACGGGCGCGCTGCCGAGGTCGGCCGAACGGCGGCGTCGGTGCGACGCCCGGCGACGGACGGGTCAGGCCGTCCACTCCGCGAGCACGGTCTCGCCGCCGACGACCCGCTCGCCATCGGTGACCAGCGGCTCCGCGTCGGACGCCGGCAGGTAGACATCCGTGCGCGAGCCGAACCGGATCAGGCCGTACCGCTCACCCTTGGCCAGCACGGTGCCGATCCGGGCCCGGTTGACGATCCGGCGGGCGATCAGCCCGGTGCGCTGGGCGACCACGACCCGGCCGCGGGAGGTCTCCAGCACGGTGTAGCAGGCGACGTTGTGCTCGGCGGCGGCACTCTGCGCCACCGCGTACCCGCCCTCCTCCCGCACGATCTCGACCACCCGGCCGGCGACGGGGGAACGGTTGACGTGCACGTCCAGCACCGACAGGAAGACCGCGATCCGCAGCCAGGGCCCTGGCCCGAACCGCTCGTCGGTGAGCCGCTCGACGCTGAGCACCACGCCGTCCGCGGCGGCCACCACCGCACGGGGGTCGTCCGGAGTGATCCGGCGCGGGTCGCGGAAGAACGCCGCGACCGGCAGGGCCGCCAGGGCGGGCACCATCCAGGCCTTCGACCGGGGCCGCAGCAGCTTGGTGAGCAGCGCCGCCCCGCCGAGGATGCCGGCCGCCGCGACGCCGTTGGAGTCGATGCCCATCCGGCGGGTCACGGCGACGTGGCTCGGCGCCTGCACCGGCGCCAGCCGTTCGACCAGATCTGCCTGGGGAAGGCCGAACCGCAGGTGGTGGATCCGCATCGGGGGCACGCCGCGGACCACCAGGTCCGAGCGGATGCCGTGGGCCGCGACGGCGGCCGGAAGCGCGGCGTCCCGGCCCGGACGGAACGGCGTCGCGAAACTCAGGATGCCGTCGGAAGCGAGCAGCCCCCGACACCGCGCGACCACGTCGTCCACGTCGGTCACCGGCCGCGAAACCACCACGGCGTCGGCCGTGACGTCGCCGGGGAGTCCGTCGGCCACCGACTCCAGCACGGTGGCCCGCCCGGACAGGCGCGGCCAGTCGTCGCGGACCGCCACCCGCAGCAGCGCCGCCTCCACCGCGTCGGGAGCCCAGACCAGCACCCGGTCGGCGGGCATCAGCATCTCGAAGACGCGGTCCAGCACGGTGCGTCCGGTGCCGACGACCAGCACGGTCTTCGGGCCGGGGTGCCGGAGCGCCTCGCTGGTCACCGCGTTCGCGGCGGTCGCGGAGAGCGGTCGGGTCGAGAGCGCCGGGATCGGGGCGTCGGGTCGGGCGGAGGCGAGGATCTGGTCAGCCATCTCTTTACCTGAGGTCGGCGGAAGGGTGGGTCGCAGGGCGATGCCCCAGCATAGGTCGGCAGGGCGGGGCGACAGGCATCGCGTCCGGCGGTGCATTTCGGCGTGGATCCGGCGGTGTGTCCGGCGGTGTGTCCGGCCGTCCTCCCGGTCCGGACACACCGCCGGCCCGGCCAGCGGTTGCTGACCGGGGCGGCCGGTGGCCGGTGCGCTACGGCCGGCGGTGCGGGCGGCTGGCGCCGGGCGGGGCGGAGTCGAGCAGGACGGCGACCGCCAGCACGAGCACCGCGCCCAGGATTGGCGCCGCGGTGCTCATGCGCCACCTCGGGTGCCCTGCTCGGGACCGTCGGACGCCGGTTCGGCGGGCGTGAGGTCCGGGAGAGTCGGGCCGTCGGACGCCGACCCGGCCGGAGACGTCGGCGTAGACGTCGGGGCCTCGGACGTCGGGACTATGGCGGGTACCGCCTGTCGTGCGGCCGGGCGGGGCCGGAGCGCGCTGACCAGGCCCACGACGCCGATCACGAGCAGGGTGGCGACGCCGATCCAGGCTGCCGGCAGTTCCGCCGACCCGCCGGTGACCTCCGAGATCCCCCACCAGCCGACAACCGCGGCGAAGAGCAGACCGAACACGAGCGAGACGGTGTCCGTGGCGTGGCGTTTCATCGCGTGACCTCCAGGTCGCCGACTCCCATTTCGATGTTCAGGCGCAGCTCGCCGCCGCCGGCCCCGTCCGGGCCGAGGTCCGAGCGGAAGTTGTCCAGGCCGACCCCCCCGTCCTCGCTGCCGAGGACCCTCGAGTGGCCGGACCCCAGCGAGCTGGCCACCTCGACGTCCACCGAGGGCGGCAGCAGCACGTCGACCTCGCCGGCGCCGACCTCGACCTGGACGTCCGCGGCCTTGCCGGTGAAGTCGATCCGACGCAGGTCGAGCACGACGTGTCCGGACGGGACGTAGTACCGGTCCTGCAGCTCGGCGAAGGTGGCCGGTGCGTACGTCGTGGTTCGGCCGGACTCGTACCGGGACACCTGGTCGGCGACGGCCCCGGCTCCGAGCACGAGCCCGGCCACGATGCCCAGCGCGATGAGCCAGCGTGCCCGCCCGAACCAGGCTCCGACGAGCATGCCCAGCGCGACCACCGTCAGGGCGAGCGCCGGGTAGGCGGTGAACGCGACGTCCGCGCCGCTGACGTCGACGATGGCCAGGACGGCCAGCGCGAAGCAGACCAGCGAGAACGTCAGCCGGCCGAGTATCGACCGTTCCTTCGGCGGGCGCGGCGGCGGTGTGGGCCGCGGTGGCACGGGCGGCGAGTGGGGCGCGTACGGACCGTGCGGTGCGAACGGCGCGCGGTAGGGGGCGAACGGTGCGGTGAACCCTTCCTGCCGGGTCGCACCTGGCGGGTCCGACCAGGCCGCTCCGGCCGGCGGGACCTGCGGCAGGGCAGCGGTCGCGGTGGCTCCCGCGGTGGCCGCGGCCCAGGTCGCCGGGGTCGGCGCGGCGGGCGCGGGGTGGAACGGCGCGCCGGGGTCGTACGGGACCGCGCCGGGCGCCGGGTGGCCACCGCCGGACGGAGGTCCGGCCGGCGGGTACGGGTTCCCCGCGCCCGGAACGGCGGCCACGGGCCCACCCGGACCGACCGGCCCGGCGGGACCGCGCCGCATCAGCAGCACGATGCCCACGACGAGGGCAACCAGCAGCACGGTCGTCGAGAGCCCGCTGTTCAGCGCGACGGCGAGTCCGACGACGGCGCCGATCCCGAGCACGACGGTCAGCAGGGACGAGGTGCTCGACCGGCCCCTGCCGAACAGCGCCTCCAGCGGCGCGGCGGTGTCGCCCTCGGCCGGCAGCAGGAGCCAGGCGGCCAGGTACAGCACCAGGCCGATTCCGCCGAAGAAGGCCAACACCGCCAGCACCACCCGGAACAGGATCGGGTCGGTGCCGGTGGCGCGCGCCAGTCCGCCGCAGACCCCGGCGATGATCCGGGACTCGCGGGTGCGGACGAACAGCCGCCGGTCGGTGCCGGGGGGAGGCGCCCAGCCGCCCGGCGGCGGGGCCCAACCCGGTCCGCCGGGAGGCGCCGACGGGGGGACCTGGCCGGCACCGGCACCGGGGACACCGGCGTCGGGCGCCGGCGCACCGGCATCGGGTGCGGGGCGCGGTCCGGCGGCCGGAGTGCCGGCGTCGGATGTCGGGGTGGCGTGAGGAGTCGGGCTGTTGTCGGACGGGTCGGCGGTACGGGCGGCGTCGGCCTCGGGAGGCGGCGGCGGCTCGTGACCGGTCTCGTCCGGCGGCGGGGTGGCAGCGTCAGGTGGCATGGTTCGATCGTGCGGCCTCCGCCCCGCCGCGACCATCCGGTACCACCCTGAACGATCCCTGACCGCGCCGCTCCCGCCTCTCAGGGTCACGCCTGGTGGCCATGGCGCCTGCCCGCATGTGACGATCAGAACGGCTCGATTTCACCCAGCCCGACCCGACCGGAGGAGCCCCCCATCACCGCACCTCCCTACGGTGGCACCCCGCAAAGCCTTCACGAGCAGGCGGGAGCGGGGGATGCGGCGCAGGACGTAGAGCGAGCCCGCGAGCAGTCCCAGCCGCATCCCCCGCTCCCGCCTGCGCCCCCCACCCTGTACCGGCGCGCCGACGAGCGGGTGCTCGGCGGCGTCGCGTCCGGCATCGCCCGGCACCTGGACGTCTCACCGCTGGGCGTCCGGTTCGGGTTCCTCCTGCTGCTGATCCCGGGTGGCATCGGGGCGGTGCTCTACGCGGTGTTCTGGGCCGTGCTGCGCGACGACCCCGCCGGGCCCGTGCGTGCCCGGCGCGACGGCGGGCAGCTGGTCGCGTTCCTCGTACTCGGCACCGGCGTCATCCTGCTGCTGACGATGCTGGGCGGCGAGAGCCAGCTGGTGCTGGTCTGGTGCCTCGGCGTGGTTGCGGTGGGTGCGGGGCTGCTGTGGCGGCGGGCCGGCGAGACGCAGCGCCAACGCTGGACGGCGGCCTCGCCGCGCGTGCCGTGGCTGGGGGCGGTGTTCGCCGCCGACCGGGCGACGACGGTGATCAGGGTGGCCGCCGGGGGCGGGTTGGTCATGGTCGGGCTGATCGGGTTCCTGGCCTTCACCGGCGAGCTGACCGCCATCCGCGACGGACTGCTGTTCGGCGGCGTCGTGCTGGTCGGGGTCGGGGTGGTGCTCGGCCCGTGGTTGGTCAAGACGGTCACCGACCTGCGCAGCGAGCGGCGCGAGCGGATCCGCTCGCAGGAGCGGGCCGAGATCGCGGCGATCGTCCACGACCAGGTGCTGCACACGCTGGCGTTGATCCAACGTTCCTCCGACGATCCGCGCGAGGTCACCCGGCTCGCCCGCGGCCAGGAGCGGGAGCTGCGCAACTGGCTCTACAAGCCGGCCGCGTCGGCGTCCGAGCGGCTCGCCGCGGCACTGGAGGCCGCTGCCGCTGAGGTCGAGGACGCGTTCGCGGTGAGCGTCGACGCGGTGGTGGTCGGGGACTGCGACCTCGACCCGCACCTGGTCGCGCTCGTGCACGCCGCGCGGGAGGCGCTGGTGAACGCCGGCAAGCACGCGGGGGTGGCCACGGTGGCGCTCTACGCCGAGGTCGAGCCGGAACAGGTGAGCGTCTTCGTCCGCGACCGGGGTAGCGGCTTCGATCCCGATACGGTCGAGTCGGACCGGCACGGGATCAGCGGGTCGATCCTGGGCCGGATGGAGCGCCACAACGGCAAGGCCGAGATCCGCAGCCGGCCCGGCGAGGGCACCGAGGTACGACTCACGATGCAGCGAGGCCAACCATGACCGACGACCCACCGACCGACGCGGGAACCGGCGCATCCGCCCCGCTGCCGCGGGTGTTCCTGGTGGACGACCACGCGATGTTCCGGGCCGGCGTGCGGGCCGAGCTCGGCGGGGCGGTCGACGTGGTCGGTGAGGCGGGCAGCGTGGCCGAGGCGGTCGCCGCGATCGGCCGGCTCACGCCCGACGTCGTCCTGCTCGACGTGCACATGCCCGACGGCGGCGGCCGGGCCGTGCTGGAGGCGGTCCGGCCGGGGCACCCGCAGGTGCGGTTCCTGGCGCTGAGCGTGTCGGACGCCGCCGAGGACGTGATCGGGCTGATCCGGGCCGGTGCCCGCGGCTACGTCACCAAGACCATCGCCGGACCGGAGCTGGCCGACGCGATCCGCCGGGTGGCCGACGGCGACGCGGTGTTCTCCCCGCGGCTGGCCGGCTTCGTGCTCGACACGTTCACCCAGCGTCCGGAGACCGTCGTGCGCGACCCGGAACTGGACCTGCTCACCAACCGCGAGCGCGAGGTGCTGCGGCTGTTGGCCCGCGGGTACGCGTACAAGGAGATCGCGTCCGAGCTGTTCATCTCGGTCAAGACGGTCGAGACGCACGTGTCCAGCGTGCTGCGGAAACTACAGATGTCGAATCGTTATGAGCTCTCCCGCTGGGCCGTGGACCGGCGTCTGGTCTAGACACCTGCCCAGCTCGGGTCGTTTCCGACCGGGATCGGTCGCTTGAGGACCCTTTGGCAGGCCAGGGTTGCCGCCGGCGAACCATGCTATTTCGGGATCGAGCGCCCACCTGATCGTGCCTTCCGGGCCGGAACTCTCCCATCAGGACCGATTCAGCTCAGGAGCGCGTCAACTCCCCCACCCGCGGGCGGCGCACCGTCCCCCTTCCGCTTACCATCCGGATAACCGGCGGCAACGACCGCCCCCGGCCGCCGCGGGAGGTGGGCGCATGAGCGAGGCCGTGAGCCCGCTGGGCCCCGACGCGCTGCCGCTCCTCCGACGCGCCGACGCGTACCTTCCCGTGGCGGCCCCGACAGCGGTGGCCGAGACCGCGCGCGCCGGCTCCAGCCGAGTGCTGCGCGCCCTGCGCGGCTGGACCACGTCGACGACCACCGTGCCCGGCGTCCGCCGCAGCCGCGAACCCGACCCGCTGGCCACCCTGCTGCGTCGGCACCGCGCGATCCACCCCCGGGCCGACCTGGAGGCGCTGCGCCGGGCGTACGGGATCGCCGACCGGATGCACGACGGGCAGCTCCGCAGGAGCGGCGAGCCCTACATCACCCACCCGCTCGCGGTGGCCGAGATCTGCGCCGGCCTGGGCATGGACTCGGTAGCCCTGGTCGCGGCGCTGCTGCACGACACGGTGGAGGACACCTCCTACACGCTGGAGGCCCTGCGCGAGGACTTCGGCGACGAGGTCGCCCACCTCGTCGACGGCGTCACCAAACTCGACAAGGTGCGGTTCGGGCGGGCCGCCGAGGCCGAGACGATCCGCAAGATGATCCTGGCCGCCGGCAAGGACCCGCGGGTGCTGGTGATCAAGCTCGCCGACCGGCTGCACAACATGCGCACCCTGCGTTTCAAGTCCGGGCCGTCCCAGGAGCGGATCGCCCGGGCCACCCGCGACGTGCTGGTGCCACTGGCCGGACGGCTCGGCATCCACGTGGTCAAGCGCGAGCTGGAGGACCTGGCGTTCTCGATCCTGATGCCCGAGGCCCACACCGACATCCGACGGCGGCTGGACGAGACGGCCGGACAGCGGGACGCCTACCTGCGGCTCGTGCTCCGGGACGTGCGGCGCGACCTGCGGACGGCCCGCATCCCGGCCGACGCCACCTCGCGCCCGCGCCACCTGCGGTCGGTGTACGACCAGCTCCGCAAGGCCGACCGGCAGGTGGACGGCGCCCGGATCGTGATCGTCGTCCAGGGCGAGCCGGGCGACTGCTATGCCGTGCTCGGGATGGTGCACGGCCGCTGGCACCCCGTGCCCGGCCGGTTCAAGGACCATATCGGCGCGCCGAAGTTCAACATGTACCAGTCGCTGCACACGACGGTGATCGGTCCGCAGTCCCGGCCGCTGGACGTGATCATCCGGACCGAGGGCATGCACCGGGTGGCCGAGTACGGCATCGCCGCGCTGCACCGCTACAGCGGCCGGCAGCCGGGCCGGGAACGGTGCGAGCTGGACTGGCTGCAGCGCGTGCTCGACTGGCAGGCCGACACCGCCGAGCCGGACGAGTTCCTGGCCACCCTCTGCAACGACCTCTCCGACCACCAGATGGTCGTCTTCTCGCCCACCGGCGAGGCCGTCAGCCTGCCCGCCGCCGCGACGCCGGTGGACTTCGCGTACGCGTTGTCCACCCAGCTCGGCGACCGGTGTTTCGGTGCCGAGGTGAACGGCCAACTCACGCCGCTGTCCAGCCCGCTGTCGGAGGGCGACGTGGTCGAGGTGCTGATCTCGCCGGACTACGGCGGTCCGAGCCAGGAATGGCTGGAGTTCACCCGGAGTCCGCAGGCCCAGGTGCAGATCCGGCGGTTCTTCGCCGAGCAGGGGCCGGACCGCTCGGTGGTGGCCGGACGCCGGGCGATCGAGATGGCGCTGGCCGTCCGGGGGCGCGTGCTCGCCCACGACCTCCCGCTGGTCACGCTGGCCGCCGCGCTCGGCCTCGCCGACCCGCCGGAGTTGTGCGGCGCGGTCGCCGAGGGCAGGCTGTGCGCCGAGGAGACCGCCCGCCGGCTGATCGAGATCGTGGACGGCTCGGACGACGGCCCGGACGACCCGATCGAGCCCTGACCACCGCGGTTCGCCTCCCCGCGGCGCCCGCCTCCCCGCGAGGGCTCGCCTGTCCCGCGTCGGCTCGCCTCCCCGCGACGGTCGCACCGACGCGCTAGCGTCGCAGGCGCCCCGCCGCGCGACGGCCGGTGGCGGCCGTGAGGTTCGGAGGCACCATGGCGTTTCCCGCGCGCCTGCTGGCGCAGGACGAAGAGGTGGTCATCCACCTGCACCCGCACTGGAAGATGCTGGTGCTGCCGGTTCTCCTGCTGGTGCTGATCGGAGGCATGGCCGGTTTCGCGATCGCGTTCGTCACCGTCCCGGGCGTCCAGCTCGGGATCGCGGTGGTGGCGGTCCTGCTGGTCGGGTACACGACCGTGCGGCCGTTCCTGCGGTGGCTGACCACCCACTTCGTGTTCACCACCCACCGGGTGCTGCTCCGCGAGGGCGTGCTGTCGCGCTCGGGTCGCGACATCGCGCTGTCCCGGATCAACGACGTGTCGTTCGAGCACAACCTCTTCGAACGGATGCTCGGCAGCGGGACGCTGGTGGTGGAGTCCGCGGGTGAGCGGGGGCAGGTCGTGCTGGCCGACGTCCCGCGGGTCGAGCGGGTGCAGGGAGCGCTCTACCAGCTGATCGAGGACGACACCGACCGCCGCGACGGCGTCCCCGACGACGGCACCTGACCGCCCGTCACGCAGTCCAGTCATCCACGGCGCTCACCGGCCCACTCCGAGCTCGGTGAGCAGCCGTTCCACCCGGGTGCGGATCTCGTCGCGGATCGTCCGGACGGCGTCCAGTCCCCGCCCGGCGGGATCGTCGAGCTCCCAGTCCTCGTGGCGCTGCCCGGGGAAGACCGGGCACACGTCGCCGCAGCCCATGGTGACCACGACCGTCGAGGCTTCGGCGTCGGCGTGGCGCAGGATCTTGGGCGCCTGTCCGGTGAGGTCGATGCCGACCTCGGCCATCGCCCGCACCGCTGCCGGGTTGACCTGGTCGGCCGGCGCCGAGCCGGCGGAGCGCACCTCCACCCGGTCGCCCGCGAGGTGCCGGAGCCAGCCGGCGGCCATCTGGGAACGGCCGGCGTTGTGGACGCAGACGAACAGCACGCTGGGCTTGGGTGTCATGAGCGGACGGTCTCCGGGCTGGTGGCGGTGGCGGGCGTGGGCGTCGGGTAGAGCACGGTCAGGGCAATCACCCCGACCGCGGCGCCGACCAGCTGGGCACCGACGAACGCGGGCACCGAGGCGGGCGCGATCCCGGCGAACGTGTCGGTGAACGCGCGGCCGACGGTGACCGCCGGGTTGGCGAACGAGGTGGAGGAGGTGAACCAGTACGCCGCGCCGATGTAGGCCCCGACGGCCGCGGGAACGACCGACGTCCGGCCGGTGCGGACGAGGGCGAAGACGAGCAGGACCAGTCCGGCGGTGGCCACGATCTCGCTCAGCCACAGCGACGGCGCGGCGCGCGGCGTGGCCGACCAGGTGACCGGCGCGAGGGCGCACAGGGCGTTGGCCAGGATCGCGCCGCCGATCGCGCCCACCGTCTGCGCGGCGACGTAGCCGGCCAGCTCGCGCGCCGACAGCCCGGCGCCGTCGCGCCGGTGCAGCCACCAGGCGGCGGCGGACACCACCGGGTTGAGATGGGCTCCGGACACCGGGCCGAAGACCAGGATCAGGACGCCCAGGGCCAGCATGCTGGCGACCGAGTTCTCCAGCAGCTGCAGCCCGGCGTCGCCCGGGGACAGCCGGGACGCCGCGATGCCGGACCCGACCACGGCAGTGACCAGCAGTGCGGTGCCGAGGAACTCGGCGAACAGCCGGCGGGGCAACGGCACGGTCATCGGCTGCTGTCCGCCGCCGCGGTGACGCCGGTGGCGTCGAGCCGGCTGGACAGTCCGGTCAGCGCTTCGGGGACGGCCCGGTAGTAGACCCACGAGGCGCGGCGCTCGGAGCTGACCAGGCCGGCCTCCCGGAGCACCTTCAGGTGGTGGGAGATGGTGGGCTCGGACACCTCGAACGCCGGGGTCAGCTCGCACACGCAGGCCTCCCCACCGGCGTGCGACGCGATCAGCGACAGCAGCCGCAGCCGCACCGGGTCGGCCAGCGCCTTGAACACGGCGGCCGCCGAGCCGGCCTGCTCCGCCGTCAGGGGGTCGCGCACCAGCGGCGCCGCCGCGCAGTCCGCCTCGCCGAGCCGAAGCCCCCGCTCGCCGGTCATCCGCGCCTCCCTCGAATTCGACTGGTACCTAATTCGACTGGAGTCTAAACCGAGGGTCGGGCGGCTCTCCGGCCGGGCGGCGGTGAACCTTGGTGCGCGGAAGCCGCCGCGACGGCCACGGACCGGCGCAGGGACCAGACCGGGCGGGTCAGCGCCCCGCACGGAGGTCGAACCAGCCGCGGAAGCGGCATCGCAGCACCGATCCGCCGTCCGGGTCCCCGCCGGCCGGGTTCCCGCCGTGCTGGGCCTTGCCGTCCAGTTCACGGTGCAGCATGCCCAGCAGCGTGACGGTGCCCACGCCGGGACGGGACACCGACGGTGCGCGGTCCAGGACCTCCAGGGTCGCGTGCAGCCGGTCGCCGGCCCGCACCGGAGCGAGCCAGCGCAGCTCCTCCACTCCGGGGGACGCCGAGGCGGCGGCCCGGCTCAGCAGCCCATCGACGTAGGCCCGCATGAACAGCGACGCGGTGAACCAGCCGCTGGCGATCAGCCCGCCGAACGGACCGTCGGCCGCTCTCGCCGGGTCGACGTGGTACCACTGCGGATCGAACCGGTCGGCGAAGGCGCGCATCTCGGCACCGTCCACGACGATCCCGCCGAGGTCGAAGCGGTGCCCGGTGACGAGGTCCTCGTACCAGATCTCGGGCGTGGCCGCCGGTTCGACGTTCAACGCAGGGCGCGCTCGGGCACCGGATCCGTTGACGGCCCGGTCTGCCCCGGTCCGAGGGCGTCGGCCGGCCGCGTCACGTCCGCCGCCGCAGCGTCGTTGTCGGGCCGGTGCGGGTCGAGCGGCGGGGTGAACAGCGCGTCGTCGGGGTGCAGGAACACCCAGCGTCGGTAGGACCAGAACCGGAACAGGGTCGCGACGCCGATCGCGAACACCTTCACGACGTTGAGCCAGAGCCGGTCGTCGATGCCGAAGGCGTAGGTGGCCAACCCGAGGATCGACGCCGTGATCACCAGGCCGACGGCGTTGAAGGCGAAGAACAGGGTGTACTCGCGCCGCAGGCCGGAGCGGGCCCGGTGCCGGAACGTCCAGTGCCGGTTCATGAAGTAGGACGACGTCGCCGAGATCGCCGTCGCGACGATCTGCGCCTTGATCGGGCCGATGAACAGCAGCGCGTTCCAGACCGCGAAGTCCAGGACGGTGTTGACGATCCCGATCAGCCCGAACTTGGTCAGCTCGCGCAGCAGCGTCTGCCATCGCTCGACGGCTCTTCGCAGCAGGGTCACGGGGCCAGGATAGAGACGTCGCCGCTGCTCCGCTGCCGCGGTATGGCTCCAGCCGGATCCGCCGGTGTCGTTCAGCGCCGGCCGCGCGGCGTGTCCGCCCCGGGCGGCGTCAGCTCGATCGGACCGTCACCGGCACCGGGCGGCCCCAGCGTGATCGGGAGCCCGAGGATCCCCGGACCGCCGCCGACCACGATCGCGAGCGGTCCGAGCACCAGCCGCATCCGGGTCGGGGGCGACGGGGGCACCGGTGCGGGTGGCTTGGGCGCGATCGGGCGCAGGATCGGCGGCAGGTTGACCAGCGGTGGCCGCGGACGGGGCGGTGGCACCTGTTGCGCCTGCACCGGCGGCGGCGCAGGGGGCGTGGGTGGCCGGGGCGGGGGAGCCGGGGCGACGGGAGCCGCCACCGGCGGGTTGGCGGGCCTGGCCAGCGCGGGGGGCGGAGGCTTGGCTTCGCCGCCGAGCAGCAGCATCGACGCCGCCGTCGCGACGACGGCGACCGCGCCGGCACCGACCAGCGCGGCCTGCTTGGAGTTCTGGTCGATCGCCTTCTTCACCCCGAACAGGATGCCGCCGAGGCCGAACGTCTTCACCCCGACGGTGGCGAGGTAGGCGGCCGCGGCGCCGCCGAGCACGATCGGAGCGATCACGCCGCGCAGGCTGGTGTTGATCTCGCCGAGTTCGGCCCAGAGCGCGGTGCAGCGGGCGCAGTCCTGCAGGTGCTTGTCGACCTTGGCCTCGTCACGGTCGGAGAGGCCGTCGCGGACCCGGGCTCCGAGCCGCTCGGTGGTCCACCGGCAGCTCTCCTCGGTGGTCTCGGCCAGGTGTTCCTGCAGGTAGGCCTGGCGGAGCCGTTCACGGGCCCGGTAGGCCAGCGCCGACACGCCGTTGGGGGTGAGCCCGACGATCGGCGCCACCTTCGCCGGCGACTCGCCCTCGACCTCGGTGTGCCAGAGCACGGCCTGCCAGCGCTCGGGCAGCTTCGCGAACGCCCGGGCGGCCAGCGTGCGCTCCAGGTTCTCCACCGACGGGTCGACGAACTCCTCGCCGGAGTCGTGCTCGCTCAGGTCGTCGGTGAGCTGGACCTTCCGCTCCCGTCGAATCCGGTCATAGAACGTATTCCGGACACTGGTGAGCAGGTAGGCGCGGAACGCCAGGTCGGGGCCGCCGCCGGCCTTCAGGATGCCGAGGAGCTTGGTGAACGCCTCGGCCACCAGGTCGTCCGCGTCGGAGTGGTTGCGCGCGAGCGCCCGGGCGAGCCTGCGCGCGGCGTCCGCGTGCCGCGTGTAGAGCATCCCGTAGGCATCGGCGTCGCCACCTCGCACCGCGGCGATCAGCTTGGCGTCGGTCGGGTCGGCGCCGCGCGCCGCGGGCTGTGCTGACTGGTCGGTGGTCATGTCCTGCCGTCGTTCGCTGAGGGGTCGGAGCTAGCTGAGGGTCGGAGTTACTCGGAGGTACACAGCATCGTAGGGATCGACGCCGCACACATCAGGATGACGTGTTTACGTCGTTTGTCGATCCCCTGAGTGTTCGATCGCGAACGCTCCGTCCGTTTTCCGATACTCGTGTCATGAATCAGCCGTCGGAACGTCTCGTGGGCGGGCCCCGCGGGCATGGTCCGGCGGGCTGCCCGTCGACGTCGCGGCGGTGCCGGTGGCAAGGAGGGGTCCGCCGGCACCGTCCGCGACGTCGGCTGTTCCCGCCGGGCGGCGACCTGGCGCCGGCGCGCCCGCCGCGCGGCCCCGGACCCGCGGTCCGGTGCGGTTAGGCTGCCGTCATGGACCCGCGCACCGGCCTGCCCGTGGTCGGCATGGTCGGCGCCGGCCAGCTCGCCAGGATGACCCACCAGGCCGCGATCGCACTGGGCCAGTCGCTGCGCATTCTCGCCGCCTCGCCGGACGACGGGGCCGCCCTGGTCGCGGCCGACGTCCGGGTGGGGCACCACACCGACCTGGCAGCCCTGCGCGAGTTCGCCAAGGGCTGCGAGGTGGTCACCTTCGACCACGAGCACGTGCCCTACGAGCACGTGGCGGCCCTCGTCGCCGAGGGCGTGACCGTGTTGCCCGGTCCGGACGCGCTGCGGTTCGCACAGGACAAGCTGCTGATGCGGGAGCGGCTCGACGTCCTGGGCGTGCCGGTTCCCCGCTGGGCGCCGGTCGGGTCGGTCGAGGACGTGCGGTCCTTCGCCGGCGGCGCCCCCGTGGTGGTGAAGGCCGCCCGCGGTGGCTACGACGGCCGGGGGGTGTGGTTCGTCGGCGACCCGGACGCGGCGGCCTCGACGGTGGGGCCGTTGCTGGCCGCCGGCACGCCGCTGATCGTGGAGGAACGGGTGCCGCTGGTCCGTGAGCTGGCCGCGGTGGTGGCCCGGTCGCCGTTCGAGCAGGTGGCGGTGTGGCCGGTGGTCGAGACCGTTCAGGCCGACGGCATGTGCGTGGAGGTGCTGGCTCCGGCGCCGGGCCTTCCGGACGAGCGCGCGGTGTTGGCGCAGGAGCTGGCGATCCGGCTCGCGTCCGAGCTCGACGTGGTGGGGGTGCTGGCCGTCGAGCTGTTCGAGACCGCCCGCGGCGTGCTGGTGAACGAGCTGGCGATGCGGCCGCACAACTCCGGGCACTGGACGATCGGGGGCTCGCGGACGTCCCAGTTCGAGCAGCACCTGCGGGCGGTGCTGGACTACCCGCTGGGGGCCACGGCGCTCACCGCGCCCGCGGTGGCGATGGCGAACGTGGTGGGCGGGGCACCGGGCGGGATGCGCATCGACGAGCGGCTGCACCACCTGTTCGCCGAGGACCCGGCCGTGAAGGTTCACCTCTACGGCAAGGAGGTCCGACCGGGCCGCAAGATCGGGCACGTCACCGCGCTCGGCGACGACCCGGCGGAGGTACGCGCCCGGGCGGGCCGCGCCGCGCACTGGCTGCGGGAGGGGGCGTGACGGTGATCGTCGATGCTGGGGACGGGAACCCGCTGGTCGGCGTGATCATGGGCAGCGACTCGGACTGGCCGACGATGTCGGGAGCGGTCGAGGCGCTGCGCGAGTTCGAGGTGGCCGCAGAGGTGCGGGTGGTCTCGGCGCACCGGACGCCGCGGGCGATGCTCGACTACGCCGACGCGGCGGCGGGGCGCGGCCTGCGGGTGATCGTGGCCGGTGCCGGGGGGGCTGCCCACCTGCCCGGCATGGTCGCCTCGATGACCCCGCTGCCCGTGATCGGGGTGCCGGTGCCGCTCAAGCATCTGGACGGGCTGGACTCGCTGCTCTCGATCGTGCAGATGCCGGCGGGCGTGCCGGTGGCCACGGTGGGCGTCGGTGCGGCGCGGAACGCCGGGCTGCTGGCGGTGCGCATCCTGGCCGCCGCCGACCCCGAACTGCGGGCGCGGATGGTCGGCTACCAGGACGGTCTCGCCACGCTCGTCGCGGAGAAGGACGCCACCCTGCGGGCATCGCTCGACTGACCAGCCCGACGGGCATGTCCGGCGCGGCCGGCCTGCCGTCCGCGGCACCTGGAGTCCGCGCAGGGCCTGCGCACATGGCTCGCATGGCCTCAGCGCATCCGGCCGACCGCCTGGCCGAGCCGGCGCAGGTCGCGCCTGCGCTGCTCGTACGTCGCCCCGGCCGCGACCAGCAGCACGCCGCCGAGAGCCAGCGGCACCCAGGCGGGCACCGCGTCCGCCAGCACCGGCCACACCTGGGCCAGCGCCCGGCCCGCGACCACGAGCACCGTCACCGTGCCGATCAGGAACGGCGCCTGCCGGCGGGTCGCGGCGCCGGCCAGCGTGACAGCCAACGCGGCGATCCCCAGCAGCAGCGCCCGCGGGCCCAGCGTGTCGGCACCTGCGGTGAGCACCGCACTCGGCAACGCACCCACCGCGAGCGCGGGGCCCAGCGCCACCCACGACGACACTCCCGGGGTGCGCCGCAGCGCTGCCAGCCCGAACGCCAGCGCCAGCCCGGCTGCGGGCAGCGTGTAGTACTCCGGGGTGCGGGCACCCAGCCACGCCAGCCACGCCCAGGTCGCGCCGAGCCCGAGCGCTGGGACCAGCCAGACGCACCACCGCCGGTCCTCCCGCAGCGCCACCGTGCCGGCCAGCGCCGCCAGCAGGGTGAGCGTGATCGCGACCGGCCGCCAGGCACCGAACGCGAACGCCAGCGCGACGACCGTCGTGCCGGCCCCGGCGGCCTCCAGCGCCAGTCCGACCCTCGGCCTCCAACGCGCCGCGACCGCGGCGGCACCGAGCAGCACGGCTGCCGCTCCGACGAGCGGGTAGCTGAGGGTGTGTCCGCGCCAGCCCGCCGCGGCCGCCGCCGCGACCGCCAGCGCCGGCACCGCGAGGCCCACCACACCGGCCGCCACCACCCGCGGGACGCCGTCCCGACCGGCCGCCGCGGCGACACCGGCCACCACCAGGACGGCGCCGAGCGCTCCCAGCGTGGCTGCTTCGGCGGCCAGCGACCACGCCACGCCGGTCACCGCGCACAGCGGCGCAACCACCGCGGCCGCCGCCCGCACGCCGTCGGAGAACCAGCCGGCCGCCCGGCCACCCGGCCGCGGCGAGGAGGGCCAGGCGGCGACGGCCCAGGCCGCGGTGCCGAACGCCAGCAGTGCCGCCGGCCCGAGGAACCAGTGTGCCGCCGCCGCGGCCGGGATCTCCGCCGCCGCCGCCGCGACGAGCGGCAACGCCGCCGGGGCGGCCCACCGCCGGCCGCCCAGGCAGGCGGCGGCGCCGGCCGTGAGGATCGCCAGCGCGAAGACCGCGACGGGATCGCCCGGGCGGCCCGGCCACCCGAGGGTCGGGCCCAGCACCGCCGCCGTGCCGGGTGCGCCGGACCACACCGCGCCCAGCCAGCCCAGGGGCGCGGTGAAGAGCGCGAACACCGGCGCGACGAGCAGGAGTCCGGCCACGAGGGCCGGCGGAAGCGCCGCCGCGGCGAGCAGCCGGCGCCCCGGGTCGGACCGGACGGCGACCGCCGCCGCGATCACCGCCACCGCACCCGCGCCGGCGGCGACCAGTGCCGCCTCCACCCGGTCGCCGGTCACCGCCGCGGTCACTCCGCCGGCGTAGGCAGTCACGATGCCGGTGACCGCCGCGGCCGCGGCCGAAGGGGGCCGCGGCCGACGCAGCGCGGCCGAGACCGTCAGCGCCGGTACCGCTGCGGCCAGCACCGCCAGCCCCACCGTCCTCATGTCGGCCGGGCCGGCCGCCATGGCGGCGGCGACCAGGCCGGCGAGGTTCGCCAGTGCGCCGCCTGTCAGCACGGCAGCGCGTCCCCGGCCCCGGGCCGCCGCGGCGAGAACGCCGCACAGCACCGTCGCGATGCCGAGGACGACCAGCGTCGTGCCCTGGTGGACCAGCGACAGTCCGGCCGTGTATCCGCCCAGCACCAGCCCGGTGCAGAACGCGGCCAGCGCCACCGGACGCGGCCGCACCAGCACCCCGGCCGCGGTGAGTCCCAGCGCGAGCGTCGCGCCACTCGCGACGAAGATCCAGACCGGGGCGTCGGTGGCCCACGGCACGCCCAGGCCGAGCACGGCGATCGCCCCGATCGTCAGATACGGCACCGCCCGGCGGCCCACCACCGCGGTCACCAGGACGCTGAGAGCCGCCACGACCACGGCCGTCGCACCCAGCACGTCCACGCTCGCCTCGACGATCGGCAGGCGATGGAGCGGCTCGGAGACCGAGCCGACCTGCCACACGCGGGGCAGCAGGATCACCGGGGCGAGCAGTGCCCCTGCGGTCGCGAGCGCGGGCACCAGTGCGGCTCCGAACGTGACGAGGCCCGCTCCGGTCACCGCGCCGTACCGCCATGGTTCCCGCACCACGGCGGCCGGCACCGCCACCAGCAGCGCGCACACCGCCAGCGCCGTGAAATCGCCACCGTCGTCCCCGAGCCGCAGCCACAGCCCGTAGCCGCCGACCACGACCAGCAGCGGCGCCAGACCCGCCGCGAACCCCCGGACCACGGCATTCCGTCCCACCTCGCCGGCCAGCAGCGCGAGCCCCGCAAGACCGCCGAACACCGACGCGGCGACGATCCATCCCGACGTACCGCTCCGGAGCACCAGCGCGGCGAGCGCGGCCAGCCCAGCCACCGTCGCCGCGAAGCCGCCGCCGAGGCCGGCCACCACCGCCACGCCGGCCGCCCGCCGGCGGGTCCAGGCGACCAGGGCGAGGTCGGCCGCGGCCACGACGAGCGCGACGAGCGCCCATCCCGCGACGTCCGGTTCGTACGCCCAGGCCACCAGCGGCAGGACGGGTTGCGCGGCCACCGCGGCGATCGGTCGGGTCGAACGCAGCGGCACCGCGAACGGGTACGTCGCACCGCACGCGGCCACCACCGCCGCGACGATGCCCGCGTACGCCCGGCCGTCCACGGCGGGTGGCACCAGGCCGACGTACCAGGCGGCGTAGCCGTCCAGCGCGACCAGCAGCAGGGCGAGCACGGCGATCGTCTCGGCCGTCGCGGTCAGCCCGAACCGGTGCAGCGCCACCGGCACGGCCAGGGCCAGCGCGGTCATCCCGGCCAGGATTACGGCCCGCCCACCGATGCCGAACTGTCCCCAGGCCACCACGGTGAACACGATCGCCGCGACGCCGAGCAGGATGCCGCCGAGCGCGAGGAGGACGTTCTGCACGGACGTGGGGGACGCCTCCGCGGCCCGCCGAGCCGGGACGGCCCCGCCCGCCGGCCCCGGCACGCCAGGCAACCCCGGCACGCCAGGCACGCCAGGCAACCCCGGCACGCCGGCGGCGGTGGTCCACCCGCTGGCCGTGCCCGAGGCCCGGAGGGCGGTGAGCGCCGCGGCGCGTTCGCCGAGCACGGCGACGCGCTGGCGTTCGAGGTCGAGCCGCCGCCGGTCCAGGTCGGCCCGCCGCCGCCCGAGCACGCCCAGCTCCTGGCTGACGGCGTTCAGATCGCGCCACAGCTCGGCGTGGGCGGCGTCGAGGTCGCGCAGCGAGCGGTCGACGAGTCCGAGGCGTTCGGCGGCTGGCCCCACCAGCGGCAGGGCGCAGCGCGGACAGGCCGGTGCGGTGGTCGGGCGGGGTCCGCCACAGTGGGGGCAGGGCGCGGTCATCGGACACTCCGGAGTCGCCAGGATGCTGCAGGTGACCGGAGTCTCGCAGCCTGTGGCGGTACCCGGACCTGGCGATCAGCTCAGATGTGGATGAGCAGTCCTACTCATCCAGTACCGCCGGGCCGGCCGCCCGGAGCGGGCCGCGGGCTCTCAGGGACGGCCCATCCCGCGGTACTCCCAACCCGCCGCGCGCCACTCGGCCGGGTCGAGACAGTTGCGCCCGTCCACCACCCGCCGCACGGCCACCAGCTCGCCCAGCGCCGCGGGCTCGGCGTGCCGGAACTCCTCCCACTCGGTGAGAACCAGCAGCACCTCGGCGTCCCGGGCGGCGTCCGTGGCCGACGGCGCGTAGGCCACCGTCGGCAGGACGCGCCGGGCGTTCTCGATGCCCTCCGGGTCGTAGACAGTGACCACCGCACCGGACTCGGCCAGCACCCGCGTCACGGCCAACGCCGGCGAGTCGCGGATGTCGTCGGAGTCGGGCTTGAAGGTGGCGCCGAACACGGCGATCCGGATGCCGTCGAGGGTGCCGCCGGCCAGCTCGGCGGCCAGCGCGACCACGCGGGCACGGCGGCGGTCGTTGACCTGGTCGACCTCGTGGAGGAACCGCAGCGCGTGTCCGACGCCGAGTTCGTCGGCCCGTGCCTGGAACGCGCGGATGTCCTTGGGCAGGCAGCCGCCGCCGAAGCCCACGCCGGCCCGGAGGAACTTGCTCCCGATCCGGGCGTCGTAGCCGATCGCCCGGGCGAGCTGGGTCACGTCGGCCCCGGCCGCCTCGGACACCTCGGCCATCGCGTTGATGAACGAGATCTTGGTGGCCAGGAACGAGTTGGCGGCGACCTTCACCAGTTCCGCGGTGGCGAAGTCGGTGACGACGGTCGGCACCTGGCGGTCCTCGGCGAAGGCCAGGTCGTACACGCCCTTGTAGGTGAGTTCGAGCAGCTCGCGGGCCCATGCGCTCCGCACCCCGAACACCAGCCGGTCGGGCCGCAGCGTGTCGTCGACGGCGAAGCCCTCGCGCAGGAACTCGGGGTTCCAGGCCACTTCGGCCTCGACGCCGTCGGGGCAGCGCTCGTCGAGCAGCTGCTGCACCCACTCGGCGGTGCCCACCGGCACGGTCGACTTGCCGACCACCAGCGACCGGTGCCGCAGGTGCGGGATCAGCGAGGTGACCGAAGCCTCCACGTAGCGCAGGTCGGCGGCCTTGCTGCCCGCCTTCTGCGGGGTGCCGACGCAGACGAAGTGCACGTCGCCGAACGCGCCGGCCTCGGCGTAGGAGGTGGTGAAGCGGAGCCGGCCCGCGGCGAGGTTCCGCTCCAGCATCGCGTCGAGTCCCGGCTCGTGGAACGGCACCTGGCCGGCGGCCAGCTTGCCGATCTTCGCCTCGTCGACATCGACGCCGAGCACCTCGTAGCCGAGCTCGGCCATCGAGACCGCGTGGGTGGCGCCGAGGTAACCCGTGCCGAGCACGGTGAGGCGGGGACGGTGGATGTCGGACGGGCTCACGCGGACAGATCCTCCTGGTGCGGGGCGTAGGGCCACACGAGGATAGAGGGTGGCCTGACGGTGCCCCGTCCCCGCGCCCCTACTGGAGCCGCTGAGTGCTCTCGGGGTCGTCGCCCTCCTCCCAGGGACGCCGCGGCTCGGCGCGTCGGGTCGGGTCGGGCCACGGCGGCGGTCCACCGCTGGCCGGCCCGGGCGGGTCGTTGTCCGGCCGGTCGAACCAGGAGACGGGCTCCGGCGACGCGGGGTGCCTGGTGCCCGAGGGGGTGCCGCGGCGCGGCGGCTCGCCCGGTCGGGAGGCCGGCTCGCCGAATCGGCCGCTCGGGCCACTGGGCCCATGTGGCCGTTCCCCCGCGATCCCGCCGCCCTGGCCGTAGGTGGGGAAGCCCCCGGGTGTCGTCGGCGCGGACGGCGGGCCCGCGAAAGGGGGGCCGGGCGTAGACACCTCGCTGGCCGGCGGGTACACGCCACCCGGCGGATACCCGGGCGGCTGCCCCGGCGCGAACTCCTCTCCGCCGCGGACCATCGGCGGCGGCGCCGGTGTCGCCCCGCCGGTCGTCCCGCCGGCCGTCCCGCCGGCGGCGGCGGGCGCCGTGCCGCCGGACGAACGGCGCCACCGGGACGGCACCGCCAGCGGCACGAGCAGCGCGAAGCCGATCAGCCACGACCAGCCGAAGCCTGCGGGCGTGACCCAGTCCACGGGTGAGGCCACGCCGAGCCCCGGCGCCAGGTCGACCAGGATCTTGGGGTCGAAGAGGTGGACTCCACCCGCGGCGAGGAACAGCAGCCCGCCGACGGCCGGACCGACCGGGGAGAGCCGGGTGCCTAGCAGGACGCCGAGCGCGAGTCCCGCCACGGCGAGGAGTGCCACCCCGAGCAGGGTCGGACCGAGGCGGTCGGAGGCGGGTCGCAACAGGATGAACACCTGTGTGACCTGAGCGGCACCCAGCGCCGAGCAGATCCAGATCGCCGGGGCGAGCACGAGGCCGAGCAACAGACTGAGCACATGGCGCATGGCGGACCCCTGGCCGGTCGGGTGCGGCGGATGGTCCCGGAGATTACTCCGGTCGGGCCGATCCTGACATCGGCGGACGCCGGTGGTGGCCGGTACGCCGGATGATCGGGCCCGGACGGCAGGCCCGACCCTGGTGGCCGGACGGAGAAGGGCGGCCGCACCGGTACACGGATGGCCAGGCCGACGCACTTGTAGTGGATGAGTGCCGACGGAAGGAGCACCTCCGGTGTCGACGACCGACCCCCCATCGTTCGAGTCCTTCGTGGCCGCGCGGGGCACGGCGTACTTCCGCTTTGCCTACCTGCTCTGCGGCGACCACCACCTGGCCGAGGACCTGGTGCAGGAGGTCCTGGCGCGGATGCACGGCCGGTGGCGGAAGCTCGCGTCGATCGACCAGCCGGACGCCTATGTACGGAAGGCGATCCTGCACCAGTTCCTGTCCTGGCGCCGTCGCCGTTCGTCGAGCGAGCTCGTCGCCGAGACCCTGCCCGAGACGCAGCGGTCCAGTGCCGGGTACCCGGAGCGGCAGGCCGAGCGGGACGCCCTGTGGGGGCAGCTGGCGACGCTGCCCCGGCAGCAGCGGGCGGTGCTGGTCCTGCGCTACTACGAGGATCTGGACGACCCCGCGATCGGGTCGCTGCTCGGGTGCTCTCCCGTGACCGTGCGCACGCACGCCAGCCGCGGCCTCGCCCGCCTGCGTGAACCCGCTTCGAAGACCGCAGTGCAAGGAGGAGTCCGATGATCGATTTCGAGACAGACCTGCGGACGACGCTGGCCGAGCGCGCCGCCGCGTCCGCCGCCCCGGAGTTCCTCCCCGGCGTGCGGCAGCGCAGCCGGGACCGGCAGCGTCGGCGTCGTGTCCTGGTAACCGGAGCCGTCGTGGTCGCCGTGGCTGGGCTCGGCGCGGTCGCACCCCTCACAGTCCTCGGCCCGGACGATCGCGGCCGGTCGGCACTGGACGTTTCCCGGCCACCGGCGTCACATGCGCCGGTCCCGATCGACCTCGAACGCGTTCCCGAGGGGTTTTCCGAGCCGACGGCCATCCTCTACCAACCGGGCGTGTGGGTCATGCGGTCGACCCGCGACGACCCGCCGATGGACCTCGAGGTGCACGTGACCACCATCCGTCCGGCCGCGCGGCAGGGGCTGGGCACGAGGCGCACGCTCGATCTCGACGGCGTACCGGCCGCGTACTTCGGCGTCACGCCCGCCCAGGTCGGCGGTCCGAAATCGGGACCGGGTCATCCGGAGATCATCGACGGGGCGTACGGCGAGCTGATCTACCAGCGTAAGCCCGGTCAGTGGATCCGCATCGTCGGCCAGGACGCCATGCTCGACGAGGGTCGTCCGCTCACCGAGCAGGAATTCCGCGACATCGCAGGAGCGATCGTCGACCGCGCGCATCCGGTGCCGGAACCGATGACGTTCGCCGCCGTCCCTGACGGCCTGGAGTACGGGCACGTCGATTTCGGCCGCGGCCAGATCTCCCTCAACCGGGTGGGTGCGCGCTACGAGTGGACGGGCGATCCGGACTCCATCGTCGGCGGGCACACCGTCGACGGGGTCGGCATCAGCTTGGTACGGGGAGGAGGCTGGCTCCCGTACGAGAGCGTTGAGCTGGCCGGGAAGAACCCGAGGCCGGACTGGCCGACTTCGCATGGAGAGAACGTGCCGGTGGGCGGCCGGATCGGCACGTTCATCCGGGAGCCCTGGGCGCGAGGCACCGTCCTGGTGGTCCCGCTCGCGCACGACCGTTTCCTGGTGCTCCACGCGGTCGGCAGGCATGGCCTCAGCAAGCAGGACCTGGTGGCGCTGGCAGCGGGTGTGACGGTGGCGAAAGGGGCCAGCTTCCAGGACTAGAGCTGGTCAGCGTGCGGTGCCTGGGTGGAGGCCGGGCACCGTGCCGCGTGCGGCGCGTCGAGCCGGCCTTGTGCCGACAGCGGTCAGCGCTGGCGGGTGGCGCGGATCTTGCCGAGGATCCAGAGCGCCTCGACGCCGTCCTTCCAGGTGATCTTCTTGCCCTCGGCCCGGCCGCGGGCCTTGTAGGTGATCGGCACCTCGAACGGGCGGATGCCCCGCCGCAGCAGCTTGGCGGCCACCTCGGCCTCCATGCCGAAGCCGGGCTCGCGGATGTCCAGCTCGCGGTAGAGCGCGACCGGGAGCAACTTGTAGCAGGTCTCCAGGTCGGTGAGGTAGCAGTTGAACAGGACGTTGCAGGCGGTGGTGACGCCGCGGTTGCCCATCACGTACCAATACGAGTAGCTCGCGTGCGAGCCGAACGTCCGGGTGCCGAAGACCACCTCGGCCTCGCCGGCGATCACTGGTTCGAGCAGCTTCGGGATCTCCTCCGGGGCGTACTCGAGGTCGGCGTCGCAGATGATCATGTAGTCGCCGGTCGCCACGCGGGCGGCAGTGCGGATTGCCGCGCCCTTGCCCCGGTTGAGCGGGTGCGCGCTCTGGAGCAGTCGCGGGTCGCTGAGCGCGGCCAGCGCCGCTGCGGTGCCGTCCCGGCTGCCGTCGTCGACGACCACCAGCTCGATGTCACAGGGATAGTCCACATCCAGCACCCGCTTCACCGCGGACGCCACCGTGCGTTCCTCGTTGAACACCGGCATCAGGATGGAGAGCTTCAACGGTCGCTCGATTCGCGGAGGGGATCACTCGCTCGGTGGAGAAGTCTAGTGGACCCGCCGGTCGCCGTCAGTGACGGGCGTTCACGACCTGCCCCGGGCGCCGGACGCGGCGGGCCGGTCAGACGCCGGCCGGTATGCGCATCACCGCGGGCTCGGCGTCGACGACCAGCTCCGGCCCGGTGGCCGCCCGCACCTCCTCCACCGTGACGCCCGGGGCGAGTTCGCGCAACACCAGTCCGGCCGGCGTGACGTCGACGGTGGCCAGGTCGGTGATGACCCGCTGGACGCAGCCCGCCCCGGTGAGCGGCAGCGTGCAGGTGTCCACGATCTTGTGGCTGCCGTCCTTGGCGACGTGCTCCATGATCACGATCACGCGTTTGGCGCCGTGCACCAGGTCCATCGCGCCGCCCATGCCCTTGACCATCTTGCCGGGGATGATCCAGTTGGCGATGTCGCCGTTGGCCGCGACCTGCATGGCACCGAGGATCGCGACGTCGATGTCGCCGCCGCGGATCATCCCGAAGCTGGTGGCCGAGTCGAAGAACGAGGCGCCGCGCAGCAGCGTCACCGTCTCCTTGCCGGCGTTGATCAGGTCCGGGTCCTCCTCGCCCTCGTACGGGTACGGGCCGACGCCGAGGATCCCGTTCTCGCTCTGCAGGACGACGGTGACGTCCTCGGCGATGTAGTTGGGCACCAGCGTGGGCAGGCCGATGCCCAGGTTGACGTACTGGCCGTCGGTGAGCTCCTGCGCCGCGCGGGCGGCGAGCTGGGTGCGGGTGAGCGCCATCTCAGTTCTCCTCGCTCGGGCGGGCACGGGTGGTGCGCCGTTCGATCCGCTTGCCCTCGCCGCCGACCGGGCCGACCACCCGCTGCACGAACAGTCCCGGCACGTGCACCTGCTCGGGGGGGATCTCGCCGGGCTCGACCAGCTCCTCCACCTCGGCGATCGTGATCCGGCCGGCCGTCGCGCAGAGCGGGTTGAAGTTGCGGGCCGACTCGCGCATCACCAGGTTGCCGTGCCGGTCGCCGAGCATGGCGTGCACCAGCGCGAAGTCGGTGACGATGCCCTGTTCGAGGACGTACTCGTGGTCGCCGAACGTCCGCACCTCCTTGGCGGGGGAGGCCACCGCGACCGCCGCCGCCGGCGTCGTACCGCCAGGGCAGCCCGCCCTCGGCGACCAGGGTGCCCACGCCGGCCGGCGTGTAGAAGGCCGGGATGCCGGCGCCGCCGGCCCGCAGCCGTTCGGCCAGCGTGCCCTGCGGGCAGAGCTCCACCTCCAGCTCGCCGGAGAGGTACTGGCGGGCGAACTCCTTGTTCTCCCCGACGTAGGAGCTGGTCATCCGGGAGATGCGGCGGTCGGCGAGCAGGACGCCCAGGCCCCACTGGTCGACGCCGCAGTTGTTGGAGACGACGCGCAGGTCGTCCACCCCGGATGCGTGCAGGGCATCGATCAGCACCTGGGGGATGCCGCAGAGCCCGAAGCCGCCGACCGCGAGGCTGGACCCCGGGCCGATGTCGGCGACCGCCTCGGCGGCGCTCTGAACGACCTTGTCCATGCGCGCCTCCTCGTCGTGGGGTGGCGCCGTCCTCGCGGGCTTGTGGCCCGTGAATGACGACCCTCCGACACGCGACACTAGCGCTCGACACCGCCCTGGCAGGTGGGTCGGAGCCACATCGTTCCCGGGTCCGGGAGGTGGTCTCCGCCCGGGTCCGCCGAGGTCTCGGCACCCGACGAGCCGCCGCGACGCGCCGGACACGCCATGACACGCCATGACACGCCGGACACGCAGGGGCACCCAACTCAGGTCTTCCATCGCGCCCACAGATCGTGTTTACTGACCAATCGTAATGATTCGGACACGCAGGGGAGTGAGAATGTCTCGGTTAGCAATCGCTGGATTGCAATCCGTGATGTCTCGGACACCGCGCACCGCGGGCGTCCACACCTCCCTGCACGCCGGGTCCCGCGCGTCGCGCCACCTCCCCGAGCGCGACGGACGGAAAGGCGCCAGCCGCTCCCGCGCCGGTCATCCGGGCCCGGTAGCCAGCGGCCACTTATTACCCCGCTCCCCTCGGACCACTGCTCGCTGAGCGCCCGAGGGGAACCCCCGATCGAGGGGCGTCGGATCTCCGCTCAAATCCTCCCCAGGGTGCGGAGACCGGCGCCCTTCTCTGTCGTTCACCACGCCCTGAGAGTGGGCGTCGGGGACAGCAAGGACTCGGCCGGACCCGCGCCGGTAGTGCCCGCCGCGACGTTCGCCGGCCTCCTCACCACCCTCAAGGCCAGCGTCCTCGACCTCCCCTGACCCGCGGGTTGCCAGGCGCGGCAGCCCATCAGATCCGAGGTTCGCCATCGACGTGGACTGCTTCCGCATCCTGTCGGAGTCGCCGACTAGCCTGAACCTGACCTTGGGCCCAACCGCCCTTCAGCGCAAGGCATCCGGGACGTGGATCTTGACCACTGCCAGCTCCTCCACCTGCGTGGACGCCTTCGTGGCATGCTGCGAGGCGATGCGGCGGGCCAGCTTGATTCAGCGTGTCAGCCGCACCGACAAGGAGTTCCACTTCCAGCACTGGGTCGGTGGCCGACTTCGAGCAGGCTGGTCTCGTACATGACTCCGTTGGGCGTAACAGCTACCCGGATTTCACGCTTGTGCATCATCCGGATGGCTACGAGGTCAAGGGGCTCCAGTGGCCAGGTCGTGAGGCCAGCTATGACAGCAACAGCCGGGTGCCGACTGGCATGCACAACGGGCGGACGATCTACTACGTCTTCGGACGTTATCCGGCAGCCACCGACGACCCAGAGTATCCAGTTGTAGACCTTGTACTGTGTCATGGCGACTTCCTTAACGCCGACCACACCTACGTCCACCGGAACAAGAGCTTTCGGGGCTTCGGGTCCTACGGCGACTTGCTCGTGCGGGACCGCAAGATGTATGTGGCGCCGACCCCGTTCGCGCTGACGAGTGGGACGACTGGTCAGGCCACCCTCGTCGTGCCTGACGGATTGGCTCTGGATGACCGGCTTGAGCAGGTTGGCGAGCTGGTGAGAACCGAGGCGAAGAACATCGTCGCCGGCTATGCGTTTAATCTGCTGACCAACGAACTCACGCCAGAACTGGCACCGAACCCCTCGGCCGACAAGGAGCATCGGTTCGCGGCATACCGCATGGCGGGTGCGGGCAGTGGCAGGGTCACCATGAAGAACTTCGAACGTGACGAAGCACGGCTACCACTCGGAGATGACGAGTGACGCTAGTCAGCCTTGAAGGGTCATCTTTCGCGCCCACTGCCGATCTGAGGTTCACTTGCGTGCCGCCCGTCACAGCTCTGGAGCGTGACTTTCCCGCGGCTACCCTCAGCCGTATCGCCGAGCATGAGTCCTGGCGGAAGGAGGTGCATCGGCCTGCTACCAGCACTCACAAATGGTGGGCAAAGCGTCTCGGCACCATCTTCCGGGGGGTTCTGACCGCAGCCGTCACAACAGATGGTGCGAGTGCATTGGCTGCCTATGGTTCCGCGGCCAGGCTGGATGGCCTAACGGTGTTTGACCCGTTCGCTGGCTCGGGCACGACAGCCGTTGAGGCTGCAAAGCTCGGCGCGACAGTGGTGAGCTGGGATATTAACCCGGTAGCCACGCTCGTCCAACGGCAGGCCATACAGCGATGGGATACCTTGAAGCTGGAATGGGCCTATGGGTTGGTGGAGGAACGCTGCCGCCCGGAGATTGACCGGGTACACCGGACCGAGAGTGGAGAGACGGTCCTGTACTATTTCTGGGTTGCGGTTGCGGCATGTCCGGTCTGCGACGTCTCCACACGGCTCTTCTCGACACATGTCTTCTCGAAGAATGCGTATCCGAAACGGGTACCCGCCGCACAGATCGTCTGCCCAGTTTGTCTCGATGTCATGGTGGGACGCTACGACTTCGATGAACGAACTTGTCGGAACGGTCATCGAGTGGCTAGATCAGGGGCGGTCAAACGGAGTGAGATGACCTGCGCCAACAAGCATACTTCCAAGGTACTCGATGCCCTTGCTGGCGAGATGCCGAATTACGAAATGTACGCCAAGCTTGTGCTTGGTGCCGAAGGTAAGAAGCGGTACGAAACCATTACCGATTTCGATCGGTCGCTCTATGGGGACTGCGCCGAGCAGCTACGGCAAGACGGTTCGGAGATTGTTCGCCCCTGCGGAGAGTTGACCGACGGCGAGAACACCCGGCAAGCAATTCGGTGGGGCTTTACGAAGTGGTCACATTTCTTCAATGCTCGTCAGCTCTACTCGCTCGGACTACTCGCTGGCGCGATACGCGAGCTTACCCCAGATGGGGCCGAGCGAGAGGCGTTGGCGGCCCTGTTCTCGGGCACGCTTGAGTTTAACAACATGTTCTGTTCCTTCAAGGGAGAGGGCACCGGAGCGGTCCGGCACATGTTCAGCCACCACGTCCTTAAGCCTGAACGCGCGCCGCTCGAAGCTCACCCGTGGGGCACGCCGGCCTCCTCCGGCTCGTTTTCTACTCTGTTTCGGAGTCGCCTGTTGCGTGCTCAACAGTATAAAGTTGCGCCAACCGACCAGATCCTCGCCGGCAATGACGTAGTGCGCGTTAGCGGAATTTCAGTACCGCCTGAAGCGGTGTTGGTTAACCATTGGCCCTCAGGCGGCCTTATTCCCGGGACTGTATACTTGCGGACTGGCGACTCGTCCCGTACCGACTTGCCCGATGAGTCGATTGACCTAGTCATTACTGATCCGCCCTATATGGATAACGTTCACTATTCCGAACTGGCCGACTTCTTCCACGTTTGGCTCAGGGAGCTGGTGCCGTTTGCGCTCTACCCCGCGCAGAGTGTCACGACTCGCAGTGTGTACGAGGTTCAGAGCGTTTCGCCGGCAAGGTTCCGGGCGGCGATTACCGGGATTTGGTCCGAGTGCGCTCGCGTGCTCAAGTCCGACGGTCTCCTGGCGTTCACCTTCCATCAAGCGAGACTCTCAGGCTGGTTGGCCGTCATGGACGGGCTTGGTGAGGCCGGCCTCATCGTTACCGCCGTCCAGCCGGTCAAAGGAGAGATGACAACAAGCGTGACCAAGGGCGGAACGGAACCTTCCAACCTGGATGCGGTGCTCGTGTGTCGGAAGCGCGCAGGTGTCGGGCCCGCCACGTTGATCGACCCGAGCGCGGCGGCCGAAGCAGGTCTGCATCGCCTTGCCGCGTTGCAATCAGCAGGAATTGATGTCGGCGCTGGCGACATTCGGTCAGTTATTCGTGGCTGTGTTCTTGCCACCTATACGGCCGATCCAGCGGGCACGAATATGCGGTCATTGGCCACACTGGCCGATCAACTCGCGTCCGACGGGGTTCTTCGGCTCATGGGTGGTTCGGAGAAATACGAAGACGTGCGGAAAGTCGGAGGGTAATACGTTCTGCGTCCGCGCGGGCGTCCACGGTGGTCGGGTCGGGGTTGCGGAGCAGGACGATGCTGGCGCCGGCCGCGAGCGGAGCGAGCAGCCAGTCCAGCGGGCGGGGCCGGACCTCGTCCGAGGCGAGGACGAGCAGCCGGTCGCCCGCGGCCAGGCCCAGTTCGGCGGCCCGGACGCGGGCGGCGTCCACCAGGGCGGCCTGCGACATCGTCCCGGGCTCGCCGCCCGGGCCGAGCGCGCCGACCAGCGCCGTCGATTCCGGCCCGACCGGTACCCAGGGCCGGAACACGTCGTCCTGCCCCCGGACCTCGGTGGCGTAGTCGAGAATGCCCGCCGGAACGGCGGCCAGCGGGGCGGCGAACGGGGCCAGCGACAGACCGTAGACCTCGTCCGCGCCGAGACCCAGCGCCACGTCGAACCGGTCGGCGGCGCAGAACGCCACGTCGGCCCGGGCGGGTGCCGCTCCGCGCGGACCGTGCGCGACCGCCACTCCCGCCGACCAGCAGCCGAGCATGACCACCGCGGCCTGCCAGTGCGGGGGCAGCAGGACGGCCGCGGTGCCGCCGGGCTCCACCCCCGCCTCCTGCACTAGGTTGGCGGTCTTGGCCACCCAGTTCTCGACGGTCGTCGCCGAGAGCTCCACGCGCTCGCCGGTCGCGTCGTCGTACTGGGTGATCAGCGGGCGCCCCGGCTCGCCGGCCAGGATGCGGGCCAACAGCGCGGCAGGGGTGTCGGGGTCGCGGGGCACGGCGGGCCTTTCGTCAGCAAGAGAGCGCCGGCGGGCACCCGGCCGGACGCATCGTCGCACGGCGCCGGACCGGTGAAACTCGGCCGCAGGGGGCACTGAACCGGCTATATGCCACGAACCGCCAACCACAGGCGTTCATTCGCATCCCTTACGTAACTTCCGAAACTCCCCTAAAGTTCCTGTACGTTCGATGACGCTGAAATTACGACCCGTGATAAATGCGGCCGATCTCTCGCTGGGGGAGGAGATTCGGCCGGTTGGGGGTCAGGCGTCGGGCCGGTGGGAGGCGAGAGTCGGGGGGCGAGGGCAATGACACGACGACCACTCGGGTGGCTGTGTGCCGGTGCTGTCGCGTGCCTGCTCGCCGGGGGCGCGGTCAGTCCGGCATCCGCGGTGCCGGTGGGCGGGGCGCCGGACCGGCGACCTGCGAGTCCCGTCGCCGGGGACGGCGCACCGGGTCACCCGAACGCCCCGCGGATGCCGGTGAAGGCGGCGATGCCAGCGCCCGCGGTGAAGGTCCGCACCGTTGCGCTCGGCAGCGTGGAGGTTCCGGCGTCCGGCGTGCGGCGGTACTTCCGGCAGCCGACCGGTGTCCCGCTCGACGGCGAGGCGGGTGAGCCGTCCGCACCCCGCGTCCTCGAGTTCACCGCACCGTCCACCGAGCCGTTCTCGGCGGTCGGGGTGACCTGGCGCAACGACCCGGACCTCGGGCCGGTCAGCGTCGCGGTGCGCACCCGTCCGAGCCCGGAGGCGGCCTGGTCGAGCTGGTCGACCACCGGCCACGAAGCCCCGTCCGTCGACGCCGCGCCCGCCTCGGTGCGGCCCGGCGGCGAGCTGATCTGGACCGGGCCGAGCCGGTCGGTGGAGATCGTGCTGACCAGCGTGTCCGGTCGGGGACCGGCTGACGTCCAGGCCGACCTGATCGATCCGGGGCACGGTGCGGTCGACGTGGCCGCCGAGACGGTCGACATCCGCGCCGCCGAGCCTGGGTCCGGGCCCGACGAGGACGCGCCGAGCGGCCCCGATCCGAGCAGTCCAGCTCCGGACGGACAGCTGCCGGACGGACAGCTGCCAAACGGGCGGACCCCGGGCGACGAGCCGCCCGCCAACAGCGAGCCCGGCCCGGAGACCCCGGAGCGCTCCGGCCCCGCAACGCCCGATCCCGCAACGCCCGATCCCGCAACGCCCGATCCCGCAACGCCCGGCCCCGCAACGCCCGGTTCCTCGACCCCTGCTGCGCCTGATTCTGCGACGCCCGAGCCCACGGCGTCCGACCCGGCACCCGCCGGCACGCCGACCGAGGGCGAGTCGCCGGAGGCGCGGTCCCAGGCGGTGTCGGTGGGCAACGGTGTCGCGTCGATCTACACCCGGGCCGAATGGGGTGCCCCGCCGAAGTGGATGACGTGGAAGCCGACCTACGCGTCGGCGGTGAAGGCCGTCGTCATCCACCACACCGCCACCACCAACGCCTACCGGCCCGGCGACGTCCCGGGCATGCTCCGGGCGATCTACCGTTACCACGCGATCAGCCAGAAGTGGGGCGACATCGGGTACAACGTGCTGGTCGACCGGTTCGGCCGGGCCTGGGAGGGCCGGTACGGCGGGTTGCAGCGCGCCGTCGTCGGCGCGCACACCGGCGGCTTCAACACGGGCACATCGGGCATCTCGATGATCGGGAACTTCAGCACGATCCGTCCCACGGCCGCGGCGCTCCGGACGGTTGTGCGGGTGGCGGCCTGGAAGCTCGGCAGCTACCGCGTCAATCCGCGCGGCAGCACCAGGCTGACCGGCGGGCCGAACACCAAGTACAACAAGCGGGTCACGGTCACCGTGCCGACGATGTTCCCGCACCGGCAGACCAACGCGACCGCCTGCCCGGGCAACGCCGGCGTGCTGTGGATGAAGTGGCTGCGCTGGCGCACGGCCGAGCTGCTGGCACGGCACCGGGTCCGGCACGCGGCGTCGGCGCCGGCGCCGGTGAAGGGCTGGACGTCGGTGCCCGGCGGAGGCCTGACCGCGTGGGGCAAGGGGTTCGGGCACGGCCGGGGCATGAGCCAGTACGGCGCCCAGGCGGCCGCCGCCAAGCTGAACGCCGCCCAGATCACACAGTTCTACTACCCCGGCACCACCCGCAAGTCGATCGGCAACCCGGTGGTCCGGGTGCGGCTGCGGGCCGTCGACGGCGGCCACCTGGTGCTCCGGCCGCCGGCCGGGGCGACCCGGGTGACCGGCGTGGTCGCGCTCGGCGGGCGGCGCCGGGTGGCACTGCCGCCGCAGGCCGGCTACCACGTGGTGCGGTCCGGGAAGAACATCGTGATCCAGAAGCCCAGGGGACGGGGATGGGCGAGCGTGCTGGTGCTGTCGGCACCGGTGTCGTTCGTGGGTCCGCCGGTGCTGCGGCTGCAGTACAACCGGGCCAAGGCGGGGTGCAAGGGCGGCTACTGGCTCAGCTACAGCGGGAACCTGCGGGTCGTCCTCGTCGGCGGTGTGCCGTACTTCGTCGCGACGATGGGGATGGAGACCTACCTGCGCGGTGTGGTGTCGTCGGAGATGCCGGCCACCTGGCGGGCGGCGGCCGTGCAGGCCCAGGCGATGGCCGCCCGCACCTACGCCCGGTCCCGGCTGGCACCCCGCCGGTTCTACGACGTGCACGACACCACCGCCGACCAGTGCTGGGACGGTCACGCCGCGTACCACCGCGCCACCGACGCGGCGGTCCGGGCCACCGCCGGCCTGGTGATCGCCTACCGCGGCGTCCCGATCAACGCCCAGTACTCCGCGGACAACGGCGGCCGGACGGCACCGGGCGGCCGGCCGTACCTGCCGAACAAGGCCGACCCGTACGCGGGGGCGTCGCGGTCGCGGTACCTGCGCTGGACCGTCACGCTCTCCCCGGCCGCGATGGCCCGGTTCGACGGGCCGGGCGGGATCAGGACCGTCCGGTACGTCCGGGTGACCAGCCGCACCGGGGGCGGCGCCTGGGGCGGGCGGATCGTGACGATCCTGCTCAGCGACGGCGTCCGCAGGCCGGTCGCCGTGTCGGGCAACCGGTTCCGAACCGGGATGCGGCTACGCAGCACCTATCTGGGCTTCAGCCCCGGATAGCGCCACGACCGGTACCCGAGGTGGCCGCGGCGTCGGCGTGGTGGCGCGGTGCGCTCCAGTGGAGTGGGCGGGCCCGGCGTAGTCTCTGAGACGGCAGGCCTGTCAGCGGCCGGCCCGGCGGCCATGCCGCCGTATCGGCACAGCGGCCACGGGGAGAGGGACCAGTGTCAGGCGGTAGCGCGCCCAGGATTCTCGTCGATGCCACCGCCGTCCCGGCGGATCGAGGTGGCGTCGGCCGTTACGTCGACGGGCTGATCGCGGCGCTGGGACGGTCGGATGCCGACCTCGTGGTGGTCTCCCAGCGCGCGGACGCCGAGCGGTACAGCCGGATGGCTCCCGCCGCGGAGGTGCTGCCCGCCCCGGCAGCCGTCGCCCACCGGCCGGCACGGCTGGCCTGGGAGCAGACCGGCCTGCCGCTGGTCGCCCAGCAGGTGAACGCCGGCGTCATCCACTCGCCGCACTACACCCAGCCGCTGGCCGCGAAGTGCCCGGTGGTGGTCACCGTCCACGACGCCACGTTCTTCGCCGAGCCGCAGCACTACGACAAGGCCAAGGGCGCGTTCTTCCGGTCGGCCACCAAGACCGCGCTCCGGCGGGCGGCCCGGGTGGTCGTGCCCAGCAAGGCCACCCGCGACGAGTTGATCCGCCTGCTCGACGCCGACCCGACCCGGCTCGACGTCGCCTACCACGGTGTCGACCTGGACGTGTTCCACATCCCGGACGAGCCCGAACGGGCCCGGGTGCGGGCCCGGCTGGGGCTCGGCGGGGCGACCTACCTGGCATTCCTGGGGTCGCAGGAACCGCGGAAGAACGTGCCGAACCTGATCCGCGGATGGGCCAGGGCGTGCGCCGGCAGGGAGCTGGCCCCGGCGCTGGTGATCGCCGGCGGCTCCGGCCACGACAGCGAGATCGAGACGGCCATCGCCGAGATCCCGTCGCACCTGCGCCTGCTCCGGCCGGGCTATCTGCGCTACGCCGACCTGCCCGGCTACCTCGGAGGCGCTGTGGTGGTCGCCTATCCGAGCCACGGGGAGGGCTTCGGCCTGCCCGTGCTCGAGGCGATGGCCTGCGGCGCGTGCGTGCTCACCACGCCCCGGCTGTCGCTGCCCGAGGTGGGCGGCGACGCGGTCGCCTACACCGGGGAGGAGGCCGACCAGATCGGCACGGACCTGGCGGCGCTCCTGGACGACCCCGACCGCCGCGAGGCCTTCGGTGAGGCCGGTCGCGCCCGTGCCAAGGAGTTCACCTGGGACGCCAGCGCGGAGGCGCACCTGGCCAGCTACGCACGCGCGGCACAGGGCCGGTGACCCGGAGTTCCGGGTCGGCGGCGGATCCGACGCCGGGGTCCTGGCCGGTCGGTGCGGGCGGGACGGCCGCCGACGGCCCGTCGTTCTATCCCGTGGTCCCGGCCGGCGGCAGCGGCACCCGGCTGTGGCCGTTGTCCCGGGCCGGTCATCCCAAGTTCCTGCACGCGCTCGGTGGCGGCGACCGGACGCTGATCCAGGCCACCGCCGACCGCCTCGCCCGGCTGGCACCGCTCGACCGCCTGCACGTGGTCACCGGCGCGTCCCACGCCGCGGGCATCGCCCGGCAACTGCCCGACCTGCCGGCCGGCAACATCGTGATCGAACCCGCGCCGCGGGAGTCTGGTCCGGCGATCGGCCTGGCCGCGGCCCTGCTGGCCCGACGCGATCCGGCAGCGGTGATGGGATCGTTCGCCGCCGACCACCTGGTCGGCGACGTGGACACGTTCGTCCGGGTGATCCGGACGGCCATCGCGGTCGCCGCCGACGGGCTGCTGGTCACCGTCGGCATCACCCCGACCGGCCCGGAGACCGGCTACGGCTACATCCAGTGCGGCGAACCACTGGCCGTGCCGGGCGCGTACGCCGTCGGCGCGTTCAAGGAGAAGCCCACGGCCGAGGTAGCCCAGTCCTATCTCGACTCGGGCCGGTACGTCTGGAACGCGAGCATGTTCGTGTGGCGGGTGGACGCGCTGCTGGAGGAGCTGGCCCGCCAGCGTCCTGCCCTGCACGCCGGTCTGGTGCGGATCGCCGACGCCTGGGGCGGTCCCAGCCGGGACACCGTGCTGGGCGAGGTGTGGCCGACGCTGGAGAAGATCTCGATCGACCACGGTGTGATGGAGGACGCGGCGGCCCGCGGACGGGTGGCGGTGGTGCCGGGCACGTTCGGCTGGCACGACGTGGGCGACTGGCACACCCTGGGGCAGGTGCTCCCTCCCGGCCCAGACGGCAACGTGGTGATCGGGGACGCCGGCCAGGTGCTGGCCTTGGACACCTCCGGGGCGGTGGTGGTGCCCGGGTCGGGCCGGCTGATCGCGGTGCTGGGCCTGACCGACGTCGTGGTGGTGGACACCCCGGATGCGTTGCTGGTGTGCGGGCGCGACCGGGCCCAGCAGGTGAAGGCCGTGGTCGACGCGGTGAAGGCCCGCGGCACCGGCGACCTGTGCTGACCCGTCCGGGCGGTCTGGACCCGGGTGGCCCCGCCCCAGGCAGCCGGACCCCGGATGGCCCGACCCCCGACGAACCGACACCGGGCGGCGGACTGCCCGGCGACGGAGCCGGGGCGGCCGCGAGCCGCGTCTGGCGGCCGGACTACCCGCTGGACCTCGGGCGGTCGGTCGGCCACCTGCAGCGGGGGAACGGCGACCCGACCCACCGGGCGGCCGCGGACGGCACGATCTGGCGCACCGCCCCCACGCCGGCCGGCCCCGGGACGCTGCGCCTGCGGCGCGACGGCGACGGCGTCGTCCGCGCGGACGCCTGGGGGCCGGGCGCGGCGTGGCTGCTCGACGGGCTGCCCGATCTGCTCGGCGCCGCCGACGACCCGGCGGGATTCGCGCCGTGCCATCCGGTGGTGGCCGAGGTGTGGCGGCGGGTCGGCGAAGGGCTGCGGTTCCCGGCGACCCGGCTGGTGTTCGACCAGACCTGTGTCGCCGTGCTGGAGCAGAAGGTGACCTGGACCGAGGCCCGGCGTTCGTGGCGCGAACTGGTCTGGCGTTTCGGCTCGCCCGCCCCCGGCTCGGCGCCGAAGGGCATGGCGGTGGCGCCCTACCCCGCCGGGTGGCTGGCGATCCCGGACTGGGAGTGGCACCGGGCCGGCGTCGACCACAGCCGGCGGCGGGCGATCCGGGCCGCCGCCACCGTGGCCGCCCGATTGGACGAGGTCGCGTCGGGGCCGGTGGAGGCCGCGACGGCCAGGCTCACCAGCCTGCCCGGCATCGGGCCGTGGACCGCCGCGGAGGTGGCCCAGCGGGCGCTGGCCGGGGCGGACGCCGTGAGCG
Source organism: uncultured Actinomycetota bacterium (assembly GCA_963740255.1). Lineage (GTDB taxonomy): Bacteria > Actinomycetota > Actinomycetes > Mycobacteriales > Cryptosporangiaceae > CAVUDO01. Next base: position 1,851,295 of record CAVUDO010000002.1, on the reverse strand, counting down.
TGGGCGACTTCCACCTGCCGTCGGTGGTCGGCTGGGCGCTGGTCGGGCGAAAGCTGGACGACGCCGGCATGCTCGACGTGCTCGCCCCGTACGCCCCGCACCGGGCCCGGGCCGCCCGCCTGGTCGAGCTTGCGGGGGTCGCGCCCCCACGCCGCGCACCCCGCTTCTCGCCCCGCGACTACCGTGGCCTCTGACGGCACCACCGCGGGACGAACCGTTCGCGCGGCACCCGGGGCCGAATCTGGCTCAGAGAGCCACCAGCCGCGGGCACACACCATGACGTGGGCCGGCATCGACAGCAGAAGGAGCACCATGTCATCGCCGGGCAGGAAGCGGGTTCTCAGCGGCATCACCGCGACCGGTCGTCTGCACATCGGGAACTACATCGGCGCGATCAGCCAGTGGGTGGAGAACCAGGACCAGTTCGAGAACTTCCTGTTCGTCGCCGACCTGCACGCGCTGACCGTTCCCGAGGCCATCGCCCGGAACGCCGGTGAGCTGCGCGCACGGGTCGAGGAGATCTTTGCGCTCTATATCGCCTGCGGCCTCGACCCGGAGACCTCCACGCTGTTCGTCCAGTCCGAGGTGCGCGAGCACGCCGAGATGGGCTGGCTGATGATCTGCGTGAGCCCGGTGTCGTGGCTGGAGCGCGCGACCCAGTTCAAGACCAAGGGCAAGATCGCCGACGTGGACGCCGGGGTCGGCGCCGGGCTGCTGTGCTACCCGGCCCTGCAGGCCGGCGACATCCTGCTCTACGACGCCGACCATGTGCCGGTCGGCGAGGACCAGAAGCAGCACGTCGAGATCAGCCGCGACATCGCCAAGCGGTTCAACGCGATGTTCGGCAACACCTTCAAGGTGCCCGACGTGCTCATCCCCGAGTCCGGCAGCCGGATCATGGGCCTGGACGACCCCACCGCGAAGATGAGCAAGAGCCTCGCCGAGCGGCAGCCCGGGCACGCGATCGGGCTGCTCGACCCGCCGAACAAGGCCCGTAAGGCGATCATGCGGGCCGTCACCGACTCCAAGCCGACCGTGGACTTCGCCGACCAGCTCGGCGCCGGGGTGACCAACCTGCTGACGATCTACGAGAGCCTGAGCCGGACGACGCGGGAGCAGAGCCGACAGCAGTTCGACGGCGCGCAGTACGGCGCGCTGAAGACGGCGGTGGCCGACGTGGTGACCGACCGGCTGACCGCGATCCAGCAGCGCTACCACGAGATCGTCGACGACCGGGCGCAGCTCAACAAGCTCCTCACTGAGGGCGCCGACCGTGCCCGCGCCGTCGCGGCCGACAAGCTGACCCAGGCCTACCGCGCCTGCGGCCTCCGCACCTGACCCACACGGCGACGACCGCATTCTCGGGCGTCCGGCCCGGAGGGGTTGACGGGTCGGGCTAGCTTGCGGGAGGAATCCGTTCGCGCTGGTCGGAGTGAACCTCTAGCGTGTCCCGGGCGAAAGGAGCCGACGTGGCGAAGTTGAATCAGATCATCGCAGTGGAGAAGGGCATCAAGAGCAAGTCCTTCCAGGAGCTGACCGAAGCTCACCACGCGGTCCAGAAGGCTGCCCTGTTGTCCGGCATCTCGCGGACCTACCAGCCCAAGGACGACGAGGGGGAGCAGTTGCCGCCCGAGTCGACCAGGGTGCAGCTCAGCGCGCAGGAGATTCTCCGTTCGGTCGCCGCGTCGCTGACCCGCTTGTTCGACGTGACCGTCAGCAAGGACGCGACCAACTGCGTGGCGAAGGCGGACGTCACGGTGGACGGCGAGACGCTCCTGAGCGACGTGCCGGTGACCTATCTGCTGTTCATGGAGAAGCAGCTCACCGACATGCACACGTTCGTCCGGAAGCTGCCGGTGCTCGACGCGGCCGAGTCGTGGACCTACAACGAGTCGGCGGACTCCTGGGCCACCGACCCGGTCAGGACCGTCCGGACGAAGAAGGTGCCCCGCAACCACGTCAAGGCCGACGCCACCGACAAGCATCCGGCGCAGGTCGAGGTGTACTACGAGGACATCCCCGTCGGCTACTGGACGACAGTGAAGTTCTCCGGAGCGCTCCCGGCCAGGCGGATCTCGGAGATCCTCGAGCGGGTCGAGAAGCTCCAACGGGCGGTGAAGTTCGCCCGCGAGGAGGCCAACAGCGCCGAGGCGGTCGACCGGCACGTGGGCGGCAAGGTCTTCGACTACCTGTTCGGCTAGCCTGCAGACTCCCCCGCGGGAGCGGGGGTGCGCGAGGAGCGCAAGCTGAAACTGAAGCTCAGCCTGACGACGTGGTCCAGTGGAGGTTCGAGTCCTCCTCCCGGCACTTTCCTGCCGGGGTAGCCCAACCGGCAGAGGCAGCCACGATCACACTCAGACTCTCGCTCCAGCCTCAGCATTCGCCACCGAACGCCGGATCGAATGGATGTGGACGGAAAACGTCGAGGTTGCCGGTTCGACTCCGGCCCGCCCCTCCACCCGCGGGGCGGTAGTTCAATGGCAGAACGCGGCGTCCTCAAGAATGATCCGCATCCTTAAACGTGCCGGTGTGCGCAACTGGGTGGCACCTCAGAGGCCCGGGAGCTGGATATGCTCCCGGGCCTCGCCCTGTCTGGACCAGGTGGGTCCGATCGGCCGTCACCTCCCAGCGGTGAGCCGCGCGGTGAATCGGCTCGGAGCGGATCGAACGCTCTTGTGGCTACAATTAACGAGCCAGATATGGCTACAGGGAGGTCGTCGTGGAGGTGGGTATCCGCGCGTTGCGGGACGGGCTGAGCCAGCATCTGGCCGAGGTGAGGCGCGGTCGCACCGTGACCGTCACCGACCACGGGACGGTGATCGCCAGGATCGTGCCGGCGGGCGCGCCGACGCCGCTGGAGCGGCTGATCGCCGAAGGGCGCGTGCGCCCGGCTACGCGGCGGAAGCGTCCAGCGCCGGAGCCGGTAGCCGTGACCGGTCTCGTGAGCGATCTGGTGGCCGAGCAACGACGGTGATCGTCTACTTCGACACGTCGGCGGTGGTCCCGTTGCTGGTCACCGAGCCGGGAAGCGCCGCGTGCCGGCGGCTGTGGGACGACGCCGACGCAGTCGCGACGACGCGTCTGCTGTACGTCGAGGCCGCTGCCGCGCTGGCGCAGGCCCTGCGGGTGGAACGACTTTCCAGGCCGCAGCATCGGTCGGCGATGCGCATCCTCGACCGGTTGTGGGCAGAGTTCGACCTCGTCGAAGTGGACGAGGGCCTCGTTGGCCGGGCTGCGCGGGTCGCGCTCGACTGCGCCCTGCGCGGCTACGACGCGGTCCACTGCGCGTCCGCCGAACAGGTGGCCGCCGCGGACCTCGTCGTAGCGAGCGGAGATCGGAAGCTCCTGGAGGCGTGCGCGGGATTGGGCTTGGCGACCGCCGACGTCAACCTCTGAACGTCCCTACCGGGCCGTCAGCGGGTGAGCAGGAACGTGGCGGTGTCGCGTGGGACCGCCACCTGCTCAACTGCGCCGTGCCGGGCCGTCAGCGGGTGAGCAGGAACGTGGCGGTGTCGCGGGGCGGGCGGGGCGGGGGGTCGGCGGCCGGGTAGCCGACCGCCACGGCGCCCATCGGTTCCCAGTCGTCCGGCACGGCCAGCACCGCGCGCGCCACGTCCGGGCAGAACAGCGTCGAGGACACCCAGCACGACCCGACGCCCTCGGCCGCGAGCGCGACCAGGAAGTTCTCCACGCCGGCGCCGGCGGCCACGTGGAACATGGTGCGTTCGGCGTCGGCCCGGCGGGCGTCCGGGTAGGCGTGTGCCCCGTCGCGGACCAGGAACGGCACCACCAGTGCCGGCGCGTGCCACAGCAGGTCGCCGCGCCGCAGCCGGCGCGCGATCGCGTCCTCGTCGAACCCGTCGCCGCGCAGGTCGGCTGTCCACGCGTTCCGGGCTGCGGTGAGCAGGGCGGCGCGCACGTCCGGGCCGGCCACGTGCACGAACCGCCACGGCGTCGTGTGGTGGGGCGCCGGCGCGGTGACCGCGGCCGCGACGGCGGTCTCGATCACCCGCGGCGGTACCGCGCGGTCGGCGAACGCGCGTACGGACCGGCGCCCGGTCACCGCGCCGCGCCGCCCCAGTGCCCGCGCCTCGTCGGTGCCGAGCGAGAACATGTCCTCCTCGGGCGGGCGGACCAGCGCCGCTGCACCCGGGCCGTCCTCCCCACCGACCCCGGCCAGCCCCCGCACCACGGCCGCTGGGACGCCCGCGGTCTTGCCCTTCGCGAGTTCGGCGGCTCCGGCCACCTGGTCGGCGTCGGCGACCACCGTCATCTGCAGGTCGTTGCCGTAAGGATCGGACGTCCCGCGCAGGTCGCGCAGGGGAGCGAAGCCGGCCGCCCCGACCGCCACGTCGACGACGCCGAGCCGCCACGGCCGGCCCATCGTGTCGCTCACCAGCACGCCGACGTCCACGCCGAGCGCGGCCCGCAGGCCGGCGCGGAGCGCCCGTGCGGACGCGTCCGGGTCGTCCGGCAGCAGCGCCAGGGTGTCCTGGCCGACATTGGAGGTGTCCACGCCGGCGGAGGCGAGCACCAGTCCGTGCCGGGTACGGACGATCCTGGTGGCGCCGCGCCGGGCCACCTCGGCGACACTCTCGGCCTCGATCGCGGCCTGCCGGGCGGCTTCGCGGTCCGGTCCGGCGGGAACCAGCCGGCCCTCGGCCTTGGAGACGACCTTGCTGGTCACGACCACCACGTCACCGTCGGCGAGCCACGGCGCGTGGGCCGCGAGCAGCGCGGCGAGGTCGTCGCCGGGACGCACCTCGCCGAGGCCGGTCACCGGCAGGACCTGCAACGCGGCTGGCGCACGGTCTCCGGGCACCGCCGTTCCGGGGCGCCCGGCCGGGTCGGCGGTCGGTGCGGCTCCGCTGGTCACGTGGTCTGGCGCCGGTGCGGCCGCATCGGTCTTCGCGGGCTGTTCAGGCACCTGACCGCACCTCGGCCGCCAGCTCCGCGGCGGCCCGGACCATCGCCACGGTGGCCGCCTCGTCGGTCATGTGGAGCGGCACCGCCCGCACGGTCGCGCCGAACACCACCGCCCCGGCGTCGGCGGTGTCCACCAGCCAGCCGTCCAGCAGCCCGCCGTAGGCCCGGGCGCCGTAGTGGCCGCCCACCCCGGCGGCCGAAACCTCCACCCCGAGTGCGGGCAGGCACTTCTCGGCCATCCCGCGCAGCGGCGCCCCCCCGACGATCGGAGACACGCCCACCACCGGCGCCCGGGTGGACGCGAGGCCGGCCCGGATCCCCGGCACCGCGAGGATCGTCCCGATGCTCACCACGGGGTTGCTCGGCGCGAGCAGCACCAGGTCGGCCTCGGCGACCGCGTCGAGAACGCCCGGCGCCGGCTTGGCGTCCTCGGCGCCGACCGGGACGAACTCCTCGGCCGGCAGCGCGGCGCGGTGCCGGATCCACCACTCCTGGAAGTGCATCGCCCGGCGCCCGCCGTCGGGGTCCGCGACCACCACGTGCGTCTCGACCCGGTCGTCGGTCATCGGCAGCAGCCGGACGCCCGGCTGCCAGCGGGCGCAGAGCGCCTCCGTGACGGCGGACAGCGGCTGGCCGGCGTCGAGCAGCCGGGTGCGGACGAGGTGGGTGGCGACGTCCCGGTCGCCGAGACCGAACCAGGCCGGCTCGGCGCCGTAGGCGGCCAGCTCCGCCTGCACCGTCCAGGTCTCGTCGGCCCGGCCCCAGCCGCGGTGGGTGTCGATGCCGCCGCCGAGGGTGTACATCACGCTGTCGAGGTCGGGGCAGATCCGGAGTCCGTGCAGCGTGACATCGTCGGCGGTGTTCACCACCGCCGTCACTTGGCGCTCGGACGATGCCGCGGGGGCACCGCTGGCCCGCGTCGTCGGTGCGTAGGCCCGGACGCCGGCGAGGAACCGGGCTCCGCCGACTCCGCCGGCCAGTACCACGATGTGCATGCCGTCCATCGTCGCCCACGCCGTGCCGCCGGTTGCGGGCGGAGGGGGCGCCGAATACCGGGTACTGGCCGGACGCGGAGGGCTCGCCAAGTCCGTGGAGCGGATGTGCCAGGCTTGTGCCGACGTCCCGCGGGAAGCGGGGGCGTCCCTGATCCGAGGGGGCCGTTGTGACGACCGACTCGTCGCCCGCTGTGACCGATGAAGAACCGCCCGCGAAGGCTGTCCTGAACCAGCTTCGTGCGCCGATCGCCTTCACGCTGCTCGGCGTGTGCGGCGCGTGGCTGCTGCTGGCACTGGTCGTGCTGGCGATCCCGGGTGCCAGCGGAGACTTCTCCTCACGGGCCGCATCGGCGTCGTCGCTGATCTTCGGCGCGGTCCCGATCGTGCTGCCAGTGTTCGCGGTGCTGATCGTCATGACCGGGCGACCCGCGCTGGACAAGCTGCGGGATCCGGTGCTGTTCGCGGCGCTGGCCGAGTACGGGCTGCTGGTCCTGCTCGGGTTGGTCGTCCTCGTGGGCATGCTGCTGTCGGACGCCCTCTCCGTGCGGGGCATCCTGGCGTGGGCGGTCGAACATCTGGCCTGGTTCGCGCTGATCGGCATCGCGGCGTTCGTCGTCGTGCGGCTGTTCCTGGTCACCCGGCCGCCGAAGGCGCCCGCGCCGTTCGCCAACTACGCACCGCTTCAGGACCAGGGCTACCCGCCGAGCCAGCCCGGTCAGTACGGCCAGCCCCAGCCCGGCCAGCAGCAGCCTGGCCAGGCACTTCAGCCGCACAACGGCGCGCCCGCACAGCCGGGCCAGTACGGCGCCCCGCAGCAGCCGTACCGGGCGCAGCAGCCGTACGGCCAGCCGCAGCAGCAGCCCTACGGCCAGCCAGGCCAGTACCCGGGGCTGTCGCCGCAGCAGGTGCCGTACTCGCCTTCGCAGGGCCCCTACACGCAGCAGCCCTACAGCCAGCCGTCGCAGCCGGCCGGTTACGGGCAGTCCTACGGGCAGCCGACCTCAGGCCCGCCGGGCGCACCCCAGTCCGGCCCCCCGGCGTACCCGGGCCAGCAGCCGGCGTCCGGCCCCCCGGCGTACCCGGGCCAGCAGCCGGCGTCCGGCCCCCCGGCGTACCCGGCCCAGCAGCCGGCGTCCGGCCCACCTGCCTACCCCGGCCAGCCGGGTGGCTACGCCCAGCCGGCGTCACCGTTCCCCGCCGCCGCGCCGACCCAGGCCAGCACCTGGGTCGGGTTTCCCGAGAACGACGAGAACGAGAACCAGACCCAGATCATCCCGCCGGACTTGCGGCAGCAGGCAGACGAGGCTCGGCTGCAGGCCGAACAGGAGCGCCCGTCGGGATGGGGCCAGCCGCCGCAGTCCTGAGCCTTCCTCGGCGGGGCACCCGCCCGGGGCCGACATAGGCTGGCCGCCATGGCGTCCCCCCCGACTGGTTCCGCGCGCGCCGGGTCGCCGTCCGGCGGGGCAGCGCTCGCCGGCCCCGCGGCACCGGGGCATGCGTTGCGTCGTGCGCTCCGGCGGGCCCGCGACGGCGTCAGCCTGGACGCGGCCGAAGCCGCCGCGCTGCTCACGGCCCGCGACGCCGACCTGGACGATCTGCTCGCCACGGCGTCCCGGGTGCGGGACGCGGGCCTGGCCGATGCGGGCCGGCCCGGGGTGGTCACCTATTCGCGGAAGGTCTTCGTCCCGCTCACCCGGCTCTGCCGCGACCGCTGCCACTACTGCACGTTCGCGACCGTCCCGCATCGGGTGCCGGCGGCGTTCCTGGAGCGGGACGAGGTGCTCCGGATCGCCCGCGACGGCGCGGCCCGGGGGTGCAAGGAGGCGCTGTTCACGCTCGGCGACCGACCGGAGGAGCGCTGGCCGGCCGCCGCGGAATGGCTCGAACAGCGGGGCTACTCCTCGACGCTGGACTATCTCCGGGCCTGCGCGATCGCCGTACTGGAGGAAACGGGCCTGCTGCCGCACCTCAACCCGGGTGTCATGAGCTGGTCGGAGCTGCAACGGCTCAAGCCGGTCGCGCCGAGCATGGGCATGATGCTGGAGACCACGGCGACCCGGCTGTGGCGGTCGCCCGGCGGTCCGCACTACGGCTCGCCCGACAAGGAGCCCGCCGTCCGGCTGCGGGTGCTGGCCGACGCCGGCCGGGTCGGCGTCCCGTTCACCACGGGGATCCTGATCGGGATCGGCGAGACGCTCGTCGAGCGGGCCGAGTCCCTGTTCGCCATCCGGAAGGTGTCCCGCGAGTACGGGCACATCCAGGAGACGATCGTCCAGAACTTCCGCGCCAAGCCCGACACCGCGATGCGCGCGATGCCCGACGCCGAGCTGGCCGACCTGGTTGCCTCGGTGGCCGTGGCCCGGCTGGTGCTCGGCCCGAAGGCCCGCCTGCAGGCCCCGCCCAACCTGATCGGCGACGAGTACGCGCTGCTGCTGCGGGCCGGCATCGACGACTGGGGCGGCATCTCGCCGGTCACGCCCGACCACGTCAACCCCGAGCGCCCCTGGCCGGCGATCGAGGAGCTGGCCGCCCGGTCGGCCGCGGCGGGGTTCACGCTGTGGGAGCGGCTGACGGTGTACCCGCCGTATGTGCGGGCCGGCGAGCCGTGGATCGACCCCCGGCTGGCCGCGCACGTGGCCGCGCTCGCCGACCCGGCCACCGGCCTGGCCGACGAGGCCGCCGTGCCGGCGGGTCGCCCGTGGCAGGAACCGGACGGCGGCCTCACGCCGGCGGGCCGCACCGACCTGCACACCACCATCGACACCACTGGGCGCAGCGGCGACCGCCGCGACGACTTCGCCACGGTGTACGGCGACTGGGACGCCGTCCGGATCGCGGCGGCCGACGGCGACGGAGGCGCCGCGGGTGCCGGCGCGGCGGCCCCGGGGGAGCGGCTGGACGCCGACCTCCGCGCGGGCCTCCGGCTGGCCGCGGACGACCCGGCGGCGCTGCTGGACCCCCGGCACGAGTCCCTGGCCCTAGCGCTGTTCGCCGCGGACGGCGCCGCGCTGGACGCGCTGGCGGCTCTCGCCGACGACGTCCGCCGCGACACCGTTGGCGACGAGGTGACCTACGTCGTCAACCGGAACGTCAACTTCACCAACGTCTGCTACGTCGGGTGCCGGTTCTGCGCGTTCGCCCAGCGCCGCGGCGACGCCGACGCCTACCGGCTCTCCCGCGACGAGGTCGCCGACCGTGCGGCCCAGGCATGGGCGGCCGGCGCCACCGAGGTGTGCATGCAGGGCGGCATCGATCCCGAGCTCTCCGGCACCGGGTACGCCGACCTGGTGGGGGCGGTGAAGCGACGGGTCCCGGAGATCCACGTGCACGCGTTCAGCCCGATGGAGGTGGTGACGGCCAGCGCCAAGGCCAACCTGTCGATCGAGGACTGGCTGCTCCTGCTCCAGGAGGCCGGCCTCGGCAGCATCCCGGGCACCGCGGCCGAGATCCTCGACGACGACGTGCGCTGGGTGCTCACCAAGGGCAAGCTGCCGGCGGCCACCTGGGAGGAGGTGGTCACCACTGCGCACGAGCTGGGCATCCGGTCGTCCTCCACGATGATGTACGGCCACGTCGACCACGCCGGGCACTGGCTCGGCCACCTCCGGACGCTGGCCCGGATCCAGAACGCCACCGGCGGCTTCACCGAGTTCGTACCGCTGCCGTTCGTCCACCACAACGCCCCGATCTACCTGGCCGGCATCGCCCGTCCCGGCCCCACCGTCCGCGAGAACCGCGTGGTGCACGCGATGGCACGGCTGTTGCTGCACGGACGGATCGACCACGTCCAGTGCTCCTGGGTGAAGCTGGGCGACGAGGGCTCGGTGGCCGTGCTGCGCGGTGGCGTGGACGACCTGGGCGGCACGCTGATGGAGGAGACGATCAGTCGGATGGCCGGCTCGGAGCACGGCAGCGCCCGTACCGCCGACCAGTTGACCGCGATCGCCACCGCCTCCGGCCGTCCGGTCCGGCAGCGCACGACCACCTACGCCACCGTCCGGAGCCGCCCCGGCCTGCCCCTCGTCGGGTAGTCCGCCCGAGCCCGTAGCCGGGAGCGGTCGACGCGGGTGTTCTGTCGGGTGGGAGCGCCCGCGCCGACCCGCTACTCCGCCGCACCCGCGTCAGCGGGACGCGCGGTCGGTCGCCCACGTGAGCAGGTGGTCCGGGTTGGCGTCCCGGTCGGCGTAGGCGTCGATCAGGCCGATGCACGCGGCGTCCAGGTCCGGGGAGGGTCCGCGCTCGGCGAGCAGCACGACCAGTGCCTCCCACACACCGATGCCTCGGGTCGGCAGGGCGAGCAACTCGTCGAGGTAGCGGCCGGGCTCCAGCAGTTCGACCAGCCGGCCCGCCGACGCGGCCACGGCGGCCAGCAGGTCGTCGCGGAACCGGTCGAGGTCGGTGTCCGCCGTGACCCGCCACCTGTCGGGGCCCGCACCGTAGTGACGGGGGTCGGAGCTCGGCACCCTGCCTTCGAGCAGCCGGAGCCCGTCGTACTCGGCCACCCGTTCGAGCGGACGCGGCTGGTCGCCGCACGCATGGTTCCACTCCCACCACGCCGTCAGGACGATCGAGGTGTTCACGTAGAACAGCTTCTCGGCGTACCACGAGCCTTGTGACCCCTGCTTCTGGACCACGGCCACGCCCTCCGCCGTGGCCAGCCGCCACAGTCCGCCCGAGCCGCGGAACCCCAACGGACGCAGCGTGGCGCCGACGTCCTTCATCAGGTCCCGGACAACCGCGTCGAGATCGGGCATGCCCCGACGGTACGAGTGGCGTGCCACCTTCGCCCCGGCTGGGGCCGCGGGCCGCCGGAAAGGGCGGTGCGCTGTGCCCGCCGCTCTGGCAGCCTCCCGGACATGCCGGCACCCGAAGGCTTCGCCTACGTGACCCGCGCCGACGGCTCGGTGGCCCTCTCCCATCGCGGCCGGGCCGCGGCGACCCTGCGCGGCGAGCGTGCGCGGACGTTCCTGGCCGAGGTCGACGAGGACGACCCGCAGGACGTCATGGCGCGTTGGACCGGCAACTACCGTCGGGGCAACGAGCGCACGGCCAAGGACCATCCCCGTAACGCCGGCCGCTGACGCCGCGACCGCTCAAGCGTCGAACGGAAGCACCGTCTCGCTAGTATGCACACGATCTCGCAATGGCCCAGGTCAGACATGTTGCGGTCATCGGTATATTGGGTCGCATGAGAGAGCCCACGTTCCTCGTACTCACCGCACTGGCCGGGCCGCCCCTGCACGGGTACGGCGTGATGCGCCAGGTGGCGGCCCTGTCCGGCGGCCGGGTCAAGCTCAGTGCGGGCACTCTCTATGCCGCGCTCGACCGGCTCACCGAGGAGAGCCTGATCGCCCTCGACCGGGAAGAGGCGGTCGACGGCCGCCTCCGACGGTACTACCGGCTCACCGAGCAGGGCAGCACCGCGCTGCGCGAGGAGGCTGCCGTGCTGCGGAGCAACGCCGACGCCGCGTCCGAGCGGCTCGCCGGCTGGGCGGCGCTGCCGAAGCTGCTTCCGTCCTGACCCTTTCGTTCGGCCGCCCACGGGGGGCGGCCGACCCTCCAGAAGGAGACCTGATGTCAGAGCTGTCCGGCGGGGCGATCCTCGCCCGTCGCTACCGCCTCCTGTTGCTGACCTATCCGCGCTCCTATCGGCGGCAGCGTGGTGAGGAGATCGTGACGACGCTGATGGATGCCGCGCCGACCGGTCGCGCCAGGCCCACCCGCACCGAGGTCGTCGACCTGCTGCTGGGCGGCTTCCGGCACCGGTTTCGCGTCCGCGGCGCGGGCGGGCTCCTGGTCGCCGGCTGCGGTGCCCTGATCGCGATGGTGGCGCTCGGGGCGTTCGGTGGGTTCCTCGGGTGGCAGACCGCGCCGCCCCTGCCTGGCAACGACGAGGCGACCCGGATGCTCCAGCCGGCGCTGCCTGCCGGCGCCGCACCGGTCGCGCAGCGGTGGGACTGGGTCTTCGACAACACACCGAAGTACACCGCGGACGCACGGTGGGTGTACTGGGTCACCGGCACCGACGAGTACGAGCACGGCCAGGTGTTCTTCGACGTTCCGCACCGGGACGACGCCCGGTCGGGAGCGGCGGTCGTCGGGGAGGCGGAGCGACGTATGCGCGCGGCCGGCTGGTCGGTCGTGTCGCGACAGGACGACCCCGACCGGCCGTCCTCGGTCGTCGCCCGCGGCGGATGGCGGGCGGAGATCGCGATCACGTCGCCGATCTACCGCGACGACCGGGTGATGCGGGTCGCGATCACCCGCGCGGTACCCGGTGCGGTGGTGCCGCTGACCACGTTCGGGCTGCTGGCCGGCGCCCTGCTCGGGTGGCTCTTGGCGGGCGGCCTGACCGGCAGGTCGCGTCCGGGTGACCGCGGGCGACCGTCGGCCGGAACGGGGACGGCCGACGGCCGCCGCACGTCCTCGGAGGGCGCGGTGTCGCGGGGGCACACCGATGTCGTGGCCGGGTGAGAGGATGCCGACGGACGGACGGGAGGGGCGATGGCTGTCGACGTGCTGACCGAAGTGGTGATCGACCGCCCGCGCGACGAGGTTGCGGCGTATGCGGCGGATCCTTCGCACGCGCCGGAGTGGTACGTCAACATCGCCTCGGTGGAGTGGCTCACCCCGGCACCGCTGACGGTCGGCTCCCGGCTCGCGTTCGTGGCGCGGTTCCTCGGCCGGCGGCTCGCCTACACGTACGAGATCGCGGAGCTGATCCCCGGCGAGCGGCTGGTGATGTGTACGGCGGAAGGGCCGTTCCCGATGGAGACGACCTACACCTGGGAGCCGCACGGCAACGGGCAGACCCGGATGACGCTGCGGAACCGCGGCGAGCCGAGCGGCTTCTCGAAGGTCGGCGCACCGATGATGGCGGCGGCGATGCGCCGGGCCAACCGGAAGGACCTCGCCGCCCTGAAGGCACTGCTGGAGCGGGCGTCGTCCTGACGGGCACTACCGTCGGGCCCGTGAACACAGGCACACCTCGACCGGCGCTGTCCGGCACCCACCCGGCCGGGGCGCTGCCCGGCACCGCTCTCACCGCCGACGAGCTGCTGGCGCTGGACGCCGCCCACGTCTGGCACCCGTACGCGAGCGTCCCGGGCGCGGTCGTCCAGCCGATCGTCGGGGCGAGAGGTGTCCGGCTGCGGCACGCGGACGGGCGCGAGCTGGTGGACGGCACCAGCTCGTGGTGGGCGGCCATCCACGGCTACAACCACCCGGTGCTCAACGCCGCGGTCACCGACCAGCTCGGCCGGATGGCGCACGTGATGTTCGGCGGCCTCACCCACCCGCCGGCCGTGGAGCTGGCCCGGCTGCTGGTCGAGATCACGCCCGAGCCGCTGACCACGGTGTTCTTCGCCGACTCCGGCTCGATCTCGGTCGAGGTCGCGATCAAGATGGCGCTGCAGTACCAGCTGTCCCAGGGGCGGCAGGCCAGGACCCGCCTGCTCACCGTGCGCTCGGGCTACTACGGCGACACGTTCGGGGCGATGGCGGTCTGCGACCCGGTCAACGGCATGCACCACCTGTTCGCCGACGTGCTCGCCAGCCACGTGTTCGCGCCGGCTCCACCCGCCGGGGTCGACGCGGGGGTGGACGACGTGTACGTGGCCGAGCTGACCGCGCTGGTCGAGCGGCACGCGCACGAGCTGGCGGCGGTGATCGTGGAGCCGGTCGTCCAGAACGCCGGCGGGATGCGCTTCTACGACCCGGCCTACCTGGGACGTCCTCCGGGAGCTCTGCGACGAGCACGGACTGCTGCTGGTCTTCGACGAGATCGCCACCGGGTTCGGCCGGTCCGGCACGCTGTTCGCCGCCGACCGGGCCGGCGTGGCCCCGGACGTCATGTGTGTCGGCAAGGCGATGACCGGCGGCTACCTCACGATGGCCGCCACCCTGTGCACGGCCGAGGTGGCCGCCGGGATCTGCCGGGGCGAGGCGCCGGTGCTGATGCACGGCCCGACCTACATGGCCAACCCGCTGGCCGCCTCGGTCGCGCTGGCCAGCATCCGGCTGCTGCTGGCCCAGGACTGGGCAGCCACGGTGCGGCGGCTCGGCGGCTGGTTGGCGGATGGCCTGGCGCCGGCCCGGGGGCTGCCGGGCGTGGCCGACGTCCGCGTGCTCGGCGCGATCGGTGTGATCGAGATGCGTACGCCGGTGGACGTCGCCCGGGTGACCGAGACCGTGCTCGCCCACGGCGTCTGGCTCCGCCCGTTCCGGAACCTGATCTACACGATGCCGCCGTACGTCATGGATGCCGACGACGCGGCGCGGGTGTGCGCGGCGATGGTGGCCGCCGCGGGTCTCGGCGAGTGAGGCTGCGGAGCGAGTCGGATCACGTTGGGTGACCGTGTACCCGAGGAAGGACAACCGACCGGCGAGCGGTGGCCGCGCGCGGGCGCCGAAAGCCCGGTCGGGGCCGCCGCGGCGGGATGGCGGCTGAGGCGTCCGACCGGTGCGTCGGCCCGGCGCGGATGCGTGCCGTCGTGTCGTGTCGGGAATCCGCCCCGGCGTGTCGCCCGCATGACCTGGGCGTACGCGCGGAAAAAAACCCATCCCATACCAAATCCGGCCTTGACTTCGCACGCATTACACGCGTGTAATTTGGCAGGGGTTCAGTCAATGAAGCTCTCCACAGGGGGTTCGACGCGACTCCGGCGACGGGTCGCACGAGTGGAGGTGAACGGTGACCGCACACGTCATCACCGATCTACTCTCCGGTGACGCACCGGAGTGGCAGGACAACGCGCTCTGCGCACAGACCGACCCGGAGGCGTTCTTCCCCGAGAAGGGGGGGTCGACCCGGGAGGCCAAGCGGATCTGCATCGGCTGCGAGGTCAAGTCCGAGTGCCTGGAGTACGCGCTCGCCCACGACGAGCGGTTCGGCATCTGGGGCGGCCTGAGCGAGCGGGAGCGCCGCAAGCTCAAGAAGCGGGTGAGCTGACGCGTTCGCACGGGCGGGCGGGCCGGGGGGCCTGACCGCTCAGTGGTCGGGGGGGTCGACCTCGTCCGGGTCGAGGCCGAGCAGGTTGGCGACCTGCTCGACGACGACGTCGTGCACGAGGTCGGCCAGGTCGTCGCGGTCGAGGGCGCGGGCCTCCAGCGGCCGGCGGTAGACCACGATCCGGGGCGAGGTGCCGCGGCCGCGGCCGGTGTCGCGGCCCGGCAGCAGCCGGGCCAGCGGCACGTTGCCGTCCTCGAGCACGTCGGAGTCGTAGGACGGAAGCTCGGGCGGGACGTCCTCGACGGCGAACTCGACGCCGCGCAGCTGCCGCGCCCACCGCGACTCCAGATGCTCCACAGCATCAAGCACCATGTCGTCGAAGACCTGCGCCCGGCTCCGCGAGAGGGGCACGGTGGCCGGCGCCAACCGGCCGCGCATGCCACGACCGCGCCGGTCGCGGCGGCCGGCGGGCCGGCGACTCGAAGGCGAGGGCATGCCCGCAGGGTAGTCCGGCCCCGGCCCCGACGCGGGCGGGCATGCCGGACGGGATCGCCGGGCGCGGCTGCCGCCGAGGTAGGTCGAAACAGGGTGGCTCGGGGACGACACGGGCGGACGCACCCGCCGGTCGTTGGCGGGGAAGCCTTGTGGCCGCTACCGTTCCGCCGTGAGGACTCTCCGGCGGTGCACACGCAACGGCTGCTCGCAGCCGGCCGTCGCCACCCTCACCTACATGTACGCGGAGTCGACGGCCGTGATCGGTCCGCTCGCGACAGCCGCCGAGCCGCACACCTACGACCTCTGCGTGGCCCACGCCGAACGCCTCACCGCGCCCGTCGGGTGGGACCTGATGCGGGCCGAGGGCGAATGGACCGCACCGCCGCCCAGCAGCGACGACCTGGCCGCACTGGCCGACGCCGTCCGCGAGGCGGCCCGGCCCGCACCAGTGGCCGCCGCGCCGGACTTCCCGGCCGAGACCAGCCGCCGCGGCCACCTCCGCGCCCTCCCCACCCCGAACGGCATCTGACCTTCGCCCTCCGGCTCTACATCCTGGAACGGCTACGCACGTCCAGACATGGAGGCGGGCGTCCGCACTGATCTACCACTCCGGCCCGCCGAGCAGGTGCAGGTCGTCCTCTCTGAGCATTCGGTAGCCCGTGCGGCCGGCAGCCTCTTCGACCAAGCCGCTGCGGACGAGTAGCTGGATCATGTCAAGAGTTCTCAGCGCCGTTCCGCCCGTCAGCGCACGGTACGCGAGGAGCGCCTGGCGGTCGTCGGAGGCGAAGTCGAGGCCGCGTGCCTTCGCAATCGCGATCGAGACCGCTTCGCCGGCGTCGAGTCGGCGTGCGGTCAGGCCGAGTGTGCTCCGCCATTCGCGTTGTTCGGCTTCCCGCGAGACCAGGCGGGCCGCGGTCCATGCCTCGTCGGAATCGGGGAACAGCACGACGATGCCCGGCGGGGGGCCGAGAAGTCGATCGATCTCATGTTCGGCGGCCAGCGCCTTGCTCTGTCGGCTGGACCCCACTGGCGAGACCTCCGCCTCCGGTGGAGCGCGTCGCGAATCCTTCGCAGCTCACTGGGTTCGTCGGGTTGGGCCAGGACGCCGTGGGCGATCCGTAACCTCCCGTGGAGAGCTTCGTTCAGGTGGTCCACCCAGCCGAGTACTCCGATGCTCCGGGCGACGGACGCGTCGATGAGCATGAGTCAGGAGTGCAGTGCCGCGGCGACCAGGTCCTGCTGGATGTGTTGCTCTGCCGGCTCGATCATGGGCCGGGCCATGAGTTGGCGGACTTCCTGGATGCTGGTGCCGAGGGTCTCGGCGGCGTCCCCAGCGGTCATGCGTTCCCGGTCCAGAGCGGTCCGGACCATGGCCAGCATGCGCCCGGGGAACCGTTCCAGCGGGTGCATGTCGTAGTCACCCAGGTCGGCGCGGTGGACGGGGTAGCCGAGCGCACGTGCCAGGCCGCTGGGTGAGACCCGCGCCAGCTCCTCGAACCTCGCGCGGTCGATGAGCCGCTCCTGGAACAGGCGGACGCGCATGGTCGCGTAGCTCACGCCGAAGTGCCGTTGCAGGTGGACCACCGACGTCGGGTTGGCCAGGTCGTTCCAGGCGGCGTGCTCGATGGCGAGGCGACGCAGTTCGTCGCCGGGGACGAGGAGCTCACCCGCGAACGCGTCGGCGAATCGTTCCCGTGCGATCCCCGCGCCGGGCATGGACAGGATGACGTCCGACCCGCGCGAGTGGAAGAAGGCATGAGCCAGCTCGTGGGCGACGGTGAAGACCTGGCGACCGAGGGTCATGGTGGAGTTGACGACGATCGAGAAGCCGACCTCCGGGTGGTTGTAGAACAGGCCGGACGGCGCGTGGTCGAGGTCTTCGCCGAGGGGCAGGCGCCAGATCAGGACGTGGTCGTCGGCGACGCGGAAGGGGTCGCCCATGGGCCCGCCCGCGAGGTTCAGCTGCCGGCGTAGCTGTCGGGCCGCATCGGCCGCGCCGCGTGCGGAGGCGCCGGCGACCGCCGGGAACGGGCTCTGGCCCTTGCCGGGCAGGGGCTGACCGAGTTCACGCGCAATCTCGACGTAGTCGCGCACGTGTTGTCCGAAGACGCTCAACGCGCCGCGGGCCGGGTCGCCGAGAGTAGACGGTGCGGCGCGGTAGAGGACCCCGCTCACGTCGAGTTCGGCGGACGCGGACGCGCCGTCGCCGGCGAGAAGGCGGTCGAGGGTGGTGCCGTACAGGCGGGCCAGAGTCACCGCGGAGGTGAGCGGCACGGGCCGGTGGCCCGTTTCGTAGTAGTTCAGCACGACACGGCTGAGCGCCGCGGCGGACGCGGCGGCTTCCTGGGTGAGCCCGGCGTGTTCGCGGGCGCTGCGGAGCGCCTGCCCAATCTCGATCATGGCGCCCCCTGTTACGTCAGCCGGCGTTGGTTCCTCGAACGTAACAGTGTGCGGCCGGTGGCGAACAGGAATCGGTGAACACGAACGAATCACAGGCGATGCGGCCGGGATGCGCCTGACGAAACCTGAGCCCGCCTAATCGTGCGAAACCGGAGAGTCCAGCGCTGGCGGCGGGTCAGGGGTGGGGAAAGGTGCCGTGGCGGGTGGCGGTGAGGAAGGCCGACCAGGCGGCGGGGGCGAAGCTGAGGACGGGGCCGTCGGGGTCCTTGGAGTCGCGGACGGCGACCACGGTGGGCAGCAGCGCGACCTCGACGCAAGCGCGTTGGTGCCGCTGCGGCTGGACTTCCGCCAGGTCACGCCCGGCACGACGGCGACCTCGACGCAGGCGGTATTCGAGCCACTGCGGCTGGACTTGCGCCAGACCGCGGCGGAGAGGTCAGGGGTGATCATCGGAAACGCCTCATTCTCGCTCGTGCTCTGTTGCGACCCGGTCAACAAACCTACTCGACTCGGCGGGGCTCAGCGCCAGCGAGGCCAGCCGCTCGGCGTCCTGGCGGAACAGCGCCACCTGCTGCGGCTCCTCCAGAAACTGGCGGTGATCTTGTGTTCGTGATGGACCACCGGCTTGTGCTCGGCGAAGTCAAGAACGATGAACGAACCGTCCAGGCCGGTGTGCGCCCCAACGTCGAACGGGAGCACTTGGACGGTGATCGTCGGCCGCTCGGCGGCCTCGATCAGGTGCCTGAGTTGGCGGGCCATCACCCGTGGGCTGCCGACCGCCCGGCGCAGCACCGTCTCGTCCACGATCACCAGTAGCTCCGGCGGGGCGTCCCGGCTGAGGATCGCCTGTCTGCCCAGCCGGGCCGCCAGCCGTGCCTCCGCGTCGGCGTCGGTCAGGCCACCTGCCTTCATCAGCGCCCGGGTGTAGTCGGCGGTCTGCAACAGGCCGGGCACGAGAAGCGGCTCGAAGTTGACGATCCGGGTGGCGTCGGACTCCAACTGGATCAGGGTGCGCGACTCCTTCGAAAGGCCGCCGCCCACCTCCCACCAGCCCGGCTCCTTGGACCGCTCGGCCAGGCCGAGCAGTCGCCGCCTTTCCTCCCCCGTGACCCCGTAGACCACCAGCAGCGAGGCCATGTCCTCGACGGTGAGGCCCTGCTTGCCGGTCTCGACCCGGGACACCTTCGACGCCTGCCAGCCGAGTTGCTCGGCCACGTCCCGCAACGTCAGGCGACTCACCTTCCGCAGTTCCCGCAGTTCCGTGCCCACCCCACGGATCCGCACCGTCGTCTGGATCGGCATGGAGTCCCCCCTCGAACGCCCTCGAATTGCGACCAGACCCTACCGACCCACACGGTTCCAGGGCTACGACAAGATTTTCGCTGTTGTGTCTACCGCAACATCTCTTGCGAGTCCTAGCCTCGACGGATCGACACACAGAGTCAGGGGAGTAACACCGATGGAGACGACGATGGGAACCTGCTTCGCCCGGCCGTGCGCGCCTTACGACCCCGACGAGAGCCCCGGTCCGATCGCCTCGGTGGTCGAGCGGTTCCGCCCGCGGCGGCCCGACCACGACGGGGGCTACGCGCTCGGCCTGGAGACGGAGGCCAGCCGCTACACCGTCGTGCTCGTGACGCCGGAGCACGCCGGGGCGCTCGGGTTCGACCGCTACGAGGCCGGCCTCAAGCTCTACCTCGACGCCGACTGGGACTGCGACCTGGCCCGCCTGGACGACGCCGCCGACGAGATCGAGACCGAGTCCGGCCTCCCGGTCACCCTGGTCGAACACCACGCCGACCTCACCTACTGGACCGCCCACCTCCGCATAGCCACTCTCGGACCGCTTTGAGTCCGATCGAACCCTTTGGAGGCGTCTCGTGCAGGGTGTGAGATTCGTGTGGCTGGAGATCACCGGCCGTTGCCAGTTGGAGTGCGTGCACTGCTACGCCGAATCCGGGCCGGAAGGCACCCACGGGTCGATGACGACGGCCGATTGGCGGCGGGTGATCGACCAGGCCGCCCGGCTCGGTGTTGGCACGGTGCAGTTCATCGGCGGCGAGCCGACGCTGCATCCGGATCTACCGGGTCTGGTCGATCACGCCGGGGCGGCCGGTGTGGGGGTGGAGGTGTTTTCCAATCTGGTGCACGTAAGCCCGGCGATGTGGGAGACGTTTTCCCAGCCGGGGGTGAGCCTGGCTTGTTCGTACTACTCTGACGACCCGGCCCGGCACGCAGCCGTCACGGGCCGCCCCGGCTCCCATGCCCGGACGAAGGCGAACATCGCCGAGGCGGTAAGTCGGTCGATCCCGCTGCGGGTTGGCGTGATAGACCTCGGCGAGGAGCAGCGCTCCGAGCGGGCGGTTGCCGAGTTGAAGGCACTCGGCGTTACCGATATCGGGACAGACCGATTGCGGCAGGTCGGTCGCGGAGCGAGGGGCCGCGTACCCGCCGCTGCGGAACTGTGCGGTAGCTGTGCCTCGGGGGTCCTCGCCATCTCGGCGACCGGAGAGGTCTGGCCGTGCGTGTTCTCCCGTTGGATGTCGGTCGGCAACATCCGGGACGCGACGCTGGCGGAGATCACCGCAGGTGTCCGGTTCGGGGAGGTGCGCCGGGAACTGCTCGCCGTCTTCGACCCCCCGCAGACGCCGTGCGTGCCGAATATGTGCAATCCGCAGTGCGGGCCGTCGTGCAGTCCGGCATGCCGGCCGGCGAACAACTGCCGCCCAATTGGCTCGTGTGTCCCCTGGTACAAGGGCCGTTGACCATGCCTCTGCCGTTTCAGATGCTGGTGATCGAGGCGCCGAGGCCGCGGACGTGATCGCGCAGCGGCCCGACGAGTTCGCGGTAGTCGCCGCGGCTGATCCGGGAATGCATTCTGACGGCGGCCGCCAACTGCGCGGTCCGGCCGCTGTCGCTGTCGAGCTGGTCGGCGAACGCCTGATGAACCCGGTCTGCGATCTCGGGCACGAGCAGGCTGTGCAGTAGCAGGGTGGCCGCGTCGTAGCCTGCCGGGCCGCGACCCCAAAGCTCCCAGTCGAGCAGGGCGAACCCGTGGGAGAGCAGGTTGCCCCAGTGCAGGTCGCCATGCACAGTTTCCCACTGCGAGACGGGTAGCCGCTGGCCGAACACTTCCGCCGCACGCTGGGAGAGAGCAACCGGGTCGGTGTGGCGCCGGTAGGTAGGTGTAGGGCGCAGCGCGTCTACGGCGCGACGTAGCTGCTCCCACCACCGCTCGTCCAAGCCGACCGGCACCTCGGTGAGGTGACAGGTGGTCGAGACTGGCTCGCCCGACAGCAGGGTCTGAGCTTCGGCGCGTTGTCGTCGCCAGCCGTCTTCCTCCCACTCGTGCACGTCCAGCACCGTCGGCTTGGGTAGGCCGGCGACCACGTTGGCGTCCGCGGTGCCGGTCCAGGTCTCGCCGTGTGCGTACTGCGGAAACTCGGTGACGACCCGCAGCCAACGCGGCCCGTCCGGGCCGGTCGCTTGCGCGCCGATGGTGCGCAGACGCCAGCCGAACGTCGGCTCCCCGGTGACCGTGAGGCCGAAGTGCCCGGCGGCGCGGACGAGGTTGCCGCGCATCCAGTCGGAGAACTCGGCATCGGCCGCGGCGAGGACAGCGTCGTCCGGCGCCATGTTCATTCCTCGCCGGTCAGGAGGTGCCGCAGGTACACCTCGGGTCGCTGGAGGTAGCGCCGCCAGTGTTCGACCAGCTCCAACTTGTCCCAGGAGGTGCGGCGCATCCCGTGCTGGCCAAGCTCGACGATGTCTGCCCCAGGGGTAGCGGCGAGGATCGGTGAGTGGGTCGCACACACGACCTGGGCGCCCGATTCGCCGAGCCGGTGCATCAGCGCCACCAGACGCAGGCAGGCCGTGAACGACAGCGCCGACTCCGGCTCGTCCATCACGTAGAACCCACTCGCGTTCATCATCGCGTCGAACACGACGAGGAACCCCTCGCCGTGACTCATCGCGCTGGTGTCCTCGTCCCAGTATCCGGGCACCCCACCGAGCCGCTCGGTCATCGCAAACGCAGTCTCCGCCCGCAGGAAGAAGCCCTTCTTCTTCAACCGCGGCCCGCCCAACATCCGCGACCCGGCCGCAGTGGTCTCCAGCCGCAGCACCCCACCCAGCGGCGTGGTCACCGCCTCGGGACGGCCGGTACGCCCACCGGCCCGACCGCCGTAAGGGTCAAGCTTGAAGCCTTCCGCGATCGCCTCCGCGATCGTAGATTTCCCGACCCGTTGTCACCGACCAGAAAGGTCACCGGCCGGGTGAACTCCAGGCCCTCGGCGACCAGATGCTCCACCGCAGGCACATCGAACGGCCACCCGCCTCCTCGGCCGGACCGGGACTCGGGCGGCACGAACGCGCGTCGCACGAACACTCTTGTCACCCTAATCCGCCGTGAACGCACGCGAATCCGCCATCGCCAGGATCCAGGCGATCGGTGGGAGCGTTAGAAGGGGTGATGGTCCCACCGGCCGCGCCGACAGCCGGTACCGGCGGCGGGGAACCGGTGCCAGCGACGCGGCTGGTGGGAGTGCCGCCGTGGCCGTACCGGGTGGGTGCCGAACGCCGCCGTCCAACCTGTGTTCTCTGGCAACAGTGATTCGCCCGGTAGCGGTCGTGACCAGTCTTCCCGTGCTGGTGCCTCCTGACCCAGCACGGCCGCGACCTGCCCGGACGGGCGTACCGGGTAGGCTCGCGGCCAGTGTGGTCGCCGTGGACGGTCGTCGTGCGGCCCCTCCGGCACCGGCCCGTCAGACACCGAGGAGCAAGTCGCCGTGTCCCAGCCCGACCTGTCCAGGATCGTCAAGGCCTACGACATCCGCGGCGTGGTCCCCGACCAGCTCGACCAGGACGTGGCGCGGGCGCTCGGTGCGGCCTTCGCCACTCTGGTCAAGGGCGACGGAGCCACCAGGGTGGTCGTCGCGCACGACATGCGGGCGTCGTCGGTGCCGCTGTCCCGGGCGTTCGCGGCCGGCGTGACGGGCCTGGGCATCGACGTGGTGGAGGCCGGGCTCGGCTCCACCGACCTGCTCTACTTCGCCTCCGGTTCGCTCGGCCTGCCGGGAGCGATGTTCACCGCGAGCCACAACCCGGCGCAGTACAACGGCATCAAGCTCTGCCGGGCCGGCGCCGCCCCGATCGGGCAGGACACCGGCCTGGCCGAGATCCGGAGCAGCGCCGGGCGGTTCCTCGCCGACGCGTGCCCGAGACGGGCCGCCTGCGGCGCGGTGGAGAGAGCCGACCTGCTCACCGCCTACGCCGCGCACCTGCGCACCCTGGTCGACCTCTCCGACCTCCGCCCGCTCACCGTCGTGGTGGACGCCGGCAACGGCATGGGCGGGTACACCGTCCCGGCTGTGCTCGGCGACGCCGCGCTGCCGGCGCTGCCGCTCAAGATCGTCCCGCTGTACTTCGAGCTGGACGGCACGTTCCCCAACCACGAGGCCAACCCGCTCGACCCGGCCAACATCGTTGACCTGCGGGCCGCCGTCCGGGCCCACGGCGCCGACCTGGGCATCGCCTTCGACGGCGACGCCGACCGCTGCTTCGTGGTGGACGAGCGCGGCGAGCCGGTCAGCCCGTCGGCGGTCACCGCACTGGTCGCCGTCCGCGAGCTGGCCAAGGACCCGGGCGGCACGGTCATCCACAACCTGATCACCTCGCGGGCGGTGCCCGAGATCGTCGCCGAGCACGGCGGCACGCCGGTGCGCACCCGGGTGGGCCACTCGTTCATCAAGGCCGAAATGGCGCGCACCGGCGCGATCTTCGGCGGCGAGCACTCCGCGCACTACTACTTCCGCGACTTCTGGCGGGCCGACACCGGGATGCTGGCCGCGATGCACGTGCTGGCCGCCCTGGGCGCGTCCGAGCTGCCACTATCCGCGCTGGCCGCCGACTACGAGCGGTACGTCGGCTCCGGCGAGGTGAACTCCACCGTGGACGACCCGGCCGCGCGGATGAAGGATGTCGAGCAGGCGTACGCCGGCGCCGAGATCGACCACCTGGACGGCCTGACGGTGCGCTTCGACGACCGGTCGTGGTTCAACCTCCGGCCGTCCAACACCGAACCGCTGCTCCGGCTCAACGTCGAGGCCGCCGACACCGGCCGGATGGCGGCCCTGCGCGACGAGGTGCTCGCCCTGGTCCGTTCCTGAGCCCGCACCGCCGACGCCACCCCCGCCACCCGGAGGCCACCCCGATGTCCCTCGACCCGATGCTGCTGGCGATCCTCGCCTGCCCCAGCGACGACCACGCCCCGCTGCGTCTGGACTCCGAGGCCGGGGAGCTGCTCTGTACGGCCTGCGACCGGGCGTTCCCGATCCGGGACGGCATCCCGGTGCTCCTGCTGGACGAGGCCCGGCACCGGGACGGCGGCGCATGAGTCGGACGGTGGACGAGAGCCGGCTGGACGACGCCGAGGCGCTCGCCGAGACCGACCCGGCGGCGATGCTGCGCGCGACCGCGGGCGCCGGGCCGCAGATGCGGGAGACCGTCGCGCTGGCCGCCGAGGCCGGGCTGCACACGCTGTCGGAGGACGTGCGTCCGCGGGCGGTGGTGGTGGCCGGCGTGGGCACCGCGGCCCGTACCGGCGACGTGCTCGCCGCGGTGGCCGGCCCGCGCTGCCCGGTGCCGGTGGTCCTGCACCGCAGCACCGGCATCCCGGGCTGGGTCGGCGCGGCCGACGTGGTGATCGCGATCTCGGCGTCCGGCCGCAGTCCCGAGGCGCTGGCCGCCGCGGACGGCGCCATGCACCGCGGGGCCCGGCTGGTGGCCGTCGGCGCGCCGGACTCCGAGCTCCAGTCGATGGCCGAGCGGGCCCGCGCGCTGTTCGTGCCGGTGCCCGCGCGCCGGCCGGCCCGGGTGAGCTTCTGGGCGCTGGTCGTCCCGGTGCTGCTGGCCGCCCGGGCGCTGGGCATGGTGCAGGTCACCGAGGCCGACTTCGCCGAGACCGCGACCCGGCTGGACAACGACGCCGACCGCTGCCGGCCCACCGCCGACACGTTCACCAACGAGGGCAAGTCGCTGGCGGTGGAGCTGGCCGAGACGATCCCGGTGATCTGGGGGACGTCCCGGCTGGCCACCGTGGCCGCGAGCCGGATGGTCGACCAGCTCGCCGCGAACGCCCGCTACCCGGCCATGTCCGGCGCGCTGGTGGAGGCGGGCCGCGGCCGGGTGGGCCTGCTCGACGGCGTGTTCGGCCAGCTCGCGGCCGGCCACGACGACTTCTTCGCCGACCGGGTCGAGGGCGGGACCTCCACCCGCCTGCAACTGGTGCTGCTGCGCGACGACGCCGAGTCGCCGGTGGACGCCGCCCGGGCCGAGGCCGTCGCCGACCTGGCGCGCGAGCGCAACGTCGGGGTGAGCGAGCTGACCGCGCAGGGCGGCTCGCAGCTCGAACTGTTCGCCTCGCTGGTGGCCGTGCCCGACTTCGCCTCGGTCTACCTCGCCCTGCTGCACGGCATCGACCCGGTGGCCGTGCCCGCCGTGTCCGAGTTGAAGGAGCGGATCACGCCATGAGTACCGAGGGCGGCACCCGGGCGATTCTCGCGGCCCTGATCGCCAACGTCGGCATCGCGGTCACCAAGTTCGTCGCCTGGCTGCTCACCGGGTCGTCGTCGATGCTCGCCGAGTCGATCCACTCGGTGGCCGACTCGGGCAACCAGGGCCTGCTGCTGGTCGGCGGCAAGCGGTCGCGGCGCGGCGCCACCCCGCAGCACCCCTTCGGCTACGGCCGCGAGCGCTACATCTACGCGTTCATCGTCTCGATCGTGCTGTTCAGCGTGGGTGGCCTCTTCGCGCTGTACGAGGGCTGGCACAAGGTCAGCGAGCGGGAGCCGATCACCTCCTGGCAGTGGGTGCCGGTGACCGTGCTGGTGGTGGCGATCGGCCTGGAGACCTACTCGTTCCGCACCGCGATCGTGGAGTCCAACCGGGTGCGGGGCAGCCGGTCGTGGAAGGAGTTCCTCCGCACGGCCAAGGCGCCCGAGCTGCCGGTGGTGCTGCTGGAGGACCTCGGCGCCCTGGTCGGCCTGGTGCTGGCCCTGGTGGGCGTCAGCCTGACGCTGCTCACCGACGACGGTCTCTGGGACGGCGTGGGCACGCTCGCGATCGGCGTGCTGCTGGTGACGATCGCGGTGTTCCTCGCGGTCGAGACCAAGAGCCTGCTGCTCGGCGAGGCCGCCACCGACGCCGACGTGCGGGCGATCGAGCGGGCCCTGCTCGGCGACGGTGGGGACACCGCCGTCGAACGGATCATCCACATGAAGACGCTGCACCTGGGCCCCGAGGAGCTGCTGGTCGCCGCGAAGATCGCCGTGCGCCACGACGAGACCGCCAGCGAGGTGGCCAGGGCCATCGACGAGGCCGAGTCCCGGATCCGGGCCGCCGTCCCGATCGCCCGGCTGATCTACCTCGAACCCGACATCGAGCAGGCCGGGTCGTCCTCCGACGGGCCCACCGCGCAGCCGTCGGGGACCGCCTCGTCGGACGGCGTCCGCGGCGGGCGGTGACCCGTCCCCGATGGAGCTGCTCGACAATCCGGTCCGCACCTACGCCTGGGGCTCGCGCACGGCCATCGCCGGCGTCCAGGGACGTCCGGTGCCCACCCCCGAGCCCGAGGCCGAGCTGTGGATGGGCGCCCATCCGCGGTCGCCGTCGACGCTGGTCCGGGACGGAGCGCCGCGCCGGCTCGACGCCGTCGTCGCCGCCGACCCCGAGCGCGAGCTCGGCCAGGCGGTGCTGGCCGCCCACGGGCCGCGGCTGCCGTTCCTGGTCAAGCTGCTCGCCGCCGACACGCCGCTGTCGCTCCAGACCCACCCCGACACGGCCCAGGCGCAGGCCGGGTACGCCGCCGCCGAGGCGGCCGGGCTGGCCGCCGACGCCCCGACCCGCAGCTACGTCGATCCGTTCGGGAAGCCGGAGCTGCTCTGCGCGGTCACCGACTTCGACGCCCTCTGCGGGTTCCGCGAGGTGCCCGAGTCGACGGCGGTGCTGGCCGGCCTGGACTCCCCGGCGCTCGCCCCCACGCTGGCGGCGCTGCGGGAGGCGCCGGACGGCACCGGGCTGCGCAGCGCGTTCACCGGGCTGATGACGCTGTCCGAGGCCGACCGGCGTTCGCTGGCCGCCGAGGTGGTCGACTCCTGCCGCTGGGCGACCACCGGGGGCGGTCCGTTCGCCGGCGACTACGCCACGGCGGCCGCGTTGGGCAGTCGGTACCCCGGCGACGTCGGAGCGGTCACCGCCCTGCTGATGAACCGCGTCCAGCTGGCCCCTGGCGAGGCGGTGTTCCTGCCCCCCGGCCTGCTGCACAGCTACCTCGGCGGACTGGGCGTGGAGGCGATGGCCTGCTCGGACAACGTGCTGCGCGGCGGCCTGACCCCGAAGGCGGTCGACGTGGCCGAGTTGCTGCGGGTGGTGCGGTTCGAGCCTGGCCCGGTGGCGCCGCTGGCTCCCGAGCGGGTCGCACCGGGTGTGCGGGTCTGGCGACCGCCCGTGCGTGACTTCGCCCTGACCCGGGTGATGCTGACCGAGGCCGGAGGTAGGGTGAGACTGGAGGGCGGCGGCCCCAGAATCCTGTTCTGCCTGGACGGTCGGAGCACCGCGGACGACGGCAAGGGGCCAGTCGCGTTGCGGGGGGGACAGGCGGCCTACGTCCGAGCAGGGTCGTCCACCGTGTCGCTGGCCGGTGACGCGACCGTGTTCCAGATCACCCCTGGCAGGGAGGTTGACCCCGTGAGCGAGCGGAGCGAGTGAACCAGTGAGCACAGCAGCCTCGCGAACGCGGCCGCCGAGCGGAGCGAGGGGGGCTCGTGAGCCTGCGTGCGGCCCCGGCGCACCGCCGCGGGCGGGCACCGTCCGCTTCGGCGGCACCTCGAAACGCAACCTTCACAGCCCGCTGCTAACCTTGGCGGCGAGATGAGTAGTCGCGACATGAGCACGTTGACGATCCAGGAAGCTGCGGAGATCACGGGGTGGTCCCCGCGGATGCTGCGCTACATCGAGCAGGTCGGCCTGGTGGCCGCTCCGCGCTCGGCGGGCGGGTACCGCCTCTACGGCCCGGCCGAGCTGCAGCGCCTGCGCACCCTGCGCGAGTTGCTGCAGCGCTACGACATCGGACTGACCGATGTCGGCTTCGCGCTCCGGCTCCGCCGGGACGTGGAGCTGCGGGCCGTGCTGAACGAGTGGTTCACCCGCGAGCCGGCCCGGCCGGCCGACATCCCCGCGGCCGACTGGCTCCGCTTCGAGCAACACAAGCACCAGCGGCTGCTGTCCGACCTGCCGCCGCCCCCACCCGCGCCCTCGGTCGACGTGCCGACTGGTGCCTATCCGATCCTGTCTCTGCCCGAGGAGCTTCCATGACCGCCGTTTCCGCCCGTCCGACCGCCCAGGGCAGCGCACCCGCGCCCTACAAGGTGGCCGACCTGTCGCTGGCCGCGTTCGGTCGCAAGGAGATCCAGCTCGCCGAGCACGAGATGCCGGGCCTGATGGGCCTGCGCAAGGAGTACGGCCAGGCCCAGCCGCTGGCCGGTGCGAGGATCGCCGGCTCGCTGCACATGACCGTGCAGACCGCGGTGCTGATCGAGACGCTGGTGGCGCTCGGCGCCGACGTCCGGTGGGCCTCCTGCAACATCTTCTCCACCCAGGACCACGCCGCCGCCGCGGCCGTCGTCGGCCCCGACGGCACCCCGGAGGACCCCAAGGGCGTGCCGGTGTTCGCCTGGAAGGGCGAGACGCTGCCGGAGTACTGGTGGTGCACCGAGCAGATCCTCGCCTGGCCCACGGCCGACGGCGGGCTGGTCGGCCCGAACATGATCCTCGACGACGGCGGCGACGCCACGATGCTCGTCCACAGGGGCGTCGAGTACGAGAAGGCCGGCGTCGTGCCCGCGCCGGAGACCGGTGAGACCGAGGAGTTCGAGGTCTTCCTGGAGCTGCTCGGCCGCTCGGTCGCCGAGGACGGCCAGCGCTGGACCAGGATCGCCGCCGACATCCAGGGCGTCACCGAAGAGACCACCACCGGCGTGCACCGGCTCTACCAGCTCGCCGAGGTCGGCGAGCTGCTGTTCCCGGCGATCAACGTCAACGACTCGGTGACCAAGAGCAAGTTCGACAACAAGTACGGCTGCCGGCACTCGCTCATCGACGGCATCAACCGCGCCACCGACGTCCTGATCGGCGGCAAGGTCGCGGTCGTCTTCGGCTACGGCGACGTGGGCAAGGGTTGCGCCGAGTCGCTGCGCGGCCAGGGCGCCCGGGTCATCGTCACCGAGATCGACCCGATCTGCGCGCTGCAGGCCGCGATGGACGGCTACCAGGTCACCACCATCGACGAGGTGGTCGGCACCGCCGACATCTTCATCACCGCCACCGGCAACAAGGACATCCTCACCGCCGACCACATGGCGGCAATGAAGCACCAGGCCATCGTCGGCAACATCGGCCACTTCGACAACGAGATCGACATGGCCGGCCTCGCCAGGACCGAGGGCATCGTCCGCAACACGGTCAAGCCGCAGGTCGACGAGTGGGTGTTCGCCGACGGGCACTCGGTGATCGTGCTGAGCGAGGGCCGCCTGCTCAACCTCGGCAACGCCACCGGGCACCCGAGCTTCGTGATGAGCAACAGCTTCGCCAACCAGACCATCGCCCAGATCGAGCTGTTCACCAAGAACGCCGAGTACGACAAGCAGGTCTACGTCCTGCCCAAGCACCTGGACGAGCATGTCGCCCGGATGCACCTGGACGCGCTCGGGGTGAAACTCACCGAACTCACCAAGGAGCAGTCGGAGTACCTGGGCATCCCGGTCGAAGGCCCGTACAAGTCCGAGCACTACCGCTACTGAGCCAGGCGTCGCCGAACGGGCGGCTCGGGGAAGATCTCCCCGGGTCGCCCGTTCCGGTGCCCGGGTGGCGTCCGGATCGCCGCCGAGGGTAGGAATGCAGAGACGGGCAGCCGCCCGCGTCGGGAGGGTGAGGTGGACCGTGGGCCATCGTCCGCCCACCCGGCTGCGCGCCCGCTGGTTCCTCGCGTTCGCCGCGTTCTTCCTGATCGGCGCCGGTTGGGCGTTGGCGCTGCCCGACAACGGCACCAACGACGAGGACCACCACATCCTGCGCGCCTACGCCGTGGCCAGCGGGCAGATCTGGTCGCCGCCCACGGCCGTGGTACGGGGCGGCGGGGCCGCGTTCGACATCCCGCGCAGCCTGCTCGTGGGCGACCCGAGCTGCACCCGGGACGACCTGCCGGCGAGCTGCCAGCTCCAGCCGCCGGACGACCAGACGCGGGTGCCAACGCCGAGTGCGGCCGGGCGCTACAACCCGCTGTACTACCTGCCCGTCGGCCTGCCGATGCTCCTCAGTCCCGACCACACCGGCACGATGCTCGGCCGGCTGGTCTCCGCGGCGATGTGCGCGGCGCTGCTCGCCTCGGCGGTGGCGGTGGCCGCCCGCCGCCGCGACACCCTGCTGCTGGCCGCGGTGGTGGTGGTGGCCACCCCGAACGTGCTCAACCTGGCCGGCTCGATCAACCCGAACGGCCCGGAGCTGGCCGCCGGCATTCTGCTCTGGACGTCTCTGCTCGCGCTGGTCCGGGCCCGCGACAGCGACTTCGACGACGCCACCACCCGCCGGTTGCTGGTGCTGGCCGCGGTGGCCGCCTCCTTGTTGCTGTCGCTGCGCACGCTCGGGCCGATGCTGCTCGGGCTGACGGCGCTGTTCGGCCTGGCGCTGGCCCGGCGTGGCCGGCTGGGTGCGCTGCTCCGTCGCCGGGACACCCGCTGGCTGCTGGGCGGCCTGTCGCTGGTCTCGGTGTACGCCGTGGTGTGGACGGTGGTCTCGGGCGTGCTGGTGAACCCGCCCCAGCCGCACGCCCAGCACTGGCCGCTGTCGCAGGACCTCGCCTGGATCTTCACCGACCGGCTGAGCCGGTGGGCGATCCAGGTGATCGGCCGGTTCAGCTACGGCGAGGTGTTCGTGCCCAACGCGCTGTTCGCCAGCTGGTATGCGCTGGCGTTCGTGCTGGTCGTGCCGGCCCTGCTGGTGGCGGTGCGACGGCAGGCGCTGGTCGTGGCGGGCGTGCTGGCGGCGTCCGTCGCGGTGCTGGTGGGCTTCGAGCTGGCCTATGTCGACCACCTGGGCTGGTCGCAGCAGAGCCGCTACGTGATGCCGTTCGGGGTGGGCTTCGTGCTCGGGGCGGTGGTGGTGGGACGACGGTTCGGGCAGTGGCTCGGCGTCGGTCGCGCGGCCTGGCTGGTGCGGGGGATCGCTGTCGCCGCCGGCGCGCTGCACGTGTGGGCGCTGGCGCTGGTGATGGCCCGGTTCCAGGTGGGGGTCGGCGCGGGCCTGCGTCCGTTCGACGGTGACTGGTTGCCGCCGACCGGCCCGGTGCTGCCGCTGCTGCTGGCGGCGGCGGGGGCGGCGGCTCTGGTCGTGCTGGCGTGGCGGTTCGAGGGCCGGGTAGGGCCGGCTAGTGTGTCCGGCAGTGCGTCGACGGGCTCGCCTCCGTCAGAACAGACCCCGCACGCGGAAGGAAGACCTGTGGTTGCCGATCAGAAGTCGCCGGTTCCGCTGGTGTCCACCACCGCCGCGGGTCCCGCCACACCGGACGAGGGCCGGTAGTGGTGGCGTCCGTCACAATCGCGCACGACGTGGCCGACCTCGGCCTGGCCGACCGCGGCCGGGCCCGGATCGAGTGGTCCGACCGGGGCATGCCGGTGCTGCGCAGCATCCGCGACCGGTTCGCGGCGGAGCGGCCGTTCGAAGGCGTCCGGATCGCGGCCTGCCTGCACGTCACCACCGAGACCGCGAACTTCGTCCGCACCCTGCAGGTGGGCGGCGCCGAGGTGCGGCTGGCGGCCTCCAACCCGCTGTCCACCCAGGACGACACCGCCGCCGCGCTGGTCGCCGAGTACGGGGTCAGCGTCTTCGCCCGGCACCGCACCGACCACGACACCTACCGGCGGCACATCGACGCCGCCCTCCAGGCGCCGCCCGAGATCGTCCTGGACGACGCGTGCGACCTGGTCACCGCGCTGCACGCCGACTACGCCGACCTGATTCCCGGGCTGCGCGGCGGCACCGAGGAGACCACCACCGGCGTGATCCGGCTGCGGGCGATGGCGGCAGCGGGCGCGCTGCGGATCCCGATCGTCGCCGTCACCGACACCGCCACCAACCACCTCTTCGACAACCGGTACGGCACCGGCCAGTCGACGCTGGACGCGATCCTGCGGGCCACCAACACGCTGCTGGCCGGCGCCACCGTCGTCGTCGCCGGGTTCGGATACTGCGGCCAGGGCATCGCGGCGCGGATGCGCGGTCTGGGCGCCCACGTGGTCGTCACCGAGGTCGACCCGGCCCGGGCGCTGGACGCCGTGCTGGAGGGCTACACCGTCCTCCCGATGGCCAGCGCCGCGAGCGTGGGGGACGTCTTCGTGACGGCCACCGGCAACGCCGGGGTGATCCGCGAGGAGCACTTCGCGGTGATGAAGGACGGCGTGGTGCTGGTCAACGCCGGCCACTTCGACCTCGAAGTGGACGTCGCCTGGATCGCCGCCCACGCCACCTCTCGCCGCTCGGACGTGCGGCCGCACGTGGACGAGTACCTGATGCCGAACGGCAGACGGCTGCTGGTGCTGGCCGAGGGCCGGGTGGCCAACCTGGCCGCCGCCGAGGGGCACCCCGCCGCCGTCATGGACATCTCGTTCGCGGTCCAGGCGCTCTGTGCCGAGGGCCTGCTGAGCCATGCGCCCGGCGAGATCCCCCCCGGCGTGCTGGAGGTGCCGGCGCACATCGACCGCGAGGTGGCCCGGCTCAAGCTGGCCGCGATGGGCGTCACGATCGACACCCTCACCGAGAGCCAGAGCGCCTACCTCACGTCGTGGGGCCCGTCGGCCTAGCGCATCCACTCGCCCATCGGAAGGGCCGCCACCGTGCCTCAGTTCGGCGCGGCGTAGCCGGTGGAGGCCGCCACGCTGACCGGCGCCGGCCCGGCGCCCGGGCTCCCGGCGGCCCGAGGCTGGTCGGAGCCCGGCACGTAGACGAACGCCGAGGGGGCGCCGAGCGCGACCAGCGCGCGCTGCGCCGCGAGCTTGCGTTCCTCGCGCCGGCGCCGTTCGGCCAGCACCGCGCGCAGGTACCACCAGCCCGACGTGCCGGGCGGCGGCGGCGGGGTGGTGACCCGCAGGACCTCCTGCATCAACCGGTTCCCGAGCACCGACCGGGCCACCGGCCGCATCTGATGGGCCCGGGAGAGGTACTGCCGGATCGCCATCCCGAGCCGGTCGTCGACCCGGGTCAGGTCGAGGTCGGCGGCCCAGGAGGCCAGCTGCGGCGGCATGTCGGCGACGTACCGGCCGCGGTCGGGCAGCCGTTCCTGCAGCACCATCGTGCCGGCGGCGAGGTCGCCGATCCGCTTGCCCTTGCTGCTGGCCAGCATCGTGACGGCGCCGACCAGCCAGCTCAACGGCGCGAACAGCAGCCCGGGCCACTCGATCGACACCCCGATCAGCCCGCGGACGAGCGCGTGCCGGAACCGGATCGGGCCGCCGTCGTCCCGCACCACGCGCAGGCCCATCGCGAGCTTTCCCAGGCTGCGGCCCCGGGTGACGGTCTCGAACGTCACCGGCCAGATCAGGAAGACGAAGACCAGCGTCCCGATGAGCACAGCGGCGCTCAGCGCCGGGTCGGTGTCGAACAGCAGGGTCCCGAGGCCGGCGTAGAGGACGAGCACGGCCGTGTACTGCGCCGCGCCGTCGATCAGGACGGCCAGCGTCCGGGTCGCCAGCCGGGCAACCGGCAGCTCGACCTCGACCGCCTCGCCGGTGATCACCCGCTCCTGCGCCACCCGCCGCCTCCTCCGTGTCGCCGCGCCACTCCCGAGCCTGCCATGCGGACGCTCGTCCACGCTTCCGGGGCGGTTCCCCGGCCTGCTCCCGGGGATGCGTCAGGTCTGTCGGACTGCAGACAAACGCGGCCGGCCGATAGACATCTGACCTGTTCACGGCCTATGAAGAGAGGACGGAGTCGACGTTCGCGCCGGGCGGGGGCCGGCGTCTCGTCCGTCCTGCCAGGCACGGCACGGGCCGGCCGGCAGGGGACGCTCGGAGGTGAACGATGTCCACCCAGTTGGCGGCCCAGTTCGGAGAGCATCCGGCCCCGGCGCTGGAGTCGGTGCTTCCGCACATGCGCAGGATCGGTGCGGGCTTCTCCGGGATCCTGGGCAACGACGCCCACCGCTTCGGCTACCACCTCTCGCCGGCCAGGCTGCGCGGCACCGGGCACGGCAGCGACGACAGCCTCAAGGGCGCCAAGAACCGGGTGATGGACGACCGGGCCGCCTGCGCGATCGACGTCGGCATGAACTGGCCGATCGCCGGGGAGTGGTTCGAGGACGTCCGGCGCCGTTGTAGCCGGGGAGAACTGCCGCAGATCGCCGAGCTCATCGGCAACCCGGACCTGATTCTCGGCCCGGTCCAGAACGAGTTCGTGGCCATGTACGCCGCGCCCGGCACCGGGTGGCGCTGGGTGAACTTCGAAGGCGACGGCCACGTCACCCACTGCCACATCAGCCTGTTCCGGAGCTTCGTGAAGGCCCGGAACTTCGGCGACGCGCTCATGGGCGGGTGGAACCGCACAGGTCGGGAGGAAGACATGAACGCCAACCAGGACAAGTTGCTCCGGGAGGCCCACTGGGCGGCGACCCGCTGGATCCCCGAGCTGCGACAGCAGGTGCTCGCCCAGGCGGCGGCGATCACCACGCTGGTGAAGGGACAGGCCGACCCGGCCGAGGTGCAGGCCGCGGTGATGAAGGCGCTCGCCGCCGACCGGGCTGGCCTCATCGCGGCACTGACGCCGGCGCTGGCCTCGGCGCTGGCGGCACAGCTGGCGGACGCGGACGAGGAATTGATCACCGAGGTGATCGACGCCAAACTCCGCGAGGTCTTCGCCGAGAAGGCGCCCGTAGACGCCTGAACTCCGGCGGCCGCGTCAGCTGTTGGGCTGAGCTTTGCCGTTCAGGCGGCCGATGACCGTGACGCTGCCCAGACGACGCATCTCGACCAGCAGGCGGTCGGTGGCGCGCTGCTCGTGCACGGGCGGGGCGATGAGCGCGCGGACGCGATAGCGCGGTGTGGCGGCCATCTCGTCTCCTCTCGTCCGCAGGGCGTGCATCCGCTCCCAGCGTACGGCAGCCGCCGGACGGCGCACCCGTCCTAGTTGAGGTGTTCGGCCAGGAGTTCGGCCGCGGCGGCGACCTGGGCGCGGACGTCGTCGGAGACGAGCCGGTCGTAGCTGCCCGGCGGGCCGTCCACCGCGATGCAGCCGGCCACCCGGGCGCCCCGCGGGTACTCGACCAGGATCGGCGTCGCGAGCACGGTGCCGTAGCGGCCCCGGAGGCGTTCGTGGTCGGCGTGGCTCAGGCCGAGGGTGATCTCCGCGTCGAGGTCGGCCCACTCGGCGGCGGTGACGCCGGCCAGCAGCTCGTCGAGGCTGGCGATGTCGACGCCGACGTCCTGACCCAGCGCCACACAGCGGCCGATCACCCCCACGCCGGGCCGCCAGTCCACGCCCGACGCCGAGCTGAGCCGGGGCCGTTCCCGGTAGACCCGCACCAGCCGCTCCCGGAACGGCGACCACCACGGCCGGTGCCGGAGGTACGCGGCGATGCCCTGGTCGCGGACGTCGATGCCGGTCAGGTCCTGGAGTACGAAGGCCAGCGGGACGAGGATCGCGCGGGCGTGCTGGGCCAGTGCCTCGCCGCGCTGGCGGCGGTACTCCCCGAGGGCGGCCAGCAGTGTGGTGCCCACGCTGATCACCGCGGTCGCCACGATCAGCCGCACCTGCCAGTCGGTGCCGATGCTCCAGAGGCCGCCCTCGTCCAGGGCGAGGACCAGCGCCACCACCGCGGCCAGCACCGCCCAGCTGACCTTGGCGGCCAGCACCCGTCCCGGCTTCCGCCGCGTCGTCACCCTGACCGCCTCCCGTACCGCCTCGCCGCGCCGGACACCCTACGGAAGTCCGGAGGGGAGTGTGGGCTGCCGCGCCCGCCTAGTCAGCCGCGCTGCCGTCGAGTTGGAAGCCGACCTCGGTGGCCAGCAGGTCGGCGATGCCGATCGCCTGGCCGGTGGTGATCCGCGCGCCGCGCAGGGTGGTCAGGCCGCGAGCGCCGTCCAGCCGGGCCGTGCGCAGGTCGGCGTCGCGCGCACCCGACACGGCGAACTCGGCGCCGGCCAGCTCACAGCGGTCGAACACCACACCCGACAGGTCGCCGCGCAGCGTGGTGCCGGCGAACGTGCAGTCGCGGAACACCACCGCACCCTTGGCCCGGTGCAGGTAGAGCGCGCCGAACTCCCACCGGCAGTCGTGCACGAGGACGTCCTCGGCGACGGCACAGTTCACCCGCCAGCCGACGGTCCGGCAGCCGTCCAGCTCCACCCGGCGTGCGGTGACGCCCTCCCAGACGGCGTTGGAGAGGTCGGCCCGTCGCAGCGCGACGTCGGTGAGGGCCAGCGGCTCGAACCGGGACGCCGAGAGGTCGGCGCCGTCCACCAGCGCGACGGCGATCTCGCCCCGTCCTGCGGCGCCGGCGTGGTCACCGACGAGCCGCACCTGGTAGACGTCGAGGTCGTCGTCGAGTTCGGCGAGAACCGGGAGGTCGTCGGGCACCTGCGGCGGGCGGGGAACGGAACCTCGGGCAGGCATGCGCCCGACGGTACGCGGCGGGTCGGACACCCGCGGTCGGCACGGTGCGGCCGGAGGACCCGTCCAGACCCGGTCCTCCGGCCGCCCTCGGCTCAGCCGTTCGCGAGCGCCTTGAGCCGGGCGCGCGACCCGTTGAACCGGTTCTGGTCGAGCGGGCTGCTGGTGTACTGCCAGAAGGTGTGGAACCGCCAGCCGGCCGGCAGGGCGCCGACGCTGCTCGACCAGCGGGCGATCCACAGCGGGTTGGTGGCGCCGAACGAGCTGTTGTTGCCCGTGCAGCTCCGCCACCAGTCGGTGGTCGTGTAGATGACCGGGTAGCGGCTGGTGCGGGCCCGGACCTGGTTGCTGAATGCCCGGAGCCACTTCACCATCGCCCGCTGCGAGAGTCCGTAGCAGCTGGCCCCGTAGGGGTTGTACTCGATGTCCAGCGCGGGCGGGAGGGTCTTGCCGTCGCGCGACCAGCCGCCGCCGTGGTCGACGAAGTAGTTGGCCTGGGTCTTGCCGCCGGACCGGTTGGGCAGCGCGAAGTGGTAGGCGCCGCGGATCATGCCCACGCGGTAGGAGCCGTTGTACTGCTGGGCGAAGTAGGGATTGCGGTAGCCGGTGCCCTCGGTCGCCTTCACGTACGCGAACCGCTTGCCCTGGTTCCACCAGTGGCTCCAGTTGACGTTGCCCTGGTGCGAGGACACGTCGATGCCGGAGACGCGGCGCGGGGCTGCCGACGCCGGCCGGACCTCCACGACGGCGACCAGGGCGGTGGCGACGAGCGTGAGGACGACGAGTAACAGGCCCGACCTCGACACGGCCGGGCGACGACGATCTGCCATGGGATCCTCCTGCGGGTGGGGTGGGACCACACAGGGTGCGTCCGCTATCGACGTATATATCGCCCAGACCAGGGTGGCAGTGCGAGCCCGAACAAACCGCGGGGGATGCCCGGGCAGGGGTGCGGGACGACGCGCCCCCGGCCGCGGGTCGTCAGCCGTTCGCGAGGGCTTCTCCACCAGAACCAGGAGCGTCGCGGCGCAGCAGGTCCGTGACCGGGACAATGGCCGGGTGAGCGGACTTCCTCGCGTGGCCGGCGGGTCCGCCCGGCTGGGGTGGAGGCGATTGCCGGGCGACGTGCGCCGAGCCGTCGAGGGAATACTGGGCTCCGAGGTCGTCGAGGCCCATTCGCAGCCGGGCGGGTTCACCCCGGGGCTGGCGTCGCGGCTGGTGCTGGCGGACGGACGGCGCGCGTTCGTCAAGGCGACCGGGCCCGACCCGTACACCTACGCGCCCGAGAAGCTTCGGCGCGAGGCGTGGATCTCGGCGGCGCTCCCGCCCGCGCTTCCGGCGCCGAGGCTGCTGGGGTCGCACGACGACGGGTCGTGGATCGCGGTGGTCTTCGAAGAGGTCGACGGGACGCCGCCGGCCCAGCCGTGGCAGCCGGACGAGCTCGACCGGGTGCTGGCGGCCGTCGCCGCCTACGCCGAGGCCGCCGACCCGAGCCCGGTGCCGGCCCCGCCGCTGGTCGAGGACTGGGCGGCGGACCTGGTCGGCTGGCGCCTGCTCGCCGGGACGCCCGGGACGCCCGGGACGCCCGGCCAGCCCGGTCCGGACGGCATCGACCCCTGGGCGTGGCGGCATCTCGACCAGCTCGCCGCGCTGGAGGCCGGCTGGCCGGCGGCCGCGGCCGGATCGGCGTTGCTCCACGGCGACCTGCGGGCCGACAACATGCTGCTCACGCCCGACCGGGTGGTGTTCGTGGACTGGCCCGGCGCGTGCGTCGGGGCGCCGTGGGTGGACCTGGTGTTCCTGCTGCCCAGCGTGGCGATGCAGGGCGGGCCGGATCCCGAGCAGGTGGTGGCGGCGCACCCGGTCACCCGGGGGGTCGATCGGGGCGCGCTGACCGCGATGCTCGCCGCGGTGGCCGGTTTCTTCGTCTCGGTGGCGATGGAACCGGCGCCGCCCGGCCTGCCCACCGTCCGCGCGTTCCAGCGGGCTCAGGGCGCCGCTGCCCTCCGGTGGCTCCGGCGACGGATCGGTGAACGTCCGGGGTGAGCTGGGGAGAACCCGGGCTGTCCTGGCCCTGCGGTGCCACAATTCGGTTCATGGACACTAGCGGCGACGACGTGGCGGTGGTCATCCCCGCGAAGGACGAGGTGGAGCGCATCGGAGCCACGGTCGCCGCCGCGCGCACACTGCCCGGCGTGCGGGTCGTCGTGGTGGTCGACGACGGCTCCGGCGACGGCACCGCGTGGGCCGCGGAGGAGGCCGGCGCCACGACCCTCCGGCACGGTCGGAACCTGGGGAAGGGCGCGGCGATGGTCACGGGCGCGGAGGCGGTCCGCCTGCTGGACCGGTACGACGGACGTGCGACCCCCCGCCACCTGCTGTTCCTCGACGCCGACCTGGAGGCGAGCGCCACGGGGGCTGCCCCGCTCGTCGCCCCGGTGCGCGGCGGCGCCGCCGACATGACCATCGCGGTGCTCGTCGCGAGGCAGCCGGCCGGCGGCGGCCGCGGTTGCGTGGTCGGGCTGGCGCGGGGCGCGATCCGCCGGGCCACCGGCTGGCGGCCGGTCCAGCCGCTGAGCGGCCAACGCTGCCTGACCCGCCCGGCGTTCGACGCGGCCCGGCCGCTGGCGTCCGGCTTCGGGGTGGAGACGGCGCTCACCATCGACCTGCTCCGTCAGGGGTTCCGGGTCGAGGAGGTGCCGGTGCCGCTGCGCCACCGGGTCACCGGCGCGGACTGGCGCGCCCAGCGGCACCGCGCCCGCCAGTTCCTGCACGTGGCCAGGGCGCTGGCCGTGCGCCGGCTGCCGGCCGGTGCGGTGCGGTGGCTCCGCGACGCCCGCGGCATGACGACGGCCCGGCGCGCCCTGGGCTAGACGCCCCGGCCTCGCGCCCTGGGCTAGGGCTGGACGTCCCGGCCTGGCGCCCTGGCCTGGCCACCCGCGGCGACGCGGGCCGGTTCGCCCGTGGCCGGCACCGGGGTCTCGTCGGCGTCCGGCTCGTGCAGGCTCACCGCGAGGGTCAGCGGCACGGCGAGCGCCAATGCCAGCGCCGGCACCGCGACGCCGGAGTCGTTGACGGCGAAGCCGACCACGGCGGTCACCAGCACGGCGGTCAAGCCGTTGCGCAGCGACGGCGCCCGCGTGAAAGCGTCGTCCAGCGCGGCCGGCCGCCACCGTGACGGCCGACGCAGGACGACCGCGGCGAGGATCACCGCCACCGACACGAGCGGGCCCACGACGCTCTGCGTCAGAACGGCGAGGTTCCCCCCGATCTTGCGCAGGATCACCCGCCACGCGGTGCCGTCGACGGCCTGGGCGACGAACTGCCCGAAGTGCGTGCGCTCGTCCTGCGACCGCATGAAGTCGACGCCGGCGAGGACCGCGACCGCCGTCACCCCGCAGGCCACCACCAGGCCGAGCGTCCGCAACGACAAGCGGGTGCCCGCCGTCCGCAGCGCGAGCACGGCGAAGCCGGGTACGAGAGCGATCACGCCGCCGAAGTCGGCGCCCCAGCCGGGCCAGCCGTCCACGGCCACCGCAATGACCCCGATGGTCAGGACGAGCGCGACGGCCCCGCGCCGGTCGTCCCGGCCCAGCCGCCAGTGCGCTACCCCGGCCGCGGCGAGCAGCGCCGCGGTGGCGAACACGGCGAAACCCAGGTTGCCGAAGCCGTGGAACCGGCCGGCCTGCACGGGGTCGTACCCCACGACACTCTGAGATCTGCAGCCGCGACCCGGTCGTCACGTCGAGGGCCAGCACCAGCGCGGTCACTCCCGCGACCACCGTGACCGGGCCCAGCACGTGCCGTCGCCACGGACCGCCCCCCGCGAGCACGGCGAGGCCGAGGGCGCAGGCCGCCACCGCGAGGCCGAAGAAGAGGACGGGCGCCTGACGCCACCATGGCACCAGGTTGGCGAGGAAGACCGACAACGGCATCGCCGCCGCCACCAGCGCGGTCCGTCGGGTCCACCGCAGCAGGCGCGGCCGTCCCGCCGGGCTGACCCGACCGGAGCGAAGCGCCACCGCGCCCAGCAGGGCGAGCACGAGCGGGCCGCCGAGGGCCAACGCCGGGAACAGCGGCGCGGCCCGACGAGCGGCCTGAGCGGCCCGGTCGAGATCCTCGGCGGCGGAGGTCTCGGCGCCGAATGCCGGGGACGCGGCACCTGGCAGCCACGGTGCGCCGACCAATCGGGCCGGCGCGGGCACGCCGAGCACACGCAGGATCGTCGGCGCCACGTCGGTGAGCTGGACCACGCCTGCACCGCGCGTCGACGCGCTGGTCAGCCAGGTGCCGCCGTACCTGGTGCCGTCCGGGCCGGGTCCGGTCGCGAGGGCGACCCGCAGCCGCGGGGGCGGCGCGCGGTCGTCCGAGATCCCGGCCACCAGCACGGTCGTGCCGTCCGGAACAGCCCGGAGCACCGCGGCGAGCTGGGTGTCGGCCTGCCGTACGGCGGCGGGTCGGCCGGCCGGAGGGGTGTCCACGAGGGCGTCGAGCGCCGCCACGGCGAACGCGCACCGCGACCAGGTGCGGGTCGCGGCTCCGTCCGGCTCGGGCTCGTAGTGGTCGACGCGACCGGTGAAGTCGGCCGCCGCGAGCGCCGCACCGGGGCCGACCGCGGTCGTGCACCGACCGGCCCGGTGCAGCGCGTCGCCGAGCGCCCCGACCTCGGCGCCGTACGGCCCCCGCCGGTTGTCGGCGCGCATCGTCGCGAAGCCGGTCACGACCGCCGCGTCGCCGTCGACATCGCGTCGGGGGGGAACGGGTGCCCGGCAGGCGCCGCTCGCGCGGGCACCGGCCGACACGGTCAGCCAGCCGTCGGCCGGACAGGTCAGTTCGCCGACGGTCCGCACCGAGAGCGCTCCGGCCGACCCCTCCCGGGCCAACCGCCACAGTGTCGGCGTCCCCGGTTTCAGATCGCTCCATCGCAGCCCCGGCACGCCGACGAGGACGACCCGCGGCTCGGGGACAGCCGAAACCGGCGGCGCCAGCAGTACCACCGGCAGGGGCAGTGCTCCGACCAGGAGCAGCCGGATCGGAACGCGCCCCGCTAATCCCACCAGAAGTACCAGCTCGGGCTGCGCACCTGCCCGGCCGCGAGCGTCGACACCGAGCCCACTCCCTGCTCGACGGCGTCGGGGCAGTAGGCGTACTGCTCGACCGCCGACATCGCGGCGTCCATCGGGTCCATCGGCGGGCGGGGGACCAGCAGCTCCAGCACGTCGAAGCCGAGCGTGACGAGCTGGGCGCCGTGCAGGTCGTGCCAGCGCTTCAGGATCGCCACGTGGTCGGCGCCGTCCAGTTCCCAGTTCACCGCACCCTGCCAGGACATCAGGCCGGGCACCTCGTAGCCGGCCCGGGCCCGGGTGAGCGCGACGAGCGTCTCCTTCCCGTCGGAAGTGAACCGCGGTTCCGGTGTCGGCTGGGCCCGCAGGTCCGGCGCGGCGAACACCTCCTCGGGCGTGGGCGCCTCGGACCGCAGTGCGAGTGTGGCCAGGCGCCGGGCGGAGTCCAGCGCGAGTCCACGCTCGACCGCCGTCGGGTCGCAGTCGTTCTCGGCCATGTAGGCGAAGTCGTCGATCTCGTCCTCGGCGCCGATCAGGAACGGGTACAGCCCGGTGCGTTCGTGCAGCCGGCGCAGCCGCAGCCAGTGGTCGAAGCCCTCGCCGGCCGCGACGCCGTACGCCCACACCGGCCGGCCGGCCCCGGTGCGGAACAGCAGGTCGAGCCCGGGCAGCGGAACGCCGAGCCGCACGAAGGTGTCCTGCGGGTTGCCACCGGAGTCGGCGGGGGAACTTGCCATCGACACGGCGTGAGTGTCGCAGGCGCGGGCACGCGTCGGCAGGTGCACCCAACCGTGTCGGGCGTCGGAGATCGGTCACACTCGGTTGCTGAAAGGTCGGCAGAGGACCGGGCCTGTGGAGAAATGGCCCCGGGCCGCTGGCCCGTCGTAGTGTCTGTCCGGTGAAACCTGTTCGTGGCGGTGACAGCCGGGTTCTGCTGGCGCGACGGGCGGTGCTGCGGTCGGCGCTGCTGGGTGCCGGGTCCGTCGCGCTGTCGGGGTGCCTGCTGCGCGGCGCAGCGGCGTCGCAGGCCACCGCCCAGCCCGGCTCGGGCCCCTACGGCGACCTACGCCCCGCCGACGGCAACGGCCTGAGCCTGCCGCCGGGGTTCAAGAGCCGGGTGGTCGCGCAGTCCGGGCAACCCGTCGCGCGCACCGGTTACCGCTGGCACGACGCGCCGGACGGCGGCGCCTGCTTCCGGGACGGGAAGGGCTGGATCTACGTCTCCAACTGCGAGATCGAGAAGGTGGGCGGCGCCTCGGCGTTACGGTTCGCCGCCGACGGCTCGATCCGGGCGGCGTACCGCATCCTGAACGGCACGAATCGCAACTGCGCGGGCGGTGCGACCAGTTGGAACACCTGGTTGTCCTGCGAGGAGGTCCGCGGCGGCCAGGTCTGGGAGACCGATCCGTGGGGCGAGCAGCGGGCGGTCGTGCGGCCGGCGATGGGTCGTTTCACCCACGAGGCCGCCGCCCACGACCCCGGGCGGGGGGTGGTGTACCTCACCGAGGACGAACGGGACGGCTGCTTCTACCGGTTCCGTCCGCACCACCCGCGCGACCTCGGTGCCGGCGTGTTGGACGTGCTGGTGGGCCCGGCCAGCGCCTCGGTGTCCGTGCGGTGGGTGCCGGTCCCCGATCCGGACGCCCGGTCCAGGCCGACCCGGCACCAGGTGCCCGGCGCGACCCGTTTCGACGGCGGCGAAGGTTGCTGGTACGC
This sequence comes from uncultured Actinomycetota bacterium, assembly GCA_963740255.1. Taxonomy (GTDB): domain Bacteria; phylum Actinomycetota; class Actinomycetes; order Mycobacteriales; family Cryptosporangiaceae; genus CAVUDO01. Next base: position 1,808,042 of record CAVUDO010000002.1, on the reverse strand, counting down.
CCAGGACCGGTGCTACTTCACCACCAAGGGCGACAACCGGGTGTGGGCGTACGACGCGGCGAAGCAGCGGCTCGAGCTGGTGTACGACGACTCGCTGGTCGCCGAGGGCGAGGCTCCGCTGCGGGGCGTCGACAACATCATTGGCTCGGCCGGTCGGGACCTCTACGTCGCCGAGGACGGCGACGACATGGAGATCAACCTGATCACCCCGGACGGCGTGGTCACCCCGTTCGCGCAGGTCTACGACCACCACCCGAAGTCCGAGATCGCCGGTCCGGCGTTCTCCCCGGACGGCACCCGGCTGTACTTCTCCTCGCAGCGGGGCAAGTCAGGCAAGCACTCCGGAGGAGTGACGTTCGAGGTCACCGGCCCGTTCCGCCGCTGACCGACCGGACGAAGCTTGTCGGTGCGGGGGCGCAGAATCGGGTCGTGCTGCGCGCCCTGGCCCTCTCGCTCGACGGGTCGGCGGCGGCCGTACAGGGCCTGGACGCGGACGGCGCGTCCGCCACGGTGCGGCAGCGGTCCCGGACGGCGGCCGAGGCGGTGCTGGCCAACGAGGCCAACCCCGGCCGGACCTTCGTCGTCGCCGACGCCTCCCAGCTCGAACCGCGGGTGCTGGCCGCGCTCGCGGGTGACCAGCGGCTCGCGGCGGCGTCGGCCGAGGGCGACCTGTACGTGGCGATCGCGGCCGACTGGTTCGACGGCGACCGGGTCCGGGCGAAGCTCGCCGTCCTCGGCGCGGCCTACGGGCCGCCCGCAGCCAGCCCCGGGCCCGCTCATCGAGCGCCCGCCCGCGACCTCAGGCGCCTGCGACGACGATCGGGCAGCTCAGGCCGTTCGGGCCGTGGTCGCAGTAGCCGCCGGGGTTCTTCGTGTCCGAGAGGTACTGCTGGTGGTAGTCCTCGGCGTAGAAGAACTGGTGCAGCGGAGCGATCTCGGTGGTGATCGGGCCCAGGCCGCCCGCGGTGACCACGGGCTGGAAGGCGTCCCGGCTGGCCTCCGCGGTGGCGAGCTGGTCGCCCGAGGTGGTGTAGACCGCCGAGCGGTACTGGGTGCCGGTGTCGTTGCCCTGGCGCATCCCCTGGGTCGGGTCGTGGTTCTCCCAGAACGCCTTGAGCAGCTGCTCGTAGGGCACCTGGGAGGGGTCGTGGGCGACCAGCACGGCCTCGGTGTGGCCGGTGCGGCCGGAGCAGACCTCCTCGTACGTCGGATTGGGGGTGAACCCACCCGCGTAGCCGACCGCCGTGGAGTACACCCCGGGGATCCTCCAGAAGATGCGTTCGGCGCCCCAGAAGCAGCCCATGCCGAACACCGCCACCTCCACGCCGGCCGGCCAGGGCCCGACCAGCGGCGTGCCCAGCACGGCGTGGCGGGCCGCGACCGCGAGCGGCGTGTCCCGGCCGGGCAGGGCCGCCTCGGGAGTGGGCAACGTGCGCTTGCGACCGAACAGCATCTCCATGACACCTCTCCGAACTCCGAACCGGCACGCGTCGGGACGACCCTGGGCGGCCGGACCGCGCACCTGACACAACAGGCTGGCCCCCTCCAGGATTCCAGCGGAACCGCTGGCCCGCCTCCGCGAGGGTCTTACGACTGTCGAACGGGTCGGCCCCGGCGACCCGGGCCAACGCTCCTGGCGGCGTCCTGACCCCGCGCCGGCACGGTCGGCATCGGCACGGTGGTGTACGCGCTGGCGATCGGGCCGCTCATCCACCTCTTCCTGCCGTGGCTCACGGTGGCTCCGCCGGTGGCCGCCCCGGACGCTCCGGACGCTCCGGACGCTCCGGTGGGTGCCGGTCCCGGCCCGGGAACGGCGGCCCGACGGGCCGCCCGCGGCCTGAGGACGACGGACGGCGCGCCGGTGTCCAGGCCCGTTACGCTCGGCCCATGAACGACCGCAGCTACGGGTTCGAGACGCTGGCCATCCACGCCGGGCAGGAGCCCGACCCGAGCACCGGCGCCGTCGTCCCGCCGATCTACCAGACCTCCACCTACAAGCAGGACGGCGTCGGCGGCCTGCGCGGCGGGTACGAGTACTCGCGCAGCGCCAACCCCACCCGCGCTTCGCTGGAGGAGTGCCTGGCCGCGCTCGAAGGCGGCGTCCGCGGGCTGGCGTTCGCCTCCGGCCTGGCGGCCGAGGACACGCTGCTGCGTGCGGTGTGCACGCCGGGCAGCCACGCGGTGATCCCCGACGACGCGTACGGCGGCACCTTCCGGCTGTTCGCCCGGGTGCTCGAACGCTGGGGGGTGTCCTACACCGCCGCGCCGCTGGGCGACCTGGACGCCGTCCGCGCGGCGCTCCGGCCGGAGACCGCGGTGCTCTGGTGCGAGACGCCGACCAACCCGCTGCTCGGCGTCGCCGACATCGCCGGCCTGGCCGGTCTCGCCCACGAGCACGACGCCCTGCTCGTCGTCGACAACACGTTCGCCTCGCCCTACCTGCAGCAGCCGCTCGCTTTCGGGGCGGACGCCGTCGTGCACTCGACCACCAAGTACGTCGGCGGCCACTCCGACGTGGTCGGCGGGGCGCTGGTCGTCGGGGACCACGCGCTCGCCGAACGGCTCGTGTACCACCAGAACGCGATGGGCGCGGTGGCCGGCCCCTTCGACTCCTGGCTGACACTGCGCGGCGTGAAGACACTCGGAGTGCGGATGGACCGCCACTGCGACAACGCCGAGCGCGTGGTCGAGGCGCTGACCGGTCACCCGCGGGTGAGCGCCGTCCTCTACCCCGGGCTGCCCGGGCACCCCGGCCACGAGGTCGCGGCCAAGCAGATGCGCCGGTTCGGGGGCATGGTGAGTTTCCGGGTGGCCGGCGGCGAGGAGCAGGCGCTCGCGGTGTGCGCGCGCACCAGGCTGTTCACCCTGGCCGAGTCGCTGGGTGGGGTGGAGTCGCTGATCGAGCACCCGGGGCGGATGACGCATGCCAGCGCCGCCGGTTCGCCCCTGGAGGTGCCGGCCGACCTGGTCCGCCTGAGCGTCGGCATCGAGCACGCCGACGACCTGGTGGCCGACCTGCTCGACGCGCTCGGCTGACGCCGGAACGCACACGACCCGCGGCGGCGCGGGCTACAGCGCGGGGATCTCCTGCCGCCGCCGGACCGCCGCCACCGGGCACCGTGAGTGGTGCAGCGTCGCCTGGCTCACCGAGCCGAGCAGCATGCCCCGGAAGCCGCCGTTGCCCCGGGTCCCCACCACCACCAGGTCGGCCTCGTCCGACGCGTCGATCAGCACCTGGCCGGGATGGCCCTGGACCACCTTCCCGGTCACCGGCCGGCCCTGCGAGAGTTCCCTCGCCCGGGTCACCGCGGTGTCCAGGATGGCCTGGGCCGCGGCGTCCGGGGCACCCTTGCAGACGTGCAGGACGTGCAGGTGTCCCTGCCGCTCGACCACCTCCGCCGCGGCGAACTGCAGCGCGCGGTTGGCCACGTCCGAGCCGTCGGCGCCGAGCACGACGCGTCCGGTGCGCCGCTCGTTGTGGGCCGGCCGGGTCACGATCACCGGGCAGGCGGCGTACTGGGCCAGCTGCAGCGCCACCGAGCCGAGCAGCAGCCCGGTGAAGCCGGTCAGGCCGCGGTTGCCCACCACCAGGTACGCGGCCTCCCGCGACTGCCCGACCAGCACGGCCGCCGCGCCGCCGCTGATCAGTTCGGTGCTGGCCACCACCTCGGGCGCGGCCGCCCGGGCCAGGTCGTACGCCTCGGCCAGGGTCCGTTCGGCGTCGGCCCGCAGGCCGCCGGCACCGGCCTCGGACGGACCCACGGACACCTTGAACATCGGCCAGATGAAGGCGTGCACGATGCGAAGCCGCCGACCGGCCCGGACCGACTCGCGGGCCGCCCAGCCCACGGCGTGACAGCTCTCGGCGGAGCCGTCCACCCCCACGACGATCGGTTCCGGACGTGCGGGATCCAGCATGGCGGGCATCTCCTTCGGTCGGTGCGCCCAGTGTCTCAAGTGGCTTCCCCCGGCACCGCCGGATTCCCGACAGGCGGCCACCAGACACCAGGACGTCCCACGGTCAGGCCGGCGGGTCCGCGGCCACCCGGGCACGGAGCGCGGCCAGTGCCCCGTCGGCGTGGGCGTTCATCTGCATCTCGCTCTTGAGCACCTCGAGCACCCGGCGGTCGGTGTCGATCACGAACGTCAGCCGCTTGGACGGGAGGATCCCCAGCGACCGCTTCACACCGAACTGGGCCGCCACCGCACCGTCCGGGTCGGACAACAGCGGGTAGTCGAAGGAGTGCTTGTCCGCGAACGCCTTCTGCTTGCCGACGTCGTCCGCGCTGATGCCGACCCGCTGTGCCCCGACCTCGGCGAACTCGGCGGCGAGGTCGCGGAAGTGGCAGCTCTCGGCCGTGCAGCCGGCGGTGAAGGCGGCGGGATAGAAGAACAGCACCACCGGGCCCGCGGACAGCAGTTCGGTCAGCGTGCGGGCCTCGCTGTCCTGGTCGGGGAGGGTGAAGTCCGGTGCGAGGTCGCCCTTCTTCACGAGGGGGTCCTTCCTGTTCGGGGACCGTCCCGTTCGAGGGCCGCGGCGAGCGGGCAGGACGGTCGTACGGTTTTCGGGTGACGCCTGCCAACGTAGCCGGTCCCTATCGGTACGCACCTGGCATTGCCAGACAAGCGGGACGGCTGCGGCGGAGCGGTGCCAGCCTGTCGAACGCGGAGCGTGACGAAGATCGGCGGTTCGCCATAGACACCGGGAGGCCGGCACGGCACCATTCGACGAGGGCCGGGGACGGCCCTGGAGAGAGCTGTGCCGCTCCGCCCGCACCCGCACCAGCCGGCCGGCTTCCCCCGCTGTGTACGCAGCCGCGCGAACGAGGAGCCGACCAGGATGCGCATCGAGGATCACTCCGCCGACGCCGACGACCCCGCGGACGAGCCGGCGGTGGCCGGGCCGGTCACCGGGCCGGCGACCGGGGTCGGGCTCCCACGCCGGGTCCGGCAGGCCAATCTGAGCCCGCTGTTGCGGACAGGTCCCCTCGGCCGTCCGGCCGACGACGAGGCGCCCACGATCGAGGCCCTGCACGCCGTCCGCTCCGCCCTACTGCGCGACGACGTTCTCGGTCCGGCCGCCGAGGACGACGCGGCCACCGGAGGCGACACGCCGGGCGGACAGTAGCCGACCCGCGTCCCCGGCTGAGCAGGGAGGACTCCGCGCCGCTCGTTGCGCCGCCCGGTACCGTCCCGGGTCACGGAAAGGGTACGGCTGCCTACGGATAGTTGGGCATGCGCCCGGCTGATGTGGTCCCATGAGCAGGGGGGAGAGTCGATGCGTACCCGGACGATGCTCGTGGCGTACGCGGTGTGGATGGGCACCCTCACCGCGCTCTTCTTCGCGCGGCCGACGTGGTTGCTCCCGGAGACCGTCAGGCCCTCGGGCGTCGCGGCGGTCGTCTGGGCCGTGCTCGGACTCTCGGCTGTCGCGGCGATCGTGGTGGGCGTGCTGCGGCACCGGCCGTGCCAACGGCTCCCGTGGCTGCTGATGGCCGGCGCGCTGGCGACGTTCGCGGCCGGCGACGCCACCTACAACGTGTACCTGGAAGTGCTCGGCCAACCCAACCCCTTCCCGTCGCTGGCCGACGGGTTCTACCTGTCGACCTACCCGCTCGGCGCGGCGGCGCTGGCGACGTTCGTCCGCAGCCGGAGCACCCGCGTCGACCGCGGCCGGCTGCTGGACGCGCTCACCCTGACGTTGGGGCTCGCGCTGCTGGTGTGGATCTTCGTCATCGGTCCCTACGTGCAGGATCCGCGTCTCACCGTCTGGGAGAAGGCGATCTCCGTCGCCTACCCGCTGGGCGACGTCCTCCTGCTGGCCACGCTGGTGCGGCTGGTGATCGGGCGGCGGCACAACCGGGCCCTCGACCTGCTCGTCGTCGGCACCACCAGCCTGTTCGTGTTCGACATCGTCTACGGCTTCTCCCAGCTCCACGGCGGATGGATCGTGGGCACCTTCGTCGACGCCGGCTGGATCGTCTTCTACGCCGCATGGGGAGCGGCGGGGCTGGTGCCGTCCATGCGCGAGCTGACCCAGCCGGTGCCGGCGCCGCCGGCCCGGGTGACGGCGGGCGGCCTGGTCATGCTCGCGCTGGCCTCGCTGGTGGCGCCGGCCGTTCTGCTCTGGGAGTCGCTCACCGGCGGCGTCCGGGACGGGCCGATCATCGCCGTGGTTTCGGGCGCGATGTTCCTGCTGGTGCTGTTCCGGCTGTACGGGGTGGTGGCGGTCCACCGCGAGGCGGTGGAGCGGGAGCGGCGGCTGCGGGCGGCCAGCGGAGCCCTCGTCTCGGCGGCTGACGTGGAGGAGGTCCGTTCCTCGATCCGGGCCGCGGTCACCCAGCTCTTCCCGCCGGGCACCGCGCATCGCGTCCTGCTCACCACCGCGGAGCCCGGGCTGGAGGTCGCCGGCCTGTCCTCGGAGTTCCACCGCGGCCAACAGACGACCGGGCACCCGGCCCGGCTGGCGCGTACCGATGACCTCCCCGCCTCCACAGCGGCCCGGCTGGCCGGCTTCACCGTGGCGTTGCTGTGCCCGCTGGAGGTGCCGGGGCGGGCCACCCCCGGCCCGCCACTGGGCACGGTGATCGTCGCCGCCGACGAGGCCGTCCTGATCGCGCAGCAGAGCACCCTGGAGGTGCTCGCCTCGCAGGGTTCGCTGGCCGTCGAGCGGGTCGGACTGACCCACGAGATCAACCGGCGGGAGAGCGAGGCGTACTTCCGCACCCTGGTGCAGAACACCGCCGACGTCGTCCTGATCGTGGACGCCGCGGAACGGGTGCGGTACGCGAGCCCGTCGGCGCGGGTCGTGTTCGGCGACATCTCGCTGGTCGACGAGCCGGTGACCGAACTCATCCGCACGCCGGACCGGGCCCGGTTCGCCGCCGCCCTGGCGGGGGTCCGGGTGGGCCAGCCGTGGGCGACCGACACCACCTGGCACGCGAACGGTCCGCGCCGTGGGCAGGTGGAGCTCGAGGCCACCTGCCGCGACCTGCGGGCGGACCCGACCGTCCGCGGCCTGGTGCTGACCCTGCGCGACGTCACCGAGCGTCGCCGGCTGGAGCGCGACCTCCGGCACAGCGCGCTGCACGACGCGCTCACCGGCCTTCCGAACCGCGCGCTCTTCCGCACCCACGTCGAGGAGGCCGTGCTCCGCAGCCAGCGGGGGCAGCTGGCCGGCGTGCTGCTGCTCGACGTGGACGACTTCAAGGTGGTCAACGACACCCTCGGCCACTCGATGGGCGACCAGCTGCTGGTCGGCGTCGCGCAGCGGCTCGCCGCCGTGCTGGGGCCGAACGCGGTCTCGGCCCGTCTCGGCGGCGACGAGTTCGCGGCCCTGGTGGTGGACGCGTCGGACGCGGCGGAGATGGAGCAGCTGGCCGACCGCCTGGTCGAGGCATTCACCGAGCCGTTCCCGCTCGACGGCGGGACGGCGAGCGGCATGGTGAGCGTCGGGGTGGCGACCACGAACGAGGCCGAGGACGTCGGAGCGCTGCTGAGCTACGCCGACATCGCGCTGTACTCGGCGAAGCGGGCGGGCAAGGGCCGCTGGCGCCGGTACGAGTCGGGGCTGCACGTGGCAATGCTCGAACGGCTGGAGCTGCGCGCGGCGCTCGACCGGGCGTTCACCGAGGACACCTTCACGCTGCTCTACCAGCCGATCGTGCGGCTGGTAGACGGCGGCCTGGTCGGGTTCGAGGCCCTGGTGCGCTGGGAGCACTCGACCCGCGGGGCGATACCCACGGGTGAGCTGATCGAGATCGCGGAGGAGACCGGCCTGGTGCTGCGACTCGGCCGCCGGATCCTCGAACGGGCGCTCGCCGAGGCCGCTTCCTGGAGCCGTGACGCGCCCCGGCTCGGGCCGCGCCCGGCCGTGCCCCGCTTGGCCGGGACGCGCCCGGCCGTGCCCCGCTTGGCCGGGACGTGCCCGGCCCTGACCTGCCTTACCTCAGCGTCAACGTCTCCGCCGCCCAGCTCCAGGACGGGCGGTTCGTGGACTTCGTCCGCGAGACGCTGCGTCGGGTCGACGTGCCGCCGACGCTGCTCATGCTGGAGATCACCGAGACGATCCTGCTGCGCAACGACAAGCAGGTGTGGATCGACCTGATGGCGCTGCGGGCGATGGGCGTCCGGATCGCCATCGACGACTTCGGCACCGGCTACTCCGCCCTGAGCTACCTCCAGCACTTCCCGATCGACATCCTCAAACTCGACAAGACGTTCATCGACGACCTCGCCGCGTCCGAGACGCAGCAGGCGTTCGTCCAGGCGATCCTCCGACTCGCGGCGGTCTTCAACATGAACGTGATCGCGGAGGGCGTGGAGAACACGGCCCAGCGGGACCTGCTGGCCGGCACCGACTGCCAGTTCGGCCAGGGCCACCTGTTCTCCCCGCCGCTGCCGGTGGACGGTGTCGCGGACTGGCTGGTGCACCGCGGCGCGCCTGCGCGCGGCGGCCCGAACGGGAACCGGCCGGCCCGCCGGCCGAGCGGCAACGGCGGCCGGCGTACGGCCCCCGTCCGCGTTCCGGACCCGGCGGCCGGCCGGATGTCCGCGACGTCGAAGTCCTCGAACGAGTCCGCATGACCGCCGAGCCTCACGATGCCGTTCCGGCGCAGGTCGAAGGCGGCTTCGCGCGCCGGGACCCCCGCTGGGGGGATCTGGAGCGGCTCCGATTAGCCAGTCCGATGCTCGACGCGGTGATCGACGAGGTCCGCGGACGCCGGATCAGGGTGGGCCACCACTGGCTCGCGGACTTCGCCTCCTGCAACTACCTGGGCTTCGACTTCGACGACGAGATCATCGCGTTCCTCACCGAGCAGGTGCGGCGCTGGGGCACCCATCCGAGCTGGTCCCGCCTGCTCGGCAACCCGCGCCTCTACCCGGAGATCGAGGAGACCCTGGCCGAGCTGCTCGGCTGCGCCGACACGCTCGTGCTGCCGACCATCACCCACATCCACATGTCGGTGCTGCCGATCCTGGCCGGCGAGGGCACGGTGTTCCTCGACGCGCAGGCGCACAAGACCCTCTACGACGCGAGCACGACGGCCCGCGCGATGGGTGCCACCGTGCACCGCTTCCGTGCCAACGACCCCGAGCACCTGACCGAACTGCTCCGGGCCGCACCCGCGGGGGCAGCCCGGGTGGTCTGCATGGACGGCGTGCACAGCATGACCGGGAACCCGCCCGACGTGCCGCTGTTCGCCCGGATCTGCCGCGAACACGGGGCGCTGCTCTACCTCGACGACGCGCACGGCTTCGGCATCCTCGGCGAGCGGCGGGCGGACGAGACCTCCCCCTACGGGGCCCGCGGGAACGGTTCGGTCCGCTACGTCGGCGAGTCGTACCAGAACATCGTGATGGTGGGCGGCTTCTCCAAGGCATACTCGTCGCTGCTGGCGTTCCTCGCGGTGCCGACCTGGCTCAAGAACCACCTCAAGGTCGCCGCCCCGCCGTACCTGTACTCCGGGCCCTCGCCCACCGCGTCGCTCGCGTCGGCGCTGGCCGGCATGCGGGTGAACGCGCGACGCGGCGACGCGCTGCGCGCCGACCTGTACCGCAAGACCAGGCGCGTCCTGGACCATCTCGGTGCGTTGGGCGCGTACACGCCGAACACGACGGGCACGCCGATCGTCGAGGTTCCCCTCACGGACGCGGACGACATCGACGCGGTGGGCGGGATCCTCTGGCGCCGGGGCATCTACGTGACGCTGGCGGCCTATCCGCTGGTGCCGCGGTCGCAGGTCGGCTTCCGCGTCCAGATCACCGCCCTGAACGGCGACGACGAGATCGACGAACTCCTCGCCGCGCTGACCGATCTCGCCGACCGTTCCCTGCTGCGGGGCGTGGCCTGACGCGGCTGGCTCGCCGGGTCAGCCGGGGGACCGGCGCGCCGTCATGACCAGCACCCCGGTGTAGCCGTAGGCCGGCAGCGTCGGATCGGGGTCGATGTGGCCGACGGCGAGGTCGTCCACGTGCGGTCCGAACACCCGCCGCAGGACGTGCTCGTCGACCGGGTAGCCGGGCCACTCCGACTCGTCGCCGAGCGAGTAGCGCGCCATGTTCTCCATGAACGCCGCCACCAGGAACCCGCCCGGTCGTACGCAGCGCACGAACGCCTGGCAGAACCGCTCGAACTCCTCGGCGTGCTCGGTGGTGCCCTCCGCGACGAAGTGCATGGAGGCGAGCCCGTAGTGGTCCGGGGGGAGGTCGAGCGCGTTGCCGGGCACGACCCGCACCCGCGACAGTGCCTCGGCGAGCGTGGGCGGCAGGTCGCCGTTGAGCGCCCGGCAGCGGGCGTAGAACGGTTGCCAGCTCCCGTCGCTGTCGGCGAGCTGGCCGCGCAGGTACGCGACGTTCGCCGCGCCGCACTCCAGCGCGTCGACCTGCCTGCTGGCGGCGGCCGGCAGCATCAGCGGGTACAGGTTCGGACCGGCGCCGACCTCGACGCTGCGGTCGATGCTGGCCGGGGCGAGGGTGCGGTAGAAGGCGGAGTGGTGCTCGATGACGGCCGCGTCCAGCGGATGCAACTCCCGGTAGCTCTCGGTCAGGTACTGCTCGACCGGCCAGGCGTCCCAGTCGATGTCGCTGTTGCGCCAGCTCCGGTCGGGATCGGGCCGGCTCCCCTCCGTGCCGGTCACGTTCACCACGCCGGGCGGAGACGGCCGGGCGGGGCCACCCGGGACAGGTCGTCGCTCAGTGCCGCCAGCCGCCGTTCCCCGAGCACCGTGGCCCACTCCCGGGCCACGTCGGCCGCCGCGTCCTCGGAGGCGCGGGTGCATGCCCAGCCGCGGTCGGTGAGCAGGACCAGCCTGGCGCGGGCGTCGGTGGGGTGCGGGTGCCGCAGGACGTAGCCCTTCTCGACCAGGTCGTCGACCAGTTGGCTGGCCGCCTGCTTGCTCACGCCCAGGTGCTCGGCCACCTCGCCGACGGTGGCGCCGTCCGGAGCGAGCCGCACGAACGTGAAGCCGTGCGCGGGGCGTACGTCGGCGAAGCCGCCCGCGGCGAGCCGTTCCTGCATGCCGTCGACCAGCGACCGGGCCGCCGACAGCAGCGCCTGCGTCAGCGCGGTCCCGTCGGCGGGTACGGCCTGGCCTTCTGCGGCGCGGCGGGGTTGCCCGCCGGGCTGACGTGCCGTCTGACCCGCTCGTGTGCCCACGGGTCGATCGTCGCACAGTCGGCTTGACAAGAAGGGCAATCCGCTTGACTATCTAGTCAATAATATTGACTACCTTGAGGAGCTGCCCATGCCCGTCGTCCGCGCGGCCGAGGCCGTCATCCACGAACTGCACGGCACCCGCTTCACGTCCTTCGCCGCCCCGGCCACCGGTAGCGCCGAACTGTGCGCCTGGCGTGTCGACGTACCCGCGGGGACGACCGGCCTCCCGCACGGCGTCACCCGCGAGGAGGTCTTCCTGGTGACCGCCGGCAGGTTGCGGATCACGCTGGACGGCCAGTCGTCCACCGTGGAGGTCGGGGACGCCGTGGTGGTGCCGGCCGGCTCGTCGCTGCGGCTGGACAACCCCGGCGCCGAAACCGCCTCGGCCTGGGTGAGCACCAGCGTGGGTCTGGAGGCCGTCCTCGCCGACGGCTCCCGCCTCACCCCACCTTGGGTCCGCTGAGCCGCTCCTGGGGTCCTCGCGCACGGGGGGTCGAGATGTCGGGGGCCGAACGTGTCCGGAGGAAGTCAGAGGTCGAAGGTGCCGGACTTGGCGGTGCCGAGGAAGGCGGTCCACTCGCTGGGGGTGAAGGCCAGGACGGCGCCGTGAGGGTCCTTCGAGTCGCGGACCGCCACCCCGTCCGGCAGGCCGGCGACCTCGACGCAGTTGTCCGAGCCGCTGCTGCGGGTGCTCTTCGTCCAGGTTGCGACTTCGACGCACTCGCCCGCGTCGTTGCTCCGTGTGCTCTTCTTCCAGGTCAGGCAGGCGATATCGTCGCTGTTCACCCCGCGCCATCCTCTCGTCACAGTTGATTGGCCGCTCCAGAGATCATCGCGGCTGACTCCCGCTGACCCAGCGCGGACGCTACCAGGTGCTGAAATACGGCGCCGTAGTCACGGACCTGCTGACCTTCCAGGTAGAGGCTACCGGCGCGGGTTTCGATGTAGAGGATGCCGGGGTCGGTCGGTTCGGGGAAGGTCAGGAGGCTGAATGCCGATCCCATCGAGCCGTGCTCTCCGGCGCTGAACGGGAGCACCTGGACGTTGTTGCCGGGCATCTTGGCAGCAGCTGCGAGCTTCTTGAGCTGCGCCTTCATCACCTCCGCGCCGCCGACCGGCCGGTGCAGAACAGCCTCGTCCAAGACCACCCACAGGCGCGGCGGCCTGTCGTGCTGCTGCCGACGCATCCGCAGTTCGACGCGTCGCTCGACCTCTTCGTCAGTAGCGTCGGGGTGTCCGGCGCGGAAGAGTGCCCGAGCGTAGTCCGCGGTCTGGAGCAGTCCGTACACGAGTTGTGTTTGGAACGTCTTGACCTCCGCCGCCTCGGCCTCCAGGCCGACGTAGACCTCGAACCAGTCGGGCAGCACGTCGTCGTAGACCTGCCACCAGCCGCGCTTGCGGGCCTCGCGGGCGACCTGGAGCAGCGGCTCGACATCGGGCTCCTCGACCCCGTAGAGCTCCAGCAGCGCCCTCGCCACCGGCGGCATCACCGAGACCAGGGCGTTCTCGATGCGGCTCAGCGCCGACTTGGAGATGCCGATGTGCCGGGCCGCCTCCTCGGCGGTCATGCCGGACTGGTCGCGCAGGCGCCGGAGCGCGGCGGCCAGCCGGCGGCGGCGCACGGTGGGGCTCGCTGTCATGGCGGCCAGTGTGCCATATCCAATCCCCATCCGAATCGGGTTACTTCCTAAACGGGAGTTGCGTAAAGAATGTATCCGTGCACGATGTGACCCACGCCACCTCCTGCCCGTTCGATCACGCAAAGCGAAGGTGGCGCCCGGCCCGGCGTGCCGCCGAGCCCTGACCAGGGAGGTCGTCGTGGTCCGTCCGACCGGTGCGTCTGTGCTGGCGACGCCGTTGCCCCCGTCCCGGAACGGCGATGTACCCACGGCCCCCCGGCTCGGCGGTGTACCCGCACCCCGACCCGGCGGGGATCCGGCCGGGCCCCTATCCGCCGGACCGGCGATGCCGCGCCCTGACGCCGTCGCCGGTCCGGCTCTCCACCCACCTGGCAGGAGCGCGTCGACGGCCCGGCCGAAGGTCTTCGGATACCTGCGCTCCGTCGAGCACGACGCCGGCAAGCTCGTGATCCTGCACGGCGAACTGGTGCTGTACGCCGGCCACCGGAACCTGGACCTGGTCGAGGTCTTCACCGACCTGCCGTGCGCGGGTGTCGCCCTGGAACGACCCGGGTTCCGGCTGCTGCTCCGGGCGCTGTGGCGGTGCGACGGGGCGGGCGTGCTGGTGCCGGCCCGCTGCCACCTCTCCTGGCGGGACCCGGTCCGCGAGCGGCTGGAGCGGCACGTCACCGACACCGGTGCCCGGCTGCACGTGGTCTGGCACGACCACGAGCAGCCCCCGGCGCTGCGGCCGTGACGCGGCCGCGCCGATGCCCTCCGACCCGATGGTGCCGCCGCCGACGGTCGCGCCGTCCGGCGTCGTCCTCCACACCGCGTGGGCGGTGGCGGCTGGCTTCTGGCGGCGGCACCGTCCGGCCGACCCGCTCGGATCACAGTGTGGACAGTGCATGTTCCCGTGGCCGTGCCGGTCGTTCCGGTACGCCCAACGCTGCCTCGACGACCTCCTGCCCGGTGCCCTCGCCTGGGACGCCCGTGCGATCGTCCTGTCGCCCTACCGTCCGACGTCCAGACCGTGCGGGCAGCGCCGCGTCCCGGACTGAGGACGACGACGGTGCGACCGCGCGCCGCTGTGGCGGCGTCAGCGAAAGGTTCGGCCCGGCATCGGACCGGGCGGCGTGCCCCGGGCGTCCGTGCCAGGAATGTCCCGCGGCGACGTGGAGTGCCGCGGGAGCCGCTATGCTCCCGTCGATCCGCACCATGGTCGGGTTCCCCCACAGTGGCCCACGGTGTCCCGGCACTGCATCGCGTCTCGGTCGGCCCTCGTCCCTCCCCGAGGAGTTCGCTACCTGTGGAACCCGGTCGTCGTCCCCCGTCACCCAGCCTCGTGGCTGAGCGGCGTCCGGGGTACGCCTGGCGGGTCCGGTCGAAGGTGACGGCGATCGTGCTGGCGCCGGTGCTCGCCCTGCTGCTGGTGGCCGGGATCGGTGCGGGCGGCCAGGTGGCCACGGTGACAACAGCGCAGGCGACGGAGCGGCTCGTCGGCGTCGGCCCGCCTCTCCTCGCGCTGGTCTCGGCGTTGCAGCGGGAACGCGGCCTGACCGCCGGCCTGCTCGCGGCCGGCGAGCGCCACGACTTCGCGCTGCTCGACCCGCAGCGCGGCACAGTCGACCAGAAGGTGGAGACCTATCGGCGGGCCGTCGCCGCTATCAGCGCCGCCCCGGCCGGGATGGCGGACCTGTTGGCCGTCGCGGACGCGCGGCTGGACACGCTGCCGGTGCTCAGGGGCGCGCTGAGCGACCCCGCGCTCGCCGATGCGGCCGTGTTCGACACGTACAGCGCGATGGTCGCCAGCCTGCTCGCACTGGTCGACGAGGTCGGGCGTGCTTCGGTCGATCCCGCCGTGGTCCAGCCGGTGCGCGCGGTCGACGCGTTGGCGCGGGCCACCGAGTTCTCCGCCCGGCAGCGGGGTCTGGTCTACGGGCTGCTGCTGCTCCCGCCCGGGTCGGATCCGGACCCGGGGGCCGCCGTGGTCGGGCTGATCGACCGGGAGGCCAGCGCGGTCAGGGACTTCCGGGCCCTGGCGACGCCGAGCCAGTGGCGGCTGTGGGAGGACACCGTCCGAGGGGTCGACGTCGAGGCGACCGAGCGGGTCAAAGCTGCCTTCTTGGGCCGCGGCGAGGCCCCCGGGCCCGCGGTGCCGCCGGCCCGACCCGCCGGCCGCGGTCCCGGAACCCCGGCGATCGACCTGACCGCCCAGGACTGGCTGTCGGCGGCGAGCGGGAAGCTGGAGCGCATGCAGCGGGTGCAGGCCCGGCTGCTCGACGAGGCCCTCGCCGCGAGTGGCAGCGCCACCGACCGGGCGGTGACCCGGGGCGTGGTGAACGGCGCCGCCGCGGCCCTGGCGCTGCTGCTCGCCGTGACCGCGATGCTGCTCGTGGCCTCGTCGCTGGTGAAGCCGCTGCGGGCGCTGCGCACCGCGGCGGTCGACATCGCGTTCCGGCGCCTGCCGCGCGAGGTGCGCGCCCTCAACACCGACCGGCCGAGTTCGCCGCGGTCCGGACCGTACGGCGTCCTTGCCTCCACCGCGCTGGCCGTACCGGTCGAGCCGATCGGGATCAGCAGCCGCGACGAGGTGGGCGAGGTCGCGGTGGCCGTGGACGACCTGCACCGCCAGGCCGTGCGGCTGGCTGCCGACCAGGCGGTCCTGCGCGGCAACCTCGGCGACATCTTCGTGAACCTGTCCCGCCGCAGCCAGACCCTGGTCGAGCGGCAACTGGCGATGGTCACGGCGCTGGAGTACGACGAGCGCGACCCCGCCCGGCTGCGGCGTCTCTTCGACCTGGAACACCTGGTGAGCCGGATGCGGCGGCAGAACGAGAGCCTGCTGGTGCTGGCCGGCCACGAGCGGACCGGACGGGTGGTCCAACCGGTGTCGCTGCGGGAGGTGCTCGCCGGCGCCGCCGGCGAGATCGAGGACGAGCACCGCGTCGACGTGCACGACGACACCGCGTCGAACGGTCCGGAACACGGCATCTGGGAAGGGCCTCGGCAGGTGTACCTGGCCGGCCAGGTGGCGACCGACCTGGTGCACCTGTTGGCCGAACTGCTGGAGAACGCCACGGGCTTCTCCTCGCCGTCGACCCGGGTGCGGTTGGCCGCGCGGCTGCTGCCGGGGGGCCGCGGGGTGGTGGTCGACGTCGCCGACGACGGCGTCGGCATGGACGAGGCGCTGCGGGCCGAGGCGAACGCGCGGCTGGCCGCCCCGCCGACGATCGACGTCGCCGCGTCCCCGCACCTGGGGCTCTATGTCGTCGGGCGGCTCGCGGCCCGACACGGCATCGGCGTCCACCTGCGTCCCTCGGCGAGCAACGGGACGCTCGTGCTGGTGCACGTGCCCATGCCCCTGCTCGTCGACGAGCCCGAACTGCTGCCGGTGCGCCGCGCCGCGCTCAACGGTCCGGCACCCCAGGGCGCCGGATGGACGGTTCGTCGCCGCACGCCGGCCCTGCCCGCGGCCCCGGACGCGAGCGAGCCGCGGTACGTCGGCAGCGTGGTCGGCATCACCGGCCCCGCTGTGGCGCAGCGCAACGGCGTGCCCACGCACCCGGACGCGCCCGCGGACCCGTCCGCGTGGTCGGCCTCGTACGCGCCGCTGCGGTGGCGGCCGGCGGCGCCCCAGCGCCCGCGGGTCGCGGGCTACACCGACGGGGGCCTGCCGGTCCGCCGGCCGCTGGCCAACGCCGGCGCACCGCCGTACGCCGGGCGACACACCGTCCCGTCCGTCCGGCCGCGGCTCACCCACGGCCTGGCCGGAGTACACCGCGCGGCCGAGGCCGGCCGCACGGCGCCCGCACCGCCCCCCGGGTCCGCCGATGCCGACATCCGATCGTGAGGAGCGCTGAGCCCATGTCCAGTCCCGCCGCCCGCGACGTCACGTGGATGGCCCGACAGCTGACGAACTCGGTGGCCGGGGTCGCCCACGTGCTGGTGCTCTCCGCCGACGGCCAGCCGATGGCCGCCTCCGACCAGCTGCCCCCTGAGCGGGCGATCGACATGGCCTCGGTCACCGCCGGCCTGATCGGCCTCTGCGTCGGCGCGGCCGACCTGATGGGGGGCGGCGGCGTCCGCCAGGCCATCGTCGAGATGCACGAGGGCTATCTGATCGTCATGCGGGTCAGCGACGGCTCCTGCCTCGCCGTTCTCGCCTCGATCGACGCCAACGTGGAGGACGTCGCCTACCAGATGGGCCGGATGGTGACCCGGCTCGGCGCCCACCTCACCCCGGCGCTGCGGACCGAACTCACCCAGGCGCACGGCTGAGCGGCGCCTAGTCCCGCCGCGGTCAGCCGACCCTCAGGCGACCGAGTCCAGTGGCCGCAGCTCGTCGGCGTAGCTGACCGAGACCCGCCGCATCAGGCCGCTGCCGTCGAAGGCGTACTGCCCCAGCCGCCACAGCGGCGGCGAGTAGGCGTGGATCGTGACGGTCTGGCTGTCGCCGCACCGGAGGCGGTGGATGTGGTCGGGACCGAACGAGAACGACCGGCCGGCCGGGATCGAGGTGGCCAGGTGGTCGCCGCCGATCCGCGGGTTGCACTCGTAGATCGTCCCGCTCACCACCGAGACCGCGCCGGAGGAGGTGTCGTGGTCGTGCCAGCCGGTGTCGTTGTCGGTGGTCCAGCAGAGCAGCCAGACGTCGACGTACTCGTCGCGGTGCAGCGACACGTAGTGCCGTGCTCCGCCGGAGAACGCGACGTGGTCACTCCATACCTCGCGGCGCTGCGCCAGCTCCTCAACCAGTGAGCACAGCTCGGGCTTGGTCAGCGTGCGGTCCGGAAGGGCGGCCCAGGTCATCGGCGGTCTCCTGTCTGGTGAGGAGGCGGGTGGGGTTGGCGGTGTCCAGTGCGTACGCGGCGGCGTCGCCGAGCTGAGGGTCGGTGGGGCTGGCGTAGGGGCGGTCGGAGCCGTGCACCAGCACGTCGATCCCGACCGCGCGGACGACGGCGTCGACGGCGCGCGGGCCGTAGGAGGAGGTTTCGAGGAAGGCGTTCGGGTCGACCACGTTGCGGCCGCCGCCGCGGGCCGCGAGCCGTTCGCCGTGCAGCGGCGCCAGGCCGGCCAACGCGGTGAAGCACACCCGAAGGTCGGGGTGTCGGGGACGGCCGAACGCCCGGAACGCGAACCACGCCGCGTGCATCTGCTGGACGTAGGGCACGACGGCCGGCCACCAGCCGGGCACGTCCGCGGCAGCGGGGGGAGCGGCACCGGGATGGACGAACAGCGGACGGTCGCGCCGTTCGAGCAGGTGGAGCAGCGGGGCGCTGCGCGCCCAGCCGGCCGCGTCGGGCAACGCCGTGGCGGGCAGCTGGAGCCCGACGCAGCCGCGGCCGAGCTGCTCGTCGAGGTGGCGGGGGTCGATCTCGCTCAGGCACGGGGCGGCCCAGACGCCGAACGGGGCCGGTAAGGCCAGCGCCCCGTCGTGGTAGGCGTCGAGCAACGGCAGGGCGTCCCGCGGCGGCAGCCACTCGATGCCCAGCGGGCTCGACAGCGACACGAGCGCCAGGTCAAGGCCGTCGGCGCGTGCGAGGGCGGCGCGCCGGTCGGCGTCGTGGTCCTCGGGCCGCACGTCGTAGTCGCTCTCACCGTCCAGGTGCAGGGTCCAGCCGGTCATCCGGGGAGCGCTCCGACGGGCCCGCAGGGCCGCGGTGAACGGCGCGGTCCAGAGGTGTTGGTGCACGTCAACCCGCATGGCCCTCCCGCCGCTGGTTAACATCTTGTTAACCGCTTCAGTGAAACGGTTAAGTGAACCGCTTCAGTGAAACGGTTCACCGTGGTTACGTCAAGGGTCGGATTCGCGCCGGTCCACGGGCTTGGGCCCTCGGCGCGCGGGGCGGGAACTCGCCCGGAGCGGCGCCCGGCGCGCGGTGGGAGCAGGCGGCCGGCGGACGCGGCGCGGCAGGCGGTCCGGACACGGCCGGGCACGCGGTGCGGACGCGCCCGGGCACGCGGTCCGGACGCGGCTACGCTGAACCGGTGCCGGCCCCCCGCAAACGCGCGACGCTGCGCGAGGTGGCCGAGGCGACGGGCCTCTCGATCGCCTCGGTGTCCTACGCGCTGCGTGGCGTCCAGGTGTCCGCGGAGACGCAGGAGCGGGTGCGACGGGCCGCGGACGAGCTCGGCTATGAGGCCGACCCGATCGCGCGCGCGCTGGCCAGCGGCCGCACCAGCCTGGTCGGCCTGCTGTGCGGCTCGCTGGAGGACCTCTGGCAGCAGCTGTTCGCCGCCGGCATCGGGCGGGAACTGCTCGCCCACGACCGGTACGCGCTGATCCTGGACGCCGGCGGCGACCCGGACCGCGAGCTGACGATGGCCCAGCAGCTCCGCGACCAACGGGTGGACGGCCTGATCGTCTCGCCGCTCGACCCGTCGGCCGCGTTCTGGAACGACCTGTCCGACATGCTGCCGGTGGTGTCGATCGGCGATTCCCTGGTGGCCGCGAAGAGCGCCGGCGAGGTGCTGTTCGACAACCGCGGGGGCGTGACGCTGGCACTGGAACACCTCCGGGGTCTCGGCCACCGGCGGATCGCCGTGCTGACCCCCACCCGGCCGAGCACCCCCGACCGCCCGGCCGAGGTACACGTGACCGCGGAGGCCGACCGCCTCGGTCTGGAGGTGTCGGTGGTCAGCTCGCCGCACGCGCTGACCGGGGCCACCGCGGTAGCCCGGTCCGTGCTGCGCGGCCCGTACCCCCCCACGGCGCTCTTCTGCTTCTCCGACTCCATCGCCTACGGCGCCTACGCGGCCGCCGAGGAGCTGGGCCTGAAGATCCCGGCCGACGTCTCGGTGGCCGGGTACGACAACCACCCGGTGTCCGGCCTGCTGTCCCCGCCGCTGACCACGATCGACTGGGACATCGACGGGATCGTCCGGGCCGCCGTCCGCCTGGTGGTGGCGGCGATCGACGGCAAGCCCAAGCGGCAGCGCATCCTGCACGCTCCCCGCCTGTGCGAACGCGCGTCCACCAGCACGTCGCTGGGGGACTAGGACGCTGGGGACCAGAAGGTTGCCGGCAAAGTGGGTCCCGTGCCCGGCTCGGGCCGCTCAGGCCGGGTCGCGCGCCAGCCGGCCGGCCATCTCCATCGCGATGGCTGCCGCATCGGGGGTGCGTCGGCCCAGCCCGCATGCGGTGGCGACATCGACCCGGCGGCCGAGCCGGTGCTCCACACCGCGGAGTATGTGGCGCTGGTCGTCCAGGCTGCCGTGCTCGTGGACGAACCCGGCGACGAACCGGACGTCGGGCGGCAACCGCAGCCGGGACAACGGCCGGTAGAACGCCTCGTCCAAGGGTGCCGGCTGGTCGCCCGCGGCGAGCGGGACGTGCACGTACGCCAGCGGTCGTCCGTGCGGCCAGCGGCGCACGATCGCGTTCGTCAGTGTGACCAGGGGGCGGGTGTCCCGCATCCGCCCGAGTGCCTTGTTGCCCAGGTCGCCGACGCACAGGTGGATCCCGAAGCGGGCGCCCTCGGGCGACAGCGCGGCGAGCTGGCAGACTCCCCGGGCCAGGAACGCCGCCATCGCCGGCTGGACCGGCCGCGGCAGCTGGGAGACGAAGACGAGTTCGGCCGGGACCTCCAGCTGGAACAGCACCGAAGAGCCTGCCTTGGCGTGGATGTCCTGGATCTCGCGGACGGTCGCAGCCCGGAAGGCCGCGCGGTGGCGGAACGCGCCGGCCGGACCGAGCGTGAACAGCGCCATGTCGAGGTCGCCGGGTATGCCGACCTGGTACCTGAGGTCCTCCCGCGCGGCGGCCCGGCGGAGCCTCGCGAAAGCCGGGAAACTGTCGTCGAACGCCGCCACGTGGCCGAAGTCCAGCGAGTCGCCGTGCAGTTGGTGACCACGACGGACCTTCAATCGGGTGGTGTGGTCGTAGTCCGACCAGTCGTCGTGGCGGACCACCTCCAGGTCGGGATGCGCCCGCAGTGACTCCACGATGTGCACGATCCAGTTGCGACGCTCGCCGGTCTCGCCGTCGGGCACGGTGCGCAGCTGGTCGCCGAGCCGGTGGAGCGCCGTCCGCATCGCCTGTTCGGCGTCGGGGGCGGGCAGGCTTCCGACCAGGTGCACGCCACGGCCGTTCGCGGTCATCGTGTCCTCCTTGCGACGTCGAAAGCCCAGCCGTCGGGCTGTGCGCGGTACCGGGGGCTGCTCGGGGCGCCACGGCCTCCGTGCGTACACGTACCCGATCTGGCGACGGCCCAAGCAGCCGGGTCCCGAGCCAGGCCGGGATGCGGCGCAGGCAGCGCCGGTGGGCCCTAGCCCGTGGCCAGTTCGGGCAGGAGGCGGGCGGCGGCGGCGAGGTCGGCGTCGAGGGGACGGTCGTGGGTGTCCGGGCCGAGGACGGCCGCGGCGCGTCGGTGAGCATCTCCGAGCGGGCCTTCGGGTTCGGTCCCGCGCAGGCGCAGCGCCCGCACGGCGGCGACCAGGGCGCAGGCCAGTACCGTCCGGTAGGCGTCGACCGCCTGGGCGGTGTTCCGGGCGCTCTGGGTGGCGAAGCTGGCGTGCTCCTCCGCCCCGCGGGAGAGCACGGCGCCGCCGAGCACCGTCGGCGTCGCCTGGTGCCGCAGGTCGGCCAGCGCCGAGTGCGCCACGTACTCCAGCATCAGGACGCCGGAGCTGGGGTCGGGCCCGTCGGCGAGGAACGGCCGCAGACCGGTGAACGCCGGCTCGACGAGCGTCCCCAACTGGGCGGCCGACAACCCGGCCGTCTGGACGAGCGCGAGCCGCGCGGTGTCGAGCCCCAGGGCCAGCGCAGCGGCGTGGAAGGTGCCGTTGTGAAGCACGTCGTCGCCGGCGACGTCGACCAGCGGGTTCTCGCCAGCGCCGTTCAGTTCGACGGCGAGGACGGCGTCCAGGCGGAGGTGTGCGTCCACCGCGGCGCCGTGCACCTGCGGGAAGGCCCGGTAGGCATAGGGGTCCTGGATGCGCGCGCCCGGCTGGCCGGCCGGTGCGACCAGCGTTCGCAGCTGGGCCGCGACGGCGCCCTGGCCGGGGTGCCGCCCGTCGTGCGCCGCGGCCGCGAACGGCTCCGCCGACCCGTCCACGGCCAGCCACGCCAGCGCGGTCACCACCGCACCGGCCCGCAGCAGCGCGGCGAGGTCGTCGGCGGCCAGTGCCGCCTCGCCGACCGTCGCCGCGCCGGAACTGAGGAACGCCAGCGCGTCGGCGCCGTCGAACGCCACAGCCGGCATCGTGCCGCCCTGCCACGGGCGCTCGCCCAGCAGGCAGAGCGCGGTGGACGCGAGCGCGGCGAGGTCGCCGGTGCCGATCGCCCCGTAGCGACGCACCGGGGGTGTGAGGCCGCGGTTCAGCGCCTCGGCGAGCGCGTCCAGCAGCGCGGGGTTCGCGCCGGAGCCTCCGGCGGCGAGCTGGTTCAGTCGGACGACGAGCATCGCCCGGACGGCGACCGGGTCGGCGGGAGGGCCGGCGTCGGTGGCATGGCTGCGGACCAGCCGGATCCCGTGGTCGGTGTCGGCGGCGGCGACCGCCGCGTCGCGGTTGGCTCCGACCCCGGTGGCCTGCCCGTACACCGGCCGGCGGCGGGCCACCGCACGCATCGTGTCCCAGGCGGCGCGGGCGCGGGCGCGGCCGGCCTCGGCGACCGCCACCCGGACCCCGTCCCGGGCCACGCGACGCACCTGCGCGCAGGTCAGTCCCGTGCCGTCCACCCCGACTGTCCCGTCCATGGCCTCCCGATCCGCACCCAAGGGGATGGTAGGTCCCGCCGGACGGCGCCCAGGTCAGGCGCTCCGCCCTTCCCCTGTCCGGCCGGAAGTGCCCGGATCGCTGCCGGAACGGCTCTAGGCTGGCGCGATGGACCCCGACGATCTCGCCTTCGCCGGGATCGCCCGGCAGGCCGAACTCGTGCGCTCCGGGGCGGTGTCGGCGCGGGAGCTGGTCGAACTCTCGCTGGCCCGGATCGAACGGCTCAACCCCCGTCTGAACGCCGTCCGTCCTCCGAACGCCGCCCGGGCGCTGGCCGACGCGGACGAGGCCGACCGCAAGGTCGCGCGCGGCGAGGTCGGGCCGCTGCTCGGCGTCCCGGTCCTGGTCAAGGACGACACCGATGTCGAGGGCGAGGTGACCGCCTGGGGCAGCGCGGCGTTCCCGGACCCCGCCGACGCCGACGCTCCCGTGGTGCGGCGGCTCCGGGCCGCCGGCGCGGTCGTGGTGGCCAAGACGACGCTGCCCGAGCTGGCCATCTGTGGCTTCACCGAGTCGGTGGCCTACGGGGTGACCCGGAGTCCGTGGAGCCTGGAACACACGCCCGGCGGCTCCAGCGGGGGGAGCGCCGCGGCCGTCGCGGCCGGCATCGTGGGCCTGGCGACGGGCTCGGACGGCGCCGGCTCGATCCGCATACCCGCGGCGTTCTGCGGGCTGTTCGGGCTCAAGCCGCAGACCGGCCGGGTGCCCGCCGCCGAGCACTGGTACGGCCTGTCCTCGGTCGGGTGCCTGAGCCGCACCGTGCTCGACACCGCGCTCTTCCTCGATGTCGCGACCGACCGCGAGCACGGCCCCGCGGTCCCGGCGAGGCCGTTCGTCGACGCGGTGCGGCAGCCGCGGGACGGGCTGCGGATCGGCGTGGCCACCACCGCGTTCCGCACCAGCCTGCCGGCCCCGGTGCACCCGGACGTGCGTCGGGCGCTCACCGAGACCGCGGCACTGCTCGGCGAGCTGGGCCACCAGGTCCGCGACGTGGCGCTGCGTTTCGGCACCGCTCCCCAGACGTTCTCGGCCCGGTTCATGCGGGGCATCCACGACCACGCCGCCGCCGCGCCGCACCCGGGCGCGCTGGAGGGCCGGACCAGGGGGATCGCCCGGCTGGGCGCACTGGTGCCGGCCCGGGCGGCCGCGGCCGCGCAGCGGGGGGCGGCCCGCGACGCGGCCCGGGTCAACGCGGTGTTCGACGACCTCGACGTGGTGATGACGCCGGTGGTCAGCTCGCCGCCGGTCCGGGTCGGGAGGTGGGAGGGTGCCAGCGGCGTGCGCACCGTGGTCGGCATGGGGCGGGTCTACTGCTTCACCCCGCCGTGGAACCACACCGGCCAGCCGGCGGCGTCGGTGCCGGCCGGGTTCACCGCCGACGGCCTGCCGTTGGCCGTGCAGCTGATCGCCCGACCCGACGACGAGGCGACACTGCTCTCGCTGGCCGCTCAGCTGGAGCAGGCCCGGCCGTGGGCCGACCGTCGACCCCCGGTGCGCTGAACCGGCGCTACTGCACGTCGAACTCGTTGCCTTCCGGATCGGCCATCGTCACGTGCCGCGAGCCGCGGTCGTCCACCCGCCGCAGGGCGCGGGCAC
Source organism: uncultured Actinomycetota bacterium (assembly GCA_963740255.1). Taxonomy (GTDB): domain Bacteria; phylum Actinomycetota; class Actinomycetes; order Mycobacteriales; family Cryptosporangiaceae; genus CAVUDO01. The sequence goes on along the minus strand of CAVUDO010000002.1, from coordinate 1,783,949 downwards.
CGAGCCCTTCGAGCCGGCCGACCTCCTCGTCCTGCACGTCGGGCCCGACGTGCAGGTCCAGATGCAGGCGGTTCTTGACGGTCTTGGGCTCCGGGACGGCCTGGAACAGGATGCGCCGTCCCAGACCGATGCCGGTGTGCGGCTGCGCCGGGTCGTCGGGATGACGGATCGCGGCGAGCTCCCGGAAGGCAAGCCGGCCGCCGATCCGCAGCGTCGCCGCTTCGGGGACCGCTCCGCCGTCCAGGAGCTGCTGGACCAGGGCGCTGTTGTCCTCGGCGAGGTAACCGAGGGCGTCGGCCCAGAAGGCGACGAGGCGGTGGGGGTCGTGACAGTCGACGACGAGCTTGACGTCCACGGCCATGGATCTGTTCCCTTCACTCGGTCGTTCCGTTGGGCTGACCGCGCCCGGTCGGTCTAGCGTGCCGGTCAAGCGTGCCTGGCGGCGACCCGACCAGGAAACCCGAGCGGTACGACAGGAAGGTGGACGCGTGGGCGGCCCGATGGCAGGCAAGGTCGTGCTGGTGACGGGTGCCACCTCGGGCATCGGCAAGGTGACCGCGGCGAGGTTGGCCGAGCTGGGTGCCCACGTGGTGCTGGTCGCCCGCGACGCCGAGAAGGGTGCGGCCACCGTCGCCGAGATCCGCGACCGGGCCGGCGACGCGGCCGTCGACCTGCTGCTGGCCGAGCTGGCCTCGCAGCCGCAGGTGCGGGCGTTGGCCGCGGCGTTCCGCGGCCGGTTCTCCCGGCTGGACGTGCTGGTGAACAACGCCGGAGCGGCGCTGCCGCCGCCGCGGCGGCTGGTGGACGGCATCGAGAACACGTTCGCCCTCAACCACCTCGCGCCGTTCCTGCTCACCCATCTGCTGCTCGACCTGCTCGTCGCGAGCGCGCCCGCCCGGGTGGTCACCGTCGCCTCCTCGGTGGAACGGTACGGCCGGATCCCGTTCGACGACCTCAACCGCGACCGCGGCTACCGGGGCCTGGCGGCGTACAGCCAGTCGAAGCTGGCGAACGTCCTGTTCACCTATGCGCTGTCCCGGCGCCTGGACGGCACCGGCGTGACCGCCAACGCCCTGCACCCGGGGGTGGTCCGGACGGGCTTCTACGAGGGGGGACCGGCGCTGCGCGCCGCGGCGCGGCTGGGTGGGCGGTTCTTCCGGACGCCGGAGCAGGGCGCGCAGACCGTGATCGGGCTGGCCTCCTCGGCCGAGCTGGCGGGGGTCACCGGCCGGTACTTCGTCGACGGCAGACCCGCGCGGTCGTCCCGGCGTTCGCGCGACCCCGAGCTGGCCGAGCGGCTGTGGCGGGTCAGCGAGGACCTGGTGGGACTGCCCGCCTCCGAGCGTCTCGACTCCCCGGCATGACACCCACCGGTCGCGCGTCGCGTCGCCTGCGGCCCCTCGGACGGGCGGCGGGTCGCAGGCCGCGCACCGGGTGGTTGCCGTGTTGACCGTCGAGCAGCTGGACGCCGGCCGGTTGGAGGAGGCGCTGGCCGCGATCGGTGCCGGCTTCGACGAGGAGCAGAACTTCGCCCACGTGTTCCCGAATCCGCGGACGCGCAGGAAGGTGATGACGCTGTTCGTCCGCACGATGATGCGCGAGTCGCTGCGGGACGGGGGCACCTATGTCGCGGTCGAGGACGGCGAGATCCTCGGGGGCGTGGTGGCGCTGGCGCCCGGCCGGTACCCGTTCCCGCTCGGCCCGATGCTGCGGATGGTTCCCGACTACCTCCGGATGTGCCTGGTCGGGCCGCACCTGACGTACCGGATACTCCGGATGTACCCGGCGGAGCTGCGGCACCACCCCCGCGGCCAGCGGTACTGGTACCTCTTCGCGATCGCGTTCCGCCCGGGCGCCCGTTCGCTGCGTGCGGTCCAGCTCGTCTTCGCCGAGCTCATCGCACGGATCGACCGCGACCGCGCCGGGGCCTACCTGGAGACCGTCCGGCCGGCGCTGGTGTCGGGAACCAGCCGCTACTTCGGCTTCACCGTGCTGCGGGAAGGGGTGCGCCTGGCCGAGGGCGGGCCGCCCTACTGGATCCTGTGGCGCCCGCCCTCGGGTTAGGACGTCCCGGCGTCCGGCGGTTGCGGTCCGTCCAGGCGTTGCCGGGCGGTCTCCGAACGCGCGTCGACCGGCCGGTGGGCCGTTGCCGCGGCCAGCCCCCACCGCGGCATGTTCACGTACGCCGCCTCGTAGCCGCCGGCCCGCACCCGGTAGACCTCGTGCCAGAGCCCGAGGTCGCCGGACGAGCCGATCCGGGCCTGGTAGCGCCGCCAGGCGCGCAGGTGCGGCGCATCCGGATCCCGGGCGAACCGCTCCAGGTCGTCGAAGCTGCGCCAGTACTGGACGCCGACCGCGGAGCTGCCGATCCATCCCCAGCTCGCCGCGAGCAGGCCCTCCTGCGGGCGGCGTCGCAGCCACCGGGTCATCGCCCGCGCCTGGAACGAGAACCACAGCCACCGGTGCAGCTTCCACGGGCGGTTGACCCGCATCCCGACCAGGATCACCACGCACCCGTCCCCGACGTCGGCGGTGTGGCGTCCCGGGAAGACCTGCGCCAACGCTCCTCCTAGGTCCCCGGCTCGGACCCGGGCTCGGCGGCGAGCTCGGGTACCGCGGCGACGGACGCGAAGAGCCCCGCGCAGGTTTCGACGATGTTCTCCCGCAGGGTCTCGGCGGCCACCGGTTCGATCAGGTGGGCCAGCGTCGGGATGCCGAGGTCGAACTCGCACCAGAAGCGGACGGTGCTGCCACCGGCGGCCGGCTCGACCTGCCAGTGCCCCACCTGGTGGTCGAGATCTCCGCCGACCAGGGTGAAGTCGATCCGGCGCCGGGCGGCGTCGGACACGTTGTCCTCGGTCCAGATCAGGATGCCGCGCCGGAACCTGACCTCCCAGGTGCAGCGCTCCCGCCCGTCGCCGAGATCCTCGACGTCCACCCGGATCACCGCGTCGCTCAGCGTCGCGTAGCGGGGGAAGTCGGCGATCGTGGCGAACACGTCGTCGGGGTCCCGTCCCGGGACCGACAACGCGAGGCTGACTTCCTGCATCGGTTCTCCCTTGTCGGCGGCAGCGGATCAGACGACGGACGCTGTTCCCGGGTAGCGCTCGGCCAGCGCTCCGGCCGCGCCCTCCAGCGCGTCGAGGAGCCATCGGACGTCCTCGTCGGTGAAGAACGCGGACGGCGTCAGGCGGACGGTGCCGTGCGCGTTCATCGTGTTGGACACCAGAACGTGCCGGTCCATGAGCTCCAGCATCAACGCGGCAGCGTGGCTGACCCGCACGAACTCGATTCCGAGCAGGAGACCGCGGCCGCGCACCTCGCGCACCAGGTGCGGGCACCGGCGGCCGAACACCTCCGCGACCGCCGGCAGCAGCCGGTCGCCGAGCGCCCGGGCCAGGCCGGGGACGTCGTGGCGGAGGATCGCGGCGATCGTGTGCCGCGCCGCGGTGGTGGCCAGCGGACTGCCGCCGTGGGTGCTGGTGTGCAGGAGCGGGTCGCGGTTGAGCGGGGCGAAGACCTCGTCGGTGGCCACCAGCGCCGAGACCGGGACGACCCCGCCGCCGAGCGCCTTCCCGGCAAGCAGCATGTCCGGCCGCACCCCCTCGGCGTCCGCGCCCCACATCGCGCCGACCCGGCCGAGCCCGGTCTGGATCTCGTCCAGCACCAGCAGCGCGCCGGCCTGCGCGCAGCGCGCCGCGACGCCGGCGAGGTAGCCGGGGCGTGGCACCCGCACGCCGCCCTCGCCCTGCACCGGTTCGAGCAGCACGCAGACGTCCGGGCCCAGCACGGCATCCAGCGCGTCGAGGTCGTCGAAGGGCACGAACGTGACGCCGGGCAGCAGCGGCGCGAACGGGGCGCGGAACGCCTCCCGGCCGGTCACGCTCAACGCGCCGGTCGTCTTGCCGTGGTAGCTGCCCTCGGCGGCGACGAGCCGGCGCCGGCCGTTCAGCCGGGCGAGCTTGATCGCCAGTTCGGTGGCCTCGGTGCCGGAGTTCAGGAAGTAGACGTACTCCAGTCCGTCGGGACAGAGGTCGGCCAGGGCCCTCGCGGCCAGCGCCTGGCCTTCGTGCAGCGCCGCCGGACCGCACAGCGACAACGTCCGCACCTGTTCGACGACCGGGTCGACGACCTCGGGAAACTGATGGCCGAGCAGGAACACCGCGAAGCCCCCGCAGGACAGGAACTTCTCGCCCGAGTCCGCGTAGAGGTAGCTGCCGTCCCCGCGGACGAGCGTCGGCGCCGCCATCATCGTCGCCAGCCGCGCGCCGGCCCTGTTCACGTGTCGGCCGTACAGCTCCATGGCCTCCCTCACCGGCTCGGCTCCGGGATCAGCACGGGTGGCCGCAGCGTCACGTGGGCCGCCCAGTAGCGCAGCGACCTCCGCAGACACGCAACCAGGTCCGGCAGCGCCGGGAAGCGGACACCAGCCGGGAGGTCGTCGCGGGAGTCGGGCAGGTGGCCTGCGTTGGCCATGCCGAGCGCGACCCGGTTGGCGACGCGCAGGTGCAGCCGCAACTCCGCCGGGATGAGGTCGGAGAACGCGGGCAGGATCAGCCGCTCCACCACCTCCGGGTCGACGATCTTCGGCCGCGCCACCGTCCGGCCGAGTTCGGCCGCGATCTCCAGGCAGATGTCGACGAACTGGCCGAGGGGGATCGCGGCCCGCCCGGCCGTGATCCAGTACGTGCCGGCGAGGTGGGCGTCCACCGCGATCCGCAGGCACTCGGCGACGTGGTCGCGGGGGAGGAAGTCCACCCAGCAGGGTGTCGGCGCCGGCAGCAGGTGCGCGTTGCCGCCGACGATCGTCTTCGCGCCGACGTAGAGGCCCTGGCCGCGGAACCGGGTGACGACCCCGGTGTCGGCGTCCCCGATGAGGATGGGCAGCCGGTAGGTCGCGGTCGGCACGGCCGCGGCGGCGACGATGCGTTCGGCCTCCCGCTTGGTGGCCTGGTAGGGGTTGGTGGGCTCGGAGGTCAGGGTGGCGTCCCGGCCGTGCACGTAGAACGTGCTGACGTGGTGCAGCGGCACGCCGGCGTCCTCGGCGAGGCGTACCGCGTTGCGGGTGCCCCCGACGTTGGTGCGCTCGAGTTCGGCCGCCGACCAGGTCGTGGTGGTGAGGGCACCGGCATGCAGCACGCCGCCGAGCCGCGGGAGCAGGCGCCGGTAGTCCTGGGGCGAGAGTCCGAGCCGTTCCCGGGTGAGGTCGCCGGTCAGCACCTCGACCCCTCCGCCGAGGACGGGCGTGCGGTGTCGCAGCGCGATGCACCGGCCTGGGCCGAACGCGGCGAGCACGCTGGGCCCCAGGACACCGGTGGCCCCGGTGACCAGGAGCAGGCCCGGTGCGGGACCGGACCTTCCCGTGGGCATCAGGCACGGCCGAACACGAGGCTGCAGTTGATGCCGCCGAGCGCGAAGGCGTTGCTCATCGTGACCTCGGGGCTCGCGGCGCGGGCGACGTGGGGGATGGCGTCGAGATCGCAGGCCGGGTCCGGCTCGTCCTGGTTGATGGTCGGCGGCAGCATGCCCTCGGCCAGCGCGAGCACGGCCACGGCAGCGCCGGCCGATCCGGCGGCGCCCATCATGTGGCCGGTCATCGACTTGGACGCCGACACCGGGGGCGGCGATCCGCCGAAGACCTGGTGCAGGGCCCGGGCCTCCGCGAGGTCGCCCTGCGGCGTGCCGGTGGCGTGGGCGTGCAGGTAGCCCACGTCGGCCGGTGCGCAGCCGGCCATCCGCAGCGCCGCGGCCATCGCCCGGGCGGCGCCGGCGCCGTCGGCCGGCGGCTGGGTGAGGTTGTGGGCGTCCCCGGAATGCCCCCAGCCCAGCACGCGCGCGAGCGGCGTCGCCCCCCGCGCCCGGGCATGGTCGGCCGACTCGAGCACGAGGACGGCGCCGCCTTCGGACATCACGAACCCGTCGCGGTGGGCGTCGAAGGGACGCGAGGCGGCCGCGGGGTCGCCGGTGCAGGTCGACAGCGCGCGGGCGGTGGCGAACGAACTCACCGCGATCGGCGTCAGGGGTGCGTCGCAGCCGCCGGCGAGCACGACGTCGGCGTAGCCGAGGCGGATCAGGTCCGTGGCCCGCGAGATCGCCTGCCCGCCGGTCGCGCACGCGGTGGCGATGCACTCGACCGGGCCGCGGAAGCCGTAGACGATCGACACGGCCGAGGCCGCGGCGTTCGCCATCAACGCCGGCCCCAGCGAAGGGGCGACACCGCGCCAGCCCTCGGCCTGGTACCGGGCGACGCCCGGCTCCGCCTCGGCCAGCCCCGAGTAGCAGGTGCCGATCACCACGGCGGCCCGTTCGGAGTCCGTCCCGGCCGGGTCGAGCCGCGCATGCTCGATCGCGAGCTTCGCCGAGGCCACGCCGAACTGCGAGAACCGGCCGAGCTTGCGCCGGAGGGCGGGCGCCAGGTGGTCCTCGGCGGCGAAGTCGTCGATCTGGCCGGCGACGCCGACGGGACAGTCGCCCAGGTCGCACCGGGTCAACGGGCCGATGCCGGACCGGCCCTTCACCAGCCCGGTCCAGAACTCCTCCACGCCGGTGCCGACCGGGGTGATCACCCCGATCCCGGTGACCACGACCTCCCGCGGCGAACCGGTGGCCGGATTCGCGGTCACGGCGCGCACACCCGTTCGGCGATCCTGTCGATGCAGCCGCGCACCACCAGCATGTCCGGCAGGTCGTCGTCCGGGATGGCGACGCCGTGGCGGCTCTCCACGATGGCCAGGGCGCTGAGCAGGTCGATCGAGTCGAGTCCGAGGTCGTCGAAGAGGTGGGCGTCGGCGGTGAGGTCCCCGCGCGACACGCTGAACTGTTCGACGAGCAGGTCCTCGAACTCCCTGGCCACGTCGTCCCGGGTCAGTGCCATCGTGCGCCTCCTCCCTCTCTCACGGCGTCGCGCGCCATCCGGTTGGGCTCCGGCCGCGGCGCTTGCGCGGCGGTCCTCGTCAGGTGACGCCGCCGTCCACGGTGATCTGCTGGCCGGTCAGGCTGGGGCACTCGACGCAGAACAGCACCGCCCGGGCGACGTCGGCGGGGTCGACCAGCGCACCGGTGGCCGACAGTGCGCGGTAGGCGTCCCACAGCTTGGCGCCGACCGGCTCGGCGAGCGCGGAGGGGAGCAGCCCGGGGGCGACCACGTTCACGGTGATCCCGTACCGGCCCGCCTCACGGGCCAGCGACTTCGTCATGCCGACGAGGCCGGCCTTGGCGGCGGCGTAGTTGGCCTGGCCGGCCGGGCCGACCGACGCACTGACCGAGCCGATCGAGACGATCCGGCCGAACCGCTCGCCGAGCATGCCGGGCAGCGCCTGCCGGGCGCAGTGGAAAGCGCCCGTCAGGTTGGCGTCCAGCACGTCGCGCCAGTCCTCGGTACGCATCCGGACGGCGGGCCGGTCGCGGACCACGCCCGCGGCGCAGACCAGGACGGTCACCGGTCCGAGGTCGGCCCGCACCTGCTCGAACGCCGCCCGGACGCTGTCGGGATCGGTGACGTCCAGCGGGACGGCGATCGCCTCGGGCGTCTCCTTGACGAGCGCGTCCGCCGCGGCCTCGTTGGCGCGGTACCCCACGGCTACCCGCAGGCCCCGACCGGCCAGCGCGCGAACGACCGCACCGCCCAGCTCCCCGCTACCACCTGTGACGAGGGCAGTACGCCCTTCCACCGTGGTCATCCCGGCCGGCCGCGGGGTGTGGGCGGTGCCGGCCAGGCTTCGAGTACGGCAGGAAGGACGTTACCGACGAGTACCGGGAGGGGCATGTTTCCCCCAAGGCGCCAACCCGAAAAGGATTTGTGACAAGCAGGAAACCCAGAATGTAGCAGAGCGTGAACAACCGGGGCAGGCAAACCGAACTTGTCTCCGGTGTCACACCGACACCTCGTCGGCCCTTCTTCGCGGCGCCCGGCAGGCACTAGGATCACCCGGATTCCGCCGTGCGACGGGAGCCGGATTTCCGTGACCAGGGTCGACACGTCCGCCCCGACGACCCTGGTCGACGTGCTCCGGCGGCACGCGGGGGAGGTGCCCGACCGGGTCGCGTTCCGGTTCCCGGCCAAGCGCGGACGCGACGAGCAGACGCTCACCTACCGTGAGCTGCACGACCGGGCCGCACTCCTGGCCGCCGGGCTCCGACGGCGGGTGTCGCCGGGCGACCGGGTGCTGCTCGCCTTCGTCGAGCCGGCGGAGTTCGTGCCGAGCCTGTTCGCCTGCCTGTACGCCGGCGTGGTGGCCGTGCCCACCCCGCTGGGCGAGACCGCCGTCGCCGCGGTGGCCGCCCACCAGACCGAGGGCATCGCCCGCGACGCGGGCCCGAGCCTGGGCCTCACCAGCAGCATGGACCTGGTCGAGGGCGGGCCGGCGGCGCGGGACTTCCCGCGGCTCCGGTCGGTGCCCTGGTCGACGGCCGACGCGCTGGCGACGGGTGGCGACGGGCACGTGCCCGACGCCCTCGACCGGTCGGGTCCGGCCGTGCTCCAGTACACCTCCGGATCCACGTCCGCGCCCAAGGGCGTGATGGTCTCGCACGGCAACATCGTCGACCAGGTCCGTCGCATCCAGCGGGCGTTCCACCTTTCCTGGGACAGCGTCCTGCCGTCCTGGCTGCCGCTGTACCACGACATGGGGCTGGTGGCGACCGTGCTGGCGCCGGTGTACGCCGGCGCCGAGGCGGTGCTGATCGCGCCGGGGGACTTCATCCGCGACCCGCTGCGCTGGCTCCGGCTCGTCACCGAGCACCGCGGCACCGTGTGCGGAGCGCCGAACTTCGCCTACGACCTCTGCGCGCGCCGGGCCACGCCCGAGGCCCTGAGCGCCCTGGACCTGCGGAGCTGGCGGCTCGCCTGGAACGGCGCGGAGCCGATCGTCGCCGAAACGCTGGAGCGCTTCGCCAAGACGTTCGAGCCGGCCGGGTTCCGCGGCGACGCGTTCTACCCCTGCTTCGGCATGGCCGAGACCACCCTGATGGTGACCGGCCGGCAGGGGCCCGTGGTGCGGCGGTTCGTCCGGAACGGCCTGGAGCAGGGGCGGGCCACCGACGCGGACGACGCCGGGAGCGGGACGCTGCTGGTGAGCAGCGGCCGCGCCGACCACGGCCAGGACGTACGGATCGTCGACCCCGAGACGTCGGCGGAGCGCGCTGACGGCACGGTCGGGGAGGTGTGGGTGTCCGGGCCGAGCGTTGCCGCTGGCTACTGGCGGCGGCCGGCGCTGAGCGAGGAGACGTTCTGTGCGCGGGTCGCCGGCCCGGACGGCGACCGAGGGGACGAGCGGGGATACCTGCGGACCGGGGATGCCGGGTTCCTGCTCGACGGCGAACTGTTCATCAGCGGCCGGCTCAAGGACCTGATCATCGTCCGCGGGCGCAACGTCTTCCCCCAGGATCTCGAGCTGACCGTCGAGCGGTGTGACCCCGCGCTCCGGCAGGGCCGGGGAGCGGCGTTCGGCATCCCGGGCGAGGCGGGCGTCGAGGAGATCGTCGTGGTGTACGAGGTCCGCGACCTGGCCGCCGTTCCGGACGTGCCCGGCCTGACCCGCCGGATCCGGGACGCGCTGGGCCGTGACCACGGTCTGGTTGCGGGCGCGGTGGTGCTCATCGGCAGCGGTGCGCTACCGAAGACGTCCAGCGGCAAGGTGCAGCGGTTGGCGTGCCGGGCGGCCTACCTGGACGGCACCCTGCCCGTCCTCGTCGAGGACCGGCTGCGGGGCGGCGCCCGCTGACAGCGGCCCGTCAGTCGGTTGCGCCGGCGGCGTCGCTCGTGGCGCCCGCCGCCGCTGCGCCCGCGCCGGCGCCCGGGTGGCCCGCGGCGGTGGCGTTGAGGAGGGCGGCGAGCTGCGCGGCGCTGCGGGCGGCAACCAGGTCGTCCACGCCGCACCGGACGCCGGCCCGCGCCTCCAGCAGGTCGGCCAGCCGGAGCAGGTCCAGCGAGTCGATCCCGTAGTCGTCGAACTCCGCGTGGGCGTCGACCGCGGGGAGGTTCTTGACCTCCCCGAGCAGCGCGGCGACCTGGTCGGCGTCGATGCCTGGGTTGATGTGCGCACTGGTCACACGCGTTCCCTCCCGGTGACGGACTCCCACGCGCCCGGGTCCCGGGCGAGCGTGCCGAGCAGCCCGGCGTGGCGCTCGATCATCTGCGCGAGCAGCTCCGGCGACAGCAGCTCCGGGACGTAGTCGAACTGGAGCACGAGGTCGCCGCCCCGTTCGAACGTCTGGTGGTCGAGGTAGACCTGCGGAGTCTCCGACACGCCGTAGACGTTCTCTCCGAGCCAGTCCAGGCCGGAGAAGTCCTCGAACAGGCTGGTGAACACCACCGGCAGCAGCGGCGTCCGGCCCGCCTTCCACAGTTCCCGGAGTACGGCGATGCCCGGCATGGCCCGGTGTTGGAGGTCCAGCCAGAGCCGGTCCTGCATCCCCCGGGCCAGCGCGCCGAACGTCCGCCGCCCCGCCGCGTCGACGGCCAGCAGGGTCGTGCTGGAGAAGTCGCCGACCACGTGCTCGATGTGCGGCACCGGCGGTCGGTTGAACAGGGTCAGGGTCAGGGTGAAGTCCGGCCGCCGGCTCACCGCGGCGAGCGTGCGGGCGTACGCGGCGCACAGGACGACCGAGGTGGTGAGGCCCCGTGCGGTCGCCTGGTTCCGCAGCGCCGTCCAGTCCGCCCCGGCGATCCGGACCTGCGTCCGCGCGAAGCGGGCACCGACCACGTCCCGGAGGTCGGTGCGGACCGGAAGTTCGGGAGCCGGCGGGAGCCTGGGGATCCGCCCCGCCCAGTAGGCCCGGGCCCGCCCGAGCCGGCCGGAGTCCACAGTGGCCTGTTCGCGGCTCCAGCCGGCGAAGGTGGTCGGCAGTTCCGGCAACGCGACGTCCGGGGCGCGGTAGAGCGCGCCCCACTCGCCGAGCAGGCCGAGGCAGCTCACCGCGTCGGCCACGACGAAGTCGAGGTAGACCGACAGCCGGGTGCGCCGGTCGGTGAGGCGGGCGGCGCTGACGTCCAGCAGCGGCCACTCGTCGGTCGGGCGGAGCTGGTGCGACTTCTCGGCGCGGACCTGGTCGAGCGTGGCCTCGCGTTGCGCCGGCGTGAGCGGGCGCAGATCGGTCACCGGGATCTCGTAGGCCGGGCACGGGGTCAGCGTCTCCAGCGTCCCGTCGGCATGCAGGACCGTCCGCAGCATCGGGTGCCGGTCGACCAGTTGGCGCAGTGACCGCTGGGCCCGGTCCAGGTCGAGGTCGTCGCTGTCGAACTCCAGGTACATGTGCGCCGCGACCCCGCCGAGCGGCAGGTCCCGGCGCCGGCCGACGAGGTAGGCCCGTTGCAGCGCCGCCGCCGGGAACGTCGTGGGCGCGGCGGACGCCGGAACTGGCCGGCCGCGCCCGGGCGTCCCCGGCGGGGCGGCGGTGCCGGTGGCAGTCCCCAGCGGCACGGCGGTGCCGTCGGCGGCCCCCGGCAGGCCGCCGGCCGTCCCGCGGGACGCCCGGGCGGTGAGGTCGTCGATCGTCGCGTGCGGCGCGATCGGGAAGTCGTACAGGCCCCAGTCGTCCTCCAGCATTCCCTGCAGGCCGATGACCATGATCGAGTCGAGTCCCAGCGCGGCCAGCGGGACGTCGGTCGGAACCTCCTCGTCCGCGAGCTGGAGCAGTGCCGCGACGTGCGTCCGCACGGCCGTGGCGAGCCGCCGCGGATCCACCGGCTCAGTCGGCGACATCGACGAACCTGTCGTAGACGTCGTCGGCCGCCAGCAGCCCGCCGGCCACCAGTTCCCACATCATCTCGTCGGTCCCCGCCCCGAGCCGCCCGACGTGCGAGTCGGCCAGCAGCCGGGCGAGCGGCGTCTCGGTCTCGATGTACCCGCTGCCGCCGAACAGGTGCATGCACTCGTTGACCACCCGCTCGGACAGCAGCGAGGCCGTCGCCTTGACGCCCGCGCACTCCCGGGCCGACGCCGGGTCGGGAACGTCGAAGCAGGACGCCACCGCGTGGATGCCGCGGGACGCCAGGGTCGTCTCCGACCAGAGCCGGGCCAGCCGCAGGCGCAGCGCCTGGTGGTCGACGAGTCGGGCGCCGAACGTGCGGCGGCGGTGCAGATGGGTGGTGGCCAGGTCCAGGGCGAGGAACGCCGTGCCGACCAGGTAGGCGGCCACCCCGAGCCGTTCGTGGGTGAGGCCCCAGGTGATCGCCCGGAGCCCGGTTCCCGACGCCGCGATCATCAGCTCGTCCGGGATCACGGTGTCGATCGTGAGGCGGGCGGTCGACAGACTCCGGACGCCCGCGGTGTCCAGGCGCCGGGAGCCGAAGCCGTCCCGCGGCACGACCGCGAGCGCCAGCGAGTCGCCGCCCCGACCGCCTTCGAGCTGGCAGAGCGCGACCACGAAGTCGGCCGCGGCGCCGGGGGAGACGAACCACTTCGAGCCGCGTACCCGCCACCCGCCGGCTTCCCGGATGGCGGTCGTGCCGATGTTTCCCAGGTCGGAGCCGCCGTGGGATTCCGACGCCGCCAGACAGCCGACGAATTCGCCGTCCAGGATCCGGTCGGCGTATTCCCGCAAGGGTGCGCTGTGACCGAACTTCAACAGGATCGACAGCACGACCTGGAATTGGATGAGTAGTCCGATTCCGACGCCGCCGAGGCCGGCCCGGCCCAGTTCCTCGGCGAGAATGGTGGCCTTTCCCTCGTCCCCGCGGGGACCGCCGGGCCAGCGTTCGCGGAGCAGTCCGGCCTCGGCCAACCGGCGCAGCGACTCGCGCGGGAACTGCCGGGCTGCCTCGGCGTCCCCGAAGAGGGGGACCAGCGACTCGGTCAGCACGGCCCGCACCCGCGTGCGGTACTCCTCGACGTGCGGGCCCGCGAGCCCGGCGGCGAACAGTCCCGGCGGCGTGTTCCCGCCCGCGCCAGATCCGGTCACGTCGCCCTGTCACCGCCCTCCGAGGACGGCCGCCGCGCCGCCGCGAGTGGCCGCATCACCGATCGCGTCACCGGTCGCGTCCGCCGGCGGGGGACTGCTGTCCGACCCGTCCTCGGCACCGGCGTACCAAGGCAGGCTGGGCGTAAGCTAGCAGCGAGTGAGCTGCTTGACCAGCGGTTCCACCTGCTGCCTTCGGCCACACGGGGTGAACGAGTACGGTGAGTGACCATTCGGACGTGCTCCACGGCCCGTTCCTCGGCCACGCCGGGACGCATCCCGCCCGGCTGGCCGTACTCGCCGCCGGCCGGCGCGTCAGCTACGGCGAGCTGGCGCACCGCACGGCGGCGCTGGCGGTCGAGCTGGTGGCGAGCGGCGTCGGCCCGGGCAGTCGGGTCGCGGTGGTGGCGCACAAGGGCTGGGAGCAGATCGTCGCCGCGCTGGCGGTAGTCCGCGCGGGCGCGGCCTACGTCCCGATCGACGCCGGCAATCCGCCGGCCCGGGTGGCCGAACTCCTCCGTCGCGCCGATCCGACCGTCGTCGCCACTGACCTCTCGGCCGCAAGGCAGGACGGCGGGGCGGGGTTTCCGCACCTCGTCGTGCCCACCGCCATTCCCGCCGCCGAGCCGGACACGGCAATGCTTCCCGTTGTCTCGCCGGCAGATCTGGCGTATGTCATCTTCACCTCCGGCTCGACCGGCCAGCCGAAAGGCGTGATGGTCGAACACGTCGCCGCGATGAATACCATCAATGAGGTCAACGACCGCTTTTCCGTCGGTCCCGCCGACCGGGTGTACGCATTGTCGTCGCTGGCCTTCGACCTCTCGGTCTACGACGTGTTCGGCACGCTGGCGGTGGGAGGCACGGTTGTCGTCCCCGGCCGGGACGACCGGACGGCGGGTGCCTGGCACCGCCAGCTCACCGAGCACGGGGTGACGGTCTGGAACTCGGTGCCCGCGCTGATGTCGCTGCTCGTCGAGCACGCCGCCGAACGCGGGGCGACGCTGCCGCCGTCGCTGCGGCTCGTGCTGCTCAGCGGCGACTGGATCCCGCTCGCGCTGCCCGACCGGATCCGCGCGCTCGCTCCGCAGGCCGAGGTGGTCAGCCTCGGCGGAGCCACCGAGGCGTCGATCTGGTCGATCCTGTACCCGGTCGACCGCGGCGACCCGGACTGGCGCAGCATCCCCTATGGACGGGCGATGCGCGGCCAGACCGTCGAAGTGCTCGGTTCCGAGGGTGAACGGCCGGCAGCGGGGGAGACGGGCGAGATCGTCATCGGCGGCGCGGGGCTTGCGCGGGGCTACTGGCAGGACGCGGCGGCGACCGAGCTGGCGTTCGGGGCGCACCCCCGGACGGGTGCTCGCCTCTACCGCACCGGCGACCTGGGCCGATACCTCCCCGACGGCACCATCGAGCTGCTGGGCCGGCGCGACCACCAGGTCAAGATCCACGGGTACCGGATCGAGCTGGCCGAGGTCGAACACGCGATGGAACGGCACCCGGGCGTGCACGCGGCGGCCGTGCGGGCGGTCGGCGACAAGTTCGACGGTCGCCGGCTGATCGGGTACTACCGCGCGCCGGGTCTCGCGCTGGTTCCCGGCGAGCTGCGCACCTTCCTCGCCGGCATCCTGCCGTCCTACCTGGTGCCGGCGGCGCTGGTGCCGCTCGACGCGCTTCCGCTCTCGTCCAACGGCAAGGTCGACCGGGCCGCGCTGCCCTGGCCCGTGCCGCCCGCCGGGCCGTAGGGCGGTTCGGCGCTCCGACCCCCGGCGGACGGGCGTCGGCGCGTGCGGGACGTGCACGGTGGCGACGCCTGGGTTGTGACCCTTGTCCGCCCAATTCGAGTCGTCCGGCCGGTGTGGAGTGCCGATTCCTGCGGCTGTTCGGCGGCTTGTGCCCCGTCGGCGCCGGCCCGGACGATCGAGGCGCGGCGGCGGGGGCTGCCCGCTCGACCACGTGCATGTCCGCACGGGGCACCCCCGTCCGAGGGAGATCACGATGCACCTTCTGCACATCGTCGCCACGCCACGCCCGTCGTACTCGAACACCCTGCGCATCTCCGAACGCTTCCTCGAACGCCTGCGGGCCGGCGCTCCCGACGTGCAGGTCCAGACGCGGGACCTGTTCACCGACGACCTCCCCGCGGTGGCCGGGGAGAACATCGAAGCCAAGTACACGTTGATGCTCGGGCGGCCGGTCGATCCGGAGCACGCGGAGTCCTGGGCGCGGGTGGAGAGCCTGATCCACCAGTTTCTGGCCGCGGACGTCTACCTGATCTCGACCCCGATGTGGAACTTCAGCATTCCGTACGCCCTGAAGTACTACATCGACGCGATCATCCAGCCGGGGTACCTGTTCCGCTACGACGAGCACGGCGTTCCGGTCGGCCTCTGCCACGGCAAGAAGATGGTGTGCGTCACCACGCGCGGCGGCGACTACTCCGCCGGCCCGATGCAGGCCTACGACCTGCAGGAGGCGTACCTGCGGGCGATCTTCGGCTTCGTCGGGATCACCGACATCCAGTTCATCCACGCCCAACCGATGGACGTCACGCCCGAACTGCGGGAGGCCGCGGTGAGTGCGGGCATCGAGGCGGCGCACGACGTGGCCGCCAAGCTCACGGCATAGGGCGGGCGTGCGCCGTCCGGGTTGGTTCCGGAGCCGGAGTGGCTGGGCCGAGCCTCGTCCGGACGGACGACGCGCGACCGAAACGAGAGGTTCGGGTATCAGTGGTCCATGACGTCGTTCTCCTTACGTGTTTGGTCCGTCATGAGCGGCGGCGTCGGCGACGGCACTTTCGGGTGCCACGGTCAGAAGAGGGTGCATGATGCGGACGAAGAAGAGTTCGACGACGATGTGGCTGAGCGCGGTCGGGGGCGTGCTGGCCGCGTTGCTGGCGGTCGCCGTCATCAGTGCGGGGCCACAGGCCGCCGCCAACACCACGATCGCCACGGAGTCGGCAGAGCCGAGCGAGTCGCCGTCGCCGAGTGAGACTCCGGGCGGCGAGGGCTGCACGCCCGGCTACTGGAAGAACCACCCGGAGTCGTGGCCCGTCCCGACCACGACGACGGTGGGCGACGCGTTCACAGGCAGCACGTACAGCGGCACGACGCTGCTGGCGGCACTGGCGTTCCCCGGGGGCTCCGGGCTCGCGGGCGCGGAGCGCATCCTCCTGCGAGCCGGTGCCGCGGCAATCCTGAACTCGGTCGCGGTGGACTACGCCTACACCACCGGCGAGGTGGTGGACATGGTCAACAGCGCGCTGGCATCGGGCTCCCGGGCCACGATGATCGCGGTGGCCGCGCAGCTCGACGCGGCCAACAACGGCGGCTGTCCGCTCAACTAGCGGCCTCCCGGCGCCTGCCGCGGAACCGAAGGGAGCCTGGTCCATCGAGGTGGGGCAGGCTCCCTTCGCGTTCGCCCTGGCCGTGTCACCGTCCCAGCCCGACCATGTGTCGGTCCGGCCGGTTCAGCTCTCAGTCCCTGCCGAACAGACTCTTGGTCGCTGGCCAGCGGCCCCAGGCGATGACGCCCAGCAGCATGCCCAGGACGACGGGGGCGAGCGCGAGCAGCGGCGCGTCGAGGATGAACAGCTGGGCGCCCAGGGAGGCGCCGGCGTCGGCCGGGCCGGGCGACCGGCTGGTCGCCTTCCTCGGCCGCACCCTGGAACCGGCCTGACCGACCGGCGCGGGTCATCGGCCGTTCACCTCACGGGCTTGCCCCGCTCACCCGGCACACCTACGGTGGCCCGGACGTGCCACGGCCCGAGGAGACCAGCGTGACGCCTGAACCCGGTTCCCGTCCGACCCTGCCGTTAGTCGGGCATCCGGTGGGGCGAAGCGCCGCCACCTGCCTGTACCGCTGCGGCAACGCGTGCGCCCACCCCGCTCCCAACGTCAGCGACAACCCCTACTTCGGCGACCTGGTGGCCGGGCGGCTGTCCCGCCGGAGCGTGCTGCGGGCCGGCGCGATCGGAGCGGCGGTGGCCGGTGCGGTCGCGGCGGGCGGTGCCGGCTTCGTGCTGTCGCCCGCGGCGGCCGACCCGCCGGACCTCACGAGAGCCCTCCGCGGCGGGCTGACGTTCCCGCCGGTGCCGCCGAACACGCTGGACGCCGTGGTGGTGCCCAACGGCTACGACCACGCCGTGGTGCTGCGGTGGGGCGACCCGGTCGAGCCGGGGGCGCCGCGGTTCGCTCCGAACGCCCAGAGCGCGGCCGCCCAGGCCAAGCAGTTCGGCTACAACAACGACTACGTCGAGGTGATCCCGCTCAGCCGCAACCGGGCCCTGCTGGTCGTCAACCACGAGTACACCAACGAGGAGCTGATGTTCCCCGGGGTCACGGGCGTGGCCGACACGACGCCCGAGCAGCGCCGGATCGCGATGATGGCGCACGGCTTCTCGGTGGTGGAACTGGAACGGGTCGGCAACACCGGTCGGTGGCGGCCGGTGAGGAAGGCCGCCCGCTACAACCGCCGGATCACGATGAACACGCCGTTCCGGCTGACCGGCCCCGCCGCCGGCTCGCCGTTGCTGCGGACGACGGCCGACCCCACCGGCACCAGGGTGCTCGGCACACTGAACAACTGCGCGGGCGGACTCACGCCGTGGGGCACCACGCTGCACGGCGAGGAGAACTTCAACCAGTACTTCGTCGGCGCGAACGCCGTCCCGGAGGCAGACAAGGCGGCGCTGAAGCGGTACGGGTTCGACGTCACCAACGCCGTGCCGTCCGGCAACCGACGCTGGGACGAGGTCGACGAGCGGTTCGACCTGGCGAGGCACCCGCACGAGGCCAACCGGTTCGGCTGGATCGTCGAGCTCGACCCGCACGACCGCACGTTCGTCCCGCGCAAGCGCACCGCGCTGGGCCGGTTCAAGCACGAAGGCGGCGGCCCGACGCTGGCCGCCGACGGCCGCGCGGTGGTCTACCTCGGCGACGACGAACGGTTCGACTACGTCTACAAGTTCGTCTCGGAGAAGCGGATGCGGCGGGGCCGTCGCGCCCACAACCTCTCGCTGCTCGACTCCGGCACCCTGTACGTGGCGAAGTTCTCCGGCGACAGCCCGGCCGGCGAGATCGACGGCACCGGCAAGCTCCCGTCCGACGGCGCGTTCGACGGCACCGGGGAGTGGATCCCGCTGGTGGTCGGCAACCGGTCGATGGTGCCGGGCATGAGCGTCGACCAGGTGCTGGTGCACACCCGGCTGGCCGCCGACCAGGTCGGGGCGACCAAGATGGACCGGCCCGAGGACATCGGGCGCAATCCGGTCGACGGCAAGGTGTACGTGGCGCTGACCAACAACACCAACCGGGGTGCCGCGGGCAAGGCCGGCCCGGACGAGGCCAACCCCCGCAACGCGAACAAGCACGGCCATGTCCTGACCATCGCCGAGGCCGGCGACGACGCGGCGGCCACCACGTTCCGGTGGGACGTCCCGCTGGTCTGCGGCGACCCGAACGACCCGGGCACGTACTTCGCCGGCTACGACAAGAGCAAGGTCAGCCCCATCTCGTGCCCGGACAACGTCGCGTTCGACCGGGCCGGCAACCTCTGGATCTCCACCGACGGCAACGCGCTCGGCTCCAACGACGGGCTGTTCGCCACCGCCGTGTCCGGACCGGAGAAGGGGCACGTCAAGCAGTTCCTCAGCGTGCCGGTCGGTGCCGAGACCTGCGGGCCACTCCTCACTCCGGACCAGCGCAGCGTCTTCGTCGCGGTGCAGCACCCCGGCGAGGTGGACGGCGCCACCATGGACGACCCCGCCAGCACGTGGCCGGACGGTGACTACGCCCGTCCCGCGGTCGTCGTCGCCTGGCGCACCGCACCGGGCAGCAAGCGCATCGGCACCTGACAGATCCGCCGGAGGGGCGATGCCACGACCCCTCCGGCGGAAGATGCCACGGGGACCCTCCGGGGGATCTGGTCAGCGGTCGCGACGCTGGACGAAGTCGTCCCCGTTCGCGATGGGCAGGGTCACGACCGTGGGGTCGCCGTCGACGGTCCACCGGACGACGCCGTTTCCCCCGGAGAGGGGAGCCACGACGGTCCGGTCGTCGATCCAGGTGAAGACCGAGGTGGTCGTGTCGGGGAACCCGCACCGCCGCGCGCCCCGGCCGGCGCCGAACGCCGTGTCGAGGTCGAACAGGCAGGTGTTCCCGTCCTGGTCTGTGTCGACCAGCCACTTCCCGTCCGGTGAGATCCTCCCGACGGTGCTGCCCAGAGACAGGCCGAGTCCGCACGCCTGCTTCTTCGTCCGCAGTCCCGCGGCCGGTTCGACGAGCACCAGGCACGCCTCCCGGGACTCCTTCCCGGCCGGCTTGGCCGGGGCGAGCCCCACCAGCAGCAGACCACCGGAGCTGACCCCGTGCAGCGGGTCGATCCCGGTGCGCCAGGTCGGGACGAAGGCGCCGGCGTTCGGGTCCCAGGTGTCATAGGCCGGCGGCGCGTAGGCCGGGCCCTCCCCGCCACAGCATGAGCTGACCCGTTCCAGAACCACCCGGTCCCCGACGAGGGCGACGACGCGGATGTCGCGCGGGCTGGCCGGCAACGGGGTTGTGCCGCGTTGGACGAGCCGGTCGCCGTCGAGGTCGGCCACCGTGACCCGGCGGCCGTCCCGGCTCTGCCAGGCCATCCGCCGTCCACGGGTGTCGGCGACCAGGTCGCCGCCCTCGGGGACCAGGACCGTCGCGCGCCCGTCCGGCCGCACCAGGACGATCCTCGGGATGTTGAGGTAGTTGTCCGACTCGTAGATCCAGCCGGCCGGCACGCGGTAGATGCGCTGCAGCGCGTGGCCGTCCTTCAGCGACAGGGGCACGGTCTGGCCCGACGCGGTGTGCAGCAGGCCGTTGTGGGTGTATTCGACCGCCGACGGCTCGACCGGCTGGTCGGCCGGGGTCGGCGTCCGGGGCTCGTAGGGAGTGAGCGCCGCGGCGGCGCCCATGACGACTGCCGCAACGAGCGCGACGCCGGCCACGATTGCCGCTGTGCGGCGGCGGCGGATGCTGCCGGCCCGCTGGATCGCGGCCGCATGGGGGGCGGCGTGCGGGCCCGGCGGCGGGACCGTGACCTGCACCGCGAACGTGTCCCTGAGTGCGCGCTCCAGGTCGTTCATGCGTGTCGCCCCCTCACCAGGTCGTGCTGGTCGTCCGGGTATCCGGAGCCCATCCGTACGCGCAGCGTCGCCAGGGCCCGTGCGGTCTGACTCTTGACGGTGCCGACGGTGATGCCGAGGGTTTCGGCGGTGGCGGCTTCGGTGAGGTCCTCGTAGAACCGGAGCACGAGGATCGCGCGTTGGCGCCGGGGCAGCGCCGTGACGTGTTGCCAGAGCACATGCCGTTCCAGGTGGGCGTCGGTGCCGTCGAACCACTGCTGGTCGGGGAGGACGGCGGTGGCCCGCTCACCGTGCCAACGCCGCCGCCACCAGCTGGTGGCGGTGTTGACCAGGACGCGCCGGGTGTATGCCTCGACGGCGTGGTTGTGTTCGATCCGGTCCCAGGCGAGGTAGGTCTTGGCCAGTGCGGTCTGGAGCAGATCCTCGGCGCTGGCCCAGTTGCCCACCAGCAGATAGGCGGTGCGGAGCAGCGCGGCGTGGCGGGCCGTGACGAACTCGCGGAACTGTTGCTCCGCAGCTGGGTTCGTGCCCAACGGTCACCTGCTCTCGGGTCGACTTCTCACCAGACGCGGCGAGGGCCGGAAAGGGTTGTCGTCGGCGTCGATCTTCTCTCCCGTCGGGCGAGGGGCCGCATCCGGGCCCGGTCGCCTTCGACGGCAGGACCCTGCCGTCGGTCACGCTCGGCCGCCTCGACGTCGGTTCCGCACGGGGCGAACGGCCCGTCAACGCGGCGGGGTTTCGGATCCGCGGGTTGTGGCGATGGTATTAATCGGGCAAATCGCCCTGTGAGTGCGAGAAGGGGGACGTGCGATGGGGATCATGGACAAGCGCGACGAGTTCCTGGACAAGGGCAAGCAGATGGCGTCCGAGCACGGCGACAAGGTGGACCAGGGGATCGACAAGGCGGCCGAGTTCGCCGACGAGAAGACCGGCGGCAAGTACTCCGACAAGATCGACCAGGGCGCCGACCGGGCGAAGGACGCGACGTCCAGCTGGGGCGACCGGTAGGACACCGCGTCCCCGGTGCCAGTCGACCGCGAGCGGCCCTGGCGCCGGGGACGCGTTCCTACCACGGGTGCGGGCCGCGCGGCGAGTGCCGTCCGGCCTGGTAACTGGAACGGTCACCCGCCGGGCTTCAGGGCAACTGGAACGGTCACGCGCGGGGCTTCGCGGCTACACGACGTCAGGCGGCCGTTCGTCGACCCTGCGATAGGCGGGGTCGGTGGTAACCACCTGACGGCGGCGGCCGCCCCAGATGATCAGCGTGACGATCAGCCCCAGCACCCCGGCACCCATCAGGATCCAGCCGACCACGTCCAGGTCGATCCCGCTGACGCTGACGTTCAACGCGAAGGTCAGGATTGCCCCGACCGCGATCAGGAACACGCTCACGCCGATACCCATCACCAGCTCCTTCCGAGGTGAGCAGCTATCCCCGATCCTTACCCTCCCGGCCGGCCGCCAACCCTGGCGCGGACGCGCCGGGATCGGCCCGAACTTGGGCATGTGTCTAGCGCGGACGGTCGGGCGGGCGCCGCGGACAAGCTGGCATAAGGCAAGGCCCTGACCGGTTCGTCTGGTCAAGGTCTTCGTTTGTGCTGGTCAGAGGTTGTGCCCTCGGCGCGATTCGAACGCGCGACACCCGCTTTAGGAGAGGTCGGCTGTTGCGAGCTAGCTCAAGCCCGTGACCTGCCCCTATGCCTTCGTTCCACGAGGCCCACCCACGGACTTGCGCGCCCATTTGGCGCGACCTGCCTGATCGACGTTGCCTGGCCAGCCCAGAGTCGTCGTTCACATGGTGCGCGTGTGCAGATGTCGGGTATCCGACGAGTCTGGGCGGGACAGTTTCTGGGCAACCACCTATACCGTGGTGACCCAGCCCCTACTCCGTCCGGTGCTGTTGCCGGGCCGTCGAAGGAGGGCAACGTGGCACGACCTCCGTCAAAGACTGCGCGCATGACCGTCTACTTGCTCCGCGGCTGGGATGCCGCAGAAGAACTCATTCAAGCGAAGTATCTGAGCGAAGCGGCGGATGGCCCGAGTTTCATCGTTGAATCAGTGGATATCGGCGGGACGCCAGGTTGGCTAATTTCTGGCTCAATCACAAGAGAACGCACAAAATGGTCAGTCACCGTGAGCAAGCTTATTGATCGTGAAGTGCATCTCGGCAACTCGACAGCAGCGGCCGTGCTGATAGTCAGAACTGAGAGCAATACTTTCGCCATTACTTTCGGGCTGGGATGGCTATTGTTGGATCAGAGTATAATTGAACGGAGTTTTGGACTACGATTTGCGATAAGAGCTCTCGACTCGGACCAGATTAAGCAAGTTACCAGGCACATCCTTGACAGTAGAGCGCGAATCGATCGCAACTCGGTACCATCCGGTCAAGGGGTGCGATACTTTGGTATCGAGGAGTACGGAGAAATAGTCAGCCGCATCGTCGGTAAAGCCACCGCGGAGCATCTCACGCACGCTGCGGGACGGGACTTGAAGTTCAGCCTCACGGGATCAGATTCGCTTAATCTCCCGCTGGGTCGTAATCCCAAGAGTTTCCTGTCAGATCTTACAGCCATCGGCGAGGTACTGAGCAGCCGCGAACCTGCTGCTGAGCTCGAATTCATTGACAAGATTCAAGCGCTGCGCGCAAATGATCCTCGGCATAAGCTACTTTCGGCTACGCTGTCCGACGCACTTGCGCAGGAAGAAGAGACGGCAGCCAACTTCGCCTTATCCTTTCCGTGGGAGAGCGAGGAAGAGTATGCGCAAGCTGAGTCGTACGTTATTAAGCGCGGCGCGTCTCGTACTGTAATTAGGGACGACGAGCTTGACGTCGAACACCTATTGGAAACTGTTGCCAGATTTTCTGCGGCTACGAAGCTGAATGCGTTGACGGCAACCACTGTGCAGCCTTGTTCGGACCCCGAAGGCGAAGAGGTAATAGGCAGAGCAATAGCAGCGAGCAAGTGGATAGCGGCCGAAATTTCGCTAGGAAGTGATCGCTTCTTCCTACACCAGAACAAGTGGTACGAGATTGGGCAAGGTTACGACGAGTTCTTGCAAAAGAAAGTTCGGAACATACTTGCGGTCAAACCGGCCGACCTAACTCTTCTCCCATGGCCCTCGGGGCTAGAGGAGGGAGCGTATAACAAGGAGGTGGCGAAGCTGGAGGGCTTTATGCTTGCAGATAGGAAGTTGATCTATACGCAGCGACACCCGAAAGGGTTCGAGGTCGCGGATCTCATCGGTCCGGATAATCAGTTAATCCACGTAAAGCGAACGACGTCTCGCAAAGGCTCTGGTCCGTTACACCATCTTTTTGCGCAGGGTTGCAACGCCATGGAGCAAATTATCTTCGACAAGGAAGCACGGGCAGAGCTATGGAAGAGAGTGGAGCGAAGCACTGGGCGTAAAATTCCAGAAGATGCGCGACCCAACCGCCTTGTCTTTGCAATATCGCTTTATGGTAAACCGCTCCTTCCCACAACACTCTTTACTTTCGCTCAAGTGAGTATGGTAAGGGCGGTGGAGCGTGTCGAAAGAATAGGCGGAACGGTCGAGTTCCTCGACGTGCCGACTTCGTAAGTGGACCCCTAGGGTTCGCTCATGAGGTGTTCGAGAGATAGCAACAGGGGGACGCCCCTCCCCGCGCCCCACTCTCGGCCGAGATGGCGTACAACGACGGAGATACCACGTCCTGCGCTCCGGCCCGCCAGGTAGCCCATCCGGCGTCATGCTCAGCGGGGCGGGCGGGTAGCGTATCTTGCCGCCATCTGGGCAAGAATGGGTGCATGGCTGAGCTTGCGCTGACGGCGGAACGCCGAGAGGAACTGGCCGCGCTGTTCGAGGATGCGGAGCGTCTTCAAGCTGAATATCCGCGCGTGGCGGAGTATCTTGATGCCGCATCGACGTTGACGGGAACCGGCGACGATCACGCCGATGCGGCATTTGATATCAGGTTTCTTCATTACACAACTGGCGGGAGAGCAGCGAGTGCGAATCCGTACTGGTCCATCGTTGCGCCTTCGGTAAGCGAGCGCGAGGGTCGCCGTGTGGTGAACGGTGGGCGTCCAGACGGGAGCATGCGACTTGGCTTCGCGCAGACGATCTTGCAGGCCACTTACGCCTATGCGATCCCGTCGCCGGAAACCGTCGAATGGATGGCTCGCTTCTGTGCGGGCCATCCAATCGTAGAGCTGGGAGCTGGCCGGGGGTACTGGGCGGCGCAGTTGTCCGGTGCGGGGCTCGTTGTCGACGCGTTCGATTCTGAGCCGCCGGACAAGATGGAGAATGCGTCGTTCGCCGCTGCGGCCGGGCAGGCAGATGTGTGGTATGACGTGGGGAATTCCGAGGACTTCGTGACCCGCTATAGGGATCGTTCTGACTTCGTGCTGTTTCTGTGCTGGCCGCCCGGGTGGGGGAACCAAATGGCATCAGAGGCGCTTGCTGCATTCGAGAAGGCGGGCGGAGAGCGATTGGTTTACATCGGGCAGCCTAAAGGTGGGATGACGGGCTCTGACGCGTTCTTCGACGCATTGTCGTCGCGGTGGCATCGGGAAACAGTTGACTCGGATTACGTTTCGTGGTGGAACCTGGCCGACGTGGCGGAGGGTTGGACCCGGCGTTGAGGCAGGCTCAACGCCGGGTCACAGCCGTTCTAGCCGGTGGTGGCTACAGCGTCGCGGTTGAGGACCATCCGGAACACGAAGGCGTCGTAGCGGTCTCGCGGATAGGACACGTCCGACACCATGATTAGCTGGCCCTTAGCTGTCAGGTATCGTTGGTGAACAGTCTTCACTAGGTCGCCAGGGGTTGTACCTAGCCATTCGGCATGCTTCGGGGAGGGATTCGGTCTGCGACGGTCTCCTCTAGAACGGTTGCCTCCGCTGTGCCGATCACGCCGGCGGGTTGGTACGTATCGGAGATCGATACCGGGCGGCCGTCCTCGGTAGCCTTCGTGATGACGTAGGTGAGTTCGTCACCTACCGAGAGCCCAAATGCCTCTGCGAGTTCGTCGGTGGCGGGAGTCTGTGCGGTCTCGCGTTCGATGCGGATTTCCAGATCGGATTCATAGCGAAACGTGATTTCGGGATCCTCCATCTGACGTTCT
Organism: uncultured Actinomycetota bacterium; assembly: GCA_963740255.1. Classification (GTDB taxonomy): domain Bacteria; phylum Actinomycetota; class Actinomycetes; order Mycobacteriales; family Cryptosporangiaceae; genus CAVUDO01. Next base: position 1,758,828 of record CAVUDO010000002.1, on the reverse strand, counting down.
GGGGACAGCCGTACAAGATTGGGACGGTCCGCGACGAAAATGCCGCGCCGCCGAACAGCCCGAACAAGTCCCTGGCTCTGGAGTAGTTCAAGAGCCTTGCGGACGACAATGTCCGAGACGCCGTGTCGTTGAGCGATCTCGGCGTAACTCGGTAGCTGAGTACTCGGCGGAAGCTCTCCGCCACGGATTCTCCGCGCGTACTCGCCGGCAATAGAGACATAGGCCGGTTCTGGCATCTGCTCGATCCCCCTATCAGGGCTACGTGACGAGAACTGCCTTCCGTCGTCGCGGCCCTGGCGCCCCATGCCGCTCGGCTCGAGAACGTCAGGTCGCGGCTACGTCACGCATCGTACACGAAGCTTCGTACACGAAGACTTGTGCGTATACGAAGCTTCGTATACGGTGATGACCAAGCCGCCACCAGGGCGGGCTAGCTACCTGCTCCGACCTGCGGAAAGGCGCCGTGATGAGCACACAAGAACGTGAGCCCTCGTCAGCCGAGCTGGACGCGATCACCGCTGAGTGGCCCCTGATCGTCGCCGAGCTGGACCTGTTGGACGCTCAGATCGCTCTCTCGAACCTCAATGGCGCGGCCGGTCCGTTGGACTGGCGGCGCCTTCGTCGTGCCGAGCACCGTGTTCTCGCTGCCCGTCAGGCCCTCGTGGCCGACGAGGCGTACGTCTTGGATGGTGCGGCGTGAAGCGCCGTCGTGACGTGCTGGCGTTGGCCGGCGCGGTGTTGGCCGCGATCGGGGTTCCGGTGCCGGGTGCGGCCGGGATGGTCCTGTCCGGGACCGGCGCCGCGTTCTGCATCGCCTACTTCGTCGCCGTGTGGCGGGGCAAGCGGGGGTAGCGTGATGGCCCGCTACCGCGCCCGGTTCATCGATCCGGAAGGCGAGCGTTTCGGCCTTCCGACCTACCCGTGGCAGTCCGCCCCGCTCGGCCTCTTCACCCGTCGCCAGCTCCGCGACAGGGGTCGCTGCCCGGGTGGTCAGCCGATCGCGGCGCAGGTGATGTGGCGCCCGGGGCGATGAGGTCGTGGCCTACCTCTACGACCTGGCCCTGTCCCGGCCCAAGCGGGTGGCCACCCTGGCCGTCCTGGTCGCGGTCGGGAAGGCGCTGACGCGCCCGCCGCACCTGCTTCACCTGTGGCGAGCTCAAGGCCTACTTCATTCCCGCCGCTCCGCTCGGCGAGTGCCTCGACTGCGCCGAAGGCGCACCGACTCAGGAGGAGGCCGCGTGAACGGGGGTTGGGGGACCCATGTCGCGATCAAGAGGGCTCCCCGAGTGACCGGCCATGAGGGGCGCAGGCCCGTTGAGTCTGTCCGAGGCGGGCAGGTCGTGTGCAGGTTTCGGGCCGTGGCTGGGCCTACCTCGGCACTATCTTGGGTGGCGCCGTGTCGATCGCCGCGAACGTCGCGCATTCCTACGTCCCGCCTGCCGGGCGTCGCCGCTGGACTGGTCGCCGGAGTCGGCGCGGTGCGTCGGCGCGGTGTTCTGGCCGGTCGCGCTGTTCGTGGCGATCGAGATCCTGGCCCGCGATCGCCTGGCCGACCGGCCGCGCGGGTCGCGCTGCGCTTCGGCGGGCTGCTGCCGGTCGCGCTGGTCGCCGCCCTGGTGTCCTACCGGCACCTGTCCGGGCTGCTCGACCTACTACGGCGAAGACGCCGCTGACCGTCGTTCTCGGCCCGCTCGCGGTCGACGGGCTGATGGTCATGGCCACCGGCGCCCTATTGCCACCGGCGCACGCCGCGCTGGCCGTCCGAAAGCATCGCACCGAGCGTCGAGCCGCCGCGCCGGAAGCCGCGGCACCCGTACCAGAGCCGGTCGCCGAGCCTGTTCCGGTCATCGAGCCGGTGCAGGTAGTCCAGACTCAGCAAACAGGCACCGAAAGCGGCAGCCGTCCGCCGCCGCTCCCCGGGTCGCCTCGGCGGTCGCCCCCCGGGAGTCCTCGGGCCCGAGCGCGACGCGACGATCGCCGCTCGGCCTCGGTCTGAGCGAGGCGACCGTGAAGCGGCACCGTCGACAGGCTGTCGTACAGCGTGTCGACCGCCATCCGCGCCGTACCCTCAAAGCCGCATGACCGCTCCAGCGGCAGCACGCGAACAGCGATCTACGCAACGAGTCGTTACCTGTAGCTCTGCCCGGAGCGCGGCCGAAGGTTCCTAGGCCGAGAGGCCGCGCTCCGGCCCCCTTCACTATGGAGGAAGTCTCATCATGCCCAGCGAAGACCCGGAGACGCTCCCCGAATTGACTGGCAACGACACGAAGAAGAACTCGCCGACGTCATCCCCCCCCCACCCTGCACAACGGGCGCACACGTGACGAAGTCAGCCGGGTTCTCCGGTCCTGGTCGATCGACCGCTCCCCCGCGCAGCAGGGACCGCGGTTCAAGGCACGACGGTCCGCGCGGGGTGAGCGGCGGCCGGTGGTGCCGTCGTGGCTGCGGTCCCGCCGCCGAGCTGTTGTACACGCTGCACTGGCTCGTCGGCTACATCGGGCACGTCCGCGGCCTACCACGCGCTGCGGCTACCGAAGTACGCCGGCAAGCTCGCCTGCGCTCGCCGGGGGGACCGCGGAGCGTCGTCGGCGGCGGCTTCCGCTGGGGCTTCGACCTGGAAGGCGAACCGGTCAGGCAGGCTACGGTGCGCCGCGAGGACGCTCAGCAGTATTTGAAGCTGTCGCGCAGCGGGACAACCGGGTGCGGTTGCGGGGCTTCGTCGCCGGTGGCCGTGGCGCTGTTGTGCTGCGCGGGTTGGCGGCTGCCGTCGCCCCGCCGGCGGTGGGCCTGCTGCCTTGCTGGTGGCTGTGGTTGGGTGCGCTGGGTGCGCCGGCGGATCGGCCGTTGCTGGACCGGGCGGTGGTCACGGCTCAGGGCGGCGCGCTCACCTCCGACATCGTGGTCCGGGCGTTGCGGTGCTGGGCTCGCCGGCATCAACCAGGCGATGGCGAAGAACGGCCGCGCGATCGGCTTCCCGCGCCGATCACCCGCGACGGCCCCGGCTGGCGCGCCGACGTCGACCTTCCCGCCCGGCGTGACCGCCGGCGACGTCATGGAGCGCCGCGACAAGCTCGCCTCCGGCCTGCGGCCGCCCGCTGGGCTGCGTGTGGCCGGAGGCCGCGCACGACGATGCACCCCGGCCGGCTGGTGCTGTGGGTCGGCGACCAGGACATGGCCACCAGCCGCCAACCGGCCGTGGCCGCTGGCTCAAGGCCGGCACGGTGGACCTGTTCAAGCCGTTCCCGTTCGGCACCGACCCGCGCGGCCGCGCGGTCGCGATGGAGCTGCCGTACACCAACGTGCTGATCGGGTCGATCCCCGGTGCGGGCAAGACGTCGCCTGCGGCTGCCGCTGCTGGCCGCCGCGCTGGACCCGCACGCCGAGCTGTGGGTCTTCGAGCTCAAGGGCACCGGCGACCTGGACCCGCTGGCGCAAGGTCGCGCACCGCTACGCGTCCGGCGCCGACGACGACGACGACGAGGACGGCCCTGCTCGCGCTGCGCGACCTGCGCAACGAGTGCGCCAAGCGCGGCCGAAGTCATCAAGGGCCTGCCCAAGGCGGTGTGCCCGGAGAACAAGGTCACCCCGGAGCTGGCCCGCCGAAGGGCCTCGGGCTGCACCCGCTGGTCGTCGGCCATCGACGAGTGCCAGGAACTGTTCAGCCACCCGGAGTTCGGCAAGGAAGCCGGGGAGCTGGCCGAGAAGATCATCAAGCTCGGCCGCGCGCTGGGCGTCATCCTGCTGCTCGCCACCCAGCGCCCCGACGCCAAGAGCGCTGCCCACCGGTGTCACGCGCGAACGTGGGCACGCGGTTCTGCCTGCGGGTCATGGGCCAGATGGAAAACGACATGATCCTCGGCACGTCGCATGTACAAGAACGGCATCCGGGCGACCATGTTCACCCGCCGCGACAAGGGCGTCGGGCTACCTCGTCGGCGCCAGCGACGACCCGCAGATCGTCCGCACCTACTACGTCGACGGCCCGGCCGCCGAACGCATCACCGACCGCGCCCGCGCGCTACGGGAGGCCGCCGGCACGCTGACCGGCCACGCCGCCGGCCAGAGCATCGACACCGCCGGCCAGCCGCCGGGACACGCTGCTGGACGACATCCTGACCGTGGTCCCGGCCGCCGAACCGAAGGTGTGGACCGAGACCGTCTGCGCCCGCCTGGCCGAGCTACGCCCCGACGCTCTACGCCGGCGTGGACGCCCGAACAGCTCACCGCCGCGCTCAAGCCGTACGGCATCACCACCGGGCAGGTGTGGGGCACCGACCCGACACCGGCAAAGGCGCCAACCGGCGCGGCATCGAACGCGACCACATCGCAGAGGCCGTCGCGGAACGTAACCGGCGGAAGGGGAATCCCCCTTCCGCCTGACCCCGGAGGGTCGCTAGGTCTAGCGGCGTCACCCGCTAGACCTAGCACCCCCGCTAGCAACCCATCAGTCCCTGGCCAGCGCCCTAGCCCCTAGCGGCGCCTACCCCCGCACACCCCAAACCAGGCCCAGGAGGCCGAACCGTGGACACCCCCATGCCACTAGCTAGCTGGCCACGCTCGCCGCTGTTGGTTACGCAGCGTACTACCTGCTCGCCTGCGCTGCGTTCCCGTTCACCACTTGCCGGCCCTGCCACGGCACCGGCCACCGTCGCGCCCCGTGGGGCCGCGGGTGTCCGGCTCTGCCGGCGCTGCAAGGCCACCGGCCTACGCGTCCGCCTCGGCCGGCGCCTCTGGACCTGGTGGAGCCGCGAGCGGCACAACGGCACCCGGGACGCACGGTGAGCCGGCGACCCGCGCGCCGGCCGCGTCTGCTGGATCTGTTCTGCGGTGCCGGCGGCGCCGTCGGTCGGGTACCACGCGGCCGGCTTCGACGTGACCGGCGTGGACCTCGCGGCCCAGCCCTACTACCCGTTCCCGTTCGTCCAGGCCGACGCCCTCACCCTGGACTCCGAGCTGCTCGCGGGGTTCGACGTGATCCACGCGTCCCCGCCCTGTCAGCTCTACAGCACCGCCACCCCCGCCCACCGCCGTGCCGCGCACCCCGACCTCGTGGGGCCGGTACGGAACCGCCTCGTCGAAGCGGTTGCGTCACGCGGCGCGGCCGGCGGGCCGTGGGCCTACGTGATCGAGAACGTCCCCGGCGCACCCCTGGCCAACCCGGTCACGGTCTGCGGGGACAGTCTCCGTCTCGGGGTGCGGCGGCACCGCCTGTTCGAGTCCAACGTGCCGCTGACCGGCACGCCGTGCTGGCACGACCGCACCGCGCCCCCGGTGCCGGTCTACGGGTCCTACGGCCAACGCGGCCGACGTAACCCCCACGAGCTCGACGGAAACGTCACCGACCAGCGAGGCCGGCACGGACGCGGCGCGGGCCGCGATGGGCATCGACTGGATGCCCTGGCCCGCACTCACCCAAGCCATCCCACCCGCGTACACGTTCTGGCTGGGCGTCCAGCTCCACACCCACCGACCCCCAGGTGACGCATCCACCGCGGCGTCCCTCGATCGGGAAACGTCACGGGTCGGGCGCCGGGGAAGCATCACCGAATCCGGTGACGGATGGGACCTGGTGCCTTCTGTCACGACTGACGCAACCCCGCCGGCGGCGTTGCGTCACTGCCGCTGCGGCGCCCCGCTCCCGCCCCGACCCTCCACCGGCCGGTGGCCCCGCTACTGCTCGCCCGCGTGCCGCCAAGCCGCCTACCGCGCCCGCCACAACGCCACCACCGACCCCTGCCCGACACCAGCGATGGAGGCCACCGCATGAGCCACACACCACCGCGCCTGCTCCGAGTCGGGGCACCGGCGACGCCGTTCGCGGACGGTTTCGACACCGGCTACGCCCACGGCTACGACATCGGTTACGCCCACGGCTATCGACAGGCCGAACTGGACATGGCCGACGCGTGGATCCCGGTTGCCGAGGCGGTCCGCCGGACCGCCAACCGGCCCACGTTCGAGGAACTGCAACGGCTCCGGGGCGCCGCCGACGTGGCGTCCCGGCACGCCGAGGACGGCTACCTCGCTCCGGGGCGTTCGCGGGGTGCGGCATGACCGGGATCAACGGGCACCAGCCGGAGATCGCCGCCGACCTCGCCGGCGACCCGGTTGACCCGTGGGACCTGGACAGGCTGGCGGACCTGCCCGAGGCGCCACCGGACGTGGTAGACGAACCGGGCGCCCCCGACCCGGCCGGGCCGGCCGGTGCCGGCGGGGGAGTCCGTCGCAGGCGACGCTGATTCGGCGGTTGGCGTTGGCCCGGTACCGGTTCGCGTGCGCGGAGATGGGACACCGTTCGCGGTGCCGCTGGACGGGCCGCGGATCGCCCGGTCCCTACGCGGCGGGCGGACCGGGCTACGCGTCGAGCTGGCCAAGCTCTACGCCCGGCAATGCTCGGGCACCGTCCCGTCCAGCTCCGCCCTCGCGGACGCGCTGACCGCGTTGGAGGGCGAAGCCACCGAAGGCGACCCGAACCCCTCGCGCTGCGCGTGGCCGCCTACGGCGGCGGCCTGCTGCTGGACCTGGGCCGGGCGGACGGGCACGTCGTGGTGACCACCGCGACCGGGTGGCGGGTGATCGAGCAGTCCCCGGTGCTGTTCCGCCGGACCGCGCTGACCGGGGCGCTGCCCGACCCGACCCGCCCCGGTGACCTCGCGCCGCTACGGGAACGGCTCAACGTCAACGACGCGGACTGGTCCCTCGTGCTGGCGTGGCTCGTCGCAGCACTCACCCCGGAGTTGCCGCACCCGATCCTGGCCCTGTTGGGGGAGCAGGGCACCGGCAAGTCCACCGCGACCCGCCACGTCGCGGAAGTCCTCGACCCGTCCCCGGTCCCGCTGCGCCCGGCGCCCCGTGATGACGACCAGTGGGCCGTCACCGCCAGCTCGGCATGGGTGATCGGGTCGGACAACCTCTCCGGCGTCCACCCTGGCTCTCCGACGCGCTCTGCCGCGCGGTCACCGGGGCCGGCACGATCCGCCGCCGCCTCTACACCGACGACGACGTGTCCATCCTGGCGTTTCGCCGCGCATCGTCGCTAACGGCATCGACTTCGGAGACCTCCGGGGTGACCTCGCCGACCGGATGCTCGCCGTCGAGCTGCACACCATCGACGCATCCGAACGGCGCACCGAAACCGACATCGACATGCGAACTGAGGACCGGGCCGCCGTGCTCGGGGGACTCCTCGACCTCACCGTCCAGTCCTCACCGCGCTGCCCGGTGTGCGGCTGGCGGAGATGCCACGCATGGCCGACTTCGCCCGCATCGTCGCCGCCGTCGACCAGGTGCGCGGCACCGACCCCCTGACCCGCTACCTCGACCAACGCGGCGCCCTGGCCGAAACCGTCGTAGACGGCGACCAGTTCGCCACCGAAGTCCGAGCCCTCATCGACGCCAACGGCGCGTGGGAAGGAGCCAGCGGCGACCTCCTCACCGCCCTCACCACCACCGGGGAACGCCGCCCCAAGCCATGGCCGGCGACGGCACGCGCGGCCAGCTCGGCACTGAGCCGGGTAGCACCGGCGCTGCGCCAGCTCGGCTACACCATCGACCACACCGACCGGGAAGCCGGCACCGGCCGCCGGCTCTGGAAACTCGCCACGACACCGGGACCGGATGGAGCCCGGGAAACACCGTCACGACCGTCACAACCGTCACAACATGCCTCTGACCAGCAACAACGCTGTGACGGTCCGACCTGGCCGACCGTCACACCCATCCCGACGACCGTCACACCCGGCGCCGCTGTGACGGTCGACGCCCCCGCCGTGACGATCGCACCCGGCCAACCGTCACACCCCGACACCACCCCTGACCAGGCCAAACACTCCGGCCGTGACGGTTGTGACGGTCGTGACGGTGTTCCCCGACCTCTCTCTGACCTGCCCGGCTGCCCCTGCGGCGCCGCCACCCACCGAGCGCGCGACCTCGGAACCTGCACCGACTGCGGAACCCTCACCCACCGATACGGCACCAGCGGCCAAGCACTCTGCCCCACCTGCCTGCCCGGAAAGGCGGCAACGGCATGACCCGACCCACCAAACCGGCCGACTCAGCGGCAGAGATCGAAACGAACGGTACCCACACCAACCCCTCCGAAACAGGCCGGCCACGGCCCTCTCAGAGGGCCGCGAGAGCGCTTCTCCCGCAAAGCAACGCCCGCACACGATCCACGATGACGGAATCCCACAAGGAGCCCACGGTGCGAACCAAGCCCAGTCGAGCCCACATGACCGTCGATGAGTTCTGTGACGAGATGGGCATAGTGCGGTCCACCTTCTATGAATGGCGCGCAAAGCACCGAGCACCCCAATGCATCAAGCTTCCGAACGGCGCACTAAGAATCAGCCGTGAGGCTTACGGCAACTGGCTGGCTTCCCTCCAGGAGGAGGTTGCCTGATGGATACCACCTACAGAGTGAGTATTTGGAAGACCGAGATCTACCAGGGCAAGAGAACGACTACGTACTACGTTCGGTGGACGCTCGACGGCAAGCCGTGGCGGGAGGTGTTCAAAGGCAAGGCGCTTGCCGAAGGCTTCCGGTCCGATCTGGTCGCCGCCGCACGAAAGGGCGAGGCATTCGATCTCGACTCGGGTTTGCCGATCTCGCTGCGGCGGGTGGCCCACGAGATGTCGTGGTACGAGTTCGCGTGCGCGTTCGTGGATATGAAGTGGCCGCACGCTGCGGCGTCAACGCGAAAGACGAACGCCGAGGCGCTGACCACGATGACTCCTGCCATGTTCAAGAACGCACGAGGAAAACCGGATGACAAGCTGATTCGTTCAGCCCTCTGCCGTTGGGCATTCAACACGAGTCGGCGCGAGGACCCTAACTGTCCACCAGAGATACGTGCCGCGTTGCTTTGGGTTTCCGGTCATACCCTTCCTGTATCGGCGCTCGATGATCCTGCGGTATTGCGTCCACTCTTGGACAGGATTGGCGTCAAGCTAGACGGGAAACCGGCAGCGCCGACGGTTATCAACCGAAAGCGGATAGTTCTCAACTCTGCTATGAGCTACGCCATAGAGCGGAAGCTCCTCAAGGTCAATCCGATCCCGGCGATGAAATGGAAGGTGCCTAGCAGAACGGTTCGGCCGGTCGACCGAAGATCTGTACCCAATCCGGTACAGGCGCGAACGCTGCTGAACGCGGTTGCTTCACAGGAAAGGACCGGCCGGCGACTAGTTGCATTCTTCGGCTGCCTCTACTTTGCGGCGCTGCGGCCGGAAGAGGCTGTATGCCTTGCCAAGGGTGACCTGTCCATCCCCAAAGAGGGGTGGGGAGAATTGCACTTGGAACGCGCTGAACCTCACGTTGGCAAAGAATGGACCGACAGTGGTAATAACAGGGACAGTCGGCAGCAACTCAAGCACAGGGCGCGGGGTGAGGGCAGGACGGTGCCCTGCCCACCGGAATTGACGGCGCACCTTCATGCCCACATGGCGGAGTACGGCACGGGGGACGACGGCCGCCTGTTCAGGGGTGAGCGCAACGCGAGCGAGCTGCCAAAGCTCACCATCCTGCGTGCGTGGCAACGGGCGCGAGCGCGGACGTTCACAGAGGACGTGCTGACCTCGCCGTTGGCGCGGACGCCGTACGACCTCCGGCACGCTGCCGTGTCCACCTGGCTCAACGGAGGGGTGCCCGCAACCGACGTTGCGGCGTGGGCCGGGCACTCGGTAGAGATGCTGCACGGGATCTACGCCAAGTGCATCGACGGGAGCGCGGAGGTTCTGAGGCGGCGCGTGCAGTCCGCGTTGGGGCACCCCTGAGTCCACGGCCCCAAACTTGCGCGCGCATTTGGCGTGGACAGCCGACGACGGCCGCTGACAGCAGGACACAACCGGACACATGAACGAGGCTCCTGATCGCGTATCGACTGGTCAGGAGCCTCGTTTTGGCTGGTCAGAGGTTGTGCCCTCGGCGCGATTCGAACGCGCGACACCCGCTTTAGGAGGACGGGCGACGACTAGGGCACGTCTCTGAACAGCGGGTATGTCTGGTATCTCTGGCGGCAGAGTCGTTCCCTGCGGCACTACTGGGACCAGTTCGTTCCCAAAGGCGTTCCCGGTTGGTCGTTACTCTCTGTGCCGTGGCACGCCGTGGACGGTCGCGGGCGCACCATGTAGCCGGATCTGTGATCGTGGGGTCGCTGGCCGGTGTTGCTAGGCCGCCTACCCCGCGGCATCTCGGAGCTGTCCCGCCACGGTACCTACGCTGCACCACACGTGGGGCCGCGCTTCGTTCGAACTCCCCCGGCTCGGGCTGATTGGGTTGTCGATCGCGGCCGCGAGGACTGTACTGACCTGACTCGGTGTCGTCTGGCCGCGGATCGCTGTCCTTCGCTGCCGCGAGCCCTCGATGGTACGTAGCCAGTGGAAGATCGCCCGGTGCCGTCTTCTCTGTCCGATGCCGGCGGCGCCTGGAGGCGAGCTGCGGCTCGTGTCCGTTCGTGACAACGCCCGGACGGGCCTACTGGCCCGTGGGTGGCCAGGGCGCGCGTGCCCTCAGTGGCCAACACCCCGGCGTCCAGGCCGGCTCGTCCGTCACCGCTCTGCTCGGGCGGCTTGGCATCCATCTGACCTGCTCGTATGCACCGTCGCTGACAGTTCGACATGGGTCAACGTCGGTTCACATCCGACGCCCTGAGGACGCCATCACGCCCTGGAGACGAGCTGAGTGCTGCGCCTGCTCAGTGCTCTGTTGAGACGCGAAGGGGCCGCGTGGCGGGCCGACAACGTGGTGATGGCCGTATACCCTTGAGCCTTGCAAGGCGAGCATCAAGGAGCGGTCGTGGTCGGCGGAATGCCCTATACACAGTACGAGTTCGCTCATCTCAAGCGGGGTGCGACCGTCGAGGTCACTCTGAGAGGTAGCGCTGCGAACGTGCGTCTGATGGATAGCCAGAATTTCAACGCTTATAAGGCGGGCCGGCAACACAGGTACGTCGGCGGTCTTGTTAAGCAGTCTCCCTACCGAATTGCAGTTCCCCGGGATGGCCGCTGGTACGTGACGGTCGACATGAACGGATTGCGTGGCAGTACCCAATCGAGTGTTCGCGTTATCCCGCCTCCACTGCCGACCGCTAGGCAAGGCCTATCAGGCGGCTCGCTCGCTGACATTCGGCATGAGGAGCCGCCGCCTGTCGCGGATGATGCACAGGTCTGGGATGTCTTCGTCTCCCACGCCAGCGAGGATAAGGTGGCTGTCGCGCGCCCATTGACCGATGCGCTCAAGGAGCTAGGTATATCGGTCTGGCTTGACGACTTCGAGCTACGAATCGGAGATAGTCTGCGCCGGAAGATTGACCGAGGACTCGCCCGAAGTCGTTTCGGAGTCGTCGTCATGTCGCGAAGTTTCTTCGCTAAGGGTTGGCCTCAGTATGAGCTAGACGGAATCGTGAGCCGTGCGGTTTCCGGCCAGCAGACGTTGTTGCCCATCTGGCATGAAATTACGAAGGATGAAGTGATGGCGCAGTCGCCGTCGCTCGTTGACAAGATTGCGCGGAGTACAGCACAGTTCACTATCGATGAAATTGCACGAGAGATCGCCGAGGTGATCCATCCGGATACTGAAACCGAGGCGTAAGGGCGCTTGCACTCCCATTGGCAGAGAAACCACTTATGAACCTACGTGGCCGTGAAGCGCCCGGCCATCCCGGAGCGAGGCCCCCACCGCAGGCATGTTCTGGATCTTCGTAGTGCGGCCGGCCGCGAGCGACCGATGCCGGCCGAAGATCAGCAGGCCGCAGCGCGAGCCGGCGCGGTGAGCCGCCTAGCGGCGACTTCATCTCAGCAGAGGCTTATTCTGTAGTAGTACATGAACGAAAGCTGTTCATCGATGCAGCCTGGATATCTGCTGTGCCTGGGGCCGCAGGACGCCGAGCGTGGCATCGTCGTGTGTCTTGGTCCGCGGCCACCGTTTGTTCTCCGGGTCGGAGGCTTCGACCTCGCGCACGCGCGTGAGCCATCCAGCGGGGCCATGGCTCGTGCCATGACGAGAAGGTCGTGCCAGTCGTACAAGCCGAACCGATCCACCGGGCGCGTTGCTCCATCGGTTGCGAGGACGAATTGCTGGGCCCCAGTTAGGCGAGAGCATCCAGTAAGCGCATGCCGCGCGGCCTCTGGGTCGTTGGCAGCGATCCAGTACCCGCCCTCGCGATTACGCATCGACCGCTCGTCGTCCAACCGCGTGAGGGGGCTGCGCCCGGCCGACTGTTCTGAGTGGCGTGGCCTGACCGCATCGAGCCGCCGATCGGAGATCGCCGCCAGTCCAGCCCGGCCGTCCATGAGGAGCACGCAGTCTCCGAGGACGAGCCATTCCAGCGCGGCGTCGTTCCATCGTGCGACGACCACCGCCGAGGACGGCGAACGCGGATGCGCCACCTCGCACGTTCTCCGATGGCCGTTCGTCACTTCCTGGATCGCTGCGGCGAGGGCTTCTTGCAGGGGCAGACCCGGAATCGCTGCCTGGGTCAGGAGGTGGTCGGCGAGCTGCCGGACGTACCACTGGAGCGATGTAGGCAGCCTGTGTGCATGCCGGCTGGTACCGCCGCGCCGTCGAGTAGAACGGCAACATTCGTGCCTGTCGCGGCGAAGTCCTCGTTACTGTCAGCAGCCCCGCCGGACCAGGACTCCCACTCAGCATGCATCCGTCTAGCTTGCGTCGTGGAGTAGGGGAGGGGTCAACGGTTCCACCTGAACGATGCGTTCGTCGTCCACCACGTATTCGCAACCGATGACCATCGAGAACAGCGCCGGCCCCACATCGTCGTAGAGCTCCGCGAGGTGTTCGGTCAGGTAGGTCACGGCTCCCAATGAGCCGATCGCGTGTATGCCTGCGATGTAGAGGAAGGAGCCGAGGCCGTCTGGTCTGGGCAGGCGACCGAGGTAAGCAACGTCGGCGTCCCGCGGCTCGTGCGGGTCGTCGGACGGTGAAGAGAAGGCCCGGCCGGTTGACCGCTCTACGAGCGACCAGCGGTCGTCCGGAGTCGAGTCGAAGGCGAGCCGAGGGTCAGCGGCGAGGGCTGCGGCGGTTACGGGTGACGACTTGGGGCCGCAGATGACTACCAGGTGGTCGCGGTTGAGGTCTATCGCGCCGCTGATCGGGATGAACTCCAGCGTTCCGCCGAGCCCTAGCCGGTGGGCGAGGTCGGCACTTCCTGTGCCGCGGCGCTGTCGGCCCGTGCAACGAGCCGGCGACCACCGGCTCGTTCTGGCACCGCAACCCTGATTTCCTCTGCGCCGAGGAACACCCGCTCGGGTGGTGGTCCGGCGTCACGAAGTGGGCGACCCCGCCCGGCTGACGCCCATCAGCTCCGCGACGGCCGCCAGGGTGTAGCCGTTGCTCCGCAACCACTGGATGCTCTCCCGTCGAATCCTGGCCGTCTCGATCACTGAGAGCTGAAGCTCGGTCATGAGTGCGACGGCCGCCTTGACCCGCGCAGCGTGGTCCTGCATCTGCGCGACCCGCCGGACCTCGTCAAGCACCGGACCGATGCCTCTCCCTCTTGGCGTGGACTCTGCACACGCACTTTAAGGGGGACTTGACACCGAAGGCTACCCGGTGGCATCATCCCTGTTAACCCTCCTTTACCACTCAACCAGTGAAAGGTGCCTCTTGTGCTAACCCTCCCTAATCATCAGAGCGATCCGCCTCCACGCAGGTCGTTTCTCAACGTGCGTGAAGCAGCCGAAGCGCTGCGCCTTGACGAGTCCACGCTGTACCGCCACCTGCGAGAAGGTCGGTTTCCAGGCGTGAAGATCGGTGGGCGCTACCTCGTTCCGGCATCGGTCATCGCGGAGCTTGTGAATGACGGCAATGGCCAGCGGTTCGTGCGTGAACGTCGAGCGGTGGGCCGAGCGGTGGCGCGAAGACCGGGCCGCCGATGCGCTGGCGCGCGGCCACCTTGCCGGCCCAGCCCGGGCGCAGAGCGGTGGGGCGGCCTGATGGGCGTCTTGTATTGCGGTCCGCACGAAGCGCCGGTCGGAGGCGAGGGCGCCAGGAAGACGCGGCCAGGGTGCTTCTGGATGGGTCGTTTACGGACATGTGGCCGTTGGAGACACGGGGACCCTCCGGTTACGTCGCGGCGTGTGCCTGTGGCTGGCGGGGCTCGGTGCAGCATCGGCCGGTCGAGGCGGGGGAGCGGGCGGCCACCGATGAGTGGGACCGCGAGCATTTGCGGCCGTTGATCGAGGCGGCGCGGGTGAGCTGGCCGGCGTGGGCCGAGGGCGTGGCCGCCAGCGCACGCGTCGTCGAGCGCGAGGTAGCGGCCGGCCGGTTCCGGAGCGCGTCCCTGTTCGCCGAAGATCTCGTGACGGACGCCAAGGCGCGGGCGCAGCTCGTCCAGACCCTTGCCGAGCGCGTCGACGGTAATTGGCGATGAGGCTTCGGGTGGTCGGCACGCGGGCTGAGCGCGCCGCCGCGGTGGGGGTCCTGCGGCTCGGCTTCGCGGTGCGTGAGATGTCGGCCTGGTTGCCCAATCGTGGGGACTCGGTGCTGGGCCGGGTCTACGTCGAGGCGACCGCGCTCACCGACACCGGCCTGAGTGACACCGAGTCCGAGTAGCACCGCGCCGACCGGCGCTCCCGTGTCCGCTGATGGTCGTCCCGCGTCATTGATCCGGCCTATTTGATCCACCAAGACCAGTCGGGCCGGTCCACTACTTCCACCCCTCCGAGCACCCTGACCAGTGAAGGAGCAGGTAGTTCCATGTGTATCGCACCTGCGCCCGGCACAGCTCGCCGCCCCGACCTGGGGTGTGCTGTGAGAGGCCGGCGGTGGGCGCGGCGTCTCCGTGCGCGGGTGGTCGCGTTCGGGTTCGTGTCTCTGGGTGCTGGGTTGTTGTTGGCGTGGTCGCCGGAGGGTACGCCGGGCCGGTCGGTGTGGCCATGGCCGGTGATGGCCGGCGCGTTGATCCTGGCGTTGTTGTTCGCGGGGTGGCGGCGGCGCCGCGGCGGTTGTCAGGCCTGGTGAACAAGTGGTCGGCCCGGTCGCGCCGGAACCACGGTGTCGCCTCACGGTGGCAGATCCTCCGGGTTGCGTCGGGCTTCGCGGTCCGCCGCAAAGCCATGATCCTGCGGCCGTCCCTGCGCGAGGTCGGCTGGTGGCAGCGCAAGCTCGTGTCCACACGGGAGTTCGCGACCCCGATCGCCCGCGTCGGGTGGCTGCGGGTGTGGTCACCGATCGAAGACGTCACCCTGCGGATCGGCGGACCCCGGACCGGCAAGACCGGGGAGCTGGCGTGCCGAATCCTGGACGCCCCGGGTGCGGTGATCGCGACGTCGACCCGCACCGACCTGATCGACCTGACCGGCCCGTCCGCTCCGTCAGGGGCCGTTGCATGTGTTCAACCCTTCCGGTGTGGGTGGGTTGGATTCCACGATCACGTTCGACCCGCTCTCGGGCTGTGAGCGGCCTTCGACGGCGGCGACTCGCGCGGCGGATCTGCTCTCGGCGGTCGGCGCCGGGGGCGGCGGGTGGGGATCGGGAGTTCTGGGCCGGGCAGGCCCGCCGCGTCCTGGCCTCGCTGCTGCACGCGGCGGCGTTGGGTGGTGCGGATATGCGGGAGGTGTTGGCGTGGGTCGCTGACCCGGCGGAGGCCGCCGCGGATGTCACCCGGTTCCTCCGCCGCTCACCCGAGCCCGCCTATGAGTCGGATGCTGCGCAGTTCCTGACCACCAACGACCGCACGAGGTCCAGCATTTGCGCGACGATCATGCCCGCGTTGGGCTGGCTGACTGAGAGACCGCCGCCACCGCCGCGGGTGCGGCCCGCGACCAGGTGCGCCTGGTCAACGGTGTGGGTGGGTTCGACGTCGCTGCCCTGCTTGAGCAGCGCGGCACCGTGTACATGCTCGGCGCCGAAGACGCCCAGGTCGGCCCCCTCGTCACAGCGCTGACCGGCCACATCGCCCGGGAGGCACGCAGTATCGCCGGCCGGCAGCCCGGCGGCAGGTTGGACCCGCCGCTGACCCTCGCGCTGGATGAGGCGGCGCTGATCTGCCCGGTGCCGTTGGACAACTGGACCGCCGACATGGGCGGGGGCACGTCACCATCCACATCGCGGTCCAATCCCGCGCGCAGCTCCGGGCGCGGTGGGGCGACACCGGCGCCGCCGCGATCTTGAACAACGCCGCGACGGTGCTGATCTACGGCGGAACCCGCGACGGTGAAGACCTCGCCGCTTACTCCACCTTGACGGGGGAGCGCGACGAGGAAGTCCCGACCCACGACTCCGAAAGCCAGGTCACCGCACTGGGCTACCGCAGGGTGCCGGTGCTGTTCCGCGCAGATCGCGCAGCTTCCCGCCGGTCGGGTCGTGATCATCCGCCGCGGGATGCCGCCGGCGGTCGGGCGGGTCCAGATGGCGTGGAAACGCCGCGACGTCCGCCGCGTCCAGGCCGCGATCCGGCAGACCCACCGCAGTGACCAGCTCAACGCCGCCGTGCAGCGCCTCGGCGACCTCCTCACCCAGCGCCATCGCGCAGCCGGCGCCGGAGATGGCCCACCGCGACGCCCACGACGCCCTGAACGGCTTGGACGGCTTGGATGTGCCGGGCGGTGAGTTGGCATGAGCTTCCCGCCACGCCCACGCCCAGCCGGAGACCCCGGCCAGGGTGACGGTGCGGTGTTCGCGTCGGCGGCCTCGGTCGCGGGCCTGGCGCGGCAGGTCGAGGCCACCAGCGTCTCCCTGGCTGAGCTGGTCGATGTGCCGGCCCGGGTCGAAGTGGTTGCCGCCCGGTCGCGGCCCTCGCCGGGGACGTCACGGCGTTGATGGCTGAGGCCGCGAGGTCGCGTAAGCCTCAGCCGTCGTGGTTGGTCCTACCGGCTGAGACGACGGTGTGGGACGCCGTCGTGTTGCTGGTCGAGCTGGCGGCCTGGTTGGGCGCGGTGTATTTGCGTTACCCAGACGGCGTCCGGAGCCTGCCTGGCGGCTGGCTCTGGCACCCCGACGTGGTCGAGGAACTCCTGTGGTGGCACCGGACCTGGACCGACGCCTACACCGGAATCAAAGCATCCGCCTCAGCGGTCGGGGACTGGCACGACCGGCTCCGCCCCGGAGTGGCCCGCCGCGTCCTGGCCTCAGCCGGAGTGTGCTCGGTGGAAAACCACCAGCCCGGCCGCACCCCACTCCAGGACCCCCACCACGCCACCGGCGGCGTGCCCGTCCGGACGCTGGAGCCCATCGCGTTCTGGTGGCCCACCACCGTAACGCCGACCACCCACCCCCACCACGACCCAGCTCGCCGCCGCCGCGGCAGCTGACCGGCCGATGCGAGGCCGACGGTGACCACCCCTGCGCCCGCCGACCAGACCACTGATCGCACTCCGACGACGACCTATCCGTTCTTGCTGATCGAGGAGATCCGATGACGCTCCTATCCGGCCGACGTTGTTCCGACCTGGCCGCTGAGGCCGCCGCGGCGGCCTCCGGCTACGGGCCGAGGTCGAGCACGCCCTCGACCTCGCCGCCCTGGACCGCCAATCCCGGGCCGCGGACGCCCGTGCCGCCCGCGCCGAGCGGGCCGCCCGGATCGAGGACGCCCACCTGCAACGCGCCGCCACGGTGGAGCGCAAGCGGCACATGCGTGCCGCCCGCCGGACCCGCCTCGCGGAGCTGACCGCCGCCGCCGTCGCCCTGGGCCAGAAGGCCCGGCCGGTTCTTCCGCTGGTCGTGGTTACCGGCTTCGCCGTGTACGGGCAGGTCCGCTACGGCTACGCCCACTACCCACCCAAGGGAACACTAGAGTTGGGCAAGTGGGTGATCGCCCTGGGCGCCGCGGTCGCCGTAGAGTCCATCGCGCTCTACGTCGCCTGGCACGCCCACGACGCCCTCCTCGCCGGCGCCACCGCCACCGCCGCACGGCTCCGGCGTGCCTCCTACGCGATCGCCCTGGGCGTGGCCGGGATCAA
The DNA here is from genome assembly GCA_963740255.1 of uncultured Actinomycetota bacterium. GTDB lineage: Bacteria > Actinomycetota > Actinomycetes > Mycobacteriales > Cryptosporangiaceae > CAVUDO01. The sequence goes on along the minus strand of CAVUDO010000002.1, from coordinate 1,740,912 downwards.
CTACGCCCACTTCGCCGCCGACTGGATGCCGACCCCGGCCGCCGTGGTGTTCGGGCTGTTCTCCGCTTCGTCGCCGTGGCTGTGGGGCCTGCACACCCGCCGCGCCCAACACGTCCAACTCTGCGCGAGGGCCAGGTCGACACCCCCGGAGCCGTGTTCTCCGCCGAACGCCGCCGCGCCTTTCCCTTGCGGACCATCGGGGCCAGGCGCTGGTCGATCGACCACGGCGTCACCGACCCCCGCCAAGCATGGGCCGGGTACAACCGCGACCGGGCCGCTCGCGCCGCCGGCCAGGTTGGGCCGGCACGGGTGAGCCGCTGGTTTCGCGCCGCCGAGCGGCACATGCCTGCCGGTCCTGGATGGGTGAGCGTGCCGGCAGGCGCCACCGTGCTCCGGCTCGTGCATGCCGGCACAGCCGGTCCGCGTGTGCCGGCCACACCGGCACGGGTGCGGCACACCGATGCCGCCCCAAGCCCACGCGGTCCCCGTGCCGTTCCGGCGATGCCGACCACTACGCCGGGCACTCCGACCCCGCTACACCGGGTAGCCGCACCCGCGCCCCACACCCGAAGCGATGCCTCTGCGGGACTGCCCGCGGTTCCCGCGGCCCAGGTGCGCGACACCCTCTCCGCCCCGGCGTTGCGGGAGCGGGCCCAACGGACCTACCGGCTGGCGCGCGAGGGCGGCCAGCGGGTCACCGGAGCCCAGCTCGGCCACGCCTACGGCCGCGGTGAGCGGTGGGGCCGCCAACAGATCGAGGCCGTCGAGCACGACGACGCCCACGGCCGGGCGCACGCGCAGTTCGGGGGCGTTTCGGGTGTGGCCGGCGCTGCGCGGCCGGTCCTGGACGGTGCGTCATGAACCCACAAGCACAGAACGACACCACGACCAGGACTCAGCAGCAGATCAGCACAGAGCGACGAGGAGAAGACCCGAGCCAGGCAAGGTCGAAGGCAAGGAGAAGGACTGAGTGCAGGAGTACACACCTATGCATCACGATCCGATGGGTGCTCCGCGCGTCCCGCGCGATGGCACAAAAGCCACAAACCGCCACCGCGTCGCTTCGTTCGTTGGTGACGCTGGGTGAGGTTCGGTGGTTGTCGTGCTGACGGTGTCCTCGGGCCACTCGGCCGACTACCTCACCGGAGCCGTCGCGGCGGGGCGGGAGAACTACTACACCGGCGCGGTCGCCGCGGGGGAGCCTCCCGGTCGTTGGGGCGGGAAAGGCGCGGAGGCGCTGGGCCTGGTCGGTGAGGTCGACCACCAGGACATGACCGCCCTCTACGAGCACTTCGTGGACCCGACCGATGAAGGCTTCCGCGACCCGCAAGCGTGGGCCACCGCCGCGAAGCTCGGCCACGCCGGGCGGCGCTACCTCACTGAGGAGGAGATCTACGCCGCGGCGCTGGACGCCGAGCCGGACGCCTCACCCGAGCGCCGCGAGGAGCTGCGCGTGGAGGCCGGCACCCGGGCACGCCGCAACGTGGCCTTCTTGGACGCGACGTTCAGCGTCCAGAAGTCCGTCACGGTGCTGCACGCGGCATTCGAGCGCGAGGAAGTCGCGGCACGGCACGCCCGCGAGGCCGCCGCGGCGGCCGGGGACGCTGGCCGTGCCGCGGATGCCGGCACGACAGAAGCGGCATGGGCCGCCCACCGCCAGGCCGTTGAGGACGCGATCTGGGCCGGCAACCATGCCGCCCTGGACTACCTCGCCGAGCACGCCGGGTACTCCCGCGTCGGGCACCACGGCGGCACCGCAGGCCGATACCTCGACGCCCACGACTGGACCGTCGCGTCGTTCTTCCAACACGACAGCCGCGACCACGACCCGCAGTTGCACATCCACAACGCCATCCTCAACCGCGTCCAGGGTTCGGACGGGGAATGGCGGACGCTGGACGGGCGGGCGCTCTACGCGTTCCGCGGCGCGGCATCCGCGGTAGGGGAGCGGACCACTGAGGAGCACCTGACCCGCGCCCTCGGGGTACGGTTCGCCACCCGCCCGGACGGCAAGGCCCGCGAAGCTCTGGGCGTCGCCCAAGAGGTCATGGATCTGTTCAGCTCGCGGCGGCGGGCGATCACCAAGCACACCGCGTCCCTGCTGGCCGCGTTTGAGGAGAAGTTCGGTCGGGCGCCCAACAACCTCGAACGCGACCGGCTGCAACGTCAGGCCACGTTCGCTACCCGCAGGGCGAAGTCGCATGAGGGGGAGTCGGTCGAGGACCGCCTGACCCGCTGGGACCACGAGCTGCGGGCCGAGGTCACGGGTGGTCTGTCCGCGGTCGCCGACAGCGTCCTGGACCTCGCCGGGAAGACACCGGAGCCGGAGCGGTGGTCCCAGACCGCCGTGATCGAAACCGCGCTGGCCGCGGTGCAGGAGACCAAGGCCGCCTGGACGGCCGGTGACCTGACCCGTGCGATTTCTGACGCGCTGCCCGACCACCTGGGCGGGCTCACCGGCCCGGAGGTCGCCCGGCTCCTCGACGGCCTCACCGCCGACGCGCTGGCTCTGGCCGTGGCGTTGGACGCGGACCGGCCCGGTGCCGAGGCGCTGCCCGACGAGCTGCGTCTGGCGGACGGCCGGTCGGCCTACGAGCGGCCCGGTGCCCGCCTCTACGCGACACCGGACCACATCCACACCGAACGGCTGTTGCAGGTGGCCGCCGCCAACGGCGGCGCGCCCGCGTTGTCGCCGGAGGCCGCCGCGGGGTTCATCGCCTCGCTGGCCGAGGACGGGATCGAGCTCGGGGCCGACCAGGCCGCCGCTGTCAGGGGCATCCTCACCTCCGGCGCCGCGGTCGAGACGTTGGTCGGGCCGGCCGGCACCGGGAAGTCGTTCGTTGTCGGTGCCCTGGCCAAGGCGTGGACCGACCCCGAACTCTGGGGCGGGCGAAGTCCACCAGGTCGTCGGCCTGGCCGCGTCCCAGGTCGCGACCGACGTCCTCACCGGCGAAGGCTTGCGGCGCGCGGAACATCACCCGCTGGCTCGCCGCGCAGGACCGCCTCGCCGCCGCCGCGAAATGCGGCCAGCGCGGCCACGCCGCAGACGACATGTGGCGACTGCGTGCGGGTGACCTGGTGGTGGTGGACGAGTCCGGGATGGCCGACACCCCCGCCCTGGCCGCGATCCGCGAGCACGTCGAGACCGCCGGGGCGAAGCTGCTCGAAGCCGGCGACCACCGCCACTCGCCGCGGTCGGTGCCGGTGGCGGCATGGCGCTCTCACCGCCGTGCGGGATCGTCCTACGAGTTGGCCGAAGCGCGGCGCTTCCGGCCGCGTGGGAACGCGCTGCGTCGCTGCGTCTCCGTGAGGCGGACGCGTCGGTCTTGGGGGAGTACCACCGGCACGGGCGGATTCTCGACGCCGGCACCCTCGCTGACGCGGAGACCTCCGCCGCCCGGGCCTGGCTCGCCGACACGCTGGCCGGCCGCCGGTCGCTGCTGCTGGTCGACACGAACGAGCAGGCCGCCCGTGTTTCGGCCGACCTCCGCGCCAAGCTCGTCCGACTCGGACGGGTCACCGAAGACGGCGTCCGCTGGGGCTGCAAGGCACCTACGCCGGCGTGGGCGACCTCGTCCAGGCGCGGCGAACGGGTGGCACCTGGCCGGTACACGGCAACAGCCGCGGGCCGATCAACCGCGAGACGTACCGCGTCCTCGACACCCGCGCCGACGGTGGCCTGTTGTCGGCGCCGTTGGACGGGCCCGGGTCGCGGATCGCCTGCCCGGGGACTACGTCGCCGACCAGTCGCGCTGGGTTACGCCTCCACCGTCCACTGCCGCCCAGGGCTGCACCGTGGACACCAGCCACACCGTCGTCACGCCGACCACCGGGGCGGACGCCCTCTATGTCGGGATGAGCCGCGGCCGGGACACCAACATCGCCTACGTCACGACGCGCGCCCTCCCGAGCCGACGCCCCCGACCGGCGCGGTCCGCACGCGCCGTCACCGGGCGCCGTATCCGGTGCTCGCCGCAGCGTTGGAGGGCGCCGACCCCCAGCTCTCCGCCCTCGCCGACCGCCGTGGAGTCCGAGACCGAGGCGCACGCCGTGCGCACCCCAGGGGAACTGCTCGCCGACGCCGCCGAGCTGGCCACCGCCGGGCGCACCGCCCGCTGGCTCGACCAGCTCGTCGACGACGGGCCCCTCACCCCGGACGAGCGCCGCCCTCGCGGCCGAGGACGGCGCGGCCACGCTCACGCGGCTGCTGCGCCGCGCCGAGCTGGCCGGCCACGACCCGGAGGTAGGTCCTGCGGGGCGATCGCCGGCCGCTCACGACGCGCGACAGCTCACCAACGTCCTCCACCACCGCATCACCGAGGGCCGTCGCCCTCGACCCTGTCGGCGACACGCTATGCCGAGTGGGTTCCGCAGTGGAAGACCCGCAGTAGCGGCGTACCTCGCCACGCTCGCAGCGGCGGCCGACGCCCGGCGCGGGGAGCTCGGCGCGGACTCGCCGAGGAGACGCCGCAGTGGGCCACCGAGGCGTTCGGTGAGCGCCGGCGGCGGGACGGGGGCGGCTTCGGAGTGGGAGCGGGCCGCGCCGTGGCCGCGCACCGGGAGCTGACCGGCCACGACGACCCGGCGACGGCGCTCGGCCCGCCGCCGAAGGCCGGCCAGACCGAGGCGTACGCGTCGTGGCGGGCCGCCTGGCGGGCACTCGGCGGCCCGAGGCCGACCGCGACGAGCTGGAGATGACCGACGGGCAGCTGCGAATGCGGGTCCGCGCCTACGAACGGGAGAAGGCGTGGGCGCCGCGCTACGTCGCCAACGAGCTCGCCGGCACCCGGCAGGCCGCCGAAGCCACCGCCAGACCGCGACGCTGCGCGACGCCGAGGCCGAGCCGCCGCGACCCGAGCGAGCGGGCGCGGCTGCAACGGGAAGCCGCCGAGGCCGCGGCGCTGGCCGACGTCCTCGAGCAGCGAGCGGCCGACCTCGCCCAGCCGCCCCGATGAGGCACGAGCCCAATGGCTTGCCCACACGGCGTGGACCCGGGGCGACGGCCGAGCGCGCCACGGATGAACTCACCGCGCGGGGCCTCGCGACGGACGCGGTCGAGGAGGTGATAACTGCCGCGGAGTGGCTGGATGCCCACCGCGCCGCCGAACACGTCACGAGGCACCACGCCGGCCCATCACCGACGAGGCCGAACTGACCGACATTGCCGAGGCCAGGGCCACCGACGTGCGCTCCGCCGACGCAGACCGCAGAGCGCGGTCGCACCGAAGCCCTCGAGGAGGAAACGGTGGTGGACGAGGTCGACATTCGACAGGAGGCCGCGGAGGAGCCACCGGCCACCGAGCACGACGCCGTGCAAGTCGCTACCGCTGAGGCCACGGCCGAGGCGGTCCGCCGTGCGCAACGAGCACTCGCCGAGATCAAACAACGACGGGTGGCAGAGGAGCGCCACGCCGCCGAAGAGGCCCGCGGCGAGCAGCTCACCCGCTGGCACACCGACGACCGCGTAGCCCAGGAAAACCGCCGCAGAGGAACGCGAGCTGGCCGCCGACGGCGCCCCGGCACTCGGTGTCGGCGGAGAAGGACGGTGAACGGCGATGACCCCACCGCAGCCGTTAAAGCGTGGCGTGGTGGTCGCCGAACACAGGCGGACGACCGGAGTAGCGCCAGGTCCAGTCCAACGTGGCCGCGACCGATTCTGCCCATCCGGGCCGCTCGCTCAGCCAACGCGGAACCGGGCGCCGCATCAGAAGCAGGTCAGCGGCCAGGCATTCGGCCTCGATCAGCTCCGGATATGCCTTGTTGCCGAGCGTTCGGTTATGGGTGCCTGGGCAAATAGCCCTGAGCCACATCCTCGCTGGGCGCACGGTCGCCCTGGCGAGCCAACGGCACGCCGCTCGGACCCCCTCGCCGTACCAGTCCGGGATACCGCGGACGAGCTGGCCGTCCTGGTGCGCCTGGATGGCCGACCAGAGGCGCACGAAGTCGGCCCGCGGCACGTGCAGGTTCTCCGCTCGGATCTTGTCCAGATCCGCCGTGGTCAGCTCCACCCGTCGAGGGTGACACGTCGTACCGACGATTCCCATGGACCTGACTGCTGAGCGACTGGGACCGTCTCGTACCAGGAAGAACAGCACAAGCAACAGCAGCCCTACGCCGCCCTTTGGGCGGGACCCGACCCGGCCTGCGGCCAAGCGCTCCTTCCGCTTACTCGAGCCGGCTTAGCACGGCCCTACTCACCGTCAAGGGGGCCCGGACTTCTCGGCCGCCCTACGGGCCGCTGGCTCGGCCGACAACTCCGGTCGATCCCTTGACCGCGAGCCTCGGGGGCCGCCCCGGCGCCGAAGAGGGCGGCGGCAGTGGCCGACGCCCCGCCCAACGGGCCGCGAACAAAACCCCGAACCGCGTGGAGGTACCCACCGTGATCGAGACCAGCTGTCACCACCAGCCGAGCGTCGAGCCGTCCGCGTTGACCCGTGCGGAGGCGCTGACCGCCCGTGGCGTCAAGGTCATGTTGCGGCGGGCCGGGGTGGATTACTCGGCACTGACGATCACTGAGGACCCCGCGGTATGGACGAACGTAGAGACCGGTGCCTGCGGCCACTCGGTGGTGATCTCCGGCCCGCGGGAGGCCCGCCGGGCCGCCCGTGACGCGCTGTTCGAGGGCGGGCTGGCGTGCGCCCCGTACCGGGACCGAGACGAGTGGTCCCGATGAACCTCAGCGCAGTGACCAGCCCCGTCCAGGACGAGGAGAAGCCATGAGCCGCACCCTGCCCCGCATCCCCAGAGTCGGTCAGCCAGCTACTCCGTTCGCCGAGGGGTTCGACACCGGCTACGCCCACGGCTACGACATTGGGCACGCCCACGGTTACGCCCTGGCTGAGGCCGACATGGAGACCGCGTGGGCCAAGGCCGCGGACTACGTCCGGCGGACCGCCGGATCACCGACCTGGGAGCAGCTGCAACGCCTACGCGGGGTCCCCGCAAGCATGCTCAACACCGGCACACGGACTACGGATGGCGCCCGGTGAAGCGTCGCGACGTGGTCTGCATGTGGGGCGTGACCCTGACCGTCTGGAGCGTGCCGATCCCTGGTGTGGCCGGCATGGTCCTCGCCACGGCCGGCGCGGCGTGCAGCGTCGGCTTCCTGGTGGCGTTGTGGCGGGCGAAGCGAGACCGGTCGTGATGACCAGCGCCCTGGGCGTCCACGAGGAGCATTCCGGGCCGTGCCCGACCTGCGCGGGGACCGGCGACGTGCTCCGCGCCGGCAGCGGCCTGACGTTCCGAATGTCCCGGACTCCCGGCGGGACCTCACGGTGCTGGTCCCGTCCCTGTGCGGACTCGGTCGCCCTGTTCTTGGGGAACGGTCTCAACGAATGCGTCCGAGTGCCCGTGTCGGACTGTCGGAGTGAACACATGTTCGAAAGGATGGCGTGATGGCAGATCGGTCATCGATCGAGTGGACGCAGGCGACCTGGAACCCGAGCACGGGCTGTGACCGTGTTTCGGCGGGCTGCGATAACTGCTACGCGTTGGCGTTGGCTGGTCGGCTCAAGGCGATGGGTTCGGCGAAGTATCAAGCTGACGGCGATTCCCGTACTTCTGGTCCTGGTTTTGGTCTCAGCGTCCACCCTGACTCGCTGGACGTTCCTCGACGGTGGCGTGCTCCCCGCATGATCTTCGTCAACTCGATGAGTGATCTGTTTCACGCCAAGGTGCCGATCGGCTTCGTTCGAGATGTGTTCTCGGTGATGGCCGATACTCCACAGCACACCTATCAATTGCTGACCAAACGTACCCGTCGGCTGCGACGGTTGGCTGATCGCCTAGAGTGGCCGGCTGATCTGTACGATGGGAGCTGGCTGCCGAGGACGTCTCGGTTCTTGACCGGATCGATGATCTCCGCGCTGTTCCTGCGCTTGTTCGATTCCTATCCTGTGAGCCATTGCTCGGTCCTCTGGGCGGTGTCGACTTGACTGGTATCGATTGGGTTATTGCTGGGGGAGAAGCGGCCGGAATGCTCGGCCAGTTGAGAAGGTGTGGGTGTGGTTGTTGCGCGACAGGGCGATTGCCTGTGACGTTCCGTTCTTCTTCAAGCAGTGGGGCAGTCGCACTGCTAAGTCGGGTGGACGGAGACCGATGGGGCGACATGGGATCAGTACCCCAAGGTGCGCGCCGCGTCGCCTCGATATTGGTTGGCAAGAAGTAGTCAAATAGCTGGCTCACTTATCACTCGGCAGTCGCTTCACTTGATCGGCGGTGCGTAGCCGCCGCCCATGGTTGTCCGCGGTGATCTGTCCGTCCTGGCGGGTCGCTCCAGAGCCGGCAAGACGTGAAATTCTTTGTAAACTGTTTCGAACAAGGCGAACCGGCGGAGGGTCTGTACCTTTACCGGTTCGCCGTTTCGCATCTCTTCGAGTAGGAGTCGGCGTAGAGGTGCGTTCTGGGGCTCGTCCACCGTGAAGAGAGCTTCATCCTGCTCGTCGCGTGGATCCCGGAACTTGACTCCAAAGTTCGGGTCGACCTCCCAAATGGCTTCTTTCATTTTCTGCAGACCACGCTCGTGTTTAGTACCGAAGACGAGATAGATAGACTCACCGCGCCGGTCGATCATTTCGAAGTCAAGCAAATAGCTGAATCCAGTCTTCTTAGCATCGAACGGTACTCAGTGAGCAAGAATCTCTTTTTCGCGGCACCGTCCGCCAGATCAGAAACTCTCCGCCACGCCGGATCGTGTCCGAAGACTTCGTCTGCATCGGGTCCCATCTTGGTTACGAACCTTATGAAATGCTGGGGAGCCAAAGTCACGATGACCTCGGAGGACGGGTTTCCCGCGAGGCGTTTAACAAGGCGGTGCGGGACTGGGGCATTTCCGAACGAGTCAAGTACTGCGAGAATCGGCTGACCCCAAGCACCGAGGCCGGTTAACGTGGACTCAAGGTCCGCCGCACAGGTACCTCGCTTGATGATACCGGCATCTGATCTTCTGACCTCGGCCGATCAGGAAACTGTTTCTTGAGTTCCTCGCGTAGCTGATCGACGCAGCGCGGATCATCGTCAATGAAGACGAACCGGGTCTGCTTTGTCGAGGTACTCAGCTCTGAGGTCGTCAAGAGCGCGTTAATTGCGATGATGGGCGAGCCAGGCTCGCCCCCTGTATAGAACCGGCCCCAGCGAAACCCTCCGCGTACGTGGCCGAGGGGTACCCGCTCCTTGAGAGCAGAATCGGGAACCAACGCTTCAGGTAGAGTTCGTAGATGCGGTGCTTTGCGCCCGTATGTTCCAATCGAGCCCAAGGCACCGGCCCATCGACCGGCATCCGACCACCCCTCCACAGCAGGTTTACCGGAGCGTCAGCGTACGGCCACGGGTCGTCACGCAAGCCAAGAACCTCAAGATCGAGGCCCAGGCTCGGCGGCGATCCCGTGTGACAGCTTGTCTCCCCCGTGTCGTCTGGGTTCGCCGTTCGGCCGTCCATCGGGTACAGTGCTTGCCATTACTCCCCGCCGTTCCCCTGGGACTGGCGGGGCTTTTTCTTGCCCTGGGGAGCTGCCGGCATGACAGACCGGGTCATGGTCTTCATCGACTACCAGAACGTCCACCTCACCGCGGCGGCCCTGTTCCTGCCCGAAGACGCTCCCCGGCACCACGCGCACCTCAACCCCGCCGCCCTGGGCCACCTCCTCGTGAGCCGCCCACGCTTCGGCGGTGAACTGGCCGGTGTCCACGTCTACCGGGCAGCCCCATCCCGGACTACCAGCCCAAAGCCGCCGCGGCCAACGACCGCCAAACCGCGGCGTGGGACCGCGACGAGCTGGTCACCGCGCACCGCCGCCCGTTGAAATACCCCCGCGACTGGCCCAACCAGCCCGCCCAGGAGAAAGGCATCGACGTCGCGCTCGCGATCGACTTCGTCCGCCTCGCGATCCAGAAGCGCTACGACGTGGGCATCCTCGTCTCCCGCGACACAGACCTCATCCCCTGCCTAGAGACCGTGATCGAGCTGGGCCTGGCCCACGTCGAGGTCGCCGAGCTGGCGCGGCACCAGCCGCCTACGACTCCCCGGCGGCAACCGCCCCGCGTCTACCACCTCACCCAAACCGACTACCACGCCGTGCATGACCCAACGGACTACAGTTAATAGGCTCTTCACAATCGAGGGTGTAGTCGGGGTCTGAATCCGCCGGTCTCGAGCAGTGATCGGGCGATGTAGTTGGTGAGGTTGCGGAACCCGAGGGCGGAGCCGCGCAGGTGTTCGAGGCGGCCGTTGATCGCCTCGGTCGGTCCGTTGCTGGTGCCGGGCCGGTCGAAGTAGGCCAGCACGTCGGCGGCTCGCTTCTTCAGGGTCCGGCCGAGGGTGATGATCTCGGTCAGCGCGGCCGGGACGCCGTGGCTGACGGACTCGATCAGCTGCTGCATCAGGTCGCGGCCGCGGCGCCGGTCGGGCTCGCGGTAGGCGGCGATCATCCGCTGGTAGATGCCCCAGGTGGCCTCGACCTCGACGTGCTCATCGGCGGCGAACAGGGCCGTCAGCCGGTGCGTCTGCTTGTCGGTGAGCAGGTCGGCGCCGGTGTGCAGGGTCCGCCGGGCGCGGTAGAGCGGGTCGTCCTTGCGGCCGCGGTGGCCGTGGAGGTCCTGCTGGACGCGGCGCCGGCACCGGTCCAGGGCGTCGCCGGCCAGGCGGACGACGTGGAAGGGGTCCATCACCGCGACCGCGTCGGGCAGCTCCTCGGTGGTGGCGGTCTTGAACCCGGTGAACCCGTCCATCGCGACCACCTCGACGCCGTCGCGCCACGGCTCGGGTCGGTCGGCGAGCCACTGCTTGAACGCCTGCTTGGAGCGGCCCTCGACCATGTCCAGCAGCCGGGCCGGGCCGGTGCCGTCGCGGATCGGCGGTCAGGTCGATGATCACGGTGACGTACTTGTCGCCGCGGCGGGTGTGCCGCCACACGTGCTCATCGACCCCGATCACGCTGCACGCCGTCGAACCGGTGCGGGTCGCTCGATCAGGACCCGCTTGCCCTCGGCCAGGACCGCGTCGTTGGCGGTGTTCCACGACACCGCGAGCCCCTCGGCGACCCGGGCCACGGTCAGGTGCTGGCACACGATGCCCTCCAGCGCCCACCGCAGCCCGCGCCGGGACAGCTTCGCCCGCGGCTCGGCGGCCCTGCTGGTGTCCTGGCGCCACACGTGCCCGCAGCCGGTGCACCGGTAGCGGCGGACCGTGACCTCCAGCGTCGTCGGCCGCCACCCCAACGGCTCGTGCGCCAGCCGCCGGATCACCGTGTCCCGCGGCGCGCCCTCGCAGCCGCAGCGCCGGCACCACCCGTCGGGCTCGACGACCCGGCACGCCAGCACCGCACGATCGGGCTCGAGCCGCTGCCCGACGACCTCCAGGCCGAGCTCGTCCAGCCGGCAGAACGTGGTCAGGTCAGGGCGAAGCGAAGGTAGCGTCAGGCACGTCGAGGTCTTCCGGATGGGCGGCGTGAGAACCCCCATCCTCGGAAGACCTCGACCCCTACCCAGCCACCGACGCGCCGACCCGCGCTACACCCTCAACTGTGAAGAGCCAGTTAATAGTTCAGAGCAATCCGGATTGCGGGTAGACGGAACGAAGTTTCTTTTTGGCTTCTTCGATTTGGGTTAGGATCCCAGGGTTCCTGAGCAATGGATCTGCCCATCGTTCTTTCTCTAGTCGACGTACCTCGTCTTCAAGGTTCGCGATCCGTTCGCTCCGATGCGGGCTCCTTGCCTTCCACGCCCCTGTTCCACGATAGGAGACGGCAGGTTCACTGTAATCCCATGCGAGCGTCAGATTACCATCATCGTTCCAAGCTACTTGAGTAACTGGAAGACGCGGATGGCCCAGTCGGGCCATTTCGAACCCCCACTCGGCACCCTTTTGAATTAGTTGCGTGATCGCCTGCCGCTGCCGCTGGTCATCAGGCGGCGTTCTTGGAGCCGCTTCGGCTGGTTGGGTTGCGTGGTCCTCATCGAGCATCACCGAGGGATATTCCGTGGCGTCACCGCTAGGTTCGTTCGTTACAGCCTCGGGGGCGATATCTACGCCTAGATCGTTGACCGCCTGGTTGACGCCCTGTTCCAAATCAGCGGTCGCGGCCTTCTCCCCTTCGAACGTCGCCGCCGCCCCCGCAGCACTGAATCCTGTTAGTTGTCCCAGCTTGCGGCGTAGAGGCTCGCGAAGGATCCATACGGATCCGCCTACTACGCATGGCCACAGGAGCACTTTCAGGTACTCCAGAACCGTGTCCGTGTCCCCGATCCAGAACAATCCTATAAGGATGGTCACGACTATCAGCAGTAAGCCAATTCGCGGACGTGACCATGCCATAACTGAGGTCCACCAAGCTTTCATGGTGATACCATGCCCGATCTCCATGCATCATGCCAGTCCACCTCGGGGGACTTGCGTAAATCGCGGTGCCAGCGATCGCGGCCCTGGCTCAGCCAGCGGACGGGGTCGTGCTGAGGTGTTGATCAATTTCGGTCGAGTTGAGTCCATGAAGCAGCGCACCCCCAACCGCCGGGCGATCCACCCCGGGATGGTCCTTTGGTCCGTCGTGCCAGGGGAGGAGCCCAAAGGAACTCGAACCTGACCTGGTCGCTTGGTGCTCTGCGAGCGACCAGGTGCTGCGTCAGTGCTGGTAGAGCGCTCGGATCTGCCGCGCACGCCCCTGGCAGTGTGGCGCCAGAGGTTCGAGCCCACTCCCGGCCAGTGCTCTACTTGAGCTTCTGGCCATCCGCAATAACAGCCCGGCGCCCACGGGAGACCTCGACCAGGCCTTCGTCGCGCAGCAGTGCGATCGCGCGGTGCGCGGTGCCGACGGAAACGGTGTGTGTTGCCGCCAGCTCGGCCACCGTGGGCAGCTGTTCGCCGGACGCCCAACGCCCACTGGCAATGGCATCCCGCAGGCTTGCCGCGACCTTCTCGTAAGGGCTTCGCGGCGGCCGAGGCCCGGTGTCACGAGCTGGCATGAGGCCGGCCATCGTAGAGGCCGCACGCTGATCGGCTTCCCCCGACCACGCGGCATACACACGCAGGGTCGTGGCGCCACCGCCGCTGTGCCCGAGTCGGCCGGCGACGGTGCGCACATCGACGCCCGCGGCGATCAGTTCTGTGGCGTTGTAGTGCCGAAGTGCGTGCAGCCGCGTGCTGCGCAAGCCGAGGCGCACGGCGGCTCGGCGGTACCGCTGGGTCAGGGTGGCCGGCTTGATGGGAGTCATGCCGTCGGGGGAGAGGGAGAACATGAACGACGTCGGCTCGAACTTTGTGTCGAGGAGCTGGCACGCATCGATCCGAACCTGCCGGTGGGCTGCCAGGAGTTCGACGGTGCCGGCGTCGAGTGCGATCCGGCGTTGCTGGCGACTCTTGGTGCGCTTCTCGTGCAGGCCGGCGCGGCCCTTCGCGTTGCTGTACTCGACTGTCAGCACACCCCGTTCTGCGTCCAGGTACTCCCACCGGAGAGCGCTCACTTCTCCTCGGCGCGACCCGGTGAGCATCGTCAGCCACAGCAGCAGGCCCCACTCGGGGTCAGATCGCCAGGCGTCATTGAGCATGGCTGCGGCTTCCGCTGGTGAGGGCGGGTCTGGGTCGCTCTGGTGGAAGACTGGCGGCCTCGCCATTTCCGCGGCGTTGATGCTCAAGTACTTCCAGCGAACGGCGCAGTCGAACGCCGCGCTGATGATGAAGTGAATCTTGCGGACCGTGTTGTTGGCCAGCGGCTCGCAGGTGTGGCCGGCTCGCGGTCGGCCTGGGCAGAGATGGCGGCAGCGTTGCAGCCGAGCGTAGAACCGCTCCAGCAGCTCGGCGTCGACCTTTCCGGCCTCCATGGAACCGAAGGTCGGCGTGAGGTAAAGCCGGACCAGATCCTCGTACCGCTCGCGTGTCGTGACGGCGTGCTTGGTCACCTCGAACCACTGGTCGATCGCCTGGCCGACAGTGATCTTCGACCGAGGGTGCTTCCGCTCGTCCACCTGCTGAAGCAGTCTCGCCAAGGCGGCTTTCGCCTCGTCCTCGGTCGCGTGGGTCTCCTTGAGCCGGCGTGGCTTGCCGGTCAAGGGGTCGGTGCCGGCATACACGACGACGCGGAAGCTCGTCTCCGAACGTTGCTCTATGTGACCACGATGGCGGATCGGTCGGGACATGGGTTCGAGTTTACCGAGCGCCCGTTCCCTAACCCGTTCCCAGCGTCGGACTATGGCGGCCGGAGATCGTGGCTCCGGTGCTGGTCAGATGGTGTGCCCTCGGGCAGATTCGAACTGCCGACACCCGCTTTAGGAGAGCGGTGCTCTATCCCCTGAGCTACGAGGGCGTGAGCCGGACGACCATGGGAAGGCCGGTTCGACGGTGGCGCAAGGCGCGTGGCCCTGACCACGTCCAGCCTATCGGCACCGGGTCGTCGAGGTCATCTCGGTCGCGACGACAACGCGATCGGGGAGCAGCGCAAGTCAGGCGGCGATGTGGTCGAGCCGGACGCGGGCCCAGGCGAGCACTTCGAGCCCGGCATCGGTGAGGAGGACGCCGGTGCCGCTGCAGGACGTGCACTCGGTCTCGGGCTCACAGTCCGGACGGGCATCGACCAGTTCGAGCCACTCGGGCGCGCCGTCGAGCCCGTCGCGGGACCCGTGCTCGCCCAGCCACGCCGCCTCGACCTCGTCGACGTGGGCATACCACGTCTCCCACTGCCCGGCACAGACGAGCCCGCCCCGGCAGCGGGTGCATCGCACCTCGAGCTCGGTCAGCATCGCGACACCTCCCTACCGCATCGGAACATCCGAATTACACGGTTGTAAGCAAAGCACGTCCCCCCGACAGGATCGCAAGCCGCCATGCCGAACGGCACCTACCCGGTCCGTGCCGCCCGCACAGTGACCGCCCGGCGCGTCGCGCGGTGCTCGGCCCATCTGCCGGGTCTCCGTGGGCGATACTCCGCGCGTGACAACGGGTCAACGTCCATCGCCGCCCGTCCTGGCCGGCGGGCCGCACGCCGCTCCGCACCGACCCGGCCTGCGTCCTCCGCCCGCGACCCGGCGAGCCGGCTCGCCGCACGCCGACCCGCTCCGGCGCACGCCGAGTCAGGATCGGAGCCGGATCAGGGTCGGGCGCGTCCTCGATGCCGCGGGGCAGCTCGTCGCCGACCGGGGCTACGAGGCCACGACCACGAGCCTGATCGCCCGCCGGGCCGGGGTTTCGCCCGGGTCGTTCTACCAGTTCTTCGCCGACAAGCGTGCGGTGGTGGAGGCGCTTTCCGCCCGCAACCTGGCCCTCTTCCTCGACCGGTTGGACGCGACCCTGCTCTCGCGTCGGCACCCCGACTGGTGGGAGCAGGTCGAGGCGGCGCTCGACGTCTACATCGGCCTGTGCCGGGAGCAGCCGGGCTTCCGCGCCGTCCGGTTCGGCGATGCCGTCGAACCGGACTTGGCCGAGAGCGCCCACGACACGGTCGCCGCGATCCGGATCGCCGCGCTGTTGACCTCCCGATGCGGTGTTCGCGCCACTCCGGACCTGCGGCTCGCGCTGGTCACGACGCTCAAGGTCGCCGACGCCCTGGTGCGGTTCGCCTTCGCCCGCGACCCGGGCGGAGACGAGGCCGTGCTCGCACAGGCCCGGTCGCTGCTCCACGCCCATCTGGCGAGGTACGTCCACACCGGTCGGTGAACGGCCAGCGGGCGCAGGGGACCACCACGCGGCGAGTTGAGTGACGGCGCGGTTCAGCGCCAGCCGTGCACGGCCCGTAGCGCCAGCACGACCTCGTCGAAGCGGACCTCGTCCAGGCTCGCGCCCTCGCGGCGTACGGACTCCGGATCGAGCCGGAGCAGCCGGTCGAGCCGGGCCTCGCTCGGCCTGCCACGGGAGTCCCAGCCCCCGGTGCGATGTCGATCCAGCTCCGCCCGTGGCGCGCCTCGTCCGCCCGGTCGCGGTCGTGGTCCTTGCTGGTGAGCGTCAGGCCCACCAGCAGCGGGCCGTCGCGGGCCACGACCAGCACCGGCCGGTCCTTGCCCTGGCGGGGGTCGTCCTCAAACGCCACCCAGGCCCAGACCACCTCGCCCGGGTCGGGCCGGCCGTCGCGGCGCGGCGCGTACTCCAACGCCGGCGCCGTCTCCGCGGGCGCGGAGGGCGGGGCGTCCGTCCCTGCCACGGCGGCGCCCGACCGCACCAGCCGGGCGAACTCGGTGGCCACCCGGCGCAGCAGACGGCTCATGCCGGCAGGGTGCGCGACTCGCCGACCGCCAGGTCCCAGAGGTTCGCGCGGTCGTGGCCGGCGGCGTCCCAGGCCGTCCGGACGCGTTCCAGCGGCTCGGTCAGCGGTTCGCGGGTGAGCATGAACGTGCCCCAGTGCATGCTCGCCATCCGCGGGGTGCCGAGGTCGGCGCAGGCCCGCACGGCCTCCTCGGGGTTCATGTGCACGGGCTGCATGAACCATTCCGGGTCGTACGCGCCGATCGGGAGCAGGGCGAGGTCGATGCCGGGGTAGCGTTGGCCGATCTCGGTGAACCAGTGCCCGTACCCGGTGTCGCCCGCGAAGTAGACCCGCCGGCCGTCCTGGGCGGTGATCACCCAGCCGCCCCACAGCGTCCTGCAGGTGTCGGTGAGGCCGCGCTTGCTCCAGTGGTGCGCGGGGACGAACGCGAAGTCGACCCCGACCAGTTCGGCCGACTCCCACCAGTCCAGCTCGGTGACGTCGACGAAACCGCGCCGGGTGAACCAGGGGCCCAGCGCCGCCGGCGCGAAGACCGGGGTGTCGCGGGGCAGCCGGCGGATGGTCGGGGCATCCAGGTGGTCGTAGTGGTTGTGGCTGATCACCACGGCGTCGACCGGCGGCAGCTCCGACCACGCCACACCGGGTGGCGTGACGCGCCGGGGGACGCCGGGCATCGCGTCCGACCAGATCGGGTCGGTGAGGATGGTCAGGCCGTCCACCTGCAGGACGAAGCTGGCGTGCCCGACCCAGGTGACCACCAGCTCGTCCTGCGCCGCCCGGGGCAGGCCGGAGCGCTTCACCGGGATCAGGTCGGCGTCGTCGACGTTGGCGGGCCGCAGCCGGCCGGAGCGCAGCAGGCCGAACGCCTTCCGCAGGGTCGGCATCGGACTGGTGAGCCGGTCGGCGAAGTCCTCCGGCCAGATCCGCTCGCCGCGCCGGCGTCGTTCGGCGTCGAGCCGGGCGCGACGGGCGCGGGTGAGCAGACGCGGGTCGAGCATGGATATCACCTCTTCGCGACGCCGGCCGCCGGTGGCCGGACGGTCACGGACCCGGAACGGAGCGGGAGGATGCCCAGGCTATCCCGCGCGGAGCGGACCCGGTCGTGCCCCCGGGCACCTACAGTGCCTGCTGTGAGAATGGCGCGGGTGTTACGGCAGGTCGGTGTGGTGACGGTGGCGTCGGTGCTGGCGCTCGTGCTAATGCTCGGGCTCGCCGCGGTGGTGGTTGTCCGAGCCTCGTTCCCGGACTACGACGGGGAGCTGCGGGTGCGCGGCCTGTCGGCGCCGGTGACCGTCCACCGGGACGAGCACGGCGTGCCGCAGGTGTACGCGGCGACGGCCCACGACCTGTTCCTGGCCCAGGGCTACCTGCACGCCACCGACCGGTTCTGGGAGATGGACGTCCGCCGCCACGTCACCGCTGGCCGGCTCTCGGAGCTGTTCGGCCCGAGCCAGGTGGAGACCGACGCCTACATCCGGACGATGGGCTGGCGACGGGTCGCCGAGCAGGAGTACAAGCTCGTCGCGCCGACCACCCGCCGCTACCTCGATGCCTACGCCGCGGGCGTGAACGCCTGGCTGGCCGACCATTCCGGCGCCTCGGCCAGCCTCGAGTACGCCGTGCTGGCGCTGCGGAACCCCGACTACACGATCGAGAAGTGGACCGCCGTCGACAGCCTGGCCTGGCTCAAGGCGATGGCGTGGGACCTGCGCAGCAACGCCGCCGACGAGCTCGAACGCGCCGCGCTGCTGGCCGGCGGCCTCACCCGCGCGCAGGTCGAGTCGCTCTCCCCCGCGTACCCGATCGACCGGCATCGCCCGATCCTCGACCGCGGCACCGTGGTGGACGGCCAGTTCGACCCGGACGCCACCCGGCGCGAACCCCCGCGGCGGCGTCCGACCCCGGCGCAGCGTGGCTCGGGCACCGGGGGAGCGCCGCCTGGGGCGGGCACCGCGGTGATCGACGCCGCGCCGGCGCTCGCGGCCGTGCGGGCCGGGTTGGGTCGGTTGCCGCAGATGCTCGGGCCGAGCGGGCACGGGATCGGCTCGAACTCCTGGGTCGTCGCGGGCAGCCGCACGGCCAGCGGCAAACCGATCCTGGCCAACGACCCGCACCTGGGCCCGACACTGCCGTCGATCTGGTACCAGATGGGGCTGCACTGCACGACCGTCGGCCCGGCGTGCCCGTTCGACGTCGCGGGCTTCACCTTCTCCGGCGTACCGGGCGTGGTGATCGGTCACAACGCCCGGGTGGCCTGGGGTTTCACCAACCTCGCCCCGGACGTCACCGACTTCTACCTGGAGAAGGTGGAGGGCGACTCGTACCGGCGGGACGGCCGGTTGGTGCGCCTGGACACGCGGACCGAGACGATCCGGGTGGCCGGCGGGGACCCGGTGCGGGTGCGGATCCGGAGCACCGTGCACGGCCCGTTGCTGTCCGACCGGGACGCCGACCTGCGGGCGGTGGGGGCCGAACCGCCGGTGGCCGAGGACGGCACGCCCGCCGACCAGGCCCAGCGGCCCACCGCGCCGTACGGGGTGGCGCTGCGCTGGACCGCGCTGGACCCCAGCCGCACGATGGACGCACTGTTCGGCTTCAACGCGGCCGGCAACTGGGCGGAGTTCCGGGCCGCGGCGGCGTTCTTCGCGGTCCCGTCGCAGAACATCGTCTACGCCGACGTGGACGGCAACATCGGGTACCAGTCCCCGGGCGACATCCCGATCCGCAGCGGCGGGGCCGACGGACGCTATCCGGTGCCGGGGTGGGAGTCCCGCAACGACTGGACGGGCCGGATCGCGTTCGAGGAGCTGCCCGCCGTCCTCAACCCGCCGGCCGGATACATCGCCACCGCCAACCAGCAGGTGGTCGGCAACCAGTACCCCTACCAGATCACCGCCGACTGGGACTTCGGCTACCGCAGCCAGCGAATCCACGACCTGCTCGCCCAGGCCCCCGGCCGGTTGGACGTTGGTGCCATGACCGCCATGCAACTGGACAGCCGCAACGGCAACGCGCCGCACCTCGTCCCCTACCTGTTCGGCACCGCGGTCAACCAGGGCGCGTCCAAGGCCCGCGCGCTGTTCCGCGACTGGGACCACACCCAACCGGAGGGATCTCCGGCGGCTGCCTACTACAACGCCGTCTGGCGGCACCTGATGGTGCAGACGTTCGACGAGCTGCCCGAGGGCACCGAGCCCGACGGCGGCGCGCGGTGGTTCGAGGTGGTGCGAGGCCTGCTCGCCACGCCGGACTCGCCCTGGTGGGACATCCGCGCCACCGCGCCCGTCGAGACCCGGGACGACGTGCTGCGCACCGCGATGGAGGACGCCGCGACGGAGCTGACCGCCCGGCTGGGCCCGGACCCGGTGGCCTGGCGCTGGGGCGACGTGCACACGCTGACGCTGCACCACCAGACGTTCGGGAAGTCCGGCCTCGGCCCGGTGGAGTGGATGTTCAACCGCGGGCCGTACCCGACCTCGGGCGGCAACGCGATCGTGAACGCCACCGGGTGGAACGCGCACGAGGGGTACGAGGTGACCTGGGTGCCGTCGATGCGGATGGTGGTCGATCTCGACGATCTCGACCGCTCGCGGTGGGTCAACCTCACCGGAACGTCGGGCCACGCCTTCTCGCCGTACTACGTCGACCAGACCGAGCTCTGGCGGACGGGTGATACCACGCCGATGCGATGGGACGCCGCCGAGATCCGTCGGACGGCCCGGCATACCCAACGGCTCGTGCCCTGACGGTTCGTCGTCGCGGCGTCACCCGGCCCGGCGGATGCGCGAGGGGCGCCTCCCGCCCCCGGGAGGCGCCCCTCGTGTCGACGGGCGTGCTCAGCGACCGGACTTGTCGCCGTCCAGGAACTCCTTGGCCTTCTCCTGAGCGGTGTCGATGTGCTCGCTGTGCTTGTTGCCGGTCTTCTCGTCGACGAAGTCGCCGACCTTGTCGATTGCCGATTCGGTCTGCTCCGGGTGGTCGCCCAGGAAGTCCTTGGCCTTGTTGAGGAAGTCCCCCATCGTGCGCCCCTCTCCCTCGGCCCGGATCGCCGGTGATCCGACGTACGCTCTCCGGTACCGACGAGAGGGATGATAGTGGACCTTTCCGACCTGGCCACCTACCCGAGCGGCGCGGATCTGCCTGGCTCCTCGCGTCCTGACGAGGGGGAACGCACCATGAGTACGCCCGATTCCGACCGCGAGGCACCGATGGTGGACGACACCGACATCGTCGTGCTGCCCGACCAGACCTCCGACGATCTCGACACCGACTGGCGCGAGGTCGCGGAGGAGGACCCGGAGGTCCGCCTCCTCGACGACCGGCCGCCGCACTGGAGCGCCTGACGCCGCGCGCGGCATCCCGTCGGCGTCGCGGGGCGCGCCCGGCGTGGCGCCGCGTGACGCGCCGCCGGGCCGAGCCGGGGCACTGGACGAATCAGCGGCGGCTGAGGGCGTCGCGGATGTCGGTGAGCAGTCGGACCTCCTCGCTGGGTGCGTCCGGCTCCGGTTCGGCGTCCCGCTTGCGGCGCTCGGCGAGGGCGTTCATCGGCGTCACCACGAGGAAGTAGATCGCCGCCGCGGTGAGCAGGAAGGTGATCAGTGCGTTGAGGAACGCGCCGTAGTCGAACACCACGCCGTTCACGGTGAACGTGCCGCCCACCTTGCCGCCGCCGGTGGCCAGCTGGATCAGCGGCTTGAGGAACGACGAGGTGAGCTGCGTGACCACCGCACCGAAGGCCGCGCCGATCACCACGCCCACGGCGAGATCGACGACGTTGCCGCGGAGGACGAAGTCCTTGAACCCCTTGAGCATGGTGCGGTCCTTCCAGGGTGAGCCGGTGAGCCCGGGTCGGGCCCCGGCGGGCGTCAGAGCGCCCGCACTGTAACGGAGACCGGAATGTCCGGGTGTAACCCGGCCAGCGCGTTCGCCTGCTCCGGGTTCGCCGCGAGGTAGAGAACCGCGCCGCCGGCGGACGAGCCCACAGCCGCGCGGAGCACGAGCAGGTCGGCGGCGACCACCACAGCCGGCGCGCCGTCCTTCGGCGGGGCGAGCACGTCGACCCGGTGTCCCCGGTGCAGGACGGCGGCCACCGCCGGTTCCGGCAGCCGGAGCGGGAAGCCGACCGTGCCCGCGGGCGGCGTGTCGGGCAGCGCCGCGCACACGGGCCGGCTGCCGGGCGTCGTCCCCAGCGAGGGGCCGGCCACCACCACCCCGGCGGCGAGCAGCAGCAGGGCCGTGACCGCCGACATCCGCAGGAGTCCGGCCGTGCGTGGCCTCCGCCACAGCCGGGGAGCGTCGAGACGTTCGTCCGTGTCGGCGGCCGAGCGCTCGTCCGCGCCGTGGACACCGTCGAAAGGCAGGTGGGACGACCCGGCCGGGTAGCGCATCGCGGCTCCTCTCCGAACGACCTGGTGACGATCCAGACCGTAGGGAGGACGCCGCGCGCGTGGCGCCCAGGCGCCAGAGCTGTGGAGAACGCGGCCGCCTGGGGACGGCGGAGAGCCGCGTCAGGCGGAGCTGGCGGACTTCGCGGGCTTCGAGGTGGGCCCGCTGGGTGCGGCGTGGCCGTTGGACGCGCTCGTGCCGCCGGACCGATCGCCGGACGAGCCGGAAGATCCGGACGAGCCGGAAGATCCGGACGAGCCGGAAGATCCGGACGAGCCGGCCGACGAACCAGGCTTCGCGTCGGCTGCCTGCTTGGAGTCGGACTTCTTGGGGTCCGACGAGGCCGTCTTCGAGCCCGACGAGTCCGAAGACGCCTCCTTCGCGCCAGCGGCGGCACGGGAGTCGTTGCGGTAGAAGCCGGAGCCCTTGAACACGACCCCGACCGGCGAGAAGACCTTGCGCAGCGCGCCTTCGCACTCGGGGCAGGTGGTCAGCGCATGGTCCGAGAACGACTGGACGACTTCGAGCCGATGCCGGCACTGGGTGCACGCGTACTGGTAGGTCGGCACGTCATCCCGCTCTCTGTGGCTGGCACTCGCATGGTACGAGTGCCAATTGTGCTCCATCGTCGGGGGGTGAGTCCACCACATCGCCGGGTCGATCGGTTCACAACTCCCGCCAACCAGCCGACGGGGTGACCACCGATCCGACCGACCTGTCGTGCGGCTCGGCCGGTAGCCGGTCACAGACCTCCCCGTCGTGCAGCAGCGCGACGACCGGCGTTCCCGCAGGTAGCCGGGCCAGCACCCGGTCGTAGCAGCCCGCGCCGCGGCCCAACCGCACACCGGCGCGGTCCACCGCCAGCGCGGGCACCACCACCGCGTCGACGTCGGCGACGCTTCCGATGCCCAGCCGTTCGCCGGCCGGCTCCAGCATTCCGCGGGCGCCGACGACGAGCCCTTCCGCACCCGTGTGGCGGGCCCAGTCCAGGTCGTGGTCGGGCCGCACCACCGGTAGCAGCACGGCCAGCCCGGCCGCCCGCAGGGCGTCGGCCAGTTCCGGTCCGCCCGGCTCGGAACCGACGGGTACGTACGCCGCCACCGATGCCACACCCCGCTCGTTGAGCCCGGCGAGCAGGTGGCCGAGGAGTCGGGCGGCGGCCGCGGCGCGTACGTCCGGAGTGAGGGCACGCCTGCGTTCCAGCAGCGCGGCACGTAGCGCCACCTTACTGTCCGTAGTGGACATGTAACGCTGTTCCTCCGCTCGGGAAGACGGTCGCAGTCCGCCAATGCGCGGGTTGGGGCTGGCCCAGATCGTACGACTCGTCGGCAGACCGGCGGCCACGCAGGAGCAGCAGGAGGAGGTCGACGGTGACGTTGCGGACCCGGCTCACGGCCACGTTCCTGGCGGTCGTCCTCGGGCCGGTGCTGCTCGGGGCGGTCGCGGTCGGCGCGGCCGCCACCTCGATCACCCGCGACCGGGAGGGCGACCGGCTGCGCACGGCGGCCTCCGCCCTCACCACCTCGGTCAATGCGCTCTGCCAGCGGGCCCGTGCGGCCAGCGAGGCGGTCGCCGTCACCGCGACCGCCGACCCGCTCGTCGCGGCCCGGACGGTCGTGGCCCGCGGGCTGGCCGACGGCGTCCGGGTGGAGGACGCCGCCGGGCGGGTCGTGGTGCGCGGGGGTCGCCTCCCCGGCCACTCGGCGGCCGCTCCGTGGGGCGACTGCGCCGCGACCCCGGGCTCGGGCCGCTCCCAGGGCGGCGTCACCTCCGAGGGTGTCCCGCTGGTCACCGCGGTCCTGGAGCTGCGCCGGCCGGACGGCGCGTACGCCGGCCGGGTGCTCGCCGCGTTCGTGCTCACCCGCGCCGAGCTCCGCGGCCTCGCCGCGGCTGCCGGGGTCGGCGTCACGCTCGTCACCGGACCGGCCGCACCGCTGAGCACCCTCGCGCCGGCGCACGCCCGCGCCGCGGCGGGTGCGGTGGCCCGAACGGGAGCGGCGCCGGTCGAGGTGGCCACCGCGGGCGGGGCGCTGCGGGTGCGGGGACTCGGCCCGTCCGGTGGGCAGCCGTTCCGGTTCGTGGTGAGCACCCCGGCGGCGGACCTCGGCGGGCTCTACGCCGCGCTGGCGGTGCTCGTCGTGCTGGTCACCGTGGTCGCGGTCCTCGCCGCGGGATACCTCGCCAGGAGCCTCACCCGGCCGCTGGACGAGGTGGTCCGCGCGGCCGAGATGGTCGCCCGCGGTGAGTTCGGTGCCCGGGTGCCGGTGCGCGACCACGCCGAGGTCGGCCGGCTGGCGGCCACGTTCAACCGGATGACCCGGG
The DNA here is from genome assembly GCA_963740255.1 of uncultured Actinomycetota bacterium. Lineage (GTDB taxonomy): Bacteria > Actinomycetota > Actinomycetes > Mycobacteriales > Cryptosporangiaceae > CAVUDO01. The sequence goes on along the minus strand of CAVUDO010000002.1, from coordinate 1,717,024 downwards.
AGATGCAGGCCTACGTCGCCGCGCTCACCGCCAGCCGCGACCAGTTGCGCGGCACCCTGGCCACGCTCGGCGACACCTTGTCCGGCACCCACGACCTCCACCGCATCCTCGAGGTGACGCTGGAGAGCGTGGTGGTCTCCACCGGCGCCGAGGCGGGGGTGGTGCTGCTGGTCGAGTCCGGCCCGGACGGCGGCGAGGGCGTGCTGGCCGGGCAGCGCGGGCACGGCATGGCCAGCCGGGGTGTCGACGTCACCGCGCTGCGGGTCGCCGTGGGCGACGGGCTCCTGGGGCGCGTGGCGGCCAGCGGGGAGGCCCGCCTCGGCGTGGTGCGCCCGGGCGACGCGCTGCTCGTCACGAACGAGCCGGAGTGCCGCACCTACCTCGCCGTCCCGTTCTTCGGTGCCCGCCGACCCGTGCGGGCGACCGCAGGCCGGTCGGCAGGGCACGGCGCGGGGGAGGCGCCCGGCCCGCTGCTGGGCGTGCTCGCGCTCTACGACCGGCTCGGTGCCGACGAGTTCGACGACGGCGACCTGGTGACGCTGCGCTCGTTCACCGGCCAGGCCGCGGTCGCGGTGGAGAACGTGCTGCTGCACGAAGGCGCCCAGCGGACCGGCCCCGACCACCCGACCGTCCCGCGGCCGGCGGACACCGAGGTCGTCGGGCCACGGCCGGCGGACACCGAGGTCGTCGGGCCGTCGCCGGGTGGCATGGACGCCGGCGTGCCGGCAGGCGTACGGCGGGTGAAGGTGCGCGGTCCCGTCGGCGGTTCCGGATAGTCTCGGCGGATGACGGACATCTCGCCTCGGTTCTCCTCGCCCGGGCCGGCGCGCAAGCCGACGACCAAGGCGGTGATCCCCGCCGCCGGGTTGGGCACCCGGTTCCTGCCGGCCACCAAGGCCGTGCCCAAGGAACTGCTGCCCGTGGTCGACAAACCGGCGCTGGAGTACATCGTCGAGGAGGCCGCCGCCGCGGGGATCACCGACGTGCTGCTCGTCACCGGTCGCGGCAAGAGCGCGATGGTCGACCACTTCGACCGGCGTCCCGACCTGGAGGCGCTGCTGGAGGCCAAGGGCGACTTCCGTCGGCTGGAGGCGATCCGGCGCCAGTCCGACCTCGCGGCGATCCACACGTCGCGCCAGCCCGAGCCCAAGGGCCTCGGCCACGCGGTGCTCTGCGCGTCGGCGCACGTGGGCGACGAGTCGTTCGCCGTGATGCTCGCCGACGACCTGGTCGACGAGCGCGACCCACTGCTCCCGTCCATGATGGCCGTCCACGCCGAGCACGGCGGCATCGTGCTGGGGCTGCTCGCGGTGCCACGCCACCACATCGAGCGGTACGGGTGCGTACGGCTCGATCCGTCCGTGCCCGCCGTCGAGGGCGCCGCCGGCCAGGTCGTCCGGATCACCGACATGGTCGAGAAGCCGGCGGCGGAGGACGCGCCCAGCAACCTGGCGATCATCGGCCGGTACGTGCTGCCGCCGGAGGTCTTCGACGCGATCCGGGAGACCAAGCCCGGGGCCGGTGGCGAGATCCAGCTGACCGACGCGTTGACGATGCTGGCCGCCGACGGGATGCCGGTTCACGGCGTCGTGTTCCGCGGGCGCCGGTACGACACGGGCGACCGGAGCGACTACCTCAAGGCCGTCGTGCAGCTGGCCTGCGCGCGCGACGACCTCGGCCCTGCGTTCCGCGAGTGGCTGGTGAAGTTCGTCCGGACCGAGCTGTCCGGGGGGTCGGCCTGATGGCCCGAGCGGGCCTGGCGGAGTACCTGACGGGTGTCCTCACCGGGGTCTCGCCGCTGCGCCCGCTCTCGATGGTGTTGCTGGACGCCCACGGCCAGGTGCTCGCCGAGGACGTGACCGCGCCGGGGCCGCTGCCGGCCTTCGACGCCGCCGCGATCGACGGGTACGCCGTGCGCACGGTCGACCTGGCCGACGCCCGCCCGGCGGCGCCAGCGAAGCTCGCGGTGGTCGGCGACCTGCGGGCCGCGTCCTGGCAGGTCGCCCGGCTTTCCCCCGGCAGCTGCTACGCGATCGCGGCCGGCGCCCCGATGCCCAGCGGGGCGGACGCCGTGGTTCCGACCGACTGGACCGACGGGGGGCGGGCGTCGGTGCTCGTCAGCGTCGCGCCGTCGCCCGACCACGGCGTGCGCCGCGTCGGTGAGACCGTGGGCGCCGGGGCGGTCCTGGCCCACGCGGGCACCGAGGTCGGCCCGGGGCTGGTCGGGCTGTTGGCCGCCGCCGGCGTCGGCACCGTCTCGGTGCTGCCCCAGCCGCGGGTCGTCATGGTGGCCACCGGGGACGAGCTGGTCGCGGCCGGACAGCCGAGCGCGCCCGGCCGGGTCGTCGACGTGAACTCCTACCTGCTCACCGCGGCCGCCCGGGACGCCGGCGCGAAGGCGAGCCGGCTCGGTGTCGTGGCCGACGACGACGAGGCGCTGCGGAACATGGTGGAAGACCAGGCCTCGCGTACCGACCTGATCGTGGTCACCGGCGGCACCGGGGGCGGGCCGGGGGACGTGACCCGGCGGCTGTTCGGCCAGCTCGGCGCGGTGGAGTTCGTGACGCCCGCGTTGCACCCGGCCGCGGTGATCGGATTCGGCCGGTCCGGTGTGGACAAGACTCCGGTGGCCTGCCTGCCGGGCGACCCGGTCGGCGCACTGGTCGGCTTCGAGGTGCTGGTCCGTCCGCTGCTGCAGCGGCTCGCGGGGGCGGAGAACCCGTTCCGCCCGTCGGTGAAGGCGCGGCTGGACGACCCGGTCGTCTCGCCGCACGGCGTCCGCGAGTTCCGGCCGGCGTACGTGACCGAACGTCGCGGCGGCGGCTACACGGTGGCGCCGCTGGCCGGGGGCGACAGCTTCCTGGCCGGCTATGCGCGGGCCAATGCCCTGCTGGTTCTGGGAGAACGGGTGGCGGAACTCCGCGCGGGCAGTACGGTCGACGTTCTGCTGTTCGACCGCAGCCGCTAGGCGCGCCCGGAGGGGGTTGGGTGGGGAAGCTCCCCGGATGGCCCGCGACGCTGGCCGAAGGGTCGGTGGGTCTGCGCCCGCACCGGCTCCGTGACGCCCGCTTGTGGTCGGAGGCCCGGCTGGCGAACGAGGAGTGGCTGGCCCGCTGGGAACCGACCTCGCTGCGGGCGTGGGCCGACCGGCACCGGCCGAGCGACTACTACGACATCTACCGCGCACTGCGGCGCGGCGTGCGCACCGACCAGCTCGTCCCGTTCGTCATCACCTACCAGGGCCGCCTCGCGGGGCAGCTCACCTTCGGCAGTGTGGTGCGGGGTGCGTTCTGCTCGGCCTACGCCGGGTACTGGGTGGACGGGCGGCTGGCCGGGCGCGGCATCATGCCCACCGCGCTGGCGATGGCCGTGGACTTCGGGTTCGCCTCGTGCGGCCTGCACCGCATCGAGGTGAACATCCGCCCGGAGAACGCCCCGAGCCGGCGGGTGGTCGAGAAGCTCGGCTTCCGGCAGGAGGGATTCCACCCGCGGTACCTCCACATCGAAGGCGCCTGGCGCGACCACGTCGGCTACGCGCTGACGGTCGAGGACGTCGCCCCGGGCGGACTGCTGGCCCGCTGGCGTGCCAACCAGCCCTGACGTGCGCAGATACACGCTCGTTCGGCCGCCGGATGGCTCTTTGTCACAGTGTCGGCGTGTCGACACACCGCTTTGCCTCGCCAATCCCGTGGACTACTGCTCGTAACCTGCAAGGGTGATGTCGCCCGCATGATCGTCGGCCCGGCCGGGGAAGGAGGAGCTCATGCCATCGTCTGTGCTCCTCGCGATCATGGTCGGCTCCGGGGTGCTGGCCCTGCTGCCGGCGCTGGTGCGCAAGTACGACGCCGCGGTGCGCGGCCAGGTCGAACTGCGCGCCTCCTCGATGCGGGTGCTGCGCCGGCGTCGCAGGCAGCGCACCGTGCCCGGTGCCGCACCGCGGCAGCTGCCGTCGGCCGTGACCGGTGCCGTGCGGACGACCGTGGCCGTCGACGCCGGGGTGAGCGCCCAGGCCGCGGCGCGGGCCGCGCTGGTGCGGGAGGCGCTCGCCGACCGTGACGCGACCCGGGTCCGGGTCAGCCGGGTGGCCGTGGGTGCCGCGGGGAACGCTCCGGTCAGCGCGGTGCCACTGCGGGCGCGGGCCGGTCCTCCCGGGGGTCGTGTGACCCCTGCCCGCCGTGCGCTGCGTAGGCGCCGGCGGCTTCTTCTGTGCGTCCTGGTGTTGCTGGTGGCGGGTCAGGTGGCCGGTGCGCTGCTGATGGGCCCGGCGTTCTGGGTCGGTGCGGTGGCGTCGGCGACGCTGGCGGCCGGGTACCTCGTCCGGCTGCGGGTGGCCACCGCGCGTTCTCAGCGGCGGCAGGTTGCCGAGCGGGCCCGACTCGACGCCGTGGAGCTGGAACGCCGGCGGGTTGCGGAGCGGGAGGCCGAGCGGGCTGCCGACCGGGCCCGCCGGCACCGTGCCGAGGCGTTCGTCCGCCGGGCGCTGGAGCAGGCCCCGGCCGGGCCGGGGCTGCAGAGCTGGCTCGGCGGTCGGGCGGTGCGGGAGACCGCGGCCTGGCTGGCGCTGCCCCGGCTGGAACGGCGGCGTCCCCACCGCGACGTGGTGCGGGTGCTGGCGGCGGCTGGACGCGAGGTGGCGCGGGCCGACGACCAGGCGTGGATCGTCCGGCCGGTGGTGCGTCCGGTGCCGCCGGAGCGTCGCGCCGTACCCCGGCCGAGCGGGGCCGACGCCCTGCCACGGGTGGCCAACGGCTGAGCGAGGCCGGCGGGTGGCCGGGCACCGGAGGCTCAATCCGGTCCCGGCTGCCTGCTAGGCTGGTTCCGTCCTTGGGGCTGTAGCGCAGCCCGGTAGCGCACCTCGTTCGCATCGAGGGGGTCAGGGGTTCGAATCCCCTCAGCTCCACCCCAGGTCAGAGGCCACCTTTCCCGGTCGGAGGTGGCCTCTTTCGCGTCCGTACAGCAGCGAAGTACAGCAGTAGTCGTCATCCGTCGAGCTTCCGGCCGAGGCGCTTCAACGCGGCGCGGGTGGCCTTGGAAGAGACCTCGCTGTATACGTTCATCGTTACTGCGATCTGACTGTGCCGAAGAATCTGCATAGCTACCCGCGGGTGCACATCGAGCGCCACGAGCAGCGAGGCGCACGTGCGTCGGGTCGAATGTACTGCGAGCGGTCGAACGCCCGATTTCCGGCAGCGGGACTTGAAGTCGCGGTGGAAATTGCGCGGCTCGACCGGGTATCCCGATCTGGTGGTGAACACCATGTCCAGGTCCGCCCAGACATCCCGTGCAGCGTCTTTCCAGACATCCTGTCGCCTGGCTCGGTCCCGCAGAGCCGTGAGGCAGATATCAGGTAGCGGGAGCACCGCGTCGGACGCCTCTGTCTTCGTCTCGCGGTGAAGGAGCTTGCCCCCGATACGTTGAAGCTGCCAACTCACCGTCAACTCCGAGGCGTCGAGGTTGACTTCCTCCCATCGGAGGCCAAGCACCTCACCTCGGCGAAGCCCGAGCGTCAGAATGAGTACGTACGCCGCGTACAGCGGGTCTTGGTCAGTACGGGCCGATTCGAGGAATTGCCGGGCCTCCTCCACCGACCACGGCTTAGGCTTCCGAGTGCGTGGCTTGGCGACCCGTATCAGCGAGGCTGCATTTCGGGCAATCAGTTCCTCTCGGACCGCGTTACTCAGTGCTCCGCGGAGTGTCGTCCAGGCGTCGCGGATGGTTCGGTCTGAGGCGACTTGCCGACAGCACTCCCCGACGGCACAGCACTTCCGTTTGCCCTCCTCTCGTGCAGTGTCCTTACCTTGAGCGCAGCACTGGCAGGTGTCACGAAGTTGGTTCAGCCACGTTCGTACGTCGCGGGAAGTGAGCTTGTCCAGACGCTTACTGCCGAGACCGGGCACGATGTACCGACGCACGAACATGTCGTAATTCTCGGAGGTTGCAGGTGCCAAGTTGGGCCTAACGACCTCGCTAAGCCAGCCAGCCAGGTATTCGGCGAGCTTCGGAACTGTTGTCGAGACAGGGCCTCTCGGTCCCAGCCGGTGGTAGCAATCGGGGTTGGTGTAGATCGTCGGTGAACCGAGCCGACAGGAGTCCGCCGTGGGTGTGCGCAGGATGTTGTCCGAGGCTGATCGGGAGGAGATCTCCCGGGGCATCGCTGAGGACGCCCAGGGGCGGGTGATCGCCGGGCGGATCGGCCGGGATCCGAGCGTGGTGTGTCGCGATATCGCCCGTCACGGCGGGCGCGCGGGGTATCGGGCGGTGCGAGCCGGGCGGGCAGCGGGGGTGTCGCGGTGCCGGCCGAAGGTCCGCAAGCTCGACGCCGACCCGGTGCTACGCGATCAGGTGCTCGGCAAGCTGCGCGGCGGGTGTTCCCCGGACCAGGCCGCGGGCAGGTTGCGCGCCGAGCACGGCGGTGAGCACGCTGAGCAGGTGGCCGGCACTGTGTCGCACGAGGCGATCTACACCTGGATCTATGCGCTGCCCAAGGGCGAACTCGCCCGGCAAGGCATCTTGCTGCGTTCGGGGCGCCAGAAGCGTCGCCCCCGTGGCCGCCGCTCCAGCCCAGGGGCGCGGATCGTGGGTATGACCAGCATTGACGCCCGTCCGGCCGAGGCCAGCGACCGGGCCGTGCCCGGGCACTGGGAAGGTGACCTCGTGATCGGTAAAGCCGGGCGTTCGGCGATGGCGACCCTGGTCGAGCGAACCAGCCGCTACACCGTGACGGTGGCGCTGCCGGCCGGGCGCCGCGACGCGGCCACCACCTGCAACGCGCTCCTGGCTTCGGTGGCCGGGATGCCCGCCGCGTTGGTCAAGACCCTGACCTGGGACCAGGGCAGCGAGATGGCCGGCCACGCCGCGTTCACCCTCGCCTCTAATGTGGACGTGTACTTCGCGCATCCGCACTCACCGTGGGAACGCGGCACGAACGAAAACACCAACGGGCTGCTACGCGAGTACTTCCCCAAGGGCACCGCCATCACCGACGACCAGACCTACCTCGACCTCGTCGCCGCCGAACTCAACAACCGACCACGGCGTATCCTCGGCTACCGAACCCCAGCAGAAGTCTTCACCGACATCCTCACCAGCTCAATTGCCACCACCGGCTGACACCGCCCGCGGTTGCGGGCGGCCATCTCGATAGCTTCCTCGATGAGGGGGGTCTTGTAGTTGTCGTGGGTGGCCCAGCCGATCACGGATTTGTCGTAGCAGTCGATGACGGTCGCCAGATAGATCCAGCCCTGCCAGGTTTCGATGTAGGTGATGTCGCCGACCAGCTTCACCCCGGGCGCGTCGGTGGTGAAGTCACGATCCACGAGGTCACCGATGTGGTGCTCGGAGCCGTCGGCTTCGGTGAGGCTGTGTCGCCAGGGCCGGGGCTGGCACGGCTGTAGGTCCAGTTCACGCATGAGGAAGCGGACCAGCTCGGGGCCGCACGGCACGCCCCAGGCGGCCAGGTCGGCGTGTACTCGCCGGTGCCCGTAGGTTCCGTCGGACTCGTCAAAGGACTTCGTTATCAGCAGCTTCAGGTCCTCTCTCCGCTGGGCGGTGGCCGAGGCCGGCCGGTCCCGCCATTCGTAGAACCCCGAGCGGGACACCTCGAGCAGAGAGCACATCGAAAAGATGCCGGGGGCGGGTTCGGAGTTCGCGGCGTTGATGGCGTACTCGGCGTCGATGAACTCGAACTTGTCGCTCACCGAGGATCCTTGGCAAAGTACGCGGCCGCTTTTTTCAGGAACGCAAGCTCCATCTGGAGTTCACGATTTTCCCGTTCGAGTTCCCGTAGCCGGGCCCGATCCGAGATCGACAGCGGCGGCTCCTCGCCAGCATGTTCACGCCGATACGCATTCACCCAATTCCCGAGGGTGCCCTCGACCACGCTGATTTCCTTGGCCACCTGGGCGATCGGACGCGACGACTCGATCACCAACTTCACGGCCTCAGCCCGGAACTCCGGAGAGTAATTCTGCTTACGCCTTGCCAATGTTCCCCCTTACGGACGGCCCAATTTTAGTAGGGCCACTGTCCGGAGGACTCGGGGCACCCCACCCTCGGTCCCAGCCGGTGGTAGCAATCGGGGTTGGTGTAGATCGTCGGTGAACCGAGCCGACAGGAGTCCGCCGTGGGTGTGCGCAGGATGTTGTCCGAGGCTGATCGGGAGGAGATCTCCCGGGGCATCGCTGAGGACGCCCAGGGGCGGGTGATCGCCGGGCGGATCGGCCGGGATCCGAGCGTGGTGTGTCGCGATATCGCCCGTCACGGCGGGCGCGCGGGGTATCGGGCGGTGCGAGCCGGGCGGGCAGCGGGGGTGTCGCGGTGCCGGCCGAAGGTCCGCAAGCTCGACGCCGACCCGGTGCTACGCGATCAGGTGCTCGGCAAGCTGCGCGGCGGGTGTTCCCCGGACCAGGCCGCGGGCAGGTTGCGCGCCGAGCACGGCGGTGAGCACGCTGAGCAGGTGGCCGGCACTGTGTCGCACGAGGCGATCTACACCTGGATCTATGCGCTGCCCAAGGGCGAACTCGCCCGGCAAGGCATCTTGCTGCGTTCGGGGCGCCAGAAGCGTCGCCCCCGTGGCCGCCGCTCCAGCCCAGGGGCGCGGATCGTGGGTATGACCAGCATTGACGCCCGTCCGGCCGAGGCCAGCGACCGGGCCGTGCCCGGGCACTGGGAAGGTGACCTCGTGATCGGTAAAGCCGGGCGTTCGGCGATGGCGACCCTGGTCGAGCGAACCAGCCGCTACACCGTGACGGTGGCGCTGCCGGCCGGGCGCCGCGACGCGGCCACCACCTGCAACGCGCTCCTGGCTTCGGTGGCCGGGATGCCCGCCGCGTTGGTCAAGACCCTGACCTGGGACCAGGGCAGCGAGATGGCCGGCCACGCCGCGTTCACCCTCGCCTCTAATGTGGACGTGTACTTCGCGCATCCGCACTCACCGTGGGAACGCGGCACGAACGAAAACACCAACGGGCTGCTACGCGAGTACTTCCCCAAGGGCACCGCCATCACCGACGACCAGACCTACCTCGACCTCGTCGCCGCCGAACTCAACAACCGACCACGGCGTATCCTCGGCTACCGAACCCCAGCAGAAGTCTTCACCGACATCCTCACCAGCTCAATTGCCACCACCGGCTGACACCGCCCCTTGCTTCGCGTTGTGTTGGAGCTTCGTCCATTTCTCGTGAACTTGCTCCCGCGTCTTTCCGTAGACGTACTTGCGAATCCGTTTACCGGACGGTGTGGTAACCCACACGTATGCCGCGTAGCCGTTACGGTACGGGAAGATCGATCCCTCCCCATTGGCGCGAGCCCTGCCGGTCATGATGCCCACTCGGAAGCGCGGCGAGCGATGTACTCGTCTATCCATTCGGGCAGGATGCGGCGGTGCTTGCCGTCTTTGCAGGACCGTAGCTCTCCGGTGATGACAAGCATTTTCGTTTTCGTAAGTCCGAAGTTGAGCAACACGGCTGCTTCCGCGACAGTGTGCCACTTGGGTTGAATGACTCGGTATTCGCTTCTCGGTGGAGCAGGAAACAGTCTTTCAGGTGCTAGCGATGACATTTGCTTACTCCTATTCGATGGTTTCTGTAGGGCCATAGACGTCCTCTGTTGAGTTGTCAAAGAGCGGGGTGGTGCGGGTGGTGGGGTTGGCGTGCGCGGGCGTTGTTGGCGGCGAGTTGGCGAGGAGGGCGTCGCCGTTGGTGAGCCAGCCGGAGCCGGCGTAGTGCCAGTTCGCCGACGATGAGGGTGGTGTCGGTGTCGTCGGCGGCGCGGAGGTCGGCCGGGTCGAGCGCGGTGGGCGTTGGTCGCCGCCGTGAGCGGTGGCGTGTGCCCAGGGGCGGCGTGCGGCTCGGAGTCGCGCCGAAGGTGGTGGAGTAGGCGCGGGATTTGGTGAGGAAGTGGCCGCCGAAGCCGAGCATGTGTGCCCAGCGGCGAAGCCGTGCATAGGGGTTGCTCCGCGGCGGGATCTTCGCGTGTTCGCAGGCGGGCCGGTGGCGGCGGGGCGTAGGTGTGGCAGGCAGCGGTCGGGTAGCGGCGCCGCGTCGCGGGCAGTTCCAGGCGGGGCAGCGGGGTGCCGTTGAGCCGGGACCGGGACGCCGGTCGACGGCCGGTGCGACGGATGTGGGTTCGGGTCGGCCGAGGCGTCCAGCAGGCGTCGATGAGCCGGCCGATGTGGTCGCCGCGGGGTCGGCGTAGCAGGGCGATGCGTCGCTGGGGTGATGCGGGTGGGAGCAGTGGCCGGTGGCTTCGGTGCTTTTGGTGGCGTATTTGGCGAGGTAGCCGGCGACGTGGCGTTCGGTGAGCTCGCGTCGGGCACGCCCTGGCGGACGATGCGGATGTCGGCGTTGCCGCGGTTGCCTGGTCGCCCCAGGTGATCGGCCAGCCGCGGGCCGGTCGGGGTGCGCCGGGTGTGGTGAAGCCGGTGGTGGCGGCGGCGTGCGGCGACGAGCGTCGGTGAGGTCGATCGGCGGTGAGGCCGGGCGGCGGGGCGGTGATCGCGGTCGGGTCGTCGGGGTCGATGCCGTCGAGGCGGAACAGGGCGTGGAAGTGGACGACGCCGCGGCGTTGGATTCGGCGACTTTGCCGTGGAGAGCCGGACCGGCGGCAGCGGACGATGCCGGTGGTGTGTGACGAGGCGGGGGATGCCGCGTGCGGGCGAGCTGGCAGGTGGCGTTCGATGGCTTGTTTGGTGCGGTGCCACAGTTCGGCCGGCGTAGAGGTTCCAGACGACTTGGTGGTCGTGGTCGTAGCAGTCCAGGCACAGCGGCTGACCGAGACGGGCGTCGGCGGCGGTCGTGGCGGGCCCAGCAGACAGCGGGCTGCCGTGGGGGCAGAGCCGGGTGGTCGCGGCGGGCGTGGCAGGGTTCGGGGCGGCAGTCGCAGCGGTTGCCGGTTGGTGCAGGTGGTGCTTGCGCGACGATGCGGGTGTGGACGGTGCCGAAGGACGGTGCGGTGAAGGTGGCGAACACGGCCGGGTGCGGGGACGACGGTGTCGGGGATGCCTTTGCCGCCGCGAGGCCGGCGCGCGAGGAGTTGGTAGGCGTCGCGCCGGTAGGTGCCGGCGCAGGCGGGGCAGACGAGGCGCGGCGGTTGCCGCAGGCTTTGTAGAGGACGCCGTCGGGCAGGGTCGCGGTGTCGAACACATCCACGGTGCGGCCGGTGCGGCGTCGAGGGTGGTGGAGGTGCCGTGCAGGCGGACGGGGCGGGTGCAGCCGCGGGCCGGGCGGCGTGGGTGAGCCAGTCGGTCAGGCCGGGCGCGAGGGTCCGGGCCAGGACACCGTGCGGGTCAGCGGTGGCATCAGCCGAGCCGGCGGCGGCGCGCAGCGTGGAGGCGACCCAGGCGATCTCGGCGTCTAGTTCGGGCACCTGCTCGGTTGGGGCGTCAGCCCGGGCGGTGTGCAGGGTTTGGTGGTAGTCGGCGAGGCCGGTGGTGTCTTCTGGTTCGGGTGGGGTGAGGTTGTAGCCGGTGAGCCCGGAGAGCAGGTCCAGCGTGGACGCGGGCAACGCGGCGACCTGATCACGCAGCGACCGAGAGTCCCGGGGTGCGGGTCGGGTCAGGGTTGCGGTGTTCACGATGGCTTCTTCTCCTCTCCGAGGCTCACCGACTGGTCAGGGACCGAACGGGTAGGTCAGGACGGGTAGGACGGGGCGTGGCCGTTGAGGACGGCCGGGGATGGACTCAGGACGGCGGGACGGTCGTCCCGAACGGCGGCGAGCAGGTCTGAGGCCAGGGCGTTGGACACGCCCAGGGCGGCGCGGAGCGCGTCACGGGTGATCGGGCGGCCCATCTCCGAGAGGTGCGCTTCGGCGGCCTGTCGTGCCTGCTTGAGGAGTTCCGGAGCCAGCGCAGGACGCGGACCTGACGTGTCGCCGTCCCGGACGGGCAGGACGGGGCCAGGACGGGTCCCGGTGTCGTCCCCGGTCGTCGGGACGGCGGGGACGGACGCGGGGCGGGTTGGTGCGGCGAGGTGTGCGGGGGCCGTCGAGGTGATCGGGGTGGTGAGGGTGAGTTTGATCAGGGTCAGGAACCCCAGCGCGGGCAGCGCGGACACGAACCAGCCAGACGGAGACGGTTCGGCCATCGCGCATTGAGCGGTCAGGGACACCGCGACGAACGCGAGGAGCACGAACAGGGCGTAGCCGGCGGGGCGGCCGTGGCGGCGGTTGGTCCGCACGACCAGGGCAGCCCCGAGGGGGATGAGTTCGGACACGACGGCGTTGGCCCATCCGAACCAGTCCGGGGTGTCCTCGGGTAGGTGGGTCATGGACCAGTCGTGCATGTGGGTGAACGACGCGGCACCGGCCATCCCACCGACGAACAGCAGGATCACCACGAGGACGGCGGACTCCGAGCGGGCCGAAGCAGGCCCAGCAGACCCGGCGGAGCGGGCGGTGGTGGTCATGTCGGCACCTCCCACGAGTCCCAGGTCTGGCCGGTGAGGTCGTGGATGTCGGTCAGGGCGGGGTGTTCGTCGCGGACGTGCAGGAGTGGGTGGGTGTTGGCGGGGTCGGTGATGGGGTGGGCGTAGGGGTCGCAGACGAGGGCTCCGGACTCGGGGGCGATGTAGCCGGCGGGCCAGGTGCAGAAGTCACACAGCAGTTCCGGGGCGCGCCGGGAACGCGGCGTGCGACGCGGCAGCGTCGTGGCAGGCAGGGCGGTGGTGGGTAGGGCGGTTGTGGTCATGACGGGTCACCCCTTCCAAGGGCAGACAGGCGGTGTGGGTGGGCTATTCGGCGGCGGGCGCCGGGTCGCCGGCCGGGGTGGCGGTGATGGGGTCGGTGGGTGCGGGTGGGCGGTGCCGCACGGTCGTCACGGACAGGTCAGCGATCTCGTCGTCGCTGATCCACGCGAACTTCATCCGTTGCGGCGTCTGCCCCTCAGCGAGGAGCCACGCGACGCCGCGTTGGGTGATCTCGATATCGGTGGCGGTGTAGCCACGTCGGGACCAGCCCTCCCCGAGGATCACGTCACTGGATGCGTCGGTGGTGGTGCGTAGTGCGCAGCGCATCGAGATCAGGTCCCGCAGTGAGGTCGGCACGACATCGGAGGTGGGTCGTTGGGTCGCGAGGACGGGGATGATGCCGGCGGCCCGACCGCGGGCGACGATGTCTCGGCACGCGGTGGCGAACGCGGCCCGTTGGTTGGAGGTGCCGACGACGGAGGTGTGGAACGCGAGTTCATCGATGCCGAGGACCCACAGCGCCAGGCCCTCACCGTCAGCGATCTGACGGGTGACCTTGCGGTTCACGCCGGGGAGGCGTTCGAGCAGTTCAAGGCGGCGGGTGATCTCGGCGCGGATGAGGTCCAGGACACCGAGGGCGTCGGCGGGGTCGTCGTAGGCAGTCGCGAGCGCACGGTCACGCCACGGCGCGGCCTGGACCCGGTTGGGGTCGATGAGGAGCAGGTGCGCGTCGGGGGACTTCGCCGCGTGCGACAGGATGGTTTGCATCGCGGAGGACTTACCGCCGCCTGGTTCGGCGCCGAACAGGATCGACCGTTCCACCAGGGACACCCGGACTGATTCGCCGAACTCGTCGGTGCCCAAGTGGACCGGGTCCCACATGGACAGCACGTCGGCGTGCAGGTCAGCCCAGGGGATCAGCAGGCCGTTGGTGAACGGGTCGCGCCGGATCACGTCCACGGTGACGTGGTGGGACTGGTTCGGGTCGCGGGTGATCCGCATGTCCCGGCAGCGGGCAGCCGCACGTAGTTCCTCGACGCGGGAGTCGAGCAGTTCGGCGGATTGACCGGGACGGCAGACCAACCTCATCCGCTCACCGACCGCGGTGGAACGCACCCGACGAATCTTCGGGAGCCGCCCGGTGGAGTTAGCGAACCGCAGTTCGGCCAGGCCGGTTTGCAGCATCCGCCGGGACCGGCCACGGGCATACCAACCCAGCAGCGCCCGGCGCGTCGAAGGGACCGCGAACAGCAGACCCACGACGCCGGCCAGGGGTGCCAGCGCCCACCGGGCATCGTCGAGGATCTTCACCCCGGCGACGTAGACGAGCACGGACACCGCGGCGGTGGTGGTGGTCTCGCGGTGGCGCCACCCGAACGCGCACAGCGCGGCGATCCCGCCGCAGAGGTCGGCGGTGATCCGGTAGGTGTCATAGAGCTTGGGGAACGTGCGGGCGAACCCGGTCGAGGTGTAGGTGTTCACCGACCGGGACCGCGCCGAGGAGGAGACCATCATCAGAACCACTTCCCGTCATAGCGACGCCCGGTAGAGCGCGGCGAGTCGATGCGGAACAGGGCGTCTTGGGTGGTGCAGGACTCACACAGCGGTTCCGGGTCGATCTCCCGAGGCCGGAAGCTGTGGTGACAGCCGGCGCAGACCCGGCGAGGCGTGGAGGCGCGGCGGGTCCGCGATGAGGCGTTCACCAGGACCACCCACTGCGGCGGTAGTAGGCGGCTGTGTGTCGGGCGTGTGACGCCACGTCGGAGGGATCGGGGTCGCCGATGTCGCCGAACTCGGCAGGGTCGATGAGGTCAGCGAAACGGTCGAACAGTTCGGCTTTCTGTTCCCACCAGGCCGCCTTGTCCGCATCCGAGGCTCCGCGGGCCGGCATCGAACGCAGCAGGTCACGGATCTCGGCACGCTCGCTCCGGGGACGGTTGGACATGCTCACCACCCCCGACCAGCAGGAGAGGGACGGTGACGGCGGGTGTGGCCCAACAGCGGGAACGACGCGGCGCAGGAATCGCAGAGGTCGGAGCCGGCGGGCTTGTCCGCGGGCCAGTCACAGCCGTTGCACCAGCCCAGCGCGTAGCCCTCGTCACGGCCAGCGACACGGCTGGCGGCGCGGCGGCGGGGCAGGGGTGGGGTAGACATGGTGGTGCCCTCCTCACGACCCCACAGGGGTCGGGTGGCTCGGGTGAAGTGGAAAGACACGGGGGCGGGCGCGATCCTTAGCCGGGGTGCAGCCCGCCCCCGCGTCGTCTCAGACGGTCAGCGTCAGACGCTCACCGGGTCCGTGCTCTTGACCGGCTTAGCCGAATGGCCATTCGAGGCGCCGGACGAGCCGGCCGGGGCGGCCATGCCGCGCGCGGTCAACGAGTACGCGACCTTGAACCGGCCCTTCATCACCTCGGTGCAGTACGGCTTGACCGTCAGATGCTCGAACTCCACCGGGCGAAGGCTCATGCCGGCCGGCAGACCCACCAGCGCGGGCGGCGGCACCGGCTGGAACGGGGCGAGGATCTTGACCTTCACGGCCTTACTCGCACCCTTCGCGTCAGGGTCGTTGTCGAGGACCGTGACCTCCCACACCAGCAAGCCAGTGTCCGGGTCGGTCTTCTGCTCACCACGCTTACCCTCAGCGAACTCGAACACCGGGCACACCTCCGACGCCACCAACGCCCCGTGAGCGAACACCAGATCGTGATGCACCGGGATCGACGGATTCCGCAACATGGGTTCCTCCTCCTAGCTCCCCCGGACCGCCTGAGCCCGGGTGGACTATCTAGGTAGAACCTAACAGTTGATATCTAACATGTCAACTGTTAGACATGAGAATTTCTAGGGCTCTGAACTGCACATACGGAAATGTGTTAGGTGACTGATATGGTCAGAGACCTACTAGCTAGACACCAGGCGCGCGGCCACAAGGAGAGCCCATGTCGCCCACCCGGTCGCGGTTGACCCGGTCGGAGTCGTTGCACCAGCAGGTCGCACGCAACATCCGGAACAAGATCGACGCGGGCGTCCTTCGGGACGGAGACGTCCTGCCGTCCACCCGCGAACTCGCCGATGAGTGGGGCGTCAGCGTCTTCACCATCAGCGAGGCCATGAAGCTCCTCACCGACGAGGGGATCGTTGCCAGCAAGGCCCGCTCCAAGCGCGTGGTTCACATGCCGGACCAGGCGCAGCGGAACGAGATCCGGTTGCAGCGGCCGCAGGTGGTCCTCATCGGCGGTTACGCCGGCAGCGGGAAGACGGAGTTCGCGCGGACGCTCGCGCGTGAGACCGGTTGGCCGATGCTCGACAAGGACACGCTCACGCGTCCGGTCGTTGAGACCGCGCTAGAGATGCTTGGCCAGTCGCCCCACGACCGCGAATCGGAGACCTACCTCAACGTGATTCGCCCGCGGGAGTACGAGGCGCTTGACGCGGGCGCGGTCGAGAACGTCGAGTGTGGAAACAGCGTGATTGTGAGCGCCCCATTCCTCCGGGAGTTCACCGACCCGACATGGATCACGCGCACGCAGACGGGGTACGCCGCGATAAACGCGACCGCCACGCTCGTGTGGATGTACTGCGACGTGGACACGATGCACACCTATTTGCGGCACCGTGGAGCCCCCCGAGATGCCGGCAAGCTCGATGACTGGCCCGGCTATCTCACGGCTATCGATGCCGACTTCCGGCCAGCCGTTGCGCACGTGCTCATCGAGAACTGTGCATCGAGCAGTGCACCGCTCCAAAGCCAGGCCAAGGAACTGGTCAGGTCTCTTCTCGACGGTGCGTCGAGTTGAGCCACGGAGTGATCCTTTACGGTCCGCCCGGAGCCGGGAAGGACACCATCACACGGACTCTGCAAGAACTAGACCCGCGATACGTCCTCTACCCCAGACTCAAGGCCGGGCAAGGCGAGCGCACCGGGTACCGAATGACGACCAGGTCTGCCCTTGATGCGCTGCGCTCTCAGGGCGAGATCGTCTGGGAGAACCAGCGGTACGACTCCGTCTACGCCGTGGACCGGGAGTCGCTGGCGCAGCGGCTCGAAGAGCACGTGCCGGTGCTGCACCTCGGACAAGTCGAAGCCATCGACGCGGTTGTCGGTGCGACTCCCCGGACCCGGTGGCTTGTCGTTCACCTGTGGTGCCCCCGCGACGTTGCAGCAGAGCGCATCGCCGCGCGAGGTCACGGAGACGCTGCCGCCAGACTCCGAGCGTGGGACGACACCAGGTCGCCAGCGCGATACGACGTAGCCATCGACACCGCCGAAACAACGCCCGACGACGCTGCCCAGGAGATCCACGGCCGCATGGTTAAGACTTTCCATACGAGGTAGATGCGGCCGGCTCCGCCGACCGCGAGCGCCGCCCTGGCCGGGCACTGCGCCCGCCACACCTCCGGCGCGCGGCGCGCGCCCGCCCGGCGGCGCGCACGACGAAGACCCGCACACCACGGCAGAACTCCACCAGGTCCACGGGTCTTGACCAGTTGCCTGGCCTGACTGCCGGCTCACCCCCTCTCCGCACCAGCATCCGACACGAAGACCCGGCGTCAAGGTCGTTCGTCCAGTAGGGCGCTCCACCTTGACGCCGGATCTGCGAGCCGGGCAAGAGCTACGGAGGGGGCGGGCCGGGGGAGGGGTATCCGTGGAATCCTCGTAGGGGACGGGTCGCCGTCGACGGGTGCCGGCCGGATGCGGGGGAGTGGGAGTGGGAGTACAGCAGCGAAGTACAGCAACCGACCCGACCAGAGCCGGTTTGAGACGGCCGGGGCATGCCCTCTGACCTGCTAGGCGACCCGAGTCGACCTGCGTGCTTGTAGTTCGCATCGAGGGGGTCAGGGGTTCGAATCCCCTCAGCTCCACCCAAGACAGCAGGTGAGAGGCCCTTCCCACAAGCCGGGAGGGGCCTCTTTCGCGCGTTTGTGTGACACCCCGTTGCCCATCGCGTTCGCCGCCCGGTGGCCAAGGTATCGGGTCGGTCCGTGGACGCACCACACATCGGGGTGGTGGCCCGTTCTACGGTAGTTCGTCGACGTCGAGGTTCGGCGCGATGCTGCGCAGGGTGTCGGCTTCGCCGGTGGCCACGGGCCAGCCTCGGCGGGTGGCGGTGTGGATGACGTGCCCGGGGGAGACGGCGGTGGGTTGGCCGGCGGTGGCCAGGATGGTGCCGACTACCGCGCTGGACTCGGCGTCGAGCGCGTCTACGACGGTCTGGGGGAGGTCCAGCAGGACCGACAGTGCGTCGTGCGCCTCGGTGGGCAGACGCGCCCATGCCACCGCCAGGGCGGCCGACGGCACAGCGAGGACCATCCCTTCCTCGACGGCCGCCCACACCAGCGCCTGCGGGTAGGGCTGTTCGCGGGCGAAGCTGGCCAGGGTGCATGCGTCGAGGACCCATCCGCCGATCACGAAGCGCGCACGTCGGCCTGACGCGCCCGCACGAGGCCCCGCGCCCAAGCCAGCGCCTCATCCGGCGGACGCCCGAACCGCTGTTCCAACGCTGTCAGCGCGGCGGTTCGAGCGAGTCGGTCGTGGACGGCCTCGGCGACGAAGGACGAGATGCTGGGCGCGCCACCGTCCCGAACCAACCGGCGTACGGCCTCGGCTTCCTCGGCTGGCATCGTCACCGTGACCCGCTCACTCTCACGCATACCCAAAGGCTACACTGCGCATACTCTGCTGCGAGGCCGGTAAGACTCTTTCCGTACGAAGGTAGATGCGGCCGGATCGGCCGACCGCGATCGCCCGCCCTCGCCGGCCGCTGCGCCGGCCATACCTCCGGCGCGCGGCGCTCGCTGTCCCTAAGAGCTTCGCGGCCAAGTATTCGGACACGAGGAGGAAACCCCCTCCCTCTGCTGGCAACGGCGAGGATTGTCGCGAGCTTTCCGGCCGCGGAAGTGAAATCCGAGCGACCCGTGAGGCATAAGGTCCCGGTCTGTGGAGGCGAACAGGTTCTCGGCACCAGAGGCAGCCGATGCGATCGAGGCGGAGCTGCGGGTGCTGGGCACCCCCGAGCGCGCGGCCGGGGAGAAGCGGTATCTGAAGAGCGACCTGGACTTCCTCGGCACCACCGTGGGGCAGACGCGCCGCGCCGTCCGGGCGTTCGCCAGGACTCATCCCGACCTCGGCCACGACCAGCTCGTGGACGTCGTCGAGGCGCTGTGGTCCAAGCCGGTGTTCGAGCGTCGCCACGCCGCCGGGTTCCTGCTCGACGCCCATCCCGCGCTGGTGGGCCCGCCCGACTTGCCGCTGATCGAGCGGCTGGTCGGCGAGTCCGGGACCTGGGCGCTGGTGGACGTTCTCGCCGGCGACGTACTCGGGGAGCTGCTGGTCCGCCACCCGTTGGCCGCCACCCGGCTCGACACCTGGGCACGCGATCCCGACTTCTGGGTCCGCCGCTCCGCCCTGCTCGCCTGGCTTGAGCCCCTGAAGCGAGGCGCCGCCCTGGACGGCTTCCTCGGCTACGCCGACGCGATGCTGGAGGAGAAGGAGTTCTTCGTCCGCAAGGCCATCGGCTGGGTGCTGCGCGAGGTCGGCAAGACCCGCCCGCGGGAGGTCGCGGAGTGGCTCGGCCCACGCACCGGCCGCGCCTCGGGCGTCACCGTGCGGGAGGCCGTCAAGTATCTCGGCGCCGCCGACCGCGACGCGATCCTCGCGGCCTACAAGGCCGGGCACCGGACATGAGCGGGCCGTTCCCGGTGTTCGAGCTCCACCTCTACCGGGGCATGTTCTGCCGGCACGAGCTGCTGCTGCGGGCGGTCCGGCCGTCAGCGAGCAACGCCGACCAGGGCATGGAGGATGCCGCGGACGCCTTCGCTGACTCCGCGCTGCTGCACCTGCGGTCGTGGTGGGAGCGCTACCGGCTGCCGCTGGACTGCCGCGCGAACCACCGGGTGACCGCCGTCGGCCGGATGGCCGGACCGGCGGTGGGCGACGCCCTGTACGAGCGGGGCCTCCGCCAGCTCGACGTGTGGGTCGCGCGGACTCCCGACGATCCGCCCTGGCTCGTCGTCGGTGCCGCGGGCACCGAGGAGGAGTTCTGGCAGGAGGTCGAGGACGCCGAGATGGGGGCGAACCTGCACCGACCGGCCCGACAGCACTCGGTCTACCTGCTCACCGACCGGGACGGCGACGGGGACCTGCGCGACAGCTAGCCCGAGTCGGGCGGCGCGGCGGCCGGAGCCGAGGCCGCGCGTGCGGGGAAGATCACGGGGATCGAGTCGTCCCACAGGTCTTCGACCTGGTGGCGGTAGCAGTCGAACCATTCGCCGTCGGAGGCACGCAGGATCAGCATCGGCCGCGACTCCCCCTCCAGTCGGAAGCTGTAGAGCTGGATGTGCATCTCCGCGGTGGCCTTGGAGACGTCCAGGTAATTGAGGCCGAACTTGAGCGCGGAGCGGGTGGTCCGCACCTCCAGCGCGCCGCCCCGCACCTTGTCGAGCTTGGCCAGGTGCGCCAGGCTGGCCCGGATCTCGTGCCGGATGTCGTCGATCTCGGGCCGGGTGGCCTGGCATCGCGCGTCGATGGCGGCCTCGCTCGCGTCCGGGTCGGCGAGCAGGATGCGGATCTTCCCGCCGGCCCGCAGGTTGCGGCTGAGCGCGGGGAACGACGTCTCGACGGTGCGGCTGAGGCTGACCCCGATCAGGTAGACGTCCGTCGAGGCGTTGCGCTTCTGGATCAGATCGGGTGCGAAGTCGTCGTAGAGCGGCGGCGAACGCCGTCCCGACTTCTCGGCGACGATCTCCCGGGTGGCGAGCAGGTTGAAGGCGATGATCGCCAGCACGGCCAGGACGACGGCGGTGACCTTGTCGTCCGGCACGACCTCCAGGGCCGAGAGGACGCTGACGAGGATCGCCACACCGATCGTGGCGTAGATGTCCAGATTCCGCCGGCGCTTGAGATCGTCCACCAGACGCATGGTCAGCCCTCCTCGTCGGCGCGGGCGCTGCCGTCGCCGTTACCGTCGTTCAGCCGGCCGACCAGACAATGATGGTCGGAGAAGGTCTGGAACGAGGAGATGTTCTCCAGTTCCAGCGGTGCGCCATAGAGGATGTCGTCGTGGCACTGGCCGTTCGGCCGGGACGCCAGCGAGGCTTCGAGAGCCGCCGGATGCAAGGTGCGGGTCTTGACCCTGCGCAGGAGCAGCGCGCGGTCTTCGGTGTTGAAGTCGCCAGCCACGACGATCGGCTCGTCGCCGAGGTTGTCGATGTCGCTGGCCAGGGCGTCCCAGATCGGCCCGAACCGTTCCTCGTCGGCGCTGGCGCCGAACCGGTGGAACGGATAGGAGTGCACCACGCAGACGAGCAGCGGCCCGCGGGGTGTCCGGACGGAGGCCGTCAGGACACCCTTGTCGTGGGTGCGCATGGGGCTCGCCGAGCCGTCGACCATGGTGAGGTGGGGATTCGGGAGCGGCACCCGCCGGACCAGCGTGCAGGGCCACCGGGACGCCAGGCCGACGGCGAGCAGCCGTCCGGGGGTGTGGTGGGACGGGGAGACCCCGTAGGTGAGGAAGTGCGGCGCGCCGATGGCATGTCCGATCTCGACGGTGGCGCCGGCCGGACGCAGGGAGTTCTCGTCGACCTCGATCTCCTGCAACGCGACGAGGTCGGGCTCGGCCTGCCGGAGCATGGCCAGGGACTGCTCGAAGCTCACCTGTGCGGTGGACGCGACCTGCCCGCCGTGGACGTTCCAGGTCGCCACCCGGATCTGCACAGCACCTCGTCTCTCGGGCTGGTGAGCCGTCTGCCCTGCCCCGCCGTTCAGGCGTGCGGCCGGCCGGGCCGCTCGTCAGCGTACCGTCCGCGATGTCTGTCCCGGTCCAGCGGAATGCGTCCGGCCAGGTCACGGAGATGCTCGGTGAGCAGGGAGCCGACCATCTCGGGCTGGCCCGTCTCGTACATCGACCTCGGGGTGGTGCCGTACACCAGGCCGGCGGGGGTGACCTGCACGTAGGCGCCCACTTTGGCCGCGTGCCGGAACACGTCCAGGCTCGCGGTCCCGAGGTCACGGGCCTGAACCGCCGCGACGACCCGTTCGAACGCGGTGGCCGGCAGCTCGTAGCGGCCACGGTTGTCGTAGCCCTCGTTGACCGGCGTGAACTCCAGCAGCGTCCAGCGCTCGCAGGTGACGAAACCGGCGACCAGCGCCGCGATCTCCGGCACCGTGTCGGCGTTCTCCCGGGTCACCACGGTCCGCACCGTGATCGGCACGCCGAGTTCGCCCAGCTCCCGCGCTGTCCGCACGACGTGGCGGTGGTTGCCGGGCCGCAGCCGGATGAGGTCGTGCACGTCCGGCGTCGGGCCGTCCAGGGAGAGGCAGACGCGGTCGGCCTGGCGTAACGCCGCCCAGGTCTCGCGCGACAGGGCCTGCGCATTGGTCTGGATCTCCACCCGGAGGCAGTGGCCCCGGGCCCGGGCTACCAGGCGGCCGAGATCGCGGCGGAGCGACGGGTCGCCGCCGGCGAAGGCCAGCGTGCGGGCACCGCCGGTGGCGACCGCGTCGACGATGTGCACCGCGTCGGCGCCCTCGACGGGCACGTCACGGGTGCGGAAGCAGAAGGGGCAGCCCAGGTTGCAGTCCGACCAGCACTCCCAGTGGACCTTGGTGACCCCGACCCGGTCCAGGCTGCCGGCGCAGGCCGCGGCGACCGCCGGGCCGGCGCATCCGCCACACCAGGTCCCCACCGCGTCGTTCTTCCGTGCCCGGCGGGGTGCGGCCTGACGCGGGGTCGCCGTCCGCAGGGTCCACATGCGAACTCTAACCCCGGGGACTCGGTTCAGACCCGGAGGACCGCAGGCCGGACACGTCGGCGAGGGGATCGAAGTCGTACGTCGACGGCTCTCCCGGTCATGGTCTGCGCCCTCCGGTCGGTCAGATCCAGCTGTCGAACCACATCCGGTTCTTCCAGTCGTCGTACGGCAGGACCTCGCCGGTGTAGACGGGGTAGAAGTACGCGAACGCCATGGCGATCACCAGGACGGACAGCCCCACCAGCGCCACGCCGAGGATCTTGCGCTCGCGGTCGGCACCGGCCGGGCCGAGCACCATGCCCAACGCGTAGGTCACGGCCAGCACCAGGAACGGCAGCGCCGGGAGCGTGTAGAAGAGGAACATCGTCCGGTCGGGGTAGAACGTCCACGGCAGCAGGCCGGCGGCGACGCACGCCAGGATCGCGCCCGCCCGCCAGTCCCGCCGGGCCAGCCACCCCCACGCCGAGGCCAGCAGCGCCGGCACGAACGACCACCACAGCAGCGGGTTGCCGAGCGCGACGATGTGCGCCGCGCACCGGTCGGCGCCGCAGTCCCCCTCGCCGGTGTAGTAGTAGGCCACCGGCCGGCCGAGGAACAGCCAGCTCCACGGCGTCGACTGGTAGTCGTGCTTGGCGTTCAGGCCGGAATGGAAGTCGTACACGGCCTTCTGGTAGTGCCAGAGGTTGGTCAGCGCGTCCGGGACGAGCGGGATGCTGTTGCCGGTCGTCGCGGCCCAGTTCCGGTCCCAGCCGGAGTCGGTGAGGAACCACCCTGTCCAGGTGGCCAGGTGTGCCAGCAGCACGAAGCCGAAGAACGCGCCGGTCCAGCCCAGGTCGCGGCCGATCGTGTCCCACCACGGGTGGCGGACGCCGGCGCTCTTGCGGGCCCGTGCCTCCCAGACGAACGCCAGCCCCGCGAACGCCAACGCGAACCAGAGCGCGCTCCACTTCACCCCGAGCGCGAGGCCGGTGACGATGCCGGCGGCGAACAGCCACCACGGCACGGTGCCCAGCCGCCGGTCGGCGCCCTTCCGGAGATCCTGGCCGGATTCCAGCCGTTGCAGGAACTCACCGCGCCGGGCGTCCCGGTTGAGCAGCAGGCAGGCGAACGCGACCAGGATCAGCAGCATCAGGAAGATGTCGAGCAGCGCGACCCGGCTGCTGACGAAGTGCAGGCCGTCCAGCGCCAGCAACAGGCCGGCGACGCAGCCGAGCAGCGTCGAGCCGAACATCCGGCGCGCCACCCGCACGAGCACGAGCACGGAGAGCGCCCCGGCCACCGCCGCGGCGATCCGCCAGCCGAAGGCGTTGTTGCCGAAGAGCTGTTCCCCGAGAGCGATGAACCACTTGCCCAGCGGCGGGTGCGCGACGAACGCCGGGCCGCCGGTCTTGGTGTCCTGCTCGACGCCGTACCGCAGCAGGTCGGCGGCGTCCTTGGCGTAGTAGACCTCGTCGAAGATCTTCCCCGGCGGGTAGTCCAGGTTGACCAGCCGCAGCACCAGGGCGATGCCGGTGACCAGGCCCGCCCACAGCCACGAGGAGAACCGGTCGCCCGGCAGCCGGGAGCCGAGCCGGGCCCGGGCGGACTCGGGCGCGGCCGAGGCGGGCGCCGGTGCCGGGTCGAGATCGTCGGGGGTCGAGGTGAGGGTCACGGCCACGCGCCGATCGTAGGCCGCGCGCGCAGGCGCCCGACGCCCGAACCCGACGCGGCGCCCTGCGGGGATACTGGTCAGCGTGACGGAGGACGGCGGACGGGTGGTGCTGGCCGGAGTTCCGCTGGGCAACCCGGCCGACGCCACGCAGCGGCTGCGGGAGGCGTTGGCCAGTGCCGACGTGGTCGCGGCCGAGGACACCCGGCGCCTGCGGCGGCTCGCCCACGACCTCGGGGTGGAGGTGCGCGGCCGGGTCGTCTCGTACTTCGACGGCAACGAGCAACGGCGCACGCCCGAACTGCTGGCGGCGGTATCCGAGGGTGCCACCGTGCTGCTGGTCACCGACGGCGGGATGCCGAGCGTGTCCGATCCCGGGTACCGGCTGGTGGCCGGCGCGGTGGCGGGCGGGTTCGACGTGACCGTGCTGCCCGGGCCGTCCGCCGTGACCACCGCGCTGGCGCTGTCCGGGCTGGCGTGCGACCGGTTCTGCTTCGAGGGGTTCCTGCCGCGCAAGCCGGCCGAGCGGAGGGCTGCCTACACCGCGCTCGCCGCCGAGCCGCGGACGATGGTCTTCTTCGAATCCCCCCGCCGGATCGCCGGTTCGTTGGCCGATGCCGTGGCCGCGTTCGGTCCGGAACGTCCGGCCGCGGTGTGCCGGGAGCTGACCAAGACCCACGAGGAGGTGCGGCGGGGCCCGCTGGGGGAGCTGGCCGGGTGGGCGTCGGAGGGACTGCTGGGTGAGGTCACGGTGGTCGTCGCCGGCGCACCCCCGCGGGTGGCCGGACCGGCCGACCCGGTGGCGCTGGCCGCGGCGGTGTCCGACGGCGAGGCGTCCGGATGCTCCCGCAAGGAGGCGATCGCCGCGGTGGCGAAGGCCCGCGGCCTGCCCAAACGGTTCGTGTACGACGCGGTCCTCGCCGCCAGGCCCCCCGCGCCGGGGTGACGGTTCGGCGACGGGACGACGGTTGCCGGCAGACGCCCGGGTGAACGGGGTTGCCGGCGCACGGCAGAATCGGCCCGTGCCTGGGCGCCGCAGTCAGGAGTACCTCGAACAGCTCCGCCGGGAGCGGCTTGCGCAACTGGAGGCGAAGGCGCGCCGCCGGCGCCGCCGAACCGTCCTGCTGGCCGTGCTCTCGGTGTTCGCCGCCTGCACCATCGCCGTCCTGCTCATCACCTACGGCGTCGAGCGGAGCCGGCGCCGCATCGTGCCCCCGCCCACACCGACGGAGGTCGTCCGTCCGCCGGCGCCGGCCACACCCACCGGCCAGCGTCCGACCTCCTGACCCCGTAACCCGCCGCACGGCGGCGCGCGCAGATCTGAGACGGGGCGCCAGAACAGCCTGGGCGCTGGCGCGGCGGCAACGCGCTGATGTGGGCCGGCGTCAGAACAGCAGAGCGGCGGCGAGCATGCCGAGGAAGAGCGCGACCGGCCCGCCGACGGCCAGCCCCCAGGCCATCGTGCGCCGCGCCGGGGACTCGTGGCGCAGCCGACCGACACCGCTGGCCGCGGCCGCCGCCAGCCCGCATCCGGCCGCGAACGCCAGCCCCAGCAGCCACCGCACGTGCAGGACGAGGTCGGACGCGGCATAGGCGAAGCCGCCCGGCGTGTCGAGAACCCGTGCCGGGGTGGTCCTGCCGGCCCTCCGCTCATCCTGGTCGAGCCCCGAGACGTACACGTTCGTGGCCGTCACCGACCGGTCGTCGGCGACGAAGGTCCCGGCACACCGGGTGCCCCAGACACCTGACTCACAGCTGGTAACGGTCACCGTGCCGGGCGCGCCGGCACCCAGCGCGAGCCAGAACGGGTCACCGCTGACCCAACCGAAGAACGCGCCGAACAGGGCCATCAGGACGATGACCGGCAGACCCAGGGCCGGCGGCCGGAGGGGCCGGGCGGCGGTCGTCCGCCGAGGTCGGACGGGACGCCGCGGCTTCTCCGTCCACGCCGCACGGGCGGGAGCGAGGTCGGGCCGGGACGGCAGCAGCGTCGGCGCCGCGCCGAACATCTCCTCGGCGCCGTACGACGGATCCCAGTCCGCTGGCGTCGGCGTGAAGGGCGTGTGGCCCAGGCCGTCGAGCGTGTCGGCCGCGGGCCATCCGGTGCCGGGGAGCAGGTCGGGTGCCGCGCCACCGGAGTGTGACCGCGCGGCTCCGGCGCCGACCGGCCCGGCGTCGGCGGGTGCGTCGCGATCCTCGGCCACGTTCCCATTGCACCCCGGTTCGGCGCGGGGACGGCGGACGTGTGCCCGCTCGGCGTGGCGCGCCCGTGACGAAGCCTGTTCCGACGGATGGGGCGGCGGGGCGACGGTGGCGTGGACGCGGGTCGGCGCCGGGTCGGCGGCAGCGCGCGGGCGGGGAGGAAAACGCCGTCCGGTGCTCACTAGGCTGGTCGTCATGACCCGCCACATCCTCACCGCGGTCGCGTGGCCGTATGCCAACGGCCCGCGCCACATCGGCCACGTGTCCGGCTTCGGCGTGCCGTCGGACATCTTCAGCCGGTACCAGCGGATGGCGGGCAACAAGGTGCTGATGGTCTCGGGCACCGACGAGCACGGCACCCCGATCCTGGTCCAGGCCGACGCCGAGGGCACCACCCCGCGCGAGCTGGCCGACCGCTACAGCCGGGTGATCGCCGAGGACCTGCGCGCGCTGGGCCTGTCCTACGACCTGTTCACCCGCACCACCACCCGCAACCACTACCAGGTGGCGCAGGAGCTGTTCCGCGGCCTGCATCGCAACGGGTACGTGTTCCCGAAGACGACGATGGGCGCGATCTCCCCGTCCACCGGCCGCACCCTGCCCGACCGCTACATCGAGGGCACCTGTCCGATCTGCGGGTACGACGGCGCGCGCGGCGACCAGTGCGACAACTGCGGCAACCAGCTCGACCCGACGGACCTGATCAACCCGGTCAGCCGGATCAACGGCGAGACGCCGAAGTTCGTCGAGACCGAGCACTTCTTCCTCGACCTGCCGGCGCTGGCCGAGGCGATGGGCACCTGGCTGCGCGGCCGCACCGGCTGGCGCCCGAACGTGCTCAAGTTCTCGCTCAACCTGCTCGACGACCTGCAGCCCCGGGCGATCAGCCGCGACCTGGACTGGGGCGTGCCGGTGCCGCTGCCCGGCTGGATCGACCGGCCGGACAAGCGCCTCTACGTCTGGTTCGACGCGGTGATCGGCTACCTGTCGGCGTCGATCGAGTGGGCCCACCGGGCCGGCGACTCGGACGCGTGGAAGGCGTGGTGGCAGAACCCGGACGCCGCCTCGTACTACTTCATGGGCAAGGACAACATCACCTTCCACTCGCAGATCTGGCCGGCGATCCTGCTCGGCTACGACGGGGAGGGCGGCAAGGGCGGTGCGCCGGGCGGGTTCGGCCACCTGAACCTGCCGACCGAGGTGGTCTCCAGCGAGTTCCTCACGATGGAGGGGAAGAAGTTCTCCTCGTCCCGCAACGTGGTGATCCACGTCCGCGACTTCCTCGAACGCTACGACCCCGACGCCCTGCGCTACTTCATCGCGGTGGCCGGCCCCGAGACCCAGGACACCGACTTCACCTGGGCGGAGTTCCTGCGGCGCAACAACGACGAGCTGGTGGCCGGCTGGGGCAACCTGGTCAACCGGTCGGTCGCGATGGCCGCGAAGAACGTCGGGGCCATCCCGACGCCCGGCACCCTGACCGAGGCCGACGCCGCCCTGCTCGACGCGTCGAGGCAGGCCTTCGGCACGGTCGGCGCGCTGCTGGAACGGTCCCGGTTCAAGGCCGCGGCCAACGAGTCGATGCGGATCGTCGGCGAGGCCAACAAGTACCTTTCCGACCAGGCCCCGTGGAAGCTCAAGGCACCTGAGGACGCTGCCCGCCGCGACACCGTCCTGCACACCGCGCTGCAGGTGGTGGACGACTGCAAGGCGCTGCTCACCCCGTTCCTCCCGCACTCCGCCCAGCAGGTGCACGAGCTGCTCGGCGGCACCGGCACCTGGGCCGCGATGCCCGAGGTGCGCGACGTGGACGAGGACCCGGCGGGCGCCGGCGACGGCTCACCGGCGGCGCCCTACGCCGTGATCTCCGGCGACTACGCGGCGGGGTCGGCCCGCTGGGCGTCCACGCCACTGGCGCCGGGCCGCCCGCTGGCCACCCCGACGCCGGTCTTCACCAAGCTCGATCCGTCCATCGTGGACGAGGAGCTGCACCGGCTGGAGGCTGAGTGAGCAACCGGAAGCGGACGGGCGGCGCGGAGCGGCCGATACCCGATCCGCCGCCCGCCCCGGAACCGCTCGGTGTCCCGGTGCTCGACAGCCACACCCATCTCGACCTGCAGGACGGCTCGGTGGCCGACGCCGTGGCCGCGGCGGCCGCGGTCGGCGTCCGCCGCATCGTCCAGATCGGCATCGACGTGCCGTCCTCGCGCTGGGGTGCCGACGTGGCCGCCGAGCACCCGGCGGTGGACGCCACGGTGGCGCTGCACCCGAACGAGGCACCGAAGCTCGGCGCCGGGCTGGACGCCGCGATCGCGGAGATCGACGCGCTGGCCGCCCGCCCCGAGGTACGCGGCATCGGCGAGACGGGCCTGGACCACTACCGCACCGAACCGGCCGGCCGGGCCGAGCAGGAACACAGCTTCCGGGCCCACATCGACATCGCCAAGCGGCACCGCAAGGCGCTGGTCATCCACGACCGGGACGCCCACGACGACGTGCTGCGGGTCCTGGACGAGGAGGGCGCCCCGGAGCGGGTGGTGTTCCACTGCTACTCCGGTGACGCCGCGATGGCGAAGCTCTGCGCCGACCGCGGCTGGGTGATCAGCTTCGCCGGCAACGTCACGTTCAAGAACGCCGAGCCGCTCCGGGACGCGGCCCGGGTGGCGCCGCGCGACCTGCTGCTGGTCGAGACGGACGGCCCGTTCCTGACCCCGATGCCGTACCGGGGCCGGCCGAACGCGCCGTATCTGGTCCCGATCACCGTCCGCGCCCTGGCCGCGATCCGCGGCGAGGACGTCGACGCGCTCTGCGCGGCGATCTGGGCCACCGGCGAACGGGTTTTCTCGCCCGACTGATCGTTCGCGGCGCGCCGCTTCCGCCGGCTCCTTCTGCAACCGGGCGTCTCGGTGCGGCGATGCTGCTGGTCAAGCGGTGTGACGCAGGGGGTTCGGGTTGGTTCGGATGCGGCTGGAGTCGTATCGTGGGCCGCTGGACAGCCGGGATGGGCGCCCTCACGCACCGCAGCGTCCTGCCCGGGACGTGCCGAGGTCTGGATCTGGGTGGGTAGGAACGCGCTGCTGGGCATCCGGTGCGCCGCGGTGGTCGTGCTGATCGCCGGGGCGTTGGCGTGGGTGGCCACTGATCGGGCTGTGACCGTCCAGGTGGACGGAGTCGCGCGGGTGGTGCACTCGCATGCGGCGGACGTGCGCGGGGTGCTGGCCGCGGCGGGCGTGCGTCCGGATGCGCGGGACGAGGTGGTACCGGCGTTGCGGGCCGCGGTGCGCAGCGGAGACACCGTCAAGCTCAACCGGGCGCGGTTGGTGACGCTGACGGTGGACGGGCGCACCCGCCGGGTGTGGGTGACCACGCCGACGGTGCGGGAACTGCTGGCCGACCTGCGGCTGCGGACCGACCGCCTGGTGGTCTCGGCGTCGCGCTCGTCCCGGCTGCCGCTGGACGGCGCGACGTTGCGGGTGAACACCGAGAAGCGGTTGACGCTGGTCGCGGACGGGAAGCGCACCCGGGTGGTGAGCTTCGCCGGAACCGTGAGCGAACTGCTCGCGGAGCGCAAGGTCGCGATGGACCGCGACGACCGGTCGAAGCCGGCCCGCGGCGCCCCGCTGGACGACGGGCAGACCGTCGCGGTGCAGCGCATCACGATCAGACCCGCCACCGAGACGGTCGAGGTGGGGCCCCCGGTCCGAAAGACCACCGACGCCGCGTTGATGATCGACCAGATCCGGGTCGTCGTGGCCGGCAAGCCGGGACGCGAGCGGCAACAGGTGCACTACGTGTCCGCCGACGGGAAGCTGATCGAGCGCAACGTCGTCGGGCGCACGGTGCTGGTGGCGCCGTCGCCCCGGGTGGTCCGGGTGGGCACGAAGCCCTACCCGACCGACCTCAGCACGCTCAACTGGGCCGCGCTGGCGCAGTGCGAGTCCGGCGGCCGTCCCGGCGTCGTGTCGGGGAACGGGATGTACCACGGGCTGTACCAGTTCAGCGTCAGCACCTGGCGCCGGGTGGGCGGGGTGGGACTGCCCAGCCGGGCCACGCCGCGCGAGCAGACCTATCGGGCGATCAAGCTCTACCAGGCCTCGGGCGTCGGCCAGTGGCCGCACTGCGGCCCCCGCCTGTTCTCCTGACCGCCGGGCCCGGAGGTCGAGCCCGGCGCCGTGACCGGACCGGTAGGAATTCCGGGACACAGGAGGGACGGGGGCGGGTGGCCGACGACGGACTGCTGGGACCGGCCGAGATCCGCACGCTCGCCGGGGTACTCGGCGTGCGCCCCACCAAGACGCTCGGGCAGAACTTCCTGCACGACGCGAACACCATCCGGAGGATCGTCCGCACGGCCGACCTGGCGCCGGACGATGTCGCACTGGAGGTGGGGCCGGGGCTCGGTTCGCTCACCCTCGGCCTGCTGCCGGCGTGCGCCCACGTGACGGCGGTCGAGGTCGACCCGGTGCTCGCCGGGGCGTTGCCGGGCACGGTGGCCGACCGGCTCCCCACCCGTGCCGGCCGGCTCACCGTGGTCACCGCCGACGCGCTGCGGCTGGAGGACGTGCCCGGGCCGGTGCCGACCGCGATGGTCGCCAACCTGCCGTACAACGTCGCGGTGCCGGTCGTGCTGCACCTGCTGGAACGGCTGGCGAGCCTGCGGACGGTGCTGGTGATGGTGCAGGCGGAGGTGGCCGACCGGCTGGCAGCGCCGCCGGGCTCGCGGACGTACGGGGTGCCGAGCGTGAAGGCGGCCTGGTACGCCGAGGTCACGCGGGCCGGGGCGGTGCCGCGGTCGGTGTTCTGGCCGGTGCCGGGCGTGGACTCCGGGCTGGTGCGGATGGTGCGGCGCGCACCGCCGGCCGGTGCCGACCGCGCGGCCACCTTCCGGGTGGTCGACGCCGCGTTCGCCCAACGCCGCAAGACGCTGCGGGCGGCGTTGGCGGGGTGGGCCGGCGGTGCGCCGCGCGCCGAGGAGATTCTCCGGGCGGCCGGCGTGGACCCCTCGGCCAGGGGCGAGTCGCTCGACGTCACCGCCTTCGCCCGCATCGCCACCACCGCGGCGACCGTAGGATGAAGGTTGCCGCTGACCGAGGGGGAACACGCTGAGCACCGCCAGCCCGTCGCGGCGCGTCCACGTCCGGGTGCCGGCCAAGATCAACCTGCATCTGGGCGTCGGCCCGCTCCGTCCCGACCGCTACCACGAACTCGCGACGGTGTTCTGCGCGATCTCGCTGTACGACGAGCTGACCGTCACGCCGGGCACCCGGCCCGGCGTGGTGCTGACGGTCGAAGGCGCTCCCCGGCTGCCCACCGACGGGCGCAACCTTGCCGTCCGGGCGGCCCGTGCGCTGGCCGAACACGCCGGTGTGAGCCCGGCGATCCAGTTGCACCTGCGCAAGGGCATCCCGGTCTCGGGCGGGATGGCCGGCGGCAGCGCGGACGCCGCCGCCGCGCTGGTGGCCTGTGACGCGCTCTGGGCACTGGGCACACCGCAGGCCGAACTGCGCACGCTGGCCGCGTCGCTCGGCTCGGACGTCGCGTTCGGGCTGCTCGGAGGGGTGGCGCTGGGCACCGGACGGGGTGAGCTGCTGGAGCCGCTGGCCGCGCCGCACGTCCGGCACTGGGTCGTCGCGTCGGCCGGCAGCGGCCTGGCCACTCCGACGGTGTACGCCGAGACCGACCGCCGCCGGGGGGCCGCCGCGACCACCGCCACCGCCTCCAGCCCCGACCGCGTGATCTCCGCACTCGCCGACCCCGACCCCGCGGTGCTCGGCACGGCGCTGACCAATGACCTGCAGGACGCCGCCCTGGAGCTGCGGCCCGAGCTGGAGAAGACCCTCGCCGCGGGCCGGGACGCGGGTGCGCTCGGCGCGATGGTGTCCGGCTCGGGCCCCACCTGCGTCTTCCTGGCGGCCAATCCCTCCCACGCGGGCGCGCTGGTCCATGTCCTGGCCGGCACGGCGTCGGCCGTCCGCACCGCTTGGGGTCCCGTCCCCGGCGCCACGGTGGTGCCCGGCTGATGGCCAACGTCGTCAACCTGGAGAACGTCGGCAAGACCCACGGCACGACCACGCTGCTCGAC
The DNA here is from genome assembly GCA_963740255.1 of uncultured Actinomycetota bacterium. Classification (GTDB taxonomy): domain Bacteria; phylum Actinomycetota; class Actinomycetes; order Mycobacteriales; family Cryptosporangiaceae; genus CAVUDO01. The sequence continues at coordinate 1,684,659 of CAVUDO010000002.1, read as the reverse complement.
GGGGTGTCGCTGGGCATCGGGGACGCCGACCGGATCGGCGTGGTGGGTCTCAACGGGGCGGGCAAGTCGACGCTGCTGCGGGTGCTCACCAGGGCCGAGCCGGCCGACGAGGGCCGGGTCACCCACCGCGGCGGCCTGCGGTTCGGCCACCTCACCCAGGTCGTGGAGTTCCCGCCCGGCGCCCGGGTCCGCGACGTCGTGGTGGGCTCGGCCTGGCTGGATGCCGCGTTCGGTGCCGAGCACGAGTGGGCCGGCGACGCCCGCGTCCGCGGCATCCTCGACGGCCTGGGCCTGAGCGACATCGGTCTGGACGCCCCGGTCGCCCCGCTCTCGGGTGGGGAGGGACGCCGGGTCGCGCTGGCGGCCCTGCTGGTGCGCGAGACCGACCTGCTCGTCCTGGACGAACCCACCAACCACCTCGACGTCGAGGGCATCGCCTGGCTGGCCGAGCATCTGGTCGCCCGGCGCGGCGCGCTGCTGGTCGTCACGCACGACCGCTGGTTCCTGGACGCGGTGTGCACCCAGACCTGGGAGGTCACCGGCGGCGCCGTGGAGCGGTACGAGGGAGGCTATGCCGCCTGGGTACTGGCCCGGGCCGAGCGCACCCGCCAGTCCGCGACCCTGGAGGAACGCCGGCAGAACCTCATGCGCAAGGAGCTGGCCTGGCTGCGGCGCGGTCCGCCGGCCCGCACCCGCAAGCCGCGGTTCCGCATCGACGCGGCCAACGCACTGATCGCCGACGTGCCGCCGCCCCGAGACACCGTCTCGCTCAAGCGGCTGGCGACCACCCGGATCGGCAAGCAGGTCTACGACCTGGAGGACGTGACGCTGCGGTACGGGGCCCGCACGATCCTCGACCACGTGACCTGGCGGATCGGCCCGGGCGACCGCTACGGCCTGGTCGGTGTGAACGGGGCCGGCAAGACCACCCTGCTCAAGCTGCTCACCCGCGGACTCACCCCGGACGAGGGCACCGTCAAGGTCGGCAAGACCGTGCGGGTGGCCCACCTGTCGCAGGAGGTGACCGAGCTGCCGCCGCGACTGCGGCTGCTGGAGGCCATCGAGGAGGTGGCCCGCCGGCTGGTCGTCGGCGACAAGGAGATGTCGGCGTCCCAGCTCGCGGAGCTGTTCGGGTTCTCCTCCACCCGGCAGTGGACACCGGTCGGAGACCTCTCCGGCGGCGAGCGGCGCCGGCTGCAACTGCTGCGGCTGCTGATGGCCGGCCCGAACGTACTGGTGCTCGACGAGCCCACCAACGACCTCGACATCGACACGCTCACCGCCCTGGAGGACCTGCTCGACACCTGGCCGGGCACCCTGGTCGTGGTCAGCCACGACCGGTACCTGGTGGAGCGGGTGTGCGACCAGGTCTACGCGCTGCTCGGCGACGGCAAGCTCGCGATGCTGCCCCGCGGGATCGAGGAGTACCTCGAACGCCACCGCGCCGCGCCCGCCCGGTCGGTGCCGGGCGGTGCCGACACGGACACCGGCACGTCCACCGACCGCGGGGCGCCCTCGGCCGCGGACGCCCGGGCGGCCAAGAAGGAGCTGGCTCGGCTGGAACGCCAGGTGGCCAAGCTGGAGACCCGGGCCGCCGAACTGCACGGCGCGCTCGCCCTGCATGCCACCGACCACGAGAAGGTCGCCGCCCTGGACGCCGAACTCCGGGGCGTCCGGGCCGCGATCGAGGCCGCCGAAGATTCGTGGCTGGAGCTGTCGGTCCGCGTCTGACGCAGCGGTCCGGCCCCCTGCGTGCCGGGTAGCCTGCGCGCATGACCACTGGCATCGAAGCGCCGATCGTGGCGGTCACCGTCTATCCCGGGCAGGCCCGGATCACCCGACGGGCGCGCGCCGAACTCGGTGCCGGCCCCCAGCGGGTGAGCATCGGCGGCCTGCCGCTCGGGCTGCGCCCGGACTCCGTGCGGGTGACCGGGCACGGCGACGCGACTGTGCGCGGCGTGGACGTCGCCGTCGAACGCCATCCGCGTCCACCGGAGCCGGTGCTCGGCGACCTCGAGCAGCGCCGGTGCGCGGCCCGGGCGCAGCTCGACGCGTTCGACGACGCCGAGTCGGTGCTGGTCGCGCGGGCCGACCTGCTCGACCGCCTGGCGAAGCGGTCCGGCGGCGCGTTCGCCCGGGCGCTGGCTGCCGGCGAGGCCGAACCGGCACAGGTGGCCACCCTCGGCGACGCGCTGGGCGACCAGCTCGCCGCGGTGCTGGCCGGGCGGCGCGAACTGGCCGAGCAGCGGCTCGAGGCCCAGAAGACCTACGACCAGTTCGGCCGCGACCACGACGCCCGCCTCCACCAGCACGCGCCCGACCGGACGCAGGTCACGGTGGACCTCGACGTGGCCGCACCGGGCGCCGAGGCGGAGTTCGATGTGTCCTATGTGGTGAACGACGCGCGGTGGGAGTCCCGCTACGACGTGCGCGTGGACGCCGGGACGCTCACGCTCACCTGGTTCGGCCTCGTCACCCAGGACACCGGCGAGGACTGGCCGGAGTGCGACCTCCGGCTCTCCACCGCCCGTCCGGCCAGTGCGGTCGTCGTGCCCGAACTCGATCCCTGGTTCCTGGACTCCGTCCGGCCTCGGCCGACGGCGGAGCGCAGCATCGACGCGGTGGCCGCGGCGCCGATGGCGGCGTCCGCCGCGAAGGCGGCGCCCGGGGGCGCGATGCCGGTGCGGGTGGAGCACGCGGCCGCCGAGCACGGTGTCGCCGCGACGATCTACCGCCCGGGCCGTCCCGTCGCCGTGCCGTCGGACGGCACCGCGCACCGCACCACGATCACGGTGGCGGAACTGCCGGCCCGACTGGACCACGTGACGGTGCCGATCCGGGGCGCCGAGGCGTACCTGCGGGCGACCGTCACGAACACCTCCGAGCACACGCTGCGCCCAGGTCCGGCCTCGATCTTCCACGGCAACGAGTTCGTCGGGACGACCCGGCTGGAGCCGTGGGCGCCCGGCGAGGAGGTGGAGCTGACGCTCGGCATCGACGACCGGGTACGGGTCGAGCGTGAGCTGGTGCGCCGCTCGGCCGGCAAGGCGGTGCTCGGGGGAACCCGCCGCCGTGAGGCAGAGTACCGGATCGAGGTCGGCAACTACGGCCCGGCGCCGGCGCGCGTCGCGGTGGTCGACCAGGTGCCCGTGTCACGCCACGAGTCGATCGTCGTGCGGGACGTGCAGCTCACGCCCAAGCCCGAGGAGCAGTCCGACCTCGGCGAGGTGACCTGGCTGCTCGAGCTGGAACCCGCGGCCACGGCGACGATCACGATCGCGTACCGCGTCGACGTGGCCAGGGGCGTCGAGGTGGACGGCTGGCGCGACTGAGCGCACGGCCCGCGCGACGGTGCGCCAGCGGATGACCCCAGCCGAGGTCGGACGGTCGGATTCGGGCACAATTCTCCTCAGTCGCGTACTGCCAGGAAGGGCCCACCATGTCGCACATGCCCGTCGACCACCATCTCCGCGGCGTGTACCGCGGGCTCGCGTTCGTGGTCGGTGCCGCCCAGCTCGGGTTCGGCACGGCGGCCTACGTCCGCACCTCGGGTCTGTCGTTCTTCGACCAGCGTGGGGAACAACTGCTCGGCATCTCGGTGAACCCGGCGTTCGCGGTGTTCCTGGCCGCGGTCGGCGCCCTCGTGCTGGTGGGTGTCCTGATCGGGCGCAACGTGGACACCCGGATCGACGTCGGGGCCGGCGTTCTGCTGATGGCCGCCGGGTGCGCGCAACTGTTCCTGATCCCGACCTCGGACGCCAACGTCCTCGCGTCCACGGTGACGAACGTCAACGTCGAGTTCGTGCTGGGGCTGATCCTGCTCGCGGCCGGCCTGTACGGCGGCACCGCCCGGGAGCCGCGGGTGACGCTTCCCGGGTCGGCGGCCGAGCGCACCTCCGACCGGGAGTCGGTCGGCACCACCCGGTGACCGGGCTGGTGGTGAACCGGCCTACGACGTCCGGCCGACCGTGAGCTTGGGCTTGGCCTCCAGGTTGGACAGTCCGTTCCAGGCGAGGTTCACCAGGTGCGCGGCGACCTCTTCCTTGCGGGGCTTGCGCACCTCCAGCCACCACTGTCCGGTGAGCGCGACCATGCCGACCAGGGCCTGGGAGTAGAGCCCGGCGAGCTTGGTCTCGTACCCGCGCGCCTTGAACTCGCTGTTGAGGATCGACTCTGCCTGGCTCGCGATGTCGTTGAGCAGGCTGGAGAAGTTGCCGGTCGAGCTGACCACGGGAGAGTCGCGGACGAGGATCCGGAACCCGTCGGCGTCGTTCTCGACGTAGCTGAGCAGGGCGAGGGCCGCCTGCTCCAGCAGCTCGCGGGGATGACCGCCGGTCAGGGCGTTGGTGACGTTGTCGAGCAGGTGCCGCATCTCCCGGTCGACCACCACGGCGTAGAGGCCTTCCTTGCCGCCGAAGTGCTCGTAGACAACCGGCTTGCTCACGTTCGCGCGGGCGGCGATCTCCTCGATCGAGGTGGCCTCGAAGCCGCGTTCGGCGAACAGGCTGCGGCTGATCGCCAGCAGCTGTTCGCGGCGTTCCTTGCCGGTCATCCGGACACGGGCGGTTCCTCCGCGTCCGGTGGGCCGGCGGTCGGCGGTCACGGGACGGTCGCTCCGGGTGCGGTCACGGAAGCATCGTCGCAGGTGATGGCCGCGCCGGACGCCACGGCGTACGCGTGGCGGGCCGGTTCGGACGGTCGCCGCCCACGGCGTGCCAGGCGGAACCGTCCGAACAGACCCGTTGACTCATGCCCTGACGACGCGCTTCGCCTCGAGCCGCTCGGCCTTCGGCCACCGCACGTCGTACACCCAGCCGAACTTCTCGAAGATCCAGATCGTCCGGGCCGAGATGTCCAGCTGCCCGCGCAGGACGCCGTGGCGGGCGCAGGTCGGGTCGGCGTGGTGGAGGTTGTGCCACGACTCGCCGAAACTCAGGATCGCCAGCGGCCAGAAGTTCGTCGCCTTGTCGTTGGAGCGGAACGGCTGCTCGCCGACGATGTGGCAGACCGAGTTGATCGACCAGGTCACGTGGTGCAGCAGGCCCACCCGCACCAGGGAACCCCAGAAGAACGCCGTGAGCGCACCCTGCCAGGACCAGGTGACCAGACCGCCGATGATCGCCGGTGCGGCCATCGTCACGATGACCAGCAGCGGGAAGAGGTGTTCGAGCCGGCGCATCACCGGGTCGGCGACCAGGTCGGGCGCGAACCGGCTGTTGCTGCTGCGGTCGCGCTCGAACAGCCACCCCATGTGGGCCCAGACGAAGCCCTTGGCCAGCCCGCGCTTGGACTCGCCGAAGCGCCACGGCGAGTGCGGGTCGCCGTCCTGGTCGGAGTACTGGTGGTGCCGCCGGTGCGCGGCGACCCACTTGATCGGCGACATCTCGATCGCCAGGCTGCCGGCAACCGCGAGCGTGGCGCGCAGCCACGGCTTGGCCTTGAAGGACCCGTGGGTGAGGTACCGGTGGAAGCCGACCGTGACCCCGAGTCCGGAGATGTAGTAGAACACCAGCGCGATGGCGACGTCGGTCCAGCCCAGACCCCAGCCCCACGCGACCGGCACGGCCGCGACCAGGGCGATCAGCGGAAGGGTCACGAAGATCCAGAGCAGCACGACCTCGCCGGTGCCCTTGCGTCCTTCGGTCATTGGCTTGGCGCCGGCCCGGGAGGCGGGTTCGGCGGCGGGGGGACGGACGGCGGTCGCCGTGGCGCTGGGGGGAGGGGTCATCGGAGTCCTCGCGTCGGTCGTGGCTCGCGGCCCGTTCGCCGGCGGATGGCCGGTCGGCGGACCGATGGATGCCCGCGGTGAGCGGGATGAGCGTTGGTGCGGCGGTGCCGGGTACGGCTTGGTTACGCCTACGCAACCGTAACCTACGGTTCCGTAAGTTAGCTAGGGTTGGTGACGTAATTCGCTTGACCGACAGGTGGCGGCCACCCTCGGTGAGGGCGGCGTTGGCCCGCTCCACGCCGACGACCGCGACGGCAGGGTGAAGGCGTGTGACGTGGTCAGGGACACCCGCGTAGACGGACGTCGAGGGGTGGGCGGTCCCGGCGGGCCGGGTGCGCCGGGACGGTGGTCCGTGCCAGAATCAGGATGCTTTCGGCCGTGGTGTAATCAGGCAGCACAGCGTCCTTTGGTGTCGCTTGTCCAGGTTCGAATCCTGGCGGCCGAGCGTCTGCGTCCGGCAGGTGGGAACGCTTCTCGTGCCCGCGGTGCACCGTCCACCCCCGGTACACCGGTGGTTAGCATGGGGTTGCACGTCGTCCGTCGAAGCCGAGGAGTACCCCAGTGACGAGCCCGGCCGACGCTCTCCGTCCGGCTGCCGTCGTCGTGCTCGCGGCGGGCGAGGGCACCCGGATGCGCTCGGACACCCCCAAGGTCCTGCACGACCTGTGCGGCCGGAGCCTGCTCGGACACGTGCTCGCCGCGGCCCGCGCGCTCCGTCCCGAGCACCTGGTGGTCGTGGTCGGCCACCAGCGCGAGCAGGTGGCGGCACACGTCGCCGCGGTCGACCCCGACGCCGTCACGGCGGTGCAGGAGGTCCGGCTCGGCACGGGCCACGCCGTGCGCTGTGGCCTGGAGGTGCTGCCCGAACTGGCCGGCACGGTGGTCGTGCTGGGCGGCGACACGCCGCTGGTCACCCCGGCCGCACTCGGCACGCTGCTCACCGCGCACACCGAGGGTGGGCAGGCGGCCTCCGTGCTCTGCGCCACCGTTCCGGACCCGTCCGGACTGGGGCGGGTGCTGCGCCGGCCCGACGGCCTGTTCGCCAGGATCGTCGAGGAGCGCGACGCCACCCCGGCCGAACGCGCGATCGCCGAGGTCAACTCCGGCATCTACGCGTTCGACGCCGGCCTGCTGGCCAAGACCCTCGACCGGCTCACCACCGACAACGACCAGGGCCAGGAGTACCTGCCCGACGTCCTCGGCCTGCTCTCGGGCGACGGGCACCCGGTGGCCGCGGTGCCCGTGGCCGACCACCGCGACGTGCTGGGCTGCAACGACCGGGTGCAGCTCGCCGAGCTGCGCGCGATCCTGCGCGACCGGCTGGTGGCGGGCTGGATGCGGGCCGGCGCCACTGTCGTCGACCCGGCGACGGTCTGGGTGGACGTCGAGGTCACCCTCGGTCGGGACACCGTGATCCATCCGAACGTGCAACTGCGGGGGCGCACCAGCGTGGCCGACCGTGCCGAGGTGGGTCCCGACTCGACGCTGGTCGACACCCGGGTCGGGGCCGATGCCCGGGTGCTGCGCGCCCACTGCGTCGGGGCCGAGATCGGTGCCGACTGCGTGGTCGGTCCGTTCGCCTACCTGCGGCCCGGCAGCCGGCTGGGACGCGCCGCCAAGGCCGGCACGTTCGTGGAGACCAAGAACGCCCAGCTGGGCGAGGGCGCCAAGGTCCCGCATCTGTCCTATGTAGGCGACGCGACGATCGGCGACCACACGAACATCGGCGCGGCCAGCGTCTTCGTCAACTACGACGGCGTGAACAAGCACCACACCACGATCGGCAGCCACAGCCGGGTGGGCAGCGACACGATGCTCATCGGTCCGGTCACGATCGGGGACGGCGCCTACACCGCGGCCGGTTCGGTCATCTCGCGGGACGTGCCGCCCGGCGCGCTGGGCGTGGCCCGGGCCGCGCAGCGCAACATCGAGGGCTGGGTCGAACGCCGGCGCGCGGGAACGGCCGCCGCCGAGGCCGCGGTCCGGGCCGCCGCCCGGGCCGCCGCGGAGCGACCCGGGCAGGAACCCACCGAACCCACCGCCGACCCCGACGGTCCCGCCGTCTCCAGCGACCCGGCCGGCCCGACCGCGCTGGGTGAGTTTCCCTGATTCACCGCACCGAAAGCGACCGCGACGCATGGCTCTGCACTCCGGCGGCATCCTCCGCTCCGCTCCCCAGTCCGCTCCTCGCTCGCTGACGCCGGCCGCGGCACTCCCTGCGGTGCGCACGGAAGACGCCGTCTCATGACCATCCAGGCCAACAACCGCAAGAGCCTCGTCCTCCTCTCCGGCCGCGCCTTCCCCGAACTCGCCGAGGAGATCGCCTCCGAGCTCGGCACCGCGGTGACGCCGACCTCGGCCTACGAGTTCGTCTCGGGGGAGATCTACGTACGGTTCGAGGAGTCCGTCCGCGGTTCGGACGCGTTCGTCGTGCAGAGCATGACCACACCGGTGAACCAGTGGCTGATGGAGACGCTGCTGATGGTCGACGCCCTCAAGCGGGGCTCGGCGAAGCGGGTCACGGTGGTGCTGCCGTTCTACCCGTACGCGCGGCAGGACAAGAAGCACCGCGGCCGGGAGCCGATCTCGGCCCGGCTGGTCGCCGACCTGTTCAAGTGCGCGGGCGCCAACCGGATCCTCACCGTCGACCTGCACACCGCCCAGATCCAGGGCTTCTTCAACGGCCCGGTCGACCACCTGTTCGCGTTGTCGCTGCTCTCCGACCACGTCAAGGAGCGGTACGCCGACCGCGAGCTGACCGTCGTCGCGCCGGACTCCGGCCGGGTGCGGGTCGCCGAACGGTGGGCGGATGTGCTGGGTGGGACGCCGCTGGCCTTCATCCACAAGACGCGCGATCCGCTCGTGCCCAACCAGGTGGTGGCCAACCGGGTGGTGGGGGACGTGACCGGTGGCACCTGCATCCTGGTCGACGACATGATCGACACCGGCAGCACGATCTGCAAGGCGGCCGACGCGCTGCTCGAGGCCGGTGCCACCGAGGTCGTCGTCGCCGCGACCCACGGCGTGCTCTCCGATCCGGCCACCGAGCGGCTGAAGAACAGCCGGATCAGCGAGGTGATCCTCACCAACACGCTGCCGATCCCGCCGGAGAAGCGGCTGGACAAGCTGACCGTGCTCTCGATCGCCCCGCTGGTGGCCCGCGCGATCCACGAGGTGTTCGACGACGGGTCGGTGACCAGCCTGTTCGACGGCGCCGGCTGAGTCCGTCCTGGCGACGACCGCGCGGGCGGACCGTGGGCGCTGGGAGCCCGATTCGTCCTGCGTGACCCTCACCGGGTAGGATGGCTAGGTTGCCCGGCGAGGGAGTCCGTGGTTCCGGCTCCGTGATCGACGCGCGAGTCCGCGGCGTCCGCGGTGCCCGCCACACGACTCTCCTCTGTCGGCACACCCGCCGGCCATCACCCACGAGTGCGTTCGAGGAGTTCTGTCGTGTCCGAGGTCCGTATCGCCGCCGAACCGCGTACCGAGTTCGGCAAGGGTGGCGCCCGCCGCACCCGCCGGGCCGGAAAGATTCCCGCCGTGCTGTACGGGCACGGCCAGCCGCCGCGGCACATCGCGCTGCCGGCCCGCGAGTTCTCCCACGCCATCAAGCACGGCCTGAACACGCTGCTGACCATCGAGATCGACGGCACGAAGGAGCTGGCGCTGGCCAAGGCCATCCAGCGCGACCCGCTCAAGCTCACCGTTGACCACGTCGACCTGCTGCTGGTGCGGCGCGGTGAAAAGGTCACGGTCGAGCTTCCGATCCTGCTGACCGGCGAGGCCGCCCGCGGTGGCCTGCTCAACCAGGACCTCAACACGCTCACCGTCGAGGCCGAGGCCACCCACATCCCCAGCGGCGTCGAGGTCAGCCTGGACGGGTTGGAGATCGGCCACCACATCCTGGCCAAGGACGTGGCACTGCCCGAGGGCACCACGCTGGTCACCGAGCCGGACGCCATCGTCGTCGGCGTGATCGCCGCACCGACCGCCGAGGAGCTCGAAGGCGACGCCGAGCCGGCTGCCGTGCCGGTTGCGGAGGACGTCGAGACCCCGGCCGAGGCGCCCGCCGAGGCTTAGGAGTGTCCGGCGACCTGTTCCTCGTGGTCGGGCTCGGCAACCCCGGGCCGGGGTATGCCGGGAACCGGCACAACGTCGGGCACGGGGTCCTCGACCTGCTCGCCGCCCGCGCCGGCGGCCGGTTCAAGCGCCACCGTGCGCGCGCCGAGATCGTCGAAGGCCGACTCGGTGCCGCCCCGGGCCACCGGGTGGTGCTGGCCAGGCCGATGTCGTTCATGAACGAGTCCGGCGGGCCGGTCACCGGGCTCCGGGACTTCTTCAAGGTCGAGCCCGAACGGATCGTGGTCGTGCACGACGAGCTCGACATCCCGTTCGGGGCGGTGCGGCTCAAGCTCGGCGGGGGCGACAACGGCCACAACGGGCTGCGGTCGGTGACCCGCTCGCTGGGCACCCCCGACTACCTCCGGGTGCGGGTGGGGATCGGGCGCCCGCCGGGCCGGCAGGATCCGGCCGACTTCGTGCTGAAGGACTTCGGCGCCGCCGAGCGCAAGGAGCTGGCGCTGGTGGTGGACCGGGCCGCCGACGCGGTGGAGGCGTTGCTCGGTGCCGATCTCGCGACCGTCCAGAACACCTTCCACGCCGGCTGATCCCGGTCCGCCGGGTGGTGGCGATGCCGTTGCCGCTCCGTCGGTGCGCACCCGTTGATCCGCGCCCATACACGTCCGTCGATCCGGGCGCCCGTCGATCCATACATCGCCCGTCGGTCCGGGCCGCCGTGACGTTTTCTTGATGTTTTCTTGCGAGTTTTCGGGAGGTCTGTAACGCGGTGTACCCGGTGCGCGATCAAACAAGTACCGCACGGTCGCGCGCCCCGTCGTTCCCCTGCCCTGGAGACCGAAGCGCTACCGTGCCCGAACGAGTACTTGCCCGTAGTTATCACTCGAGGCCTGTCAGCGAACGGTTGCTACGCCCCACGGACGAACGGCGCCGACTCGGTTCGTCGCCGACCCGTCCGCCGGCTCGCTGATCGGTCTTCCTGGGGGGGACACCGGCGTCATGCCTGCCTGTCTGGGGAGACCTGGGCAAACGGGAGTGCTGTGGGCCGGTGCGCTGGAGAGGTGTGGCAGATGCAGCCTGTGCAGGTGAAACCAGACCCTGTGCGCGAGGTCACCAGCGCGGCCCAGGCCTGGGAACGCGTCGTGGACAGTGAGGTGGAGTTCGTCTGGGACGTGGCGCTGGGTGCCGGCCTCGGCGAGGAGGACGCTGCCCTGGTCTCGCAACTGACCTGGCTCCGTCTCGCCCAGCGGTGGCCGGCCGAGTATCCGGGTCTGCTTGAGACGGACTTCGGCGGAGCGCCGGCGGCCGACCTGCACCGGTGGCTCGAACAGACCGTCCGGGTCGAGGCGCAGGCGCTCCTCGCGACTGCCGCGCCCGACTTCCTGCCGGTGGTCGCCCCGCTCCCCAACGTCGTGTGCCTCTCGCCGGGGTTCGCACCGTCCGCTCCGCGTCGCTGATCCGCCCGACCTGACCATGAGCCTGGCTCCTGAGGAAGCCGCCGCACTCGTCGCCGCTGCCGCATCCGGCGACCGGAACGCCTGGGACTCCCTGGTCGACGCGTACAGCGGCCTCATCTGGGCGATCGCCCGCAACCACCGCCTGCCCGCCGGCGACGCCGCCGACGTGAGCCAGACCGCCTGGCTGCGCCTGCTGGAGAACATCGGCCGGCTGACCGACCCGGCCCGGGTGGGTGCCTGGCTCGCCACCACCACCCGCCGGGAGTGTCTCCGCCTGCAGGCTAAGCAACGCCGCACGATCCTGGTCGCCGACGAGGTCGACCCGGGGACCGACCGGTTGCGGGCTGCCGCGCCCGAACTCGACGCCGCCCTGCTCGACGCCGAGCGGGACGAGCAGGTCCGGGCCGCCTTCGCCACCCTGCAGCCGCGGTGCCAGGAGCTGCTCCGGCTGCTCCTGCTCGATCCGCCTCCCAGCTACGACGAGATCTCCGCCGCGCTCAACATGCCGATCGGGAGCATCGGGCCCACCCGCGGGCGCTGCCTGGACAAGCTGCGGACTGTTATCCAGACTTCAGGTATCGAACCGATCCGTGTGCGCTCTCTCTAGGTGGAGGTAGCGGTGGCGGCGGAACAATCCAGGGCAGGGAGCGAGCACCCGCGAGACGGGGCGGCTCGTCCCTGGGATGTCCGCGATCCCCAGGGAGGTTCCGTGAACGCCGTTCCGTCGGCGGTGCGCGACGCGGCACGGCGGGCGTTCGACGCCCGACCGGTCGACGCGCACGTCGCGGACCTGGTCTTCGACTCCCTGCTCGACGGCGACCGCCGGGCTGCGGCCGATCCCGGTGTGCGGAAGCTCCGGTTCGGCCACCCCGGTGGGGGAGCCGACCTGGTGGTGACCGAAGATGGGCCGATGGTGCACGTGGTCGTCCAGGTCCTGCCGCCGCAGCGCGCGATGACCGAGGTCCGGTCCAAGGCGCCGACCTTCACCGTCGGCACGGACACGGCCGGGAGGGCCGAGTTCACGGTCCTCCCCGGCCTGTTCAGCCTGCTGCTGCGGCCGTTGCGTTCGCCCCGACCCGAGGCGCTGCAGACCGCCTGGGTCCGGCTCTGACGCCGGTGGACCAGGTCGATACCCCGGCGGCGCTGGCCGCCCGGATGACCTGCGAGTCCGACGTCGAGCTGGCGAGGATGCTGGCCACGCACGCCGGGGTGATCCTGCTCGCGCTGCGTTCCCGGACCGGGATCGGCCCCGAACGGCTGCGCAGGGAGGGCGACCAGCGGTCGAACGAGTTCCTGACCTCCGCGTTGGCCCGGCTGCGGCCGGGGGATGCGGTGCTGTCCGAAGAGGCCGTCGACGACCCGGCGCGGCTGGTCACCGAGCGGGTGTGGATCGTCGACCCGCTCGACGGCACCCGCGAGTTCTCCGAGGTCGGCCGGACCGACTGGGCCGTGCACGTGGCGCTGTGGGAATCCGGTGCCCTCGTCGTCGGGGCGGTGGCGCTGCCCGGCCTGGGTCCCACGCTGACCAGTGAGCCGCCGCCGGCGGCGCACCCGGTCCACGAGGTGCCCCGGATGCTGGTGAGCCGGAGCCGCCCGCCGGCGTACGTCGCGGACGTGGCGGCCCGGATCGGCGCCCGGCTGGTGCCGATGGGCTCGGCCGGCGCGAAGGCGATGGCGGTGGTGCGGGGCGACGCCGACGTCTACCTCCACGACGGGGGCCAGTACGAGTGGGACTCCGCGGCACCGGTGGCGGTGGCGCTGGCCGCCGGCCTGCACGCCTCCCGGGTGGACGGGTCGCCGCTGACGTACAACAAGCCGAACCCCTACCAGCCGGACGTGCTGATCTGCCGGCCGGAGCTGGCCGGGCCCGTGCTCGACGCCGTCGCCGCGTTCGCCTGAACGGGCGTCCAGCACCCGCGAGGCCGCCACGGTTGCCGGGACCGGGGTGAGGCCCGTTGCCGTTCGCCGTACGATCGGGCGCGTGACCCCAGCCGCTCCTGATCCGTCGCCGTCGACGCGACCGGGTTCCCACCGCAGAGGCGCACCGTCGCGGCTGTGGCTGCCGGTCGGGTGCGCGGTCCTCGTCGCCGCGGTCGCGCTGACCCTGGTGGTCGTGACCCGTTCGCCCGAACGGGAGCCGGCCCGGACAGCAGTCAAGGCGGTGCCGTCGGCCAGCCCGTCGGTGTCGGCCTCCCCGGCGAACAAGGCGTTCGTCGTGGTGCCCCCGCCCCGCGGGCTGCCCGTCGTCGACTACGGCCCCGCGCCGGCCGGGTTCCCCGCCGACCCGGCACCGATGTCCACCGCACCCCTGCGCCAGGGCCTGCATCCGACCAGGCGGATCGGGGCGTACAACGCTCCGGGTGGCCGCCCGGTCGCCTTCCTCGCGCCGGACATCCGCGGTGTGCGGCTGACCATGCCGATCGTGGAACGGCGTGCCGGCTGGGTGGCCGTCCTGCTGCCCTCGGCGAACCGGACCATCGCCTGGGTGCCGCCCGGAGGCTGGACCACCGCGGTGCTGCGCGACCAGATCGTCGTCCGGCGCAATACCCACCGCCTCACCTGGTACCGGGACGGCCAGGTGCGGAAGTCCTGGCCGGTGACGCTGGGCATCGCGGCTACGCCCACCCCGCTGGGGCGCACGTTCGTCATCGGGCGCTCCAAGCTGCGCGGCGCGGTGTACGCCGGCACCGACGTCTGGGCGCTCGGTGCCGTGCCGGACGACGTAGACGCGATCCCGGTCGGCCTGCGCGGCGCCCACATCGGCATCCACACCTGGCACCACGACCGCTCGCTCGGCAAGAACACTTCGGACGGATGCATCCGGCTGACCAAGTCCGGCCAGCAGCTCCTCCTCGCCGAGATCGAGCCCGGCACCGAAGTAGTCGTCCTCGATTGAGTGCGCGGCCCGTCGAGGCACCTGCCTCGCTGCGTTGTCGTTCGCCGCACGTAGCTTCGCTACGCCACGGCTCCTCCGCCTTGCGATCCAGGCACCTCGACGGGCTCCAGGTCAGAAATATCAGTAACGAGGTGATCCGCGCGGGTCACTGGTCCCAGGAGAACTGACGGCCGAGGAGGGTGGCGAGTTTGGCGTTCCAGGGGCGGAAGTAGTCGACGAGGCGTTCGCGGGTGGCGGGGGCCATCGACGGGACCGGCAGCTTGTTGTGGTGTGCCAGCGTGGGCGGGCTGACCACCGGCAGGCCGAGGAACTCCTGGATCGTGCGGTAGGCGTCCGCGGGGTCGGTCTTGAGGTCCTCGAACGGCAGGATCAGCAGCTGCTCCCGGGCGAACAGCTGGAGCCACGGAGCGAGATGTTCGGCGTAGCGGCCGCGGGCCAGGTAGCTGTGGCAGTCGTGGTCGGCGGAGTAGTAGCCGGGGTCGGCCCGCAGCCTGTCCTCCTCGCCCGCAAGGCGCCCGGGTTCGGCGTCGATCGCCTCCTCGAACGTGGCCAGTTCCTCCGCGTCCGAGCCGCGCCGTTCGCAGTAGTTGGAGTACGCCCGGTCCACCGGGTTGCGCAGGGTGAGGATCAGCTTCGCCTCGGGCATCGCCGCGCGGACGCGTTCGGCGACCAGCGGGTGGAAGACGTAGTAGGGACTGGCCTCACCGAGCAGCGGCCGGACCCCGGTGCGCCGTGCGGTGCGCTCCAACGCGGCCCGGCTGGGGAAGTGCGAGCGGTACCAGTCCAGGCCCTCCGTGTAGTGGATGTCGAAGTAGTGCGGGCTCTTGATCTGCTGGGCCGTCGGGAACATCGGCGCGACGTGGGGGTGCCGGGTCAACCAGTTCCAGACCGAGGTGGTGCCGCCGCGCTTCGCCCCGATCACCAGGAAGTCCGGGAGGGGCCGGTGGGCGGCGGTGCGGATGCCGTACTCCCGGACCGCCGAACGGGCGGCGCGCTTGAGCGGTCTGGGCACCCGGCGCTTCACCGACCGCAGCCGGCTCGGTACCTCGACATGACGGGCCGGGGTGGTCATCGATCCTTCTCCTGTGCTCCGACGGCGCCACGGAGGCGCCGGGTGAACCGGGCGGGCAGCACCGCGGCCAGCGCGGACAGTTCGTAGTGGTTCCGGGCGCGCCAGACCAGCACGGCGTAGACGACGGACGCGACCAGCACGGTGCCCGCGG
This sequence comes from uncultured Actinomycetota bacterium, assembly GCA_963740255.1. Classification (GTDB taxonomy): domain Bacteria; phylum Actinomycetota; class Actinomycetes; order Mycobacteriales; family Cryptosporangiaceae; genus CAVUDO01. The sequence goes on along the minus strand of CAVUDO010000002.1, from coordinate 1,669,278 downwards.
CCAGCGGGATGCCGTCCGTGCCCGCGCCGACCGCGCCGACCGCGTGCAGCACGGCGGCCGGCACGGCGTAGCAGGCCACCCCGGCCGCCACCGCGAGGCCCAGCGGCCGGGACAGGGTCCGCACCCCGACCTTGCGCCGCACCGCCACCGCCACCGCCACGTTCTCGAACACCGTCGAGGTCGCCTTCGCGATCGCGGCCCCGAGCACCCCGTAGAGCGGTCCGAGCAAGACGGTGAGCAGGACGCCGATGCCGAGCGACACGATCGTGACGCCGAGCGTGATCGCGCTGCGGCCGCTCATCAGCAGCACGGTCGCGACGTTGCCGGTGGCCACGTTGAGCAGCAGCGCCGCGGCGAGCACCGACAGCGCGACGGTGCCGGCCTGGAATTCCGGTCCGAAGACCGTGAGCACCTGGCTGGGCCAGCTCAGCAGCACCAGGAACAGCGGGAACGAGACCAGGGCCACCCACACCGTGGACGCCCGGTGCACCTGTTCGACGCCGGCGATGTCGCCCTCGGTGAGCATCTTCGAGATCTGCGGTGCCACCGCGAGCCGCAGGGCCTGCAGCCCGAGCATGCCGGCCAGCGCCAGCCGCAGCACCGAGCTGTAGACCCCGGCCGCCGCGGCGCCGGCCAGGGCGCTGAGCAGCACCACGCCGATGTGCAGCCCGGCGACCTCGAACACCGCCGCCACTCCGCGCGGCCCGGCGAACCGCCACACCTCGCGCCGGGTCGCCACCGGGTCGGGTTCGGCGGCGCCGGTCAGCGGGAGCCGGCGCAGCTTCTGCCGCAGCACCCACCCCGCCATGACGGCGCCCAGCAGCATGGGAAGTGCCCAGGCCACGGTCACGCCGAACACCTCGGCGCCCGCGAGCAGCGCGACCGCGATGAACAGGCACCGCGCGGCCGGCTTGGTGATGCTCTCCACGACGGTGAGCGGGACGATCGTGCCCAGGCCGCTGATCGCCTGCAGCGCGACGTAGCACGCGGCGCCGAGCGGCACCGTCAGCGCGGCGACCCGCATCAGCGCGGTGGACTGCTCGGCCGGGATGTCGCCGAACAGCGCGGGGGCCACCCACGGGGCGACCCAGCACAGCACTGCGGCGAGCACGCTGGTGACCACGCCGACGGGCACCAGCGCGGTGCGTACGGCGATCCGGATGTCGGCCTGCCGGCCCAGCTCGCGCAGCCGAGGCACGGTGCGCACCATGGCGGTGTCGGTGCCGAGCCGGCCGGCGATGCCGAGCACCATCGCGATCGCCACCGCGACCGCGAACGCACCCGCGCCCGCCGCACCCAGGCCGCGACTGACCTGCACCACGACCAGGAACCCCAGCACGGACGTGGCCAGCGAACCGACGGTGCTGACGGCGCCGGACCGTGCCACCCCGCGCAGCGCGCTCGATCCGGCCGCTCCCGAAGGTCCAGCCTGCCCAGACGGTGTGGCTGCTTCGGCCGTCACCGCGGCCTCGCCGCGTAGGTGGCCAGGGCCCGCCCCGCACCGGCGCCGGAGCTGATCCGCGGGGCGCTGGGTGTGGCGGCCACCGCGAGCATCAGTCCGGCAACGGTCCAGACGAACACCATCAACACCGGGTTGCGCAGCGGGTAGTCGACGAACAGGTGGACCGACAGCGCCACCAGCGCGGACGCACCGCCGGCGAGCAGACCGAGCTCGGAGTACCGGTGGGCGGCCTGGAGCCGGCGGACCCGGCCCCAGATGGCCAGTGCGAGGCTGATGACCAGGCCGAGGCCGGAGAACAGGCCGACGGTGCCCATCTCGGCCGCGGTGGTCAGCAGGCCGTTGTGGGCATGGCGACGCGGTTGGAACTGCAACGCGGACGGGGACTCGGCAGAGAGCACGCTGAATGCCCCCGGGCCGTTGCCGAGCACCGGCTCCCGGGCGTACTGGCGCACCGCCTCGCCCCAGGTGATCGGGCGGACGTCGTACGGGTTGGCGGCGGGACTGCCGATGCTGACCACCCGGTCGACCACCACCGCGGCCGGTCCCCCGATGCCGGGCGCGGCGACGAAGAACAGCAGGCCGCCGGTCATCGTCGCGACGGTGGCGAGGAGGAGGGGGCGCCTGGCCCGCGGGTGCAGGATGCCGAAGACCACCAGGCCGGCCAGGGTGCCGATCCAGGCCCCCCGGCTCAGGGTGAGGGTCAGTGCCGCCGCGGCCGCCAGCCCGCCGACGACGGCCCCGAGCCGTTCCCAGCGGTTCTTGGCCGCGACCCGCCAACCGATGGCCAGGAAGAGGACCATGGCGGAGTAGCTGCCCAGCGCATTGGGGTCGACGAACGTGGCGACGGCACGGTTGTCGACCACCGCGCCGCCGTAGGAGGCGACAAGCTGGTCCGCGCTGCCCAGCACCGGCATGGTGACCGCCAGCGAACCCAGCACGGCGGCACCGAGCAGGACCCGCTGCTTGGCGCCCGTCCGGGCCACGATCACCACCGCGAGCACCAGGAGCAGCCCCAGCGCGAACGTGGCGGTCACCTTGGCCGACTTGCCCACGTTGATGGAGAGCAGCGTGGACGCGCACGCCGTCAGCGTCAGCGCGGTGGCGAACAGCAGCGGCAGCCGGATCTCCGGCCGACGGATCCGGCTGGCCGACCCGTTGGCCAGCAGCGAGAGCGTCACGACGCCGATCGCCAGGACGGACACCGCGTGGACGAGCTGCACGCCGTAGGGGGCACTGGGCAGGTCGCGGTCGCCGACCGCCGGACTGGCGAAGACCAGGGCCACTGCCCAGAGCGGCCGGAACAGGATGACCACGAGGCCGGCGACGACACCGACACCGAGCAGGGCCAGCCCGATGCCGAGCGTGTCGCCGGCCGTGCCGACGGCGATCCCGCCCCCCAGCCCCAGGATCGCCGTGGCGGCCAGGCCGGCCACCGCGCCTGCCGACAGGATCGGCGGCCTGGCCGGGCCGGTACGGGAGTCGGCCCGGTGTGCGCCGTCGGGCGGCGGTTCGTCCCAGAAGGAAGGCGGGGCTGGCACCCGGACGCCGGTCATCCGGCCGCAGCCTCACGCACGACCCGACGTTCCTGGCTGTCGGAGTCGTCCGTGGCGCCGCTGGCGGAGGTGGGCGCGCCGCCGGCGGAGGCGACGCCGTCGGGCCGCCGGTCGGCGCCACGGCGTCCGCCCGTGAGCAGCGACTCCACGGTCCCCACCACCTTGGCGAGGTCCTTGAGCGCGAGTGCGAACGGCAGCAGCAGGATCAGCAGCGGAGACTGGCGCCGGCGCACGACCCGCGCCACCGGCAGCGAGAGGTACGCCGCCGCGCCGAGGGCGGCCGCCACCGCGCCCGGCCAGCCACCCCAGCCGACGGCCGCGCCGGCGGCCGGATAGGCCAGGCCGCGGACGAGGTCGCGGCCGACCAGCAGCGGCGAGCGGGACGCGCCCCCGCCCCGTCCGTAGCCGCGGAACTGGCGGAAGGTGGCCGCGACCGACCGGCGCTGGCGCCAGGTGACCTCGGCGTCCAGGGTGAGCGTCGAGCGCGCCCCGGCGGCCAGCACGGCCCGTCCGAACGCCTCGTCCTCGGCGGTGCGCAGGTGCTCGGGGAAACCGCCCGCGGCCCCCCACGCCTCCCGGGTGAACGCGACCGAGCGGCCGTCCACCCGCCGCGCGGAGAACGCCCGCCCGAACACCGCACCGTAGGCCCGGCGGAACGGGGTCGGCCGCCGGAGCTCCTGCGGGTCGGGCCAGGCCACCGCGGCCATCGCCTTCTCGAACCTCCGCCCGGCCCGGATGCCGACCCGGTAGACGCCCACGTACAGCGCGATCGGACGCTCCGCCGGGCCGGCGGGGCGACTCCCGGCGGCTGGGTTCTCCGCGGCCCGGGTCTCGGCAGCCGCGGCCCGGAATCCGGCGAGCCAGCGCGGCCCGGGGTCGCACCCGGCGTCGGTGCAGGCGACGAACGGGTGGCGGGCGGCCGCGATGCCGACGTTGCGGCTGTGCGCGATCGTGCCGCCGCCGTGCCGGACCAGCCGGACCCGGGGTTCGCGCACCGTCCAACGCTCGATCAGCTCCACGGTGTCGTCCGAGGAACCCCCGTCGACCAGCAGGTACTCGTCGTCCGGACCGAGCTGCGCGACGATCGGGCCGACCAGCCGGTCGATGTTCGCCCGCTCGTTCAGCACCGGGCTGACCACGCTCACGGCAGGGGCGCCGGCGAGCGGCAGGCCGGCGCCGGGGCGGTGCGCGGCTTCGGCAAGGACGGCGGCGAACCGGGCGGCCTGCGTCGGGGCGTCCGGATGGTCGACGGCCCGTCGCCGCCCCTCCCCGCCCATCGCGCGACGCGCCTCGGCGACGGCGAGGACGCCGAGTGCGCGGGCCACCGCGTCGGCGTCGTCCGGGGGGACGACCAGGCCGGCACGGGCTCCGTCGTGGCCCGGGGCGATCCGGCGGGAGACCGGGCTGCCGTCGTCGATCGCCACCACCGCGACGCCGGCCACCTGGGCCTCCATCGCGGTCATGCCGAAGCCCTCCCGCCCGGGTGTGCGCGGTCCGTCCGGACGGGTGAACACGCCGAGGGCGTCCGCCGCGGGCAGCAGGCGGGCCGCCGCGGGGACGTGGCCGCACAGGTGCACGCGGCCGGCCACACCGTGCTCGGCGGCCAGCGCTTCGAGCCGGGCGCGTTCGCCGGGCCGGTTGGGCTCGTCGCCCCCGATCGCGACCAGGTCCCACTGCTCGGCCCCGGGCCTGGCCAGCGCCCGGACCGCCGTGTCGATGCCCTTGTAGGGCACGAACCGGGTGAGCATCACCAGCAGCAGGCGCTCGCCCACCGGGACGCCCAGCGCGCCGAGCTGCCGGCGCGCCTCGGCGCGGGGGAGCGGGTCGCCACCGGGGCGTGGCGGTTCGAGGACGACGAGGTCGTCGCGGCCGGCGGCGAACGGCATGTCGGCCGTGGTCACCACCCGGGTGGAGAGCCGGGACAGCCGCGGGGCCAGCCGCGCGTCGTAGCTGTGGTCGTGCTTCACCCATACCGACGGCGTGCCGGTGGCCCACGCGGCCGGAACCACCACCGCCTGGGCCTTCACGCCGTTGCCCACCACCACGTCCGGGTCCCGCCGGCGCAGCTCGCGGCGCAGCCACCGGGCCGCGCCGAGAAGGTCGGCCGGGCGGCGGCCGACCGGTCGCACCGTCACCGGGACGCCGCGCTCCTCCAGTGCCGTCCGCAGCGGCCCGTCCGCGAGCAGGATCGCCTCGGTGCGCAGCCGGTCGGTGTGGTCCAGGGCGTCCAGCAGCCAGGACTCCGCGCCCCCGAGGACGCCGCTGGGGTTGACCACGACCGTGTCGAGCGGTGCGGTGATCCGATGGTCGTGCATCGGCCGGAGGTCCTCCTGTGGCGCGTGGACGGCGAGACGGGCGAACGGCCGTCACCGGGACAGAGCGGCCGGGGTGGCCGGGCGATACTCGCGTGGCCTGGAGTCAGTGTGACAAGCTCACAGCCTCACCCGACCATACTGCCGGTTGTCGCACCGGTCGGTTCCGGTGCGCCCGGCCGGTCTCGTTTCCGCCCCGCGCCGGTCCGACCCGCCCGGCCGCCCGGACCTCGGCGAGCGAACCCAGGGAGCACAGTGGCACCCCTCCACGTCCTGCACGTGTCCCACGCCGTCAACACCGGCCTGGCGCACTGCGTCGCCGACTACATCGCGTGTCACGTCGGCGCGGGTGCGCGGGTCAGCGTCGCATGTCCGGGCGGCCGGCTGGGGGACCTGGCCACCGGGCTCGGCGCGACCGTGTACGACTGGCGCGCCGTGCGCCAGCCGGGTGTGGGACTGCTGGCCGAGATCGCCGGGTTGCGGCGGATTGTCCGGGAGGTCCGCCCCGACGTGGTGCACCTGCACTGCGCCAAGGCCGGGATGGTCGGACGGCTGGTGCTGCGCGGGCGGGTACCGACGGTGTTCAGCCCGCACGCGTGGTCGTTCTTCGCGGCATCCGGACCGATGCGGCGCGCGGTGCTGGGCTGGGAGCGGCTCGGCATGCGCTGGACCGACGCCGTCTCGTGCGTCAGCGCCGCCGAGCGCGACACGGGCGTGGCGCACGGGCTCCGCGGCCGGATGGAGGTGCTGCCCAACGAGGTGTCGACGGCCTCGGTGGACGTTGTCCGCACCTCCTCGCGGGAGGACACCCGCACCGCGCTCGGCGTGGCATCCGGCACACCGCTCGCGGTCTGCAGCGCCCGGCTGGTGCGGCAGAAGGGCCAGGACCTGCTCGTCGCCGCGTGGCCGGCCGTCCGGGCGGCGGTGCCGGACGCGGAACTGGTGCTGGTCGGCGACGGCCCGGCCCGGGACGCGCTGGAAGGCGCGGCCGGCGACGGCGTGCGGTTCCTCGGCGCGGCCGACCGGGACACCGCGCTGCGCTGGATGTACGCCGCCGACGTGGTGGCCTGCCCGTCCCGCTGGGAGGGCATGTCGCTGGTGCCCCTGGAGGCGATGGCCCTGGGCCGCCCGCTGGTGGTCACCGACGTGGACGGCATGGTCGAGGGCGTGCCCTCGGGAGCCGGTCGGGTGGTGCCACCAGAGGACGTCGCCGCGCTGTCCGCCGCGGTGGCCGCCGTGCTCGCCGACCCGGCCGCGCGGGAGAAGGCCGGCCGGATCGGTCGGGAGCACGCCGTCGCCGCGGGTGCCGGCACCCGGTCGGCCGAACGGCTGCTCGCGCTCTACGAGGAGCTGGCGGCGCAGCGGACCGCATCCGGGCGAACGCGCGACTGACGGCCTGTTGGTGCCACCGTTCGGGGTGGCGGACGGGTCAGAGCGGCCAGGCGCCGTGCGCCCGCGCCAGCGCGGCAGCTTCGGGCTGGATCGAACGGGCGTGCGCGATGTCCTCGGGCTTCCGGTCGGCCCGGGCTCCCTTGAGGTTCTCCCCGAGCAGCCGCAATGCCAGGAACAGCGCCAACGCGGCGATCTCGCGCCGACCCGCGGCGTCGGCCCGGCCGAGCAGCCGGTCGATCAGGGCGTCCCGGTCGTCCCGCGCGGGCAGCACCGTCCACATCCGCAGCAGGTCCCCGTGGCGCGGGCCCTCGCCGAGGAACTCCCAGTCGACGACCCGGACCTCGCCGTCCCGCCAGAGGACGTTGCGGTGGTAGTAGTCGCCGTGCGCCACGGCCACCCGGGGCAGCCCTCCGGCAACCGCGCGGGACGCGAGCCAGAGCCGCATCGGCATCCGGCCGGCCAATGCCCGGGCCGTGCGCACCAGCGCGGCGCTGCGCGGCGACCGCCAGACGGCCGGAGGCGGTCCAGGCAGGGGCGGCGGGGCGGCCGCGATCCGGTCGGCGACGTCGATCGCCCGGTCGAGGAACGCCGCGCCCGTCGGCGGCAGGGCCTCCACCCATTCCGACACCAGCCAGCCGCCGTCCGGATCGGCACCGAGCAGCCGGACCGTCGGCACCCCGACCGTCTGGGCCCACGCCCGGCCCCAGATCTCGCGGCGGAGCCGGAGTTGCCCCGCCGCCCCGGCCGCCAGCTCGACCACGACGCCCCCCGCACCCAGCCGTCGCACCGGACGCCGCAGGCCGAGCTTGTCCCGCGGCCGCAGCGCCGCGGCCGGCACGCCGTGGGCGTCGAGCACCGCACGGACCGGCTCCGGGACGTCCGGTCGTGCCTCGTCACCCGCTCCGGCGCCGGCCATGGCTGCCCACCCTATCCGGCGGCCAGTGCTCGCGGCCGGCCGCCGGCGGCGCCGGAGGGACGCATCGCCAGCCGGCCGGGGCAGCGACGCCGTAGGCTGAGGGCCAGTCCCCACCCGACCAGCGGGCACAGGACGACCAGAGGGAGGCCCGGGTGGGCGCGAGAGGCCAGGGCGGCGGCGAGTCCACGCCGCCCCTGCTCCTGCGCGGCTGGGTGTTCTTCCTGGTCACAGTACTGGCCATGCTCGTGGGCGCGGTGTCCTACAGCCGGAGCCGCCCGACGGTCTACACCGCGAGCGCCGTGGTGGCCTTCACCCCCAAACGGGAACGCCCGGTCACCGCGGCCGTGGTCACGCTGACCGCGCCGCGGTACGTCGCGTTCACCGCTTCGCCGTACGCCGTACGCCAGGCCGCTGCCGTGGTGAACGTGCCCGTGAACCAGCTCCAGGACAACCTGATCGTGTCGATGGCGGCCGCCACGGCCAACGTGACGATCGCGGTCACGCTGCCCGACCGCGAGACGGCGGCCGAGGCGGCGAACACACTCGCGAAGCTGGTCCTGGCCAGGGCCGCCCGCGACGCGATCCTCACCGGCGTGTCGATCGCCGAGGCGCAGGTACCGCGTGAGGCGAGCGGACCGAGCCAGGACCTCACCCTGGCCGGCGGGGCGCTCGCCGCGATCTGCGCGGGGATCGTCGCGGCCTTCCTGGTCACCCGCTACACCCGGCGGCGCTACGCCCTGGTGGCGCGGGGTGTCGCCGCGGTGGAGGCGCCGCACGCGTCGAGCCGGGCGCCCGGCTCGGTGGCCGGCATGCCGTCCAGCCTGAGCGACCAGACGGTGGTGCTGCGGCGTCTGCCGGCCGACGTCGGCGCGGACGGCCCACGAAGGCGCCGACGCGCCGACAGCCACTGAAACGCCCCGCGGACAGCCACTGAGACGGCAGGGCGTCATGGGCCCCGGAGCGGGTGCGCCGCACGGTGGCGCGGCCCAGCAGGCAGGTGTCCCGGCAGGTGGGCGGGTGGCTCAGTAGGCGCCGTTGCGCCGGGCGACCGCGGGAAGCGTGCGGCGGAGAATGTCCAGGTCCATCGCGACCGACCGGTTCTCCACGTAGAGCAGGTCGAGCCGGACGGCCTCTTCCCAGGGAAGGTTGGACCGGCCGCTGACCTGCCACAGGCCCGTCAGGCCTGGCTTGACCAGGGTGCGGCGGAGGTAGTCCTCGCGCATGTTCTCCGGCGGCGTGGAGGTGGGACGGGGTCCGACCAGCAGCATGTCGCCGCGCACGACATTGACGAGTTGCGGCAGCTCGTCGAGGGAGAACCGGCGCAGCCACCGGCCGATGGGGGTGATCCGGGGATCGTCCTTGATCTTGAACAGGGTGCCGTCGGCGTACTGGTTCGCGGCGGCGAGCGCGGCCTTGGCGTGCTCGGCCTCGGGCACCATCGTCCGGAACTTCAGCAGCTTGAACCGGCGGCCGCCCTTGCCGGTGCGGAGCTGGGTGAAGAACACCGGGCCGCCCGGGCTGGTGGCCTTGATCGCCAGCGCGATGGCGGCGAACACGGGCGCGAACAGCAGCAGCGCCACGAGGGCGAGCACCCGGTCGACCCAGCCGCGGATCACCAGCCGGGCCCCGAAGTAGCGGGGCGGGCTGACCTCGATCAGCGTCGCGTCACCGAGCGTGCGGACGTTGGCCCGGTGCGGCGCCACCTGCCACAGCGGGGCGATGGCCACGCCGACTGCCAGCGGTTCGAGTTGCCAGGACAGGCGGCGGATCGTCTCGGGGTGGACCTCCCCGATCGCGACGACCGTGTCGGCCCCCACCCGCCGGACGGCGTCCACGATCCCGTCGAGTCCGGCGATCAGGTCCACGCCGGGGGCGGCGAACCGGTCGAGGTCGACCTCCGAGGCCACGACGTCGGTGAGGCAGGCGGCGGCGACCGGTGCGACCGTCGGCCCGCCGCGCGCGGCCATCGTGACGAACCGGCTGACGTCGGCCAGTGCGCCGAGCAGGATCACCGGGGCGGCGGCCAGCCGGCCGCCGCGCCGGGTCAGCGGCAGCAGCGCGACCCGCCCCAGGCACACCACCGCGGCCGACAGCGGCACGCCCACCAGCACCAGGGCGTTGCCGCCACGGATCGGAGTGAACACGGCGAACACGCCAGCCCCGGCCCAGAGCACCACGGCCGTCAACGTCAGCCGCTGGATGTCGACGAGCCGCATCTTGAGCCGCCGGTTGTGATAGGCCCCGACCGCCCACGCGGCGGCCATCCAGAAGATCGGCACCAGCATCGCGGTCCGCAACGGCAGCGTGTCCAGGAGAAAGGCGAGGACGCTGGCCGCGAACGAGGCAGCGAGGAAGTCGACGAGGACGACGCTGGCCCGGCGTACGGCATCCTGCCGGGCGGCCGTCCGCTGGCGCCAGGCGCGCGCGAGCACGGCCGGCTCGACCACCTGCTCCACGCTCATCTCTCCCCTTCCGGCACCCCGAACGACGACGGCCGGCCACAGCGTGCGACTGTCACCCTCCACGGAGCTTCGGGGTGGCGGGCTGATACACGGCCGGCGCAGGAACCTGGCGACAATGGGGTGTTGGGTGCGCCAACTCTAGCGGGTGTGTGTCAACGATGTGGGCACAGCCCAACGGAGCGCACCGCGTGGCGCGAGCCGGTCCCGAAGCGGTCGACATCGCGTGGGCGTGACCGTCCGACCAGGGGAGTGGGACAGTATCCTCTGGCAGGGTTCCGCCACCTCCGGTGCGGCGGTCCGGCTCGGAGGCGTCGAATGTCGGGACACTCGGGATCCACGGGCGTCAGGATTCCTGGCGGCCTGTTCTCTGACCGCGTGGTAGGTCTCACGCAGCGTGAGGAGGGGATCCCCATCGTCGGGCAGCGGACGTCGGGCGGCCGCGGCCGCCCGCGCGGCCACCGCACGGTGGCGGCGACGGTGGCCGGCCTGATCGCCGCGGGTGCGTTCCCGGCCGGCGCGACCGCCGCCGAGGCGCCCTCGCCGCTCACCCAGACGACCTACGGCACGTCCGCGATCCGGTGTCAGGTCGAGGATTCCCGGCTCAACCAGCTCAGCGGGATGGTCGTCGTCGGTCCCGACGTCTACGTCCTCAACGACACCGCCCCGCTCGCGCTGTGGCGCCTGGACGCCAGCTGCGCGGTCGCCGAGCAGGTCAAACTGACCACCCCGCCGCCGAACGACCCCCGGCTGGTCAAGCCTTCGGACCCCCCCTCCGACGGCACCACGGGCAACACCCCCGAAGGCAAGCGGTACGACCTGGAGGATCTGGCCGAGGCGCCCGACGGCGCGCTCTGGATCGGCGACCTGGGGGGCAACACCGCCTCCCGCACGGTGGCCTCGCTCTACCGCTGGGTGCCCGGCACCTCGACCAGGGCCGTGGAGCGTTACGACCTGCGCTACCCGGACGGCCCGCACGACGCCGAGGCGCTGCTGATCTCGTTGACCGGACAGGTCGTGATCGTCACCAAGGTGGCCAGCGGGAAGGCCGGTGTCTATGCCGCGAGTCTGCCGCTGTCGCCGGTCACCACGCTGGAGCGGGTGGCCGAACTCGACATCCGGGCGCTGCGGGCGAAGAGCGACACCGCGTTCGCCGGCCTGCAGGTGACCGGCGGTGCCGTCGCCCCCGACCGGGTCCACTTCGTGCTGCGCACCTACACGGCCGGTTACGAGTGGGACGCCGCCGACGGCGACGTGCTGCGCGCGCTGCGGGAGGGCAGGCCGCGGGTGGTGCCGCTGTCCAACGCCCCCCGGGGCGAGGCGATCGCCTACGCCGAGGACGGGTCCTCGTTCCTCACCCTGACCGAGCAGGTGCCGGCACCGCTGGGGGTCGTGCAGATCCAGCGGAAGACACTGGTCAACGCCGGATCCCGGACGCCGGCGCTGAGCCGTCCGGTGCTGTCCGGGCTGGTGGCGCTGACGGCGCTGCTGGTCGGGATCGGGCTGCTCTCCTGGCGCCGCCGGAAGGCCCGCAGCCGACTGACCACGTACCAGTCCGGGTCCTCGGGGCACCAGCCGGAATAGCGGGCCGGGTCCGGGCTGGTCGGCCCACGTCCGTCCTGGCGCCGATGTGGTGGACTTGACCGGCCGGACGTCCCAGCAAGGAGGCTTTCAGTGGCAGCGCAGTACAACAGCGGGGGTTCGCGGTGGGCGCCGCTCATCCTGGTGCTCGCGGTCGCCTGCTGCGCGGTCGCCACGACGGCGCTCTACGTCAACGGCCAGCCCGACGTGTACACCAGCTCGGCGGTGGTGAGCCTGTCACCGCGCGACACGCTGCGGGTCGGCGCCGACAACCTCAGCCTCGCCGCGTCCCGGTACGTCGCCTCCCTGTCGGCGCCCACCACGCTGGCCGCGGTGGCCAAGCAGATCGGCGAGTCGCCCGAGGACGTCGCCGCGGGCACCGAGGTCCTCATCCAGCCCAACACGGTCAACATCCAGATCAAGGTGACCCTCGAACAGCCGGAACGGACCGCGCTGATCGCGAACGCGATCGCCGCCGAGGGCGTCCGGCGGAGCCGGACGGACGGGCTGGTGTACACCGAGCTGGTGGTCCCGGCCGTGGTGCCGGCCGCCCCGAGCGGCCCGCGCCGCAAGCTGATCCTGCTCGGCGGGGCGGGTGCGGCGGCCGGCCTGTCCGTGCTCGCGATCGCCGCGCTCGGCTACTTCCGCGACGCCAGCATCCTCGGTGGCCCGGACACGGTGCGTATCACCCCGTCGTTGGGCTGACCCCGTTGTTGGGCTGACCCCGTCGGCGGGCCGCGCCGAGCCAGGGCCCGGTTCCGTGCGTCGGGTCAGCCGGTGTTGCGGAGACCGGCGGCGATGCCGTTCGCCGTGAGCAGCAGGGCGCGCTGCAGGTGCGGATCGGTGTCGCCGGCGCGGTGCCGGGCGAGCAGTTCCACCTGGAGGTGGTGCAACGGTTCGAGGTAGGTGTCACGGACGGCGAGGGTGCGGCGCAGCACCGGCTGGGCGTCCAGCAGGCGCCGCTCGCCGGTGATCCGCAGCACCTCCTCCACCGTCCGGGCGTGCTCGGCGGAGACCGTCCCGAAGACCGGCCGCAGCTCGGGGGGGACGAGCCGGTCGACGTACCGGGCGGCGATCGACAGGTCGGTCTTGGCCAGCGTCATCTCCACGTTGGAGACGAACGTGCGGAAGAAGTGCCACTCGGCGTACATCTCGTCCAGGGTGTCGCCCAGCCCCTCGGCGCGGGCCGCGGCCAGCCCCGATCCGACGCCGAACCAGCCGGGCACGATCTGCCGGGACTGCGTCCACCCGAACACCCACGGGATCGCCCGCAGCCCGTCCAGGCCGGCGTCGGAGTTGGGGCGCTTGGCCGGGCGGGAGCCGAAGTTCAACGCCCCGAGCAGCTCCGTGGGCGTGGAGGCCCAGAAGTAGCGGGGCAGGTCCGGGTCCTGGACCAGCGCGCGGTAGGCGCGGTGGGCGGGGCCGGCGACGGTCTCCATCGCGGCGTCCCACCGCTGCAGGGCGGCGGCCGGCTGCCGCGGGGCGGTGTGCAGCAGCGTGGCCTGCAGGACGGCGGCCACGGTGAGTTCCAAGTTCTCCCGGGCGAGCGCGGGCAGGGCGTACTTGTCGGAGATCACCTCGCCCTGCTCGGTCACCTTGATCGCGCCGTCCAGCGTGCCGTAGGGCTGGGCCAGGATCGCGTCGTGCGTCGGGCCGCCGCCGCGGCCCACGGTGCCGCCGCGTCCGTGGAACAGCCGCAGCCGGACGCCGTGCTTGCCGGCCACGTCGCGCAGCGCCCGTTGCGCCCGGTGGATCTCCCACTGGCTGGAGGTGATGCCGGCGTCCTTGTTGGAGTCGGAGTAGCCGAGCATGACCTCCTGCACGTCGCCCCGTGCGGCGACCACCGCGCGGTACTCCGGCACCGCCAGCAGCTCGTCCAGGATCTCCCCGGCATCGCGCAGTTCGGCCAGGCGTTCGAGCAGCGGGACGAAGCCGATCCGGGCGCGCGGCGCGTGCACGTCCACCAGGCCGGCCTCGCGGGCCAGCACCACGGCCGCCAGCACGTCGTCCACGCCCGCGGTCATCGAGACGATGTAGGACTCCACCACCTCCGGCCCGAACCGGTCGAGCACCTCGCGGACCGTGGTGAACACGCCGAAGGTCTTCGCCGCCGCGGGGTCCAGGCCGGGGTCGACGCCGGCCAGCGGGCGGCGTCCGGCCAGTTCGGCGGTGAGGTGGGCCGTGCGGGTCGCCCGGTCGAGGGTGGCGTAGGGCCGGTCGAGCTCGCCGTGGCCGTCGACCAGGGCGGCCAGCACCGCGTGGTGCGCGTCGGCGTGCTCGCGGATGTCCATGGTGGCCAGGTGCAGCCCGAACGCGGACACGGTGCGGACGAGCTGGGCCAGGCGGCCGTCGGCGACCAGGTCGCCCTTGCGCGCGTGCAGGGAGGCGCGCATCACCTCCAGGTCGGCGAGCAGCTCCGTGGTGCCGAGGTAGTCCTGGCCGGGGCGGTGGGCGGTGCCCCGGGCCAGCCGGGTGCGGGTGTTCGCCAGCTTGGCCTGGACGCACCGCACCTTGAGCCGGTAGGGCTCGGCCGCGTTGACGCGCAGGAACCGGGGTTCGAGGCCGGGCAGTGCGCGCAGGTCGGCGGCCAGGCTCTCGCGCAGTTCGTCGGTCACGTCCACCAGCTGGTCGGAGACGCTCAGTTCGTCCACGAGCCGTCCGAGCGCGGCTTCGGTGTCGCGGATGCCGTGCTCGTACTGCATGGTGAGCACGTCGCGGGTCACCTGCGCGTCGATGCGGGGGTTGCCGTCGCGGTCGCCGCCGATCCAGGTGCCGAACGTCAGGGGCGTGGCGTCCACCGGCAACGGGGCACCGAGGTCGGCCAGCGTGTCGGCGAGCTCCGTGAGCACTTCCGGTGCGGCGTCGGCGTGCAGGCCGTCGAGGTAGTAGACGGCGTTGCGGGCCTCGTCGGTGGGCTCGGGCCGTTCGGTGCGCAGCTCGTCGGTCTGCCAGAGCAGGTCGAGGATCTCGGCGAGCCGGCGGTTGACCCGGCGGCTGACCGCGCCACCGGTGGCCGGGTCGGCGGCCTCGGCGTCGAGCAGGTCGGCCACCTGGCGGAGCTTGGACAGCGTCGAGCGGCGGGCCGCCTCGGTGGGATGTGCGGTGAACACCGGCCGGATGGCGAGATGGCCGGCGGCCGTGGCGATCTCGTCGGGGGAGAGCGTCCGCTCCCGGATCAGGGCGGCGGTCTGGGCGAGCCAGCCGCCGTCGAGGGCGCGTCGGCGGCGCAGCTCCCGCCCCCGGTGGACCTGTTCGACGATGTTGGCCAGGTGAAAGTAGACGGAGAAACTGCGGACCAGCCGGGTCGCGGTGGGGATGTCGACGCCGGCGAGCAGGACGGCCGCGGCGTCGGGGTCACGCCGGCTCAGCGTGCGGACGCGTTCGACCAGCTCCAGCAGCTCGGGCCGTTCCTGGCGCACCAGCGTCTCGCCGAGCAGGTTGCCCAGCCGCCGGATGTCGGCGCGCAGCGCGGCCTCGCCCTCCCGCTCCCGCTCGCGGTCGTCGGGGCGCGCGGGCGTCCGGATCGGCACGGCGTCGACCATGGCTCCTCCCGGTGCCCCGCGAACGTGGTTGGCCGGCCCCACGGCCGGCCCGTCACTCCCAGGGTAGGCGACTCTTCCCCGCCGGACTGAATCGGTCCAGGTCATTCTCCAGGTGCGCCCGGACCGTGGTGATCCGTGCCGGGCGGAGGCGGTGGTCCGTCTGACGGAGAAGCTGGGTGGCCTCACCGGCCAGGCCGGGTCAGCGTTCGGTGAAGTCGAACTCGCCGTCCTTGGCGCCGCCGAGGAAGGCGGCCCATTCGGCGCGGGTGTAGACGATGACCTGCGCCTCGGGGTGGTGGCTGTGCCGCAGGGCGACCCGCCCGCTGCCGTCCCCGAGCGGCCCGGCCTCCACACAACTTCCGTCACCGCCGTTGGAGCGGCTGCTGACCTGCCACCGGATGTCTCGCAAGTTCTGAGGGGGTGAGGGTCTGGTCGGTGCTCATGACGGTCGGTCAAGCTCCTTCGTAATCTCGGCGATCAGCCGCGTCGACTCCTTGGGGTCGAGCGCGTGCTTCTCCAGCCGAGAGTACGCCCGGACGAGTGGGTCGGTCTCTGGTGGTTCCAGGTAGAGGGCGCCGGCCATGGCCGTCATCAATGTCCAAGCGGCTCAAGCCCGGTGCGGGCTCCTCGTTCGGTTGGGAGCGGGGTGGCCGTCCGTACCCGAGGCCCTAGTTCGGCAGGAGTGCGAACGCGGGGATGTGCCGCGGTCGCACTACAGAGAAGTGCCGATGGTCGATGGTGGCGATCTCACCGCAGCCCAGCCTCTCCGCGACAGCGACGACGCATGCGTCGGTGCCGCCGAGCGGCAGGTCGGCGTACTGCGCGACCAGGTCGGCCATCCGCCCCAGATCGCTCGGCAGCACGGCGCCGACCTCGCCGTATTCGGCCGAGGCCAGATCGCGCAGGAACGCGACCTCCACCCTGCTGCCGCAATGTGCGGCGATGAGGTAGCACGCTTCCGCGATCACAGGCGCCGGGATCAGGAGGTCTGTGACCTCGACGGCGTCGAACCACCGGGTGCACCGCTGGTGGTGCTGGTCGTCGGAATCGACCAGGGCCACGAGGGGGCCCGTGTCGACCACGATCACTGTCCGAAGCCCTCAGCCAGCAGCTCGTCGCCACGTGTAGACAGGTCGCCGTGGCCAGAACGTCCCAGGCCGAGTGACGCTGGACGCCGTCGCGGTGGACGCGGCGAAGGCAGGACCACGCTGACCTGGTTGTCGCCCTCGACCACCACCGCGTGCGCCACCTGGTCATCGGTCAGGCCCTGTACCAATTGGTGCAGATCTTCCCGCGTGGTCACGTGGCGGCCGTCCGAGCGGCCCGATTCGATGAGCCATTCACGCAACTGGTCGTTGTCGCTGAGCCTGATCAGATGCACCAGACCCCAGTTGTCGCGATGGTTGGGCGCGTCGAGCAGGTGATCCTGCCAGTCGTCCGCGTACTCCTGCAGGCTGCTGACCATCGCTGTGATCGCTTCGTCGAAGGTCTCGCCCTCGGCAGCGACCGGCAGTCCTGGAATGAACGCCGACCACCTGTCCGCCTCCGCCACCACCTGAACTCCAGGTGAGATGACCGAGGCAAGAAAGTGCCGCAGGCGTTCGCTGCCTACCACTGCCGCGGTCGCCCTGTCCCGTCGCACAGTCGCCGGCCGTCCCCGCTCCGCGGCGTCGAGGAGTTCCTTCAGGTGCACGCGGGCATCGGAGTAGCTGTCGTAATGAACGGCAGACATGAGGACTCCTTGACCTGCGCCGCTGTCGAGGGCTTGCGCGCCCTGGAAGTAACCAGTCCTACGTCCAGCGTCGGGGACGAGGTCAAGTACGTCAAGTACGTCACCTTGGCCGGATCGTGCTGTGCCAGGCGGGAGCGCGGTGCGGCGTAGGCTCGGGGTGAAGGTCAGCCACCCCCGGTCGCGCTTGCGGTTGGGGGCGTTGACGTGCGCGCACCCCCGCTTGGAAGGCACCCCCCGGATGAGCCTCGCCGGCCTGCTCGACACCGTTCTCGCCGATCCCGCGCTCGCCGGCGCCGTCCGTTCCGCGGCCGGCGCGACGAGCCCAGCGAGCTTGGACCTCACCGCTCCGGACTCGTACCGGCCCTTCGTGGTCGGCGGCCTGGCGGCCGACCCGGCGCGAGGGGGCGCCGGCCGCACGGTGCTCGCCGTGACCGCGACCACCCGGGAGGCCGAAGACCTCGCCGCGGCCCTGGGCTGCCTGCTCCCGCCCGACGGCGTCGCCGTCTACCCGGCCTGGGAGACGCTGCCGCACGAGAAGCTCTCGCCGCGCGCCGACACGATCGGCCGCCGGCTGGCGGTGCTGCGCCGCCTGGCCCACCCGTCGGCGGACGATCCGACCACCGGCCCGGTGAACATCGTGGTCGCCCCGGTGCGCAGCGTGCTCCAGCCCCAGCTCGCCGGGCTCGGCGACCTGGAGCCGGTCGCGCTCCGGGCGGGCCAGCACGCCGGCCTGGACGACGTGGTGGAGCGGCTGGTGGGCATCGCCTACGCGCGGGTCGACCTGGTCGAGCGGCGCGGGGAGTTCGCCGTCCGCGGCGGCATCCTCGACGTCTTCCCGCCCACCGAGGAGCACCCGGTGCGGGTGGAGTTCTGGGGCGACGAGGTGGAGGAGGCCCGCTACTTCGCCGTGGCCGACCAGCGCTCGCTGGAAATCGCGACACACGGCCTCTGGGCGCCGCCGTGTCGCGAACTGCTGCTCACCCCGCAGGTCCGCGAGCGTGCGGCGGAGCTGGCCAAGGAGCATCCCGCGCTGGCCGAGATGCTGGACAAGGTCGCCCACGGCACGCCGGTGGAGGGCATGGAGTCGCTCACCCCGGCGCTGCTGGAAGGCTCCGGCACGCTGGAACTCCTGCTGCACGCCATGCCCGATGGCACCCACGTCGTGCTCTGCGACCCGGAGCGCATCCGGGCCCGGGCGCGCGATCTGGTCGCCACCAGCGCCGAGTTCCTGGCGGCGTCCTGGGCGGCGGCCGCGACCGGCGGCGAGGCGCCGATCGACCTCGGCGCGGCGGCATTCAAGAGCCTGGCCGAGGTGCGGGCGGCGGCCGGCGAGCGGGGTTTGCCCTGGTGGACCGTCTCGCCGTTCACCGCGGCGCCCGTCGCCGAGGCCGGTGCCGTGGGCGTCGCCGCGCCGAGCACCGCCGAGTTCGACGCCGACGACGTGTACGAGACCGAGCTGCCCGCGATCCGGGAGATCGGCGAGGACACGCCGGCCGTCGTACTGGGTGCCCGCCTCGCGGAGAGCTACCGGGGCGACACCGGACGGGCCCTGGCCGACATCGGCCGGCAGGCCCGGGACGGCTGGCGCACCGTGCTGGTGTTCGAGGGCCACGGCCCGGCCCAGCGGGCCGTCGAGGTGCTGCGCGAGGCCGACCTCGGCGCCGCCCTCGCCCCGGGCGTGGACACTCCGCCGGAGGCCAACGCGATCGTGGTCACCACCGGACGCCTGGGCGGCGGCTTCGTCGCCGAGGCCGTGAAGCTGGTCGTCCTCACCGAGCAGGACCTGACCGGCGCCCGCGGTACCGCCAGCCGGGAGATCGGCCGGTTGCCGTCCCGGCGGCGCAACGCCGTGGACCCCCTCCAGCTCCAGCCCGGCGACTACGTCGTCCACGAGCAGCACGGGGTGGGCAGGTACCTGGAGATGATCCGCCGCACGATCAACGGCGGCGAGCGCGAGTACCTGCTCATCGAGTACGCCCCCAGCAAGCGCGGCCAGCCCGGCGACCGGCTGTTCGTCCCCACCGACTCGCTGGAACAGCTCACCCGCTACGTCGGCGGCGAGCAGCCCGCCGTGCACCGGATGGGCGGCGCCGACTGGCAGAAGGCCAAGGGCCGGGCCAAGAAGGCCGTCAAGCAGATCGCCGCCGAGCTGATCCGGCTCTATGCCGCGCGAACCTCGATGAAGGGCCACGCCTTCGGCCCGGACACCCCGTGGCAGGCCGAGCTGGAGGACGCCTTCCCCTACACCGAGACGCCCGACCAGCTCGCCGCGATCAACGAGGTCAAGGAGGACATGGCCAAGCCCTACCCGATGGACCGGGTGATCTGCGGCGACGTGGGCTACGGCAAGACCGAGATCGCGGTGCGGGCGGCGTTCAAGGCCGTGCAGGACGGCAAGCAGGTCGCGGTGCTGGTGCCCACGACGATCCTGGCCAAGCAGCACTTCACGACGTTCTCCGACCGGATGGCCCAGTTCCCGGTGGTCGTCGCGCCGCTGTCGCGGTTCCAGTCCGACGCCGAGGCCGCCGACACGGTGGCGAAGCTGGCCAGCGGCGAGGTCGACATCGTCGTCGGCACGCACCGCCTCCTCCAGCCGACCATGCGCTACAAGGACCTCGGCCTGGTCATCGTCGACGAGGAGCAGCGCTTCGGCGTCGAGCACAAGGAGCAGCTCAAGCAGATGCGGACGGCCGTGGACGTGCTGACGATGTCGGCCACGCCGATCCCGCGGACGCTGGAGATGTCGCTGACCGGCATCCGGGAGATGTCCACGATCCTCACCCCGCCCGAGGAGCGGCACCCGGTGCTCACGTTCGTCGGGGCGTACGAGGAGAAGCAGATCGGCGCCGCGATCCGGCGCGAGCTGCTCCGCGACGGGCAGGTGTTCTACCTGCACAACCGGGTGGAGTCGATCGAGCGGGCCGCGCGCCGGATCCGCGAGCTGGTGCCCGACGCCCGGGTCGCGGTCGCCCACGGCCAGATGCACGAGGACGCCCTGGAGCGGGTGATGCTCGGCTTCGACGACCGCGAGTTCGACGTCCTGGTCTCCACCACGATCGTGGAGTCGGGCCTGGACATCCCGAACGCCAACACGCTCATCGTGGAGCGGGCCGACCTGCTCGGCCTCTCCCAGCTGCACCAGATCCGCGGCCGGGTCGGCCGGGCCAGGGAGCGGGCGTACGCCTACTTCCTCTACCCGCCGGAGCGGCCGCTCACCGAGACCGCCCACGACCGCCTCGCCACCATCGCCCAGCACTCCGACCTCGGCGCCGGCATGGCCGTGGCGATGAAAGACCTGGAGATCCGGGGGGCCGGCAACCTGCTCGGCGGCGAGCAGTCCGGCCACATCGCCGGGGTCGGCTTCGACCTCTACGTCCGTCTGGTCGGCGAGGCGGTGGCCGAGTACAAGGGCGAGACGCCCGAGGAGCAGGCCGACGTGAAGGTCGACCTGCCCGTGGACGCGCACCTGCCGCACGACTACATCCCCGGCGAACGGCTGCGGCTGGAGGCGTACCGCAAGCTCGCCGGCGTGCACACCGCCGAGGATCTCGCCGCGGTCCGCGAGGAGGTCCGGGACCGGTACGGCAACCCGCCCGAGCCGGTGGAGAACCTGTTCGCCGTCGCGGCGTTCCGGGTGGCCGCCAAGCGGTCCGGGGTGACCGAGGTGTCCCTGCAGGGGCGCCAGATCCGGTTCGCGCCGATGCGGCTGGCCGAATCGCGGGAGATGCGGCTGGACCGGCTGTACCCCGGGTCGCTGTACAAGCGCGCGGTGAACACTGTGCTGGTCCCCCGACCGACCACGCAACGCGTGGCGGGGGAGCCGCTGCGGGACACCGCGCTGCTGGACTGGTGCGCCGACTTCTTCACGGCGATGGCCGAGAGCTGACCGAGGACCGGTCGACCGGTCGATCTGCCGCGGCTCCGCGCCGGGGTACCGTGCCTATCTGTCCTTCGTGCACGCGGTACGCCGGCCGCGCGCGGAGGCGCCCGAGCCAGCCCAACGTGAGGAACGGTGACGGCCCATGGCCACCGCTACCCAGGGTGACCTGACCCCCGAACTCCTGGCCAGCGACTTCTGGACCGACGACATGGTGGCCCGGGCGGGCATCCCGATCGTCGACGTCCCGTTCGTGAGCGTCGGGGGCGGCATCGGCTCGTTCGTCACGGTGGACTACCTGCGCATTGCCGGAGTTCCGACCGAGCAGATCCGGGTGCTCTCCACCATCGACTTCCCGTGGAAGACGTACGAGTACCTGACCCGGGTGTCGCAGATCCCCCGGCCGGAGCGGATCCGCTCGGACTCGGCGTCCCGGCCGGACAACATCTGGGGCTTCCCGTCCTACGCGGTCGAGGAGGCGTTCAAAGAGAAGTCGCTCCGATCGCTCTGGCAGGTGCTGGTCGAGCCGATCTGGGACGACTACTACACACCGCGCGCGGGGATGGTCTTCGAGAACCTCGAACGCGAGATGAAGCGGATACGCTTCCAGGAGATGCTGGTCAAGGGCCAGGTCCGGATGGTCAGGCGGCGCCAGGGCGGCGGGTACTTCACGATCCTCACCCCGCCCGACGGCGCCACCCGCACCAAGCGCATCGCCTACCGTTCCCGGTTCGTGCACCTGGCCGTGGGTTACCCGGGGCTGCGGTTCCTGCCCGAGCTGCAGGAGTTCCGCATCCGGCAGCAGGACTTCCACCACGTGGTGAACGCCTACGAGGACCACGAGCACGTGTACACGTTCCTGCGGTCGCGGCCCGGGGTGGTGCTGGTCAGGGGTGGCGGGATCGTGGCGTCCCGGGTGCTCCAGCGGCTGATGGACGACCGCCAGCGGTACGGGCTGCAGACGCAGATCGTGCACCTTTTCCGCACCTACATCGACAAGGCGCACGGCCCGCACATGTGGCTGCGACGCAAGGGCGGCAACGGCTTCGCCTACCAGGGGTTCAACTACCCCAAGTCGGTCTGGGGCGGGCAGCTCAAGGCAAAGATGCGCAAGCTCGAAGGTCCCGAACGCGCGAAGGCGTACAAGGAGATGGGCGGCACCAACACCCCGTGGCGGCGGAACTGGCAGGCCCAGATGAACGCCGGCCGCAGCCAGGGGTGGTACCGCACGATGACCGGCACGGTCGACGCCATGCACGTCCGCGAGGACGGGCAGGTGGTGAGCACGGTGAAGACCACCCAGGGTGTCTACGAGGTCCCGGCGCACTTCATCGTCGACTGCACGGGGCTGGAGGCCGACGTCGCCGAGCACCGCGTCCTGGCCGACCTGCTCGAACACGGCGGCGCCGGCCGCAACCCGGTCGGCCGCCTCGATGTCGAGCGGACCTTCGAGCTGCGGGGCACGGCCTGCGGCGACGGCCGCCTCTACGCCTCAGGTGCTACCACCCTTGGCGGCTACTTCCCGGGGGTGGACACTTTCCTGGGCCTGCAGGTTGCGGCCCAGGAGATCGCCGACGATCTCGCGCGCCGGAACTTCGGGAAGCGGATCGGACCGTTGCGCTCGGTGGGCGAATGGTTCAAGTGGGCCTTCAACAAGCGGATCTGAGGAGTCGCCGAGACATGTTGCCTACCCTGTGGGGTCGCATCCAGACGCGACTCTTCCTGCTCGCCACGGTCGGCGTGTTCGTCACCCTGGTGGTCACCCCGCTGCTGCCGATCGAGGCGTCGTTCGCCGGCAAGTACCGGGTGACGTTTCTGGTCCTGCTGACGGTGGCCGCCCTGGGGGTGATCTGGGAGGGGATCTACCACTTCCTGATGCAGTGGCGGTGGGAGAAGGACTGGCCGACACTGTTCGGGCTGGCGACGCTCGTTCCCGAAGGGCTTCTCGTCTGGGTGCTGTTGCTGAGAGGGTGGGTGCCGGGGGTGGACGGCCCGGTCAGCTCGTTCGCGTTCTGGGCGCATTTCGTGCTGGTCTGGCTTGCCGTGTGGGCGATGGCGAACGGGCCGATGAGGGTGCCGTTCATCCGGTGGCGGTTCCGTGGCGGGAGGTTGGTGTGACGAGCTCAGCGGACAGACGGGTGCTGGCGCCGTTGTCGGGGGAGGGTGTGCTCGCCCGGTACGGCGACCTCGTGCTGCTCTGTACGGCCGATCCCGAACGGGAGGAGCGCACGGCCGAGCTGCTGGACATGCTGGCCGAGGTGGCTGCCAGCGGCGGCGACGGGCGCCGGCTCGGACGGCGTCTGGCCGGCATGCTGGCCGGCCCCGACCACGCGGAGTTCCCCACCCTGGTCGCGTTCGGCCCGGTCGGTGACGGGGTCGCGGTGGTGGTCCACGGCGACGCGGAGGCATGGGTCAGCACCGAGCCCCAGGAGCACCACCTCGACGGCCGGTCCGCGGTGACGTGGGTCGACCGGGTGGTCGGCGGCCCGGTGAAGGAAGTCCGGGCGGTACTGGGCGACAGAGAGCCGTCCGGCGTCGACCGGTGGACCCGGCTCGACGCCGGCGTGGCCCGGGCCGGGGGCTTCGTCGAGGCTTTTCCCGGGGCCGCTTCTCTGGTGGCACCAGCACCAGTGCAAGTGGCCGCCCCGACGCCGGCAGCTGACGCCGAACCCACCACCCTCCCGCGCCTGTCCCTGCCCCCGATCCCGTTCCTGCCCCCGATCTCGTCCCCGCCCCGGGTTCCGTCGCCGCGATGGCCGGCGTACCCGGCCCGCGGGTGTCCCCCGCGGAGACCACCGTGGAGGGCACCGAGGCGTTCACCCCGGACTTCACCGGCGACATGCCGACCGCCGCGAACGGCGTTCTGACGGGTACCGGCGTGCCGCCGGCCATGCCGCGGGGCCGCCCGCCGGAGGGCGCCGGCGCCGCCGCGGTGCCGCCCGTCGAGACCTACGCTGCTCCGACCACCGAGGAACGGGTCGTCTCCGCGGAGCCGAGGATTCCGCCGTCGGGCCGCGGGCTGTCGGTCGACCGGTCGGCCCCGTTCGAGGCTGTGCTGCTGGTCGGCGCGCCGTCGGCGAACGGCTCGCACACGACCTCCGGCCCGCTGCCGCCGGCGAACGTCCCGCTGCCGCCCGGCCCGGTTCCGGCCGAGGGCGCGCAGAGCACCAACAGCCGGCCGAGCGTGCTCGGCATCTACTGCAAGAACGACCACTTCAACGACCCCCGGGCGCCTTACTGCGCGGTGTGCGGGATCTCGATGGTGCAGCTCACCCACGTGTCCAAGACCGGCCCGCGGCCGCCGCTGGGCGTGCTCGTGCTCGACGACGGTTCGACCTTCCGGCTCGACACCGGCTACGTGGTGGGCCGGGAGCCCGACCGGGACGACGCCGTCATGGCCGGCCGGTCCCGCGCCCTGCGGATCGCCGATCCCGAGGGTGTGGTCTCCCGGGTGCACGCGCGGCTCGAGCTGGACGGTTGGGACGTGCGGGTCGTCGACCTGGGTTCGGCGAACGGCACCCACCTCTGCCCGCCGAACAACGACGCCTGGACCAGGATTCCGCCGCACGTCCCAGTGCCGATCACCCCCGGCACGCGGGTTGTCTTCGGCCGCCGAGGACTCCGCTACGAGTCCCACCGCAACCCTTAGTGAGCGGCCCGTCGAGGCACCTCGCTCGCGGTGTTGTCGGACGTCGCACGTAGCTTCGCTACGCCACGACGACCTCCGCCTTGCGATCAAGGCACCTCGACGGGCTCCAGGTCAGAGCGACAGCAACCAGGAGCGAGGGCATCGGGTCCGATATCGCCGTGCGGTCTGTAAACCGGCATGCCGTGTCAGCCGATTCTGGCGGACAGGGTGGGGGCCCAGTCTGAGACGGGGGTCGTCGGGGCGTCGCGTTCGGCGCGGACAGTGAGGTGGGCGTCGGTGGCGCCGTCGGCGGCGATCACGAGGGCGTCGGGTGGCGCGGTGCCGGTCCGGGCCTGTACGCCGTGGCGGCGGATCTCCTCGACGGCGGCGTTGGCCCGGCGGCCGGGCCGGGCGCCGTCGTCGACGACCAGGTCGATTCCGCGCCCGGCGGCGATCTGCGCCGCCACGTGCAGCGTCGCCGCGCCGTCCGCGCCGCCGGACCAGCACAGCGCCACCGCGGCCGGTGCCTCCGGCGGCTCGCCGTACAACGTGACCATCCGGCCGGCCGTCTGCTCGCGCAGCGTGTCGTACCCGGCCTGGTCGGCCGCGACCACCAGCACCGCGGGTTCGGCGGCCGCCACCTGGACGGGCAGGTCGCGGGCCACGTCGTGGCTGAACCGGGACAGCACCGGCGCGTCCACGTCCCGCGAGCGCGCGCGGGCCGCCAGCGTCTCCAGCTCGCCCATCGTCCGGGTCATCTCCAACAGCTCGCCGGACAGTCCGGTGCCGACCTCCAGGCCGGGCGTGCGGTAGGGGACCAGGTGCGACACCACCAGTTCGGCGGGACGTCGTTCGCCGACCAGGTCCAGCCCGAGGTCCACCCGGCTGGCCTGCGCCGACGGGTCGCCGACCACGACCACGACCCGGTAGGCCTCGGTGATGCCCAGCGCGGCCCTCTCCGCCTCGGCGATGTCCCGCTCGATGTGGCGCCGCGGGTAGACCAGGTGCAGCAGCGGTCCGGCCATCGCGGTGGTCACCAGCGCCATCACCACCATCAGCGAGAACAGCTCGCTGTCGAGCACCCCGATCTCCAGGCCCACGGTGAGGATGACGATCTCGGTCAGACCCCGGGTGTTCATCAGGGTGGCCAGCACCGCCGCCTCGCGCGACCGGACCCGCTGCAACCGCGCTCCGACCCAGGCGCCGACGAACTTGCCGACGATCGCCACCGCCAGGATCAGCGCCAGCTCCACCAGCCCCGACGCCCCGAGCCCGGACAGGTCCACCCGCAGGCCCGACACGACGAAGAACACCGGCAGCAACAGCAGCACGCTGACCTGCTCCAGCCGCTCGAGAATCTCCACCCGCAGCGCTTCGGCCCCCTCCCGCGGCATCGCCACGCCGAAGAGGAACGCCCCGAAGATGTAGTGCACGCCCAGCCACTCGGTGGCGTAGCAGGACAGCAGCAGTCCGACCAGCACCACGGCGAGGATGCCCGGCGTGAGCCGGCCGGCCTTCGCGTGCAGGTCGACCAGCCGCCGCAGCAGCGGACGGACGACCACGAACATCACCAGTACGTACGGCAGCGAGAAGAACAGGTGCCACTGGTCGTGCCCCCCGCCCGCGGCGCCGCCGGCGACCGTCACCACCACGGCGAGCAGCGACCAGGCCAGCACGTCGTCCACCGCGGCCGCGGCCAGCGCCAGGCCGCCGACCCGGGTGCGGTGCATGCCCCGGTCGGTGAGGATCCGGGCCAGCACCGGGAACGCCGTCACCGACATTGCCGCACCGAGGAACAGCGCGAACGGCAGCGTGCCGCCGATCGTCGGGTGCCGGCCGGCCAGCCACACCGCCAGCCCGGCGCCCAGCGTGAACGGCACCAGGATCGACCCCACCGACACGCTCGCCGCGACCCGTTCCCTGCCCCGCACCAGCGACTGGTCGAGCTCGTACCCGACGATGAACATGAACAGCACCAGGCCCACCGCCGCCAGCGCGGTGAGCCCGAGCTTCACGTCCGGCGGGAAGAAGGCGGAGCTGAACCTCGCGTACGCCGCCCGGCCCGCGTCGCCGCCGCCGAAGGTGAGCACGATCAGGGTCGGGCCGAGCAGGATGCCGGCCAGGATCTCCCCGATCACCGGCGGCTGGCCGAGCCGCTTCGCCAGCGCGCCGAAGAGCCGGGCCAGCACGATGATCCCGGCGAGGTCGAGCAGCAGCAGCCCGATGTCCAGCGTCTTCACGATGGTCTCTCCTGTCCGCGGCACGACCCCCCGTGCCGGCGCCCACGGCGTAGCTTGTGAGGGCCGAGACCGAGATGTATTCCGCCCAGTAGTTTGACGCCCTGTACGACTGTCACGGTCTCCGACGTGGATCCGAAGGGGGAGCAGCGTGGACGGCATCGCCGACTACGAGTTCGTACGTCCGTTGGGCACAGGTAACCACGGCGAGTACTACCTCGCGCGGAAGCCGGCACGACTGCCCGTGGACGCCGAACTGGTCGCCGTGAAGGTGCTCTCCGGTGCCGCCAGCGAGGACGTGTTCCGCCGCGCCACCCGGGAGCTCTCGGCGTTCGCCGCGGTCCGGTCGGAGTACCTGGTGTCGCTGTTCGACGCCGGACAGCAGGGCGGGGTCTTCTACTACTCGATGGAGTACCTGCCCGAAGGGTCGCTCGCCAGCCCCGCGTACCTGCTCGACCGGCCACGGACGCTCACCGCCGTGGCGCACGCGGCCCGGGCCGCGCACGCCCTGCACGAGGCCGGCATCGTCCACCGCGACATCAAGCCCGGCAACGTCCTGCTGCACGCCAAGGGGGCGAAGCTCTCCGACCTGGGCCTGAGCCAGGTGCTCACGCCGGGCATGACGCTGACGGGCATGGGCGAGCTCGCCTCGATCGAGTTCGTCGACCCGGCGCTGCTGCACGGCGAACCGCCGAGTCGCGCCAGCGACATCTTCTCCCTCGGGATCACCCTGCACAGCGCGATGGCCGGTCACGGCCTCTACGGCGAACTGCCCGACCGCGACCCGGTGCTGGTGCTCCGCCGGGTGCTCTCCACGCCGCCCACGGTCGCCCCGAGTCTGGACGAGGGGGTCGCGCAGATCGTCCGGGCGAGCATCGCGCCGGACCGGCCGATCCGGCCGCCGACCGCACTGGACCTCGCGGAGCGCATCGAAGCCCTCGTCGGGTAGGTGCCAGCCTGCCTCGCCGACCAGGTTCGTCGGCTCAGGCCTCGTCGAGCAGCTCGGTGACCTGGCGCGCGTAGGCCGCGCTGACCCCGTCCGGCGCGCCGAGCTGCGCACCCTTCCGCCCCGCCGTGTGGACGGTCATGCCGGTGCCGCTCGGGTCGAGGTCGACGCAGCGGCGGCAGTGCGGCGCCGGCCGGCCGGCCGGGCCCAGCAGCCGGACCACATGGACGCCCAGCGGGTCACCGGCCGCCGCGATCGCGTCCGCCTCGGCGCCCAGCAGCTTCTCGTCCAGAACGGCGACCACCCGGGGCATCCTGATCAGCGCATGCTGGGCCGGGGTGTCGGCGACGGCGGCACGGCGGATCTCGACCAGGTCCAGGAGCCGGATCCCGAGATCGCGCGCCCCCTCCTCGGTGGTGGCCAGGTGGGTTCCGGACAGCGGCGGCGTGCGCGGACGGGCGTGCGGGACGCTGGAGAGCCAGGTCCACCGCTCGCCGCCGGCCGGCGCGACGGCCGCGGCCAGGCAGAGGTCGCGCGGATCGTGCAGCGCGGCGAGCTGGGCGATCAGCCAGCGGACGAACGGGACGGTGGCCTCGCCGGGGCCCCGCACGGCGACGCCGCCCGGATCGCCGAGCCGCACCGTGACCGGTCGGGGCGGCCGACCCGGGCTCCAGCCGATCCGGGCCACCAGCGTGTCGGCGTGCAGCGGCCCGCGGACGACCCCGCGGACCTTGTCGGCGACCACCCGTTCCACCGTCACGGCATCCGGTGGCCATCCGGGGTCGAGCCGGGCCAGCTTCGCCGCGGCCCGCACCTCCAGCAGGGCTGGTCCGGCGGTGACCAGGTCGCCCGGCGTCAGCGGCCGGGCGCCGCCCGCCAACACCTGGCCGTTCACGGTGACGCTGGCGTCCCCGGCCATCCGCACGGCCCAGCCGTCGACGTGGAACACCATCCGGGACTCGCCGAGCGCCAGGGCGCGGTCGCCTTCCTTCAGCGGCAGCACCGTGCCCGCCTCGGGCCCGCCGACCACCGCCGCGTACAGCCGTGTGGTCAGCGCCCCGCCCTGGTCCGGTCCGACGCCTGCGCCGTCCGGTTCTCCCGGGTCGGGTGCCCGGGTGGGCGGTGTCTCCCGGTCGGGCGCGAGGCCGAAGGTGGGTCCGGCGGGCACACCCGGGATGGCCACCGGTGGCGGGCCGAGGGCCGTCGGCACGGCCATTGGGAGCGTGTAGCCCGGCGGTGCGGCGCCCGGACCCAGGGCGTCCGGGTTCAGCAGGACGGTGCCCTCCGGGCCTGGCGACGCCGGGACCGGCGTCACCGGGACTGGGGTCGTCGCCGCGCGGAGCGCCGCCACGAACTCCGAGCAGGTGGCGTACCGCTCCTCCGGGGTCTTCGCCATGCCCCGGGCCACCACCGCGTCGAGGGCCGGCGGCAGGCCTGGCCGGAGTTCGGTCAGCGAAGGGGGCTCCGCGGTGAGGTGGGCGGTGATGACCGCGACCTGGTTGTCCCGGGGGAACGGCAGGCGCCCGGTGAGGCATTCGAACGTCATGCAGGCCAGGGAGTACTGGTCGCCGCGGCCGTCCACCGGCTGGTTGTGCAGCTGTTCGGGGGCGATGTAGGCCACCGTGCCCATCACCTGCCCGGTGACCGTGATGTCCTGGTCGACCGCGGCAGCGCTCTTGGACAGCCCGAAGTCGACCAGGTAGGCGTGCTCGTCCGCGTCGCCGGCCCGGTCGACCAGGACGTTGCTCGGCTTGACGTCGCGGTGCGTCATGGCGAGCCGGTGCGCGGCGTCGAGGGCGTCCGCGATCTGGGCCAGGATCGGCAGGGCGCGCTCGGGCGCGAGCACGAGCTCCTGGTCGAGGATCGCGGCGAGGTCGAGCCCCGGGATGTACTCCATCGCCAAGAACAGCTGGCCGTCCACCTCGTCGGCGGTGTAGACGGTGACGATGTGCGGGTGCCGCAGCCGGGCCGCCGACAGCGCCTCGCGCAGGAACCGGCGGCGGAACGCCTGGTCGGCGACCAGGTGCGGGCGCAGCACCTTCACCGCGTCCACCCGGTCGAGCAGCCGGTGCCGGCACAGGTAGACCTCGCCCATTCCCCCCACGGCGAGACGCTCGCGCACCTCGTACGTGGCGAGGCGGGTTCCCGGGCTCAGCACGGTTCCAAGGTTGTCACGACGGCACCGGTCGCGGCGAACGGGCGTTCAGGCGTTCCGGGCGTCGGAACGGCTAAGCGCCCCCGGCCCCACGTCCCGGCCAGTCCGGCCCAGTAACCGGTCCCGGTCGCGGCCGGAGCGGGCGGCCGAGCGCCGGGTCGGAGCGGGCGGGCCGACCGGCGAGCCTTAGAGTGTGACGGCGGCCGGCAGTGGCTGTCCGCGCCGACCCCGTCCCCGGAGAACGTGAGAGCGTCAGTGATCCGTCGCCTGCTGGCCGTCGCGGCCGTGTTGTCCGCCGCCGCGGTCGCCTCCAGCGCCTGCCAGACCGTGCCCGCCACTGCCGCCCAGGTCGGCGACACCCGGATCCCGATGTCCCGCGTCGACGCGCTCTACGAGCAGTTCCTGGCCGACCCGGCGGCCGGGGAGCTTGCCCGGCGGTTCCCGGCGCAGACCCGGCAGGTGATCGTCGACACGCTCGTCGGCGTCGAGTTCCTCCGCCAGGCCTCCGAGCTGGAACAGATCGCGGTGACGCAGGCCGACGTCGACAAGGCGAGGGCACAGGTGGCCGGCAGCCGGGAGCAGCTCGCCCAGCGGGTGCAGACCGCGACCCCGCAGGACTTCGCGCAGATCCCCCCCGACCAGGTCGAGGGTGTGGTCAAGGCGCTGCTGCCCACCGACGTGCTCGCGGTCGACGAGGCCTACCGGTCGGCGGTGGACCAGCAGATGCAGTCCGGCAAGCCCGACCAGGAGCAGTACAACCAGCGGGTGACGAGCTTCCTGGTCCGGGCGGGCAGGGCCGTGCCGGTGACCGTGAACCCGCGGTTCGGCACCTTCGACGTGCGCAGGTTCTTCGTCGGCGGCCAGCCCGGCCTCGCCCCGGCGCCCGAGGTCGCGGTGACCCGGCTGCCGACCGGGCCGCCCGGCCCCACGTGACTCCGGCTCCGGTGACACCGTGGCCGACCAGCTGATCCTCCTTCTCACGTCCCCGCGGCTCCCGGCCGGCGTCCTGACGGCGGCGGCCTGGGACCTGGTGCGGGCCCACCCGGTGTACGCCGGTTCCGAGTCGCCGCTGGTCGACGCGGCGCGGGCGGCCGGCGCGGCCGTGACGGTTCTCGCGGGCTCACCGACCGGGCGGGCGACCGCCTTCCGCGCCGCCGCCGAGGCGGGCGCCGCCGTGTGGCTGACCGGCCCCGACGACGCCGCGTTCTCTCGCGCCGTGGCCGAGCGGGTGGCCGAGGTGGGCGGCGCCGAGATCGAGGTCGTGTACGGCTCGTGGGACCCGCCCGGCGCCCGCCTGCTCGACGTGGTCGCGGTGCTCGACCGGCTGCGCTCGCCCGGCGGCTGCCCGTGGACGGCCGAGCAGACGCACGAGTCGCTGCGGCCGTACTTGCTCGAGGAGGCGTACGAGGCGTACGACGCGCTGGTCGACGGCGACCTCGAGGCGCTGCGGGAGGAACTGGGCGACGTGCTGCTCCAGGTGGTCTTCCATGCCCGGGTGGCCGAGGAGGCCGGGGCGGACGGGGTGGCGGCCGAGGCGTTCACGGTGGACGACGTCGCCGGCGACCTGGTCGCCAAGCTGGTCCGGCGGCACCCGCACGTGTTCGCCGACACGGTGGTCTCCGGCGTGGACGAGGTGCACGCGAACTGGGAGGAGATCAAGCGCGCGGAGAAGAACCGCAGCTCCGTCCTGGACGGCGTGGCCCACTCGCAGCCCGCGCTCTCGCTCGTCGCGCAGTACCTGTCCCGGCTGACCCGGGCCGAGCTCGATGTCGACCTGCCGCCGGTTCCGCCGGGGATGGAGATGCCCGCCGACCAGGGGGCGCTCGGTGCGCTGCTGCTCGCGGTGGCGGCCGCCGCGGTGCCGCGCGGCCTGGACCCGGAGGCCGCCCTGCGGGCCGCCGCGCATGCCCTGGCCGAGCGGGTACGCGCCGCCGAGGCCGGCTGAGCCGGCGGTGTGGTGCCCGGCCGGCTGAGCCGGCGGTGTGGTGCCCGGCCGGCTGAGCCGGCGGTGTGGTGCCCGGCCGGCTGAGCCCGTGCGGCGGCGCCCCGGCCGGTCGCCGTGTCGCCGGTAGGGTCGTCCGCATGGTGCGCGACTTCCGGACGGTGGCCGAGCGGGTCGTCGACGACCTCCTGACCGACGACCCCGAGACCGCGCACTGGGCGGGCGACCACCGCGTCGACGACCGCCTGCCGGACTACTCGCCCGACGCCGTGGCCGCCCGGGTGGGCCGCCTGCGCGAGGACGCCACGGTGCTCGCCGAGGTCGACCTGGAGGCGTTGGACGCCCAGGACGCGGTCGACGCCGAGCTGCTGACGTCGGCGGTGGACGCGCAACTGTTCGCGCTGACCGAGGTCCGCGAGCACGAGTGGAACCCGCTCGTGCACAACCCGGGGTTCCTCCTGCACGGACTGGTGGCGCGGAGCTTTGCGCCGGCCGAGCAGCGGCTGGCCAGCGTCGTGGCGCGGCTCCAGGCGGTGCCGGACGCGCTGGCCAGCGCGGAGGCCGTGCTGGTGGACTGCCCCCAGATCCACGTCGAGACCGCCCTGGGGCAGATCGCCGGCACCAGGGCCCTGGTGACCGGCGAGGTCGCCGCGCTCGCCGAGGCCGTGCCCGGACTGGCGGCGGACGCCTCGGCGGCGCGGGCGGCCGCGGTGGCGGCGATCGACCGGCACGGGGCCTGGCTGCGCGCGCGGGCGGCCGAGCCGGGCCGCGACCCGCGGTTGGGACGCCCCCGGTGGGAGGCCAAGCTCTGGCACAGCCTCGACGCCGACCTCACCGCGTCCGAACTGCTGCGCCGCGCCGAACAGGCGCTCGCGGACGTGTCCGAGCGCATCCGCGAGACGGCCAGGGAACTCACCGGCTCCGACGACGTGCGGGCGGCCCTGGACTCCCTCGCCGCCGACCGCCCCGACGACGCGACGATCGTCGCCCGGGCCGGGGAGGCACTGGCCGCGACCACCGGGTTCGTCCGGGCCCACGGCCTGGTGTCGCCGGTCTCCGACGAGTGCCGCATCGTGGAGATGCCGGAGTTCTCCCGCGGGGTGGCGGTGGCCTACTGCGACGCGCCGGGACCGCTGGAGACCGCGGACGTGCCGACCTTCTACGCGATCGCGCCGACGCCGTCCGACTGGTCCGCGGAGCGGCGCGACTCGTTCTACCGCGAGTACAACGGCCACATGCTGCACAACCTCACGGTGCACGAGGCGATGCCGGGGCACTTCCTCCAGCTCGCCCACGCCCGCCGGTTCCGGGGCTCCACCCGGGCCCGGGCACTGTGCGGATCGGGGACCTTCGTCGAGGGCTGGGCGGTGTACTGCGAGGAGGTGATGGCCGACGCCGGCTACGGCGGGCCGGGCCTGCGGATGCAGCAGCTCAAGCTCCAGCTCCGGTGCGCGATCAACGCGATCCTCGACCAGTCGGTGCACTGCGACGCGATGACCGAGGCCGAGGGCATGGCGCTGATGCGCGACCGGGGCTTCCAGGAGGACGGCGAGGCGGCCGGCAAGTGGCGGCGGGCACTGCTCACCTCGACGCAGCTCTCCACCTACTTCGTCGGGTACTCCGAGATGGCGGCGATCGGCCGGGCCCGACCGGCGGACGTGCCGGTCGGTGTCTGGCACGACCGGATGCTCGCCCACGGCTCGCCGCCCCCGCGCCATCTCCGCACCCTGCTCGGCCTCTGACCGGTCCGCCGGCGGCGCCCGCGAGCCGGCGCGATCGGTGCGGCGGGCCCGGCTACGCTCAGGGCGGCACGGCGCGCGGACCGCTCCGACGGACGGCTCGACGCCCGAGACACCCCGCCCACCCGAGCCCCACGGCGCAGGCAGACATCCGGCGCCCACCCCCTGACGAGGAGCGATGCAGTGGCCACCATCGAGGCCGTCGCCGCCCGGGAGATCCTGGACTCCCGCGGCAACCCCACCGTCGAGGTCGAGGTCATCCTCGACGACGACACCGTGGCCCGGGCGGCCGTGCCCAGCGGTGCCTCCACCGGCGCGTTCGAGGCGGTGGAGCTCCGCGACGGCGGCGAACGGTACGGCGGCAAGGGCGTCGAGCGGGCCGTCAGCGCGGTGGAGGACGAGATCGGGCCGGAGCTGGTCGGTTTCGAGGCGAGCGAACAGCGCCTGGTCGACCAGACGATGATCGACCTGGACGGCACGCCCGACAAGAGCCGGCTCGGCGCCAACGCGATCCTCGGCGTCTCGCTCGCGGTCGCGAAGGCCGCCGCCGATTCGGCCAGCCTGCCGCTGTTCCGCTACCTCGGCGGCCCGAACGCGCACACGCTCCCGGTGCCGATGCTCAACATCCTCAACGGCGGCGCCCACGCCGACTCCAACGTGGACGTCCAGGAGTTCATGATCGCGCCGGTCGGCGCGCCGACGTTCCGCGAGGCGTTGCGCTGGGGCGCGGAGACGTACCACGCGCTCAAGCGCGTCCTCAAGGCCAAGGGCCTGGCCACCGGCCTCGGCGACGAGGGCGGCTTCGCGCCGAGCCTGGACACCAACCGGGCCGCACTCGACCTCATCGTCGAGGCGGTGGAGAAGGCCGGCTACGTCCTCGGCACCGACATCGCCTTCGCCCTGGACGTGGCCGCGACCGAGTTCTACGAAGGTGGCTCCGCCACGGGGTCCACGGGCGGCGGCTACGCCTTCGAGGGCCAGCAGAAGACCGCGGCGCAGATGACGGCCTACTACACCGAGCTGGTGGACGCCTACCCGATCGTGTCCATCGAGGACCCGCTGTCCGAGGACGACTGGACCGGCTGGCAGGAGCTGACCGCCGCGCTCGGCGAGCGGGTCCAGATCGTCGGCGACGACCTGTTCGTCACCAACCCCGAGCGGCTCTCCCGCGGCATCGAGCGGAAGGCGGCGAACGCGCTGCTGGTGAAGGTGAACCAGATCGGTTCGCTGACCGAGACGCTGGACGCGGTCGAGCTCGCCCACCGGGCCGGGTTCGCCTGCATGATGAGCCACCGTTCCGGCGAGACCGAGGACACCACGATCGCCGACCTCGCGGTGGCCACCGACTGCGGCCAGATCAAGACCGGCGCCCCGGCCCGCTCCGAGCGGGTGGCCAAGTACAACCAGCTGCTCCGGATCGAGGAGGAGCTGGACGAGGCGGCCCGCTACGCCGGTGCCGGTGCCTTCCCCAGGGCTGCCGGCGGCTGAGCATCGTGGCTTCCCCGCGCCGCACACCCGCCGGCCAGGTGCCACGCCGGTCGGCGTCCTCGCGGCGCCCGTCACCGGCCGGCACCCGGCGCGGCGCGGGGCGGGACGAGGCCGGCCGGGCCAGGCGGCAGGCGGCGCCGGTCTCGGCGGTGCCGAGCCAGCGCCGGGCCGGCGACCGCAGTCCCGGCGGCGCGCCCACCCAGGGCCGGCGGCCCGGTGTCCGGCGCACGACGGCGTCGAGCAACGAGCGGCGCCGGTTCCAGCGGCGCCGCGACGGCCGGTTCACCGGGCGGGCCGCGATCCTCGCGATCGTGCTGGCCATGCTGGTGCTGACGCTGGCCTATCCCGTGCAGCAGTACGTCGCCCAGCAGGCGACGATCGCCGACCTCGAACGGGCCCAGGCCGCGCAGGAACGCCGGATCGCCGCGCTCACCGAGCGCCGCGACAAGTGGGGCGATCCGGCGTTCATCCGCGCCCAGGCCCGGAAGCGGCTGCAGCTGGTGGAGCCGGGCGAGGTGGCGTACGTGATCCAGGAACCGCCGCCAGGGGCCGCCCGGCTCGGTCCGGACGGGCGCCCGCAGGTGCGGGTCCCGGACTCGGGACCGTGGTACGCGCGGCTGTGGGGCAGCGTCGAGGCGGCGGACAGGCCGACCCGGGCAACCCCCGACCCCACCTCGGGCCGCTGACATGACACAGCCACCCCCCGTCGCCCAGACGGACGCCGGACGACCGGATGTGGGGCGCACCGATGCCCGACGGCCGGGCGAACCGGACCGCGCGGGCGCCGGCCCGGAACCGGTCGGCGCCGCGGACCTGGCCGCCGTCGAGAGACAACTCGGGCGCACCCCGCGCGGCACCCGCGCGGTCGCGCACCGCTGCCCGTGCGGCCTGCCGGACGTGGTGGAGACCGAGCCGCGGCTGCCGGACGGCACCCCGTTCCCGACCACGTACTACCTCACCTGCCCCCGGCTGGCCGCGCGGATCAGCCGCCTGGAGGCCGCGGGCACGATGCGGACGATGACCGCCCGGCTGGAGGCCGACCCGGACCTCGCGGAGCGGTACGCCGCGGCCCACGCCGACTACCTGGCCCGGCGGGCCGAGCTGGGTGAGGTCCGCGAGGTCGACGGCTGCAGCGCCGGCGGCATGCCCGACCGGGTGAAGTGCCTGCACGCCCTCGTCGGGCACGCGCTCGCGGCCGGGGAGGGCGTCAACCCGTTCGGCGACGAGACGCTGGTCGAGGTGGACGGCTGGTGGACCGCCGGCCCCTGCGTGCCGCCACCCGCGGAGCGGACGTGACCCGCGTCGCCGCGATCGACTGTGGCACCAACTCACTCCGGCTGCTCGTCGCCGACATCGAGGGCGGCGCTGGCGACAGCACTGGCGACGGAACCGGCGGCACGCCCACTGACGTGGTGCGCCGGATGGAGATCGTCCGGCTGGGGCAGGGCGTCGACCGCACCGGCCGGCTCGATCCCGCCGCGATCGAGCGCGCCCGGGCGGTGCTGGCCGCCTACGCGGCCGAACTGCGCGGCCTCGGTGCCGAACGGGTGCGGATGGTGGCCACCAGCGCCAGCCGGGACGCGTCCAACGCGGCCGACTTCACCACGATGGTGCGGGGCGTCCTG
Organism: uncultured Actinomycetota bacterium; assembly: GCA_963740255.1. Classification (GTDB taxonomy): domain Bacteria; phylum Actinomycetota; class Actinomycetes; order Mycobacteriales; family Cryptosporangiaceae; genus CAVUDO01. The sequence goes on along the minus strand of CAVUDO010000002.1, from coordinate 1,632,692 downwards.
GGTGTGGCTCCCGACGTGATCACCGGGGACGAGGAGGCGCGCCTGTCGTTCACCGGGGCGGTGCGGGGGCTGCGTCCGGACACGGCCGAGCCGCCGTACCTGGTGGTGGACATCGGCGGTGGTTCGACCGAGCTGGTGCTCGGCAGCACCGACGTGGTGGCCGCCCGTTCGGTGGACGTCGGCTGCGTCCGGCTCACCGAGCGCCACCTGCGGGACGACCCGCCCACCCCCGGGCAGCGGGCCGCGGCCGAGAAGGACGTGGTGGAGGCCGTGGCGCTGGCCCGCGAGGTCGTCCCGGTCGAACAGGCCCGGACGCTGGTGGGTCTCGCCGGCTCGGTCACCACCGTGACCGCCCTCGCACTCGGCCTGGACCGCTACGACCCGGCGGCCGTCCACCACGCCCGCATCCCCTACGCCGACGTGGCGGCGGTGACCGACGGCCTGCTCGACGCCACCCGGGCCGCCCGGGCGGCGCTGCCGGTGATGCACCCAGGCCGGGTGGACGTGATCGGTGCGGGAGCGCTGGTCCTGAAGGTGCTGATGGAGCAGGTCGGCGCGGACGCGGTGGTCGCCAGCGAGCACGACATCCTCGACGGCATCGCCTGGTCGCTGGCCTGAGCCGTCCGCGTCGGCGGTGCGCGCGGCGTACGGCGGTGCGGTCAGCCCGTCCGGCGCATCTCCGCGCGGAACTGTTCCTTCGGTTCGCCCTCGTCCCGGCTCCACCACCACGAGTAGACGAGGTGGTCGGCCTGCGGGATCCGCACCACGATCCGGGCGGTGAGACCGCCGTCGTAGGCGGTGAACACCCCCGGCCTGCTCTCGGCGAAGCACACGATGCCCGGCAGTTCGGTGCAGAGCACGTGCAGGGCGGGCCGGCCGCCCTCGCCGACCGTCAGCACCGAGTGCTCGACGTGCTGGAGTCCCCGCCCGTCGGAGGTGGCCTCGAAGTCGATCGCCACGCCACGTCCGGAGACCACCGGTGTGAGGACGGTCCGGGCCAGGAACGGCCCGGACTCCGCGCCGTCGCCGCGGCCGCGGTAGATGCCGGGAGCGCCCAGCAGGCTGCCCAGGAGCGTGCTCATGCCGGCACCGTATCTTCTCCGCGCTCCCCGCCCGTGGGGGCCTTCGGCCGCGCCTCCCGCGGCCCGGGGTTGTGACACGGCGCGGAGGGCATTACGCCGACCGGTCAGATCGTGGTTGGGTACCCGTACCCCGACGTCGCGGTGAACGGAGCGTGCCATGCGCGAGACTGTGAGCTTTCCCAGCGACGGCGGCACGACCGCGGGGTACCTCGCGCGACCCGCGTCGGGCCGCGGACCCGGGGTGATCGTGATCCAGGAGTGGTGGGGACTGGTGGGCCACATCACCTCGGTCGCCGACCGGTTCGCCGCGGAGGGCTTCCTGGCGCTCGCACCCGACCTGTTCCACGGTGCCTCGACCGGCGAGCCCGACGAGGCGGAGCGGCTGATGATGGGGCTGGCGATGGACCGGGCCGCCCAGGACATCGGCGGCGCGGCCCGGTACCTGTCCGGCCTGGACGGGTGCACCGGCAAGGTCGGGGCCGTCGGGTTCTGCATGGGCGGCTCGCTGGCGCTGTGGTCGGCCGCCCTCACCGACGACGTCACCGCCGCCGCCGGCTTCTACCCCGCGATCCCGTGGGAGACGATGCGGCCGGACTGGTCCCGGTACGCCGGGAAGGCGGCGGTGATCCACTGCTCGGAGGAGGACGGCCTGTCCGCGGCCGAGGGCATCCAGACGGCCCGCAAGGCGATCGAGGCCGCGGGCGGCGAGGTCACCCTGTACGACTACCCGGGCACCAGCCACGCGTTCTTCAACGACGACCGGCCCGAGGTGTACGACCACGACGCGGCCACCCTCGGCTGGGCCCGCACCCTCGACCTGCTCCGCACCCGCCTGGCGTGACCGTGCCCGCCGTTCCTGCTGTGCCCGCCGCGGGCTCCGGTTCCCGTCCGGCCTATCTGGACCGTCCCGGGCCCGCGGCCCGGACGCCGGCCGACATCGTCCGGCTGGCCTCGGCCGCGTCCGACCTGGAGACCCTGGACGCGCAGGTGGCCTCGTGCGCGGCCTGTCCGCGGCTGGTGGATTGGCGGGAGCGGGTGGCGCGGGAGAAGCGCGCGGCCTTTGCCGACCAGGTCTACTGGGGCCGGCCCTCGCCCGGCTTCGGCCCGGCCGACGCGTCGATCCTGGTGCTGGGGCTCGCACCCGCGGCACATGGCGCCAACCGCACCGGCCGGGTGTTCACCGGCGACCGGTCCGGCGACTGGCTCTACGCCGCACTGCACCGCGCGGGCCTGGCCAACCAGCCGACCAGCGTCTCCGCCGACGACGGGCTCGCACTGCGCCACGTGCGGATCGCGCCGGCGGTGCGGTGCGCACCCCCGGCGAACAAGCCCACCCCCGCCGAGCGGGACACCTGCCGGCCCTGGCTCGAGCGGGAGCTGGTGCTGCTCCGGCCGACCCTGCGGGTGGTCGTCGCGCTGGGGGCGTTCGCCTGGAACGCCTTCTGGCCGGTCGCGCCGGCTCTCGGCGGCGCGGCGCCGCGGCCGCGGCCGGCGTTCGCGCACGGTGCGGAGGCAGCGGTGCCGGGCAGCGCCGCGACGCTGCTGGGCAGCTACCACGTCAGCCAGCAGAACACCTTCACCGGCGTGCTCACCGCACCGATGCTCGACGCCTCCTTCGCCCGGGCGAAGGGCCTGGCCGGCGTTCGGGCCTGACCGGCGCCCCGTGGTGTGTCCCTCGTCGCATCCGGCTCGCCAGAGCTGGGTCGCGGACGGGTGCCGACCTAGGCTGGTCGCATGAGCGAGCCCCGGCGAGCGAACCGGACACGTCCCGCCGCGCCGGCAGGCGCCGAGCGTCTGGGGGCGGGCCGATGAGCACGCAACACCCGCACGTTCTCGTCGTTGGCGGCGGCTACGTGGGCATGTACACCGCGCTCACGCTGCAGAAGAAGGTCAGGCGCGCGCGGATCACGGTGGTCGACCCGCAGCCGCACATGACCTACCAGCCGTTCCTCCCCGAGGCGGCCGCCGGCAACCTCGAGCCGCGGCACGTGGTGGCCCCGCTGCGCAAGACCCTGCGCCAGAGCCGGGTGGTCACCGGCCGGGTGGAGCGGATCGACCACGCCCGCCGGACGGCCCTGGTCCGGCCGCTGCTCGGCGACCCGTACGAGCTGGACTACGACCACGTGGTGGTCGCCCCCGGCTCGGTCTCCCGGACGCTGCCGATACCCGGGCTCAAGGAGGCCGCGGTCGGGTTCAAGACCATCGGCGAGGCCATCTACCTGCGCAACCACGTCCTCGGCCAACTCGACGCCGCCGACAGCACGCCCGACGCCGACGTCCGCCGCAGGGCGATGACGTTCGTCTTCGTCGGCGGCGGCTACGCGGGCATCGAGGCGCTGGCCGAGCTGGAGAACATGGCCCAGGACGCGATGGCCTACTACGGCACGCTCGACCGGGCCGACCTGCGCTGGGTGCTGGTCGAGGCCAGCCAGCGGATCCTGCCCGAGGTCGGGCCGGACATGGGCGTCTACACCGCCGAGCGGCTGCTCGACCGCGGCATCGACATCCGGCTGAACACCCGCCTGGTGTCGTGCGTGGACGGACACGTGGTGCTCTCCGACGGCGAGGAGTTCGACGCCGGGACGGTGGTGTGGACCGCGGGGGTGAAGGCGCACCCGATGCTCGACCGCACCGACCTTCCCCGGGACGAGCGGGGCCGGGTGACCTGCCTGCCGACGTTGCAGGTGGTGCGCGGCGGCGCGGCGGTGGACGGCGCGTGGAGTGCCGGCGACTGCGCGGCGGTGCCCGACCTGACCAGCGACGTGCCCGGCGCCCTGTGTTCGCCGAGCGCGCAGCACGCCGTCCGCCAGGCCGTCCGCCTCGGCGACAACATCGCCAGGGTGCTGCGCGGCCAGCTGCCCCGCGACTACGCGCACAAGCACGTCGGATCGGTGGCGAGCCTCGGGCTCTACCAGGGCGTGGCGCAGGTCTACGGGATCAAGCTGAAGGGCTTCCCGGCCTGGTTCATGCACCGGACCTACCACATGAGCCGGGTACCGACCTTCAACCGGAAGGTGCGGGTGATCGCCGACTGGACGCTGGCGCTGCTGTTGCGTAGGGAAGTGGTCGCGCTCGGTCAGCTCCACGACCCGCGGGAAGGTTTCGAGGAGTTCGCGGTCGCGGCGCCCCCGGCGGCGGTCGCTGTTCGGCCTCCTACCAGGGGCTGAACTGCGGCGCGGGGGTGCAACGCGGTGGCCTGTTCCCGCGATGCAGGGACGGGACGGTGCCGGCTGGACTTCCGCCGAACCCGGGTGCGTGGCTGTGCGTTCCGCGTACCGTGAGTGAGCCAGCCCGGGTGGTGTAAAGGCAGCCACGACCGTCTTAAAAACGGTTGCCCGAGAGGGCGTGCGGGTTCGATTCCCGCCCCGGGCACCCCACACCCGAGGCCCTGGCTAGGGCGCAACAGTGACTCTTAGTAATTGCACAAGTTCGCTTCGTGCCGAGGGGGCACCACGGGCGGTCAGCCGTTCTGGGGAGTGTGGCCCTGGTTGAGCTGTGTGGAGCAGGGCGGAGGCATAGGCACCTCGTTCCGTTGATACTGGTCGCCCTCCACGCCGTGAACCCGAATGCGGCGAGCGCGAGTCGTGCGTACCGCGCTCAGGTGTCGTCCGGGCGTCGATGCCACGCGCAGCGCGTACCGTCGTGGGCAGGCTAGGCCAAGGTTCGGAGGTGACGCCGTGGCGCGACAGGTACATGCCGGGATGGTGTTCGGTGAACGCGTTCGCGTTTTCCGTGACCGGGCCGGCATGTCACGTCCGGTGCTGGGTGGCCTGGTCGGCAGGTCGGCCGAGTGGGTGAAGGCGATTGAGACTGGCCGCCTGCTGCCGCCGCGCCTGCCGATGCTGCTCAGGCTCGCGCAGGTGCTCCGCGTCTCGGAGCTGGCCGATCTGACGGGGCAGCAGGATGTGTCCAGTGCGGCCTACGCGAAGTCGGCGCACGAGTCGTTGCCGGCGGTCGCGCAGGCGCTGGTCTCCTACCCGCTTGGCACGGCGAACGGGGAGCCGCTGACCGCTGACGAACTCGCGACGCAGGTCCGCCAGGCGTGGGAGCTGTGGCACGGTGCACGGCGCCAGCGCACCGCCGTGGCCACGGTGCTCCCTGGCCTGCTCGACCACGCACGGGAGAGCGCCCGCCGGCTCGACGGCCACGAGCGCCGCCGTGCGCTGGTGTACCTGGCGCAGGTCTACCACCTGGCGCAGCTCTACCTGTCCTTTCAGCCTCGTCAGGAGCTCGTGTACCTCACGGGTGACCGTGCGATGACCGCCGCTCAGGACGCCGACAACCCGCAAGCCATCGCCGGGGCAGCCTGGTACATAAACCACGTCTTCCGCGATGCCGGCGAGCGGCACGAAGGCCGAATCGAGCTGGCGACCCAGGCCGGGGAGCTGCTGCGCCCGGCTGACGACCGGGAAGACCTTGCCCGCTGGGGACTGCTGCGCCTGGCGATGGCGCTGTCCTACGCGAAGGTCGGCCGGGGCGGCGACGCCTGGCGGCTTTGGGACGAGGCGAGGCACGCGGCCGACGTCCTCGGCTCCGGCTACGTCCACCCATGGCTGATCTTCGGCCCGGCCATGGTCGAGGCGTACGCGGTGACGATGAACGCCGACTTGATGAGAGCAGGGGACGCGGTACGACAGGCAGACAGCCTCACGTTGGACGCGATGCCGTCTATGACCCGGCGCAGCTTCCACCTGATCGAGACGGCCCGTGCCTACAGCCTGCGCCGTGAGCCGGTGGCCACCGTCCACCTGCTCCGCAAGGCGTACGACACGTCACCGGACACCGCGCGCTTCAACCTGTTCACGCAGAGCGCCGCACTGGAACTCGCGCGCACCGGCGGTGCAACTGTTCGCGGAGACGCGGCGGACCTTGTGGAGAAGCTGGGCCTCCCGGCGTAGTCGGGGACAGTCCCGACACGGACGAGGGGTACAGCCTGTACCCCTCAACCATGGGTGCTGGCCTGTGCCCGGCGTGGCCCTGGGCCGCACTTAGCGTCGTCGCGTGGTCACCGCAGGGTGACCGTCCAAGTCTCACCCGACCGGGCTGACCGTCGAGTCCTCGGAGGGGTGAGACGGGGCAGGGGCGCGGCGGCGAATCCCATACACCCACGGGTGGCACTGGATTCCCGGTAACCGTCGCGTCCCTGCCCTTCCATCATGGGGAGGCGACCGTGGCACTCACCGACCACGACCATGAGCGCATCGCGGCCGAGCAGGCCGCCGCGACGCTGAGCCTGCACACCCGCCACGAGAATGCCGACAGAAATGCCGTGTGTGGCTGGTGCGTGGAGTCGTGGCCGTGCCGGGCGGCGAGCGACGCGGCAAGCGTCAGGCGCGAGCTGTTGCGGTGAGGGCACCGGGACCCTCACGCCGACGCTGAGGAACTGCTACGGATGCGCCCACACCCGATGCCCTGGCCCGGACGAAACGATGACTCTTGGTAATCGCACGAATCCTTTTCGTGCCTGGCACCCGTACCAGCTACCGTTGAGGCAAGACCCCAGGTTCGGAGGTGCGCCTTGGCCCGAGTCACCGGGACGGGTGATCGTCCGAGAATGCCGGACGATCTTGCGATCCATGAGCGCATCCGGCTGCACCGGGATCGCCTGGGCCTGACTCAGGAGGAAGCCGCCGGGCTGGCGGGAGTCAGCACGAGCTTGTGGCGCAAGTGGGAATCCGGTGTCCGTGGCGTTGCAAAGTTCTCCCAACTCATCGACATTGCCCGTGCGCTGCGTGTCGATGACCTGCGTGCGCTGACGGGACAGCCGCTCTCGCTTTCGGCGAGCGGGCAGCCGCACCACGAAGCCGTTGCCGACGTTCGCGCCGTCCTGCTGCGTCACCCCGGTCTGGCCGCTCCCGGTATGCCGCCCGAACTGGATCGCTTCGCGGATCGCGTCAACGATGCGTGGACGGTGGCGCAAGCCGCTTCGCCATGGCGGTACACCCGCACTGGAGGCGCACTGCCGGGCCTCATCGTCGACGCCGAAGCTGCGGTGCGTGGGCTCGACGGGGCGGAGCTTCGCCGTGCCGCGCACCTGGCCGGGATGGTCTACCTCCTTGCACGGGCGTGGACTAAGTGGGTCGGCGAGTACGACCTGGCGTTCGTCGCCGCTGAGCGGGGCGTCTCTGTCGCGGAGCGCGTCGACCGGCCCGCGCTGACCGGGGCAACGGCGTGGAACTACGCGCAGGCCATGTCGACCCTGGGGAACTCTGAGCAGGTCCGTGCCACGGTCGACGACACACTCGCTCGGATTGGACCGGAACTCCGCCAAGATGGCGCATCTGGTCCGTTGCTGTCTGCGGCCGGTGCACTGCATCTGATCGGGATGATCGGTGCCGTGCGGCTGGATGACCGCGCGGGAGGTAGGCGCCACCTGCGGCACGCCACCCAGCTGGCAGCCCGCCTCGGCAAGGACCGCAACGACTGGCGCACGGCGTTCGGTCCGACCAACGTCGCCATCCACCGGGTGTCCTACGCGGTCGAGCTGGGCCAGTCCCGCACCGCGCTACGGGATGCGGCGTCCGTCATTGTTGATCGCGCCCCGTCAGTAGAGCGGCGGGTGTCCCATCTGCTCGACCTCGCCCACTCCCACATGCTGCTCCGAGACGACGTTCCTGCCCTTGAGGCGTTGTCGTCGGCGGACCGGCAGTCCCCCGAGCAGGTCGCGTTCTCCCCGACCGCGCGGGAAGGCATCCGGCAGATGCTCCGCCGAGAGACCGCGACAACCCGGCCTCTGCTGCGCCCGCTCGCGGAACGCCTCCGAGTCGCTTAGGCCGTTCGAAGCGGTGACACAACGTGTGTCACTTCTCCCGATGAGTCGTACCTAACGTTGTCGCGTGATCACCGCAGGGTGATCGTCCAAGTCTCACCCGGCCGGGCTGACCGTGGAGTCCTCGGGGGTGAGACGGGGCAGGGGCGCGGCGGCGAATCCCACACACCCACGGGTGGCACTGGATTCCCGGTAACCGTCGCGTCCCTGCCCTTCCATCATGGGGAGGCAGCGGAGACCGTGGCACTCACCGACGTTCCGTTGAGAAGCGCTCACCCGTGCCAACACCTCCTCACTTTCCGTGTCCAGCCAGCTCCAAGAACTCCCGCACTCCACTCACTGGCCCGTGCGGCTCCAGTAGCCGACGCAGCACGGCAACCCGCTCCCCTGCTCTAGATGACGCGGTGTGGTCGGAGACGGTTGCGGTTCGCATCGCCAGCTCAGCCGCGTGCTCAATGTCCCCGGCCTGCACATGCGCTTCGGCCAGCCAACTGGTGTAGAGCGCCACTTCGCGTGTCCGGCTCTCGTCGTAGCGGCCGAGTACATCGCTCAGCAGCGCAATCGCCCGCTCCGAGTCGTGCAGCTCGACGTAGCACCGCGCTGCCATGATCGTGATCTCGTCTTCGTCCAGCCAGTAGGCCCAGTCGGGGTCGTCGTCCTCCGACCGGCGTCGGTCATAGTCGGCCTCCACCGCGAACAAGGCTTGTTCGGTCAGCCGCCGTTGGCCAGCGCGGGCGTGTGCCCACGCCACCCGTTCCCGGAACAAGGTGCGCGCCGTCGGTGTCGCGGATTGTTCGGCACCTGACAGCGCTGTTTGGGCCAGCAAGAGTCCGTCGGCGCGGTTGCCGACGCTGCTGAGCTGGTAAGCCAGCGTCGAAATCAGGTTGGCCGCCAGCGGCCGATCGCCGGCAGCGTGCGCCGCTTTCACCCCGACACCGAAATATCGCGCGGCCCGGTCATAGGCCCCGTTGTCGGCCGTTACCCACCCGGCGAGCTGGCACAGCTCGCCAATCGCTCCGAAGAGCCGCCTGGCCAAAGGCTCGGTGTAGGAGGCGTCACGCAGTAAGGCGCGCATCGCCTGAAACTCACGCTCGATCAGGACATGTAGATCGCCGCCGCCCACGAAGTCGTCAAGACGGCGGAGCTGGGATACTCGGCGTTCCGCCTTGGTGACCGCCGCTTCACCAATGCGACGGCCCGACCGCAGCTCCGCTATCTGCGGTGGCTGGACTACGAGCCATTCATGCATGAGTCGCGCAACGCTGTGCGGCGCGAGGGCCGGCGCGGCGTTGGTTTCAAGTAGGGCGGCAAGCGCCGCCCAATCCGATGCCGACCACTCCTCACTAGACAGCGTCAGTTCCTGTGCATGGTCAGTGGCCAGGGAGTCCTCACGCTGCCACGTCGTGTACGGACGTTCCCGCCACTGTTCGACCTTCGCCGCCCGGTCAGCTTGTGCTGCCTGTGACGAGAGGTCGCGCTGCCTCTCGATAGCCGCTTCCAGTGCCTCGCTGGCAGCCACCAAGGCCCCGGCCGCTGCCAGAGCCGTGTCGCACCGCTCCCAGAAGTCACGGGGCACGTTCTGGCGTCCGACCTCGACGTTAGCCAGGGTGCTCCGGCTGTACCCGGTCAGCGGGGCGAAAGCTGTCTGGTTGTAGCCAGCGGTCTGCCGGTAGGCGGCGAGCTGCCGGCCGAGTGCCCGCCGGGCCTCAGCTACCTGCTCGGAGTCAGCCACCCTGCCCAGCTTTCCTGTCCGTCGTCACAGCGTAAGGCCATTGTCGCAAACCGTGGTCGGACGTGTCCGACACCTTCGCCCCTCCGGTTGTCTGGTTCCACGGCCGAGGCGGGCAGTGAGCGGCGTCAGAAGGAAGCCACCGCAGTAGTCCTGTCCGCTTCGGTCTCTGCACCCCCTCGGCGGGGATGTGGGGGAGCCAATGTCCAGGCACGAAACAGATGTTCCCGGTAGTGCCCGGACGGTCGCCTCGCCTCGCCGAGGGCCAGTCCAGCGGCGGCACGTTCCTCAGTGCCCCATCCCATTTCGCTAGGGGCGTGCCGCCGCTGTCAGCGCGACCAGGAGGTGACTGCCGGTGCCGAGTCCTCGGCCCACGGCACCACCCCGTGAACCTCCCCCCGGCGTGCCAGGTATCGCCTGGCAAGCCGGGGTTGACCTCTGGCACCGGCACACGCCCGCTCCCGAGGATCTCGAGCAGCGGCACTGCCGCCCCTGCGCGACGGCCTGGCCGTGTCTGACTTCGCGCTTCCTGAGCACCTTCCTGCGCGAACTGGTGCCCTACCAGGCACCGGATATCTCCGACCGCCGGGTCATCTTGACGAGCGGCCGGCCACCGTCCCCGTTCCCCGACCGTGAAGGACAAGCGCCGTGCGAACTGACCTCTGCGGCATCGGCAGGCAGGCCGCCTTCTTGGCCTCGCGTGTCCGGGTCTGGGCACGGATAGACGAAGCACGCGCGTCGGCCCGCACCGTGGCCGACGTGGTGTTCGCCGACCAAGGCCGGATCGACGTCGAGCTCCTCGGCCGGACGCTGGGCAAGGTGCTGTTCCTGCACGAACCACGCGACGGCTCCCCGCACTGCCCCGGCTGCTCCACCCTGCGCAACCAACGCACCTGGCCCTGCCCAACCTGGGAACTGGCCAGCGAGGAGCTCAACGGGGGCGACGCATGAGCAGCGGGTCACGCCACGTGCATGAACGCAGTTGGGCACGCTCGCTGCCTCTATCCCAGCGCACACCATTGATTCCTACTGGCCAAGAACGCCCGAGCCGTTACTCATTCAGATGGTTCCGCAAAGACCACGCTCGCTTGCTGCTGGCGAACTTCGGCTTGTCCCTCAGGTCCGTGTGCTCGGCCACCCGGCGGGCCGCCTCCAGGTCCAGGGAGCAGGCCAGATCTGTTGAGTAGTGATGAAGAAGTTGCACCGTCCGCTCCCGCCGTCTCGTGGAGCCCGGCCGCCCGTGGCCAGCCGAGCTAAGCCGTCCGTGGCCAGTCGAGCTAAGCTTGGGATCGCGGCCGGGAGCGGCCTGTGGACAGCCTTCGAGGAGGCGACCGTGAAGAGCAGCAACCCGGTGCTGGGCAAGCTCGTGGACCGTTCCGCGATGCATGCCGGCACCCAGCGCGTGGCGGCACCGTACGGATACCCCGGCCAGCCCCAGGCGTCGCCGTACGGACAGCCCTCTCCGTACGGGTTCGAAGCGCAGCCCCGCGAGCGGATGACCGTCGACGACGTCGTGATCCGGACCGTCACGCTGCTCGGGGTGGTAGGTCTGGTCGGCGCCCTGAGCTGGGTGCTGGTGCCCGAGGGGGCGTTCAGCCTGGGTGTGCTGTTCGCCGCGCTCGGCGTCGGCCTGGTGCTCGGGCTGATCATCTCGTTCGCCCGGATCACCAACCCGTTCCTGATTTTGACCTATGCCGCGGTCGAGGGCGTCCTGCTGGGCATCGTCAGTCGCGTGTACGAGAACCAGTTCGAAGGCATCGTCGTGCAGGCGGTGATCGGCACGTTCGCCGTCTTCTTCGGCATGGCGGCGCTGTACAAGTTCCGGGTGATCCGGGTGACTCCCACCTTCGCCAAGTGGGTCATGGGTGCGCTGATCGGCGTCGTCGTCCTGATGCTGGCCAACTTCATCCTCAGCTTCTTCGGCGTCAACCTCGGGCTCCGTGACGGCGGGCCGCTGGCGATCGGCTTCAGCCTGGTCTGCATCGGCGTCGCCGCACTGACGTTCGCGCTGGACTTCCGGGCGATCGAGGACGGCGTGAACGCGGGCGTGGAGCGCAAGTACGCGTGGTACGCCTCGTTCGGCATCCTGGTCGGCCTGGTCTGGCTCTACCTGGAGATCCTGCGCCTGCTCGGATACGCCCGAGATTGAGCACCGACCCGACCAGCGCCCTGCGGGTGGCCGCGGCCGCGCTGATCGGGCAGATCGCCCACTGGACGCCGTCGCGGTACGCCGCGGCGGCGTCGGTGTCTGTCCGGAACTCGGCCGGCCGCGGGGCGGCGGGGCTCCGGCCGGTGTCCGCGGACGGTGCCCCGCCGACGAACGCCGACGTGCTGCACGCCCTGGCCCAGTACCTGGCCGATGTCGCGACGGGCGTCGAAGGCGTCGGGCGCCGGACCGTGCCGCGGCTCGACGTCGACCTCGCGCTGCCCGACCAGCTGACGGTGCTGACCGCGGACCTGGTCGCGACCCGTCCGGGCCCGGCAGCCCTCAGCCAGGCCGCGACCGTCGTCGAGGAGCTGCGCCGCGCGCTCTGAGGCGAGGGCGGAGCTGGCGCGTCCTCGGTGCTGTCCGCGTCCGGCCGCTCGGCCCTCGGGAGGTCAGGACGGGGACGAAGCCGCGGCGCCGCCCAGGACCAGGACAACGATCAGCAGGACCAGCAGGACCGCACCGGCAAGGATGCCGACACCGAGGGTCACCGCCCTCGAGCGCTCGTCCTCCGCGTCCAGTGCGGCGTGATCCTGCTCGGGAAGCTGACGCGGCGGCGCGGGAGGGGTGATCACCGGCCCCCGCCACGCCTCCGCGGGAGGGGGTGTGGTCGGTGGCGGTCCGGTGTACGGCTCCGGCGCGACGGGCGCTTCCTCGGCCCGCGTGGTCTCCTCCGCCGGACGTCGCCAGTAGGCGTCGCTCACCGCAGTGCGTCCCCTCCGTGCTCGTCCTGCCGGGTGTCCGGGCGTGGGCTCAGCCCTCGGCCAGCGCCTCGGGATGCCCGGCACCGCTCGGCTTGCGTCCCCGTCCGCCCCTGCTCCGGCGGCGCCGTCGCGGCGCGGTGCCCTCGGCGTCCCCGGTCGGAGCGGCCTCGGCCGGCCCGCTCGACGTCGCGGCAGGCGCCGTCTCGCCGGTCGAGGCGCCGTCGGCGGCCTTCGTGCCACCACGAGTGCGTCGCCGGGGCCGGCTGCGGGGCGCCCGGGCCGGGCCGTCGCCGCCCTCGCCGGGGGCGGTGGCGTCGGCGCCTTCCCGCGGTGCGGCGGCGCGTCGCGTCGCGCCGTCGCGGTGCCCGGTCTTCGGACGGGCCACCGGGTGCGACCGTTGCCGGCTCTTCTTGCCGCCGGTCTCGCCCAGGTCCTCGACCTGCTCGGCGTCCAGGCCGGCGCGGGTGCGCTGGCTGCGGGGGAGCGTGCCGGCGGCCCTGGCGGGGATGTCCAGATCGGTGTAGAGGAGCTCGGAGGTGGAGTACGTCTCCGGGGGTGCCGGGTAGGGCAGGTCGAGCAGCTTGTTGATCAGCTCCCAGCGCGGCAGGTCGTCCCAGTCCACGAAGGTGATCGCGATGCCCTTCGCGCCGGCCCGCCCGGTGCGGCCGATCCGGTGCAGGTAGGTCTTCTCGTCCTCCGGGCACTGGAAGTTGACGACGTGGGTGACAGCCGGGACGTCGATGCCGCGGGCCGCCACGTCGGTGGCCACCAGCACGTCGACCTTGCCGGCGCGGAATGCACGGAGCGCCTGCTCACGGGCGCCCTGGCCGAGGTCGCCGTGCACGGCCGCGGCGGCGAAGCCGCGGTCCTCCAACTCGTCGGCCACCTTCTGCGCGGTGCGCTTGGTGCGGCAGAACACCATGGTCAGACCCCGGCCCTCGGCCTGCAGGATGCGGGCGAGCATCTCGGTCTTGTCCATCGCGTGGGCGCGGTAGATGTACTGGTCGGTCTCGGGCACGGTGCGGCCCTCGTCGGGTTCCTCCGCCCGGATGTGCACCGGCTGGCGCATGAACCGCCGGGCCAGCAGCACGATCGGGGACGGCATCGTCGCGCTGAAGAGCATCGTCTGGCGACGTTCGGGGATCATCGCGAGAATCCGCTCGATGTCGGGCAGGAAGCCCAGGTCGAGCATCTCGTCGGCCTCGTCCAGGACGAGGATCGAGATCGCCCCGAGCCGGAGGTGGCCCTGCTGGGCCAGGTCGAGCAGCCGGCCGGGCGTGCCGACGACCACCTCGACGCCCTTGCGGAGCGCGGCGACCTGCGGTTCGTAGGCGCGACCGCCGTAGACCGAGAGCACCCGGACGTCGCGGAGCCGCCCGGCGGCGGCGAGGTCGCGGGTGACCTGGACGCACAGTTCGCGGGTCGGGACGACGACCAGGGCCTGCGGGCTGCCCTGGGCGGCCCGGTCGCTCTCGCCGAGTGCCTCCACGCGCTGGAGCATCGGGATGCCGAAGCCGAGGGTCTTGCCGGTGCCGGTGCGGGCCTGTCCGATCAGGTCGGAGCCGGCCAGCGCGATCGGGCAGCGTGAGTTCCTGGATCGCGAAGGTGCGGGTGATGCCGACCGCGGCCAGCGCGTCGACGGTCTCGGCGCGGACACCGAGCTCGGAGAAGAGTGGGCTCTCGGCACGGACGGGGGCGCGGGCGGCCAGTTCCTCGGCGGTCTCCTCCTCCGGCGCACCGGTGGTGGAGTGTTCGAGCGCTACGGCGTCGAGGGCTGCCGGGTCGAGGGGGGCGTGCTCTGCTGAATCGTGCCGATCGGTCGTGTTCGGGTCGTGGACGTGGGTGCTCAGGGGTCTTGGCCTCTCTACCGGGCGCAGACATCCGGAGGTGGCTTGACCGGGCGGCTCCCAAGCTTCCGGCCGCCGCGGTTTCGCGGGGCGGGCTCGAGGGTGCGGCGCCCGTCGTGGCGTCCGCGCACATGATCGGGCGGTGACCGATGTCGCCGCCTCGGCACCCATGGTACGTACCCGGAAGCGTCCCGTCGATCATGACCAGGCGTGGGAGTGTCCGGTCTCACCTCCTCGGGGGGTCGGGCGCCGTACCGTGAGGGCCGGATCGCATGCTCGGCGCCCCACCGAGAACCGCTGCTCCCTCGACGCGCAGGAGGCCACCCTGAGCACGACCGCCACCCCCGATCCGGCCTCCGCCAAGGTGCCCGGGACGGACGCCCTCGTCGAACTGCTCGGGGTGCTCTGCTACGGCGCGCTGATCGCCTTCGACCACCTCGCCGCCGATGCCCGGCTGGCTCCGGACCTGCGGCGTCGGGCCGCACTGAGCGAGATGGCCGCGGCGGAGTTCGGGCATTACCAGCGGCTCGCGGCCCGGCTCGGGGAACTCGGCCACGAACCGTCCGCGGCGATGGCCCCGTTCGCCCCGGCGCTGAACGACTTCCACGACTCGACCTGTCCCCGGGACTGGCTGGAGGGCCTGGTCAAGGCGTATGTGGGTGACGGCATCGCCGACGACTTCTACCGGGAGGTGGCCGGTTTCCTCGACGAGCCGGACCGCTCGCTCGTGCTGCACGTGCTGCACGACACCAGCCACGCGGCATTCACGGTGGCCGAGGTGCGGGCGGCCATCGAGGCCGATCCCGGTCGCGCCGGAGCGCTGGCCCTGTGGGCCCGCAGGCTGGTCGGCGAGGCGATCGGCCAGGCCCAGCGGGTGGCCGCGGAACACGACGGGCTGACGGGACTCGTGCTTACCGGCACGGGCGACCTGGCCGGGGTCGGCGCGCTGATCAAGCGACTCACCACCGCCCACACCGCACGGATGCGGGCGCTCGGCCTGAACAACTGACGCGCGGGGCCCGCCGCCCCGGAGGGGTCGCCGGCCAACACCAGCTCAGGAGCCGGCTCAGCGACCCGTCAGGGGGCGCCGAAGCCGACCCGCCGCAGCTCGGCGTCCGCGATCTCGACGTAGGCGATCTTGTCGGTCGGCACCAGGACCCGCCGGCCCTTCGCGTCGACCAGGCTCAGGAGGCCGCCCTCGCCGGCGAGCGCCTCGGCCACGGTCTTCTCGACGTCGGCCGGGCTCTCTGCGCTCTCCAGCACGAGCTCGCGCGAGGCGAACTGCACGCCGATCTTGACCTCCACCGCGGTGCCTCCTCAGGGTCGTGCTCGGGGTCGTGCGGACCGGCGCCCGGACGGCGCCACCCACGTCTACGAAGGCTAGTCCAGGTGGCGCGGACACCGCGCCACAGCGTGTCCGCCCACGGCGCGCCGTGCCGGCTCAGGCCGGGTCGCCGCCGTGGCCCTGGAGCGGGAAGTTCGAGATGCCGCGCCAGGTCAGCGTCGCGAGCAGCGCGATCGCCTCCTCCTTCGGCACGGAGCGGCTGGCCTGCAGCCAGAACCGGGCACTGACCTCGGCCGCGCCGATCAGGCCGACGGCCAGCAGCTCGGCCCGGTCCCGGCTCACCCCGGTGTCGGACATGATCGTGTCGGCGATCGCCTCCCGGCAGGCTCGCGCCGTGCGCTCGACCCGTTGCCGGACGGCGGGCTCGTTGCGCAGGTCGGACTCGAACACCAGGCGGAACGCCTCGCCCTCGGAGTCGACGAAGTCGAAGTAGGCGCGGGTCGCCGCCCACACCCGGACCTTGTTGTCGGTGGTGTTGGCCAGCGCCTCGCGCAGCCGCGCCACCAGCCCGGCCTCGTGCTCGTCGAGCAGTGCCAGGTAGAGCTCGAGCTTGCCGGGGAAGTGCTGGTAGAGGACCGGCTTGGAGACGCCCGCCCGGTCGGCGATGTCGTCCATCGCGGCGGCGTGGTAGCCCTGCGCGACGAACACCTCCTGGGCGGCGGCGAGCAGCTGCCGGCGCCGCGCGGGGCGGGGCAGGCGTGCGGGACGGACCTCGGCGGCTCCGCCGCTGCTGACCGGGGCGCTCGTCATGTTCTCCTCCACCCACGAGTTCCGGCGGAGCGTCGACCTTCGACCCGGGCGCCCGTCCGGGCGCCCTCTCGCCGTACCCGCGGGTAGCCAGCCTAGACGGCCGGGGCGCCGACGGGCGCGGGGTACCGCGAAGGATCACCCCTTTTGGGCGTATTTGACAGCGGGCAAGACCATGAAGACCTGTCCACTCGGCTGACCGGGGCTATCTACGGCAGTAGCCTGCCTGTTGGACGTCGACGACAGGAGTGAGCGTGTCCGCCGGTCCGGATCGCCGCCGAGACGATGCGTTGCGACGAAACGGAGGGGCGGACGGGTGCCGCCGACCTACTGGCGACAGTGGGTCGGACACGCCGGTCTGGATGGTCTCGTTGCTCGGGACCGTCCGCACGGTCCCCGGTGTCCGCGACGCCGAGGTCCGCATCATGGCCGACGGCGACCGGACGTTGCTGCTGTCGTTGGTCGACGGCGCCGACCAGACCGTGGTGGCGTCGTCGGTGGCCAGGATCCTCGACGAAAGGCTGGGCGTGACGGTCGATCCGACCAGTTCGGTGTTGGTGGAGGACGGCGGTGCGGAGGACGCGCCGCCGCCCCCCGTGGACGGCCCCCGGCGCCGGGTGCACCTGGAGCGTCTCCAGGTCGCCAGCGGAGGCCTGGACGTGCGTGTGGACGTGGTGCTCGCGACCCCGCGGACCCGCGTCGTCGGCACCGCGACCGGCCCGGCCGTCGAGCGGGCGGTGCTGCGTACGGTCGCCAGCGCGGCCCTCAACGCCGTGGACGCCCTGCTGGACGGCCGCGGACGCTGCGGCCTCGACCAGGCCGATCTCGCCGAGGTCGGGTCGGACAAGGTTGCCATCGCCGTCGTCACGCTGCTCACGCCGGACCGCGTCGACCGGCTCGCGGGCTCGGCGCTGGTGCGCGGGGACGCCCGCCAGGCCATGGTCCGCGCCGTGCTGGCCGCGTTGAACCGTCGGTTCGACACGTTGGTGCCCGACGCCGGATGCGGTTCGGCGTGGCATCCGCGGGCGTTGCGCCAGTCCGCGCCCCTGGCGGTAGAGAACACGGCAACCTTCCGCGCCCTGGGCGAGATGCGGGACGACACCATCGACGTGGACGACGTCGCCGAGGACGTGGCGGACTCGGACGAGGCCGCGACGTCGGACTCCGCCGTGCCCGTATCGACCGGCTCCGCGCCCGGGTCGGTTGACGCGGCGGCGGCCGAGCCGACCGCTGCCCCGACCAGTGAGCCCAGTGACGCAGCGACCAGCCGGCCCATCGAGGCGCCGGCCAGCGCGCCCGTCGGGGCGCCGACCGCGGGGGAATCCCGCGCCACCCGGCAGGTGTCGGAGCTGGCCTCGGTACTCACACCGCCGATCACCGGCCGTGGCGTGGCCTCCGCCGGCGGGGCGTCCGCGGCGCAGTCCGCCCCGTCCGCATCCCCGCCGTCCACAGCGCTGCCGGCTCCCGACGCCGTTCCGCGTCCGGAACCGGCCGAGCCCGCGGCGAGCGAGGCAGCGGCGGGGTCCACGGCAGGTCCGGTCCGGCCGATGCCGGTCAGCCGGCACGATCGTGCCGAGCCGGGTACGGCAGCGGAGCCCCAGCCCCCGGTCCCCACTCCGGAGGAGCGGTACCGCGCCGCCGCGGCCGCCACGCCCGCCGCGCCCGCCGCGCCCGCCCCACCCGCAACGCCGGGCCTCCGACCGCCCCCCGGCCGCGGCCCCCACACCTGCCCCGGACCCCCGTCCGGAACCCGCGCCGGCCAACTCCGGGGGTGAAGGGTGGGCTGCGGCCACCTGGGCCCGACTGGTGCGCGGAGCGGCGCCGGCCGCACCCGAGCTGCCGCCCCTGGTCGGCCCCGCCCCCTCGGGTACCTGGAACGCCCCGGCCGCGCAGGCGCCGGCCGTCCACGCACCCGCCGCGCAGGCGCCGATCGCCCAGGCACCGGCCGCGCAGGCACCGCCGCCACCGCTGCCGCCGTTGACCGAGCCAGTGTGGCAGGCGGAACAGTCGGCCCCCTGGAGCGAGCCGTCCCCGTGGGGACCGCCGCCGACCCCGCAGGTCTGGTCGTCCGATCCGTTGCCGGGGCCGGCCAGCCCGCAGACGGCGTATCCCGCCGGCACGTATGCCAGCGGGAACGGCGCGGACGCCCAGGGTAGCCGGTACGCGGGCTCGTCGGTGTACCACGACTCCCCCGAGCCGCAGGACTACCGCGGTGCGGGCCAGGCGTATCCGGCGGCGGCCGAGGCCGGCTGGAGCGGTCAGCCGTCCTCGGGAGGTCGGGACCACGGCGACAACGGGGGAGGGGCGTGGCAGCCTGCGCAGTCCACCCAGCCGTACGCGTCCCCGCCGGCGTACCAGCCCTACGGCGCGGCACCGTCGTACCCGGCCAGCGCGCCGCCGGCGTACCAGCCCTACGGCGCGGCACCCTCGTACCCGGCCAGCGCGCCGCCGGCGTACCAGCCCTACGGCGCGGCACCCTCGTACCCGGCCAGCGCGCCGCCGGCCGCGTCGACCTACGGCGCGCCCGCCGCGCCGTCGGGGAGCTACCCGGTGCCAGCGTCGTCCCACGCCCCGGGTTACGGCTCGCCGGACGCCTACCCGCCACAGGGCAACGGGATGCCGAGCTACCTTCCGCCCGGATACGGGAGCCCGTCGTCCGCGCCGCCGGCCGGCTCGTGGTTCCCCGGGTCGGGAGAGCCCGCTCGGGACGCCGCCCCGCCACCGCCGTGGGACCTGCAGGAACCGGTGCCGCCGCCGTGGGTCGCGCTGGGCTCGTCCTCGGGTGTCTATCCGGCGATTCCGCCCGGACCGCGGCAGCCCTATCCCGGTGAGAGCTACTCCTCCTGACGGTGGCCAGGGCGGGACGCGGCAGACTGAAACGGTGATCCGTGCCCGCCTGGCCGCCGACGACACGCTTCGGCCGAGCCCCCAGCCGCTCCCGCCGCCGTGGCCGGGACGCGAGGTGGACGTCGACGGCGTCACGCTGTTCGTCCGCGACACCCCGGCCACGGTGCCGGACGCGGAGCCGGCACTGTACGTCCACGGGCTGGGTGGGTCGTCCCAGAACTGGACCGATCTCGCCGGCCTGCTGGCCGACCGGTTGGACGGCCAGGCCATCGATCTCCCCGGCAGCGGGCGGAGCGGTCCGGCCCGGCGGGCGGGCTACACGCAGCAGGCGTTCGCCGGTCTCGTGGCCCGCTGGATCGAGCAGGCCGGGCGCGGACCCGTGCACCTGGTGGGCAACTCCCTCGGTGGCGCCGTGGCGGCGCGGCTCGCGGCCACCCGTCCCGAGCTGGTGCGCACGCTCACCCTGATCTCGCCGGCGATGCCGGTACTGCGGCCTGGCCCCGCGCACCGCCGGATGCTGCCGGTGCTCGTGCTGCCCGGGGTGGAGCGGCTGGTCGAACGGGTGGTGCGCCAGGTCACGCCGGAGCAGATGGTCCAGGGCGTGTTGGACACCTGCTTCGGCGATCCGTCCCGGGTCTCCTCCCAACGCCGGGAGGAGGCCGTGCGAGAGGCGGCCTACCGGCTCGATCTGCCGTGGGCCGCTGAGGCATACGTGCGCAGCCTCCGCGGCCTGGCCTACTCCTACCTACGGCCCGGCGGTCTGTCGCTGTGGAGCCTGGTCCGACGCATCGCCGCAACGACGCTGGTCGTGTGGGGCAACAAGGATCGGCTGGTGGACGTCCGGCTCGCTCCGCGGACGGCCCGCGCGATCCCGCACAGCAGACTTCTCATCCTGGACGGTGTCGGTCATACCGCCCAGTTGGAAGAGCCCCGTATCCTGGCCCGAGCCGTGGCCGGGATGCTGGCGGACGTCTCGGAGACCTGCGGGAGGGCGAAACGGGAACGTCGCGGTGCGGTGACCGTCCGCGGCGCGGTGGACACCGAGGAGGCGTGCTGAGCGGCGAGTCCACGACCAGGGGCGAGGGCGCCGGGCGGAGCCGCGACGGCGGCCGCCGGCTCGACCGCGACCTGTCCGGTCGGCCGGAGCGGCCCGCCGAGCCCGGTGCCTCCGGTCGCCCGGCCGTCGGACCCGAGCCGGGGGCCCGCCGCCCGGCCGGGGCCCGCAGGACGCCGTCCGGCGGCGTGGCGGTCGCCGGTGGACTCCGCCGGCCCGCGAGGCCCGCCCCGTACGACGATGACCGCCGCCGCGCGGACCGCGACGAGGACCGCCGGGTCGACTACGACGGCGACCCTCCCCGCCGCCGCGTGGACCGCGACGATGGCCCTCCCCGCCGCCGCGTGGACCGCGACGAGGACCGCCGGGTCGACTACGACGGCGACCCTCCCCGCCGCCGCGTGGACCGCGACGATGGCCCTCCCGGCCGCCGTAGCCGCGATCCTCGCCGCCGTGTCGCGCGTGACGACGACCAGTACTACGACGACCCGCGCAGTGACGACGCGTCGAGGTACGACGAAGGGCCCGGCCGGGACGACGACTACGGCCACAACGCCAGCCTCGACCGTCCGTACGACGACGACGTTCCGTACGACGACGACTCGCCCGACCACGACGCCGACGACGGGGCCGACGACGGGGCCGTCCCGGACCTCGCCGCCGGGCGCCGCGCCGCGGCGCGGCGGGCCGCGGCCCGCCGGACCGAACGGGCGACGGCAACAGCCGCGCGCCTGTCCCGGCAGCGTCGCAGCGGGGTGGTCGTCGCGATCTCGGTGGTGGTCGTCGTGGTCGTCGGCTACGACTTGCTCCGCGCTCCGGCCGCGGAGCAGCGGCGGGCGACCGCCCGGGTGCCCGTCGCCGGCGCGTCTCCGACAAACCCCGCGGTCACCGGGCCGAGCACCGATTCGACGCACCAGGCCGAAAAGGGCCCGACCTCGGCTCCGTCCGGGTCGGTGCCGCGGCGCGGTGCCGGCACCTTCACGGTCGCGTCCGGACGGACGGACGTCGTCGGCCGTGGCACCGTCCTGCGGTACAAGGTGGAGGTCGAGGAGGGTTCGGGGCAGGACGCGACAGCGTTCGCCGCCGAGGTGGACGCGACGCTGGCGAATTCGCGCAGCTGGACCGCCGGCGGCCGGTGGGGGTTCCAGCGAGTGTCCTATGGCCCACCGGATTTCGTGATCCAGCTCGCCACCCCCGACACCACCGATCGGATCTGCGGCGCGGGCGGTCTGGAGACCCGCGGCTACACGTCGTGTCGCACGGGCAGCTCCGTCGTCATCAACCTGGCCCGATGGCTGCTCGCCGTGCCGGAGTTCGAGGGCGATGTCGCCACCTACCGGCTGTACGTCGTCAACCACGAGGTCGGCCACCGGCTCGGCCGTGGCCACATGGCGTGCCCCGGCCCGGGCCGGCTGGCGCCGGTGATGCAGCAGCAGACCCTGGGCCTGCGCGGCTGCCAGGCCAACCCGTGGCCGTACGTCGACGGCAAGCTGGTCACCGGACCGTCGGCGCCCTGACCAGCGGTCCGAACCCGGGCGGTCCCAGGATCTGGACGGCAGGAACAACGGAACGGCTCCGCGCGGTTGCACACTGAGCATGTGGACGCGCGGCCCGGTCGGGCGACCGCGACGCGTGACACTCCCGGGCCGTCGCTCGACGGCCGGACACGGAAGGAGCAGCACCGTGGCCCTGCCGCCGCTGGTCGAGCCGGCCGAGTCGTTGACCACCGACGAGGTGCGGCGGTACTCGCGGCACCTGATCATCCCGGACGTGGGGATGGACGGGCAGAAGCGGCTGAAGAACGCCCGGGTGCTCTGCGTGGGCGCCGGCGGCCTGGGCTCGCCCACCCTGATGTACCTGGCCGCGGCCGGCGTGGGCACGCTGGGCATTCTCGACGACGACACCGTCGACGAGTCCAACCTGCAGCGCCAGATCATCCACGGCCAGTCCGACGTCGGCCGGTCCAAGGCCCAGTCGGCGCGCGACTCCGTGCTGGAGATCAACCCGTACGTAACGGTCAACCTGCACGAAACCCGGCTGGACTCCGACAACGCGCTGGACATCTTCGCCGGCTACGACCTGATCGTGGACGGCACCGACAACTTCGCGACCCGGTACCTGGTCAACGACGCCTGCGTGCTGCTGGGCAAGCCGTACGTCTGGGGCTCGATCTACCGGTTCGAGGGCCAGGTCAGCGTCTTCTGGGACGAGCACGGCCCGAACTACCGCGACCTCTACCCCGAGCCGCCGCCGCCGGGCATGGTGCCTTCCTGCGCGGAGGGCGGCGTACTGGGCGTGCTCTGCGCCTCGATCGCCGCCGTGCAGACCACCGAGGCGATCAAGCTGCTCACCGGCATCGGCGAGACGCTGCTCGGCCGGCTGATGGTCTACGACGCCCTGGAGATGACCTGGCGCACGGTGAAGATCCGCAAGGACCCCGACGCCGCGCCGATCACCGGCCTGATCGACTACGAGGAGTTCTGCGGTGCGGTCTCGACCGAGGCGGCCGAGGCCGCCCGCGGCTCGACGATCACGGCGGCCGAGCTCAAGGAGTGGGGCGACGCCGGCAAGGACTTCTTCCTGGTCGACGTCCGGGAGCCGGCCGAGTACGAGATCGTGAAGATTCCCGGCTCGGTGCTGATCCCCAAGGGCGACCTCGTGACCGGCCAGGCGCTGGCGCGGCTGCCGCAGGACCGGCAGGTCGTCCTGTACTGCAAGTCGGGCGTGCGCTCGGCCGAGGCGCTCGCCGCGGTGAAGGAGGCCGGGTTCGCGGACGCGGTGCACGTGCGGGGCGGCGTGCTGGGCTGGATCAAGCAGGTCGACCCCAGCCTCCCGGAATACTGAACAGGCTGTTCACCCCGAACATCCCCGCGGAGGGTTTGACCCGGCTGCGGCGGGTAATACCCTGGTCACAGCTTCATCCGTCGACAGTGGCCGTGGCCGCCGGGACCTGGATCAGGTCTGCGGTGACGATGCGGACCCGAGGAGGAGAGTGGCATGACGCAGCCGAAACCCGACGCGCCCGGCACCAAGGCGTTCGAGGGCAACGAGACCCAGGCCGAATCTCGGGCGACCGACGGCTTCGACGTGGACGCCGACGCGGCACCCGACGACGTGGGCGAGAGCACGACCCGCCGCGGCGAGGACATCGAGGACCGTGACAGCAAGGAAGACGGCCGGTACGACACCGGGACCCAGGGCCCCAGTGACCGGCCCACCGGCACCTCGACCCCCGACAGTGCGACCGGGGTGGGCGACTCCGACCCGATCCAGGACGACATGCCCAACATGCCTCCGGGCCGCTGAGGACGAGCCGACGTCCCGCCCGCCAGATCGGGCCACCCGGGTGACGACGCCGGGCCGGACAGCGCACCGCTGTCCGGCCCGGCGTACTTCTGTCCGCGACCTGGGCGGCACCGGGGATCAGGTGCCCGTCAGGCGCGGACCGCGAACACCACCACGTTGTCCCGGTAGGACCCCGCGACCCGGTTGAACGGGCCGCCGCACGTGATCAGCCGCAGCTCGGCCCCCGGGGTCGGGCCATACACGTCCTGGGTCGGGAACGCGTCCTTGGCGAACGTGCGCACGCGGACCACCCGGAACTGCACGGTGGACTGATCGGCCCGCCGGACGAGGATCTTCGCCCCGGCGCGGAGTTCGCCGAGCCGGAAGAACACGCCCGGGCCGGCACGTGAGTCCACGTGACCGACGAGGACGGCCGGCCCCCGTGCGCCGGCCGCTGCCCCGTCGGCGAACCATCCGGCCCGCCGAGGGTCGGTGGGAACGTCCAGGCTGCCGTCGGCCCGCAACGACAGCGCCTGCAACGTCGACCGCACGCCGATAGACGGGATCGCGATCACCGTCGGCCGGGACACGGCGGTGTCGGGGCTCCGCGGTGGCGCGACCGGTAGCGCGGTGTTGAGCACGCTCGTGGGGGCGCCCTCACGCGCCGGCCCCAGGCTCTGACTGTCGCCACCGTGCCAGGTGGCCAGGACGGTGAGAACAGCGACGACCGGCACGACCAGCACCGCGGCCACCGCCACCCGCCGGGCCCGCGACGCGCGTCGCCGGCGGGTGCCGCGTCCCGGCTGCCCCCCGGCCACAGTCCCGACGACCGTCCTCCCGGCGATCGTGCCGCGGGCGGTCGCCGCGCTCCCGGCGAGAACGACGCGGCCCGCGGCCGCCGGAAGCTGCGGAGCCGCCCGTTGCCGGGGCACCCGCGGCGGCGGGACTCCCGCGTGTCGCTGGGCCCAGGGAAGCGCCGGATCCTGGGGTTGCTCCCACGGCGGGGGGATCTCTCCGATGCGTTGCACCCACGGCGCGGCGAACTCCTCCGTCCGCTGGGCCCAGGCCGGCGGAAACTCCTCCGTGCGCCCGGCCCCCGGGGGAGCGGGTTCCGCGTGCCAGCCGTTCACCCTGGGTGCCTGGTAGTCCCCGCCTCCGCCGGTCATGTGTTCCCCTCGCCGGCGTTCGAGGGTGCGGTGCCGGACGGTGCGTCCCGGGTGACCTCGCTCGGCCCGGTCACGGGCGGGCGTGCCGGGCCGGGTAGCGACGGGCGCGCGGCAGCCGGGGCAGGATGGCCACACCGAGTGCCGCGACCGTCAGCACCGCGGCGAAAAGCGCCGCCGTGCCCGGGCGGAGCCGCGGGTCCGACACGGGACCGAGACCGGCGTCCACGCCGGCCCGGGGCACGGGCTGGGCCCCGCGGGCGTCGGTGTGCACGGCGGTCGCGAGGCGCCCGTTCCTGCCGTCGTAGACGATCACCGAGTACACCGCGCCGACGTCCATCCGGGCCCGCGGAGCGGCGGTGGGCGTCGCGCCGGTCGGGCCCACCTGCAGCGTCAGGTCGCCGGCCGTCACGGTGGTGTAGCCCGTGGCCTTGGCGAACTCCGCCGCCTTGGCGACCGTGGGTCCACCCCGGACAGACACCTCCACGGACGGCACCTTCGCCGATGCGTGGATGATCCGCATCCGCGCACTGTTCGCGGGCGGAAGCGAGAGGTCGTCGGTGAGGATCGCCAGTCCGAGCGAGGAGAACAGGCCCACGCCGGCCACCGTGCGCGCGCCGCCCTCGACGGCGCGGACCGTGGTGGAGATGACGGCGGGGTCGGTGGAGGGTGCGCCGGCGGGTCGCATCGAGATCACGTACAGACCGGGCTCCACCCGCTGGTAGGGCGAGACGTCGCTGTAGCCCACGCCCCGCAGCACCGTGAGCGGGCTCCGACCGCCGTAGGTGGCGAGGTACACATCGACGTTCGGGGTGTCCGGGGAGAGGTGCGCGAGCCGGAGGTAGCTTCCGGCGGCGGCCCGGGCCGGAACCGCGCCGGGTAGGGCGACGAGCCAGCCGATCAGAGCCAGGGCTGCGCCGAGCGCGACCGTCCAGCGCGTTCGGAGGGTGGGTGCGGCGAGGGTCATGGTGAGCTCCTGAGGGGGGTGGAGGGTCAGGCGGGCAGCAGCCCGGTCGGCGTCGGCGGGAGGTAGGTCACCAGCAGCCCACCGGTGGGCACGGCGGTGATCGCGGCGGGCCGGTAGGGCGCCTGCTGGGCGGTGAGCCAACCGCGCAACAGCACCGTACTGAGGCTGACCGGGGTCAGCGGTTCGCCGTTGAGCTGCGCGAGTCGGACGGTGCGGCGCGGCGCGAACGGGCCGGTCTCGCCGGGCACGGCGACGAAGCCGGTCACGGTCACCGTGTCCTCGTGTGCCAGGGCGGCGAGCGTCACCAGCAGCCGGGAGTCCACGTCGCCAGCCCGCAACGTCGCCTGGGTGTCCGGGAACAGCAGCAGACGGGGGTGGGCGGCCAGCGCGGCGCCGGCCCGGCTCCGGGCGACCCGCTCGGCCTCGGCCGCCCGTCCGACGACGGCCACGTCGTGCACCAGCCAGCGGACCTCGGTCGGGCCGAACCGGGCCAGGGTGACCGACCGGGCGTACGCGGTGACCACGAGGGCGGAGGCGGCCCTGCCCGGCCGGCGGCCCACCAGCAGGACCGTGCCCGCGGCACCCGGAGCCCGCAGAGCCGTCCGGACCGCCTCCTGCGCCCGGCCCTCGGACGGGCCGAGCTTGCGGTAGGACACCAGGCGGGTCGACGGTACGCCGGCCCGGAGCAGCTCGGTCCACACCGGATCGTCGGCCACCAGCACGGCCACGCCCGCGTGCCGCCGCACCCAGTCGACGGCACGGTCGGCACCGGTGTCCGGGCCGCCGGCCGGAGGGGCGGCCAGCAGCGTGCCGCCGAGGAGCACGGGCACCACACCGGCCGCGGTGACCTGCTGGGCACGGTGCAGGGCCGGCCACCGGGTGTGCCGGGCGAGCCGGCCGACGGCCGCCGCGAGCAGCACCGCGGCGACCGGCACCGCGAGCAGCAGCGTGCTCGCCGCCGCCGGTGTACCGGCAGCGACCCCGACGAGGCCGCCGGCCGCGGTGACCAGGACGAAGTAGCCGAGCGAACGGGTGCTCAGGTCGGCGATCCCGAGCCCCGCGGCGGCCAGGGCGGCCACGCCGAGTGCCGCCTCCCACACCGACACCGGCACGGCGGCGACCGCGGACCCGGCACCGAACACCGCCGCCGCCACCGCGAACGCGGTCAACGCCAGGACGCCGGCGACGGTCGCCCGCACCGCGACCGGCCATCGTGTGCCCAGCCCCCCGGTGGTCAGCAGGACGGCGAGCCACCCCGCGACCACCACCGCCGCCACCGGCGCGGTGACCACCACCACCGAGACCGAGGCCACGGCGACACCCCACCGCGCCGCCCGGTGGCGCACCGGCGCAGACGCGAAGATCGGTGTGCCGAGCGAGTCCGTGGCGAAGAGCGGGCCGGCCGTCAGGAACCCCACCAGCAGCCAGGGCACGGCCAGGCCCGCCGGCTCGGCGAGCTGGTGGACCACCACGGCCCACGGTGTGGCCCCGGCCAGCGCCACGGCGGCCACGGACGAGGTCGTCGACAGCCCGAGCCGGCGGGCCAGCAGCCAGGTCAGACCCGCGGCGACGATCGAGGCCAGCAGCGCTGCCTCCCTAGCGGCCTGGAGCGCGGACACCTCACCAGGTCTTACCAGCGCGTACACCGTCACCTGCAGGGACGCGCCCGGCGCCGCACCGTCCAGTCCGGCGGGCAGGGAGCGGGACAGCGCGACAGCGTCCGCCGCCAGCGTGTGCTCGTGGTCGCTCGGCGGCGGCGCCGACGGGCCGGCCCAGAGGGTCAGCACGAGCAAGGCGAGCAGGGCGAGCAGCACCGCCACGCTCCAGCCGCGGGACCGCGGACGGGCGGCAGCGATCGAGGTCTGCCTCTGGTCGTGTGCCGACGGTGCCACCAGCAGATCGGGACGCTCAGGGACCGCTCGGTGCTCGAACCAGGTGGGCGGCCCGGGGCGCTGGCGGGGGTGCTGGCCCGGGTCGCCGGAGCGCTGCCGGGGCACGCCCGGGCGCGGCGTCGCCGAGCGGCTGTGCTTCCCCGCCGGCAGCCCGGATCTGCTCACGTCGTTCCCTGCCCGTCCCAGCTCGACCCATGCCTCACAGACCCGGAGCGATGCCCACCACCGGGCAGGGACGGCTGGTCACTCCCGCACCCCGGGGCACAACGTACTCGCGGCGATGTCCGACAAAACCCACTCTGAACAGGCAAAATAAACACTGTTAACTCAAATTTAAGTACAGCGTCCCGAGCGGACGGCCCCGCGCCGGGCATTCGGGTGAGGCGGGGAGGCCGGCTCGCGCGCCGCCGCTGCCGGCCGGCAGGATGACGCCTGTGCGGCCGCCCAGCGAGTACGTCGAGCAGGTGCTCGACGTGGTCGAGTCGATACCGCCTGGCCGGGTGATGAGCTATGGCATGGTGGCCGAAGTGGTGCGGGAGCGCACCGGCAAGGGGTCGGCGCGCGCGGTCGGGACGGTGTTGGCCCGGTACGGCGGTGCGGTGTGCTGGCACCGCGTGGTGACCGGCGGAGGTCGGCTGCCGCCCGGCCACGAGGCCGAGGCCCGCGCCCTGCTGGCCGGCGAGGGTGTGCCGTTCCGCGGGGCCCTGGTCGTCATGGCCGACGCGCGGTGGTGGCCGGGCGGTTGATCCCCACGCGGCTTACTGGCCACACCGCGCGACATAAACGGCGGGAAAGTGAACGGAAATAGTCGAAACGGTTGCCAGAAGTTGGCCAACGGTGTTGCATCGGCGACGTCAGCACCGTGGACGACACCCCCGTGACTCCCAGGAGCCGCTGTGACGACGGTGCCCGACTGTTGATTTCCGCCGTGGTGGGATCGCGGCCGAGGGGGACGTGATCCCACCACCGCGGTACCGGACCGCGCGCTGCCGAAGTCCGCGGGTCGGCACATGGTCGGGACCAGGCCGGATCCGGCCTGGCAGGCGGTGACCTGTCGGTCGGGCGTGGTCTGATCTAGGCGTGGCTGAGCAACTCGCGCTGATCGGCGTGGACGGCGTCGCCCACACCGACGCCGCCGGCGCCCACCCGCCCGACCCTGTGCCTCGCGCCGAGCCCGTGCTGCCGGGAGCCGGTGCGCCCGCGGGCCGCGCCGGCAGGCACTACCGGCTGGTCCGCCACCCCGTCGCCCCGGCCGCACCGCCGGCCCTCGACGACGCCCAGCGGGCGGTGACCGAACACACCGCCGGGCCGCTGCTCGTGCTGGCCGGCCCGGGCACCGGCAAGACCACGACCCTGGTCGAGGCCGTGGTGGCCCGGATCCACGACGGTGCCGACCCGGAGTCGGTGCTCGTCCTGACGTTCGGCCGCAAGGCAGCCAACGAGCTGCGCGAACGGATCACCGCCCGGCTCGGCCGCACCACGGCCGAGCCGTTGGCGCGCACCTTCCACTCCTACGCCTTCGGCCTGCTCCGCCGGGTCGCCGCCGAGCGGGGCGAACCGGCGCCCCGGCTGCTGTCCGGGCCCGAGCAGGACCTGCTGATCCGCGAACTCCTGATCGGCGACGCCGAGCGCTTCGACGACCCCGCCAGCCCCGGGGTGCTGTGGCCGGAGCGCCTGCGTCCGGCCCTGCGTACCGACGGCTTCGCCGCGGAGCTCCGCGACCTGCTGCTGCGGGCGTACGAGCGCGGCGTGGACGCCGTCCAGCTCGACGCCTGGGGCCGCCGACACGGCCGGGACGACTGGCGGGCCGCCGCGCGTTTCATGCAGCAGTACGCCGACGTCACCGAGCTGCGGGACGCCTCCACCTCGGGCGGGGTGGCGTTCGACACCGCCGAGCTGATCCGGGCCGCGGTCACCCGGCTCCGCCGCGACCCCGGTCTACTCGCCGCCGAACGCACCGCCCGCGCGTACGTCTTCGTCGACGAGTACCAGGACACCGATCCGGCCCAGGCCGAGCTGTTGCACCTGCTCTGCGGAGGCGGCCGGTTCCTGGTCGCGGTCGGCGATCCCGACCAGTCGATCTACGCCTTCCGCGGTGCCGACGCCGAGGGCATCCGCCGGTTCGGCGACACATTCCTGACCGCCGGCCGGCAACCCGCGCCGACCGTGGCGCTGACCACCTGCCGGCGCAGCGGCGCGACGCTGCTCGCGGCGTCGCGCCGGGCGGCGACCCGGTTGCGCGGGCCGGTCGGACACCGGGCGCTGCACCCGGCCCCGGGGCTGGCCGCCGGCGACGTCGAGGCGGCCGTGCTGCGGTCGGGCACCCAGGAGGCGGCGTACGTCGCGCACCGGCTGCGCGAGGCCCACCTGCTCGACGGCCTGCCGTGGTCGCGGATGGCCGTGGTGGTGCGCTCGACCGCGCGTCACCTGGCCAGCCTGCGTCGCGCGCTCACCTACGCGGGAGTCCCGATCGGCACGGCCGGGGAGGATCTGCCGCTGCTCGACCAGCCGGGCGTCGTGCCGCTGCTGGACGTGGTCCGCTACGCGCTGCATCCCGACGCCCTGGACGAGGATGCCGCGGTCGCGCTGCTCTGTTCGCCGCTGGGCGATGCGGACGCCCTGGTCCTGCGCCGGCTCCGCCAGCAGCTCCGGCTGGTGGCCGAAGCGGCGGGCGATCCCCGGCCGTCCGGCATCCTACTGGTCGAAGCCCTGCGCGACCCGTCCGACCTGGTGCCGCTGGACGAGCGGTGGGGCGCTCCGGCCCGGCGGGTGGCCGGGCTGCTGGCGGTGGCCCGGCAGGCCGCGGCCAGTCCCGGTGCCACCGCCGAGACGCTGCTCTGGGCAGCCTGGGACGCCTCCGGACTGGCCGGGCGGTGGCAGGCCGCCAGCGCCGAAGGGGGAGCGCGGGGGGCGGCCGCCGACCGCGACCTGGACGCCGCGGTCGCCCTGTTCGACGCCGCCGCACGGTTCGCCGACCGGCTGCCGGCCGCCGGACCGCAGATGTTCCTCGACCACGTCCTCGGGCAGCAGATCCCGGCCGACTCGCTCGCCCCGGCGGCCGAGACCGGCGAGCTGGTGCGCATCCTCACGGCGCATGCGGCCAAGGGCCTGGAGTGGGACGTGGTCGCGGTGGCGGGCGTGCAGGAGGGGGTCTGGCCCGACCTGCGCCCTCGCGGCAGCCTGCTCGGCTCGGAGGAGCTGGTCGACCTGGCGGCCAGCCGCGAGCCCGACCGCCGCGGGCAGCTGTCGGCGCTGCTGGACGAGGAGCGTCGGCTGTTCTACGTCGCGGTCACCCGGGCGCGCCGCCGGCTGCTGGTCACCGCGGTCGAGGGGGAGGACGAGCAACCGTCCCGGTTCCTGGACGAGATCGATCCCCGGCCGTCCGGAGCCTCGGAGCCCCGCCCGCTGACCGACGTTCCGCGCACGCTCTCGCTGGCCGGGCTGGTCGCCGAGCTCCGCGGGGTCGTGCTCGCCCCGCCCGCGGACCCGGCCACCCGTGAAGCCGTCACGGACCCGGCCACCGGTGGAGCCGCCGCGGAGGCGGCATCCCGCCGGGTCGCCGCCGCGCAGCTCGCGCGGCTCGCCGCTGCCGGGGTGCCCGGCGCGGCGCCTGCCGACTGGTGGGGGCTGCATGCGCTCTCCGACGCCCGGCCGTTGCGCGAACCGGGCGACCCGGTGCGGGTATCGCCGTCCAAAGTGGAACAGTTTCATCGGTGTGCGCTGCGGTGGGTGTTGGAGTCCGCCGGTGGCGAGAGCACCAGCAGCGCCCAGGCGATCGGCAACCTCGTCCACGACATCGCCGCCGAGTCGGCCGAGACCTTCGACCTGGCCACGCTGAACGCCCGGCTCGCCGCACGGTGGTCGAGTGTGGACGTCGGCGGGGGATGGTTCGCCGAGAAGGAGCGCGCCCGGGCCGAGCGGATGGTGGCCAAGCTCGCCGGATGGCTGGCCGGGAACCCGCGCCGGCTGGTCGCGGTCGAGGAGGCGTTCCGGGTCGAGGTGGGTCGGGCGGTGGTCAGGGGGCGGATCGACCGGCTCGAAGCCGACGACGCCGGCCGGCTGGTGGTGGTCGACCTCAAGACCGGGAAGAGCGCCCCGAAGGACGGCGAGGTGGCCGCACACCCGCAGCTGGGTGTGTACCAGCTCGCGGTGGAGCGCGGTGGGTTCGCCGAGCACGGCACCGAGCCCGGCGGCGCGGCGCTGGTGCAGGTCGGAACGCCGGCGAAGGATGTCAAGGAACAGCGCCAGCCGCCCCTCGGCCAGGCCGGTGAGCCGGGCTGGGCCGAGCGGCTGGTGGTCGAGGCCGCGGAGGGGATGGCCGGCTCGGCGTTCGAGGCGGTGCGCAACGACCTGTGCCGGGTCTGCCCGGTCAGCACCAGCTGCCCGGTGCGTTCCCGCCAGGTGACGACGTGACCGCGCCGAGGTCACGGGCGGACACCGTGTCCGTCGCGGTACCGCCGAGCCCCAGCGGCGGGCACGTGACCTACTCGGCCGGGCGGCTGGCCGAACTGCTCGGGCTGCCGGCACCCACGTCGCAGCAGGTGGAGATCATCGAAGCGCCGTTGGCGCCGATGCTGGTCGTAGCCGGGGCGGGGTCGGGCAAGACCGAGACGATGGCGGCCCGGGTGGTGTGGCTGGTCGCGAACGGCCATGTCGGCGCCGAGGAGGTGCTGGGCCTGACCTTCACCCGCAAGGCGGCGGCCGAGTTGTCGGCCCGGATCCGCGGCCGGGTGGCCCAGCTCCGGTACCGGCTCGCCGCGGACGACGGCGACGAGGGCGAGCCCACGGTGGCCACGTACAACGCGTACGCCGCCCGGATCGTCGCCGAGCACGGCCTGCGGTCCGGCTTCGAGCCGTCCGCGCGGCTGCTCACCGAGGCGGTCACCTGGCAGCTCGCCGACGCGGTCGTCCGCGCCCACGACGGCGACATGTCCGCGGTGGACAAGGCGCCCTCGACGGTGACCGCGGCGGTGCTCGACCTGGCCGGTCAGCTCGCCGAGCACCTGCGCGCCCCGGCCGAACTCGCGGACTGGACCGGGCGCTTCGTCGCCACGGTCGAGGCGCTGCCGTCGGCTCCGGGGCGCCGGGGGGAGCACCTCTACGCCAAGGTCCGCGACCTCTTGGCCACCCAGCGGGCCCGCGCCCAGCTGATCCCGATGGTCGAACGGTACGCCGAACGGAAACGGCGGGCCGAGACGATCGACTTCGGCGACCAGATGTCCCGCGCGGCGATTGTCGCCCGCGACCATCCGGAGGTCGGTGGGGTCGAACGCGGCCGCTACCGGGTGGTGCTGCTCGACGAGTACCAGGACACCAGCCATGCCCAGCTGGTGCTGCTGACCTCGCTCTTCGGCGACGGCCACCCGGTGACCGCGGTGGGCGACCCGTGCCAGTCGATCTACGCCTGGCGCGGTGCCAGCGCGGGCAACCTGGCCCGGTTCCCCGGCCACTTCCCGCGCGGCGACGGCGTCCCCGGCGAGGTGGCCGCGCTGAGCGTGAGCTGGCGAAACCGGGCCGACATCCTCGACCTCGCCAACGTGGTGTCGGCACCCCTGCGCGCGAGCGGCGCCCAGGTCGAGGTGCCCGAACTCCGCCCCGGCCACCCCGGCAGGGGCACCGTGGCCTGCGCCCTGCTGCCGACCGGGGAGGACGAGGCGCGTTGGGTGGCCCGACGCGTCGCGGCAGCCTGGCGGTCGGGCACCGACGGGCCGCCGACGGCGGCTGTGCTGCTGCGCAAACGCGAGCACTTCGACCGGATGGCCACCGCGCTGCGGGCCGAGGGCCTGCCGGTGGAGGTGGTGGGCCTGGGCGGCCTGCTCGACACGCCGGAGATCCGAGACGTGGTGGCCACGCTGCGGGTGCTGGTCGATCCGACCGCCGGTGCCGCACTGCTGCGGCTGCTCACCGGTGCCCGCTGGCGGCTGGGACCGCACGACCTCGCGGCGCTGGCACGGCGGGCGAGCGTCCTGGTCGCCCGCGACCGGGGCCCCGGGGCAGACGCCGTGGCCACGGACGACGGTGTTGCCGCGGCCGCGCCCCCGCCTGCGGTGGAGGAGGCCGACGGGCGCAGCATCGTCGAAGCCCTCGACGACCTGGGGCCCACCGTGGCCTACTCGTCCGCCGGGTACGCGCGGCTGGCCAGGCTCCGTGACGAGCTCCGGGGGCTGCGGGCGAGATCCCGCCAGCCGCTGCCGGAACTGGTCGCCGACATCGAGCGCACCCTCGGTCTGGACGTGGAGGTGGCCAGCCGGCCCGGCAACGACCAGGCGTTGGCGCGCGGCCACCTGGACGCCTTCGGCGATGTCGCGGCCGAGTTCGGCGAAACCGCCGAGCAGCCGACGGTCACGGCGTTCCTTGCCTTCCTCACCGCGGCCGAGGAGCGGGAGCGGGGCCTGGCCCCGGGCCAGGTCTCGGTCGTGCAGGGCGCGGTACAGGTCCTCACCATCCACGCCGCGAAGGGGCTGGAGTGGGACGTGGTCGCCGTGCCGGGGCTCACCGCGGGCGGCTTCCCGATTCCGGGAACGGTCACCGACACCTGGGCCAAGGGCCTCGGCGCCCTGCCGTTCGCCCTCCGGGGAGACTGGGACGACCTTCCGGTCCTCGACCTGTCCGCCGCCGCCGACCAGCGCGGGGTGGAGGGCGTCCGGGCTGCCTTCGAGGACGCCTGGAAGGAACGCGCCCTGGCCGAGGAGCGCCGGTTGGCCTATGTCGCCCTCACGCGTGCCCGGCACACCCTGTTGTGTTCGGGCTGCTGGTGGGAGCCGGAGACGGTGAAGCCCCGCGGTCCGTCGGCGTTCCTGGACGAGGTACACACCCACTGCGCGCACGGCGGCGGTCTCGTCGATGTCTGGACCGAGCCTCCGGAGCCCGACGACACCAACCCCCTGGCCGCCACGGTCACGCGGCTCAGCTGGCCGTTCGACCCCCTGGGCCGCCGGCGCGATGCCGTGGAGGAGGCCGCCGCCGCAGTCCACGACGCCGCCCGGATCCCACTCACGGCCACCGAGCGCGCGACCGGCGCGGGGTGGGAGGCCGAGGCCGCCCTGCTGCTGGCCGAACGCAGCCGGTCACGGCGCCGGGACGTGGTGGAGGTGGCGCTGCCCGGGCACCTGAGCGTGTCCCAGCTGGTGGCGTTGCGGCGCGACCCGGGGGAGCTGGCCCGGTCGATCCGGCGTCCGGTGCCCTACCCGCCCGCACCGCTGGCCCGGCGGGGCACCGCCTTCCACAGCTGGCTGGAACGGCGGTTCGGGGCACAGCGCCTCCTCGATGTCGACGAACTTCCCGGGGCGGCCGACGCCACGGCCGCGCCGGACGACGACCTCGCGCGGCTGCAGGAGGCCTTCCTGGCCAGCCCCTGGGCCGACCGCACGCCGGCCCAGGTCGAGGTGCCGTTCGCCACGCTGGTGGCGGGTGTGGTGGTGCGGGGGCGGATGGACGCGGTGTTCGCGGACGGCGACGGCTGGGACGTCATCGACTGGAAGACCGGCAAGCCGCCGTCCGACGAGGCCGCGGCCGGGGTGCAGCTCGCGGCGTACCGGCTGGCCTGGGCCGACCTCTCCGGCACCCCGGTCGAGGCGGTCCGGGCCGGGTTCCACTACGTCCGGGCCGGGTCCACGGTGCGTCCGGCCGACCTCCTCGACGCCGCGGGACTGGCCGCGCTCGTCACGTCCGTCCCGTTGACCGGCCACGACCCGGGGGGTCCGGCCGGCACTGCCCCGGAGGTCCTCAGCGGACGCGCGCGACCGTGAGCATGCTCAGGTGCGGGCCGGGACCGCAGTAGACCTTCAGCCGCAGCGGCTCCACCCGCACCCGGACCCGTTCTCCCCGGGCCAGGTTCTCGCCCGCCGTGCTGTACAGCGCGTAGACGCGGCCGTCGTCGGCTTCGAGGCCGTAGCAGGGACCCTTGCCGCCCTTGGTCACAGTGCCCGTCAGGTAGCCCGTCTTGATCTGGTCGGTCGGCTGGCTCGGAGGACCGGTGGGCGGCCCGAACGTCGGCAGGTCGGTGCCGGCCGACGGCGGCGGGTTGGTGGGGGTGACCGGTGGGACGCTCGGCGTGCCCGTCGGCCCGGAAGCCGAGGCGCTGGGTCGGGTCACGGGCTCTCCGTCTCCGCCCGAGGAGCAGCCGGCCGCCATCGCCACCACCATCCCTGTTCCGGCAAGCATCCGGGTCACCTTCGTCACGGTAGGCACACCGGTTGGACGAAATCGACCGTGCAGGAGTTCCGTGGCTCGAGACTCCCTGGGATCGCGGCACCTCCCGACCCGCGGCGCAGGAGGACGTGCGGTGTCC
Organism: uncultured Actinomycetota bacterium; assembly: GCA_963740255.1. Classification (GTDB taxonomy): domain Bacteria; phylum Actinomycetota; class Actinomycetes; order Mycobacteriales; family Cryptosporangiaceae; genus CAVUDO01. The sequence continues at coordinate 1,596,765 of CAVUDO010000002.1, read as the reverse complement.
GGACGGGCCGGCAGACGCGACGACGCCCGGGGAGCGATCTCCCCGGGCGTCGTCGTCGTGCATGCACTCAGGTGTTCAGCCCACCCGGACCCGCACGGTGGTGCCGTTCTCGGACACCACCCGGATCTTGACGCCGTTCTTGGGCACCTTGACGCCGTGGTTCGGCAGTTCCGCGTACCAGCACGCCTTGCTGTCGTCGAACAGCGGCTGCGCGTCCTGGCCACGGATGTAACTCGCCTGGCCGTTGACGTGCAGCGTGAACGACTTCGCCTTCCGGAGACCGAACGGCGCGTCGTAGACCTGGATGCGCGCCCGCCACGGCAGGCCGTCCAGCCGGTACGCGATCCGCGGACGCGAGTCGATGTGGAGTGACAGACCCTCCCCCGGGTGGACGTTGGTGTTGTTGTCCACCTGGGACGTGTCCCAGTACGTGATCAGCAGACCCGGTCTGGTAGGAGTACTGCTCGACCCAGTCGGGCTTGGTGTTGAGGAACCCGAAGTTGTACGGGCCGGTCTTGAGGTACCGGTCGTACGAGACGTACGTCCTGTTCGCCGCGATGTAGAAGTTGTCGTACGCCTGGTGAAGCTGGAGCCCACGGCGGTGAAGCCGTCGAGGGTCCAGCCGTTGTCGCCGGCCTCCGCGCCGTCGGCGAAGATCTCCGCGCCGTCGGCCGTGATCGAGATGGTCGTCGGCGAAGAAGCCGCCCTCGGAGACGCCACCGTCGGTCCGGTAGTGGAAGCGCAGCTGCGCCGCCTTGCCCGCGTAGGCGGTCAGCGGCACGTTGACGTCGACCCACGGCGCCGCCGCTCGACCGCTTCGATCGCCGGCGTGCCGCTGGCGTCCTTGGTGAACGGCCGTGCCGTTGACCGTGCCGTCGAGCGCGGTCCAGGTCGTGCCGCCGTCCGTCGAACCCTCGATGTACAGGTAGTCGAAGCCCTCCTCGATGTTGTACCGCGCCTTGAGGTCAGCGCCGCCGCGGTCTTGCCGGTCAGGTCGACCGACCGGGTCATGCGTGTTGTCGAGGTCGTCGGCGTTGCCGGAGAACCACTGCTTGGTGCCCGCGAACGGCGCACCGAGCTCGGTGGTGACGTCCTTCTTCGGCAGCACCACGACGGCGGCCTGGGCCTTGGCGGTGTTGTACTCGGCCGGGCCGAGGTCCAGCGTCCGCTTCTGCCCGGCCACGATCGTCTCGTAGTCCAGCCAGCCGAGCTGGAGCTTCTGCCACGCGCCGAGGTCGCCCGGCCGGTGCCGATGGACGGCGAGTCTGGCCTCGTTGAGCCGGCTCTGCGCCATCAGCGTCCAGTACTCGACGTTGTTGTCGCCGCCGCCGGAGGTGTCGTAGTCGTCCGGCAGACCGAGGTCGTGGCCGTACTCGTGGGCGAACACGCTCAGGCCGCCGTTCTCCGGCTGGATCGTGTAGTCGCCGATCCACAGGCCGGTGTGCCGGCCTGGGTGCCGCCGAGCTTGTTGCCGTCCGGGCCGGTGAGGCCCTGGTCGCTGGCGAAGGCGTACCAGCGGTGGCTCCAGATGGCGTCCTCGCCCTGGTGCGGGTCGCCGTCGGCCTGGTCGCCGCCGGCGTGGACGATCTGGAAGTGGTCGAGGTAGCCGTCCGGCTCGTTGAAGTTGCCGTCGCCGTCGAAGTCGTACCGGTCCCACTGGTCGAACGTCTTCAGCTCGGCCGCGATCTGCGCGTCGGTGCGTCCGGCGCCTTCTGGTCGGCGACCCAGGTGTTGACGCCGTCCCGGACCAGCTGCCAGGTGTTGCTGCTGAGACGTTGGAGGCGCAGGGGAAGCCGTCGGAGCGGCCGTAGCGGGCCTCGTTGTACCGGACCTTCACCCAGTCGGTGACCTTGCCGTCGACGCTGTACCGGCCGGAGGACTGGGTCTCGTAGTAGGTCTTGACCGACTCGACGCCGCGCGCCCTTGCCGAAGTACAGGCTCCTGGTAGTGCGCCCGGCTGTAGTCGGCCTGCCAGACCGTGGAGTTGTCCTTGGTCCGGTCGGGCTCGGGGATCGCGTTGTGCAGCGGACCCTCGAAGGTGGCCGGGCCCGGGCGTGGCCGGGTCGGTGTCCTGGTCCGGGTAGCTCGGGTGCCGCTCGTTGCCGAACTCGGCCAGGATCACGAAGATCCGGTCGGTCTTCTCGCGGGCGAGCTCGACGTACTGGTCCTTGTGCGCCTTGGCCGAGCGGGCGGTGCCCTGCTTGGGCGTCTCGCCGACCTTCACGACGGTGGACGCGCCGCGCTTCTCTGGCTTGAGCCGCCCGCTGGCCACGTCCTGGACGGCCTGCTCGCGCATCGCGCGGCGCTTGCTCTCCAGGGGGTTGGGCAGGTCGTGGACGTCGGCGACCTTCTTCTTGGAGGGGGCTGCTGCGGCCGGCGTGTCCACCGACGGTGCCGCGAACGCGGCCGGCCCGAGTGAGACACCCAGGCCGGACGCTAACGAGAGGCTCAGCAGTCCCACCACGACTTTCCGCACGAATACCTCCGCTGTGGTGGTGGCGCCGTCCACCTCGCCAAGGCTCGGTGAGGGGTCGGCCGGCTTTTCAGACTCGCGTGGGCAGGTGCCCACGCGAGGGCTGCGGCAAATCTTTGCATAACGGTGAACAGTGACTAGGACAGTTGCCGCGTCTCTGTTTCGCGACGGTGACCTATATCGATTTAGAACGTCATACGGGAGCACGAATCGGACGGAACAAATCAGGGCCTTCAGGCGGAGATCCGCTGAGTAGTGACCTGCGTCACAGCGGATGCGCGTCCGAACCCCACCCGATCCGCTCGAGGATCGCGTTCGCGACGGCCTCCGGCGCCTGCTCCGGCACCCAGTGCGAGATGCCGGGCAGGATCACGAACGAGTACGGCCCGCCGATGTGCTGCCCGCACGCCTCGGCGCCGGTGCGCCCCAAGGCCAGGTCGGCGTCGCTCCACAGGTAGGTGGTCGGGCAGGTGACCGGCCCGAGCCCCGCCAGGTCATCGCGGGAGCTCGGCGCGGTACCAGTTCAGCGCGGCGGTGAGGACGCCCGGTTCCCGCAGCGGCGCCACGTACCGGTCGACGCCCGCGGCGTCCAGCCCGGAGCCGGCGAACATGGCCCGCAGCGGTGCCGCGTCGTCGCGCAGCAGCACCCGTTCGGCCTTGTCGACCATCCGGAACAGGCCGATGTACTGGGAGCGCTGCTGCTGGTCGGCGTCGGAGCGCAGGGCTTCGGCGTACGCCGCGGGGTGGGGCACGGAGATCGCGGTGAGGGTGGCGACCCGGTCGGCGTGGCGGCCCGCGAGCTGCCACGCCACCACCGCGCCCCAGTCGTGCCCGACCACATGGGCCCGGTCGATGCCCAGCGCGTCGAGCAAAGCGACCGCGTCGGCCGCGCACTCGACCACCCGGTAGGCCTCGACCGGCTCCGGGTCGGGCGCCCGGCGAGTAGCCGCGCTGGTCCGGCGCGACGGTACGCAGGCCCGCGGCGTGCAGCCGGGCCGCGACCGGCTCCCACATGCCGCCGTGCTGCGGGAAGCCGTGCAGCAGCAGCACGGGCGGGCCTCCGTCCGGACCGTCCACCCGTACCTCGAAGGTCAACCCGCGTGCGGTCAGCTGCATGGGCGGGACCCTAGCGAGCGCGGCGGGAACGACCGAAGGGCCGGTGCCGGCGGCGAAGCCGGACACCGACCCCTCGGTCGTGCGGTGCGGTAGGGCGGCGGATCAGCCGAGCTTGGTGATCCGGTTCTGCGGGCCGGGACCGACCGGCGACGCCGGTCCGCCCAGGTAGGCGGTGAGCGCGTCGACGTCGAAGCCCGGCGCGGTCACCCGCCCGGTGCCCTTGGTGAGGTTGGTGAACCCGTCCCCGCCGTTGGCGAGGAAGTCGTTCGTCGTCACCTTGTAGGACGCCGCGAGGTCCAGCGGCGCACCGTTCAGTGTCAGCGCGCTGATCCGGCTGCCCAGCGGCTGGGTCTCGTCGTAGGAGTAGCTGAACCCCGTCGAGACCTGCAGAATCCGGCGGGCGATCTGCCCGTCGAACCCGACGAACTGCTGCTCGAGCACGTCCTTGACCTGCTGGCCGGTGAAGGTCTGGGTGACCACCAGGTTGTTGAACGGCTGCACGGTGAAGCACTCGCCGTAGGTGACCTCGCCGGGCTGCTCGCCGCCGGTGCTGTTGGCGAAGGTGAGCGGAGCCCGGATACCGCCCGGGTTCATCAACGCGATCTGCGCGCCGGCACCGGCGGTGTAGGTGAGCTGGGCGTCGGCGATCACGTCGCCGAGCGCGCTCTCCCCGGCGGCGTTGTTGACGTTGGTGATGTCGGCCGTGATCTTTCCGACCACCCGGTTGGCGATCGGCGCGACCTTGGTGCGGTACTTGTCGGCGATCGCCTTGACGGTCGGGTCGACCAGCGCGGGGTTGCGGACGAAGTTGCCGGCCGCGTCCTTCTGCCAGCTGCCGTCGGCGAGGCGGACGCCGTTCTCGGCGATCACGTTGCGGGCCGCCACCTCGACGAACGTGCCCTTTTCGCGGTCCAGCGTCATGTCCACGTCGGTGACCAGCACCCCGGCGGCCCCCGCGCTGGTGACCACCGAGTTCGCTCCCGACGCGTTGGGCAGTGCGCAGCTGTAGAAGCGGTGGGTGTGTCCGGAGACCACCACGCCGTACTCCGGCCGCAGGTTGGCCACGATCGGGGTGATGTCGCCAGCGAAGTTCGCGCAGCTGGACGGGTCCAGCACCGGGGGCGGCGGGTTCTGCTGGCCGCCCTCGTGGATCAGCAGCACCAGGGCCTTGACGCCGTGCTTGGCCTTGAGGAAACCGGCGTAGTAGTTGGCGGTGCTGGCCTCGTCGAGGAAGTCGACCGTCGTGATGCCGGCCGGGTTGACGATCCGGGGTGTGCCTTCCAGCGTCATCCCGACGAAGCCGACCTTGACGCCGTCGACCTCGCGGATCGCGTAGGCGGGGAAGAGCGGCTTGCGGGTGACCTTGTCGACGACGTTGGCCGAGAGGTACCTGAACGCCGCGCCGTCGAAGCCGTCGCCGTCCTGGCAGCCGTCGGTGGGGTGGCAGCCGCCATTCTGCAGGCGCTTGAGCTCGGTGGTGCCTTCGTCGAACTCGTGGTTGCCGACCGAGCTGATCTGCATGCCCACTTCGTTGAGCACTTCGATCGCCGGCTCGTCGTGGAAGGCGGCCGAGACCAGCGGCGTGCCGCCGACCATGTCGCCCGCTCCCACGGTGATGCTCTTCACGCCCGCCTGGCGGGCCTCCTTGCGCAGCTTCTTGACGGCGGTGGCCAGGTACTCCGCACCGCCGGCGGGAGTGCCGTTGACCAGTCCGCCCGAGCCGAGCGGCGGGTCGATGTTGCCGTGGAAGTCGTTGAACCCGAGCAGGTTGCCCTGCGCCTGGCGCCGCTCGTCGACGGCCTGGGTGAACGAGACCGTGACCGGGCTCATCGGCGTCCAGCGGTCGCCCGCGGAGCCGGCCGGCGCCGAGCCGGTGGGGGCGAAGGGGAGTAACGCGACGAGCGCGACGGCCAGCGCGGGCAGCGCCAGATGGCGCGCCAACCTGCCGTGGGGGGACGGGGTGGTGGGCACGGCTCTCCTCGTGACATGCGGGGCCCGGGGTGCGGGCCGGCCAGAAGTGTCCGACAGGGACGCCACACTCCTGGCACGGCGACCCCCGACGCGCGAACCCTATGTCTCCTGCGCATGTCCCGGAAGGAACTTGGCGTGAACGGTGGTCGCCTGCGCCCAGGGCGGGCCAGGCATTTCGGCCGGTTGGCACGAATCCGTGACGTACGGCCCGGGGTCGCCGCGGATTCTGGGTACCGGCGCTCAACTTTTCCGGCCGGCGGTGCGTCAGAGGTGGTGAGGCCGGGTCTGGAACGGGAGGTGATCTGCGGTGGCGTGGGGGAGCGGTCGGCCCGAACAGTCTCGTGAGCGTGCTGGTTCGCGGTGGGGGGAATGGCCGTTGATCCTCGCGGTGGCCGCGATCGGCCTGGTGGTTGCCGCGGTCGTGGCGTTGACGCCGTGGCACGTCCGCGACCTTCCCGGAGGGGACCGGCCGCAGCCGGTCGCCGATGTCGGCACCGGGGGCACACCGCAGTCGCCTGCTCCGCCGATGACCGTCGTCCGCGACTCCTGACGGGACAGCCGTCGGGTGCACACCGCACACTGGAGTGGTGAGCGACAGCACCGGCGCGGGTCCCGACAACCCGTGGGCCAGACCCAGCGCCGACAACCCGCCTTCCTCGGAGCCTCCCGCCTCGGGCGGCTCCGCTCCGCAGGGCCCGACGGAGTCCTTTGGAACGGTCCGACGCCCTGAGTCCCCGGCCCCGGCGCAGCCCTGGGCGCGGCGGGCCGGGCAGCCGGGGTCCTCGGCGTGGTCGGGGCCGCCGTCGGCCGATGCGCGGTGGGGTGGTGCCACCCCGGACGTGATCGCCGGAGGCAGGAGGCCCAGCGGCCCGACGGACGGCAGTTCCCGGCGGATCCTCGTCGGCTTCGGCATCGCCGGTGCAGCGGTGCTGGCGCTGGGTCTGGTCGTGGTGCTGGTGCTGGCCGCGACCGGGGTGTTCTCCGATGGCCGGCCGCTGATCCGTACGCCCAGCTCGGAGCCGTCCAAGCCACCGCTCGCCCAGCTGTGCCCGCCGCCCTCCGGGCCGCCCGCGCCCGAAGGCAGGGCGCTGCCGAGCGTGCCGGGCCCGCGGCTCGTCGACCCTGACTCCGGCATCTCCTACCTCGACCAGGGCGCTCCGTGGCGGCGCTGGGACCGCGGCAGCTGGGGCGAGGGGACGCTCGGCGTGCAGTACCGCACGGGCTACTACGTCGTCACCGAGGAGTACTCGCAGGGGTCCTACCTGGCCTCGGTGCTGTCCGGGAAGGTGCCGGCGACCGTGGGGGACAGCCTGACCGTGAACCTGGAGTGCGCGGGCCGGCAGGTCGCCGAGGACGTCCGCCGGGCGTACTACCCGCAGCCGAACGTCAAGGAGCAGGTCCGCGACGAGCGGGTGGTGCTGGGCGGCCGGCCGGCGTGGGTCTCCCGGTTCCACCTCAGCTTCTCCGAGACCGGCCTCAAGGCCCGGGGCGAGACGGTGGCGGTGGTGCTGGTCGACATCGGCAGGCCCGACGCCAGCGTCCTCTACATCTCGGTACCGGACACCCACCGCCAGTTCAACACGGTCATCGACCCGATCGTCGCCTCGATCGCACCGGCCTGACCCCGCCGAACCGCGGCTGGCGGTGAAGCGACCCCGGACAGCGGGCAGCCGGGACGGTGGTCCCACCCGTCCCGGCTGTCCGTTTGCCTGATCGGAGCGTCAGAGCTCGGCGAGGCTGCCCTCGTACATGCTGGCGATCTGCGGGTCGTACTTCGCCTCGACGGCCTTGCGGCGCACCTTCAGCGACGGCGTCAGCTCGCCGCCCTCGACGGTCAGGTCGGCGGGCAGGATGACGAACTTCTTGATCCGCTCCCACCGGTTGAGCCGCGGGTTGAGCTGGTCGATCGACTCCTGCACCAGCGCGTGCACATCCGGGTGCTCGACCAGTTCGGCGTAGGAGACGCCCTCCAGTCCGTGCCCGTCGGCCCAGCCGCGGAGGGACTCCGGGTCGAGCGTGATGACCATTCCGCAGAAGTTCCGGGCCACCACGACGACCTGGCTGACGTACGGACACAGCGCCTTGAACTGACCCTCGATGTGGGACGGGGCGATGTACTTGCCGCCCGAGGTCTTGAACAGGTCCTTCTTGCGGTCGGTGATCTTCAGGAAGCCTTCGGCGTCGAGCTCCCCGATGTCGCCGGTGCGGAAGTAGCCGTCGTCGGTGAACACCGCGGCGGTCTCCTCGGGCAGGTTGTGATATCCCGTCATGACGCCCGCGCTCTTGATCAGGATCTCGCCGTCCTCGTCGAGACGGACCTGCAGATCGCCCATGGGCTTGCCGACCGACCCGATGCGGTAGTTGTCAGGCAGGTTGACGAAGGCCCCGGCGCTGGTCTCGGTGAGCCCGTAGCCCTCCAGCAGGCGCAGGCCGGCAGCGTGGAAGAACTCCGCGATCTCCGGCGAGAGCGGCGCCGAACCGGAGATCATCACGCTGATCCGTCCGCCGAACCGGTCGCGGATCTTGCTGAACACCAGCTTGTCGGCGAGCTTGTGCTGGAACGCGAGCAGGCCGCCGGGCTGCTTGCCCTGCTGCTGGAGCGCGACCACCTGACGTCCGACGCCGAACGCCCAGCTGAAGATCTTCCACTTGGCCCCGCCGGCGTCCTTCGTCGTGGAGACGACCCGGTTGTAGACCTTCTCGAAGATCCGCGGCGCACCGGCCATCAGGGTGGGCCGGACGACCGCGAGGTTCTCGATGATCTTGTCGATCCGGCCGTCGACGTACATCTCGGCGCCGGCCTGCATCGTGCCGCAGAGCAGCGTCTTGCCGAAAGAGTGCGCCAGCGGGAGCCAGAGGTACTGCACGTCGTCCGGCCCGATCAGCCCGGACTCGACCTGGCGCTCGCCCTGCCACACCCAGTTGGCATGGATCAGCCGGACGCCCTTGGGCTTGCCGGTGGTGCCGGAGGTGTAGATCAGCGTGGCCAGGTCGACCGGTTCGATCGCCTTGGACGTGCGCGCGACCAGCTGCGGGTCGTCGGCGAGCCTGGCCCGGCCGCGCTCCTCCAGCTCGTCCAGGCTGATCACGCCGTCGCCCGCGGCGGCGGCGTCGAAGCACACGATGTGCTTCAGGCCCGGGATGTCGGCCTTGTGCGCCTGGATCTTCGCCACCTGGGTGGCGTCCTCGGCGAAGACGACCGTGCTGCCGGAGTCGGCCAGGATGAAGGCGGCGTCGGCCGGCTCGGTGGACGGGTACACCGTCGTGGTGGCGGCCGCGGCGCACATGATCGCGGTGTCCGCGAGGACCCACTCGATCCGGGTGCCGGCCATGATCGCGACCCGGTCCTCCGGCCGGACGCCCAGGTCGATCAGGCCGGCGGCCAGCGCGCTGACCCGGTCGGCGGTCTGGGCCCAGGTCAGCCGAGCGATGCCGTCGCCCGACGGGTAGCTGAAGGCCTCGGCGTCCGGGCTCTTCGCCACGCGGTCGAAGAACAACTCGGCGACCGAGCGGTAGGTGTGCTCGCCACTCATTTCGTTGGACCTCCGTGCTGGATACACCATTGTCGTCGGTGCGCGGCGGCCCCCGGTCGGTTGCGCCGGTAGGGCAGAACCTGCCGTGGTCGACGCCGACCCGCCAACGGCACGTCGTGACGTAGGTCACGACGCGCCTGCGCGTGTTCCGCAGAGTAGAGGGTGAACCGACCCCGCACACCCTTTGCGCGACGTTTCGTCGGCCCTCCCCGGTTCACCGAACGGTCAGTGGGGGTGCACATCCGCCCGGATGCGTACGAACGCGGAGCGGCTAGGGTCGGGGGGTGTCACTGACCTCCGCATCCGGGCCCGCGGTCACGATTCCCGCGACGGGTTACCCGGTCGAACGTTTCACCCTTTCCAACGGCCTGCGCGTCGTGCTCTCGGCCGACCGCTCGGCGCCGGTCGTCGGCGTCGCGGTGGTCTACGACGTCGGGATCCGGTCCGAGCCGCAGGGCAGGACGGGGTTCGCCCACCTGTTCGAGCACATGATGTTCCAGGGCTCGGAGAATCTCGAGAAGCTCGCCCACTTCCGGTACGTGCAGTCCTCCGGCGGCGTGTTCAACGGCAGCACCCACCTGGACTACACCGACTACTACGAGACGCTGCCGAGCAACGCCCTGGAACGGGCGCTGTTCCTGGAGGCCGACCGGATGCGCCGCCCGGAGATCACCGCCGAGAATCTGGAGAACCAGATCGCGGTGGTCAAGGAGGAGATCCGGGTCAACGTCCAGAACCGTCCCTACGGCGGCTTCCCGTGGCTGCTGCTGCCGCCGGCGATGTTCGAGACGTTCCCCAACGCCCACGACGGGTACGGCTCGTTCGCCGACCTGGAGGCGGCCACCGTGGAGGACGCGAAGAGCTTCTTCGACACCTACTACGCGCCGGGCAACGCCGTGCTCGCGGTGGGCGGCGACTTCGACGTCGCCGAGGCCACGGCGATGATCGAGCGCCACTTCGGCGACATCGCGCACCGGCCGGTGCCGGTGCGTCCGAGCTTCGACGAGCCCGACCTCACCGAGGAACACCGCGTCGCCCACGTCGACCCGATGGCCCCGATGCCGGCGCTGGCACTGGCCTGGCGGGTGCCCGACCCGGTCGGGGACATGGCCGGCTACCTGCCGTTCGTGGTGCTGGCCGAGGTGCTCACCGACGGCGACGCGTCCCGGCTGGTGGAGCGGCTGGTGCTCACCGACGGGATCGCCACCAGCGTCTCGGGTTACCTCGGCTTCATGGGCGACCCGTTCGACGTCCGCGACCCCACGGCGCTGGTGCTGCAGATCCACTACCCGCCGCAGGTCGAGGCCGACACGATCCTCGCCGCGCTCGACGCCGAACTCGGACGGCTGGTCGCCGACGGGCTGGCCCCGGGCGAGCTGGAGCGGGTGCAGGCGCGGCTGGCCGCGCACCTGCTCCGCGAGGTCGACCCGGTGCTCGGGCGCACGCTGACGATGGCCGTGCTCGAACAGCAGCGCGGCTGGGCCGAGCTCGTCAACGAGCTGCCGCGCCGGGTCGGCGAGGTGACCGCCGACCAGTTGCTGGCCGCCGCGGCCACCCTGCGGGCCGACCGCCGTGCCGTACTGGAGATCGTTCCCGGAGGAGAGCAGTGACCGCCGCCCGTCGTGAGGTCCCGCCGCTGACCGAACCGCGGACGGCCACGCCTCCCGAGGTCTCCGAACGCCGGCTCGACTCCGGACTCCGGGTGGTCGCCGTCCGCCGCGCGGCCGTGCCGCTGGCGGAGGTGCGGCTGCGCGTCCCGCTGGCGGGCACTGGCGGGGAGTTCGTGCCGACGGCGTCGGTGCTCGCCGACACGCTGCTCTCCGGCACGGCTGCCATGACCAATGTGGAGATCGCGGCCGCGCTGCAGGCCGTCGGCGGCGGCCTGTCGGTGGGCGTGGACCCCGACCGGCTGATCGTCTCGGGCAACGCGCTGGCCAGCGGCCTGCCCCGGTTGCTCGACGTGCTCGCCGACGTCCTGACCGCCGCCACGTACCCCGAGCGGGAGGTGGCCACCGAGCGGGCCCGGCTGGCCGACCGGATCCAGATGGCGCTGTCCCAGCCCTCACACGCGGTCCGGCGGGCGCTGCTCCGCCGGGTCTACGGAGACCATCCGTACGGCACCGAGACGCCCGAGCCGGACGAGGTCCGTGCCGTGGGCGTCGACGCGCTGCGGTCGCTGCACGCCGCCGGCGTGCTGCCGGCAGGGAGCGTGCTGATCGTCGTGGGGGACATAACGCCGGCCGCGGCCCTCGACCAGGTCGAGGCGGCGCTGGGCCACTGGGCCCCGACCGGGGCGCCGACCGCCACGCCCCCGGTGCCCGCGCTGACCACGGGGCCGCTGGTGCTCGTCGACCGGCCTGGGTCGGTGCAGTCCTCGCTGCGGGTCGCGCTCCCCGCGGTGCCCCGGGCCGATCCCGACTACCCCGCGCTGCAGCTGGCCAACCTGATCTTCGGCGGCTACTTCTCCTCCCGGCTGGTGGAGAACATCCGCGAGGACAAGGGCTACACCTACTCCCCGCACAGCGGCATCGACCACTCCTCGGCGGGTTCGATCATCGTGGTGGGCGCCGACGTGGCCACCGAGGTCACCGCGCCTTCGCTGATCGAGATCGCCTACGAGCTGGGCCGCATCGCCACGCTGCCGCCGAGCGCGGAGGAGCTGGAGCAGGCCCGGCAGTACGCGATCGGCACGCTGGCGCTCTCGGTCTCCTCCCAGGCCGGGCTCGCCGGAATGCTCTCCGCGTTGGCCGGCACCGGACTGGGACTGCCGTGGCTGGCCGAGCACCCCGGCCGGCTGGCGAAGGTCACCGCGGACGAGGTGTTCGCGGCGGCGTCGACCTACCTGGCGCCGGCCAGTGCTGTCACGGTGGTGCTCGGCGACGCCGAGGTCGTGGAGCGGCCGGCGTCCGTGCTCGGGCCCGTCGTCCGGGCGTGACCGCCGGCGGCTCCGCGGACGACGCCGTCTGGCGCCGGCTCGCGCTCGGTCGGGTCGTCGTGGACCGGGCCGCCCACCGGCGCATCGATCCGGAGTGGCTGGCCAAGGCGTGGGTGCGTGCCCGGGTGCTGGTGATCGACGACTACGGGCGTTTCCTGGTGACCGGCGGCCCTGCTGCCGCCGCGGACGAGCCCGCTGCGCCGGCCGGGCCCGAAGAATCGGCCCGGCCCGAGGTGGCGGGTGGGCCTGAGGCCGGCGGCGGGCCGCGGCTGGCGTTCGTGGCCGCGCCGGACGCCCCGGACGGCGAACGGGTGTTCCTCGGGGTGGACGCCCACGGGCCGTACTTCGCGGTGCTCGGTCCGTTGCCGGAGGTTCCCGCCGCGTGGCCGGCATCGTTGCGCGAGGTCGCCGAGCTGCTGGACGACCACGATGCCGCCCTGCTGGCCGAGACCGTGGGGGTGGCGAACTGGCACCGCGCCTACCGGTACAGCCCGGCCACCGGCGCGCCGCTGGTCTGGCAGGCCGCCGGATGGGAGGGCGTGCCGGCCGACGACTCCGGGGTGGTGTGGCCGCGCACCAACCCCGCGGTGATCGTGCTCGTGCACGACGGTGTGGCCGGCGACGGGGGCCGGTGTCTGCTCACCCGGGCGGCGTCCTGGCCGGCGGGCCGGTACTCGTGCGTAGCCGGGTTCGTCGAGCCGGGGGAGTCGGCGGAGGCGGCGGTCGGGCGCGAGGTGCTGGAGGAGACCGGCGTGGTGGTGGGCGCCGTGCGCTACGTCCCCAGCCAGCCGTGGCCGCTCCCCGCGTCGCTGATGCTGGGCTTCTACGCGCTGGCCGACTCCGGCCAGGAGGTGGTGGTGGACCAGGTCGAGCTGGAGGACGCCCGCTGGTTCACGCGTGGCGAGCTGCTCGGCCGCGGCGACGGGCCGGCGCTGGTGCCCCCGTCGTCGATCTCCATCTCGCACGAGCTGATCACCCGCTGGCGCGACGAACGCTGAACGCCACTGGCCTGCGCGGGTGCCTCCAGGGGCGCCGGCGCGGGGTGCCTAGCCGTCGCCGAGCTTGCTTCTGACCTGGGCGATCGTGGGGTTGGTCAGCGCGGTGCCGTCGGCGAACACCACTGTGGGGACCGTCTGGTTGCCGCCGTTGACGCTCATGACGTAGTCCGCGGCGACCGCGTCCACCTCGATGTCCACCTCGACGTACGCGATGCGCTCGCGCTCGAACTGGCTCTTCAGACGTCGGCAGTAACCGCACCACGGCGTGGAGTACATCGTGATCGTGCTCGTCGTCGCGGGCATGGCGGCGGGGACCTCCGGAACATGTCGGGCGCCACGGACGCGCGGCGCGATCTGTGGGTACAACACGCGGCTGGGGACAAGACCTTCCCGGCCGGGCCAGCCTGGCAGTATCGGTCGCGTGACGGTCGACAGCCCAGCCCATGCCGACGCCGGTTCCGATGCTGGTTCCGATGCGGTGGCGGCCCGTGCGCTGGTGGGGTTGGACGACGACCAGCGCGCCGCGGTGCTCGCCCCCCGCGGGCCGGTGTGCATCCTCGCCGGCGCGGGCACGGGCAAGACCCGGGCGATCACGCACCGGATCGCCCACGGCGTGCTCACCGGTGCCACCGCACCGCAGCACCTGCTCGCGGTGACCTTCACGGCGCGGGCCGCCGGCCAGATGCGCGGGCGCCTGCGGGCGCTCGGGGTCGGCGCGGTGCAGGCCCGCACGTTCCACGCCGCGGCGCTGCGCCAGCTGCGGTACTTCGCGCCACGGGTGTTCGACGGCCGCGACATGCCCGAGCTGATGCAGAGCAAGGCCCGTCTCGTCGGCCAGGCCGCCGCCCGTGAGCGCCTGCGCACGGACCGGACGGGCGTGCGCGACCTCACCGGCGAGATCGAGTGGGCCAAGTCGGGGCTGGTCGACCCGGACGGCTACGTCGCGGCCGCGGCCAAGGCCGAGCGCGACACCCCGCTTCCGCCCGACCAGGTCGCGCAGGTCTACACCATGTACGAGCAGCTCAAACGCCGCGCGGGCAGGATCGACTTCGAGGATCTGCTGCGGGCCACGATCTGGGCGATCGAGGATCACCGCGACGTCGCCGACCAGATCCGCGCCCAGTACCGGCACTTCGTCGTCGACGAGTACCAGGACGTCAACCCGCTGCAGCAGCGCCTACTGGACGCCTGGCTCGGCGGTCGGGACGACCTCACCGTGGTGGGGGACGCCAGCCAGACCATCTACTCCTTCACCGGGGCCACCTCGGACTACCTGCTCGGCTTCGCCCGGCGGCACCCGGGCGCGGTCCTGGTCCGGCTCCAGCGCGACTACCGTTCGACCCCGCAGGTCGTCGGGCTGGCCAACGAGGTGATCGCCGCGGCACGCGGGGAGGAGGCGTCGGCCCGGCTCCGACTGATCGGCCAGCGACCGGACGGCCCGCGGCCGCGGGTCTCGCACTATCCGGACGAACCGGTCGAGGCGGCCGCCGTGGCATCCCGGTGCCGCGACCTGATCGCCGCTGGGACGCCGGCCGCCGAACTGGCGATCCTGTTCCGCGCCAACGCCCAGTCGGCCGGCTACGAGCAGGCGTTGGCCGAACTCGGCGTGCCGTACGTCGTGCGGGGGACCGAACGGTTCTTCGAACGCGCCGAGGTGCGCGAGGCGATGGTGCTGCTCCGCGGAGCGGCCCGGACGGTCGACCCCGGTGCGTCCACCGTGGACGCGGTGACCGATGCGCTGGCCGCGTTGGAGTGGCGGCCGGACGCGCCGCCGTCCGGCGGCGCGGCGCGGGAACGGTGGGAGGCGCTGGCAGCACTGCGGAAGCTGGCCGAGGACTTCGTGGCACTCGACGCCTCCGCGGCGGAGTCGGTGGTCGGGTTGCCGCGGTTCGTCGACGAGCTGGCGGCCCGGGTCGCCTCCCAACACGCGCCGACGGTCGACGGCGTGACGCTGGGCTCACTGCACGCCGCCAAGGGCATGGAGTGGGACGCGGTGTTCCTGGTCGGGCTGGCCGAGGGCACGCTGCCGATCTCGTATGCCAAGACGCCGGCTCAGCTGGAAGAGGAGCGTCGGCTGCTCTATGTCGGCGTGACCCGGGCCCGCGAGCACCTGTGGCTGTCGTGGGCGGCCGCCCGCTCGCCCGGCGGCCGGTCCAGTCGCCGCCCGTGCCGGTTCCTGCCGACGTCGGTGCTGCCGCCCGGGGTGGTCGGCGGCGCCGGTTCGCCGCTGCGCGGCGGGGCCGCGAAGAAGTCCGGTCCCCGGGCGCTGCCGGTCTGCCGGATCTGCGGCACCGCGCTGTTCGACCCCACCCAGCGCAAGCTCCGCCGTTGCTCGGGCTGCCCCGCCGACTACGACGAGGACCTCTTCGAACGTCTCCGTGCCTGGCGTGCGGTGCTGGCCCGGGAGCAGAAGCTGCCCGCGTACGTGGTGTTCACCGACGCCACGCTCACCGCCTTCGCCGAGCAGCGGCCCACCACTGTCGAGGAGCTCGGCGGCGTGCCCGGAGTGGGCCCCCGCAAGCTGGCCCTCTACGCCGACGCGGTATTGGCGCTGGTTGCCGGGGGCGATCCGGAGGTGGTGGCCGGTACGGATGCGCCAGCGGCAGCCGGCGAGCCCAGAGCCGGTGGTGCGGGCGGGTCGGACGCCTAGCCAGGGCGGCGCTGCCATCGGCGATTTCGCGCAGGTCAGAGTCGGTTTCGGGCACGCCCACTGTCGGGTGGGCCACTCGGAGAAAAAGAAGGCGAAAAAAAAGGGTTTGCCCGCTGAGGGAGTCAGGCATAGCCTCCCTTTGCGCGGGCAGCACACCCGTGCAAGCACCACGGCCACGCCAGGTGGTCGTCATCGGAAGGAGGTGGACGACATGGTCAGCATTCTCACGAGCGGACTGGCGCTGTCGGACACCCCTGTCCGGATGACGCACCCGACCGGTATCCCGTGGGGTACGTGCGTCGGCCCCGACGTCCACGGCCCGGCGGCCGACAGACTCCGGGCCGTCCGTGTCACACCGCCTATCGCCTTCACGCCGCGGGTGGAGTCTGCCCTCAGCCTCACGAACGCCATGCGCGGTCGGGACGAGCTGCGAGCGCACAACCACTACGGCTTCGGCAACCCGGCTGGCGTCAGCGCCAAGCAGGTCACCGTCCCGGCGGGCGTTCCACCTCGAGAGAGGCCGGTCTCCTAGAGAGACCAGCCGGCTCACCTCGAGGCCGTGGAACCCGCCAACCGGGATCCACGGCCTTTCTGTTTGTCCAGCACCTGATCGCACCAAGAACGACCACCAGTTCTCACCGCCACAAGCGGACATCACACGGAAGAGGTGAACCGGCCATGACGGCACTCGGTCTCGCCCCGCTCGACCTCGGGGTGACCGATCCGGACGAGGCGCTCCCGTGTCGGCGCGAGGATCCCGAACTCTGGTTCGCGGAGTCTCCTGCCGGCCTCGAGCTCGCCAAGACGTACTGCGGGACTTGCCCGCTGCGCGTCGCCTGCCTCCAGGGAGCGCGCGACCGGCGCGAGCCCTGGGGGGTGTGGGGTGGCGAGATCTTCGAGCGCGGCGTCGTCATCGCGCGCAAGCGGCCGCGTGGTCGCCCGCGGAAGGCGGAGTACGCCGCATGAGCACCCCGACCCAGCCCGCCCACGCCCACGGTACGTCCGCCAGACGCACCACTGTGGACATCGATGACATGCACGCCACGGCGAACGCCCAGCCCTACAGGAGTCTCGAGATGCTACTGATCCACGAAGCCATGGCTCGCGCCCGAATGCCCGAGCTCGTCCCGGCAGGGCGTCAGCCGCAGGCAACGAAGCGCCCCGCGCGCCTCGTCGCCGCGGCGGCCGCACGCCTGCGCGAGCGCGTCTGACACCGCAGTTCCCTACGTCGGGGGTCGGCACCACGCCGGCCCCCGACTGCTGTCCGCATGGTCAGGCCGCGAAGCCCGGCTGCCAGCGTTCGACGATCGCGCGGTAGCGGGCTCTGGCCTCCAACTGGCAGAGCACACCGATCGAACCCAGCGTCACCCGGTGGATGAGCAGGTAGGACGGCGGCAGGTTGAGCTGGCGGCCGAGCTGGTAGGCGGGACCGCGTGGATCGCCCACCCGCACCGCCTCCTTGCGCAGCCAGGCCCGGGTGAACCGGAAATCCTCCGACACCAGCGGTTCGAGCATCGGAGCGACGAAGTCGAGCACGGCCTGGGCGTCCACCTCGACGTTCGGCTTCACGAACCCTTCCCTGCGCAGCCCGTCGAGGACGGCGCCCGCGTCGCCCCCCAGCGCCAGTCGCACCAACCGACCCACCGGCGCGGGCAGTCCCTTGGGCAGCCGGGCGACCGCGCCGAAGTCGATCACGCCCAGCCGGCCGTCCGGCAGGATGCGGAAGTTGCCGGGATGCGGATCGGCGTGCAGCAGTCTTGTGCGGGCCGGCGCCGAGAAGTGCAGGGTGGCGAGCAACGCCCCGGCCCGGTCCCGTTCGTCCGGACCGCCCGCCGCGATCACCGCCGAGAGCGGCGTGCCCTCGATCCACTCCGTCACCAGGACCCGGTCGGCGGCGGCGAGGACCCGCGGCGCCGTGATCTCCGGGTCGTCGCGGTAGGCCGCCGCGAACGCGCGCGTGGACCTGGCCTCCAGCCGGTAGTCGAGCTCCTCGGCTACCCGGCTCTTCAGCTCGACGACCAGCGGCTTGATGTCCAGCCCGGGCTGCAGGACCGAGAACAGCCGGGCGAGGCGGCCGAGCTGGTTGAGGTCGGAGACGAGCGCCGGGCCGGCGCCCGGGTACTGCACCTTCACCGCGACCTCGCGCCCGTCGGCCCACACCGCGCGATGCACCTGACCGATGCTCGCCGCGGCCGCCGGCAGGTCGTCAAACTCGCGGAACCTGCGTCGCCACCGCGGCCCGAGCTGCTCGGCCAGGACCGCGTGCACGGTGGTCACCGGCAGCGGCGGAGCGGCCTCCTGGAGCTTGGTCAGGGCCTCGCGGTAGGGCTTGGCGAGCTCCTCCGGAATCGCGGCCTCGAAGACGCTCAGCGCCTGGCCGAACTTCATCGCCCCGCCCTTGAGCTGGCCGAGCACCGAGAACACCTGCTCGGCCGTGCGTCGCTGCACCTCCTGGGCGACGAACTCCGCTGACGCCCCGCCGAGGCGCCGGCCGAGCCCCATCGTGACCCGCCCGGCCATCCCCAGGGGCAACCCGACCAGCTTGGCGGTCCGGGTGATGGCACGGCGCGGGATGTCGGTCACCTCGCCATCCTCCCTCCCGCCGGCCACGTCCCCCACCCGTGGCCCTCCCGGACGGCCCAGGGACTCCCCGGTCGCACCCGGGGCCGGATGGCAACGTCGGTCCACACGCTGAGCGCCGGCCGGGGCGTGTATTCCCGCGGGATGAGCGGAGTGGGAACCTGTGGGCGCGGCGACGGGCTGAGCGGCCGAGCGGTCAGGCCGCGCGGGTGGGCCGGGCGTCCAGGCAACCGCACCGCGGATGCGGCTCCCACGGGCGGTGCCGGACCCGGTCGCCGAGCCGGTTGAGCTCCAGCGACACCCCACGGGTCTCCGGGTCGTCGCCGTCGAGGTAGGCCAGCACCTGCATCGCCGCCAGCGCCGCCGCGGCGGTGGCGACCGCGACGTGGGAGGCCTCCGGTGCCGGATCGGTGGCGAGTTGGGCGGCGACCGCCGGCCAGGCCTGGTCGCGGTCGCGCCGGTGCAGCTCGACGCAGTCGAGGCAGGCCGTGGAGCCGGGCACCACCAGCGGCCCGACCACGGCGGTGGCGTCCCGGAGCAGGACAGGAAGATGCGACACGCGCCGGGCGGTCCACCGCAACCGGTCGCCGGGACTGGGCACCGGCCCGGCGGCGAGCACCACGAAGTCCGGGCGGCTGCCCGAGGCCGGCATCCGGGTGTCCGTGCGCGGTGCGGCCCGCCGTACGGCGTCGGCAGCAGCCAGGGCATACGCCACGCCCGCGTCCGCGGGAGTCAGGCCGCCGACCGCGGCGTCCTCGGCGCGCACCGTGCCGGCGGCGCTGACCGCGACCCGACCCACCCCCGAGGCGGCCAGCAGGGCCGCGACCACCGGTCCGATCCGCCCGCGGCACCGGACGAGCACCGAGCGGCGGGTACGGGCCCGCAGCCGCTGTCCGGCCGCCGCACCCGCGGTGAACGACAGCGCGGCCAGGTCCGGCGCGAGCAGACCCGTCACGGGCCCGGAACTCGGGCGACCGGCGACGGCGTCGACCACGGCACCGTACGCGTTCAGTCCGGTCACCAGGCTCCGCACGGACTCGGCCGCCAGCCCGAGGTCGCGACCGCAGCCGACCACCTCGTCCAGCGTGCGGCTGCCGTCGAGCAGTTCGAGCAGGGTCAACGTCGGGGCGTCGACCTCGGAGAGGACGACGGCGCGGTCGGGGTCGACGCCCAGCTGCAGCGTGGTCGCGTCGCGCCAGATCCGGCGCAGGGCCGGCAGCAACAGGGGGCGCATGACGACTCCTCGTCCTCGTGGCCGGTGGGGGTGCCATGAGGCTCGCAGGGTCGCCGCGGTGCCGTCGGCCATCGTCCACAGGAGCGACCGGTGGCGGTGGAAAGGCGACGGGGGCGGCCCCCTGTCAGGTGGGCCGCCCCCGTCCGCGTCAGGCGTTTCGACGCGCCGTCAGGCCTTGGGCAGGATCCGGTTCATCTTGGTGCCGCAGACCGGGCAGGTGCCCTTGGCCATCCGGCGACCGGTCTCGTTCGTGACGGCTTCCCCCTGGAAGTCACGCTTCTCCTTGCACTTCACGCAGTAGCCGTTGTAGGTCTCGGCCACGGTCCCCTCCTCGACGAGTCGTGTCCACGGCGCCGGTCGTGGCGTTGTGAACCTGACTGACAGTATCCCTGCGTAGTCGTCCGGCCGCGGACGCGCGGCGCGGCGTGGCGCGATATCGCCGTCTTCCGGCGGTAAGCGAAGCCGGTTCATGAAACCAGATGCCACCGACATCGCGTGCCCCGTAGGCTGTGAACAGGGCAGATAGGCGATTTTCTGGGCCCGGACACCCGTCCATGGTGCGCCCGGTTACACGGTGTTACGGAAAGTCACGGAACCCCCACATCCTCGACACCCTTGTCCGGGTTCGAGACGAGCGCCCCGGGATCGGGCTAGCGTGCCATCCATGGCCGGGCGTCGGACGACGGTGCAGGTGCGGCGGAGCACCCGCCGGCGTCGCACCGTGGCCGCCTACCGGGACGGCGACCAGGTCGTCGTGCTCATCCCGGCCCGGTTCACCGCCGCGGAGGAACGCGAGTGGGTGCAGAAGATGCTCACCCGGCTCGATGCCCGGGAGAGCCGTTCCCGCCGCCCGCGCAGCGACACGGAACTCGATCAGCGCGCCGGCCAGCTGGCCCGGCTCTACCTGGACGGCCTGACCGCCCCCGTCAGCATCCGCTGGGTCACCAACCAGCACGGGCGCTGGGGTTCCTGCACGCCGTCCGAACGCACCATCCGGTTGTCGGCGCGGCTGCGCGGGATGCCGGGCTGGGTCGTGGACTACGTGCTGGTGCACGAGCTGGCTCATCTGAGCGTTCCCGGCCACGGCGCCGACTTCTGGGCGCTCGTCGACCGGTACCCGCGGGCCCAACGTGCCCGCGGGTACCTGGAGGGTGTCGCCGCGGCCGCCGGCCTGGAACTCAGCGACGACGACGTCGACTAGACCCTGGGCGCGTGCTGGCGGTGGTCTGCCCGCCACCGTGAGCCCAGGTCAGAGGTCTTCCAGGCCCGGCAGGTCGAGGTCGGTGTCGCCGCGGGCGAATCCCACCGGGTCGTCAAGGTCGTCCCCGGTGGGCAGCAGATCGGGGTGGTCCCAGACCGCGTCCCGCCCCTGGGTGCCGCGCTGCGCGGCAAGCTCGGCCCAGACCGCCGCGGCCTCCCGCAGCCGTCGCGGACGCAACTGGAGGCCGACCAGCGTCGCGAACGTCTGCTCGGCCGGCCCGCCCGCCGCGCGCCGACGCCGGAAGGTCTCGGCCAGCGCGGACGCGCCCGGCAGCCGCTCGCCCGCCACCGTGTCGACCACCTGCGCCACCCAGCCCTCCACCAGGGCCAGTGCGGTCTCCAGCCGGGCCAGCGCGACCTGCTGGGCGGGGGTGTCCTCCGCGCCGAACATTCCGCCGGACAGCGCTTCCCGCACGCTCTCCAGGTCGGTCGGGTCCACGATCTGGGTGGCGCGTTCGACGGCGTCGCGGTCGACGGTGATGCCCGCCGCGTAGGCACGGACGGCGGCGAGGACGTGGGCACGCAGCCAGCCCACGTGGCCGTACAGCCGGTGGTGCGCGGCCTCCCGCAGCGCGACGTAGAGCCGGACCTCCTCGGCGGGCAGCTCCAGGCCCTCGGTGAAGGAGGCCAGGTTGGCCGGCAGCAGCGCGCCGGTGCCCGCGGGGCCCAGCGGCAGCCCGATGTCAGAGGAAGACAGCACCTCGGCGGAGAGCTGCCCGAGGCCCTGCCCGACCTGGGTGCCGAACATCATCCCGCCGATGCCCGACATCATCCCGGCCATCGGGCCGAGCTGGCCGGCGGCCTCCTCGGGCAGCAGGGACGTCATCGCCGTGCCGATCCGTTCGGCGACCGGATCGCAGAGCGCCTGCCAGGTGGGCATCGTCGCCTCGAGCCACTCCAACCGGCTCCACCCGGCGTTGGTCGACAGGCCCGAGGGCAGCACGGTGGCCGCGTCCAGCCACATGTCGGCGAGGTGGAGCGCCTCGGAGACGTCGGTCCGCTCGGCCGCGGTGAGCGAGCGGTCGTCCGGCCGGACGGCACCGGTGGCGATCTGGGTGGCCAGTGCCCAGTTCACCGGCCCGGAGGACTGGGAGGCCGACAGGAGCTGTTGCAGCTGGGCCATCACCGTGGCCCACTGCGGATCGTTCGGATCCGGCGCCTTGCCGCCCCCGGGCAGGCCGAAGCCGAAGGGATTGTCGGTCATCACTGGCTCACCATGATCCAACGGTAGCTCCGTTGTGGCCGCTCGCCCACGGGCGCGCGCCGGCGTTCGTTCGGACCCGCGTCCCCGACGTCGCAGCCACTGGGCGGCGGCAGCAACCGGGTGCGCGTCGACCTCGCACGGCGCCGTTAGTCTTGCGCCCATGATGCGGCGTGGATGGACAGTGCTGGTCGGCGCCGCGCTGGTGCTCGGGTTGTCGATCGTGCTGTCCGTACTGCCCGTCCCGTACGTCGCGCTGCGGCCCGGACCGACGCTGGACACGCTCGGCAAGGCCGACGGCAAGGAGATCATCACGATCACCGGCCGGCCGACCTCGACGTCGAAGGGCCATCTGAACCTGACCACGGTCTCGGTCTCCTCCGACCTCGACCTCGGCACGGCCATGCGGTTCTGGCTGGACGGCACCATCGCGGTCGTTCCGCGTGAGGTGGTGTACCCGCCCGGGCAGACCCAGAAGCAGGTCGACCAGGACAACGCCGCCGCGTTCAAGAAGTCCCAGACCTCGGCCGAGACGTCCGCGCTGCGCGAACTCGGCTATCCCGTGGCGGTCACCGTCACCGCCGTGCCCGCCGGCTCCCCGTCGGCCGGGAAGCTCGTCGCCCGCGACGTTGTCACGACGGTGGACGGCGCCACGGTGACCAGCGCGCTCGGCCTGCGCAAGCTGCTCGCGAAGAAGAAGCCGGGCGACGCGGTCACCATCGGGTACGTCCGCGACGACGAGCCCGCCGCGGTCGCCGTGACGCTGGGCGAGACCGACGACGGCAACGGCGGCAAGCGGGCTGTGCTGGGCGTGGAGGTGGAGAACTCCCAGCCGCACCCGTTCGCCGTCGACTTCGACCTGGACCGGATCGGCGGTCCGTCGGCCGGGCTGATGTTCGCGCTCGCCATCGTCGACAAGGTCGAGCCCGTCGACCTGACGGGGGGAGTGTTCATCGCCGGCACCGGCGAGATCGACGACGACGGCGTGGTCGGGGCGATCGGCGGTATCCCGCAGAAGATGGCGGCCGCGCGCCGAGCCGGCGCCACGGTGTTCCTGGTGCCGGCCGACAACTGTGCCGAAGCGGTCGGCGCGGCCCCCGAAGGCCTGCGGCTGGCCCGGGTTGCCACCCTCGATGACGGGCTGGCCGCCCTCGCGGCGCTCCGCGCCAGCCGCCCCCCCGCCGCCTGCCCGCGCTGACCGCGGGCTTCTCCGGTAACCGTGTCCGGCGGCGGCTCCGGCGGCGCGGGCGTCGGGCGGTCGGCGAAGGCGGGTGCCGCAACGGGGGAACCGAATGGCGTTCTCGTGCGCCTAGAGGCCGTGAACCTCGTGACAGAGCCGGAGACCGGTACCGGACCGCAGGCGGTCACCGCCCCGGCGCCCGCCGTCGAGGCGGCGTTCCGGGCCGTCTACGCCGCACAGTTCCTCCCGATGGTGCGGCTGGCCTACGTCACCACCGGCAGCATGCCGGCCGCCGAGGACGTGGTGCAGGACGCCTTCGTGGAGCTGTACCGCCGATGGCACCGGGTCACCGAACCGGCCGCCTGGCTGCGCCGGGCGGTGGTCAGCCGCTGTACATCCTGGGTGCGGAGGCGCCAGCTCGAACGCCGGTACGCCCCGGTGGCCGCGCTTCCCGCCACGCCGGCGCCGACCCCGGAGGCGGCGGCAGTGCGCGCCATGTTGGCGCGGCTGCGTCCCCGACACCGCACCGCGATCTTCCTCCGCTACTACCTCGACCTGCCCGAACCGGCGATCGCCGCGGCGCTGGGCTGCCGTCCGGGCACCGTCAAGTCGCTGCTCCACCGCGGCCTCGTGATCCTCAGGGAGCACCTCGATGACCACTGACCTGGAAGAGACCGCCCGCCAGGCGCTGCGCACGTACGTCGACGCGGCGCCCATGCCGCCCGGAGACGTCGACGCGGTGCTCTCCCGGTCGGTGCCGGCGGCAACCGTCTGGCCCGTCCGTCCGGTCCGCGGGTGGCGGATATCGGCGCTTGCCGCCGCGGCCGTGCTGCTCGTCGTCGGCGGCACGAGCTTCGCGCCAGCACTGTTCGGCTCAGCCCGTCCCGACGCCGGTCCGTCCGGTCCGTCCGGCGTGCCGACTCTGCCGGCAACGATCCACTCCACCGACTTTCCCGGCATGCTGCTGACCGGTCGAGTCTCGGAGAATCCGGCAGGCCGCGCGATCGCGCTCTACCGGCAGAACAACGGGGCGGGGATCAGCACGTCGTTCCAGTCGGTTGTGCTCAGCGCGGACGGCGACCGCTACCGGCGGGTGGACCAGGCCGAGGCGCACGAGGGATGGACGGTCATGCTGGCCCCGGACGGTACCCGGGCGGCGTTCCCCGGGCTCTCCGAGGGACGGCTGACGGTGACGGTCGTGGACCTGGACACCGGCCGCGCCCGGCATCATCTGATCGGTCCGCGCGACCCGACCGACGTTCGTCAACGTCTGCTGGCGTGGTCCACCGACGGTAGGCACGTCGCCTACCAGATCGCGCCCCGCGGTGACAGCAACGGCCTGGAGGACTCGCTCCTCAGCGAGCATGGCCGGCTGGCCGTGCTCGACCTGGAATCTGGCAGGAGCACCGAGTTCCCCGCGTACACCAAGGTCACCCGTGCCGCCTTCGCGCCCGGTGGCGAGGAGTTGGCGGTCCAGGACGGGCTGACGCTGGTCGTGGTGGGACTGGACGGTCGGGAGCGGCGCACGGTGACGCCACCGGACCCCCGGTACGGCCTGGACGGCCCCGCCGCTTGGTCGCCTGACGGCGCCTGGCTGGCGACCTCAGCTCTCTGGTACACCGACCCGGAGACCTCCGGTCCGATTCCGCAGTCGGCCTACCGCCTGACGTTCGTCGATGCCACCGGCCGCGGCCGCCGACCTCCCGCGCCGGTGGTGACCAGCCAGCTCACGGAGAGCGTCCTCGGATGGCGCTCCCCTGACCGCCTCCTGATCCACGACGCGATCTGGCTTCCCGACGACCAGATCGACCGGCAGGTCGACCAGAACGGTCTCCAGCACAAGATCGTCGAGGTGACCCTGTCCACCGGGGAGCGCCGCACGGTGAGCTTCTTCGGCGACGAGGGCAACGGCGACGACAGCGACATCACCGACCTGCAACTGGCCACCGGGCTGCTCGCCGACGCCGAGGTCAGGCCGGCCGCGGCGGCTGACTACGGGCCGTGGCCGAGGTGGGCCCGAATCACCGTGATGGTCCTGGTCGGGGTGCCGTCCGCGCTGGTCCTCGGGACGATCCTGCTCGTGCTCCGGGCTCGACGTTCGCGCCGTTCCGCCGTCGGACCCACCGAGCTTCGGAGCTAGGGCGCCCGGAGAGCCGTGGGCGTGTCGGTCAGTCCAGGGTGGTGCGGAGGGCGGCGATCAGGTTGGGCACCAGGTCGTCGCCGTAGACCACGTCGGGCTCGTCGGAGTCAGGGTCGGCGTTCTCGGGCTGACGGAGTCGCAGCACGCAGGCGCTGGCGCCGTCGCGGAGCACCCCGACGACCATCCGGACCTCCCACCGTGCCTCGTGCGCGGCCGCCCACCCGACCGGGTCGGCCTCTTCTGGACGGCTCTCCTCGGCGCCCGGCGGCAGCACGAACACCTCCTGGACCACCGCGCAGCCGAGCACCTGCTCCGGCCAGGCGATCCGGGCCAGCACCTCGTCGAGCGGCCCTTCGCCCAGCGCCTCCTGCTCCACCGGGGTGAGCGACTCCGCGGCGAGCTGGTCGGCGGTGAGGCCGAGCCGGTCTGCCAACCCCGGTTCGGCGGCCACCAGCTCGCCGGTGTCGACCAGGGCGTACAGGGTCGGGGGCTGGTCCCAGCCGGTGCCGTGCGCGTGCAGCTCGAGCTCGACGACGGCGACGCGGAGGGGGCTCGGGGCGCGGCCGGCACCGTTGACGTCGGTCATGGGTGTCATGCTCGCACCCGCACGGCGTGCGCCGCCGGCCGGTCCGGCGCGCGCAGGGTAGTTTGGGGATCCCAGATCGGGTCCCATCACAAGGCCAGACGGAGTTGCCCCGTGGTCCTGCGTTCCCCACTTCCCGCGGTGAGTCGGCGCACGCGGCGGGCGGTGACGCTGCTCGCCGTGGCGTTCGTGCTGCTGATCCTGCTCTCGACCGGCGTCAACCTCTACGTCGACTGGCTCTGGTTCGACGAGGTCGGCTACACGCAGGTCTTCACCAAGCCGCTGCTGACCCAGTTGACGCTCTTCGCCGTGTTCGGCGTCGGGATGGCGCTGGTGGTCTGGGCCAACCTGGCGATCGCCTACCGGCTGCGGCCGAGCTACCGGCCGATGTCGCTGGAGCAGCAGAACCTGGAGCGCTACCGGCTGGCGATCAGCCCGCGGTTCGGGTTGCTGGCCGGGCTGGCCGCCGCGGCTGTCGGCCTGATCGCCGGCCTCGCCGCGCAGGGGCAGTGGCGCACCTGGCTGCTGTTCGTCAACTCGACGCCGTTCGGCCAGGTCGACCCGCAGTACGGGCGCGACCTCTCGTTCTACGTGTTCGAGTACCCGTTCTGGCGCTACCTGCTCTCGGTGGGATTCACGGCGCTGGTGCTCTCGATCTTCGCCGCGCTGTTCGTGCACTACCTGTACGGGAACATCCGGCTGCAGGCGAGCCCCGGCGGACGGCTGAGCACCGCGGTGATCGGCCACATGTCCGTGCTCTTCGGACTGTTCGTCGCGCTGAAGGCGGTGGCCTACTACCTCGACCGGTTCGGGCTGCTCTTCGGCTACAGCGACCTCACCAAGACCAACGGCGCCTCGGCGGCCGACGTGGAGTTCCTGCTCCCGGCCAAGAACGCCCTGCTCTACATCGCCGTGCTCTGCGCGCTGGTGTTCTTCGCCAACCTCGGCTTCCGCAAGGTGCTGCCGCCCGTGCTGGCGCTGGTGCTGCTGGGCGTCTCGGCGGTGGTCATCGGAGGAGCGGTGCCGGCGTTCGCCGAGCGGTTCCAGATCAAGCCGAACGCGATCAACCGCGAGGCCGAGTACATCAAGCGGAACATCACGGCCACCCGCGAGGCGTACGGGCTCAGCACCGTGCAGCGCCAGCCGTACGACGCCAAGACCACGGCCAGCTCGGCGGAGCTGCGCGCCGACAAGGGCACCATCCCGAACGTCCGCCTGCTCGACCCGAGCGTCGTCGCCGACACGTTCGTCCAGCGCCAGCAGGGCCGCAGCTTCTACGACTTCAACAGCCAGCTCGACATCGACCGCTACACGGTGGACGGCAAGACCCAGGACTACGTGGTGGGCGTCCGTGAGCTGGCCAGCACCCAGCTCGCCGGCAACCAGACCAACTGGCTCAACCGGCACACCGTCTTCACCCACGGCTACGGGTTCGTCGCGGCTCCGGCCAGCCGGGTGGACGACAGCGGCGCGCCGGTGTTCGTGTCCGGCTTCCTCGGCGACGAGGGCCGCAGCGCCGACGCCGACGCGTTCGAGAAAGAGGTACCGGTCACCCAGCCGCGGGTCTACTATGGCGAGCTGATCAAGGACTACTCGATCGTCGGGAAGACCTCCAGCGGCCAGGACCAGGAGTTCGACCGTCCGGCCGCGGGTGACGAGAGCCAGCAGGTCAACACCACCTACAACGGCAAGGGCGGGGTGGAGGTCGGCAGCCTCACCCGCCAGCTGCTCTTCGGGCTCCACTTCCGGGAGACCAACTTCCTGCTCTCCGACGCGATCAACGACAGTTCCAAGGTGATGTACGTGCGCGATCCGCGGACGCGGGTCGAGAAGGTCGCACCGTTCCTGACCGTCGACGGCGACCCGTACCCGACCGCCGTGGACGGGCGGATCGTGTGGGTGATGGATGGCTACACGACGTCGAACCACTTCCCGTACGCACAGCGCGAGACCCTGGGCGAGGTCGCGGCCGACTCGCTGACCGGCACCGGCACCCGGGCCCAGCCCAAGGACGAGCTGAACTACATCCGCAACTCCGTGAAGGCCACCGTGGACGCCTACGACGGCACGGTGACGCTGTACACGTTCGACGAGGCAGACCCGGTGCTCAAGGCGTGGAACGCCGCCTTCGACGGGATCGTCAAGCCCAAGAGCGCGATCCCGGCCGGCCTCGCCGCGCACTTCCGGTACCCGGAGGACCTGTTCAAGACCCAGCGCACGCTGCTGTCGAGCTACCACGTCGACAACCCGGCCGAGTTCTTCAACGGCCAGGACTTCTGGAAGGTCCCGGACGACCCCACCAAGGCCGGCAACTCGCCGCAGCCGCCGTACTACCTGGTGGCCCAGTTCCCGGGCCAGCAGACGCCGACCTTCCAGCTCACCAGCGCGCTCACCGCCAACCGGCGGGAGAACCTTGCCGCGATGGTCAGTGCGCACTACGGCGAGGACGGCCAGCCGAGGCTGCAGGTGCTGGAGCTGCCCGACGACTCGCCGATCCTCGGCCCGAAGCAGGCCGAGCAGAACATGCGCAACAACGCCGACGTCCGGTCGCAGCTCAACATCATCAACGCCGGCGCCGACTCCGAGGTCAACTACGGAAACCTGTTGACGCTGCCCGTGGGCGGAGGTCTGCTCTACGTGGAGCCGATCTATGTCCGCAGCACGGGGGAGAACGGCTATCCGCTGCTGGAGCGGGTGCTCGTGCTCTTCGGCGACAAGGTGGCCTACGAGAAGACGCTGCCGCTGGCGCTGGACAAGCTCTTCGGCCCGGGGTCGACGGCTCCGACGACGCCCACCACACCGGGGACACCCACTCCGACGCCCACACCCAGCGCCACCGCGGCACCCTCCGGCGACATGGCGGCGGCGGTCGCTGCCATCAAGAAGGCGATCGACGCATTGAGGACGGCCCAGCAACGGGGCGACTTCGAGGCGATCGGCCGGGCCCAGGCCGACCTCGACCGGGCGATCAAGCAGTTCGAGGCGGCCCAGAAGAAGGCGACCCCGAGCCCGGCCCCGTCTCCGCCGGGCTGAGGCGTCCGGGGCGGGCCGTCCGACACGGGTGCGGGTTGGCCGGCACCCGGTTGGCCGGCAGGGTGGCGGAGGTCACCTCGCGTGTGGACCAGGCGTTTTGCAGTCCGCGGTGCGGGCGGGGTAGCCTGGTACCTACGACGCGGGGTGGAGCAGCTCGGTAGCTCGCTGGGCTCATAACCCAGAGGTCGCAGGTTCAAATCCTGCCCCCGCTACCACGAAGTACCAGGTCAGAGGCCCGGCCGCCGGAAACGGCGACCGGGCCTCTGACTGTCTGCCAGCGAGTTGCCAGCGCAAGGGTCAGCCACGAGAACGATGTGCGGGTGTTCGGGCTCAGGCGGGCGTGATGCGGCCGAGGTCGGTACCCGAGACCGCGGCGAGTTCGTCGACGAGTGCGCTCAGCGGAGCGTGCAGTGCGGTCAGTTCGGCTCGGAAGGTGGCGGCTTCGATCCAGGTGCGTTCGTGATCGAAGGCACTCGTCTCGGCCGGTCGCGCGCTGTGATACGCGTCCAGTCGCGGATGCCAGTGGCTGAGAAACGGCCGCAAGGTGTCGAGAAGGCGTTCGGCCAGCTGCGGCGCGACCTCAGCGCCGCCGACCGCGAGGTCGGGTGCGTAATGGCGGAGGCTGTCCCGAGTGCTGCTGAACAGGGTGTGCAAGGAGGTGAGTGCTTCCTGCAGCAGCCCGTCGGTGTCGCCGAGACGCTGGACACCGACTCTGGTCGCGAGTTCGACCTGTAGGTCGAAGGCGACCACCCGTTCTATTTCTGTCGGCTGTGTCTTGGTCGGGCGGGTCGGCATGGCAGGCCGTCCGTTGAGTGTGCGGAAGGGATCGCGAGCCAGTGTAATCGCCGATCCCCGACCGAGATGGTGCAGCGTGGCTTCGCGCAGTGTTTCCAGCCGCACTGGATCCGGGTCACGGTGACGCACGATCCAAGCGACTGGTCGCGGCACCGCGAGCAGGTCACCTCGCCGGTCCACGAGCCAGCGGCCATGGAGTTCGGCCACCGCTCGGGTCACTCGGCGGCGGGTCGCCTCTGCGGTGCCGCGGTCGGTATGGACCAGGACTGCGCTCGTCAACTCGGTGCTGGCGGCGGCGGGCGAGAGAGATGCGTGTATCCGGAGCACGTCGAGACCGGCGCTGCTCAGCGCACAGAGGTCCGGCATGAACGCCGCGGCGAGTTCGTCGGCGATGCTGCTGGCCTGTTCACCGGTGTCGTGATGGGCGCCGGCAGCCATCGCGGCCCGGATGTCCCGGTACGGGTGGCTGCCCGGGGCCCGCCCGATCGCGTGGCGTGCTGCCTGCACCGCAAGCGGATGACCACCGAGGTCGGTGACGAGCGCCAAGGCCGCTGCCGCTTCCGCTCCGGTGGGCGGATGCGGTGCGGTGAGCAGCGAGAGGGCGTCCGCCTCGGGCAACGGTTCGAGGTCCAGCGCCGGCGCAAGGCTCTCGAGGCGGCGGCTCCGGCTGGTGAACAACGTCGCGCCGAGCGCAGAGGGAGCGTGCAGTCGGCGGAGGTCGCTTGCGGTCAATCGGTCGGGTACGCCGTCGACGACCCACAGGAACGGTTCGCCGCGGCGTGCGAAGAACGATCCAAGGAGGCTGAGTTGCCCGGGCAGGGCCGGACGGACGCTCGCGATCTCGCCCGGTTCGTCGGTTCGTGCTCCGGTCGGATCGGTCTGGGTGAGGGCGGCGATGCTCAGGCTCAGCAGGTGGCTGTACCGGTCCAGCACGCTGTCCTGTTCGGAAGGGCCGTCAGGGTGCACGTCCAGCCAGTACACGCCGCCGGGGAACGCCGCGGAGAACCGGCGTGCGTACTCCGCGGCGAGCGCTGTCTTACCGATACCGGCTGGTCCGCGTAGCTGCAACCCACCCGGGCGGGTGGCGCCGGTGAGGAGCGTGGCCGCGTGCGGGTGCAGGGCTGTGTGTACCTGCCACAGTTCGCCGAGCCGCCCGACGAACTCACCAGGTGCCCGTTGCGAGGGCGCGGGCAACCACGGCGGTGCGGCCAGCGGCTCGACCTCGCCGATCGT
This sequence comes from uncultured Actinomycetota bacterium, assembly GCA_963740255.1. GTDB lineage: Bacteria > Actinomycetota > Actinomycetes > Mycobacteriales > Cryptosporangiaceae > CAVUDO01. The sequence continues at coordinate 1,565,850 of CAVUDO010000002.1, read as the reverse complement.
CCCGGCCAGGCCGTGGACATGCCGTGCGATCCGGTGAGCCAGTGCTTGGAGTTCCGCGGGAGCGGGCGGCTCGCCGGCGGCGACCCAGTGTCGGGCGTCGCGCAGTTCCACCGGCTCGACGTGCTCGGCGCCCGCCTCAGGGTTGAGGACCAGGACCCGTCGGCGTGGGTCACCTTCTCGCTGCCCGGCCAGGTACGCGGCGGTGAGTTCCCACAGGCACGCCCTGCGCTGCGGATAGGCAACGGAGTAGTACGCCACCAACGCTTTGGACCGGGCCAGCTCCGCGGTGATCGTGGCGGTGATGCTCGTGAACTCTCCGATGCCGGACTCGTCGACGAAAACGCGTAGTCCGCGCCGGCGCAGAGCGGCCACCACCAGGCGCACGGCTCTGGCGTCGGCGCGAGCGTAGCTGAGAAAGATGTCCCATGCCGCGGCAGACGTCGCATCGGGTCGGTCCGGGTTGGTCGCCGTCGCCGATCGGTGGTCTGTCATCGCTGCTGCACCGTAGCGAACCTGTCCGCAACCGCGGATCTCCTCGGGCATGCTCCTGGTCGCTATCCTTGCCTGACCAACAGGGAAGGCCCGGATGCGTTGGAACCGGCTCAGCAGGCCCGCACAGGTCACCGTGAAGCTGTCCATACCGATGTTCGGTGAAGTGACCGGCCAGTGGGCGCCGGTGGACGCCGAACGTAAGGCTGCCTGGGAACTCTATGTCGAGCTGATCACCAGAGTCGCCGTCGTCCAGCTCGCTCCCGGCGAAGGGTTGCTGCGCGAGGCGTTGACGTCGTTGTACAGCTTGTTCGGCACGACTCGAGACATCCTGCGCCGGCATGGGCCACAGGTCGCCCCCCGTCGCGCGGAGGGAGAGGTTTCCTTCGGCTCGCTGGCCGTTTCCGTCCTCAATGGCGCGGTCCGACCTCTGCTCACCCGCTGGCACCCTGCGCTGCTGGCCTACGAAGCGACACGGGCACCCGGAACGGAAGCCGTCGAGCACGAGCGCGGCTGGGAGAGGTCCGCGGAACTGCGTGCGGAGCTCGCCGGCGCCCGGCACCTGCTCGCGGACCTTGCGGCTGTCCTGGCCGAGGTGTCCGGAGCCGCGGATCTGATTGCCGAACACACGGAGAATCCCGAAACCGCGGGGGGGGGGGTAGGAGAAGGGCGTTGAGCAGTCGTGGCCGCGAGCCCAGACTCTCCATCGCGCTCCTTGGCCACGCGGGTTCGAGTCCGGCCCCGCCCGCTATCGCCCACGGCGGCAGGCGGTGGGATCCAGGTCGGCTCAGGCGGCTGCGGAGTCCTCCGCTGAGGGCAGCTCGCGCAGGCGGAGGAGCGGGGACGGCAGCAGCCAGAGGATGCCGAGCAGCGCGCCGGCGGTGGCGATCCACAGGGTGGGGCGGAGTCCGATCGCCGTGCCGAGTCCGCCTCCGGCCAGCGCGCCCAGCGGCCGGATGCCGTAGTTGACGGTGCGGAACGCGCCGGCCACCCGGGCGCGCATCCGGTTGGGGACGGCGGCGGCGTGGATCGAGCCCACGGCGATGTCGAGCAGCATCACGCCGAAGCCGGCACAGAACTCCGCCGCGAACAGCAGCGCGAGCACGATCGGGCGCCCCCCGCCGGCCAGCGGGATCAACATCAGCGGCGCCGGGAAGAGGATGAGGCTGACCGCGTATGTCGGGCCGATACCGATACACCGGACGATGCGGCCGGTGAGGACCGAACCGAGCAGCGCTCCGATGGCTCCGGCTCCGACGATGGCGCCGAGCAACCCCGCCGAGATCCCCAGTGCGGTGGTCGCGTACAGGATGAACAGCGCCGCGAACATGAAGTTGAAGAAGTTCAGCGTGGCCGTCGCCAGCAGCGTGGTGCGGACGGTCGACGACCGGGCGAGGAACCGCAGTCCGGCCAGCACCCGTCCGCGCCCCGGCGCCTCCGGCGGCGGTTCCGTCGGCGCGATCCGGCCCAGGAACAGCGCGGACGCCAGGTACGACAGCGCGTCCGCCACCAGCGCGAACGGCGCCGAGAGCAGCTGGACGAGCCCACCGGACAGGCTGGGCCCGACCACGTATGCCCCCGCCCGCGAGCCGTTGACCAGCGAGTTGGCGGCCACGTACTGCGACGGTCGCACCAGCGCCGGGAACAGTGTGCTGTTGGCCACCGAGAACACGGTTGCCAACGTGCCGACCAGGAACGCCACCACGTACAGCTGTCCGGTGGTGAGTACGTCCAGGACGTATGCGACTGGGATCGAGACGACGAGCATTGCCCGACCGAGGTCCGTGAGGATCATCAGGCGGCGCCGCCGTTCCTGGCGGTCCACCCAGGCGCCGGCGTAGAGCGAGAACAACAGGCTGGGAACGAGCCCGGCCGCGGTCAGGTACCCCATCTCCGCGGCCGTGGCGCCCAGCCCGAGGACGGCCACGAGCGGCAGTGCCAAGCTGGAGATCTCGTCGCCGACCGTCGAGATGGTCTGGCCGATCCAGTACCTCCGGAAGGGCCGTTCCCTTAGCAGGGCGGCCGCCCCGTCGCCGGTGGTGGAAGCGTCCCCGGCTGCCGCGTCCCCCGACGACGACGGAGCGTCGTTCGGGGCCGGGGTCGCGACCGCGGTCATGGCGACTCCTCCACCTGGGCCTGGTCGCGGCCGGGCGGCATGGTCTCGGGGAACGCCAGCCGGACGATCGCGACCGGCCGGGCCCCGGACGGCCGCAGGCTCGGGTCGGAGGTGCGGGGGTGGTACGCGTCCAGCAGGGCCTCCGTGTGCCTGGTCAGTGCGGTGAGTTCGGCGGCGGTCAGGTACACCAGCGCGTCGGACGAGTCGGCGGCACGGCGCCATTCGCGGGGGAGCCCGGCGCGCCGCCGGTGCCAGGCACGGGCCCGCGCCAGGTACCGGTCGAGCAGGGCCGCGTCGAGCAGGTTGGTGGCGGCGATCAGCTCGGGATCGGCGTCGCCCGGGTCCGACCAGGTGGTGACCATGGCGGTGGCGCGCCACGGCTTCTCCCGCCCTCGGCCGCCTGGCGCGTGTTCCACCAGGCCGTACTTGGCGAGCTGGCGGAGATGGAACGAGCAGCTCGCGACGCTCTCCCCGGAGAGTTCGGCGGCCCGGGTCGCGGTCAGCGAGCCTTCGGTGCGCAGCAGCCCCACCAGCGTCAACCGGAGCGGGTGCGCGTACGCCCGCAGCGCGCGCGGGTCGTTCAGCTCGATGGACGGCAGCACGGGTTCGACGTCGGACATAGTTGCAAAGCTATCTTTAGCAAGCTCTCTTTACAATGCGGTTTACGCCACCGACTACGGTCGGCGGGGTGACCCGCGATGTTGTGTACAAGATTCTGCCGTCGGCGGAATGGGCGGCCGCACAGGCGGTCGGCACGTTCACCGGCTCGCCCGTTGACGACGCGGACGGGTACATCCACCTGTCCGGGGCCGACCAGGTGGCCGAGACGGCGTCCCGGCACTTCGCCGGGCGGCCCGACCTTGTCCTGCTGGCGGTCGACGTGGCCCGGCTCGGGCCCGCCTTGCGGTGGGAGCGGTCGCGTGGTGGGCAGATCTTCCCGCATCTCTACGGAAGCCTTCCGGTCGATGCGGTGGTCGCGCAGTACTCGCTGGACACGACCCCGCCACGGTCGGCTGAGGACCTGGCGGCGGCTGTCGAGGCGCTAGTCCCGGCGTCCGGCCCATCCGAGGCCGACGGCCCGGCGGGCAACTGACACACGCTCCGGGCGCACCTCGTGCAGGCCGGACCGGCCTGAGGCGGCCGGCGGACCCGGCCGCGACAGTCACCAGGGCGCGGTCGCCCCGCCGAGAAGGTTCCGCCGCGCCCGTGAACGCCTCACCACCACCGGACGACCTCCCGTCCGGCGAAGTCCCTGCGCCCGCCCCGCTCTGCCCGGTACGACGCCGCGCCGAGAGGCGGGTCGGACCGCCACCGCCATGCCGCGTTGCCGCCCAAGGCCCGACGACGGTGGGGCGGGCCAGCCCGCACGAGCGAACCAGCCCGCACGAGCCGGCGGGCCCGGGCGGGCCGCCCGGACCCGAGCGTCCGGGGCCTCGGGGATCCGGACCGCCGGAGATACGCTCCGCCGAGCAGGGCCGCCGCGGTCGCCAGCCGGGTGCGGCGGAACCACCAGACCACGGTCACCACCGCGAGCCCGCGGAACAATCGCCGGGCGGCGCTCACGACGCACGCTCCCGGAGGTCGGTACGCCGGCGGGCGGCGTCGAGGTGGTCCTGCTGGTGGCGCGCCACGGCGGCGTACCGTGCCGCGGCGAACCGCTGCGGATGCCGGTACCGGCGACGCCAGCGGCCGAGCCGGGCGACCTCCCAGCCCGCGGCCCGCATCGAGGCGTCCTGCCGTTCCCACACCCTGCGTTCGATCGCGTCGAGCAGGCGTACTACGAGGGCCTTCCGACGGTGGCTCATCTCAGCCTCCCCTGTCGTGCGGCATCGACAGGAGGCTGGTCAGCTACGCCGGAGTGACCACCTGCTGTGACGCTGCGAGTGCTGTGGCTGTGGACATGACTCCCTCGTGGGGTGGCCCCGGCCCGAGCGGGGACGGCGTGGCGCCGCCCGGGATGCGCGACGCTGCGCGTAGGATTGGTACCTAAAGCTCTTTACATACCTACAATTAGAGACTGAACGCTTGTTCAGGCGCGGTCAAGAGGGTATGGATAGTTTTGTTGGGCCAATACCTCAAGGGAGGCTCAGATGGCGTCCACGGACAGCGGTGAGCACCCGATCTACCAGGCGATCGCGCACGACCTCCGCACCCAGATCCAGCGCCGCGAGCTCGCCCCCGGCGCCCAGGTCCCGACGGAAAAGCAGCTGGCCAAACGGTACGAGGTGTCCCGCAACACCGTGCGGATGGCGCTGAACGCGCTTACCAACGAGGGCCTGATCTCGGCCGGCAGGGCGCGGGCCGGACGCACCGTCCGGCGCCGCGACGAGCTGGCCTGGACCCACCAGGTCGAGAACGCCACCTCTCCGACGCTGCGCCGCCGCGGGCTCGACGCGTTCGTCGACCAGGCCCTGCGCCAGGGCCGCGACCCGTCCCAGACCATCGAGGTGGTGATCGCCAGCGCGGAGAGCCCGGTGGCCGAGCGGCTGGAGGTCGCGGTGGGGGAGAGCCTGGTGGTGCGGCGGCGGCTGCGCCGGATCGACGGCGTGCCGTCCCTGCTGTCGGAGTCGTACTATCCGCTCGCGCTGGTCCAGGGCACCGCGGTGCTCGACCCGAAGGAGATCGTGCCGAGCGTGATGCCGCTGCTCACGGCGATCGGCCACCCGCAGGCCCGGTACGTCGACGAGGTCACCACCCGGATGCCCGGTCCCGACGAGGCCCTCGCCCTGGACATCGGGCTCGGCGTTCCGGTGCTCGAACACTTCCGGACGGGCTACAGCCCCCACCGGCCGGTGCGGGTGACCCGGACGATCATGCCGGGCGACCGGCACCGGCTTCGCTACGAGCTACCGGCCTGACTTCCTTGTGCGCGGCGCGGGCCGCCCGGCGGCGGGACATCCGGTCCCGGACGTGGTGCTGCGGCTCGGCGTAGCGGGTGAGCAGCAGCACCGCCCCGAGCGTCACGACGAAGCCCACCCCGGCGAGCCACTCCCGGCCGGCCGCGATCCGGTCGCCGAGGAACAGCAGGCCGATCGCCGACGGCGGGATCGCCGCGGCCGCGTCCATCGCCGCCACCGCCGCGGTGGTGGAGCCCCGCTGCATAGCCAGACCTAGCAGCAGCTGCGCCACTCCGGTGTGCGCGAGCAGGATGTAGAGCAGCGGGTCGGTGAGGAACGCCGACCACGACTCGGCCGCGGCCAGCGGGCGGGACGCGATCGCCACGGCCCCGAAAGACAGTCCTGCCAGGGAACCCAGCACCACCGAGCCCATCGAGCCGTGCAACCGCGCCGCCAGCCGCCCCAGCACGCCGATCACCGGCACCGCGAGCGCGAGGCCGATCACGCCCTTGAGGCCCAGCCGCTGGGACTGGCTGACCTCCGCGGACAGGATCAGCATCGCGAGCCCGGCCACCAGCGCACCCAGCAACGCCACCTCGGCGGCGGGCAGCTTCCACTTGAGCACCAGCACCCCAAGCACGGCGGTGACGCCGAGGCCCGCGGCGACCGACGTCTGGACCAGGAACAGCGGCAGGTCGCGCCGGGCGAAGAACGCGAACAGGAAGCCGAGCAACTGGCACACCAGGCCGGCGAGGTAGGTCTTGTGGCCGACGAGGCGCAGCAGCAGCCCGGGATCGAGCCGGGAATGGACGTTGACCCTGGTGGCGGCAACCGACTGGAGGAAGTTCGCCACGCCGTACGTGAGGATCGACGCAGCGAGGAAGCACCAGCCGAAGGACACCCGACCGAGAATAGAGGGCCGGCTCCGCCAACGCCGCGCGAGGCGGAACGTCCGCGGTCCCCGCAGGCCGGCCGCGGGGTGCCGTCGAACGGCGTCAGTCCTCGCCCGAGCCGGTGTCAGGCTTCGCCGACCCACCCCAGGACCGCGTCGTGCAGCCGCCCGTTGGTCGCCACCGCGCTGCCGCCTGCCGGCCCCGGGCGGCCGGCCAGATCGGTGAACGTTCCGCCGGCCTCGGTGACGATCGCCGCGAGCGCGGCCAGGTCCCAGAGCGACACCTCCGGCTCCAGCGCGACATCCAGTGCACCCTCGGCCAGCAGCACGTAGCTGTAGAAGTCGCCGTACGCACGGCTCCGCCAGGACGCCCCGACGAGATCGAGGAAGCCCGGCAGCAGGCCGCGCTTCTCCCAGCCGGTCAGCGACGAGTACGACACCGAGGCGTCGGCCAGGTTGCCCACCCGGGACACGGCGATCGGCGTGGCTCCGGCCAGACGCCGGCCCGCGTACGCGCCCGAGCCCTGGGCCGCCCACCAGCGCCGGCCGAGCGCCGGGGCCGAGACCAGGCCGGCCACCGGGACGTCGCCGTCGAGCAGCCCGATCAGGGTGCCCCACACCGGCACGCCCCGGACGAAGTTCTTGGTCCCGTCGATCGGGTCGATCACCCACTGCCGGGAGCCGGAACCCGTCACCAGGCCCAGTTCCTCACCGAGGATGCCGTCGCGGGGACGGGCCCGGCCCAGGGTCCGGCGCAGGGCCTCCTCCACGGCGATGTCGGCGTCGGTTACCGGGCTCATGTCCGGCTTCTCCGACACGCTCAGGTCGTGGGCACGGAAGCGTGCGGTGGTGATGCGGTCGGCGGTGTCCGCCAGCACGTGCGCGAACGCGACATCGTCGGAGTAGCGGGGCATGGCCGGCACGCTATCGCGGGCCGGCACCGCGCCCGTGGCCGCTCCGCCGGCGCGGCGGACGGTACCGGAGCTGCAGACGGAACGGGGGGTCTCAGAGCTGGACGGTGTACTCCGGGGCGCCGGGGTCGTCGTAGCCGCCGTACCGCAGGAGCACCGAGGCCGGCCGCGGCGGGAACGACCGCAGCGCCGGCTCCATCGCGGCGAACAGCCGGTCGGCGTCCGGGCCGTAGGCGCAGAGCACCACGTCGCTGTCGCCGAACTGCGGTCCGTCGAACTCTCCGGCCCGGGCTTCGCGGATGGCAGCCGCCAGCCGCTCCTCGAGGGCGTAGACGCTGTACATGTCGGTGGCCGTACCGCTGGGGCCGGCACCGAGCTGGAACCGGGCGATCACCGACTGTTCACCGGTGTCCAATGCGGAGCTGGCCGCCTTGCGGGAGAAGAGCCCCATCTGCCTTCCTCACGGACGTCTTGCGCTGTCGTCCCCTCCGCCGGGACTGTACGCGGCCCCGCAACGCCTCGCAGCCGAACCCCCGCCGGCTGGAGCCGTACCTCCGCGCCGTTGGGCGTTCGACCAGGACGAGTGCCTGCCGGACTACTCAGCGCGAGGTGAGCAGCCGTCGATAGGAGGCCAGCCGCCCGGGGGAGGCGTGGCCAGCGGCGACCCAGGCGTCCAGCGCGCAGCCGTCGGCCGCCGACAGGTGCGCGCACCCGGGCGGGCAGGCTTCGGCTCCCCCGGCGAGGTCGCGGAACCCGGCCAGCACGCTGGCCGGGGACACGTGCGCCAGGCCGAACGACCGGACGCCCGGTGTGTCGATCACCCAGCCGCCGGCCGGCAGCGGCAACGCCACGGCCGAACTGGAGGTGTGCCGGCCCTTGCCCACCGCACTCACCCCGCCGGTGGCCCGGGCGACGTTGGGCACCAACACGTTGACCAGCGTCGACTTGCCGACGCCAGAATGTCCGAACAGGACGGACATGCGGTCGGTCAGCACCGCGGCCAGCTCGTCCGGCGGCTGGTCGTGGCGGCAGGTGACGATCGTCAGGTCGAGGTCGGCCCAGTGCGCGGCGAACGGGGCGGCCGGTGCCAGGTCGGCCTTGGTGAGGCAGAGCACCGGCGCGACGCCGGCGTCGTAGGCGGCCACCAGGCACCGGTCGACGAATCCGGTCCGCGGCGGGGGATCGGCCAGCGCGGTGACCACCACGAGCTGGTCGGCGTTGGCGACGATGACCCGCTCGTACGGGTCGTCGTCGTCGGCGGTGCGGCGGAGCACCGTGCGCCGGTCGCCGATCCGGACGATGCGGGCCAGGGTGTCCGGCCGGCCGGTGGTGTCGCCGACCAGCCAGACGCTGTCGCCGACCACCACGGACTTCCGGCCGAGCTCGCGGGCGCGCATGGCGGTGACCGCGTTGCCGTCCACCTGGCAGGTGTAGCGGCCCCGGTCCACCGCGGTGACGAACCCCTCGGTGGCGTCGGCGTGCTGCGGGCGGGTGCGGGTACGGGGCTTGGAGGACTTGCCGGGCCGCACCCGGACGTCGTCCTCGTCGAGATCCCGCCCGCGCCTCAGCGTGGACCTCCCGCGGGGCCGGTGCCGGCCAGCATCGCCTGCCACTGGCCGACGAAGTCCGGCAGCGTCTTGGCCGTGGTGGCCACGTTCTGCACGGCGATCCCGTCGACGGCCAGCCCCAGCACTGCGCCGGCCTGGGCCAGCCGGTGGTCGTCGTACGTCCCGAAGACCCCCCCATGGAGCGGGCGGGGCCGCAGATCCAGGCCGTCGGCGTGTTCGGTGACGTCGGCGCCCAGCGCGGTCAGCTCGGTGGCCAGCGCGGCCAGCCGGTCGGTCTCGTGGCCCCGCAGGTGGGCGATGCCCCGCAGGTGCGACGGGGATTCGGCGAGCGCGCACAGGGCGGCCAGCACCGGGGTGAGCTCGCCGACCTCGCTCAGGTCGGCGTCCAGTCCCCGGAGCCGCTCCCCCGCGGCGACGGTGAGCCCGCGCTGGTCGAGGGTGACCCGGCCGCCCATCCGGGCGAGCAGGTCGCGCAGGGCGTCGCCGGCCTGCACCGTGCGCCTCGGCCAGCCGGCCACCGTGACCTTGCCTCCGGTGGCCAACGCCGCGGCCAGGAACGGGGCGGCGTTGGACAGGTCCGGCTCGATGTCGAGGTCGAGCGGGGTGATCGGGCCGGGCTCGACCCGCCAGGTGTCCGGCTCGCTGTCGTCCACCGCGACGCCGGCGTCGCGGAGCATCGCGACGGTCATCGCGACGTGCGGGAGGCTCGGCACCGGCTTGCCGACGTGGTGCACCGCCACGCCCTTGTCGTAACGGGCGCCCGCGAGCAGCAGCGCCGAGACGAGCTGGGAGGACGCCGACGCGTCGAGCGTGACGCTCCCGCCGGCCAGCCCGCCGCGCCCCCGCACGGTGAACGGCAGGGCGCCCCGGCCGTCGTCGGCCAGGTCGGCACCGAGCGCGCGCAGGGCGTCCAGCAGCACGCTCATCGGGCGTTCCCGGGCCCGCGCGTCGCCGTCGAAGGACACCGGCCCGTCGGCCAGCACGGCCGCCGCCGGGACGAACCGCATCACGGTGCCGGCCAACCCGCAGTCCACGGCTGCGGGCCCACGCAGCGGCGCGGGCGTGACCAGCCACGCGGCGTCGGGACCGTCCTCGACCCGGACGCCGAGCGACCGGAGCGCCGCCGCCATCAGCACCGTGTCTCGGCTGCGCAGCGGAACCCGGAGCACGGACGGTGCGTCGGCCAGGGCGGCCAGCAGCAGCGCACGGTTGGTCATCGACTTGGAGCCGGGCATGGTCACGGCCGCCCGCACCGGCGTCTCGGCCCGGGGTGCCGGCCAGGGGTCGAGGAACGGTTCCCGCATGCCGACCAGTCTGCCCCTCGGTGGCGTTCGGTGGTGAGACCGTCGGGGGCGTCCCTATCCTGGGGGTGTGTGTGGCCGGTACGCGTCGACGAAGAACGCGCACGATCTCGCGGCCGAGTTCGACGCCGTCGACCTCACCGTCGACGAGCCGTTGCGCCCCGCCTACAACGTCGCGCCGACCGACCGGGTGCACGTGGTGCGGCGGTCCCGCTCCGCGCAGGCCCGGGTGGTGGAGGCCGTGCGGTGGGGGCTGGTGCCGTCGTGGGCCAAGGATCTCTCCGGCGGCGCCCGGATGATCAACGCACGGGACGACTCGCTGGCCGACAAGCCGGCATTCCGCAGTGCCTTCGCGCGGCGCCGGTGCCTGGTGCCGGCCGACGGCTGGTACGAGTGGGTCCGGCGTGAACACGCCCCCGGCAAGCAGGCGTACTACATGACGCCCGAGGACGGCTCCGGGCTGGCGTTCGCCGGCCTCTGGGAGGTCTGGGGCGGGGAGGGCGACCGGCTGCTCAGCTGCACGGTGGTCACCACCGCGGCGGCGGGGGAACTGGCGGCCGTCCACGACCGGATGCCGCTGGTGCTGCCGGCCTCGCGGTGGGCGGCGTGGCTGGGCGAGGAGGTGGCCGAGCCGGAGGTGCTGCTGGCGCCGCCCCCGCCCTCGGTGCTGCGCGGGTTGGAGATCCGTCCGGTCGGCCCGGCCGTCGGCAAGGTCGCGAACGAGGGCCCGGAGCTGGTCGGGCGGGTGCCGCTGGACACGCCCGCACCGGTGGGCCTGGACGACAGGCTGTTCTGATCTGCGGCTCCTCCGCGGTCGGGATCGCCAGCCACCAGGGGGCCGCCGGGGGGGTCGGACAGGCGCCGGCAGCCGATTCCGACGTTCTTCTGCGATACCCCGTAACGGCGGCTACACATCCCTCGTTCACCATCACGTAGCGAGTTCAGCCAGTCGCGTTCAGTGCAGACCGCAGCGTCCCGAATCAGGACGCGAAGGCCCCGCCGGACCGGCCGGAAAGCAACAGGGCGCGTGTGCCCCACGCGCTCAGGAAGGAGTCGTCACGTGACGCGGGCCAGGTTGCCGAGGCCGCACGAGGTGCTAGCCGCGAGTCGCGATCCGCGACTGCTGCGGGCACGCGCCGCACGACCCAACGACCCGACGTGGCGGACGCGGGGACTCTGCCGCACCGTCGACCCGGAGACCTTCTTCCCCCTGCCCACCGAACCCGCCGAGTCAGCGCTCGGGTTCTGCCAGGAATGCCCCGTGCAGGCCGAGTGCCTGGCGGCCGCCCTCAACGCGGGCGACTGCGAAGGCGTGTGGGGCGCGACGACGCCGCGGGAGCGGCGGGCCATGCTGGTGGCATGGCGGAACTGCAGGGGCCTCGCCGGCGCCCCGACGTCGTTCAAGACAGCCACGTCGGCGGTGGTCGAGTCGGCGGACCATCCGCGCTGAACCCCGCCGACGGCTGGATGCTGCCCACCAGCCGGGGTGTGGCCCGCGTTGCCCTGGACCTGCCCGGTGTGTCTCCGAGTGCGCTGGTCGTGCTCGGCCACGGAGCAGGAGGCAACGTCGACGCCCCGGATCTGGTCGCCGTTCGCGACGCGTGCCTGCTGGCCGGCGTCGCGGTGGCCAGGGTGACCCAGCCGTACCGGGTGGCTGGCCGGCGTCCTCCCGCGCCGGCCGGCCACCTCGACGAGGCGTTCACCGCGGTGGCCGCGGACCTGCTGCCCCGCCTGGCGGAGGTGCCGCTGGTCGTCGGCGGCCGGTCCAGCGGCGCCCGGGTGGCCTGTCGGACGGCGGCCGCGGTCGGCGCCGTGGGGATCGTCGCGCTCGCGTTCCCCGAGCACCCGCCCGGCCGGCCCGACCGGTCCCGCTCGCCCGAACTCGCCACCGGCCTGCCGACCCTCGTGGTCAACGGCGACCGCGACCCGTTCGGCGTTCCCGCCGCGGGGCCCGGCGTGACGATCGAGGTCGTACCCGGTGCCGACCATGGCCTGGTCCGGGCGGCCGACCAGGTCGCCGCGCTGGTGGTGGCATGGCTCTGCCGCCACGGCTGGGCGCGCTGAGCCCAGGTCGTCCACCGGACCGGGCCGGTTCTCGTTCCGAACGGCCTGGTCTGGCTCCGGATGGAACATCTCCCCGGCTCCCGCTGTTCACCCCACCGTGAACGCACGACCGGGAGGTTCGATGCACGACGTGTTGGGTGAGTCTGCCCGCGACCGGGTGGCGAGGCTGCTGTCGGCGCCGAGGTGGCCGGCCGCGGTGCCGCCGCCCGACGCCCCGGGCGCGGCCGTCGAGCCGGCCTCCGTGGGGGTTTCCGGGTCGCCGGTCGGCGCGATCTCTGTCACCCTCGGCCGTGGCGGCACCGGCGCCCCGGGCGGGACCGGCGTACCGTCGCAGGAGAACCCGACCCGCACGAACAGCCCGACGGGAGTGCTCTTGGCATCCGCCGTGGACGACGCCGTCCCGGGCGAGACCCGTGACCCGGCCGCCGAGGAGACCGTCGAGGAGCGCAACGCGCGCTTCGAGCACGACGCGTTGCCCTTCCTCGACCAGCTCTACGCGGCCGCCCTGCGGATGACCCGGAACCCGGCCGACGCGGAGGACCTGGTCCAGGAGGCGTTCGTGAAGGCGTACGTGGCCTTCCACCAGTTCCAGCCGGGCACCAACCTCAAGGCCTGGCTCTACCGCATCCTGACGAACACCTTCATCAACAACTACCGCAAGAAGCAGCGCCAGCCGCAGCAGAATCCGACCGAGCAGATCGAGGACTGGCAGCTCGCGGCGGCCGAGTCGCACACGTCCTCGGGGCTGCGCTCGGCCGAGGTGGAGGCGCTCGACCGGCTTCCCGACTCCGACGTGAAGGACGCCCTGCAGCAGCTGCCGGAGGAGTTCCGGCTCGCGGTGTACCTGGCCGACGTCGAGGGGTTCGCCTACAAGGAGATCGCCGAGATCATGGGCACGCCGATCGGTACGGTGATGTCCCGGCTGCACCGCGGCCGGCGCAACCTCCGGAACCTGCTGGAGGACTACGCCCTGGAGCGGGGCATTATCCGCGAAAGCCCGGCCGGCACCGCGCTCGTCCGCGGCGGCGCCGTGACGACGGCGGGGGAAGTCTCGTGAGCTGCGGCCAACCCCACGAGACCGACTGCACCGACGTGCTGGCCGCCGTCTACCTCTACCTGGACTCCGAGGGCGAGCAGACCGGTCGCGACCAGATCCGGCAGCACCTGGACGAGTGCCACCCGTGCCTGCGCGAGTTCGGCATCGAGCAGGAGGTCAAGGCCCTGGTCGCCCGCTGCTGCGGCAACGACCTGGCCCCGGACGGCCTGCGCGAGCGGCTTATCGCCAAGATCCGCGATGTCGCCGTGTTCGACGTGGACGGCCGGGTGATCGGCATCGAGGTGTCCCAGGTCGAGGTGTCCCAGGTCGAGGTCACCCAGGTGGAGAGCGTCGCCCCAGCGGCGGAGGACACCTCCGCCGACGTGGGCGACACCCGTCGCTAGACGGTCGGTCAGCTGTTCGGACGGCGACCGTGATTGGCCTTCTTCTTCTTGCGGGCCTTCTTCTTGCGAGCCTTCCGTGCCACAGGCGTACTCCTCTCTGCTCCTGACGGGCGGTGCGGTCACGAGGCCGGAGCGGCACCGCTCCGACCGGACCGGTGCCCAGCATCCCACGAGCGGCCCGGCAGCTCCGCCCGGCGTCGGCGGCCGGCGTTCCTGACCCGGCGCCGTACGGGCGTCCTGGCGGACGCGTCGGGGGCGGGCGTGATTGGATGCTCCCGGACAGCGCAGCCCGGGCAGCTCCGCCCGCTACCAGTGACGTACGGGCCGGTGGACGATCGACAGAGGGAGTGGTCATGGCCGAGGAGATCCGCGCCGAGATTCCCGCCAATGTGTGGAAGATCGTCGTGACCGTGGGCGACCAGGTCTCCGAGGGCGACACCCTGATGATCCTCGAGTCGATGAAGATGGAAATCCCCGTCCTCACCGAGGTCGACGGCACGGTGAGCGAGCTGGCCGTCAACGAGGGCGACTCGGTCCAAGAGGGCGACCTGGTAGCTGTCGTCTCCTAGTGGGCGCCCGTCAGCGCCTGCGCCACGCCCTTGCCGCGGGGCCTCCGGCGCGGTGAAAAGGTCCTGCAGGTAACACATGTCCGGCGCCGAGGAAGGGCTCGGTGCCCGTCGGTCAGCCGGTGGTCAGGCCGTGCTCGACGCAGCGGGCCGTCCAGCCGGTCGGGTTCACCTGGACCACCATCCGGCGGCGACAGTGCGTGCAGAATCGTGGCGGTTCCAGGCGCAGTGCGGCCACGCACGCGGCATGGCCGGCGCCGGCGGCCGGTTCGCCGCAGCGACCGCAGTAGGGATCCACTGCGCTCACAGGGTCTTCGTGTAGGCCAGCAACTCGATGTTGGGCATCGGCGTCCAGTCCAGGTGCGGTGTGCGTTCGAAGCCGAGGCGGTCGTAGAGGGCCCGGGCGGCCTGCATCTGCGGCCGGGACGAGAGCACCAGGCTCCGGCAGCCGTGTCGCGCGGCCCGGTCGATGCATGCCCGGACCAACCGGGCGCCGACTCCCTGGCCCCGCGCGGACGGAGCCACCGCCAGCATCCGGAACTCCGCCTGGCCGTCCCGGGAAAGCTCGGCGTACGGCGAACCCGGCAGGCAGTACGTCACGGTGCCCAGCAGCGCGCCGACATCGTCCACGGCGACGAGCAGGTCGCAGTGCTCGGCGCGGTCCGCGGCGTTGCGCAGTTCGGTGGCGTAGTCGGAATCGTCCTCGATCAGTCCGTCCCCGGAGTACGCGGCAAGGGCGAGGTCGCCGACGGCCGCGTACTCGGACGGGCGGGCGGGACGGACGGTGATGACCCCGACCGACCGCGGCGGGGGAGACGACGTTGTCACGGTGTTTGTCTACCAGAGGCAGCGTCCGGGCAGGACCGTGCCTCTGGCTCGATTCGGACGGATGCTCAGAGCGTCGCCGAGAGCGCTTTGATCGGCATCTGCAGATCGGCCAGCATGTCCAGGTCCTCGGTGGCCGGACGGCCCAGCGTGGTCAGGTAGTTCCCGACGATGACCGCGTTGATGCCGCCCAGCACGCCCTTCCCGGCAAGGTCGCCGAGGGTGACCTCGCGTCCGCCCGCGTACCGCAGGATCGTGCGCGGCAACGCCAGCCGGAACATCGCGATCGTCCTCAGGGCCTCGGTGGCCGGCATCACCGGCAGGTCTCCGAACGGGGTGCCCGGCCGGGGGTTGAGGAAGTTCAGCGGCACCTCGTCGGGCTGCAGTTCGGCCAGCTGGGCGGCGAACTCGGCCCGCTGGGCCCGGCTCTCGCCCATTCCGACGATGCCGCCGCAGCAGACCTCCATGCCGGCGTCGCGCACCATCCGCAGCGTCTCCCAGCGCTCCTCCCAGGTGTGGGTGGTCACCACCGCGGGGAAATGCGAGCGGGCCGTCTCCAGGTTGTGGTTGTAGCGGTGCACGCCGATGGCGGCCAGCTCGTCCACCTGGTCCTGGGTGAGCATGCCGAGCGAGGCGGCGACGTTGATCTCGACGGCCGCCCGGATCGCCGCGACGCCCTCACGCATCTGCGCCATCAGCCGGGCGTCCGGACCTCGCACGGCGGCGACGATGCAGAATTCGGTCGCACCGGTGGCGGCGGTCTGCACCGCGGCCTCGACCAGCGACGGGATGTCCAGCCAGGCGCTGCGGACCGGCGAGGAGAACAGGCCGGACTGCGAGCAGAAGTGGCAGTCCTCCGGGCACCCGCCGGTCTTGAGCGAGACGATGCCCTCGACCTCCACCTCGGGCCCGCACCAGCGCATCCGGACGTCGTGGGCGAGCTCCAGCAGGTCGTCCAGGCGTTCGTCGGGGAGTTCCAGGCAGGCCAGTGCCTGTTGCTCGGAGAGCCCGCGCCCCTCGTCGAGAACCTGGCTCCGGAGGTCGGCGAGCAGGTCCGTCCCGGCGACGGCCGTCACGCGCCGACCCCGGCGCCGCGCGACACGGGGTTCCGCTGGCGCGCAGGCTCACGCTGATCGGTCACGGTGGATCCTCCCGTTCGTGGGCCGTGCTGGGGGTGCGCGGCGGCCGCGTGGCCGAAGTCTGCCGCATCGAAGGTTCCCCCCAGCGCCGGACCCAGGCCGTGCCGGGCGGCGGCGAGGAAGTCGGGGTGCGCGGGCGCGCCGTCGGGCAGTGCTCCGGCGAGCGGTTGTCCGGCCAGGCGTTCGAGGTCGGCGACATTGCGGTGAGCCGCCAGGTCGGGGGCGGCGGGCCACCGTCCGATCACCAGGCCGGCGTGGGTCAGCCCGCGATGGGCCAGCACCTCCAGCGTGAGCGCGGTGTGGTTGAGCGTGCCGAGGCCGGCCGCGGTCACCACCAGGACGGGCGAGGCGAGCACCCGGGCGAGGTCGGCCAGCGTCCAGCCGTCCTCGGCGAACCGGACGAGCAACCCGCCGGCCCCTTCGACCAGCACCAGCCGGTGCCGCTCCGCCAGCCCCGCCACCGTGCGGGCCACGGCGTCGAGCCGCGGCGGCGGGCGGTCGGACAGCCGGGCCGCGGAGTCCGGCGAGAGCGGGTCGGGGTAGCGGGCGCACTCGACGGGATGGACTCCGGGTGCGAGCCGGCCGATCTCGGCCAGGTCGCCCGGCTCGTCGGCCGTTACGCCGGTCTGCGCGGGTTTGACCACCGCGACCGTCGCCCCGCGGTCGAGCGCCAGTGCCGCGACCGCCGCCGCGACGGCGGTCTTTCCCACGCCGGTCGAGGTTCCGGTGACCATCAGGACGCTCACGGCCGTCCAGCCTAGTTCGCGGCCCGGCAGACCCCGACGCGCGGGTCGTGGCAGCGTACGGGGCATACGAATCGTGACCGACTCCACCGGACGCCGGACTGACAATGCGGTGTCAAGGGCGTAGTTTCTGCACCGTGCAGGTTCTGGCGCGGCGGAGCGGGGGGCCCGCGGATGCCGACGAGTAGTCCGACCGAGCGGCGACGCCGGTTGGGCCGTGAGCTGCGGCGCCTGCGGGAGGCCGCGGAGATGTCCTGCGACCAGGTGGGGGAGCGGCTGGACTGGTCGGGGTCCAAGGTGAGCCGGATCGAGACGGGCCGCACGGGTGTGAGCACCACCGACCTCCGCGCCCTGCTCGACCTCTACGAGGTGACCTCCCCGTCGCGGCGGGAAGAGCTGGTCACCATGTCGCGGCAGGGCCGCGAGCGGGCCTGGTGGACGAGCGTCACCCATACCCCGATCAACCAGTTCCCCGAGTTCGTCGGCCTGGAGGCCGCGGCCACGGCCGTCCGCACCTACGAACCCACGCTCGTCCCGGGCCTGCTGCAGACCCGCGACTACGCCCGGGAGGTGCTTCGGGCCGCGTCCCGGGTCACCGCCGAGAGCCCGGAGGAGATCGAGGAGCGGGTCGAGGTGCGGCTGACCCGGCAGCAGGTTCTGCAGCGTCCCGATCCGCCCCGCGTGTGGGCGGTGCTGGAGGAGGCCGTTCTCCGCCGGGCCGTCGGCGGCCGGTCGGTGATGGCCGCCCAACTCGACCACCTGCAGCGCATCGCCGAGCTCCCGTCGGTGATACTGCAGATCCTGCCGCTCGCCGCCGGCGCCCATGCCGGCACCGGCGGCGCGTTCGTGCTGCTCACCCTGCCCGACCCGGTCACCCCGGACGTGGTGTACATCGAGGCGACGACCAACGCCTACCTTGCGGACCAGCGCGAAGAAGTACAGGTCTACGAGCAGATCTTCGATCTCGTGCGCGCGGTGGCCCTCGACCCCGATCGTTCCGTGGGGCTGGTCCGTGCGGTCGCGAGGGACCTGTGAACCCTTCCTCCCAGGGCGGCCGAACGGCCGCCTCTCGCTCGACCGGCGGCGCGGCGTGCCGCCGGTCCACCCGAAAGGAAATCGCGGATGCCCGCGTTCGACCTCACCGGCGCCGTATGGCGTGCCAGCTCCCGGAGCGGGATGTACGGGAACTGCGTGCAGACCGCGCTGTTCCGGGCCCACGTCGCCGTGCGCGACTCGAAGGACCCCGCCGGTCCGGCGTTGGTGTGCGACCACCCGGCCTGGGCCGCGTTCGTGGCCTCGGGCAAGGCAGGCGACTTCGACCGTCCCTGACGGCCGGCCACCACGTCCGCTCCCCGTTGTCGGGGTGCGCGGCGTCGGCGTCCGGCGGCGGTCGGGGACCGTCGCCGGACGCGGCGCAGGCCCTTCCGATCCGACCGCCGAAACCCTTGCCTGGCCCGGTCTGCATCATGCACTCTGTGAATTGCAGAGCGTGTGCGTCGTGCTACGTCCCGATCCGGATTCGAGGCGGTGGCCATGTGGTGGAAACGGCGGGGGCGCCTCCGGGCCCCGCACGCGGCCCGGGCCGTCGAGCGCGGCGCTACGAGTTCGGCCGCTTCCGGGCCGAGGGCCGCGGCGACGTTCCGCCCGGAGTGGAGCACCGGGCCGGGCGAGCCGGTGCCGGCCGGCCATCTCGACCAGGTCGACGCACTCCGCCGCCACGCACCGCGCTTCGCCGCCCGTCCGGCGCGCACCGACTGGCGGCGGGCCGAGGCATGGGCCGGCACGACGCTGCCGGCGGACTACAAGAAGCTGGTCGACGGTTACGGCGCCGGCCGGCTCGGGGACGTGTTGATCTACGCGCCGTTCGCCGCCTTCCCCGCTCTCGACCTGCGTCGGCGGCACGACACACTCATCGGTTACGTCCGCGATCTGCGACACCTCAGCGGCGGTGCCTTCCCGCCGCCGTTCGCCCCCGAACCCCGCGGCCTCTTCGCCTGGGCGTCGGTGGACGACGGGTGCGTCGTCGGCTGGCTGCCGTTCGGGGACGACCCGGACCGCTGGCCCGTCGCGGTGCTCAGCCCCGCCTGGGACCACTGCACGATCCACCCGCGCACCGCGTCCGGCTTCCTGGTGGCACGGTTCGCGGGCTCGGACCCGCTCGTCGACGGGCCGGACGACTCCGGCCGGTTGACGGTTCCCGCCTGAGCGTCGCAGCGCGGCTTTTCGTCAACCCGCGCCCGTTGATGGCAGCATCGGGGCCATGACGTCCGCTGGCCGGCCCGCGGCCTCGTCACGCGTAGGCGACGAGGAGCCCGACCCGGGGTCCCGCGCGTCCTCCGAGCGAGCGGGGCAGGAGTTCGCGGACGAGGCGGAGGATGCTCCGGTCGGGGCGAACGTCGTCATCGAGGCTCCCGAGCCCCCTCGCCGCGCCCACCGGCCGATGGACCTTGTCCGGCTGCTCGTCGCGCTGGGCGGGCTGGCGGTGGTGCTGCTGATCGGGGCGTTCACCACCAACACCGTGGCCGGCCTCGACGCCGACGTCCAGCAGGCGACCGCGCCGCTGGCCGGTCCGGTGCTCGTCCTGATGACGGGGGCCGCCGGCCTGCTGGTGCTGGCGCTGCCGGTCGGCGTGGCGGTGGACCTGCTGGTGCGACGCCGGGTGCGGACGCTCGCCGATTCCCTGCTCGCCGTGGTCGCCGGTCTCGGTGCCGCGACGGCCTTCACCACGATCGTGCTGAACCTCGGCCCCGGCCACCCCCTCGCGCGGTCGCTGATCGGGGCCGACGGTGCCGGTTCGCCGGTGGCCGGCGTGGTGGTCGGCGTGGTCGCGCTGGCCACGGTGGCCCGGCTGGGTCAGCGGCCCTGGTGGCGGGGCATCGCCGCCGCCGTGTTCGTGCTGGTGGGCGTCGCGCTGATCTCGATCGGGTACACCGCGCTCGCCGTCGTCGTGTCGCTGGTGCTCGGGCGTGCGGTGGGGCTGTTCGCGCGGTGGGCGCTGGGCTCGGCACCGTCCCGGCCGAGTCCCCGTGCGGTGGTGGCCGCGCTGGCCGGCACCGGCATCGACGTCCGGGTGCTGCGTCCGCGGCGTCCGGAGTCAGCCGACCCGGCGTACTACGACGTCCTCGACGCGGACGGCCGGCCGCTGGTCGTGCGCGTGCTCGACCGCGACCAGGAGGGCGCCGACGTGCTGTCCGCGCTCTGGCGGACGCTCCGGTTCCGGCAGGCCGCCAACCGCCGGGCGCTGCTCTCGCTGCGGCGAGCGCTCGAGCACGAGGTGCTGCTCGGCCTGGCACTCGGTGCCACCGGCGCGAACGTCCAGCTGCTGGTCGCCGCCGTGCCCGTCGACCCGGACGCCACCGTCGTCGCCTACTTCGACGTGCCCGGCCCGACGCTGGCCGAGGCCCAGCCCCACGACCTCACCGACGCCCGGCTGGATGCCGCCTGGGAACAGGTCGAGCTGCTGCACCGCAAGGCGGTCGCGCACCGCGCCCTCGGGGCGGAGAACATCGTCCTGACCGAGGACGGCGGCGTGGGGCTCCGCACC
This sequence comes from uncultured Actinomycetota bacterium, assembly GCA_963740255.1. GTDB lineage: Bacteria > Actinomycetota > Actinomycetes > Mycobacteriales > Cryptosporangiaceae > CAVUDO01. The sequence goes on along the minus strand of CAVUDO010000002.1, from coordinate 1,545,415 downwards.
GCGCCGGCGGTGCTGGTGGCCGCGGGCCGCACCGCGATCCGCCTGGACCGGGCCCAGCTCCTGGTGGCGCTCGCGCTGGCCGTGGGGCCGGAACGGGCCGTGCGGAGCGCGCTGCGGGTTCTCGGGCCGCGGCGGCTGGCGACCACCGTGCCCCTGCTGCAGCCGGTCGTCCTGGGCCGGTCCACCCGCCGCGCCGTGAAGGCACGCGAGGGCCTGCTCGACACGCTGCGCAGCGCGATCGTCGACGCCGTCCCGAGCGCTCCGGTCCATCCGGTGCGGATCGAACGGCTGCGCCCCCGCTTCATCCTCTCGGCGGTCGCGCTCACCGTCGCCGCGTACGTGCTCGTCGGGCAGGTGGCGGGCCTGGACATGTGGGCGATCATCCGCGCGGCGAGTTGGCAGTGGCTGCTGGTGGCGGCCGTGCTGTCGGCCGTGCGGTACGTCGGCGCGGCGCTGGCCGTACAGGGCTTCGTGGCCGAGCGGCTGGCGTTTCTCCGGACCACGGTCGTGCAGGTCGCCGGCTCGTTCCTGGCGCTGGTGGCGCCGGCCGGGGTGGGCGTCGCGGCGCTGAACGTGCGCTACCTGCAGCGGTCCGGATTGCCCGCCGCGGCGGCCGTGGCCAGTGTCGCGCTCTGGCAGGCCGGCACGATCGGGAGCAGCGTGCTGCTGGTGGTGGTCCTGAGCGCGTTCACCGGGGCGTCCTCCAGCCAGGAGCTCAGCGTGCCCGGCTGGGCGCTGGTCGTGCTCGCGGTGGCCGTCGCGGCCGGCGCGCTGGCGCTGGCGGTGCCGGCGGTGCGGCGGCTGCTGCTCAGCCGCGCCCGCCCCTACCTCGACCAGGTCCGGCCGCGGATCGGCCTGGTGTTCACCCGGCCGGTGCGGCTGCTCACCGGCATCGTCGGGACGCTGTTGCAGAGCCTGTTCACCGTGCTGGTGATGGTGGCCTCGATCCGGGCGTTCGGCGGCTCGGTCCCGTGGACCTTGGTGGCGGTGGTGGTGCTCGCCGGCACGGCGCTGGGTTCCGCGGCGCCGACGCCCGGCGGCCTGGGCGCGGTGGAGGCCGTGCTGTCGGCCGGTCTGACCGCGGGCGGGCTGGACGGCGGCACGGCGGTCTCGGCGGTGCTGCTGTTCCGGTTGCTGACGTTCTGGCTCCCGGTCGTGCCCGGCTGGGTGGCGTTCAGCTGGCTCCAGCGCCGCCAGTTCGTGTAGGTCGGCGTCGCGGCGGCGCGCGTCGGTGGGCGCGCGTCGGGTCAGCGCGGCTTGGGGATCTTCAGGTCCAGCGCGACCGCGGCGATGGCGTGGGCGGCCGTCGACATCTCCGCGTTGTCCAGGTCGGCGCGCGCCGTGAACCGCAGGCACGACCGGTCGGGTGCGACCGACGGCGGCCGGAAGCAGCCGACCCGCACACCGTGCTCCGCGCAGATCGCCTGCGCCCGCAGCGCCACCCGCGGGTCGCCCAGCGGCACCGCCAGCACGGCGCCGTCCGGCCGGGTGACCGGGAGCCCGGCCTGCCGGATCGTCCAGGCCAGCTCGTTTGCCCGGGTGCGGGCGGCGAACGCGAACTCGGGGAACGCGTGCAGGATGCGCAGCGCGGCCAGTGCGGCGGCGGCGCAGGACGGCGCCAGCCCGGTGTCGAAGATGAACGGCCGCCCGGCGTCCACCAGCCCCTGGATTACCTCGGGTGCGGCCAGCACCGCGCCGCCCTGGGCGCCGAGCGACTTCGACAGCGTGGCGGTGCGGACGATGTCCGGCTCGCCCTGCAGCCCCGCCGCGTACACCGCGCCACGGCCACCCTCCCCGACGACGCCGATCGTGTGTGCCTCGTCGACGACAAGCAGCGCACCGTACCGTCGGCTGATCGCATGCAGCTGCGGTATCGGGGCGAGGTCGCCGTCGACGCTGAACAGCGCATCGGTGACGACCACCGCGTGCGGTTCGGCGCGGGCGGCCAGCGCCCGCTCCATCGCCCCGACGTCCTTGTGACCGGCGACCACGACCCGGGACCGGGACAGCCGGCAGGCGTCCACGATCGAGGCGTGGTTGGCGGCGTCGGAGATCACCAGCACGTCGGGCCCGCCGACGAGCGTGACCGCGGCGAGGTTGGCGAGGTAGCCCGAAGAGAAGACCAGCGCCGCGGGGGAGGCGGTGAAGCTGGCCAGGGCGCGTTCGAGGTCGGCGTGCAGCGTGGTGCTGCCGGTGACCAGGCGGGATCCGGTCGCGCCGGCGCCCCAGGTCAGGGTCGCGTAGGCAGCCGCGGAGGTGACCCGGGAGTCCCGGCTCAGTCCGAGGTAGTCGTTGCTGGCCAGGTCGAGCAACCCGTCGCCCGAGGCCGACCGGGGCCGGAGTTCGCGGGTCAGACCTTCGAAGCCGCGCAGCGCGGCCGCGTCGCGGAGGCGCTGGAGGGGATCGACCGGCCGCGGGGCCGCGGCCTGAGGAGTCGGCGGAGTGGGCGGGGGAGCGTCCATCGGTTCGGAGTCTGGCACAGCCGTGCGGGCCGGTGAAGCCGCACGGCCCGATCCGTCCAGGGCGCCGCGTGACGCCGGGCCGACCAGGCCACGCGCCGCAGTCGGCCCGGCGTCCCGCCCGGGCCCGACCCGCCCCTGACAACCGGGGCACCTGACCGGCAGGGCGGGTGGCCGTGTGCGACGCTCGGCACGTGTCCACCCTGCGTGACCTGGTCGAGGAGCACAGCGCGCTCTCCGCCGACGAGTTCGACCACCTGCATCGGCTCGCCGGCGACTGGCAACTGCTCTCCGACCTGTCCTTCGCCGACCTGCTGCTGTGGGTGCCCGTGGCGGACGAGGGGTTCCTCTGCGTTGCCCAGGTGCGGCCGACCACCGCGCCCACCGCGCACCAGGACGACCAGGTCGGCCGGTTGGTGACCGGATCGAACGCCGCGCACCTGGGCACGGCGGTCGCCGAGCGTCGGATCTGGCGGGAGGGCGACCCGGTCTGGCACGCCGGAGTGCCCGCCCGGCACGAGGCGATCCCGGTCCGGCGCGCCGACCGGATGATCGGCGTGGTCGGACGGGACACCAACCTCGCCGCCACCCGGGTGCCCAGCCAGCTGGAGCTGAACTACCTCCAGGTGGCCGACGACCTGTGCCGGATGATCGCGGACGGCTCGTTCCCGCTGGCCCAGCTCCCGCCCGAGACCACCTCGGCGCCGCGGGTCGGCGACGGCCTGGTCCGCCTCGACCGGCAGGGACGGGTGAGCTACGCCAGTCCGAACGCCCAGTCGGCCTACCGGCGCCTCGGCCTGTCCGGCGACCTGCTCGACTCCGAACTCGCGGCGCTCACCCGCTCGCTGGCCGACGATCCGCTGGACGGCGGCGAGGCGGCGGAGCGGGTCGAGATGGCGTTGCGCGGCGACGCGCCGGCGCACAAGGAGGTCGAGGCCCGGGGCGCCACCGTGCTGTTGCGGGCGTTGCCGCTGCTGCCCGACGGCGTGCCGATCGGTGCGGTGGTGCTGGTCCGCGACGTCACCGACGTCCGCCGCCGGGACCGGGCGCTGCTCAGCAAGGACGCGACGATCCGGGAGATCCACCACCGGGTGAAGAACAACCTGCAGACCGTCGCCGCGTTGCTGCGCCTGCAGGCCCGCCGGGTGGAGACCGCCGATGCCCGGGCCGCCCTGGAGGAGTCCGTCCGCCGCGTCAGCACGATCGCCCTGGTGCACGAGACGCTCGCATTGTCGATGGACGAGACGGTCGAGTTCGACACGATCGTCGACCGCGTTGCGTCCATGGTCGGCGAGGTGGCCGCGCCGGAGTCAGAGGTGACGCAGCGCCGCGAGGGGTCGTTCGGCGTGCTGCCCGCGCAGGTGGCCACCCCGCTGGTGATGGTGGTGACCGAACTCCTGCAGAACGCCGTCGAGCATGCGTACGGACCGGGGGAGGCCGGCGAGGTCGTGCTCGCCGCCCACCGCTGGCGCGGTCGCCTCCACGTGCGGGTCAGCGACTCCGGCCAGGGGTTGCCGCCGGACTTCAGCCTGGAGCACTCGCAGCGGCTCGGCCTGCAGATCGTCTGGACGCTGGTGACCGGGGAGCTCGGCGGCACTTTGGAGGTGCTGCCCCGGGCCGAGGGGGGCACCGAGGTGGTGCTGATCGTGCCCCTCACCCTGTCGCGCTGAGCATGGCCTTCCCGACGACGGGAGCAGGACGTGCGCCGGCCCGGCGCTCCGCGGGAGGAGGGCCGGGCCGGGTGGGGTGTCGCGTTGGTGCGGGTTCGAATCAGGCGGTGCGGGCGCGCTGGCGGGCGTTGCGGCGCTTGAGGGCGCGGCGTTCGTCCTCGCTCATGCCGCCCCACACACCGGCGTCCTGCCCGGTCTCCAGCGCCCACTGCAGGCACAGGTCCGTCGCGGGACACCGGCGACAGACCGCCTTCGCCTCTTCGATCTGCAGCAGCGCAGGTCCGGTCGTCCCGATCGGGAAGAACAGCTCCGGGTCCTCGTCACGGCAGAGGGCGCGGTGGCGCCAGTCCATGCCACTTCTCCTTGTATCAGTGATGACCCGCCGGCCAGAGCGGCACGGCGTCGCGGGAAGATTTGCGGTCTTACCTTGTGAATGCTTTCACGATCAGTGGCTATGTCAAGAGGTTGTGAACCTTAAATCTCCGGGTGGAGAGGGGTCTCACTGGCGGTTATATCGCACATATGGGTCATTGGCGACCCGCTATCTACGCATCGTAAGCACCCGGTTCAAGCATCCCTCCGTCCTCGGTAATCGGCTACCCCGTTCCGGGGGTCGCCGATGAGCGTTCCGTCACTTCTCCTGCCCGCGGGACGCTGGCTCAAACCACCACGCGGAGCGCCGCCGGCGCGGCGGCGAACCGGATCTCGTCCCGCTCGCCGAGGTAGTCCCCGTCGACCTGGACCGCCAGGGGGCGTTCCGCGGTCAGCGCGAACGCGTCGAGGTCGTGCAGCCGGTAGACCTGACGGCCGCGGGGGTCCGGCCGCGGTGAGAGGATCTGCCACGCCGTCCGCAGCGTGCTCGGAAGGTGGAGGGCCCGCAGCGCCATCAGGTCCAGGCCGGTGTCGAACGAGGCCCTCGGGTTGGGGTGGACCGCACGGGAGCCGACGTAGGTCCACGGGGAGGTGTTCTGCACGATCACGGCGGAGAGGTTCCCGACCGGGGCGCGACCGACCCGCGAAAGCGTGACCAGCGGCGTCGAGCGGTCGGTGCCGGCGAAGTACTGGCCGACGGTGGCCCGCAGGTAGAGCGGCAGGCTGGAGGTCTGGCCCCGGTGCCGGGCCCGCTCCACCCGCCGGATCACCTCCGCGTCGAGCCCGAACCCGGCACAGAACGTGAACCAGCGGTCGTCCGCCCGGCCCAGGCCGATCGAGCGGGTGCGCTGCTCCTGCAGCGCCTCCAGGAGTAACCCGGTGGCGTCCACCGGCTCGCGGGGGATGCCCAGCGCCCGGGCGAACACGTTGGTCGAGCCGCCCGGGACGACCCCGAGGGCGGGCACCGCGGGCCCGGGCCCGTTGGCCAGCAGGCCGTTGACCACTTCGTTCACGGTGCCGTCGCCGCCGAGGGCGACCACCACGTCCAGGCCGTCCTTGGTGGCGCGTCGGGCCAGGTCGGCGGCGTGGCCGCGGCGGCGGGTCTGGACCACCTCCAGGTCCACCTCGCTGCGCAGCGCCCGGGCCAGCACGTCCCGGCTGCGGGGCCCGGTCGTCGTGGCGCTCGGGTTGACCACGAGGAGGGCACGCATGAGCCGGACTGTACCGGCCGGTAGGCTGGATACCGTGAGTGACCAGCCTCCTGGCCCCGCCGCTGATCCAAGCCCCGCCGGCGCCGCGGCGCAGCTCGACGAGGGCCCGACGCCGCTGCGGGTGGCCGTGCTGGTGCTCTGGGCCGAGGCGGCGCTGCTGGCCGGCGTGGGGGTGTTCGGCCTGGTCCGATGGCTGACCGGCCGGGCGACGACGATCGATGTCGCGCTCTGGGTCGTGTTCGGGTCGTGGGTGGTCGCGGTGGCGCTCTGGTACTCGGCCCGGCTGCTGATCCGTCGGCGGATCGCCGGCCGGGGGCTGGCGATCGTCTGCCAGCTACTCTCCGCACCCGTCGCGTACGCCATGGCGCTCGGAGCGGGCAGCCTGCCGGTCAGGGCTGGCGGCGTCCTGATCGCGCTCGCGGCGGTCTCCTGTGTGGTGCTCCTGATCGTGCCGTCGTCCCGTCGGGCCCTCGGTGCGCGCTGACCGGCGGTAGCCGGCCGGCCTGGACGCCGCGGCGTCGCTGGAGCCTGATCGATCCGTTGCTCTTCGTAATGGTCCACAACGGATCTGGCGTTACTCCCTGTAGGACAGACCCTCACGCGGTAGTGCCAAGGTCCGAATCGGGCCAGGGCAGGCAGGCCCTCAGGTCGCGCGCCCTCGCCGCTTGGTCAGCGCGAGGGTGAGGCGACCGTCGTCGAGTGTCGCCTCGACCCTGCCGGCGAGCGCGGTGAGCACCTGCCAGGCGAACGTGTCCTGGGCCGGCATCGTGCGGCGCACGGACGGGAGCATCACCGTGACCGCGATCTCGTCGGCGCTCAGTTCGAACCGACAGGTCAGGTCGTGGTCGGGAAGCTCCGCACCGGCCAGCAGCATGGCGCAGGCCTCGTCCACGGCGATCCGCAGATCCTCGATCTCGTCGAGGGTGAATTGCAGCCTGGCCGCGAGGCCGGCGGTCGCGGTCCGGAGTATCGACAGGTAGGCGCCGCTCGCCGGGAGGGTCACCACGACAGTGTCGGCAGGCATCTCGCCGCCAGGCCCTGCTGTCGTCGCCACGTCTACCCCGTCCGCCAAGGACCCAGTAGGCCTCCCGCACACCCCCCGCACGCACTCTACGGCCCGGGGTCCGGCGCGGGAATCCAGCAACTGCCGGTACGACGCGATGACTGGACCACTGCCAGGCGGGTCGGCGGCGGTTCGCCTCGACCTGAGTTGGGGAGCCTGAACCATTCCTCAGGTAGCGCCGTGTGACTGAACGCGTCATACATTTGATAACTACCGTCACGATCTGATAAAAGCCTGCCGGCTTCTGGCCTGATCGTGCAGGTTGGGACGGTCCCTAACCAGCAGTTATCCCGCGTGACCCGCCGGCGTCCACAGAGTCGTGACGAGGTGCCATGCACGTGTCTTCGGCAGTCCGCCTGGCAGGATGCGCTGTCCGCGGCACCGGCAGCAGGCCCGGCGCCACGCTGCCTGCCCGGTCATGGAGGCGACCATGCCGGCACTAGAGCAGGCGCCGCCGAGCGAGACCCGGCGCACCCTGGCCGACGAGCTCAGCGAGCGGGGCTACGTCCGCTTCGACCTGCGCGAGCAACTGGCCCACGGGGACCTCGACGTGCACGTCCCCATCCTGGAACAGGCGTACGACGACCTACCCGAGGACCCGTACGGCCGCCACCTCCACCGCTACCGGCGCTACTCGCGCGGGGTGCTCATCCCGTGGCGGCGGGAGTTCCGGTGGATGCCGCACACCCGGGCCGAGGACGGTTCGCCGGTCTCGGAGTACTACCAGGGCGACCACAACCCCGAGTTCCGGCGGGCCCGGCGCCGGTTCACCCCGATCGACGACGTGCTCCGGGAGGACCCACTCCTGCTCGACATCATCCTGTTCGACTACGACCTCACGACCTGGGAGGACCAGGACGCGTCGTTACCCCTGCACGTCGGGGTGCACCTGGTCAAGATGGAGGTGACCGACCGGAGCCAGCGGGCAGTTTCCTCCCCGGACGTCCTGCACCAGGACGGGGAGCCGTACACCTTCGCCCACCTGGTCCGGCGGCGGAACCTGCTCGGCGGGGAGAACATCATCGCCCATCCCCGGGCCGCCGGGCTCCGGCCGGAGGAGATCACCGACGTGGTGGTCCTGGAGCGGTTCGAGCTGACCCGGCCGCTGGAGTCCTATGCCGTCCGCGACGCCGCGGTCAGCCACTTCGTCGACGGAATCCGGCAGGGTCCGGCGGACGGGCCGGGGACCCGCAGCGTCCTCCTGATCGACTTCATGGCCCTGCGGCCGGGCCGATGAGGTTCCTCCTCGTTCCGATGCAGCCGACCCCCAACGGCCGGCTGCACCTCGGGCATGCCTCCGGGCCGTACCTGCGCTCCGACGTGCTCGCCCGGTTCCTGCGCCGGGAGGGCCACGACGTCCGGGTCGTCACGGGCAGCGACGTGTACGAGAACTGGATCCTGCTCGACGCGCTGCGCAACGGTCGCTCGCCCGGGGACACCTGCCGGCGCTTCCACACTCTGATCGCCGACGATCTTGCCCACCTCCACGTCGCGCTGGACGACTGGATCGACCCGTTGGACCCGGGGCACGCCGCACCGTACCGCACCGTGCACGAGAACCTGGTCGACGACCTGCTGGCGCGCGGCCAGGTGCGGGAGGTGGTCGAACGCTTCCCTGTGTCGACCGGCTCCGGCCGCTATGTGGTGGGCGTCTGGCTGTCCGGGCGCTGCCCGAACTGCGGCGCGGGGGCGGGGGGCAACGCCTGCGAGGAGTGCGGATACCACTTCCAGCCTTCGGAGATCCTGGAGCCGAGGTCGCGGTTGGACGAGGGCCCGCTGACGTGGCGGGATGTGCGCTGCCAGTGGCTGGTACCGACCGATCCCGGCCGGGTGTCGGCCGGGATCGAGGCCAGCGGGGCGCCCGCGGACGTCGTCGGGGTGGCCCGGCGCTACGTCGCGCGGACCGGGGGCCGGATCCGCCTGACGATCCCGGGCGACTGGGGGATCGACGGCCGGCACACGCTGCCGGACACGGTCCTGTGCAACACCGTCTACGCCTACAGCCTGTACTGCGGCGCGGTCGCGGCCCGGCTCGACGCGCTGCCCGCCGAGCCGTTCCAGGTGGGCTCGGACGTCACCACCGTGGCCTTCTTCGGCATCGACAACGCGATCGCGGGGCTGGTCGGACCACACGCGATGGCCGCCGCGCACGGCGCGCTCCGACCGTTCGACCATGTCGCGGTGAACCGGTTCATGACGCTGGAGGGGGAGAAGTTCTCGACCAGCCGGGGTCACGCCGTCTGGGTCAGCGAGCTGGTCGAGCAGACCTCGGCGACCGGCGACGAGGTGCGCCACCACCTCGCGTCGCGGTCGCCGGAGGAGGAGACGACCGACTTCCGCCCGGACGAGTTCGCGGCCGCGACCAACGAACTCCGCCGAACGCTGGACCGGCAGGTCGGCGCTGCCTTGCGCGTGGCCACGGGAGGTAGCGATCCGGCGGTCCTGGCACGGCTCGATGCCGCGCTGGCGGCGCAGGCCCGGGCGCTGCGTCCCGAGAGCGTCGCGATCTCCGCCGCCGCCGTCGTGGTCGACGAATGGCTCGCCCGGCCGTCCACGGAGGCCGCCGGGGGCGAGGCGGCGACGTCCTGGCTGCTGGGCCTCGCACTGCTGGCCGAACCGATCATGCCGACGCTGGCCAGCGGGCTGTGGCAGGCACTGGGACTGGCCGGCCGGCCCCGCACCGCGCTGCGGGCGGCACGGTGCGCGGCGCCGCAGCGGTACGAGCTGAACAGGGGGCCGTCGATGGACGGGGCCGAGGTCGAGAAGGTGGTCCATCGCTAGCCCGGATCCCGACCTGCCGGCGGTGGACGTCGCCGGGGTCGGGATCGGTCCCTTCAACCTCAGCCTGGCAGCACAGCTGCGGAGCGCGCCGGAACTCCGCGCGCGGTTCTTCGACGCGAGGCCCGAGTTCGGCTGGCACGAAGGCCTGATGTTCAAGCACGCGACGCTGCAGTCCCCCTATCTCAAGGACTGCGTGACGCTGGTCGACCCGACCAGCCCGTACACGTTCCTGAACTACCTGGTGCGCACCCGGCGCATCCACCGCTTCCTGGTCGCCGACTACCCGAACGTGCCCCGGCAGGAGTACGACCGCTATTTCCGCTGGGTCTCCCGGCAGCTGGACACCCTGCGGTTCGGGTCCAGGGTCGACGAGATCGGGATCGGCCCGGAGGGGTTCGCGCTGCGCGCGGGCCGGCAGCGGCTGTCCGCCAGGCACCTGGTGCTCGGCGTCGGCCACAGGCCGAACATCCCGGAGGCCGTCGAGCCGCACCTTGGGCCCACCGTCTTCCACGGCGGCGAGTTCCTCACCCGCCGGGTGCCGTACGCGGACCGCTCCGTGGTGGTGATCGGGGGTGGGCAGACCGGCGCCGAGATCTTCCACGAGCTCATCAGCGACCGGCACGCACCGCCCGCGCGTGTCACCTGGGCGACGCGCCGTTTCAACTTCGTCCCCTTCGACGAGTCGCCGTTCGCGAACGAGCTGTACGTGCCCGGCTACACGCGGGTGTTCTACGGTCAGCCCGCCGCCGAGCGCGAACGGCTGCTGGAACGGCAGAAGTACTCCAGCGACGCGATTCTCGAACCCCTGCTGCTGGCCATCTACCGCCGTCTCTACGAGGCCGACTACCTCGAGGACGGCAGCCTGTCCTACCGGCTCCTGGTCGATCGCGAGGTGGCCGACCTGCAGCCCGACGGGTCGGGTTGGACCGTCACGACGCAGGGCCCGACCGCGAAGGAGAGCACGTACGCCGACATCGTCGTGGTCGCGACGGGTTACCGGCCCGAGGCCCCGGAGTTCCTGGGGCCGCTCACCGAGCGGATCGAGTTCGACGAGCAGGGCCGCTTCGCAGTGGAAGAGGACTTCTCGCTGCGGTGGGACGGCGCCCCGGCACACCGGATCTACGCGCACAACGCGGCGCTGCACACCCACGGCTGGATCGATCCGAACTTCGCGGGCATGGCGTGGCGCAGCGCGGTGATCACCAACAGCCTGGCCGGACGCGAGGTCTACGACCTCTCCGGCCGCGACACGACCGTCGACTGGGCGGGCGGGGACGACGGGTCCGTTCCGGACCGCCCGCCCGCCGACGAGTACTGAAGCGAGGCCGGACGGTGCGCAGGTGGCGAGCACACGAGCAGCGGATCTGTGCGCTGTCCTGGGCGCCCGACGGGCGGCGGGTGGCCTCCGGTGGCAACGATGCCGTGGTCGGGGTCTGGGACGCCGACACGGGTGAGCGGCTGGCTTCCCTGCTCGGCCACACCGGGGCCGTCCGGTCGCTGGACTGGTCGGCCGACGGCCTGCTCGCGTCCGCCGCCGAGGACGGGACAGTCCTCGTCTGGGACCCGTCCGACGGGTCGCTGTGCTCCCGGTTCACGGTGCAGACCTCCTGGGTCAACGCCGTCCGCTGGTCTCCGGACTCGAGCCGGATCGCGTCCGCCGGCGGGGATCGGACGCTGATGGTCACGGCGGTCGAGGACGGCAGCGAGGTCGTCCGGCTGCCCAGCCCGTTCGGCACGTTCCTGAGCGTCGAGTGGTCGCCCGACGGCGAATCGCTCGCCGCCTGTTCCCGGAGCCCGCTGATCACCGTCTGGCGCACGTCGGACTGGACGCCGACCAGCCGGCTGAGTTCGGGCGGGGGCACGGTCTGGAGCGTCGAGTGGTTGCGGGACGGCCGCTGGCTGGCGGCCGGGGACGCGGACGGCCGCGTCCTCGTCTGGGATCTCGACACCGGGCGGCCCGCACGCGTGATCGAGGGACACCTCGCCACCGTCTCCCGGGTGGCTTCCGTGGCCTCGGGCCGGCTCCTGGCCAGCCTCTCGCACGACCAGACCATCGCGGTCTGGGACCTCGACGGTCCGCAGCCCGTCGCGCTCAGGCGGGACGCCTATCCCGGCTGGACGGGCTGCGTGGCCGCCCACCCGCGGGAGGAGATCCTGGCGGCCCCGGACAGCTCCGGCCGGGACATCCTCGTGTGGCCGATCGAACGGGAAGGTGCGGCCGACCAGCGGCTGGCCGAGGAGGCGACCGACGGGCGGCATCGCGACGAAGCACTCCGCGTGGCGGACGAGACGATCCTGGGTGCGCGGCGGTCCGGTGCGGTGACGCTCGGACTCCCGGCCGTCGTCGACGCGGCAGCTCGACGCGGCGAACCGCCCGTCCGCGCGGCACGGATCGGGCGCACGGCCGCGCGCCACCTCGACGTCGCCGGCGAGATCCTCCGCCTCGGCAGCAGCGGGCGGCTCTTCCTCCGTCCCGACGCGCTGCCCGACCTTGTCCGCGCCGTCACCGCGCACGCCGCACGCCAGCCCGCCGGCGACGGGACGGCGTTGCTCGGGGACGTACCGGCGGAGCTGCTGTCCGCTCCGGTGAGCGGGGATGCGGCGTCGTCGGTCCGGGCCGCGCTGGCGCAGTTCCTGGTCCGCGAGCGGGCCGGCTGGTGGTCTCCCGGACCGGACGGTGGCACGCTGCTGCTGCCCGACGCGGCGACCCGGCCGCTGGCCGACGCCTGGGACGTGCTGGCCCGCTCGGGCCGGCGCTGGCAGCTGGAACGGGCTGCCGCGGCCACCGAGGTGGTGGTGTCCCTGCTGGCGACGACCCTCTTCCCGCGGGTCGCCTGCTGTCGTGACGCGGCCCTCCTCGCCGACGATGCCGGCGGCGTGGTGCTGGTCCGGTGGCAGCTTGAGGACGACGGCCGGGCGGAGCTGCGGCTGGCCGTCGCCGCTCCCCCCGGCACGGCACTCGACCGCCGCCGGTCATTGCTGGTGACGCTGGTCGGGCGACTCCTGTCCGCACGTCCCGAGCCGTCCTCGGGCTCGCGGGAGCTGCACCAGCCGGCCTCGGCGGTGGAGTGGTCGGCGGTAGACCCGACCGCGGAGCGCACCTGGGCGTTGACCTTCGACGAACTCGCCACCGACGACGAGGCGGCCGTCGGAGTTCTGCTGGAACGCATCGAGGACGAACGCGGCCGACTGGGTCGGCTGGCGGCCGACGGCCTCCGGGCCGGGTCCGAGTTCGACATCCTCCTCGGCCACGGCCCGGACGACCTCGAGCAGGCCCGCCTGCTGCGGGACGAACTCGCGGTCCTGGGCGTCCGCGCGTGGGTGGACGAGGACGGCGAACTCGCCCGGCCGGCCGTGCCGCACGGGGCGCTCGACGTGGCGTTGCGCGCCGGTGTGGTGGCGGCGCTCCTCGGCGCGTCCAGCAGCCAGCCATGGAAGCACGGGCCGCTGTGGCGCTTCCACGAGGAGCTGCTGGCCCGTGCCGACTCTCCGACCGCGGCCCGGCTGTGGTGGGTGCCGGTCCTGTTGCCGGCGGCGCCGCAGGCACCGCAGCTCCCGGACCACCTGCACAGCTTCGACTGGTACCACTGGCGCCCGGAGCCACGTGCGGCACGCCACGCGGATCTCGGTGCGCTGCTGGGTGGCGTCTTCGTCGATCGCGCCCGGCAGTGACCGCCGAGCCCGCGGTCCGGGCCGATCGCTCGGATCGCGTCGTGCTGGCCGCGATGTTCACCGCGGTGGCGCTCTGGGCCTCGGCGTTCGTCGCGATCCGCGATGCGCTGCACTGGTTCTCACCCGGCGCGCCCGCGCGGGGCCTGCTGGCCGTGGCCTATCTCGGCGTGTTCCCCGCCGCGGTGGCGTTCGTCGCGTGGAGCTACGCGCTGGCCCGCGCCAGTGTCTCCGGGACGACCACCGCGCTCTACCTCGTGCCCTGGTTGACGATCGTGATCGGTGTGGTCTGGCTCGGCGAGTGGCCGAACGCGCTGGGCTTCGTCGGCGGGGCGATCGCGCTGGCCGGAGCGGTCGTGGTCACCCGGGAACGCCTGCGCCGCTCGCCCGCTCCCGCCGACGAATCCCCGGCCGCCTGACGGTCCGACCGGCTGACGGCACGGCGAACTCAGCAGACGGCGGCCGACCCAGCTCACGGCACGGCCAACCCGCGGACGGCTCGGCCGGCCCCGCGGCGATCGCGGAGCCGGCCGGCTGGTGGCCTGGCGGGAGGGCTCAGGCCTTCTTGGTCTCCCAGAAGATCTCGGCGATCTCGTCGATCTTGGCCAGCAACTGGTCGGCGACCGCGGGGTCGTTGGTGCCCTTGGCGCCCGAGGCTCCCGCCAGCTTGGTGGCCTCGTTGAACAGCTGGTGCAGCTCGGGGTACTTCTCGAAGTGCGGCGGCTTGAAGTAGTCCGTCCACAGCACCCACAGGTGGTGCTTGACCAGGGACGAGCGCTCCTCCTTGATGGTCACCGCCCGGGTCTTGAAGTCGGCGTCGTCGCTGCCCGCGTACTTCTCCATGACCGCCTTCACCGACTGCGCCTCGATCCGGGCCTGGGCCGGGTCGTAGACGCCACAGGGAAGGTCGCAGTGGGCGTGGGCGACGGTGCGGGGGGTGAACAGACGCGGCAACCGCATGATGTGTGTCCTCCGGTGCAATGATCGATTCTCGACCGACAGCCATTCGACGAGGTGGTACCCGACCCTACCCTCGCCCAACCCCCGACCCGGATCGCGGGACGGCGACCCACCGCGGGGACGTCCGGCAGAGACGTGGCGGGGTCGGCGTGGCGAGCCCGGACGAAGCCGCGGGCGTCCTGGCTGGGCGCCGCCGCAGGTGTGCTGGATGGCGACGGGGTCTGACCCGAGGAGGGCGCGGACGGTGGACGGACTGCCGCGGCGGTGGACGCCGGTGCTGGTGCAGGGGCCCTCGATGGTGCCTGCGCTCCGCCACGGGGACGCGGTGCTGGTGCGACGCGAGGCCCGGGTGCGTCCCGGCGACGTGGTGGTGGGGGCATTCCGGAGCCGACCGGACGTGCTGGTGGTGAAGCGGGCGCTGCGGGCCGTCGAGGACGGCTGGTGGCTCGAGTCGGACAACGGGGCGGTCACCGATGACTCGCGACGCTACGGGCCGGCGGACGTGTACGGCCGGGTCGTTCTGCGGTACTGGCCGCCTCGGCTGCCCGGTAGGCTGCGGAGGAGGGGAGCACCGGCCTCGGGGTGAGACACCCGTCCCGCGATCCGGTCGCGCGCCGCGGGCATCGGACATGCGAGACTCCCCGACATCTCGGGCGACCCCCGGGCGTCGTGCCACACCGTCTCGTGCGATCGGATCGGGCGGCGCGGCCCGCCTGTCCCGGCGCGGGATCGAACGCGTCGCCCTGTCGAGTGCCGAGGAGCCTCCCGTGAGTGCCCTGCCCGTCGAATCCTCCCTGCGGCCCGAGCTGTACGACGATCCGGTGTTCCAGGCCCACCGGGGCGGCAAGATGCAGATCGCCGCCACCGTCCCGCTGGCCGACCGGGACGACCTCTCGATCGCCTACACCCCCGGGGTGGCCCGGGTCTGCTCGGCCATCGCCGAGTCGCCCGAGCTGTACCCCGAGTACACCTGGACGGGCCGCGCCGTGGCCGTGGTCACCGACGGCACCGCGGTGCTGGGGCTCGGCAACATCGGTCCGAGGGCCGCGATGCCGGTGATGGAGGGCAAGGCCGTGCTGTTCAAGCTGTTCGGGGGCGTGGACGCCGTCCCGATCTGCCTGGACACCACCGACCCCGACGAGATCGTCGAGACGGTCGTGCGGCTCGCCCCGAGCTTCGGCGGCATCAACCTGGAGGACATCAGCGCCCCCCGCTGCTTCGCGATCGAGGCGGCACTGCGCGAGCGGCTGGACATCCCGGTGTTCCACGACGACCAGCACGGCACCGCGGTGGTCACCACCGCGGCTCTGCGCAACGCCGCCCGGCTGACCGGCCGGGAGCTGTCGGCCCTGCGGGTGGTGGTCTCCGGTGCCGGCGCGGCCGGGGTTGCCGTGACCAAGATGCTGCTCGCGGCGGGCGTCGGCGACATCGCGGTGGCCGACTCGCGCGGGATCGTCCATGCGGCCCGTCCGGGGCTGAGCCCGACCAAGACCGAGCTGGCCGGGATCACCAACCGCGCCGGCCTCACCGGCACGCTGGCCGACGCGCTCACCGGCGCGGACGTGTTCATCGGCGTGTCCGGAGGGTCGGTCCCCGAGTCGGCGGTCGCGTCGATGGCTCCCGGTGCATACGTCTTCGCGATGGCCAATCCCGATCCGGAGGTCGACCCCGCGGTGGCGGCCCGCTACGCCGCGGTCGTCGCCACCGGCCGGAGCGACTACCCGAACCAGATCAACAACGTGCTCGCCTTCCCCGGCATCTTCCGGGGCGCGTTCGACGTCCGGGCGAGCGCCATCACCGAAGGCATGAAGCTCGCCGCCGCCGAGGCCCTGGCTGGCGTGATCGGGGACGAACTCCGTCCCGACCACGTGATCCCGAGCCCGTTCGACCGGCGGGTGGCACCCGCGGTGGCCGCCGCGGTGGCGGCCGCGGCCCGGGCCGAGGGCGTCGCCCGGCACTGACCGCCCGCGGTCCCTACTGCGGCAACAGCGCTCCGACGACAGTGCAGAGCAGGACGAACGCGGTGATCCCGAGCGCCAGGGCGAGCAGCAGTCCCAGCCCGGGGCTCTTGACCGGCTGCCGCCCGATCGCGCCGCGGACGAAGACGACCCATGGCGGGGCGTAGAAGACCTGGGCGGGAACGCCGTCGCGGGTGTCGACGGCGATCTGTGCCCTGCCCATGTCCCACAGGTACGGGATGTGGACGCGGACGTCGTGGATGCCAGGCGGTACCGGCAGCACGTTCTGGCCCCAGTTCAGCGGGACCCGATGCCCGTTCAGGGTCGCGATCGGCTTGAACAGCCCGAACGTGAACATGACCGCGGGGTAGGTGGCGGTGAGCACCAGTGGCGCGCCGGGCGTTGGGGGGCGGTTGCCGGGGGGAGGGTTGCCGTGGGGATACACAGGCCGCACGCTAGCCGACCGTCGCAGGTCGCCGCCGCGTGGGCGAGGTCACCGGCGACCTGCGGCAACCCAGCCGGCGGAGCGCCCGCGGTTGGCTACGGTCGGGACATGCTCGCCGCCTACGCCGCCCGGTTCGACGACGCCGACCCCCTGGCCGCGCTGGAGGTCGGCCCGCGGCCCGACCCGGACCCGCCGGCGGGCTGGGTGGTCGTCGAGGTCGCTGCCAGCGCGCTGAACCACCACGACCTGTGGTCGCTGCGCGGCGTGGGCCTGGCCGCCGACCAGCTCCCGATGATCCTCGGCTGCGACGCGGCCGGCACCGACCCGGACGGCAACGAGGTAGTCGTCTACCCGGTGGTGTCGGATCCCGCCGGTGGCCGTCCGTCGATCCTGTCCGAGCGCTTTCCCGGGACGCTGGCCGAGCGGGTGGCCGTGCCCGGGGCCTCGCTGGTGCCCAAGCCCGCCGAGCTGACGTTCGTGGAGGCTGCCTGCCTGCCTACCGCGTGGCTCACGGCCTACCACATGCTGGTCGTCAAGGGTCAGGTGCGGGAAGGCTCCACGGTGCTGGTGCAGGGCGCCGGGGGCGGGGTCGCCACCGCCGCGGTGGCCGTCGCCCGCGCGCTCGGCGCCACCGTCTACGCCACCAGCCGGCACGCCGCCAAGCGGGAACGTGCCGAGCAGCTGGGCGCGATCGCACTCGAGCCGGGTGCCCGGCCGGCCGAGCGGGTGGAGTGTGTGATCGAGACGGTGGGCCAGGAGACGTTCGAGCACTCCCTGAAGGCGCTCCGCCCGGGCGGACGCCTGGTCGTCTCCGGAGCCACCTCCGGTCACCTGGCTCAGCTGGACCTGCGCCGGTTGTTCGCGCTGGCGATCTCGGTGCTCGGCACGTCGATGGGGACACCGAACGATCTGCGCGCCCTGCTCGACCTGTGCGTCCGCACCGGCCTCCGCCCCACCATCGACAGCACCTACCCGTTCTCGCAGGTCAGCGGTGCCTTCACGAGGCTGCTCTCCGGCGACGTCTTCGGAAAGGTCGCCCTGGACCACCGCGCCAGCTGAAATCCGCCAGTCGACACCTTGTGCGTTCACCCCGAGGGAAGTACTTTCCTATCAGACAAGTAGTCGCCCCCGAGGAGGACGAATGAACACGCAGGAAACCGGGCCGGAGGAACAGATCGGTCCAGAGGAAGCCGCGCGAGCCCTCAGCGAGGTGCAGGCCCGCCATCGCCAGGTCACGGAGCAGGCGGAGTTGTACCCCCTGTGGTACATCCTCACGAATGCCGTGATGTGGGGTGGTGTGCTTGCGGCAGTCGACACCAGAGCCATGTGGCTGATCGGCCTAGCCTTGACAGTTTACGTGGTGGTGTACCAGAAGGCCGACCAGATGCGGCGCCGTTCGGGGCCGGTCTGGATCCGAAATTACCGAGGAGGTTGGCGTGGCGGGCTCATCCGACTTCTGTTCGGGATCGTCCTCCTGACGGCGTTCGTGGCGGTCATGGCGTATGTCGACGACACCGCTGCATACCAGCGCTTTCCCAGTCCAGTCTCGAGCGCGGTACTTGCCGGGGTGTTTCTGCTCATTGGGCTGGCGATCCGGCCCCTCCTTCGCCGCGCCGTCCTCCGACACGCACTACGCAACCCGCAATGAGCGATCCGACCGATGTCCCGGTCGCCGGCCCGGTGCCGGACCCGACCCTGTCCACGACCGCGCGGCTGTCGATCGTGGCGGTGCTCGCGGCGGCGGTGGAGGTCGACTTCGGCACCGTCCGCGACACGATCGGCACGACCGATTCCGCACTCTCCAAACAGGCGAGTGCGCTGGAGGCCGCCGGCTACGTATGGGTACGGAAGCTCTACGTCGGCAAGCGACCGCGGACCCGACTAGCGCTCAGCCCGGCTGGCCGCGAGGCGTTCACCCGGCACGTCGCGGCGCTCAACCAGATCGTCGCCCGCGCCGGAGCGGAGATCGACTTCCCGCCATCGGCGGTCGATCACCCGGGTTGACCTCTACCGGCGTGCCTCCTCACGTGCCGGCGTGGCCGGCCCGACGCGTGGTCCAGCGCCGCTAGTCTTCGTCGTCGGCGCGGGCCAGGAAGGTTGCCAGGCGCTCGACGGGGACCTCGAAGTCCGGCTCGAGGTCGACGAAGTCGCGCAGTCGCTCGGCCAGCCAGGCCAGCGTCACGGTCTCCGCGCCGCGTCGCGCGGCCAGTTCCTCGATGCCCTTGTCGGTGAAGTACACGGTCAGCTCGCAGGCAGCGCGGCGTCGAGCAGGGACTGCTGGTCCTGGGCGTGGACCTTGCTCGATCCCACCGCGGGGCTCGCCGCGGCCTTGCGGGAGATCCGCCGCAGCCGGACGCCCTGGAGCTGTTCGAGCAGGTTGAGCGCGACGAAGGTCCAGGCGCCCTGGTTGGCCGGCTCCTCCTGCACCCAGACGTGGTCGTCCGCACCCGGGTAGGTGTCCAACGCGGCCTGCATCTCGGTCACCGGCAACGGGTAGAGCTGTTCCAGCCGGATGACCGCGGTGTCCGACCGTCCGCGTTCGTTCCGTGCGGCCAGCAGGTCGTAGTAGATCTTCCCCGAGCAGAGCAGCACCCGTCGCACCGCGGCCGGGTCGAGCGGTGTCCCGTCGATGCCGGGATCGCCGATCACCGGCTGGAACCGACCGCCGGTGAAGTCCTCCACCGGGGAGACCGCGGCCCGGTGCCGGAGCAGCGACTTCGGCGTGAACGCGACCAGCGGCCGGCGTTGCCTGGCCAGGCCCTGTCGGCGCAGCAGGTGGAACCAGTTCGCGGGCGTGGTGCAGTTGGCGATGGTCATGTTGTCTTCCGCGCACATCTGCAGGAACCGCTCGATCCGACCCGACGAGTGGTCTGGCCCCTGGCCCTCCTGTCCGTGCGGCAGCAGCAGCCCGAGGCTGGAGTTCTGGCCCCACTTCGCCTCGCCGGAGGAGATGAATTCGTCGATCACCGACTGGGCCCCGTTGGCGAAGTCGCCGAACTGCGCCTCCCACAGCACCAGCGCGTCCGGGTTGGCCAGCGAGTAGCCGTACTCGAAGCCCATCGCCGCGTACTCGCTCAGCAGCGAGTCGTGCACCCAGAACCGCCCGCGCTCCGGCGAGACGTGGTGCAGCGGCGTGTACTCCTCGCCGGTGACCTTGTCGATGAGCACCGCGTGGCGCTGGACGAATGTGCCGCGGCGGGTGTCCTGGCCGGCCAGGCGCACCGAGCGGCCCTCGGCCAGCAGCGAGCCGATCGCCAGGATCTCGCCGAAGCCCCAGTCGATGCCCCCTTCGCGGGACATCGTGCGGCGGCGTTCCATCTGCGGCTTGAGCCGGGGATGCGGCGTGAAGCCCTCCGGGTACTCGACGTGGACGTCGCCGATCCGGTGGACGATCTCCAGCGGCACCGCGGTCTCGACCTGGTGCGTGGTGGACGAGGACGGCTGCATCTCCGGGTCGCGGCGGGCCACGTTCTGGGAGTCCTTGGTGGCCACGAAGACCTGCTCCAGCTTGCCCTGGAAGTCGCGCAGCGCCTCCTCGGCCTCCTCGACCGTGATGTCGCCGCGGCCGATCAGCGCCTCGGTGTAGAGCTTGCGGACGCTGCGCTTGCCGTCGATGAGGGCGTACATCTCGGGGTTGGTCATCGACGGGTCGTCGCCCTCGTTGTGCCCGCGGCGCCGGTAGCAGACCAGGTCGATCACGACGTCCTTATGGAACGTCTGGCGGTACTCGAACGCGAGCCGGGCCACCCGCACACAGGCCTCCGGGTCGTCGCCGTTCACGTGGAAGATCGGCGCCTGGATCATCCGGGCCACGTCCGTGCAGTAGAAGCTCGACCGCGAGTAGGCCGGCGAGGTGGTGAAGCCGACCTGGTTGTTCACCACCACGTGCAGGGTGCCGCCGGTGCGGTAGCCGCGCAGCTGGGACAGGTTCAGCGTCTCGGCCACCACGCCCTGGCCGGCGAACGCGGCGTCGCCGTGCATCAGCACCGGCAGGACGGTGTAGCCGGCCAGGCCCTTGTCGATCAGGTCCTGCTTGGCCCGGGCGATGCCTTCGAGCACCGGGTTGACGGCTTCGAGGTGGCTGGGGTTGGAGGTGAGCGAGACGGCGATCGTGTGCCGGCCGTCGGGCGTCGTGTACTTGCTCTCCGCGCCGAGGTGGTACTTCACGTCGCCGGAGCCCTGCGCGCTCTCCGGGTCCATGTTGCCTTCGAACTCGTTGAAGACCTTCTCGTAGGGCTTGCCGACCACGTTGGTGAGGACGTTGAGCCGGCCGCGGTGCGGCATGCCGATGACGACCTCGTCCAACTCCTGGCCGGCGGCGGCCTGCAGCACCTCGTCGAGCAGCGGGATCACCGACTCGCCGCCCTCCAGCGAGAACCGCTTCTGGCCGACGTACTTGGTCTGCAGGAACGTCTCGAACGCCTCCGAGGCGTTGAGCTTGGCCAGGATGTGCTTCTGCTCGGCGGTGTCGGGCTTGGTGTGCTTCTGCTCGACCCGCTCGGCGATCCAGCCCCGCTCCTCCGGGTCCTGGATGTGCATGTACTCCACGCCGATCCGGCGGCAGTAGGAGTCGCGGAGCACGCCGAGGATGTCGCGCAGCTTCATCACCCGGTGGCCGGAGAACCCGCCGACCGGGAACTCCCGGTCGAGGTCCCACAGGGTCAGGCCGTGTTCGAGGATGTCCAGGTCGGGGTGGCGGCGCTGCTTGTACTCCAGCGGGTCGGTGTCGGCCATCAGGTGGCCGCGCACCCGGTAGGAGTGGATGAGCTCGAGGATGCGGGCGTTCTTGTCGATCTGCCCCTCGTGCACGGTGGTCACGTCGCGGACCCACCGCACCGGCTCGTACGGGATGCGGAGCGAGGCGAAGATGCCGTCGTAGAAGTCGTCGGCGCCCAGCAGCAGCTCGTGGATGCGCTTGAGGAATTCTCCGGACTGCGCGCCCTGGATGATCCGGTGGTCGTAGGTGCTGGTCAGGGTCATGACCTTGCTGATCGCGGCGTCCGCGAGGGCGTCCTCGCTCATGCCGGCGAACTCGGCGGGGTACTCCATCGCGCCGACGCCGAGGATCGCTCCCTGGCCCTTCATCAGCCGGGGTACGGAGTGGACGGTGCCGATGCCGCCGGGGTTGGTGAGACTGATCGTGGTGCCGGAGAAGTCGTCGGCCGTCAGCTTGCCGTTGCGCGCGCGCCGGACGATGTCCTCGTAGGCCGCCCAGAACTGCGCGAACTCCATCGCCTCGCAGCCCTTGATGCTGGCCACGACGAGCGTGCGGTTGCCGTCCTTCTGCGGGAGGTCGATCGCCAGGCCCAGGTTGACCTGGTCGGGCACGGAGATCGCCGGCTTGCCGTCGACCTCGGTGAACGCGTTGTTCATCTCCGGGTGCGTCTTGAGCGCCTGGATCGTCGCGTAGCCGATCAGGTGGGTGAAGCTCACCTTGCCGCCGCGGGCCCGGGCCAGGTTGGAGTTGATCACGATGCGGTTGTCGCTGAGCAGCTTCGCCGGCACCGCACGGACGCTGGTGGCCGTGGGAACGGTCAGCGACGCGTCCATGTTCTGCACGATCCGGGCTGCCGCGCCCCGGATCGGCCGGGCCTGCGTACCCGCGGAGGCGTCGGCGGACGCCGCGGCCGGCTTGGGGGGCGCCGGTGTCGCGGCGGCGGGTGCGGCGGCGGCACCGTTGGGCGAGGGGGCGCTCGGCTCGGGCTCGGTGTGCCGGCCGGCGGCCCGGCCCGGCGGGGCAGCCTGGGGTGGGGCGGCCTGGGGGGCGGCCTGGGGCGGGGCCTGCGCGGTCGCCGGTGCGGAGGACGGCGGCGCGGCGGGGCTCGGCACGGGGGCCGAGGTGGACGCCGTCGGCGCGGGCTGGTCGACCGGACCGGTCGGGGCGTAGTCGGCGAAGAACTCGTGCCAGGCCGGATCGACGCTCGCCGGGTCGTTCAGATACTGCTGGTAGATCTCCTCGACCACCCACTCGTTGGCGCCGAAGTTCGCCATCGGGTCGTCCGAGGTGGTCGGTGGGTTCGCCGGAACATGGCTGCTCTGCGTCGACACGGCGCGAAATCGCCTTCTTCTACTCGGGTTTGAGCGGGGGTGCCGGTAGTGGACCTGCGGTTGACAAGATTACGCGACAGGTCATTTCCGGGCTAACCACCCCGCCCGCGCGTGACGACCCGACAGGGCGGCGTGCATCGCGCACCCGGCGACGAGTCGGACGCCAGACGCAGCGGGGGCGCCGGCCACAGCCGACGCCCCCGGTCCGAGCCGTCCGGCCTAGCTGATGTCGCGCCGGACGGTGATCGCCGTGCCGATCGCGGCGGTGACCGCGCCGTAGCCGAGCAACGTGAGCGCGCCGGCCCACCACGGCGGGATGCCGGGCACCTCGGTGGTGGACACCATGACCTGCGACGCGCCGCCCGGCAGCCAGTACTGCACGTCGACCAGCCACTGGGCGTCGAACTGGATGGCCAGCACGGTGAGGATCGTGCCCACGACGGCCTGGCCGAGGTAGGCAACGATCACCACGATGATCGAGACGATCTGATTCTTGAGCAGCGTGCCGAGCCCGACCCCGAAGATCGTCCAGATCGCGAACGCGAGCAGGTTGAGCGCGAGCCCACCCAGCACCGCGCCGTTTCCGAGTTCGGTGGGCGTGCCGAGGCTGCCGAGCAGCAGCGCGCCGATCGGCACCGCGAGTACCGCCGTGACCAGGCAGAACAGCGCTCCCCAGAGCGCCGCGGTGACCAGCTTCGCGCCGATCACGCGGGACCGCTTCGGGGTGGTGAGGAAGGTCGCGGTGGCGGTCTGGTGGAAGAACTCGTTGGTGACGATCAGGACGCCGAGAACCATCGCCAGCAGCAGGCCGAAGTACTGGCCCGAGGTGTAGACGTTCGTGGCGAGCGCGGCAGCGCTATTGGCCACCGCGGTCGCCGCCGCCTGCTGGTTCTGCTGCACCTGCGACGGGTCCTCCGGCGGCGGCGCGCCGAACGTCGGGTCATCCAGCAATGCGTTCGTGGTGAAGTAGTTGAACAGCAGAGCGAGGGCGGTGAAACCGACCAGGCCGAGCGCCATCCCCCACCAGACGTTGGTGGTACGGAGCTTGAGTACCTCGCTTCGGACCAGGGCGATCACCGGATACCTGCCTGTTCACTGGTGAGGTGGAGGAACAGTTCCTCGAGGTCGGACTGCACCGAGGTCAGCTCGTGCAGCTCCACGCCGGCCGCGAGCGCCGTCTTGCCGATCTGCGGTGCGGTGCGGTCGTCGACGTAGAGCAGGCCGGGTTCGTCGCCGCGGCGGACGGTGGCGCCGTCGAGGGCGGCGGCCAGCCGGTCGGGGTCGGGCGTGCGGACCCGTACCGATGCGGTGGCCTCGCCCTTGAGATCGGTCAGCTTGCCCTGCCGCACGCTCCGGCCGGCGGCGATGATGACGACGTCGTCCACGGTCTGCTCGACCTCGCTGAGCAGGTGGCTGGAGACCAGGATCGTCTTGCCCTGGTCGGCCAGCGTGCGGAGGAAGCCGCGCAGCCAGTTGATGCCGGCCGGGTCCAGTCCGTTGGCCGGCTCGTCCAGCAGCAGCACCTGCGGGTCGCCGAGCAGGGTCTGGGCCAGGCCCAGGCGCTGCTTCATGCCGAGTGAGTACCCCCGCACCTTCCGGTTGGCGGCGGCGGCCATCCCGACCTGGTCGAGCACCTCGTCGGCCCGGCGGTGCGGAAGGCGCGCCGCGGCGCACATCACCCGGAGGTGGTTCCGCCCCGTACGGCCCTTGTGGAAGCTGGACGCCTCCAGCGCGGCGCCGACCGTCCCGAGCGGGTCGGTGAGGTCGTGGTAGCGCTGGCCACCGATCGTGGCGGTGCCGGCTGTCGGGGTGACCAGGCCAAGCAACATCCGGAGGGTAGTCGTCTTGCCCGCTCCGTTGGGGCCGAGGAACCCCGTGATCGTCCCGGGCTCGACGCTGAAGGTCAGGTCGTCGACGGCTCTGACCCGCTTGAACTGCTTGGTCAGCCCCGAGACGACGATCCTCCCCGCTGGCTCTGCCATGAAGCTCCTTCTCGTCGTGGTGCACACAGGGTGACCCATCGGTGGGACAGCGGAGACACCCGGGTCCGCCGATGTGCTCATCGGGGCCGGGCCACCCCGAGATCGTCCAGCACGGCCCGCGCCGCGTTGTGCCCGGCGCAGCCGATCACCGAGCCGGCCGGGAAGCACCCCGCGGCCCCCGCGTACACCCCGTCGACCCCGGCCCGGTACGGCATCCGGTCGGTGAACGAGATCGCGTTGTCGATGTGGTGGATGTTCGCGCTGGTGATGCCGAAATGCGAGGTGATCTCCGGGGGGCTCAGTGCGTGCACGTCCACCACCAGCTCGCGCAGGCCCGGCGCGTACCTCTCGGCCAGGTCGAGGAGCCGGTCGACGTAGGCGGCCTTCTCCGTCGGCCAGTCCGAGCCGGCGGGCGTGTGCGGCACGCCCTGGACGAACAGCGCGGAGGAGTGGTTGCCGGCGACGTCGCACAGCGAGGGGTCGAGGGTGGAGTGCAGGTACCAGTCCAGCGGCGGCACGGCGTCCAGGCGTCCGGCCTCGGCGCCGTCGAACGCCTCGCGGATCGCGGTGAGCAGGCTGCCGTCCGGTGCCGGGGGAGGCATCAGGTGGACGGTGGTGCCGTGCTGGCCGCGTGGTTCGGGCAGCGCGGCGAAGCGGGGGAGGTCGGACAGGGCCAGGTTGACCTTCATCGTCTGGCCAGGCGAACGCGCGGTCCACCCGGCCACCCGTTCGGCCAGCCACGGCGGCGTGTGGTCACCGAGCATCGCCGGCAGCCGGAACGCGTCCGCGCAGACCAACACCACCGGCGCGGCGACCTCCTCGCCGGTCGCGGTGACCACCCCGGCAACGGCGCCGGCCGCGACGGTGACCTGGTCGACCGGGGTGTCGAGCCGGATCCGCGCCCCGGCGCGGGTGGCCGCCGCGGCCAGCGTGCGGGTGACGGTACCCATGCCGCCGCGGACCGCCATCCACGTACCGTCGGCGCCGGGCAGCCGGCACATGTTGTGCACGAGCAGGTTGTGCCCGGAGCCCGGTGACCAGGGCGAACCCGTCAACCCGGGCATCCCGTCGGTGATCGCGTACATCGCGACGACCGTCTCGGAGGCGAACCCGAACCGGTCGAGGTAGTCCATCGCCGACCCCCGCACCAGGTCGACGAACGCCCGGCGCAGGGTCGGCCGCACAGACCGCTGCGCGGTCTCCTCGACCGGAAGCGGCGCGGCGAACCAGGCCGGGGCGAGGTCGTCGCGCAGGGCGGCGAGCTCGGCGTGGTACGCCGCGTCGGCCGCCGCGTCGGCTTCGGAGAAGAACTCCGCGAACTGCCGGCGGGCGTCGGTGCGGTCGCTGCCGAGCAGCAGGTGGCGGCCGTCCAGGGTGGGCAGGAAGTAGTGCGGGTCGCGGCGGATCAGCGGCAGGTCGATGTCCAGGGCGCGCAGCAGTTCCGGCTGCATCGGCCCGAGCAGGTAGGCCCCCGTGGACGCGGCCAACCCCGGTGCCCGGGCGAACGGCCGTTCGGTCCGGCAGGCCCCGCCGACGATTCCGGCCCGTTCGAGCACCTCCACCGCCAGCCCCGCCCGGGCGAGCAGGACCGCGGCCACCAGGCCGTTGTGCCCGGCGCCGACGATCAGGACGTCGACCATGCGACGGTGCCTATCACAGGCCAGAACCGCCCGTTCCGCATCGACGCCGTTCCGATGAATCCGTGCCGAGTCGACCACGCGGCCGTCGAGACCCGGCAGCGGTCGGCGAGGGCGGATCGCGAACTTTCAGCCCGCCCACCGCTCGTCGATGGCGCACACCCTGACGTCGACCCGGCCGTGGGCCAGGCCGAAGTCGCGGATGCCGAGCTTGCGGGGAAGCGGAGTGCCGCTGTAACCGACTGTCACGAATCCGAGGCTGGTGGTGATCCTTAGATCTACCTCAGATCCGCCCAGCCCTGGCACACGGCCCGCGATGCTCCTTCTGACATGACGTGAGCGTCATCACGATGTGACGTTCTGCGCACCACGGCCAAGCCGGAACGGGAGGGCGACAAGATGACCGGATTCCGGCCGGAGCCTCTGTTCGCCACCGGCCCGGGCGCCGCTCTCTCCGCAGGGCGGGTCCGCTGGTGAGCCGTTCCCGCGATCACGCGCTGCGCTCGGCGCTCGGCGTCGCCGAGTTCGACGCCTCATGCGCCACGTTCGAAGCGGTCATGCTGCTGCGGGTGGCCGGTCCGCCCACGGGTGCGCTCGGTCCGATCCGCACGGTGCGGCGGCCCGAGAGCCTCACCCCCGGTCTGCTCGCCGAGTTCGACAGTGCGGCAGCGGCGGAACGACTCGCCGCGGCGATCGCCTACATCGCACCGGTGGCCCGGGTCGAGTCGCGGTTCCACGGGCAGCGGCACCGCTACGGCATCCACCGGGTCAGCGTTCCGCCCGAGGCCGCCCCCGTCGTCCAGTCGGCCCTGGACCGGGCAGGCAGCGCAGGCTCGGCGGTGCTCTGCGCCGAGACGTCCGCGCTGCCCCGGCTCAGCCCGCGTCAACACCGGCACCGGCGGGCGCTCGCGACGGCAGCCTGGCGTGCGGCGTTGCTCGCGTCGGGTCCCGGTCGCGGCTCCGACCGGCTCTCCGTGCGGGTCGGAGACCCGGCCACCACCCGCGTCCTGGTGCGGGCCGCCGCGCTCCTGGAGATCGGCGTGAGCGCGGTGCTCCGGCCGGGCGGCCACCTCATCTGTGTGTCGGGTCACGAGGTCACGACACTTGTCGACGCGGTCACCGGCGTCCGGAGGGTGCCGATGACCGTGCACGCGAGCATGGCTGGATAACACCGCGCGCCGGCTTCGGCCGGCGCCCACCTACTCGGGTCCTGCCGGCTGCCGTCGCCGCGCCGGCAGGACCCGACCTCACCCCACCTGCTGAGGGGGCCGTCCCGCCGGCCCCCTCAGTGGCGTTCCCGGCCTCAGCGACGTCCGGGGTGTGGAGGGGGCTGGTCTGGTCCGCCTACACTTGGCGGCGTGACCTCCTTCCGGAACACCTCCGCCCGCCCGTCCCGTCTCGCCGTCGGCGTCGCCGCCGCGTTCGCCGCGCTGGTGCTCGCCGGATGCAGCAGCGAAGGCGCGCAGACCAGTTGCACGCTCGACTCCTGCACCGTGACGCTCGACCGCTCGGTCGACGCGAAGGCGAGCGTTCTCGGCGTCGAGGCCAAGCTCGTGAAGGTGGAGAACAACCAGGCGGTGGTGGAGATCGGCGGTCAGCAGGTGACGCTGGAGGTCGGCGCACAGACCGAGGTCAGCGGCTTCCAGGTGACGCTCAAGGAGCTCACCGACAAGAATGTCGTCCTGGTCATCCGGAAGGCCGGAGAGTAGCGGCCGACTCGGGGCTGCCGTCGCTGGCGTCGTTCTCGGGAGCCGGGTCGACCGGGAGCGGGTCGATGTCGGCGCCGCGTCGGCGCAGGCGCCGGGCGAGCAGCCACCCCGACCCCGTGAGCACCCCCAGCGGGATCTCCAGGGCATAGGTGAAGATCGAGAACAACAGCACCCCGGCGGTCACCGGTCCGGCCGGCGAACCCAGCGCGACCAGCAGCGCGATCGTGCCGGTCTCGCTGGTGCCGATCCCGCTCGGCGTCACCACCACCGTGGTAAGCACCCGTCCGAGTGCGAACGCCGCCAGGGTGAGCGCGGCTCCGGGATAGGAGCCGGTGGCGGCGAGGCACGCGGCCATCAGCGCGGCCTGCAGGGTGAGGAACCCGACCATGCCCAGCGACATCTTCAGCCAGCCCATGCGCAGCACCGCGACGGTCTCCTGCCGCAGCCGCTCGAGCGACGCGCCGATCCGTCCCGACGCCGGACGGAACCGGCGGGGAAGCGCCCGGACAAGGACGTCCGCCATCCGGCCGAGCCAGCGGGTCGCCGGCTTCCAGGACAGCGCGACCGCGAGTACGGCGGCGAGGGCGAGCAGCGAGGCGGAGGCCACCACGGTCGCCGAGGCGATCCGGCTGTCCGGCACCCGTCCGGAGGCCAGCAGGCCGACCAACCCGATCGCCGGGAGCAGGAACCGGAACACGGTGTTCCAGACCCCACTGACCAGGACCGAGGCCGCCACCGCGGGCGGGCGGTGCCCCCAGGCCCGGCACATGCCGTAGGTCACCGCGATTCCGGCGGCCCCGCCGAACGGCAGGACGTTGCTGATCGCACTGCCCGTGGCGTTCAGCATGAAGCCCTGAACGTTGGTCAGGCCGGGCAGCGAGCCGGTGAGGACGAACGTGTAGGCCCAGAGTCCGGCGATCCAGAGCAGGCAGAGCCACAGCAGCGTCCACCCGTCCAGCGCGGCGAGCCGGGTGCCGATCTCGGCCCAGCTGACGCCGACGACCACCGGCAGCACCACCGCGAGGATCACCCCGGCAAGGGTCAGTGAGGCCACCGAGAGCACAAGCCGCAGCACCTGGCGCCGCATCAGGCCGCACCTCCCCGAGGCAGCGAGGCCAACGGATGGCGGAGCGTCGTCCCCGCGGGCAGTCCACGCTGGACGTACCACTCGGTGCCGAACACGAACCGGAACAGCGGCCGGGGGAGCCGCAGGAACGCGGCCAGCGTCCGCTCGCCGTCGCCGCCCGTCGCCTGGGTCGCGTGGGCGGCCATGCTGGCCCGCTTCGCCCGGGCGTAGCGGCGGACGCGGACCCGGTGGGTGACCGCCTCGCTCGGCGCGTACGCCGTCTCGAACCGCCCGCGGTCGAACTCCGGCGGGAACTGGTACACCCGCTCGACCAGCCGGAGGCCCCGGAGCAGCAGGCCGCGGTCGACCGTGGCCTCCAGCACGACCGGTGTGCCGGCCAGCGCCGCCGCCCGGGTGCCGACCCGGTGCACCTGGACGTGGTCGGGGTGCCCGTAGCCGCCGGTGGGGTCGTACACCGTGAGCAGGTCGGCGTCCTCGTCCCGCAGCAGTTCGGCCAGGCGCGCCGCCGCCCCCTCGGGGTCGACCCGGGCGAACGCCGCGGGCCCGTCCGGCGGGGTGGCCGCGTCGCCGTCCAGGCCGGAGTCGGCGTAGCCCAGGCTCGCCACCCGTGCGCAGCCGAGCACGGCGGCCGAGGCGTGCAGTTCGGCGAGCCGCACGTCGCCGAGGGCCACGCCGTCGACCGCCTCCGGGGCGGCCAGCCCGGCCTGCCCGGCGGTGGCCACCACCAGCACCACCCGATGCCCCTCGGCGGCGAGCCGGGCCATCGTCCCGGCGGTGAGCAACGCCTCGTCGTCGGGGTGGGCGTGGAAGAACACACAGGTGGACATCAGGGACGCCTACTATCACGCTCAACACGCGGCACACCGGCCGCGGAAGTGATCGGGAGGCCCGGACCGACGTGAGGATCGCACACGTCAGCGACTGTTTCCTGCCGCGTCTGGGCGGCATCGAAGTTCAGGTCGCCACGCTCGCAGGAGTTCAGCAGGCCGCCGGGCACCAGGTCTCGATCGTCACCGCCACGCCCGGGGACGATGTCGGACGGGAGATCGCGGTCCACCGGGTGGTCGCGCCCGTCCCCTTCGAACTTCCCCTCCACCCCCGGGGTGGCTGGCACGTCGGTCGGGTGCTGCGCGCGGAGAAGCCGGACGTCGTCCATGTCCATGTCGGGGCGGTCTCTCCGTTCGCCTGGACCGCCGCGCGGCGCGCGATCCGGGACGGCGTCCCGACGGTCGTGACGGTCCACAGTATGTGGGACCCCGTCACCCTCGGGATCTACCGGGCGTTCGAGTCGACGGTGGGCTGGAGCCGGTGGGGGCTGGTGGTCACCGCCGTGAGCGAGGCGGCTGCGGCACCCATCCGACGGTCGGTGGCCGGCGGGTTTCCGGTCACGGTGGTGCCCAACGGAATCGAGCCCGCGCGCTGGCGCCGGCCGGACCGCGGGCCCGTGGCGGGCGGGGGCGTGCACGTGGTGGCGGTCGGCCGGCTCGCCCCGCGCAAGCAGCCGGTGACCCTGCTGCGGCTGCTGCGGCGTGCCCACCGGCGGCTCGGCGACGCATCGGGCCTGCGCGCGACGGTGGTGGGGGACGGCCCGGCCCGTGCCGCGATGCAGCGCTATCTGCGCCGGCACGGCATGGACGACTGGGTCACGCTGGCCGGCCGGCTCGACCGCACCGAGATCGCCGCGCTGCTCGGGTCGGCCGACATGTTCCTCGCCCCTGCCGCCCTCGAGTCGTTCGGGATCGCCGCGTTGGAGGCCCGTCTGGCCGGCCTGCCCGTGGTAGCCCGAGCCGGCAACGGAATCTCCGACTTCGTCCACCACGGCCGGGAGGGCCTGCTCGGCGGGGACGACGAGGAGATGGTGGACGCCCTGGTCAGACTGGCCGCCGAGCCGGGTCTGCGGCAGCGGATCTCGGCCCACAACCGGTCGACCGAACCGGCCCGGTGCGTGTGGCCGGCCGTGCTGGAGGCGTTCGACGGCTGCTACGCCCAGGCGCAGGCACCGGTCGGCTCGTCCCGCTGAGCTCGTCCCACCGTGCCCGGCTCACCGTGCCCGACGGCCAACCGGACGATCAGCCGCCCGGCCGCGGTGGCGGCTGGGTGGCGGTGGGTTTCTTGTCGGGCTTCTTCGCGCCCACGCTCGGGTCGCTGCGCAACGTCGGGGGTCGCCCCGACCTGCCGACCTTCATCAGTGCCGTCGGCGCGCGGAACCCGGCCGGAGCCAGCTTGGCGAGCGCCACCCGCATGGTCTCGAGGTACACCGTGACCGGCACCCGGTAGTTCGGCACCGGACGCAGGCCGGGGTTGTCGGGGTCGGAGAAGAACACCGCCATCGCGAGGTTGGGGGTGAAGCCGACGAACCAGGCCGCCTTGTTGTCGTCGGTGGTGCCGGTCTTGCCGGCCATCGGGCGGACGAACGCCGAGCCGACCCGGCGGGCGGTCACGCCGTTCTTGACCTCGCACCGGGACGCCGCCTTGTCACCGATCGGGCAGCGGGCGGCGTCGGCCGCCGCGTCGGCGACCTCCGGCCGGATCACCTGCCTGCAGCTCGGGTCGGAGAACGGCAGCTTCCGGCCGTCGCGGTCGGCGATCGACCTGAGCGGCAGCGGCTCGCACCGCCTGCCCCGGGCAGCGACCGTGGCGTAGGCGTTCGCCATGTCCAGCGGCGTGACCAGCGCGGTGCCGAGGGTGAACGAGCCCCAGGCGTTCGGGTCCTTCTGGACGAGGTTGCGCAGCCGGATGTCCTCGCTGGAGCGGAACCGGATGCCCAGCCGCTCGGCCATGTTGACCGCGGCCTTCACCCCGATCCGCTCCTCCAGCTGGACGAAGTAGGTGTTCACCGACTCGCCGAAGCCCGACCACATGGTGTGGGTGCCGGTCATCCCCGGTGCCGCGTTCTTGGGGCACCAGTGGTCGCCGGCGCAGGCCACCGGGCCGGTGGCGTTGCGGAACTGGGTCTTGATCCGGCCGGGCGCGTAGATCTTGGTGCCCAGCGGCAGGCCGCGGTCCAGCGCGGCGACCAGGGTGAACAGCTTGAAGGTGGAACCGGCCTGGTAGCCGGGCGACACATTGGTGCCGGTGAGCAGCGGGTTGACGGTGTTGGGCGCGTCCCGGCCGCGGGCGTTCTTCGCCAGGCTGTAGGTGCGGTTGACGGCCATCGCCTTCACCCTGCCGGTGCCCGGCTCGACGACGACCGCGCCGGCGGCGAAGTTGCTGGACCGGCTCACCTGACTGTCGACCGACCGCTGAGCCGCGCGCTGGGTGACCGGATCGAGCGCGGTGACGATCCGGTAGCCGCCGCGGCGGAGGTTCTCCTCCCGCTCGGCCCGGGTGTCGCCGAACGCGGGGTTCGATTTCCACCAGTCGAGGAACCAGTCGCAGTAGTAGCCGTAGGCGCGGTTGCCGTTGACACACGAGCCCTGCGGCTGGCGTGGTTTGAGGGCCAGCGGCGCCGCCTTGGCCGCGGCCGCCCGCGCGGCCGTGACCATGCCCAGGCTGACCATCCGATCGAGAACGTAATTGCGGCGGGCGAGCGCGGCGCGGCCGTCCCGGCCGATCGGGTTGTAGGTCGACGGGCTCTGCACGAGTCCGGCCAGCATGGCGGCCTCGGCCAGGGTGAGCTGTTTCGGCGTCTTGGAGAAATACCGCTGCGCGGCCGCTCCGACGCCGTATCCGCCGTTTCCGAAGTACGCGATGTTCAGATAGCGCTCGAGGATCTCCTGTTTGGTGTAGCGGTTCTCCACCGACACGGCGAAACGCGCCTCGCGGACCTTTCTTCCCACCGTCTCCTCGGTCGCGCGACGCCGTTCCGCCGCGTTCGTGGCGGAGTAGCGCAGGACGTTGCGCACGTACTGCTGCGTCAGCGTGGAGGCGCCCTGCTGGATCTCGCCGGCCTGCTGGTTGCGGACGAACGCTCGGATGATGCCCTGGACGTCGACGCCGTTGTGCTCGTGGAAACGCGCGTCCTCGGCGGCCAGGGTGGCGTCCCGCATCACCGGCGCGACGTCGGCCAGCGCGATCGGGGTGCGGTTCTCGGCGTAGAACGAGGTGATGAGCGATCCGTCGGCGGCATAGAGGTACGACGTCTCCGGCAGTCGGGTGGCGCCCAGCTCACCCGGCAGGTTGGTGAACGACTCCGCCGCGGCCTTGGCGCCCATGCCGCTCACCCCGGCGGCGGGCAGGGCCGCGATGGCGAGCAGCACGCCAACGGTCGTCCCGCACAGCACGATCGAGAACAGGCTCGCCGCCGCTCTCGTCGCGTCCGTGCTCATGGTGTCCAGGGTAGATATGGCAATGCCTCCCAAGAAGACAAGACTTCGTAACGGCCGGGTGTCCGGCCGGACGTTCCTTGGTAACACAGCTCTTCGGTGTCGACGGGGATCCGATGGGCGAATTGCGGACGCTCGTTCGACCTGGCCGAGCTGTTCCCCCTCCTCCTTATCTCATCGCTCTGACTACCGGAGGGGTTGCCGGCGACGGGCAGTTCGAACCGTCATTCCTCGGGTGCGGATGCGAACGCCTCGAACTCCTCCGGGTCGTGCGCGCAGAACACCCGGACCTCGTCGGATTGGCCGGCGGCCAAAGCCTGGAGCCGTTCGTGGTTGCCCTGGACCCGACGCGGTTGCACCGCGACCGCGCGCTCGAACCCCCGCAACAGTGCCGGCACGCGCCCGTCGGGACCGGTCACCGCACCGTGGTGGAAGTACGAGTCGCCGGCGTGCAGCAACCACCCGCCGGTGGACCGCACCGCGACGGCCGTGTGGCCCCGGGTGTGGCCGGGAAGGGGGATCGCGACGATCTCCTCGGGGAGTCCCGGCAGGGTGCGGGCCGCGTCGAAGCCGAACCATGCCTCGCCGTCGGCCTGGTACGGCGCCCAGTTCGGCCCGTGCGCCCACTGGTGGGTGCGGTACCGACCGCGCTCGTTCTGGGTGCGCGGGGCCATCGCCGCGGCGTGTTCGTCGGCGTGCACGTGCACGGTTGCGTCGGGAAAGTCCGCGAGGCCGCCGGCGTGGTCCACGTCCAGATGCGTGATCACGATGTGCCGGACGTCGGCGGCGGCGAAGCCCCGCTGCTCGACCTGCCGGAGCGCGGTCTCGCCGGGGACGAGTTGCGGACGGAACAGCGTCCGGAAGATCCCCCCGAGGCTCTGCGGGTGGTCGAGGTCGTAGGTGCCGAGGCCGGTGTCGACCAGCACCAGGCCGGCGCCGGCGGTCTCGACCAGGAGACAGTGCGCCACCATGGTGTCCCGGTCTCCCATCAGGCGGCCACCGCGCGGGCGCATCGTGCAGCAGTTGAGGTGGTGGACGCGGACCATCGGACGGACCTCCCGGTCGGGACGTGAACGCGACAGGATCGGGCGCCCTGCCGCCGGACCGGTGTCGCACCACGTGGCGGCACGGCATCGGCGGCTGTGCGGGCGACTCTACGACCCGGTCAGGTCACATCGCGCCGGATCGCCAGATAGGTGCCCGCGACGGCGAACGCGACGCCGTATCCGGCCAGCACCAGGCCGCCCTGCCACGGTTCGAGGAAGTCCTGGCCGCGCAGCGTGACCTGCGTGAGCGCGCTGGCGGCGGAGCCCGGGAGGTAGGTCGTCCAGCCGCCGAGCGCGGGAATGCGGGTGAGGATCGGCTCGGCGACGAAAAGGTAGACCAGCAGCGTGACGACCGTGGCCACCTGGTCGCGCACCAGCGCTCCCAGGCCGACGCCGACCAGCCCGAAGATCGCCACCGCGGCGACCACGCCGGCCAGCGTGGTCGGGATCCCGTTGCCGGTGAGCGGTACGTCGATGCCTCGCGACGCCAGCCACGGGACGGCGGTAGCGACTGTGGCGGCCACGCAGGCGAGGCCGTACGCGGCACCGACCAGGCCGTAGGCGACCAGCTTCGCGGTCACCACCCGACCCCGGCGAGGGGTGGCCAGGAAGGTGGCGGTGGCGGTCCGGTGCCGGAACTCGCCGGTGATCCCGATCGCGGCCAGGACGGCCACCAGAGCGCCCGCTCCCTGTCCGACCGAGAACAGCACCCGCTGGCCGGCGGCGCTCGACAGTGGAGGAGCCACGTTGTCCGGGTCGGCGGAGAACGCGATCGCGAGGCCCGCGTACAGCACGGTGAGCGCGATCGAGGCGGCCAGCAGCCACAGCCAGAGCCAGGTGGTGAACAACTTGTGGAACTCCCCCGCGACGAGTCTGCGCATCTCAGCTCACCGTGGCGGTGTCTGGTCCGCCGCCGACCTGCGGCGGGCTCGGCGGGTCAGCGGCCCGGCCCGGCTGTGCGGGCCACCGCACAGTGCCTGGGGACGTGAGGGCGAAGAAGACCTCTTCCAGGTCGCCGCGTTCGGCGGCGAGCCACAGCACCTCCGCCCGTTCGGCGAAGGCGATTCGGCCGACCTCGGCGACGCCCAGGCCGGTGACCCGGAGCTGGTCTGGAGCGATCAGCGACGCGGTCGCACCGGCCCGGGACAGCGCCGCCCGGAGCCGCTCGCCCTGCGGCGTGCGCACCGACACCGGGCCGGACCGCTCGGCGAGATCGGCGAGGGGGCCCTGATGGAGGAGCCGACCCTGGTCGATGATCACGACGTGGTCGACCAGCTGCTGCACCTCGGAGAGGACATGGCTGGACACCAGCACGGTCCGGCCCTGGCCGGCGAACTCCCGCAACAGCCCGCGCATCCAGGCGATGCCGTCGGGGTCGAGGCTGTTGGCGGGCTCGTCGAGCACGAGCACCGCCGGGTCGCCCAGCAGCGCGGCCGCGAGTGCCAACCGCTGGCGCATGCCGAGCGAGTAGGTCCCCACCGCGCGCCGTCCCGCCGCGCCGAGCCCGACCTGGTCGAGCAGTTGGTCGGCGCGGGCACGCGGGTAGCCGTTGACGGTGCAGTACGTCCGGAGGTGACGGCGTCCGGTGCGTGCCGGGTGGAAGCCGGTGGCCTCCAGCACGGCGCCCACCTCGCCGTGCGGGTTCCGGAGTGCGGCGTAGGACCGGCCGCCGATCGTCGCGGTGCCGGCGTCTGCTGCCACCAGGCCGAACAGCATCCGGAGTGTGGTCGTCTTGCCGGCACCGTTGGGGCCGAGGAATCCGGTCACGGCGCCGGGCGTCACGGTGAAGCTCAGCTCGTCGACGGCCTTCACCCGACCGAACGACTTGGTCAGGCCCGACACCGCGATCTCGCCCGCCGTCACCGGCGTGCGCTTCTCGCCGGGCCCGGCCGGGCAACTCGGGTGGTTATCATGGATCCGGAGGCTACCTCATAGTGAATCAACTACACGATGAATCTTATCCTGATTCTTCGTACGAGGCGATGGGACGGCTCTTCGAGCTGGCCGCGGTGATGGGCGACCTGATGGAGCGGGGGCTGACCGAACGGGGTCTGAGCCGCCCCCGGGCCGAGGTGGTCTGGCACGTCCACGCCCACGGCCCGCAGACGCAACGGGCGCTGAGCCAGGCGCTGGGCTGCACCCCTCGCAACGTCACCGGACTCCTCGACGCCCTGGAGGCCGCCGGGTACGTGGACCGCGGGCCGCACCCGGCCGACCGGCGGGCGACGGTGGTCACCCTCACCCGCCAGGGCCGGGCGGCCGCGGCCGGGTGGCAGTCCGACTGGCACCGGTGGGCTCGCCGTGTCTTCGACGGCGTGCCGGAGCCGGAACGCGCCGGTTTCGTCGGCGTCCTCGACCGGGTGCTGCCGCGTCTGCGCGACGCCGGGCTCCGGGAGCCGGGCACGCCCGACGGCGACATGCACGAAATGACCTGACAAGAAACCCGGCCGGCCGGCCCTCCAAAGTAGTATGGTGCAGCTTGCCCGAACTCTCTGTCGAGGGGATTAATCCATGGCTATCGTCGGCTATGTCAGTTTGGTAATCGTCGCGGTCGCCGTACTCGGGTTGGTCGTGATGACGCTCATGTCGGTGCCGGACATCCGGCGCTACCTCCGCATCCGGGCGATGTGAACGTCGGCTCATCACCGACGCTTCATCCCGGCCGGGCCGCTCCACCCGCCGGCGAAATTCGACCGCGCGTTGAAGCCTTTCGTGGCTGTCAGCGCGCGGTCTGCCTTCGCCGCGCCAACGTTGCGCCGAGTTCGCGCCTGACTGCCCGGAGGCCGGGTGCGGGCCGCAGGACGGCCGTCACCTCGTAGGCTGCAGGCATGGCCGTTACCTCTTCGACGGTGCCCCTGGGCACGTCCGCTCCCGACTTCACCCTGCCCGACGTCACGGGCCGGACAGTTGCGCGCGACGACCTCGCCGACGCGCCCGCGCTGCTGGTGGCGTTCCTGTGCAACCACTGCCCGTACGTCCGCCACGTCGAGGCCGAGCTGGCCCAGGTGGTCGCGGCGTATCCGAGCCTGGCCGTGGTGGGCATCTGCGCGAACGACGCCGACGCGTATCCCGACGACCGGCCCGATCAGCTGGCCGGGCAGGCCCGACGCGCCGGCTGGACCTTCCCGTACCTGGTCGACGCCGACCAGGACGTCGCGCGCACCTACCACGCCGCCTGCACGCCCGACTTCTTCCTCTACGACGCCGACCGGCGGCTGGCGTACCGGGGGGCGTTGGACGATTCCACACCCGGCAACGGCAAGCCGCTCACCGGAGCCATGCTGCGCACCGCGATCGAGGCCGTGCTCGCCGGACAGGCCGTGCCGGAGCCACACCAGCCGAGCATGGGCTGCGGCATCAAGTGGCGGTCCTGAGCTGCCCGAGGCCGGTGTGGACGAGGCGAGCGGCAAGCCGGCAAGCCCGGAGGGGAGGTGACCGTGCACGGCATCAACGAGGAACTGTCGATGGAGTACGCGATGGCGCGGCGGCAGCTTCCCATGGCCACGGCCGACGAGATCGCCCGGCGGATCACCGCACGGCTCAGCACCGCGCAGCACCGGACCCTGGCCGAGGACGCGCTGCTCTGGCACCAGGAACCGGCCAGCCGGCGTGACCTCGCCCTGATGGCGGTCCGCAACTTCGTGCTGGCGATCGAGACCGACCCGGACGACGACGCCCATCCGGACGAACCGGAGGCCGGCGGCGACCAGGCGGGTCCGTAGGCGGGAGCGTCGGTCACCCGCGAGGTGCTGCGGACGGCCGAGGCCGCCCCCGACTGCCGGCCTGGCATCGACGTGGGCGGCTGAGTCGTTCGACGAGTACCGCCGCGTGATCCTGGGTAGCCCGAGGTGGACAACGGTGGGATCGGCAGAGAGGGCTCCGGATGACCGTCGACGAGTCGGAGGCACTGCGCGAGGAACTACGGCGGGTGGAGGAGGAGCTGGAGGAGGTCCGGCGGATCGCGGCCGATGTCCGGCAGCGGATCGGGGAGCGGGCGGAGGGCGCCGGCGACGCGGCGGACACCGCGGCGGCCCTCACCGCGGCCGAGGAGCAGGAGGCGTTCGCCGCCATGCTCCAGGCCCGCCGTGACGATCTACGGAAGCAACTCGGACTGGACGGAGGATGAGATGCCTCGGGCGCAGATCAAGGACGAGGAGCAGTACCAGGCACTACGTCGACAGGGCGAGAGCAAGGAGAAGGCCGCCCGGATCGCCAACGCGTCGGCCGGGTCGTCCCGCTCCGCGGTCGGACGCAAGGCCGGCAGCTACGACGACATGACCAAGCAGGAGCTGTACGAGCGGGCGAAGAAGGTCGGCATCGGGGGCCGCTCGTCGATGAGTCGTGGCGAACTCATCGACGCGTTGCGCAACCACTGACGCCCCCCGCGCCGGGCTGGCGGCCGCACCGGGGCTGTGCTCCGCCGGCCAGCGCTACGGGATGAACCCAGCGCTACGGGATGAAGCGGTGTGGGTCGATCTGGTCGGGGACCACGCAACCGGAGTAGACGTAGTACCAGGACGGGGCACCGGTGCCGTCGGTCGGTCCCCGGCTCGGGTCGCGGACCATGAACCACTGATAGTCGCGGGTCAGGTAGCGCCAGAGCACCGGATGACCATGGGGGACCAGGAACAGGTGGTCCTTCGCCGACGTGGTGCCCTCGATCGCGTTGACGTTGCCGAACGCCGGGGTGTGGTCGCCGTGCTTCGCGGCGCAGTTGGGGCCGGTCACGTCGATGTGGGCGGGGAGGCCGTCGGTGCCGTTCGCGGGGTTGCCCGCCGTGTCGCCGCCCAGGGCGATGAAGCGGGCGAACCGGCTCTCGCTGATGCCGCGGTTGTCGTGGCGGCAGGAGTCACCGGCGGAGCCGGTGGTTTTGACGGCGCCTTGGAAGATCCACGCACAGTCGTTGAAGTTGTTGCCGATCCGGGCCCACTGGTAGCCCTCTTGGGGCGCTTGCTGGACGGTCACGCCCTGGCCCCGGTATGCCTGGCCGATGACGAACCCGTGAGGTTTCGCCCGCAGCAGCGTGTAGTCGCTGGTGACCCGTCCGGCCTGGCCGGCGTGGGCCGGATGCAGCGCGATCGGCGCGGCTACCGCGCCGATGGCGGATAAGGCGAGTGTCACGATCCAGGAGAGTGTGCGACGCATGGTGCCCCCGATCCTTCGCGGTCCGGCCTGTGCACCAGCATGACCGGTGGCGAGAAGATAGCGGAGAAATCAATACCACCGCATCGATATCCGGATATCCACCTACACGTTACGATGTGTAATCGAGAGGCGACAGCGACATGGTCGAGACCGTCGTGGGCCCGCTGCCGGCCGACACGGGGACCGATGTGGAGGCCGGCGCGAGGGCCGGCGTGGACGCGCCGGCCGCCGCGGGGAACTCCGGAGCCGGGACAGCCGGGCTGACACGTATCCGGGGTTACCTCGACCGCAGTGCCCTGCCGAGGCCGTGCCTGGTGCTGGACCTGCCCACCGTCGAGCAGCGCTTTCTCGCGTTGCGCACCGCGTTTCCGTTCGCCACGCTGCACTACGCCGTCAAGGCCAATCCCGCGCCCGAGGTCGTGCGGCTGCTGGTCGGTGTCGGTGCGCGGTTCGACGCCGCCAGCCCGGCCGAGATCGACCTCTGCCTCGCCCAGGGTGCCGCACCGGACACGATCTCCTACGGCAACACTCTCAAGAAGCGCGGCGACATCGCCCACGCCTACGAGGCCGGTGTCCGGCTCTTCGCCACCGACAGCACCGGCGATGTCGAGCATCTGGCCGAACTCGCGCCGGGGGCGTCGGTGTTCTGCCGGATCCTGGTGGAGGACGCGGGATCCCGCACGCCGCTCGGGCGCAAGTTCGGCAGTACACCCGACACGGCCGTCGAGGTGCTGCGCCGGGCCGACCGGCTCGGCCTGGACGCGTGCGGCGTCTCCTTCCACGTCGGGTCGCAGCAACTGCGGTCGACGGCCTGGGATGTCGGGATCGCCGGCGCGGCCGCGGTGTTCGACCAGCTCGCCGCCCACGGCGTCCGACTCCGGCTGCTCAACCTCGGAGGCGGCCTGCCGGCCCGGTACCGCGAGGAGGCTCCGGCACTCGCCGAGTACACCGGAGCGATCTCCGCTTCGGTCCGGCGGCACTTCGGCGACCTGCCGGGCGTGATGATGGAGCCGGGGCGGTCGGTGGTCGCCGAGGCCGGCCTGATCCGCTCCGAGGTCGTCCTGGTGTCACGGAAGTCCCCGACTGACGACCACCGCTGGGTCTACCTCGACGTCGGCCGGTACCAGGGACTCGCCGAGACCGAGAAGGAGGCCATCGCCTACCCGATCGACACGCCGCGGGACGGCGACCCGGTCGGTCCCGTGGTGCTCGCTGGTCCGACCTGCGACGGCAACGACGTGATGTACCAGCAGACGCGGTACGCGCTCCCGCTGACGCTGCGGGCCGGCGACCACGTCGACCTGCGGAGCGCCGGCGCCTACACCGCCAGTTACTCCTCAGTGGAGTTCAACGGTTTCCCGCCGCTGCCGGTGTACTGCATCTGAGGGCGTGCGCGGTGACCGGGGGTGTCCGATCAGGATGACGAAGTACCCATAGCGTTCATTCTTCTTTAATAAGCCGTATCCATGCGAAGCGGGCGTGGACTTGGAAGACTGTCCTCGTCGGACTTCCTACCACCACGGAGAGTGCTCATGGGACGGACGATCGGATTACGCACCCTGCTGGTCGCGGCGCTGGCCGCCGGAACCGGTGCCTTCCTGCTGCCCGCACCCGCCTCGGCGGCGTCGGTGTCACTCCGGGACGGCGTGGCGAGCCTGCCCGTCGAGTCCGAGGTGCGCACCGGGTACAGCCGGAGCAAGTTCCCGCACTGGATCGACGCCGACGGCGACAGCTGCAACACCCGGTACGAAGTCCTGATCGACGAGGCCACCACCACGCCGCAGGTCGGCTCCGGTTGCCGGCTCTCGGGCGGGCGCTGGCTCTCCTACTACGATGCGGAGGTCTGGACCGACCCCGCCGACCTGGACATCGACCACTTCGTCCCGCTTGCCGAAGCGTGGGACTCGGGCGCCCGGAACTGGACCACCAGCCAGCGGCGCTCGTTCGCGAACGACCTGGGCGACCTCCGCTCGCTGGCCGCCGTGACCGACAACGTCAACCAGGCCAAGGGCGACAAGGACCCTGACGACTGGATGCCTGCCCGCGAACGCTGCCGTTACATCGTGGAGTGGGTCGCGGTGAAGTTGCGCTGGGGGCTCAGCGTCGACGTGGCCGAGAAGGACGCCCTCAACGGCCGTGCCGACGGCTGCACGAACGTCACGATCACCTACGTCCGCGCGATCTGAGTCGAGCCGCCGGGGACGGCGGCCGGCCCGCCTGGCGCGTTGCGCGGGCAGGGTGCGGACACCACGATCGGGGCCGGGAGGCTGGCCGGAGTAGCTGGCCGGCCTCCCGGCGCGGTAAGTGGTCAGAACAGCAGGGCGAGCGTGCGGACGATGTCGACGTAGAAGTTGCCCTCGATCGTCCGGAACACCTGGAACGGCTCGCCGGGGCTGCCCACGAACGGGCGCAGCGTCCAGGCCAGCTGGGTGCCGACGAAGCCGAACACGACGACCCACATGTAGAGCAGGCCCATGTTCCCGGACCGGGCCGGCGCGGCCGCCGGCGGCCGCTGGGCCGGGGGCGGCGGCCGGAAGCCCTGCTGTTGACCGGGCCAGGTGGCCGGTGCCGCCATCGCCGGGACCTGGGCGGGCTGGCCGTTGGGCACGGCCTGCGTGGTGGCCGCGGTCGTGGGGGCCTGGGTCGCGCCGACCGTGACCAGTTCCTTGTTCGGTTCGACCTTGGCGTCGGAGCCGGCGCCGGCGGGCGCCGGCTCGGCCCGCCGTGCGGCGGCCGCCGCAGCCGCCTGCTGCTCGGTGAGCACGTTCAGCGTCCGCATCCCGCTCACCAGGAAGCGCAGTCCGACGATCCCGGTGAGGGTCAGGATCGCGACGTTGAGCAGCTTGAAGAAGCTGTACTGGGGCGCGGTGACCAGGAAGAAGAGCGTGATCGGCGCGAACGCGACCGACAGCATGGCGATCACTGTGATCGACACCGAGACCAGTGCGAGGGCCTGACGCACCGACAGTCGGGCGCCGAACACAAGGTTGAACAGGTAGAGGGTCGGTAGGCAGATCGCCAGCGTGATGAGGAACAGCAGCGGCAGCTTCACCGCGGAGGAGATCGCCTGCAGCCAACCGCTGGAAGCGCCGAGCACCGCGCCGAAGATCGCGAGCGCGACCGCGGAGCTGGCGAGCATCTGGCCCGACAACGCGTTCAGGCCCCGGTCCTCGGCGATCTGTCGCCAGACGCCGTCGCGGTCGCGCAGTATCCGTTCGATAACGAGAAGTCCGTGAGTCTCCGCCATCAGTCTCAACTCCCTGGAATGTTGGCCCTGAACCCTGACACTTCTGTGAGAGGCACTGTAGGACCCAGGTACAAGTGGGCAGTTCCATCGAGGTCGTGAGACAGAGAACTCCAGTGGCGATGCGTCCGAATAACGGTTCGGCGGCGTGTGGGAGACGGGAAGGTCACGGGTGCCCGGGAAGCCTCACAGAGCTTTGCGAGGGGGGCTGACCAGGCTCTCAAGGGCTGCGGCCCGCGCGTTGGCCCGGTCCAGCGCGTCGGCAAGGGCGTCGATCCCGACCGACCCGGAGGGCGGATTCGGATCGCGCGTCGCCTCGGCCACCGCGGCCTCGATGCGCCCGGCGGTGTCGGCCAGCTCCTCGAGCTGGGCGACCTGACGAGCCAGGTCCCGGCGGGCTCCGTTGTGGTACGTCGACGACACCAGAGTCCACTCGGCACGGTCCAGTGCCGCGCGGTCGACTGCCCCGGCCAGCGTGCCGTCGGCGAACATCTCGCCGGCACGGATCCGCGCGGCCGCCCCCTGGGTCCGTCGGAGCAGGTCACCCACCTCCGCGTCCTGCCGGGCGTGCTCGGTCAGGGCGTACCCGGAGAGGTACTGTCCATTGTGGTCGGCAGCACGGAGGTGCCACTCCGCCACGGCCGACCGGATCGCCGACACCGCGGCCAGGAGAGCGACCGCCAGGCAGCCTCCGCCCGCCACCAGGCGGAACGCCGCGGACGCGTGCGGTGGCAGCACACCGGCGACCAGCACCACCACGCCGGCTACTCCGAACAGAAGTGCGAGCAGGCCACCGAGCACGGCGGAGTACAGGTGCGTCGTGTCGGCGTCCGCCGCCGCCAGGTGCCGACGCCGGGCCGGGGACACCTCCGGGGCGAATGCGTCGCGGTAGTCCTCGTGATCCAGGCCGCCTGTCATCGCGTTCCTCCTGTCAGGGTGCTGCGCGGGCCGAAGGGCCGACAGCAAGTGCGCAGCGCGTCGCCCGTCCGCACCGACACCGGCGCGGCGGGCCGCCGGCCACAGCGTACGAACCCCCGCACAACCCGCCCCGAACGTCCTCGGGCCTGAACGCGCCCGGACGCCCACACACTGCCGGCCGCACGGCTCCCGGGCTCGTCCGGAGCGCGCCACCGCCGGATCCCGACGCTAACGTTGAGCAATATGGACGAGAAGCGGGCACAACGGGTGGTCGACGCGCTGCGCGAACGGGGCGTGCCGGCCCACCTGGCGCTGCCGCGGGTGGGTGTCTCACAGTTCGGGGTACGGGTCGTGCTGCCGGACAGGCGCGAGGCGGTCTGGGACACCGACGGCACCGCCGGTCTCGAGGCCCAGGTGATGGGCGACGGCATGCTGGTCGGCTTCGTGCCGGTGATCCCGGGGTCCGAGGACTTCACCGAGCGCGAGGTCGTCGACGCGATCGAGCGGACGGACTACGACCAGCCGATCGCGCGGCGACGCCGCAGCGCGCCGCCGCAGGCGCCCGGCCTCCCCCGCGAAGGCGGTGTCTTCCGCCGCTTCCTCCGAGGCTTCCGGGAGTAGCGCCGCGAACGCTCCGCAGGTGCGCCCCACGGTGGCGCCGTGAGACCTACCGGGGAAGCACGCCGAGGGAGGACAGGGCCTCCCCGGTGGCCACGGTGGGTTGACTGTGCGCCTCCACGGCGGCATGGATCCGCGCCGCTGCCTGGCTCGGGCTGGTGTGGTCGGTCCCGAGAGCGAGCGTCCAGATGGCTGCCGGGCTCCGCACGAGATCCTCACGGGTCTGGGCCCATGCCTCCAGCCGGCCGGGGACGTCGCTGTCGCCTTGCCGGAGGAACCGGGCAGCGATGATCTCCCGGGGGCACCACAGCAGGACGCGCACCCAGTGCAACGGGTAGGCATCGAGTGC
This sequence comes from uncultured Actinomycetota bacterium, assembly GCA_963740255.1. Lineage (GTDB taxonomy): Bacteria > Actinomycetota > Actinomycetes > Mycobacteriales > Cryptosporangiaceae > CAVUDO01. Next base: position 1,500,779 of record CAVUDO010000002.1, on the reverse strand, counting down.
GAACAGCCCGGCGACCTGCCCGACACGGACCACCGGGATGCGTCCCGACGAGCACAGCGCGGTCAGCTCCGGCGAGTCGATGGCGTACTCCGCCCCGTGCCGGGAAGTGCGGTAGAGCAGCAGTCCCGCGCCTTCGAGCGCGTTGAGACGGCCGACGGTGGTGCACCGGTACTCCGCTTCGGGGTGGATCGTGACCTTGAGGCGCCGGAAGTGGGCGTACTGCGTGCCCTGCATGCACAGCGCGGCGGTGACGGTGTTCATCCCCGCACCGGGCGGTCCGTAGAGGATGACGCCGGTGGTCATCTCGGCCGACCGCTGGTTCGGGTCTGTCCGGGCCGTGCGGCACGTCCGGGTCCGGCCAGGGTGCACCTGGATCCGGTGTCGTGGGCCCCACGCGTGCCGATCACCGGAGCAACCTATCCCGCCCCCACCAGGCCAGACCCGCCTGTTGCCCGGATCTGCCCCGCCTCCGAGCGCCAGAAGAACGGCGTCGGCGACCCGGAACGCACGGTAGAGGCCGGCGAGCAACGCAGGCACCGGCCGCCGCTTCACCCATCGCGCTGCCGTCCGGCACGCCACCGCGAACCGTCTTCGCTGGCGCCTCGACTGATTCGTACTCGCTGTATTGTTCAGTCTATGCTGACTAGTGCGTTGGGCGAGGAGGCGTTGGCCCGGGTCGGGCGGGCGTTGGCGGATGAGAACCGGCGGCGGATCCTGTTGGTGTTGCTCGATGGCGCGGGGTATCCCGGTGAGCTGGCGACGCGGTTGGGCCTGTCGCGGTCGAACGTGTCCAATCACCTGTCGTGCCTGCGCGGCTGCGGCCTGGTCGTGGCGGTCTATGAGGGCCGCCGGACCCGCTACGAGCTGGCCGACCCGCGGCTCGCGCACGCGCTCACCGACCTGGTCGGGTTGGTGCTGGCAGTGAGCCCCGGTCCGGATTGCGTGGACGAGATGGCGGCGGCGCGGCCTTCCGTGGCGCGGCCATGACGAGGAAGGCGACCGAGCCGGTGTTGGACCGGCGGGCACGGTTGAACCGGTGGGCACGTCGACTGGCGTGGGTCACCATCGTCTACAACACCACCGAAGGTGTCGTCGCGATCGGCGCGGGGGCGGTCGCCGGGTCGGTGGCGTTGGTGTCCTTCGGACTGGACTCGGCCGTCGAAGTCGCGTCGGCTCTTGTCATCGCCTGGCAGTTCTCCCGGCCACACCCCGAGCGGATCGAGCGACGGGCGTTGCGGCTGATTGCGGTGTCCTTCTTCGGCCTGGCCGCCTACGTCGGCGCGACCGCCGCCCGCGACCTCCTCGGCGGCGACGAACCCGCGCCCAGCATGGTGGGCATCGCCTTGACGGCGGTGAGCCTGGTCGTGATGCCGCTGTTGACATACGCCAAACGACGGGTGGGCCGCGGCCTGGGCTCGGCGACGGTGGTCGCGGACTCCAACCAGACGCTGCTGTGCACCTACCTCTCCGCGATCGTGCTGCTCGGGCTGGTCCTCAACGCCGCCCTCGGCTGGGGCTGGGCCGACCCGGTCGCCGCACTGGTGGTGGCCGGCATCGCCGTTCGCGAAGGAATCCAGGCCTGGCGCGGGGACGCATGCGGATGCGCACCGGTCGCCGAGACGTCCGCCGCGCAGTGACGGCGGCGGCCCGGTGCCGGCGCGCACACGCGCACCGACACCAGGCCGCTGTTACTCCGGGAGGTGCCCGCGGTCAGGCCGCGACCACGTTGTTGTGGACGTGCTTGGCACCGCGTGCCGTGGCGGCGCGTTTCGCTGCCGCGGCGCGGAGTTTCCTCGCCTGGGCGTTTCCGTTGACGGCGGAGGTGTCCAGAGCGAAGAGACCGACTGCCCATGCGACCGCGTCGGCGTTCTGGTCGAGCACCGTGCGGTTGACGTTGCCGAGGGTGTCGCATGCCTGGTGGTAGCACTTGTCGAAGGCCACGCCCGCGTCACCGCCGAACTTCGTCGCCTGCTCCGGGGTCTTGACCCCTTCGGCTCCGGTGAACAGCCCACCGGAGGGGATGCCGACGGCGATGAACGGTCCGTAGTCCGACCGGCCGCTGAAGTCGGTGCCCTCGTGGGTGAGGCCACGGCCGTCGTAGAAGCCCTCGAAGACCTTCTCGATCTGCGCCGAACCGAACGGACCCGGACCAGCTCCCACCGCGTCGCTGTCGTCACCGTCGTAGATGAACCTGGCGAAGTTCGGCGAGCCGATCATGTCGAAGTTGAGGTAAAGCGCGATGTCGAGCTGCTGCTCGAACGAGAGCTGCGCGACGTAGTGCTCCGAGCCGAGCAGGCCGAACTCCTCGGCCGACCACCACGCGAAGCGGACCTTGTTCTTCACCTTGTGCTTGGCCAGCTGCAGCGCGACCTCGAGCTGACCGGCGCTGCCGGTGCCGTTGTCCTGGATGCCCGGGCCCTCGGTGACGCTGTCGAGGTGGGCACCGATCATCACCACGTTGTCGGCCTTGCCGCCCTTGGTCTCGGCGATGACGTTGCGGGTGGTCCGCTCTTCCTGCAGCGTGCGCAGTTCGAGGTTGACGGTCACCGTGCCGCCGGCCGCGTCCGCGGTCAGGGTCTCGCCCTCGCCGCGGGTGAGACCGCCGGTGGGCACCACGCCGGCCGCGGGGTCGCCGAGCGTGCCGTTGAGCGCCTCGTTCGGGTCGACGGCGTTGTTGAAGATCAGCGCGCCGATCGCACCTGCGGCAGCGGCATTCGCCTGCTTGATCGCGAAGGTGCAGCCGCCGCGCTTGATCAGCGCGATCGTGCCGGTGTAGGTGCCGCCGGTGAAGTCGCTGGCCTCACAGCCTGGCGTCGCGTCGACCGGCACCACCCCGAGCGGCGCGGTGATCCCGCCCACCGGGGTGTTCGGTGAGTACGTCATCACGATCGGGGCCAGCGTGCGGGGCGTGGGACTGATCTCGCTGGCCTTCTCGGCCAGGGTCTGCTCGAAGATGAACGTGAACTCCTGGTAGCTCACGTCGTAGCCAGCCGCCTTCATCTTGTCGTAGACGTAGGTGGCGGACTTGTCGTGCCCGGGCGTGCTCGCCGCACGGATCCCGCCGTTGGTGTCGGCGATGCGCTGGAACGCGACCAGGTGCCGGTTCACGGCACGGACGTCGACCTCCTTGACCAGCTTGCGGGCCAGCTTCGTCGAACCGGCCGCCTTCGCCTGCGCGGCGGCGTCAACGGGAGCGGCCTGAGCGGGCACCCCGGCCCCCATCACCACCGCCGCTGTCAAGACACCCAACGCCACGATGCGGCGTCGGGATCCAGGTAACTGGAGCATGGGTTTCCCTTCGGTCAGCAATCGCGGCGGCACGGTCGGTGCCGCCCGCAGTCCCCGATCCTGTTGCCTGCCCCTGCCGCAGGACAAGGAAAACGCATAAGTCGGCAGGAATTGATCGGTCAAATAGCTACCAAGGATCAAAACCGACCCCCAGGCCGGCCGGTGGGAGGGCCCGTGCCAGGTCGAGGCGGGCGAAGCGACCGCTGGGTGCAACCCAGTTCCTCCCTGGCTCGCCCCGACCACCAGCCCCGGTGCTTAGCGGATATGGGTGCGGGTCAGTTCGGTGACCGTCGTTCCGGTGATCTGAGACCAGCACCGCACCGCGGCGGCCACGGCCAGCGCCGAACCGTAGAGGACGTGGCGCCCTCCCTGTCTGGCAATCAGGGTGTCCAGCGCGCCGAACGCGCGCCCCTTTCGCGCCAGCACGAGGATGTCGGTGGCTGCACGCTCCCCGAGCCAGTGCCCGGCCGGAAGCCGCGCCTGGTCGCCCAGGCCGACCGGTGTCTGTGCTTCGCGGCCAGGAAGCCAGTTGTCGAGCAGCCCAAGCGCCACACCGATACAGGCGGCCACCGTCGCCACCGAACCGTCGGGGGATTCGGGCTCCGCGCCGTCCAAGATCACAGCGGCCAGCCGGGTGTCGGCCTGGGTGATCGCCTCGACGGCCAGGCGCAGCAGCACGACCGCATGCTCGCGGTCCTGTCCGATCGGGGTGAAGCGGATCATGTTGCGCCGCTCGATCGCTCGATTCATCGCCGCCTGCAACGATTCCAGGTCGGGTACGTGGCCGCCGGCAAGGTCGATGCCTTCCTCGGCCAGCAGCGGCGCCACCTCCGCAAGCAACTCATCGGCCATCCCCGGAGCGAACCTGACCTCCGGTACACCCGGTGCTGGTTCGGGTCCTGACCGTCTCATGTCCGCCACGAACCCATCGTGCCAGTGACCACCGGCAGCGCACGAATCAACGCAGCCCGCCACGAAGTGGGGGGAGCGGACGGATTTCCTCCAGCGTGAGAACGCCTGCGGCACGGCCCGGTGTGGCGCCGTTCTTAGGTGTGCACCTCATCGGGGGTCTTTCGAACCCGGACTACGAGGCGCGGCGACTACTGGACGCCGCACAGACGCCGGGCGGCGCGCAGATTTCAGCGAACCGCAAACGCCCACGCAAGGAAGCCGGATCCGAGCGGGACCGTCACTGACGGTCACGCGTGGTACCCGCCTTTCGCCACCGAAGTCTATAGCCGCACGGTTTGGCGCTCGTCATAGGAGCGACCATCGTCGTCCTGCCAGGTGAGCTGCAAGGTGGCCGCTGATGGGCTCCCCATGTGAACCAACATAGGCATCTTGCCCTCAGCCGGTCGAAGCAATTTCGCTGGTGAGGAGTTCGGCGAAGACTTCGGATGGCTTCTTCCAGCCGAGGATCTTACGGGGTCTGCCGTTGATTTCTCGGGCGACGGCCCAGAGGTAGTCGGGGTCGTCGGGGATCGGGGTGCCTTTCGGGAAGTACTCGCGCAGCCACCGGTTGGTGTTCTCGTTCGTGCCGCGTTCCCAGGGTGAATGCGGGTGGGCGAAGTAGACCTTGACCTGGCTGGCCAGGGTGAACGCGGCGTGGGCGGCCATTTCGGTGCCGCAGTCCCACGTCAACGTCTTGAACAGTCGGGCGGGTAGGTCCGCGGCCACGTCGATGAGGGCGTCTTTCAAGCCTTGGGAGTCTTTGCCGGCCGTCAGCGGCACCGGGATGAGGTAGCGGCTGGTCCGCTCGACGAGGGTGCCCATCGCGGTCTTACCGGCTTGGCCGATGAGTAGGTCACCTTCCCAATGCCCGGGCACCAACCGGTCGGCGGCTTCCTCGGGGCGTTCATCGATGCTGGTCATCGCCACGATCCGGACCCGAGAAGCTGGTGTGAGCCGACCGCGTTGGCGCCGCTGCGTACGCCCGGACCGCAGCTTGACCTGCCGGTCAGCCAGGGCACGCAACTCACCCTTGGGGCGGGCGTAGATCCAGTCATAGACCGCCTGATGCGAGATCGTCACCGGCCCAGCGTCGCCGCTGACCGGCTCGGACTTCAACTCCGCGGCGACCTGCTGCGGCGAGAACGACCGGGCCATCAACCCCGTCACCGTCTCCCGCAACACCGGATCGGCGTCGAGCTTGCGCACCTTGGGCCGGCACCGACGCCCGGCCGCCCGCGCCTGCGCGGCGTGTCCCCGATACCCGTCCCGGCCGCCGTGACGGCGTCGCTCCCGCGACACCACCGACGCACACCGCCCGACCCCGATCGCGATCTGCTTGTTCGACGCCCCCTCGGCCAGCCCCCTGGAGATCTCCTCCCGCTCGACCAACGTCAACAACCGGCGCACACCCTGTCCCGCGTCAAGGAGTTGGCAGGATTTCGGTGGTTAGAAATGTCGGGGTGGTGGGGTCGGCCAGGCCCAGGTGGACCTGCTGGGGCCGGTTGAAGGCGATGGCCTCGTGCGGCCGGATCTCGTTGTACTCGCGCCGGTAGTCCTCGGTGTGCTTGGCGAGCATGAGCGCGTCGTCGATCTCGTCGATGTAGAGCCGTTCGTACTTGAGGGTGCCGAAGCCTCGTTCGCGGGAGCCGTTCTGCCCTGGTGACTTGACGCGGGTGCGGACGTGGGTCAGCTCGGGGTGGGCGGCGATGAACGCCTCGAACCGGATCGAGCGGAACGGGCCGCCGTTGTCGGTCACGATCGTGACCACCGGCAGCAACTCGCCGGTGTCGGCGTCGACCGTGGCCAGGTCGCTCAGCGGGTGGCCGAACAGGGCCTCGAAGTCGGCCAGCGCCAACTCCACGGCGGCGATCGCGTCGTGCTGGTTGGCCGTTGGGGAGACGTGGAAGGGATGCTCGTATTTCGACCAGTAGTCCCGGCAGCCGGCCAGGCGCCAGGTGCCGCCGGTGGTGGTCTCGAACTCGGAGAAGTCCAGCTGCCAGACCTGGTTGGGCGCGGTGGGTTCGATCGCGAACGCGGCCCTGCGGCGTTCGGCCAGCTTGCGGCGTTCCCGCTGGTAGGCCGCGGGCAGGATCAGGCCCTCGCCGCGCAGCAGCCGCAGGATCGTGGCCTCGGACACCACATGCCCGTCGTGGCGGACCATGGCCCAGATCTTGCGATGCCCCCACACCGGATGCGCCAGAGCGTGCCTGCGGGCCAGCACGGTAGCCGCGACCCGGGCCGGCCGCGGCCACGGCCCCTTGCTCGGTCGGCCGTCGCGGGCCTTGGCCTGCCACCGTCGCCAGGTCCGCTCGGGCATGTCGACCAACTGGCAGAACCTCGCGGTCGACATGCCCGCCTGAACGCGGATCACCTCGAGGTCCTCGAAGGGCCCAGCCGGCCCTCCGCCGACTTCTTCCAGACCCGGATCTCCACCGCGGCCTCACCCAACGCCTGGGTCAGCTCGGCCACCTCGGCCTCAAGCTGCTCCTCCCGGCTCGACGGCCCGGACCGGCCGGCCACCAACGCCGTCTTACCGGCCTCGAGGAACTCCGCCTTCCACCGGCCGATCGACTGCTCGGATACCTTCTCCCGCCGGGCCGCCTCGGCGATCGTCATCTCACCGGCCAGCACGCTCAACACGATCCGCGACTTCTTTTCCGCCGGGATCGACGGGGGTCTTCCCATCGTCTGACTCTCCAATCAGGACCTACTCAACGGCCCTGCCACAAAGTCTGACGCGCGACACCGATCACCCGCCCCTGGGCGTCCTCAGCGATGCCCCGGGAGATCTCCTCCCGATCAGCCTCGGACAACATCCTGCGCACACCCACGGCGGACTCCTGTCGGCTCGGTTCACCGACGATCTACACCAACCCCGATTGCTACCACCGGCTGGGACCGAGACCGGCTGGGACCGAGGCCTGCTTAGAGCGGCTTCTTTAACATTTCCAGAGGTACCGGCAGGTCAGGCAGAGGGCGTCTCTTTTTGGAGTCAGAATCTCTCTACCATGGGCCACTGGTGATCAGCTGCTCTGGGGCGCAGGAGTGCCGTCTGGCCAGATGCACGGTGACTGGACCTGGATGCTCAATGCGGTGCCGTCCCCATTGGTGGTGAGGTCAAGCCTGAAGCCGTCCGGGTCGGTGTGAATCATTTGCACACTGAGTCCGTTCTTGTCGAATCGCCGTTGTCGGTAGCCGCGGCTTTCCCAGTACCGTTCGACGGTGTCGAAGTGCTTGGGGTAGTCCGCAATGGTCAGCCCCTTTATGGAGTAGGTGTACTCGACCCGAACGCGGCCATCGGTTTCCTCGGCGAGCCAGTCGTCCCCGCCACAGGGCAGGGAGTCGACGTAGCCGATGAGGTCCAGTTTGGCGGTCTGGGGAAGCTCGGCGACAGTCTGCTTGATGTAACTCTTGATGCGTTCGGTGGCCTGCGCACGGGTGAGAGTGGGTTGCATGGCGTCGTCCTTTCCTGGCGCGGTCCCACCACAGCCACCCAGCACCAGCGTCACGACCACAGCCGCCAAGGCGAACCGCAGCGGGAGCGGTCGTTTCGGTGTCGTCATCGGCATCTCCCGTGCGCGGTCGGGGGCGTCACTTAGGCGGTGTCGGAGCGGGCGCTGGTGCGGGTGCAGGCGTTGATGGGGGCGGCGAACCGGGGCCGAATCCAGGTGGCGCCGAAGGCCAAGGCGTCGTCGTTCCGGGAGGCGGCGGAACATACGGTGACACGGGCGGGGGTGAGGTCACGCCCGGCTGGCCGGTGATGATTCGTGCCATGTTGTTGCGGGCCGTGGTGTCGGCGTCGCGGTTCCAGTAGTCGGAGTGTCCGCCCGGTTCGCTGGCGAACACCTTGCCTCTGAAGTCCCACTCGGTGGGGTTTCCGTCGTGCCCCAATCCGCCCCCCGTCTTGTCTCCCGCTACGGCGGCGCGCTGGATCCAGTCATCGCCGTCGGCGACGGTGGCCCACACATGATCGGGTGAAACACCCAGGTCAGTAGCCCGTTCGACGCTGACGCCGGGGCTGGCCACGAACACCAGCTCGTCGGCTTTGAGGCCGTCGGGTTGGCCGTCGTGGTTGAGGTCAGCCGCCGCGGCGTGCCCGACGACGGTGGTGCCGTAGGAGTGGCCCATGACGGTGTTGTGCGAGGTCGGGCCGTCGTGGGTGACCCGTAGTCCGTCCTGGAACCGTCCGAGGTTGGCGCTGGCGTCCTCGGCGTACATGGGTGAGATCGCGTTCGGGTTGACCTCATCCGGGGCGTCGTAGCCCAACCACAGGATCACCGCGGTGTCTTCGTCCGTGCGTCCGAGACGATCTGGGTGCGTGTCGATGGCCATGGTGTCGACTTTCGCGATGTCGCCATCGAACTTAGAAATCTCGGCGGTGGTGCCCGGGACGAACGTCGCGACGTGGTCGGCGGTGTCGGGGTTGCCGACCGCGACGATCACCCGACCGTCGTCATCTGGTTTGCCGTTTCCGTCGGCGTCACCCAGGGTCCCGGACTCGAATCCGAGCAGGTAGGCCCGCGGCTTGCCGGTGTCGTAGAGCCGGTTCTCGATCGCGGTGATGCCTTTGAGGTTGCGGTCGATCAGGTCGAGTTCCCGCCTCAAGGCGAGGGTCTCCCCGATGGCGGGCGTACGAACGAACTCACCGCCGGTCTCGTCAGACTCCCGGAACTTTGACTCCCGCTCGAACGCGGGCGCCAATGCCTTCAGGCGCGCTTCAATCTGCTTCTTGCGGGCAGCCGCCTTCTCATGGTCGCGGGCCAGGGTGACGCGGTTGGCCTGGTCGCGGTGGATCGCCGGAACACCGTCGAGACCGCCGACCCGGTCAGGGTGGTGGTGGATCAGGTACTGCCGCTGCGCCGGGGTCAGCGAGTTCCACCACTTGTTCACCGCCCTGGGGTCGCTGCCGCGCGGTGGGATCGCCGACGCCGGCACCACACCCTGCGTCGGGTGGGCCGGGTCGAAGCCCGGCACCAGCTTGACCAATGCCGCCGCGGCACCCCGGTCGGCCCGTTCGGCCACACCCAAGGCCGCGACGATCTGGTCACGCACATCGCCCAGCCGCTTCTCCACGCTCACGACCGTGCTCTCCGAGTCAAGCGCCGGACCGGTGTAACCGACGCGTTGACCATCGGCGCTGACCGTGGCCGGAATCCGACCAGCGTCGGCCACCGCATCGAGCAGCATCCCCTGGGCGCGCTGCAGATCCTCGACCGCACCGGAAAGCTCCCGGGCGATACCGGTCAACGGCGCCATCGTCGCGTCGAACTCCCCACGCAGGCGACGAACCCGCCCTGCGGCCGCGTCATACGCCGCACCGTCCCAATGCCCGGACAAGCGCTGGCCCTGGCTGTTCACCGCGTCACCCCGACGCTCCAACTGACCGGACAGCTGCGTCCAAGCCGCAGCCAACCCGCGCAGCGGCTCCGGGTCGAAATCGCGAAGCTGCGCGAAGCTCACCATCGCCGGCCCGTCCTCATCTGGGCACCGACCCCGAGCGACGCTCCCGGCCTGGCTCGAGCTGCGGCAAGATCACGTCCAGCGCAGCGGCGGCTTCCCGGTCCTCGTGCTCGTAGGCGTCGGCGATCTTCTGCAGTCGGTCACCGTAGTCCTCGACCGTCTCACCCAACCCCGTCAGGTAATTCCCCCAGAACATCGCCAATGTCTGGGACGCCCGGGTCACCGCCCACCCCGCCGATGACCCCGCCACGTGTAGCGATTTACCGGCCTTGGCGGCATCACCGCCAAGTGTCTTACCGACATGTTCGAGATCCTTGCCGACACTGCGCACGACCGGCGGCTCGACAAAGATCGTGTCCAACGCCATCCGCTCCACCTCCCCTCACCGAGTCACGACCGAATCGTGCAGCCGACCACACGGTCACGGCGAACCTCGCGGCGCACCAGCACCGGAGACCCGTCGCCGCCGGTAAACCACGAACAGCACACCGCCGACGACCAACAGCGCCGTCACTACCCCGAACCCCAGCAGTCCCAGCCACAGCAGGGCGGCGCCGGGCCCTGGGGATGCAGCGATCGGTCGGTCAAACCCACTGGGGGGCGTTGCCGTCGGGCGCTTCGCTTCGGCCGGGATCACCGGCTCACGGGTCAACGCACCAACCAGATCCAGGGTGCCCCAGCCGTACTGCTCGTCGAAGCCCGGCGCGCCGGCATCCCTGGTCGTCCACAGCATCCTTTGGGTGAACTTGTTGAGGTGTTCACTGGGATACCTCGACAAAATCAGCGCCGCCGCGCCGCCCGCGATCGCCGCTGCCGCACTCGTGCCGAAGAACGCCTCATAGCCGCCACCCGGGATGGCCGCCGGGAAGCGGTCGGCTGGTGCGGCGACGTCCACCTCACGACCAGCGACTGAATACGAGGCGAGCTTGCCGCTGCGTTCCAGCGCCGTCACGGCGATCACGTGCGGAATGGCGGCGGGGTAGCTGACGAAGGCGATGCCGGGTTCGCGGTTGCCCGCCCCCGCGATCACCGGGACGCCATGCGCGTCCGCGTAGGCGACCGCGGCCTCCTGCTCCCGGCTGGTGCTGCCACCGAGCGCCACCACGATCACATCTGCCTTGGCGTCGACCGCGAGGCGCATGGCCGTGGCGATCGACGCGGGACTGAGCTGGGCGAACTTAGGATCGTCGATGTTGATCGGGAGGATCTTGGCCTTAGGGGCGATGCCGAGCACGCCGTCGCGGTTGCCCGGTCCGTGACCGTGGCCGGCGATCAACGACGCGACCGACGTGCCATGCGACTTCCTCGGTCGTAGGCCGCGGGTGCCTTTCGCACCATCCCAGGTGTTGAACCCGGGCAGGACGTTGCCCCGCAGGTCGGGGTGATCGGCGTCCACGCCGGTATCAACAACCGCGACCGTAACCCCCTCGCCCTGGGTGAGCTGGTGCGCGCGGGCGATGGACAGCGACGTGAGCTGCCAAGAGTTCGCACGGATCGTGTCGGCGGTCAGCTGGAACCATGCCGGCGTTTCCGGCGACGAGGGCTACCAGCAACACAGCCAATAGCGTCGGGCCTGTCCTGGCTACCCAGCTGGATACCGCGCGAAGAGCCGACGACCAGGCCCGCCCTCCACCGAGCGGACTGACGGCGCGACTACGCCTCATGCCCCGGCACTCTTCCTCGGACGCTTCGGCTCGGCAGCTGCGCCGAGAGCAGGAACCGGCTGCGCGCTCTGCTTCTTGTCCACTGGCGGTGTGACCACCGCCGGCGCAGTCTCCTCGGCAACAAACAGTTCATCGTCCACGAGCAGACCGTCCGGGCGCGGCCGCTCCACAGCCGGCGGCGGCGAGGCGGGCGGCGTCGTCGGTCGCTGGCCCGGAGTGCTTGACGGGGCCGGGCTTCTGCCGCCCAAGCCCGGGCCCAACGCCCGCTTAGCCGTGCTACTCCGCTCGGCAGCGCTGGCCGCGAGCTTTCGTTGACGGCCGCCCAGCGTCGGTCCAGCGCTAACCGACACCTCACCAGCGCGGCCAGCAATCGGTTGCTGGATCGTGCCACGGCTACCTCGCAGCGCCGACGGTGTATCCGGGCCGGTTACGCCAGCGCCGCCGAGTCGCACGTATCCCGGCGGCGGTTGTGGCCCCACCACTGGCGGCCGGCTCCCCACGCGTCCGGGCAACGCCGGACCGCTAGGAGGCTTGCCGGCTCTTCGGCGGGGAGGCGCGGCGCGGCGCCTATCAGGTGGCCCTCCGCCACCTCGGCCGTCGAGTTGTGGGCGGATGGGTCGCGAACCCGGTGGAGGTCCACCTGGCGGAGACCCGCCGCTGCTGACACGCGCGGGAGAGTTCCGTCCGTTCAGGCTCGGGGGGAGACCGGGCGGTGACCCTGGACGACCCCTCGCCGCGCCAGGCTGAGACGGAACGCTGGAGGTCGGCGGACGGGTACTCGAGCTCGACCGGGCCGAGCTAGGTGCCGAGCCATCGAGGCTTGCCAGGCCGACGAACCGCCCCCTCAACCCCGCAAGACCGGCCGGTGTCGGCCGCGCAGCCGAACCGCTCACAGCCGGCGAAGGACGCGACACCGGTCGGGGGGAGCCCGCGGGTGGCGGAAGCGCCGGTCGGCCTGCGGCCGGCGAAGCCGGGGGTCGACCGGGAGCGGGAGCACCAGGCTGCGGTCCGACGATCACGCTCGCGCTGAGGGCGCCGGGCTGGCTCGGCCCGAGTTCGGGATCACCCGTGCCGGGTTTGAACAGGTGGGCCTGTGTCGGTCCGCGGTAGACGGTGCCGCGCTGCAGCGCCGGGCCGGCCTGGCTGAACATGTTCGCCAGGCCGTCCATGATCGTTGCGCGGGACCGCAGCGTGAATTCCTTCTTGACATCGGCGTGGCGGGTGCCGTCGACCTTGTCGGTGACATCGCGGACCAGCTCGGCCGGGTTCCACCTGCTCTGGTTGTCCTCGACCTTCGCCGCCTTGGCCGCCGCCTCGTACTCGGCGTAGAGCGCCTCCATCCGCGACCGGGTGTCGGTCAATGCCCCGTGCAACGCCATCAGGATGCTGGCGTTGCCCGAGGCGACGTCGCGCCACTCAGCCAGCGACGCCCGGGCCTGCTCGGCGCGCTGCAGGAACACGCTTGACGCCGTGCCCGACTCCGGCCACCCCCGCCGCAATTCCTCGGCACCGGCGTGCAGATCGGCCTCCGCCGTCCCCACCGCGGCCGCGACGCTGCGCCAGTAGGCGGCGGCGTTCGTGTAGGCAGCGAGGTCCTCGTTCATCACCGCCAGGTAATGCGCGTCGATATCGGTGAAGCGGTGGTCCAGCCCACCCACCCGGGCGATGTCCGTCGGGGAGGAGTAGTACGCCGCAGCCGGCGCGTCGGGTTCCGGCGCCATCAGGGCACTCCGTACGCGCGGCCGGCCGAACGGGGCAAGGTCCTACCCACCCGGGTTGTCGCCCACGACTTCGCCGGGCTCGCGCAGCAAGGGCCGCGGGTCCGGACTCCAGTCCTGCAGACCGCCGTACTCCTCGCGGATATCCCCAACCCGCTGCTCAGCGTCGTTAGCACCAGATTCGTCGGTTGGCGCTCCGTCCGGAGCCATGTCCCCAGGGTTGGGTACGTCTGGGCCTACGACGCTCGGCGAGCGTTCAGCCGTCCCCGTTGGCGTGGTATTGGCAGTGGGACCGGTCGACTGCCCAGGGACGGAGGTGAACATGGCCTCGACGTTCTTCAAGCTGGCCGCGCTCCTGGCGTCGGAACTCGCGTAGGTGGCGGCGATGCTCCTGGCCGCCTGCTGTAGAGCCTGCAGACCATACGCGGCGTCACGAAGGAACATCTCCTGATCATCAAGCCGCTGACCATGCAACGCCGCCGCCTGCGCCGCTTCCAGCAACCCACCCTGGCCCAACGGCGCTGGCCTGGCCATCGGCACGGTGGCATCGAGAGTCCTCAGCACGCCGGCAAGCCTCGTGGCATAGACCTCGAGCGCGGCGAGGTCGACATCGGTGCCGTCCGAGCCCTGCATGCGTGATCCCCCAAGTGATGCGACATGCTGCCGCGCCCGCGTACAGGGAGCCGCATAGAGCGCGCCTGAGCTTACCGAGCACAGCAGACAGATCCGCCGCATTCGTGTCAGATTGTGGACAGCGGGTGACGAAACCTGATCGGCAGTACCGACACGTCGCTGTCGCCAGATGCCACATCGAAGCTGCCCAGCAGGTCGCGGCTGACACATCACCTTGGGCGTGGACTGACCGCTGCTTGGCCTCGCGACCAACCGCGGCCATGTACCACGCGGGTTGTAGCCGAATACTGAACCCTGATCCACCGACGGTGGTGGGCGGTGTGAGTGTGGCGTGGAACGAGGTGCCCTCTTGAGCAGGGAGGATGTCGATTGCGACGTCGTCATCCAATGCTCACGAGAGGCACCTCGTAAGTGAAACCTTCTCACACGATCCGGCCTGTCTTCGATGATCGGAATCTGGTGTCGGCCGCGGGTCTGGTCCCGGCTCTTCGGCTGGCCGAGTCCGCCGGTCTTTACGACCTCCTCCACGGTTTGTCTGTGCCCTCGCCCAACGCGGATGCGAAGACAGCGGGCGTGGTCGGTGGGATGCTGGCTGGCGCGGACTGCATCGCCGACCTGGACCTGCTACGCCATGGCGGCATGGGACGGTTGTTCGCCGGGACCCGGGCGCCCTCGACGTTGGGCACGTTCTTGCGGGCCTTCACCCACGGGCACGTGCAGCAGCTGGACAAGATCGGCGGCGGTCTGCTGGCCGGGCTCGCCGCCCAGGCGCCCGGTCTGCTCGCCGGTGGCCAAGCCGAGGGAATCGTGTTCGTCGATGTCGACGACACCATCCGAGAGGTCCACGGCTACGCCAAGCAGGCAGCCGGGTTCGGCTACACCGGGATCCGGGGACTGAACTTGCAGCTGGCCACGATCAGCACCCAGACCGCGGCGCCGGTGATCGCCCGCGCCCGACTCCGCAAGGGCAACACCGCCTCCCACGCCGGCGCCGGGCGGCTGCTGGCCCAGGCGATCACGACCGCCCATGCCGCGGGCGTGACCGGCCAGATCCTGGCCCGCGCGGACTCCGCCTACTACGGCCACGCCTTCGTCGCGACCGCGATCCGGCACGGTGCGTGGTTCAGCGTGACCGCGCGGATGAACCCGCAGGTCAAGACAGCGATCGCCAGCATCGACCCCGCGGCGTGGCAGAGCATCGAGTACCCGAACGCGGTCTTCGACCAGGCCGAGCAACGCTGGGTCTCCGACGCCGAGGTCGCCGAGATCGACTTCATCGCGTTCACCTCCCGCCGCAAGCGCGACCACGTCAAGTGTCGGCTGATCGTGCGCCGGGTGAAGCGACTCCAGCCGCCGGCGTCTGACGGCACCGAGCAGGGCGAACTGTTCGCCGCCTACCGCCACCACGCCTTCATCACCAACTCCACTCTGGGCATGGTCGAGGCCGACGACCGCCACCGCGACCACGCGATCGTCGAGCAGGTCATCGCCGAGCTCAAGGACGGACCGCTCGCACACCTACCCAGCGGGAAGTACGCGGCCAACGCAGCGTGGGTCGCCTGCGCCGTGATCGCGTTCAACATCGCCCGCGCCGCCGCGGTCGCAGCCCACCTCCGCACCGCCCGCTGGGCAACCGTGCGCAAGCGGATCATCAACATCCCCGCGCGGATCGCTGCGACCGGACGCCGGCTCGTGCTCCACCTGCCCGACCACTGGCCATGGGCACCAGGCTGGGAATCGCTCTGGACCACCGCGACCGGCCCACCAGCCCCAGTCACCACCTGACCACCCCGCCGGCAACGGCACGACCAAGGACACCGCAGTGGAAAAGCCGGCCAGGACCGGCGACCGCCCCATACCCGCCCACGCGGCCCCACCCACCTGCCCCACAACCGAAGCTAAGAACTCAACGCCGGTGGATCAGGGCTGAACCGCCCCGGGTTCGGTGGAGACTTCAGGTGTTGGCTCCAGCCGCCTCGTGGGGCTGGTTCGTGGCGTGGTAGGTGGCTTCGTACTCGGCCGGTGGGAGGTGTCCGATCGCGGAGTGCAGCCGTTTGTGGTTGTACCAGTCGACCCATTCGGCGGTGGCCAGCTCGACATCGGCCAGGGTGCGCCACGGGCCGCGGGGCTTGATCAGCTCGGTCTTGTAGAGACCGATGGTGGACTCCATGAGGGCGTTGTCCTAGGCGTCACCGACGCTGCCGATGGAGGCATCGATGCCCGCGTCGAGCAGGTGGGTGGTGAACCGGAAGCTGGTGTATTGGCTGCCGGCGTCGGAGTGATGAATGAGTCCTTTCTCGATGGTTCGACCGGCTCGGTCTCGTCGCCACAGGCCCATGTCCAGGGCGTTGAGGACCAAGGGGGTGGCCTTGTTCGTCGCGGCCGACCAGCCCACGATGGCCCGGGAGAAGCAGTCCACGACGAAGGCCACGTAGACCACGCCGCACCAGGCCGCGACGTGGGTGAAGTCAGCTACCCAGGTCCGGTTAGGACGGTCGGCGTTGAAGTTGCGGTCGAGGCGGTCGGTGGCCCGATCGTGGCCGGGGTCGGCCACCGTGGTGCGGATCTTCTTGCCGCGGACCACACCGCGAAGCCCCAACTGGCCCATGAGCCGCTCCACGGTGCACCGCGCCGCCGGGTGGCCCTCACGGGCCAGCTCACGCCACACCTTGCGGGCACCGTAGACGCCGTAGTTGGCGGCATGGATACGCCCGATGTGACCGGCCAGTTCCGCGTCGCGCACCGCCCGCGCCGAGAGGGGCCGCTTCTTGGCCGCGTAGTAGGTACTCGGGGCGATCCACACGTCGTGCTCGGTCAGCACCCGGCAGATCGGCTCAACCCCTCCGAACCTCATCTTGTGGTCGTCGATGAACCTCACGAGCGCGCCAGTGGCCGGTCGAGCTCGGCCGCGAAGAAAGCCGAAGCCGCCTTCAGGATCTCATTCGCCCGCCGCAACTCAGCGTTCTCACGCTTGAGCCGGCGAACCTCCACAGCCTCCTCAGTGGACACCCCCGGCCGCGCACCCGCGTCGACCTCGGCCTGACGCAGCCACTTACGCAGCGTCTCCGGCCCGATGTCGCACCTCGCGCCGATCGACCGGATCGCCGCGTACTCCGTCTCGTACTCCCCCCGATGCTCGCGCACCAGGCGCACCGCCCGCTCACGGACCTCTCTCGGATACTGCTTCGGCATGGACTCGATCCTTCCTCGAAAGGAAGTCCCTACCAAACCCGGGGCGGTTCAGCCCTGATCCACCGGCGTTGAGTTCTTAGCTTCGGTTGTGGGGCAGGTGGGTGGGGCCGCGTGGGCGGGTATGGGGCGGTCGCCGGTCCTGGCCGGCTTTTCCACTGCGGTGTCCTTGGTCGTGCCGTTGCCGGCGGGGTGGTCAGGTGGTGACTGGGGCTGGTGGGCCGGTCGCGGTGGTCCAGAGCGATTCCCAGCCTGGTGCCCATGGCCAGTGGTCGGGCAGGTGGAGCACGAGCCGGCGTCCGGTCGCAGCGATCCGCGCGGGGATGTTGATGATCCGCTTGCGCACGGTTGCCCAGCGGGCGGTGCGGAGGTGGGCTGCGACCGCGGCGGCGCGGGCGATGTTGAACGCGATCACGGCGCAGGCGACCCACGCTGCGTTGGCCGCGTACTTCCCGCTGGGTAGGTGTGCGAGCGGTCCGTCCTTGAGCTCGGCGATGACCTGCTCGACGATCGCGTGGTCGCGGTGGCGGTCGTCGGCCTCGACCATGCCCAGAGTGGAGTTGGTGATGAAGGCGTGGTGGCGGTAGGCGGCGAACAGTTCGCCCTGCTCGGTGCCGTCAGACGCCGGCGGCTGGAGTCGCTTCACCCGGCGCACGATCAGCCGACACTTGACGTGGTCGCGCTTGCGGCGGGAGGTGAACGCGATGAAGTCGATCTCGGCGACCTCGGCGTCGGAGACCCAGCGTTGCTCGGCCTGGTCGAAGACCGCGTTCGGGTACTCGATGCTCTGCCACGCCGCGGGGTCGATGCTGGCGATCGCTGTCTTGACCTGCGGGTTCATCCGCGCGGTCACGCTGAACCACGCACCGTGCCGGATCGCGGTCGCGACGAAGGCGTGGCCGTAGTAGGCGGAGTCCGCGCGGGCCAGGATCTGGCCGGTCACGCCCGCGGTATGGGCGGTCGTGATCGCCTGGGCCAGCAGCCGCCCGGCGCCGGCGTGGGAGGCGGTGTTGCCCTTGCGGAGTCGGGCGCGGGCGATCACCGGCGCCGCGGTCTGGGTGCTGATCGTGGCCAGCTGCAAGTTCAGTCCCCGGATCCCGGTGTAGCCGAACCCGGCTGCCTGCTTGGCGTAGCCGTGGACCTCTCGGATGGTGTCGTCGACATCGACGAACACGATTCCCTCGGCTTGGCCACCGGCGAGCAGACCGGGCGCCTGGGCGGCGAGCCCGGCCAGCAGACCGCCGCCGATCTTGTCCAGCTGCTGCACGTGCCCGTGGGTGAAGGCCCGCAAGAACGTGCCCAACGTCGAGGGCGCCCGGGTCCCGGCGAACAACCGTCCCATGCCGCCATGGCGTAGCAGGTCCAGGTCGGCGATGCAGTCCGCGCCAGCCAGCATCCCACCGACCACGCCCGCTGTCTTCGCATCCGCGTTGGGCGAGGGCACAGACAAACCGTGGAGGAGGTCGTAAAGACCGGCGGACTCGGCCAGCCGAAGAGCCGGGACCAGACCCGCGGCCGACACCAGATTCCGATCATCGAAGACAGGCCGGATCGTGTGAGAAGGTTTCACTTACGAGGTGCCTCTCGTGAGCATTGGATGACGACGTCGCAATCGACATCCTCCCTGCTCAAGAGGGCACCTCGTTCCACGCCACACTCACACCGCCCACCACCGTCGGTGGATCAGGGTTCAGTCCACCTGAATTGACCGCGCTGATACACGAACACATCGAGGCATTCGGCACCGCGCCCGATGGACGGTTGTTTGTGGGTGAGCGAAACCCGGGCGAGCTGCCGAAGCTCACGATCGTGCGCGCCTGGCAGCGAGCGCGAAACGAGGTCTTCTCCGCGTCTGTCGCGACCTCCCCGTTGGCAAGAACGCCGTACGACCTGCGGCACGCGGCCGTGTCCACGTGGCTCAACGGGGGAGTACCGCCGACCACAGTGGCGGCCTGGGCCGGTCACTCCGTGGAGGTGCTGCTCAAGATTTACGCCAAGTGCCTGGACGGCGAGGCAGCGCTGTTGCGGCAGCGTGTGCAGGTGGCGCTAGGCCACCGGCCGCCGCCTTAGAGCTTGCGCACGTATTTCGCACAGACAGCCGGTCATCGCCGTTTTCAGTCGGACACAGCCGGACACACGCGAGAAGCCTCTGACCCGCGTTCGCGCTGGTCAGAGGCTTCTTTCGGCTGGTAAGGACGGTGTGCCCCCGGCAGGACACACAGAACATCGCAAACACCGGATGATCTGCCGGAACGTCGCGGCTTGGTGATCGAAGGTCGTTGGGCGTTGCCAGCGAAGTCATGACCGACGGGCGCCAGCAGCGGAACTAGTGCGCTGCTCGGCGGCTCTACCAGACAAACCCTGCCGAGGGCAGCCGTTCGCGGGACGTTGCCGCGGGTGGGCCGGAGGTTACAGCATACGAACCACTACATACCCGTCCTGAGCTGGGCCTTCTTGCTTCCGCTGGCCGGTGGACGGCGCCTTTCACGGGGTTGCCGAGCAGCCCTGAATCACCCTCGCCAGGCGGTCGCCATCAGTGATCGGGAGCGTGGTCGACTGCCGACGGGCCGCCCAGGCCGACCGAGGACGAGCCGTCACCGCTCGGTGTCGAGCGCTGAGCGTCGGTGTCGAGCAGGCGCCGAGAGCGATCACGGCGGCCGGTCGATGTGGAGCGGAACACGCCCCGCTCGTCGGTGACGATCACGGCCCGGTATTCGTCCCGGTCCGGATGCTTGCCCTGGAAGCGCGGTACACGTCGACGAGTTCCTCCACCGTGGCGTCATGGGGTCGGCCGCGGGCGACGACACCGTGGCGGTGCTTTCGGCCACGGTGTACGTGCTGCCGCCGGGACGGCCACGCCGCAACCGGCCGACGCGGGTGGGCGACGCCGTGCCGGTCAGCCAGAACGCTGCTGGTGGACGAGCCGGTCGTAGATCGCTACGGGCCAGGGGACGGTGAAGTACCGGCGTTCGACCGCGCGGTCGAGCAACGCTCGGAGCGTTTCGCCGCCGATTTCCAACAGTCGGAACTGTGCGGGGTCTTGCTGGCGGATGTTCTCCACGACGTAGAGCCAGAAGTCGGGATTGTGCCGGCTTTCCTGGATCTGGCGCGGTTCGAGCCACAGATCCTGGCCGCGTGCGAAGCCGCCGTATGCCTTGACCTCGATCATTCGGCTGGGGCCGGCAACGTCACCGACGTCACCGGTGCCACGGGTGTCGCGCGAGGGCCGGCCCCGCGCCGCTTCCCAGTTGAGCACGAACGCGATCGCGGCGTCCTCAATCGCCCGGTTGCTTATGTGCGGGCTCGTGATGGCGACCACCGTTCGTTGGTGATGGCACCGGCGCTGTCCAGCGGGATCACGTGGATGTCCCCGGCCCGTCGCCCGGTCCGGGTGGGTTCGGTGACGTCACGGTAGCGGCGGTACTGGGGCAATACCATCAATGACTCGTGGCCGGGATGGGTGTCGAGCAGGTTCACCGGGTAGAACGCCTTCTCGCGGTCGACGAAGACGAACCTGGTCACTTCGACGACTTCGTCACGAAGAAGGCCGCCCTTTAGGATCTCCTTCTCCATCCCGCATGGTCGCTATCGGTGATCTTGTGGCGGACGACTGGCGGCTCAAGCTCGGCCTCGGGCCTGCCGGGCGTCGGTGGATGGCAGGCTATGGGGGTGGCGGGTCGACTGGTGGCGTGGGTGCCGACGCCGTTGGCGGTCTACGCAGCGGTGTATGGGTCGGACGGTCGGCTCTGGTTCGGTGGCGGTTCCTGGTTCGGCGGTGGGTTCGTGGGCCGGGTCGACCCGGACGGGTCGACCCGTTGGTATCGCGGCGGTGACCGGTGGTCAGCCGCGGCGTCCGACGGCGATGTGGACGGTCCGTGGAATGGCCCCCGGTATGCCGCGACGGTTTCTGGCCTGGGCTTGGCTGGCGACGGGACCCAGCTCGCGCTCTCATTGTGGAGCTGGTGCCAGCGCCCACATCCGGCGATCGTCCTCGATCTCACCGAGGCCGGACCGGTCCAACGGGTGATGCATCTGCCTCCGCCAGCGCCGGGCAGGCGAGGCCCGACACCTACCGGAATACTCGTCGCCGATGGCTATCTCGCGATCCGTTCGATCGATGTTGGACCCGGTGCGGCCCTGACGGTGGTCCATGAACCAACGATGACAGCCGAGCAGCACCCTGCGCTGGCGAGCCGCCGGCTGGTGGTCTACGACGGTGGCCTGGCAACGGGGTGGGAACGCAAGTCGCTCCTGCTGCGCGGCTGGGGCATCGACGGGTTCGGCCCGCCGCAGGTCGTCACCGGCACAGAGGTGATCCACCAGGTCGAGGGCTGGGGTCAGGGCGCCACCGGGTTGGATGACGTCACGCTGGGAGTTCGGGAGCCACCGGGCGGCCGGGTCACCGCGATCTCCGTCGATCTCACCGGCACCCAAATCATCACCGGAGCCGATGACGGATCGATCGCCCGGTGGACGGTCGGCAGCCACGGGGCCAGCCTCCTTGACGAGCGGCCCAGCCACCGCTTCCCGGTCTCGGCCGCGTGCCGGCTGCCATCCGGCGAGATGGAGGCCACAGCTGACCGCGGCGGCTGGGTCCGGCTGTGGCGGGACGGCCGACTGGTCAGCGAATGGCACGTCGGCGACGGGCGTTCCCCCAGGACGCTGGCCGCCGACCCGACCAGCGATCGCATCGCCGTCGGCTGCAAACAGGAACGGGGCAGCAGAACGCGCCGCGGCGGCGGCGTCGCCGTCTACGAGCTGCCGCGCGGTGCTGCAGGCCGCTCTGAAAGAGCCACTTCGATGTAGTGTACATATCGTCCATACGAGACTCGAAGCATGCGCGTTAGCTGGTCGGGGCAATGGCCTGAACAGCCGAAATGAATTCCTTGGAGTTACGGGTGGCCGACGACGCAATTGCGTGGCTGGCAGTGTGGTCGGGTTGATAGCGTGCCCTCAAGATCCGTGACCCGGCCGAGGAGGTGAGACCCGTGGACGCAGTTCGCACGTGGTGCTCCCTCCCGTCACGGACGGGCGACTGACGTAACCGTCGCCGGGAGCGCCCCATCAGGATGGCACTCCCGAAAGGCACCAAATATGCATCCTGTACGTTTCACCGCTGAGGCCTCGTCCGACGGTGTCGTCGAACGCGACTTCCTCGTGGGCGAGATCCCGGGTGTGCTCTGGGCACCCGTATCCGGCGCCGATCATGCCCCGATCGTGCTCGTGGGGCACAACGGCGGCATGCACAAGAAGGCGCCGGGGCTCCGGGCCCGCGCCCTGCACACCGCGGCCACCTGGGGGTTCAACGTCGTCGCGATCGACGCGCCGGGACACGGCGACCGCCCGCGTACGGACGAGGACGAGCAGGCCCGCACAGAGATCCGGGAAGCCGTGACGGCGGGTGACACCCCGCGGTTCGCGGCGGCCAGCGTCCGCTTCATGGCCTCGCTCGCGGAACGGGCCGTACCGGAATGGCAGGCGACGCTGGACGCCCTGCAGGCGTTGCCGCAGATCGGCCCGGACGCGCCGGTCGGCTACGGCGGGGGCATCGCGATGGGCACCGCGATCGGGGTACGGCTGACCGCGGTCGAGCCCCGGATCACCGGCGCGATCTTCGGCGGCGGGTTCTTCGTGGACGAACCGGTGATCACGGCCGCACGGCAGATCACCGTGCCGGTCCAGTTCCTGCTGCCGTGGGACGACGAGCACGCTCGACCGTTCGTCCGGGTTCGCGTTGTTCGACGCGTTCGCCTCCGCGGAGAAGACGTTGCACGCGAACCCGGGCGACCACCGCAGCGTCCGGTGGGTCGGGCTGGACGACACGTTCCTGTCCCGCCACCTCGGCCGGACCTGACCGGTACCGGCGTCCGGAGCTGGGCGCCGGTACCGGCGATAAGCGCAGACTCGCGGCGGAGGAAGGTCGCTTCTGTCCCCATCACGACCTCGCCTGAACCCGGGCGACCCAGTCGCCCGCCACCGCGACGGCATCCGAAAGTAGGGTGCCCGGTCATGAGCCACCGGAAGAATTGGGCCAAGCCCTCGAAGGTCAAGGACGCCGATCGCACCGGTCGAGTGCCTAGTGCTCGTCGCGTGCACAACACGGCCGGCGCGGTGGTCGACCACCTCGACTCCGCCTGCCGGCTCCTGGCTCAAGTGAGCGTGCTCCTCGCCGAGGAGCAGGCATGTGACTCGCGGCTGGTGGACTATGCCGACCAGCTGCGCGTCGTGGACGACGCGGCCCACCGGCTTCGCCGTGAGACAGAGACGATCCGGGCGGCGTTGGAACTCATCAACACCAACGCACCACTGTCGTTGACGTTCAACAACGGTTCCCGGTGGGGCGGGGCATTGACGCCCACGCAGATCCGGACCTTGGCCGACTTGGTTGCGTTGGCCGGTCCAGATGCCGAAACCACGAACTACCGCATCGGCCACCGCGACCGCGACCTTGCCGAAGCGACAGGCCTGGCGTGCCCTGCAAAGGGATGCGGCGGTCAGCGAGTGCGTCGGGCGAACGGCCTGCGGGCGCCCATGTGCTACGCGCACCTGAGTTCAGCGGAGCGGTCGGAGATCAAGGCGGAGCGCGCCAGCGCCGCAGCGACGACTCCTTGTCCGTTCTGCGGGGCTGCCCGACATACACCATGCGTCGACCTCAAGACCGGCGAACCGACGACCATCCACAACCAGCGCCTACGGCCGAGCGTCGCGTACGGCTCATGAAACCCAATGACCGCCGTAGGTCGGGTTCTGCTTCACACACCCGATGGATACGAGACGAAGACCGCAGTGAGCCGTACCTAACTGATCGCGGCGTTGCGTCGAGGTCGGGAGCCCAGATCGCGGATACCGACTACGTGGGCTTCTTTGTCACGAGCACGGGAAGGCGATGTGATCCGGTTCGTGGTCGATTACGTTCAGCACATCAAGGGATCTTTCGTAGGTTGTCAACCATGCCCGTGACAGCGAAAATGGGAAAGACGGAGAAAGGTCAGCCATCACTAGTTGTCACTTGGTTGGCATGGTTTCCGATGGGTAACCGCGGGGTGCACCACGCGATCGGGGGCTCCTGCGCCGCGCCTCGAACCCCTCTTGCGGAGATCGGCCGGTTCAGCTGCCTGTGGCTCGGCATGAGGCGCTGACGCTCACCGGGCGTCGGTCGGGCAGGTCAGCCCAGGTGCAGGCACCTGCGGACTTTAGAGGGCCTCCACTTGACTCGGCCGGTAGGTGATATCCGTAATACAACGATTTGTCGGGCGGTCGGATTGACGAGTGCCGGTGGTAATGATTTGGTGCCGAGATGTCGGCAGGTCGGCGGTTTCGAGGGTGGGGGGGTCTTGCCGTTCTGCTCGCTGCCCTAGTCATGTTGGTTGGGGTTCCTGCCGGGGTGGCGAAGGCTCAGGTCGATTGGCCCGGGTGGCTAGTCGCAGTTTTCACGGCTACCGCTGCCGTCGCGGCGGTTCTTGTGCCATCGGTGATCCTTCCCTTGCTTGCGGCGTGGGCGAAGGGGGTGACCGACCGCATCACAGGGAGCGCAAATGAGCGCCACCAGCGTCAACAGATAATCCGTCGTACCTTCGGCGACGATGGTCTTCCTCTCGTACGTGACATTCGTTCCCGCGTTATGCTGGGCATTCGCGCCGCGATCCCATTGCCGAGCCGTGCAGAAAGCGGCCTGTCGGAAGAATTTCCTACGTACGTGCCGCGAGACCGCGACGCCGACGTACAAGCTGCGATGACCCGGATGATGTCCACGAGTGGGTTTCTACTACTGGTCGCCCCGCCGGCCTCCGGGAAGACTCGCTGCGTAGCGGAGATGATGCAGCAGGTGCTTGGCAGTTGGCGGCTATATTTGGGGTGGAGCGCGGTTGACGTCGCTGCGTTGTTGGATGCCGGCGTGAGCATGGCCCGCACAGTGGTTTGGTTGGATGACATCCACGAACGCCTAGAGCCTGGTAGCAACAGCGCAGGCGATGGAGCGAGTACCCAGGTGACTGCCGATCTCCTCTACCGCCTACTGCAACCACGCGGCGGCCCGGTGATCGTCCTCGGCACAACGTGGCCAGAACACCGCGACCGCTATAACGCTCTGCATGAAGCTGATAACACTGGTGTCTTCAGCAATGCTCGGCGGGTCATCAATATGGCTGAGCAGATCGATCTTACGTCCAGCTTCACCGATGCCGAGTGGGGTCGGGCACAGAATCTGGCCTCGACCGACCCGCGGCTAGCAGAGGCCGTCCAGCAAGGACGCGGCCGAGCGGTCGCCGCGACCCTAGCCAACGCTCCCGAATTGATCCGACGATGGCGCCACGGCAGTGACGCTTACGGAAAGGCGGTAATCAGCGCGGCCATCGATGCCCGCCGTTGCGGACACCCCGATCCGCTACCTACCACGTTGCTCGAATCTCTCGCTCAGGAATACCTCACCGGCCAACAACGGGCCACCGCCGATCCGCAGCGATGGTTCGTTGAAGCAATTAGCTGGGCCCAGACACCAGTCCGGGGCGAAATCGCGCCGATCACAATCGACGCTGTCACGATCGGCCAGATGGCCGGCTACCGAGTCTCCGACATCCTCGTCGACGCCGCAACAGGGCACGAGGCCCAGCCGATATCGGAACGGACTTGGGCACTTATTGCTGAGCTGAGCACACCAGCCGCATGCGGCAGCATCGCCTGGACCGCTCGAATCAAGGGGCTCGGTGAGGCCGCAGAAACGGCGGCTAGGCGCGGAGCGGACGCTGGGAACGCGCTCAGTCAGTTCATCCTCGGCGCGCTCCTCCACGCTCGAGGTGAGCTGACCGAGGCAAGACAGCTCTATCACCAGGCGATCGCTGCCGGTAATCGCCACGCACTGAATGGTCTGGCGATCCTCCTCGCCCTCCAAGGCGATGTTGTGAATGCTGAAAAGTTCTACCGCCGAGCAATCAAGGCAGGAGACGGCAGTGCGTTGTGCAATTTGGCCTCCCTTCGCAGGGTCCGGGGTGATCTGGTCGAGGCGGAGCAGCTCTACCGTCAGGCCCTGGACAAAGGTGAGGACTATGCGTTGAACGGCCTAGCAAACCTGCTTGCGGACAGGGGGGAGGCAGATGATCTGGTCGAGGCGGAGCGGCTATACCGCCAGGCGATCGACGCCGAGGACGGCCATGCGCTGAACGGCCTGGCAAACCTCCTCGCAAAGCGAGATGATGTGGTGGAGGCGGAGCGCCTCTATCGTGAGGTCCTCGCCGCCCCTGACAACCACAATCTGAGCGTCCTGACCGACATAGCCCCCCGTGCCTACGCGCTGAACGGTCTGGCGAACTTGCTCGCGGACCGAGACCACAAAGAGGACAAGGCCCAAGCCGAGCAGCTTTACCGCGAGGCGATCGCCGCGAGGGAGCCCCATGCCCGCAGCAATTTGGCACTCCTACTCTTCGAACGGGGCGAGCTAGCCGCGGCGGAACAGATCTACGGTGAAGCGCGCGATGCCGGCGATTCTAACTTCCCGCCGGGTAACCTGGCGATCCTCCTTGCCATCCGGGGGGACTTGGTCGCCGCCGAGCCCCTCTACCGCCAGGCGATGGCCGCTGGCGACCCTACGGCGCCGTGCAACTTGGCGAGCCTGCTCGCAGAAAGGAGTGATGAGGGGGACGAGGCCGAGGCAGAACAGCTCTATCGTCAAGCGATTGCCGCCGACTACCCGCCCGCGTTCAACGGCTTGGCGAACTTGCTCGCAAGGCGAGGTGAGGGGCTTGAAGCCGAGCGGTTTTACCGGCAGGGGGTCGATGCGGGTGACCCTAGCGCGTTGTACTGCCTGGCGAAGTTCCTTGTAGACCGAGGCCACGAGGGAGACGTGGCTGAGGCCAAGCAGCTCTATCTCCAGGCAAGGGCCTCCGGTCATGCCTTCGCGGCGGCCGGTCTCGCGGAGTTTCTCGCCAACTGGGCAACGGACAATTCCGGCCAGACTCCCATTGATTCAAACTTGGACTGACGCGATCGAACCGCCTTGCGACGATAATCGGCAAGGGAAACTGACAAACCTGGAGTCGATAGGGATCGACAGCTTCTCCCAGAGCATAAGTCCTATCTTGGGCACGAGGTGAGATGGCAAGCATGGACCTGATCGGTCCCTACCGAGCCGAGGCTGAAAGTAAGTGATGTGAACCGACCTGACGGGTCCCCCTGGGCCGTGGGCGACGAGTCGAATATTTACTCGCGGCACTGTAGAAGCAACAGGAGTCACATATGCCGCATTTCCACGGTCATGACTGCAGGGCTTGGAGCATGGTGTAGCAGGTGTGTTGGAGGCCAGTTGCTGTCTATCTAGACTAACTCTATCGGAAGAGTCTCAGGCTGAAGATTGTCTGGGCTTCGCTGTAGTGATACGACGACTCGGAGGGCACGCGTGGCGATCCGCGACTTCGCTGTAGGTCCCATGCGGGGACTGCGGCATGCTGAAGCACATGACGTGGGCAACCTTATGGTGATTGCTGGCCCTAACGGTTCAGGCAAGTCGAGTCTCCTCGACCGTCTACGCATCCAGCGGCGTGACCTTGCTGAACCGGGAACCGAAGTAATGTTTGTCGGTCCCCATCGAACATGGCGTACCAGTCAGGTCAACCGGGTCTCCGCCTACGGCTTCTCCGCGGCCTCCTACGGCGAAGTGCTGCAGAGCGACGCGATGCCCAGCTACCAGTACGCCGTACCCGGTGGCCTGCACCACGTGCAGGGACAGGCTCGCGAGTCCAGCAACGCTGACGATGTGCAGGCCTTCGTGAAAACCAGCCTGGTCCGCATGCGCGACCGTCAGCAGTCTCTGGTTACCGAGGCATGGCAGGAGCAGGGTGAGCAAGTACGACCAGGCACAGTCCCGAAGCTCTTCGACCCGTTCGTCCGCCTCATCGAGACCCTCCTGCCGCACCTTGAGTGGGTTGGCGTTATTGAGCATGACCCCAACAACATCCAGTGCCTATTCCGCGCTACCGGCACCTCGGGTCCTGACTTCGACATCGACGCGCTTTCCTCGGGTGAGAAGTCAGCGGTTGCTCTTCTATTGCCTTTCGTTGAGCGCCAGGCGCAACAGCTCGTCACGCCCGCTCCGGTGGCACCGGGAGTAGTTCCTTTGACGATGCTGCTGGATGAGGTGGAGATCCACCTTCACCCGCTCCTTCAGCTCCAAGTACTGGACTATCTCCGCGAGCTCGCCGCCGAGGACGCGGCGCAATTCATCCTGACAACTCACTCCACTACCCTTCTCGACGCCCTCTTCGACAACGAGCTATGGCTGCTGAGCCCAGCTAGTCTGCGACCCACTAACCAGCTCAGTAGACTAACCACGAGTCAGGAGCGACTTGAGGTG
Organism: uncultured Actinomycetota bacterium; assembly: GCA_963740255.1. Lineage (GTDB taxonomy): Bacteria > Actinomycetota > Actinomycetes > Mycobacteriales > Cryptosporangiaceae > CAVUDO01. The sequence continues at coordinate 1,472,535 of CAVUDO010000002.1, read as the reverse complement.
GCTCGCACGATTACCGGTTCGACTCATCTGCTCACACGTGCCAAACCCATAGTCTTTGTTGAGGGCGAGGCCGAGCGCCCAGGTGCCACCAGTGATGCACGTCTGACAACTCTGCTACTGCCGGAGACAAGAGCTTGGGCACTTGTCCCGAGTCGCTCCAAGCGCGACGTTATAGAGGCCGTTGAGCGCCTGCGCCAGCAGGATCTGGATCTCCCCGGAATGCCTGTCTTTGGTTTGGTGGACACGGACCGCGACCAGCCCCCGACCGATGATCACGTGATCCTGTGGCCTGTGGCAATGATCGAGAACCTTCTCCTAGATGAGGAGGCGATCTTCCACACACTGCAGATCTTTGGGAGTCCCGCTACGACGAGTCGAACGACAGTGGCCGACGTTCTGGACCGTGCGGCCCGAGGCCGAGCCGACGAAGAGGTGCGCTTGCGGGTCCAACGACATCTCCCAGTGGGCCGCTTGGAGCTGGCGCCGGAGCGCTTCGCAGACGCAGAACGGGCGGCAAAAGAGCAGACCGACAACTGGCTTCAGCGGTTGAAGGCACTGGACTTGGAGCAGCTTACCGCGGCGGCAAGGAAAGAGGTCGACGATATCTTGAGCCAGGGCACTCAACTGGAGCGCTTTCACGGGAAGCGGATACTGCGCGCTGTCTATGATGAACTGGCCAGACGACACACGGGGCTCTCCGTAGCCGCTTTCCAGTTCGCTGTGGCGGAAAGGATCGTGGGTACCGACCGCCTTGAGCGCCTTACCCGCCCTGCAATTAGCCAGATTCGACTGTACTTCCCCGAGGGATTGGGAGCAGAGATCCGTGAGGTTGGTAGTGACTGGTCGAAGGACCTGGCTTTCAAGTGTGACGAGCACCGCGCCATGTGGGACGAAGGAATGCCCTCCGGCGATGATCGAGAGGCGCTACGCGAGTCGATCTTCGCATATGCGAGTACTCTAGGTGTGGACGAACGTCGTCGACTGGTAGCACTCGCGAGCCAGATCGGCACCCGCTAATGAGCAGTGCACTCGACGAAGCCCCCATCGCTCTGAAGCACCCAACGATCGCACGGGCACCGTGCAGGGCTGCCGGCAGATCATCAACGCGTCGAGGCGGTCCAGCTTAACGATCGACGACGTGCCGCAGCGACCTCGCCGCACCCACTCTGGGCGGTCAGGACGGTAGGCAACCCACACACGACCACGAACAGCCGCACCCGGTCGACTCTGATCTCTGCGGCAGCAGCCGGCCGAGGAGTCGCGCAGGGGAACAGCGCCAGGGTCGAAGCCGCGCTCACTAACGAACCGCTCCTCTACGCTTTCGATTCTTCTCGAAGTCTCCCTCGACTCTAGGCGATCTCCAGCTCTGATCCTCCAGCATCTTGAGCATCAAGATATTGCGCCGGTCTCGGGCTAATACGTCTCTCACTGTATGCCGACTATCCCTGGCGCTGAGCAGACCTAGGGCGAGGATCCTCAACAACACCGGATCTGACACTGTATCAATTCTGCTTCTAATAATGTCCCTGCACTCGGTCGGCGAAATCTTGGCGAGGCGCTGAGCCGAGATAGCGATTTTCTGTGCGTTGGAGCTATTCTGCAACCACTCCTTCAAAATACTAGCGATCTCGGAAGAGACATGATCGGAAGGAAATGTCAATGCGAGTTGGGCGGTCACCCAATCAAGACTGGCCCAACCTCGACCAGAAAACTCTACGAACCAATCACTCAGTTCGTCCCAAGTGACCGTTGAAGAAGATCGGTCGGAGCTGCTTGCACTTGCTCGCAGAAATCGGCCGAGCGCATCGGCCGCGTGGGGAAGTTTGTACGCCACTTCCAGCCAATCATGTGTTGATTGAAACATTTTCTTGTCGACCAATGATGTCAAGATCGCCTTTAGCCTGGTTCTGGAGAAAGGCGAGGGGTCGTCTAGAACTATCTCCTGCGCGGACGCGAGTGCCGTTGCATTATCGACAACGATAGGACTACCCGAAGCCATATGGTTAGGGTGACGGGGTATCTCGCTTCCTGCGACGCCTTCGAATTTGATCTCGTCTAGTGCTACCTGGGCGGTTGTGAGCTTGGTCTTAGCCGAATTGGGCTCAAGGCCAAGCTGGCGAATTCTGTCTTGTACATCAAGGTAGAGTCGATATAGTTGTTCCTCCGCACCAAGAGCCGTTATGTCGTCCATCCAGCGAGTAATTACCACACCAGACGATTTCCATACCTGGAGTGCATCATCGACCGGTTGCAGGTAAAGGTGTGCCAGGGTGGCCGACGCAAAGCTCCTCTGCGGAATACCACTGCGAGTGGTAAGCGAGTCATGCTGTCGAATCACACTGTCAATAATCCTCGCGGCTGCACAATTGCCCAAGCGTTGGTGTACGTTATCGCATATTGACTCGGCCTTAATGGAGGCGAAGAAGGAAGAGATGTCGATTTGCAGTCCTGCGAAGTCGCCGACATCGTGCGAAAGCAGTTCCATATAGTTCGCCCATTCGATACGATTTTGGGCTGGTCCGGAACCTTGACGGCACCTCCATCCGAAGACCCAATCTGGAAGGTTTCGGTGCAGAGTTGGAAGGTTACTTGCCGTAGCGGTGGCGTAAAGCAAGCGGGTCAGCGAGTCCTGGATAACAGCGGGTCTTACTGCCAGTCGCGTCTTGGGGACTTCTATAGTGTGGAAATGCGCGGGTTCGTGCAAGCCGAGGTTTCCGCCGAACGGCCTTGCGATAAACTCCTTTAGCGGGAGAGCGGCGGGGTTCCGCTGTAGCCAGGTGTACTCGGGCCATCCCCACGGATCACGGTACCAGTCCCCGTACATCTCTGATATGGCGAGCGAGCAACCACGTTCGAGGTCAAGACCAAGCTCCATCGAGCGCCTCCCCGGTGTGCCCCGTTGATCCCCTCGGCGTGAAACGTTCACAATACTAGTTGACGGCAGCCGGCTAAATGGGCGGCTGGCCGAGGTGACATTCTCGCAGACAGTGTGGACGCGGCTTGCTGATCCGCTTCTGAAACCCAGGCCAGGTACTCTCGTAGATTTGCGCCGCCACTACCGAGTGACCAGTGCCAACAACGGCCAGTTTTAGACCACCATTTAAGACCCCAGGCCCTAAGCTGGCGGCTCTTCGCCAACGAATCGTGGAGGTTCGACCGGTTAGCGCATCCATTCGCCCAGGGGGCCGTGCAGAAGTGACCGCCGACAGTGGTGTTGGGGGAGATTTCCGGTTCGCCGAGCGTGGCGGCGTAGCGTTCGGCGTCGTCGCCCGGGGTGTAGCCGATCCGGTAGCCGCCTTCGGTGGACCACCAGCGGCGGGTGTTGGCCGAGACACCCCACACCAGGTGGTAGCCCTCGGCCGCCAGCGACGCGTCGACTAGCCGGGCGCAGTCGTCCGGAGAGAGCCACGACCAGAGCGCCCGCGGGTACGTCGGTACGTCGGCGCAGGTGCCGATCCGCAGGCAGACCACGTGCAGGCCGAAGCGGTGGTTGTAGAGCGCGCCGAGGGACTCCGTCGCGGCCTTGCTGAAGCCGTAGAAGGTGTCCGGGGCCGGCGGCATGTCGTCGGGCAGGTCGCCCAGGCCATACTGGGCGAAGCCGACGACGTGGTTGCTCGAGGCCAGCATCGCCCGGGGACGCCCGCACGGCGGGTGCCCTCGAGCACGTGGCGGGCGCCGCGGACGTTGACGTCGAGCTGTGCCTAGAACGGCCCCTCGGAGCTGATGCCACCCAGGTGCACCATCGCGTCCACGCCCTGGCATGCCGCCTCGACCGCCTCCGGGTCCGTGACGTCGAGGGCGTTGACGCCCTCGACGGTGTGCAGGTCGGTGGCCCGCAGCTCGTGGGTGGTCAACCGCTTGCGCAGGACTCGGCCGATGTACCCGGCCGCGCCGGTGAGCAAGATTCTCGCCATCGCCCGATTCTCCGTGTCGTGGCCGACAGGCGCACGGGGAATAGCCCGAGCTGATAGTGGCACCGGCGGCCGGTGCACGCGCGTCGCCGGCTGGGCGGCGCGCGCGTGCGCTCCCGTCTAAGCCGACGACGTTGGGCCGACTCGTGGTACCTCTTTCGCCGATGGTTGCCGAGCATCGGTCGCGGGTCGTGATAGGGCCACCAACCGGTCCGGGTCAAGATGGGCGCGGCACGGGCGTAGAGGTGGAAGGTCAGCGTCAGGCCGGCCAGGGGCGATGATCTTCGTCCTGTGGTCGTGTGATCTCGGTGAGTACGCGATGGATTGCGCGGCCTAGCAGGAGTGTGAGGTCCTCAACGAAGTGGGCGAGGTCGTCGGTCTTTGTTCCGCTGAGGAGGGTCATCGCCCTCTGCGCGGGGTGGTCGCCGTGGATCTCCGCGTTACGCAACTGGTAGGCGTCCTTGAGAAACCGCTCGATGTGCTCGCGGTTGGCTCCAAGTACGGGATCGCCGGCCAGCAACCGTCCGGCCGCCTCTGCTATGAGCGTGCTCTTCTGCCGTCCTTTGATGTTGCCGCGCTTGATGAACAATGCCTCAGAGCAGATGGTGAGGTCGATGAGCCGGTCCTCCGGCAGGGCCCTCGAGCCGGCGAGGACGAACCGTCGCATGGCGGTCTGCAGCGATCGATCCCGCGCGACCGCGGAGGTCGCGAGCATCTCGTACACGCTGCGCACAGCATCAAGGTGCTGGTCGGTCAGGAGCAGGGTGGGCCGGTTGACGTCGGCGACACCCACCACTAGGAGGACGGCGCTGGCCTCAACACCGAATGGGAAGCCGTCGTCGTGTGGCGCGTGGATCGCGCGCGTGCTGACTACCGACCCGCCACAGACCACACGCAGTGCAGTAACGAGCCTTTGAGCAGGCTCCTCCAGGCTGGGGAAGCCGGGGGCTTGCGGATGCTCGGGCATTCCCTGCTTGTAGGAGCGGACCGGGTAGCTTTGCTCCTTCGTCACGGCCCATTGGTGGAAACGGGAGACCTGCACGCTGTTGGGACCGTTGCTGAACTCTGCCGGCACTGCGAGCATCTGGATGGCCTGGCTCATCTGCCAGTCGGTCATCGGGCGCAGCACCATGCCGTCAGGCAAAGCGATCTCGGCCATGTTCGACGTGAAGCCGTTGAGCGGGATGAACTCGACGAAGCGGATGGTGTCGGCCAGCAGGCCGGTTTCGAGCCGGTTGTAGTGCGAGTCGAACGCTGCATCGTCGAACTCGTAGGCGCGGGTGGTGACGATCATCGGTTCGAGCAGGTGCTCGACCAGGAGCCAGTCGAGTCTGCGCAGTTGTAGCGAGAACTCGACGCCGACCGTCGTGTCGAGGCGGGTACTCAAGATCGGGTCGGCGTCGATCGCTTCGCGAACGGCGCCCATCTCGGCGAATGTGTCCAGCCAGTGGACCGTTGTGACGCGCTCGGGCATATGCCAGGCGTGGGGCCGCAACGCAACGAAGGATTCCTGACCGTACCGCCACCAGTTCCGTAAGTCTGGCGCTGCGGCGACTTTCGGGGCGCCGTCCCGTTCGGCGAGATCCCTCAGCGCGGCCACCAGTAATGTGGCGACTGCCGACCGGACCGTTGGCTTCCGATAAGCCTGCATCAACCTGATCCCAACGTAGAGTCCTGCCCGCCGAGGACCAGCCGGATGCGAGCCCATCAGGATGCCATGAACGGATTCAGGTAGCCAAGCTGGACGTCTGCAGCGGCGACGATCGTCGACGCCGTACCCTCCGCGGATGACACAGCCGCAACGTCATGAGCCCACGGTTGTTTGAGCCTGTCGTCAACCGCGAGAAGCTGCGGGAGCTGCTCGCACTCTGTGGTGTACGACGACTCAGAAGATACCCGTAGCGATCCGCGACTTCGCCGTAGGTCCCATGCGGGGACTACAGCATGCTGAGGCGCAGCCCGGCAAAATCAGTGAGTTGTCTTGTATTGCTCCACAACGTCGGCAGAGATACGGCCACGATCTGAGACTTTGAGGCCCTGTGCTTTGGCCCATTTGCGAATGACCTGGTTGTGTTCACGGTCGGCGGTAGAGACGCCGGCGGCACTTGAACGGAAGCGCTTGCTGCCGGTGCGGCCGACTTTGCGGGCGACATTGATGTAGCTGCCGACGGCTTTGCGGAGTTTCTCAGCATTCTTGGTGGAGAGGTCGATTTCGTATGCGGTGCCGTCGAACTCGAAGGCGACGGTTTCGTCGGCTTGACCTCCGTCGAGATCGTCGACGAGGGTGACTTGGACCTTGCGGGCCATGCATTGCCTCCGGAGTCAGGTTGATTGTCGTTGGGAGCATAGATCGACCGGGAGCATGAGGCAATTTGCAGTCGAGCTGACTAACTTCTACGGAGTCAGTCAGGCGAGTTCGGGTCGGGTTCAGAAGCCGCCGAGGGGCCGAAGGCGTGGGGTGATCGGTCGAAGGGGGCGTTCAGGATGGCGTGGCGGATCTGGCGTCCTGCACGATCCCAGATGAGTCGTGCGGGTGGATCGTGGGTGCCGGCTCCGATGAAGACGTTGAGGAAGTCCAGGCAGGCGTCGTAGAGGGCGTATGCGCGTTCCCGGGCTGGAGCGGTGGCCGGTATCTGTTCACGACGCTTCTCCACGTCATGGTTGCGCCGTTTGGGTGGGGTGAGGTCGGTGTGCTCGTCGAGGTCGGCGGTGCGTGTCAGGGTGCGGCGCAGCGGTTCGATGGTGTCTGTTGCCAGCGATGCCAGGGTTCGGCGTTCTTGGGGCGGTGTGCTGTCGTAGATCAACAGGAGATCGAGCACTGCGTCGCGTACTTCGGTGTAGTGCACGTGTCGCCAGTACGAGGCGGGGCGCCGTTGAGGTCCGCTTGGTCCCATGATCGTGCTCTTTCGTGCCGAACCCTGAAGATCCGCTGCCGGAAGTCGCGGTGGGGCGCGGAGAGGACAACTCGCATCCTGGGCACCAAGGTGGTAGGACGGCAAGGGCCTGAACAGCCGAAATCCTCTGATGAGTTCTGTTCAAAGCTGGCCACGCCACAGCATGAGCATGAGCGACCGGTCAGGCAAGGGCGCGTCGAGTGTGACCTCCCGTCTCGTATCCATCCGGAGGGTCTTCTCCCGCCGTGTCGCGGTGAACGACGCGGTGCTGCTGCGGGCTGCAGGTCGCCCGGGCGGGTGGTCGAGCGGGTTGGTGGTCGGCTCAGGCGGGCTCAGGTTCGTCCGCGGCCGAAGGCGTGTTTGGTGAGTGTCCGGACGCCTTTGACGTTGCCGTGGAGAGCCGTTCCGGGTAGCAGTGTGAGGGCGTGGAGGCGGGAGGAGAGGTGGCGGCGGGCGGCTTTGGCGGCCTGGTTCCACCCGCGGGCGGTCATGGCGTCGGCGGTGTCGAGGAAGTAGTTGCGGGCCTCGGCGAAGCGGCTGCCGCTGATGGCGGTGGCGGAGGATGCGCTGACGGCGTGGCGTCGGTATTGGAAGGCGACTTGGTCGCTGACGGCGAGTTTGGCGCCTTGTTCGACGAGTTGGATGATCAGGGAGAGGTCTTGGATGACGGTCATCGTGGGGTCGAAGCCGACCGCTTGGGCTGCTTTCGTGCGCCAGCAGATCGCGGGGAAGTAGAGCCAGTTCCCGCGCAGGAGGCTGACCGCGAGTTCTTCGCCTTGGAGCACGAGGGTGCCGGTGAACTTCGGGGCGTAGATCCGCTTCTTGGTGCGGTCGACGAGCGTGTTGACCGGCTGGCCCGGTGCTGCCGATGACCTGCACGGCGGGTTGGAGCAGGGTGGCGTCGGGGTGCTGGTCGATGAGGCCGTGAACGGTGGCGACGTAGTGGGGCAGCATGACGTCGTCGCAGCCCATCATGACCATGTAGTCGTGTTCGGCCAGGTCGAGGCATTTCTGGAAGTTGCCGGAGACACCGAGGTTGTTCTCGTTGCGTTGGTAGCGGACCCGCGGGTTGTTCAGTGCGGCGAACCATTCGGGCACACCTTTGGCGGTGCCGTCGTCAACGACGGTGAGGCGCCACCGGTCGTCGGACTGGCCGATGACGCTTTCCACAGCGGTCTTCATCAGTGCGACGTCGCCGTAGTAGGGAAGCATGATGTCCAAGGTCGTCAACGTATTCCTCGGTTCGTATGGCGACGGTCGGGCGGTTGGTGCTCGGGCTTCGCGCAGGTGGCTGTGAGGGTATCGCGGCTACGGAGGGTCGCTGTCGGCGTGAAACGTGACCCCGTGTTCGGTGAGGGTGACGAAGCCGTCCTCGGGTGGGTCGCTGTGGATGATCGCGGGCACGCCGGCTTCTCGGAGCAGGATCGCGAGGTGGCAGAGGACGGCGCCGTCCTGGAAGAGGAACCCGGCGACGTGGTCGATGAGTACGGACAGCGCGGCGTAGGGGCGGCGGGCCACGATGATCGGCTTAGCGGCCAGGCCGGTGACCTGCTGGGTGAGTTTGACCGCCCATTCCCACTCGTCGTTGGTGGCTGCGGTGACGCTGACCGCGGCGCTGAGCGAGAGGCGTTCGAGTTCGGCATCGGGGATGTCCAGGGTGAGGACCGGGCCGTGTGCCGAGCCTCGGGACATGACCGCGACACCGGCTGCGGCCGTGGGCGCTCCAAGGACTGAGTAGTCGATGAAGTACAGGATGCCGTCATCGATGACCCACTCGGTCGTGACCCGTCCATGGCGCTGATCGAGCGCCGCGGTGAGGTCGCCAACGACTACTGCCTGCTCGGCGGTGAACGGCCGCGCAACGGGGGCCGGACACGCAACCCAGCCGCGCGATGGGTCGGGGGAGCGGGTCGCGGCGATCGACCGTTGGGTGGTGGCGTGGCCGCGGTTGATGGCCATGAGTCCGTCGGTGGAGGTTTCGAGGAGCAGCTCGCCGTCGGTGATGCTGGCGATCAGGCCGGTCTGACCGGTGACGAAGTCACGGACGACGAGGGTATGCATGAACGTGTCGTCGCCGGGGAGCCCGTCTCGGAGGTGCTGGATCAGGTCGGGCTTGTCGATGATCTGTTGGCGTTGGCCGACGCCGAGGTCGAGGACCAATCGGGATGCTGGTCCCTGCCGCAGGGCTCGCTCCAACGCGGCGGCGAGCCGTGGGATGTCCAGCGCGCGGCGGTTGACGTGGACGACCAATCCGGGCAGCACGCTGATGCCGAGGTTCTGGGCGGTGTTGTAGGCGGGTCCGCGTTTGCGGCGGTAGCCGGCGACGACCTCGGCGACGGCACCGAGTTCCACCGTGTTGTCCTCAGACTGGTCGGCTTCGGGGTAGAGCGGTTCGGTGCGGGCGATCGGCGCCGTGTCGCGGCGGGCGGTGTGCAGGGCGGCGGTGACGGGTCGGCATTGCAGGAGCCAGAGTTCCCGGTCGTCGAGCGCCCATTCGACGTCGACGTCGGTCCCGAGCAGGGACCGGGTGCGTGCTGCCAGCTGGGCGACGCGGCGGTGCAGGTCGGCCGGGGGCTGGTCGGGGTGGGTGAGGTCGACGCTGGCGCGGGTCGGTGCGGTGACGCCGGCCATCAGCGCGTCGCCGGTGCCATGGACGTATTCGATGTCCACGACGTTGGGCCGGGTGAACGCGACGCCGGCGTGGCTGGGCGAGACCATGGCCTGAACGAACAGCGCCATCCGGGGGTCGGGGCTGAAGTCACCGGTACGCACACGGGCGAGCACGGCGGCGGGGTGGTAATAGGACTGCCAGCAGCTGATCACCGCGTCCAGGACGTCGTGGGCGTCGGTGAGGTTGAGGACGCTGCGGTGGACACCGGCGAAGCTGGACTGTGCCCCGTCCTCACCGACCGCGGAGGACCGCACGGCGAACGCGGCGGCGCCCGCGGCGTGGAGGTCACCGAGCCGAGCGGCGACGGCCTGGGCGAGTTCTGGTGGTGGGGCCAGGGTGTCCAGGGCGGCGGCGATCTCGCGGCAGGTCTGTTCGGCGAACGCACCGACGGTGCCGCGCATGTCGGCGAACGCCTGCCGCAGGGTCTGCTGCTGGTCGGTGTGCAGCGCGGCGGCGAACTCGCCGACGGGGATCGCGAACGCGGGTGGGATGGGGAAGTCGCGGCTGAGCCGGGCCAGTGTGGCGAACTTCCCACCGACCTGCGCCTCGACAGCGTCGGCGTTCGTGTCGGTGTCGAGGCTGGGGAGGCGGTGGCGGGCGATTTGCCGGTCGAAGTCGAGGTGGATGTCGCTGGGGCGGGCCCCGACGGAGCCTTGGTACTTGCCGGCGTAGAGACGCACCGTTCCTTGCGGGGTCCACCACATCATCTGGCCGATGCACATGCCGGGGTAGACCTTGATCGGGTGCAGGGCGTAGAGCTGCAGGGTCCATTGGCCGACGTAGCCGATGTCGCCCAGGCACGCGGAGAGGTTGATGAACAGGCCCAGCCGGGCGACCGAGGACCGGGCGGCGAACGTCGGGACGTAGGTGTCGCTGCCGAGGACTTCCTCGGTGTGGGCGAGGTAGAGCCTGCTCGGTTGCAGCAGCAGTCCCTCCTCGGGGATCTCGATCTCCTGGTACCGGTTGGGGTGCCGCGGGTCCAGGACGTCGTCGAGGTAGACCTTGAGGTGGCGGCCGAGGCGGAAGTTGTAGCTGTTCGGGTTGACCTGTTCGGGTCGGTACGGGTCGATCGTGATCGCGCCCCGGGCGCGTTCGCGGCCGATCTCGGCACCGGTCAGGATCACGACGCACTCCCCGCCGGCGTGGCCCAGCCGCTGCTCAGCCTGGACGCGACCGCGGTCGTGGACCCGGCGTACCGGCCGGCGTAGCTGGCTGCTTGGCCGGTCATTGTCCAGAACGCGATCTTGCCGATCACCATGCCGGGGTAGACCCGCACGGGCTGCGAGGCGGACAGTTCCAGCGTCCACGGAAACATCGCGCCGCTGTGGCCGAGCGGGGCGGAGAACTGGATCCACAAGCCCAGGGTCGCGACCGACCTTGAGGCGTAGAGGGTCGCGGCGTAGTGCGGGCTGCCCATCGCCTCGACGGTGCTGCCCAGGTACACCCGGCGCGGCTGTAGGACCATCCCAGCCGCGCCGATGCGTTCCTGCCGGGACGGTGGTGTGAGGGCGCAGTCGAGGGTGTCGGTGTCGTAGGACAGGATCTGCGACCCGAGGCGGAACCCGTAGCTGTTGGGTTCGAGTCGCCGCGGGTCGTAGCCGTCAATGGTGATCCGGCCGGCGGCGACCTCAGCGGCGATCTCGGCTCCGGTGAGGATCACGCGGTGCCTGCCAGCAGGAGCCGGGCGTGCTGGGCCAGCTGCTTGATCGGGCCGTCGTTGTTGATCACGACGCTGGGCGCGATCAGGTCCAGCTCCCGCGCCGAGGGTCTCGGTGACGTCGACGCTGAGGTCGGCCCGACCGGCCAGGCGGGCGCGCCGGATCTGCGGCGGGCAGGTGATGCGGACCAGGCGGAAGCCGTGCTCACGCAGTATCAGCCGCGTCGATGTGCGGGTCACGCAGGTCGTCGTTTAGCACCACGTCGGCCTCCGTCTGGCCGAGGCGGTGCAGGAAGTCATCGGCGAAGGACCTCGGGTTGAGCCGCCGCAGGTGCGCCGCGAGGTTTTCCATGAGGAGCTGGTCCTGTTCGCCGCCGCGCAGTGTGATCCCGGCGGCGGCGTAGACCTGCCGCTGCAGCCGGTAGAGCGGATCGGCCAGCTTCACGCAGGCACTGCTGAGCCCGGCTCGCTGGCAGGCGTCCCGGACCAGGGCGGTGAACGTGGACTTGCCGCTGCCGGAGTAGCCGAACACCGCGATCCTCCTCGATCGACGGACTCCCGGCCGGCGGTGATCCACCGCGGCCATGGGCACCGTCCCCTTCCCTCCGGCCGGGTGCACCGGGTCGGCGTGGTTGGGCATCACAGGTCCGTCCCCGACGGGCTCGCATTGTCGGGCCGACTTCGCGGGTGGTCCAGGCCGTAGTGCTCCCGCAGCGTCGATCCCTGGTAGCTGCGCCGGAGCAGCCCCCGGCGGCGCAGCTCGGGAACGACGCCGTCGACGAACGCGTCGACGTCGACCGAGGTGACCGCGGGCATGACCGTGAAACCGTCCGCCGCGCGCTGGGTGAGCCATTCCTGGATGAAGTCCGCGATGCGTTCGGGGGGACCGCAGAGGAGTTGGTGGCCGCCGCCGCTGCCTACTAGCGGCAGCAGTTCCCGCACGGTTAGCTGCTCCCGGCGTGCACGGGCGAGGATCATCGCGTGCCGGCCGTGGCTTCCGGTGATCCTCGCCGAAGCAGGCAGGTCCGCGGGCAGTTCCCGGTCCAGCATCAGGCGCTCGACGGGGACTTCCAGCATCATCGCCAACCGCGCCAGGGCGTAGTCGTCCACGACCAGGTTTTCCAGCTCCTCGCGGCGCCGGTCGGCTTCGGCCTGGGTGCTGCCGATCACCGTCACGACGCCGGGCAGCACTTTCACCTGCTCGGGGTCACGGCCTTGAGCCCGCGCGCGTCGCTTGATGTCGGCGTAGAACGCCTGCGCTTCCCCGAGGGTCGACTGGCCGGCAAACACCAGCTCGGCGTAGGTGCTGGCGAACGTCCGGCCGGCCTCGGACGTGCCGGCCTGGACCAGGACCGGGCGGCCCTGCGGGCAGGGCGGAACCTGCAACGGGCCGCGGACCCCGAAGAACTCACCGCGGTGCTCGATCGGCGGGATGCGTGTGGTGTCGGCGTAGACCCCGGCGGCCTGGTCGGCCAGGACCGCGCCGTCACCCCAGCTGTCCCAGAGCTTTAGGCACACCTGGGTGAACTCGGTGGCCCGTCGGTACCGGTCCGGGTGCGCCATGGGTTCGTCCTGGCCGAAGTTCGCCGCGGCGTCCACACAGGTCGTGACGATGTTCCAGCCGGCCCGCCCGCCGCTGAGGTGATCGAGGGACGCCAGCCGCCGGGCCACGTTGTACGGGTCGCTGTAGGTCGTAGACACCGTGGCGATGAGCCCGATCCGCTCGGTCACCGTCGCGACCGCGGCCAGCACCACCGTCGGTTCCAGGCAATCCAGTGGTCGGAGCCGGTTGTCCAGCAGGACCGGGACGTCGGCGATGAACGCCGAATCCAGCGCGGCGGCCTCCGCGGCCAGTGCCGGCCGTAGGTAGTGGTCCAGGCTGGTGTTGGCCGCCGGATCGCTGTCGGGGAGACGCCAGGCGCCCCAGTGCACGCCGTAGCTGGCCAGCAGCAGGTTGACATGCGCCATGCGGCGCCCGGTGATCGGCGCCATTTCAGGGCTTCCGGCTGAGATCGGCCGAGGGCCGGGCGGCGTTCGTGTCGCGGAGTCGACGCAGGTAGGACAGCTTGGACAGCGGCCCGTACTCGAACGCGACGCCCCGCCCGGCCAGGACCTTGGTCGACTCGGCGACCAGCTGCTCCATCTCACCGGCGACGTGAGTGGCGGCCCAGTCCCGCAGGGTCCGGCTGTACATGTACTCGATCTCGACCTGGCACAGATCCGGGCCGAGCCCGTCACGCATACGGCACCGGTCGATCATGATCGAGTAGACGTTCCCCGTGCGGGCCGACTCACAGGAAATGTCGAACCTGGTCCGCCGGAACGTGCCCAGATAGCCCGCCGCGACACCGACATGCCTGTCGATGTGTTCCGCGAACGACCCCTCCACGGCCACGCTAAGCCATTTCTGCTCCCGCCGTTTCACACCGTCTGCCTGGAACCACTTCCGTTTCAGCACATGCTTACCGGCCGAGTCCGGGATGAAGGAGATGTAGCCGGCTTCAGCGGCCGGATGAGTGACCTCGAACAGGTGGTTGTCGAAGTCCCACTGCTGGAAGTCGTCGCCGTACTCCCACAGATACCCAGGGAATCCGCCGAATCCGACGAGGTTGCGGAACCCCACCGCGAGATCGTAGATGTCGGTGTCCGCCGCAATGGTGATCTTGTGTTCGAGTTCGTATCCCGGCCAGAACTTCCGGTAGTAGTGCTGGTGGTTGTTGAAGAACCGGCGGCTCTCCTCCGCGCCGGCCAGGCACGCCCCCAACAGGTCACCCACGCCGCCGCCGGCCTCGACCGCGGGGCCCTCAGCCATCCAGACGAACAGGGCATCGGCCGAGCCCATCCGGACCTGAACGAACAGGCCCGTCTGTTCGCGGCCCTGGGTGAGCACGAACAGCGGCGCCAGGCCCCGCACACCGGGAACAAGCGCGGCCAGCTCAGGCCGCGGCGCCAAGTCCACGAACGGGTACCCGGCGAACTCCCCGGTGGCCACCGGGCCCCGGCCGACCTCGAAGACCCGGTACGCGGCCGGCGCCAGATCACCGGCGCGCACCAGCACCGTGTTGACCTCGGGTGGCCCGTCGGGCAGACGGACCCCGACGAACCGGTCACCGGTCACCGGCTCAACACCGTGCCGCCATCCGGCCGGCCCGACGATCATCCACCTCGGCACCGAACCCGGCATCGCGTCGACGGAGTCGTTGTGATCGATCACCGCCGGCGTCACCAGCTGTCCTCGGTGTCGGCCATCGCGAAGACCAGATGAACACGCTCAGTCGAGCCGGCGTTGTAAGCGGTGTGTGCCCGTTGGGTGTCCGCGACATAAAGCTGCCCGTCCACCGGTACGTGAAAAGTCACCCCGGTCTGTGACACCAGCCGGCAACCAGGATTCGTGCTCACCGCGATATGCGCGCGGCGTGTCCCATCGCAGTGCATCCCGTAGATCGTCAGCGGCGGCAACACCAGAAGCCGCGCACGCCCGACCCGGAAAGGGAGACTCTGGTAAATGTGCCAGAAATAGGTCCCCTTGAAAGCATCATGGAACTCGGCGAAGTCGGCCTCGTGGTAGACCTTCTGACCCTGCGCGTTGAACTGCGACTCGTTACCGTCATACAACGGTTCCCTGGCACCGGCTCGATGCGTGAGGGAGATACCGCGCAACCGGTCCTCACCGCGCGCCGCCTCACCGGGAGCCACCAGCCCACGCACCGACTCGTACGCCTCCACGATCGTAGCCGGATCGAACCGCAGACCCTCAACCCGGGCGACGAACGGCACCGCCTCTCCTGTTTCCCCACACGCCGACACCAGCGCACCCTGATCGGCGGCTGACCTCGTCGCCGCATCTGTCGACGGGCCGGTCACGGTCGGGTCCTCACAGGCCGGGCCCGGTAGTGACACAGCACATCGAGCTGGCTGAAACCCGACCTCTCCAGGCATTCCCGGGTCCGAACGTCACCGGCAGCAACGACCGCTCGGGCCACCGTCGCCCCGTGCCGCGCCGCGGCATTCAGCGCCAAGGCGACGAGCTGGTCCCGCAGGCCGGCGGGTGCGGCCGGTCGCAGGTGAAGCTCGGCCAGGAACGCCTCGGCGGGTTCGTCCGAGACGGGATGCTGCAACGGGTAGGCCAACGCCGCACCGTTGAGCCGCCCGTCGGCCTCGGCCAGAGCCAGGCACTCCGGTGTGAAGCGTTCGTCCGCGGCCCAGCGCGCGAACGCCGTCGACAACGGCCCGTCCGGACGGCCGAACGGCGCGGCGGTGAGGAGATCAGCCACCGCGGCGTGCAGATCCTCGCCCGGGCCGGCTGCCCGGACCGTGCCGGTGCCGGGCCCCGTCGGCACCGGCAGGGACCTGGTGAACAGCTCCGCCCGTGGAGTGGCCTGCCAACCCGCATCGGTGAAGAACCCTCTGGCCCGCCGCCGGCCCGCCGGAATCCCCACCGTCAGCACCGGTGTGTGTTCGGCGGCGATCACCTCGTCCAGCGCGGCCAACAAGGCCCGGCCGATGCGCTGGCCTTCCAGCGCCGGGTGCACGATCGGCCCCCAGAACCGACTCGTGCCACTGGAGCTGGCCGCCCGGCGCAGCGCCGCCGCGCCGACGACCTGCCCGACCCGGTCACGGTGCACCGCCACGACAGTGGCCGGCGCCCCGACGAACCGGCGCAACTCCGAGCGGACCAGCGACGCCGCGATCGGCCGCTGGTCTGGCCATCCACGGACCGCCGCGTACCCGAGATCGGCCAACGCCGCATCCAGCGCCGGATGCGGCTCGTAGGGCTCCACGGTGATGTGCGGGGTGATCATGACGTCTCCGCATGCGTCCAGGCGCAGACCCGGAGATTCGCGCCGCCTCGCGCCGGCGCGCGTCCACGGGTGCAGACGCAACGCCAGCGAAGGCGGGGAATGGTCGGCAGTGGCCTCGACCCGCCCGAAGTGCCGCTCGAACTGCGTCAACAGCGTGTCGGAGTCGAGCACCGGAGTCGCCCGGGAAGCACGGCGCAGATCAGCAGCGACCGTGCGCCGCTGCGCGGTCGCACCAGGCCAAGCCCACCGCAGCGCCGCGGCCCGGAGGAGCCGGCCGAGCCGGTCGTACTCCACCGCGCCCGCCGGACCTGCGACGCGGCCCGTGTAGAGCAGCGGACAACCCGGGCCGAGCGCCCCGGCCAGGCGACTCAAGAGCACATCGCCGTCGGCTGCGGTGGGCAGCAGCGGCAGCAACCCATCGATGACAACCAGGTCGAAGGGCTGCGGCCAGGTCGGCAGCCCTTCGACGTCGCCCTGATGAACCGTCAACGCGATGCCGTGTCTTGCCGCGTACGCCCCGGCCAACCGCAGCGGCGTCGCACAGGCACCCACCATGTGCGCATCGACGCGTGCCGCGCCCAGCACACCAGCGATCACCGCCAGCATCGCCTCGTCCGCTGCTCCCAGGAGCAGGACCCGGATCCGCCGGGCGGCCGGAAGCTCGGCGCGGGTCAGAGCGTCGGCGTGGAACGCCGTGTGCCAACCGGGATGACTCCGGAGGCCGCACCGCCGAAGTAGCTCCCATGTGGAGTGGAAGCCGAAGCACTCAGCAGCGCAATGCTCCTGCGCCACGACAAGCGCCCCCCGCAGGGTCAACGCGCTCCGAGTCGACCCTCGCCTCATGCCAGCACGCCGACCTGATCGCCAACCCCGCCGCACAGGCGGCCGGCATCGCTGAGCGTCGCCGGCGTGATCAGCGGTCGTTCGGTCCTGGAGTTCATTTTCATACAGCGGTTTTGTCCTTCGTCGCAACGAGTTCTTCAACGAGATGCACCAGCGAGTTCGTAGAACGCTCTGCACGTCCCGCCGAGGCCGCGGGTCGTGCCAGATCAGCGACAAGCGCGTCGAACACCGGAGTCAGCCCGCCCGGTGCCGGCCTGCTCGCGTCGACCAGCGGTGAGCCGGGCATCACCGGTTCGGATTCATCGCCGACCTGCGGCCCGTGCGGGTGATACGGCGAAATCACCACCCGCCACGGCTCACAGCTCCCCCGCGGGTTCGTCTCGTAGATCGAAGACGGCTCCCACGTCATCGCGGTCCCTCCGTGGCTCGGGCGCCGTTCGCGTGTTGGTGCACGGCCGGCACGGCTCGGGCACTGGCCACGACGGACACTCGCGCCGTACCGTGAGCGGCCACGCCACGCGGGCTCGTGGCGTCATCGAGCAGGCTCATGACACCCTCGCTGAAACTAGACGCGAGCTGCTCAGCGGGCTCGGGAGACCCAGTGCGGGGCCCCGGCTGGGCCCAACCACGGCGGTCACGTACCCCGGACACCCGACAGCAAGGGTTCGATCTGTTAGGTCAAAGGGCAGGCCGCAATGACCCCGCCGGCGCAAGCGGCTCGGCGGGCACCTCACATTGCGGCCTGCCCCGGTCACCTGACGCCACACCTCTTGGTCAGTGGCGTCAGGGAGGTGACGGAGTATGAACTTGAAGCGTTCGCGAGCGCGGCCTCGTCGAGGCGCATCCGCGTCTCGCACGGCCACATCTCACCGTCTGACCGGCACGCGCAGGAGCGATCCGGTCCTGTGGTCGACCCATGCCTGAGCCTGGCCGTTCTCAGAGCAACCAGTTCGGCTAGCTGTCGTTCGAGGCAAGTGGAAAGCCCCCTGACAAGCGGCATCGGCGTCACACCAGCCATGTCAGCACGCACCCGAAGCGGACGGAACCGGTTCGGCGTTGCCTCGCTGTTGCGTTCCCGACCCGCCATGTAGTCGTCCGGCTACGCTGGACCGGCAAGCGAACGTGCTGACCAGGGGGTACCGGCATGCGAGAAGACAGGCGGCGGCATCCGCTCGCTGCCTTGCGTTCTCGGCTCGGCCTCTCAGCCGAGAAGTACCTCAAGCTCGTTGACGTTCATCACCACGGGCTTGACTACGGCCACATGGCCATACGACGCGAGAAGGTCGCCAGGTGGGAAGCCGGCGCCGTCACTCCGGACCTACCAGCGCAGTACGCAATGGCGAGCCTTCACGGCCTGCCGCCTTCCGTGGTGCGGGACATCGGATGGCCGAACTGGCTCCTGCTCGCGCTCATGGACGACCACACCCTCGTCTCGGCTCCCTGGACCCTGGAAGGCACAGTCGAGGCATTGACCGTTGCAGCAGCGAAGGGCAGCGACATGGACCCGAACGGGCTGCTGATCGCCACCGGCGATGCCCTCACTTCGCTGACCAACGGATGGGCGAACGCCATCGCCGATTCCCAGGTGACTTCTGCCAACGGTCGGCGTCAAATCGACCTCGCGACAGTTGAACGCCTTGAACAACGGCTCGACGGTCTGCGCCGGCTCGATGACGTGCTCGGTGGTGGAGAACTGCGTCGGCTTGCACACACCGAGTACGGAATGCTGAGCGATCTGGCGCACGACGCGACCTACGACGCGGAGACGGGCCGTCGCCTCATGGCGGCGATCGCTGAGGCCGCACGCCTCACCGGCTGGCTTCATTTTGACAGCGGGCACCACGCCGCCGCGCAGTCCTACTGGATCGCGGCACTTCGTGCATCTGCCACAGCAGGCGATGTGCAAACTGGGGCCAACATCCTTGGATTTATGGCGATCCAGACTTACACCGTTGGATCATCCCGCGACGCAATCAATCTCGTGGAGACTGCCCAGCGGAATAGCATCGGTCGGACCACCCCACGCGTACGGGCGATGCTTCACGCACGTGCCGCTCGCGCTCATAGCAAGGCGGGCGACGGGGCTTCGCATGCTCGGGAGCTGGACGCCGCCAGGTCTAGCCTGAGCGTCGGCACTCACGATAACGATCCAGCGTGGGCGTACTGGGTCACCGAAGGTGAGATCGAGTGGATCGCGGGATCTTCAGCCCTTGACCTCGGTCGACCTGAGCAGGCGATCACTCATTTCGATGCTGCAATGGAGACGACTCCCGGTAACGCCTTTGCGGGACAGGCTTCCGGCCGCGATCATGTCCTGTATCTCACCCGCCGAGCAAAGGCATACCTCGCTCTCGGCGAGGTCGAGGAGGCATGCACAGGAGCCCGCCGAGCTTTGGATCAACTCAAGGCCCTCGATACCTCGCGACCAATCGACGAACTTGCCGACTTCCGAAGCCAGGTCGCTGCTTGGAGTGACGTCCCCGCCGCACGCGAGTTCCTTGAGCTGACCGCGTAGTGAGGCGGCGGTCGGGGCCGGACGGCGCAATGCGCCCTATCGGGTCAGAGCCGCATTCCGACTGCGGCAGCCAGCGCTGAAAGGCTGACGCCATCGAGGCTTGTCAGCTGTGCATCTGCCGATCGAAAATCCTGCTCGGCTGTGATGGGCCCAGGGACCACAGCGCACCGCATACCGGCAGCCTTAGCCGCGGCAAGACCGTTATGGGAGTCCTCAACCGCGAGGGCGTGAGCCGCATCGAGGCCGAGAGCGTTGAGCGCCGCGAGGTAGACGTCTGGTTCTGGCTTGGCTGCTCCGCCGACATCATCGGAGCAGCGGATCGTGTCGAGCTTGCCTGCCAGGCCAACCCGTTCGAGGTGCCGAACGACCCACGTCCGTGGCGAGCTGGAAGCCACGCCCAACCGCAGTCCAGCGTCTCGGATCTCGGTGACGAGAGATTCGATGCCAGGCATAACCGGGCAATGCGCCAACTCGGCACGACAACGATCCCAAGCACGGTCTGCGATCTCGACACACCGAGAGGCAAACTCGGATCCGAAGAGCGCATCGACGGTCTCCTCGTCGGTGCAGTTCTTGCCCACGATGAGGCTGAAGCGAGCGAGGTCCAGGTCGAGGCCGTGCTGGCGAGCCTCGGCCCGCCAGCCGTTGTAGATGGGGGTCTCCGTGTCCACCATCAGGCCGTCGAAGTCAAGGATGACGCCGCGCACCCGATGGCAGGAGGCGGCGAAGGTCGCCAGGTCGCTACTCACCAGCGCAACGGTAGTCGGCGGTGCGGGTCTGGGCGCTGACCACCCGGACGCCTCCTGGGTCTTCAGGTGCCGGGACCGCACGAGCGCAAGGGTGCCTGTCGGGC
Source organism: uncultured Actinomycetota bacterium (assembly GCA_963740255.1). Taxonomy (GTDB): domain Bacteria; phylum Actinomycetota; class Actinomycetes; order Mycobacteriales; family Cryptosporangiaceae; genus CAVUDO01. Next base: position 1,452,389 of record CAVUDO010000002.1, on the reverse strand, counting down.
GCTTCCCGATGACGTGTGATGGTCCGTTCAACCCTTGGACGCTCGCGCCAACCCATCGGGCCGCCACTCGATCCACTTGACGGTCACGTCCATCGCCTCGTTCTCACGCTCTCGGGTATCGAAGCCATGGTCAGACCCACGAACGGAGTGGAAGTCGCAGCTTGACCGGGCGTGGGCTGCAGGTCGAGCATCTCCCCGGCGACAGTCACTCCCTGCGGAGTACCGCCGCTTTCACCGTGGCCGCGGAAGTCGAACCGTACCGCTGTCATACCGGCCTCAGCGAGCCGATCGGCCAGACGGACGTACATGCCGCCCTCGTCCTTCTCGGCCGCAATCCCATGCACTAGGACCACGGTTTCCGGGGAAGCACTCGCAGATGGGTGGACGACGGTCCTTAGCCGTACTCCATCTGCTGAGGTCAGATCCAACGTTTCCATCCACGCTCGCTCTCTGCTGCGGTCAGGGCCGATGCCATCGACGACGATGACGCTCAGTCTGACGGCTACACCGGCGGTCGTCGTGCGGTGCCCGCTTCAGGTGGTCGACCTGGCGCGCTGCTGCCACTACGCAGCGTCATCCATCACACACACGATTGATAGTTAGGAGCACCGCTGGTCCACGCTCGCTTCCGGTGCATCCATGCGTACCAGGATGCTCGCAGTCCCTTTTGCACTCACGTGGATTCCTGTTGGTACGGAAGCAGTTCAAACTCTCCGAGGGTGACTGCGGCGCATCAGTGACCTCTTGAGCGGGCAGGCGCCCCAAATGTCGGGTGCCCGAGATGCGCTTATCGTCCTATATTACGCAACGTACCCGGCTTGCAGCTTGTGTGGATAACTTCCTCGCGGACTCGAAGTTTGTGCCTAGAGTCGGTGTTTCGCGTGGTTCTTGGCGGCTCACCGGGGCGGCATGATGACAGGACGTAACTCGACAGTCAGAGCGGTCGTGGTCGTGCTGGCGACGATCATCGTCAGCGCCGGCTGTGGCAGTGGAGCCACGAGCAAGCGGGCGCCTTCTGCAGCGCCATCGTCCTCCGCAGCCCCGACAAGTCCGCGTGCCTTGGCTGAACGTAAGGCCATAGACGCCTACAACGCGTTGTGGCAGGCCACCGCCAAGGCTGGGGAAACTGCGGACCCAGACGCACCAGAACTCCGCCAGTACGCCGAGGGTGACGCCCTCGCGCTCGTAGTGGGCACGCTGGTCGGCTATCGAGAGACCGGTGTCGTGACGCGGGGCCGCCCGGTCAACCGTCCGCGGGTAACCGCTGTCATGCCGTTGGAGTCGCCAACTCGGGTTGATCTCGTTGACTGCGCGGACGACCGTGGCTGGCGGGAGTACACCGAGGCCGGCGCGCGGGTGGACAACAATCCCGGTGGGCTCCGGCAGATCACGGCGACGGTGAAGCTAGTGAGCGGGATCTGGAAGGTGAGCCGATTTACGGCGAAAGACCTCGGCTCATGTTGACATGGTCCGCTCGTCTGGCGGTGGGCTCAGCGTTTCTGCTGCTCGCTTCTTTCGTGGCTGTTACCGAGGCTCGGGCTGATGGGCCTGACGGTGGGTTCTGGGGCCGTGCTCGATGCGGCAATCAGCCGAAACCGGGATGTTCAGTGGAGACCGGTTCGCCAGCTCGTGCCGGCTCTCCGGCTCGGACGAACGGCAGGGGCTCACCCGATCCATGCTCCTACCGGCGGATGGAGCCAAGTAAGGACATCGAGGCGGCGTTGGGGGGTCGGCCGAAGGGGCGTGGTGCCTGGTACACGCGGGTGTGTCGGGTGCATCGTCTGGGCGGTGCGGTGGGCTTCGACGCCAGCCCCATCTGGCTGGCGGCGCCACCGGCAGTGTCACCGGAGGCGTTGGCGGCGGAGGCGGCGTCTCGGCTGGTGTTGCCGGATGTGGTGATTCGGGTGAGTCCGGCCGGTGATCAGCTTGTGGGGTTGCCGACGTGGTTGTGGGTGGATGGGTCGTCGTGGCGGTCGGTGTCGGCGACCGCGTCGGTGCCGGGGGCGTCGGTGACGGCGACGGCGCGACCGGTCCGGGTGACGTGGAGCTTGGGCGACGGCTCTGAGGTGGTGTGTCGGGGGCCGGGGACGCCGTGGCGGCGTGGGGTGGATCCGAGGGCGGCGTCTCCGGACTGCGGGCACCGGTATGTGAGGTCGTCGGCGTCGCAGCCGGGCTCGGGGTATCTGGTGCGGGTGTCGGTGGCCTGGGCGGTGTCGTGGGCCGGTGCGGGCAGCTCGGGCGTGGTCCCGGGGTTGGCGACGAACGCTTCGACGCGGCTGCGAGTCGCGGAGTCTCAGGCGGTATTGCCGTAGGCCGCTGTAGCGGCCGGCGTGGACACGGGAGGTGGACATGTTGGGGATTGACCGGTCGTCGGCGGCGACGATCCAGCGCCCGACGCTGGGCGGCGGCGGTGATCGGGCCCGGTCGGGGTGGCGCAGTGTGCGGCGCCGTCGGGCCCTGCCGTACGTGTCGTTGGGTGCGGTGCTGGTGATCGGTTCGGTGGTCGCGTTCGCGGTCACGGCGGTGGGCCTGGGTGACCGGACTGCGGTGCTGGCGGTCGCCCGACCGGTCTCGGCTGGGCAGGTGATCGAGGCCGCCGATCTGCGGCAGGTGTCGGTCGCGGCCGACGAGGAGCTGGGGTTCGTGCCGGCGGCTGAGGCCGGGCAGGTCGTGGGCCGCACGGCGGCGGCGCCGTTGACCCCGGGGGTGTTGGTGACGAGGTTGCTGCTGGGTGCGGCGGCGTTTCCCCCGCCGGGGAAGGTGGTCGCCTCGGTGGCGTTGAAACCGGGTCAGTACCCGCAAGGGTTGCCGGTCGGGGCGTCGGTGGCGGTGTATCTGAGCAACCCGACTACGACCACCGGCGCCGCACCGGGCGACGCGACATCGACCGGGACGCCCTTGATCGGTGCGGAGACGTCTGGGGGTTTGGTGCCGCTGTCGGCGACGGTTCTCGGGCTGGAACGGGCTGGGGATGGGCAGGGCGGCGCGGTGGTGACGCTGCTGTTGCCAGCTGAGGCCGGGGCCCGGTTGGCGGCGGCGCCGGCCGCGGGGTTGGTGTTGATGCAGACCGCGCCGGGCGGTGACTGATGCCTCTGGTGGCGATGTGTTCGGTGAAGGGCCGTCCCGGTGTGACCACGGCGGCGTTGGGCCTGGCCGCGGTGGCATCGGCGCGGTCCCGGCCGGTGTTGGTCGAGGTCGACCCGGCCGGCGGGGACCTGGCTGGGCGGCACCGGTTGGCGTGGTCGCCGGGCCTGGTGGAGTTGGCCACGGCCGCCCGCCGGATGCCCAACCCGGATGAGGAGCTGTTGTCTTGGTCGGCACAGCGGGTGGCGGTGGGTGACCGGGCGGTGGAGGTGGTGGTCGCGCCGGCCGGCGGGGCCCAGGTGCGGGTTGCCCTGTCGGTCCTGGCTCAGCAGGCCCGTGGTGGTGTGCTCGCCTGCCCGGATCGGTTGGTGATCGTGGACTGCGGCCGGGTCCACCCGGGCTGCCCGGTGTGGCCGTTGCTGGGTGCCGCGGACGCGGTGCTGGTGTTGACGGCGGGACGGGTCGAGGACGTGGCGCATCTACGCGAGCACGTGCCGCATCTGAGCCGGCTGGTCGGTGACCGCGTGGCGGTCCTCGTCGCTGGAGGCGGCCCGTACGGGGTTGGGGATGTCGCGGCGGCCCTGCCCGGCGCGGACGGCCTCGCGGTGCGGGTGGCCGGTGAATTGCCCGAGGACACCCGGGCCGCCGAAATCCTCGGCGGACAGCTACGGGCGGGGTCACGGTGGCGGCGCCTGCCGCTGATCAGGGCGCTGGGGGCGGTCGCCGGTTCGCTTCCGGCGTCGGTCCAGGCGGAGTGGATCGTGCCGCTGCGCGCCGCAGCCGCCCCGACTGCCGAGGGGGTCAGGTGATGGATGAGCCGCGGCGGCCGGTCGGGCCGGGTCGGGTGCTGGTCCTCGGCGGCAACGGCGGCCACCCGCCGGCCCGGCAGTCGACACCCTCGGCTGCACCGGTGGCCGCTGCGGTGCAGCGTCGGGTCGCCGGGGTGGATGAGGCCGGGTTGGTGCGGACGCTTCGCCGTCAGGTCGCCGAGCAGCTCACCGCCGCGGTCCGCGACGGCGACCGGCGCGGAGCCGGGCCGATGCTTGTTGCTGAGCGGGAGAGGTTGGTGGGCCGGCTGATCGCTGACGCGTTGGATGCCCACACCGCCACAGCGATGACCTCGGGTCGTTCACCGCTGCGCCCGGACGTGGAGTCACGGGTGACCAGAGCGGTGCGCGATGGGCTGTTGGGTGCTGGTGGTCTCCAGCCGCTGCTCGACGACGACACGATCGAGGACATCGACGTGAACGGCTGTGACCGGGTCTGGGTGCGTTACGCCGACGGACGCAGTGAGCCTGCCGGCCCGGTGGCCGACTCCGATGAGGATCTGGTGGAGCTGGTCCGGGCGTTGGCCGCGCGCAGCGGTGTGGAAGAGCGGCGGTGGGACCGGGCCGCGCCGATCCTGAGCTTGCAGCTTCCTGGCGGGGCACGGCTGACGGCGGTGATGGCGGTCGCGAACCGGCCGACGGTCGCGATCCGCCGTCACCGTCACCCCCGGTTGACTATGGAGGATCTGCTGCGGCTCGAAGCGCTGGATGCGACGTTGGCGGCGTTCCTCGCCGCTGCGGTGCGGGCACGGTTCAACGTCCTCATTTCCGGGCGGACCGGGGTCGGCAAGACGTCGGTCCTGCGCGCGTTGGCCTCGGCGATCCCTGCGGCGCAGCGGCTGGTGACGATCGAGGACGTCTACGAACTGGGCCTGGATACCGACGAGCGGACCCATCCCAACGTCGTCGCGTTGCAGGTCCGTGAGGCCAACGTCGAGGGTGCGGGCGCGGTGGGCATGGCTGAACTGTTCCGGGTGGGGCTGCGACTGGCACCGGACCGGGTCATCGTCGGTGAGGTCCGCGGCGACGAGGTCATCCCGATGCTGCACGCGATGAGTCAAGGCAACGACGGTTCGCTGAGCACCCTTCATGCGTCGTCGTCGGCCGGTGCGTTCAGCAAGCTCGCCCTGTATGCGGCGCAGAGCCCGCAGCGGTTGCCGGCCGAGACCACGAACCTGCTCGTTGCTGAGTCGCTGGACCTGGTCGTGCACCTGGACTACGCCCGCAGCGGGCAGCGGGTGGTGGCCTCGGTCCGGGAAGTGACCGGCGCCGACGGGCCGCAGGTCGCCTCCAACGAGGTGTTCCGTCCCGGTCGGGACGGCCGCGCGGTGCCCGGTGCGCCGATGTCCACGCACCGCCGCGCCGTGCTCGCCGGCCACGGCTTCGACCCGTTCGAGTTGGCTGCCCAGGGCGGGTGGCCGCGGTGACCACCACCCTGCTCTGGGTCTGCCTGCTCGGCGCCGCATGCGGCATCGGCGCGGTGCTGATCCTCGCCGGGCTGCGAGGCGTCCTCGACGCGGAGCCGACACCGACCGGCGTCGGCACCGATGCGCGCCGTCTGCGCTGGTGGGGAAGGTCCGCGCAGCGATCTCCGGCTCGATCTGGCCGTCGACTACTGGCCTGCGTCGCGGCCAGTGCACTGGTGGGGGTGGGGACGCGGTGGCCGGTCGCGGCCGTCCTCGCGGCCTGCGCGGTGTGGGTGCTGCCCGAACTGGTCGGCCCGGACCGGGTCCACCGGGCCCGGCTGGCACGGATCGAGGCCGTCGCGACGTGGACAGAGATGCTGCGCGACACCCTGGCTGCTGCCGCGGGCTTGGAACAGGCCATTGCCGCCACCGCCGCGATGGCACCGGCCCCGATCCGCCTCCAGGTGCAGGCCCTGGTCGCGCGGCTAGAACGCGGCGACCGGCTCGGCGACGCGCTGCGCCAGCTCGCCGCTGACTTGGACGACCCGACCGCTGACCTGGTCACCGCTGCGCTGGTGATGGCCGCCGAACGGCACGCCCGCAACATCGCCGAACTACTCAGCACCCTGGCTGCGGCGGCCCGTGAGCAGGCGGGCCTGCGGATGCGGGTCGCGGCCGGCCGAGCCCGGATCCGCACCTCGGTCCGCGTCGTGGTGATCGTGACCGCCGCGATGGCCGCCGGGCTGGTTCTCCTCAACCGGGACTACCTCCAGCCCTACGACTCCACCCTGGGTCAGCTCGTCCTGATGCTGGTGGGCGGGTTCTTTGCCGCGGGGATCTGGTGGCTGATCCGCATCTCCACCCTCGCCGAGGAACCCCGGCTGCTCACCGACCTGCACCAACTCCACGCACCGAACGCGGTGCCGCTGTGACCGCCGTTGTCCTGCTCACCGGTCTGGGTACCGGAGTCGGGCTGTGGCTGCTGATCGCCGGGTTCTTCCCCCCGCCGCAGCGTCTGGACGATGCCCTCGCCGCGCTGCACCGCCGGCCCCCACCGCCGACCAGCGGCGAGGACGCGACCGGGTGGGTCGCGAAGCCCGGCCGGTCGATGGTGGTCATGTTGACCCGGCTGGGTCTGCCCACCGCGGGCACCCGCCGGCACCTGGTTGCCTTGGGCAAACCGGCGCAGGTGCACCTGGCCGAGCAGGCCATCGCCGCGCTGCTCGGCCTGCTCGCGGCGCCCACGGTGGCGGTGCTGTTGGCGTTGGCCGGTGTGGACCTCGGACTCACGTTGCCGTTGTGGGCGGCGCTGGTCCTGGCTGCCGGTGGGGCGCTGCTGCCCGAGTTGGCGGTCCGGTCCGAAGCCGTCAAGCAGCGGGCTGCGTGGCGGCATGCGTTGGGCGCCTACCTTGACCTCGTCGTGGTGTCGCTGGCCGGCGGGTCCGGAGTCGATCAGGCCCTCGACGACGCCGCGAGCATCGGCCGCGGCCCCGCGTTCGGCGAACTGCGGCACGCCCTGGCCGAGGCGCGACTGGCCCGGGTCCCACCGTGGGACACCCTGGCCGCGCTCGGCACCCGCGTCGGTGTGGACGAACTGGGCCACCTCGCTGGCACCGTCGGCCTGGCAGGAGCCGAAGGCGCGAAAGTCCGCGCGTCGCTGCGGGCCCGGGCAGTGGCGCTGCGCACCCGGCAGCTCACCGACGCCGAAGCCGACGCCTCAGCCGCGACCGAACGAATGTCCCTGCCCGTCGTGCTGCTCTTCGGCGGCTTCCTCCTCTTCCTCGGCTTCCCCGCCGTCGCCGCCGTCCTCGGCGGCCTCTGAACCATCCCGATCCGCTGATGGGAGCGAGAACATGACCGAACTGATCGCCCACCTCGCCGCGCAACTGCGGCATCGCCGCCGCGCGCTGCGACGCAGCGGTGAAGCGGGCTACTCCACCGAAACCGTGCTGGTCACCGCACTGCTGGCCGCTCTTGCCCTGGCCGTGCTCGGCATCCTCGCAGCCAAGGTCATCGGCAAAGCCAGCTCCATCAACCTCGGCTGACCAAGCCGATGGTCCTCGTGTCCACCGCGAACCAGCGCCCCCCGAGCCGGTTGCGACGCCGGCGGGGCGAGCGCGGGTCGGTCACCGTGGAACTGGTTGTCGCGGTCCCGCTGCTGCTGCTGATGCTGCTGTTCATCGCCCAAGCCGCGGTATGGATGCACGCCACCCACGTCGCGCAGTCCGCGGCGACTCCGAGGACTCGACGCCGCCCGGGCCGAGTCCGGCACCACCACCGAAGGGCAGAACGCCGCACAGACGACCATCGACGCGCTCGGCCGCCGGGTACTGGTCGATCCGCGAGTCAGCGTCACCCGCGACACAGCCACCGTCCAGGTGCAAATCGACGCGACCGCGCTCAGTGTTGTGCCCGGGGTGCACTGGCCCATCCAGGTGACTGCCGCCGGGCCAGTCGAGCGGTTCGTCCCCGACACAGAAGGCCGGTGACCCATGCCCGAGCCAGTAGCAAAGGCACATCGCCGTCGGCCTGATGCCGACCGGGACGCGGGCTCGGCGACCGTGGAGACCATCGTGGCGACCCCACTGCTGGTGATGTTCCTGCTCTTCGCCGTGCTCTGCGGCCGACTCGTCTCCGCGCAGCTAGACCTCGACGCCGCCGCTCACGCCGCGGCCCGCGCCGCGTCCCTGGCGCGCACCGTCGCCGGGGCGCAACGCCGACGCCCGCCGGGTCGCCGCCGACACCCTCACCGCCCACCAACAGACCTGCACCAGCCCGACCGTCACGGTCGAGGCCGACGGGCTGCGCCCAGGCGGTGTCGTGACCGTCACGGTGACCTGCGAGGTGCCGCTGGCCGACCTCGCCCTGCTCGGGGTACCCGGGTCGCGGACGGTCACCGGCACAGCGTCCTCACCCGTCGACGTCTACCGCGGCCCGCCCCTCGGACTCAGCCAGCCCACCACCGCGCAGATCGTCGGGGGTGGGTAGACATGAAACCGCCGACGAAACGCAGTGGCGGGTCGTGCCGGCTCGGCGGCGACGCCGGTCAGGTGACCGCGTTCGTGGTGATCCTCAGCGCCGCGCTGCTCCTGTTCGCCGGGCTGGTCCTCGACGCCGGCCTCGCGCTCTCGACTAAGGCCCAGGCCCTCGACGCCGCCCAGGCCGCCGCCCGGGCCGGCGCCCAACAACTGGACCTGACCCAGTACCGGCTCACCGGCACCGCCCGCCTCGACCCCGTGCCGGCTGCGGCCGCCGCCCGCAGGTGGCTGTCCGCAGCAGGGCTGGACGGCGATGTCACCGCCACCACCACCAAGGTCACCGTCACCGTCCACGCGTCACGCCGCACCCAGCTCCTGCGGCTCGTCGGCGTCGGTGAGCTGCACGTGTCCGCGACCGCCGTATCGACTCCCCGCCTCGGCGTGGACACACCGACGCGACCGTAGGGAGGCCACCAATGACCACGAGTCCACTCGCCACAGCCGGACGACTCGCCGTAGGGGTCCTCCGCGGCCTGTTCGCCCTCACGGTCCTCGGTGGTGTGTTGATCGGGCTTCCATGGGCACTGATCACCGGGATCGGTTGGCCGCTTCCCGACCACATCCCCACCCTCGATGAAGCCAGCTCCGTGCTGACCAGCCCGCTGGACGACGGCCGGATCCTCAACCTCCTCGCGATCCTCGCCTGGCTGGTCTGGGCCTGGTTCCTCCGCGACGTGACCCTGGAAGCTCTCCAGTCCGCGGCCGACCTCACCGAAGCCCGCCGCGGAAGACCCCGCCCCATCCGTGAAGCCACCGGACCGGTCCGCACCGTCGCCGCGGTCCTCGTCGGCGCTGTCGTCGGCACCCTGCTGCTGCACCTGCTCCGCGGCGCCCCGGCCATCATCAGCGCCGACGGCGGAACCCTCCACGGCCCAGGTCACTCATCGATCGCCGCTGGCGCCCTGACCGATCCCGCACCCCCCGACAAACCCAACAGCACCACGGCCGGCACACCACCTAGTGTCGGTGGTGCCGCTATGGCCACCTCCCCGGTGGCCGACCAGCCCGGGCCCAGCTCCGCGATCCATCCGCCGACGGCACCGCCGATCACCGCCGTGCCCCGTCCGACCGGCTCAACCACGCCGGCCTGGGCCGTCGACGCGCCCGGCGGCACCCACACCGTGGCCGACGGCGACACGCTGCTGAACATCGCCGAACGCAGACTGGGCGATCAGTGGCGGTGGCGGGAGATCTACGTCCTCAACCGCGGCAAGCCACAGAGCAACGGATACGCCCTCACCGATCCCGACGAGATCCACGTCGGCTGGGTACTGGCGCTGCCCACTGCCGCTCCGAACCGCACAGCTCCCGCAACACCGACCAACGCCACCCTGACCCGGCCGGACGCTGTGCCGCCGGTGTTGCCCATCGGCACCGGAGTACTGGTCACCGACGACGGCTGCGCCTACCTCTACTCCGTGCAGACCGGGGAGAGCCTGTGGCAGATCGCCCAACGGTGCACCGGCGACGGGCGACGCTGGCCGGAAATTTGGCGCCTCAACCACGGCCGCACCTGGCCGGCCATCTCCGGCTACACCCGCTTCAACAACCCGGACCTGATCTACCCGAACTGGCAGCTAAGACTCCCCGCGACCTGGGCGCCACCACCGGAGGCCACCGAAGTCGACCCGACCCCACCCACGACCGACCCGCCGCTGCGGCCGACCCCACCGACCTCGCCGACGCCGTCCCCGAGCATCTCACCCAGCGCGGACCCCGACGGGGTCATCGCCGCGCCTACGGCCGCACCGACGGCGACCGACCCCAACTCCACGAGGTCGCTCTCCTCACCTCCAACACCGGCCGGCACGCCCGCCGACCTCACCTCATCTCCGGCCGGCTCGAACACCGGCGTGAACCTGCCCGGCGGCTGGGTCCCGCTCTCTCTCGCGGCGGCCTTCACCGCGGCAGCGGCGATGGTGTGGAAACGCCGCCGACACCGCTACCAACCCAGCCCATACATCCAGCCGGTCGAGGACGACGCGGACCTGCAAACGCTGCCCGCAGCGCTCACCGCGATGCGCCGCAACCTCCGCGAACACGCCCCCAGTCCGACCCCGCTCACCGCGACCCTCACGGCGACCAGCTCCGACGACAACGCCGAGGTCGACCCACCACCGCTACCCCCGGTCGGGCCCAGCGGCCCGGACCTGGCCGGCCTCACCGACCTGATCGGCCCCACCGGCGTCGGCCTGGCCGGGCCCGGCGCCGAACCCGCCGCCCGAGCCCTGATGCTGGCCACCCTCTCAACCGGCTCACCAACCGACCCGGACGCCCGCGGCACGATCGTCGTCCCCGCCGACGCACTGACCACCCTGCTCGGCGTCGACGCTGTCGAGGTCGGCGCCATCCCGAGGCTGATCGTGACCGCGACCCTGTCCCAAGCGCTCACCCATCTCGAAACAGCCCTCATCGAGCGTCGCCGGCTCCTCGACGAATACGACGCACCTGACCTGCCCAGCATGCGCAACGCGGACCCCTACCACCCACCCATGCCGCCGCTGCTGCTGATCGCCGACACACCACCGGCAGAGGCACACACCCGGCTGGCCACCACTCTGCAACTCGGCGCCCCACTGCAGATCAGCGCCGCCCTGCTCGGCGACTGGCCTCACGGCGACACCACCACCGTGCGCGAGGACGGACACCTCCAACCCGACGGCCGCCGCCTGGCCGTGCTCGACGTGCCCACCACCCTGGACCTGCTCCACGTACTCCGTGAAGCCCACACCGGCCAGCCGCCGCCACCGGCCACGCCCGCAACCGACACAGCCCCACCTGCCGTCCCTGACCCGACCGACCCCGAGCCGACCGACGACACCTCCGACGCACTGGACCACCCAAGCCCACCAGACCGCGGGATGCCGGAGCCGTCGGCGACCGGTAAGGACGACGACGGCGCGGTGCCCGCCGCCGAACCCGCCACGTCCACTGGCTCGATCCCGGTGCGGATCACGCTGATGGGTCGACCCGCCATCCTCGACCCCGGCGGGAACCCTGTACCCGGACTGCGTCACCACGCCACCGAGCTGCTCGTCTACCTCGCCGTCCGCCGCGACGGCGCGGACCTGCGCGCGATCATGGAAACGTTCTGGCCCGACGCCGCGATCCGCCGCGCCAGCGAACGACTCTCCACCGAAGTCGGCAACCTCCGACGCCGGATCCGCGAAGCCGCCGACGACCCAGAAATCAAGCCGGTCACCAACTCCGGAGGCCGCTACCACCTCAACCCCGACCTCGTCGACGTGGACACCTGGCGACTCACCGCCGCACTACAACGCGCCGCCGCGGCCACCGACCCCGCCGCCAAACAGAACGCGCTCCGCGATGCCATCACCGCCCACACCGGAACCCTCGCCGAAGGCTGCGACTACGACTGGATCGAACCCGTCCGAGAGCAATACCGCCGACACGGCATTTGCGCCCGCCTCCACCTCGCCGACCTGCTCACCCCCACCGACCCGTTGCAGGCCGCCGAACTCACCAGTGCAGCCGCCCGGACCGACCCCTACAACGAAGACCTCGCCCAACGCGCCATGCGCGCCCAAGCCCGCGTCAATGACCCCATCGGCGTACGCACCCACCTGCAACAACTCCGTGCCGCGCTCGACGAGATCGACGAAGAACCCACCGAGGAGACCACCGCGCTCGCCACGCAGCTGCTACGAGAGACCCTAGCCACCGACCGCAGCCTTTCCTCCGAAGCTGGAGGTCACCCTCTCCGGTAACCCGGCCAGGTCGTGTGCCACGTTGATCGAGACCAGAAGGCTCGTCGGTCCCGTCACGTGCGTACGTCGAACAAGCTGGTCCGTCCAGCGATGCCCCTTCGGGCGCGGCCCTACCGGTTCGGCCGGGGGTTCTCCCGTCGGGTAACCGGCGGGCTCCATTACGGTCAGGCGTTGGCTTCTAGCGACGGACAGGCCGGCAGTCCCGCCCCTCGGGTTGCGACCCGGGGGGCGGCTGCTCTTCCGGCTTCGCCCACGGCGTCGGAACTACGGCTACGTGCGGGGAGCCCAAGACGCGACCAGCTGACTCTAGGTTCGTCGCATCGCAGGCTATCGACAGCACGGCTCCGGGTGCCTGTGGAAACCTACAACCCAGGGCACACCCCCCACGGGACACTGAGTGGGCGATGCGCGGCAAGGTCACCCGCGGTACGGCACGTCGCAGGGCGTCGAACGTGCTCAGGGCCAGCGCGAAGCACCAGCCGCGCATCGCCTGGCCGATTCTGTGGCGGTCACGTAGCAATCCGGAACGTCGTTGGTTCATGTCTCAACAACTGTCAACGCTCGCTGAACTTTGACCCCCTTTCCGACCTCGTACCCAAGCAGCGGCAGAGGGTCAGTTTCAGAGATCGTCAACCACACCTAGCGGTGCGCCATGTCCTCGCATGAACCGGACTGGGTCGACGGCGCGACCGTGCAGGCGGACCTCGTAGTGGAGGTGGGGTCCGGAGGAGTTGCCGCTGGAACCGACTTGGCCGAGGGGTTGGCCGGTGGTGATCCGTTGTCCGAGGGCGACGCGGGGACGGTGGGCCATGTGGCAGTACCGGGTGGAGACACCGCCGTCGTGGGTGATGTCGACGTACCAGCCGCATCCCTTCACCGAGGGGCTGCCGTCTTGGTCGCAGGTACCGACGCTGATGTTGCAGTCAACGGTGGTGACCACACCGGCGGAGGCGGCGCGGATGAGGGTGCCGCGCGGTGCGCCGAGGTCGACACCGTTGTGACGCGGCCGATCAGACGTACGGAATCCGGACACGATGGGCGCACGGACCGGTTGGATCCATTCACCGCAGCCCGACCCAGGAATCGCCTCGGCGGGCCGGTTGGTGATCGAGGCCACGAGCGCTTGGGCGTCGTCTTCCCATTTCGCGTAGGCGTGCGGTGTCGCGGAATGTTGGACAGTTTGGGCGGCGTCGGTCAGCGGCATTTGCTGCCATCCGGCGACGCGGAGCAGGTGGGCGTAGAAGGCGTGGGAGGCGTAGCGGGGGTCGGTGAGTTGGGCTCGGCTGCCCCAGCCTTGGCTGGGGCGTTGCTGGAACAGGCCCACGGAGTCCCGGTCACCGCCGGGCAGGTTCCGCAGCGAGGATTCTTGCATCGCGGTGGCCACGGCGATCACCCAACCGCGGGCAGGCACGCGCATCTGCCGTCCGACCGCGACGATGACCCGTGCGTGGGCGACCTGGGTTGGCCCCCAGTTGGGGGCGGCCGGTTCGAAGCGGCGCCGCCGGGCACGGGCATGCACGCTGAGGCGCCCTCACCGCCGACGAAGCCGGCCATACCGAGCAGGCAAACGAACAATGTCGCGGCCATGGCTGCGGTCAGCGTGACGACCGAACGGCGGTTCATCGGAGCACCTCGACCGGACCTGGACCGGCGGAGCGGGCAACCCAGCAGTGGATCCGGTCAAGACCTGTGCCAGTTGTTGTCGCTGTGGGCATGACGACCTCCGGAAACGAAAAAGGGCGCGCTGATTGCGCGCCAGAGGGCGGACCAAGGACGGTTAGCGCTCGAAGCGAGCGATCATGCGGGGCTTGAGTAGAGGTGCTCGCGGTGAGCGGGACTGGGACGTCCTGGTCACCGCGAGCAGACGGGGTCTACTGAGGAGCCACGTGCAGCGGTGCGCCGGTGAGGTGTGCCTGGGCCAGGCGTACCGCCGGCGGGAGCGGGGATTCGAGGAATCCGAGCCGGCCGGCGCCTCGGATGAACTCGACCTGTCTGACGCTGCACCCGTGCCGGGCGGCGATGCTCTGCGAGCTGTCTGCTCCATTGCGGATGTCGGCCCAGGTGGTGCGCCAGCGCCGGTAGGCGTCGGGTTGGACGGGGATGCGCCGCATCAGGTCGACGGCCAGGTCGGGGGTGTCACCGCTTGGTTCGGCGTCGTCGCTGGTGTGGCGGGCTCGCAGCGCGGACGCGACCTTGAGTGACCCGTCAGGGCAGAGCTGGTGGTAGGCGGTGATCGAGGCTTCGACGGTGTCGATGCCCAGCAGCAGCGCGGTGCGGTAGGAGCCGTAGGTGTCGGTGAACGCGCCGAGGCCCGGTGTCCAGCGGCGCCAGCCGAAGCTGGGCGTGGCCCGGCCGCGGCGTCCGGTGTCGCGTTGCACCCAGCGGCGGCACCGGGTCAGCACGGCTTCGAGTAGCGCCGGGCCGGCGATGCTCATCGCGGGGAAGAACCACGCCGCGTCCGGTGGTGAGCCAGGTGCGGTGGCGTGCCGGTAGTTCGCGAACGCTGACCCCAACGCGAAGCACCAGACGAACGCGCCGAACACGCCAGCGGGTTCGCCGCGCCACGCGCAGTAGATGGTGAGTAGGACGCAGACCGCGGCGGCGGCATCCAGCGCGATGAACACCAGCACCGGCCACGGGTCGGGCAGACCCAGGCCGGTCGGTGCGCCGGCCCAGCCGATGAGATCTTGGGAGCTGAGCGCGATCGGGGTCGCGATGACCACGCTCAGCAGCACCGCGACACCGGTCAACAGCGTGCCGATCCCCGCCCGGCTCAGCCTGGACCGGCTCGTCCCGGACTCGGGGACCGGGCCGACGCGGTCGAGCGCCGCGGTGAGGGTGCGCTCGGGAGGTGGTGCGGTGGGGAACTCCTGCTCAGGTCGCATCATGATTCGCCTTTCAGGCGCAGGCGTGCCGGTGCCACGACGGGCACCAGCACGACGGATGGGGCCATGTGTGCTGGCGCGGAGGCCGCGGATCGGGCCTGGTCTGGTGGGTAAGGCGGTGTGTGCTAGTTCGGTTCGCACGTGTCGCGTCGGTCACGTCGCCGGGCCAGCGGCCGGTGGCCGGGGTCGGGCACGGCGTGGCATTCGTGGATTTGTATTGCGGTGTCGCTGTGCTTGGCCTGGTACATCGCGGCGTCCGCGGCGGAGAGCAGTCCACGACCCCGTGCCTGTGGCGCGGCCACGGCCAGGCCGACGCTGACGCCGGGCTGAATCTGCTCACCAGCGACCAGCACCGGATGCATCAGCCGGGCCACGATCTCGTGCGCATCAACGAGCGGGTCATGCAGACGGTCGGTCCAGAGGAGGACGAACTCGTCGCCACCGAGGCGGGCGGCCAGGCCCCGGTCGGTCATCGCGGCGGTGAGCCGACCGCCGATGACACGGAGCAGTTCGTCGCCGACGTCGTGCCCGAACCGGTCATTGACTCCTTTGAGGCCGTCGACGTCACACAGCCCGACCACCGCCGGCCAGCCCTCGTCGAGAGCGTCGTCCACGACGCGTCGGTTCGGCAGGCCGGTCAGCGGATCGTGTCGGGCGTCGTATCGGTGGCGGGTCAGCTCAGCCCGAAGCGACCGGACCCGGGGTTGGCTGATGAGCTGCGCGGTGGCCAGGCCGAGCCCGAACGCGACAGCGACCGCGGTCCACACCGATCGGTCGATCGGTGGAGATTGACGGCGGTGGAAGGGGGCGGTGAGCATGGTTGGGCTCCGTTCCGGAGCGCCGGGGGCGGATCGTGCTGGCAGGCAAGGGCCCGCCCCCGGGCCCCGTCGTCGAGTGGTGACACGGGTCGGGCGGGTTGGGCGCCTCAGTCGGTGCGAGGCTCGGATTTCGGCGGTGGTGTGCTGGCGTTCTGGTAGCGGCGGGGTGCCTGCTGGGCGATTCGGGCCTGACCGAGATCGACCAGGCGCACGCAGGCGTTGGCGACCGCCCCGTGGGAGCAGCGGAGCACCTGAGCGATCTCGTACGGGCTGAAGTCCGAGCCGGGGTGAGCGTCGAGGTGAGCGGCGACCAACGTCCGGAGTTGCCCTGCGGGCAGCCTCGGTCGGCGGGTTCCGCGCGTGGCGGCGACCATGGTCGCCAGCCCGCGGCCGGTCCGGCTTCGGCGCCGCGGGAACGGGCCGGTCATGAACGACGCAGTCGCGCGCTGCGGGTGAGGCGCGCGGTGGGCCGCGCAATGCCGGCGGGATGCCGTCGAAGCCGGCTCTCGGTGATGGCGTTGGGTATGAGCGCGTGGGCCTGGGTGACGAGCCCACACCACCCGACCGCGGCTGTTGTCCTCATTACTTTCTCCTTTCTGTCCCGGCCGGACCGGTGGCAGGCCCGACCGTGATCACGCGGACAGGGGAAAGCCGGTCATGCCCTGGGGCTCGACCGGCGCGGGAACAGTTGACGTTCGGCGCCTGGTGGGAGGCGGAGAGCACAATCGGCGAGGGCGGTCAGATGTGGCAGTCGACGCTGACGAGCACCGTGTGTGGGCCGAGGTCGTCGAGGTACGCCGTCGCGGCGCGGGTGTATTCGAGGCGGTCAGCGGCGGTATCGGTGCTGACGCCGAACCAGCCCATCCGTCCCGGCTCGACCCACTGCCGGTCCAGGCGCAGCAACGCGTGCCCGAGGACTGCCTGACCGGTGCACAGGTCGAGGTAGTCCCGGTGGCCGAGTTGGAACTCCTCGACCACATCGGTGACGCCCGACCATCCACCCAACGCCTCGGCGGGGTGCGCGGCGTCGTGTGCCTGCACGGCCTTGATCCGGGGTTGGTCGAAGAAGTCCTCGCGGGCGGTTCGGATCGGGTAGCCGGTCGGGTCAGCCAGGTGACGCTCCTGGAAGCCTGCCCAGTCCCTCACCGGCGGGGTACCAGCGACGACGCTGGTCCACGTGTCGTAGGCGGCGGTGGCGGCGTGGCGGCCCTTCGTGCGCATCCCGGCCAGATCCAGCAGCCCGACCGGGCCGCCGTCGCAGCGCATACCCGGGTCGTCTGACTCGTCGTCCTCTTCTTGGGGGTTGATCAGCTGCCTGTGCTGTTCGGCGGTCAGGTCGGTGCGGGCGAGGAAGTGACCCGACCAGCGTCCACCGATGCTGTACCAGTCCCACTTCGAGTCCGGGTTGTAGGTGGTCAGCTCATACGCTCGGCCTTCCCCGTCCACGTGCAGCGGCTTCTCACCGCTGTCCTGGGTCGCGACGAGATCGTTGTAGACCGGCACGATTTGCTCCCAGGTCAGGTCCGGATCGTTGACGTCCAGGCTGGTGAGGGTGCCCGAGAGTGCGGACTGGGCGAAGCGCTGCGGGGTGTCGTTGAGGTAGAAGGGGTAGGGCTCGACGTCGAGAGCCTCGTCGAACGGCGCGGCCAGCCGGCGAGCTGCTCGCGGTCGGTGCGTGCCGGCAGGCACACCAGAACGGTTCGAGACGCAGACGTCATCACTACCTCCAACAGGGGGTGGTGACGCGGACAGCGCATGCGTTTGAACCCGCGCGGGTTCAGCACGCGGGTACGCGTCATGGCCTGAAAGGGCCGGGGTGGGTTGGGTTCGGCCAGAAGCCGAGAGGGTGACCGAGGAGTCGTCGACAGGTCAACAGCTGGTGTTGCGGGTTGGGCGGTGTTGCGGTTGGGCGGGGGTCAGCGGATGTGGTCCGCGGCCGACCGGGTTGAGCCGGTGGGCGTGGTGCGGATCGCGCATCCGTGGCGCCGGGCGCCCGGGGTGGTGCAGGTGGTCTTCTAGGAAGAGCCCTGACCGTAACCGCCCAACCCAACTGGCGGGCCCGCCGACGCGGCCAGGGCTGTGAGCTGCATAGTTGGGTAGCACGGCGATCCCAGTTGGGTAGCTCGATGATCCGCGGCCGGACCGGCTGATTCGCCCAGTTGGGTACGGACCGGACCTTCCCCAGGAGAGTCAGCTGGCGGGGTGGAGCAGGTACAGCGGGTCCTGTTCGGCGGTGGCCGGCCCGGGGTGGTAGGGCCCGGGTTCGCCCGGGACGGCTGGGCAGTTCGGCCAGGGCGAGGCGGCGGCGGCCGTTGCCGGCGACCCGCCACACCGCGCCGGCCGGCCCGGTGTCGGCCGTGCGTGTTCGCGGGTGGCGGTGGCCACGGTCAGCCCGGACCGTTCGACCGCGGCCAGGCGCTTGTGCAGGTTGGTTTCCCGGGCGGTGCTGGGCAGCCAGAACAGCAGCGGGTAGTCCGGGCCGCCGCCGCGGCGCAGCCGGGCGTAGGGCTCGACCTTCCCGACGAGGCGTCCGAGGGTTTCGGTTCCGGTGTCGTGTTCGAGGAAGAACCCGACCTGGTGCCCGTGCTCGGCCCAGACGCCGTGCCCGTCGGGGCGGACCCGTCGACCCAGCGCGGCGGCGGCCCGGGCGCTGCCCCACCAGCGGGCCAGCCGGACCCCTGGGTGGGTTCGGGCGGTGGTGAGCAGGTCGAGGAAGAACTGGTTCGCCCCGACGGTGTGGGCCAGATGGCTGTTGGCGACCATGCTGTCCTGGCGTTCCCGCAGGAACCTGCGCGGTGGGTGGGCGTTCGTCGCGGGACAACGCGACGTAGCGGGCGGAGAACAGCCCCGGCACCCAGTGCACGGGTTGCCGGCCCGAACCCGCGGCGTGCACCGGGATGAACGAGTCGATGAACCCGGCGCGGCGCAGCACGTCGAGGCGGTTGCGGCAGGTTCGTGGTGAGGTGAACAGGACCGAGGCGATCTGGTCGGTGGTCAGGACCCGGTGTTCGTCGAGGAGCTGGGCGAGGACGTAGTCGCGGGGTTGCAGCCGCCACGAGAGCCCGATCAGGGACTGCGAGGTTGCCCGGGAGGAGCGAGTCGGCGAGACGCGCCGGGGAGAACCCCCCGGTAGAGAGGTATCCCCCTTGGGGATATGTCGGGGCTGGGTCACTGGGTCGGTCATGGGTCTGTGACCTGCGGTGATGAACCAACCAGCGGTCCTTGGCCGTCGCGGGACGGCACCGGGGATGCGCCCGTAGTCGCGCCCGTAGCTGGCCCTGACCCCACGCCCGACCCTTGCTGCAGGCGCGGGGCCGGGGTCGGTGGTCTGGGTGGTTGATCGCTTCGACCCGGTCCGCTCCGGTTCGGGGCGGGCCACGGCCTGCCGGATCCGGCGGCCTGACCGACCGGGTCGCGGGGCGGGTTGGTGCGCAGGGTGAACGCGGCGGTTTCCCGGCGTCGGCGACCAGAGCGGGCGGCGGCGGTGTAGGCTTGCCGAGGTGGGACAGGTCGTGTTCGTCGAGTTCGGGCAGGGTATGCAGGGCGAGCTGGCGGGCGTCCTCGGGGGAGCAGGAGAAGAAGAGCTTGTTCCGGGCGTTGGCCGAGAGCGCGAGCTGGGTCTCCCGGGGCAGCTGGGTGAGGTTCTGGTGCGCCAGCACCAGGCTCAGGTGGTAGCCGCGGGCCTCGGCGAGCATGTCCCCGACCGACCCGGCGAGGTTGAGGACGTTCTGGGCCTCGTCGACGTAAACGGTGGCGTCGCGGCGGGCCGTGCTCGGGTATGCGGGCGCGGGCGGTCGCGGCCTGCCAGACTCGAGGCGAACACGAACGAGCCCATCAGCTTCGCGGTTTCCTCGCCGATCTGCCCCTTGGGCAGGCGGGCGATGAGGATCCCGCCGTGGTCGAGCACCTTGCCCATGTCGAACGAGGACTTCGGGGCGCCCAGGGTGTCGGCGGACGAAATCGCGCAGCAGGAACGACCGCAGCCGGGCCAGGACCGGGCCGATGACCTGCGCGCGTAGCTGCGGCGGGGTGGACTCGAACCACTCCCAGAACCCCTTCAGCCCTTCCGGGTCGTCCAACCCGACGGTGAACGGCGCCCGGAACTGCTTGTCGTTGAGCAGCGGCGGCACCATCGTCAGCGTCGCGTTGGGGTGGCGCATCAGGGTCAGGCACGCCACCCGCAGCACGTCGTCGATGCGCGGGCCCCAGTGCCGGGTGAAGATGCTGGCGAAGATCGACACGATGTTGTCGACGACCAGGTCGTGGTCGACGCCTGCCAGCGGGTTGAACGTCGCGCCGCCGGGGCTGGTCGGGGTCGATGAGCACCACCCGGTCGGCCACGCGTAGGCCGGCAACCGGTCCAGGACGTCGATGCGCGAGGTCGCCTTTGGGGTCGATGACCACGACGCCGCGGCCGGCGTGGATGTCGTCGAGGATCATGTTGCACATCAGGGTGGACTTGCCCGACCCGGTCGTACCGAGCAGGTGCACGTGCTGGCGGGCGTCGACGACCGACAGCGCCGACGCTGTGCCCGCCGGCCTCGGCCCGACCCAGCACCTTCACCCCGCGCCCACCGGCGGGGACCGCGACCGGCGCGGGACTGGCCTTCGCCCGGGCCCGGTCCAGGCCCGGCACCGCCACGTCGACGGGCAACCCGGCGACCGCGGCCAGCTCGACCGCTGAGAGGAGGAACCCTCGGCGCAGCGGCCGGGCCGCCAACACCGCGACGGGATGTGGGAGGCGGATGCGGCGGAGCCGGTTCCCGGCGGTGTAGGCGCCGTAGGCCGACGCCAACCCGTGCGCCACGGTCACCAGGCGCCGCTTGACGGTCTCCGGTCGCCCTCGCTCGGATCGGCGTTGCCCGGCCGGCGTGTGGCGACGGCGAAGCGGACCGCGACCTCCCACTGCGGCCCGGCGGTCTTGTCCAAGCCGGCCCGCGCGTCGCGCTCCCGCAGCGGATCGGCCAGCGCTGCGCGGCCGACCAGTAGCGCCGCGATGCGTGGGCGTGGTTCGAGTCGACGTGGCCAGTGCCTTCGACGACGTTGAGGACGCCCCGCAGCCACATCGGTCGGGTCGCTCAGGCGGGTCGGTGGGCGGCCGGTCCGCAGCGCCGCCGCGCCGTGGCCGCAGCCTGGTGACCTGGCGGGGTGTGGCGGGTCGGGCGAGGATCTGCACGCAGGCCCGCTCGTGGCGGTGCAGACCCGGAGCCGGCGGCGACAAGTGCGCGGGTCGGGTCGGTGTCGTGGTCGGTGCGCAGCGGGTACCAGGCCGGCCGGCCCGCGACGAGCGCCCCACCGACTGCCGACACGCCGCCGCGGCTGGCCGCGGGTAGGGGTGGGGTGGCGTCGGTGATGGTGGTGGCGGCTCCGGGCCAGGCGGCGCGGATCGCGGCGGCGACCGGACCCGCCGCAACGGTGCCGGGCACCCAGACGAGGATGGTGAGTTCCCGCCCGGCCCACCGGTACTCCACCGCGACATGCGGCGTGCCGTAGAGGACGCGTCGCCACCGGGCCGGGGTGAGCAGCTCGGCCAGGTTCGCCCACCACGCCGAGGCACCGGCCGGGTCGACCTCGGGGGGTGGGGTGAGCAGGATCTGCTGGGCGTGCCGGGTCCACCGCCGGTGCCGCCACCGCCACACCCCCGCCGCCGCGACCTGACCGGCGACGAGCAGGGCGGCGGCGAGGGCGGCGAGCCACGGCCGATCGGCCACCCAGCCGCCGCGTCGGTGAGTACGTCGAGCAGCGGGGACCGGGGCGGGTCGACCGGGACCAGGTGCGGCGGAACCGACCCAGACGGCGACGGTGACGGCACAGGGGTCACCGGTGGCCGCAGCGGCACCGCGTTCAGGAGGGGTGCCCGTGCAACACGGGCAGGGCATGGAGCACGGGCAGGGTGCGCATGGGTTTCTCCGATCCGGTTCAGAACTCGACGTCGGTGTCGTCGGCGTCGGTGAGGTCCGCCAGACCGGCGGCGAGAAGATGCTCAGCCGGTGACGCGACGGTCTGGAAGGCGACCCGGTCCGAGCCGGCCAGCAGGAGGGCTTGGCCGCGGCCGGCGGCGAGCAGCATCCGCGCCTCGCCGCCGGTCAGGCCGAACGTGTCCGCGATCGCCTCGATCGCCTGCGGTGCCTGGCGCATCAGGATCTGCGTCGCGGCGTTCGCCACGACGGCCTGGCCGAGTTCGGACCCGAGGAGGTCCGCGGCGTCCTGGGTGACCACGGCGAGCCCGGCGCGCCGCTTGCGGGCGGCCTTGGCCAGTCGGTAGAGGAACCGGGCGCCGTCGCCGTCGCGGAGCAGCGTCCACGCCTCGTCCACGACGACCAGCCGCCGCGGCCCGACCCGCTCCGCGCCGGTGCGGGTGGTGGTGGGGGTGTCGATGTCGCGCCAGATCGCGTCCAGGGCGAGCAGCATCCCGGCGGCGCGGAGTTCGTCGGGGAGTTGCCGGGTCGACCACACCACCAGATGCCCCCGCGGCACGAACGTGGTCGGCCCGTCGAACAGCGACTTGAACGATCCGTGCGTCCACGGCGCGAGCCGTGCGGCGAGCATCCCCGCGGCCGGATCGGTCTCTGCTGCGGAGGACAGCGTGGCGGTGAGGTCGCGCAGCAGCGGCGCGGGCCGGGTCCACGTGGCGGGGTCGGTGTTGATGCCCGCGGCGGCGTAGGTGGTGATGATCGCCGAATCCAGCGCGGCCCGCTCCCCAGGTGGCGGCTGTTCGCCGAGGAGCACGCCGACGAGGGTGTGCAGGAACAGGGCCCGTCGGGTCAGCGCGTCGGGGCGGCTGTCCCCAGCTGGCAGGTCGAGCGGGTTGACGCGGATCCCGTCGGCGCCGAGGCTGATGGTGGTGCCGCCGACGGCAGTCGGCCAGGCGCCGGTACTCGTCCTCGGGGTCGATGACCGCGACCTGCACCCCGGCTGTAGAGCGACCGGAGGACTTCGAGCTTGACGAGGTAGGACTTCCCGGCGCCGGAGCGGGCCAGGACGACGGAGTTGTGGTTGTCGCAGGTCCACCGGTCCCACCAGACGATGCCCTGGCTGGCGGCGTTGACCCCGTACAGCACCCCACCCGTGGGCGCGGTTTCGCCGGGCAGCGGTGCGGGCAGGTCCGCGCTGGCGAGGGGGAAGCTCGCGGCGAGGGCGTCGGAGTCGAACACGCGGCGCATCCGCAGGCCGTCATCGCCCAGCGGAAGCGTGGAGGTCCAGCCCTGCAGCTGCCGCCACGTCGCCGGTTGGATGTCGAGCAGCACCGAGGCGGCGGCCGCGCGGACCTGCGCGACGGCTTCGACGAGCTCCGTGCGGGTCGGGGAGTGCACCGTCAGGTACAGCCCGACCTGGAACAGCTTCGCCGCGCCGCGGGCGACCCGGTCGGCCAGGTCCGCGGCGTCCTCGGCGGCGGCGTCGGTGACCGGATCGTTGAGGCGGCCTTTGTCGGCGTCCAGGCGCCGCACCGACTCCAGGCGGGCGCGTTGCTTACGCAGCCGGGTCGCGGCGGCCTCACCGGGTATCGGGTCGATGTGCATCGCCACGTCGACGCGCCCCGGCCAGGACAGCAACGGCTCCAGCCACGCGGGGCCGACCTCGGCCGGGTAGCCGGTCACGACCAGCGTCGCGGCGTAGCCGTCCCCGACCCGCAGACACCCCGGGGACACCTCGATTGCGGCGGGACCGGTCACCGCCGCCAACGACCCGCCACCGGCGGAGCTACGCGATCCCTTCCAGCGGCTCGCGGCGGTTCCGTCGTGGCGCAACTGAGAACACTCTTGGCTGGTCATGGTCAGCTCCAATCCGCGGAACGCAACGCTGTGGCGGTGATCGGGGACTCGGGCAGGGCCCGGCCCCAGCTGGCGTCGGCGTCCGGGTACGGGTCGACGGCGGTGGTCAGCGCGGCGAGTGCGGTCGCCCCGTCGAGCACCCGGGTGTGCACTCCGAGCGGGGCGAGGGCGGCGGCGGTGTGCTCGGCGCGGCGCATCGCCTCCACACCGGCGGCGTGCTCACCGGTCGCGGTGCAGGTGATCGTGACGGTCCGGCCGAGCGGATCCCGGTCCGCGGCCAGCTCGGTGAGGAAGTCGGCGTAGTCCAGCGCGGCGTCGGCCAGTGCGGCGTGCGGCAGGTGGTCTGCGGCCTCGGCGACACGTTGGGCGTGGCCGGTCAGGTCGACCCGCCGGGCGGACACGACGACCTGGACCGGGCCGGTCAGCGAATGCAGCCAGGAGGCGTAGCCGCCGATCAGCGCGGCCTGCTCCGCCCCGGTGCGCAGCCCGAGGTTGACCGTGCCAGCCGCGACGATCACCGCCGCGGACCCGCCCAGGTCGATCACACCGTCGCCGGCGATGGCGTGGGCGGGCAGTCGCAGTGCCGCTGGTCGTGGACCGGGCTCCGCGGTCGATCTCAGGCGCCCAGGTCGGGACCGCGGATATCTCGCCCGCGGCCGCCACGGCCCGCCGGGGCGCGCGGTGGTAGCGGAGGGCTGCGCGCAGCCACGCGTCCAACGGCAGTCCGTCGCGGCGGCCGAGCGCGACCGCGGCGGCGACACCGAGAATCGGGATGATGACCGCGGCGACGACCGGCAGCGGCACCCGGGTGCCGATGCCCTGCCACACCAGGTAACACAGGCCAGCGGCGGCGGCCAGGATCGCGACCTGTCGGGCGGTCAGGCCGTAGAGGAGCTTGTCCGGTGCGTCGATGTCGGCGGGCACCGGTGTGCGGGCCTGTTCGTAGTCAGCGTTCATCACGGTCCTCCGGTCCGGGGAGTCCTCGGACGCCGGCCGACGTGCTGGCTCGGGTGCCGCGGCTGCGGGGCGTGGCCGACCGGGTCGGATCGGTGGCGTGGTCGGCCAGCCGGTGCCGGTAAGCCGTCCGCGGGCCGGTGCCGGCCGCGACGCGGTCGAGCGGGATGAGGCTGACCGCGTTGTCGTTGCCGGGGTCGTTGCGGTCGCGGGCCAGCCGGTCGCCGCCGGTGACCCCGCCTGGTTGCGGCCAGTTGCGGCGTCGAGGCGGGCCCGCACCGTCGCCGGAGTCACTCCGGCGGGCACCTTCGCCCGGATCACCGCCGCGGCGGGCTTGGTGACGGTCGCTCGAGTCGCCGGTTTGGCGGGGGTGGGGCGGGGCAGCCGCGGTTTCCAGTACGGGATCTGGGTCGTCGCCACATCAGGGCCACGTGTCGCCGCGGTGGGCCGGCGGCGGCCGAGTCGACCGCGCAGGCCACGGGTGACCTGCTGCGCGACGAGGACACGCGCGAGCGAACCGGCCATGTTCTGGCCGCCGCCGCGGGTGACGTAGCGGCGCATCAGCGAGGGGATCTTCACGACCATCCACAGCAGGCACAGCAGAACCAACGCGTTCATCAGGCTGGCCGGGTCACCCAGACCCGGCAGGCCGAGCGCGGGCAGGTTCGCTGAAGTCGTGAGGAACACCCGGATCGCGGTGAACAGGGTCACCGCCTGGAGCATCGGGATCGCCAGGCAGCCCAGCAGGGTCCGCCACCACAGCCGGGCGGCCGGTTCGGTGAACGGCAGGGCGTGGCAGGCCAGCGCGGCCGGGGCGATCGCGACCAGGATCATCACCACCGCGATCCGCACGATCCAGCTGACCAACAGCATCGCGGCGAGCACCGCGATGAGCAGCCCGATGATCAACGCGAGCAGGCTCGTTCCCATGCTCGACCCGGCACCCAGGACGTGGGTGCGCATCTGGTTGATGGCGTCGTTGCCGCCGAGGGAGTCACCGGTCAACGCTCCGGTCAACGCGTTGGCCAGGGTGATGAGTTCCCGGCACAGCGGGGTGGCGAAGTTCGCCGCGACGAACCCGATCACCAGCCGGGGTGCGAGTTCACCGACGCCGTACTGGGCCTGGACGGTGTCGCGGGTCATGACGGTGATCCCGGCGACCAGGATCACCAGTACGAACGACACGTTGACCACGGTCAGGGCCCGGCTGGACATGTCGGCGACCTGCGGCAACCCAGTCACGTCCGGGGTGGTGAACACCGACGCGGACAGCAGGTCGAACAGCCCCGTCAGTGCCGCGACCACGGCCTGGGCCAACCAGGTCAGGACGGCGTCGAAGAACAGGTCCATCTCAGCCGCCGAGGATGCTCTTGAGGACACCGAGCAGCACCGGCGCCAGCAGCGCCAGCGCGTAGCCGATCCCGGCCGATTTCAGTGAGCCTTTGGCCCGTTCGATCTCGCTGGGGTCACCGCCGGCCATCAGATACCGGGCCCCACCGATCGTCAGAAACAGTGTCGCGACGGCGGCGAGGATCCCCACGATCCACGTCGTGAGGTTGTTGATCACCGTCGGCAGGTCGTTGACCGCCACCACCACCACCGGTGAGGACGGTCGCGCGGCTGACGCCGGGACGGCCAACAGAACGATCGCGGTGAGGCTCACCGCGGTCAGGACACCCAAGCGGGCCAGCGTGCGCAAACAGGGCGGAGTTTGGTGTCGGGTCGGGGTTCGGTATCGGGTCGGGATGTGGGACACGGCGGTTCACCTCCGGCCCCACCCCGGGGCAGGTGCCCGGGGTGGGGCGTGCGTTGGGACGGGAAGCGTCACGCTGAGATGCCCGGGGCGGACCGTTGGGAGCCTTGCTCCTTGTCAGGTCAGCGGTGATGGGGTGAACACGGCCACCGACCGGCCGGCCCGCCCCGGTTCCTCCGGTGGCGCGGGGAACCACACGCCCAGCAGGTTCGCCTTCGGTGTGTTTCCTTGCCCACCCATGGCCCCGGTTGGGTACCCAACTACGCGCCCCGACTCCGACTTTCACCCAACTGGGGCCAGGTTTCACCCAACTGGAGGCTCACCGCCGGCCCGGGCGCGGGTTTTCTGCCGTCGTCAGATGCGGTTGCGGGGACGCAGCGCGCGGGCCCGGAGCATCGTCGCGCGCGGCGCACCGGCCGGCGTCGGTCAGCACTGATCGGGTCGGCGTAGCGTCTCCCGGTCGTCAGACCGAGCAGGTCCAGGCGGCGCCGCAGGTCCGCGAGCAGCTGCCGGGCCTGGTCGGGCGTGGTCGGCTGGTCGGTGTGCCGGTCCCGCCACCCCTCCTCGGCCAGCACACCGGCCACGGCCTGGTTGAGCCCCCGGTAGCCCAGCGGCTCCTCACCCAGCAGCAGCAACAACGCGACCTCCGCCGCGGCGGCCTCACCCTCGCTCGGCCCGGCCAGGTGAGTCATGCTCACCTGCCACAACGCGTCGACGCCGCCGGCGTGGACCGCTTTGCCCGCCGCCGACAGCAGCAGTTGACGGCCCGAACGCCGGGTCAGACCCATCTGCTTGACCCAGTCCCGCAACGCGAGCAGCTCGACGATGTCGCCTTCTGAGCGGGGGTTCCCGGTCAGGGTGAGCCAGTCGAACCGACGGCAACCCTCAGCCACAACAGGCCGGGTGAGGTAGTTGGTCTGGGTCAGCGGCGCGCCGGCCGCGGCGTGGTCCAGCAGCCACCGCAGCGCAGCGAGCCACTCCGCAGCGTCGGCCGGGGTCGGGATCGGGTTGGTGAGTGCGTCGGCGAGCCCACCGGTGAGGCGGCTGCGGGTGGGGCCGGCTGACCGGGTCCAACGCCCGAGGCGTTCGGTGTGCAGCCACTGCAACCACGTCGCGCCGGTGAGGTCGTCGTGCGGGCTGTGGAGGAACCCGGCGGTGATCCGCTCCGCGGTCCGCCGCCAGCCCCGCCCACCGGGCGCGAGGCCACCGGCGGCGATGGCGTCCTCCAGGGCACTCGACGCAGCGAATGTAGGCGTTGGCTTCGTCGCTGCCCATCACCGCCCCCCACGCGAACATACCTGGCACGTCCGCGCGGGACGTAACCGGTGGCCTCCAGCGCCGCCCGGTACGCCCGCACCCCCGCGTCCGGGCCGTCATGTTCGTAGGTGCTGAGGATCCGCGCGGTGACCGGTGCCGTGCACAGCGCGGCGTAGCGGGGCAGGTCCAGGCCGGTGAACAGCTCACCCAACGCCGCGGCCACCCTCTGCTTGTGGTCGAGGTCGGTGATCCATTTCAGCGGCAGCTGATACCAGAGAAAGTCCGCGAGACCGTGGCCGGTCACCGCGGCCAGACCCTCACCCCAGGTCAACGACTCCCACCCCGAACCGGCATCCTGCGCGACCCGCCGATCCTGCCGTGCGATCCGGTTCAATGCGGCATCAACGGCCGCGTCGCCGCTTCTCTCACCCATCGCTGGCCGCTCCGGCCTCGACGTCCACCACGTGAACGGCGTCGGTGCGCGTCCCGGTCAGCGTTGTCCCTGCCCTTCCCGCAGGCGACCCCGCGGGCCCGGACCGCGACGCCGCGCGCGTGTCGTGTTCGACCCGCGCGAGGACCCGGATCTGGTTTGTCGGCACCGATCCATCATGGCCGACGACCACCCGACCGGGTGAGACCCCCAGCACCCACGACGATACTGAGGTGACCTGGCGTCCGCCGAAGTAGTCACCTCGGGTGTGTAGCGACGACCCGTCGGGTGCGGCGCCGCGGCGATGCGGTCAGACCGTTGAGGCGGGCCGTCGCGTGGCTGTCCCGGTCCGATCGCGTACACAACGACACACCGCTGACCTCCCCGGCCGGTATCGCTTCGGCCAACCGCGCCTCCGCCGCGCGTCGCCACGCCGACGCGACCCGGACGCGGACACCGAGTTGGTCCGCGGCGTCCTGCAGCGATGCGTCGTCCAGGCGGGTCGCGCCGATCAGGAAGCACTCCTCGGGGTCGATCACCGCGGCGGCCACCGCCCGCGCGAGGACCCAGTCGGGGTGGTCCCAGGGCTGGCGAGGTGCGCAGCGACCACGCGGTGTCCACCCTGATCGCTTCGCGTTGCTCGGCGTGGTCACGGGCCTTCTTCACCGCCCGCCCACCGGCCTCGATCAGCCGTGCGCAGACCCGCGGCTCCGCGGTGTCGAGTACCCGCAGGCCCGTGAGGAACCCGGTCAGCAGCTCGGAGTCGCGGTCGCTTGAGTCTCCGTGCCACCCCGATGAGAGGAACCCGGCGGCGCGCACCAGTCCCGGCATCGCGACCCCCACCGCGGCCACGACCCACGCCGGGCCGTCACGGCGGGCCCGGGTCACCAGTTCCCGCCACACCACATCCCGCACCTCACGCGACGTGCAGTCCTGAATCAGGACCGTCTTGAGTTCATCCAAAGCCAGGATCTCCTGCGGCAGGCCCGGCGTGCCACGGCAGTCGAACGCCAACGGCGCCGGTGGGCAGGTCAACAGGTCGAACGCGCGCTGCGCGGCGTGCAAAGGCGTGGACGGCCAACGCTTGGACATGGGCGACGCTCCCGGTGTCGAACCGATGCGCCCACCAGGCGGAGAAGTCTCTGCCGGTGGCGCGGTGTCGCCGTCCATCCGCGCACACCCACCCAACCCGTTGCCCAACCACCGCATGCCCGCGTCCGCCTGGGTGCCGCGCTCACACCCCCAGTTGGGTACTCGCCGAGGCCAGTTGGGTGATTGGCACACCCCGGCAGTGACGAAACCGGTCCTGGTTGGGCCATGGGTGGGTGTGAACACGGACCACCCCGGCAACGCGAGCCGCACCCCGCCATGAGCACACAGCCTCAACGCCCCGACCACGACCCGACCGCACCGGCCAGCGCCGGCGCCGCCGGTGACCTCCAACTGGGTGACCTGCTCGATCTGTCGCGGCTGATCGTCGCCGAGGGCATCGACGTCATCGCCGGTGACCCCCCGGTTCCGATCAGCGTCTGGCGTCTCGCCTACGCCGCCCATCGCCCCGGTGGTGGCCACGATCCCGCCGGCGCTTTCACCCCCGGCTTGGCTGCGCCGCTGGTCGCTACGTTCAGCCGCCCGGGCCAGACCATCCTCGACCTCAACCACGACGCCGCCATCCAGGGCGCGGCCGGCGCCGGCGCCCGCCGCTACCGGACGGTCACCGATCCCCGGAATCTCGACGAGTTGGCGGGCTCGGAACACCTGGCCGGCGCCGTCGACCTCGTCGTATCGCGCTGGCCACATCCCGATCCACACCCCACCGACACCCAGGACCGGACCGACGGGACAAGCGGGCCGGACGCGGCTGCGGATCTGTTCACGGCATGCCGC
Source organism: uncultured Actinomycetota bacterium (assembly GCA_963740255.1). Taxonomy (GTDB): domain Bacteria; phylum Actinomycetota; class Actinomycetes; order Mycobacteriales; family Cryptosporangiaceae; genus CAVUDO01. Next base: position 1,422,550 of record CAVUDO010000002.1, on the reverse strand, counting down.
ACGCTGTTGGCCCCCGATGGGTTGACGGTCCTCGTGCTCGCCCCGCCACCGCCCGGCCCGCCCTACGTCGAACACGCCCAGGTCGTCATCCCCGCCGCGCACCACGCCGGCCTCGGTTACCTGCAGCACATCATCGTCGTGACCGCGCCCATCGCCGGTGAGCCGACGCCCCGCCTCGCCTCGCCCGCCGACGGCGCGACGCTGCGAGCGGCCACCCACATCCGCGCCCACCTCGACCTGCTCGTGTTCGTCCTGCGTCCCACCGCGGGAAGCCGAGGCCGATCAGCGCGCAGACGCCCAGACCGCCCGGGGCGCGCTCCGCGTCGTGCGCCGAGGAGCACCCGGTGAACGGCACGGCCGTGAGCAGCACCGGCCACGCTCAGGACAGCGGCAGCCCCTTGCGGGGGGATGGCTATGGAGCCAGACCGCGGCTCTCGGTGTGGCTGGTCGGACAACGCAGCCCCGCCGCGCAACGCCGGAACCGGCTCGTGGCGGGGTCCGGTGCGCACCCGGCCCGGATGTGGCCCGACCTGGCCGCCCACGCCATCGCCGACTACACCCAACCCGGCGAGATCGTCCTGGACCCCCTCGCCGGAATCGGCACCACCCTCGTCGAAGCCATCCACGCCGGCCGCAACACCGTCGGCGTCGAACTCGAACCAGGATGGGCCGCCCTCGCGCAAGCCAACATCGAGCACGCCCGAGCCCAGGGCGGCACCGGCCACGGCCGCGTCATCCAAGGCGACGCCACCCGCCTCGCCGAGGTCATCCCCGCCGAGCTGCACGGCCAGGTCGCGATGGTCCTCACCTCACCGCCCTACGGGCGGACCACCCACGGCCGGGTCGAACACCGCCGCGGACCCTTGACCCGTTTCGCGAACACCTACAGCGAATCCGACCCGACCAACCTCGCCCACCGCCCTCGCCGGGACCTCCTCACCGGGTTCACCGACGTCCTGGCCGGCTGCGTACCGCTACTCAAACCCGACGGGGTCGTCGTCGTCACCGCCCGGCCCTGGCGCCGCGACCACTACCTCATCGACCTACCCAGCCACATCATCGACGCCGGCATCAACGCGGGCATGGAACCCCTCGAACGATGCGTCGCGCTCCTCGCGGCGGTCCGCGGCGACCGGCTCGTAGCCCGGCACTCGTTCTTCCAACTCGCCGTCCTGCGCAAGAACCGGGCCAACGGCCTACCCGTCCACCTCATCGCCCACGAGGACATCCTGGTGTTCTCGCTGCCGCGAATCTCCGTGGGTTCCGGCGAACCCAAGTGTTCGCCTCCTGAAACGGGCTGTACGTCGCACCCGCCCGGCCGCGACACCGCCCACGGCGCCGCCGGCGGCGATGAGCGGGGCTCGGGCCATTCCGCGGGAGCCCGGCGATGACGCCCCGCGACCCGGGAGCTGAGCCGTTCCTCTACCACCGGGCCGGCCTGGTCAGTCTCCACCTCGGTGACAGCCGCGACGTGCTCGCCAGCATGCCGGCCGAATCAGTGGACTGCGTCGTCACGTCTCCGCCGTACTGGGGCACCCGCGACTACGGCACCGGCACCTGGGTCGGCGGACACCCCGACTGTGAGCACTCACTCGGCCGGGGCGCCAACACACCCCAGTCCCGCCAACCCGCCCTCACCTACCCGGCCGGGGCCGGGCACCGCGGCGGTGACCCGCAGCGGTGTCGCCGCTGCGGCGCGCACCGGCAAGACCGCCAGTACGGGCTGGAACCGACCATCGGCGACTACGTGGAGAACCTGCGCGCGGTGTTCGCCGAGGTCCGGCGGGTTCTGCGCCCGGACGGAACCTGCTGGCTCAACCTCGGGGACTGCTACAGCGCCAACAGCGGCGGAGCACCCAAGAGCGGCTGGCAATCGGGCTACCGTGGCAACGCCACCGCCCAGGCCGGCCTGATCCGGCCCCGCGTCCAAGACAGCGTCCCGCCGAAGAACCTCCTCGGCATGCCTTGGCGGGTCGCGTTCGCCCTGCAAGACGACGGCTGGACGCTGCGCCAAGCCATCATCTGGCACAAGCCCAACGCCATGCCCGAATCGGTCACCGACCGACCCGCCAGCAACTACGAACACGTGTTCCTGCTCGTCAAACACCGCCGCTACCACTTCGACCTCGACGCGATCCGCGTCCCGCTCCAACGCCCAGACATCACCTGGTACCCCGTCGGCGGCACCAAGGCCGGTCCGGAGCTGCGCGGTGCCAGCGCCCGCAGACGCACCAACCACCGCGCCGGTAACGATGGGAAGTACCGCAGCGGTCCGCAGCCGTTCGCCGGCCATCCACCTGGGTCAGCGATGCGACCCACCGGCCGGGCCCACACCGCAGGCCACCCCCGCGGGAAGAACCCCGGGTCGGTGTGGTCGATCAGCACCCGGCCCTACCCAGCGGCCCACTTCGCCTGCTACCCCATCGACCTCCCCAGGCGGTGCATCACCGCCGGCTGCCGACCCGGCGGCCTTGTCCTCGACCCGTTCAGCGGAGCAGCGACCACCGCCCTGGCCGCTCTCGAACTCGGCCGCCGCTACACCGGTATCGACCTCAACCCCGCTTACCACGACCTCGCCATCCAGCGACTCATGCCACACCTGAGCAACCCCGGTGAACCCCGATGACGCCGTCCAAGGACGCGCCTGGGACCGGTCGGGGCCGGCGGGCCACGGTGCAGCGGTCGTCCCACGGCGAGCCGTCACCGCCTGGACCCGGCCCGATTGCAGCCGGGCCGTTGCCGCGGTCGGAGCTGACCAGACCTGCCGCCGAGGAAGCACCCCACGCCGCAGGTTCACCGCGTTCACCTACCGGCGAGTCGCGCTATCCTCCCGCGGCTCCGGCTCGGCCGGGGTCAGATCCGCCGCGGGTACGCATCGAACTGGTCCTCATTGAGGGACCCGAGGGTGAGAAGTTGCGAGCCCGGCAGGCGGTCGTTATCAGGGAGGCACTGCGATGGTTCGCCGAGCATCAGAACAGCAGCCCGCGGACGGGCGCGCAGTGACCGATCTGCCCGAGTCGGCCGGTCAGGACGGCGTTCAGCCGACCCCGGCAGGTGAAGAGGTCAGCCTGCTGTCCTGGTTGCAGACCGTGGCCGACCAGAACGTGCCCGCCGCGCTCGGGCCGGTGATGGTGCCGGTGGCGTGGGTTGGGCGCACATCTGACGAAGAGGCTCAGGACCCGACCCTGTCGCTGCCGCGTCAGCTGGAGAACTCCCGGCAGCGCCTGCCCGAGGGTTTCGTGATCGTCGCGAAGTTCTACGACGTGGAGTCCGGTCGGAAAACCGCCGAGCAGCGCGGCCATGGCACCAACCACGAGCACTTCGACATCCCGATACCGCGGGATGGCGGAATCGCCGACCTGCTCGCCGAAGCCAAACGCCCCGACCGACGTTTCGTCGCTGTGGTGTGCGAGTCGATCGACCGGATCTCCCGGATCACCTACGCCAGCACCAAGATCGAACACGAGCTGGAACAAGCTGGTGTAGCGCTGTTGGCATCCGACGAAGGCATCGACCCGTCCACCATGGCCGCCCTCGCTGACGGGATCCGCCCGGTCAAGGGCGCCACCTCGACGCTGACCCGACGCGTCAAACAGGCCATCGCCGAGTGGTACGTGCTGAACATGCTCGAACTGTCCTGGGGCGGGTTCAAGACCCACACCGACCAGGGCTACAACATCGGCAAACCGCCCTACGGGTACCTCGCCGACCGGCTCAAGCATCCGGTCAAGGCCAAAGCCCAGATGGGTAAGGTCAAGCACCGGCTGGTCCCCGACCCGGTACGTGGCCCGGTCGTCACCCAGGTCTTTCTGTGGCGGGCATTAGAACGGTTGAGCTACCAGAAGATCGCCGACCGGCTCAACGTCGACCTCGACCGGTACCCGCCGCCAGAGCCCATCCTCGGAGAAGGACGGCGCTGCGTCGGTGCGTGGACCTACGGGTCGGTACGCGAGGTGCTCGACAACCCGAAACACACCGGTCACATGGTGTGGAACCGCCGGAAGAACCCCCGCAAGGACCGAGGCGTCAGAGGCCGAGTCAACCCGCCCAGCCAATGGGTCTGGTCAGGCCGCGCCACCCACGAACCACTCGTGACCCGCGACCTGTTCGACGCCGCCAGCACCGTCGGCCGATTCCGGCAAGGCTCCCGGCCAGACCCCGGCGCCAACACCCATCCCCAGACCGCCCGCACTTACCTCCTGCGATCCTACCTGATCTGCGACCTGTGCGGACGCCGCATGTACGGCAGTACCCGCCGCAAACACACCTACTACCGCTGCGAAATCAACCAGAAGAACCACGGCCACCTGCCCTGGTACCCCACCCACCCGACCAACCTGCTGCTCCGTGAAGACCACGTCACCGACCCCATCGCCAAGTTCTTCACCCAGCGGGTCCTCGGCCCGGACCGCAAGACCCTCCTCGCCGACACCCAGTCCGCCGGGCACGTCGATGCTGAACTCGCCGCCCGCCAAGCCGCTCTGCACGCCCAGATCACTGACCTGCGACGCAGACAAGCCAACCTCCTCCGCGAACTGGAGAACTACGAACCCCTCGGCGACCCCGACATCGACACCGCCTGGCGCAACAGCATCCAAAGCCGCTTCGCCGCCAACGTTGCCGACGAACGCACCAAGACCCAGCTACTCAAAGAACTAGCCCGGCAGCAGGAAGACACCGCACCGCCCGACTTCGAACTCTTCGATTCGCTACCCCAAGCGGCCATCGACGTCACCCTGCTGCCCCAAGACCAGCAGCGGCGCCTCTACGACGCGTTCCACCTCGAAATCCGCTACCACGCCCCAACCAACGACATCACCCTCCGCGTGACCATCGCCGCCGAAACAGCACCAGTCCTCGCCGCAACCACGAACGCCGTCCTCAACATTCCTAAGCCCCGCGGCGCCACCGAAACACCACAAAACGGTGCAGGAGCCGCAGCTCCTACACCGAATGTGAACGTTTGCGATGTTCTGCGTGCCCCCGGCAGGATTCGAACCTGCGCTCCCGCCTCCGGAGGGCGGTGCTCTATCCCCTGAGCTACGGGGGCCGTGACCGCTGGAAGCCTACCAGCCGACGGGGTCTGGAATCGCCACGGTATCGGCAACGCCACCGCCTGTCGGCACGGCCGGGATGGCTTCGGAGCCCGGACCAGGGACGTCGGTCAGGGAGCTTCGCCGAAGCGCTTGAGCTGGTCCTGCAATGCGCCGACCTCGGACTGCTGGCCGCTCTTCATCGCCTCGGCCAGCGCCCGCACCTGAGGGTCCTCGGTGGTCTCCAGGACTCCCTCGGCCATGTGGATGCCGCCCAGGTGGTGGGCGATCATCAGCCGGCAGAACAGCACGTCCTTCTCCCGGCCGGTCCCGGCGCGCAGCTTCTCCATGTCCGCGGCGCTGGCCATGCCCGGCATGCGTCCGTCGGGGAGCAGTGAACTGCCGCCGTGCGGCATCCACGCCATCGGAGGCTCGGTGCCCGTCGGGCCCAGGCCCCAGTGGTCCAGCCAGGTGCTCATCATGCCGATCTGCGCCTGCTGGGTCAGCGCGATGTCGACCGCGATCTGGCGCAGCACGGGGTCGCCCGTGCTGCGGTACTCCGAGACCGACATCGCCACCGCCTGGCCGTGGTGGGTGATCATGTCGCGCGCGAAGCCGGCCTCGGCCGAGTCGTTGGCCGGGGGCCGGGGGCTGGCCGTCCAGACACCCCCCACGAACCCCAGTGCCACCGCGAGCAGCGCGGCGGCCAGCGCCACGAACCACCGCGCCCGGAGACGCGATCCCGCTGGCGCGGTCTCGGGACGCTCGGCGGCGACGATGCGCTCGGCCACATCAGCCAACGGTGGGCTGCCCGGGCGGCTGGTCCTGCGGGGCGGTGCCGGTGCCGGTCACGCCCTCGGCGCAGCTGGCACCCGGCTCGACGGCCGCGTTGACGCGGTAGATCTTGACGAACTCGTCGATCCGGGGATCGTCGGCACTCCGCAGCTTGAGCTGGAAGCCCCAGGCCTGCAGCGTGACCGGCGCGTCCAGGCCGGGGTAGGGGCTCATCAGCATGTGGTCCTTGTTGCGCACCTTGCCGGCCAGCGTCTCCACCTGTGCCTTGGGCAGGTCGGGACGGTAGGTGATCCAGACCGCGCCGTGTTCCATGCTGTGCACCGCGTGTTCGTTGGCGATCTGGTCGGGGTAGACGTCGCCGATGCAGTTCTGCCAGCGCTCGTTGTGGTCGCCGCCGACCGGGGGCGTCACCGTGTAGGTCTGCTTGCCCGGCTTGTGGGTGCGGCTGAGCAGCTTCTTGCCGTCCGGGTCGTCGAGCCGGAAGTTCTTGACGCCCTCGATCTGCTCCGAGGTCCGCGAGCCGAACGGCTTGCCGGCGTCCTGGGAGAACCAGATGCCGTAGCCGATCAGCGCACCCGCAACGAGCACCACGACCGCGCCGAGCGCGATCATGCCCCAGGGCAGTGGCGGCTTGACCGGCTTCACCGGTCCGCGGCGTCCGGCTGCGGGGCGGCCCGAGCCGGCCTTCCCCGAGCCCGGCTTCGCGGCGCCCTTGGCGGCAGACCCCGGCTTGTTCCTGCTGGCTGCGGCGCCCTTGCCGGAGGACCCCGACGGGCGTTGCGACGTGTTCGACGGCATGTTGGTCTCTGGCGACTTTCGCTCGGCGGGCTTGGCGCGCCCGGACGTTGTTCAGGCGGACGCGTCGAAGCGTCCCATGGCCTGGCCGCCTCCACCGTAGCGGGCAGGTGCGGAAACGGGCGGCGGATAGCATGTCCGAGTGACACCCGACGCACTCTCGACCGCCGTTCTCGCCGCCGCCCGCGCGGTGTTCGCCGACCGTGGCCTCGACGCCGCGATCCTGCCCGACGCCGTGGCGATGGAGCGACCCCGCAACCCCGAGCACGGCGACTACGCGACGAGCCTCGCGCTGCGGGTGGGCAAGCAAGCCGGGGTGCCGCCGCGCGACCTGGCCGGCTGGCTCGCCGGCGCGGTCGGTGGCGTGGACGGCGTCGCCACGGTGGAGGTGGCCGGCCCCGGCTTCCTCAACATCACCCTCGACGCCGCGGCCCAGGGCGAACTGGCCCGGTCGGTCGCCACCGCGGGCAAGGCGTACGGCCGCACCGACACGCTGCGGGGCCAGCGGATCAACCTGGAGTTCGTCTCGGCCAACCCGACCGGCCCGATCCACATCGGCGGGGTCCGGTGGGCCGCGGTCGGCGACGCGCTGGCCCGGGTGCTGCAGGCGGCCGGCGCCGAGGTCGTCCGGGAGTACTACTTCAACGACCACGGGGCGCAGGTCGACCGGTTCGCCCGCTCGCTGGTCGCCGCGGCGAAGGGGGAGCCGGCGCCCGAGGATGGCTACGGCGGCGCCTACATCGGCGAGATCGCGGCCGAGGTGCTGCGTCGGGAGCCTGGTGCGCTCACCGGCGACGACCCGCAGGAGACGTTCCGCCGGGTCGGCGTCGACCTCATGTTCGCCGAGATCAAGGCGAGCCTGTCGGGGTTCGGCGTCGACTTCGACGTGTACTTCCACGAGGACACGCTGTACGCGACCGGCGCCGTGGAGAAGGCCGTGGCCCAGCTGCGCGAGCAGGGCCACGTCTACGACGCCGACGGCGCGGTGTGGCTGCGCACCACCGAGTTCGGCGACGACAAGGACCGGCCGATCATCAAGAGCGACGGCCAGCCGGCCTACGTCGCGGCCGACACCGCGTACTACCTCGACAAGCGGGCCCGCGGCTTCGACGTCTGCATCTACCTGCTCGGCGCCGACCACACCGGCTACGTCCGGCGGCTCAAGGCGATCGCCGCCTGCGCGGGCGACGACCCCGACCGCACCTGCGAGGTGCTGATCGGGCAGATGGTGAACCTGGTCCGCGACGGCGAGACGGTCCGGCTCAGCAAGCGGGCCGGCAACGTGGTCACGCTGGAAGACATGGTCGAGGCGCTCGGCGTGGACGCCGCGCGCTACGCCCTGGCCCGCGCCAGCGTCCACCAGAGCATCGACCTCGACCTCGACCTGTGGACCAAGGCCAGCAACGACAACCCGGTCTACTACGTCCAGTACGCGCACGCCCGCACCTGGAACGTCGGCCGCCGGGCCGCGGAGGTGGGCATCGTCCTGGACGAGACCGCGTTCGAGCCCGGCCTGCTCGACCACGAGCGCGAGGCCGACCTGCTCGGCGCGCTCGGCGAGTTCCCCCGGGTGGTGGCCACGGCGGCCGAACTGCGCGAGCCGCACCGGGTAGCGCACTACCTGGAGAGCCTGGCCGGCACCTACCACCGCTGGTACGACACCTGCCGGGTGACGCCGCAGGGCGACGACGAGATCACCGCCGTCAACCGCACCCGCCTCTGGCTCAACGAGGCCACCCGCACCGTGCTGGCCAACGGCTTGGCGCTGCTCGGCGTGAGCGCCCCGGAGCGGATGTGAGGGCGCATCCGGCCGGGCCGCGGCACGGCGACCAGTTCTCCCACGGCAACGCCGCCGGGCCGGCCGCCGACCTCAACGCGCTCGACCCACGGCTCTGGCCGATCGGCGCGAGCCGGGTCGACGGTGTGCTGCACCTGGCCGGGGTGGACGTGCGCGACCTGGCGGCCGAGCACGGCACGCCGGTGTTCGTGCTGGACGAGGGCGACTTCCGGAGTCGGGCCCGCGCCTACGCCGAGGCGTTCGCCGGCGCGGACGTCTTCTACGCCGGCAAGGCGTTCCTCTGCAGGGCCGTGGCCGGTTGGGTCGCCGAGGAGGGCCTGGGGCTCGACGTCTGCACGGGCGGCGAGCTGACCGTCGCGCTGGCCGCCGGGTTCCCGGTCGAGCGGATCGCGTTGCACGGCAACAACAAGTCGGTCGCGGAGCTGACCCGGGCGCTGGAGGCCGGGGTCGGTCGGATCGTGCTCGACTCGTTCGCCGAGATCGCCCGGCTGGCCGACGTGGCCGGCCGGCTGGGTGTGCGGCCGCGGGTGCTGGTCCGGGTCACGGTCGGCGTCGAGGCGCACACCCACGAGTTCATCGCCACCGCGCACGAGGACCAGAAGTTCGGGTTCTCCCTCGCCGGCGGGGACGCGGCCGAGGCGGTCCGCCGGGTGCTGCGTCAGCCCGCCCTGGAGCTGTACGGGCTGCACAGCCACATCGGCTCGCAGATCTTCGACACCGCCGCGTTCGAGACCTCCGCGCACCGGCTGGTGGGCCTGCTGGCCGAGATCCGCGACGAGCACGACTGTGAGCTGCCCGAACTCGACCTCGGCGGCGGTCTCGGCATCGCCTACCTCCCCACCGACGACCCCGCCGACGTCACCACCACGGCGAAGGAGCTGCGTCGGATCGTCGAGACCGAATGCCAGGCCGCGCGGCTGGGGTTGCCGCGGCTGGTGGTCGAGCCCGGCCGCGCCGTCGTGGGTCCGTCCACGGTGACGCTGTACGAGGTCGGCACCGTGAAGCCCGTGGGCACCGGTACGGACGTACTGCGCACGTACGTCAGCGTGGACGGCGGGATGAGCGACAACATCCGTACGGCCCTCTACGACGCCGAGTACACCTGCGCGCTGGCCTCCCGCTCCTCCGACGCCCCGCCGATGCTCGCCCGCGTGGTGGGGCGGCACTGCGAGAGCGGGGACGTGGTGGTCAAGGACGTCTGGCTGCCGGCCGACACCGTGCCGGGCGACCTGCTCGCGGTCGCCGCCACCGGCGCGTACTGCCGGAGCATGGCCAGCAACTACAACCACACCCCGCGCCCGCCCGTGGTCGCGGTCGCCGGCGGCGGCACCCGCGTGCTGATGCGCCGGGAGACCGAGGAGGACCTCATGCGGCTGGACCTCGGGTGACACCGCTGCGGATCGCGCTGCTGGGCTGCGGCACGGTCGGGCGGGAGGTGGTCCGGCTGCTCGGCTCGCAGTCCGACGACCTCACCGCGCGGATCGGCGCGCCGCTGGAGATCGCCGGCATCGCCGTCCGCCGGCTCGGTCGCGACCGCGGCGACCTCTGCGTCGACCCGGGTCTGTTCACCACAGACGCGGCGGCGCTGGCCACCCGCGAGGACATCGACGTGGTGATCGAGGTGGTCGGCGGCATCGAGCCGGCCCGGACCTGGCTGGTCGGCGCGCTCAAGGCCGGCAAGTCGGTGGTGAGCGCCAACAAGGCGCTGCTCGCCGAGGACGGCGCCACGCTGCAGGAGGCCGCGACGGCCGGCGGGGCCGACCTGTTCTACGAGGCCGCGGTGGCCGGGGCGATCCCGCTGCTCCGCCCGCTGCGCGAGTCGCTGCACGGCGACCGGGTCACCCGCCTGACCGGCATCGTGAACGGCACCACCAACTACATCCTGTCCCAGATGGACGCCACCGGCGCCGGCTTCGCCGAGGCACTGGAGGAGGCCGCCGCCCTCGGGTACGCCGAGGCCGATCCGACGGCGGACGTCGAGGGCTTCGACGCGGCGGCCAAGGCGGCGATCCTGGCCACGCTGGCGTTCCACACCCGGGTGACCGCCGCGGACGTGCACCGCGAGGGGATCACCGAGGTGACCGCCTCCGACGTGGCCAGCGCCCGCGCGATGGGGTGCACGGTCAAGCTGCTCTGCATCGCCGAACGGCACACCGATCCCGGCGGTGCCGAGTCGGTGAGCGTCCGGGTGCACCCGGCGATGCTGCCCCGCGCGCACCCGCTGGCGGCCGTCGGCGGCGCGTTCAACGCGGTGTTCGTCGAGGCCGACGCGGCCGGGGAGCTGATGTTCTACGGCCGTGGTGCGGGCGGCGCGCCGACGGCCAGCGCGGTGCTCGGCGACCTGGTCGCGGTGGCGCGCAACCGGATCACCGGCACCCGGGCGTCCGGCGAGTCCGCCTACGCCGACCTCCGGCTGCGGCCGATGGGGGAGACGCTCACCCGGTACCACGTGTCGCTGGCCGTGGCCGACCGCGCCGGTGTCCTCGCCGCGGTCGCGTCGGCCTTCGCGGCGAACGACGTGAGCATCTCGACGGTCCGGCAGGAGGGACACGGCGGCGACGCGATGCTCGTCATCGTCACGCACACCGCGCCCGACGCGGCACTGTCGGCCACTGTGGAGACACTGCGGGGGCTGGACATCGTCCGGGACGTGGTCAGCGTGATGCGGGTCGAGGGCGGCGGGTCGCGGTGAAGGGGCTCGACGTCGCGGGCTCCGCGGCGGCGCCCGGTGCCGGCTCGCACGAAGGCGCCGGCTCGACGGCAGGAGCCGGACCGCGGGCAGGCGCTGGCGGGTACGGGTCGGGACGGCCGCCGTGGCGGGGGATCATCGAGGAGTACCGGGGGCAGCTCCCGGTCACCGGCACCACGCCGGTGGTGACGCTGTGGGAGGGCGGCACGCCGCTGCTGCCCGCGCCGGTGCTCTCCGCCGCGACCGGGTGCGAGGTGCACCTCAAGGTCGAAGGCGCCAACCCGACCGGCTCCTTCAAGGACCGGGGCATGACGATGGCCATCTCCAAGGCCGTCGAGGAAGGCGCCAAGGCGGTCATCTGTGCCTCCACCGGCAACACGTCGGCCTCGGCGGCGGCGTATGCGGCCCGGGCCGGGCTGACCTGCGCGGTGCTGGTGCCCCAAGGCAAGATCGCGATGGGCAAGCTGGCCCAGGCGCTCGTGCACGGCGCCACGCTGCTGCAGGTCCAGGGCAACTTCGACGACTGTCTCGCGCTCGCGTCCAAGCTGGCGATGGACTATCCCGTGAGCCTGGTCAACTCCGTGAACGAGTACCGCATCCAGGGCCAGAAGACCGCGGCGTTCGAGATCGTCGGCGCCCTCGGCGACGCACCGGACGCGCACTTCCTCCCGGTGGGGAACGCGGGCAACATCACGGCCTACTGGCTCGGATACGTCGAGGCGCACGCGCTGGGGTGGGCGGGCCGGCGGCCGACGATGCGCGGGTTCCAGGCATCCGGCGCCGCACCGCTGGTCAGCGGGGAGGTCGTGCGAGAGCCGTCGACGATCGCCACCGCGATCCGAATCGGCAACCCCGCCTCCTGGATCCAGGCGATCAAGGCTCGGGACGAGTCCGGCGGCGCGATCGAGGCCGTCACGGACCGGCAGATCCTCGCCGCCTACCGGCTGCTGGCCCGGCAGGAGGCGGTGTTCGTCGAGCCGGCCAGCGCCGCATCGGTGGCCGGGCTCCTCGCGGCATCGGCCGCCGGTACGCTCGCCCGCGGGCTGCGGGTCGTCTGCACGGTCACCGGCAACGGGCTCAAGGACCCGGACTGGGCGATCTCCGGCGCCCCCGCGCCCGTCACGATCGCGGTGGACGCCGAGGCGGCAGCACGTGCGTTGGCACTGGGCTGACGACACCGGCACAAGGTCGACCAGAGGGGCGGTAGCGGTCCGTGGGTGAGGTCTACGCCGGTCGCTACGAGCTGGTCGACCACCTCGGTGGCGGCGGCTCGGGAGCCGTCTGGCGCGCCTGGGACCATCGCCACGGCCGGTACCTCGCGGTCAAGCTGCTGCGGCAGCGCGACGCCGGGGCGATGATGCGCTTCGTCCGCGAGCAGTCGCTGCGGGTGGCCCACCCGCACGTGCTGCCGCCCACGGGGTTCGCCGCGGACGACGACGTCGTGCTGCTGACCATGGACCTGATGGCCGGCGGGCCGCTGAGCGCGCTGGTCGCCGAGGTCGGGCCACTGCCGGTGCCGCACGCGGTGCTGCTGCTCGACCAGTTGCTCGACGCGCTGGTCGACGTGCACGCCGCCAGCCTGGTGCACCGGGACGTGAAGCCGGCCAACGTCCTGCTCGACGCGGTGGGGGTCGGCCGGCCGCTGCTCCGGCTCGCGGATTTCGGCATCGCGGTGTCGCTGGGGGAGCCGCGGCTCACCGAGCTGGGCCTCGTGATCGGGACCCCGGCGTACCTGCCGCCCGAGGCCGCGCAGGGCGCGGAACCGCACCCGCGGCAGGATCTCTACGCCGCCGGCGCGGTCGGCTGGTACCTGCTCCGCGGTGTCCATCCGCGGCCGGACATGCCGGCGGCGGTGGACGCCCTGGCGGGCCAGCTTCCGTCTCCGCTGCACGCGGTGTGGGCCAGGCTGCTCGCGCCCGAGCCGGGCTACCGCTACCAGCTCGCCACCGAAGCGCGGGCCGAGTTGGCGGCCGCGGTGGGAGCGAGCGGGCTGTCCGACGCTGTGGCGTCGATCGGCACCCCGTCGGCACCCCCGGACCTGGCCCTCATCCGGGTCCCGGACCGGCTCGGTCCGCTGCCACCCGGGTGGACCTCGAACGGACCTGAGGCGTCGGCCAGCCGTCCACCGGTCGGCGTCACCCGTACACGCCGCCCCGCGTACGAATTGCCGACGGACCCGGGGTCGGATCCCCGCGTGGCGCCGACGGTGGCGTTCGGCGCCAACCCGACTGTGGTCGAGCCCGCACCGCCGGTCCGTCCCCTGCCGCCCACGCCGCCGCCGTGGAGTCCGCCGCCGGGCGGTCCGCGGCAGCCGGCCTCACCGGGGTGGGCACCGTCCGCGCCGCACCCCCCGGGCCTTCCGCGGACGGTCGTGCCACCGGGTGCGCCCGGCTCGCCCGCCCCCGGCCCGGCCGACGGCCGGCGGTCAGGTATCCCCACGGGGACGCTCGTGCGGCTGGGGATCGCCACGGCGTTCCTCGTGCTGGCCTTGGTTCTGTTCGCGCTCGCGCTCCTCGGTCCCTGACCGCGGGGATCAGCGGCGGCGGCGTGGCCGCAGCCACGGCACGACCACCAGCGCCCCGGCCACCAGCAACGCGGCGACACCACCGGCGACCAGCGCGACGGTGCGCGGCCGCAACCCGAGCACCGTGCCCGACCCGGCCAGCAGCGACTCCAGGGGAGCGGCGCCGTCCACCGTCCGGTAGGCGGGTACGCCGGACCGCTCGCCGAGCACGTCGACCGCGAGCTGGATCCGGGTCCTGACGCTGGGGAGCCTGGCATCGGGCTCCATCCGGACGACCACGTAGTACCACCCCGCGAGGTGGACGGGCCGCACGTACAGATCGTCCGGGTCCGCACGGCGATTCGTGTAACGGACGGGCACCGTGTGGTCGCGGAGGACGGTGGCGGGGTCGGCGTCGGCGTCATAGCTCGCGCTGGCGTCGGATCCGAACTCCTTGACGTACTGCCGGAGGCGGTTGGCGACCCATGTCCTGACCGGAGCGGAGCTGTCCAGGCCGGGCGTCCGCTCGAACCGGATGGCGTAGGAGAGCCGCTGGCCCCACTCCAGCGGCACCTTCCAGTAGCGGGTCTCGCCGGAGGCGATCTCGGCACCGGACAGGCCGGGGGACAGCGTCGGGGCATCGGAGTACCCGGTGCCGCCGCGCGCCTCGCGGGCGTTCCCGGTGAAGTCCGGCGCGGGGGGAACGAAGCGTTTCGGAGAGTTCGACGGCAGGGTGGCCGCGGGCGCGGGAAGGCCCGCGGTGTCCGCGGGCGGTTCGGCGAGAAAGGTCAGCTCGAGCGGCAGCGCCCGGCCGCGCTGGTCGTCGGCGACCGGCGGATCCTGGCTCTGACCCACCCGGGTCACCCGCACCACGTACTTTCCCGGCCTGCCACACGTCTCGCCGTCGAACGGGTACTTCCAGCGCGTCGTCGTGCCGGTCGGGTCCAGCCGGATCGGTACGACGAGCAGGACCACCTGCTCCGATTGGTCCACGTCGTTGTCGTCGGCCCCGCACTTCTCCCCGGCGGCCGTCTCCAGCTGGACCTGGAGGACGTCCTTGATTCCCGGCCCGAACGTGCCCCGGGGACGGACCAGCGTGGCGGTGAGGTAGGGCGTGACGCCGGCGGCGAGGTTGACGGCGTAGTACCGCGGTCGGTCCACGGCGATCGCGTCGACGTACTCGCCCGAGGTGAGCACGGGCGCCCCAGCCGGCGACGCGGCGCCGGCGACCGTGCCGGGCGGGTCGTCGGCGGGGGCGGCGCTGGCCGCGCCGGACGTTCCCAGGACACCGGTCAGGCCAGCGGTGAGCAGGACGACGAGCGCCCGCGCCGCCCGGCGTGGTCGCGGCTGTCCGCGTGAGGAGTGCCCCACCTACTCGCCTCCCGGACGGTTCTGCCTGCTCGGGACCGACCATAGGTCAGCCTCACAAGTGCGGACGCCGTGCCCGCGCGGCCCGGTGCCGGAGCCGGTGTGCGGCTCAGGCTCGGCGACGCCACCGGCGCGCCGGTCCGATCGCGAGGACGCCGGCCACCAGCAGTGCGGCGACCCCGCCGGCCACCAGCACCATCGTGCGCCGCCGCACGCCCAGCACGCCGTCCGACCCAGCCAGCAGCCACTCCGGCGAGGCAGCGCCGTCCACCCGGTGGTATTTCGGCACGCCCGACCGACCGCCGTGCACCGCGACCGCGAGGCTGATCGGCACCCGGGTGCCGCCGAGGGCGTCGTCGGTCTCCCCGCGCGGCACGTTCTTCCTGATCCCCAACCGGAGGTAGTACCACCCGGCGACGCGGACGGGTCGCACCCATTCGTGATCGCCTGGTGCCGTGCGGTTGTTGAAGCGTACGGGCACCGTGTGGTTCTGGAGCAGCGTGGTCTCGGTCCGGTCACCGTCGTAGGTGCCGTCGGCCGTGAGTCCGAGCGGGTGGATGTAGACCCGCAACGGGTTCTCGACCCAGGTGTAGACGTCGGCCGCGCTGTCGCGGTCGGACCGTTCGAACCGGACGCCGTAGGACAGGGACTGGCCCCAGTGCAGCCGCACCTTCCAGTACCTGGTCTCGCCGCTGGCGATCTCGCCGGTGAAGACGCCTGCGGACAGTGGGGTGGCGTTCGTATGGCCGACGCCGCCGGGCGCCCTGGTCGCCGGTCCGGTGAATCGCGCGGCAGGTGGAGCCGCCTCGGACCCGGTCCGCGCGGCCGCCGGCAGGCCCGCGATGTCGGCGGGCGGTTCGGCGAGGAAGGTCAGCTGAAGGGGCTGCGGCTTGTCGGCCTGGACGTCCGGTTCCGGGTAGGGAGGCTTGGCCGGGCGGCGGATCCGTACCACGTACCTGCCGGGCTTGCCGCATTCTGGCCCGTCGAAAGGCGACTCCCAGGCCGCGCCCGGCCCCACCGGATCCAGCCGGATCGCAACGGTGAGCTGGACCGGGTCCGCCCCGTCCTCGGCATCTCCGTGCCCACACCCCTTGCCCGACGCCGTCTCGAGATGGACCGCGATGCCGTCCTCAGGCGTCCACCACCGGTCGACGTATGGGCGGGCCAGCGTGGCCGTGAAGTATGGCGTGACGCCGGCCTTGAGATGCACCGCGTAGTACCGGCTCTCGGCCGGGGCGATCGTGTCGACGTACTCGCCGGAGGTGAGCAGGGGAGCCGCGGCCCGGGACACGCCTCCGGTGACCGCGGCCGGCCGACCGTCGGCGGGCGGCCCGGCGCTGGCCACGTCGGACAGGGCCCCCGCGCCGGCCAGGCCGGCGACGAGCACCACGACGAGGGCGCGCCGGAGCCGGACCGATCGCCTCCGCCGGGACGAGTGCCGCATCACTGCCTCCCCGGAACGGTCCGACCTGGTCGGGAGCGACCCTAGGCGACCGGGACAACCCGGAAGCGGAGGGCCCGCGGGCCCGCTGCCGACTAGGGTCTGACTGACCGTTTCGCGAGGTTGGCCGCCCACCGTGTCGGACGCCGCCCACATCGATCCGAGGGAGCCGTGCCCACCTTCCGCACCGGTCCGGTCCGGGTCCGTCCGCCGGCCAGCAGCGCCAACCTCGGCCCGGGCTTCGACGCCCTGGGCCTGGCGCTGGAGTGGCGCGACCAGATGGAGCTGGCGGTCACCACCGCGGGCCTGGAGGTCGAGGTGCGTGGCGAGGGAGCGGAGGCGGTGCCGCGGGACGAGCGGCACCTGCTGGTACGGGCGGCCAGGGCGACGTTCGACGCGCTGGGTGGTCAGCCGCCCGGACTCCGGCTGCGTTGCCTCAACCGGATCCCGCACGCCCGCGGGCTGGGGTCGTCCTCGGCGGCGATCGTCGCCGGGGTGCTCGCGGCGCGGGCACTGGCCGATGGCGGTGCCGACATGATCGACGACGCCGCGGCGCTGCGGCTGGCCACCGCGATCGAGGGGCATCCGGACAACGTGGCGGCGTGCCTGCTCGGCGGGCTCACGATCGCGTGGACCAGCGAGGGGGTCGGGCGGGCCGTCGCGCTCACCCCGCTGCCGGGACTGCGGCCGGTGGTGTTCGTCCCCGAGGACCGCGCCGCGACCGCCGCGGCGCGCCGGTTGCTGCCCACCCAGGTGCCGCACGCCGACGCTGCGGCGAATGCCGGCCGGGCCGCGCTGGTAGTGCACGCGTTGACCGCCGACCCGTCGTTGCTGCTGGTCGCGACCGAGGACCGCCTCCACCAGCAGCAGCGCGAGCCCGCGATGCCGGCGACGCTCGCGTTGGTGCGTCGGCTCCGTGCGGACGGGGTCGCCGCCGTGGTCAGCGGGGCTGGTCCGACCGTGCTCGCGCTGGGAACGGACGGCCTGCCGGACGCCGCGCAGGACGGCTTCGTGGTGCACCGGCCCGGCATCGCGACAGCCGGCGCGTCGGTCGAGCCGGTGGCCTGAACGGGCCGCCGGCGAGGCCGCCACCGCAGGTCGGGAACACGCCGGTACGGACAGTTGTTGCTCTGAGTGCGTCCTGGCGTCTACGCTGGCAGCAGCAGAGCCGCCTCCGGGCGCGATCGCACCGCCGGGCCGAGCATCGTTTCTCGATCCTCCAGCCGGCACTCCATTCAACGCTGCGGATGCGGCCGTCGCCGTACCCGCGATGCTGGATGACCCCGCGAAAGCCCTTCCCGGATGTTCTGCCGGACTTCGGTGCGGCTTGTTCCACGACTCCCGCCCCGTGGCGGGTTGACAGACCCGGCCTTCAGGCTGGTTGCTTCAGATACCGGGCGCCCGGTCCTCCACGGACCGCGCCCCGTCGCAGGGAAGGACCCCATTGAGCGACACCACTGACTTTGCCCCCCCGGCTCACGATCTCGCCACCCCCAGCGGTGCCGGCGAGCCCGAGCCCGCGGCGGCGGAGGACTCCAAGCCGCGTCGGCAGACCGCCGGACTCTCCGGCATGCTCCTGCCCGACCTGCAGCGACTCGCGACGGAGATGGGCATCAGCGGCACCGGCCGGATGCGCAAGGGCGAGCTCGTCTCGGCGATCCAGGCCGGCCAGAGCGGCGGCCTCTCGGTGCCCTACCAGCCTGCGGGCCGCGGCGCCGAGCAGGTCGAACTGCCGGCCCCGGTCGACGACGGCGCCGGCGAGGCTCCGCGTCGCCGGGCCGCGAGCCGGCCGGCCGGCTCGCCGGGCGCCACGGGCGACGCCGGTGACACGCAGCCGAACACCGCGGAGGCGCCCGCAGGTGCCCCGGACGGCGACAGCCAGCGCGCCGAGTCCCGTGACCGCGCCGAGTCCCGTGACCTGCCGAGTCCCGGGGCGAGAGCCGCGACGGCGAGCGGAACCCACGCGGCGACGGCCAGCGCGGCGACCGCTCCCAGGGCGACGACCAGGGCGGGCAGCGCCCGCCGCGCAACGACCGCCAGCAGGGCGGCGGCCAACGCGAGCCGCGCAACGACCGGCAGGGCGGGCAGAGCCGGGGCAACGACCAGCACGACCGCGGCCAGCAGGGCAATCGTGGTCAGGGCGGCGACCGCCAAGGCAGTGACCGCCAAGGCAGTGACCGCCAGGGCAGTGACCCGAACGACGACGACGAGGGCGGTGGCCGCCGGCGGCGGGGCCGGTTCCGGGAGCGCAACCGGCGGGGCCGCGACCGCGCCGACCGTCCGGCCGGCGGCAACAACGACGAGCCGGTCGCGGTCTCCGAGGACGACGTCCTCATCCCCGTCGCGGGCATCGTCGACATCCTCGACAACTACGCGTTCATCCGGACCTCGGGCTACCTGACCGGGCCGAACGACGTGTACGTCTCGCTCTCCCAGGTACGCAAGAACGGCCTGCGGCGCGGCGACGCGGTCACCGGCGCGGTGCGGCAGCCCCGCGACGGTGAACGGCGCGACAAGTACAACGCACTGGTCCGCCTGGACACGGTCAACGCCGTCACCCCCGAGGAGGCGCGCAACCGGCCGGACTTCCAGAAGCTCACCCCGCTCTACCCGCAGGAGCGGCTGCGCCTGGAGACCGAGCCGCACATCCTCACCACCCGGGTGATCGACCTGGTCATGCCGATCGGCAAGGGCCAGCGCGCGCTGATCGTCTCGCCGCCCAAGGCGGGCAAGACGATGGTGCTGCAGGCCATCGCCAACGCGATCACGACGAACAACCCGGAGTGCCACCTCATGGTCGTCCTCGTCGACGAGCGGCCCGAGGAGGTCACCGACATGCAGCGGTCGGTGAAGGGCGAGGTCATCGCCTCGACCTTCGACCGCCCGCCGTCCGACCACACCACGGTCGCCGAGTTGTCGATCGAGCGGGCCAAGCGGCTGGTGGAGCTGGGCCACGACGTCGTCGTGCTGCTCGACTCGATCACGCGGCTGGGCCGGGCCTACAACCTGGCGGCGCCGGCGTCCGGCCGGATCCTCTCCGGCGGCGTCGACTCCACGGCGCTCTACCCGCCGAAGCGGTTCCTGGGCGCGGCGCGCAACATCGAGAACGGCGGTTCGCTGACCATTCTGGCGACGGCGCTGGTCGAGACCGGGTCCACGATGGACAACGTGATCTTCGAGGAGTTCAAGGGCACCGGCAATGCCGAACTCAAGCTCGACCGCAAGATCGCCGACAAGCGGATCTTCCCGGCGGTCGACGTGTCGATCTCGGGTACCCGCAAGGAGGAGATCCTGCTCGCGCCGGAGGAGATGGCGATCATCATCAAGCTCCGCCGGGTGCTGCAGGCGCTGGACTCCCAGCAGGCGCTCGACCTGATGCTGGAGAAGCTCCGCAACACCCGGACGAACATCGAGTTCCTCATGCAGGTGCAGAAGACGACCGTCTCCGGGGACTGAGCGCCGTCACGCGAAACAGGATCGCCTCCGCCGACCAGGGCGGAGGCGATCCTGCGTTCAGGCGTGGGCGTGGGCGTGGGCGTGGGCGTGGCGGCGTGGCGTGGCGGTGGGCGTAGGTCAGCGGTGCGGCGACGCCGAGGCGGTCACGGGCCCACGCGGATGCGGTGAGGCTCAGGCGGCGGCGCGCTCGCGGGCCCGCCACCAGTCGACGGTCTCCCGCAGGCCGTCGTCGAGGGGGGTCGGCTTGGTGCCGAACGTCGCGGTGAACGCGCTGGAGTCCAGCACGAAAGGGCGCTCGAACTGGTGCGCGGTCTCGCCGAGCTCGCGCAGCAGCGGCACGACGAGTCCGCCGGCCCGGACCGCCCACCCCGGCACGACCCGCACGCCGCGGTCCGGGACATCCGCGATCCGGGCGATGCGGCGTGCCACCTCGCGCAGCGACGCCGGCGGCGCGGTGGGCACGTGCCAGGCACGGCCCCAGGCGCGCGCGTCCGTGCCGAGGCTGACCAGCGTGGCCGCGACGTCGGGCAGGTACGTCCAGGAGTGCGGCGCGTCGGGGACGCCCAGCACCGCGCGGGCCGGCTTGCCGGCCAGCAGGCGGGGCAGGAACTGCTCGCCCAGGTGGCCCTGTGCGGTCACCCCGGGGCCGTAGAAGTCCGACGCCCGCGCCTCGGTCGCGCGTATCCGTCCGGCCTGGTGGGCGACCAGCGCGTCCTGCCACATGCCGGTCCGGATCCGGCCCTTGGTGCCGGTGGCTGCCAGCGGCGTGCCCTCGGTCATCGGAGCGTCCACCGGGCCGTAGCCGTAGAGGTTGCTCATCGTCACCAGAACGGCTCCGGACCGTTCGGCCGCGGTCAACAGGGATCCGGCCAGCGGTGGCCAGTCGGTCGCCCAGCGGTGGTAGGGCGGGTTCGCGCAGTTGTAGACCGCCTGCGCGCCGGTGGCCAGTTTCGTCAGTGCGGTGGCGTCGGTCGCGTCGGCGGCCACCAGGCGCACGTCCGGGTGCGTGGGGCCGGAGCCGCCGCGGGTGACCACCGTGACGGAATGGCCGGCCTGGGCCAGGTGGCGGGCCGTGGTCGAGCCGACCGCCCCCGCTCCCACGATCACGTGTTGTGCCATGACGTTTCCTTTCCTCTGCGGAGCGGTGCTCTCGATAAGGAGCACTGTTCTCCTGGGTGGTGCCGCTTGTCAAGAGCAGTGCTCACAATCGAGTTCGGTGCTCTACGCTGAACCCATGACCGCTGCCCACGCCCGGGCCCGCGTCCGGGCGGAACTGACCGGCGAGATCCTCGACGCCGCCCGTCGGCAACTGGCCACCGACGGCGCCGCGGCGCTCTCCCTCCGGGCGGTGGCCAGGGAACTGGGCATGGCGTCCTCCGCCGTCTACCGGTACTTCCCGAGCCGCGAGGAGCTGCTCACGGTGCTGATCGTGGAGGCCTACGACGCGCTCGGGGAGGCGGCCGAGCGCGCCGAGGCCGTCGTGTCGCGGGAAGACCTCGTCGGTCGCTGGCGGGCGATCTGCCGTGCTGCCCGGGAATGGGCACTGGCCCACCCGCACCAGTACGCGCTGCTCTACGGCTCGCCGGTGCCGGGCTACGCCGCGCCGCAGGCCACCATCGGCCCTGCCGGCCGGGTGGGCGCGCTGATGTGCACGCTGCTGGTCGACGGAGCAGCCGCCGGGCAGCTGGCGGTGTCGCCGGCGTCGCCGGCCCCTACCCACGTCGCCGCCGACGTGGGCGCGCTGATGGGGGAGGCGGCGCGGCTCGATCCCTCGGTGAGCGACCGGGCGGTGATGGCCTGGCTGTCGCTGTTCGGGGTGATCAGCTTCGAGCTGTTCGGCCACCTCAACAACGTCGTGACCGACCATCCGGCGTACTTCGACGCCACCGTCGACCGTCTCGCCGCGCTGACCGGCCTGCGCCTGCCCGACGGCACCGCGCCGGCCGCCGGGTGGCCGTGACGCCGCGCGGGAATGGCGCGGGGCGCGCGGTGGTTTGGGCTACGTGCGCCCTGGCTGTCACACTGGACGCCACACCTCCGGTACCGGTTCCCGCCCACGTGGCGACCCGGCGACCGAGAACCGAGAAGAGGATCCATGAAGCCCGACATCCACCCGGTGTACGTCCAGACCCAGGTCACCTGCACCTGCGGCAACGCGTTCACCACCCACAGCACCAAGCGCGACGGCGTCATCCACGCCGACGTCTGCTCGCAGTGCCACCCCTTCTACACCGGCAAGCAGAAGCTGCTGGACACCGGTGGCCGGGTGGCCCGCTTCGAGCGCCGCTTCGGCAAGCGCGAGGCCGGCAAGTAGCCACCGTGCGGCGTCCGCCCGTGTCCTCACCGACACCGGCGGGCGCCGTTTCGTTTGCCCCGCGGTTCGTTGGTCCGTGCACGGACACGTCCGCCGCCGGTCTCGCCCCCGCCATTCACGCAGCTCCGGAGCACACCGATGAGTGACCCGCCCACCGACCGGCTCGCCGGCCTGACCGACGAGTACGCCGACCTCGAACGGCGGCTCGCCGACCCGGCCGTGCACACCGACCAGGCCGTCGCACGCGACCTGGGCCGCCGGTACGCCGAGCTGGGGCCCGTCGTCGCGACCATCCGCGAGCTCGACGCAGCCCGCGACGACCTCGCGACCGCTCGCGAGCTGGGCGCCCAGGACGCCGCGTTCGCCGCCGAGGCCGAGCAGATCGAGGCATCGCTGCCGGCGCTGGAGCAACGACTGCGCGAGCAGCTACTGCCCCGCGACCCGCTCGACGGCAAGGACGTGATCCTGGAGGTCAAGGCCGGCGAGGGCGGCGAGGAGTCGGCGCTGTTCGCGGGCGACCTGCTCCGGATGTACCTGCGGTACGCCGAGCGCCGCGGCTGGAAGACCGAGGTGCTCGACGCGACCCTGTCCGACCTGGGCGGCTACAAGGACGTCGCGGTGGCCGTGAAGGGGCGCGGCGAACCGGGTGTGTGGGCACGGCTGAAGTACGAGGGCGGCGTGCACCGGGTGCAGCGGGTGCCGGTCACCGAGTCGCAGGGGCGCATCCACACCTCGGCAGCCGGTGTCCTGGTGGCCCCCGAGGCCGAGGACGTCGACGTCACGATCGACCCGAACGACCTGAAGATCGACGTGTTCCGCTCGTCCGGTCCCGGGGGGCAGAGCGTCAACACCACCGACTCCGCCGTGCGGATCACACACCTGCCGACCGGCATCGTGGTCTCCTGCCAGAACGAGAAGTCGCAGCTGCAGAACAAGGAGCAGGCGATGCGCATCCTGCGGGCCCGGATGCTGGCCGCCGCCCAGGAGGCCGCCGAGGCCGCCGCGTCGGACGTGCGCCGTTCCCAGGTGCGCACCGTCGACCGGTCCGAACGCGTCCGCACCTACAACTTCGCGGAGAACCGGATCGCCGACCACCGGGTCAACTACAAGGCCTACAACCTCGACCAGGTGCTCGACGGCGACCTCGACGCGGTCCTGGACGCCCTGGTGACCGCGGACGACGCTGCCCGCCTCGCCTCCGGATGAGCACCGGCCCGGCCCGGCACCGCCCGCCGAAGGGTCCGGCGCAGCACGGCGCCGGAGCGGACGGTCCGGTGACGCACGCCAGGCCGGCCGGGGCGGCCGCCGACGGGCGGGCGCTGACAGCGGCCCTGAGCGCGGCCGCCGTCCGACTGGCCGACGCCGGAGTGGCCAGCCCCCGGCACGACGCCGAGGCGTTGGCCGCCCACGTCCTGGGCGTCGGCCGGTCCGCGCTGCTGGCTCGGGACGCGTTCGACGCCGACCAGGTCGAACGCTACGAGGAGCTGGTCGCCGAGCGCGCGCGCCGGGTGCCGTTGCAGCACCTCACGGGCGTGGTGGGTTTCCGGTACCTCGACCTGGACGTCGGCCCCGGGGTGTTCGTCCCCCGCCCCGAGACCGAGTTGCTGGCGGGTTGGGGCATCGGGCGGGCCGCCGCGCTGCCGGCCCCGGTGGTGGTCGACCTGTGCGCCGGCTCCGGGGCGATCGCCCTGGCGGTGGCGCACGAGGTGCCCACCGCACGCGTCTACGCGGTCGAGCGGGAGGACCATGCCGTCGCCTGGGCCGCCCGCAACGCCGCCGTGCGCGCGGCTGCCGGCGACGCGGCGGTCGCCGTGCTCCACGCCGATGCGACCGACGCCGCCGCGCTGGCCGATCTGGACGGCCTCGTGGACATCGTGCTCACCAACCCGCCCTACGTCCCCGACGGCTCGTCCGTGGCCCCGGAGGTCGCCCGCCACGACCCGGGCGCGGCGTTGTGGGGCGGACCGGACGGGCTGGACGTCGTGCGCCGGCTGCTGGTGCGGGCGGGTGCCCTCCTCCGTCCCGGCGGGGTGGTCGGGATCGAGCACGCCGACGCGCAGGGCGCCAGCCTGCCCGCGCTGCTCGTCCGCGACGGGAACTGGGACGAGGTCCGCGACCATCCCGACCTGGCCGGCCGCCCCCGCTACACCACCGCCCGCCGCCGCGGACCGGCCCCGACCGGCCAGGCCACCGATGGAAGACTGGTCCCGTGACCCGAACGTACGACTGCGGCGACCCGGCCGACCGCGAGCAGGGCATCGCGGCCGCCGTCGAGGCTGTCCGGCGCGGCGACCTCGTGGTGCTGCCCACCGACACGGTGTACGGCCTCGGGGCCGACGCCTTCACCGCCGACGCCGTCCGGGCGCTGCTGGCCGCGAAGAAGCGCGGCCGGGACATGCCGGTTCCGGTGCTGGTCGGCTCCTGGCGCACGATCGACGGCCTGGTGTACGCGATGCCGCCGGCCGGCAGGGACCTGGTCGAGGCGTTCTGGCCCGGCGGTCTGACGCTGGTGGTCGAGCACGTCCCGACCCTGGCCTGGGACCTGGGCAACGGCGACGGCACGGTCGCGCTGCGGATGCCGCTGCACCCCGTCGCACTGGAGGTGCTCAACGCCACCGGGCCGATGGCCGTGTCCAGCGCGAACGTGTCCGGCGCCCCGCCGGCCACCACCGCGGCCCAGGCCCGCGACCAGCTCGGCTGGGCGGTGGAGGTCTATCTGGACGCCGGTTCGGCCGGCGACCCGGTGGCGTCCACGATCGTCGACCTGACCGGTGAGACTCCCCGGGTGCTGCGGCTCGGCGCGGTCGGGCTCGACCAGCTGCGTGAGGTCGTGCCCACCCTCGCGGCCCCGGCGGAGGAGCCCGCATGAACGCGCCGTTCAGTGTCCTGATGGTGTGCATGGGCAACATCTGCCGGTCGCCGATGGCCGAGGTGTTGCTGCGCCTGCGGCTGGAGCAGGCTGTCGGCGGAGGTGGCGGCGACCTCGTCCGGGTCCACAGCGCGGGCACGGGCTTCTGGCACGCGGGCGACGGGATGAACCCTCCGGCCGCCGCCGAGGTGCGCGCCCGCGGCGGCGATCCGACCGCGTTCCGCGCGCGCGGCCTGGAGCCGGCGTACCTCAAGGAGTCCGACCTGGTGCTCACCGCGACGATCGAGCAGATCGAGCATGTCGCCGACCTGGTGCCGGACGCCGCCGGCCGGACGTTCGTACTCGGCGAGTTCGCGCGGCTGGCGCCCGAAGTGGACGCCGCAACACTGCCGGCCGTCGGTGCGTCCGTCGAGGCGGTCGCGGCGCGCGGCCGCGCACTCGTCGCCGCCGTGGACGCCGTGCGCGACGGCCGGCGGGCCCGCCGCGACGACGAGGTGCCCGACCCCTACGGCCGGTCCGCGGCGACGTTCACCGCGGTGGCCGACCAGATCGAGGACGCCGTCCGCGCGCTGGCCGACCTGCTCGCGCCGCCCACGCCGCGGCTGAGCGCAAGCACCCCGCAGTGGGCGTCGGGCGGGGTGCGAGCACCCGGTCGGCGTAGCTAGAGTGAGTCGCAGACGCCAGGGCGCCGCAGGTCGCGCCGCGTCGCCGGACACGATCACGCGCGACAGATCAGGAGCGACACAGCCATGAACACGCCGTTCTGGGGCCCCGACTTCGACGCGCTGTCCGCGCAGGACCCGGAGATCGCCGACGTGGTCCTGGGCGAACTCGAACGGCTGCGCGGGGGGCTGCAGCTGATCGCGAGCGAGAACTTCACCTCGCCGGCCGTGCTGGCGGCCCTGGGCTCGACGCTGTCCAACAAGTACGCCGAGGGGTACCCGGGCAAGCGCTACTACGGCGGCTGCGCCCAGGTCGACATCGCCGAGAATCTCGCCCGCGACCGGGCCAAGGAGCTGTTCGGAGCCGAGCACGCCAACCTCCAGCCGCACTCCGGGGCCAGCGCCAACCTGGCCGCCTACGCCGCGCTGCTGGTGCCGGGCGACACGGTGCTGGCGATGTCGCTGCCGCACGGCGGCCACCTGACCCACGGCTCGAAGGTGAACTTCTCCGGCAAGTGGTTCAACACCGTCAGCTACGGCGTCACCCAGGACACCGAGCTGATCGACTACGACCAGGTGCGCGACCAGGCCCGGGCGCACCGCCCGAAGATGATCATCTGCGGCGCCACCGCCTACCCGCGGCTGATCGACTTCGCCGCGTTCCGCGAGATCGCCGACGAGGTGGGCGCCTACCTGATGGTCGACGCCGCGCACTTCATCGGCCTGGTGGCCGGCAAGGCGATCCCGTCGCCGGTGCCCTACGCCGACGTCGTCTGCTTCACCACGCACAAGGTGCTGCGCGGTCCGCGCGGCGGCATGATCGTCTGCAAGCAGGAGCTGGCCCAGCGGATCGACAAGGCCGTCTTCCCGTTCAGCCAGGGCGGGCCGCTGATGCACGCCGTCGCCGCCAAGGCGGTCGCGCTGCGGGAGGCCGCCACCCCGGCTTACCAGGCCTACGCCAAGCAGGTGATCGCGAACGCCCAGGCGCTGGCCCAGGGCCTGGCCGCCGACGGCATGCGGCCGATCTCCGGCGGCACCGACACCCACCTCGCGCTGATCGACCTGCGCGAGACCGGCGTGACCGGCGCGGAGGCCGAGACCCGGTCCGACGAGGCGAAGATCACGCTGAACAAGAACGCGATCCCGTACGACCCGCAGCCGCCGATGGTGGCCTCCGGGATCCGGGTCGGCACGCCCGCGGTCACCACCCAGGGCATGGTCGAGTCGGACATGAAGGAGGTCGCGACGTTGATCGGTCGCGCCGTGCGCGACGCCGACGGGTCGGCCGGGGCCGAGGTCGCCGCCGGCGTCGAGGCGCTGGTGTCCCGGTACCCCGCCTACCCGCGCGGCTGACGGGAGCCTGTCGATGCCCCGCATCTCGGCCCGGCCCAGCCGTGGCCTGTTCGTCGCGGCGGTGGGCGCCGCTGTGCTCGTGGCCGGCGTCCTGGCCACCGTCCTGGGTGGCTCGCGCGCGGTGGCGGGCTTCGCCATCGGGCTGGTGCTCGTCGCGGCCTTCCTGCTGACCGGACGCATCCCGCTGGCCCTGGGCAAGGACGCGCCGGCACCGCTGGCCTTCCTCGCGATGGGCGTCAACTACGTGCTGCGGGTCGTCCTGCTGCTGCTCGCGCTGTGGGCGCTGCAGAACGCCGACTGGTTGGACCGGCGCGTGCTGGGCGGCACGGCCATCGTGGGCGCGTTGGTGTGGGGCGCCGGCCTGGTGTACGAGCACCTGTCGTCCCGGCGTCCGGTGGTGGACCCGGAACCGTCTGTCCCCGTCACGGAGTCGCCGTCCACGGACGCTTCGGCGTCGCCCGACGAGGCGCCGACCCCGGACGAGGCGCCGACCCACGGCGCGTCGGCCGCGGAGACGGCCGGACGGTGAACGGCCCGCGGGACGACCGGCCGGCGCCCGCCGCCGGGCCGGTCAGTCCCCCCGAGCCGACTGCCG
Source organism: uncultured Actinomycetota bacterium (assembly GCA_963740255.1). Taxonomy (GTDB): domain Bacteria; phylum Actinomycetota; class Actinomycetes; order Mycobacteriales; family Cryptosporangiaceae; genus CAVUDO01. Next base: position 1,394,879 of record CAVUDO010000002.1, on the reverse strand, counting down.
CCCCGCCCGCGACCGCCCACACGTCCGGGGCGGTGACCGACGGAAACGAGCAGGTCGAGCCACCCGTCACGGGTGAGCGGACCGGGCCGCCGACGCCGCCGTCCTGGCCGGTGTACCCGAAGGCCGACCCGGTCGGCGCGCTGAGCTACATCGTGTCCGGGGTGCTGGTGTGGGGCCTGCTCGGCTGGGGCGCGGCCGGGTGGCTGGGTGTCCCGGCGCTCACCGGACTGGGGCTCGTGATCGGGGGGGCACTGGGAACCGTTCTCGTCTACCTCCGGTACGGTAGGCCCCAATCCGGGCGGTCGTCCGAGATGAACCCTGCCCAACGCCCGACGCCGCGCGTTGCACGGCCGAGCGCCGAGCCTGCGCCCCGCCCCGAGGAGAAGCAGTGATTGCCCGCCTCGCCGCGCCCAGCGCCGAGTTCCCCGCCCCGGGGCCCAAGGACTTCGAGTTCGCGCCGATCTTCGGCGTCGTCACCAAGCCGATGCTGATCATCGTGCTGGCCGCGGTCGTGGTGGCGGCCTTCTTCTACCTGGCCGCCCGCCGGCCGAACCTGGTGCCGGGCAAGCTGCAGTTCGCCGGCGAACAGGTCTACGGCTTCGTCCGCAACGGCATCGCCCGCGACTCGATGGGCGCGGCGGGCCAGAAGTTCGTGCCCTACCTGGTGACGATCTTCAGCTTCATCCTGGTGATGAACATCTCCGGGATCGTGCCGGGGATCCAGTTCCCCGCCACCTCGCGGGTCGAGATCCCGTTGTTCCTGGCGCTGATCTCGTGGGCGATCTTCAACATCGTCGGCATCCGCAGGCAGGGCTTCCTCGGGTATTTCCGGAACATGATGTTCCCGCCGGGCATCCCCTGGCCGGTGTACATCCTGCTGGCTCCGATCGAGTTCGTCTCCACCGTGGTCATCCGCCCGATCACGCTGACGCTGCGACTCGCGCTCAACATGTTCGCCGGCCACCTGGTGCTGCTGCTCTGCATCCTCGGTGGGGAGTACCTGCTCTTCCACGGCGGCGCCGTTGGCTGGGTGATCGGCCCGGTCGCGTTCTTCTTCGGGATCGTCATGACCTTCTTCGAAGGCTTCGTGCAGATCCTGCAGGCGTATGTCTTCACCCTGCTCTCGGCGCTCTACATCGCCGGCGCCCTCGCCGACGAACACTGACCGGCGCCACGTCCGCTCTCAGAAGGGAACCACCCAGCATGACTGGCAGTCTCAACATGGTCGGCTACGGCCTCTCGGCCATCGGCCCCGGTATCGGCGTGGGTCTGATCTTCGCCGCCTACATCTCCGGTGTCGCCCGGCAGCCCGAGGCCCGCGGTGTCCTGCAGGGCATCGCCATCCTCGGCTTCGCCCTGACCGAGGCGCTGGCCATCATCGGTATCGGCCTCGCGTTCGCGCTGAACCCCTGACGCAGATGTCGACCGTCACCGGCACCAGCGTCCTGCTCGCCTCCGAGGCGCCCAACCCGCTGCTGCCCCACACGTCCGAACTGATCGTCGGCGCGATCGCCTTCGTCATCCTGTTCTGGTTCCTGGCGAAGAAGGTCTACCCGCGGTTCGAGAAGACGTTCGCCGAGCGGGCCGAGGCGATCGAGGGCGGCATCAAGCGGGCCGAGCAGGCCCAGGCCGAAGCCCGCGCGATGTTCGAGCAGTACCAGGCGCAGCTGGCCGAGGCCAACGCCGAGGCGGGCCGGATCCGGGAGGAGGCGCGGGCCGAGGGCGCGCGCATCGTCGAGGATCTGCGGGCCGAGGCGCAGACCCAGTCGCAGCGGATCGTCGAGCGGGGCGAGGAGCAACTCGCCGCCGAGCGGGAGCGCCTGGTCACCCAGATGCGGGCCGACATGGGCCGCATCGCCGTGGAGCTGGCCAGCCGGATCGTCGGCGAGGCCCTCGCCGACGAGGCGCGTCGGGCCGGCACAGTCGAGCGCTTCCTGGCCGAGCTGGACGAGACGTCCGCGGGCGGGCGGCGCTGATGCAGGCCGCGAGCCGCGAGTCGTTGCGGACCGCCCGCGAGCGCCTCGACACGGCCGCCGCAGGCGTCCCGTCCGAGGCCCGGGTGCGGCTGGCCACCGACCTGCGCACGGTCGCCGCGGTGCTGGCGGCCGAGCCGGGACTGCGACGTGCGCTGTCGGACGGCTCGCGTCCAGAAGAGGGCCGGGTGGCTCTGCTGGACGAGCTGTTCGGCAGCAGGCTCGGTCCCGAGGCGCTGGACGTCCTCCGGGCGGTCGTCGCGGCGCGCTGGTCGCGGCCGGTCGACCTGGTGGAGGCCGTCGAGCTCCTCACGGTGGACGCCGAGCTGGCCGAGGCCGAGGCGGCCGGGAGCCTGGCCGAGGTGGAGGACGAGCTCTTCCGGTTCGCCCAGATCCTTGCCGGCAACCCGCGGCTGGGCGGGGTGCTCAACGACCCGACGGCCGCCGCCGACCGGCGGGCCGAACTGGTCCGGCAACTCCTCTCCGACCGGGCCGACCCGGTCACCGTCCGGCTGGCCACCCTCGCGGTCTACGGCTACGGCGGGCGCAACGTGGACGCCGCGCTGCAGCGGCTGGTCGAGCGGGCCGCGGCCCGGCGCGACCGGCAGATCGCGTACGTCACGGTGGCGGCGGACCTCTCGCCGGCCCAGCACGAACGCCTCGCCGGCCGGCTCGCGACGATCTACGGTCGGGACATCTCGCTCAAGGTCGACGTGGACACCGACGTCCTCGGCGGCGCCCGGGTCCGGATCGGCGACGACCTGTACGACGGCAGCGTGGCGCGGCGTCTCGACCAGGCCCGCGCTGCGTTGGCGGGCTGAACCTCGGAGCGCCTCCAGGGGGCGCTGAATCATCGGAGCGCCCCCGGGCGCGCCGGACACGACGCACTGACCCATCCGCGTCAGCACTGAACCCGCTGACCGATCGAGAACGAGGGACACATCAGATGGCCGAGCTGACCATCTCCTCCGAGGAGATCCGGGGCGCGATCGAGCGCTACGTCTCCTCGTACACGCCGGAGGTATCCCGCGAGGAGGTCGGTGTCGTCGCCGAGGCCGGTGACGGGATCGCGCGGGTCGAGGGACTGCCCTCGACCATGACCAACGAGCTGCTGGAGTTCTCCGACGGCACACTGGGTCTCGCGCTCAACCTCGACACCCGCCAGATCGGTGTCATCGTGCTCGGCGAGTTCAGCGGCATCGAGGAGGGCCAGCCCGTCCGCCGCACGGGGCAGATCCTGTCCGTGCCGGTCGGCGACGACTACCTCGGCCGGGTCGTCAACCCGCTGGGGCAGCCGATCGACGGCAAGGGCGAGATCGGTTCGGAGGGCCGCCGGATCCTGGAGCTGCAGGCGCCGACGGTGGTGCAGCGCCAGCCGGTGCACGAGCCGCTGCTGACCGGTATCAAGGCCGTCGACGCGATGACGGCCATCGGCCGCGGCCAGCGCCAGCTGATCATCGGCGACCGCCAGACCGGCAAGACCGCGGTGGCCATCGACACGATCATCAACCAGCGCGAGAACTGGGAGTCCGGCGACCCCAAGCGGCAGGTGAAGTGCATCTACGTCGCGATCGGCCAGAAGGGCACCACCGTCGCCGGCGTCCGTGGCGCGCTGGAGGACGCGGGCGCGATGGAGTACACGACGATCGTCGCCGCCCCGGCCTCGGACACCGCCGGCTTCAAGTACCTGGCGCCCTACACCGGCTCGGCCATCGGCCAGCACTGGATGTACCAGGGCCAGCACGTGCTGATCGTGTTCGACGACCTGTCCAAGCAGGCCGAGGCCTACCGCGCCGTGTCGCTGCTGCTGCGCCGCCCGCCGGGCCGCGAGGCCTACCCCGGTGACGTGTTCTACCTGCACTCCCGGCTGCTGGAGCGTTGCGCGAAGCTCTCCGACGAGCTGGGCGGGGGCTCGATGACCGGCCTGCCGATCGTCGAGACCAAGGGCAACGACATCTCCGCGTACATCCCGACGAATGTCATCTCGATCACCGACGGCCAGATCTTCCTGGAGACCGACCTGTTCAACGCCGGTGTCCGGCCCGCGATCAACGTCGGCACCTCGGTGTCCCGCGTCGGCGGCGCCGCGCAGCCCAAGGCGATGAAGTCGGTCGCCGGCCGGCTCCGGCTCGACCTCGCCCAGTACCGCGAGCTGGAGGCGTTCGCCGCCTTCGGCTCCGACCTGGACAAGGCATCCCGCAACCAGCTCGCCCGCGGCGCTCGGCTGGTGGAATTGCTCAAGCAGCTCCAGTACTCCCCCTTCCCGATGGAGGAGGAGGCCGTCAGCGTCTGGGCCGGCACCACCGGCCACCTCGACGACCTAGAGGTGAGCGACATCCGGCGGTTCGAGCGGGAGTTCCTCGACCACCTGCGCCACAGCCACCCCGAGATTCTGCAGACGATCCGCGAGACCGGAAAGCTCGAGGACGACACCGTGGAGGCGCTGACCAAGGCGATCGGGGCCTTCAAGAAGCAGTTCCAGGGACAGCACCAGGCCACCGTGGTCAACGAGCCGGACGCCGAGCCGCACGGCGAGGAGAGCCACGAGACCGTGGTCCGCCGGGTCCGGCCCAAGGCCAAGAAGTAGCCGATGGGCGCCCAACTCCGCGTTCTCCGTCGACGGATCAGGACGGTCCAGTCGACGAAGAAGATCACCAAGGCCATGGAGCTCATCGCCGCGTCCCGCATCGCCAAGGCGCAGCAACGGGTCCAGGCTTCCAAGCCGTACGCGATCGAGATCACCAACGCGCTGACCGCGCTGGCGTCCAACAGCACCCTCGACCACCCGTTGCTCACGCCGCGGGAGAGGGTCCATCGCGTCGGCATCCTCGTCGTCACCAGCGACCGCGGCCTGGCCGGCGGCTACAACGCCAACGTGCTGCGCCGGGCCGAGGAGCTGGTCGCCCAGGTCCGGTCGGACGGCCAGGAGCCGGTGCTCTACCTGGTCGGGCGCAAGGGCGTGGCCTACTACCGGTTCCGCAACCGGCCGATCGAGGCGAGCTGGACCGGGTTCTCCGAGAAGCCGTCGTTCTCCGACGCGCGGGAGATCGGGGAGCTGCTCGTGCCGACGTTCCTCGCCGGTGCCGACGACACCGTCGACGGACCGGGCCTCGACGAGATCCACGGCGTGGACGAGCTGCACATCGTCTCGACCAGGTTCGAGTCGATGATCACCCAGCGTCCGGTCGCGCACCGGTTCGCACCGATGGAGGTCTCCGAGGAGGAGATGTCCGACGGTGTGCAACCGTTGTACGAGTTCGAGCCCGAGGCCGAGCAGCTGATGGCAGCCCTGCTGCCGCGCTACGTCGAGGCGCGCATCTACGCGGCGCTGCTGGAGTCGGCAGCCAGCGAGTCGGCGGCCCGGCGGGCGGCCTGCAAGTCCGCCAGCGACAACGCCGACGAACTCGTCAAGAGCTACACCCGCCAGGCCAACAAGGCCCGGCAGGCCGAGATCACCCAGGAGATCAGTGAGATCGTTGGCGGAGCCAACGCCCTCGCCGCAGCGGGAAGTGACGACTGATGACTGCCACCAAGACTGACAAGACCTCCGACGCCGGCGACCCGTCGGCCCCGGACGCCGTCGGCCGCGTCGTCCGGGTGACCGGACCCGTCGTGGACGTGGAGTTCCCCAAGAACGCCATCCCGGAGCTCTTCAACGCCCTGCACGTCGAGGTCGAGCTGGAGAGCATCGCCAAGACGCTCACCCTGGAGGTCGCCCAGCACCTCGGCGACAACATGGTGCGGACGATCTCGATGCAGCCCACGGACGGCCTGGTGCGCAGCGCCGAGGTCACCGACACCGGCGGCCCCATCACGGTGCCTGTCGGCGACGTGACCAAGGGGCACGTGTTCAACACCCTCGGGGAGTGCCTCAACCTGGCCGAGGGCGAGAAGCTCGAGATCACCGAGCGCTGGCCGATCCACCGGACGGCGCCGCCGTTCGACCAACTGGAGAGCAAGACCGAGCTGTTCGAGACCGGCCTGAAGGTCATCGACCTGCTCACCCCGTACGTCCGCGGCGGCAAGATCGGCCTGTTCGGCGGTGCCGGGGTGGGCAAGACGGTGCTGATCCAGGAGATGATCACCCGGGTCGCCAACAACTTCGGCGGCGTGTCCGTGTTCGCCGGCGTCGGCGAGCGGACCCGTGAGGGCAACGACCTCATCGGCGAGATGACCGAGTCGGGCGTCATCGACAAGACCGCCCTGGTGTTCGGCCAGATGGACGAGCCGCCGGGCACCCGCCTGCGGGTGGCACTCGGCGCGCTGACCATGGCCGAGTACTTCCGGGACGTCCAGAAGCAGGACGTGCTGCTGTTCATCGACAACATCTTCCGGTTCACCCAGGCTGGCTCGGAGGTGTCCACGCTGCTCGGCCGGATGCCGTCCGCTGTGGGCTACCAGCCGACGCTGGCCGACGAGATGGGCGTGCTGCAGGAGCGGATCACGTCCACCCGCGGCCACTCGATCACCTCGCTCCAGGCGATCTACGTGCCGGCCGACGACATCACCGACCCCGCCCCGCACACCACGTTCGCCCACCTGGACGCCACCACGGTGCTGTCCCGGGCGATCTCGGACAAGGGCATCTACCCGGCCGTGGACCCGCTGGACTCCACGTCCCGGATCCTCGACCCGCGCTATGTCGGCGAGGAGCACTACCGGGTCGCGGCCCGGGTCAAGGAGATTCTGCAGCGGTACAAGGAGCTCCAGGACATCATCGCGATCCTCGGCATCGACGAGCTGTCCGAGGAGGACAAGGTCCTGGTCGGCCGGGCCCGTCGGATCGAGCGGTTCCTGTCGCAGAACACCTACGCCGCCGAGCAGTTCACCGGCATCCCCGGCTCGACGGTGCCGATCAAGGAGACCGTCGAGGCGTTCAAGAAGATCGCCGAGGGCGAGTTCGACCACGTACCCGAGCAGGCGTTCTTCATGTGCGGAGGCCTCGACGACGTCGAGCGCAGGGCCGCGGAACTCACCGGCAAGGACTGACCTCCTTCGCGCGGAGGCCGGCAGGGCTGGCGGCCGGTCACCGTGGGCGTCGGCAGGCACCTCGTCGCGCGGGCGGAGGGGACGTCTGGCTAGACTCACCGACATCCCCTCTTCAGAAGGAGCCGTGGTGGCGGAGCTGCACGTCGAGGTCGTGGCGGTCGAGGAGAAGGTCTGGTCCGGCGAGGCGACGATGCTTCTCGCCCGGACCACCGAGGGCGAACTCGCGATCCTCCCCGGACACGCTCCGCTGCTGGGCGAGCTGGTCGACCCGGGTGAGGTACGGGTCAAGACCGCCGGCGGCGAGCACGTCTGGACCGTCAACGGCGGCTTCCTGTCGGTGACTCCCGATGGCGCTTCCGTGCTCGCCGGTTCGGCAACCCCCGCGCCGGCCCGTTGATCTGAGGGTTGCGGCGCCGATGGACTTCTTGGACGGGATCGGCGCCGTGGTGGCCGTCGCGATCCTGGCCGCGATCTCCCTGCTCCTCGCGCTGTTCGTGCGTCGCCTGCTGATCGCGCGGGGGGGTTCGGTGGTGATCAGCGTCCGGCTCTACCGGGGCCGGTCCGGCCGCGGGTGGGCGCTGGGCCTGGCCCGGTACGCGGGGGACCACCTGCACTGGTACCGGATGTTCAGTCTCGCGGCCCGGCCGCGACGCGTGCTGACCCGCCAGGACCTCACCGTCGTGCAGCGGCGCGAGCCCAGCGACCGGGAGACCGTCGCGCTGATGACCGGCTCGGTCGTGCTCGAGTGCTCCACTGTCACCGGTCCGGTCGAACTCGCGATGACGGGTTCGGCGCTGACCGGCTTCCTGTCGTGGCTCGAGTCGGCGGCTCCCGGCGGCAAGTACCCGCCGTACGCGGCCCGTTAGGCGTCCTGCGCCGTCCCCGCGTCCGCAGCGGTCGCGCCTGCGCCGGGCTTCCAGAGCACGTCGCCGTCGGGGTTGGCGATCCTACCGAGGATGAACAGCAGGTCGGAGAGGCGGTTGAGGTAGCGCGCCGGCACGGTGCCGGTGCGGTCGGGATCTGCGTCGCGCAGCGTCCATACCGCGCGCTCGGCGCGTCGGGTCACCGTGCGGGCCTGGTGCAGCAGCGCGGCCCCGGGTGTCCCGCCGGGCAGGATGAAGCTGTCGAGCTTGGCCAGGCGGGCGTTGAACTCGTCGCACCAGCCTTCGAGGCGGTGGACCTGCGACTCGGTGACCCGCAGCGGCGGCCACTTCGGATCCGGCGTCACCGGCGTGCACAGGTCGGCTCCGACGTCGAAGAGGTCGTTCTGGACGGCCGCGAGGACGTCGCGGACCTCCGCGGCGAGGTTGCCGAGCGCGAGGGCGGCACCGATGCAGGCGTTGGCCTCGTCCACGTCGGCGAAGGCCATGATCCGCGGGTCGGTCTTGGGGACCCGGCTCATGTCGCCGAGCGCGGTGGTTCCGGTGTCGCCGGTCTTCGTGTAGATCCGGGTCAGATGCACAGCCATGGTCCTCAGCCTACGGTCGTCGCGGCGGGCCGGATCGTCGGCCGTCGGGTGGGCCGCGGCGGGTCGGGTGCCGTCCGTAGGATGGCGCGGTGGAGCTCTTCCGGGTGAACGGCGGTACCCGACTCGTCGGCGAGGTGGCTGTCAGCGGCGCGAAGAACAGCGTCCTGAAGCTGATGGCCGCGTCGCTGCTGGTCGAGGGACGGACGGTGCTCACGAACGTGCCGCGCATCCTCGACGTGACGATCATGAGCGAAGTGCTGCGCCGGCTCGGCTGCGAGGTGGCGCTGGCCGACGACACGCTCACGATCGACGTCCCGGCCGAGCCCGGCACCGAGACCGACTACGACCTGGTCCGCCGCATGCGTGCGTCGATCAACGTGCTCGGGCCGCTGCTGGCCCGGCGCGGTGAGGTGCGGGTCGCCCACCCGGGCGGTGACGCGATCGGGTCGCGCGGCCTGGACTACCACATCGCCGGCCTGGTCCGGATGGGTGCGGAGATCACCAACGAGCACGGCTTCGTGATCGCCCGGGCCGACCGGCTGCACGGCGCGCCGATCTGGCTGGACTTCCCCAGCGTCGGCGCCACCGAGAACCTGCTGATGGCCGCCGTACTGGCCAAGGGCACCACGGTGATCGACAACGCCGCGCGCGAGCCCGACATCGTCGACATCTGCGGCATGCTCACCGCGATGGGGGCGCGGATCGCCGGTGCGGGCACTTCGAGCCTGCACGTCGAGGGCGTGGACGAGCTCCGGCCGGTGGAGCACCGGGTGATTCCGGACCGGATCGTCTCGGGCACCTGGGCGTTCGCCGCGGCCATCACCCGCGGGGACGTGACCGTGCGCGGCGGCGAGGCCGCGCACCTGGAGATCGCGCTGGACAAGCTCACCCAGTGCGGTGCCCAGATCGACCTGCTCGACGCGGCGGCAGGCGACCCCGGAGTCGGGGAGGGCGGCGCCTCGGCAAGCGCCGCGGCGGGCGGCTTCCGGGTGCGGATGGAAGACCGGCCCAAGGCCGTCGATGTCGTCACGCTGCCCTATCCCGGGTTCGCGACCGACATGCTGCCGATGGCGATCACGCTGGCCGCGGTGGCCGACGGGCCGTCGATGGTGACCGAGAACGTCTTCGACGCCCGGTTCATGTTCATCAACGAGATGCTGCGGCTGGGTGCCGACGTCCGCACCGACGGGCACCATGCCGTCGTCCGCGGCAAGGAGTGGCTCTCGGGTGCGCCCGTGCGGGCGACCGACATCCGGGCGGGCGTGATGCTGGTGATCGCCGGGCTTGCGGGCCGAGGGCGTCACCGAGGTCACCGACGCGTACCACATCGACCGCGGCTACCCGGACTTCCTCGCCCAACTCGGCGGGCTCGGGGCGCGAGATCGAGCGGGTCACCGTCCCCGACGACGACCTCTCGCTCACCCTCTGACCCGCGTCCCTGTCCGTACCTCCGCGGAGGCCACCGACCTGCCCGGTCTCCGCCGGGCACGTCATCGCGCTCGGAGACAGCCGACCATGATGTCGCGCATGCGGTCGCGCCGCGCCGGGGAGAGTCCGCCGGTGCCCATCGCCTGTCCTCTCGTCGTCCTCGCAGGGCGAACGTACCGATGATCAGGAAAGCTCCTCGCCCGCCCGCGGTCCGGTACCCCGACCCGTCAGCGGGCGCTCCCTCAGCGCCCGGGCGGGCGAGTTCCGTCCCCGGGTGGGGTGAGAGGTTCCAGGACGGCCTCCACCTCCTCGTGCGCCGGGCTCTCACCGACGTTCGCGTGTTCGTGCCGGCACCAGCCCAGCGGTGTGCTCTGGTGGGTGGTGTCGCGACGGGCGGGGTCGGCACCGGCGGCCAGCAGGTGCCGGACGCTGCGCGCGCGGCCGTGGAAGGCGGCCTCGTGCAAGGCCGTGGAGCCGTCCTCGTCCACGCCGTCGACCGGGGTGGCGGCGTCGAGAAGCTGGTCGAGGACGGTGAGCCGCTGGTGGCCGGCGGCCATCCGCAGCGCGGCGATCCGTTCCGGCAGGGGGGTGCCCGCGACCGGCCAGCCGGTGAGGTCGCCCGCGGCCGCGGCGTCGACCAGGTCGCGGATCGCCGCGCCGGCCGCGACCAGGACGTCGACCACGGGGGTCATGCCGAACACCCCGGCGTGGCTCAGCGCCGTCCCGCCGGGGACAGCGCCCGACCACGGGGCGGCCGTGGCGTCGAGGTCCGCTCCCGCCTCGATCAGGACCCTGGCCACCTCGGCATCGCCGTAGCTGGCCGCGGTGATCAACGGCGTCTCGGCCACCCCCGGGCCGCCCTCCACCGGCGCCCCGGCGTCCAGCAGCATCCGGGCCATCGCGCCGACCGCCGGCAGGTCGGCGGGCAGCCCGAGGCGTCGGGAGTCCAGGCGGAGCATCGCGAGGTAGCCCAGCGGGTCGGCGCCCAGCCGGTGGTCGCACCAGTGCTCCATCCGGTCGGTTGCCAGCGCCGGCCGCTCGGCCAGCAGCGTCCGCAGCCGCGCGACATCGCCGGTGTCGAAGACGGCGCGCCGCTCGACCTCGGTCTTGAGCCGGGCCCAGCTGGCGAAGCCGTACTCGCGGGCGAGCGCAAGCTGGGCCGAGGCGAGGACGAGTCGGTCGGACACCGCCCCGATCCGTCCGCGGGCGCCGGAGTCGCCGGCCACCGCGGTGCGCAGCAACTCCTTGGCCTGGCGACGGAGCTGGTCGAGGTCGGGCCGGGCAGGCAGGTCGGGCATGACGTCTCCTCCGGGCCGGCGGTCCGCGTGCCGAGCCGAGGGAGATCGTCACCGACAGAGCGGCTTCGACGTCGGGAGGTGGACTCAGTCCTGCCCGCGGACCCGGAGGCGCCCTCCAGCGCCCACCGTCGACGATAGCCCGCCGGCCCGGCGGGTGGGTGGTGGCGGTGCCTGAACGAACGGTCAGGTGGCCGGTAGGGTCGAAGGTGGGCGCGCCGGCCGGCCGCCGGAACCCCTGACGCAGGGAGCGCACCGTGGCTGGACGCCTCGCCGTCATCGGCGCCGGGCTGATGGGTTCGGGCATCGCGCAGGTCTCCGCCGCGGCCGGGTGGGACGTCGTCCTGCACGACACCACCGACGAGGCGCTCGCCCGCGGTGTGGCCGGAGTCCGTCGCTCGCTGGAGAAGTTCGCCGCCAAGAGGGTGCTCACCGCGGACGACGTCGAGACTGCCCTCGGCCGGATCGTCCCGACGACCGATCTCGACGCGGCCGCGGACGCCGACGTGGTGGTCGAGGCCGTGTTCGAGTCGCTGGACGTGAAGTCGGCCGTGTTCGCCCGGCTGGACAAGGTCTGCCGGGACGACGCCGTGCTCGCCACCAACACCAGCGCGATCCCGATCACCCAGATCGCCGCGGTCACACAGCGGCCGGAGTCGGTGGTCGGCACCCACTTCTTCTCGCCGGTGCCGGTGATGAAGCTGTGCGAGCTGGTGCGCGGCTACAAGACCTCCGACGCCGCCGTCGACACGGCCCGGGCGTTCGCCGAGAGCGTCGGCAAGACGTGCATCGTCGTCAACCGCGACGTGGCCGGCTTCGTGACCACCCGGCTGATCGCGGCGCTGGCGGTGGAGGCCGTGCGGCTGTACGAGACGGGCGTCGCCTCCGCCGAGGACATCGACACGGCCTGCCGGCTCGGCTTCGGCCACCCCATGGGCCCGCTGGCCACCATCGACCTGACCGGCGTCGACATCATGCGCCACGCCGCCCGCACCATCTACACCGAGACCCAGGACGAGAAGTTCGCCCCGCCGGAGACGCTCAACCGGATGGTCACCGCCGGCGACCTCGGCCGGAAGTCCGGCAAGGGCTTCTACGACTACGACACCTGAGCCGACACCCGCGGCGCGGGCAGTCGCCCGCGCCGCGCCGGCCGCGTCAGCCCGGCCGCGTCAGCCCGGCCGTTCGCGCGGGCTCCCCGCCTACGGGGACCGGAGCAGGCCGCGGCGCATGGCGACGGTCACCGCCGCCGTGCGGTCGTCCACGTCGAGCTTGGTGAACACCCGCAGCAGGTGGGTCTTCACGGTCGCCTCGCCGATGAACAGCCGGTGCCCGATCTCGGCATTGGTCAGGCCCTGGGCCACCGCGCCGAGCACCTCCAGCTCGCGCGGCGTGAGGCGTTCGGCCTGGGGCGTCCGCAGCTGGCTCACCAGCTTGGCGGCCACCCGGGGAGCCAGCACGGTCTCGCCGCAGGCCGCGGACCGGACCGCGGCGGCCAGCTCGTCGCGGGGGGTGTCCTTGAGCAGGTAGCCGGTGGCGCCCGCCTCGACGGCCCGCAGGATGTCGGCGTCGGTCTCGTAGGTGGTCACGACCAGCACCCGGACGCCCGGGAAGTGCTCGGTGATCCGCGCCGTGGCGGCCACCCCGTCCATCCCGGGCATCCGCAGGTCCATCAACACGACCTGGGGCGGGTCGCGCTCGATCATCGCCAGCGCCTCCGCGCCCGAGCCGGCCTCACCGACGATCTCGAGCTCGGGGTCGACCGCCAGCATGCCCCGCAGGCCCGCCCGGACCACCGGGTGGTCGTCGACGAGCAGGACGGTGATCGTCACGGCAGCACCACCCGGAGCGTGGTGCCGGCGTCCGGGGTGCTGACCAGTCGCATGTCGCCGCCGCTCTGCTCGACCCGGTGCCGCATTCCCCGCAGACCGTATCCGCCGGACTGCTCGGCGGCCTCCACATCGAACCCGGGGCCGTCGTCGTGCACGGTCAGCGCTGTTCCGCTCGGCGCGTAGACGAGGTCGAGTCGCACGGCCTGGGCGCCCGCATGCCTGCGGACGTTGGCCAGCGCCTCCTGCGCCACCCGCAGCAGCACCACGTCGTGATCGGCGTCGGTGAGCGGTTCGCCCACCACACAGACGCGGACGGCGACGCCGGTCTCGTCGCGGTGCCGGGCGGCGAGCCGGCGCACCGCCTCCGGCAGCGTCGCGTCCTGCAACGCGGCCGGCGTCAACGCGGCGACCATCGACCGTGCCTCGGCGAGGTTCTCCCGGGCGGTCCGTTCGATCATGCCGAGCTGTTCCCGCACCGCCGCGGGGTTGCGGTCGATCGCCGTCTCGGCGGCCTGGGTGAGCATCAGGATGCTGGTGAAGCCCTGGGCCAGCGTGTCGTGGATCTCGGTGGCCAGCCGGGCCCGCTCGGTGATCGCGCCGGCCGCCTCCCGTTCGGCGGCCAGCGCGGCCTGGGCCTCCCGCAGTTGTGCGATGAGCTTCGAACGGCTCACCGACTGCCGGATGATGCCGCCGATCCACAGGCCGATCAGCACCGACGAGAGGGCGCCGAGGCCGAGACCCAACAGGAGTTCCCAGGGTTCTTCCCGCAGGTTGGGAACGCGGAGCAGCAGCGTGGCCGCGAGGGTTCCGAACAGCGTGAACGCGGCGAGGGACGCGTAGCGCAGTCGGTCGATGAATATGTAGACCTGCGCGATCAGGACGGACATCAGGTAGGCGACGCCGCCGTGGGCGTTCACCATCAGGGCGAACAACGGGAGGGCGCCGAGCAGGTACAGGTGCCCGAGCCGGTCGCTCGCACCGCGCAGCGCCCTGGCGCCGGTGGCGGCGTACCAGGCGCACAGCGCGGCCAGCAGCACCAGCGCGAGCGCCTCTCCGCCGAAGCTGGACTGCTCGTCGTAGAGCACGGCCGCCGCGGCGACCACGATGCCGCCGCCGAAGACCACGTGCCAGATGGGTGCGGTCCGCACCCAGAAGTGCGCCTGGTCGGCCTGGGGCGGGGCCTCACCGGCCGCCCCGGCGCCCGATGAGCGGGCCGGAAAGAGTCGGGTCACCCGTCCTCCCTGCTCCTCCACCGGAACGTGAGCAGGCACAACACCAGGCCGCCGACACACCAGGCGGCGAGCACCAGCGCCACCCGGCCGAGTTCCCACGAACCGGCGCTCTCCACCGCGGCGAACGAGTCGGGCAGGAACACCGAGCGCATGCCCTGGGCCATCCACTTCAGCGGGAACACCGCGGCGATCTGCTGCATCCAGGACGGCAGGTCGGTGAAGACGAAGAACACCCCGGAGACGAACTGGAGCACGATGGCGACCGGGCTGACGATGGCCGGGGCGGAACTCCCGTTGCGCGGGACGCTGGAGAACGCGATCCCGCACAGGGTGCAGGCGGCGACGCTGAGCAGTCCCACCCACGCCAGCGTGAACCACTTCTCCGGGGTTGCAGGCAGGGCGACCTCGTAGAACAGTACGCCGATCGCCAGCAACAGGGTGGTGGCGATCAGCGAGACCGCCCCCACCATCAGCACCTTGCCGACGAAGTACGCGGGCTTGGGCATGGGCGTGCCGGCCAGGCGTTTGAGGACACCGGCGTCCCGCTCGATCGGGATCTGGATCGCGAGGTTCTGGAAGCTCGAACCGAGCAGCCCAGCCGCGATCATCCCGGCCACGAAGTACTGGGTGAAGCTGACGCCGGGGGCGATGTCACGGCTGAAGATCGTGCCGAAGATCACCAGCAGGATCACCGGGAACGCGAGCACGAACACGACCGACTCGCGGCCCCGGAAGAACTGCTTGAGTTCCAGCCCGCCCCGGAGCCAGCCGATCCGCAGTGGGTTCGGGCGGAAGGGGCGGGGCACCGTCTCGGTCGTGGAGGTGGTCGCGGTCATCGGGTGGCTCCTGTGCGCTCGCCGGTCGGGGCTTCGGTGGCGGGTTCGGGGGACGGGCCGGCATCGCCGGTCGTGGTGAGGTGTCCACCGGAGGCGTCGACGCCGATCATCGCCAGGTAGCTGTCCTCCAGGGACGGGCGGGTGACCTGCAGTTCGGGCACCTCGCCGTCGAACCTCCCGGCCAGCTCGGCGACGACCCTGGTCGGGGTGTCGGTCTGGACCGACTCGCGGCCGGCCGGGCCGGCCCAACTGACCGTGGCCGTGGTCTGCTGGCGACCGCCCAGCGTCGCCGGGGTGGCGACCTCGACGATGCGCCCGTCGGCGATCACGGCGAGCCGGTCGGCCAGCGCCTCGGCCTCGTCCAGGTAGTGCGTCGTCAGCAGGATCGTGGTGCCGCCGTGGGCGAGGTCGGAGATCAGCGCCCAGAACTCCCGCCGGGCCTCCGGGTCGAACCCGGTCGTCGGTTCGTCGAGGAACAGCAGCTCGGGCCGGCCGACCAGGCCGAGCGCGACGTCGAGCCGGCGGCGCTGGCCGCCCGAGAGCTTCTTGGTCCGCGACCCGCTCTTCGCGGTGAGGCCGACCCGGTCGATCACCTCGTCGGCGGGGAACGGGTGCGGGTAGTAGGCCGCGAAGTGGTGGACGATCTCGCCGACGGTGAGCTGGTCGAAGTCGCTGGTGGTCTGCAGCACGAGGCCGACGCGGGCGCGCCAGGCGGCGGTCGCCCGCGACGGGTCGACCCCGAGCACGCGCACCTCGCCGGCGTCGCGGCTGCGGTGACCTTCCAGGATCTCCACCGTGGTCGTCTTGCCGGCGCCGTTCGGCCCGAGCAGGGCGAACACCTCGCCGCGCCGCACGTCCAGGTCGACGCCGTCGACCGCTGGCTTCCCGTCGTACTTCTTCAGCAGTCCGCGGACGCGGATGGCGGCCTCGGCGGCCTCGTGTTCTGTCATGCCCCTACCGTGCCGGGTCGGACCCCGCGGCGCGACCATCGGGCCACCGGGCGTGGCGTCCACCGACCGGTGGAGCGGCGGTGCCGTCCGCCGGCATCGGCGGCCCCGCAGCCGCGGGGTGTCGGCGTCAGGTGAGGAAGGCCACCCGCCCGCGGAGTTACCGACAAGTAAAGTCAGTGCTGTCGCGAGACGCGGGAGGTGGCGCGATGCCGTATCCCTCCTCGGAGGAGCCGGACCGGCCCTGGGTCATGCGCACCTACGCCGGGCACTCCTCGCCGGCCGAGTCCAACGCGCTCTACCGCGGCAACCTGGCCCGGGGCCAGACGGGCCTGTCGGTGGCCTTCGACCTCCCCACCCAGACCGGGTACGACCCCGACCACGAGCTCGCTCGCGGCGAGGTCGGCCGGGTGGGCGTGCCGATCGCCCACCTCGGCGACTTGCGGGCCCTCTTCGACCACATCCCGCTGGACCGGATGAACACGTCGATGACGATCAACGCCACGGCGATGTGGCTGCTAGCGCTCTACCAGGTGGTGGCCGTCGAGCAGGCTGAGGCGGCCGGCACCGACCCCGATGAGGTGCTCGCCCGGCTGACCGGCACCACCCAGAACGACATCATCAAGGAGTACCTCTCCCGCGGCACGTACGTGTTCCCGCCGGGCCCGTCGCTGCGGCTGGTCACCGACACGGTCGCGTACGCGCTGGTGCACCTGCCGAAGTGGAACCCGACCAACATCTGCTCGTACCACCTGCAGGAGGCTGGCGCGACGCCCGTACAGGAGGTCGCCTATGCCCTGTGCACGGCGGTCGCGGTGCTCGACGCGGTGCGTGACTCCGGGCAGGTGCCGGCCGGGGCGCTCGGAGAAGTGGTGCGGCGGATCTCGTTCTTCGTCAACGCCGGCATGCGGTTCGTCGAGGAGATGTGCAAGATGCGGGCGTTCGCCGCCCTCTGGGACGAGATCACCCGCGATCGCTACGGCGTCGCCGACCCGGCCCAACGCCGGTTCCGCTACGGCGTGCAGGTCAACTCGCTCGGGCTCACCGAAGCCCAGCCGGAGAACAACGTCCAGCGGATCGTGCTGGAGACCCTGGGCGTGACGCTCTCGCGGGACGCCCGGGCGCGGGCCGTCCAGCTGCCCGCCTGGAACGAGGCGCTGGGCCTGCCCCGGCCGTGGGACCAGCAGTGGTCGCTGCGCATCCAGCAGGTGCTGGCCCGCGAGACCGACCTGCTGGAGTACGACGACCTGTTCGCCGGCTCGCACGTGGTCGAGGCGAAGGTGGCCTCCATTATGGACGGCGCCCGCGCGGAGGTCGACCGGGTGCTGGCGATGGGCGGCGCGGTGGCGGCCATCGAGTCCGGCTACATGAAGGGCGAGCTGGTGCGCTCGCTGTCCGACCGCCGGGCCCGGATCGAATCGGGCGAGCAGGTGGTCGTCGGGGTGAACGCGTACGTCGAGACCGCCCCGAACCCGCTGGTCGGCTCGGGCGAGGGTGCGCTGCCCTCGATCGTCACGGTGGACCCCTCCGCGGAGCGGGCCGCGCGGGCGAACGTCCGGGCCTGGCGGGCCCGGCGGGACGCCGCCGCGGTGGCCGCCGCGCTGGACGCGCTGTGCGAGGCGGCCAAGGACGGCACCAACCTGATGGAGCCGACCCTGGCCTGCGCGCGTGCGGGCGTGACCACCGGGGAGTGGACCGACGCGCTGCGCGAGGTGTTCGGGGAGTACCGGGCGCCGACCGGAGTATCGGGCGCGCACGTCCCGCCCGAGGCGGCGGAGTCGCTGGCGGCGGTGCGGGCGCGCGTGCGGGCCACCGGCGAGGAGCTGGGCGGACGGCTCCGGATGCTGGTCGGCAAGCCCGGCCTCGACGGCCACTCCAACGGCGCCGAGCAGATCGCGGTGCGGGCCCGCGACGTGGGCTTCGAAGTCGTCTACCAGGGCATCCGGCTCACCCCGGCACAGATCGTGGCCGCGGCGGTGGCCGAGGACGTACACGTGGTCGGGCTGTCGATCCTGTCCGGCGGGCATGCCGAGGCGGTGCCGGCCGTGCTGGGGGGGCTGCGGGCCGCGGGGCTGCTCGACGTGCCGGTGGTGGTCGGCGGCATCATCCCCGACGCGGACGCCGCCCGGCTGCGCGTGCTCGGCGTGGCCCGCGTGTTCACCCCGAAGGACTACGCGCTGACGGCGATCATGGACGAGATCGTCGGCGTCGTCCGGGCCGCACACGGTCTGCCGCCCGAGCGCCCAACCTGACCACTCCGCCCGACCACCCATCCGGCGGGCGTCCGGCGGCCGTACGTGGGGCGCGGGGGCTGAGACGGAGGCGGGCGTGGTGAGCAGGCGGGTGCTGTTGGGCCGGGCGGTGCGTGCCGCGGCGTTCGCCGCCGTGGGCCGGGTGCTGGTGGCATGTACGGTCGGCGCGCCGGCGCCACCGCGGGCGGAGGGGGTTCCGGAGGCCGTGAGAATGCGCTACGGGCAGGACCCGAGCCAGCGCGTCACGCTGCACCTGCCGGCCGGGACGGCGTCGGGCCTGCGGGTGGCCGTGGTGCTGCACGGCGGCTTCTGGAAGGCGATGTACGGCGACGACCTGGGCACGCCGCTGGCGGTGGACCTGGCCAACCGGGGCTGGGCGGCGTGGAACGTGGAGTACCGCCGGGTCGGCAACGGCGGTGGCTGGCCGGCGACGTTCGACGATGTGGCGGCGGCGGTGGACGCGCTGGCCACCCTGGGTCAGGACGCGGCCGGCGGGCGGCTGGACCTGCGCCGGGTGGTGTCGATCGGGCACTCGGCCGGTGGTCATCTCGCGGTATGGGCCGCTGCCCGGCCCGGTCTGCCGGCGGGTGCGCCCGGGGCGGCGCCGCGGGTGCGGCTGGCAGGCGCGGTGTCCCAGGCCGGGGTCGTCGACCTGGTCGCCGGAGTCTCGCTCGGGGGCGGCGCGGCGGCGGCGCTGCTCGGCGGCGGTCCGGACGACGTTCCCGACCGCTACGCGATCGCGTCCCCGTACGCGCGACTGCCGCTCGGGGTGCCGGTGGCGCTGGTGCACGGCACGGCCGACGGGCTGGTGCCGGTCGCGCAGAGCGAACGCTACGCCGCCGCGGCGCGAGCTGCCGGCGACCCCGTCACGCTCGACCGGCTCGACGGCGTCGACCACTTCGCGCTGATCGACCCCCGCACCGAGGCCTGGGCCACCTGCCGCACCCGCGCCGAGGCGATGGTCTGAACGTTCGCGGCGCGCATCCTGGCGCCGGTCCGGGGCCGTCGGGGTACGTATCCTCACCGAGACGGGCGGGCGAGGAGGAACCGATGCCTGACCGGTATCCGGAGATCGAGCCGTACGAGCACGGAATGCTCGACGTCGGCGACGGCAACCTCGTCTACTGGGAGGCGTGCGGCGATCCGGGCGGCAAGCCGGCGGTGGTCGTGCACGGCGGTCCCGGCTCCGGATGCACGCCCGGTGTCCGGCGCTATTTCGACCCTGACGCCTACCGCGTTATCCTGTTCGACCAACGCGGCTGCGGCCGGAGCACGCCGCACGCCAGCGTTCCCGACACCGACCTCGACACGAACACCACGGGGCACCTGCTCGCGGACCTGGAGCTGTTGCGGGAGCACCTCGGGATCGACCGGTGGCTGGTGTTCGGCGGCTCGTGGGGTGCGGTCCTCGCACTGGCCTACGCCGAGCGGCACCCGGACCGGGTCGCGGAGATGGTGCTCGCGGGCCTGGCCACGGGCCGGCGTGCCGAGACCGACCTGCTCACGCACGGGCTCGGCCGGCTGTTCCCCGATGCGTGGGAGCGTTTCCGGAACGGGCTCGCGCCGGCCGACCGCGACGGCCACCTCGTCGAGGGTTACCGCCGCCTCCTGAACGACCCCGACCCGGCCGTCCGCGCGAGAGCCGCGCGGAACTGGTGTGACTGGGAGGACGCCATCGCGGTGACCTCCAGACCTGATCCGCGCTACCAGGTGTCCGAGTTCCGGCTGGCGTTCGCGCGCATCGTGACCCACTACTGGCACCACGGTTCCTGGTTGGAGGAAGGCATCGTGCTCAGGGAGGCCGGTCGGCTGGCCGGAATCCCCGGCGTCCTGGTCCAGGGTGCGCTGGACCTGGGGAACCTGTTGGGCACCCCGTGGGAACTCGCGCGCGCTTGGCCGGGCAGCGAATTGACCCTCGTCGACGACGCGGGCCACGACGCCGGTCGCGGCATCGTCGAGAACCTCGTCGCCGCCACAGACCGCTTCGCCAGCCGCTGTTAGCCGACGCCGCGGATCTCGCTCAGGTGGTGCGGGCGGTGCGTGCGACGCGGCGGGCGCGGCGGGTGCGGATCGCCCACCAGAACACAACCATCATCCCGACCAGCAGAAACAGCACCAGCACGGGCAGCAGGATCGCCAGGAACGCCAGCCCGACGCTCAGGCCGTCCTCGAGCGTGCTGACCACCGGGGCGCCCGTTCCTCCGGTCGCCGCGTTCAGCACCGGCCGTGCCGTCGCCTTCGCCGCGTGCACGACCAGGGAGACGACGATGCCGATCACCACCGGCACCCAGGCCGCGTCGCTGAAGAACCCGCCGGGGTCCTGGACCGTCACGGTCTCCGCCGACGCGGCGGCGCCGAAGCTGATGCCGCCCGCGGTCGGACGCACGACGGTCTGCACCACATCGTTGATCGAGTCCACCACCGGCACCTTGTCGGCCACGACCTCCAGCGCCAGCAGCACGCCGAGCACGATCAGCACCCAGCCGTTCTCCAGCCACTGGAAACCGCCGGGCAGCGTGATCAGGTCGGTGTAGCGGGAGAGCACCCCCATCGTGAGCAGGGGGATGTAGGCGTTGAGGCCGGACGAGGCCGCGAGGCCGGTTCCGGTGAGCACTTCGAGCACGGAGCCTCCTGCCACTACGACCCGGTCCACCACCGGCCACGGTACGACCCGGCGGCACGCCTACGCCGCAGTACGCGCGGGTCGGATCAGGACGGAGGCGGCACGGGGTCCGGGCCGGGCTGCGGCTCGGGGTCCGGGGGGAGCGGACCCGGTGTCGGCTCGGTCGGTGGGAAGGGGCCGGGCACGGGCGCCGGGCCCGGTCGGGGAGACGGGCCGGGCTGAGGCACGGGAACCGGCGCGGGGGCCGGCGGTGGCGTTCCGGGCGTCGGCATCGGCATCGGCGGCACCCGCTCGCCGGGAAGAACCGCGTCGGGTCGGACGGCCGTGTCGTTACGCATGTGTCGAGCCTGTCACGCACCGCCGGCCACGTCGATGTTCCCGCCCGTGTCGCGGGTGCGCGGCGCCCGCCCAGGCCGTCCGCGGCGGCTGCTGGCTGGCGGCGGTGCCGCGCCGCGTCAGTCCTCGTCGAGGACGGCTGGGAGCCGGCCGGCGCGGACGGCCTCGACCAAGGCGGCGTGGTCGGCCTCGGTCTGGTCGGCGTAGGCCAGGGCGAACGTGGCCATGGCGGCGTCGAACGCCTCGCCGTCGTCGGTGCCGCCGCCACCGTCGGTGTCCCCGCCGTCGGCGTAGCCCGACAGCAGGCGCGGGTCCACCGACTGGGCATGGGCCCGCGCGAGCACCGCACCGACCACCCGGCCGTAGTCGTCGAGCTGGTTCCCCTTGAGCTCGGCCGGCTCGATGCTGCCCTTCATGTCGCGGAACTGGCGGACCAGGAACGGCCGGTCGCCGATCGTGGTCCAGCCGAGCAGGATGTCGCTGACCGTCTGCATCCACCGTTGGCCGCGGACGATCCGTTCGGCCTCCTGGGGGTAGCGCGACGGGGCGACGAAGGGCGCCAATGCCGACGCGCGGGCCTCCTTGACCTGCAGGATCAGCGCGTCGTCGCCGTTGCCGCGCAGCAGGACGACGTAGTTGCGCAGGCCCACGCTGCCCAGCCCGACGATCCGGTGCGCGACGTCGGCGACCGAGAAGCGGGACAGCACGCACCGGAGTTCTTCGTCGAGGCAGCCGTCGGCGTACGCCTCCACGCCGTCGAGCACCGCCGCGGCGGTGGCGTCGCCCACGTGGGTGAGCACCGGCGGGTCCTCCACGAACCGCCAGCCGGCCCGCTCGGTGAGCTTCGCGGCCACCTTCGTGCTGGTGTTCTTCTTCGCCTTCCTGCGGACCCGGTCGAACACCTCGGCGAGCTGGTCGATGCCGAACCGTTCCAGCGTGGTGTGGTCGGTGGTGAGGTAGTACGCCTCCAGTACGGGCATCGCGGCCAGCTCGCGCATCGCGGCGCGGTAGGTGCGGGCGCAGTCCGACGCGGCGTCGCGGCACCCCTTCTCGTCCACGCCGGCCTCGCGTCCGGCCACCACGAGGCTCGCGACCAGGCGCTTGAGGTCCCACTCCCACGGGCCCACGACGGTCTCGTCGAAGTCGTTGACGTCCATCACCAGCCGCCGCTCGGGCGAGGCGTAGAGGCCGAAGTTCGAGGCGTGGGCGTCGCCGCAGATGTGCGCGGTGACGCCGGTGGACGGCGAGCCGGCCAGGTCGGCGGCCATCAGTCCCGCGGTGCCGCGGAAGAAGGCGAACGGCGACGCGATCATGCGGCCGACGCGGAGGCCGACCAGCTCGGTCACCCGGTCGGCGTTGACCGCGTCCACGGCTCCCACCGGGTCGGGCCGGTGGGCGGGCGGTGCGTACCCGCCGAGCTTGGCGACCGGGGTGTGCTCGCGCAGGAGGATGCCGCGGGCGCGCACCTGCGCCGGGTCCTTCCCGGGCGGGAAGACATGGCTGGCCAGGCGACGTGGGGCCGGCGACTCGGCGATCTCGGTCACGCACCTGACGCTAGTCCGGCGCGGCGCCGGGTGGGCGCGGCCTGTCCCCAGGCCGACCGGGCTAGCCTGACTCACCGTGCGTCTCGTCATCGCCCGCTGCTCCGTCGACTACGTCGGCCGGCTCACCGCCCACCTGCCTTCGGCCACCCGGCTCCTGCTGGTCAAGGCCGACGGCTCGGTGCTGGTGCACGCCGACGGCGGCTCGTACAAGCCGCTGAACTGGATGTCGCCACCGTGCCGGCTGGAGGAGGCGCCCGGGGTCTGGCGGGTGGTCAACAAGGCGGGCGAGGAGTTGCGGATCGCGATCGAGGAGATCCTGCACGACTCCGCGCACGAGCTGGGCGTGGACCCGGGCCTGCGGAAAGACGGTGTGGAGGCGCACCTGCAGGAACTGCTGGCCGAACACGTCCACCTGCTCGGCACGGGCTGGCGGCTGGTGCGGCGAGAGTTCCCGACCCCGATCGGCCCGGTCGACCTGATGTGCCAGCGGGTCGACGCGCCCCACAACCCGCTGGACGACGCCGCGGTGGCCGTCACGGTCGGCGACGGTGTGGCCCGGTCAGGTCAGCCACCCACCGCGCGGCACTGTGCCGTGGAGGTGAAGCGCCGGGCCGGCATCGACGCCGTCGAGCAGCTCACCCGCTACCTGGAGCTGCTCAACCGCGACACCCTGCTCGCCCCGGTCGGCGGCGTCCTCGCGGCGCAGACCATCGCCCCACAGGCCAGAACCCTCGCGGAGGACCGCGGCATCCGCTGCGTTGTCCTCGACTACGACACGATGCGCGGCGTCCCCCGCGACGACATGACCCTCTTCTGACCGGATCGAGGCCGCTGCCCGGCCCCGCCGGCCGAATGCGTTTCGGGCGGCTGGCGGGGGTCGGGGAGGATGGGCGGCGTGCTGCTCACCGTGACGACGACGCACCGGCCGGCCACCGACCTGGGGTACCTGCTCGCCAAGCACCCCGACCGGGTGCATCCGTTCGCGCTGCCCTGGGGCGAGGCGACGGTGTTCTTCCCCGAGGCCAGCGAGGAACGGTGCACGGCGGCGCTGCTGCTGGACATGGACCCGGTCGGGCTGGTGCGGACGCGGGGCCGGGGCAACGACGGGTTCGTGCTGGGCCAGTACGTGAACGACCGGCCGTACGTGGCGTCGTCGCTGTTCGCGGTGGCGCTCGGGCGGGCGTACTCCACGGCGTTGAAGGGCCGTTCCAAGGACCGCCCCGAGCTGGCCGCGACCCCGATCCCGTTGGAGCTGCGCCTGCCGTCGGCTCCGGCCCGGGGCGGCGCGGACCTGGTCGAACGGCTGTTCGCGCCGCTGGGCTGGGAGGTGGCCGCGACGCCGATCGCGTACGACGAGACCGTGCCGGAATGGGGCCCCAGCCCCTACGTCGACCTGCGCCTGACCGGGACACGGCGGCTGGCCGACGCGCTCTCGCACCTGTACGTGCTGCTGCCGGTGCTGGACGACGCCAAGCACTACCCTGTCTCGGCCGACGAGGCGGAGAAGCTGCTCGCCGCCGGTGCCGGCTGGCTGGGCGGCCACCCCGAGCGGGACCTGATCACCCGCCGGTACCTGCGGCACCGCGGCGCGCTGACCCGGGCGACGCTGGCCCGGCTCGCCGAGGCCGACGACGCGGCCGAGGAGGCGTTCGACGACGCCGTGCCGGCCGACACCCCCGACGCCGGCCCGGACGAGGCACCGGAGGACGTCCGGAGGCCGCTGCGGAAGCTACGGAAGGACGCGGTGCTTGCCGCGCTGCACGACATCGGCGCGCGGCGCGTGCTCGACCTGGGCTGCGGCGACGGTGCCCTGCTCCCGGCGCTCGTCGCCGATCGGGCGTTCACCGAGGTCGTCGGGGTGGACGTCTCGGTGCGGGCGCTGGCGATCGCGGCCCGGCGGCTGCACCTGGACACGGCCAGCGAGCGCGAACGCGAGCGGACGAAGCTGCTCCAGGGCGGGCTCACCTACACCGACGCGCGCCTCGCCGGCTACGACGCGGCGGTGCTGATGGAGGTGATCGAGCACGTCGACCACGGCCGGCTGCCGGCCCTGGAACGGGCCGTGTTCGGCGCCGCCCGCCCGCGGGCCGTCGTGGTCACCACGCCGAACGCCGAACACAACGTGCGCTACGAGGGGCTGGCACCGGGCGCGTTCCGGCATCCCGACCACCGTTTCGAGTGGACCCGCCAGGAGTTCCGCGAGTGGGCGGTCCGGGTCGCCACCGACCACGGCTACCGGGTCGAGTTCCGCCCGGTCGGCCAGGACGACCCCGAGGTCGGCCCGCCCACCCAGCTCGCGCTGTTCAGCCGCGCGGACGGGACCGAGGTGGCCGCATGAGCGCGCTGAAGGTGCCCGACCTGTCGCTGGTCGTGCTGGTCGGCGTCACCGGCTCGGGCAAGTCCACGTTCGCCCGCGCCCACTTCGCCCCCACCCAGGTGCTGTCCTCGGACTTCTGCCGAGGCCTGGTCTCCGACGACGAGAACGACCAGGCCGCCACCCCGGACGCCTTCGCGCTGCTGCACCACATCGCCGGCGTCCGGCTGCGCCGCGGCCTGCTCACGGTGGTCGACGCGACCAACGTCCAGGCCGACGCCCGCCGCTCCCTGGTCGCGGTGGCCCGCGACCACGATGTGCTGCCGGTCGCGATCGTGCTCGACGTGCCCGAGAAGCTGTGCGTCGAGCGGACGCTGGCCCGGCCCGACCGCACGTTCGGCCCGGACGTGGTGCGGCGGCAGCGCGACCAGCTGCGTCGCTCGCTGCGCGGGCTCGCGCGGGAGGGCTTCCGGAAGGTCCATGTCCTGCGCTCGGTCGAGGAGGTCGAGGCCGCGACGATCGAATACGAGAAGCAGTACAACGACAAGCGCGAGCTCACCGGGCCGTTCGACATCGTCGGCGACGTCCACGGCTGCGCGTCCGAGCTGCGGACGCTGCTGGGCGAGCTGGGCTACGCCGTGCGCACGGACGACGCGGGCCGGGCGGTCGGCGCCCGGCACCCCGACGACCGGACCGCGGTGTTCGTCGGCGACCTGGTCGACCGGGGGCCGGACACCCCTGGCGTGCTGCGGCTGGTGATGGGCATGGTGCGCGACGGTGACGCTCTCTGCGTGCCCGGCAACCACGAGAACAAGCTGGTCCGGGCCTTGGACGGGCGCAACGTCAAGGTCAGCCACGGGCTCGCCGAGTCGCTGGCACAGCTCGCCACCGAACCGCCGGAGTTCACCGCCGTAGTCCGTTCGTTCATGGACGGGCTGGTCAGCCACTACGTGCTGGACGGCGGGAAGCTGGTGGTCGCGCACGCCGGGCTGAAGGAGGCCTACCACGGCCGGGCGTCCGGTCGGGTGCGGTCGTTCGCGCTCTACGGCGACACGACCGGCGAGACCGACGAGTACGGCCTGCCCGTGCGGTACCCGTGGGCGCGGGAGTACCGCGGGCGGGCGACGGTGGTCTACGGCCACACGCCCGTCGCCGAGGCGCGCTGGGAGAACAACACGATCTGCGTCGACACCGGGTGCGTGTTCGGCGGCACGCTCACCGCGCTGCGGTACCCGGAGCGGGAACTCGTCTCGGTGCCGGCGGAGAAGGTCTGGTACGAGCCGGTGCGGCCGCTCGGCACTCCGGACCCGGGCGGCGGAGGCCGACGGGAGGACGGCGCCCTCGACCTGGCCGACGTGCTCGGCCGGCGGGTGGTGGAGACCCGGCACCACGGGCGGGTCACCGTCCGGGAGGAGAACGCGGCGGCGGCCCTGGAGGTGGTCAGCCGGTTCTCGGTCGACCCGAGGTGGCTGGTGTACCTGCCGCCGACGATGTCGCCCTGCGCCACCTCGTCGGCCGAAGGACTGCTGGAGCACCCGGCCGAGGCACTCGGTTACTTCGCGGGTGTCGGCGTGGAGGAGGTGGTGTGCGAGGAGAAGCACATGGGATCCCGGGCGGTCGTGCTGGTCTGCCGGGACGCCGCGGTGGCGAGCGGACGGTTCGGCGTCGACACCGGCGCCACCGGTGCGGTCTACACCCGCACGGGCCGCCCGTTCTTCGGCGACGCGGCCCGCACCGAGGCGTTGCTGGACGGGGTGCGGTCGGCCGTGGGCGCCGCCGGGCTCTGGGACGAGCTGGACACCGGCTGGCTGCTGCTCGACGCCGAGCTGCTGCCGTGGTCGGCCAAGGCCGACGGGCTGCTCCGCACGCAGTACGCGGCCGTGGGAGCGGCCGGGCGGGCGGCCCTGCCGGCAGCGGTGTCCGCACTGGCCGCGGCCGCCGGGCGGGGGCAGGACGTGGAGGCGTTGCTGGCGGCGACGGTGCGCCGTTCCGACCACGTCCAGGCGTTCACCGCCGCCTACCGCCGCTACCGCTGGCCCACCTCGGGGCTGGCCGGCGTCGAGCTGGCGCCGTTCGCGGTGCTCGCGTCCGAGGGCGTGTCGTATGCCGACCAGGCTCAGCGGTGGCACCTGGAACTCCTCGACCGGCTGGTCGAGGCCGATCCCCGGCTGTTCCGGGCCACCCGCCGGGTGTTCGCGACGCTGGCCGACGAGCCGACCGTCGCGGCCGCGACGACCTGGTGGACCGAGCTGACCGAGGCCGGCGGCGAGGGCATGGTGGTCAAGCCGGCCGCCGGCCTGGCGCGCGGGACGAAGGGGCTGGTGCAGCCCGGGGTGAAGTGCCGCGGTCCGGCATATCTGCGGATCGTCTACGGCCCGGACTACCCCGAGCACCTCGACCGGCTCCGCGAGCGCGGGCTCGGCCACAAGCGCTCACTGGCCGCCCGCGAGTACGCCCTCGGCCTGGAAGCCCTCGACCGGCTTGCCGCCGGAGAACCACTGTGGAGAGTTCACGAGCCGGTCTTCGCCGTCCTCGCCCTGGAGAGCGAGCCCGTCGACCCCCGCCTCTGAGCCCATCTGACGCGAGCCGGCCAGAGCCGTCGCTTCGGGCAGGCGCAAGCGATGTCCTGATGTCTCGATCATTGCGCCACCGCCAGCACCTCTGCCGCGACTCCGCTTTGGCCCGTCGGCCGTGACGACCGGAGGCCGCGACGAGTCAGAGCGGGTCGTGGGGGGCCGCAACGGTGTCGATGATCCAGGCGTTGGCGAACGCGCGTTCGCGCCAGGCGTCGTATCGACCGCTCGGGCCGCCGTGGCCGGCGCCCATCTCGGTCTTGAGCAGCACGTCCGCGTCCGCCGTCGCCCGCAGCCGGGCGACCCACTTCGTCGGCTCGTGGTAGAGCACCCGGGTGTCGTTGAGCCCACTCATGGCCAGGATCGGGGGGTAGCGCTTCGCCTCGACGTTCTCGTACGGCGAGTAGGTGCGCATGTAGGCGTACACCGCCGGGTCGTGCAGCGGGTCGCCCCACTCCTCCCACTCGGTCACGGTCAGCGGCAGCGACGGGTCGAGGATGGAGGTCAGGGCGTCGACGAAGGGCACCTCGGCGACGATCCCGCCGAACGCCTCGGGGGCGAGGTTGGCCACCGCGCCCATCAGGAGTCCGCCGGCGCTGCCGCCGCGGGCCACCGTCCGCCCGGCCGACGTCCATCGGCCCTCGACCAGGTGCCGGGCACAGGCCACGAAGTCGGTGAACGTGTTCTTCTTGCGCAGCATCTTGCCGCCCTCGTACCAGCGCCGACCCAGCTCGCCGCCGCCCCGGATGTGCGCGACGGCGAACACGAACCCCCGGTCGACCAGCGACAGGATCGGGATCGAGAAGAACGGGTCGACGCTGATCTCGTAGCTGCCGTAGCCGTAGAGCACGCACGGCGCCGAGGAGTCCCGCGGCGTGCCGGCCAGGCAGAACACCGACATCGGCACCTGCTCGCCGTCCGGCGCCACGGCCCACTCGCGGTGCTGCTCGTACCGGGACGGGTCGTAGCCGCCCAGCACCGGCCGCTGTTTGCGCAGGGTCCGTTCCCCGGTCGCCACGTCGTAGTCGTAGACGGAGTCGGGGGTCACCAGCGAGACGTAGACGAACCGGTATTCGGTGGCGTGGTAGTCCGGGGTGTCGCCCGGCTGTACGGCGTAGAGCGGCTCGTCGAAGGCGATCTCGCGGCTCTGGCCGTCGGTGGACAGGACGCGCAGGCCGGTGAGGCCGTCGCGCCGGTAGTGGACCACGGCGTGCCCGGCGAACGCGTCGACGTCCATCAGCCGGGTGTCGGCGCGGTGCCCGATCAGCGTGGTCTCGTCGGTGGTGTCGGTGACCGGCACCGAGACCAGCGCGAAGTTCTCGGCGCCGTCGTTGTGCAGCACCAGGAACTTCTCGCCCTGGTGGTCGACGGTGAACTCGACCCCCTCGCGGCGGCCGTGGCCGAACACCCAGGGCTCCGAGTTCGGGTCGGCGGCGTCGACGACGCGCACCTCGGTGGTGAGCTTGCTCCGCATCTCGATCAGGACGTAGCGCTCGCTGCGGGTCAGGCCGACGCCTACCCAGAACCGTTCGTCCGGCTCTTCCAGCAGCAGCACGTCGCCGGCGGCCGGGGTGCCCACCGCGTGCCGCCACACCCGGTAGGGCCGCCACGCCTCGTCCACCGTCAGGTAGAACAGCGTCGAGCCGTCGGCCGACCACGCGGTGCCGTAGGACGTGTCGGGGACCTCGTCGGCCAGCGTCTCGCCAGTGCGCAGGTCCCTGATCCGCAGCGTGTAGCGCTCGTTCCCGACGAAGTCGGTGGAGTACGCCAGCAGGTGGCCGTCCGGGCTCACCTCGAAGGCGCCGAGCGAGAAGAACGGGTGGCCGCCGGCCGCCGCGTTCTCGTCCAGGAGGATCTCCTCACCCGGCAGCGGTGTGCCGCCGGACGGCGAGGGGGGCGTGGGGTCGCCGGCCGCGGCGGGGCAGCGGCAGTGGATGCCGTACTGCTGGCCCTCGACCGTGCGGCTGTAGTACCAGTGGTCGCGGTGCCGGGCCGGCACGGAGAGGTCGGTCTCCTGGGTCCGGGTCTTGATCTCCTCGAACAGGGTCTCGCGCAGGGCGGCCAGGTGTGCGGTGCGCTGCTCGGTGTGGGTGTTCTCGTCGTCGAGGTAGGCGATCGTGTCCGGGTCGTCCTTGTCGGCGAGCCAGGCGTACGGGTCGAGGACGTCGTCGCCGTGGTGGCTCCGGACCGACGGCACCTGCTTGGCCACCGGCGGGGTGGGACGAGACGCGGTGGATGGCGCGGGCGTGGTGGAACGGCCCGTGACGGGCGTCGTCGAACTCATGCCGCCGACGTTACCGGGTGGGTGGGACCGGCCCGCCCGTTCGTCCGCGGTGCGGTCAGCGGCGGCCGCCGTAGAGCATGCGCATCGTCCGGCGCAGGAGAGCGTTGGTCCGCTCGGTGCGGTCGAAGCTGTAGATCGGCATCGGCGTCGCGAAGCGCTGGCGGGTGATGGCCTTGGGCTGGGCGAACTCGCGCAGCCCGTCCTCGCCGTGGATGCGGCCGAACCCGGACGCCCCGACGCCGCCGAACGGCAGCGCCCCGACCCCGACGAACGCCAGGATCGCGT
Source organism: uncultured Actinomycetota bacterium (assembly GCA_963740255.1). Taxonomy (GTDB): domain Bacteria; phylum Actinomycetota; class Actinomycetes; order Mycobacteriales; family Cryptosporangiaceae; genus CAVUDO01. Next base: position 1,364,668 of record CAVUDO010000002.1, on the reverse strand, counting down.
TCACCGACGTCATGCCCGCCCGGAGCCGCCGGGCCGCCTCGACGCCGCGCGCCTTGGAGAACACCGTCGAGGCGAGCCCGTACTCGGTCCCGTTGGCCAACTCGATCGCCTCGTCCAGGTCGCGCACCTTCTTCACGGTGATCGTCGGGCCGAACGTCTCCTCCTGGACGGCCGCGCAGTCCTCGGGCACGTCCACCAGGACGACCGGCTGCACGAACGTGTCGCCCACCGCTTCGGGCCCGCCCACCACCGCCGTCCCGCCGCAGGCCAGCGCATGGTCCACGTGCCGGCGGATCACGGCCACCTGGGACGGCATCGTGATCGGTCCGAAGTGCGCGTCCGCGGCGGCGCCCGCGGTGAGGGCCTTGGCCTTCTCGGTGAGCTTGGCCACGAATGGTTCGTACACGGCCTCGTGGACGTAGATCCGTTCGACACCCACGCAGGTCTGGCCGGCGTTGCTCATGCCGCCCCAGACCGCGGCGTCGGCCGCGGAGTCGAGGTCGGCGTCGGCGTCCACCAGGAAGGCGTCCTTGCCGCCGCACTCGATCAGCACGGGCGTCAGCTGGTCGGCGCAGGCGGCCATGATCTTCTTGCCGGTCGCGGTCGAGCCGGTGAACGCGATCTTGTCCACGCCGGCCGTGCACAGCGCCGCCCCGGTCGCGCCGAACCCGTACACGCCCTGGAACACCGGCTGCTCCGGCACCACCTCGGCGAACGTGTCCACCAGCCACTTCCCGATCGCCGGCGTGTACTCGCTCGGCTTGAAAACCACAGCGTTGCCGGCCGCCAGCGCGTACGCGATCGAGCCCATCGGGGTCAGCACCGGGTAGTTCCACGGCCCGATCACGCCGACGACGCCCATCGGCTGGTACTGCAGCGAGGCGGTCTGGTTGGCCATCAGCAGCCCGGACGGCACCCGCCGCGGGCCGAGCACCTTGGCTGCCTGCTTCGCTGCCCAGTCCAGGTGGTGGACGGCGCCGAGCATCTCCAGCATCGCGTCGTCGGTCGGCTTGCCGTTCTCCCGGTGCACCAGCGTCGTCAGCTCGTCCGTCCGGCGCACCATCAGCGAACGCCAGGCGAGCAGCCGGGTGCGCCGCCCGTGGAACCCGAGTCCGGCCCACCACCGCGCGGCGTCCTTCGCCCGGGCGACGGCGTCGGCCACCGCGTCGGCGTCGGAAATCGGGATTCGGCCGACCTCCTCGCCGGTGGCCGGACTTGTCGAGACCAGTGCGCCGTCGGCCACCGCGGGGGTGCCGGGGGGGAGCGCGGGGTCCGCGGGCTGTCCGGGGCGGTGGGGGTGCCCGGGGGTGGGGGGGTGCCCGGGGCTGTGGGGGCGGTCGGTCACGGTCAAGTCCGGTCTCCTCGCGGGCGACGACTGCCGGCGTTTCGTCGGGGGGTACGCCGCGTCGTCCGCAGTCTAGGACGGATGTGACTCACGAGTAACCCTCGTCTCAGGTCCCGTCCGGAACGGCCCGGAGGATGCGAGACTCGGGTGATCCGGCGGAGGGAGCGGTCGTGGCACGGGAGTTCTCGCGGGTGGGCGTGGTGGGGCTGGGCACGATGGGTGCCGGCATCGCGGAGGTGTTCGCCCGGGCCGGCCTGACGGTCGTCGGGGTCGACACGGACGCCGACGCCGTCGACCGGGCCCGCGGCCATCTGGACGACTCCACCGGGCGTGCGGTGGCCCGCGGCAAGCTCACCGCATCCGCCCAGGCGGCGCTGCTCGACCGGATCTCCTACGCCACCTCCCTCCGCGCCCTGGCCGAGGTCGACCTGGTGGTGGAGGCCGTGCCCGAGCATCTCGACCTCAAGCAGCGGATCTTCGCCGAGCTCGACCGGATCTGCCCGCCGGAGACCATCCTGGCCACCAACACCTCGTCCCTCTCGGTGACCGAGATCTCGGTGGCCACGCACCGGCCCGACCGGGTGGTGGGCCTGCACTTCTTCAACCCCGCGCCGGTGATGAAGCTGGTCGAGATCATCCGCACGGTGGTCACCGACCAGAGCGTCGTCGAGGACATGGAGGCGCTGGCCGTCCGGATGGGCAAGACCGACGTCACGATCGGCGACAAGGCCGGCTTCATCGCCAACGCCCTGCTGTTCGGGTACCTCAACCACGCCGTGTCGTTCTTCGAGTCCCGGTACGCAACCCGGGAGGACATCGACGTGGCGATGAAGCTCGGCTGCGGGCTGCCGATGGGCCCGCTCGCCCTGATGGACCTGATCGGGATCGACACCGCGTACGAGATCCTCGACACGATGTACAAGCAGGGGCGCAACCGGCTGCACGCCCCGACCCCGGTGATCCGGCAGATGGTCACGGCGGGTCTGCTCGGACGGAAGTCCGGCCGCGGTTTCTACACCTACGAGAAGCCCGGCTCGCCGGTGGTCGTCCCCGATGCCGCCACGCCGGATGCCGGCGCGGCCGAGATCGCACGACCGGTGCGGACGGTCGGGGTGGTGGGTTCCGGAACGATGGCCACGGGCATCGTCGAGGTGTTCGCGAAGGCCGGGTACGACGTCCTGTACGTGACGCGGGGCGAGGAGAAGAGCGCCCGGGTTCGGACGGCGGTCACCGCGTCGCTGGACAAGGGCGTGGCGCGGGGCAAGCTCACCGGGGACGACCGGTCCGCGGCGCTCGGCCGGTTCACCGGCTCGACCCGGCTGGACGACCTGGCCGACGTCGACCTGGTGGTGGAGGCCGTGGTCGAGGAGCTCCCGGTCAAGCGGGCGCTGTTCGGCACCCTCGACGAGATCTGCAAGCCGGGCACGGTGCTGGCCACGACGACGTCGAGCCTGCCGGTGATCGAGTGCGCGGCAGCGACCGGGCGGCCGGCCGACGTGGTGGGACTGCACTTCTTCAACCCGGCACCGCTGATGAAGCTGGTCGAGGTGGTGCGGACGGTGTCCACCGCCGAGGAGACGCTGGCCACCGCACGCGCGGTCTGCGAACGGCTGGGGAAGCACGCGGTGACCTGCAGCGACCGGTCCGGGTTCATCGTGAACGCGCTGCTGTTCCCCTACCTCAACGACGCCGTCCGGATGCTCGAGGCGCACTACTCCACCGCGGACGACATCGACGCGGCGATGAAGGTGGGCTGCGGGTACCCGATGGGGCCGTTCGAATTGTTGGACGTCGTGGGGCTGGATGTGGCGCTGGCCATCCAGCGGCAGCTGTACCTGGAGTTCCGTGAGCCCGGGTTCGCTCCCGTGCCGTTGCTCGAGCATCTGGTGACTGCGGGGTATCTGGGCCGGAAGGCCGGTCGGGGTTTCCGCGACCACCACCGCTGAGGTGGCTCCGCTCTGTTCAGGCCGACATGCGCCGACATGGTGGCGGGCCCGTGCGTGCCTCGCCGTCGGAGCCGCACGCGACGGCCCGCCGTACGCTTGGGGCGTGAGTCCGAGACGGCATCGCAGAGGCGACGAGCCCTTGGCTGACCTGGCGCCGCGTGGCGGTGGGCCCGAGCGGACCGAGGAGTGGCACGACGGGGCATGGGTCGTGCGCGAGGTCGCCGGGGCGGCTGGCAGGGCGTACCGGTGTCCGGGGTGTGACCAGGAGGTCGCGGCCGGGGTGGGGCACGTGGTGGCGTGGCGGGATGACGGGGCCGGGGTTTTCGGCGGTCCGGAGGATCGGCGGCACTGGCATGCGGCGTGCTGGCGCGCGCGGGGGCGGCGGCGGCCGGTGACCGAACGGAGCCGGAATGCCCCGCGGCACGGCTGAGCCGGGTGCGGTGCGAGGATCCGGAGTCGTGGCCTCCGCGATCCGTGCCAACTCGATCCTGCCCGCGCGGCGGGAGGACATCACGCTGCACACCGGCGACGAGTTGACGCTCGTCGGGGAGCTGGCCGTGCCGGTGGACACCGAGCCGGTGGCCACGCTGGTGTGCCTGCACCCGTTGCCGACGCACGGCGGGATGATGGACAGCCACCTGCTGCGCAAGGCGGCCTGGCGGCTGCCGGCGCTGGCGGGGCTGGCCGTCCTCCGGTTCAACACCCGGGGGACCAGCTCCGAGCGCGGCACCAGCGAGGGCGCGTTCGACGCTGGGGTGGGCGAGCGCCAGGACGTGGCCGCCGCGATCGAGTACGCCGAGTTTCACGAGCTGCCGGCGCCGTGGCTGCTGGGCTGGTCGTTCGGCACGGATCTGGTGTTGCGGTACGGGTGCGATCCGGCGGTGGTCGGTGCCCTCCTGCTCTCGCCGCCGTTGCGGGCGGCCGAGCCGGCGGACCTGGCCACCTGGGGGGCGTCCGGCAAGCCGGTGGTCGCGCTGGTGCCGGAGTACGACGACAACCTGCGGCCGGCCGAGGCCCGCGAGCGGTTCGCCGCGATCGGCCAGGCCGAGGTCGTGGGCATCGAGGGCGCCCGGCATCTGCTCGTCGGGCATGCCGAGCGGGTGCTGGACGAGATCGTGGCACGTGTCGTGCCGGGCGCCGGCCCGTTGCCCACGCACTACGACGGACCTGTCCAAACCGGCGATGCGAGTGCCTACCGCGACCGTACGCTCGCCACGTTCACCGACGCGTCTGGCCCCGGGCCGTCGGCCACCCTCGTGCCGCGTCCGCGACGGGCCGGCACCGAACCTCCGGAGTCGCTGACGTGACCGCCTTCGCCCTCACCGGACGCACCGCCCTGATCACCGGCGCCTCGCGCGGCATCGGCCGGTCCATCGCCCTGGCCTACGCCGACGCGGGCGCCGACGTGGCGCTGTCCGGCCGCGACCTCGACGCCCTCGCCGAGGTGCAGGCCGCCGTCGAGGAGCGGGGCCGCAAGGCCGTCCTGGTGCCGGCCGACGTGACCGATCCCGCCTCTGTCCAGTCCATGGTGGACGCCGCAATCGCCGGGCTGGGTCACCTGGACGTCGTGGTGAACAACGCGGGTGGCAACAAGTTCAGCGCGCCGTTCGTCGACACCCGGGCCGAGGGCTGGGACAAGGTGATGCGGCTCAACCTCGACTCGGTCGTCCGGGTCTGCCGGGCCGCGGCCCCACACCTGCTGGAACGGCGCAGCGGATCGGTGATCAACGTCTCGTCGGTCGCCGGTGTCACCGCCAGTCCGCTGATGGCCCACTACGGCACCGCCAAGGCCGCGGTGATCGCGCTGAGTCGGACGCTCGCGGTGGAGTGGGCGCACGCGGGTGTGCGGTGCAACGCGCTGGTCCCCGGCTGGGTGGCCACCGACCTGACCGAGTTCGCCCGGAAGGATCCCGGAATCGAGCAGGGCCTGATCTCCCGGGTCCCGATGCAGCGCTGGGCCACCGCGGCCGAGATCGCCGGCCCGGCGGTGTTCCTCGCCTCCGACGCGGCCGGATTCGTGACCGGGCAGGTGCTGGCGGTCGACGGCGGCCTCACCGCCTGGTCCGGCTAGCTGTCGGCTGGCCCTGCGACCCGGGGCGGCCCGGGGCGGCCTGTCAGGGCCGCGGCGGGATGTCGACGGGCTGGCGCTCGGAGCCGTTCGCGTGGCCGTTGGCGGCCGCGGCACCTGGCTTCGGCGTGGCGGGGGAAGGCTTCGCTTCGCCGTGTCCCTGCTCGCCTCCGTTCCTGGACGTCGGGACGGCGCCGGGTTCGGGTTGGTGGGACGAGGCCGGCCGGGGGCTGGGCCGGGGGCGTGGCGACGGGCGGGACCGGGCGTGGTCGTCGGGAGCCGACGGCGTGTCGGTGTGCTCCCCGGCATCGGTGTGCTGCGCGGCCGGCCCCGTCCGGTCGGCCGGCCGGTCCCAGGGCGCCACGGGTTGCTCGGGCGTGGACACCGTGGCCAACTCGGCGAGGAGCGCGGCGATGCCCTCGCGCCTGGGGCTGTCGGCCTCCGCGGGGTCTGGACCTGACGGCAGATCGGACGCTACCGGCGATCCGTTCCGCCGACCTTCTGCCTCCGTGCCGCCGGGGCCGGCCGTCGCCGACACGAGGGGCGCGGCCATCGCGGGCATCGCTACGTCCGGCGTGGCGTCGGACGTCTCCGGCGGTGCCGTCTGGCCGGGAATCGCGCTCGCGGGGGACGGCGGCGCTGCCTTGACGGGCCCGGTGGTGGCGGCCGGTGCGCGGGCCGGCTTAGGCGGACGGCCGGGGGAGGGTTTGCGCGCGGCCTTGGCGTCGGCCGGAGTGGTGGGTCCGCCGGCGTCGCCGTCTTCGGACTCCGTGGGTGCGGGGGCTTCGGCGACCGTCGGGGCCTCGGCCGGCTCTGCGGCGGCGGTGACCTTCTCGTCCGGCCTGGTTGGTGTGACGTCGGGGGCCCTGTCGACGGGCTCTGGCGCGATGTCGTCGGTCTCCTCGACCTTGGCCTCGACGTCCGGCACCCGAGCCGGATTCGTCGTGGCCGTGACCTTCGTCGTGCTGTGGCCGGCTTCGCTCGCCGCCGCGCTGACGGGCGGCGCGCTGACGGGCGGCGCGCTGACGGGCGGCGCGCTGGCTGGTGGGCCGCTGGCCGGCATGGCGTCCTCGAGGGTCCCGAAGTCGGGAAGCGTGAACAGGCCGCCCGCCACGCCGGCGAGGGCCTCGCGCATCGTTGCCAACTGCGAGGTGATCTGGTCGCGCTGCTCGCTCAGTGCCGCCACCTCTGCGGCCAGCTCGGCGCGGATCCGGCTGGCCTCGCCCTCGGCAGTGGCCACCATGTGGTCGGCGAGCGACTGTGCCGCCTCCAGCGTCTCCTCGCGTTCGCGCTCGGCGGCCAGCCGCCTGCCGTCGGCCTCCTGGCGGAGCGACACGGCATAGGTGTTGGCCTCGGTGGTGGTGCGGGCCGCCTCGGCGGCGGCGTCGCCGGCGACCCGCTCGGCGCGGCGCACCGCGTCCTGGATGATCTCCTCCGCCTGTGCCGCCGCGTTCGCGAAGGCCGTCGCCGACCGTTCCTCGGCCTCGACCCGCGTCCGGTCGGCGTAGGTGTCGGCCTCGGTCCTGGTCGTCCGGGCGTAGTCGTCGGCTTGGCGGGCTGCCTGCTCGGCGTGGTTGTCGGCGTCCCGGACGACCATCGTCGCCCGGGTCTTGGCGGTCGCGAGCAGCTCCGCGGCATGCTGCTCGGCCGGGCCGACGATGTCGGCCGCCCGCTGCTCGGCCCGTTCCTGGATCTGGGCGGCGCGGCGTTCGGCGTCGGAGACCGTGCGGGCTCCGACCCGTTCGGCATCGGTGGTCAGCCTCGCCGCCCGCTGCTCGGCGTCGGCGGTGAGCGCAGCGGTGCGCTCGTCGGCCTGGGCCGTGACTCTGTTGACGTAGGCGTCCGCCTCGGAGCGGGCGGTCCCCGCGTAACGGTCGGCGTCCTGGGCGACGGCCTCGGCACGATTCTCCGCGTCCCTGACCATCGTCGCGGCCTCGATGTCGGCCTCGGCGGCGCGGCGCTCGGCCTGGACGAGCAACGCCTCGGCGGCCGCGGTCAGCTCGGCGGCATGGCTCTCGGCCTCGGCGGTGATCTCGGCGGCCCGTGCGGTCGCCGGCCCGGTGATCCCGATCGCCTTGGTCTCGGCCTCGGCGACGGCGCCGGCGGCCATGCGCTCCGCGCCGATGGTCATCGAGGCGGCCCGCCGCTCCGACTCCTTGGTGAGAGCATTCGCCTCGCGTTCGGCGTCCGCGGTGAGGGTGCGGGCCCGCTTCTCGGCCGCGTTGGTCACGCGCTCGGCCTCGGCGAGCGCGACGGCCTTGAGCTGTTCGGCCTGCGCCTCGGCCCGTCCGGTGAGTTCGGCGACCCGGGCCTCGGCCTGGGCGATGACGTCGGCCGCCCTCGCCGCGGCCTCCTCGGTGAGCGGAACGACGCGCCGCTCGGCTTCGGTGGTGATGCGGTCGGCCTCGTCGAGCGCCTCGGCCCGGATCAGCTCGGCCTGGGCCAGCGCCTCGGCGTTGACCCGGGTGACGTGGGCGTCTGCGGCCGCGATGGCCCGGGCGGCATAGGAGTCGGCGTCGGCCGGGGTGGCGATCGAGAGACGTTCGGCGTCGCCGACGATCTCCTCGGCCCGTGCCTGTGCGTCGGCCAGGATCCGGTCGGCCGCGGCCTTCGCCGCGGCGGTCTCGGCCGTGAGCCGCTCGGCCATCGCGGCCGACTGGCCGATGTCGGCGCGCAGGGCGTCGAGGTGGGCGGTCAGTTCCTGCGCGGCGGTGACCCGGCGCTGGTCGACCTCCTCGACGGCCTCGTCGAGAAGTCGCCGGGCCTCGTCCTCGACGCGGGCGGTGAGTGCGTCGGCCTCCTCGCGGGCGGCGGCCAGATCCTCCTCGGCCGCGGCCCGCACCTCCTGCGCCTCGGCCTCGGCCAGGTCCAGGATCTGCTGGACGCGCTCGGTGACCTCGGTGTGCGGGTTGTGGACCGCGAACTCGACCTGCTGGCGCAGGTGGTAGACCTCGTTGTGCAGCCGTTCCACCTGCGCCGCGAGCGCTTCCTCCCGGGCGTAGGCGGCGTCCCGGTCGGCTTCCAGCGCGGCAAGGTCCTGGTCGAAGTGGACCAGGGCGTCATCGACCTGCTTGCGGTCGTACCCCCGCCGCACGACCTCGAACGGCGGCACGTCTGTGCCGTCGTTCGCCGAGAACAGGTCGTACTCTTCCTCCCGAGCCATCTGTCCGGTGCTCACTCACCTCGTGTCGCATGCCAGCGTGCGGCGTCCCCCGTCGAGCAGGGCGGGACGCCGCACCAGCCGCTGTTCAGCCGCGTCCGTTGGCGCTGGTCGCCTCCGCGTCCGTGGCTTCCTTGGTGTTGCTCTTGGCATCCGGAGCCGCCTTGGCGTCCGCGGCGGCCTTCGCCGCGGTGGCCGCGGCCGCGGCCGGAACGCCCGGCACCAGACCGCCGAGCAGCGTCTGGAGCTGCCCGAGCTGGCTGGTGATCGCGTCGCGCTGCTTGGTGAGGTCGGCGACCCGCCGCTTCGCCTCGCTGGTGGCCTGGCCGGCCTGCGCACGCGCCTCACTGGTGACACGGTCGGCCTCGGACCGCGACTCGCTCACCGTCTTCTCGGCCAGGGCGCGGGCCTTGTCGACGATGTCCTTGGCCTGGGCCTCGGCGGCCTTGCGGCGAGCCTCGGTGTGCGCCTCGACCTCGCGGGCACGAGTCTCGGCGACCCGGGCGCGCTGTTCCGCCTCGGCGACCAGCTTCTGCGTCTCGGCGACCGCGACAGCGTGCCGCTGCGACTCCTCCTGCTCGGACTTCTCCCGGCGCTCGGCCAGGGTGAGGTCGAGTTCCTGCAGGTCGCGGTCGCGCTTTTCACGGGCCTCGGTGAGGATCTTGCTCGCCTCGCCGCGCTTCTGCTCGGCCTCGCGGGTGGCCTCAGCCTTGAGCTGCTCGGTTTCCTGCCGGACGGTCGTGCGCAGGGCCTCGGTCTCGGCCTTGACCTTGGTGCGGAGCTGTTCGGTCTCCTGTTTGGCGGCGGCGCGGAGCTGGGTGGCCTCGCGTTCGGCGGTGGCCTGCAGCTGGGCGACCTCGCGGTGCACGCGAGCCTTGAGCTCGGCGACCTCGTGGTCGGCGGTGCTGCGCAACTGGCGGGTCTCCCGCTCGGCGGTGGCACGCATGGTGTCCACCTCGCGGGTGATCTCGCCGCGGATCTCGCCCGCGTCGCGCTCGGCGGCCTCGCGGACACCGCCGGCGTCCCGCTCGGCCGCGGCCTTGAGGGCCTGCGCCTCGGCGCGTGCCTTCTCGGTCTGTTCGCGAGCCTGGAGTCGAGCCGCGGAGAGGGATTCCTCGGCCTTCTTCTCGGCTTCGGCGATGTGCTCGTTGGCCTGCTCTTCGGCGAGGCGGAGCAACTGCTCCACCCGGGTGCCCAGACCGGACAGGGTCGGCTTGGACGTCTCCTGCATCTGCTTCTGCTGCGAACGCATCTGCTGCTGGAGGCCGGTCAGCTGCTGTTCGACGGCACGGACTCTGTGCTGGGCCTCGCCGAGCCGCTGCTCGGCCTCGGTCTTGGCGGACTGGTGCTGGGTCAGTTCGGTGGTCAGTCGCTGAAGGTGTTCGTTCACCTGGTGCCGGTCATACCCACGCAGCGCGATGGTGAAGCCGGGGTCGGTGTTCGAGGAGTCGAAGAACGACAGGGATGAGGGATCGGAGGAGGTCGGCTGCATGGCGCCCACTATCGCAGAAGCTTTCGGCCGCTTCCAGGCCGCATCCGGCCAGTTTCACCCTGTGCACGAGCCGGAAACACGGCGCCACCCGAAGGGAAACCGGCGGGCCGTGACGGGGGGTGACAACGCTCAGCCGACGCGGAACCGGTTGATCGCCGCGAGGTGGCGCGCCCGCAACTCTGTGTCGCGGACACCGAGTCCCTCACGCGGTGCCAGACAGAGCACGCCGACCTTGCCGTGGTGCGCGTTGCGGTGGACGTCGTAGGCGGCCTGACCGGTCGCCTCGAGGGGATAGGACCTCGACAAGGTGGGGTGGATCCGGCCGTGCTGGATCAGTCGGTTCGCCGCCCAGGCCTCGCGGTAGTTGGCGAAATGCGAGCCGACGATCCGCTTCAGGCTCATCCACAGGTACCGGTTGTCGAACTGGTGCAGGAACCCCGACGTGGACGCGCAGGTGACGATCGTGCCGCCGCGGCGGGCGACGTAGACCGAGGCACCGAACGTCTCGCGGCCGGGGTGCTCGAAGACGATGTCCGGGTCGTCCCCGCCGGTGAGCTCGCGGATCCGGGCGCCGAACCGCTTCCACTCCTTCGGATCCTGGGTGTTCTCGTCCTTCCAGAAGCGGAAGCCGTCGGCGTTGCGGTCGACGATCAGGTCTGCGCCCATCGCCCGGCAGATCGCGGCCTTCTCGGGGCTGGACACCACGCACACCGGTGTCGCGCCGGCAGCCAGCGCCAGCTGGGTCGCGTAGGAGCCCAGGCCGCCGGAGGCGCCCCAGATCAGCACGACGTCGCCGAGCTTCATCGCCGCACCGTTGTGGCTGACCAGTTGCCGGTAGGCGGTGGAGTTGACCAGCCCCGGGCAGGCCGCCTCCTCCCAGGTCAGGTGCGCGGGCTTGGGCATGAGCTGGTTGGACTTGACCAGCGCCAGCTCGGCCAGCCCGCCGAAGTTCGTCTCGAAGCCCCAGATCCGCTGCTCCGGGTCGAGCATCGTGTCGTCGTGGCCGTCCGGGCTCTCCAGCTCCACCGAGAGGCAGTGGGCCACCACCTCGTCGCCGGGCTTCCACGCCTGCACGCCGGGCCCGGTGCGCAGGACGACGCCGGCCAGGTCGGATCCGACGACGTGGTAGGGCAGGTCGTGACGCGCGGTCAGCGGCGAGAGTCGGCCGTACTTCGCGAGGAAGCCGAAGGTGGACATCGGCTCGAAGATCGACGTCCACACCGTGTTGTAGTTGACGGCACTGGCCATCACGGCGACCAGCGCCTCGCCGGGCCCCAGTTCCGGCGTCGGGACGTCCTGGACGTGCAGCGAGGCACGCGGGTCCTTGTCCCGGGTCGCGACGCCCTCGAAGATTCCTGTTTCTTCTTTGCGCACCACCACGCCCCGGTAGGAGGGCGGAACCTTGAGGCCCTCCACCGCGCGGGGCTCGTCGGCGAGGATCGCGTCGAGGATCTCCTGCACCACGGCCACCTTTCCGGTTCGGGTCTCCGGCGGACGGGCTGTCCTGGCCGAGCCGCTGCCCCTGAACGCTACCGACGGGTAACGATCCAGAGGGTGACCCTGTGACCGACCGCACTCCGCGTGTCGGGCACTACGCCCCGCCGCCGCCCGCCGGGGCACTCCCGGCGGCACCGGCGGCCGGCTCGACGAGTTCCACCAGCACTCCGCCAGCGTCCTTGGGGTGCACGAAGTTGATACGCGATCCCGCGGTGCCGCTCCGGGGTTCGTCGTAGAGCAGTCGGACGCCCTTGGCGCGCAGCTCCGCGCACGCGGCGTCCAGGTCGGCCACGGTGTAGGCGAGCTGCTGGACGCCCGGGCCGCTGCGGTCGAGGAACCGTCCGATCGTCGAGTCCGGCTGGAGTGGCGCGAGCAGTTGGATGCGGGTGGTGTCGGCGGCGGCATCGGGCGGGGCCAGCATCGCCTCCCGGACCCCCTGCTCGGAGTTGGTCTCCTCGTGCACGCTGACCAGGCCGAACGTGTCGGCGTAGAACGCGATCGCGGCGTCGAGGTCGGACACGGCGATACCGACGTGGTCGATCCGGGTGATCCGCATGCTGCCTCCGTTGGTGGGTCGCACTGGTGCGCGGCGCCTCGGGTGACCGACGCTAGTCCGCGCTGCCGCGGGGTGTCACGATGGCGGTCGGGATGGCCGACTCGCGGGGCGGGAGCGTGGTGTCCGTGACCAGTTCGGCGCAACCGTGCCCGCTTCGCCGACCGGGGCAGCGACCCACGATGGGCATGCACAACCGGCTGCCTGTATGGATGAAGGAGGTAGCCGCACCGCGGTCCTCCGGGCCATCCGGCCCCTGCGCGTCCGGCTGGAGCAGGCGGCTCCGCACGACTCGACGGCTGGTTTCCGGCGGGACGGGCCGCGGCCTCGGTAGGGTGGACGGCGACACGTGAACGATCGTTCAAGGAGGCGGGGTCATGGCTGGTTCGGTCATCGTCGGCGGTGCGCGGACTCCGATGGGCCGGCTGCTCGGCTCACTCAAGGACTTCTCGGCGACCGACCTCGGCGCCGTCGCGATCCGGGCCGCGCTGGAGCGCTCCGGCGTCGCGCCCGAAGCTGTCCAGTACGTGATCATGGGCCAGGTGCTGCAGGCCGGCGCGGGTCAGATCCCCTCCCGGCAGGCCGCCGTGAAGGCCGGCATCGGCATGGCCGTCCCGTCGATCACGATCAACAAGGTGTGCCTGTCCGGGCTGGACGCGATCGCGCTGGCCGACCAGCTCATCCGGGCCGGCGAGTTCGACATCGTGGTGGCCGGCGGCATGGAGTCGATGACCAACGCGCCGCACCTGCTGCCGAAGTCCCGTGCGGGCTACAAGTACGGCGCGATCGAGATGCTCGACGCGATGGCGTACGACGGGCTCACCGATGCGTTCGACCAGATCCCGATGGGGGAGTCCACCGAGGGTTACAACGCCACGCTGGGCATCTCCCGCGAGGAGCAGGACGCGTTCAGCGCCCGGTCGCACCAGCGGGCGGCCGAGGCGGCGAAGAACGGGGTGTTCGACGACGAGGTCGCCGCGGTGGAGATCCCGCAGCGCAAGGGCGATCCGGTCGTGTTCACCACCGACGAGGGCATCCGCCCGGACACCACCGCCGAGAGCCTGGGCCGGCTGCGCCCGGCGTTCGCCAGGGACGGCACGATCACGGCGGGCTCCGCGTCGCAGATCTCCGACGGCGCCTGCGCGGTGGTGGTGATGAGCCGGGCCAAGGCCGAGGAACTCGGCCTGGCCTGGCTGGCCGAGATCGGCGCCCACGGGAACGTCGCCGGTCCGGACAACTCGCTGCAGTCCCAGCCGTCCAACGCGATCCGGCACGCCCTGTCCAAGGAGGGCCGCGCGGTCGACGAGCTGGACCTGATCGAGATCAACGAGGCGTTCGCCTCGGTCGCGATCCAGTCCACCCGCGACCTGGGGCTCTCGGCCGACGAGGTGGAGAGCAAGGTGAACGTGAACGGCGGTGCGATCGCGCTCGGGCACCCGATCGGCATGTCCGGCGCGCGGATCGCCCTGCACCTGGGTCTGGAACTGCGGCGACGCGGCGGAGGCGTCGGGGCGGCGGCACTGTGCGGGGGCGGTGGGCAGGGCGACGCGCTGATCCTGCACGTCCCGTCCGCCTAGGCCGGGCGGCGGTCGGCCGCGCGGGTGTGTTGACGCGCACGACCGCCACGTCGGTTCCTGGAGCCCCCGCGTTCCGCGACCGCCTACGGTGGCCGTAGCGAGTGCGCAGCCGTACGACGGCCGGGGAGGAGCAGGGTGAGCCAGACGACCTTCGGGCGGCGCAGCCTCGACGTGCCGACGCTGGTGGCCCAGGCTCGTGAGGGCGACCCGCGGGCCGTGGCCCGGCTGATCAGCCTGGTCGAGGACGCGAGCCCGGCACTGCGCGAGGTCGCCGCCGCACTCACCCCGCACACGGGCCGGGCGTACGTCCTGGGCCTCACCGGTCCGCCCGGCGTCGGCAAGTCGACGTCGACCTCGGCCCTGGTCGCCGCGTACCGCGCCCGGGGCCTGCGGGTCGGCGTGCTGGCTGTCGACCCGTCGTCCCCGTTCTCCGGCGGGGCGTTGCTCGGCGACCGGGTGCGGATGCAGGACCACGCCACCGACCCCGGCGTGTTCATCCGGTCGATGGCCTCCCGCGGCCACCTCGGCGGACTCTCGTGGGCGACGCCCCAGGCCGTCCGGGTGCTGGACGGAGCCGGCTGTGACCTGGTGATCGTCGAGACCGTCGGCGTGGGCCAGGCCGAGGTGGACATCGCCTCGCTGGCCGACACCACGCTGGTGCTGCTCGCTCCCGGGATGGGCGACGGCATCCAGGCCGCGAAGGCGGGCATCCTCGAGGTCGCCGACGTCTTCGTGGTGAACAAGGCCGACCGGGACGGTGCCGACGCCACCGTCCGCGACCTGAAGGGGATGTTGGGCCTGGGCGGTCGGCATTCCGGGGAGGGCGCCTGGCGGCCCGCGATCGTCAAGACGGTGGCGTCGCGGGGCGAGGGGCTCGACGCCGTGCTGACCGCCGTGGAGGAGCACCGCGCCTGGCTGGACGCGCACGGTGAGCTGGACACCCGGCGGCGGACCCGGGCCGCCGCCGAGGTCGAGGCGATCGCGCTCGCTGCCCTCCGCGAACGGATCGGTGACCTGCGCAGCGGCGTGAACCTCGACGAACTGGCCGGCGCGGTGGTCGCGGGCACCATCGACCCCTACGCCGCCGCGGACACCCTGGTCGAAGGTCTCGGCGCACAGACCTGAGCCCCTGCCGACCCCGCGGAAGCCGCGCGATCCCGGAGTGTCTACACTGCGTAGAATATCTCGTCCCCGCTGGGAGGTTCTTCGTGGTCCGCAACGTCCTGCTGTTCTTCCGGGTCGCCGCCATCGCGGAGGCGTGCTCGTGGGCAGGCCTGCTGGTCGGCATGTTCTTCAAGTACGTGGTCGTGCACGACGAGCTGGGCGTGAAGGTGTTCGGCCCGATCCACGGCGGACTGTTCGTGCTCTACGCCGTCTCGGTGCTGCTCGCCGCGCGGGTGGCCGGCTGGAGCATGCGCACTGCGGTGCTCGGGCTGCTGGCCTCGGTGCCGCCGTTCGCGACGCTCTGGTTCGAGCGGCGGATCGGCGCCCGGAGCCCGGCGGAGTCGGTCGTCGACGGCGCGTGACGGTAGCCTGCCCGCATGGCGACCACCGCGCCGCTCAACCTGCCCTTCGACCCCGTCGAACGGGCCGGCGAGATCTGGGAGCGGACCTGGGGGCCGGCCAGTGCGATGCGGGTGGCCACCTCCGTGATGCGGGTCCAGCAGATCCTGCTGGCCCGGTACGACGCCGTCCTACGGCCCCACGGCCTGACCTTCGCCCGGTACGAGGCACTGGTGCTGCTCCGGTTCAGCAGGGCCGGCGCGCTGCCGCTGAAGGTGATGGGCGAGCGGCTGATGGTGCATCCGACCAGCGTCACCAACATCGTCGACCGGCTGGTCGCGGCCGGGCTGGTCGAGCGCCGGCCCAACCCCCGGGACGGCCGCGGCGTGCTCGCCGCGCTGACCCCGGCCGGCCGGGCGCGGGTGGAAGGGGCCACCGACGCCCTGATGGCCGTCGACTTCGGCCTGGACGCCCTGGACGAGGCCGACCGCGCCGACATGTACGCGATGCTGCGCACGCTCCGCCTGGACGCCGGTGACTTCCCCACGCCGGCAGCCGACTCCGCGGCCGGGACGCGGTAGCCAGGCGAACTGGTTCGAGGGCGGCTTCCGGATCGCCGTAGTTGAGTGCCCCGGCGTACAGGACGCACTCAGGGGACTTCGGGGAGGCGCGGTGGCACCGGTTAGTAGGACGTCCTAGTATCGGAGCCGGGGCAGCACCCCCGCCCCGCCGCACGGGACCTCAGGAGGGCCCTGGACGTGGACGCCGAGCAGATCGCCGTGGGCCGAGCCCGCTGGCAGGCCAGATACGACGCCGCCCGCACCCGCGACGCCGACTTCAGCACGCTCTCGGGCGCCGAGGTGGCGCCGGTCTACGGTCCGCCGGACGGCGTCGAGGACCCGCGGATGGACCGGATCGGCTGGCCGGGGGAGTACCCCTTCACCCGCGGCCTGCACCCGACCGGGTACCGCGGCAGGCCCTGGACCATCCGGCAGTTCGCCGGGTTCGGCAACGCGGTGCAGACCAACGAGCGGTACAAGACGATCCTGGCCCAGGGCGGCGGCGGCCTGAGCGTCGCGTTCGACATGCCGACGCTGATGGGGCGCGACTCCGACGACCCCCGCGCGCTCGGCGAGGTCGGCCACTGCGGCGTCGCGATCGACTCCGCGGCCGACATGGACCTGCTGTTCGCGGGCATCCCGCTCGGCGACGTGACCACCTCGATGACGATCAACGGGCCGGCCGTCCCGGTGTTCTGCATGTACCTGGCCGCGGCCGAACGGCAGGGCACCGCGATAGGCACGCTCAACGGCACCCTGCAGACCGACATCTTCAAGGAGTACATCGCCCAGAAGGAATGGCTGTTCGCACCGGAGCCGCACCTGCGCCTGATCGGCGACCTGATGGTGTTCTGCGCCGAGCGGGTGCCGGCCTACAAGCCGCTGAGCGTGTCGGGCTACCACATCCGGGAGGCCGGGTCGACGGCCGCGCAGGAGCTGGCGTTCACCCTGGCCAACGGCTTCGGCTACGTCGAGCTGGGTCTGGCCCACGGGCTGGACATCGACAGGGTCGCATCGGCCCTGTCGTTCTTCTTCGACGCCCACGTCGACTTCTTCGAGGAGATCGCCAAGTTCCGGGCTGCCCGCCGGATCTGGGCCCGCTGGATGCGCGACGTCTATGGCGCGAGGACCGAGAAGTCTCAGTGGCTGCGGTTCCACACCCAGACCGCGGGCGTCTCGCTCACCGCCCAGCAGCCCGACAACAACGTCGTGCGGACCGCGATCGAGGCACTCTCCGCGGTGCTCGGCGGCACCAACTCCCTGCACACCAACGCGCTGGACGAGGTGCTCGCGCTGCCGAGCGAACGGGCCAGCGCGATCGCGCTGCGCACCCAGCAGGTGATCGCCGAGGAGACCGGCGTGCTCAACGTCGCCGACCCGCTCGGCGGCTCCTGGTACGTCGAGGCGCTCACCGACGACATCGAACGGCAGGCCGAGGAGATCTTCGCCGCCATCCGCGCGATGGGCCAGCGGGACGAGCACCCGATCGGTCCGATGACCAGCGGCATCCTGCGGGGCATCGAGGACGGCTGGTTCACCGGCGAGATCGCCGAGGCCGCGTTCGCCTACCAGCGCAAGCTGGAGAAGGGCGAGAAGAAGGTGGTGGGCGTCAACGTCCACGCCGCGGACGACCCCGGCGACCTGGAGATCCTCCGGATCAGCCACGAGGTGGAGCGGGAGCAGCGCCGCGTGCTCGCCGCCCGCAGGGCCGGCCGGGACGCCGCCGCCGCGCGGGCGGCCGTGCGGCGCATGGTCGAGGTGGCCCGCACGGCGGAGAACATCGTGCCGGCGATGCTCGACGCGGCCCGGGCCGAGGCGACGCTCGGCGAGATCTGCGACGCGCTGCGGGCCGAGTGGGGCGAGTACCGGGAGCCCGCCCGCTTCTGAAGGCGGCGGGACGCCGGGACGGCGCCCGCTAGCTTCTGACCGGCGGCCGGGCGGCCGGGCGGCCGGGCGGCCGGGCGGCCGGACAACGGACTGGCGGACCGGCGGAGCCCCGGCCCGCGCCCAGGCGGCCAGGACGGTGGGGTCCGGCCAGGGCTGTCAGTGCCGCCGGGTGGTGGACGGTGTCCGGTCCGTGGGCGGGAGTGGAACACTGGAGGCATGCAGCAACCCAACGTTCCGTTGCCGGCCGCGATGGCCGGCGCCGTGGACCTGTCGGCGCTCCGGAAGCCGGCCACCACCCCCACCACCCCCCGTACCCCCGCCCCGGCGCCGAAGCCCACCGACGGCGGGCCGGCCGGCCCGACGGTCATCGACGTCACCGAGGCCACCTTCCAGATCGAGGTGCTGGAACGGTCGTTGCAGACGCCGGTCGTGGTCGACTTCTGGGCGGAGTGGTGTGGTCCCTGCAAGCAGCTCTCGCCGGTGCTGGAGAAGCTGGCCGCCGAGGCGGGGGGATCCTGGGTGCTCGCCAAGGTCGACGTCGACGCCAACCCCCGACTCGCGGCGGCGTTCCAGGTGCAGAGCATTCCGATGGTGGTGGCACTGGCCGGCGGCCAGCCGGTGGACGCGTTCGCCGGCGTCGTTCCCGAGGCGCAGCTGCGCGAGTGGCTCGCCACGGTGATCCAGATGGGCCGCGGCCAGACCGTGGGCCCACCCCCTCCGCTGGACCCGCGCCTGGTCGAGGCGGACGAGAAGCTTCAGGCCGGCGACCTCGACGGCGCCGAAGCCGGCTACGCCGACCTGCTCGCGGCCCAGCCCGCCGACGCCGACGCGACCTCGGGCCTGGCCCAGGTCCGGCTGCTGCGCCGGGTCACGGCGCTGGGCGACCCGGCCGCCGTGCTCGCCGCGGCCGCGGCGGCGCCGGACGACGTGTCGGCCCAGGTCCGGGCGGCCGACGTCGAGTTCGTGTCGGGGCTGGCCGAGCGTGCCTTCGCCCGGCTGGTCGACGTGGTCCGGCGGTCGGCCGGCGACGACCGGGATGCCGCCCGCTCCCACCTTCTCGAGCTGTTCGCGGTCGCCCCGCCCGACGACCCGATCGTCGTCAAGGCTCGCCGCGACCTCACCAACGCGCTGTTCTGAGCCGCGGCCGTCACCTGGCCGACAGCCGCTGACCGGCGTCGTGACTCCGAGCCGCGCGAACGCCGGATCGGCCGATCGGCCCGGGGGCGGGAGCTAAGGTTGTCCCTGGCGCCGACGACGTCGTCGGCCCGCGAGGGGAGCGAGCCGCGATGAGAGCGACTGCCCCGGCCGCCGGGGATGCCGACCAGCCGGCGCCCACGGCGGTCGACGCGGCGGACGAGGCCGCCGACCTGCCCGACCCGGCGTGGCTCGGGTCGCGGCGCGGAGGCCTCCGGCTCACCGCCGAGCAGGCCGAACGGCGCAAGCAGGTGCTGCTGGGCGAGGCCGCCGCGGCAGCCGAGGACCCGTCCCTCGCGGCGACGCTCGACCCGTACTACCGCTACGTGCCCGCCGACGAGCTGGTCGACCGCAAGCCGGCCGACCTGCTGGCGGCGGCGGTCTCGCACCGCGAGCTGGCCGCGCAGCGCGTCCCCGGCCAGCTCGCGCTTCGGGTGACCACCCCGGCGGTCAGCGCGGGAGGCTGGTGCGGCGGCCACAGCGTGATCGAGATCGTCACCGACGACATGCCGTTCCTGGTCGACTCGGTCACGGCGGAGCTGGCCCAGCACGAGGTCGGCGTGCACCTGATCGTGCACCCGCAGCTGGTGGTGCGGCGCGAGGTGCTGGGTGCCTTCGTCGAGGTGCGGGGCACCGTCGACACCGTGGAACTGGCCGACGGCGACATCGTCGAGTCGTGGATGCACATCGAGATCGACCGGCAGAACGACCCGGGCATGCTGGACGACCTCCGGGACGACCTGCGCCGGGTGCTGACCGACGTCCGCGAGGCGGTGGAGGACTGGGCCACGATGCGGCGGAAGGCCCTGGCGATCGCCGACGAGCTCGGACAGGGGGAGCTGCCGGTCCCCGACAAGGACGTGAACGACGCGCGCGAGCTGCTGCGCTGGCTGGCCGACGACCACTTCACCTTCCTGGGCTACCGCGACTACACCCTCGAGGGCGAGGGCGACGACCGGCAGTTGAAGGCGGTGCTGGGCAGCGGCCTGGGGGTCCTGCGGGGCGACTCCTCGCAGACCCGGCGGTTGGGCGACATGGGCCCGGAGGTGCAGGCCAAGTTCGTCGAGAAGCGGCTGCTGATCATCACCAAGGCCAACTCCCGCTCGACGGTGCACCGCCCTGCCTACCTCGACTACATCGCGTTCAAGACCTTCGACGCGGCGGGCGAGGTCAACGGCGAGCGGCGCTTCCTGGGCCTGTTCTCCTCCGCGGCGTACCTGGACAGCGTCCGCAAGCTGCCCGTGGTCTCGCGCAAGGTCGAGGAGGTGATCGCCCGGTCCCGGCTGTCGCCGCGCAGCCACTCGGGCAAGGACCTGATCCAGATCCTGGAGACCTACCCCCGCGACGAGCTGTTCCAGATCGCCACCTCGGACCTCTACGACACCGTGATGGCGGTGCTGCGCCTGAGCGGCCGGCGCCAGCTGCGGCTGTTCCTGCGGCGGGACGCCTACGGCCGGTTCATCTCCTGTCTGGTCTACCTGCCGCGGGACCGCTACACCACGCAGAACCGGCTGAAGATGCAGCAGATCCTGATGGACGCCCTGCACGGCGTGGGCGTGGACTACACCACCCGGGTCACCGAGTCGGTGCTGGCCCGGGTGAAGTTCGTCGTTCGCACCGACGCGACGGCCAGCGTCGGCGACGTGGACGTGGAGGCGTTGCAGGTGCGCCTGGCCGAGGCCACCCGAAGCTGGGACGATGACTTCGCCACCGAGATCCGCCGGGAGATCGGCGAGGACCAGGCCGCGGCGCTGGTGCGGCGGTACGGCGCGGCGTTCCCCGAGGCGTACAAGGCCGAGCACGACGCCCACGCCGCCGTGGAGGACCTGTCCCGGATCGAGATGCTGGAGGAGCCCGGCGACCTCGGCATGAGCCTCTACCGCGGCGCGGACGGGGCGGTCCGCTTCACCGTGTACCGGCTCGGCGAGTCGATGGCGCTCTCCGACGTGCTGCCGGTGCTGCACGCGCTGGGCGTGCAGGTCGTCGACGAGCGCCCCTACCGGGTGGCCCGGGCCGACGGCATGGTCACCTGGGTCTACGACTTCGGGCTGCGGGTGCCCGACCACCTCGCGCCCGGAGCCGCGGAGGAGCCGGCGACCGGTGCGGCCGGCGACGGTGCGGGACCGGCCGCGGACCTGGACGGCGTGGACATCCAGCGGGTGCACGGGGCCATGGAGAACGCGTTCGCCGCATGCTGGCGCGGCGAGTGCGAGGTCGACGGGTTCAACGCCCTGGTGCTGTCCGCGGCGCTGGCCTGGGACGAGGTGGTGGTGCTGCGCGCGTACGCCAAGTACCTGCGCCAGGCCGGCACGGTGTACTCGCAGGAGTACATCGAGCGGGCGTTGGCCGCGCACCCCGCGATCGCCCGCCAGCTGGTCGACCTGTTCGCGGCCCGGTTCGACCCCGGTTACCGCGGGGACGCCGAGGCGCACGCCGGCGGCCTGGTCGCCTCCCTCACCGAGCGGCTCGACGCGGTGGCGAGCCTGGACGAGGATCGCATCCTGCGCAGCTTCCTCACCCTGATCCAGGCCACCCTGCGCACCAACCACTTCCAGCGCGGCGAGGGCGGCCGGCACAAGCCGTACCTGTCGCTGAAGATCGATCCGCAGGCGGTCCCCGAACTGCCGATGCCGCGACCGAGGTTCGAGATCTTCGTGTACTCCCCGCGGATGGAGGGTGTGCACCTGCGGTTCGGCGCGGTGGCCCGCGGTGGCCTGCGCTGGTCAGACCGGCGGGAGGACTTCCGCACCGAGGTGCTCGGCCTGGTCAAGGCGCAGATGGTCAAGAACACCGTGATCGTGCCGGTGGGGTCCAAGGGCGGCTTCGTGGTCAAGCGCCCGCCGGCCGGCGCGGCCGAGCCGGGCGGCCGCGAGGCGCTACTGGCCGAGGGCATCGCCTGCTACCGGATGTTCATCTCCGGCATGCTCGACGTCACCGACAACCTGGTCGCGGGGAAGGTCGTCCCGCCGCCCCGGGTCGTGCGGCACGACGGCGACGACCCGTACCTGGTGGTCGCGGCCGACAAGGGCACCGCGACGTTCTCCGACATCGCCAACGAGGTTGCCGTGTCCTACGGCTTCTGGCTCGGCGACGCGTTCGCGTCCGGCGGTTCGGTGGGCTACGACCACAAGGGGATGGGCATCACCGCCCGCGGTGCCTGGGAGTCGGTGAAACACCACTTCCGCGAGCTGGGCCTGGACACCCAGGCCGAGGACTTCACCGTGGTAGGGATCGGCGACATGTCCGGCGACGTGTTCGGGAACGGCATGCTGCTGTCCGAGCACATCCGGCTCGTCGCCGCGTTCGACCACCGGCACGTGTTCGTCGACCCCGACCCGGACGCCGCGGTCGGCTTCGCCGAACGCCGGCGGCTGTTCGCGTTGCCCCGGTCGTCCTGGGCCGACTACGACACCACGCTGATCAGCGAAGGCGGCGGGGTGTGGCCTCGGACGGCGAAGTCGATCGTGGTGACACGGCAGATGCGCACGGCCATCGGCCTGGACGAGGCGGTCACCGCGCTGAGTCCGGCCGAGCTGATCAGGCACATCCTGCTGGCCGACGTCGACCTGCTCTGGAACGGCGGGATCGGCACCTACGTCAGGGCCTCCGACGAGACCAGTGCCGAGGTGGGCGACAAGTCCAACGACGCCGTCCGGGTGGACGGCCGGGCGCTGTCCGCGAGCGTGGTCGGCGAAGGGGGCAACCTCGGGCTGACCCAGCGCGGACGGATCGAGTTCGCGCTGGCCGGCGGCCGAGTCAACACCGACGCGATCGACAACTCCGCCGGCGTGGACACCTCCGACCACGAGGTGAACATCAAGATCCTGCTCAACCAGGTGGTGGAGGCCGGGGAGCTGGATGCCGCCGGGCGCAACGCGCTGCTGGCCGCGATGACCGCCGAGGTCGGCGACCTGGTGCTGGTCGACAATGCCGACCAGAACGGCGCCCTGGGCCAGGCCCGGCACCTGTCCACCCGGATGTTCAGCGTGCACCGGCGCCTGATGACGGAGCTGGAGCGGTCGGGACGCCTCGACCGCGCGCTGGAGTTCCTGCCGGACGAGGAGACCTGTGCCGCCCGGGCGGCCGCCGGCCGCGGTCTCACCTCGCCAGAACTGGCCGTGCTGCTCGCGTACGTGAAGATCGGCCTGGAGGAGGACCTGCTCGAGACCGTGCTGCCGGACGACCCCTGGTGCTCGGCGCTGCTGGTCGACTACTTCCCGACGCCGATGCGCCAGAAGTACCGCCGGCACATGGACGCGCATCCGCTCCGACGGGAGATCATCACCACCGTCCTGGTCAACGACATGGTCAATCATGGTGGCGTCTCGTTCGTGTACCGGGCGGTGGAGGAGTCCGGCGCCGAGGTGATCGACGTCGTCCGGGCGTACATGGTGATGCGCGAGGTGTTCGGACTGCGGCAGATCTGGGCCGAGGTGAAGGCGCTGGACAACCTGGTCCCGGCCGAGGCGCAGATCACGGTGCTCGCGGAGTTGCGCCGGGTACTCGACCGCTCGGTGCGGTGGCTGCTGCAGAGCCGGAGCGGGTCGATCGACGTGCTCACCGAGGTCGAGCGGCTGCGGCCCGGGATGACCGCGCTGTTCGACCACGTCCCCGACATGGTCGTCGGCCGGGAGCGGCTCGCGGTGCTCGCCCACGCCGCCGAACTGGAGGCGGCCGGGGTGCCGGCGGAGACCGCCGCCCGGTCCACCGCGCGTCTCTACGGATTCGGGATGCTCGACGTCGTCGAGCTGGCCCGCCGGCTCGACCGCCCGCACCGCGAGGTGGCCGAGGTGTACTACACGGTCAGCGAACGGTTCCGGGTGGACGAGCTGCTCGACCGCATCTCCCTGTTGCCGCGCAACGACCGTTGGCAGGCGCTGGCCCGGATGGCGCTGCGCTACGACCTCTACGGCGCGTTGACCGGCCTGACCCGTGAGGTGCTGGAGAGCGTGCCGGGCGAGGTGCCGGCCGCGGAACGGGTGGAGCGCTGGACGGCGGCGAACGCAGGCAGCATCGCGCGGGCGCTGAACACGCTCGGCCAGATCGTCGAGGACTCCCCGTCCGACCTGGCGACCCTCTCGGTGGTGCTGCGGCAGATCCGGACGGTCGTCCGCGCCAGCAGCGCCGCGCCCTAGCGGAGGACGTTTCAGGAGAAGCAGCGGACGCGCTCTGGGCGGCGGCGGCCTCGGGCGCCGCGCGACCTGGCGACGGCTCAGGGGAGTGGCCGTGAGGCCCGATCTCGGCGGCTCACGGCTCCTCCTCCGCTTCCTCCGGGAAGTAGTAGTAGAGCGTCATGTGGGGGCGGTTGACGCCGGCCACGAGGTCGTAGTGCAGCAGGACGTCCATCACCCCGATCGGACCGTCCCCCTCCATGTCCTCGATGGTGGCGGCAGCAGCGCGCAGCAGGTCGGGGAGCCGATCCTGGCCGGGGCCGGCCGGGAGCGCGATGTTGACATGGCGGCACTGGAAGCCGTGATGGCGTCGGTCGTTGGACATCGGGTCTGATCATGCCGTGTCCGGGCCGCTCGGGTGCAACCGGTTCCGGAGAGTCGCGAAAAACCTGCCCACGGGGGGCTCAAGGCTACCAGACCATGACCGTGAGTCACCGAATTCAGGCTGGACGAAGTCAGCTCGTCAGGCCGGCCGGCGCGAGGATCGTCAGGCCGGACGGAGCCAGATGGCCCCTAGCGGCGGGACCGACACCGTGGCGGACGCGGGCCGGCCGTGCCACGGCTCGTCGGCGGCTTCGACCGCCCCGAAGTTGCCCACCCCGGAGCCTCCGTACAGCTCGGCATCGGTGTTGAGCACCTCGTCCCACCGGCCGCCGTGGGGCAGGCCGAGGCGGTACCCGTGGTGCGGGACGCCGGAGAAGTTGAGGACGCACACCAGCACGGAGTCACCGGTGTCGCCGGCGCCGTGCCGGACGAAGGAGAAGACGTTGTTGCCCGCGTCGTTCGCGTCCACCCAGGAGAAGCCGGACGGCTCGACGTCGCACGACCACAGCGCCGGCGCGTCCCGGTAGGCGCGGTTGAGGTCGCCGACCAGCCGGTGCACGCCGGCGTGGTCCGGGTTGTCCAGCAGCCACCAGTCCAGCGAGCGGTCGGCCGACCACTCGGTCTCGCTCGCGAACTCCGAGCCCATGAACAGCAGCTGCTTGCCAGGATGGGCCCACATGAACGCGAGCAGCGCCCGCAGGTTCGCGAGCTTCTGCCACCGGTCGCCGGGCATCTTGCCGAACAGCGACCGCTTGCCGTGCACCACCTCGTCGTGCGAGATCGGCAGCACGAAGTTCTCGCTCCACGCGTACATCAGCGAGAACGTCATCTGGTGGTGGTGCCACTGGCGGTGGACGGGCTCGTGCTCGACGTAGCCGAGCGTGTCGTGCATCCAGCCCATGTTCCACTTGAAGCCGAAGCCCAGGCCGCCGACGTGGGTCGGGCGGGTCACGCCCGGCCACGCCGTCGACTCCTCGGCGATCATCAGGGCGCCCGGGTGGTGCTTGTAGACGGTGGCGTTGAGCTCCTGCAGGAACGCCACCGCGTCGAGGTTCTCCCGGCCGCCGAAGGCGTTCGGGAGCCACTCGCCTTCCTCCCGGGAGTAGTCCAGGTAGAGCATCGAGGCGACGGCGTCGACCCGCAGGCCGTCGACGTGGAACTCCTCCAGCCAGTACAGGGCGTTGGCCACCAGGAAGTTGCGGACCTCGCTGCGGCCGAAGTCGAAGACGTAGGTGCCCCAGTCCGGGTGCTCGCCGCGGCGGGGGTCGGCCGACTCGTAGAGCGGCGTGCCGTCGAACCGTGCCAGCGCCCACTCGTCCTTGGGGAAGTGGGCCGGCACCCAGTCGACGATCACGCCGATGCCGGCCGCGTGCAGCCGGTCGACCAGGTGCCGGAACTCGTCCGGCGAGCCGAACCGGGAGGTCGGCGCGTAGTACCCGGTCACCTGGTAGCCCCAGGAGCCGCCGAACGGGTGCTCGGCGACCGGCAGGAACTCCACGTGGGTGAAGCCGAGCTGGCCGACGTAGTCGACGAGCTGGTCGGCGAGCTCGGTGTAGGAGAGTCCCGCCCGCCACGAGCCGAGGTGGACCTCGTAGACGCTCATCGGTTCGGCGTGCCACTCCTTGCGGTCGCGCCCGGCGGCCCAGTCGTGGTCGGACCAGGTGTACGTCGAGGTGGCGACCACGCTGGCGGTGGACGGCGGCACCTCGGCGGCGAACGCCATCGGGTCGGCCTTGTCCCGCCACCGCCCGTCGGCGCCGAGCACCTGGTACTTGTACCGCGCCCCGGGTCCGATCCCCGGCACGAACAGCTCCCAGACCCCGCTGCGCCCCATCGACCGCATCGGCAGCGTCCGGCCGTCCCAGAAGCTGAAGTCGCCGGTCACCCGCACGCCCCGGGCGTTCGGCGCCCAGACGGCGAAGCTGACGCCGTCGACCGAGCCCAGTTCGGTGTCGTAGCGGCGCTCGTGGGCGCCGAGCACCGTCCAGAGCCGCTCGTGCCGTCCCTCCACGATCAGGTGCAGGTCGACCTCGCCGAGCGTCGGCAGCCAGCGGTAGGGCTCGTCGACCAGGTGCGTGCCGTGGCCGGCTCCGTGGTCGTAGGCGACCTCCAGCCGGTAGTCGCCGGGCGGCTCGTCCAGCGTGACGGCGAAGACGCCGCCGTCGTGGACCCGGGTCATCGGGTGCCGCTCGTCGCCGGTGACCACGGTCACCGAGGTGGCCTCGGGCCGCAGCGTCCGGACCACGCTCGCGCCGTCGACATCGTGGGCGCCGAGCAGGGAGTGCGGGTCGTGGTGCTCGCCACGGACGAGCTGGTCGAAGGCTTCGCGGCGCAGGGTCATGTCAGGGGGGTATCCCGGTCGGCCGTCCACCATGCAGACCCTAGCGCCCGCCCGTGCGCCGTCCGAGCGGCGAGCGGCCCTGCGGCGGGCGGGTGCCCGGTGCCGCGAGGACGGCCGGGCGGCCTCAGTGGGCCAGCCTGGCGATCGACCGGAGCGGGATGTCGACCCACGTCGGCCGGTTGTCGTACTCGTAGGCGACCTCGTAGACCGCCTTGTCCAGTTCGAGCGCGCGCAGCAGCGCCGGGTGGTCGTCGGGTTCGAGTCCGCCGGTGGCGTATCCCCGGCAGAATGCCGCCCGGTTGCGGTCGGCCCACTCCACGGCCCGGTACTCCAGCTGGGCGTCCAGGGACTCCTCCACCGAGAGGTGGTCGACCAGCAGGTGGTGGGCGGCGTAGTCGAACGAGCGGAGCATGCCGGCGACGTCCCGCAGCGGCGAGAACATCGCGACCCGGTCGGCGACCGGACGCACCGGCTCGCCCTCGAAGTCGATCAGCACCCAGCCGTTCAGCGTCCGCAGGGCCTGTCCCAGGTGCAGGTCGCCGTGGATGCGCTGGACGACGATCGGCGCGCCGTAGTCGCGCAGCGCGTCGAAGACGGCCCGGATCGCCGGCTCGTACGGGGCCAGGCCGTCGGCCCGGGCGAGCACCGTGTCGAGCCGGTCGTGCATCGCGGCGACCACGTCGCCGAGCCGCTCGACGCCGACCGTGTCGGTGCCCAGCATCCGGGCGAGATCGCCGTGCACGCCCGCGACGGCCTGTCCGAGCCGGTGCGCCTCGGAGGCGAAGTCGCCGCCGACCTCGTCGGCCCGCAGGTCGGCCTCGGCGATCAGGTCGCGCACCGACGTGGTGGCCATCGCCCACCCGTCCGCGCTGTTGGCGAAGAACCGCTGCAACAGCCCGTAGGTGACCGGGGCGTCGTCCAGGGTGCCCTCGATCGCCCCGTACGGCTCGGCGATGTGGAGGCTCCCGGCCGCCCGCAGGGCCCGGTGCAGCTCCAGGTCGGGGCTGACCCCGGTGTCGAGCTTGCGGAAGAGCTTCAGGATGTACTCGTCGCCGTAGACGATCGAGGTGTTGCTCTGTTCGGCCAGGATCGGCCGGCCGACGAGGTCGCGGTCGCGGTCGAGCAGGATGCCCGGCTCGGGGGAGAACCGCACCCCGTCCACCTCGGTGCCCTCGGACAGCATGCCCAACAGAACGGCGGTCAGGTCGACGTCGTGCACGGCGTCGTAAGCCCAGAAGCCGTCACCGACCTCGCCGATCCGGGCGTGTTCGAGCCGCTCCGGCAGCCACCGCCGCAGGCCGACCAGCAGCTGGTACCGCTCGTTGTGGCCGTCGGCCTCGACGGCAACCACGAGGTGCACCAGACGCGGTCCGTCCGGGCCGGCGTCGTGCCAGCTGGTGGCCCGGACGACGCGCACCCCGACCAGGTGACGCGCCTTCCCGCCGAACCAGCGTTGTCGCGGCAACCAGTCCAGGAGCAACTCGGCGACGGTCTCGGGATGGTCCAGCAGCACTGAGGTCACGCGTTCTCCTTGCGCCGTTCGATCACAGGCGGTCCTCGTTCGGGGTGAGTTGGAACCAGTAGAAGCCGTGGCCGGGCAGGGTGAGCAGGTAGGGCAGTTCGCCGATGTTGGGGAAGTGCACCCGGCCGGTCAGCTCGATCGGGAGCCAGCCCTGGAAACGGCTCAGGTCCAGTTCGACGGGCTGCGGGAATCGGGAGAGGTTGTTCACACACAACACCACGTCGTGTTCCCCGTCCTCGCGGAGGTACTCCCGCACGTAGGTGAGCACCGACGGGCTGGAGCCGCCCAGATCGCTGAAGGTGCCGTGCGCGAACGCGGGGTGCTGCTTGCGCACCTCGATCATCCGGCGGGTCCAGTGCAGCAGCGAGGCGGTGCTGTTGATCTGCGACTCCACGTTGGTGACCTGGAAGCCGTAGATCGGGTCCATGATCACCGGCAGGTAGAGCCGGCCCGGGTCGCAGACGGAGAACCCGGCGTTGCGGTCGGGCGTCCACTGCATCGGGGTGCGGACGCCGTCGCGGTCGCCGAGCCAGATGATGTCGCCCATGCCGATCTCGTCGCCGTAGTAGAGCACCGGCGAGCCGGGCAGCGAGAGCAGCAGCGAGGTGAACAGCTCGATCTGGTTGCGGTCGTTCTCCAGCAGCGGGGCGAGCCGCCGGCGGATGCCGACGTTGGCCCGCATCCGCGGGTCCTTGGCGTACTCGGTGTACATGTAGTCGCGCTCTTCGTCGGTGACCATCTCCAGCGTCAACTCGTCGTGGTTGCGCAGGAAGATGCCCCACTGGCAGTCCGCCGGGATGTCCGGGGTCTGGGCCAGGATCTCCGAGATCGGGAACCGCGACTCCCGCCGCACGGCCATGAAGATGCGCGGCATCAGCGGGAAGTGGAACGCCATGTGGCACTCGTCGCCCCCGACGCTGGCGTCGCCGAAGTACTCGACCACGTCGGTGGGCCACTGGTTGGCCTCGGCCAGCAGCACCCGGCCGGGGTACTCGTCGTCGACGACCTTGCGGCACTTCTTGAGGAACTCGTGGGTGCGCGGCAGGTTCTCGCAGTTGGTGCCCTCCTCCTCGAAGAGGTAGGGCACGGCGTCGAGCCGGAACCCGTCGATGCCCAGGTCGAGCCAGAACCGCAGCACGTCGAGCATCGCGTCCTGCACTTCGGGATTCTCGAAGTTCAGGTCGGGCTGGTGGGAGAAGAAGCGGTGCCAGTAGAACTGGCCGCGTACCGGGTCGTAGGTCCAGTTGGACGTTTCGGTGTCGACGAAGATGACCCGGGCCTCGGCGTACCGGGCGTCGTCGTCGCTCCACACGTAGAAGTCGCCGTAGGGGCCGTCCGGCTCGCGCCGGGACTCCTGGAACCACTGGTGCTGGTCGGAGGTGTGGTTCATGACCAGGTCGGTGACGACCCGGATGCCCCGCTTGTGTGCCTCGTCCAGCAGCACGACGAAGTCCTCGACGTCGCCGAACTCCGGCAGCACGGCCCGGAAGTCGGAGATGTCGTAGCCGCCGTCGCGCAGCGGGGAGGCGTAGAACGGCGGCAGCCAGAGGCAGTCCACGCCCAGCCACTGGATGTAGTCCAGCTTCGAGGTGAGGCCGCGCAGGTCGCCGGTGCCGTCGCCGGAGGAGTCGTGGAACGCCCGGACGAGGGCCTCGTAGAAGACCGCGCCCTTGTACCAGCCGGGCTCGGGCGGGAGCGCGCGGGCGTGGTGGAAGCTCTCCGACTGCGGCTCGACCAGATGGCCGTCGGCGGTGTGCTCGGGCTCGGGTGCCGGCGCGGGTCTGCCCGGCCGGTCGAGGGTGCCGGCCGACGGGCCGACGGGAGGGAAGGCGTGTGTCATGTCGAGTAGGCCTGCACGTGGAAGATGTGGGCGGGGTGATGGTGCGGGTCGAGCCGTACTGCGTTGTGCTGACCCCAGTCGTAGCTGGCGCCGGTGGCCTCGTCGACGACGCGGAACCGGTCGTGCCAGTCCAGGCCGAGTGCGGGCATGTCCAGGGCGGTGTTGCCCCACTGCGCATTGTGCGGGTCGAGCAGGCAGACGACCAGGACCGTGTCGTCGGGACCCTTGCCCGGCGTGTCACCGGCGGCCTCGACCCGCTTGGAGAAGCAGATCATGCCGTCGTTGTCGATGTGGTGGAACGTCAGGTTCCGCAGCCGGTGCAGCGCCGGGTGGGCGCGCCGGATCTCGTTCAGCTTGCGCAGGTAGGGCGCGAGCGTGCGCCCCTCCTTCTCCGCGCGGGACCAGTCGCGGGGCCGGAGCTGGTACTTCTCCGCGTTCAGGTACTCCTCGGAGCCGGGTCGCACGGCCACGTGCTCGTACAGCTCGTAGCCGGAGTAGACCCCCCAGGTGGGCGAGAGCATGCTCGCCAGCACCGCCCGGATGGCGAACATCGGCGGCCCGCCGTACTGCAGCGACTCGTGCAGGATGTCCGGGGTGTTGACGAAGAAGTTGGGGCGCATGAAGTCGGCGTTGGCCACCAGTTCCCGGCCGTACTCCTCGATCTCCCACTTCGCGGTGCGCCAGGTGAAGTATGTGTAGGACTGGGTGAACCCGATCTTGGCGAGCTGGTTCATCATCGTCCGCTTGGTGAACGCCTCGGCCAGGAACAGCACGTCCGGGTGGGTCTTCTTCACCTCCCAGATCAGCCAGTGCCAGAAGTCGACCGGCTTGGTGTGGGGGTTGTCCACCCGGAAGATCCGGACGCCGTGCTCCACCCATCCCAGCACCACCCGGAGCACCTCGGCGTAGAGGCCGCTGCGGTCCTGGTCGAAGGTGAGCGGGTAGATGTCCTGGTATTTCTTGGGCGGGTTCTCGGCGTAGGCGATGGTGCCGTCGGGCAGCGTGGTGAACCAGTCCGGGTGTTCGCCCACCCACGGGTGGTCGGGCGCGCACTGCAGCGCCAGGTCCAGCGCCACCTCCATGCCCAGCGCCCGGGTCTTCGCCACGAAGTCGTCGAAGTCCTCGATCGTGCCGAGCGCCGGGTGGACGGCGTCGTGCCCGCCCTCGCGCGAGCCGATCGCCCACGGCGAGCCGACGTCGTCCGGGCCTGCGACGAGCGTGTTGTTCCTGCCCTTGCGGTTGATTCTCCCGATCGGGTGGATCGGGGGGAGGTAGACGACGTCGAAGCCCATCTCGGCGATCTCGGGCAGCCGCCGGGTGGCGGTGGCGAACGTGCCGTGCGCCGGCGGACCGACGGCGTCCAAGCCCGGTTCGGGCACGACGGCGCCCTCGGACCTGGGGAAGAACTCGTACCAGGCACCGTAGAGCGCCCGCTCCCGGTCGACCCAGACCGCGTACGCCTCGGATCGGGTGACCAGCTCGCGCACCGGGTTCTCGGCCATCGTCGCGGTCAGCGCGAGGCCCTTCTCGATCCGGTCGGTCAGCGGCAGCGTGGTGTCACGCAGGGCCTTGGCGGCGGCCAGCAGGGCGGTGCGCCGTTTCTTGGGCGCGGACTCGGCGGCCGTGGTGAACAGCCGGGCGCCGGACTCCAGGTCGTTGGCGAGGTCGGCGGCGGACTGGCCCGCGTCCCGCTTGACCTGCACGGCATGGCGCCAGGTGGAGTACGGGTCCGACCATGCCTCGACCATGAACGTCCACCGGCCGGGCGCGTGGGCGGCCACGGTGGCGTGCCAGCGGTCGCTCTCACCCCGGACCATCGGCGTGAACGGGCCGCGGCGGCCGTCGGGGGAGATCCACACGACGTTGGCCGCGACGGCGTCGTGGCCCTCGCGGAAGACAGTGGCGGAGATCGGGAGCTGTTCACCCACTGCGGCCCGGGCCGGATAGCGGCCGGCGGAGACCATGGGGGTGATGTCTTCGATCGCGAAGCGTCCAGTCATCGGGCCTACCGTATCGAGGAGGTTGTGGGCATGTTTCAGGCGGTCACACCCCGCGCGCCGGCGGGTCGACGGCGGCTGCGCCGCGGCGGCAGCGAATCGATTCAGCAAGTTACCGATCAGTGTCCCCCCGCGGGATGGTGTTCAACCGGAACGTGGGTAGTGTGCCGCCGTGTGAGAGCCCTACGTCGATTCACCGTCCGTGCGCGGCTGCCCCAGCCGTTGGCCCCCCTCGGCGAACTGGTCATGAACCTTCGCTGGTCGTGGCACGCGCCCACGGTGAACCTCTTCGCGTCCGTCGACCCCGAACTGTGGACCGCCTGCGGCGCGGACCCGGTGCGCATGCTCGGGGAGGTGTCCGCCGCCCGGCTCGACCAGCTCGCCGCGGACGACGAGTTCCTCGGTCGGCTGCGGGCCGCCCACGCCGACCTGAGCGGGTACCTGACGGCACCGCGCTGGTACCAGCGCCGGGCCGAGGAGGTCGCCGCGGCGGGCCAGCCCCCGCTGCCGGCCTCGATCGCGTACTTCTCGCCGGAGTTCGGCATCGCCGAGGTGTTGCCGCAGTACTCCGGCGGCCTCGGCATCCTCGCCGGCGACCACCTCAAGGCGGCCAGCGACCTGGGCGTGCCGATCGTCGGGGTGGGCCTGCTCTACGGCGCCGGCTACTTCGTCCAGGGCCTGACCGCCGACGGCTGGCAGGTCGAGCACTACCCGTCGCTGGACCCGCACGGCCTCCCGCTGCACCGCGTCACCGACGCGGAGGGCAACGGCCTGCAGGTCGCCGTCGACCTGGAGGACGGCCGGGTGCTGCGCGCCCAGGTCTGGCGGGCGCAGGTCGGCCGGGTGCCGTTGCTGCTGCTCGACTCCGACATCGAGGACAACGCCCCGGCCGAGCGCTCGGTCACCGACCGCCTCTACGGCGGCGGCGCCGAGCACCGGCTGGCGCAGGAGATCCTGCTCGGCGTCGGCGGCGTCCGGGCGCTGCGGGCCTACAGCGCGCTCACCGGCGAGCCGGCCCCCGAGGTCTTCCACACCAACGAGGGCCACGCGGGCTTCCTCGGCGTGGAGCGCATCCGGGAGCTGGTGCAGAACGAGGGCCTGAGCTTCGACGAGGCGTTGGAGGCGACCCGCGCCGGCACGGTGTTCACCACCCACACCCCGGTCCCGGCTGGCATCGACCGTTTCACCCGCGACCTGGTCGGCCACGTGTTCGGCACCGGTGTGCTCGCGAACACGGGCGTGCCGATGGACAAGGTGCTGGCGCTGGGCGAGGAGGACGACCCCGAGCTGTTCAACATGGCCCACATGGGCCTGCGGCTGGGCCAGCGGGCCAACGGCGTGAGCCAGCTGCACGGCGACGTCAGCCGGGGCATGTTCAACTCGCTGTGGCCGGGCTTCGAGACCGGCGAGATCCCGATCGCCTCGGTGACCAACGGCGTGCACGCCCCGACCTGGATCGCCGAGGAGATCAACGCGCTCGCCGGCCCGCTCGACGAGGACGTCCACGACGTCTGGACGGCGCTGGACACCGTGCCGGCCGACCAGCTCTGGTCGGTGCGCCGCACGCTCCGGGAACATCTGGTCGGAGAGGTCCGGCGGCGGCTGCGGGCGTCGATGCTCTACCGCGGCCAGACCGACGCCGAGCTGGCGTGGGTCAACCAGGTGTTCGACCCCGACGTGCTGACCATCGGGTTCGCCCGCCGGGTGCCGTCCTACAAGCGGCTCACGCTGATGCTCCGCGACCCCGAGCGGCTGCGCGCCGCGCTGCTCGACCCCGACCGTCCGATGCAGATCGTCATCGCCGGCAAGAGCCATCCCGCCGACGACGGCGGCAAGATGCTGATCCAGCAGATGGTGCGGTTCTCCGACGACCCGGCGCTGCGACACCGGATCGTCTTCCTGCCCAACTACGACATCGGCATGGCCCGCTACCTCTACTGGGGCTGTGACGTCTGGCTGAACAACCCGCTGCGGCCGCTCGAGGCGTGCGGCACGTCGGGGATGAAGTCGGCGCTCAACGGCGGGCTGAACCTGTCGATCCGGGACGGCTGGTGGGACGAGCTGTACGACGGCGCCAACGGCTGGGCGATCCCCACCGCGGACGGCGTCATCGACCCCGACCGGCGCGACGACCTGGAGGCGACGGCCTTCTACGACCTGGTCGAGACCCAGGTCAAGCCGCTGTTCTACGAGCGCGGCACCGACGGCGTGCCGGAGCGCTGGGTGGAGATGGTGCGGCACACGCTGCGCACGCTCGGCCCGAAGGTGCTCGCCACCAGGATGGTCGGCGACTACGTCGAGCAGCTGTACGCGCCGGCCGGCCGGGCCTCGGCCCGGGTCGCCGCCGAGGGGTACGCCGCGGCGCGGGAGCTCGCGGGCTGGAAGCAGCACGTCGCCCGGCACTGGCCGGAGCTGACGGTCGCCCACGTGGAGTCCTCCGGCGAGGGCGACACCCCCGCGCTGGGCTCGACGCTGAACCTCCGGGCCGAGGTGGTCCTGGGTGGACTGCGGCCCGAGGACGTGGCGGTGCAGGCCTGCAGCGGCTCGGTCGACGAGCACGACAGCCTGCACAACGTGACGTGTGTCCCCATGCGAATGGTGGACAAGGGCGGCGATACTTACCGGTACGAGGCCGACCTGCCATTGCACCAGGCCGGTCCGTTCGGTTATACCGTTCGAGTACTGCCGCATCACGAGCTGCTCTCCAACTCCGGCGAGCTGGGATTGGTGACGAACGCCTGACATGTCCAAGGGTGCGCCGCGGGGAGCGGGAAACGGGGCTCCGCGGCGCAACGCCCCGGGGCGAGGTCCCACGTCCTCGGCCCAGTGGCGAGGCGCCAACGAGGCGGCACGCGAGGCCGCGTCCTCGGCGGCGGGAGGTGACGCCGTGTCCTCCCCCGGCGACAAGTCCGGGCCGGCGTCCGGGTCGCCCTCCGGGTCGGCGTCCGCGTCGGCGCTGCCCAGGATCGAAGACGAACTCCAGGTCGTGCAGGCCCGAGCCGACAGCCTGCGCGGCCGCATGCGGGCGTCGATCGACCTGTTCGGGATGGGCACGTTCGGTGCGACCTTCGCCGGACTGGTGCTGGTGTCGGTGCTGGCCATCGTGGCGATGGTGCAGGACGAGACCGGCGTCGCGATGCTGTTCAGCGCGCTGACCCTGGTGGCGCTGCCGCTGGCCGGTGCCGCGGCCTGGCGGGGTTTCGGCCCGGCCTGGACGCTCAGCAGGGAACTCGGCGCGCTGCGGCGACAGGAGGCCGCGCTCTACGAGCAGGTGGCCACCCAGCACATGGCCGGCCAGCGCGCGGCCGGACCGGGGCCGGTGGCCGCCGGGGTGCGGGTCCCGTACCGGGGTGCCGAACGGCTGGCCGCCACCACCCAGCGCGCCGCTCGGCGGCGGCGTGGTCTGCGGCGCAAGGCGCAGCGTGGCGTCCGGACCGACGGCCGCAACCGCAGCCCGTACCTGTGGGCCCTGGTGGTGGCCGGGTTCCTGCTGCTGATCTTCGTGGTCGGCCTGATGCTCGGCAACGCGAGCACGCGTTGACCGCGGCCAGGCGTCCGCCTGGCGCGCGGTGGCACCCGCTCAGCGCTGGGCGCGGAGCAGCACCACCGAACGGCCCGTGAGCATGAGCCGGGCACCGGCCGACGCGGTGGTGGCGCCGTCGGTGAGGTCCGGCCGGGCGGTGTCGAACACGATCGTGTAGCCCGTCGCCCATGGCGGGCCGGGCAGCACCACCTCGACGTCGTGGCCGCCGGCGTGCAGCCAGAGCAGGTAGGACTCGTCGGCGATCCGCTCGCCCCGCGCCGTGCGGGTGCGGATCTGCCTGCCGTCGAGGAACATGCCCAGTGTCCGCACGTCGTGCCGGTGCCAGTCGCCGGCCGTCATCGCCCGGCCGGCCGGGGTGAACCAGGCCAGGTCGCTGACCTCGTCGGATCCGGTCGGGGTGCCGAGGAAGAACGACCGCTGCCGCAGCACCGGCGAGGACCGGCGCAGTGCGAGCAGCCGCGCGGTGAACTCCCGCATTGCGGCCGCCTCGGTGTCGGGTGACCAGTCCACCCACGAGATCGGGCCGTCCTGGCAGTAGGCGTTGTTGTTGCCGTTCTGGGTGCGGCGCATCTCGTCGCCGGCGACGAGCATCGGCACGCCGGTGGAGAGCAGCAGGGTGGCCAGGACGTTGCGGATCTGGCGGGATCGCCGCGCGTTCACCCCCGGGTCGTCGGTCTCGCCCTCGATCCCGCAGTTCCACGACCGGTTGTCGTCGGTGCCGTCCCGGTTGGCTTCGGCGTTGGCCTCGTTGTGCTTGTGGTCGTAGGTGACCAGGTCGCGCAGGGTGAAGCCGTCGTGGGCGGTGACGAAGTTGATCGAGGCGAACGGCCGGCGGCCGTCGTCCTGGTAGAGGTCGGAGGAGCCCGAGAGTCGGTATCCCAGTTCGGCCAGGCCTCCGCCGCCGCCGCGCCACAGGTCGCGGACCGAGTCGCGGTAGCGGCCGTTCCATTCCGTCCACAGGGGCGGGAAGTTGCCGACCTGGTAGCCGCCGTCGCCGACGTCCCACGGCTCGGCGATCAGCTTGACCTGGCTGATCACCGGATCCTGGTGCACCACGGCCATGAAGGCCGAGAGCTGGTCGACGTCGTGGAACGAGCGGGCCAGCGCCGAGGCCAGGTCGAACCGGAACCCGTCCACGCCCATGTCCAGCGCCCAGTAGCGCAGCGAGTCCATCAGCAGCTGGAGCACGGCGGGCTGGCGGGCGTCGAGGGTGTTGCCGCAGCCGGAGTAGTCGACGTAGCGGGCCGGGTTGGCGGGATCGAGGCGGTAGTAGCCCTGGTTGTCGATGCCCCGGAACGACAGCGACGGGCCGCCGGCGTCGCCCTCGGCGGTGTGGTTGTAGACCACGTCCAGGATGACCTCGATGCCCGCCGCGTGCATCGCCGCGACCATCGCCCGGAACTCCTCCACCTGCCCACCCCGGTCGCCGGAGGCGGAGTAGCGCGAGTCCGGCGCGAAGAACCCGAGCGTGTTGTAGCCCCAGTAGTTCGTCAGCCCGCGGGCGGCCACACCCGGCTCGGTGACGCTGTGGTGCACGGGGAGCAGCTCCACTGCGGTGACGCCGAGCGAGACGAGGTGGTCGATCACGGCCGGGTGGGCCAGGCCCGCGTAGGTGCCGCGCAGGTGCTCGGGCACGCCCGGGTGGCGCATCGTGAAGCCGCGGACGTGCAGTTCGTAGATGACCGTGTCCTCCCACGGCACCCGCGGCCGGGTGTGCGAGAGCCCGGCCGAACGGGCCACCACCACCGACCGGGGGACGTACGGCGCGGAGTCGCGGGTGTCCGGGCCGCCGTGGTGCGGATCGCCGTGGTAGGCGTACAGCGCGTCGTCGTGGAGCAGCGGGCCGGCATAGGCCCGCGCGTACGGGTCGGCAAGCAGCTTGGCGGGGTTGAACCGGTGGCCGGCCGCGGGCTGCCACGGGCCGTGCACCCGGTAGCCGTAGAGCTGGCCGGGGCGCACACCCGGCACGTAGCCGTGCCGCACGTGGTAGGTGGACTCTTCCAGCGGCAGCCGGTGCTGGGTGCCGTCCGGGTCGAACAGGCACAGTTCGACGCCGTCGGCGTTGGGGGTCCAGAGCGCGAAGTTCACGCCGTCGCCGTCCCAGGTGGCACCGAGCGGGTACGGAGCGCCTGGCCACGGACGATCGTCGGTCACCGGCCGACCCCGCTTCCGTCGCTTCGCTCGGTCACCCTCCCGTCCGGACACATAGGCGCGATGCTAGGGCATCGTCCGTGGGGGCCGGCCTTGGCGGCAGCCTGCGCGGCCCCTTGCCGGCCGTCGGGCGCGGTGCGGTTGGATAGGGGCCGTGCCCCACGAACTCTCCGAGAGCACCGCCGTCCTCGACCTCGCCGCGGTGACGGTCGAACGCGGCGGCCATGAGCTGGTGGCCGACGTCACCTGGCGGGTCGGCCCGGACGACCGCTGGGTGGTGCTCGGCCCGAACGGTGCCGGCAAGACCACCCTGCTCTCGGTGGCCGCCGCCCGGCTGCATCCCAGCACGGGGAGCGCCAGCGTCCTGGGCGAGAAGATCGGCGCGGTCGACGTCTTCGAGCTGCGTCCGCGGGTGGGCATCTCGTCGGCCTCGCTCGCCGACCGGCTGCCCGTCGAGGAGACCGTCCACGACATCGTGGTCACGGCCGCCTACGCCGTGGTGGGCCGGTTCACCGAGGAGTACGAGGCGCTGGACCACGTGCGGGCGCGGGCCCTGCTCGACCAGTTCGGCATCGCCGGCCTGGCCGAGCGCCGGTACGGCACGCTGAGCGAGGGGGAGCGCAAGCGGGTGCAGATCGCCCGTGCGCTGATGACCGACCCGGAGATCCTGCTGCTCGACGAGCCCGCGGCCGGGCTCGACCTGGGTGCCCGGGAGGACCTGCTCCAGCGTCTTGCCGAGCTCGCCACCGACCCCATCGCGCCGACGTTGGTGCTGGTCACGCACCACGTGGAGGAGATTCCGCCCGGCATCACCCACGCCCTGCTGCTGCGGGAGGGCCGGATCGTCGTGGCCGGCCCGGTGGCCGAGGTGCTGACGGCGGAGTACCTGTCCTGGACGTTCGGCGTCAAGCTGCTGCTCCAGCAGGACAACGGCCGCTACACCGCCCGCGCGATCTGACTCCGAGATTCTGGCCGGCGCACTGCACAGATCGGCCGTCCGCCGCGTGTGACCAGTGAGGCCCGCGACACGAGAGGGGCAGCCTTGCCGGACAGCTTCGACGCCTATGTGGTGAGCCGCGGTCGGATGCTGCTGAGGTTCGCCTACCTGCTCACCGGAGACCGCCACCTCGCCGAGGACCTGGTGCAGGACGTCCTGGCCCGGGCCCACCGACGGTGGGCCCGGATCGAGTCGCTGCACCAGCCCGACAGCTACCTCCGCAAGGGGGTTCTCAACCAGTACCTGTCCTGGCGCCGGCGCCGCTCGTCGACGGAGCATCCCGTCGCCGACTTCCCCGAGCACCTCGCTCCGCGGCAGCGCGACCACGCGCATCCCGTCGCCGAGCGCGACGAGCTCTGGCGGACGTTGGCGATGCTCCCGCGGCAACAGCGGGCGGCACTCGTCCTGCGCTTCTACGAGGATCTGCCCGACGAGGAGATCGGCGAGCTGCTCGGGTGCTCGCCGGCGACGGTCCGTGCCCACACCTCCCGCGCGCTGGCCCGACTGCGTACCACGGCGTTCGCCACGAACGTCCTGGCCGGAGGCACACCGTGACCGACCTGGAAACCCACGTCCGGGCGAGGCTCGACGCCCACGCCGTAGAAGCGCCCGACGGG
Source organism: uncultured Actinomycetota bacterium (assembly GCA_963740255.1). GTDB lineage: Bacteria > Actinomycetota > Actinomycetes > Mycobacteriales > Cryptosporangiaceae > CAVUDO01. The sequence goes on along the minus strand of CAVUDO010000002.1, from coordinate 1,325,382 downwards.
GCCGGCCTGTTGACGGCGGTGCAGGTCCGCCGCCGCCGGCTGGCGGTCCGGAGGCGGATCGTCGCGGGCCTCGCGGTGACGGCGATGCTGGCCGCGATCGTGCCGGTGGGCCTCGTGCTGAACGACCGCGCCGACACCGCCCGGCACGCCGCTCCCACGCCGGCGTCGCCAACGGGGAGCCTGCCCGAGCGCGTCGCCGACCGGCCGGCCGCCGGGTACCGGTCGGCAGCCGACGCCCCGCCGGGCCGCGCCAGCCTGATCGCGGTCTACGGCCACCCGACGTTGGGGCGCGCCAGCGAATCGCTCACGGTCGGGGCCGACCGCGACAGCTACCGGACCCTGCCGGTCGGCGACACCGACAATGCGCTCCACAGCCTGCTCGCGCCGGACGGCACCCGGGCGGCGCTCGGCCACGAGGACGAGGACGGCGTGCTGCGACTCCTCGACCTGCGAAACGGGTCGGTCCGTCGCTATCCGTTGGGGTTGATGACAGGCTGGGTCCGACCTGCCGGATTCTCCCCGGACGGACACTGGCTCGCGTGCGAAATTGTGCTGCCCCAGTCCAAGTCCGGGGAAGCGTTGGCCATCGTCGACCTGCGAACGGGGGCGACCACGATCCGGGACATGAGCGTCCCGGGCGCGGTGGCGTTCTCTCCGGACGGCAACCGGCTCGCCGTCGACGGGGAGGACTCCGTTCGCATCCTCGACGTGGGCGGCTCACAGATCGGGGCGGTGCCCAGCGTCGGCCCCCTCGCCGGCGACGACGCATGGTCGCCGGACGGCAACTGGCTCCTGGTGGACCACCTCGAGGCCGACGATCAGGAGTACACGTTCGTGCCCGCTGATCCCCGCAAGGAATCGCGTGGTCAGCCCCCCGCCCCGCTGGTTCTCCGGACCGAGAGGGGCTCGCCGGCAGCGCCGACCTTCCTCGGGTGGCGTTCGGGCACCGAACTGGTGTTCCACGAACCCGCAGCGTCCGGCTCGACGATCACGGCGCGGTCGTTGCGGGGTGGTACGCCGACGGTCCTCACCACCATTCCGGGCCCGTTCGAGGTGGAGAGCATCGACGCGGCGGGCGCGCTCCTGCGCCGTACCGACGCACGGCCGGTGCAGAACCCGGACGACGGCCCGCTGTCCACGTCGTACTGGGTGCTGCTGGTGGCGCTGGGGGCCGGTGCGGCAGGGGCAGTTGTCTTCGCCGCGGGGACCTGGCGGCGGGCCAGGTCGAGGCAGCGCCGCCGGGGCGGCTACGTCGGCTGACGCCGCCGGCTCCACGGCGAGCGCGGACAGCTCGACTCAGGAGGGGAAGAAGGACACCGTGCCGAGGACGCTGAGGCCGACCTCGGCGTGCTCGTCCAGGCCGTGCGGGCCCAGTGTCCGGGCGATCAGGTCGACGGGAGCCGCCGCCGCGTCACCGCCGTTCACGGTGAGCCGCACCATCGCGTCGTGGCCGTAGAACACGCTGCCGGTGACCCGGGCCGGGACACCGACGCCGGCCGGCCCGATCACGATCTGCTCCGGCCGGACCACCACCGTGCCAGGTCCGGCCGCCGCCTCGTCGCCGGCTCGTAGCGGTAGCGGGCCCAGCACACAGCGGGCGGTGCCGTAGTCGGCCGTGGCGTCGAGCACGGCGGCCCCGCCGACGAAGGTGGCGACCCCGACATCGTGGGGAGCGGTGTACACGTCGGTGGGGACGGCCGCCTGTACGACCCGGCCCTCCCGCATCACCGCGACCAGGTCGGCCATCGACAGCGCCTCCTGCTGGTCGTGCGTGACCAGCACGGCGGTCGTGCCGGCGGCCCGCAGGGCGGTGCGGATGTCGTCGCGGACGGCGTTGCGCAGGCCGGTGTCCAGCGCGTTGAACGGCTCGTCCAGCAGGACCAGGGCCGGTTCGCCGGCGAGTGCGCGGGCCAGCGCGACCCGCTGTTGCTGGCCGCCGGAGAGCTCGTGGGGCATCCGGCTGCCGAAGCCCGCCAGCCCGACGAGGTCGAGCATCTCGTCCACCCGGCCGGCCCGGCCCGGCCCGCGGCGCAGGCCGAACCCGACGTTGCCGGCGACGCACAGGTGCGGGAACAGGGCCCCCTCCTGCGGGACCACTCCCACCTTGCGCCGCTCCGGCGGCAGGTGGACGCCCGGTCCGGCCACCGTTCGGCCGCCGATCACGACCTCGCCGCGGTCGGCGGCCTCGAAGCCCGCGACGACGCGGAGCAGGGTGGTCTTGCCGCAGCCGGACGGACCGAGCACCGCCGCGAGTGCACCCCGGGGCACCGTGAGGTCGAGCCCGGACAGCACCGGCGGGCCGTCGAACGCCTTGTCCAACCCGCGGACCACCAGTTCGCTCACGTGCCCACCTCGCTCATCGGGGACTCCTTCCCGCCGCCGCGGGCGGTGCGTGCCCGGACGGTTCGCCGGCCCGGGCACGGGACCAGCGTCCGAGCAGGAACGTGGGCAGCGCGGCGAGCAGCACCAGCGCCGCCGCATACGGCGCGGCCGCGGCGTAGGCACCCACCTCGGTCTGGGTCCACAGTTCGGTGGCCAGTGTCGACATCCCGGTCGGCGCCAGCAACAGCGTGGCCGGCAGCTCCTTCATACAGGTGAGGACGACCAGCGCCGCGCCGGCGGCGACACCGGGGCCGGCCAGTGGCAGCGTCACCGAGCGGAGCACGCCGAGCGGCGTGCGTCCCAGCGACCGCCCGACCTCCTCCAGCACCGGCGGAGCCTGTGCCACCGCCGCCCGGACGGCCCCCACCGCGGCCGGCAGGAACAGCACCGCGTAGGCCAGCACGAGCACCGGAGTCCGCTGGTAGAGCGGGTAGGCGTACCGCACGGACAGGAAGACCAGCGCGAGCGCCACCACGATGCCCGGCAGCGCGTGGCCGGCGTACGACGCCTGTTCGAGCAGGCGCGGGACACGCCCGCGGTACCGGGCCGCGAGGACGCCGACCGGCAGCGCCAGCACCGTGGTGACCAGCGCCCCCAGGATCGACACCCCCAGCGTGGTGACCGCCGCGGCGCCCAGTTCGCCGAGATCGAGGCCGGCCGAACTGCCGATCGAGAGCCAGTACGCCAGTGCCCCGAACGGCACCCCCAGCGCCAGCCCGGCCACCGCGACACAGCCGGCCAGCACCGGTCCCGCCGACCACCGCAACCGCAGCCGTGGACGTTGCCGGGCTGCTCCGCCGCCGAGGCGGGCGTAGGAGGCACGCCCCCGGGTCCGGCTCTCCGCCCACACGATCAGGACGGTGAGCACCACGAGCACGGTGCTCAGGATCGCGGCGGGCGTGCGGTCGAAGCTGGACCGGTAGGAGGTGTAGATCACCCGGGTGAACACGTCGTAGCGCAGCAGCGCGACCGCGCCGAAGTCCGAGAGGACGTAGAGCGCCACCAGCAGCGCCCCGGCACCGGCGGCGGGCCGGACGTGCCGCAGTGTCACAGCGAAGAACGTCCGCACCGGCGGGTGCCCGAGTGAGCGGGCCACCTCCTCCAGCGCCGGATCGACCCGTTCGAGCGCGGCCGCCACCGGCAGGTAGACGTACGGGTAGCAGCACAGGCTCAGCACCAGTGCCGAGCCGGCGAAGCCGCCGAAGCCGCCGAACAGCGACAGCCAGGCGAACGCGGCGACGTAGGACGGCACCGCCAACGGCAGCGCGAGCGCGACCCCCCACACCCGACGGCCCGGAATTCGCGTCCTGGCCACCACGAAGGCCAGCAGCACCCCGAGGACGAGACAGGCGACGCTCACCGTGCCCGCGAGGGCGAGGCTGCGCCCGATCAACCGGACGGTGCGTTCGCGCACCAGCACGTCGACGGCCGTGCCGAACCCCCGCTCGGAGGCACGCACCCCGACGTACACCAGCGGGAGCAGCGCCACGGCCGCCGTCAGGGATGCCGCCGCGACGAGCGGCACCGGCAACCGCACCGGCCGTCGCCGGCCGGCGACGACGACGGGTGCCGGCAACGGCGGCACGGCCGTGCTCAGGGCGGTGTCGGTGCTCACGGTCGGCTCACGGTCGGCTCATTTGCCCGCTCATGTCAGGCCCGCGTCCTCGATCATCTTCAGCGTGGCGTCGAGGGTGTCGAGATCGGACAGGTCGATGTCGGGAGCCTGCAGGCTGTCCAGGGCGGGAAGGTCCCCGGGCGGTGCGACTCCGGCGACCAGCGGGTATTCCTTGGCCACGTCGGAGACGTACTCCTGCCCGCTCTGGCCGAGCAGGTACTCCACGAACTTCCTTGCCTGGGCCGAACGGTCGGTGCCCTTGAGGATGCCGACGCCGGCGACGTTGACCAGGCCGCCCGGGTCGCCGTTCGGCAGGAACTTCAACCGGGCCGGCATCGCGGCCAGACCCGTCTCGGCCACCTGCTCGTACCAGTAGTAGTGGTTGATCAGGCCCAGCTTCAGCGTGCCGGCCTTGGTCGCGTTGAGGATCGCGATGTTGTTGTCGTAGGTCTGCGCGTCGTTGGCCTTCATGTCCGCCAGCCACTTCCTGGTGGCGTCCTCGCCCTTGAGCACCCGCATCGCGGTGACGAACGACTCGAACGAGGCGTTGCTCGGGGAGAGGCCCACCTTCCCCTTCCACCTCGGGTCGGTGAGCGCGAAGACGGTGTCGGGCACGTCGGCCTCCGGGACCTGCCGGGGGTCGTAGACGATCACCCGGGCCCGCCCGGACGTGCCGATCCAGGTGCCGGTCTTCGCGCGGTAGCGCGCCGGGACCTTGTCCAGCACCGGCTGCGGGAGCGTGTCGAGCATGCTCGCTTTCGCGAGCGCGCCGAGCGTCCCGGCGTCCTGGGAGAAGTAGACGTCGACCTGGGTGCGGTCGCCCTCCTCCAGCAGCTGGGCGGCGAGCTGCGCGGTGTTGCCGTAGCGGACGGACACCTCGATGCCGGTGTCCTTCTGGAATCTCTCGATCAGGTCGCCGACCAGCACCTCCTGCCGGCCGGAGTAGACGACCAGCTTGCTCTCGTCGACGGCGTTCGGATCGCTGCACCCGGCCAGGGCCGCGACGAGGCCGCCCGCCAGGAGCGCGGCGAGCAGCCGGGGAACGGGAAGCCGGAGGGCGGAGAGCATGGGCGGGTCCTTCTGCCGGTCGGTGGGGCGGGCGGAGGTCGGACGATGCGGTGGTCCGAGGCCGGACGGGCGGACCCGCCCGCCCGGACCTCGGCGCTGCCGGCCTACTCGGAGCTGGAGCCGGAGTTCGAGCCGGTGTCGGCGCCGGAGTCGTTGCAGGCGGCGAGGCCGAACGTGAGCAGGGCGGCGAGCACGGCGAGTGCGGCGGTGATCCGGCGGGGGCGACGTGTCATGGGGAGGATCCTCTCGACGGGGGAGCGGGCACGGTCACCGGCGGCGGTGGGTCCACGGCCGGGGTCACGGAGGTGCGCGAGCGCACCAGAGGGGCGGACAGCGGCGCCAGGGCCTGCTGGCCCGTGCGGGGGGTGGCACCGCGCACCGAGCGCCAGCCGAGGACGGCCAGCCCGGCGAACACGGCAATCCAGGCCAGGTGGGGGAGCCAGAAGTCGCCGCGGTAGTCGGGCAGCAGCGGGCGGACGAGCTGGTAGAGGGGGGCGTCGACGCGCTGGAATTCCGAGACCCAGGTGATCTCCCGGGCCCAGCCGTCCAGCAGCAGGCCGCCGTAGGTCAGCACGCCGGCCGCGCCGAGTCCGACGGCCATCGCCCGGACCCGGCCGCCGACCTGTTCCAGCCACCACAGGATCAGCAGCAGCGCGAGCGGGAGCACCACGACCAGCTGCCGGCCGGGCCACCAGAACCCGTGCATGGTCAGCGCGACGAAGGTGGCCACGAGCCAGCCGGCGGCCAGCGGAGCCGCGAGCGTCGCTCCGCCCCGCGGCCTCAGCGCGACCAGCGCCGCGGCGGCCGGGACCGCCAGCAGCCATGCCGGCTGCCAGGCCACCAGGCCGTAGCCGCGGTCGACCAGCAGCCCCACCAGCCGCAGACCGCGGCCGACGTAGTCCGGATCGAAGCCGACCACACCGAACTCGCCCGACCGCTGGAAGTGGTCGGCGCTGGCATACGCCGTCCAGCCTCCCCAGATCAGCCGGTGCAGGCCGAGGTAGGCCGCGCCCAACACCGCGAGCGCCACGGCGAACGCGCCCGCCGGTCGCCGTTGCCCGGCCCGCCACCACCGCACGGCGGCCACCAGGGCCAGGGCCAATGCCACGGGGGCGTACTTGACCGAGAGCCACGGCAGCGCCGTCACCAGGACGCCCAGCAGCGCGAGGCTCCGGCGGTCCGGCGGGCCGGTCAGCGCCGCGACCGCGGCGGTCACGACCAGGGCCGCCGGCAGTTCGGGGTAGAGCTGCTGGCCGTACACGGCCAGCGGGGCCGACGCGGCGGCGAGGCCCACGCCGATCGCGGCCGGCCACACCCGCAGCCCGAACCGCCGCACCGCGACCCACAGGGTCAACGCGGCGAGCGCGCCCGCGAACAGCGCCAGCGTGAACTTGGCCGCGGCCCAGCCGCCGAGTCCCATCGGCACGGCCAACAGCACCGGCAGCAGTGGGTCGTGTGGGCTGACCTGCCGTCCGTCGGCCAGCACGGCGGTCTGCACGGGAAGCTCGGCGTCGAAGAAGACCTGCCAGCGGCGTTCGGCCAGCTCGTCGGAGATGTCCAGGTCGCCGTCCTCGTAGAGGCTCAGCGCGGTCAGCGCGTACTGCGGTTCGTCCACGGCGACGTGTCCGGCGAACGTCGCCCGCACGCCGATGCCGAGCGTCGCCGCGACCACGGAAAGCGCGAACACCAGCGCGGCTGCCACCCGCAGGCGGCGACCGGCTGCCTGGGTCGCAGCGGTGGTCATCTGCCTGCCAACAGCGCCGGACCGGTCGGCGCGACGGCCAGCGGGTCGGGCGCCGGGAAGGTCGCGCCCGCGGCGACCTGGCGGGCGACCAGCGTCGGGAGGTCGGTCTGGGGTGTCCAGCCGAGCCAGGTGCGCAGCGTGCGCGTGTCGGCGAGGGTGTCGGCGACCTCCACCCGGTCGGCCGGGGCGAGGTACGTCCGGACGTCGGTGTCGAGGGCGGCGGCGACAGCCTGGACCATCGCCCCGAGCGTGTGGCCGACGCCGGTCCCCACGTTCACCAGGCCGCGCGCACCGCGCTCGGTGAGGCCGACGAGCGCCCGTGCGGCCTGCCGGACGTCGGTCACGTCCCGGGTACGCGCGGGGGAGCCGAGCAGGCGCAGCGGCCGCCCGGCCCGCGCGGCCTCGATCCACTGCGACAACGCCATGTCGGGCCGCTGGCCCTCACCGGCCACGGTGAACAGGCGGGCGACCACGAGCTGCCCGCCGAGGTCGAGCCGGGACCGGCAGAGGGTCTCGGCCGCCGCCTTGCTCGCCGCGTAGCCGCCGCGAGGCCGCACGCGGTCGGTCTCGGCGCTGGGCCGGCCGTGCCGCGCTCCGCCGTACACCGACGACGACGACGTGACGACGAGCGGCGTGGCGGCCGGCACCGTGGACAGCACCGCCGCGGTGGCCAGGACGTTGTCGCGTTGACGCCGGGCCCGGACGTCGGCCCGGGTGTCCCGGACCCCGGGGCATCCGGCCAGATGGAAGACCCGGCCGCCGGAGGCCAGCGCGTCGAGGACGGCGTCGTCGCGGTCGAGGAGGTCGGCCGCGAGCGTGGTCAGGCCCTGTTGTGGGAGCTGCGGTGCGCGGTCGATCCCGACCACCGGCTCGCCGGCGTCGAGCAGGATGCTCACCAGGGTGCGGCCGACGAATCCAGCGGAACCGGTCACGATCGAGGTCATGCCCCACCCCCCTGTGCGCATGTGCCGGACCGGAGCTCTTGCCGCGGGATCGCTGACGGCGAAACGTTGGTAAGGCTAACCTCACTTCGCCGGGCCCGTCCAGCGGAAGGAAGGTATGTCCACGAAGGTCAGAAAAGTCGCTCAGCGTCGCCGTGCGACTACCGCTACCGGCGGCCCCGGACCGACGCCGGCCGTCGTGCGGCGCGTGGTCAAGGTGGCCCGTCCGCTGCTGGGAGCGGTCGCGTTGGCGGCGGCTGTTGCCTACCTGTGGCAGGTGGTCGACGGAGGAGTGCTGGCCGCGACCGCCGGCGCGGTGCTGGGGGCACCGGCCGGGCTGGCGGCCGCGCTGGCGGCCTACGCGCTGGCGTTCTGGCTCCGGGCCTGGTCGTGGCGGGCGGTGCTCCCGGAGCTCGCGCCCGGGCAGGCGTGGGCGGCGCTCCACGTGAGCCTGCTCGGCAACCACGTGCTGCCGGTCCGGCTGGGCGAGGCGCTCCGGGTGACGAGTGTGCTGCGCCGCACGCCCCTCCCGGCGCAGCCCGTGCTCGCGTCCGCCGTCACGTTGCGCGCCGCGGACCTGCTCGCGGTGCTGGCGCTGGCACTGGCCGCCGCACCGGGGCTGGTCGGCGGGCTGGTCGGCGGATCGGCCCGGCCGTGGGTCTGGGCCGGTGTCGCGGGGCTGGTGGTGGTGTGCGGAGCGGGAGTGGCGTGGTCGGTGTGGCTGCGGCGGTCAGGTGCGGAGCTCCGGCTGCCGGGCGTGCGGGCGGCGCTGGCCGCGCTGGCCGCGTGGGGGCTGGAGTCGGCCGTGGTGTGGGAGATCGCCGCCGCCGCCGGACACCCGATCACGCCGTACCAGGCGGTCGCGGTGACGGCGGTGACGATCGCGGCCCAGGTGGTGGCGGTGACGCCGGGGGGATTCGGCTCGTACGAGGCCGCGGCCACCGCGGCGCTGGTCGCGCTCGGGATGCCGGCCGGCCCGGCCTTCGCGATCGCGCTCGGCACGCATGCGGTGAAGACGGTGTACGCGCTGGTGGTCGGTGGTGTGGCGCTGCTGGTTCCCGGCCCGTCGTACTGGGGCTGGCTGCGGCTGCCCCGGGCACTCCCGGACCGTCCACCCCGGACGCCGGTGCCGGGCGACGCGCCGGTGGTGGCGTTCATCCCCGCGTACGACGAGGAGGCGGTGGTCGGTGAGGTGGTCCGTCGGCTGCCGCGGCAGGTGGCGGGTCGGGACCTGGTGACGATCGTGGTGGACGACGGCTCCACGGACGCCTCGGCGGCGCGTGCGGCCGAGGCCGGCGCCGTGGTCGTCCGTCAGCCCCGGAACCTCGGCCTGGGGGCGGCCGTCCGCCGGGGGTTGGCCGAGGCGGTGGCCCTCGGGCCGGCCGCGGTGGTGTACCTGGACGCCGACGGCGAGTACTTCCCCGAGGACGTCGAGCGGCTCACCGCCCCGATCCTCGCCGGGGAGGCCGACTACGTGGTCGGCTCCCGGTTCCGCGGCGACATCCAGCGGATGATGGCCCACCGCAGGCTGGGCAACCTCGTGCTCACGGCCTGGGTGCGCTGGCTGACCCGCCGCCGCGACCTCACCGACGGCCAGAGCGGCTACCGCGCGTTCTCCGCCGACGCTGCCGCCAGCGCCGAGGTGATCCACGACTACAACTACGCGCAGGTGCTCACCCTCGACCTGCTCGCCAAGGGGTTCGACTACACCGAGGTGCCGATCCGGTACGCCTTCCGCGAGACCGGTACCTCGTTCGTCACGCTGGGCCGCTACCTCCGCAAGGTCGTCCCGGCCGTCCACCGCGAACTGAACGCCGACCGCTGATCGCCATCAGGCATGCGGGTGGAACGTGGCAGGCCGGCTGTGGACCCGAGCCGACCGGCCGAGAGGTCGCGCGCGCCTTCACAGTACGCATCGTCAGACGTCGGAACGCCCGTTGGCCCAGGACGGGACTCCCGGCGCCCGATTCCGGTGATCGGCCGGAGCAGAGCCTAGCCGCGCCGGCGCGGAGCGGTGCTGGCGTCCGACAGAGGTCTGTGCACGACGACGCCGGCGCCGCCATGCGTTCTGAGCGGGGTCGGCGGGTCAGTCCTCCACGACGTGGTGGGTGAAGCGCTGGCGGGCGGCGGTCCACGCCGGCTGGTCACGCTGGCCGGCCGTGGCGCCGCGCCCCAGTGCGTCGACGGCGTCGTTGGCCATCACGATCGCGTGGTGGGTGTTGTCGTGGACGAACAGGCCCAGCCGGCCGAACGCCGTGACCCGCGGCAACGCCGACGCCCAGGCGTCCAGGCCGCGAAGGTGGTCGGCGTAGCCGCGGGCGTAAACGGGGTAGACGTGGGGGAGCCGCTTCACCTGGACCCCGCCGGGCCGGAGCGGCGGCAGGCCGAGCCGCGCGACAGTGTCGGCGACGGTCGCGCCGAGGTCGTCGTCGGACGCCGTCCAGGTCGCGTCCCCGACCTCGCACGGAACCTCGGCGCAGAGCACGGTGTGCCCGGCCGGGTCGTCGGCCGAGTCGCGGTAGTTGGCCGGCTCCGAGATCCGGGTGACGGGGGTGGCGGGGTCGGGCAGGTAGTGCGCGTCGTACCCCGTCCACCGGCCGCCCTCGTGCACCACGTAGACGAGCGCCATCGCCCGGAACCGCAGCCGTCCGGCGTCCGCGAGCACACCGGCGTCCGGAGCCGGGCGGGTGATCCGGCCCAGCACCGGCAGCGGCAGGGTGGCGAAGGCGTGCGCGGCGGTCACCTCGCCGTCCGCGGTGCCGACCGTGACCGCGTCCGGGCCGGCGGCGAGCCGGAGCACGTCGGCACCGAGCCGGATCTCCGCGCCGGCGGCTGTGGCCGCCTCGGCCAGTGCCTCGGTGATCTGCCCGAACCCCCGCCGGGGGTAGAGGAAGACGCGCCCCTGGCCGTTGCCGCCGCGGCGGAGGATCCGGCGGGCGATCTTCAGCGGCGTGTCGGCCGCCACCCGCCGCCGGGCCTGCTCGGCGTCGATCTGCTCGCCGTCCAGGCCCCAGAGCTTGCGGGCGTACGGCGCGTAGAACGCGTCGTACAGGGTCGGGCCGAGGCTCCGCCGCAGCGCACCGGCGTAGGTGGGCTGGTTGCCCCGCCGCACCGGGGCCGCCAGCACGTCCAGCGCCACCCGGGCCAGCATGGCCGGCGGCATCACCCGGGCCAGCTCGCCGATCCGCAGCGGGAAGCCGGCCCAGCCGCCGGCGATCCGGAGCCGCCCGTTGCGCGGACGTTGCTGTAGATCGTCCCCGAGGAGCTGCCGCAGGTCGGCCAGCACCTCCGGAGGCGTGGCCGGGTGCAGGCGGTGGCTGCCGTGGTCGACCCGGACGCCGGCCACCGTGAAACTCCCGGCCATCCCGCCCACGGCGTCGGCCCGGTCGAGCACGGTCACCGACAGACCGGCCCGGGCGGCCCGCCAGGCCGCGGCCAGCCCCGCCGGGCCCGCGCCCAGCACGACGAGATCAGCGCCGGGCATCGTCACCGCGGGTGGGCATGGGGACTGACCCTAGCCGCCGGCCGGGCGCCCGGCCCGGCGGCTAGGGTGCAGGCACTGTCGGGTGGAGCGAGGGAGCTGCGCGTGGGCGAGTTGGTACGGCTCGAGGTCGAGGACGGCATCGGCACGATCCGGCTGGACCGGCCCCCGATGAACGCGCTCAACGCCCAGGTGCAGCAGGAGCTGCGGGCGGCGGCCACCGAGGCCTCGGCGCGCCAGGACGTGCGCGCGGTGGTGCTCTACGGCGGGCCGAAGGTGTTCGCGGCCGGTGCCGACATCAAGGAGATGGCCGGCATGGGCTACGCCGAGATGGCCGCCCACGCGGGGCCGCTCTCCGGCTCGTTCACGGCGGTGGCCCAGATTCCCAAGCCGGTGGTCGCCGCGGTCACCGGCTACGCCCTGGGCGGCGGCTGCGAGCTGGCCCTGACCGCCGACTTCCGGGTCTGCGGCGACAACGCCAAGCTCGGCCAGCCCGAGATCCTGCTCGGCATCATCCCGGGCGCGGGCGGCACCCAGCGGCTGCCGCGGCTGGTCGGACCGGCCAGGGCCAAGGACATCGTCTACTCCGGCCGCTTCGTCGAGGCCGACGAGGCGCTGGCGATCGGGCTGGTGGACCGCGTGGTGGCCCCGGACGACGTGTACACCGCGGCGGTGGAGTGGGCGGCCCGGCTGGCCCGGGGTCCGGCGCACGCCCTGCGGGCGGCCAAGGCCGCGATCGACGGCGGGCTGGACGGCGACCTGGACTCCGGGTTGCGGCTGGAGAGCCACCTGTTCGCCGCGCTGTTCGCCACCGAGGACCAGCGGATCGGCATGGAGTCCTTCGTCGCGAACGGCCCGGGCAAGGCCGAGTTCGTCGGGCGCTGACCGATGGCGCAACCGGCGGACACCGGGGTCCTGGCCGTGACCGTGGCCGAGCCGGCAGCCGAGCCCGGCGCCGGGCGGCCGGCCGCCACCCGCGAGCAGGTCGAGGCCGCCCGGCACGACCCCAAGCAGGCGAACATTCTGTACCACGACTGGGAGGCCGCCAGCTACGACGCGAAGTGGTCGATCTCCTACGACGAGCGCTGCATCGGCTACGCCCGTGACCGGTTCACCACGATCGCCGGCGAGGACGGCTGGCCGTACGGCCAGGCGCTGGAACTGGGCTGCGGCACCGGCTTCTTCCTGCTCAACCTGATGCAGGCCGGCGTGGCAGAGCGCGGGTCAGTGACCGACATCAGTCCGGGCATGGTCGAGGTCGCGGTCGCCAACGCGGCGAAGCTCGGGCTGGACGTGGACGGTCGGGTGGCCGACGCCGAGTCGATCCCGTACGACGAGGGCACGTTCGACCTGGTGGTGGGCCACGCCGTCCTGCACCACATCCCGGACGTGGAGCTGGCGTTGGCCGAGTGCCTGCGGGTGCTCAAGCCGGGCGGCCGGCTCGTCTTCGCCGGTGAGCCGACCCGCTACGGCGACGTGGTGGCCCGCCGGCTCTCCCAGCTCACCTGGCATCTGACCACCAACGTCACCCGGCTGCCCGGCCTGCGGGGCTGGCGGCGGCCACGGGCCGAGCTGGACGACTCGTCCCGCGCCGCCGAGCTGGAGGCGGTGGTCGACCTGCACACGTTCCCCCCGGCCGAACTGGCCCGGCTGGCCCGGGCCGCCGGCGCCGCGGACGTCGAGGTGCGGACCGAGGAGTTGACGGCGTCCTGGCTGGGCTGGCCGGTGCGCACGTTCGAGTGCGCGGTGCCGCCGGAGCGGCTGGGGTGGCGCTGGGCGATGTTCGCCTACCGCGGGTGGATGGCGCTCTCGGCCGTGGACCGGCACGTGTGGAGCAGGGTGATCCCGGCCGGCCTGTTCTACAACGCGCTGGTCACCGGAGTGAAGCCGCGATGAGGGCGGGCCATGGCTCGGTTGCCCGGCAGGTCACTGCCAACCCGCTGCGCCGGCGCGCTGCCGGTATTCCTGTCGCGCCGGCCCCCTACGCTGAGGTCGGCCGTGCGCACCAGCCGGCAGCGGGACCGAGGAGACGAGCGTGACCTATCCACCCGATCCGCAGCAGGGATGGAACCCGGGCGGGGTGCCCCCGCAGCAGTCCGGGTCGGGCTACGGCGGGCAGCCGGGCTACGGCCCGCCGTCGTACGGGCAGGACCCCTACGGCCAGCAGCAGCCCGGCTACGGCCAGCCCGGCTACGGCCAGCCGGGCCACGGCCAGCAGCAGCCGGGGTACGGCCAGCAAGCCGGGTACGGCGCCGAATACGGCCAACCTGCCTACGGCCAGCCGCCACCGCCGAAGAGCCGCACCGGCCTGATCGTCGGCATCATCGCGGGCGTACTGGTGCTGCTGCTCTGCATCGCCGGCGGGACGTTCGGTGTCCTCGCGATCAACGCCGACCCCTCGGCCAGCCCGTCGGGCTCGGCGTTGGCCAGCGAGTCGCCGAGCCCGAGCGTCTCTCCTTCGGACAGTCCCGCGCTGGCCGCGTTCACCGACCAGGAGCTGAAGGAGTTCGCCAGGGTCGGAGGCAACAAGGCCCGCACCTGCACGACGCCGACCACGACGATCAAGGGCGCGAGGGAGGCGAAGATCTGCTCGTTCGCCGGCGGCGACTCGGTGCTCTACATCCGCTACGACTCGCTGTCCGAGCGCGACTCCTACTCCCGGTCGGCCCGGAGCGGGTTCAAGGGCGACACGCTGGTCGTCGACAGCGACAGCTCGTGGTCCAACGCCGCGGGCGAACGCCAGGGCGCGCTCATCACCGGCTACCACGTCAAGGACAAGGCCCGGTTCCTCTACTGGGACCTCACCGACCAGCCGGTCTCCGCGGAGATCTTCACCGACTCCACCGACCGGGCGGCGACCGAGACGTTCTGGAACGAGCACCATTGACCGCCGATCCGGACGGCCTCTTCTCCGCGTCCGCGGTCGGCGACCGTCCGTCGTCCCGGTCGCGCCGGCTGGTCCAGCCGAGCCCTGACCAGCCCGCCGCGACCCCGGACCGGCGCGCCGGGCTGATCGTCGGTGTGGTGACGGCCGTGCTGGTGCTGGCACTGTGCGTGGGGGGCGGCGGCGTGGTGGCGCTCACGGCCGCGCCGTTCCCGACGCCGAGCCCGACCGCCACGGCCACCGCCCCACCGGCTGACCGGGCCTTGGAGCTCATCCAGGATCCGACGCTCAGGGAGTTCGCGCGCGCCGGCGCCACCAGGGCCACCCGGTGCCGGCCGATCCTGGAGAGCGGCGTCTCGGTGCCGGGGAACACCACCACCGAGACGATGCTCTGCCGGTACCCGGACGGGAGCGACGTGGTCTATGCCCGCCACCAGACGCTCGAGGACCGCAACGTCTACAAGACGTCGGTCGTGAAGGGCTTCCTGGGCGGTACGCACACCGTGGACGGGCAGGGTCCCTGGTCCGACAGCGCGGGAACTCCCCGGGGCACGTTCGTCGCCGGCCACCGCAAGCGCGACAAGACGCGCTACCTGTACTGGGAACTCACCGACGAGCCGGTCTCCGGCGAGATCCACTTCGCCGGCACCGACCAGGCCGCGGCCGACGCGTTCTGGCAGGAGATCCGTTGACCCTCGGCGGTGGCGGCCGGAGTACCTTGACGGCCGTGTTCCGAGGACCGTTCCGACGACCGTCCCGGCCACTGTTCCGGCGGCGTCCAGACCAGGGCCCGGGGCCCCGGCAGGCCCGGTTCCTCACGCTCGCCTCGTTGCGGTGGGTGATCCGCAATCGCGCGTGGACGCCGTGGTATCTGATCCGGTACTGGCGGTTCTTCTGGCTCAAGGTCACCAAGCCGCACATCGTCACCGAGGGATTCGCGTTCCTCGGCCCGGGCGTCCAGCTGCACGCCCGGCGCGGCTACGGCCGGCTCGTCCTGGGCCGGTGGGTGCACATCGGCGGCGGCAACGCCCTGCGGGCCCACGAGGGCACCCTGCGGGTCGGGGACAAGTGCGTGTTCGGCAAGGACAACACGATCAACTGCTATCTCGACATCGAGTTCGGAGCCACCACGATCGTCGCGGACTGGGTGTACGTGTGCGACTTCGACCACGTCTACGCCGACGTGAGCACCCCGATCAAGGACCAGGGCATCGTCAAGTCACCGGTGCGGATCGGTCCGGACTGTTGGATCGGGGTGAAGGCCACCGTGCTGCGGGGTATCACGGTCGGCCGGGGGTGCGTGGTCGCGGCACATACCGTCGTCAACCGCGATATTCCCGACTACTCGGTGGTGGTGGGTGTTCCGGCGCGCGTGGTGAAGAACCGGCTCGAGGAGTACGACGGGGCCGGCGCCCACCGGGCCGCGCTGGAGGACATGGCGCGCAAGCAACGGGAGGCGGCAGTCCGGGCGGCCGGGGGCGATCTGACCCCACCCCTACTCGCGAGTAGGTAGGGTGCAACTGCCCTCAGGCGAGGAAGGGAAGCGGATGAGTCAGCTCGAAGGCCACGGGGGCGACCTCGCGGTCGCCGCCCTGCGTCGGTACGGCGTGGAGACGATGTTCACGCTCTCGGGTGGGCACGTGTTCCCGCTCTACGACGCCGCGGAGCAGACCGGCATGCGGATCCTCGACACCCGGCACGAGCAGACCGCCGTGTTCGCGGCCGAGGGCACCGCGAAGCTGACCAGGCGGCCCGGCCTGGCTGTGCTCACGGCCGGGCCAGGGGTCACCAACGGCGTCTCCGGCGTCACCACCGCGTTCTTCAACGGCTCGCCGGTGGTCGTGCTCGGCGGCCGGGCACCGCGGTGGCGGTGGGGCGCGGGGTCGCTGCAGGAGATCGACCACGTCCCGCTGCTGGCCACGGTCACCAAGCACGCCGCGACCGTCACGGCGGTGGCGTCGATCGCCGAGGCCGTGTCCGCCGCCGCCGCCGCCGCGCTGCGTCCGCACCGCGGACCGGTCTTCCTCGACCTGCCGATGGACGTGGTGTTCGACCGCGCCACCGTCGACGTGCCCGCGGCCGCGGTCGCCGAGCCCGTGCCGGCCGACCCGGACGAGGTGGCCAGGGCTGCCGCGCTGCTGGCCGGCGCCGCACGGCCGGTCCTGGTCGCCGGGTCGGACGTGTACGCCGGGGCCGCCGAGGCCGCGCTGGTGGCCGCCGCCGAGGCGCTGCGGGTGCCGGTCTTCACCAACGGCATGGGCCGCGGCTGCATCCCGGCCGGCCATCCGCTGGCGTTCGCCCGCACCCGGGGGAAGGCGTTCAAGGCCGCCGACGTCGTGGCCGTGGTGGGCACGCCGTTGGACTTCCGGCTCGCCTTCGGCGCGTTCGGCGACGCCACGGTCGTCCACGTGACCGACGCCCCGTCCCAACGCGCGGAGCACGTCGCGGTGGCCGCAGCGCCGGCCGGCGACCTGCGCGCGATCCTGACCGCCTTTGCCGACCACCCGGGGCCGCGGGCCGACCACGAGGCCTGGATCGACGAGCTGCGCGACGGCGAGCTCGCCGCCCGGGCGGCCGAGACCGACCTGCTGGAGGCCGACACCGACCCGGTCAGGCCGGCCCGGGTCTACGGCGAGCTGCGCCGGGTGCTCGACTCCGACGCGGTGGTGATCGGGGACGGCGGCGACTTCGTCTCCTACGCCGGCCGGTACCTCGACTCGTCCGTCCCTGGATGCTGGATGGACCCCGGCCCGTACGGCTGCCTGGGCACCGGGCCCGGGTACGCGATCGCCGCCCGGCTGGCGCGGCCGTCCTCGCAGGTGTGCCTGCTGCTCGGCGACGGCGCGGCCGGGTTCTCGCTGATGGACGTCGACACGATGGTGCGGCACCGGCTGCCGGTGGTGATGGTGATGGGCAACAACGGCATCTGGGGCCTGGAGAAGCACCCGATGCGGGCGCTCTACGGCTACGACGTGGCCGCCGACCTGCAACCGGGCCTGCGCTACGACGACGTGGTCTCCGCCTTGGGCGGAGCCGGCGAGGTGGTCGAGAAGCCCGGGGACCTCGGACCGGCACTCCGACGCGCGTTCGACGCGGGCGTGCCCTACCTCGTCAACGTCCTCACCGACCCCACCGACGCCTACCCGCGCTCCGCGAACCTCGCCTGACCTGCGGACGCCCGGCCACAGCCAGGGTCACACCTGCGCGGTGGTGCCAGCCGGTCCGGCTGGGTGCGGTGTCGCCTGCCTCGCCCAGCCGGACGGGACGGAGGCCGTCAGCGTCGCTGCGCGGCGTTGTAGAGGTTCTGGGCGTCGGTCCCGAAGTACGGCCCGAACATGAGGAGCGGCACCAGGGTGATCTTGAAGCTGTTCACCGAGTTCTGGATGCCGAGCCCGGTGGCCGGGTTGAAGTTGAGGAACCAGGGGCCGCCACTGGAGCCGCCGGTCATGTCGCAGAGCATGCCGTGGTCGGTGCTCAGCACGGCATCGGTGATCGTCGGGCCGTTGCAGTAGATCAGCCTCGTGCCGTCGTAGGGCGCGCCGGCCGGGTAGCCGAAGGCGTACATGGCCTGCAGGCGTGCCTGGTTGAACGCGACGCCCTGCCCGCCGACCACCGCCGTCAGCTTCTTCCCGCTCAGCGTGTTGACCACGGCGGCACCGACGTCGAAGTTCAGATCCTCGGTGGCCACCCACTGCGGCGTGGCCATGATGACGCGGGCGGTCCAGGTGCCGTACGGCCGGTTGCCGTTGTTGTAGGCGGGCACGAAGACCCAGTTGGTGTGCCAGCTGCCCTCCATCTTCACGCAGTGGCCAGCAGTGAGCACCGTGCTCTTGTTGGCGCTGGTCACCGCGTCGCCGGAGCAGGATGCCGGACGGCCCTTGAACAGGAAGAAGACCCGGCCCGCGGTGCGCACGACCGCGCCGCCGCCGGCCCAGGGGGTGCCCTGGTTGGGAAGCCCCAACGACGGCAGTCCCAGCGGCGGCAGGGCGCTGGCCAGCGGCGTGGTGGGGGGGACGACGGTGGGGGCGCCCCGGGAGACGGTGGCTGCCTTCGCGGCCGACTTCGGGAGGAGCCGCTCGATCGGGGTCGCCGCGCGCATCCGTTCCTTGGTCCAGAACGCGGTGACCTTCAGCTGCTCGGTGAGCGTCTGCGCGGCCCGGTGGGTGGTTCCGCCGCCGCCGGTAGGGCCGGCCGAGGCCGAGCCGGTGAAGCCGACCATCAGCAACGCGGTGCACGGCACGAGCGTGGCGGATAACCAGACTCGTCGTTTCATGGTCCACACCTTTCCTAGAACCGTCCGGATACGGACGGTTTTCTCCCCCGAACCGTCTGTTCCCCAGAGGTGTGGCGATGTCGCGGAGCGTGGTGACGGACAAGCTACCGGCATTTCCAGGTGCGGGCTAGAGCCCGTCCGACCGGGAACCGGCGACGTTCCACGATGGATTCGAGAGAAGTGCCCCTCAGGTCGGGGAGGGGGCCGGAATCAGGACGGGCGGTCGGCGCTCGCTAGCAGGTTCCCGTCCCGGAAGGTCATCCGCAACGGCGCGGTGCCGGCCAGGCCGGCCTGGCCGGCCAGGCCGGCCAGGCCGGCCAGGCCGGCCTGGAGCTTCCGCTCGTCCCGGACCGCCCGGTGGTAAGCCTGGACGGTCCGGTCGGCGATCGAGGCCCAGGAGTAGTCCCGGGCGAGCACCGCGCGGGCGTCGCGCACCAGGCGGCGGGCGCTCACCTCGTCGGACAGCAGGGCGGTGACCGCGTCGGCCAGCCCCGCCGGGTCACCCGGGTCGAAGCGCAGGCCGGTGATGCCGTGCGCCACGATCTCGCGCAGCCCGCCGGTGTCCGCGACGACGGTCGGTGTCCCGGCCGCGGCCGCCTCCAGCGCCACCATGCCGAACGGCTCGTAGATGCTCGGCATCACGGCACAGTCCGCCGCCGCGATCAGGGTGGCCAGCCGCTCGCTGTCGAGCCAGCCGAACCAGACCACCGACCGGCCGAGCCGGAGCCGCTTCGCCTGGGCGCGCAGCGCGCCGGACTCCGGGCCGTCGCCAGCGACCACCACCCGCAGGCCGGGGTGCCGCCGCCGCAGCCGCGGGATCGCGGCGAGCAGGTCGTGGACGCCCTTCTCGTACACGAGCCGGCCGGTGAACAGCACCAGCGGGCCGGCGCCGAACTCTGCCCGGGCCGCCGCCACCTCACCGGGCTGCGGGCGCCACAGACCCAGGTCGACGCCGTTGGGGATCGCCTCGCAGGAGGACGGCGGCAGGTCGAAGAGCCGGGTGACCTCCCACCTCATGTACTGCGAGCAGGTGATCACCCGCCGGGCCTCGTACGTCAGCCACCACTCGATCGAGTGGATCGACCGGTTCAGCTCGCCCGGCAGCCAGCCCTGGTGCCGGCCGGCCTCGGTGGCGTGGACGGTGGCCACCAGCGGGACGTCGAGGTGGTGCTTGAGCGTGGCCGCGGCGTGTGCGACCAGCCAGTCGTGCGCGTGCACGACCTCGGGCCGGACCTCCTCGGCGACGGCCAGGGCGGCCCGGGTCAGCGCGTGGTTGAACGCCATTGTCCAGGCCAGCAGGGTGGGGCCGCCGATCGCGAACACCGGCGGGTCCTCGGGCACGCGGACCACGCGCACGCCCTCGACCACCTCGTCGAAGGCGGCGCCGGCGGCGTGCCGGGAGACGACGGTGACCTCGTGGCCGGCGGCCGCCAGCGCGGTGCACAGGGCGTGCACGTGGCGGCCCAGACCTCCCACCATGACCGGCGGGTACTCCCACGACAGCACCAGGACGCGCATCGGCGCGATTCTGTCAGAACCGTCTCCGGTCACGGCCGCCGCGGCCGCGGAGCCGCACGCCGCCGGGCCGGCACCCGCGGCACCCACGCGGTCCGCGTCGCGTACCGGGTGCTCGGAGTCGGGCCGGTGCCCTGGTCGGCTGACCCCGACCGGGTGCGGGGTTGGATGACCGGATGGACGCCGACACCGCACTCGCCCTGTTCGACCGCCAGATCCGGCAGACCGCCGGGGAGCGCGCCGGCCGGGTGCGGCGGGAGGCCGGCACCCGTCCGGACGACGGCGGCTGGGTGACCTGGAGCGGGTTCACCGCGGCCGACGCCGACGCGGTGATCGCCGAGCAGCAGGCTCACTTCGCCGGCCTCGGGCTGGCGTTCGAGTGGAAGCACTACGGCTACGACACCCCGCCGGACCTGCCGGCCCGGCTGCTGGCAGCCGGCTTCGTGGCCGAGCCGACCGAAACCCTGCTGGTCGCCGACATCGGCGAGTTGCTCGCCGGCCCGCTTGCCGACGCGGGCCTGCCGTCGGGGGTGCAGATCCGGCAGGTGGACGACGACGAGGGGTTCGCCGCGATCGTCGCGGTGCAGGCCGCGGTGTGGGGCGGGGAGTGGCGCTCGCTGGCCCACGGACTGGCCGCGGAGCGTGCCGCCGACCCGACCGCGCTGTCGGTGTTCCGTGCCACCGCGGGCGGGGAGACCGTGTGCAACGCCTGGATCCGGTTCCACGCCGGCAGCGACTTCGCCAGCCTCTGGGGCGGCGGCACCCTGCCGGCCTGGCGCGGGCGGGGGATCTACCGGGCGCTGGTCGCCCACCGGGCCCGGCTCGCGGCAGTCCGCGGCTTCCGCTACCTGCAGGTGGACGCCACCGACGACTCGCGTCCGATCCTGCGACGGCTCGGCTTCGTGGCCTTGACGACCACCACGCCGTACGTGTGGTCGCCGCTCAACCGCGCGTGACCGCCGTGCCGAGCAGGCCGAGCGGCGGGGCGCCGAGGTCGAGCAGAGCCCGGTGGAAGCGCGGCAGCGAGAAGCCCGCACCCCACTCGCGCCGGGCCTGTTCGCGGAGGTCGAGCAGGGCGAGCTTCCCCCAGGTGTACCGGCCGTAGGTGGGGTCGAAGGTGCCCCGCTGGGCCTCCGACCGGGCCGCCGACCCCGGCAGGAACGCCTCCTCGGCGAACCTCCGGGCGGCGTCGGCGACGGTCATCGTGCCGGTGTGCAGCCCGATCGCGGACGCCATCCGCACCACCCGCACCAGCGCCTCCAGGGCCACCCCGGCCGCGAACCGCGGGTCGGCCGCCCGGAATCCCTCCTCCACCGCGACCTCCTCCGCGTAATGCGCCCAGCCCTCGATGAACGTTTCGCCCAGCAGCAGCCGGCGGACGTCGCTGGCGAGGTGGCGCAGCGCCCGTCCGTGCGAGAAGTGGCCGGGCGCCACCTCGTGCACGGTGATCGCCGGCAGTGTCGTCCGGCTGAACACCGCCAGCCACTCCTCCTGTGCGTCGGCTGGCCAGGCCGGGTCGGGCGGCGTCACGTGGTACCAGGACGGGCTGTCGTCCTCGTAAGCGCCGGCCCAGGTCAGCATCGCCATCGCCCACTTGCGCGACTCCGGTGCCGGGCCGACCTGACACTCCCCGTCGGAGTACGGCACCAGCTCCCGTCCGGCGGTCCAGGCGATCGCCTCGGCGGTGATCGCGCGGGCTTCGTCGAGCACGCCGTCGGCGTCCGGATGGTCGGCCAGCAGCGCCGCGACCGCTTCGGCGGTCGGTACGCCGGGGGCGATCCGCGCGCACGCCTCGTCCAGTAGCGCGCGCAACCGCACCTGCTCGGCGTCCGCCTGGCGGGCCATCGCGGCCAGGTCGACGGCCGTCGCGTCCCCGGCCGCGAGCAGTCGGGTGAGCCCGTCCCGGCCCAGGGCAGCGGACGGGTCGCCGTCGGTCGCGGCCTTCTCCAGGTGGGCGACCAGCCGGGCGTGGGCGGCCAGCGCGTCCGCGTGGCCGTGCGGGTCGAGGCCGGCCGCGAGGCCCCTCGCGGCGCCGAGGGTGGCCAGCGCGATCGGCGCCGGCACGGCGTCCAGGGCCTCGATCGCGGCGTCCACGCCGTCGGGCCAGCCGGCGAGGTGGCGCCGTCGCGCCGCGGCCCGGTCGGCCTCCGGCGCGTAGTCGCGGTCGTAACCGTCGACGTCGAGGTTGCCGACGTGGATCAGCGGGTTGCTCCGGTGGAGTTCCAGCTCGCCGTAGGTGACCAGGGCGTCGTTCTCGAACGCGACGGCGTGGGCCTCGTCGTGGGCGTCGGCATAGGGCTCGGTGCCGGCGGGGCCTCCCAGCGCGGCCAGCGCCCGTCGGACGCCGTCGGGGGAGAGGTCCTGGACCACCCCGTCGTATTCGTGCCGGCCCGCCCCGTCCCGGGCCTCGGGCACCATCAGATCGGCGAGGGCGCGCAGGCGGGCATCCATGACCGGTCACGGTAGCGGCGTGCCACGCTTCCCGGCGCGGTCGACGGGTCAGAGCAGTCTGGCGTCCAGGTGGCCGAACGGTCCGTCGACCGTCCTCAGCCAGCCGGCGTACGCCTGCGCGTCGGTGGTGCGGGCGCCCTCCACCAGGTCGGCGAGTTTGTCGAACCGCTCGGCGTGGCTCGCGGCGCGGTCCCGCCCGTACGCCGCGGCGGTGTCCCGGCTGACCATGAACGCCCAGTCGCTGGAGGCCACCAGCAGCGCCTCCCGGCAGAGCTGGTCGAGTACGGCCGACCGGGCCGGACCGCGGTGGGCGTCCACCAGGCCGAGCAGGCGTTCCTGCACCCGCCGCGTGTCCTTGGCCAGGTCGGCCACCTGTTCGCCGTCCCAGACCCGCCAGTCCTTGCCGGCGCCCCACGACCCGGCCGGCAGCTCCCGCGGTGGCCCGACGCAGCCGGCCTCCACCGCACCCCGCAACGTCGCCACCCGCACGCCGGCCTCGGGAAGCCGCCGCAACACCGCGTCCAGCCACGCCGGGCCCTCGTACCACCAGTGGCCCAACAGCTCGGTGTCGAAGGCGGCCACCACCAGGCCCGGGCGCCCCAGCCGGTCGCCCACCTCCGCCAGCCGCCGCCGGACGATGCCCACGAAGTGCCCGGCGTGCCGCTGCGCCGCCGCCACGGCCGCGGACCGGTCCCAGGGCGCCTTGGCCTCCGGCGGCACGTCGTGGCCGGTCACCCGGGCAGGGCGGAAGCCGGACGGGTGGTCGAAGGTGTGGAAGTCCCGGTACGCCGGGTCGCCGGGGTAGCCGTCCCGGGGCGACCAGACCCGCTGGCTCACACCCAGGTCGCGGCCGAATGCGAGCACGTCGGAGCCGCCGACCGGATGGGCCAGCGCGGTGTCGCCGCCCAGCGTCGGGCCGTCCACCACGAACCTGGTCACCCCGGCCTCGGCGTAGGATGCCTCCATGCCCGGGGCGTAGCCGCACTCCGGCGCCCAGATCCCGGCGGGCGCCGCGCCGTACCGCAGCCGGGCGTCGTCGAGCCCGGTCCGCAGCGCGAACCGCTGCACCCGGGGTTCGAGCAGCGGCTGGAACGGGTGGGTGGCCGGTCCGCCGAGCAGCTCCACGACGCCGGCCTCCACCAGCGGGCGCAGCACCGCAGTGCCGCCGTGCCGCCAGTGCGCCTCGAATTCTTCCAGCGCGTGCGTGGCCTCGCCGAACTCGTGCCGGGCGAGGTCGCGCAGGTGCGGTTCGGGCCGGCCGGCGAGCAGCTCGGCCCGCAGCCGCCAGGTGCCGAGCCAGGTGTGCAGTTCCCGCAGCAGATAGGGGTCGTCCAGCATCGCCGCGACGACCGGCGTGACCCCGAGCGTGAGCACGTCGCGGTGGCCCTCGGCCGCGAGCGCCTCCAGGGTGGCGACCACCCGCCGCCACGAGCCGGCGAACGCCTGGTGGAACCACTCCTCGCCGACCGGCCAGGCGCCGGCGTGCGGGAGCCAGGGCAGGTGGGTGTGCAGCACCAGGCAGAACGTCCCGACCGGGCGGCTCACCGGGTCGTCACCGTCTGGTCGCCACGGCGACCAGGTCGAGACTGGCGTCGACGTCGGTCTCGGTCACCTCGAAGTCCGCGACGCGGACACCGGTGACATCGCGCCGCAGCGTCGGATGCCAGGTGGCGGGCGGACCGGCGAGCTGGGCGTCGACCAGGCTGCCGCCGTGCCGGCGGTCCAGGCGCCGCAGTCGGCGGCCGTGCCGCACGCCGTACATCCGGAGGACGTCGAAGTGCGGTGCGAGCAACTCGGTCAGGTCGGCGGCGGACAGCTCGCGGGTGTGGAACGGGTTGAGCGGCGTGTCCCGACCGGGGGAGAAGGTGAGGCGGTTGGGGGTGGTGACCACGAGCGTGCCGGCGGGCCGGAGCACCCGGGCGCATTCGGCGACGAAGCCCGGCTGGTCCCACAGGTGCTCGATCACCTGCAGGTTCGCCACCACATCGACCGCGCCGCCCGGCAGCGGCAGGCCGGCGAGGTTGCCCCGCACGACGTCCACCTCCGGGTACGCCACGGCGGCGTGCCGGCAGGCGGGCTCGTCGTAGTCCACTGCCACCACCCGCTGGGCGTGCGCGGCGAGGATTGCCGCGCCGTACCCCTCGCCCGCACCGGCTTCGAGGACGACGGCTCCGCGCACCCACGGCACCAGCGCGAGGTACGCGGCTTCGTGCCGGCGGAACCAGTAGTTCTCGATCGGGATGCCCGGCAGCGTCCGCTCCCCGGTCAGCGTCAGACTGTGCCCTTCACGTTCGCTCATGGGCTCCTCCTCCAGACCGCCGCTCGCCAGCGCGGCCGTCCTGGCCGCCGCGGCACCGATTTTCTCGGGTCGCCGCACCTTCGCTGACGCCGGGGCATGCTGACCGCCCGGTTCCGGTTCGCGGGCCCGTCGCGAGGTCACGGAGGTGACCGCCGCAGCCGTCGGGCCGCTCGCGGCCATGGCCCGGTTGGGCGAACGGCGCATCGTCCCGCTCGCCGGCCCGGAACGGCGCTGGCCGCGGCCGCGACCACCGAGGTGAACGCGTCAGCGTCGCGAGGAACGGTGGCGCCCGACCCGGTGCAGAACGCGTCCTCGCTTCGGCGTCACGCCCGGTTCCGTCGTCGCCCGCACGCTTCCTTGACGGGGTATCTGGTGCGCTGAGTAAGGTGTGCCTTACCTTACTTGGGTAGGAACTCCCCTCCAGTCTGTTGAGGACCCCATGCGCATCCGTCGTGTTCTCGCTCTCGGTGCCGCGACCCTGACCGGCGCCGCGGGCGTCGCCGGAACGGCCGCCTGCACCAGCGACCCCGTTGCCCAAGGAGCCGTCGCCGTGGCCGCCACCGACACCGGGTGCGCGGTCGCCCGGACACAGGTTGCCGCCGGGACGACGACATTCGCCGTCACCAACAAAGGAAGCAAGGTCACCGAGTTCTACGTGTACGCATCGGGCGACCGCGTGATGGGCGAAGTGGCCAACATCGATCCCGGCGACACCCGCCCGCTCACCGTCGAGCTGACCGCCGGCAGCTACGAGACCGCCTGCAAGCCGGGCATGGTCGGTCGGGGAGTCCGCGGCCCGCTGAAGGTCGCCGGCACGGCGCAGCCGTTGTCCGCCGACGCGAAACTGGCCGCTGCCGTGGACAGCTACCAGCGCTACGTCCGGAGCCAGACCGCCGCGCTGATCGTCAAGACCGACGAGTTCGTCGCGGCGGTCAAGGCCGGCGACGCCGAGAAGGCGAAGGCGCTGTACCCGGTCGCGCGGACCTACTGGGAACGGGTCGAGCCGGTCGCGGAGATCTTCGGGGACCTCGACCCGGCCATCGACGGCCGCGAGGACGGCTTGGAGCCGGGGCAGGAGTTCACGGGTTTCCACAAGTTGGAGAAGGACCTCTGGCAGACCAGGGACATCCGCGGATCCGGCCCGGTCGCCGACAAGCTCAGGGCCGACGTGAAGCTGATCGTCGACAAGGCCGACAAGGAGAAGCTCTCGCCGCTGCAGCTGGCCAACGGCGCGAAGGAACTGCTCGACGAGGTGGCCACCGGGAAGATCACCGGCGAGGAGGACCGCTACTCCCACACCGACCTCTGGGACTTCGCCGCCAACCTCGAAGGCTCCAAGGCGGCGGTTGCCGCACTCCGGCCGGTGCTGGAGGAGCGCGCCCCTGACCTGGTCACGTCGCTGGACGCGGCCTTCGCCGCGGCGGAGACCAGCCTCGGCAAGCACCGCAGGGGAGACGGCTGGCGCCTGCACAACGAGCTGTCCCCGGCCGAACTGAAGGAGCTGTCCGACACGATCAACGCGCTCGGCGAGCCGGTCAGCAAGGTCGCCGCCGTCGTGGCGAAGTGACGGCCCGGATGGATCGGCGCACTGCGCTGGGACTGGGCGCGACGGGCGTCGTGGTCGGAGGTGTCGGGGCGGTCGCGGGCCGGGCGTTCGGCGGTCGGCACGGGGCGGCCGCCGACCCCTCGCCGGCGGCTGCGCCCGTCCCGTTCCACGGCGGGCACCAGGCCGGCATCGTCACCCCGGCCCAGGACCGGCTGCATTTCGCCGCCTTCGACGTCCTCACCACTGAGCGGGACGAGCTGGTCGCGCTGCTGCGCGACTGGACCGCCGCAGCCGCACGGATGACGGCCGGCAAGGAGGCGGGCGTCACCGGCGCGGTGGGTGGGCCGCCGCAGGCCCCGCCGGAGGACACCGGCGAGGCGCTCGGTCTGCCGCCGTCCGGGCTCACCCTCACGGTCGGCTTCGGGCCCACCCTGTTCCGCGACCGAACCGGTGCCGACCGGTTCGGTGTCGCCGACCGCAGGCCCGCCGCCCTCGCCGCCCTGCCGACGTTCCCGGGCGACGCGATCCGGCCCGACATCTCTGGGGGCGACCTGTGCGTGCAGGCCTGCGCCAACGACCCCCAGGTCGCCGTGCACGCCATCCGCAACCTTGCCCGGATCGGGTTCGGCCGGGTCGCGATGCGCTGGTCGCAGCTGGGCTTCGGGCGCACCTCGACCACCAGCCGCGCGCAGAGCACCCCGCGCAACCTGATGGGCTTCAAGGACGGCACCAACAACCTCAAGGCCGAGGACGCCGCACTGCTGCGTGACCACCTCTGGGTGGCGCCCGGCGACGGCCCGGACTGGATGGTCGGGGGCACGTACCTGGTCACCCGCCGCATCCGCATGATGATCGAGACCTGGGACCGTACGTCGCTGGCCGAACAGGAGGCGATCATCGGGCGGGACAAGGGCGAGGGCGCTCCGTTGGGCGGCAACGCCGAGTTCGACCAACCCGCGTTCGCCACGATGGGCACCGACGGCGAGCCGGTGATCCCGGCCGTGGCCCACATCCGGCTCGCGCACCCTTCGAAGAACGGCGACGCCCGGATGCTCCGGCGTGGCTACAACTTCACCGACGGCGTCGACCAGCTGGGGCGCCTGGACGCCGGTCTGTTCTTCATCGCCTACCAGCGCGACCCGCGCCGGCAGTTCGTGCCCGTCCAGCGGTCACTGGCCCGGCACGACGTCCTCAACGAGTACATCCGCCACGTCTCCAGCGGCCTGTTCGCCTGCCCGGCCGGCGTCCGCAACCCCACCGACCACTGGGGCGCCGCCCTCTTCACCTGACCACCCTCCCCGGGCAGGGCGGGCGCATACCGGCTCCGTACCCTGCTCGCCGCCCGCCCGCCGTCCGGCGCCCTGGTCGTCACCGCCGCGGCGGTGCGGTGCGGAGACGACGCGACCGCGATGGTCCCCGACATCGTGGCGATGCGGCCGCTGAGCAGCGTCGGCCGGCAGTTCGACGCCGCCGCGGTGCTGGCGGTCGCCGAGGTGGCCAGCCCCAGCACCCGACGGACCCACCGGGTGCCCCGGCCCTCCGTGGACCTGTGGTGGCGGCGTTCGTCGCGCACAGGCGACGCAGCCACGGCGAGGGGCACATGGTGACGGGCGCATGGTGACGGGCACATGGTGAGATGAGCCACAGGGCTCGGCGGGTGCGAAAAGCTACCAGCGGGTAACATCGAGGTCGAGCCGGTTGGCGCCGGGGCCGTTCGCGGTCGCGCGCCAACCACGCCGGCAGGAGGTCGTGAGGGGCGCATGAACATCGTCGTACTGGTCAAGCAGGTCCCGGATTCGGGTAGCGAACGGACGCTGCGACCCGAGGACTCCACCGTCGACCGTGACACCGCCAACCTCGTCATCAACGAGATGGACGAGTACGCCCTGGAAGAGGCGCTCAAGCTCAGGGAGGCGCACGGCGGCGAGGTCACCGTGCTCACCATGGGCCCGGAGAAGGCCACCGAAGCCATCCGCAAGGCGCTGTCGATGGGGCCCGACAAGGCCGTCCACGTCAGTGACCCGGCCCTGCGCGGGTCGTGCGCGGTCACGACGTCCAAGGTGATCGCCAAGGCGCTCGGCATGCTGGAGTGGGACCTGGTGCTCTGCGGTGCAGAGTCGACGGACGGCCAGGTGGCCGCGATGCCGGCGATGCTGGCCCAGCGGCTCGGGGTAGCGGCCCTGACCGGTGCCCGCAAGCTCGACGTGGATGCCTCGACGCTCACCATCGAGCGGCAGACCGAGGACGGGTACGAGGTCGTGCGGGCCACCGCGCCGGCCATCGTCAGCGTCTGGGACACGATCAACGAGCCGCGCTACCCGTCGTTCAAGGGGATCATGCAGGCGAAGTCCAAGCCGGTGACCACGCTCACGCTCGCCGATCTCGGGATCGACGCGAGCGAGGTGGGTCTCGGGGCTGCCACCAGTTCGGTGGTCGAGTTCGCCCCGCGCCCGCCGAAGCAGGCCGGCGTCACGGTGACCGACGAGGGCGACGGCGGCGTGAAGCTGGTCGAGTACCTCGCCGCCGAGAAGATCGTCTGAGGAGGCACCCCCATGGCTGAAGTTCTCGTGCTGGTCGAGCACGCCGACGGTGCGCCGAAGAAGGTCACCTACGAACTGCTCACCGTTGCCCGCACGCTGGGCGAGCCGTCCGCGGTCGTCACCGGCCCGGCCGGCACCGCAGACGCGCTGGCCGACAAGCTTGCCGAGTACGGCGCGGCGAAGATCTACGCCGCCGAGTCCGACGACCTCGACACCTACCTCGTCGCGCCGAAGGTGGAGGTGCTGGCCCAGCTCGTGCAGGACGCCAGCCCGGCGGCCGTGCTGGTCGCGTCCTCGGCCGAGGGCAAGGAGATCGCGGGACGCCTCGCCGTGGCGCTGGAGTCCGGGTTGCTCACCGACGTGGTGGCGCTGGACGCCGACGGCACGGCCACCCAGGTGATCTTCGCCGGTGCGGTGATCGTGAAGTCCAAGGTGGAGGTCGGTACGCCGGTCTACGCGCTGCGCGGCAACGCGGTCCCGGCCGAGCCGTGCACCGGCGCGGGTGAGCGGGTGGCGGTGAAGGTGGCCCTCTCGGAGAATGCCACCAAGGCCACGGTGCTCGACCGCAAGCTGGAGGCCAAGGGCAGCCGGCCCGAGCTCACCGAGGCCCAGATCGTCGTCTCCGGTGGCCGGGGCGTCGGCAGCGCCGAGAACTTCGCGACGGTCGAGGCGCTGGCCGACTCGCTCGGTGCCGCCGTGGGCGCGTCCCGCGCGGCGACCGACTCCGGCTTCTACCCGCACCAGTTCCAGGTCGGTCAGACCGGCAAGACGGTCTCCCCGCAGCTCTACGTCGCGGTCGGCATCTCCGGGGCGATCCAGCACCGGGCCGGCATGCAGACCTCCAAGCGGATCGTCGCGGTGAACAAGGACGCCGAGGCGCCCATCTTCGAACTGGCCGACTTCGGCGTGGTCGGCAACCTGTTCCAGGTCGTCCCGCAGGCCACCGAGGAGATCCAGAAGCGCAAGGGCTGACCCAGTGCCCCGCGTGGGCACGCGAGAGCGAGATCACCCGATAACCGTGTCGTGACCCGCTGGACTCCGGCCTAACGTCGGGGCATGACCGTTCGTCCCGACGCTCCGCCGTCCGTTCCGGCGGTGGACACGACGTCCGGGACGCCCCCTCCGCCGGATCGCGCGTTGCGTGCCACCACCGTGGGCACCGTGCTGGTGGTCACCCTGATCGCGTTCGAGGCGATCTCGGTGGCCACCGCGTTGCCGTCGGTCGTCAAGGCGCTCGACGGGCTCGCCTACTACGGCTGGCCCTTCATCGCGTTCCTGGTCACCAGCGTCCTCGGCATGGTCCTCGGCGGGGAGCTCTCCGACCGGGACGGGCCGACGAAGCCGCTGGTCGGCGGCCTCCTGGTGTTCGCGGGCGGCCTCGTGGTCAGTGGCGCGGCGTTCGGGATGGTGCAGTTCGTGGCCGGTCGGGCCGTCCAGGGGCTGGGCGCCGGAGTCGTCATCGTCGCGCTGTACGTGGTGATCGGCGAGGCGTACAGCGAGGACCAGCGCCCCCGGTTGTTCGGGATGCTCTCGGGGGCGTGGGTGCTGCCGTCCCTGCTCGGGCCGCTGGTCGCCGGCACGCTGACCGAGCACCTGACCTGGCGCTGGGTGTTCCTCGGGATCGTGCCGCTGGTGGGCCTGGGACTGCTGCTGATCCTTCCCGGCCTGCGCCGGCTGCCGCCGAGGCAACCCGTCGGACGGCAGCGTCGCACCCGCTGGCCGTACGCACTGCTTGCCGGAGCCGGGATCTCGACGTTGCTCTACGCCGGACAGCGCCACGACCTGCTGGCCCTGGGACTGGCCGTGGTCGCCGTGGCGGCCCTGGTCCCGGCGGTGCGGGTGCTGCTGCCGGACGGCACGGTGCGGGCTCGGCGTGGCCTGCCGGCGGTGATCGCGCTGCGCGGCATCGGCGCCGGCGCGTTCTTCGCCGTGGACGCCTTCGTTCCGCTCACCTTGAGCGAGGTGCACGGCTACAGCCCGACCGCGGCCGGGCTACCGCTGACGGTGGGCGCCCTCGGCTGGGCGTCCGCGGCCTGGTGGCAGGGCCGGCACCCCGATGTGCCGAGGCAACGGCTGATCGCGACCGGGATGGCGCTGGTCGCCGTGGCGGCCCTGGTGATGGCGGCGGTGGCGTTCCCCTCGGTGCCGGGCGCGCTCTCCTATCTGGTCTGGCTGGTCGCCGGGCTGGGGATGGGTCTGGTCATGCCGTCGGTCGGCGTCCTGGTGCTCAACCTCTCCGAGGCCACCGAGCGCGGCCGCAACAGTGCCGCTTTGCAGATCGCCGACGTGCTCGCCAGTGCGGTCTGTGTCGGGTTCGGCGGCGTGCTGGTCGCGGCTGCCGTGGGCGGGGCGTTCGGGCTCTCGCCGGCAGTGGCGGCCGTCGACCTGGCGATGGTGGCGTTGGCCGTGCTGGGCGCGGTGCTGGCCGGGCGGGTGAAGCCCGGCGAGCAGGCCGCGACCACGCGGTAGCGTCGCGGACGCCGATGGGCTGGATCGTCACGACGTGACCTGGAGGAGCCGTGCAGGTGCTGGACGGAGCCGGGGACTACACCCTTCCCGGGGCCGAGCCGACAGTCTGGATCGAGCACCTGCGCGTGCCCGACCTGTCCGTCGGCACCTATTCGATCGCCGCGGGGGGCGCCGACGGCCAGCGTCCGCACACCGAGGACGAGGTCTACGTGGTGTCCCGGGGCAGGGCCCGCCTCGTCACGCCGGACGGGAGCGCCGAGGTCGGTCCCGGATCGGTGGTCTACGTCCCGGCGGGCGAGGAGCACCGCTTCGTCGACGTCACCGACGACCTCGCGGTGATCGTCCTGTTCGCGCCTGCGGAGTACCGCCGGGGCGCCGCCGACTGAGGCCACCAGGCGCCCTGCCGCCCCTGCCGCCCTGGGCTGCGGCGGCGGTCACGCTGGTCCGGCCGCGCCGAGGACTTCCAGGTAGTGCGGGTTGTGCATGATGCCGAGGACGTTCCCGAACGGGTCGACCACGGACGCCGTGACGAAGCCCGCTTCGCGGTCGGTGCGCGGCTCGTGCTCCTTCGCTCCCGTGGACAGCAGCTTCTCCAGCGTTGCCGCCACATCGTCGACGTGCCAGTAGACGACGGCGCCGCCCGGGGCGCCCGTCGCACCATGGGGTGCGTACCGGCTGTCGATGATGCCCAGCTCGTGCTGGTAGTCGCCGAGGCGGAACTCGACGTACGCGGCTGGGCCGCCTTCCGGCCGTTCGAAGTACGGGTCGACGCCCAGCAGGTCGGAGTACCACTTTTTCGCCGCCGGGACATCGTCCGCGAAGAAGCTGAC
This sequence comes from uncultured Actinomycetota bacterium, assembly GCA_963740255.1. Taxonomy (GTDB): domain Bacteria; phylum Actinomycetota; class Actinomycetes; order Mycobacteriales; family Cryptosporangiaceae; genus CAVUDO01. The sequence goes on along the minus strand of CAVUDO010000002.1, from coordinate 1,293,344 downwards.
GGTCGTGAGTCCTCGCAACATCTGTCGGTCCTTCCTCTGTGGCGGGGTGCACCGCGGTCATGACGAGAACCATCGTCCGCTTCAAAGTGCTCACCAAGTGAGCACTTTGTTTGCCAGACTACGGTCCATGCGCGCTGATCGTCTGGTGTCCGCGCTGCTGTTGATGCAGGCGCGCGGAAGGGTCACCGCGTCCGAACTGGCCGCCGAACTCGAGGTGTCCGTAGCCACCGCGCGCCGCGACCTCGAGGCGCTGTCCGCCGCGGGCGTCCCCGTCTACCCACAACCGGGACGGGGGGGCGGCTGGTCGCTGTTGGGTGGCGCCCGGACGGACCTGAGCGGCCTGACCGCGACCGAGGCCCAGGCGGTGTTCCTCCTCGCGGGCCCGGCCGCATCGACCACCCCGGAGATCAAGTCGGCGCTCCGCAAGCTCGTGCGCGCCCTGCCCGGCACGTTCCGAGCCGACGCCGAGGCCGCGGCCGGCGCTGTCGTCGTCGATCCGGCCAGCTGGGGCGAGCGCGATCGGGAGCGGCCCGACCTGGTCGAGGCGTTGCAGGCTGCCGTCGTCCGCCGCCGCAAGGTCCGGCTGGACTACCGGAACCGGGCTCGTGACCGGACGCAGCGGCTTGTCGATCCGTGGGGCCTGGTCGACAAGGACGACGTCTGGTATCTCCTGGCCGGAACCGACGGCGGACAGCGGACGTTCCGGGTCGATCGGATCGCCGAGGCGGTCGTGACAGATCTCGTCGCCGCGCGCCCTGCCGGCTTCGATCTGTCGGCGGCGTGGGCACGAGTGGTCGACGAGGTGGAGCAGCGGCGGTCGCTCCTCTCGGCGACGGTGCTCATCGGCGCCAGATTCCTGCCGGTCCTCCGCACCCAGTTCGGACGGCACTGCGACCTCGACGGTCATCTCGACGACGGTCGCGTCCGGGCCCGACTGGCCGCACCGACGGCCCTGTCGATCGCCGAGCATCTCGCCGGCTGGGGCGCGCTCGTCGAGGTGGTGGAACCCGAGTCGGTCCGGGCCGAACTCGCGCGGATCGGATCAGAACTCACCGGCCGCTACGCGAACTGACACGCATCCGAGCGCCGGGACGATCGGCGTGACCCACGCTCGCCGTCGCCGTGGGCGCGACTTGAGGACCGCGCTGCCGGGCGCGGCTTGGGCGGTCGGTAGTAGGCCGACGAGAAGCGGGTGTCCGCCGGGTGCTCACGGCGTCGAGGTTGCCCCTGTCCGCGGCGGGGTTCAGGAGGTGGCGTCGGGCCCGCCGGCGCCCACTTCGTCGATGAAGGCGAGCATGTCCTGGTATGTCGTCTCGGGCGTCATCCATCGATACAGGAGCCGGCGAGCGAGCTCCGCGGATTCTTCGGAAAGGCTCATGTTCAGGACGAGCTCTTCGCGCGGCATCGCCTCGTACTCTTCCTCGAAAGATTGCAGCCAGGCGCTGAGTTCGACACCATCGCCGTCAGGCGGCCACTGGATAATTCTGAAGGCCCGATCCAGACGCCGGGACCGACCGTCCCACATCGGGTTTCCGTCCTCGTCCATGGGTGTGCCGTCCGCGAAGTGCCGCGGGATCCAGCGTGGCCACTCCCCGGTTTGACCGAGATTCCGGGCGATGTCCGCGACGAGGTTTCCCCAGTAGCGCTCCACCGCTTCGTACTGATCGGGGTCGTCGACGAAGTCGGCGAAGAGGCTGTGGGTCATCGCGGGTCGACCGCCGAACGCCGAGTGCACGGAGTGCTGTCCGGCATCGTCATCCTGGACCCCTTCGTTCGTCCCCGCTCGGCGGTCCTGTGCGACCTGTATATCAGCGCCGGCAGGTCGATCGCGTGCTGCAGTGGGACATTCCCCCGGCCAGGCGACCGCCTTCCGGACCACGGCGGAAGGCGTGCGGCGGCGGCTAGGCTGGGTCGCGCGATGGTGTATCTCGATCATGCGGCCACGACGCCGATGCTGCCCGAGGCCGTGGAGGCGTTCACCGACTCACTCGGCCAGCTGGGCAACCCCTCCTCGCTGCACGCCGGCGGCCGGCGGGCCCGGCGCGCGGTCGAGGAGGCCCGGGAGCGGATCGCGGCGTCGCTCGGCGCCCGGCCGTCCGAGGTGGTCTTCACCGGCGGGGGCACCGAGAGCGACAACCTCGCGGTGAAGGGCGTCTTCTGGGCCCGCCGCGCCGCCGACCCCCGCCGCCGGGTCGTGCTCGCCTCGGGCGTCGAGCATCACGCCGTGCTGGACGCCGTGGAGTGGCTGGCCGGACACTCCGGTGCCGAGGTGGACTGGCTCCCCCCGGACGGGCTCGGCCGGATCCGTCCGGAGGTGCTGGCCGACGCCCTGGACCGGCACGGCGACGCGGTGGCGCTGGCGACCGTGATGTGGGCGAACAACGAGGTCGGCACGATCCAGCCCGTCGCCGAGCTGGCCAGGCTCGCCCGTGCGGCGGGCGTCCCGTTCCACACCGACGCGGCCCAGGCGGTCGGCCAGCTCCCCGTCGACTTCGTCGCTTCGGACGCCTCCGCGCTCACCGTGTCCGGACACAAGATCGGCGGGCCGCTCGGGGTGGGTGCCCTGCTGCTCGGCCGCGAGGTGGACTGCGTGCCGCTGCTGCACGGCGGCGGCCAGGAGCGCGACGTGCGCTCCGGCACGCTGGACACCCCGGCGATCGTGGCGCTCGCGGTGGCCGTCGCCGCGGCCGCCGACCGTCGCGCCGACCTCGCCTCGCGGCTGCGCGACCTGCGGGACGACCTCGTGCGCCGGGTGCGCGAGGAGGTGCCGGAGGCGGTGCTCAACGGCGACCCGGATCCCGCCGGTCGGCTGCCGGCGAACGCGCACTTTTCCTTCCCGGGCTGCGAGGGCGACGCGCTGCTGATGCTGCTGGACGCCCGCGGCATCGAGTGCTCGACCGGCTCGGCCTGCTCGGCGGGAGTGGCCCAGCCGAGTCACGTGCTGATCGCGATGGGGGCGGAGGTCGACCGGGCCCGCGGCTCGCTGCGGTTCTCGTTGGGCCACACGTCCAGCGAGCAGGACGTGGACGTGCTGGTGGAGGCGATCGGTCCGGTGGTCGAGCGGGCCCGCCGCGCGGGCGAGGTCGGCACCCGCCGCGCCGGCTGAGCCACCCGCGCGAGCCACCCCGCGCGACCGAACCCGCGGGAGCCACCCCGCGGGAGCCACCCCGCGCCCGCGGCCCGACCTGGACCACGTTGCCCTCGCGGACCGTTCCGCCGGCAGCGGACAGATCTGGTGCTATCTCATATATGAGATAGCGTGAACAGCATGGACGCGTCGCAGAGACCGCTGCCGAGACTGCCCGGGTTCCGGGAGATGGCCGAGCGCCGGCAGCTCACCGTGGACGACCTGGTGGCCCACCGGCGTGCGGTCGGGCTCTCCCAGACCGAGGTGGCCGCCCGGATGGGCACCTCCCAGTCGACGGTGGCCCGGCTCGAGTCCGGCGACGTGGACCCCCGGCTCTCCACGTTGGAGCGCTACGCCCAGGCCGTCGGCCGCAGGCTCGACGTCCGGCTGGGTGCCGCCGACCCCGGCCGACCCGCCGACCCACGAGGATCCCGAGAGGGTGGTGCCCGATGACCTACCCGCCGCAGACGCCGTGGACCCGGCCCGGGGCCGGCTGGCCGCCGGCGCGCGGTCCGGTTCCGCACCGGGCGGCGCCGCCCGGACGTCCCCAGCCGCCAGGGCCGCACCCACCGGAGCCCACGCCCGAGCCGCCGAGCTGGCCGCCGGAGCACCCCCGACCCGGCCACGAGCAGCCCCGACCGGAGCCGCCGCAGATCCCCCGCTCCCACGTGACGCCGTACCTGGACACCGGCAGCTCCTGGTGGGAGGAGCGGCTGTTCGAGCAGCGCGTCCTGCTCGCGACCGGCCGTCTCGACGCCGAACGGGCCACCGCGCTCGCCGCCAAGCTGCTCACCCTGGACGCGGTCGGCGAGGGTCCGATCACCCTGCGGATCGACACCGGCAACGCGGAGATGGGCGCCGCCTGGCTGCTCGTCGACACCCTCGACGCCCTGGTCACGCCGGTGCACGCGCTGGTGGTGGGGGAGATCGGCGGCGGCAGCCTGGGGCTGCTCACCGCGGTCGCCGAGCGGCGCAGCCACCGGCACGCACGGTTCCGGCTGGCCGATCCGCCGCTGTCGGGCATCGTCGGCACGGCCGAGCGGGTCAGTGGGGAGTTCGCCAGCCAGCAGAGGCTGTTGGACGCCTTCCACACCCGGCTCGCGGCGACCACCGGACGCGACCCCGACGAGATCGCCGCCGACCTCCGGCGCGGCCGGTTCCTCACCGCCGACCAGGCGGTGGACTACGGCCTGGTGACCGCGATCCTCGGCTGACGTTGACGCCAGCTGACATCGCACCGAGAGCAGAGCGGTTCAGTCCGCCTGCCCATGTGCCTCCGCCTAGGTGTGCTGTCCTCCCTCATAACGACCGGGTTGGCGGCGCGCGGTGGCGAGCAGGTGAGAGCCCGCAGCGAGGAGTTCGGGGTAGGGCTCGGCCAGACGCGCGGCTTCGACGGCGGCGGCTAACAGCGACGAATCCAGTGGGAAGCTGCCAACGGAGTGTTGGGTGGCCTTGAGGAGGGCCCAAGCCGGCCCTTCGATGCCACGGGCTGCGGGTTCGGCGAAGTCGGCATCGGCCAGTTCGTCGGCTAGTTCGGTCGCCGTGTGGAAGTAGGAGGCGGTGAACCCCCTCTTCCCGTCGTGCCAGCCGGTGGTGAGGACTGTTGCCACGGCGGTGCGAACGCGTTCGTCGGCCAGCGTGGCGGTGGCTGCCTGCTCCAGCAACGGCGCATAGCGGTTGATCGCGGCGACCGCGAGGAGTCCGCCGGGACGAAGGACCCGCCGGGCCTCGGTAAGGGCCGATAGGCGCTCGTGACGGTCACGCAGGTGGTAGAGCGGCCCGAGCAAGAGGGCGACGTCGTACGACGCGTCGTCGGCGGTGAGGGAACGCGCGTCGCCGAGTTCGACCGTGCATCCGACGGCGCGGGCCTCGTCGAGGTGCCGTTGGACGGGGTCGACGAGATGGACGTGGTATCCGTCAGCAGCCAGCCAACGAGCGTGCGCCGCACGGCCTCCGCCCACATCGAGCACCGTCGCGGGCGCGGGGGGCAGGTGTCGCCGCAGAAGTTCCTGAGTCCGGACCATCTCCAACCTGCCGTCCGGGGTGGCCGACAGGCGGTTGGCCTCGTCATGGGACTTGGCATAGAAGGCGACGATCTCAGGCGCGACCTCATATGTGGCCATGTGGTCATTCTGGTCACGGAGTTTCGCTGCTTGTGCACCGTCCTCGTTAACGTGACCGGTTGACAGGCCAAGTCGGGGTCAGGGCGGAGTCCATGCCGGTACTCAAGTACGAGCAAATTGCCGACGACCTCCGGGCGCGGATCGCCGACGGGGAGTTCGGCCCTGGAGTCATGCTGCCCTCGGGTCGCAAGTGCCTACAGGGCGTCGACCTCCTCGCACAAGTTCGCTACTGGCCCCAGCAGGCGCTATGACTTTCGAGTGAATGAGCCGTCATGCGCGGCACCGAGGAAACTGGACCACTCGGTGTCGGTGAACGCGAGGACGGCGCCGGCCGGATCCTTGGAGTCGCGGACCCCGACGATGCTCCCCGCGTTGGCCCCCGGTAGCTGAACCATCGCGACTTCCACGCAGTTGCCGTTGGCCTGGCTGCGGGCGCTCTTGCGCCATCCGGCACGAGGAAAGACCCAGTGTCGACACTTCCGCGGCCCCCTCTCATAGCTCGCTCCTGTGTACCTCCTTGAGGCGCTTGGTGAGGAGCGCGCGGGAGTCGCCTGGGCTCAGCGCCACGGCACGGAGGTGTTCGTAGGTCTCAGCATACAACCGCACCTCGTCGCCCTCCTCCAGGTAGAGACCGCGGGTCAGGTTCTCCAGATGGACGACATCGGGGAAGCCCTCGAAGCCGAGAATGACGAACGCGCTCGCCATACCCGGGTGGGCGCCAGCGGTGAACGGGAGTACCTGGATCTGGATGTGGGGAGGTTCGGACATATCGAGCAGGTGTTGGAGTTGTTCTCCGAGGACCCCGCGACCGCCGACCTGGTAGTGGAGCACGGGCTCGCCGATGATCGCCCACAGGCGCGCGGGCTCGTCGCCGGTGATTCGTTCCTGCCGGGCGGCTCGCACGGTGACCTGCCGCTCCGTCTCGTCCGCACTGAGGTCCGGCGACTGCCCTCGTATCAGTGCGCGGGCATAGGACTCGGTCTGCAGAAGTCCCGGCACCGTCTGCGGCTCGTAGTTCCGGATGGACAACGCCTCCGTCTCGAAGTCGATATACGCCGAGTAGTCGTTCGACAGCGAGTCGCCGTAGGCGGTCCACCAGCCGCGTTGGCGGGCTTCGCGGGCCAGTTGGAGGAGCGGCTCGCGGTCACCTTCCGGGACGCGGTAGAGCCGCAGAAGCGAGTCCACGTAGGGCAGCCGCGCGGTCGCGTGGCCGGTCTCCACCCGCGACAGCGAGGAGTGGGCGAGGTCGAGATGGCGGGCGGCGTCCTCGAGGGTTATGCCCGCCTCCACCCGGAGCCGGCGCAACTCGGCGGCCAGCCGACGACGGCGGAGATTCGGCCCGCGGCGCGCTGTCATGCACACAGCCTGCCCCTGGCAGTGGCGTCGACGCAACCCCTGGTACAGAAATGCACTAGACGCACATTGCGTTCAGTGCCAAGGCGTGTCATGGTTTACATGGCGCAGGCCACAGAGCGTCCTCGCTCCAGTACTGTCCGCTGACTGCGGGAGCGGGTCGACAGGCGCGCGGCGGCCTCCTCAGGTCGCCGCCCGCCCATCGCGACGGGAGAGTCATGGCGGCCATGAGCATGCAGTCGGCGTCGAGCGAGTCGGGAACGGTTGGCCCCACAGGTGCAGGGGAGCAGGTGTGAGCCCCGAATCGTGCGCTGGGTGGACGCCGATATTCCAGGCGCTCGCCGCCCGCCATCCGGACGCCGTGAGCCACCTCCAGGCAGCCCCCGCGCCGCCATCGAGACCTGGGCGTGCCGTCTTGCGCCCTTACCGTCCGGTCGCCGTGATCCGCACGCCGGGTGCGCCGTCACCGACAGACCTGACCCGCACGAGGGAGACCATCATGCGCGCCACGCCATCATCCAGCCCTCGCGACGACCGAGCCGACATGAGGACGGCGTCCGAGCATCTGCCTGGCCCCTGGCAGGCCGCTCACCGGGCGGGTGTCTCCGCCACGCGTCCGGCGTCGCCCCTGATGCCGGTAGGTGATCGGTTCCCGCTGAGCCATGGGTCAGGTGGCGGCACGGCGGGTCATCGGGGTGCCCCGCGCGAGGACAGCGTGCGTCCGTTCAGCCTGCGGTTCGCCCGGCCGGCGGATCGCGTGCGAGGAACGGACCCTCCACCGTCTCGGTTCTGTCCGAGGCGGCAACTTGCGGTGACCGACGACGCGGTGGCCGAGCCGCTGTGGTTGCTGCTGCGCGACCGGCCCAGGACGACCGTGGGCGAGAAGGATGGCGGAAGCAGGCCGATGGAGGACTGGACCTACGACTTCGTCGCGGACGACGCACCGTGACCGAGCGGAGCGAGGGAGCGAAGGACACAGTGTCGTCACGGGACCGCCGAGCCCAACGAGGCAGGCCGTGACTGAGCGAGGCGAGGGGACCAACGGCACTGCGTCTGTCGCGGGGCCGCCGAGAGAGAGCGAGGCGGCGCCGTGACAGTTCTCGTCCTGGCGGACGAGGTCGACACCTGCGCCGACCGGGTGGTCGCCGAGCTGACCCGACGGGAGGTTCCGGTATTCAGAGCGGACACGGGATGGTTTCCGGGCAGTCTCGCCCTGGACGTCCGACTCAGCAGGGGCGCCTGGTCGGGGGTCCTGCGCACGGCGCATCGGTTCGTTCATCTGGCCGAGCTGAGGTCGGTCTGGTATCGACGACCGACCGTATTCTCCCTCGCGCCGGGCATGTCGCCGCCGGAGCGCCGGCACGCGATCTGGGAGGCCAAGTTCGGTCTGGGTGGAGTGCTGGCGGCGCTGCCGGTGCGATGGGTCAACCATCCAGCACGAGAGGCCGACGCCTCGTACAAGCCGCATCAACTGGTCGTCGCCGCACGATGCGGCCTGGCCGTGCCGGAAACCATGGTGACCAACGAGCCGGAGGCGGCCCTTCGCTTCGCAGCAGGATTTCCTGGCGGCGTGGTGACCAAGACGCTCGGTGCGAGTGCGGTGTTCGAGGACGGCTCGGCGAAGGTAGTCCACACTCGACGACTCACCGACGAGGATCTGCGCGACCTGTCTGGCGTGGAAACCACGGCCCACCTGTTCCAGGAGTGGGTGGACAAGGACTACGAGGCACGCGTGACAGCGGTGGGCGACCGGTTGTTCGCTGCCGCCATCCACGCCGGCAGCGAAGCCAGCAAGATTGATTGGCGCGCCGACTTCGCGGCGTTGAGGTACGAGGTGGTCGACGTGCCTGGCGAAGTGTCCAGGGGCATCCGTGCATACCTCGCCGCGTTCGGACTGGCATACGGAGCGTTCGATTTCGCGGTCACCCGCGATGGACGGTGGGTGTTCTTCGAGTGCAATCCCGCCGGACTGTACGACTGGATCGAAGCCCACACCGGGCTGCCGATCAGCCCCGCCCTGGCCGATCTCTTGGAGCAGGCATGATCCCGCCCGACTGGCGAGAGGCAGTCCGCCGCCTGGCCGTTCAGCTCACCAGGCAGGGGGACCTGCGTACCTCCGTCTGGAGGGAGGCGCTGTGCTCGGTGCCTCGCCACGCGTTTGTGCCCCGGTACTTCGAGGTGGACGGAGTCGGCGAGTTCAGACCGGTCGACAGCGCCAATGCAAGCCAGCGAGACGCCTGGTGGAACGCCGTCTACTCTGACCAGACGCTGGTGACGAGGTTGGCCGAGGTGACGACCGCTGCCGGCACTTACCAGGTTGGCTCCTCGTCGAGCACGATGCCGGGACTCATGCTGCCGATGCTCGAAGATCTCGACGTGTCCGACGGGCACAGGGTTCTGGAGATCGGCACTGGAACCGGGTACAACGCGGCACTCCTCTCTGCCCGCCTTGGCGCCGAGCGGGTGTACTCCGTCGATGTTCAGCCCGATCTGGTTGAGGTGGCGAAGGAACGGCTGGCTGGTCTCGGTTATCACCCAACGCTCTCGGTCCGGGACGGCGCAGATGGCTTCGCTGCGGGAGCGCCGTACGACCGCATCATCGCCACCTGCTCCGTGCGGCGTGTGCCCACCGCCTGGATCGAGCAACTCCGTCCGGGAGGTCTCCTGCTGGTCGATATCCAGGGTGACCTTGCGAGCGGCAATCTCGCGCTCCTGCGCAAAGGGGGTGACCAGCTGGAAGGGCGCTTTCTGACCCGTCATGGCCGGCGGTATGGAGCATTCATGGCACTACATCCCACGGCCTCGACAGGGCGTTCGCCGATCCTTGTCGAGCCCGATGCCGTCCATGTCCGGGAGAGGAGCACCGCACTCGATCCAAGCGTGGTGGATGACTGGAGCCTTCCGGTGACGTATCTCGCCCAGGTCGCCATTTCGCATCCGATGAGTCTGGTCATGGTCGGCGAGGACCACGCTCTCCGCACGCAGCTCCATGCCTCCGACGGCTCCTGGTGCGAGGTTAGCCATCGCGGTCATCAGGGCGTTCACCGTGTGCGCGAAGCGGGTCCTCAGCAGCTATGGGCCATGATCGAGCGGGCTTTCGAGGAGTGGACGAATTCCGGCCTACCGGACTGGAACCGCTACGGATTCACAGCTCGTGCGGACGACCAGTACGTCTGGCTGGACGACCCGTCAGGAAATGTCTGGATTGTTCCTGAAAGGCGCCACTGATTAGGATCGTCGTATTTCGGAGCACGGGCACGACTACTGCCCGGGGACGCCGGCGTGTCTGCCGACCTTGCCCATGGTCGTTCCTCGGCTGGTCCTGCGTACCCTGGTTACCAGGCGAATCGTGAAACGGAGTGGGAGCGATGCGGGTGCTGGCGGCGATGTCCGGCGGGGTCGACTCCGCCGTGGCCGCGGCGCGGGCGGTCGACGCCGGTCACGATGTCACCGGCGTCCACCTGGCGCTCTCGCCCTCGCCGACCCAGCACCGGCTCGGCGCCCGCGGCTGCTGCACGGTGGAGGACTCCCGGGACGCCGCCCGGGCGGCCGACGTGCTGGGCATCCCGTTCTACGTGTGGGGAATGGCCGAGGAGTTCGGCCGCGACGTGGTGGACGACTTCGTCGCCGAGTACGCCGCCGGCCGGACGCCCAACCCGTGCCTGCGGTGCAACGAGCGGATCAAGTTCGAGGCCGTGCTCGACCGCGCCGTCGCGCTCGGCTTCGACGCGGTGGTCACCGGGCACCACGCGCGGTTGGCCGGCGGGGTGCTGCGCCGGTCGGTGGACCCGGACAAGGACCAGTCCTACGTGCTGGCCGTCCTGCGGGCCGACCAGCTCGCCCATGCGGTGTTCCCGCTCGGCGACTCCACCAAGGCCCAGGTGCGGGCCGAGGCCGCCCGTCGCGGCCTGGGCGTCGCGGAGAAGCCGGACTCCCACGACATCTGCTTCATCCCGGACGGCGACACCGCCGGCTTCCTCCGCGAGCGCCTGGGCGACCAGCCCGGCGACATCGTCGACGACGCGTCCGGGGAGGTGCTCGGTCGGCACGACGGCTCCTTCGCCTACACCGTCGGGCAGCGCCGTGGCCTCAAGATCGGCCGACCGGCCGCCGACGGAAGGCCCCGCTACGTCCTGGACATCGCACCGGTGACCAACACCGTGCGGGTCGGCCCGGCCGAGGCGCTGGACGTCGACGAGGTGGCCGGAATCCGTCCGGTGTGGACCGACGGGGTGCCGCGCACGGCGCCGTTCGACTGCCGGGTGCAGATGCGGGCGCACGGCGCCACCGTGCCCGCCACCGTGTACCCGGACGACGGCCGCTGGCGGGTGCGCCTGCACGAGCCGGCGCGCGGGATCGCTGCCGGCCAGGCCGTCGTCCTCTACGCCCCGGACCCGGACGGCGACCGGGTGCTCGGCGCGGCCACGATCGAGACCCCTCGCCGCGTCGCGTCCACCGGCACTCCGTCCCGGAACGCCTGACGTGGGCGTACGGATCGAGGCCGACGACTCGACGCTCGCGGTGGTGCTCACCGGATGGGATGCCGTCTGGGCGCTGCGGCGCCGGGTCGAGGCCCCGCTGGCCAGCGTCGCCGGGGTCGCGGTGGGGTCGCGGGCCGAGGTGGACGCCGAGCGGCCGCTGTTCCGGGCACCGGGGACCTTCCTGCCCGGCGTGATCGTCGCCGGCACGTACCACGGCCGGCACACCCGGCCACAGTTCTGGTGCGCGCACCGTGCCGAGGAGGTGCTGGTCGTCGACCTCGCCGGGCCCGCGCCGCTGGCCCGGCTCGTGCTGGAGGTCGACGACCCGCACCGCACCGCCGCGGAACTGGCCGGCCGGATCGCGTGCTGAGCTGTGCCGGGTCCGCGCCGTCGCCGGCGGCGACCCGGGCCGCTTAGGGTCACCGGCATGAGCACCCCCCTTCCGTGGCCGGCCGGCGCGGCGACCGGGATCGGTTCGATGCCCGGCACCGACGTCGCCGAGGCGTTGCGCACCGTCCTCGGCGAGCTCCCCGACCTGCCGTTCCTGCCCGAGCTGCCGGCCCGCGGGCCCGGCGCCGGCCTGGTCGGACGCGGCGCGGGTCTGCTCGTGGACCTGCCGGTGGACCTCCAGCCGTCCGGCTGGCGGCTGGTCGACCGGCCCGGCCGCGACCACCGCCGCATCCTCGACCACCTCGACCGCGACCTGGACACGCTGGCCGAACTGGCCGCGGAGTACGCCGGCCCGTTCAAGGTGCAGGCGGCCGGGCCGTGGACGCTGGCCGCCACCCTCGAGCTGCACTACGGCGACAAGGCGCTGGCCGACTCCGGCGCGGTGCGCGACCTGGTCGCCTCGCTCGCCGAAGGGGTGTCCCGGTATGTCGCGGACGTGCGGCGCCGGCTGCCGCTCGCCTCGGTGGTGCTGCAGTTCGACGAGCCGGCGCTGCCGTCGGTGCTCGCCGGCGAGGTGCGGACGGCCAGCGGCTTCGGGACGCTGCGGCGGCCGGAGGCGTCGACGGTGGAGTCCGGACTGCGGTCCGTGGCGGAGGCCGCCGGCGTGCCGGTGGTCGTGCACTGCTGCGCCGCGGACGTGCCGTACGCGCTGCTGCGGCGGGCCGGCGCGACGGCGGTGTCGGTCGACCTGACCCTGCTCGACCTGGACGCGACGGCCGCGGTGGAGGAGCTGGGCGAGCACCTGGACGCGGGCTTCGGCCTGGTCGCGGGGGTCCTGCCGGCGGCCGGGGAAGCCGGTGAACTGTCGGAGCCGATGACTAGCGTGGTGCCCGTGAAGACGTTGTGGCGCCGTCTCGGCCTCGCCCCGGCCCGGATGGGCACGCAGGTGGTGGTCTCCCCGACCTGCGGCCTGGCCGGCGCGTCCCCCGAGCACGCCCGTGCCGCGCTGGCCGCGGCACGCGAGGCCGCCCGCCGCCTGGCCGACGACCCGGAGGGCTGACGTGGCTTCCGACGACCCCGCTGCCGATGTGTCCGCTGCCGATGTGCCCGACGCCGCCGCCCCTGCGTCCGACCCGTCCGCCGACGACCTGCCGACGACCGACGCCGAGGTCGCCGCGGCGCCGGCCGAGGCGCGCCACCGGCACGCCGCGCTCGCCGAGGAGGCGTCGTCGCACCAGTTCGCCTACCACGTCAAGGACGCCCCGACGGTCTCCGACGCCGAGTACGACGCGCTGCTGCGCGAGCTGAACGCCCTGGAGGACGCCTACCCGGAGCTGCGCACGCCCGACTCGCCGACTCAGCGGGTGGGCGGCGACTTCTCCACCGACTTCACCGCGGTCGACCACCTCGAACGCATGCTCAGCCTCGACAACGCGTTCCGGGCCGAGGAGCTCTCGGCCTGGGCCGACCGGGTCGCCCGGGAGGCCAACGCCGAGGCCGGTACCGGGTTCCACTACCTGTGCGAGCTGAAGGTGGACGGCCTCGCGATCAACCTGCTGTACGAACGGGGGCGGCTCACCCGGGCACTGACCAGGGGAAACGGCGTGACTGGTGAGGACGTCACGCTGAATGTCCGCACCCTGGCCGATGTCCCGACCGAGCTCGCCGGCGACGACGTGCCCGAGCTCGTCGAGGTCCGCGGCGAGGTGTTCTTCCCGGTCGAGGCGTTCGCCGGCCTGAACGCGTCGCTGGTCGAGGCGGGCAAGGCCCCGTTCGCCAACCCGCGCAACGCCGCCGCCGGGTCGCTGCGGGTGAAGGACCCGCGGATCACCGCGTCCCGCCCGCTGCGGATGCTGGTGCACGGCATCGGCCGGCGGGAGGGCTTCCCGCTGAGCACCCAGTCGCAGGCGTACGAACGACTGCGCGGCTGGGGCCTGCCCACCTCGGCGCATTTCAAGGGGGTCTCCTCGCTGGCGGAGGCGGAGGCGTTCATCGAGCACTTCCGCGAGCACCGGCACTCGGTCGAGCACGAGATCGACGGCGTCGTGGTGAAGGTGGACGAGATCGCGGTGCAACGGCGGCTCGGTTCCACCAGCCGGGCCCCGCGCTGGGCGATCGCGTACAAGTACCCGCCGGAGGAGGTCAACACCAAGCTGCTGTCCATCGAGGTCAACGTGGGCCGGACGGGCCGGGTCACCCCGTACGGGGTGATGGAGCCGGTGCGGGTCGCCGGGTCGACGGTGGAGACGGCCACCCTGCACAACGCCTCGGAGGTGCGGCGCAAGGGCGTCCTGATCGGCGACACCGTGGTCCTGCGCAAGGCCGGCGACGTCATCCCCGAGATCGTCGGCCCGGTCGTGGACCTGCGCGACGGCTCCGAACGGGAGTTCGCGATGCCCACCGCGTGCCCGTCCTGCGGCACCGCGCTTGCGCCGGCCAAGGAGGGCGATGTCGACATCCGGTGCCCGAACGCCCGCAGCTGCCCGGCGCAGCTGCGCGAACGGATCTCCTACCTGGCCGGCCGGGACGCCCTGGACATCGAGGCGCTGGGCGAACAGGCGGCCATCGCCCTGACCGCCCCGGCCGAGCCCGCGGTGCCGCCCCTGCGCGACGAGGGCGACCTGTTCGCGCTCACCGCGACCGACCTGGCGGAGGTCACGATCCGGCGGGAGAACAAGCGCACCGGCGAGGTCGAGCTGGTGCCGTACTTCTTCACCAAGGGCACGCCGAAGGCCCCGCCGGTGCCGAAGAAGAACACCGAGACGATGTTCGCCGAGCTGGAGCGGGCCAAGAGCAGCCCGCTCTGGCGGCTGATCGTCGCGTTGTCGATCCGGCACGTGGGGCCCGACGCCGCCCAGGCGCTGGCCCGGGAGTTCGGCTCGCTCGACCGGATCGTCGCGGCCACCGAGGAGGAGCTGGCCACGGTCGACCGCGTCGGCCCGACGATCGCGGCCGCCCTGGTGGAGTGGTTCACGGTCGACTGGCACCGCGAGATCGTGGAGAAGTGGCGCGAGGCCGGAGTGCGGTGGGAACAGGAGGTGGTCGAGTCCGGGCCGCGTCCGCTGGCGGGGCTGACCGTGGTGATCACCGGCTCGATGGAGGAGTTCAGCCGTGACTCGGCCACCGAGGCCGTGCAGAACCTCGGCGGGAAGGTGAGCGGCGGCGTCTCGAAGAAGACCGCGTTCGTCGTGGTCGGCGACTCGCCCGGGTCCAAGTACGACAAGGCGCTGCAGCTCGGCGTGCCGATCCTCGACGAGGGCGCCTTCCGGGTGCTGCTGACAGGCGGCCCGGAGGCCGCGGACAAGCTGGCGATGCGCGCCGACGCGGAATAAGGTCACCGCTCCGGTCCGGGACCGGGTCGCGGGCCAGGTCGGACGACCGTTCGTGGGCTTGGCCGACGGCGGCCCGCCGGCGTCGGGTCCGCGTTGCCTCGCGCCGGTGTGGCGGTTACGGACCCGCGGAGGCCGGACCGGGCGTAGAGAGCGCGCAGCGGTGCCGGCGCCCACCAGTTGGCCCGGCCCATCAGCCGCATCGTGGCCGGGACGAGCAGCGCCCGGACGACCGTGGCGTCGAGCAGGATCGCCACGAACATGCCGACCCCGATCAGCTTGATCGACGTCACCCCCGAGACCGAGAACGCACCGATCACCGCGAGCAGCAGAACCGCGGCGCTGGTGATGATGCCGCCGGTGCGCTGCATGCCGTGTGCGACCGCCGCGGTGTTGTCGCCGGTGAGGTCGTAGTGCTCGCGCACCCGCGAGAGCAGGAAGACCTCGTAGTCGGTGGAGAGCCCGAACACGATGGCGAGCATCAGGACGGGCATGCTCGGGTCGATCGACCCGGTGGGCGTGAAGCCGAGGAGGTCGGAGAGGTGCCCGTCCTGGAAGATCCAGACCACCACCCCGAACGTGGCCGCGAGCGACAGCACGTTCATCACGATCGCCTTGACCGGCAGCAGCACCGACCCGAACGCCAGGGCCAGCAGGACGAACGTCACCGCCGCGACGAACCCCACCGTCCACGGCAGCGTGGCGGCCATGCTCGCCAGCCGGTCGGCGACCCCGGCCGTCTCCCCGCCGACCAGCACCTCCACGCCGGCCGGGGGTGGGAGGTCGCGGATCGCACCGACCAGGCGGCGAGCCGTGGGCGAGGTCGGCCGGCTGTCGTAGCGGACCGCGATCAGCACGACGTCCCCGCCGGCGCCGGCGACGTCCGCGCCCTGGACGCCGGCGAGGTCGCGGACGCGGGCCAGGTAGGCCCGGGCGGCGCCCCGCCCGGCGTCCCCGACCGCGGGTCCGAACCGCAGCACGACCTGCACCGGAGCCGTCGCGTTGCTGGGGAAGTCGCGCACCAGGCTCTCGCTGACCACCCGGGCCTCGGTGCCGGCGGGGAGTACCCGGGCGTCGGTGGCGCCTACGGACAGGTGCAGCACCGGCAGGGCGAGGACGAGCAGCAGCAGCACCAGCCGGGCGGCGAAGGTCATCGGATGCCGCATCACGGCCCGGGCCAGCCGCGCCCACCCGTCGGCGAACCAGCGGCGGCCCGGCCGGGCCAGGCTGCCCGTGAACCGCCGCCGCAGGCCGCGCACCGAGACGGCGTCGACCCGGCGCCCGAGCACCGCGAGCAGCGCGGGCAGCAGGGTGAGCGCCGCGAGCATGTCGATGGTCACCACCGCCACGCCGCCCAGCCCCATCGACCGCAGGAACGGGATGTCGAAGAACGTGAGACCGGCCAGCGACACGGCCACCGTCACCCCGGAGACGGCGATCGTCCGGCCGGCTGTGGACAGGGTGCGGGCCAGCGCCGTCGGCACGTCGGTGCCGCCTGGATCCCCGCGAACCGGGTCCCCGCGAAGCTCCTCGCGGAACCGCGACACCATCAGCAGCCCGTAGTCGATGGCCAGGCCCAGGCCGATCAGCGTGACGACGTTGACCGCGAAGACGGACACGTGGGTCACCTCGGCGAGTGCGCGCAGCGTGGCGAAGCCGCCGAGGATCCCGACCCCGCCGATCGCGAGCGGGAGGCTGGCCGCCGTGAGGCTGCCGAAGATCACCACGAGCAGGACGAGGAGCACGGGCAGCGAGATCGCCTCGGCCTTCCCCAGGTCGTCGTTCACCTGCCGGGAGAACGTCTCGAAGGTCGGGATGCGCCCGCCCACCTGGGTGGTCAGGCCCGGCGCGTCGAGCGAACTGGCGACGGCCCGGTAGTGGACCTCCTGCTGGTCGGCCGTCCCGGCCATCGTGAGCACGGCGTAGGTGGCGTGCCGGTCGACGCTGGCCAGGTGCGGCGCCTGGGCGCTCCAGTAGGTGACCGTGCGCGCCACCCGTGCGGCCGGCAACGCGTCCAGCGTGTCGGTCACCGCGGCCTGGAAGCGCGCGTCGTCCACCGTGAGGGTGGCGCTGCGGTAGAGCACCACGACGTCGGCCGTGCCCCGACCCAGCGCCTGGTCGGCCGCGTCGCCGGCCCGGACGCTCTCGCTGGCCGGGTCGTCGAAGCCGCCGTCCTCGACCGCCCCGAACACACCGCTGCCCAGGTAGGCCGCGGCCGCCACCACGAGCGCGCAGGCCGCGACCAGCCACCACCGCCGCCGGTGGCAGAACCGCCCGTACCTCTCCAGCACCTGCCCAGCATGCCGTGGTGTCTGACCACCGGGGTGGGTCGTGCGGTAGGGGGTTCCCCCAGCAGCGCCCACCCGCTGGCCGCTTGCCCGGTTCGCCGCCGGGCGCCGCGACCCGGGCGGACGACGCGGCCGGGGGCAATTCGGGGTCCGGGCCGCCCGTAGGATGCCGGGTGAGACACACCGCGGATCCGAGGGGACGCTCACCACATGCCCGCAATAACCCGCGACGAGGTCGCACACCTCGCGCGGCTGGCCCGCCTGGCCGTCACCGACGACGAGCTGACCACGTTCGCCGGCCAGCTCGACGTCATCCTCGGCGCGGTGGCCCGCGTCGGCGAGGTCGCGGCCGACGACATCCCGCCCACCAGCCACGCGGTGCCGCTGACCAACGTCCTGCGGCCCGACGTGATCCGCCCCTCGATCGACCGGGAGTCCGTGCTGCTCGCGGCCCCGGCCGCCGAGGACGGCCGGTTCCGGGTGCCCCGGATCCTGGACGGGGAGGCGTGAGCATGTCGTCCGGATCTGACGAGCTGACCCGGCTCGGTGCCGCCGAGACCGCCGGGAAGATCGCGGCGGGCGAGGTGAGTGCGGCTGAGGTCACCCGCGCGCACCTCGACCGGATCGGTGCGGTCGACGGCAGGCTCAACGCGTTCCTGCAGGTCGACACCGACGGCGCCCTCGCCGCGGCCGAGGCCGTGGACGCCCGCCGCTCGGCCGGCGAAAGCCTCGGCCCGCTGGCCGGGGTGCCGCTGGCCCTGAAGGACGTCGTGGTCACCCGCGGCCTGGAGACCACCTCGGGGTCGAGGATCCTGCGGGGCTGGATCCCGCCGTATGACGCCACGATCACCCGGAAGATGCGCGAGGCCGGCGTGGTGATCCTCGGCAAGACCAACATGGACGAGTTCGCGATGGGCTCGTCCACCGAGAACTCGGCGTTCGGCGCCTCGCACAACCCCTGGGACCTCACCCGGACACCGGGCGGCTCGTCGGGCGGTTCCAGCGCGGCCGTCGCCGCGTTCGAGGCGCCGCTGGGCATCGGCACCGACACGGGCGGATCGATCCGCCAGCCCGCGGCGGTCACCGGCATCGTCGGGCACAAGCCCACCTACGGCGGCGTGTCGCGGTACGGGCTGATCGCGTTCTCGTCCTCGCTCGACCAGGCCGGCCCGTTCGGCCGCACGGTGCTCGACGCGGCCCTGCTGCACGAGGTCATCGCCGGCCACGACCCGCACGACTCGACCAGCCTGGACGCCCCGGTGCCCCCGGTGATCGCCGCCGCCCGCGAGGGCGCGCACGGCGACCTGGCCGGCCTCACCGTCGGCGTGGTCTCCGAGCTGGGCGGAGAGGGCTACGAGCCGGGCGTCGAGGCCGCCTGCCGGGCGGCCTACGCCAAGCTGGAGGAGCTGGGCGCCAAGGTGGTCGAGGTGTCCTGCCCGCACTTCGGCTACGGCCTGGCCGCCTACTACCTGATCGCGCCGAGCGAGGCCTCGTCCAACCTGGCCCGGTTCGACGCGGTGCGCTACGGGCTGCGGGTCGGCGACGACGGCGTCCGGAGCCTGGAGGAGGTGATGTCCGCGACCCGCGAGGCCGGCTTCGGCGCCGAGGTGAAGCGGCGCATCATCATCGGCACCTACGCGCTGTCCTCGGGCTACTACGAGGCCTACTACGGCCAGGCGCAGAAGGTGCGCACGCTGATCGGCCGCGACTTCGCCGCGGCGTTCGAGACCTGCGACGTGCTCGTCTCGCCGGCCACGCCCACGGTGGCGTTCCGGCTGGGGGAGCGGGTGGACGACCCGATGGCCATGTACGCGGCCGACCTGTGCACCCTGCCCGCGTCGCTGGCCGGCGTGCCCGCGATCTCGGTGCCGGTCGGCCTGGCGCCGGCCGAGGGCACGGCCGGACTGCCGGTGGGCCTGCAGATCATGGCTCCGGCCCTGGCCGACGACCGCTGCTACCGGGTGGCCGCCGCGGTCGAGGCCGCGCTCGGCCGCCCGCTCACCGACAACGCCCCGGAGCTGTGATGACCACCGCGACCGCGTCGCTGGACGACGTGACGGCCCGGTACGAGCCGGTGATCGGGCTGGAGACCCACGTCGAGCTGGGCACGAACACGAAGATGTTCTGCGGCTGCCCGACGGAGTTCGGCGCCGAGCCCAACACCCAGGTGTGCCCGGTGTGTCTGGGCCTGCCGGGTTCGCTGCCGGTGGCCAACGCCGCCGCCGTCGAGGCCACCATCCGGATCGGCCTGGCCCTGAACTGCTCGATCGCGAGCTGGTGCCGGTTCGCCCGGAAGAACTACTTCTACCCGGACATGCCGAAGAACTACCAGATCAGCCAGTACGACGAGCCGCTGTGCACGGACGGCTACCTCGACGTCGACGTGGACGGCGAGACCGTCCGGATCGGCATCGAGCGGGTGCACCTGGAGGAGGACACCGGCAAGTCGCTGCACGTCGGCGGCGCGACCGGCCGGATCCACGGCGCGTCCCACTCGCTGGTCGACTACAACCGGGCCGGCATCCCGCTGGTGGAGGTCGTCACCAAGCCGGTCCCCGGCACCGGTGCGAAAGCCCCGGACGTCGCCCGCCTGTACGTCGCCGCGCTGCGCGAGGTGATCCGCGGGCTGGGCGTCTCCGACGTCCGGATGGAGCAGGGCTCGCTGCGCTGCGACGTGAACACCTCGCTGATGCCGGTCGGCGCCACCGAATGGGGCACCCGCAGCGAGACCAAGAACGTCAACTCGCTGCGCAGCGTCGAGCGCGCGGTGCGTTCGGAGATGCTGCGCCAGGCCGAGGTGCTCGACGCCGGGGGCCGGATCGTGCAGGAGACCCGGCACTTCCACGAGGACACCGGGCGGTCCACCTCCGGGCGGAGCAAGGAGGAGGCCACCGACTACCGGTACTTCCCCGAGCCCGACCTGGTGCCGCTGGCCCCGGACACGGCCTGGGTGCAGGAGCTGCGCGCCAGCCTGCCCGAGCCGCCGGTCGTGCGCCGCAAGCGCCTCCAGGACGCCTGGGGCCTCACCGACCACGACATGTCCTCGCTGGCCAACGCCGGGGCGACCGAACTGATCGAAGCCACCGTGGCCGCCGGGGCGAGCGCCGAGGCGGCCCGCAAGTGGTGGCTGGGCGAGTTGGCCCGCCGTGCCAACGAGGACGGCGTGGAGCTCGACACGCTGCCCGTGACCCCGGCGCAGGTGGCCGCGTTGCAGGGCCTGGTGGACGCCGGTCGGATCAACGACAAGCTCGCCCGCCAGGTGCTCGAAGGTGTCCTCTCCGGCGAGGGCGACCCGGAGCAGGTCGTGGTCGCGCGGGGCCTGGAGGTGGTCAGCGACACCGGCGCACTGGGCACCGCCGTGGACGAGGCGATCGCCGCGAATCCCGACGTGGCGGAGAAGATCCGCGCCGGCAAGCTGGCCGCGGCCGGCGCGCTGGTCGGCGCCGTGATGAAGGCGACCAAGGGCCAGGCCGACGCCGCCGTCGTCCGCGCCCTGATCCTCGAACGCCTCGGCGCGAGCTGAACCGCTGGGTCAGTTGCCGCCGGCGGTGGTGTCGGGCGGCTTCACGATCGTCCGTTTCAGCTCGATCTTGGACTGACCCGCGCCGCTCACGGTGATCTCGTCGTACGCCTGCAGGGCGCCCTGCGGCGAGAAGTACAGGACGCTCATCTGCAGGGCGGTGGGATTCTCTTCGCCGAGCCCGCTCAGGCCGCGGGCGCCGGTGGAACCTTCGACGCGCAGCGTGGTGTCGGCGTCGAGCTGCCGCACCGTCCGCTGGTGGGTGTGGCCGGCGAGCACCAACGGCCCGGAGTCGGCCAGCTCCTCGGCCGCGACCGGCTCGTGCACCAGCATCAGGTTGACCCTCAGGACGTGGGTCTTGTTGTAGTCGAGGACGGTCGTGGCCAGCCTGGTGCCCGCCACCCGGGCCGACTCCTCGTCCACGGCGGTGTCGCCCTCGCTCTTGTCCGGGGTGAACCGCGGGCTGCCGATGCCGGCGACGGTCAGCCCTCCGATCACCTGCACCTCGTCCTCCAGCACGATCGCGTTGCGGTTCCGGCGGACCGCGGCGGCCGTGACCGCCGAGTCGTGGTTGCCGCGGACGAACACGTAGGGCACGTCGAGCGTGCCGATGCCCTGGGCGTACTGGTTCTCCTGGGTGCTGCCCCAGTCGGTGAGGTCGCCGGTGTCGACGACCATCCGCACCTGGAACTGGTCGGCGATGGTCTTGATCACCGGATAGGAGGTGGGGTTGAGGTGCAGGTCGGTGACGTGCAGCACCCGGATCGTGGAGGGGTCGGGCTGGTAGGTGGGCAGCGTGGAGAGGTTGGTGTAGACCCGGCTCATGTTGGTCAGGATCCGGATCAGCTCGCCGCGGTACTCGCCGTACCGGGCGTAGATCTCGCGGGCGTCGCCGACCACCGCCGGGACGTTGGTGAGCAGGCCCTCGTACTGCGGCTCACGGATGCTGTCCGGGTTCCAGGTGGCCGCCGCCGCGACACCCGTGCCGGCGAGGACGGCCAGCGCGAGTCCGGCCGCGGCCACCGTCCGGCGCAGCGACCGGAACACGACCAGCCCGAGCAGGGCCGCCCCGAGCAGCGCCGCCAGGGCGGACCGCAGCGCGAGGTCGAGCACCGCGCCCTCGACGTCCGCGACGGCGTCGTCGCTGGCCTGCGCGATGCCGCGCGGGTCGGACAGCAGCGCCCGGGTCTTCTCCTCGTCCAGGCGGTCCAGCCGGGCGGTCAGGCGCAGCGGGCCGTCGTGACTGTCCAGCGTGATCGCGCCCAGCGGCGGGATCTGTACCTGCGAGTCGCCGGTCAGCGTCGGCTGGGCGGCCAGTTGGACGTCGAACGGCCCGATCTGCGCGTCCACCCGACCGCCGACCTGCAGGCCGAGCAGCATGCCGGCGAAGGCCACCGCCACCACCGCGACGCCGGTGCGCAGCCGCACCGGGAACCGTCCGTACACCCCGCGGGTGGCCGTCCACATCGGTCGGAGCCGCGCGGCGGCACCCCGCGCCGCCGTCGTCATCCGTTGTCCCGCGGCCGTTGCCGCCCTCGTGCCCGCCGACAGTCTCATCGGTCCGATCATGCCCGGCCGGCGGTCAGAGGATGCTCACGCCACTCGACCCGGGCGGGATGATCCGGATGATCCGGTCGTCGGAGACCTCCGGCGTGCCGCGACCGTCGCGGTTGGACGTGGCGACCCACACCGACCCGTCCGGCGCCTGTACGACGGTGCGGAGCCGGCCGAACGTGCCGGCCAGCACCGCGCGCGGAGCCCCGAGCTTCTGGCCCGCCGCGTCGACCGGCACGACCCACAGGCGTTTGCCCCGCAGCGCCGCGACGAGCAGCGTCTTGCCGACGATCGCGATGCCGCTCGGGGACGCCTCCGACGTCGACCAGGTGATCTTGGGGTCGACGAACCGGCGGTTGCGGCCGATGCCCTCGACGGTCGGCCAGCCGTAGTTCTTGCCGGGCAGGATCAGGTTGACCTCGTCCACCCGGTTCTGGCCGAACTCCGCGGCCCACAGCTGCCTGCGCTCGTCCCAGGCCAGGCCCTGGACGTTGCGGTGCCCGTAGGAGTAGACCAGCGACCCCGGGAACGGGTTGCCCGGCGCAGGCTTGCCCGCGATGGTCATCCGCAGGATCTTGCCGCCGAGGCTCTTGAGGTCCTGCGACCGGCCGGTCTGCGAGGCGTCGCCGGTGCCGGCGTAGAGGTGGCCGTCCGGCCCGAACGCGAGTCGGCCGCCGTTGTGGATGCCGGACACGGGGATCCCGGTGACCAGCGGTTTCGGCTGCTGTCCGAGGACGAGCGTGGCGATCCGGTTGTCGGTGCGGGTGGTGTAGAAGAGGAAGACGGTCTTGTCCTGCTCGTAGCGCGGCGAGACCGCCACGCCCATCAGCCCGCCCTCGCCGCCGGCGTAGGCCTGCTCGATGGTCTGCAGCGGGGTGGCCTTGCCGCCGGGCGTGACCCGGAGCAGGCGCCGGGTGTCCCGCTCGGTGACCAGGGCGTTCCCGTCAGGCAGGAACGCCAGGCCCCACGGCACCTGGAGGTTCTTCGCGATCACCTGCACGCCGACGCCGTCGTCCTCCGGTGCGGGGCTGGGGCCGCTGGGCGAGGGCGGTGGCGGCAGGTTGGGCGGCTGGCCCTGGTCGGTGGGGTCGGGCGGGCCGAACGCGCACCCGCCCAGCGTGAGGAGGCCGGCCGCCGCCGCGAGCGCCCGCCGGCCGTGCTGGGATCGCCAGGTCATGCGGCCCAGCGTAGCCAGCGTCCGCCGCTCCCGCCGTGGGCGAGCGACCGGCGGGCATGCGCGGCCGCGAGCCGCCCAGGAATCGTCGGAGGCCCGTGCGAGGCTGGCTTCCTGCGGGTCCAGGGGACAGGATCAGTCTCAAGGGAGACGATCGGGCACCGCACGAGATCGGGAGGGTCAACGATGACCGAGGTTCTGCTGGCGGTCGGGACGCGCAAGGGCCTGTTCCTGGGCCGCAGCAGCGACGACCGGCGCACCTGGACGTTCGACGGGCCGCACTTCGCGATGAACGACATCTACGCGGTCGCGATCGACCAGCGGGGTGAGCAGCCCCGCCTGCTGGTCGGCGCGCAGAGCGAGCACTGGGGCCCGGGTGTCTCCACCAGCGACGACCTGGGCAAGACCTGGCAGGAGCCCGAAGAAGGGGCGCTGACCTTCCCGGACGACACCGACGCGGCGCTGGCCAGGGTGTGGCAGCTCACCCCCGCGCCGGCCGACCAGCCGGGCGTGGTGTGGGCGGGCACCGAACCCAGCGCGCTGTTCCGCTCCGACGACAACGGCGAGCACTTCTCGCTGGTCCGGGGGCTGTGGGACCACCCGCACCGGCCGCAGTGGGCTCCGGGCGGCGGCGGTCAGGCCATCCACTCGATCCTTCCGCACCCGACCGACCCGGCGTCGCTGACGGTCGCGATGTCGACGGGCGGGGTCTACCGGACCGCCGACGCCGGGGGGAGTTGGAAGCCGGCCAACAAGGGCGTCGCCGCCGGGTTCATGCCCGACCCGGAGCCGGAGTGGGGCCAGTGCGTGCACAAGATCGCGCGGCACCCGTCGCGGCCCGACCAGATCTTCCTGCAGAACCACGGCGGGGTCTACCGGTCCGACGACGCTGGCGACTCCTGGTCGTCGATCGCCGGCGGGCTGCCGGCCGAGTTCGGGTTCCCGATCGTGGTGCACCCGCACCGGCCGGGCGTCGCGTACGTGTTCCCGCTGACCGCCGACATGCACCGGATGGCCCCCGAGGGCCGCGCCCGGGTCTACCGCACCGAGGACGCGGGCGAGACGTGGACCGCGCTCGGCAGCGGCCTCCCCGAGGAGCACTTCTACGAGACGGTGCTGCGCGACGCGTTCAGCGCCGACGATGCCGACCCGGCCGGCCTCTACCTCGGCACCCGCGGCGGCGCGCTGTTCGCCAGCCGCGACGAGGGAGACTCCTGGCAGCAGCTCGCCGGCCACTTCCCGGACGTGATGTGCGTGCGTGCGGCGGTGCTGCGGTGAGAGGCGGTGCTGCGGTGGCCGTCCGGGCAGGCTGGCAGGCGGCCGTGGGCCGGCGATGACGGCCGGTCCGGCGAGGGTGATGTTGCCCGCGGCGCTTCGGCCCTACGCGGGTGGCGAGGCGGTGGTGTCGGTGCCCCTCGACGACGCGGTCCCCCTCGCCCGGGTGCTCGACGCCGTCGGTGCCGCGCACCCGGCCCTGATCCGACGGATCCGCGACGAGCGGGGGAGCCTGCGCCGCTATGTCAACGTCTACGTCGACGGTGCCGACGTCCGCGGCGAGAGCGGCACCGAGACAACGGTGCCGCCGGGCGCGGAGGTCATGGTCCTTCCTTCGGTGGCCGGCGGCTGACCACGGGGCTGACGGGTGCGACAGCCGCCGGCCGGTTCGCCGTGGCCGTCGGCGCGGTGTCGCAGGCCGCGTGACCGTGGGGCGAGGGGGCCCGCGCCGCGGCGGTGGCCCCGCCTAGACTGGCGGCACCGCGTGTCCATGCCCAGCGACCGGTCCACCCGATCCCGCGCCCAGGGCCACGTACGTCCGCAGAGGATCCGGGAATGACCGAGAAGAATCCCCTCAAGCCCCGCAGCACCGACGTCACCGACGGCATGGAGAAGGCCGGAGCCCGCGCCATGCTCCGTGCGCTCGGGATGACCGACGACGAGTTCGCCAAGCCGCAGATCGGCGTCGCCTCGTCGTGGAACGAGATCACCCCGTGCAACCTGTCCCTCGAACGGCTGGCCAAGGCCGCCAAGCAGGGGGTGCGGGCCGCGGGCGGCATCGGCATGGAGTTCGGCACAATCTCGGTCTCCGACGGCATCTCGATGGGGCACGAGGGCATGCACTACTCGCTGGTCAGCCGCGAGATCATCGCCGACAGCGTCGAGACCGTCATGCAGGCGGAGCGCCTCGACGGCGCGGTTCTGCTGGCCGGCTGCGACAAGTCGCTGCCGGGGATGCTGATGGCCGCCGCCCGGCTCGACGTGGCCGCGGTGTTCGTCTACGCCGGCACGAGCATGCCCGGGCACCTCGACGGCAGGGACCTCACGATCATCGACGCATTCGAGGGCATCGGCGCGTGTGCCACCGGCCTGATCAGTCGCGAGCAGCTCGACGAGATCGAGAAGCACGCCTGCCCGGGCGAGGGGGCCTGTGCGGGGATGTACACCGCCAACACCATGGCCAGCGCTGCCGAGGCGCTCGGCATGTCGCTGCCGGGCAGCGCCGCGCCGCCGTCCGTCGACCGCAGGCGGGACGCGTTCGCGTCGCAGTCCGGGGAGGCCGTGATCGACCTGATCCGCTCCGGCATCACCGCCCGGCAGATCCTCACCCGCGCGGCTTTCGAGAACGCGATCACCGTGGTGACGGCGCTCGGCGGCTCGACGAACGCGGTGCTGCACCTGCTCGCCATCGCGCACGAGGCCGGCGTCGACCTGACCCTGGACGACTTCAACGTGATCGGCGACCGCACCCCGCACCTGGCCGACGTCAAGCCGTTCGGCCGGCACGTGATGCGTGACGTCGACGCGATCGGCGGCATACCGGTGGTGATGAAGGCCCTGCTCGACGCCGGCCTGTTGCACGGCGACGCGCTCACGGTCACCGGCCGCACCGTCGCCGAGAACCTCGCCGAGCTGGCCCCGCCCGACCCCGACGGCACGATCATCCATGCGATGGACGACCCCATCCACCGCACCGGCGGCATCACCGTGCTGCACGGTTCGCTCGCGCCCGAAGGTGCGGTGATCAAGTCCGCCGGCCTGGAGTACGAGCGGTTCGAGGGCACCGCCCGGGTGTTCGACGGCGAGCAGGGCGCGATGGACGCGGTCACCCACGGCACGCTGAAGGCCGGCGACGTCATCGTGATCCGCTACGAAGGACCCAAGGGCGGCCCCGGGATGCGGGAGATGCTGTCGGTGACCGGGGCGATCAAGGGGGCCGGCTTCGGCAAGGACGTCCTGCTGCTCACCGACGGCCGGTTCTCCGGCGGCACCACCGGCCCGTGCAT
Organism: uncultured Actinomycetota bacterium; assembly: GCA_963740255.1. Lineage (GTDB taxonomy): Bacteria > Actinomycetota > Actinomycetes > Mycobacteriales > Cryptosporangiaceae > CAVUDO01. Next base: position 1,266,724 of record CAVUDO010000002.1, on the reverse strand, counting down.
CGGCCATGTCGCCCCCGAGGCCACCAACGGCGGCCCGATCGCGCTGGTCGCGGACGGCGACCGGATCCGGCTCGACCTGGCGACCCGCGCGCTGGACCTGCTGGTCGACCCGGCCGAACTGGAGCGGCGCCGGGCCGACTGGAAGCCCCTGCCGGCCCGGTACGAGACAGGGGTGCTCGCCAAGTACGCCAAGCTCGTCGGTTCCCCCGCGTTCGGGGCTGTCTGCGGGTGATCGCCCCACCGACCAAGGCACCCGGATCCACATGTTGGGACGGGTTCCCACAGGGTTGACCGTCGCGGAACCGGACACCTAGGGTGACGGTGTGCGTTTCTCCCAGCTCGTAGTACTTGTCTAGCGCGTCGTTACGCTCCACCGCGACGCGCTCACCCCCCGTGCCCGGCACGAGGGGTTTTTTCTTGCCCGCCGCGAGGCCGTCGCGCGGCGGCCACCCGGCCACCGCGTCGCGCGGCGGCCACCCGGACCACCGCAACCATCGATCTCCCGAAGGGCCCGCAGATGAACGCCCAACCCGGCACTCCCGTCACCGGAGCACAGTCGCTCGTGAGGTCGCTGGAAGAGGTCGGGGCGACGGTGGTGTTCGGCATTCCCGGCGGGGCCATCCTCCCGGCCTACGACCCGCTGTACGACTCGACCGCGGTGCGGCACATCCTGGTGCGGCACGAGCAGGGCGCCGGCCACGCCGCCACCGGGTACGCGCAGGCCACCGGCGATGTCGGGGTGTGCATGGCCACCTCCGGCCCCGGCGCGACCAACCTGGTCACCCCGATCGCCGACGCCTACATGGACTCGGTGCCGATCGTCGCGATCACCGGCCAGGTGCCCAGCGCCGCGATCGGCACCGACGCGTTCCAGGAAGCCGACATCTGCGGCATCACACTGCCGGTCACCAAGCACAACTTCCTCGTGCAGTCCGCCGCCGACATCCCGCGGACCATCGCGGAGGCGTTCCACCTGGCCGCCACCGGGCGCCCCGGCCCCGTCCTGGTCGACCTGCCCAAGGACATCCTGCAGGCCGGCACCACGTTCTCCTGGCCGCCGCGGCTCAACCTGCCCGGCTACCGGCCCACCCTGCACCCGCACGGCAAGCAGGTCCGCGAGGCCGCGAAGCTGCTGGCCACCGCGCAACGACCGGTGCTGCTGGTCGGCGGCGGCGTGCTCAAGGCCCGGGCGACGGCCGAGCTGATGGTGCTGGCCGAGCTCACCGGTGCCCCGGTCACCACCACGCTGATGGCCCGCGGCGCGTTCCCGGACAGCCACCGCCAGCACCTGGGGATGCCCGGCATGCACGGCACGGTGGCCGCGGTCACGGCGCTGCAGAAGGCCGACCTGATCGTCGCGCTCGGCGCCCGCTTCGACGACCGGGTGACCGGGAAGCTCAGCAGCTTCGCCCCGCAGGCCACTATCGTGCACGCCGACATCGACCCGGCCGAGATCGGCAAGAACCGTGCCGCGGACGTGCCGATCGTCGGCGACGCCCGCGAGGTGATCGCCGAGATCATCGTCGCGTTCCAGGCCGAGCTGGCGGCTCTGTCGGCCGGCGGGGGCGGCGGCGCCGAGCGGTACGGGTCCTGGTGGGCCCAGCTCGACAAGACCCGCCAGACCTACCCGCTCGGCTGGGACGAGCACACCGACGGCACGCTGGCCCCGCAGCATGTCATCGACCGGCTGGGCAAGCTGGCCGGGCCGGACGCGATCTACGTGGCCGGCGTCGGCCAGCACCAGATGTGGGCGAGCCAGTTCATTTCGTTCGAGAAGCCCGGCACCTGGCTCAACTCCGGTGGGCTCGGCACGATGGGCTACGCGGTGCCGGCCGCGATGGGCGCCAAGGTCGGCCGGCCCGACACCACCGTCTGGGCCATCGACGGCGACGGCTGTTTCCAGATGACCAACCAGGAGCTGGCCACCTGCGCGGTCGAGGGCATCCCGATCAAGGTCGCGGTGATCAACAACGGCAGCCTCGGCATGGTGCGCCAGTGGCAGACCCTGTTCTACGAGAAGCGCTACTCCAACACCGACCTGAACACCCAGAAGGTGCGGATCCCCGACTTCGTCAAGCTTGCGGAGGCGCTGGGCTGTGTCGGTCTGCGCTGCGAGTCGGTGGGCGAGGTCGACGCCACGATCGCCAAGGCGATGGAGATCGACGACCAGCCGGTGGTGGTCGACTTCATCGTCGGCAAGGACGCGATGGTCTGGCCGATGGTGCCGGCCGGCACCAGCAACGACGAGATCCTGGCGGCCCGCGACACCCGCCCGGTCTGGGACGACGAGGACGACCTGTGAGCCGGGTACGACAGCCGAGCCCCGGGCGACCGGTCAGCGGGCCACAACGAGCGGACGACCAGTGAGCGCGCGACGAGTGAGCGCGCCACGAGTGAGGACATGACGATGAGCAGGCACACCCTGTCGGTGCTGGTGGAGAACAAGCCCGGCGTGCTGGCCCGGGTGTCCGGGCTGTTCAGCCGGCGCGGGTTCAACATCGACTCGCTGGCGGTCGGGCCGACCGAACGCCCCGAGGTCTCCCGGATGACGATCGTGGTCAACGTCGACGACCTGCCGCTGGAGCAGGTCACCAAGCAGCTCAACAAGTTGGTCAACGTGATCAAGATCGTCGAGCTGGAGGCCGGCACCTCGGTGCAGCGCGAACTGCTGCTGGTGAAGGTGCGCGCCGACCTGCAGCAGCGTTCGCACGTGCTGGAGACCGTGCAGCTCTTCCGCGCCAAGGTGGTGGACGTCTCGCAGGAGGCCGTCACGATCGAGGCCACCGGGACGGTCGACAAGCTCGACGCGCTGATCCGGGTGCTGGAGCCGTTCGGCATCAAGGAGATGGTGCAGTCGGGCATGGTCGCGATCGGCCGGGGCGGACGCTCCATCGCCGCCCCGCCGGTGGCCCTGCGCAGCGTCGACCGGCCGGCCTGAGGCGCCGCCACCGGCACGCGGCGCGCGGCCACCAGGCACAGCAAGCGGCGACAGTGCACGGCGACCGGCCACCGGGGCACATCGCCACCCGCCCGGGTGCCGGATACTTCGGCCACCAACGCACATCGGCCACCGAGACAGAACGTTCCCACCAGAGAGGACATCCGAGCCGCCATGGCTGCTGAGAACCGCGTTGCCGTCTTCACCGACAGCGACGCCGACCTGTCGATCATCCAGGGGCGGAGGGTGGCCGTCCTCGGCTACGGCTCCCAGGGGCACGCCCACGCGCTGAGTCTGCGCGACTCGGGCGTGGACGTCCGCGTCGGTCTGCCCGAAGGCTCCAAGAGCCGGGCCAAGGCCGAGGAGGCCGGCCTGCGGGTGGTCACCCCCGCGCAGGCGTCCGAAGAAGCCGACCTGATCATGGTGCTCGCACCCGACACGGCGCAGCGCACCCTCTACGCCGATTCGATCGCGCCGCACCTGACGGCCGGCAAGGCGCTGTTCTTCGGCCACGGCTTCAACATCCGGTTCGAGCTGATCACCCCGCCCGAGGACGTGGACGTGGCGATGGTCGCGCCGAAGGGCCCGGGCCACCTGGTGCGCCGTCAGTTCGTCGACGGCAAGGGCGTCCCGGTGCTCGTCGCCGTCGAGCGGGACGCGACGGGGAAGGCGTTCGAGTTGGCGCTGTCGTACGCCAAGGCGATCGGCGGCACCCGGGCCGGTGCGATCCGGACGACGTTCACCGAGGAGACCGAGACCGACCTCTTCGGCGAGCAGGCGGTGCTGTGCGGCGGTGCGTCGGCGCTGGTCCAGGCCGGGTTCGAGACCCTGACCGAGGCCGGGTACGCCCCGGAGATCGCCTACTTCGAGTGCCTGCACGAGCTGAAGCTGATCGTCGACCTGATGTACGAGGGCGGCATCGCGCGGATGCGCTACTCGGTCTCGGACACGGCCGAGTACGGCGACTACGTGTCGGGTCCGCGGGTGATCAACGCCGAGGTCAAGGCGGAGATGAAGCGGATCCTCACCGAGATCCAGGACGGCACGTTCGCCCGGAAGTGGATCGCCGAGGACGACCAGGGCCGGCCGGAGTTCACCAAGCTCCGCGAGGAAGGCGCCGCGCACCCGATCGAGCAGGTCGGCGCCGAACTCCGCGGCATGATGTCGTGGGTGGACCGCCCCCTCACCGACACGGCCTGACCGACACAGCCTGGCCAGCCGCTTCACCGTACGAAGGCCCCGCCGGAACGCTCCGGCGGGGCCTTCGGTGTCGGCCAGCCGTCGCGCCGTCTACGCAGCGGGGCTGGCCGCCGCGTAGCCCTCGCGCCGCGGGTCGGCCTCGGCGCACAGCGTCCCGTCGGGTTCGCGCAGCGCCGCGCCGACGCCACCGAAGTACATCGACGCCGGTCCGTGCGAGTGCGCCGGCAGCGGCAGCGGCGGCAGCACCAGGTCGTCCTCGTACTCCACCATGGAGTCGCCGTCGATGCGACGGACGTGCAGCCGCGGACGGGCGATGGCCGCGGCGAGGTCGAGGCCGCCGTTGGCGAAACTCATCAGCACCTGCAGCAGGGCACTGGTGATCCGGTCGGCGCCAGGGGAGCCGATCGCCAGGACGCCGCCGTCCGGGGTGTGCCCGACGGTCGGCGCCATGTTGGAGGGCAGGCGCTCGCCCGACGGGAGGAGGTGCACGCCGCCCCGGTTGAGCTCTGGTTCCCCCAGGCAGTTGTTGAGCCAGAGCCCGGTGCCCGGGGTCATCACGCCCGAGCCGTACCCGGTCGAGGAGGTGACCGCGCAGGCGCCGCCCTCGGCGTCCACCGTGGACACGTGGATCGTCGACGGCGGCCCGCCCAGCGCCGCCACGCCGTCGGCGCCGACCAGGTCGAGCAGCCGTTGCGCGGCGGCCAGCCGGTCGTCGGTGACATCGAGGTGTTCGAGCCGGTAGCCGAGCAGGCAGTCCTGCACGGCTGCCAGCTCGGCGACGTCCTCCGCGCGCCAGGCTCCGTGCGGACGGTCGGCCAGCAGCGTGAGCATCGCAGCCAGCACCGGCCCGCCGATGGCCGGCGGCGGATTCGTCCAGAGTTGCCAGTCGCCGCACCGCACGGGCAGTGCGGGCCGTTCCACCGGCTCGTAGACGGCCAGGTCGGCGGCGGTGAGCAGCCCCCCGTGCGCGGCCATGTCGGCGGCGATCCGGGCGGCGATGTCGCCCCGGTAGAACGCGTCCGCGCCCTCGTCGGCGATCAGCCGCATGGAGTCGGCGAGGTGGGGGACTTCGACGGTGGCGCCGCGCGCGAGCAGCCGTCCGGCGGCGTCGTGCAGGGCGGCGTAGCTGTCGGGGTGCCAGCCGTAGACGGAGTCGTGGACGTAGCGCAGGTAGTACGCCGACGCGGCGCCGAGCGGGAAGCCGCCCTGCGCCGCATCCACCGCGGGGGCGAGCACCTCGCGCCACGGCGCCCGCCCGTACCGGCGATGCGCCACGTCGAGCGCGGCCAGCGCGCCGGGCGTGGCCACCGAGCCGTGGCCGACGGTCATCACCAGGTTGCCGCCGTACTCGGTGGTGACCTCGCGCAGGCCCTGACCCCGCGCCTCGCGCGGCAGGCCACGGCCGGGCATCTCGACGTTGCCGTCGATCGTGACCGGGGGCGACCCGTCGGCGGGCGCCACCGTGACGAACGCGCCTCCGGCGGGCGAGCAGATCCCCGGCTCGCACACCATGGCGACGACGACCGCCGCCAACGCGGCGTCCACCGCGTTGCCGCCGACCTCGGCAAGCCGCAGGCCGGCCTCGGCCGCGAGCTGGTTACTCGCCGCGACGGCCATTCCGGTGGACACGTGAGAATCCTGACATGCCCGGCACCTGGCGTCGCACCCGGTGACCTTCCAGCCCACCCGGAGAGGGCGCGCCCGGTCGCGCCTGTCCACCCGGGAGAGACGCGGCCGGCCGCCGCGGATCAGAGGTCGTCGGGAGAGAGGCGGAGCAGGCCGCGGGCCTGCAACGCCGCACGCAGCCCGGTGCCGTCCGGTGCCCGCACCTCCAGTACCGGGAGATCCGGCCGCGTGGCGGCCCAGGGCAGTTCCGACGGGGGCTGCGGCGTGCCGTGCGTGAGCACCTGCTCGGTGGCGGTCAGCTGCCGGATGGCGATCGCCAGCACCTTCTCCGGCGACGCCTCGGCCGCCTCGCTGTACAGCTCGGGATCGTGCTGGCCGTCGTCGCCGACCAGCGCCCAGCGCAGCTGCGGCAGCTCGGCCAGCAGCCGGGCCAGCTCGGTGCGCTTGTGGTCGCGGCCGGACCGGAACCAGCCCTGCGGGGTCGGCCCCCAGTCGGTCATCAGGACGGGCCCGGGCGGGAAGCCGTGCCGGTCGAGGAACTTCCCGAGCGCCGGTGCCACGTTCCAGGCTCCGGTCGAGAGGTAGACGACGAACCCGTCGGGATTTTCCTCCAACAGCGTGCGATAGAGCGCGGCCATCCCGGGAACGGCGTGACGGGAGGCCTCGGGGCGGACGAACGTGTTCCAGAACGCGACCATCGGCCGGGGGAGCGCCGTAACGATCACCGTGTCGTCCACGTCGCTGACCAGCCCGAACAGCGCCGCCGGCCCCAGCACCCGCAGCGCTGCGTCCGCCGGCGGACCGCCCTCGGCGGTGAGCCGCGCCTGCGCCCACCCCGGCGCCAGCTCGGCCGCCACCACCTCGTCGACGTAGCCGCCGCGGGTCGTCACCACCTCGTACCGCTGGCCGCCGACCTCGATCACGACGGGGACGCCGGCCGCCTTGGCCGAGACGAAGCGGCGCCACCCCCGGACCTTCTCGATGTCGCGCCGCCGGGTGCCGGGCGGCGCGAGCAGCACCCTGGCCAGCACCCGCACCCATCCGTCGGCGCCGTAGCCCGGGTAGGCGACCACCCGCGGCCGCCACCCCCGTCGCCGCAGCACCCGGGCCAGCAGCGAGGAGACGGCATCCTCCATCCGGGCGGCTCGGTGCGGCCGGGGTGACCCGCTCGGCGCTGACATGCCCCTGTCCTACTCCTCTCGCCGGTCGGCGTCGCGGCCGGGGAGCCGCGCAGGCTGCGGAGCCGTTCGGCCCGCGACGGGCGGGACCACGAGCGCGTCCGGGCCGCTACCGCTGGCCGCGCAGCAGGACGAGGATCGCCGCGCCGAACAGGAAGAGGGCGATCATGCCCACGTCCACGCTGTCGAGGTCGGCGAAGCCGCGCACGATCGCGGCGACCACCCGCCAGCCGCACACCACGACGGTGCAGAGCCCGGCGGTGGCCAGACGCCGAACCTGGCCACCGTTCCACGCGAGGTAGGAGCCGGAACCGGCCAGGACGCCCAGCGCCAGGAACCCGACGACGAGCACCCCCAGCGCGGCCCACTCCCCGCCGCCGGCGTCGGCACCGAGGCCGGCGTTCACGGCGGCGGCCGTCGCGGCGAGCCACCCCCCGGTGAGCGCCGTGCCCAGCAGGCATGCCCACCTGACCGCGGGGGGTCGTAGCGATGCGGGGGAGGACGGCTTGCCTGTTGTCACGTTCGATCTCCTCAAGTTTTTTCGCAGCTCAGCCCAAAGGTGACGCTACGTCACCTAGCATGCCCCCCACGGCGGACTGCTGCCGCCGCTCCTTCGTTGACGCAGGAGGTGGCCATGCCCACGCAGAAATCACCGCCACGCCCACCCGGGGAACGGCGCTCGGATCGCAGCCCGTGGAACTGGCTGCTGCTGATCCCGATCGTGCTCCCGTTGCTCACGTTCCTCTACAACTCCGAGGAGCCCATGCTCTTGGGCTTCCCGCGGTTCTACTGGCTCCAGCTGCTCTACGTCGGGGTCGGTGTCCTGACCACGGTGGTGGTCTACCAGGCCACCAAGCGGAGGCGATGAGCCATGGGCGAGATCAAGACCACCGAGCTGGTCGTCTTCGTCGTGCTGTTCGCCGCGGTGAGCGTGCTCGGCTTCGTCGCGGCCCGCTGGCGCCGGCCCGACACGATGGACCATGATGTGCCTCGCGTTTTCCGGACAGCTGTTGATGGTTAGTTCATGCTGCGAGCTGTCGGTTTAGCCATTCGTTGTGGACTTGTTGCGGGGTCCGGTACCCGAGTGCTGAGTGGCGTCGTTTGGTATTGTAACGGAATTCGATGTATCGGGCAATGTCCCGGTAGGCATGTTCGCGGGTCGGATACTGGGTGCGGTGTACCCGTTCGTTCTTCAACGCGGCGAAAAACGACTCGGCCATGGCATTGTCGTAGCAGATTCCGGTTCGCCCGACGGATTGTCGAATGTTGAGCTTCTTGAGGGCGGCGGCGAATCGGGCTGACGTGTAGTTGCTGCCGCGGTCGGAGTGGAAAATCGCGTCGGCGACGAGGGCGCCTCGGTCCCAGCCGGTGGTAGCAATCGGGGTTGGTGTAGATCGTCGGTGAACCGAGCCGACAGGAGTCCGCCGTGGGTGTGCGCAGGATGTTGTCCGAGGCTGATCGGGAGGAGATCTCCCGGGGCATCGCTGAGGACGCCCAGGGGCGGGTGATCGCCGGGCGGATCGGCCGGGATCCGAGCGTGGTGTGTCGCGATATCGCCCGTCACGGCGGGCGCGCGGGGTATCGGGCGGTGCGAGCCGGGCGGGCAGCGGGGGTGTCGCGGTGCCGGCCGAAGGTCCGCAAGCTCGACGCCGACCCGGTGCTACGCGATCAGGTGCTCGGCAAGCTGCGCGGCGGGTGTTCCCCGGACCAGGCCGCGGGCAGGTTGCGCGCCGAGCACGGCGGTGAGCACGCTGAGCAGGTGGCCGGCACTGTGTCGCACGAGGCGATCTACACCTGGATCTATGCGCTGCCCAAGGGCGAACTCGCCCGGCAAGGCATCTTGCTGCGTTCGGGGCGCCAGAAGCGTCGCCCCCGTGGCCGCCGCTCCAGCCCAGGGGCGCGGATCGTGGGTATGACCAGCATTGACGCCCGTCCGGCCGAGGCCAGCGACCGGGCCGTGCCCGGGCACTGGGAAGGTGACCTCGTGATCGGTAAAGCCGGGCGTTCGGCGATGGCGACCCTGGTCGAGCGAACCAGCCGCTACACCGTGACGGTGGCGCTGCCGGCCGGGCGCCGCGACGCGGCCACCACCTGCAACGCGCTCCTGGCTTCGGTGGCCGGGATGCCCGCCGCGTTGGTCAAGACCCTGACCTGGGACCAGGGCAGCGAGATGGCCGGCCACGCCGCGTTCACCCTCGCCTCTAATGTGGACGTGTACTTCGCGCATCCGCACTCACCGTGGGAACGCGGCACGAACGAAAACACCAACGGGCTGCTACGCGAGTACTTCCCCAAGGGCACCGCCATCACCGACGACCAGACCTACCTCGACCTCGTCGCCGCCGAACTCAACAACCGACCACGGCGTATCCTCGGCTACCGAACCCCAGCAGAAGTCTTCACCGACATCCTCACCAGCTCAATTGCCACCACCGGCTGACACCGCCCGCGGTTGCGGGCGGCCATCTCGATAGCTTCCTCGATGAGGGGGGTCTTGTAGTTGTCGTGGGTGGCCCAGCCGATCACGGATTTGTCGTAGCAGTCGATGACGGTCGCCAGATAGATCCAGCCCTGCCAGGTTTCGATGTAGGTGATGTCGCCGACCAGCTTCACCCCGGGCGCGTCGGTGGTGAAGTCACGATCCACGAGGTCACCGATGTGGTGCTCGGAGCCGTCGGCTTCGGTGAGGCTGTGTCGCCAGGGCCGGGGCTGGCACGGCTGTAGGTCCAGTTCACGCATGAGGAAGCGGACCAGCTCGGGGCCGCACGGCACGCCCCAGGCGGCCAGGTCGGCGTGTACTCGCCGGTGCCCGTAGGTTCCGTCGGACTCGTCAAAGGACTTCGTTATCAGCAGCTTCAGGTCCTCTCTCCGCTGGGCGGTGGCCGAGGCCGGCCGGTCCCGCCATTCGTAGAACCCCGAGCGGGACACCTCGAGCAGAGAGCACATCGAAAAGATGCCGGGGGCGGGTTCGGAGTTCGCGGCGTTGATGGCGTACTCGGCGTCGATGAACTCGAACTTGTCGCTCACCGAGGATCCTTGGCAAAGTACGCGGCCGCTTTTTTCAGGAACGCAAGCTCCATCTGGAGTTCACGATTTTCCCGTTCGAGTTCCCGTAGCCGGGCCCGATCCGAGATCGACAGCGGCGGCTCCTCGCCAGCATGTTCACGCCGATACGCATTCACCCAATTCCCGAGGGTGCCCTCGACCACGCTGATTTCCTTGGCCACCTGGGCGATCGGACGCGACGACTCGATCACCAACTTCACGGCCTCAGCCCGGAACTCCGGAGAGTAATTCTGCTTACGCCTTGCCAATGTTCCCCCTTACGGACGGCCCAATTTTAGTAGGGCCACTGTCCGGAGGACTCGGGGCACCCCACCCTCGGTCCCAGCCGGTGGTAGCAATCGGGGTTGGTGTAGATCGTCGGTGAACCGAGCCGACAGGAGTCCGCCGTGGGTGTGCGCAGGATGTTGTCCGAGGCTGATCGGGAGGAGATCTCCCGGGGCATCGCTGAGGACGCCCAGGGGCGGGTGATCGCCGGGCGGATCGGCCGGGATCCGAGCGTGGTGTGTCGCGATATCGCCCGTCACGGCGGGCGCGCGGGGTATCGGGCGGTGCGAGCCGGGCGGGCAGCGGGGGTGTCGCGGTGCCGGCCGAAGGTCCGCAAGCTCGACGCCGACCCGGTGCTACGCGATCAGGTGCTCGGCAAGCTGCGCGGCGGGTGTTCCCCGGACCAGGCCGCGGGCAGGTTGCGCGCCGAGCACGGCGGTGAGCACGCTGAGCAGGTGGCCGGCACTGTGTCGCACGAGGCGATCTACACCTGGATCTATGCGCTGCCCAAGGGCGAACTCGCCCGGCAAGGCATCTTGCTGCGTTCGGGGCGCCAGAAGCGTCGCCCCCGTGGCCGCCGCTCCAGCCCAGGGGCGCGGATCGTGGGTATGACCAGCATTGACGCCCGTCCGGCCGAGGCCAGCGACCGGGCCGTGCCCGGGCACTGGGAAGGTGACCTCGTGATCGGTAAAGCCGGGCGTTCGGCGATGGCGACCCTGGTCGAGCGAACCAGCCGCTACACCGTGACGGTGGCGCTGCCGGCCGGGCGCCGCGACGCGGCCACCACCTGCAACGCGCTCCTGGCTTCGGTGGCCGGGATGCCCGCCGCGTTGGTCAAGACCCTGACCTGGGACCAGGGCAGCGAGATGGCCGGCCACGCCGCGTTCACCCTCGCCTCTAATGTGGACGTGTACTTCGCGCATCCGCACTCACCGTGGGAACGCGGCACGAACGAAAACACCAACGGGCTGCTACGCGAGTACTTCCCCAAGGGCACCGCCATCACCGACGACCAGACCTACCTCGACCTCGTCGCCGCCGAACTCAACAACCGACCACGGCGTATCCTCGGCTACCGAACCCCAGCAGAAGTCTTCACCGACATCCTCACCAGCTCAATTGCCACCACCGGCTGACACCGCCCACCACCTCGACGAGTGGGGCCTGGGCGGCCGCAGCTTCGGCGGCTGGATCACCTGGTTCCTGGTCGGCGGTGACCTCTACACGGCGTACACGTTCGTGGCCGTGCCGGCGCTGATGTTCGGCGCCGGGGCGACGGGCTTCTTCGCGCGTGCCCGTACACCGTCGATCATCTACCCGCTGTTCTTCCTGGTCCTGATCCGGCTCTGGTCGGTGTCGCACCGGCACGGGTTCGTCACCCCGGCCGACTTCGTCCGGGCCCGGTTCGGCTCGCCGACGCTGGCGCTGCTGGTCGCGATCACCGGCATCGTCGCGACGATGCCGTACATCGCGCTGCAGCTGGTCGGCATCGAGGCGGTGCTCAAGACGATGGGCGTGACCGGCGAGAGCACGTGGCCCGGCACCGCCGATCATCGTCGCGTTCGCGATCCTGGCCGCGTACACCTACCACTCCGGGCTGCGCGCGCCGGCGCTGATCGCGTTCGTCAAGGACACGCTGATCTACATCGTGATCATCGTCGCGGTGATCGTACCTCCCGTACAAGCTCGGCGGCTGGGGCGTCATCTTCGACGCGGCCGACGCGAAGTTCGCCGGCGCGCCGACGCCGGGCGACGGGCTGCTCCTCAACGCCAACAACCAGCTGCAGTACATCACGCTGGCGTTCGGCTCGGCGCTGGCGCTGTTCCTCTACCCGCACAGCATCACCGGCGTGCTGGCCAGCAAGAACCGCGACGTGATCAAGCGGAACATGTCGGCGCTGCCGGCGTACAGCGCTGCTGCTCGGGCCTGATCGCGCTGCTCGGCTACATGGCCATCGCGGCCGGGATCGAAGCCGCTGCGCCGACGCGACGGCGGGCAAGCCGTGCGACAGCAACACGGTCGTGCCGCTGCTGTTCGACCAGCAGTTCCCGGACTGGTTCGCCGGGCGTCGCGTTCGCGGCGATCGGCATCGGCGCGCTGGTGCCGGCCGCGATCATGTCGATCGCCGCGGCGAACCTGTTCACCCGCAACATCTACAAGGAGTACCTCAAGCGGGACGCCACCCCCGCGCAGGAGGCGCAGGTCAGCAAGATCGCGTCGCTGGTGGTCAAGTTCGGCGCGGTGGCGTTCATCGTGTTCCTCGACCCGCAGTTCTCCATCGACCTGCAGCTCATCGGCGGCGTGATCATCCTGCAGACGCTGCCGGCGGTGGCGCTCGGCCTCTACACCCGCTGGTTCCACCGCGGGCGCTGATCGCCGGCTGGGCGGCCGGCATGGGGCTGGGCATGTGGATGCTCTACCAGTCCGCGAACGCCGGCGACGCGGCGACGCGAGCACTTCGGCGGCTCGGCGTTCCCGCTGTCGGAGCTCGGCTTCGACACCACGAAGACGATCTACGTCGGCTTCGTGGCGGTCGCTGGTGAACCTGCTGGTCGCGGTGGTGCGTCACGCTGGATCCTGCGGGCGACCAAGGCGCCGGACGGTCGCGGACGGCACCCGTCCGGACGACTACTTCGCCGACGAGGGCGACCCGCGGGTGAAGGATCTCCCGGAACTGGTGGAGGGCAAGGCCGCCGCGTGAGGCCGTAGGGGTGTCGGGCGGGCGTCGTTACCGGGGACGCCCGCCCGGTGCCCCCGGGCCGCCGGTCAGAATGCGCGGACCAGCAGCACCACGCCCACCACCGTGCCGAAGACGACGATCGTCGCGCGCAGCACGCGGGCCGAGAGGCGACGGGCGAACAGCGCGCCGAGGTAGCCGCCGGCCACGGTGGCCGGGGCGAGCACCAGCACGGCCAGCCACGACACCGGCCCGAACAACGCGTAGATGACGACGGTCACCGCGCCGGCCGTGGCCGAGAGGACGTTCTTCAGTGCGTTCACCCGTTGCAGCGTCTCGTCGAGCACCAGGGCGAGGACGGCCACCAGCACGACGCCCAGCGCGGCGCCGAAGTAGCCGCCGTACGTCGCACCGAGGCCGGTGAGCGTGTAGAGGGTGACGGCGCGTCGGCGGGGGGACAGGTCGCGCGGGTGGCCGATCAGGCCGCGGATCCGGTCCTGGAACGCCAGCACGGCCGTGGACGAGAGCACGAGGAACGGGACGACCAGGTCGAACACCCGGGCTGGCGTGACGAGCAGCAGGCCGCACCCGGCCAGCGCGCCCAGGGCGGCGACGGGCGCCAGGGTGCGGACGCGCGTCCGCTGGCCGGCCAGGTCCTTTCGGCTGCCCACCACCGAGGCCAGGTAGCCCGGGGCGACCGACACGGAGTTCGTGACGTTGGCGACCAGCGGGGGAAGGCCGGTGGCGACCAGTGCGGGGAAAGTGATCAGCGACCCGCCACCGGCGAGCGCGTTCACCCCGCCGGCCGTGAGTCCGGCGGCCAGCAGGAGCGCGATGTCGGCGAGGCTGAGGTCCATCTCGGTTCGCACGGTACGGGGCGGGGCCGTCCGGGCCGTAGACTTCGGGTACGGCGGACGAGTCGGCTGGGCGGCCGCGTCAGTGCTCCAGAGTTCGCTCCGGGGCTCCTGCCGAGGAACGTCCGGGCTCCACAGGGCAGGGTGGTTGTTAACGGCAACCCGGGGTGACCCGCGGGACAGTGCCACAGAGAACAGACCGCCGCGCTTCGGCGCGGTAAGGGTGAAACGGTGGTGTAAGAGACCACCAGCACCCCGGGTGACCGGGGTGGCTAGGTAAACCCCACCCGGAGCAAGGTCAAGAAGGGTCGTGTCGCTCTCGGGCGGCGCGGCCTGCGCAGGCGTTCGAGGGCGGCCCGCCCGAGCCTGCGGGTAGACCGCTGGAGCCTGTCGGCAACGGCAGGCCGAGATGGATGGTCGCCGGCCGGGGCAGTGCCGCAAGGCGCTCCGGCCACAGAACCCGGCGTACAGGTCGACTCGTCCGCCCCCGCTCCGCAGATTCCCTCCCGCCCGCACTGACGAGCGGTCTTGCCTCGCACCGCCCATTTCGTCGGTCGACTGATCACTACTCAAGGCTGGGACACTCCCCGGCCGGCGGCAGGGGGGTCTTACGTAGTGCGAGGGAGAGGTCATCGAGGGTGGTGATGATCGTGTCGGCGCCAGCTTCGCTGAGGGCTGCTTGCTTGCCGGGCTTGTTCGCGTAGCCGATGCTCCGGATGCCTGCGGCTTGGGCGGCTCGAATGTCGCTGGCGGCATCGCCAACCAGGGCGGTGCTGTGGCGGTCGGCGTGCATCGCGGTGAGGGCGAGGGTGACGAGGTGGGCATCGGGCTTGAGCAGGTGCGGTCGCATACCGTTGTGACGTGCGCTGATGTGTTCGAACTCGGTAACGAACCCGCCTCGGGTGAGGTACTTCTCCACGGCGGCGGCCGAGTTGTTGCTGACAATGGCGAGTCGTCGGCCGGTTTCTTCGGCTGCTGACAGGACGCCCGCGAAGCCTTGGGTTGGCTCGGCGGTCTCGGTTGCGATGACCTCGCGGTCGCGGAGCGCATCCCCGATCAACCCGGCGAGGGCCTCGCCTCCGAGCTCATCGGAGCCACGCAGGACTTGGAGCGGGTCGTCTTCGGTCCGTACGGCCTGGGGGACCTGTATGCCCTGGGACGTGATGAGCCGCCGGAGTTCGTCGGCGATGGTGGCTGCCGGGTATCCGGCGAAGATTGAGCAGACGGGGCCGTCGAAGTCGAGCAGCAGAGTCCGCACCTGGCTCAGCAGGTCGCGCAGATGCTCGCCGGCCATCAGGTGCGCTCGCGTCCGATCGTGTTCCACACGCTCTCGAACCAGGCTTGTGACTGCTCGACGTACTGCGTCGCCATCGACGTGTCGTCGTCGTCCGTCGCGAAGTGGAACAGGGTGGCGTCCTTGCCCATGACGTCGAAGATCGGCACCAGGTCGCCGTTGACCGTGACCGGGTGCTCGCTGACCGGGTAGAAGCCGAAGAACACCTCTTCACCGTTCACGATGTAGAGCTTGAACAGCACGACCGTCCCGTAGGTACGGACCTCCGTAGTCTCGCCAGAGCGGTGGACCGCGCCCCTGCGGCCCGACCGCGGGTGGCATACCGCCTGTTCCCACGCCGACCCGTACCCGGCGGCCAGTAGTCCCAGCCAGGACGTTTCCAGGTTCACCTCCCCGACTTCCGAAGCCTCGCGGTGCCGCCCCCTTGGCCTGTGCATGGCTGGCGTCGAGTCGGCACACACGACATCTTCCGGCAGCCATAGCTCGGCAACCGCGCTGGTTCCAGGGGCTCCACTGAGTGGAGTTCTCGGGAGCGGATCGCGTCGTACAGGTCGACTCGGCGGCCCCCGCAAGGAAGTCTGCCGCGCCATTGACGCCTAGCAGTACTATGCATTGTACTTCTAGGGTATGGGCAGGGGTGAGGGCTGGTGAAGGTCGCGAAGGATCTGGTGGCCGCCTCGGCGACGCCGATGGTGCTCGGAATCCTGGCCGAGGGGGAGAGCTACGGCTACGCCATCCTCCGGCGGATCAACGAGCTGTCCGGTGGCGAGCTGGACTGGACCGAGGGGCTGCTGTACCCGTTGCTGCACCGGCTCGAGCGTCTCGGTTACGCGGAGTCGAGCTGGCAGTCGGCTCCAGGCGAGCGGCGGCGCAAGTACTACCGCGTCACCGACAAGGGCCTGGCCGAGCTGGCCGAGCAGCGCCGCCAGTGGGACACGGTCGTGGACGCGCTCAAGCAGATGTGGCTCGACCTCGGCGCCCGCGGGCCGCTGACGGCGATCCCGCTGGAGGGCCGGGCATGACAGCCCGGGAGGGGCAGGAGGCGCTGGAGGCGCAGTTCGCGCAGTGGCGCCACTACGTGCAGCGCCGCCGGGAACTGCAGCCGTCCGACGCCGACGAGCTCGAAGACCATCTCCGCGGTTCCGTCGACGAGCTGGTCGCGGCGGGCCTGAGCGCGGACGAGGCGTTCCTGGTCGCGGTCAAGCGGATGGGAAGTCTCGACGAACTGTCCCGCGAGTTCGCCAGGGAACACTCCGAACGGCTGTGGAAGCAGCTCGTGCTGACCGGCGAGACCGGAAGCCCGGTGGCCGACACGAGGTCGCGGCGGGACCTGTGGGCGATGGTCGGCTGTGCGGCGGGTGCGGCGGTGTCCATCAAGGTGCCGGAGCTGTTCGGGATCGGGCTGGAGGAGGGCGGCGCGTTCTACGCACTGAACCTCACCCTTTTCGCGCTGCCCTGGTTGGCGGGTTTCCTGGCCTGGCGTCGGCAGGCTCGGCTCCCGGTGATCGGAATACTCGCGGCGCTGTTCGCGCTCGGCGCCGTGGCGGCCAACGCCTACCCCCTGTCCGACACGTCGCAGTCGGTGGTCGTCACCAGCGTCCACCTCCCCATCGCCCTGTGGCTCGTGGTGGGGCTGGCGTATGTGGCCGACGACTGGCGCTCGTCCCGTCGACGCATGGACTTCGTCCGCTTCACCGGCGAGTGGTTCGTCTACTTCGTCCTGATGGCCCTCGGCGGCGGTGTGCTCGTCGCGTTCCTGTTCGGCACCTTCGAAGCCATCGGGATCGTCCCGGAGGCGTTCATCGCGCAGTGGCTCCTGCCCTGCGGTGCCATGGCCGCGGTCGTCGTCGCCGGGTGGCTCGTCGAGGCCAAGCAGAGCGTGGTCGAGAACATCGCCCCGGTGCTCACGCGGCTGTTCACCCCGCTCTTCACGGCGGCTCTGCTGGCCTTCCTCGTCGCCGTGGGCTGGACCAGCGGCGGCATCGACGTCGAGCGCGAAGCGCTGATCCTGTTCGACCTGCTGCTGGTCGTGGTGCTGGGGTTGTTGCTCTACTCGATCTCGGCCCGCGATCCGCTGGACCCGCCCGGTCTGTTCGACAAACTGCAGCTCGCCCTCGTGGTCAGCGCGTTGGCCATCGACGTGCTGGTGCTGCTGGAGATCACCGGGCGCATCACCGAGTACGGCACCACACCCAACAAGGCCGCGGCGCTCGGCGAGAACGTCATCCTGCTGGCCAACCTGGCCTGGTCGGCGTGGCTGCTGCTGAGGTTCGCCCGTCGGCGCACGCCGTTCGCGACGCTCGAGCGTTGGCAGACCAACTACCTGCCCGTGTACGCGGCGTGGGCCTGGATCGTGGTCCTCGTCTTTCCCCCGCTGTTCAGCTACGTCTGACCCGACGGGCGAGCGGAGCCGAGGACCACCAGCCCGGTGCCATCGTCCGGTCCGTCGGGTTCGCGCAGGTCGTACGGCGCAAGTCCGTTACGTTCTGTAATCTGGCGAAAGATCTGAACCGGTCCAGTTACCGGGCCGACACGCGCGGTTCCCGACCCCATCCCAGGGTGGAGGTGCGCCAGGTCGTACCTCAGGCAACGTTCAAATTTTCCTAATTGGAAACACTCTGCTCATGTCCGCAGGGGATATTTCGGCTTGACGGGGGTCACCGCGAGAGAGGTCGTCCACGGTGGGTACGAATGGACAGAGCATCCAACAAGCACGACTACCCAGAGCTACGCCCCATCTCGCCTCGCCGCGCGGCGCCCGCCGTTCCGAGGCACACGCCGAGCCAACGGACCCGGTGATGCCGGCCTACGAGACGAGCAGGATGTTCGGCGGGCTGCTGCGCGTCCCCGTCGAGCTCGTCCCGCTCTACGCGCCGATGGCGATCATTCACCAGACGATGAGCGGTTCGCCGGCCAACGTCTGCTACCTCGCCTGCTACCAGCTGGTGCAGATCTGCGAGCTGCTCGGGTTCGAGGCCGAGATGTGGGTGGCGTGTGCGACGGTCTTCCGGCCCGACCAGGGTCCGGTCAAGTGTGCCGACGTGGGTGTGTGGGGTCGGCCGCCGCAGGTCTGGGACGGCAACGTCACCGACGGCCACGTCGTGGTGTGGGCCGAGTCGTTCAAGCGCTTGATCGACCCGACGATCGTCCAGGAGCCGGCGCTGCACCGGGCGGCCCAGGAGGACGACATCCTGTGCCAGCCGCTGGTGCTCCGCGTCCCCGACCGCGAGACGCTGCTGAGCCGGCCGACGCACACGTTCCCGTTCGGACCGTTCTCCGTCTCCTACATGTTCTTCCCGCACTGGATCAGCGCCCTGAACGTGCTGAAGGAGGGGGAACTGGGCGAGGTGCAGGAGTACCTGGCCCTGCAGATGGCGCACATGACCATCGAGCTGATCCAGTTGCTCGCCACCCGCCGTGACCTCGGCGCGCTGTCCAGCCTTTACCCGAAGCTGGGCGCACTCCTCGCGGGCGAGGTGGCCCTGCCGGCGCTCCCGCCGCCCCCGCCCGGCCTGGCGCACTACGGCCTCTAAGAGGCCCGGCGCCGCCCTGGGCGATCGTTCGCGTGGTGCGGTGTGCCCTGCGTTCGCAGCGCCCAGCACGTTCCGCGTCTGGGCCCCGCCGTGCGCTGAAGGACCTCCTTGCGAAAAATCACCTTCTCACGGGCGTGTCACGGGGCACTGCTAACGGCGTTCGTTGATCTATGGTCTGACCGACTTGTCCGACATGGGCGTTCTCCGACTCTCCGGTTGACGCGCGCTCGGCGATCCATACGTTCCGTCCGGCCTGGTCTTCCACGGTCGTACGGCGAGTTGAAGAGGTGTTCTGAAATGAAGCAGCGCGTGCGGGGCCTGACCCAGGCTGGACTGGCCTCCGTGGGGATCGCGATGGTCGTGATGCTGTTCGCCGGCGGTACCGCCCAGGCGGTCGTCTGCGAGAGCCCCGGCCAGACCGGCAGCCCCGGCCCGAGCAGCTCGGCGAGCGAGTGGGACAGCGGCGACAACACCGGGGTCGGCGACGGCAACCAGGTCGGCGCCCCGGTCGACGTGCCCGGCGAGGTGGTCTGCAACGGCGTCGGCGTGCTCGGCGGCGGCATCGGCGGCGACTGCGCGACCAAGTCGCCCGGGGGCACCGGCAAGCCGTCCGTGAAGCCCTCGCCGAGCAAGTGCGTGACGCCTTCGGCCTCCGGCGAGGGGTCGGGGCTCCCGGTGACCGGCACGGGTTCGCTCGGTGCCTACGCCGCGGTGGCCCTGCTGCTGCTCACCGCGGGTGGCGCGCTCGTCTACGCCGCCCGTCGGCGCGCCGTGCAGAACGACTGACCACCACGTTCCACCACCACGACGGCGGCCCGGGACAAGCCCCGGGCCGCCGCCGTCGTGTGCCCTCAGCGCGTCGGTGTCGGCGGGCGGAGAAGCTCGTCCATCGCCGCACCGAAGTCCTCGAACGTGTGGATCTGGTCGACTCCACGGACATAACTGCCGAATGCGGCGTGGTAGTGGTCGACGAGTTCGGCGAGTCGTTCGTCGAGAGGTTCGGTCGACCGGACGGTCAGATGACTGGTCGGGTCGTCGAGGTCACCGAACCGGTCCCGGAAGACGGTCAGGTCGACGAACACGTCGCCCGGGCGCAGGACGTCGGCAAGGCGTGGGGGGCGGGGTCCGTCGAGACCGGCCGCCAGGTCGGCACCGGTCCGGCCGGCCGCCAGCCCGAACAGCGTGATCTCGGACTCCGAGTCGAACTGGACCGCGAGTTCCAGCGCGGTCAGGTCGGCGAAGTCATGCAACGCGAACAGGCCGGCATGGTGCCTGTGCCGGCGCTGCCACCGGTCGGACTCGACCGGCACGCAAGACCGTGCCGGCACGAAACCGCGGTCGGCGCCCGGGAACTCGGCCACGGCGGTGTCGACCTTGTACTCCCACGAGACCATCGTGACTTCCTCGCGGGCGACGCCGAGGCCCTCTGCCGCCGCGTCGCGGTCGAAGGTCGGGATCGCCCATCGCTGGGTTCCCTCGGTGAGCGCCCAGGCCAGCGCGCGCCAGACCGCCAGTGCCTCTCCGTCGACGTTGTTCACTCCGTAGCGAAGGAACGGGCTGAGCACCGGATCATCGGGATAGTCCCCCTGCCACAGCCCCGGCCAGACGGGAGCCGGTAGGTTGACCTCGCTCATCACGTAGGTGGCCAAGGGGTCGTCCGGCAGTCGCCGGAACCGGAAGATCTCGTTCACGACCCGGACCCTAGCTGTTGGAAACCTCGTGGTCCTTCGTCATTCGCGGTGTAGGCGTCCGAGCGCATCCGCGTCGGGGGCGTGGTCGGCCGGCGCGCTCGCCGGGCCCCGCGGCACATCGTCGACCTCACTCGTCGACGGTGAAGGACACCGCACTTTCGCGGCCGCTGGGCGCCGGTCCTACAGCCCGGAGAGGCGCTGGCCGGCGCGGACGACCGAGACCGCGTGCCGCTCGCCGGGACGCCGGCCGAGCCGTTCGATCGGCCCGGAGATGCTGATCGCCGCGATCACCCGGCCGTGCCGGTCGCGGATCGGGGCGGAGACGCTGGCCACGCCCGGCTCGCGTTCGGCCACGCTCGCCGCCCAGCCGCGCCGGCGCACCTCCGCCAGCGTCCGACCGGAGAACCGGCAACGGGGGAGCAGCGGCAGCACCGACTCCGGCGGCTCCCAGGCGAGCAGCACCTGCGCACCCGACCCGGCCGTCATCGGCAGCGGGGCACCCACCGGGACGGTGTCACGCAGCCCGCTGGCCCGTTCCGCGGCGGCAACGCAGATGCGCTCGTCGGCGCGGCGCAGATAGAGCTGGGCACTCTCGCCGGTGCTGTCGCGCAGCGAGGCGAGCACGGGAGCCGACGCCGTGAGCAGGACGTCCGGCGCGGCGTTGGCGAACTCGGCCAGCCGGGGGCCTGGGCGCCACCGTCCCTGCTGGTCGCGGACCAGCAACCGGTGCACCTCCAGCGCCTGCGCGAGCCGGTGCGCCGTGGCCCGGGGGAGTCCCGACCGGTCGACGAGTTCGGCCAGGCTGGCCCCGTCGACGGTGGCTTCCAGGATCGCTACGGCCTTGTCGAGGACACCCACACCGCTGCTAGTCTTTCCCACAAGACGAAACTAGCATCCCACATCGCAGGATGCCACGGCTTGGGGGCACGATGGCGCACACGCTGGCCGAGAAGGTCTGGGACGCCCACCTGGTGCGCCGTGCCGACGACGAGCCCGACCTGCTCTACGTCGACCTGCACCTGGTCCACGAGGTCACCAGCCCGCAGGCGTTCGACGGCCTCCGCCTGGCAGACCGGCCGGTCCGCCGCCCCGACCTGACGATCGCCACCGAGGACCACAACGTCCCGACCGTCGACATCGACAAGCCGATCCTCGACCCGGTGAGCCGCATCCAGGTGGAGACGCTGCGCCGCAACTGCGCGGAGTTCGGCGTCCGGCTGCATTCGATGGGCGACGCCGAGCAGGGCATCGTGCACGTGATCGGCCCGCAGCTCGGCCTGACCCAGCCGGGGATGACCGTGGTCTGCGGCGACAGCCACACCTCCACCCACGGGGCGTTCGGCGCGCTGGCCTTCGGCATCGGCACCAGCGAGGTGGAGCACGTGCTGGCCACCCAGACACTGCCGCTGCGTCCGTTCAGGACGATGGCCGTCGAGGTCCGCGGCCTGCCGCCGGCGGGCGTCACGGCGAAGGACCTGATCCTCGCGCTGATCGCCCAGATCGGCACCGGCGGCGGACAGGGCTACGTGATCGAGTACCGCGGCGAGGCGATCCGGGCGCTGACGATGGAAGGCCGGATGACGGTCTGCAACATGAGCATCGAGGCCGGTGCCCGGGTCGGCATGATCGCACCGGACGAGACGACGTTCGAGTACCTGCGGGGGCGTCCCCATGCCCCAGCCGGCGCCGACTGGGATGCGGCCGTCGCCTACTGGCGGAGCCTGGTCAGCGATCCCGACGCCGTCTTCGACCGGGTGGTCGAGATCGACGCCACGGAGCTGACCCCGTTCGTCACCTGGGGCACCAACCCCGGGCAGGGGGCGCCACTGGACGCCACCGTGCCCGACCCGGCCACCTTCGCCGACCCGGACGCCCGGGGCGCGGCCGAACGCGCGCTGGAGTACATGGGACTCGCCGCCGGGACGCCGTTGCGCGAGGTGGCTGTCGACACCGTGTTCGTAGGGTCGTGTACGAACGGGCGGATCGAGGACCTGCGGGCCGCCGCCGAGGTGCTGCGCGGACGTCAGGTCGCCGACGGCGTCCGGATGCTGGTCGTCCCCGGCTCGGCCCGGGTGCGGCTGGAGGCCGAGGCCGAGGGGCTGGACAAGGTGTTCACCGAGGCCGGTGCCCAGTGGCGGCAGGCCGGCTGCTCGATGTGCCTGGGGATGAACCCCGACACGCTGGCTCCGGGCGAACGGTCGGCGTCCACCTCCAACCGCAACTTCGAAGGGCGCCAGGGCAAGGGCGGTCGCACCCACCTGGTCTCTCCGCCGGTCGCCGCCGCGACGGCGGTCACCGGACGCCTCGCCTCGCCCGCCGACCTCGACACCGCCGACCTCGCCGCCGCAGGGAGCTGACCATGGAGCCGTTCACCCTGCACACCGGCCGGGCCGCCCCGCTGCGCCGTTCCAACGTGGACACCGACCAGATCATCCCAGCCGAGTACCTCAAGCGGGTGACCCGCACCGGCTTCGAGGACGGGCTGTTCGCCGCCTGGCGCGACGACCCGGCATTCGTGCTCAACCAGCCGCGGTACGACGGGGCGACGGTCCTGCTCGCGGGGCCGGAGTTCGGCACCGGCTCGTCCCGCGAGCACGCGGTGTGGGCGCTGCACGACTACGGCTTCCGGGTGGTGATCTCACCGCGGTTCGGGGACATCTTCCGGAGCAACGCGCTCAAGGCCGGGCTGCTTCCGGTGACGTTGCCGGTGGAGTTCGTGGAGTGGGCCTGGGACGCCGTCGAGGCCGTGCCCGGCACCGAGGTGGCGGTCGACCTCGTCGCCCGGCAGGTACGCCTCGGCGAACGGGTCGAGGAGTTCGCGCTCGACGACCACAGCCGCTGGCGCCTGCTGGAGGGGCTCGACGACATCGGCCTCACCCTGCGGCACGCCGACGACATCGTCGCTTTCGAACGGGACCGGCCGGCCTGGCTTCCCACCACAGTGGCGCGTTGACGTTTCTCGGCGACGCTCGTCGGTAACACCGGCGTAGGCGTGAATCCGTTGCCAGTAAAGGGATTCGCGCCGTTGCGGTTCCGGCCCGCTCGGTAGCGGTGTCCACTGTCCACTCGGCGGTACCGGTCGCGTGAACGGGTATAGCACGGGGCACCGCTGTCGCGGTGGTCAGCGCGGAGGACGAATGGCAACCGCCAGAACCTGCGCCGAGCCCGCGGCCTGCGGGAACGCTGCCCCCGAGCCCTCGGTGGAAACTCGTTGCGACACAAGGAGTTTCCCAGCCGTTGGTCGTTGTGTGTCCAGAAAACCGCGCATAGCGTTCGTCTCAGGACCATTTCGGTCTGCGCACTTCGGGAGGGGAAACAGTGAACAAGACCGACTTCATCGAGGCACTGTCGCGTCGGCTGGGCGACCGCAAATTTGCGACCACCGCGCTGGACAGCGTTCTGGAGGAGATCCAACGAGCGGTCGCGAAGGGGGAGCGGGTCGCGCTCACGGGCTTCGGGGTATTCGAGAAGCGGGTCCGCAACGCGCGCACCGCTCGCAATCCGCGCACCGGCGAGTCGGTGAAGGTGCGCAAGACCTCGATCCCCGCGTTCCGCGCGGGCCAGGGCTTCAAGGACGTCGTCACCGGCACCAAGAAGATGGCCAAGGTGCCCGTGGTGGCCGCGGCCCCCGCGGCCCGGACCGCCACCAGGGCCACCGCCGCCGCCCGGACCACCACGGCCCGGACAGCGACGGTGAAGGCCAACGCCAAGGCGACCCGCTCGACGGCCGCCAAGCCCGCCGCCAAGACCACGGCGGCCAAGAAGGCGACCTCGGCCAAGAGCACGACCGCGAAGAAGAGCACGGCCGCCAAGGCGACGACGGCCAGGAAGACGGCCGCCAAGGCCACGGCCGCGAAGAAGGCGACCTCGGCCAAGACGACGGCGGCGAAGAAGAGCACGGCCGCCAAGGCGACGACGGCCAGGAAGACGGCCGCCAAGCCCGCCGCCAAGACGGTGCGGGCCGCCGCCAAGCCCGCCCCGGGTCGGGCGGCCACGGCTGCCAAGAAGGCATCGCGTCCCGCCGCCAAGAAGACCGCCACCAAGGCGCCGGCGACGAGGCGCGCCACCACCCGGTAGCCGGAAGAGTCGAGCGGAGAAGGCGGCGGGGGTTCGACCCCGCCGCCTTCCTCGTTCTCGTGCCTCGGCCGTCCGTTCGCCGAGGCCGGAGGGGCGAGGGGCGCTCTGACCCGGGCGGGGACGGATCGCCTCCTTAGGTCACCGGCGGCCGTTCAGGCTCGAAGGCCGGGTAGTAGTCCGCCTGGACCAGCGCGGTGTGGTGGAAGGACAGCGCCCACGCGCTGCCCTTGCGACTGGGGATGTCCGCCAGGTCCATGCCGTCCTCGTCGGCCAGCGTGGCCACCGTGTCCGGGATCGCCCCGCCCTGGCTGCACACCACGGTGACCCCGCCCGCCCCCGCCAGCTCGCGCACTGCCGTCACGGCCCGCCGCGGGGCGTACGCGTGGGACCTCTCGCCGAATTCCGGGGCGAGGGCGAGCGGGACGCCCAGCACCTCGGCCAGCGGCGTCACCGTCTGGACGCACCGCACCGGCTCGGCCGTGAGCGCCCGGTCCGGTGCGAACCACGGCAGCACCGCGGCGATCCGCAACGCTTGCGCCTGTCCGGCCTTGTCGATGGGCCGAAGGTCGTCGTCGCTGGTCCACCCGTGTCGGTCGCCGGCTTTGGCGTGCCGCACGAGCAGCACGGTCGCCGTGACCCGCGGCAGCGCGGCGAGCGCCTCGACCACTCGCGCGTCATGGGGCTGGGTGAGCCGCTTCGCTGCGTCGCCGACTCCCATCCACTCCAGGTGGTCGACCTCGTCGTTCGGGACGAACTGGCCGGCTCGGCTCCGCATCGCCCAGTAGTCCACCGTCTTCGGGACGACTCCGTCCGCCGACCAGGTCTTGTACGACGTGGACGGCAACCGCGCCCCGACGGCCGGGTGCAGACCCGTCTCCTCGACGACCTCCCGACCCGCCGCCTCGACCGGGTGTTCGCCGGGGTCCAGCTTGCCCTTGGGCAACGACCAGTCGTCGTACCGCGGCCGGTGGATCAGCGCGACCTCGATGCCGTCGTGCCCGGAGCCGGCCGACGGCCGCCACAGCACGCCGCCCCCGGCGCGGATCACGTCGCGGCTCATCCGCCCGCCACACAGCGCTCACCGTCGATCACGGCAGCCACCCGACGACCTTGGCCCGGGACGCCTTCGACCACACCGCGGCGAACGCCGCGCGGGCCGCCCGCACCGCCGCCCGTTCCCGCTCCGCCAGTCGCCCGGCGGTCACCGTCAGCACGGGGTCCTCCGGATGGCGGGCGGCGAGGTCGAGCCACTCCTGGGCCGCCACGGCCGCGTCCTGGTGTTCGCCGAGGACGTTCTGCACCTTCGCGCCCGCCTTGCCCAGCCGGACGGCGTCGTCGCCGAGCGCGGCCGAGGCGGCCTCGGCGGCGTACCGGGCTCGCTTCGCCCGTTTGCGGGCGCGATGCCAGACCTCGTCCTCGGCGTCCGGATCGAGCTTGCGCACCGACTTGGCCAACGAGTGCCAGGCGGCACCCACCACCGACGGCAGGACGTACGCGGCCGGCTGGGTGGACAGCTCGACCATCGCCGGTGCGTTCGCCGCGTCCACCAGCCGGTCCAGCAGCGCGACGTACCGGGCAGCGCGCATCACGTCGGCGAGGTCCGCCCGGGCGCGTTCGCCCCGTTCGGCCAGGTCGGCATCCATCCGGGCGACGGCGTGGGCGTCCACGGGGGCGAGCGGGTCGGCCTCGGTGGTCGTCCGGAGTCGGGCCCGCAGCACCTCGGCGTCGCGCGGACCGCCGAGGGCGTCGGCGAGCCACCGCAGCTCCTCGACCAGCGGTGCGGCCCACTCGGGATCGACCAGCGGAGCGAACGTGCGCAGGTCGCTGCGCAGGCGCCGGCAACAGACCCGCATCTGGTGCACGGCGTCGGCCTCGTCCCGCCGCACCCGGACGTCGTACTCGAGCAGGCGCCGCACCGTGGCGCGCAGGGCGAAGGACACCGTGTCGGCCGCGGGGGCCATCGGACGCGGACTGGTGGGCGCCGAGATGTCGGGCGGCGCGGCCGCGCGGGGGCCGAGCGCGCGGATCGCCTTGGGGGTGAACTCGCCCCCGACCGCACCGGCACCGGCCAGCACCTCGCCGATGCGGGTGAGCAGGTCGCCGTCGCCCTCGCGCCGTTCCACCTCGACTTCGCGGAAACGGGAGACGACCTTGAGACCGTCCAGCACCGAGACCGTGTCGTCGACGACCTCCGCCAGCACCGTGCCGCCGGCCCTGGTGCCGTCGTCTGCGCCGCCAGCCGGGCCGTCGCGTTCGACGAGGTAGGTGGCCCGGTCGGTGCGCAGGGTGGCCACCGGAGCCAGCGTGCCGCCGCGGACCCAGGCGGTGACCAGCACGGTCAGCTCCTCAGGAGGTGGTTCGTCGGCCGAGCCGTCGGCACCGAGTTCCTCGCGGACGTTCACCGCACCGGTCGGCAGCTTGAGGTGCCACGGTGGGCCGTCCTCGCCGGTGCGGTGGCGCAGCGTCACCCCGGCGCGGGCCAGCCGCAGGTCCGGCGTGTCGAAGTACACCGCGAGGAGGCGTCGCCTGCCCAGCGCCCGCACCCGGACGCCGTCGACCACCGCGCCCAGGTCGGGCAGTGCGAACAGCCCGTGGACGGCGAACTTCAGCTCCTCTTCGCGCATCGCCCCAGCGTACGGTCGGCCGTCCCGCGGCTCCGGACGGACAGGTCGGTCCGCGTCACGGCGCCTCAGCCTCCTGCCTCAGCCGACGATGCGGAGCAGCGTGGTGGCCTGGACGTCGTCGAGCGGACGCTCAGGTGTCCAGACGCGGCGTTCCCACCGGCCGTCGGGCCCGAGGTCGAATCCGGCCGTGGTGTCGGCCAGCGACGTGTCCAGCATGTTCCGCAGCTCCGCGCGGACGGCCGGGTCGGTGACCCGGACCAGCGCCTCGACCCGGCGGTCGAGGTTGCGGTGCATGAGGTCGGCCGAGCCGAGCCAGAACTCCTCCTCGCCGTCCGGCCCGTCCACGCCGAACCGGAACGCCCGGGAGTGCTCCAGGAACCGGCCCACGATCGACCGGACCCGGATGTTCTCGCTTAACCCCGGCACCCCGGGCCGCAGCGCACAGATGCCCCGGATCACCAGGTCGACCCGCACGCCGGCCTGCGACGCCCGGTAGAGCGCGTCGATGATCCCCTCGTCCACGATCGAGTTGGCCTTGAGCTGCACCAGCCCGCCCCGGCCGGACCGGGCGTGCTCGATCTCGCGCTGGATCCGTTCCAGGATGCCGCGCCGCACCCCGTGCGGGGCCACCATCAGGGTCCGGTAGTCGGTCTGCCGCGAGTAGCCGGTGAGGACGTTGAACAGGTCGGTCAGGTCGTGGCCGACGTCCGGGTCGGCCGTGAACAGGCCGAGGTCCTCGTACAGGCGGGCCGTCTTCGGGTTGTAGTTGCCGGTGCCGATGTGGGCGTAGCGGCGGATCCGGCCGTTCTCGTTCCGCACCACCAGCGCGGTCTTGCAGTGCGTCTTGAGGCCCACCAGGCCGTACACGACGTGACAGCCGGCCCGTTCCAGCGCCTTCGCCCAGGAGATGTTGGCCTGCTCGTCGAACCGCGCCTTGATCTCGACCAGCACCACCACCTGCTTGCCCGCCGAGGCGGCGTCGATCAGGGCGTCCACGATCGGCGAGTCGCCGGAGGTGCGGTAGAGCGTCTGCTTGATCGCCAGCACGTGCGGGTCGGCGGCGGCCTGCTCGATGAAGCGCTGCACGCTGGTGGCGAACGAGTGGTACGGGTGGTGCACGAGCACGTCGCCCTCGCGCAGGGTCGCGAACACGCTGCGGGGGGTCTCGCCGTCGGCGAAGCGCGGATGGGTGGCCGGGACGAACGGTTCGTCCTTGAGGTCGGGCCGGTCGACGTCGTACAGCGCCCACAGGCCGGACAGGTCGAGCAGGCCCGGCACCATGAGGACGTCCTGTTCGAGCACGTCCAGCTCGCGGACGAGCAGCTCCAGCACCCGTTCGCTGACGTCCTCGGCCACCTCCAGCCGCACCACCGGCCCGAACCGGCGCCGGGCCAGCTCCCGTTCCAGCGCCTGCAGCAGGTCCTCGTCCCGGTCCTCCTCGACGTCGAGGTCGGCGTTGCGGGTCACCCGGAACAGGTGGTGCTCGACCACCTGCATCCCCGGGAACAGCTGCGGGAGGTGGGCGGCGATCAGGTCCTCGACGGGCAGGAAGCCGCCCTCGGCCGCGACGAACCGGGGCACGTTGTTGGGCACCTTCACCCGGGCGAACCGCGGCGCGCCGCCGTCGGGATCGCATACCACCACGGCGAGGTTGAGCGAGAGGCCGGAGATGTAGGGGAACGGGTGTGCGGGGTCGACCGCGAGGGGGGTGAGCACCGGGAAGATCTGCTCGCGGAAGTACTGGTGCAGCCGGTCCTGCTCGGCGCCGGGCAGCGAACCCCAGTGCACCACCCGGATGCCCTCGGCCTCCAGGGCCGGCCGGACGTCCTCGGAGAAGCAGCGCGCGTGCCGCTCGACCAGCGCGGCGGTGCGTTCGGCGATCAACGACAACTGTTCGCGGGCGGAGAGCCCGTCGATCGAGCGCACGGACAGGCCGGTGGACTGCCGCCGCTTCAGCCCGGCCACCCGCACCATGTAGAACTCGTCGAGGTTGGAGGCGAAGATCGCCAGGAACTTGGCCCGTTCCAGCAGGGGCGTGGAGGCGTCCTCGGCCAGGGTGAGCACCCGGGCGTTGAAGTCGAGCCAGGACAGCTCGCGGTTGAGGAAGCGGTCGTCGGGCAGCGCCGGCAGGGTCTCCGCCGGAGGCACCTCAGCCGGGATCTCGGGTGCCGGGAGCACGGGCAGGCGCGGCGCCTTGACGTCGAGCTCTTCCGTGGCGGCAGCGGCCGGCGTGGCGGCGGTGCCGGCCGGGGCGTGCTGGCCGCTGGGGCCCGGCGCGAACCGACCGTGGGCGTCGCGGGCGCGCGGGACGACCGG
Source organism: uncultured Actinomycetota bacterium (assembly GCA_963740255.1). Classification (GTDB taxonomy): domain Bacteria; phylum Actinomycetota; class Actinomycetes; order Mycobacteriales; family Cryptosporangiaceae; genus CAVUDO01. The sequence continues at coordinate 1,237,385 of CAVUDO010000002.1, read as the reverse complement.
CGCAGGCTCGGCGGCCTCGCGTCCGTTGAGACGCGAGATCTGTGGATCGCCGGCGGGGGGTCGCACGAGGCTTATCTTCGCCGATCCGGGTGAACACCGGGCAAAGAACCCGCCGACGATCTGCCGGGTCAGCCCAGCGTGAGGACGGTCACCAGCGAGACGGCACCGTCCGCACCGCGCTCCAGCCGGACCCGCTGGCCGGGTCGGAGCAGCCGGAGACCACCGGCCTCGAACGCTGCCGCGCCGAAGGCGACCTCGCTGCCGTCGTCGTGCAGCACGCTGCCGCACCGGTCGTCCGGCGAGAAGTCCTTCACCGTGCCCTGCTCGATGCCCTGCCCGGCGCCTTGCCCGGCGCCTTGCCCGGCGCCTTGCCCGGCGCCCCGCTCGGTGCCCCGTTCGCCCGCCATGCCCGCACTCTAGATCGGCCCGCGGCCCGTGTCGCCTACTCGCCCGGCACCCCGACGGGCCCCGGCTCACTACGCTGTGCGGTGTGGACGAACACGTCCTGCTCGTGGAGGACGATCCCTCCATCCGTGAGGTGACCGCCCTGGGGCTTCGGCGCGCCGGTTTCCGGGTCACGACCGCCGTCGACGGCCGGGACGGCCTGGCGCGGGCCCGTGGCGGGGACTTCGCGGCCGTCCTCCTCGACGTGATGCTGCCCGAGCTCGACGGGTTCGCGGTGTGCCGGGAGCTGCGGCGCGCGAGCCGGGTGCCGATCGTCATGCTCACGGCGCGCACCGACACCTTCGACGTCGTGGTGGGGCTGGAGTCCGGTGCCGACGACTACGTGAAGAAACCGTTCGAGATCCCCGAACTCGTGGCCCGGGTCCGGGCGGTGCTGCGTCGGGCGCGGGCGCTGGTCGAGGACACCGCGTTCACCGTCGGGCCGCTGCGGATCGACCCGGGCAGCTTCCAGGCCAGCCGTGCCGGCCGCGAGCTGCCCCTGACCACCACCGAGTTCAGGTTGCTGCTGGAGCTGGCCCGACACGCCGGCCAGGTGCTCAGCCGTGCGGTGCTGCTCGACCGGGTCTGGGGCTACGACTATCTCGGCGACTCCCGCCTGGTCGATGTCGCGGTGCAGCGGCTGCGGGCCAAGGTCGAGGACGACCCGACCCGGCCGGTCCTGATCCGGACGATCCGGGGGGTCGGCTACCGGCTCGTACCGGAGTCGGACGCGCCGGTGGACGCGGCGTCGGAGCCGGTGGCCGGGCCTGCGGCCGAGCAGGCGGGCTGACCGCGGATGGCCCGCCGAACGGTGCTGCCCGGCCGGTTCCGACGTCGGCTGACGATCGCGTTCGTGCTGGTGGCGGGCGTCTCGTCGGCGGCGCTCGCGGTCGGGTCGTACGCGCTGGTGCGCCAGGCCCGGTTGCAGGACTCGCTGGCCCGGACCGAGACCGAGGTGCGGTTCCAGCTCGTGGTGGCGCGCCAGTTCCTTCCGCTGGACGACGAGCGCGGCGCCCGGCTGCTGTCGAGCTTCGAACAGTCCGGCCGCCACGTGCTCCTGGGCGACGGCGCACAGGTGACACCGTCCAACCCCGAGGTGGACCCGCCGCTGGACGCGTCGCTGCGGTCGACGGTCGCAGCGGGGAGGATCGGCTGGTCCCGGCTGCCCTACGGCGGTGCCGACACGCTCGTGGTCGGCGGCCGCATCCCGGGCTCGGCGTCGGAGCTGTACGTGGTGGTCTCCGAAGCGCCGCTGCGCCAGGACCTCGACCAGCTCGCCGCGGCACTGGCTGCCGGCTGGGTGGCAGTGCTGCTCGCCGCCGCGGTGGTCGGGCGCGCGCTCGCCCGCCGCACGCTCGATCCGGTGGGACGGGCCGGGGAGGCCGCCCGGGCGGTCGCCGAGGGCCTGCTCACCACCCGGCTGCCGGTGCGGAGCCGGGACGAGTTCGGCGCCTGGGCCGAGGCGTTCAACGACATGGCCGAGGCGTTGGAGGCCGAGATGTCCGCGCTGGCGGCGGCCCGCGAGCGGGAACGCCGGTTCACCGCGGACGTGGCGCACGAACTCCGGACGCCGGTGACCGCGCTGGTGGCCGGGGCGTCCCTGCTGCGCGACCAGCTCGACCAGCTCCCCGTCGACGCCCGGCGCCCGGCCGAGCTGCTTGTCGGCGACGTGCTGAGGTTGCGCCTGCTGGTCGAGGAGCTGATGGAGATCTCCCGGCTGGACGCCGGCGGCGACGCGCTGCGCACCGGCGAGGTGGACGTGCGGGCGCTGGTCGAGGCGCTGGTGCGGCAGCGGGGCTGGACCGAGGTCGTCGAGGTGACGGGGGAGCCGGTCGTGGTGGTGACCGACCAGCGCCGGCTGGAGCGGGTGCTCGGCAACGTCGTCGGCAACGCGGTGGAACACGGCGGTACCGGGGTGACGGTCCAGGTCGCCAGCATGGACGATGCCGGACACCAGACCGGGCCGGACCTGCCGTCCTGCGTCCGGGTCGTGGTCACTGACCACGGACCGGGCATCGCGGCCGACCACCTGCCCCGGGTGTTCGACCGGTTCTACAAGGCCGACCCGGCCCGGACCGGCCGGGGCAGCGGACTGGGCCTGGCGATCGCCCGCGAGAACGTCCGTCTGCTGGGCGGCGACCTGCGCGCCACCAGCGCGGTCGGTGTCGGCACCGCCTTCTCCGTCGAGGTTCCTGCTACACCACCGTTACACAGCGGTGAAGCCACCGACGAAGTGCGCACGCACAGTACGAGCGCATAGCTGTCCGCGCAGCCCACGCGCGCGGTGCCGACGGAGGAGGAACACCCCATGAACCGCCCCACGACCCTGCTCATCCTGCTGACCGGCGCCGCGGTGCTCGCGGTCGGCTGCGGCTCCCAGTCGGGCACGCTCGGCGATGCCCCGACCGGCAGCTCGCCGACGAATTCGTCGACCGCCACCCCGACCCCGACCACTCCGCCGGCCGCCACGCCACCCGGACCAGGCGAGGTCTCGACGATCCAGGTGTGGTTCACCCAGCGCGGCCGGCTCTTTGCCACCAGCCGGAGCGGCCCCTGGACGCCGGCCAGTTCCCGCCGTGCGCTGGACGCGCTGATGACCGGCCCGAACGCCGCGGAGGCCGCCGCGGGTGTGGGCAACGGCGTGGCCAGGCTGCCCTACACGATCTCGATCCGGGGCGGTGTGGCCACCGTGGACCTACCGGCGGCCTTCTATGCCGGTGGCCGGGCCCGCGCCAGACTGCGCCAGGCGCAGGTGGTCTACACCCTCACCCAGTTCCCGACCGTCACCCGGATCGGCTTCCAGAAGGGCGGCGAGGCCACGAGTGCTCCGGTCGGCCGCGCCGACTACGCCGACGTGCTGCCGCTGATCGTCGTGACCAGCCCCGTGATCGGGTCCACGGTGACCAGCCCGGTCGTGGTGGCCGGCACGGCGAACGTCTACGAGGCCACGGTGAGCATGCGCATCCTGGACTCGGTGGGCGCGGAGATCGCGATGACGTTCACCACCGCCACCTGCGGCAGCGGGTGCCGGGGGAGCTACCAGCATTCGGTCCCGTTCCGGGTCGGTACGACCCAGCGCGGCACCGTCGAGGTGTTCATGATCTCGCCTGAGGACGGCAGCCATGTCCACGTGGTGAGGATCCCGGTGACCCTGTCCCCCTGACGCGCGTGTCCCGCCGCCGCCCCTGTCCGCCGCCGACGGCCGCTTGCCTCACGAGGATCCCGGGACGCCTGCCCCGGTGGCCGCCCGCGGACCGGGCGCCGGGGTGGGCAGCAGCGCGGCCACGTGCGGGCCGACCCCGAGCCCGATCGCGCGGGCGAGGTCGTCCGCCGTGTCCACGTCCTGGCGGAGCGAGGCCCAGTGGCCGGTGAGCGTCCTCGCCCCGGACGCCGCGTGCGCGGCCGCGGAGCCGGCACCGTACTCGGGGGCGAGCGGCGTGCCACGAGCGGCGGCGAGCAGCGTTGTGCCACTGCCAGCGACATCGGCGACGTACGCCCGGCCCGCCACCGCCGCGGCCGCGGCCGCCAGCGCCTCGGCCAGTTCGGCCGGACGGAGTGCCGGCAGGTCGCCGGCGAGCACCGCGACGCCGTGCCCCGGTGCCCGGCGCAGTGCCTCGACGGCGCCGTGCGCGAGGGCCGGGTTGAGTCCGGCGTCCGGGGTGTCGGCGACGCAGACCGCACCGAGGCGGCGCAGCGCCGCGACTGCCCGTACGTCGTCGGTGACCGCCAGCACCTGGTCCACGGTCGGACAGGCGAGCGCGCCGGCGACCGTGTCCAGCACCATGGCGAGGACCAGCGTCCGGTGCTCGGCCCGGACGGCCGGGCTCGCCGGGCGAGCGGCCGTGGCCCGTTCCGGGTCGGCCTCCGCGGCGGCCAGGGTGGCCCGGAGCCGGGACTTGGCCCACTCCAGGCGTTTCACCGGCACCACCACCGACCAGCGCATCACCGGCCCATCCTCACACCCGTCCCGTCGGCGCAGCCCGGTACTGTCACGCCGACGGTGCCCGGGGAGCCGTCGGTACGGCCCGGGCCGTGCCAGGTTCGGCGTACGGTGAAGCGACGGGGTGGCGGTCGAGACGCAGGGGGAGGTGCCGGGGCAGTGCGCCGGGGATTCTGGTTCCGGTTCGCGGAGGCCATCCTCCGACCGGCCCTGTGGATGTTCACCTCGACCGAGAGTCGGGGCTACGACCACGTGCCGAGGTCCGGTCCGGCCATCCTGGTGGTCAACCACCTCTCCTACGCCGACCCGCTGGTGGTGGCCAGGTACGTCTACGACCGCCCGCGCGAGGTGCGGTTCCTCGGCAAGTCGAGCCTCTTCACCCTGCCGGTGGCGGGCTGGCTGCTGCGGCGGCTCGGCCAGATCCCGGTCTACCGGGCCACCCGCGACGCCGGCCGTGCCCTGGAGGCGGCCGTCGAACGGATCGGGCAGGGCGAGGCGCCGATCATCTACCCCGAGGGCACCTGCACGAAGGACCCGGACTTCTGGCCGATGCAGGGCAAGACCGGTGCGGCCCGGCTGTGGTTCGCCACCGGCGCGCCGGTCGTCCCGGTGGTGAACTGGGGCGCGCAGCGGCTGCACGATCCGCAGACCAGGCGGCTCCGGCTCCGCCCGCGCACACCGATCGTGGTCGCGGCCGGCCCACCGGTGGACCTGTCGGCGTTCGCCGGCCTGGAACCGACCGCCGAGACCCTCCGCGGGGTCACCGACGTGATCATGCGGCGGCTCCGCGCCGATCTCGCGGCCGTCCGCGGCGTGCCGGTTCCGCAGGGCCCGCTCCGCGGCGCCGGCGGCGACTCCGCGGCGTGCCCGAATGACTCCGGCAGGGCGGATGGTCCGCGGGCCACGCCGGCGCGCACCCTGGCCCCACCGACCCTGGCCCCGCCCACGCTGGCCCCACCCGCCACCGGGCTCACCGAGGAGGTGGCGCCGTGACGGCGGGACTGCGCGCGGCGGTGCTCGGTGCCGGCTCCTGGGGAACCGCGTACGGGAAGGTGCTCGCCGACGCCGGTGGCGAGGTGACGTTGTGGGCCCGCCGCCCGGAGGTCGCCGCCGCGGTCAACGAGAAGCGGGAGAACACCGACTACCTGCCGGGCGTCCGGCTGCCCGACCGGCTCACTGCGACCGTGGACGCCAAGGACGCGTTGGACGGCGCCGAGATCGTGGTGCTGGCCGTACCGTCCCAGACCCTGCGGGCGAACCTGGAGCTGTGGGTCGAGGCGATCGCCGACGACTCGACGCTGGTCAGCCTGGCCAAGGGCGTGGAGCTGGGCACGCACCGCCGGATGAGCGAGGTGATCATCGAGGTCACCGGCGTCGACCCGCGCCGCGTGGCCGTGGTCAGCGGGCCGAACCTGGCCAAGGAGATAGCCCGCGAGCAGCCGGCGGCCACGGTGGTCGCCTCCGTCGACCCGGCCCGGGCCGAACTGCTCCAACGTGCCTCGACCACGGCCTACCTCCGCCCCTACACCAACACCGACGTGGTCGGCTGCGAACTGGGCGGTGCGGTGAAGAACGTCATCGCGCTGGCCTGCGGCATGACCGAGGGGATGGGGTTCGGCGACAACACCAAGGCCTCGCTGATCACCCGGGGGCTGGCCGAGACCAGCCGGCTGGGCCTGGCCTTCGGGGCCGACCCGCTGACGTTCTCCGGGCTCGCCGGCCTCGGCGACCTGGTGGCCACCTGCACGTCGCCGCTGTCGCGCAACCGCAGCCTGGGCGAGCGCCTGGGGCGGGGGGAGAGCATCGAGCAGGCGGTGGCGGGCACCGGCCAGACCGCCGAGGGCGTCAAGTCGTGCCTGTCCATCTCGGAGCTGGCCTACCAGGCCGGGGTGGAGATGCCGATCACCGAGCAGGTGGTGCGGGTCTGCCACCAGGGTGTGCCGCCGGCGATGGCGTTGCTCCAGCTGATGCGGCGCGAGACCACCTCCGAGCACCGCCGGTGACCGACGCCTCCAGGCGGGCGGACGGCACCCGGGCGGACGGCACCCGGGCGGTCCACACGGGAGCTTCCGTGCCGGCCGTCGGCACGCCGCTGCACGCCGGGCCGGTGTTCGCCGCGCCGTACCACCTGCGCGGGCCGTCACCGGCCGACGGCGAGCCGCTTTTCTACGGCCGGGACGCCAACCCGACCTGGACCGACCTGGAGCAGGCATTCGGGGAACTGGACGGTGGCCACGCCGTGGTCTTCCCGTCCGGCATGGCCGCGGTCTCGGCGATGTTCTTCGCGCTGCTGAAGACCGGCGACACCGTGGTGGTGCCGGCCGACGGGTACTACGTCACCCGGGCCCTGGCCGCCGACCGGCTGGCGGCGTTCGGGGTGACGGTCCGGGAGATGCCCACGGTGGGTCCGTACGACGTGGACGGTGCCGCCCTGGTGCTGGTGGAGACGCCGAGCAACCCCGGGATGGACGTCTGCGACCTGGCCGCGGCCGCGGCCGCCTCGCACACCGCCGGCGCCCTGTTCGCGGTCGACAACACCACCGCGACGCCGCTGGGTCAGCGTCCGATCGAGCTGGGCGCCGATCTCGTGGTGGCCAGCGACACCAAGGCGGTGGCCGGGCACAGCGACCTGCTCTACGGGCACGTCACCGCGGCCGATCCCGCGGTGGCCGCCCGGATCCGCGCCTGGCGCCGGCTCTCCGGCGCGATTCCCGGCCCGTTCGAGACCTGGCTGGTGCACCGCTCGCTGTCCACCCTCGACCTTCGGCTGGCCCGGCAGGCCGAGAACGCGCTGGCATTGGCCGAGGTGCTGGCCGGTCGTCCCGAGGTCACGTCCGTGCGGTACCCGGGTCTGCCGGGCGATCCCGGTTTCGGGCTCGCCTCCCGGCAGATGCACCGCTTCGGCGGGGTGTTGTCCTGCACGCTGCCAGACGCCGACCACGTGGAGCGGGTGCTCGCCACGTCGACGCTGTTCACGGCGGCCACCAGCTTCGGCGGCACCCTCAGCACGGTCGACCGGCGGGCTCAGTGGGGCGGCGACGGGGTGGCGCCCGGGTTCGTCCGGATCTCCTGCGGGATCGAGGACACCGCCGACCTGGTGGCCGATCTCACCGCCGCGCTGGACGCCGCCCGCACGCCCTGAGCGGCTCGGCGCCCGCGTCGCTCTCGGGGTCCGCGCGACGTCCGGCGCACGAGTCGGGCCGCCGGACGGGGTGTCCGACGGCCCGAACTCACTGCGCTCAGTACACGCTGACGCCGTAACGGCTCAGCGCCTCGGTGACGGGCTGGAAGAACGTGGTGCCGCCGAACGTGCAGTTGCCGCTACCGCCCGAGGTCAGACCCAGTGCGGTGGTGCCGGCGAACAGCGAACCGCCGCTGTCGCCGCCTTCGGCGCAGACGTTGGTCCGGATCAGGCCGGTGACCGTGCCCTCGGCGTAGTTCACCGTGGCGTTGAGGCCGGTGACCGAGCCGCTGCGCACCCGGGTGGTGCTGCCGCTGCGCTTGACGGCCTGGCCGACGAACGCGTTGCCCGACCGGGTGATGTCCTGCGCGCTGCCGTTGTAGAGGTTCACGCTGCCCGGGTGGGAGACGCCGGCCGCGAACCGCACGATGCCGTAGTCGTTGCCCGGGAAGCTGGTGCCGGTCCGGGAGCCGAGCAGGCTGGTCTGGCCGGAGTTGGCGTACCAGTTCGCGGCGATGTTGGTGCAGTGTCCGGCCGTGAGGAAGGAGTACGTGCCGGCGGTGTTGCGGACGTTGAAGCCGAGCGAGCAGCGTCCGCCGCCCTGTGCGTAGATCGCGTCGCCGCCGCGGATCCTCGCGGACAGCGAGCCGGACATGCTCTCGATCCGGGCCGCGTCGCCCAGCCGCGCCACGGCTGCCCTGATCTTGGCGAGCTTCGCGCCGGTCACGGTGGAGTCGACCGAGACGAGAACCTGGTTGGACGCGGGGTCCACCGACCATGCGGTACCCGCGATCCGGGCGGTCCGGTCGAGGGCGTCTGTCGCCTCCTGGAGCTGGGCTCCGCTGCGGGCGACGAACTTCGGGACGGCGCCGCTGGCGCGCACCTGTTCGGCGGCGGCCTCGTCGGTGACGGTGACGACCATCTGCCCGTTGCCGTCGAGGTAGCTGCCCGCGGTGCGGGATCCGAGCCGGTCGGCGGCGGCCGCGGCTGCTTCGCCCTTCATCGTGACCGCGTCGACGGAGGCGCCGGGTGCGGCCGGTGCGGCCTGGGCGGCCTGGCGCTGGGCGCACCTAACAGCGTGCCGAGGGCCAGGACGGTGGCGCCGGCTATGGCTAAGGAGCGCCGGGACGTGGACTTGGTGAGTCGCATGGTGGTCTCCCGTGGTGGGTGTGGACCTGCCCGGTTGACGGGTCCGGGGAGCGGCCCGGCGCTGGCGGGGATCTGGCCGCACCGACCCGCGGGTGGGGTGTCCATGATGGACCGATGCGTCAGTACCGATGCCGAGACACCACGAGTATCAGCATTAGTCGCCAAGATCCACAAGTGTTCGCATTGAACCAATTCAGGACCCAGTCCAGATCACCCTTCTGTCACCATGCCGTCGGCCCACCCCTCCGTCGCGGGCATGCGTGGCGTGTAGAGGGTCAGGAGGTGTCAATGGAGTTCTTCGAGGCATACGTGGCGGCACGGTTCGCGACCCTGTCCCGGGTCGCCTATCTGCTCACCGGTGACCGGCAATTGGCCGAGGATCTGACCCAGAACGCGCTGATCTCCGTGGCCCGGCACTGGGAGCGGGTGGTCGCGGGCGGCGCCCCGGACGCCTACGTCCGGCGGGCGTTGTACCGGCAGCACGTGTCGTGGTGGCGACGCAACCGGATGTTGCGGGTCGAGCCGCGGCCAGTACCGCCCGACCGGGACGTGCCGGACTTCGCCCCGAACGTCGCGTTGGCGGTGAGTGTCCGGCAGGCGCTGGGCCGACTGGCCCCGCGGCAACGTGCGGCGCTGGTGCTGCGTTACTTCGAGGACCTCAGCGAGGTAGAGGCCGCCGAGGTGCTGGGTTGCTCGGTCGGCACAGTCAAGGGTCGTTAGATGCTAGATTGGTGGTGTGGGGCCGGACGGCCCCGGTGGTGAGGGGTGAGCGCTATGCGCGCGACGGTGGTGCGGCGGGTGCGGTGGGATACGAAGGCGGCGTTGTTGGCCGGTGGTGGTGATGTGCGGGCGTTGCGGTATCAGCGGGCGAGTCAGGACAAGAAGGGGCAGGGCAAGTCGGTCGGGGATCAGGGCGCGTTGAACCTGGCTGAGGTGAACCGGAACGGCTGGGCAGATGCGGGTTCGTTCACCGACAACGCGTTGTCGGGGAGCCGGTACGCGACGAAGGAACGCAAGGAATTCGACTTGCTGGTCGCGGCGATCCGGGCCGGTAAGGGCGACGTGTTGGTGTTGTGGGAGATCAGCCGCAAGGAACGCGACCTGGCGGTGTTCGCGCAGATCCGGGACCTGTGCAGTGAGGTCGGGTTGTTCTTCTGGCACGTCGGCGGGGTGCTCAGGGCTCCGGCAAAGTCGTGGGTTGCGGTGTGTCTGCGGGCTGACACGCCGGTGATGGGGTAGAAGCGGCGCGGACACGGCGCTGCTGGTGATCATGGCGGTTCCTACGCCAGCCCGAGCACCGGAGCGAGTCGCCGTGTCCGCTTGCCCATCTTTCCGATGTCTGTTCTTGCTGCCCGGGCCGGGCCGGCCCGGGTCGGTGATGATCGGGTTCCGGGCGATCTGCTGGCCGCGTTGGCGGCGGTGCCCGATCCGCGGGCGCGGCGCGGGGTGCGGCACTGTCTCGTCGCGGTTCTGGGGGTCGCGGTGTGCGCGGTGCTCGCCGGGGCCCGGACCTACGTCGGGATCGCCGAGTGGGCCCACGACTTGCCCGTCGGGGTACGGGTCCGGCTCGGTGTGAGGCGGGTAGCGCCGAGCGAGTCCACGATTCGCCGTACTTTGCAGGACGTCGACGCCGAAGTCCTCGACGGGATCGTCTCGGCCTGGCTGGCCGCCCGATCCGCGGCTGCGACGCAGGCACCTGGCGCGGTCGGGCGGGCAGCGCTTGCGGTCGGGGTGATCGCCGTGGACGGCAAGAGCGCCCGCGGGGCCCGCGGACCCACCGGCCCGGCGGTGCACCTGCTCGCGGCATTCGGGCAGGCCAGCGGAACAGTCCTGGGCCAGACCGTGGTCGAGGGCAAGACCAACGAGATCAACGCTTTCGCGCCGCTGCTCGACCGCATCGACATCACCGACGCGGTCGTCACCGCTGATGCGCTGCACACCCAGCACCGCCACGCGGAGTACCTGATTGGTCGTGGCGCGCACTACCTGCTGACCGTCAAAGGCAACCACCCCAAGCTGCAACGGGAACTACAGGACCTGCCCTGGGCCCAGATCCCCGCCGTGGACCGCACCCACGACAAAGGCCACGGCCGGGCCGAGACCCGAACCCTCAAACTCACCGCGGTCACTGCCGGCATCAGATTCCCCCACGCCCGCCTCGCGATCCAGCTCACCCGCAGACGACGCTGCCTGACGACCCGCAAGTGGCGCACCCAGACCGTCTACGCGATCACCGACCTGACCTGGCACCAGATCCGCGCCGATCAGCTCGCCGACGCGATCCGGGCGCACTGGGGAATCGAGAACCGGCTGCACTGGATCCGCGACGTCGTCTTCGCCGAGGACCACTCCCAGATCCGCACCAGAAACGGACCAGCCGTGATGGCCACCCTGCGCAACCTCGCCGTCAGCACCCACCGACTCACCGGAGCACCCAACATCGCCGCCGCCTGCCGCCACATCAGCCGGCACCCCACCCGAGTCCTCCCACTACTCACATAACAGCCGAATCAACTTTGCCGAGCCCCTGGCGGGGTGCTGTACGACCTGCGGGACAAGAACGACCGGATGATGCTGGGCTTCCAGGCGGTGCAGGCCGAATGGGTGGCCGACTCGATCCGGGACAACGTGCTCCGGGGCATCGTCGGCGCGGCCGAAGCCGGGCGTCCACACGGGAAGGTCACGTACGGGTACCAGCGGTTCTACGACGAGCGGACGCGGGCGTTCCTGCGGCAGGAGGCCGACACCGAGGTCCGGACCGCGACCGCGGCGGACGGGTCGGTGACCGAGTACACCAAGGCCGGGATCGTCCGGGAGGTCTTCGCCCGGGTCGCGGCCGGTGACCCGCTGATCGTGATCGAGCAGGACTTCAACACCCGGGGGGTGCCGGCGTCCCAGGGCGGGGTGTGGCGGCGAGGCATCGTGCGCAAGATCGCGATGAACCCTGCCTACATCGGCAAGCGGGTCCTGCGCGGTGAGGTCATCGGGGACGGCTGCTGGTCGGGGCTGGTGGACGAGGAGACGTACTGGGCGTGCGTGCGGCTGCTGGAGGACCCGGCGCGCACCACCTGGCGGCCGGCGCGGGCGCACTACCTGCTGTCCTACCTCGTGCGGTGCGGCAAGTGCGGCGGGCCGCTGTCGCTGAACCACGTCAACCGGCGCGGCTGGTCGGGGCAGGTGTACTCGTGTCTGGACCGGCGCTGCTGCGCGGTGAAGATGCAGTTCCTCGACGAGTACGTCGAACGCACCGTCGTGGCGTGGCTGTCCCGCCCAGAGGTCTTCGACCTGCTCTCGGCCGGCACCGCCGACGAGGACATCTCCCGGGCCCGCGCCGAAGCCCAGCGCCTGCGCGCCGAGCTGGAGGACTGGCGCAAACTCGCCGAAACCGGCGACGTGACCGCGATCTCCTTCGCCCGCGCCGAGAAGGGCCTGCTGCACCAGATCACCCAACACGAGCAGGCCGCCGCCGAAGCCGGCGTCCCCCCGGTCCTGCGCGGACGGATCGGCCCAGAAGCCGTCAAGGCGTGGGCCGCGCTCGGTGAGGACGTGGCGGTCAAGCGGGAGATCATCCGCACCATCGCGCAGATCAAACTCCTGCCCGTGGGCAAGGGCACCCAACCGCAGCCCTTCGGCGCGCACCGCCTGGACTGGACCTGGCGCTTCGGTCCCGACCATGCGTAGCGAGCGAGCGCCCTTCCGGGGCGGGGATGTGCGGTGGTCCCAAGGCGATCCAGTGAGTGCCCCAACCCTGTACGGCTTGTCGGTGTGGTGCCACACCGACGCGCAGCCCGCGTACGCCGCCCCGCGGATGACTGGTAGTTCACCAGTCGGGGCCGGGGCACCCAGTGACTGCACGGCCGTTGACGTGCGGATACGGCCGGTTGAGGGTGGGCCTTTCAATAGGGTTCTCTAACCCCACTGAGGGACCCAGTGAGGGGCCCAGTGAACGCCCCACTGAGGGACCCACCCCAACCTGGGCAGTCATCGCCGCCGTCTGGCGGCCCCGGCGGTAGCCGCGCGCAGGGTGATACGGAGTATCAGTCGGGCACGGTCGGCCGCAGTTCGGCACGGCGTTGGCCTGCGGGTAGGGGTGTGTTCAAGGCGCCGGTTCACCCACGTGTTCTGCGCACGCGGAACCGACTAGAGAACTCTCGTTGGAAACGTCGTTAGATCCTGCGCCCCGCCGGTTCACGGCCAGCGCGGAGGACTCGCTGCGTGTCCGTGCCGGCGCAGACGGGTCGGCGGTGCCGGTCCAGGCGTAGGAGCCGGGCCAGGGTGGCGCACCCTGGCCCGGCTCCTGCGCCTGGATCGCCGACGCGTATGGGCCATCCGGCCGCTTAGACAATCCTGGACCGCTTCGGGCGGCACGGCCCCTCCGGGCTGTGCCGCCCGAAGCGGTGTGGGGGCGCGAGTATGCGTTTCCGTATTTCCAGCCGGCGTTATTGATGCCATTCAACGCACGTCGGGCGGTGGCTCGTCTGGATGTACTGGCGGGCTGCTTCACGTGCCGTTTCGGGTGTGACACCGAGTCGTTTCGGGTTCACTTCGGTCCATTGTCCGCCGTAGTCGAAGCCGACCGGCTCTGGCCATTCTGGCAATGCCGGGTCTGACGCTACTGCCGATTCCTCCGTGTCAGCGAACGTGACGAATGCGCGGTCGGGATGGCCGATGCCGAGTTGAAGTCCTGGCGGGACGAGGCCGGTCCATTCGGTCGGATAAATGTCCACCATCTGCGGACGGTCAGCTGAGGCGATGACCCCGTCCAATGCCGCGTCGAGTTCGGCCGCGGTGGTGACTTCGACCGTCAGTTGTTCGGTGCTGGCCGCGTCGTCGTGGCCCCAGGCGAGGGTGTAGCGGGTCATCGGCGTGTCCCTTCTCCGGTGCCATCGTAGGTTCGGTGAAACCAGGTGCGCTTCCCGTCCGTCACGTACACGGTCAGGCGGGCACCCTCGGGCAGCAGGGCCGGGAGGAGTCGGTCGCAGCCACGCACCCCTGGGCACGGCCGGTTGTTGATCACGAGCACCGCATCGCCGGGCACCTCACCGCGTCGCATTCTCGCCGCCGCGTGGGACTCCACATGGCCCAGCGGCGACACCCAGTTGCGAAGCGTCGGATGCAAGTCGGCCACCGACCGGCGGTCCTCACCAGACCGAATCGGCGCGTCGGTCAGCCTCGACCCGTCCGGACCTAACAGCCACCCTTGGCTCGCGCCCCGCCCGTCCGGGCGAGACGGAAGTCCCCTGGCGGCCTCCCGCACCCACCCCGGCACCACACCTTCCGGGCCGCCGCCGACCGGGCCGTCGCCTATCGAGCCACCATCTGCCGATCCGCTGCCGCCGGTTCCCCCGCCGCCGGCACCCGGTCCCCGAGCGGCGGCGGGGCCACCACCGCTTCAAACCCCGCCGCCGATCGCCTGGACCCGCGCGATGGCCTTGTCCACGTCGGCCTTGACCGGGCCGATCTTGGCCAGGCTGGCCGCCATCGAGGTCTTCGCGTCGGTCACCCGCGCGACGAGCTGCCGGCCACTGGAACCGTCAAGGGCGCTCGCGACCCGGGCCTCCGCGTCGGTCAACGCCTGCGCGGCAGCCGCCGCCGCGCTCTGCGCGGCCTCCAACTTCTGCTTCGCCTCACTCAGGCGGGCGATCATGTCACGGGCAGACACAAGGCAGCTCCTCACCACGGCGGGCACGCAGGCCCCCGAGCCTAGGTGCGGACCGGTCACCGTGAACACCACCTTGAACAGTCCGCCGCTTGACCTTGAACAGTGCCGGCGGGGTTGAACAGTCCCGGTTCGTCCCGTGTGAAATCAGCGTTCACCGAGTCGTGACCTGGGACCCGACCAATTCGGCCCCTCCTTTTGTCATCTACATATGAGGGGTCATTTTCCGGGACTCCTCCGCGTCGGCCCCGAACGTGGCTGCTGCCACGCCCGAGCAGGCCCCGCGCCAACCTGCACACCCTTCTGTGGAGGACCATGCGCCCACGCCCCGGCCCGCACCCACCACGCTCCCGCCGGCCAGCACCGGCCCCCGCCAGCCCTGCCGACCCGAGCGCAGACACGGCCCACCACCCCGACCACGCCAGGCAGCACGACTCCGCCGAGCACCGCGACACCCCTGGGCATCCCGACTCCACCGGCACGCTGCCGATGGCCCGCTACCTCACCGACCCCGCCACCGAAGCAGAGATCGAGGGCCTGGATTTCGGCTTCGGTGGTTGGGTCGGTGAGGTAGTGGGCCATCGGCCAGGTGCCCGGCGCGTCCGGGTCACCCGCCCTCGGGTCGGGACGAGTCGTGGCCGTGTCGGGGGTGGGTGCGTGCCGGCGGCGCCGCCGGCACTTGTCCGGCGACGTGTGGTCGCGGGGTGGTGACATGGTCCTCCAGCGGGTGTCGTAAACGGGTGACGTGAGTGGTGTTCGGGCATGAGCCGGGGGTCTCCTTTTTGGTGTTGTTGAGGTTTGCGGGAGTCGGTGAGCGGAACGGTTGCCGGCCGCGCTCCCGGGGTGGGCCGATGCGTTAGCGGACGCGTTACGGGGTCGTGAGCGGTGCCGTTACGGGTAGGGCGTGGCCTCCTGCGTCGGGTCGGCGGCCGGGCGCAGGAGCGAGCGTTCGGCGGTCGTCGCAGAGGTCGTAGGGGGCGTGCCGGGCCGGAACTCTTCGGGGGGTGGCCAGGGTGAGTGGTGGGCGAGGTCGGCGAGGGTGAGCAGGCCGCCTTCCCGGCCGTGCAGGCACCAGACCGCTTCCGCGGGGGAGAGCTTCGCGGGGCCGGTGTGGTCGCGGGAGGCGGTCGCTACGGGCACCCAGAGCCCCTGTGTGGCGAGTTGTTGGTGGAGGTGGTGTTCACGGGCACCTGAGTGCAGCCAGAACAGCACCGGCCATCGTGGGCCGCCTTCGTGGGCGTACGTGGAGTACCGCTGGACCTTGTCCACCAGCCGGGGCACCGGCTCGGTTCCGGTGTCGTGTTCGAGGAAGAACGCCACCGTCGCGGCCACGTCGCCGTCACCGTCCCGGCCGTCCCCGTTCCCGCGGTCCGGGCCGCCGCCGTCCCGGTCGCCGTCGTCTCGGTTGTGCTGGTTGGGGTGGTGGGTCCAGATGCCGTGTCCGTCTGGGCGCATCGGGATCTGGTAGCTCGCTTCGTCGTCCTGGGTCGGTGAGGAAGGCCCAGGATTGGCAGCAGCGGGCTTCGGGCCACCAGCGCAGGAGGGCATGGTCGGGGTGGGTGCGGGCGTGGCCGGCGAGGTCGGTGAAGAACTGGTTGACGCCGAGGAGGTGGTCGAGGTTCGCCGTGGAGGTGAGGCGGCGTTTGCGCAGGCGGGCCTGGTCGCGGCGGGGTGGGTCGTCGCCGCGTTGGGCGGCGACGACTTCGGTACCGAGTTGGTCGAGGACCCAGTGGTAGGGGTAGGACCCGCCGCCGGCCCGTTGCGGCCGGAACCTGTCCACCACGCCCACCGAGCGCAGCGCGGCGAGGCGTCGTTGGGTGAAGTCGACGGAGGGGAACAGGGCGTGGGCGAGCTGCGGGGTGGTGAGGCAGCCGTGGTGATTCAGCCAGCCCAGGACGGTGTGGTCGCGGTCGGTGAGGTGGGACTGGACCCGCAGGACGAGGTCAGGAACGGTCCTCACCCGTTTCATGCTCATGGGGAATATTTCCCCACCCGGTGATCCCCCTTTAAGGGATCAGTCGCAGCACGCTGAGAACCTGTCAGACTGGCCCTGACCTGCATGGTTGGGTAGTGGGCGGGGTCGGTTCGGGGGTCCGGTTCAAGGCCGACACCCGAACCGACCCCCGTGCGGAGAGCCGAACCGACACCGAACCGCAGCACGCCCAAGCGTCGCGGTCGGAGGTGAGTAGTTGCGGTCGTGGACATGGCAGAAACTCCTTCAGTCGAGGAACGTGAACGATGCGAGCAGTAGGACGACGGCCGGTGTTGTCGTCTACCAAACGGGGTGTGTCAGGCGCTGCGAACGCGACCAGAACCTGACACCGTCTGACACTGGCTGGCCGGAAACCTGACACCGCAGGTCACGGCTTTTTCTGGTCGCCCCCGGTGTTCTCGTGTTCGGTCCGGGCTGTCACCCACCCATGGCCCCCAGTTGGGTGCCAATGTCGGACCCCGAGTCGAACTTTCACCCAACTGGAGCCGTGTTTCACCCAACTGGAACCCAACTGGGCCCGGACCAGCCCTGCGGGAGCCGGCAGCGTCGTCACGCTCGGTCGGCAGTAACGGCAGGCCAGATGAGCGCACACCCTGGCATTACAATCTGACGGCCCCGCCGGGTGACACCCGGTGACCAGAACACGGCTCAGCGCGGGGACGGGGTGGCCAGACCACGCCTCGTGGGCGACCCTGACCGGCATGGACGCCGCGTCAGCCGACCCGGACCTGGTGTGCCCGCACGGCTGCACCGAGCCGCACGACCGGCGCTACCGCTACCCCCGGTGCACCGTCTTCCCCGAGCATCGCCCCGTCCCCCAAGCCGGCGAACATTGCCCGAACGGATGCGAGTCCGAGGAACGCGCGCTGGCGCGCGCCAACCCCGGCGTGTACTTCGACCTGGCCGACAGCGCCATGACGCGCTGCTACCACTGCGGCGGATCGATCTGCATCGCCTGCCAGCAGACAGCCGTCGACGGCCCGCTACGGTTCTGCGACTCATGCGACCACCCGGACTATGACCTCGCGTCGGAGCAGGACGATTACCGCGCCGCTGTCCCCGCCACGAGCAACCCCGCGTAGCCGTTTCGACCGGCGCCCTCGGCGCCAGCCCCGGACCGGACAGCAACGCCGTTGAGCGACACAGGGTCACGCGGGCAGGCCCCTCAAATTGCAATGCCTTGGTGTGCGCCCAACGCCCGTCGCGTTACCGTTGACTCAACGTGACGGGCACCCGCCGAGGGACACCCTCGGGCGCGCGGATCCGTGACAGCGAAGTCGCCTCGCGCAGGCAAAGGCCACAGGGAATGTCCGACCGTTGCACTATGATCCCCGCTGGTCATGCTTAGCTCAGTCAGACGGAGAGGTCGACATGTTACGGCGCCATCTCATGGGACTCGCCCTGGTATCGGTAGTGTTGCTCGGATCCGCTGGCTGCGACTCAACCCCTCCGCAGCATGGCGAACGCCTTCGCAAGGCTGCCGGCCTCACCGCATTCAAGATTCGCTGTCACAAGGATCTCTGGGAAAGAACCGGAGAAAAATACGATGTCAAAGGCAAAATCACCAAAGGCATAAACGGAATCATCACGATTGAACTCAGCGGTCCGCAACTGGTGGACTTGCTCCGTGAGTTGAACCGCTACGCGCACCCGCCCGGCTTTGGAAACGCCTCCGTCCCAGAAGCGCAACGGATGTACGATGCCATCGCGCCGGCCGTGGACGCGATCAAAGCAACCCCCCGTGGGAACGAGACTGTGCCCGAGGTCGTGATAGACGACGCTTCCTCGACGGCTCCGTCGGCCAGCACCTCTCCGAGTCCCAGTACTAGCCCATCGAAATAGGGCATGGGCTACGCGGTAGTCACACGGGTACTGGTCGTCCGCTACCTGCGGCTCAGGTTGCGGACCAGTTATGCATCCGGCAGCCGGATGCGGTTCCGACCGGGCGCGGTCGGCTAACGCCAGCGGAGCGCCGGGAGCGAGTCATGCGTCCGGTAACCGGACGCGCCCGATGGGGCCGCCGGAAGCGAGTCGCTGGCGGTGATGGAACGCCGCCGACGGGTTAGCGGATGCGCTACTGGGCGGCGCCAGCCCGGTGGGCTGCCCGCGCGGCGAATGTCAGGGGGTCAGCCTCCGATGAGGGCTAGGACTTCGTCGCGGATGCGGGTCATGTCGGCGGGGGTGGCGGCTTCGACGTTGAGGCGCAGGAGGGGTTCGGTGTTGGAGGGGCGCAGGTTGAACCAGCCGTGGGGTAGGTCGATGGTGAGTCCGTCGAGGTGGTCGATCTGGCCGGTGGTGGCGAAGTGCTGGGCGACGCGGTCGAGGGTGGCGGTGATGTCGGCTACTTCGCGGTTGATCTCGCCGGAGGGGTGGTAGCGGGTGTACTCGCCGGTCAGTTCGGACAGGAGCCGGTCCTGGCCGCCGAGGGCGGCGAGGACGTGCATGGCGGCGAGCATCCCGGTGTCAGCGCGCCAGAAGTCACCGAAGTAGTAGTGCCCGGAGTGTTCACCGCCGAAGATCGCGTCGTGGCGGGCCATGGTCGCTTTGATGAACGAATGGCCGACCCGTTCGCGTACCGCCACCCCGCCGTGCTCGGTGATGAGTTCCGGGACGGCTTTGGAGGTGATGACGTTGTAGACCACGGTCGAGCCGGGGTGTTTGGCCAACTCGCGGCTGGCGATGAGGCCAACGATGGTGGAGGGCGGTACGGGGTCGCCGTTCTGGTCGATGACGAAGCAGCGGTCGGCGTCGCCGTCGAAGGCCAGGCCGATGTCCGCGCGGTGCTCGACCACCGCTTTCTGCAGGTCCGCGAGGTTGGCTGGTTCCAACGGGTTGGCCTCGTGGTTGGGGAACGTGCCGTCGAGTTCGAAGTACAGCGGGATGATCGACAGGGGCAGGGCGGGAAGGATCGTGTCACCGAGGACGGCGGGGACCATGTGTCCGCCCATGCCGTTGCCGGCGTCCGCGACGATCTTCAGTGGCCGGATGCCGGTCAGGTCGACCAGGGATCGCAAGTAGGCCGCGTACTCGGTGAGCAGGTTACGGCTGGTGATCGTGCCGGGGGCGGCGGTGGAGGTCGGGATGCCGTCTTCGAGCATCCGGCGGATGTCTCCCAGGCCGGTGTCCTGTCCGACGGGGGCGGCACCGGCTAGGCACATCTTGATCCCGTTGTACTGCGCGGGGTTGTGGCTGGCGGTGAACACCGCGCCGGGCAGGTTGAGTGTGCCGGCGGCGAAGTAGAGCAGGTCGGTGGAGCCCAGGCCCGCGTCGATCACGTTCAGACCCTGGGAGGTGATGCCTTGGGCGAACGCGGCGGCGAGCGGCACCGACGATTCGCGCATGTCCTGGACGAGGATCACCGCCGGGGCGTCCACGAGCCGAGCGAACGCGGCCCCGATCTGGCGTGCGATGTCCTCGTTGAACTCCTCGGGCACCACACCGCGCACGTCGTAGGCTTTGATCAGCTTGGATAGGTCAGGCATCAAGGGTCGTCCTCGCTCTCGGGCGGCAAGATCACTACGCCGTGCGGTTCGCCAGTGGTGAACAGCGTGACACGCACGGGCAGGTCGCCCAGTGCGGCCTGGATGGCCGGGATCGCCTCGACCGGCGCCAGCGCGAACAGGCACCCGCCGTGCCCTGAGCCGGTGATCTTCGCACCGTAGGCGCCGGCTCGCACGCATCGATTCACGCACTCGTTGATGATCGGCGTGGAGCAATGCACCTTCTCTCGTAGCAGCGCCTGCGCCTCCAGCAGTAGGCCGCCGACGTGCAGATAGTCCGGTGCTCGTTGCCGCAGTAAGGCGGCCAGTTCAGCGACGATACGCGGCGCGGTTTCGGCGTAGTGCCGCATGGCCGGGTCGCCGGCGTGGAACCGCTGGTGTTTGTCCGTGAGGGTGGACGCGGTCACCCGCCGGTCGAGCGTGTCTACCAGGATGACCGGGCAGCCGATCTCGTCGCGGAGCCGGGTTCTCGCCGGGTTCGGCCCGCCGCCCAGGTGGTTGACGGCCCCGTAGGCGCAGGCGAGGAAGTCCATCCATCCCGCGCCCGTGGAAAGTTCGCCCGCTTCCGCCGTGTGGGCGGCGCACGCGACCGTCTTCACGCCTGGCAGTCCAGGCTTGCCCGCGAGGAGAAGCGCCGCGGATGCCGCAACCGCCAGCGCGGCGCTGCTCGACACGCCCGCGCCGACCGGGACGCGGGTGCTGGAGGTGACCACGGCGCCGGACAGGATCGCCCGACAGGGTTCGGTGAGCACATGCGCGGCGGCCTGGAGCAGGTCCATCGGATCACCCCGGTAGGCACCCAGGTCGGCGAGGGGCGTGCGCCGTATCGCGTTGATGGGGTCGCGGGCGTGGAACACGACGACGCCCGTGGGAGCTCCGCCGCAGGTGACCTCGACGGTGGTGCGTAGCGGCAACGCGGCGACGACGGACGGGCCGCCGATCATCCAGTCCAGGCTCTCTCCGGCCAGGCAGATCCGTGCCGGGGCCGACGCGGTGGCTCGTCGCCGAGGAATCCGTTGGCTCATCGTCGAGTTTCCGGCAGCGGCTGCGTGCAGCTCGCGCAGGCCGGCGACAGGGACCAGTCCGCGCAGGCGTGTGCGTCGCGCCACGCCTTCATCTGCGGGCCTGACCAGAGTTCGGCGAAGGTGTCGGTGTTGAGGTCACCGACGATGTACTGATCGTGTCCGGACATCTCCGGGTACACGCAGCAGCACATCTTCATGTGCCCCCGGTAGTCGATCACCGCCGAGGTCGCGGTCATGAAGCACGGGTCGGTGCGTGGCTTGACCAGCAGCGGCAGCATGGTCACCGAGCCGCCGCGGTTGTTGTACGCGTTGAGGATCCTGGGCGCGATCACCTCGATCTTGACCGTCCCAACCTCGTAGGTCGCGGCCAGCCCCTGCCGGACCGGACCGAACGTCCACGGGACAGCGTCGGCCAGGCCTTTCTGGTGCAGCCACGCCTTGATCGCCGCATACGAAGGTGGCGTATCGGCCCGGCGCGGGTACCGGGTCACCCGCAGATACGCGACTCCCGCGTCCAGGAGCCGGCCGAACAGGGAAGCGTCGAGCACATCGCCGTTGGTGTAGATCGCCGGCTTCGCCTGCCGGAGCTGGGCCTTGACGTGCCGGACCTCATCGAGAATGCGTCCGCTCAACAGCGGCTCGTTGTAATTGTGAAACGCCAAGAATCCGCCGTAATCCACGTCCACCAACTGTTCGATGATCCGCGTGAACAACGACCAGTCCATAAGTTCCTGCACCCGCCGCGCGGTGTGCTCGCCGTTGGGACACCAGCCGCAAGTCCGGTTGCAACGGCGGCTGGTTTCCACCTCGACATACCTGGGCAGCGCCATTCGCGGCACTCCTCGCATGATCGGCCCGACTCAGTTGTCTACATTGCTCAGTTACGGTTGCGGGAACCGGACGCAAGAACTAGCCCGTTTCTCGGGCCTCGTCACCGCGGCTCACACGCGGACTGACCGGACTGCCGGACTCCCGAAACGGTCGCCGGGTCGCCGTGGTCGAGGATCGCGCGGTCGGTGGGGTCGCGGCGGTTGAGGTGGTAACGGTCGGGGTGGGCTCGTTCGGCGGAGTAGTAACCGGACTCGGTCCAGTCGATCCGCGCGCCGAGGTCGGTGGAGGTGGTGGTGTCGGGTGCGGGGTCGCGCTGGATGCGGGGCCCGACGAACTCGGCCAAGGTTCGGTGTGCCTCGCTGTCGGTGTACATGACTCAGTCGTCCTTCCGGTCGTGCGGCGGCGCGGTATCGGGCCGCCGAGGGCGAGGCTCTGCGGGGCGGCGTGGTTGCAGTTGCCAGGCGTAGAACTCAAGACCGGGCGAGCGGGCGCCGCAGTGGGCTCCGGTGGTGGCGCGGCTCGTGGCCGTGGCCGTGGCCGTGGGCTTGGTCTTCGGGCCGGTTGCGGCGCGTGGCCTAGCAGGGCGGCGATGGCCTCGGCGGGGGTCGCGTATACGTGCGGGCGGGGCAGGTGTTCGCCTGGTCGGCACAGTCGCCATTCCCCGATCAGCGATAGGGCCAGTTCGCAGGCGAACTCGTCCCGGTGAACAGCGACCAGGTGTAGGCGCGTTGCCGGATCGCGGTCCAACCAGGCGGGAGGTCGGCCGCCTCGATTCCGGGCAGGTCGTCTGGGTCCGGCCCGGTCACGCGGTACTCCTTGGGCACGGCCGAAGCGGGCAGGACTCCGAGGTCGGCCACCCGCCCCGGCCGTGGGCTCATGAGCCGGGCTGCGCTGGTCGGCTCGGATCGTGCGAGGCGTACTGCCGGCGCAGCGGGGCAGGGTCGGAGTCGGCCAGGTACATCCGGCCGCCGGCCTCCTCGACCAGCCGGACAAGGGCTTCCTCCACCTGCGGCACCGGGGAGAGGTGATCGGCCGACGCGACGAGTACGCCAGTGGCCCGGCCCTCGTGCAGGTCGTCCAGGGCGGCGAGGAACCCGGGTCGGCGGCCCTGGCCGGGCTCGGCCGGGTCGTCGCGGTGGATGCGCTTCATCGCGAGGTCGTGCCGGGTCGCGTAACCGATGATCGCCCCGTCGGCCGCTCCCGGCCGGTCCCCCGGCGTCGGCCGCACATACCCCACGACAGTTGTCACCGTCGTAATCGGCTCACTCATGTTGGACCTTCCGTCGTGGTGCGATGACGGTGGCGGAGAGTGGGCGGCACTATCCAGAGCGTGTTGGTGCCGCTTGGGTGCCGTCGGCGTGCCGTTCGGGTGCCCGATCCCGGCGGACAGCCACACCCCGGCCTGACGGGTCGTACGCTGGGACTACGTGGCCGGCACCGAAAGGGGTGGCTAGTGGGCCGACCGAGAACTCTGTTGCAGCAGCTTCTCCGCGAGCGTCGCTGGACGTATGACGACGCGGTGCGGGAGTTCGCGGGTGCCGGCTACGCGCTCAGTCGTCGCCAGCTTGCCCGCTGGGTATCCGGTGACGTGGCGGCGCCGCATCCGGAGGCGTGCCGGGTAGCCGAGAGACTTTTTGGCCTCCCAATGGGTGAAGCTTCTCGGTCCACCCAAGACGGCCGCACGACAAGAGGTAGGACACCCTGAATCAGCGGCTCCGGTACGAGGACCGAATGGGGGTGCAGGCGGAGAAAGTGAGTGGGTGATGTCGACAGCACATGAGTCGAGCGGTCACGCCGAGGCGCACGACCACATCGTCAGCGACACCATGATCGAGCAACGCCGCGACGACGTACTTCGGCTAGCGCGTCACTTCGGCGAGATACCCCCGCTGCACCTTCATGTGGAGGCCACCCGTATCCGCGACCGCGCCTATAAGGCACTTGAACACACGCGTCGTCCGGCGCAGACCGGCGACCTCTATCTCATTGTCGGCCAGCTATGCGGTTTGTTGGCTTCGGCATCTTTCGACCTCGGGTATTGGTCGGCGGCCGTGGAACAGTCCCGCGCTGCCTACATGTATGGCGAACTTCTCGGGCACGACGGGCTGCGAGCGTGGGCACGTGGAATGCACGCCGTACTGGCCAACTGGTCCGGGCAACCCATGCAAGCACTTGAACTCGTCCGGGCCGGGCAGCAGTACGCCCCACGCGGCACCGCGACGCTGAGGCTTCGCTGCATCGAGGCGCGTTCGCACGCCCAGCTCGGTTCGGTGCTGGACACCGTTCGCGCGGTGGAGGCAGCCGAGGCAGAACGCGAGCACATCGACGGCACCGACGAGCTGCACGACTTGGTCGGTGGTCAGTTCGCCTTCGGGCCGGCACGACGGGCGATGTCCAATGGCTCTGCTCTTCTCCAGATCGGACAGGCATCCGCCGCCGCCGCACAAGCCGAACAGGTACTCGCGGCGTCCCCTCGTAACGATCCATCTGCCTGGGACTTCATCGTCGCGGGTGCCCGCGCTGACCTGGCCGCTGCGCGCCTGCTGGAAGGCGACTTCGATGCGGCCACGGCTGCGGTCGAACCCGTGTTCGCAACGACGGACGAGCACCGTAGACGCGGTGTCATTGGTCGGATGAAGACCGTGCGCCACGCCCTTGCCGGACCGACCTGGCAGCGTCACCAGCCCGCCCGTGAGCTGGCCGCAAGGGTCGAAGACTTCACAGCGTGGGACGCGAGTCGGGGCCTACCGGCGGCCCCGAGCGCGTTCTGACTGCCCGAGCGCGCCCAATTCCTCCAACAGCGCTCGCTCGCGCTCTGGCGCGATGCCGTGATCGGCCTGCCGCGGATGCTCAACCGGCCGCTCGCCGGCCGCGAGCAACGCCCAGGTGTCCCGCACCGTCTCGGCTATCGGTCGGCACACCAATCCGGCCCCCTGGGCGCGGGTGGAATCCACCAGCCAGGTTCCAGGGGCCTCGCGCCACAGCGGCAACTCCGTCCACTGACGAACCCCTTTTGCCTCCAGCCAATCGCCGTCTGCCCAGGTGACCTCGGTGGGCGCAGTCCGCGCCGAGGAGGTGGCCGCGTCGCATTCCGACAACAGCGTCCCCATCGTGGTGTGTCCGCACGGTGCCGTCACGTTGAAGACCCCGGACACACCCGCCAGAATCGAGTCCAACGCGAAAGCTGCCACGTCACGCACATCGATTGGCTGAATAGCCCGGTCAGGGCGCCCAGGCCCGAGCACCCGCCCACCACGGGCAAACCGGCTAAGCCACCACGGCAGCCTGCCCACGTTCTCCCACGGGCCGATGATGACCCCTGGCCGCAGGACGAGCGTCCGAGCAGCCCCGAACGCGGCCGACGCGGCGTTTTCACACCCGCGCTTGAACCGCCCATACTCAGCGGCGTCGGTCGGTGCCGCGCCGCCCAAATCGATATCCAGGCACTCCCGCACCGCCGCGTCCTCCGACACGCCCTCGTCCGGCCACGCCTGATAGACGCTCACCGTCGACAAATACACGTAGAGGCCAGTGTTCGAGGCGAGCGCCCGCGCCGAATCACGGACCACACGTGGGACGTATCCGCTGGTGTCCACCACGGCGTCCCACTCGCCAGAGCTCGCCAAAGCGGCCACGTCCCCTGCCTTTGTTCGATCCCCATGTAGCGCCTCGACACCGGGCAACGATGATTGCCGCGTGAAGGTGGCCGCCTCCCAGCCGCGCGCCTGCGCCGCCGCTACCAACGTTCGCCCGACGAACCACGTACCGCCCAACACCAGAAGCCGCATCACTCCATCTTGGCGTAGCAGCTGGGCCACGCGACCGACGCATCCCGCGTGCCCGTTATCGACTTGTGACTACGGTGAAGAGCCAGGTCCGCGACGCGCTGGCGCGGATGCGGGCGATCGCCCCGGAACTGTCCGAACTGACGGAGGTGCGTCGATGAAGGTCCGTGAGGCTTTGCAGCAGCTGGCCGGCGAGATGCCGCCCGCGCAGCCCCCTGCCGATCTTTGGCGGCGCGGGCGGTTCCGGCGCCGCCGGTCCCAGGCTGTCATGGCCCTGACGCTCGTGCTGGTCACGGCCGGGGCGGTCGCGCTGTGGCCGACCGCGGCGGGTCAGAACCGTATTCGGGACGAGGTCACACCGGCCGGCCCGGGGACCAAGACCTGGCACGTCGGCTCGCCCTGGTTCTGGCAAGCCGACTTTGCCGAGAGCGCTCCCGGCCCGGCGGCCCTGGTCTACGTCGCGAGCCCGCCGGGTGGGTACGGCGTTCGGTTCATGGAGGGCATGGGGGTGGTGGTCGGTCGCGACGGCCGGTACCGGACGGTGAACCTCGCCCCGGCTGACCCGTTCGCTTTCGCCAGGCTCTCACCGGACGGCAGGTACCTCGCGCATGCGGATCACCTGACCGACCTGCGGTCGGGAACGTCGCTCGTCCACCAGAGGAACCGCGGCGTGGTGCCCGCGGCTTGGTCACGCGACGGGCGGCAGATCCTGGGCTTCGAATGGTCGGATCAGCCGTACCTGACCGAGCCGCCGAACTGCTGTTGGCTGACTCTCCAGGACCCGCTCACCGGTGCAACCCGCAGGCTGCTGAAGCTCGGCGGCGACTGGTTCATGGCGAGGGCGGCGATCTCGCCGGACGGCACCAAGGCGGTGGTCAGCACCGACCGACCGGCCCGACGATCGTCGCGATCGACCTGGTCACCGGAGCCGAACTGTGGCGGCGGACCGGCACGGCGGCGGCCGGCCTGAAGGTGGCGGGCCCGGCCGCGTGGCGTCCGGACGGCCGGGGCGTGGGGTTCTTCTACGCGGGGGCGGCCGACAATGGGCCGGGGACGCGATCCGCGGTGATGGGTGTGCAGATCCGCTATCTGGACGCGGCCACGGGTGCGGATACTCCTCTTGCACGGGTGGAGCTGGAGGCTGGTGGCGACCCGTTGGACCTGGTCGGGTGGCGCGCGGGCGGGCTTCCCGTGGTGTCGATGGTGGCGGCCGACGGCCGAGGCGCGGTGGTCCAGAGCGGTCCCGGCGGCCGGCGTACCGTCCTGGTCGCGCTGCCCGCCGGTCGAGCGTCGGTCATTGAGGTCGCCCGGGACCTGGTGGAGGCCGACCGGCCGGCCTGGCCGCGCGGCGACCCGAGTCCGTGGGAGGCCGCGCGGTGGAGCTATCCGTGGCTCGCCCTCGCGTTGTTGTGGGTCTCTACGGTGGTCGTGCTGGTCGTGTTCGGCGCGCGTCGAGCTGTCCGGCGACGCCAGCTGCTGGAGTGACGGCGGGCAAGCGGGCGACCGTGACGCCGGCAGGGCGGCGACCCTGCCGGCGTCACGGACGTCGGACTCAGGCACGGGCGGGCGAGGGCTACCTGGGCGACGGGGTCGGTCGGTCGGGTTTGTCCGGTCGGAGCGTTCACCGGCCCCTATCCGCGGCGGGCGCAGGTCCCAGCGAGTGTCTGGTGACGGCTGTCCGCCGGCCGCGTCCCATCAGAGTACGACAGACCACCCGCGGCCGCCGCTGGTCGTGCCGGCGGACGATAGGGTCGGCCGGGTGAGTGGGCCGCCGAAGAAGATCCGGGTCGCCGTGGTGTTCGGCGGCCGGAGCACGGAGCACGCGATCTCCTGTGTGAGCGCCGGTAGCATCCTGGCCGCCCTCGACCGGGACGCGTTCGAGGTGGTGCCGGTCGGGATCAGCCAGGAGGGCCGCTGGGTGCTGGCCGCCGACGACCCGCGGGCGCTGGCCATCCACGACCGCGAACTGCCGCAGGTCAAGGACGGCGCCGCGGTCATGCTCCCCGGCGACCCGACCCGCGGTGGCCTGGTCGTGGTCGAGCCGGGCGAGGGTAACCGTGCGCTGGCCGGGGTCGATGTCGTGTTCCCCGTGCTGCACGGCCCTTACGGTGAGGACGGCACGATCCAGGGGCTGCTGGAGATGGCCGGCCTGCCCTACGTCGGCGCTGGCGTGCTCGCCTCGGCCGCGGCGATGGACAAGGAGTTCACCAAGAAGCTCCTGGCGGCCGCCGGGCTGGCGGTCGGTGCGTACGTGGTGCTGCGCCAGGGCGAGGAACTGTCGGCCGACGACCAGGAGCGGCTCGGCCTGCCGGTGTTCGTCAAGCCGGCGCGCGGCGGGTCGAGCATCGGGATCAGCCGGGTGGCCGACTGGGAGAACCTCCCGGCGGCCCTCGCACTGGCCCGGTCCGCCGACCCGAAGGTGCTGGTCGAGGCCGCGGTCCTCGGGCGCGAGGTGGAGTGCGGCGTGCTCGAAGGGGAGCGCGGCGGGCCGCCGGAAGCCAGCCTGCCCGCGGAGATCCGGGTGGTCCGGGCCGGCCACGACTGGTACGACTTCGAGGCCAAGTACCTCGACGACGCCTGCGAGTTCGACCTGCCGCCGGACCTGCCCGACCCGGTGATCGCCGCGATCCGGGCCACCGCCTGCGAGGCGTTCACGGCACTGGACTGCGCGGGACTGGCCAGGGTGGACTTCTTCGTCACGCCGGACCACCGGATCGTGGTGAACGAGCTGAACACCATGCCCGGCTTCACCTCGACGTCGATGTTCCCGTGGATGTGGGCCGAGACCGGGATGCCCTATCCGGAGCTGCTGGCCCGGTTGATCCGTACGGCCGTCGAACGCGGCAGCGGACTGCGCTGACCACCCGATGCCCGTCGGCCGGTCAGGAACGCCGCGGAATCTTCGCCGCGACCGGCCCGGACAGCGGGTTGACGATCGTCTGGGCCGATTCGTCGCCGTGGGCCTCCGGCACGGTCACCTCCACGGTGACCGCCCGTCCGACCGACCTCCAGACGACCGTCCCGCCCGCCTCGTCGTAGGTCCATTCGACGCCGTTGACGGTGAGCACCTGCGCGGTGCCGGTCGGCTCGACCCGTTCGCCTGTGTCGCACCGCAGCACGATCGGCGGGTCGCCCCAGGCGGCGACGCGTTCGGGGTCGCCGGTGGTGGGGCGGCGGGGATGGCCGTCCAGCTCGGCGGGAAGGGCGGAGAGCAGCGCCCGGCAGAGCGTCGCGGCGTCGGGAGAGCCGGAAGCCTGTGGCGGGGGCAGTGGCGGCACGGTCACCGTGGACGTGGCCTTGCCGCGCGGCCCCCCGTCGTCGGCGGTGAAGCCCCCCGACAGCCAGAACGCGCCGAGCCCGGCGAGCAGCGCCGCGGGGAGGGCGACCAGCGTGGCGAGAACGCCCGCACGCCGCCGGACCAGATCGCCCGCGCCTGCCACCACTGCCGGTCAGAGGTGGACGACGGAGCAGGTGAGCGTGCGGGTGATGCCACCGACGCCCTGCACCTTGCTCACCACGAGTTTGCCCAGCTCGTCGACGTTGTTGGCCTCGGTCAACACGATCACGTCGTACGGTCCGGTGACCGCCTCGACCTGGACGACACCCGCGATGTCCCGGACCGTAGCGGCCACGTCGCGCGCCTTTCCCACCTCGGTCTGGATGAGGATGTACGCCTGGACCATCGACACGCTCCATCGTTCTTGGCGCGACACCGTCCGTCGTGGAACGACGAGTGGTAGGACGTGGTGAACCTACCGCACCGGACCCGGACCGAATCCGGCCAAGCGGAACGGCCCGGACCCGGAATCCGGCCGAGGGGGAGGGCCCGGCCCCGATTCCGGGCCACGGGAACGGTCCGGACCGACTCGGGCCGGGGGAGGAGGCGGCACGGTGACGGTCTCCGAGGTCGGCGAGTTCGGGCTGCTCGACCGGATCTTCCCCCGGCTGCCTCCCGGTCGGGCCGCGCTGCTCGGTCCGGGGGACGACGCCGCACTGGTGGCCGTCCGCGGCGGCCGGGTGGTGATCACCACCGACCTGCTGGTGGAGGGTCGGCACTTCCGACAGGACTGGTCGGGTCCGCACGACGTCGGCCGGAAGGCCGCGGCCCGCAGCCTCGCCGACGTCGGCGCGATGGGCGGTGTGGGCACGGCGCTGGTGATCGGGCTGGTCTGCCCGGCGGCCCTGCCGGTCGCGTGGGTGGAGGCGTTCGCCGACGGGATCCGCGAGGAGTGCGACCTGGTCGGCGCCGGCGTGGTCGGCGGTGACCTGTCCCGGGGCGACTCGATTGTCGTGGCGGTGACGGCGGTCGGCTCGATGCGCGGCCGCGAGCCGGTCACCCGGTCGGGCGCGCAGCCCGGTGACGTGGTGGCGGTGGCCGGCCGGCTCGGGTGGTCCGCCGCGGGGCTGGCCGCACTCGCCCGTGGTTTCCGCACCCCCCGCGTCCTGGTGGAGGCGCACCGACACCCCGAGGTGCTGTACGCCGCCGCCGCGGACGCGCCCGACCTCGGCGCCACAGCCATGTGCGACGTGTCCGACGGACTGGTCGCCGACCTCGGGCGCATCGCGACGGCCAGCTCGGTGTGCGTGGAGATCGCCAGCGACGCGTTCGAGGTCACCCCCCAGATGCGCGACGCCGGCGAGGCGCTGGGCGTGGACCCGCTGCGGTGGGTGCTCGCGGGCGGCGAGGACCACGCGTTCGCCGCGTCGTTCCCGGCCGGCACCGAGCTGGAGCCGCCGTGGCAGGTGGTCGGCCGGGTGACCCGGGGCCGCGGCGTGCTGGTGGACGGAGAACCGTGCGAGTACGACGGGTTCGACCACTTTCTGGAGAAACGTCCCTGATTCTGCCGGACGCCCCGACCCCCACCGCCCGCACCCGGTTTCGTCGTCGCCGTTCGCGGATACCGGTATGAGGAGCCTGTCGGGGCGAACGAGTTCTGACCACACCAGCAGGACGGAGCGACCAGTGCCGGACGCTGCACCGACCAGTGGCGCCCTTCTCGGCGACCGGTACGAACTCGGCGACCGGATCGGGACCGGCGGTGCCGCCGAGGTCTACCGCGCCTACGACCGCCGGCTGGACCGCAGCGTGGCCGTGAAGCTGGTCCGGCCCGGCGCCGACGCGGTGGCCGAGCAGCGGTTCACCGAGGAGGCCCGGCTGCTCGCCACCCTCAGCCACGCCGGCCTGGTGCCGATCTACGACGTCGGCCGGCAGGACGGCGACGACGGCCGGTCGTACCTGGTGATGCGGCTGGTCGAGGGCCAGACCCTGGCCGCCCGGATCGAGGCCGGCCCGATGCCCGCCGCAGAGGTGACCGAGCTGGGAGCGCACCTTGCCGGCGCCCTGGCCTACGTGCACTCCCGCGGCATCGTGCACCGGGACGTGAAGCCGTCCAACGTGCTGCTGGACGCCGAGGGCCACGCCTTCCTGGCCGACTTCGGCATCTCCCGGCTGCTGGACGCTCCACACGTCACGTCCACCGGCATCGTCATCGGCACTGCGGCGTTCCTGGCGCCCGAGCAGGTCCGCGGCGCGCCCGCCGGCCCGGCGGCCGACGTCTACGCGCTCGGCCTGGTGCTGATCCAGTGCCTGACGGGGCGGGCGGAGTACTCCGGTGGAGCAGTGGAGGCCGCGCTGGCACGGCTGCACCGCCCGCCGATCGTCCCTGCCGGCCTTGCGTCGCCGCTGTCCGAGGCGCTGTCCGCGATGACCGCGGCCGAACCGGACGGCAGGCCGGCGGCGGGTGAGATCGCTGCCGGTCTCGGTAACAGGAGGCCCGAGACGACGCTGGCTCCCGGTCCCCGGGTCACCTGGCCGGAGCCGCCGGCGGCCGTACCCGCCGTGGGGTTCGCCGCCGCGGGTGGGGACGCGGGAACGGCGACCCCGGGAACGGCCGTCCCCGGCGCGGTCACCGCCGAGATGCCCCTTGCCGGATCGGTCCCGCAGAGCACCGGCGGCGCTGGCGGGGTCCTGCCCGCGGTGGAACTTGGCGGGGCCGGCCGTCGCCGTTCAGGCGTGCGTCCCGCGGCGCTCGCGTTCGGCGGTGTCGTGGCGGCTGTGGCCGTCGGTGTCGCGCTGGTCGGTTTCACCGGCGACCCGACCACCGACCAGCGGATCACGCGTGCACCCGCACCGGCGTCGGGTGGCGCCTCGGTGAAGCCCACCGCCGATCAGCTGAATCCGGCCGCCCCCGAGCGGTCCGCGGACGGCAACCGGCAGGGGAAGAAGGACAAGGACCCGAAGAAGGATCCGACGCCGGCTCCCTCCGGTTCGCAGCCGTCCCCGTCGGCGTCCACCGCCAGCCCGTCACCGACCCCTCCCGCCGACGACGACGATGAGGGCGGCGGCTGACCCGCTCAGGCTGCCGGCTCCGATGTCGACGTGAGCCACCCCGACGGTGTGTGCGACGCTCAAGGGTGTGACCGAGACCTGTTCCTCCACCGACGTGGTGATCCGGGCCGAGACGTACGGGACGGCCGCCGCACAGGCGTTGGTTGCCGCCGTCCAGCAGGAGTACGTCGAGCGCTACGGCGACCAGGACGCCACGCCGGTGGACCCGGCCGAGTTCTCGCCGCCCCGCGGCGTCTTCCTGCTGGCCTATCTGGGCGGTGAGCCGGTGGCCTGCGGTGGCTGGCGCGCGCACGGTGGCGATGCCGAGCTGAAGCGGATGTACGTGGCAC
The DNA here is from genome assembly GCA_963740255.1 of uncultured Actinomycetota bacterium. Taxonomy (GTDB): domain Bacteria; phylum Actinomycetota; class Actinomycetes; order Mycobacteriales; family Cryptosporangiaceae; genus CAVUDO01. The sequence goes on along the minus strand of CAVUDO010000002.1, from coordinate 1,205,200 downwards.
CGGAGGCCCGTGGCCGGGGGGTGGCGCGGGCGATCCTGTGTGCGCTGGAGGAGAGCGCGGCGGCGGCCGGGTTCGGCCGGGTGATCCTGGAGACCGGGTCCCGGCAGCCGGAGGCGGCGGCCCTCTACGAGTCCTCCGGGTACACGCCGGTTCCCGGATACGGCTACTACCGCGATTCGGAGAACTGTCGCTGCTACGCTAAGCGGCTGGGCCGAGGGCCGAGCGACCTGGTCTGAGCAAAGAGCGGACGCTGGCGGACCGCGGAACCGCGGACCGCCTCGGGGGGCGTCAGCCCCGGACGGCCTTGCCGGCCTTGATGCAGGAGGTGCAGACCTGCAGGCGGCGGGTATTGCCGCCCCCGGCGGGAACCCGCACGGTCTGGATGTTCGGGTTCCAGCGGCGGTGGGTGCGCCGGTGGGAGTGCGACACCGACATGCCGAAGCCCGGCCCCTTGCCACAGACGTCGCACACGCTTGCCACGGGTAACACTCCTGGGATGGTCCGAACCTGGGCCGCCGGTCAGCGGACAACCCCGCAAGGGTACCTAGCCGGTCATCCGTACGGCAAACCAGGGCGCCCCGACCGGGCCGTCGCGGCTCCCGAGCGGACTGTCGGGAACCCTAGCGGCGGCGCGGCCGGGGCCCGCCGTCCGGCGAGGCTGACATCCCGGGGTGGTCCGGCGATAAGGTGCCTTCCACCGGTCGACGGAAGGATGGCGCGTGCTCTCCAGCCTCGATGCCGACACGGTGCGGCGTTGGTGCGCCGAGGGACTCGCCGCACTCCGCCGGCACCAGGGTGAGATCGACGCGCTCAACGTCTACCCGGTGCCGGACGGGGACACCGGCACCAACCTGGTGCTGACGATGGAGTCCGCCGCCGCCGCGTTGGCGGCAGAGCCGGACGACCTCCCCGCGGCCACCACATCGGGCGGCGCCACGGAGGCCGAGGTCAGCCGGCTCGGACGGGTGCTGCGGTGCATGGCCCGGGGCGCGCTGCTCGGCGCCCGCGGCAACGCCGGGGCGATCGTCTCGCAGATCCTGCGCGGCATCGCCGACGCGGTGGCCGAGGCGCCGGAGCTGCGTGGACGCGCGTTCGCGGCGGCACTGAGCCAGGCGGCGGACGCGGGGTACGCCGCGGTCGCGGCGCCGGTCGAGGGAACGGTCCTGTCGGTGGCCCGGGCGGCCGCCGACGCCGCCGCCGGGGCCGACAGCGACGAGCTGAGCGAGGTGACCGCCGCGGCCGCCCGCGGTGCCGCGGTCGCGCTGGACCGCACGCCCGAGCAGCTGGAGGCGCTGGCCCGGGCGGGAGTGGTCGACGCCGGTGGTCGGGGACTCGTGGTCCTGCTCGACGCGCTGGATGCCGTCGTCCGCGGTACCGCGCCCGCGACCGCGCCGCTGGCCCGGATGGCCGCCGACCCGAGCCTGCTGGACGTGACCCGCGAGGAGTCGTTCGCCTACGAGGTGCAGTACCTGCTCGACGCGTCGGCCGACGCGGTGGACGCCCTCAAGGGCCGGCTCGCCGCGCTCGGCGACTCGCTGGTGGTCGTCGGCACCGGCAGCGACGGCGGCGCGCTGCCGACCTGGAACGTCCACGTGCACGTCGACGACGTCGGGGCCGCGGTCGAGGCGGGGGTGGAGTCCGGGCGGCCGCATCGGATCTCGGTCACCCGCTTCGTCGACCAGATCTCGGGGCGGGGCGAGGACGTACACGCGTGTGCGGTGCCGCCCGCGGTCACCCCGCCCGTCGGAGGGTCGGCGGACGGGCGAGGCGCCGGGCAGCGACCCGGCGCCTTCCGGATCGACGCTCGCGGGGTCGTGGTGGTCGCCCAGGGCCCCGGCCTGGCGCGGCTGTTCGCGGCCGAGGGCGCGGTGGTGGTGCAGGGCCCCCCGTCGGCCCGAGATCTGCTGGCCGCGATCGACGAGACCGGGGCCGGCCACGTGGCGGTGTTGCCGAACGACGGGGCGACGCTCCAGGTGGCCGACGCGGCCGCGGCCGAGGCGCGCGCCTCCGGTCGCGAGGTGTCCGTGCTGCACACCCGGTCGCCGGTGCAGGCGGTCGCGGCGCTCGCGGTCGCTGACGCCGGCCGGGGCTTCGCCGAGGAGGTGCTCGCGATGGCCGAGGCGGCGGCCGCCACGCGCTCGGGAGCGCTGGCCGTGGCGGCCCGCGACTCGCTGACGGTGGCGGGCACCTGCCGGGCCGGTGACGTGCTCGGGTTGGCCGATGGCGAGGTGGTCCTGGTCGGCCAGGCGTTCGAGGCCGTCGGCACGGGGCTGCTCGACCGGCTGCTCGGCTCCGGCGGGGAACTGGTCACGCTGGTGACCGGCGCGGACGTGCCGACGGGGTTGGCCGACGCGCTGGTGGCGCACGTCGCGGCACGCTGGCCGTTCGTCGAATGCCAGGTCCTCGACGGCGGGCAGCCGAACTACCCTGTACTGCTGGGGGTGGAGTGAGCGTGGCTCGGGGTCGGCGGTGAGCGAGCGGAGCGAGCAGACCGGGGTGTGCAGCCGCGCCGGGAGCCCGCCGGCCACCGTGCCCGGCAGCAGCCGGCCGACCCTGGACTCCCCGCTGCGGGACGTGGTGGGGCAGAAGGCCGCCACCGCGCTCGGCTCCAGCCTCGACCTGCGCACCGTGGGCGACCTGCTGCGCCACTATCCGCGCCGGTACGCCGAGCGCGGCGAGCACACCGACCTGTCCTCGCTGGTGGTCGGCGAACACGCGACGGTCGCGGCCCGGGTGGAGCGGGTCAGCACCCGGCCGATGCGCCAGCGCCGGGGCAGGATGCTGGAGATCCTGGTCTCCGACGGCCGGAACTCCCTCACGCTCACGTTCTTCGGCCAGGCCTGGCGCGAGAAGGAGCTGCGGCAGGGCCGGTGGGGGCTGTTCGCGGGCAAGGTCAGCGAGTTCCGGGGCAAGCGCCAGCTCAACCAGCCCGACTACCAGCTGCTGGGCGACCCGTCCGATCCGGACGCCGCCGACCAGCTCGAGGAGTTCGCCGGCGCGCTCATCCCGGTGTATCCGGCCACCGGGTCGCTGCCCACCTGGACGGTGGCGCGGTGCGTGCGAGCCGCGCTCGACCTGGTCGGCGACCCGCCCGATCCGCTGCCGCGGGAGCTCCGCGAGCGCCACGGGCTGGCCGCGCTCGGCGAGGCGCTGCGGGGCATCCACCGGCCGGCCTCCCGCGCCGCGCTGGCCGCTGCCCGCACCCGGCTGACCTGGGACGAGGCATTCGCGCTCCAGGTGACGCTGGCGCAGCGGCGGGCGGCCGCGTCGGCCCGGCCGGCCACCGCGCGGGCGCCCAGGGCGGGCGGCCTGCTGGCGGCGCTGGACGCCAGCCTGCCGTTCGCCCTCACCGCCGGCCAGCGCGAGATCGGCGAGCAGGTCGCCGCCGAGCTGGCCGCCGCGCACCCCATGCACCGGCTGCTCCAGGGCGAGGTGGGCTCGGGCAAGACGGTCTGCGCGGTGCGGGCCATGCTGCAGGTGGTCGACGCGGGCGGCCAGGCGGCGCTGCTCGCCCCGACCGAGGTGCTCGCCGCCCAGCACGCCCGCTCGATCCGGGCCCTGCTCGGGCCGCTCGGCCGGGCCGGCGAACTGGACTCCGCGGAACAGGCCACCCGGGTCGCGCTGCTCACCGGGTCGCTCTCGGCGCTCCAACGCCGGGCCGCGCTGGGCGAGGCCACCAGCGGCGAGGCCGGCATCGTGGTCGGCACCCACGCGCTCCTGCAGGAGGGCGTGACCTTCCGCGACCTCGGCCTGGTGGTCGTCGACGAGCAGCACCGCTTCGGCGTCGAACAGCGGGACGCGCTGCGGGCCAAGGGCGGCGCCAACCCGCCGCACGTGCTGGTGATGACCGCCACCCCGATCCCACGCACGGTGGCGATGACGGTGTTCGGCGACCTGGAGACCTCGGCATTGACCGAGCTGCCGGCCGGCCGTTCGCCGATCAGTTCGAACGTGGTCCCGGTCGCGGAGAAGCCGGGCTGGCTGGAGCGGGCCTGGCAGCGGGTCCGCGAGGAGGTCGCCGAGGGGCACCAGGCGTACGTCGTCTGTCCGCGGATCGGCGAGGACGCCGCCCCGGACGAGGACGCGGCGGGCGGGGACCCGGACGACGCCGCGCCGACGGGCGAGCCGGCGGAGGCGCGCCGTCCGCCGGTCGCGGTGTCGGACATCGCGCCGATGCTCGCCGCGGGGCCCCTCGCCGGCCTGCGACTGGGCGTGCTGCACGGCCGCCTGCCCGCTGAGGAGAAGGACGCCGTGATGCGCGAGTTCGCCGCGGGCCGGGTCGACGTGCTGGTGGCGACAACGGTGATCGAGGTCGGCGTGGACGTGCCCAACGCCACCGCGATGGTCGTTCTGGACGCCGACCGGTTCGGCGTGAGCCAACTGCACCAGTTGCGGGGCCGGGTCGGGCGGGGGACCGCCGCCGGCCTGTGCCTGCTGGTCACCGACACCGAGGCCGACACGAAGGCGCGCGAGCGGCTGGACGCGGTGGCCTCGACCACCGACGGCTTCCGACTGGCCCAGCTCGACCTGGAGCAGCGCCGCGAGGGCGACGTCCTCGGTGTGGCGCAGTCCGGCCGGCGCCGGCAGCTCAAGCTGCTCTCCCTGTTGCACGACGCCGACCTGATCTTCACCGCCCGGGAGGAGGCGTCGGCTCTGGTCGCCGCCGATCCGACGCTGGCCGGCCAGCCGGCGCTGGCCGCGGTGGTCGCCGACCTGGTGGCCGACGACCGCGCGGAGTACCTGGACAAGACATGACCGGGCGACCCGAGGAGGTGGCGTCCGGCACGGGCCCGCCGAGCCCCGCCGAGGCCGGCACATGACCAGGATCGTGGCCGGCAACGCCGGCGGACGGCGGATCGAGGTGCCGGCCGGGCGGAGCACCCGCCCCACCTCCGACCGCACCCGGGAGGCCCTGTTCAGCGCCGTCGAGGCGGCCGGAGACCTGGCCGGCGCGAACGTGCTCGACCTCTACGCGGGGTCGGGTGCGGTGGGGCTGGAGGCGCTTTCCCGCGGCGCGGCACACGCGTTGCTGGTCGAGGCCGATCCCCGGGCGGTCCGGACGCTGCGGGCGAACGTGGACGCCCTCGGCCTGGCCGGAGCCCAGGTGCGGGGCGAACGCGCCGAGCGGTTGGCCGCCACCCCGGCTCCCCGGGCGTACGACCTGGTCTTCGCCGACCCGCCCTACGGGCTGGCCGCCGACGACCTCGCGGCGGTGCTCGGGGCCCTCGACGAGCACGGCTGGCTGGCGTCCGACGCGCTGGTCGTGGTCGAGCGGGCCAGCCGGGATGCCGCCTGGGTGTGGCCGAAGCCACTGGTCGCGGTGCGCTTTCGCCGGTACGGCGAGGGCTGCCTTTGGTACGGTCGCCGATCGTGAGACGCGCGGTGTGCCCGGGATCGTTCGATCCGGTGACCAACGGCCATCTGGACATCATCGGCCGGGCCAGCCGGCTGTACGACCAGGTCGTGGTCGGTGTGCTCGTGAACCCCCGCAAGACCGGGCTGTTCACGATCGAGGAGCGGATGACGATGCTCCGCGAGGTCACTGCCGGCTACGGCAACGTCGAGGTGGACTCGTTCGCCGGCCTGCTCGTCGACTACTGCAAGGAACACGACATCCCCGCGGTCGTGAAGGGGCTGCGCGCGGTGAGCGACTTCGACTACGAACTGCAGCAGGCGCAGATGAACCACGGACTGGCGGGGGTGGAGACGATGTTCATGGCCACCAACCCGCTCTACTCGTTCCTCTCCTCCAGCCTGGTCAAGGAGGTCGCGAAGTACGGTGGCGACGTGTCCTCGCACGTACCGGAGGCGGTCTGGCTCCGGCTTGTCGAGCGCCTCGCGGCCCGGGGCTGAGCGGGGCGCCGGCCGACCCTCACCGCACGACACCCCGTCCAGACTCGCCGATCGGCGCGCCATCGCGCACAATCGAGCGCGACCAGCCCCCACATCGGAGCCGCCCCGTGGACCCTCTCGACCGTATCGACGGGATCAGTGCGTTCGTCGAGGCGGCTCGCTCGATGCCGATGTCGTCCAACGCCATCGTCAACCGCAACGAGCTGCTCGCACTGCTCGACGAGCTGCGCGCCGACCTGCCCACCGAGATCCGGCGGGCCCAGGCGCTGCTCGACGAGCGCGACAAGGTGATCGGCGCGGGGCAGCGCGAGGCCGACCGGATCATCCACGAGGGCGAGGCCGAGCACGCCCGGCTGGTCTCGGTGCACGAGGTCACCGTGTCGGCCGAGCACGAGGCGTCCCGGATCGTCGGCGAGGCGCGGGCCGAGGCCCAGCGGCTGCGCGACGAGGTGGAGGAGTACGTCGACACGACCTTGGCCAACTTCGAACAGATCCTGCACCGCACGATCGGCACGGTCGAGCGGGGCCGCGACAAGATGCGCGCCCTGTCCGAGATCGGCGGCTACGACCAGCAACAGCCCGAGGACCGCCCGCTCCCGTTCTGACCCCGCGGGCGTTCGCCGTGGCCGCCGCACCCCACGGGCCAGTTCGCCCGGCATCCTGTCCACCCCGCGTGACCAGCGGAATCGACGCTCCCGCGACACGTCGGGTAGTCTTGCCCGACGGCCTCGCCAGAGCCGAGAAACGATCATGCCCGTGAACAGGAAGACCCAGGCGCGCCTGGACCACCGCTCCCCCTTCGTGCTCGACACGCGCGAGGTGGGACGTCGGCCCGGATCGATGAAGCGCCTGAGCCGTCCCGTTCCCGTGCCGGCCGGTCTCGGTGTGGAGTTGATCCGGGTCCCCGCGGGGGCCACCCTCGACCTCGAGATCCTGCTCGAGTCGGTGATGGAAGGCGTGCTCGCCTCGGTCACCGTCACGGTGCCGGCCGAGGGCGAGTGTGGCCGCTGTCTCGACTCGTTCAGCCACGAACTGGTCGTGGAGTTCCAGGACCTGTACGCGTATCCGGACAGTCCCACGGACGACACGACCGACCCTGACGAGGTCGGCCGGCTGCACGACGATCTGCTCGACCTGGAGCCGGCGCTGCGGGACGCGGTGGTGCTCGCACTGCCGACCAACCCGTTGTGCGACGACGACTGTCCCGGTCTGTGCCCCGACTGCGGGGCGCACTGGGACGATCTACCGCCCGATCACGCCCATGAGCAGGTCGACCCCCGGTGGGAAGCCCTGCGCAACCTCGACGACCGGTCGCCCACGGCGACCGAGAACCAGGAGAGCTAGCCGTGGCTGTCCCGAAGCGGCGGATGTCGCGCAGCAACACCCGCTCGCGCCGTTCGCAGTGGAAGACCACCGCCGTGCAGACCCAGCCGTGCCCGCGGTGCAAGTCGCCCAAGCTGCCGCACACGGCATGCTCGGTCTGCGGGGTCTACAACGGGCGTCAGGCCCTCCCGGTCTGAGCCGCGCGGTGGTCCGTTGACGCGGTCCGGGCGGCCGGCCGTCCGGATCGCCGTCGACCTCCTCGGCGGGGACGATGCTCCCGACGCGGTGGTCGACGGCGTTCTGATGGCCCTGGACACCGATCCCGACCTCACGATCCTGCTGGCCGGCCCTCCGGTCCTCCTCGCCGCACTGCTGCGTGCGGTCGCTCCGGCGACCCTGCGGCGGATCACGACGCTGCGGGCCGAACAGCGGGTCGGGATGGCCGACGCACCCGTCCGCGCCGTGCGCACCCGACGCGGTGCCTCGGTGCGGGTGGCGATCGAGGCGGTCCGCCGGGGCGAGGCCGACGCGGCGGTCAGTGCGGGCTCGACCGGCGCGGTGGTGGCCTCCGCGGTCAGTGCCCTCGGTGTGCTCGACGGCATCCGCCGGCCGGCGTTGGCGGTGGTGATCCCGGCGGGCGCGCACCCCGTCGTCCTGCTCGACGTGGGTGCGGGCACGTCCCCGGGTCACCGTGACCTGGTCGGCTACGCCCGGCTGGGTGCGGCCCACGCGACCGCGCTGCTCGACGTCGCCGCACCACGGGTCGGCCTGCTCTCGGTCGGCACCGAGCCGGGCAAGGGCGACGCGCTCCGGCGTCGCGCCGACCGGGCGCTGTCCGGCGGCGACCTCGCCTACGCCGGGTTGGTGGAGGGGCACCACGTTCCGCTCGGCGGACCGGCCGACGTGGTGGTCACCGACGGGTTCACCGGCAACGTGCTGCTGAAGGCGCTGGAGGGGGTCGTCGCGCTGGCGGGGGCGCGGCGGGGGACGGACGATCTGTCCGGAGCGGCTCCGGCCGCGGTGCTGCTGGGCGTCGCCGGAACGGTCGTGGTGGGACACGGGGCGGCCAGGCCGTCCGAGATCGCCGGCGGCGTGGCGCTGGCCGCGAAGGCGGTGCGGGGTCGGCACATGGCGCGGGTGCTCGCGGCCCTGGGCGTCGAGGGAGAGGACCTTGAGGGGGACGGCGACGGGAACGGGGGGAAGCACGGCCGCGGAGTGTTCACAGATGGGCCGGACGGCCATCCGGGGACCTCCGACGGGATAGAGGTAGGGGGCACGGCCCGGACGCGGGTCGAGGACAGACGGGTCGAGGACAGAGAGGCACGGGGATGAGCGAACGACCACCGGCGGCGGCGTTGGAGCAGGCGCTGGGTGTGGCGTTGGAGCCCGCGATACTCGAACGCGCCCTCACCCACCGGTCGTACGCCTACGAGAACGGCGGTCTGCCCACGAACGAGCGGCTGGAGTTCCTCGGCGACGCCGTGCTCGGTCTGGTGGTCACCTCCGCGCTCTACCGCACCCACCCCGACCTTCCGGAGGGGCAGCTGGCCAAGCTGCGCGCCTCGGTGGTGAACATGCGGGCGCTGGCCGGCGTCGCCCGCGACCTGGGTCCGGGCGGTCTCGGCGACCACCTGCTCCTCGGCAAGGGCGAGGAGGCCACCGGCGGCCGGGACAAGGCGAGCATCCTCGCCGACACGTTCGAGGCGCTGCTCGGCGCGATCTACCTGGAGTTCGGACTGGACGTGGCCACCGTGGTCGTGCACCGCCTGTTCGACCCGCTGATGGCCGACGCCGCCCAGCGCGGCGCCGGCCTGGACTGGAAGACCAGCCTCCAGGAGCTCACCGCCACCCAGGGCCTGGGCGTGCCGGAGTACCGGGTGACCGAGTCCGGGCCCGACCACGCGAAGACGTTCGACGCGATCGCGGTCGTCGCCGGCGAGGACCTCGGCGCGGGTCACGGGCGCAGCAAGAAGGAGGCCGAGCAGCGTGCCGCGGAGCTCGCCTGGGGTGCGCTGCGAGCCCGGGCCGAGGACGTGCTGGCCGCCGCCGACGCGGCCGTCGGCACGCTGTCCGACGACACCCCGGCCTGAGGCGTGCCCGAGCTTCCCGAGGTCGAGGTCGTCCGGCGCGGGCTGGCCCGCTGGGTGGCCGGGCGCCGGATCGGGTCGGTGGCCGTGCTGAACGACCGGGCGGTGCGGCGCCACCAGCCCGGTGCCACCCACTTCACCGAGCTGCTGGTCGGCCGGACGGTACTGGCCGCGCACCGGCGCGGGAAGTACCTGTGGTTGCCGCTGGATTCCGGCGACGCGCTGATCGGCCACCTCGGGATGAGTGGCCAGATGCTGCTGCGCCCCTCCGCCGCGCCGGTCGAAACGCACCTGCGGGTGCGGTTCGCCTTCGACGACGACGGACCGGACCTGCGGTTCGTCGACCAGCGGACGTTCGGCGGCCTGTCGGTGGAGCCGGACGCCGCGGCCGACGGCGTGCCCCGCGCGATCGCCCACATCGCGCGGGACCCGCTCGACCCCGATTTCGACGCTGCCGCCTTCGCCCGAGCCGTCCGGCGTCGCAGGACGGGCGTGAAGCGGGCGCTGCTCGACCAGACGCTGGTCTCGGGCGTGGGCAACATCTACGCCGACGAGGCGCTGTGGGGGGCGAAGCTGCACTACGCGCGTCCCACCGAGACGCTCACCGGGCCCGACCTGACCCGGCTGCTGGCCGCCGTCCGTGCGGTGATGACCGCCGCGCTCGAGGTGGGCGGCACCTCCTTCGACGCGTTGTACGTGAACGTCAACGGCGAGAGCGGCTACTTCGACCGGTCGCTGGAGGCGTACGGCCAGGAGGGGCAGCCCTGCTCTCGCTGCGGCACGCCGATCCGGCGCGACGAGTTCATGAACCGTTCGTCGTTCAGCTGCCCGCGCTGCCAGCCCCGCCCCCGCCGCGCCCGCTGGTGAGACCGGGCTGCAGGTCCGGGCGTCATGAGTCCGGGCGTCATGAGTCCGGGCGTCATGAGTCCGGGCGTCATGAGTCCGGGCGTCATGAGTCCGGGCGTCATGAGTCCGGGCGTCATGAGTCCGGGCGTCATGAGTCCGGGCGTCATGAGTCCGGGCGTCATGAGTCCGGGCGTCAGAGGTCCTCGACGAGGCCGGCGCGAACGGCGTACAGGGCGGCCTGGGTGCGGTCGAGCACGCCGAGCTTGGCCAGCACCGCACTGACGTGCGTCTTCACGGTCTTCTCCGAGAGCGCCAGCTCGCGGGCGATGAGGCGGTTGGACAGCCCCCGGGCCACCAGTCGGAGCACCTCGTGCTCGCGCGGGGTGAGCACATCGCGGGCGGTGTCCACCACCGACTGCATGACGGTGGCCGCCACCCTTGGGTGCAGCCGGGCCTGGCCGGCGTGGGCGGCGCGCAGCGCATCGGCCAGCTCGGTTGGTCCCACGTCCTTGAGCAGGTAGCCGGCCACGCCCGCCCGTACCGCGGCCAGCACCGACTCCTGGCCGGCGTACGACGTGAGCACGACCACCTTCACGTCCGGATGGTCGCGCTGCAGCCGGCGGACAGCCTCCACACCGGACATACCGGGCAGCATCAGGTCCATCAGGACGATGTCCGGCGCCACCGAGCCGACCAGCGCGAGCGCGCGCTCGGCGGTGGCCGCCTCGCCCACCACCTCCATGTCGGACTGCAGCTCGAGGAACGTGCGCAGCCCGGCCCGGACCAGCTCGTGGTCGTCGACGAGCAGCAGGCGGAGCCGGTCGGCGGCAACCTCCCCGGCGGCCGCGGAGTCACCGGCATCAGCGGGCTCGGCGGCGGGCTCGGCGGCGGAGTTCTCAACGGCCAAGCGGCACCTCCCAGGTGACGCGGGTGCCGGCGCCGGCCGCGGTGTCCACCCGGAGCGTGCCGCCGAGCGCCTCGGCTCGCTCGCGCATGCTCACCAGTCCGAGCCGGCGCGAGTGGCGGACGGTCTGGACCAGGTCGAACCCGGTCCCGTCGTCGGCCACCCCCAGACGGAGCCAGCCGTTGCCGGCCGTGAGCGACACCTGGATCTGGGTGGCTCCGGCGTGTTGCAGGGCGTTCGCGAGCGCCTCGTTGGCGATCTTGAGCACCTCCCGGTTCGGCGCCTCTGTCGTCCGGGGGAGCGGGCCGCGGATGTCGAGGTCGATCGGGACGTCGTGCACCGCCCGGAGCAGGTCGACCCGCTTGCGCAGTGCGATGTCGAGCCCCTCCCACTCGCCGTCGTCGCCGCGCAGGGTGTCCACCAGGCCGCGCATCTCCTCCAGCGCCGTCCGGCTCAGTTCGCGCACCTGGTCGAGCTGCGTCGTCAGCCGCGAGTCGGCAACCGGGGCGGTAGCCGGCGTCGCCGACCTACCGGCGAGCGGGCCGGCGGCCAGCGTCGCGGCGGACTCGGCGACCAGCGTCAGGCTGAACAGGGTCTGGGTCACCGAGTCGTGCAGGTCGCGGGCGATCCGGGTGCGTTCGGAGACGATCGAGAGCTCCCGGCCCCGTTCGTGCAGCCGCGCGTTCACCACGGCCAGCGCGGCGTGGGCCGCGAGCATCTCCATCAGCCGCTGGTCGGATTCGGTGAACGGCACCCCGGCGGCCTTCTCGGCGAGGTAGAGCTCGGCCAGGATCTCCCCGCCCGCGATGATCGGCACGCCCAGGAAGGAGCGCATCGGCGGGTGGTGCCGGGGATACCAGCCGAACCGTGGGTCCAGGGTGATGTCGGCCAGCCGGATCGGCTCGGGGTCGCACAGCAGCGCGCCGAGGATGCCGTGGGTGCGGGGGAGCGCGCCGATCAGGTCCCAGGTCTGGGCGTCGACGCCGCTGGTGAGGAACAGCGCGAAGCCGCCGTCGCCGTCGGGGACGCCGATCGCGGCGTAACGGGCGTCGGCGAGGTCGCGCGCCGCCTCCAGCACGGTGCGCATCGCCGCCTCGGTACTCCGCTCGGCTCCCAGCGCCAGCGTGACGTCGAGCAGGCGGCGGAGCGCGGGCACGTCATCGGTCATCGGGTTCATCGTGCCACCGGTCGGCGCCCGAGCACCGCTCGGCGGCCCCCGCCGGGTTGCCGCGCGGCGGCAACGCCGTCCGTCGAACGCCAGTACTCGCGCTGCTCCCAGGCCGTGGCCCGAGCCAGCGGCCAGGCGTCGGCCGGGTGGGTCACCTTCCCGCCGCTCGCGGGATCCGGGCCCGGCCACCGGGCCGGTCACCGGGAAGGATCAGGTGCAGGTCGCCGAACTCGTGCCAGCGGTAACCGGTCCGGGCCGCCTCCTGGTAGGACGCCTGGAGCAGCGCGCACCCCGCCACCGCGCGCAGCATCTGCAGGTGCGACGCGGCCGGCTCGTGCCAGCCGGTGAGCAGGCCGTCCACGGTGTGGACCCCCCGCTCCGGCGTGACGACCACGTCCGTCCAGCCCCGCCGCGCCTCGACCGTGCCGCCCAGGCCGCCGGCGCCCACCGCCGACTCCAGCGCCCGGACCACGGTGGTGCCCGCCGCGATCACCCGGCGGCCGTCCCGGCGGGCCGCGGTGACCGTGGCGGCGGTCGACGGCGGCACCTCGTACCACTCCGGGTACGGCGGGTCGCCGGCCTCCAGCGACGACACCCCGCAGTGCAGCACGAGCCGGGCCACTTCGACGCCGCGCGCCCGCAGCCGGCGGAACACGCGCGTGCTGAGCGCCCGTCCCGCGCTCGGCATCTCGGCGCTGCCGGGAGCGTCGGCATGGGTCGTCCGGTAGGCCGAGAGGGGCCACGGCGCGGTGACGTAGGAGTACCGGATGGGCTCGCCGTGGGCGGCCAGCCAGTCCGACAGCGGCGTCGGCGTCCGCACCTCGGCCCGCCACAGCCGGGGCCGGATGGTGCCGTCGGGGTAGCCGGCCGCGACCCGGACCAGGCCACCGCCGGCGAGCCGGATCTCGGTGCCGGCCCGATCCGCGTGGGACGGCGCACCGCCGAACCCGGCCCGGTCCCGGACCTCGACCACCCACCGGGTGGGCGTGGCCCGCAGCGCCTCCTGGTAGCCGTCGCCGCCGGCGGGATCCAGCGTGGACAGGTGCACCTCGACCCGCTCGCCGTCCGCGGTCACACCCGGCAGCGCGGCGGCCAGGGTGTCGGAGGCGTTCACCACCAGCACGTCGCCGGGCCGCAGCACGTTCGGCAGGTGCCGGGCGAGACGGTGGCGCAGCCCGTCGGGCGTCGCCACCAGCATCCGGACGCCGTCCCGCTTCAGGCCCCGGGCCTCCGGCGGCGCGGTGGCGATCGTGGCCTCGGGCAGCGCCGGCACCGGCTCGGCGCAGACCGCCGTGGTCCCGGCAGCGGTGGTTGCCGGGGTCGCGGGGGCGGTCACGGGTGGGTGCCCTCGCGCAGGCCCGCGGACGTGTACCGGCCGCTGGGCAGGTCACCGTCCACCAGGCGCCGCAGCGCCGGCACCACCGACTCCGGCTCCGGGCGGTCACTGACGTCCTTGCCGGGGAAGGCGTCGGCGTGCATCCGGGTGCGCATGTCGCCGGGGTCGAACGCGTAGACGCGCAGGTCGGGCTCCTCCGTGGCGAGCACCCGGGCGAGCTGGTCCAGGGCGGCCTTGCTGGCGCCGTAGCCGCCCCAGCCCGGGTAGCCCTCCACGCTGGCGTCGCTGCTCACGGCGACCACCCTCCCGCCGCTCGCGCGCAGTCCCGGCAGCCCGAGCTGCACCAGCCCGAGCGCCGCGACGGTGTTCACCTCGAGCACCCGCCGGAGGGCGTCGAGGTCGTAGCAGGCCAGCGGCGGCAGCGGGGTCTGGCCGAGCGAGGAGGCGTTCAGAACGAGCAGGTCGAGGCGCCCGCCAGCGGCGGCGACCAGCTCACGGCGGTGGGCGGGGTCGGTGAGGTCGCCGGGCAGGACGGCGGCGTCGGGCCAGGCTGCGGCGGCTTTCCGCAGCTCCTCCTCGGTGCGGGCGTCGACGACGAGCCGCCACGCGTCGGCGGAGAGGTGCGTGGCGAGCGCCCGGCCGAGGCCGCGGGACGCTCCGGTGAGGATCGCGGTAGGCATGCTTCGACCCTGCCGCCGGCCGGTGGCAGGCGGATCGGGCGCTGGTCACCCCGCGCCTGCGACCTTGGTCCTAGGTCGCGTCGCCGGCGCGGTCCGGGACGCTCCCGCAGCGGTCAGACCGCGCCGAACATCTGGGTCCAGTAGACGGTGCCGGCGCGGTCGCGGGCCAGCCCCACGCCGATGGCATGGGACGCACAGTTGAGGATGTTGCGCCGGTGGCCGGGGCTGTCCATCCAGCCGTTCATCACGGCTTCGGCGTCCGGGTACCCCATCGCGATGTTCTCCCCGGTCGGCTGCGGGTAGCCGGCGGCGCGGGCCCGGTCCCACGGCGTCGCGCCTTCGGGCGTGTTGTGCGCGAAGTAGCCGCGGCGGACCATGTCGACGCTGTGCCCGCGGGCGGCCGTGTCCAGCCGGACGTCGGTGTGCACGGCGGCACAGCCCGCCTTCCGGCGGGCCGCGTTCACCAGTGTGACGACCGCGGCGTTCGCGCCGGCGTCCGCGTTCGAGAGGCGAGGGCTCGCGGCCCGGCGCGGGAGGATGCCGGGGGAGCGGGTGACCCCGGGTGCGCCGGGTGCGACCGGCGACGTGGCCGATGCGCCTGGCAGGGTCGCCCGCCACGAGTCGTGCGGCGCGGTGGCGTCGTTGAGGGCGGGAGCGCTCACCGCCTGCAGCGTGTCGCGGTCCTCGGACTGCGACGCGCGCCAGGGCATCCAGGAGACGAACACGAAGAGCGCCAGCAACGCCAGCACGAGCACCGCCCGGCGGCCGAAGGTCATCGCTGGCCTCCGATCGTGGTCGTCACGGGCTTGGGAGGGTTCGTCCGTCCGTCCTCTCCCCGCTCGGTCGGTGACGCGCATGTGCGGCCCGGCTCCGCCCCCGTCCGCCACCCGTCCGCGGCGGGGCCGAACCTGGCCCGAGTCTAGGGAGGAACCCGCCGTCGCAGGCCAGGGTGCAGCGAAGACTTAAGGAACCCGAACCAGCGGTCTAGAGTTCCGGCGTGCGCACCGAGGGCGATCCGGTCCGGCTCACGGCCTGGGTCCACGGACATGTCCAGGGGGTCGGGTTCCGCTGGTGGGTCCGCAGCCGGGCACTGGAACTGGGCCTGGTGGGGTGGGCCCGCAACACACCGGACGGCCGGGTCGAGGTCGTCGCCGAGGGGTCCGAGCGCTGTTGTGACACGCTGCTCGCCGCGCTGCGGAGCGGCCGCGCACCCGGCCGGGTGGACGCCGTGGTCGACGGTTTCACGCCCGCAAAGGGCGACCTGTCCAGTTTCACGGAAAGATAAGAAATCGCCGTGTGACACATTCTGACGAAAAGTGCGGGCACGGGCGTGACCAGGGCCTCGTCAGGCGCGTAGGCTGGGTCTCGACCACCGTCGTGGAACCGCGCGACCATGCAGTTGACGCCGCCCGGCTTTCCCGGGCCGCAATCGCGCGTCCACCGTGGGCCAGATACGGCGCGAGACGCCCATACAAGGAGTGACACCAATGGCGAAGGCCCTCTTCGGCCATGTCGGCAACGGCGCCGACGTACGCATGCGCGACGAGGTACAGCGCCTGCGCAGCAAGGTCCAGGCGCTCGAATTCGAGGTGGCGCGGCTGCGGGCCGACAACGACCGGCTGCTGGCCGGTATGGCCGCCAGCGAGGCCGACCTGCACCGACTGACGATCGAAGAGCCCGCACTCACCTGAGCCCGCCGGGAACGCCTCCGGTGACGGCATAAGCCCAGGCCAGCGCGGGTCCGACACGTCCTGACGCCGACACGGCCGGCGTCCTCCGGTGCTGGGGTGCGCGGCCTCCGGCCGTAGGAGAGGTATGGTCGGTTCGGCCTTCGCATCCGGACGTTCCGGACGGCGACAGGCCCCGGAGTTCGCGCACCAGACCCGCCGGAGACCCGTGCACCTCAAGAGCCTGACGCTTCGGGGCTTCAAGTCCTTCGCCTCGGCGACGACCCTGCGTTTCGAGCCCGGGATCACCTGTGTGGTGGGTCCCAACGGCTCGGGCAAGTCCAACGTCGTCGACGCGATCTCGTGGGTCCTGGGCGAGCAGGGCGCCAAGGCGCTGCGCGGCGGCAAGATGGAGGACGTCATCTTCGCCGGCACCGCCGGCCGCCCCGCTCGGCCGGGCCGAGGTGACCCTCACCATCGACAACCACGACGGCTCGCTGCCGATCGAGTACGCCGAGGTGTCGATCACCCGGCGGCTCTTCCGCTCCGGTGACTCCGAGTACGAGATCAACGGCGACTCCTGCCGCCTGCTCGACATCCAGGAGCTGCTCAGCGACTCCGGCATCGGCCGCGAGATGCACGTCATCGTCGGGCAGGGCCAGCTCGACAGCGTTCTGCAGGCCCGCCCGGAGGACCGGCGCGGCTTCATCGAGGAGGCGGCCGGCGTCCTCAAGCACCGCAAGCGCAAGGAGAAGGCGCTGCGGAAGCTGGAGGCGATGCAGGCCAACCTCACCCGGCTCACCGACCTCACGGCCGAGCTCCGGCGCCAGCTCAAGCCGCTGGGCAAACAGGCCGAGGTGGCCCGCCGGGCCGCGACCATCCAGGCCGACCTGCGCGACTCCCGGCTGCGGCTGCTCGCCGAGGACATGGTGTCGCTGCGCGGGGAACTCGACCGCGACATCGCCGACGAGGCCGGCGCCCGGGCCCGGCGCACCGAGGTGGAGGCGCAGCTGGCCACCGCCCGCGCCCGCGAGGCCGAACTGGACGAGCTGCTGGCCGCCGACGCGCCGGTGCTGGCCCGCTCCCAGGAGACCTGGTACCGGCTTTCCGCCCTGCAGGAACGCTTCCGCGGCCTGGCCCAGCTGGCCGACGAGCGGGTGCGCTTCCTCTCCGCCGAGCCCGAGGACACCCGCCCGAGCCGCGACCCCGAGGCGCTCGACCGCGAGGCGGCGACGATCCGGGCCCAGCACGCCGAGCTGACCGCAGCCCTGGACGGCGACCGGACCCGCCTCGCCGAGGCGGTCACCACCCGTTCGGACGCCGAACGGCATGCCCACGAGGCCGAGAAGGCTCTGGTCGCCGCGGTGAAGGCGGTCGCCGACCGGCGTGAGGGCCTGGCCCGTCTCGCCGGACAGGTCAACGCCGCCCGCAGCCGCACGGCCGCCGCCACCGAGGAGATCGAGCGCCTGACCGCGGCCGGAGCCGAGGCCCGGGACCGGGCCGCCGGCGCCGAGCAGGAGTTCCAGGCCCTGCAGGGGGACGTCGAAGGTCTCGACCAGGGTGAGGTGAGCCTCGACCAGCGGCACGTCGCCACCACCGAGGCCCACCAGGTCGCCCTCAACCGGGTGCGCGAGCTGGTCGAGCTCGAACGCTCCGCCGAGCGCCAGGCCAGCGAGTGGCAGGCCCGCGAAGAAGCCCTGGCGATGGGCCTGACCCGCAAGGACGGTGCCGGCGCTCTGCTCGCGGCCGGCGACCGGCTGCCCGGGGTGCTCGGCAGCGTGGCCGCGCTGCTCACGGTCGAACCGGGGTGGGAGGCCGCGCTCGCCGCCGCCCTCGGTGCGCTCGCCGACGCGGTGGCGGTCTCGTCGGCGGCCGACGCCGCGGCCGGCCTGGCCCTGCTGAAGGCCGACGACGCCGGCCGGGCCGGTGTCCTGGTGGGTGGCGCCCCGCTCCCGGCGGACCGGGACGGGTGGCCGGCGTTGCCGCACGGTGCGGGCTGGGCGCTGGACGTGGTGCGGGCCCCGGAAGCCCTGCGGCCGGCACTGGCCCGGGCGCTCGACCGGGTGGCGGTCGTCCGCGGCCTGGACGCCGGCCGGGCCGTGGTCGCCGCGCACCCGGAGCTGCGGGCGGTCACGCCCGACGGGGACCTGGTCGGCGCCGGCTGGATGATCGGCGGCTCGGCGAGCGCGCCGAGCACGATCGAGGTCCAGGCCGCGGTCGACGAGGCCAGGTCGCGGCGCCTGGACGCCGAACAGCGCGCCCAGCAGGCCACGGTGCAGCTGGTCGAGGCCCGCGAGATCGTATCGGCCCGCGAACTCGACGTCGAGGCGGCCCTCTCGGCGCTGAACGAGTCGGACGCGCAGTTGAGCGCGGTGGCCGAGACGCTCGGTCAGCTCGGTACCGCCGCCCGCTCCGCTCACGCGGAGGCCGACCGGCTGCTGGCCCAGCGGCAGAAGGCCGAGACGGCGCGCGACCAGGATCTCGACGCGCTGCTCGCGCTGGAGGAACGCCTGTCGGCGGCCGAGGCGGCCCCCCTGGACGACGAGCCGTCCAGCACCGCGTACGACGACGCCCAGGCCGCGGCCAGCCAGGCCCGGCAGAACGAGATGGAGATCCGGCTCGCCGTCCGCACGGCCGAGGAGCGGGTGCGCAACCTCGGCGGGCGGGCCGAGTCGCTCGAACGCGCCGCGGCGGGCGAGCGGGAGGCACGGGCCCGCGCCGAGGCGGCCCGGACGGCCCGGGCGCGGGGAGCCACGGTCTCCCGCGCGGTGTCCGTGGGAGCGTCCGCGGCGTTGGGCCGGATCGAGGTGTCGCTGCTGGCCGCGGCAGCCGAGCGGGACGCGGTGCAGCAGGCCCGGGTCAGCCGCGAGGCCGAGCTCACCGGCCTGCGCGGCCAGATCCGGGAGCGTTCGGCCGAACTGGACCGGCTCACCGACGTCGTGCACCGCGACGAGGTGGCCCGCGCCGAGCAGCGCCTGCGGATCGAGCAGATCGAGGCCAAGGCCGCGGACGACTTCGCCATCGACGTCGAGACGCTGCAGAGCGAGTACGGGCCGCAGGTGCCGGTGCCGCCGTCGCTGGGTGAGCTGGCCGCCGCCGAGGCCGCCGGGGAGACGGTGCCGCCGCCGCTGCCCTACCACCGGCCGACCCAGGAGAAGCGCGCCGCCCGGGCCGAGCGCGACCTGCACCTGCTCGGCAAGGTCAATCCGCTGGCACTGGAGGAGTTCGCCGCGCTGGAGGAGCGCTTCAAGTTCCTCTCCACCCAGTTGGAAGACCTCAAGGCCACCCGCCGTGACCTGCTGATCGTGGTCAGGGAGGTGGACGAGCGGATCCACGACGTGTTCGAGAGCGCCTTCCACGACACCGCCCGCGAGTTCGAGATCGTGTTCGCGACGCTGTTCCCGGGGGGCGCGGGCCGGCTGGTGCTCACCGAGCCGGACGACATGCTGGCCACCGGCATCGAGGTGGAGGCCCGGCCGCCGGGGAAGAAGATCAAGCGGCTCTCGCTGCTGTCGGGCGGCGAGCGGTCGCTGACCGCGGTGGCGCTGCTGGTGGCGATCTTCCGCGCCCGACCGTCGCCGTTCTACGTGCTCGACGAGGTGGAGGCCGCCCTCGACGACGTCAACCTCGGCCGGCTGCTCCGCCTGCTCGAACAGCTCCAGGAGTCCAGCCAGCTGATCGTGATCACCCACCAGAAGCGGACCATGGAGATCGCCGACGCGCTCTACGGGGTCAGCATGCGCGGTGACGGCATCACCCAGGTGATCAGCCAACGACTCCGCGAGGCCGAGCCCGCGTAGCGCGTCCGCCCCACCTTCCTGCCCGTCTCACGCTCCCGTCCCACCTGCCGTCTCGCGTCCGGGCTCGTCGCGCCAGGCCAGCGGCACTTGGGCGACGCTGACCAGGTGTGCCTCGCCGCCGGCGTCCCGCTCGGCGCGTTCGAGGTGGAACCTGGCCACCGGGCCGTCCAGGAGCAGGGTGCCCAGCTCGTTGCCGTAGTACGGCCCGCTGACCCGCCGCCACCGCACTGCCGCACGGGCCGCGCCGGCCCACCGTGCGGCCGGCCGCATGATCGCGTGGGCGAACCGGCTCCAGCCGAACGCGAACCCCAGCTTGAGCGCTGTCGGCACCTGCTGGTGCACCGGCGACACGACGATCTGGTAGACCGGCGCGACGGTGGGCGGGTCGAACACCGCCCTGGCGACATAGGCGTGGTGCACGTCTCCCGAGAGCACGCAGACGCTCGCCGGCTGTCCACCGCATTCGCCCCGGGCCACGGCGGCGAGCAGGCGTCCGAGGCGTTCGAAGGACGTCGCGAACGCCGACCAGTGCTCCAGGTCGGCTGCCCGGCGCACCTTCTCGGCAAACCGCGCCATCCGTGGCCCGTGGCTGCCGTCGCACAGCGCCTCGTTGCCCGCCTCCAGTTCGTGGATCGCCCACGGCAGCAGCCACGGAAGGGACGCGGCGACCAGTAGGTGGTCGTAGTCGCCTTCGAGTTGCTCGGCCAGCCAGTCGAACTCCGCGTCGCTCATCATCTCCCGCTCGTCCGGGGTGAGCACCCGCCCGCACCGGGTGTCGACGAAGACCACCCGCACCCGCCCGTAGTCCAGCCGGACGTTCCATCGGACGGCCGGCGCGGCGCCAGGCTCGCCGACCTCGGTGTCGGAGGTGGCGGCGAGCTGCTCCAGCAACACGCCGGCGTGGCCCTCCTGGCGCACCCGCTGGTAGAGCGGATCGGCCGCGAGTTCGTCGGGCGAGAGGTTGCCCAGATGCTGGTACACCCAGTAGGAGGCGAGCCCGCCGAGGATCCGGGTCTGCCACCAGGGTTCCTGCTCGATCTCCCGGCGCCACTCGTACGAGGTGTTCCAGTCGTCGCGGATGTCGTGGTCGTCGAAGATCATCGCGCTGGGCACGTTGGCGAACAGCCAGCGGATGTCGGGATCGGTCCACGACTCGTGATAGAGCGCGGCGTACTCCGCGTAGTCGGCGACCTCCAGGTACGGCGGCTCGGCCACCGAACGGCGGGCCCGGATGAACTCCTGCGTCCGGGGCGAGGTCTTGTCGGCGTACACCTGGTCGCCGAGCAGCAGCAACGCGTCCGGCCAGTCGCCCGGGTCGGTCGCGATCATTCGCCGGGCGTAGGTGTCGAGGGCGTCCGGGTGGTAGCCGAGACTCCGGCCGATCTGCTCGGACGTCGAGTGCCGGCACGATCCGAAGATCAGCCGGCGCGGTGTGGCCAGGTCGAGGGTGCGGAGGACGCTGGGCGGATAACCGGATTCCGGAACGGGCCAGACGGCCTTGTCGTCCAGCCGTACCTGGTATGTGGTCCGGGCGCCGGGGTCGAGGCCGTCGACGACCACGAGCGCGTAGTGGTGCCCGTGGACGGCGAAGGTGCGCGCGGTCCGTCCCAGGACGTCCACCTCGCACGGCCCGTCGGTCTCCACCCACACCGTGACCCAGGTGTCGCCGACGTGCCGCAGCAGTGGTCCCAAGACGAGTTCGGCCATGGTGACGTTCCTACCCGACGCGGGCCCAGGGGCCTATCTCGTAGCTGACGCGTTGCGGCACGAGAGGCGGTTCTGGGCCGGATCGACCCGTCACGTCCCGGAACACACCGTCCGCCCGACCGGGCGGAACGGGTCGCTCTCCGTACGGGCTGAGACTGGCGGCGGGACTGTCGACAGTGGCCGCATCGCCACGAAACGGGTGCCGACCGGACGGGACGCACCGCGTGCGGTGCGGGTCTGACAGGATTTTGCCCATGGAGTACGTGATCGTCGGCACCGTCCTGCTCATCGCCCTCGTGCTGAGCGGGCTCGCCTGGTACCTGTCCCGGGGCGGAGAGGTCGACGATCGGGCGCTCACCGGCCCCGGGACCGCCGCCGCGCCTACCGCTGCGCCGATCGCCCCGTCGGCGGTCGAGCCGGCGACGGCGGTACCGCCGTCGCTGGACCAGCCCGAGCCTCCCGCCGGCCGGTTGGTGCGGCTGCGGTCGCGGTTGGCCCGCTCCAACGTGCTCGGGCGGGGGCTGCTCGCCGTACTCAGCCGCGACAAGCTCGACGAGCAGGCATGGGAGGACATCGAGGACACCCTGCTCGGTGCCGACGTGGGAGTCGCGGCCACCGGCGAGATCGTCGCCCGGCTCCGGGAGCGCACCCGGGTACTCGGCACCTCCGACCAGGGCGCCCTCCGTGCGCTGCTCGCCGAGGAACTCCTCGCCGCGGTCGGCACCGACCTCGACCGGAGCCTGCGCACGGCGCCGCACGACGGCCGGCCCGCGGTCGTGCTGATGGTCGGGGTGAACGGCACCGGCAAGACCACCACCTGCGGCAAGGTCGCCCGGGTGCTCGTCGCCGAGGGCCGCACCGTGCTGCTCGGGGCGGCCGACACCTTCCGCGCGGCGGCCGCCGACCAGCTCCAGACCTGGGGCGAACGGGTCGGCGCGGCCACCGTCCGCGGCGCGGCGGGCTCCGACCCGGCGGCCGTGGCCTTCGACGCAGTGAAGCAGGGGACGGCCGACGGCGTGGACACCGTCCTGATCGACACCGCCGGCCGGCTGCAGAACAAGGTCGGCCTGATGGACGAGCTCGGCAAGATCAAGCGGGTGGTGGACAGGCACGGCACGGTGGACGAGACACTGCTCGTGCTCGACGCCACCACCGGTCAGAACGGCCTCGCCCAGGCCCGGGTGTTCACCGAGGTCGTGGACGTGACCGGCCTGGTGCTCACGAAACTCGACGGCACGGCCAAGGGCGGCATCGTGATCGCGGTACAGCGAGAGTTGGGCATACCGGTCAAGATGGTGGGACTCGGCGAGGGTCCGGACGACCTCGCCCCGTTCGATCCCGTCCAGTTCGTCGACGCCCTCATCGGAGAGCCTGCGTGACACAGGAGATTCCCCTCGAAGGGGGGAACGTCAGCACCGTCGTCCGGGTCGGCGACACGGTGCGACGGACCGTGGGGCCGTGGACGCCCGCGGTGCACGCGCTGCTCCGGCACCTGGAGGCGATCGGGTTCACCGGTGCCCCCCGCGCGTTCGGCATCGACGAACGCGGCCGCGAGGTGCTGTCCTATCTGGAGGGCGAGTGCGGGGAGTACCCGCTCAAGCCGCACTGGGCCACCGACGAGGCGCTGGTCACGGTGGCCACCATGCTGCGGATGTTCCACGACGCCCAGGCCGGCTTCGTGCCGCCGCCGGGCACCCGGTGGCGCTCGTTCGGCCCGCCGCCGCCGGACACCGAGGTGGTCTGCCACCACGACGCCGCCCCGCACAACGTGGTCTGGCGGCCCGACGGCACGCTCTGCATGATCGACTTCGACCTGGCCAGCCCCGGTGCCCGGATCTACGACGTGGCCTACTCCGCCTGGACCTGGGTGCCGCTGTTCTCCGACCGCGACTCCCGCACCCTGGGTTGGCGCCACCCCGACCGGCCGCGCCGGCTCCGGCTGTTCGCCGACGCGTATGGCCTCACCCCGCACGACCGGGCGCGTCTGGTGCGGACCATCCGCACCCGGATCGTGGACCACATCGAGGGCATCCGGCGGATGGCGGCCGCCGGCGACCCGGCATTCGTCCGGATTGTGCAGAAGGGTCACCTCAAGCGGCCGATGCGCGACCTCCGCCTGATCGACCACGAGCGTCCCCTGCTCGAACACGCCCTGCTCTGACGGCACGATCCCGCCCGTCCGTCCCGCGCTCACGCCGGCCCGCTAGCGCGGACCCCGGCCGCGGACGAGCGACACCGAGCCGGACGCCCACGCGGTGCGGGCCCGACGCAGCAGACCGGCCGCCCGGCGCCGACGGGGTGGCGTCACGCCGTCGTAGGTCCATTCGGCCTCCCGCGCGGCCAGCTCGCCCCGCGCGAGGCCGGGCAGCGTCCCGTCGGCGCGCATCGCCCGGGCGAAACCGAATCCGTCGGCGAGCGCGCCCTGGCCGACGCGGCGGTCGGCCCAGGTCGCGAACCGGTCCGCGAACTGCCCGCCGAAGGCGGCCGCGAGCAACGGCCATGCCTTGGCCACCTCACCGGCCCGCTTGCGGCGCAACGCCAGGCCCGCCGCCGCCACCCGGTCGGGGTCGAATCCGGCGGGTGCCGGACCGCCCGTCACCAGCGCGGCCACCAGCGCCCGTTGCGCCCGCGCGAGTCGTTCCCGCTGCCCGCCCCCGGCCCCGCCGCCGGGGTCCGGCACGGAGGGGGTCATCCCGTCACCGCGAGCAGGTCGCTCGCCTCGGCGATCGCGTCGAGCTCGGCGCGGAGCACGTCGGCCGCCGGGTAGCGGCCGTCGCGTTCGAGCAGGTAGCCCGGGACCCGATGCCGGGCGGCCAACGCCGCGACCAGGTCCAGGACGGCGTCGGGCACCGGGTCGGTGTGGGTGTCGTGGTAGAGACCGCCGGCCTCGGAACCTCCGGCCACGTGTACGTAGGCGACCCGGTCCAGGGGCAGTCGGTCGAGCAGCGCGGTCGGGTCCTCGCCGCGGTTGCGGGCGTTGGCGTAGACGTTGGCGAGGTCGAGCAGCAGCAGCGCGTCGGTGCGGTCCAGCAGTGCGACGAGGAAGTCGGCCTCGTCGTACTCGGCGTCCGGCCAGTCGAACAGGGTCGCGATCGGTTCCAGCGCCAGCGGCACGGGCAGTCCGTCCTGGGCCCGCCGCACGTTGTCGACCAGGGCGTCCAGACCCGCGCGGGTGCGCGGTACGGGCAGCAGGTGGCCGGCCTCCACCCCGCCGGCCCGCACGAACGCAATGTGCTCACTGACCAGCGGGGCGTCCAGCAGCGCGGCGCAGGCGGCCAGGTGGGCCACCCGTGCGGTCTCGACCGGCTCCGCGCTGCCCAGGGAGAGCCGCACCCCGTGCGGCACCACGGTCACGTCGCGGGCACGCAGGCCGGCCAGCGGGCCGGCCAGCGGCCGGTGCGGGTGCAGCGTCTCGGCCACCACCTCGCAGAACCGCAGACCTGGGAGGTCGGCCACGAACCCGGCGATCTCCGGCCGCCAGCCGATGCCGACGCCCAGCGTGGGGCCGGCGCCGGTCACCCCCCGCACCCTCCGCCGCCTCCGCCACCGCCACAGCTCGACCCGCCCGAACATGACGAGGCGGACGAGGAGGACGACGAGCTGTCCGAACCCCCGAACCAGCCGGAGGAACCGCTGGCCTGGGAACGCATCATCGCCTCGGAGGCGAAGACAGGGTCGGCGACGAGCAGCGCGGCGGTGCCGAACACCGCCACGCCCATGCCGGCGCCGAGCGCCCCGTACGTGGCCCAGGACGGGCCCTGGCCCGGCGCGAGGTGGGCGTGCTGCTGCCCGATCGCGGCCAGCGCGCGGTTGCCCGCGCGGGTGCGGCGCGGGGCGCGTACCAGCAGCAGCACCCACAGTGCGCCCGTGGCCAGCAGCACCACGGTCAGGATGCCGATCGGCTTGCCGTTACCGAGGCCGGCGAACCAGCGGGCCAGCCCGAACAGGATCACCGCCAGCAGCCCGACGGTGGCCAGCCGGGCGGACGTCTTCGCCGCGGCGCTGGTCAGCAGGCCGCGGCCTTCCAGCCGCTCGCGGATCGCGGTGAGCGCGGCGGCCACCGTCCGCTGGGTGGCCAGCCTGTTGGTCCGGGCCGCGCGTCCGGAGCTGATCTCCTGGTAGACGGTCCGGTCGAACTCGGGGGCGCCCGCGGGGAGGTCGGCCGTGACCTTCAGGACGCCGCGCTTCTTCGTGCCGACGGCGCCGGCGGCACGGAGCGCGGCCAGCGCCGCGTACACCGTCCGGTTGGGCCCCTCGGCGAGGTAGGCGACCTCCGCCGGCTGGAGGTCCACGGTGGGGACCTGGCTGTCCTCCCCCCGGAACGCACGCCGCCTGGCCAACACGACCGCGACCAGGACCACGACGAGCAGTACGCCGTAGAGGACGAGGAAGGTGGGGCCGGACAGCCCCCAGGTGTCGCCGGAAGCGGCGAGAACGCGCATCGGTGGCTCCTCTTGTCGCGCGGCCGCCGCAGTGCCCGGCCGACCCGTTATCGTCCCGCCCATTGTCCGTGGGCGCGCCACCCACCGAGGATCGGACGAGCGGCCGGTGCCGCGCTCCGTCCGCAGAGGATCGGGCGAGCGGCGAGCGCCGGGGACGTCCTGCGCAGATCGTACGGAGCCGGGCATACCCCCGGGCGGTTCCGAAGAGTTCACCGGCCGGAAACACGCGGTCACGGGACCGAAACAGAGCAGAACCTCGGCAGAAACACCCCGCACCGACCCTGAGGAGGACGCGGGGACGTCCGGAGACGCCCTTCCGCGGCCCGCGTCACCCCACGGTTCTCGGGAGGGAGGGGTATGAATATCGACACCGGCGCCACTGCCTGGATACTCGCCAGCAGCGCGCTCGTATTGTTCATGACGCCTGGCTTGGCGTTCTTCTACGGGGGCATGGTCCGGGCCAAGAGCGTGCTGAACATGCTCATGATGAGCTTCGGTGCCATCGCCCTGGTGAGCGTGCTCTGGGTGCTCTACGGCTACTCGCTCGCGTTCGGTCCCGACGTCTACAACGGGCTGATCGGCAACCTCGACTACATCGGGCTGACCAAGGCGATCGACGCCACCACCTTGCCCGAGGGCGGCATCCCCCTCACCGTCTTCGCGGCCTTCCAGCTGATGTTCGCGGTCATCACGGTCGCCCTGATCTCCGGGGCGATCGCCGACCGGGCCAAGTTCGGCGCCTGGATGGTGTTCGTCGGCCTGTGGGCGACGATCGTCTACTTCCCGGTGGCGCACTGGGTGTTCTTCTTCGACGGGGGCAACGGCGGCTGGATCGCCGACCGGCTCGGTGCGCTGGACTTCGCCGGGGGCACCGCCGTGCACATCAACGCGGGCGCCGCGGGGCTGGCGCTGGCGATCGTGCTCGGCCGGCGGCACGGCTGGCCCAAGGAGCGGTTCCGTCCGCACAACCTGCCGTTGGTGCTGCTCGGCGCCGGCATGTTGTGGTTCGGCTGGTTCGGGTTCAACGCCGGTTCGGCGGTGGCCGCGAACGGTCAGGCCGGCCTGGCGTTCATCAACACGCAGGTGGCGACCGGTGCGGCGCTGATCGGCTGGCTGGTCGTGGAGAAGCTCCGGGACCGGCACGCCACCACGCTCGGCGCGGCCTCCGGCGCGGTCGCGGGCCTGGTCGCGATCACCCCGGCCTGTGCCGCGGTGAACCCGCTCGGGGCGGGGGCGATCGGCGTGATCGCCGGCGTGGTCTGCGCGGTCGCGGTGAGCCTGAAGTACAAGGTCGGCCTGGACGACTCGCTCGACGTCGTCGGCGTCCACCTGTTCGGCGGGCTGGTCGGGTCGCTGCTGATCGGGTTCTTCGCCACCTCCGTCGCGACCGGGATCCTCACCCCGGACGACCCGACCGACGGAGCGAACGGGTTCCTCTACGGCGGCGGCTGGGAGCTGCTCGGCAAGCAGGCGATCGCGGCCGGCGCGGTGCTCGGCTACTCCTTCCTCGCCACGCTGATCATCGGCTACCTGATCCGCTTCACGATCGGCTTCCGGGTCAGCACGGAAGAGGAGGTCACCGGCATCGACAACGCCGTGCACGCGGAGTCCGGGTACGACCTGGTCGGCGGGGCCACCCAGGCCTCGGGGCCGGGCCTTGCCGCCTCGGCCGCACCGCGGTCGGCACCGGCGGACACGGCACCGGCGGACACGGCACCGGCGGACACGGCACCGGCGCGACACGGCACCGGCCGGGACGACGCCGGTCGACATGGAGCCGGCGACGGCGGGGAAGGAGTCCTGATGAAGCTTGTGACCGCGATTGTCAAGCCGTTCAAGTTGGAGGACGTCAAGGAGGCGCTCACCGCACTGGGACTGGCCGGACTCACCATCAGCGAGGTCCAGGGCTACGGCCGCCAGAAGGGCCACACCGAGGTGTACCGCGGCGCGGAGTACCAGGTGGACTTCGTGCCCAAGGTCCGCATCGACGTGCTGGTCGACGACGAGGACGCGGGCAAGGTCGTCGACGCGGTCGTCACCGCGGCGCGCACCGGGAAGATCGGGGACGGCAAGGTCTGGATCACGCCGGTGGAGGACGTCGTCCGGGTCAGAACGGGGGAGCGCGGCGTCGAGGCGCTCTGACGGTGGGTTCGGATTCCGGGTGCCGGGGCGCTCGACAGGCGAGGACGGGGGACGCGGTGGCCTGCGTGCGCGGGGGGTTCGGGCTCCGCCCACGGACCGGGGTGGAGGGCTCCGGTCCGTGGGCGGTTCCGCCGGCGCAGCGTGGCGTTCGACCGGCCCGGCCTCGGGTTCGGCCGGCGGTGCCTCGGGGGAGTGGTCGGCGATGACCGAGGACGGAACCGGCCGCCCGCTCCGGCCGGCGGGCCGACCCACCCGGGTGCCGCAGCCTCGGCCGCCGTTCGGAGCCGCGGGACCGCCGCCGCGGCCGCAGCTGGCCGATGCCCTGGACGCCTGGCTCGGCGGCCTGCTGCCGCCCGTCGCCGGCGTGGCGCTGGTTGCCGTGGGCAGTCTCGGACGGCGCGAGGTTGTCGCCCACAGCGACGTCGACCTGGTGCTGCTGCACGCGGGTCACCCGCAGATCGGCGAGATCGCCGAGTCGATCTGGTACCCGATCTGGGACTCCACCCTGGGCCTCGACCACGCCGTCCGCACCGTCGACGAGGCCGTGACAGTGGCCCGCGACGACGTCAAGGCGGCGCTCGGCCTGCTCGACGCCCGGTACGTCGCGGGCGACCAGGCACTCGCCGAGGAGCTCGGCCGTTCGGTGCGGTCGGCGTGGCGGGCCAACCCGGCGCGCTGGCTCGGCGAGCTGCGCACCGTCACCGAGGCCCGCTGGCACCTCTCGGGCGAGCTGCCGTTCCTGCTCGAACCGGACCTGAAGGAAGCCCGGGGCGGCCTCCGCGACGCGGTCACGCTGCGCGCGCTGGCCTACGCCCAACTGGTCGACCCGCCCCGGGGATCGGTCCGGGACGCCTACCGGCTGCTGCTGGACACCCGCGACGCCCTGCACCGCGACGCCGGCCGGCCGCTGGACCGGTTGCTGCTGGCCAACCAGGACGAGGTCGCGACAGGTTTGGGCCACCCCGACGCCGACGCCCTGCTGCACGCCGTGACCGACGCGGCCCGGACGATCGCCTACGCCTCGGACACCGCCTGGCGCCAGGTCGGCGACTGGCTGGCCCGCCGCCGCCGGTGGCCGGTGCGCCGCCGGGCCACGATCACCCGCAAGCCGCTGGCCGAGGGCGTGGTCGCCCAGGACGGGGAGGTGGGGTTGGCGCGGGACGCCGACCCGGCCGCCGACCCGGTGCTGGGGCTGCGGCTGGCCGCCGCCGCGGCGACCGCCGGGCTGCCCCCGTCCCGCCACGCGCTCGACCGGCTCGCTTCGGCCGCCCCCCGGATGCCCGACGTGTGGCCCGAGGCCGCGGTCCGCACGCTGGTCACGCTGCTGGGCGCCGGCCCGGCCGCGGTGGGGGTGTGGGAGGCCTGCGACCGGCATGGCCTGGTGCCGCGGTGGCTGCCGGAGTGGGAGCGGGTGCGCTCGTTGCCGCAGCGCAACGCCGTGCACCGCTTCACCGTCGACCGGCACCTGGTCGAGGCGGCCGCGGCGGCTGCCGCGCATGTCCGCCGGGTGCGGCGCCCGGACCTGCTGCTGCTCGGAGCGTTCCTGCACGACATCGGCAAGGGCCTGCCGGGTGACCACTCGCTGACCGGCGCCGACATCGCCACCGGCGTGGCGATCCGGTTCGGCCTGCCGCCGGCCGACGCCGACGCACTGAACCGACTGGTCCGGCACCACCTGCTGCTGCCCGACACCGCCACCCGCCGCGACCTCGACGACCCGGCCACCCTGGCCGTGGTGTCCGACGCGGTCGGCGGCGATCCCGAGCTGCTCGACGTCCTGCACGCGCTCACCGAGGCCGACGCCACCGCGACCGGGCCGGCCGCCTGGAGCGACTGGAAGGGACGCCTGATCGCCGACCTGGTGGCCCGGGTGCACGCGCTGCTCGGGGACGGCGAGCCGCCGGCGGTGCGGCCGCGTCCCGCCGAGGTGCTGGCCGAGACCTCGCCCCGGCCCGGCCCGGGAGAGTGCGCGCTGCGGGTGAACGGCGACGAGGTGGCGGTGGTCGGCGGACCGGGCATGGACGGCCTGCTCAGCAGCGCCGCGGGAGTCTGCGCACTGCACCGGCTCGACGTCTACGCCGCCGACGCGGCGGTGCTGGACGGGCACCCGGTGGTGGTGCTCCGGGCCACCCCGCGGTTCGGCGCGCTGCCCGAACCGGCCCTGCTCGCCGCGGACCTGCGACGTGCCGTCACCGGTTCGCTGCCGCTGGGACAGGCACTGCTCCGGCGCGAGGAACCCCGCCCGACACCGGCGCCGGCCGAGGTGCGGTGGCTGCACGACGTCTCCAGCGACGCCACCGTGCTGGAGCTGCGCGCGGCCGACCGCCGCGGGCTGCTGCACGCCGTCACCGCCGCCCTCGAGGAGTGCGGTGCCGAGGTCCGGGGTGCGCGGGTGAGCACGTTCGGCGGCGCGGCGGTCGACGCGTTCTACCTGGTGGGCAAGGAGCTCGACCCGGCCCACCGGACCCAGCTGGGCAAGGCCGTCCTCGCGGCCGCGTCCGGTTGATCCCGGCGCGGCGTCGGACGTCTACTCCGGACGTCTACTCCGGGCGTCGTTCTCCGGGTTCCGCGGCGGACGGAGTGGTCGCCCGGGCCGGGCCGAGCCCGCTGGGCCGCGGGCGCCCCGGCTAAGCTCGGAGGCTCAGGCCGCCGCCGCCCGTGGGCGGCCATGCCTGCCCCGCACCTGCCCGCACGCTCTCGAGGTGACGTTCCCGGTGTTCGCGACGCTCTCCGACCGGCTCTCCGCCGTCTTCGCCACCCTGCGCGCGAAGGGTCGGCTCACCGAGGTCGACATCGACAGGTCCTGCCGCGAGATCCGGGTGGCGCTGCTCGAAGCCGACGTCGCGCTGCCCGTGGTGAAGGCGTTCGTGGCGGCGGTCAAGCACCGGGCCCGCGGTTCGGAGGTGCACCAGGCCCTCAACCCGGCGCAGCAGGTGATCAAGATCGTGAACGAGGAGCTGGTCGGCATCCTCGGCGGCCAGACCAGGCGGCTGGTCTTCGCCAAGAACCCGCCGACGGTGATCATGCTCGCCGGCCTCCAGGGCGTCGGCAAGACCACGCTGGCCGGCAAGCTCGCGCTGTGGCTGCGCCAGCAGGGCCACACGCCGATGCTGGTCGCGGCCGACCTCCAGCGTCCGAACGCGGTGCAGCAGTTGCAGGTGGTGGGCGAGCAGGCAGGCGTGCAGGTGTACGCGCCCGAGGTCGGCAGCGGGGTGGGCGACCCGGTGGCGGTGGCCCGACGGTCGATCGACGTGGCCCAGCGCCAGCAGCACGACATCGTCATCGTCGACACGGCCGGGCGGCTCGGCGTCGACACCGAGATGATCGCCCAGGCCGCGGCCATCCGGGACGCCGTCCAGCCCGACGAGACGCTGTTCGTGGTCGACGCGATGATCGGCCAGGACGCCGTGACCACCGCCGAGGCGTTCCGGGACGGCGTCGGCTTCAGCGGCGTGGTGCTGACCAAGCTCGACGGCGACGCCCGCGGCGGCGCGGCGCTCTCGGTCCGGCACGTCACCGGCCAGCCGATCATGTTCGCCTCCACCGGGGAGAAGCTGGACGACTTCGACGTCTTCCACCCCGACCGGATGGCCTCCCGGATCCTCGGCATGGGCGACGTGCTGACGCTGATCGAGCGGGCCGAGAGTGCCTTCGACGCCGGCGAGCAGGAGCGGCTGGGCGAGAAGGTGCGCGGCGGCGACCTCAGCCTGGACGACTTCCTCGACCAGATGCTCGCGGTCCGCAAGATGGGCCCGATCGGCAACGTGCTCGGCATGCTGCCGGGAATGGGCCAGCTCAAGGGCCAGCTCGACGGCCTCGACGACCGGCACCTCGACCGGGTCGCCGCCGTGATCCGGTCGATGACCCCGGCCGAGCGGGCCGACCCGAAGATCATCAACGGCTCGCGCCGGCTGCGGATCGCCAACGGCTCGGGCACCTCGGTCACCGACGTCAACCAGCTGGTCGACCGGTTCTTCGAGGCACGCAAGGTGATGCGCCAGATGTCCGGGCAGATGGGCTTCGGCGGGATGCGGCCCAAGGGCGGCAAGGGCAAGAAGGGGCGCAAGGGAGGCGGCAGGTCCCGCCCGCCCGGCGGCGGCGTGCCGATGGTTCCCGGACTGCCCGGCAACCCGCCGATGCCCGACCGGCCGGGCACGCTGCCGTCGGGGATGCCGATGCCGAAGATCGACTTCTCCCAGCTCGGCAAGGACACCTGAGCCGCCATGGTGCAGAGCACGGCCCCCGATGCCGACAGCTACCTGGCCGAGGTCCCCGAGGGCCGCCGCGGGGTGCTCACCGCGATCCGCGACGCCTGCCGTGAGGAACTGGCGGGCTTCGAGGAGCGGATGGACCACGGCATGCAGGTCGGCCTCGACCTGGCCCGCCCGATGCTGCGGGCCACCGCCGCGACCCGCGGGCCGGTCCGCTGACCGGGCGTCCGCGGCCCGCGCCGGCCGCGTTCCTGCCGGCGGGTGGCGCCAGGACGAGGCCGTGACCGGCGCGTTGCACGTGAGCGCCACCGTGCTACCCGACGACGCCGT
Source organism: uncultured Actinomycetota bacterium (assembly GCA_963740255.1). Taxonomy (GTDB): domain Bacteria; phylum Actinomycetota; class Actinomycetes; order Mycobacteriales; family Cryptosporangiaceae; genus CAVUDO01. Next base: position 1,172,704 of record CAVUDO010000002.1, on the reverse strand, counting down.
CCGCGACGTCTGGATCGTCGGCGACCGGCTGACGTTCGAACCGGTGCCGGGCGCGGTGACGGTGGCCGACCGGGGGTTCGTCCTGCCGGGTCTGGTCGACGCGCACTGCCACATCGGCCTCGACCCGCACGGTCCGCTCGGCGGCGTGGACGAGGTGCGGAGCCTGGCCGGCATCGACCGCGACGCCGGAGTGCTGGCACTGCGCGACGCCGGCGGGCCGCTGGACTACGCCGAGCTCGACGACGACCCGGACGTGCCCCGGCTGGTCCGGGCCGGCCGGCACCTGGCTCCACCCAGGCGCTACCTGCCCGGCGTCGCGATCGAGTGCGACGGTCCCGGGCTGGTCGCGCAGGCGGCGGTCCAGGCCCGGGCCGGCACCGGCTGGGTCAAGCTCGTCGGCGACTGGATCGACCGCGACCTCGGCGACCTCAGCCCGACCTACGACGACGCGACGTTTGCCGCCGCGGTGGCGACCGCCCACCGGGCGGGGGCGCGGGTGGCGGTGCACACGTTCAGCGAGGCGGCCCTGCCCGGCCTGCTCGCGGCCGGGGTCGACTCGATCGAGCACGGCACCGGGCTCTCGACCGACCTGGTCGACCTGATGGCCCGGCAGCGCACGGCCCTGGTCCCCACCCTCACCAACGTCGAGAACTTCGCCGGCATCGCCGACCGCGCGCAGGCGAAGTTCCCGGCCTACGCCGACCACATGCGGCGGCTGCGGGCCGGGTTCGCCGACGTGGTGCGGTCGGCGTACGAGGCCGGCGTCCCGATCTACTGCGGGACGGACGCGGGCGGCGGTGTGCCGCACGGCCAGGCGGCCGGGGAGTTGCTGCGGCTGGCCGCGGTCGGCATGGCTCCGCTGGACGTCCTCGCGGCCGGGTCGTGGGGGGCTCGGGCCTGGCTGGGGCTGCCCGGCATCGAGGAGGGCGGCCTGGCCGACCTGGTCGTCTACGACACCGACCCGCGCCGCGACCTGCGGGTGCTCGCGGCCCCCCACCGCATCGTCCTGCGGGGCCGCGTCGTCCGCTGACGTGGGTCGGTCACCCCGCGGCGGCGAGGAGCGCGGGGACGCCGCTGGCCGGGTAGGCGTCGGCGGTCAGGCGCCAGACGTCGAGGAACGGCGTCTCGGCCGGCGCCTCGGCGGGCCGCTCGATCCGGTGGACGTGGGTGAAGCCGAGCCGGCGCGGCACCCGGCCGCTGACCTCGTTCGTCGGGTCGTGGTGGATCTGGACGTGGGTGATTCCGGGCAGTGCCAGCCCGGCCTCGGCCAGCAGCGCGGCGGCCCGGGTGGCCAGGCCCCGCCGAACGTGGTCGACGTGCACCCAGTAGCCGATCTCCAGGCCGTCCTCGGCGATCCGCCGGCGCAGGCCCGCGCTGCCCCACACCGCGCCGGAGGGATCGGCCGTCGCGGCCATCGCGTAGGAGAACTCCGCCCCGGACGCCCATGCCCGCTCGCAGCGCGCCGTGTACTCCTGCGACCGGGTGAGGTCGTACCCGTCGACGGCCCAGGGCATCCACGGTCTCAGGTGCGCCAGCGACGAGGCCACCGCGCGGTGACCCCGTCCGGAGTCCGCGGCACGCCACGGGACCAGCGCGAGGTCGCCGGCGGTGAGCAGCGGGGCCGGGCGCGCGATCTCGTTCACCGGGCCATCCTGCTGGGTCGCGCTCCGGCGCTCAACCCGACTCCGTTCGGCCGGCGGGTCGGCGCCGCCAGCCGGGGAACTGGGTCGGAACCGCGCGCGTGGCCGCCGTAGGATCTCCAGCCATGGCTGCACCTTCCGTCCTCACTCCTCAGGCCGACGACTTTCCCCGCTGGTACCAGGATGTGATCACCAAAGCCGAGCTGGCCGACAACGGTCCGGTCCGCGGCACGATGGTGATACGCCCGACCGGGTACGCGCTGTGGGAGCGGATGCAGCGCGAGGTGGACGACCGGATCAAGGCCGCCGGCGCCCAGAACGCCTACTTCCCGCTGTTCATCCCGGAGTCCTACCTGCGCCGCGAGGCCGACCACGTCGAGGGCTTCTCGCCGGAACTCGCGGTGGTCACCCACGCCGGCGGCAAGCAGCTGGAGGAGCCGGTCGTCGTCCGGCCCACCTCCGAGACGATCGTCAACGCGTTCTTCTCCAAGTGGGTGCAGTCCTACCGCGACCTGCCGATGGCGCTGAACAACTGGGCCAACGTCGTGCGCTGGGAGCTGCGGCCCCGGGTGTTCCTGCGCACCACGGAGTTCCTCTGGCAGGAGGGCCACACCTGCCACGCCACGGAGGAGGACGCGGCGGCCTACGCGCGGCGCATCCTGCACGAGGTGTACGAGGACTTCATGGTGAACGTGCTGGCGCTGCCGGTGCTGGTCGGGCGCAAGACGGCCAAGGAGCGGTTCGCCGGGGCGACCAACACGCTCACGCTGGAAGCCATGATGCGCGACGGCAAGGCCCTGCAGATGGGTACCAGCCACGAGCTCGGGCAGAACTTCGCGAAGGCGTTCGACGTCCAGTTCTCCTCCGCCCAGGGGCAGCGCGAGTACGTCTGGCAGACGTCCTGGGGCGTCTCGACCCGGATGATCGGCGGCCTGATCATGGGCCACGGCGACGACCGCGGCCTGCGGGTGCCGCCCCGGCTGGCCGCCACCCAGGCGCTGGTCATGGTGGTCAAGGACGGCGCGGGCGTCGGCGAGGCAGCCGGCAAGCTCGCCGACGAACTCCGGGCGGCCGGTGTCCGGGTCGCGGTGGACAACCGCACCGACACGGCGTTCGGCCGCCGGGCCGTGGACGCCGAGCTCAAGGGCGTCCCGGTGCGGATCGAGGTCGGCCCGCGCGACCTGGCCGAGGGTGCCGTCACGGTGGCCCGCCGGGTTGCCGGCACCAAGGCGTCGACTCCGCTCGGCAGCCTGGCCGACGCGGTGCGCGCCGCGCTCGCCGAAGACCAGCAGGCGCTCTACGACGAGGCCCTGGCCCGGCGTGAGGCGCACACCGCCGACGTCACCTCGGTGGACGACGCCGTGGCGGCGGCGGCCACGGGCTGGGCCCGGATCCCGTGGGCCACCCTGGGCGTGGAGGGGGAGGCGCGGTTGGCCCAGGACGCGCTCACGGTGCGCTGTCTGCTCCGTCCGGACGGCTCGGTGCCCGAGTCGGACGCGGAGACCGACCTGGTGGCCGTCGTCGGCCGTTCGTACTGACCGCCGTCCGCGCCCCGGTCGGGTGCGGGGAAGGGCGTGTCGGAGCCGCCGGGCGGATCTGGCACAATGACAGGCTGAACTGGCTGCTGTTCGGACCCTCTCACTCCGAGCCGTGCCAGGTCCACCGGGTGGTACGCGCCACTGTCCCCACGTGACGCCGCACCGCCCACCCATGCGAATCGACCAGGAGCACCCACCCACGTGGCCACCAAGATCAAGCTCATGCGGCTCGGCAAGAAGCGCGCGCCGTACTACCGGATCGTCGTCGCCGACGCCCGCACCAAGCGGGACGGCCGCTCGATCGAGACGATCGGCAAGTACCACCCCAAGGAAGATCCGAGCTTCATCGAGGTCGACTCCGAGCGGGCGCAGTACTGGCTCGGCGTCGGCGCCCAGCCCACCGACGCCGTGCAGGCGATCCTCCGCGTCACCGGCGACTGGCAGCAGTTCAAGGGTGAGGCGCCGCCGCCGCCGATGAAGGTCGCGGCCCCCAAGGCCGACAAGAAGGCGATCTTCACCGAGCTGGCCAAGGCCGCCGCCGAGGAGCCGGTCGCCGACGCGACCACGCCGAAGAAGAAGGCCGCCAAGAAGGCAGCCCCCAAGGTCGCCGACGACGGCAAGGGCGACGGGAAGGCCGCCCCCAAGGCCGCCGACCGCGGCAAGGGCGACGGGAAGGCCGCCGATCCGGAGGCCAAGGCGCAGGCGAAGGCCGACGCCAAGGCCGAGGACACCGCTCCCGCGGAGTCCTGAGGTGCTGGCCGCCGCCCTGGAGCACCTGGTCCGGGGCATCGTCGACAATCCCGACGACGTCCAGGTCGAGATGGTCACCGGCCGTCGCGGTCGGGTGCTCGAGGTCCGGGTCAACCCCGACGACCTCGGCAAGGTGATCGGCCGCAACGGCCGCACGGCCAAGGCGTTGCGGCAGATCGTGAGCGGCGTCGGCGGTCGCGGCATCCGGGTCGACGTGGTCGACACGGACCTGCGCTGAGCGGCCCGCCGGTGCGGCTGGTCGTCGGCCGGATGGGCCGCGCGCACGGCGTCCGCGGCGACGTCTTCGTCGACGTGCGCACCGACGAGCCGGAGGCCCGGTTCGTCGTGGGGTCGCTGCTGGTCACCGATCCCGCGACGGTCGGGCCGTTGACGGTGGCCCGGGTGCGCTGGCACTCCGGCAAGCTCGTGATGGGCTTCGAGGGATTCGACGACCGCGACGCGGTCGCGGTGCTGCGCGGTGTCCTGCTGGTGATCGACTCCTCGGAGCTGGCGCCGCTCGACGACCCGGACGAGTTCCACGACCACGAGCTGGTCGGCCTGGCGGTGCGGACCGTCGAGGGCGCCGCGCTGGGCGCCGTCACCGAGGTGATCCACGGGCCGGCCGGGGAGCTGCTGGTGGTCGTGCCGGAGGGCGGAGGCACCGAGGTCCTCGTGCCGTTCGTACGGGAGATCGTGCCGACCGTGGACGTGGCCGCGCGCCGGATCGTCGTCGACCCGCCCGCCGGACTGCTGGATCTCTGACATGCGGATCGACGTCGTCTCGATCTTCCCGGCCTACCTCGCGCCGTTGCGGGAGTCGCTGATCGGCAAGGCGGCCGGCCGGGGCATCCTCCAGCTCGGCATCCACGACCTGCGCGCCTGGACCCACGACGTGCACCGCACCGTCGACGACACCCCGTACGGCGGCGGCCCCGGCATGCTCATGAAGCCGCAGCCGTGGGGCGAGGCGCTCGACGCGGTGGCCCCGGCCCACGGCCCGCAGCCGCGGCTGATCGTGCCGACGCCCGCCGGCCGCCCGTTCACCCAGCGGATGGCCGCGGAGTTGGCGGCGGAGCCGTGGCTGCTGTTCGCCTGCGGACGGTACGAGGGGATCGACGCCCGGGTGGTCACCGACGCCGCCGGACGGATGGCCGTCGACGAGGTGAGCATCGGCGACTACGTGCTGGCCGGCGGCGAGGCGGCGGTGCTGGTGATCGTCGAGGCCGTCGGCCGGCTGCTGCCGGGCGTGCTCGGCAACGACTCCTCGGCGGCGGAGGACTCGTTCTCCGACGGCCTGCTGGAGGGTCCCGCGTACACCCGGCCCGAGGTCTGGCGCGGGCACCCGGTGCCGCCGGTGCTGCTGTCGGGCCACCACGCCGCGATCGCCCGCTGGCGCCGGGACGAGGCGCTGCGTCGGACGCTGGCCCGCCGCCCGGACCTGCTCGCCGCGCTGCCCGCCGACGCCCTCGACGCCGCCGACCGGGCGACGCTGGCCGCGGCCGGGTTTCCGCTTTCGTCCGACGGTATGGCACAGTAAGAGGGTTGCCACGGGCGTGATCTGCCTGTGACCGCGCGGCGGCTGCCCGGCCGCACCACCCTGGCTCCCTTCCCAGCCGCGATGCCGCGCGTCCGACGACGAGGAAAGCGAAGACCCGCGATGAACACGCTGGATGCCCTGGACGCCGAGACGCTGCGTTCCGACATTCCGGCCTTCCGGCCCGGTGACACCCTCAAGGTGCACGTCCGGGTCGTCGAGGGCAACCGGTCCCGCATCCAGGTGTTCCAGGGTGTGGTGATCCGTCGGCAGGGCGCCGGGGCGCGCGAGACCTTCACCGTGCGCAAGATGAGCTTCGGAGTCGGCGTGGAGCGCACCTTCCCGGTGCACACCCCGGTGATCGAGAAGATCGAGGTGGTCGTCCACGGGGACGTCCGCCGGGCGAAGCTCTACTACCTGCGCAACCTCCGCGGCAAGGCCGCCAAGATCAAGGAGAAGCGGGAGCGCGCTGCCGGCTGAGCCAGGCGGCGCGTGGGGCCCGCCGGATACGCTCCGAGGCGATGACGCTCTACGGCACCCCCACCCGCGCCTCGGCGGCTCCGCCGGCCGTGCCGCGGTCGCGTCGTGCCCCCCGCCGGCACGTCGGCCGGCACCGCCGGTCCGGCCACGGGTCGGCCAGCGGACTGCCGGCCTGGCAGGAACTTCCGCTGCTGCTGCTCGTCGCGTTCTCCCTCGCGCTGATCATCAAGACCTTCGTCGTCCAGGCGTTCTTCATCCCGTCCGAGTCGATGGAGAACACCCTGCTGGTCGACGACCGGGTGCTGGTCAACAAGGTCGTCTACGTGTTCCGCGAACCACGGCGCGGCGAGGTCGTCGTGTTCCGCGGCAGCGACGGGTGGGTGTCTGAGCGACCGCACGTCCCCCAGGACACCGGGGTGGTGGCCGGCGCGGCCGGCTGGGTCGCCGGCCTGGTCGGGCTCGGCGGGCCGGACGAGAAGGACTTCGTCAAGCGGGTGATCGGGGTCGCCGGCGACACGGTGCAGTGCTGTGACGCCGAGGGCCGGGTCGAGGTGAACGGGAAGGCGCTGAACGAGCCCCAGCTCTACAACAACAACCCCATCGAGACCCGCGCGTTCGGGCCGATCCAGGTGCCTGCGGGCCGGCTGTTCGTGATGGGCGACCACCGCGGCTACTCGCAGGACTCCCGCTACTACATCAGGGACCAGTGGCGGGGCACCATCCCGGTCGACGAGGTGATCGGCCAGGCGTTCCTGACCGTCTGGCCGGTCGGGCACTGGCGGTCGCTGTCCGTCCCGGAGGTCTACCAGGACGTGCCGGGACCGATCGCGGTCGGCGCGCGGCCGGCCGAGGCGACCGACCCGGCCGGGGAAGCGGTGGGGCTCCTGCTCGCCCCGACCGTCCCCGCCCTCGCGGTCCGCGCGACCGCACGACGACCACGTAGGCTGCGCGGGTGATGCCCGAGACCAAGAAGCGTTCGCAGCGGTCGTTCTGGATCGAGCTGCCGGTCCTGGCCCTGGTGGCGATCCTGGTGGCCGTCGGCGTGCGGACCTTCCTGGTGCAGACGTTCTTCATCCCGTCCGGATCGATGGAGAGCACGCTGCTGGTCGACGACCGGGTGCTGGTCAACAAGGTCGTGTACAGCTTCCGCGACCCCGAACGCGGTGAGGTCGTGGTGTTCGTGCCGCCGCCGGCCTGGAACGTCGGGCCGGGCAAGGAGGACTACATCAAGCGGGTGATCGGGGTCGGCGGCGACCGGGTCGTCTGCTGCGACGCGAAGCAGCGGATCACCGTGAACGGCCAGGCGCTGGTGGAGGAGTACCTGTTCCCCGGCGACGTGCCGTCGAGCCAGCCGTTCGACGTCACCGTGCCGGCCGGTCGACTCTTCCTGCTCGGTGACCACCGGTCCGCCTCGGCCGACTCCCGGTTCCATCTGGAGGCCGACCAGGGCACCGTGCCGGTCGACCTGGTCGTCGGCCGAGCCTTCGTGATCTTCTGGCCGCTCGACCGGATGGGCGGCCTGTCGGTGCCGGTCGCGTTCGCCCAGGTGCCGGTCCGCGCAGGCGGCTGACCCCGCCTCGTGCGGTATGTCCGCGCCGGGCTGTGCCACCCGCCCCGGCGGTCGGTCGCGTCGGTCCGGGTGCGGCCCGGGGATGGCCTACGCTGGCCGGATCAGGACGGTGCCGACCGCGGCCCGGCGCGGTCGGCGTGCCGAGAGAGGTGCGCGGAGTGACTGTCGAACCGCTGGCCCGGCTGGCCTCCCGGGTCCTGCTCCTCGACGGTGCGGACCGGGTGCTCCTGTTGCAGGGCTGGGACCCGGCCGATCCGGCCGTGGGGCACTGGTGGATCACGCCGGGCGGGGGCCTGGAGGACGGCGAGGACCCGGTGACCGGCGCGCTCCGCGAGGTGTACGAGGAGACCGGACTGCGCCTGGATCCCGACCAGCTCGCCGGGCCGGTGTACGAACACAGCGTGGAGTTCTCCTTCGACGGGCGGCTCTGCCGGCAGCGCCAGGGCTACTACGTGGCCCGGTGCGCGCCCTGGACGATCGACCGGTCCAACCTGACCGAGCTGGAACGGACGGCGCTGGGCGAGGCGCGGTGGTGGTCGTTGGCCGAGCTGCGCGAGACCACCGAGACGGTGTATCCCGCGGTACTGCCCGGACTGCTCGGCCGAGATCCTTGCCGGGGGCCGCTGAGGTGCTGCGTCCGCCCCGTGCTGTGGTCCGTCGCGACGGCGGGCTCTACGCCCTGGAACGCACCCTGCGCCGGCGGGGGTTCGGCCGGGTCGCCGGTGCGGACGAGGCCGGCCGGGGTGCGTGTGCCGGCCCGCTGGTGGTGGCCGCCGCGGTGCTGCCGCCGGGCCGGCGCGGCGAGGTGCCCGAGCTGGCCGACTCCAAGCTGCTCACCGCGGCCGACCCGCGACCGCGTCTACGACGAGGTGGTGGCCCGGGCCGAGGCGTACGCCGTGGTCGTGATCCCCCCCGGCGAGGTGGACGCCCGCGGCCTGCACCGCAGCAACCTCGACGGGATGCGCCGGGCGCTGGCCCGCCTGTCCGTCGCGCCGGACTATGTGCTCACCGACGGGTTCGGCGTCGACGGGCTGGGCGTGCCCGGCCTGGCCGTGTGGAAGGGCGACCAGGTGGCCGCGTGCATCGCCGCCGCGTCGGTGCTGGCCAAGGTCACCCGGGACCGGCTGATGACCGAGCTGCACCGGCACCACCCGGTCTACGACTTCGCCCAGCACAAGGGCTACATCACCAGCAGCCACTCCGAAGCCCTCGCGGCCCACGGCCCGTGCGCGGAGCACCGGATGTCCTACGTGAACGTGGCGGCAGCGACGCCGCGCGAGGCCGGCGCTCCCGCGTTCGACCGGGGGGCGTTCGCCGCCCAGCTGCGACGCGTGCGTCTCCAGGAACGGCCTGGCACGCCGTTCGGCGTCGGCGTGGGCAACAATGATGCGGTGGAGGGCGACGAGGACATGGGCGAGCAGGACAAGGGCGCGGCGGCGTTCGCGGAGGCGGGGCCGCGGCCGGCCGGCCGGGTCCGGGACGGTGGGTCCGACGAACGGTGGACCGGTCCGGCCGGGGTGAGCGCGTGAGCGGGCGCCGGGAAGCGAGCCACCGCCATGCGGCCCTGACCGGCGCGGAGCGCGGCGGGTCGGGCGCATGAGCGCGGAGGACCTGGAGAAGTACGAGACCGAGATGGAGCTCCAGCTCTATCGGGAGTACCGCGACATCGTGCGGCAGTTCTCCTACGTGGTCGAGACCGAGCGCCGGTTCTACCTCGCCAACTCCGTCGACCTCCAGGTACGCAACGCCGACGGCGAGGTGTACTTCGAGGTCGCGATGACCGACGCGTGGGTGTGGGACATGTACCGGCCGGCGCGGTTCGTCAAGAACGTCCGGGTGGTGACGTTCAAGGACGTCAACGTCGAGGAGCTGGAGAAGCCCGACATCGCCCTTCCCGGCAGCGGTCCGTTCAACAGCTGAGGCTCGGCACGGGTTCGGGCTGGCGCGCCCGAGATTCGTGGCGGGGCGTCCGGGATTCGTGGCGGGACTCGTGACGGGGCGTCCGGGATTCGTGGCGGGGCACCGATCGTCCTCGCGGCGCCGGCGCTAGCACATCCGGCCCTGCGCCGCCGCCGTCCACACGTCGTGCCGTCGTCCCCAGCCGGCCCTGCGGCCCCCTTCGGCACCGCTCCGATCCGCCATCGTGGTGCGAGGACCGGCGGAGGAGCGAGGAGACGGCATGCGGGCGACGGACGCGGTGGGGGCCTACGGCGAGCGGGTGGCGGCCCGACACCTGCAGCAGGGTGGCCTGGTCGTCCTCGACCGCAACTGGCGCTGCGCCGACGGTGAGCTGGACATCGTCGCCCGCGACGGCGACACGCTGGTGTTCTGCGAGGTCAAGACCCGTCGCGGCGACACCCACGGGACGCCGGCCGAGGCGGTCGTGGCGGCGAAGGTGGCCCGGTTGCGGCGGCTGGCCTGCCGGTGGATCGCCGACACCGGCGTGCATCCGGCGGCAGTCCGGTTCGATGTCGTCAGCGTCCGGCCGCAGCGGTCGGGCCCGGCGCACGTCGAGCACCTGCGGGGCGCGTTCTGATGGCGGGATTCGCCCGCGCGCACGCGGTGGCGTTGCTGGGCGTCCACGGTCATCTGGTCGAGGTCGAGGCCCACCTGGCCCAGGGCCTACCCGGGCTGGTGATCACCGGACTGCCCGACACGGCGGTCACCCAGGCCCGCGACCGGGTCCGGGCGGCCGTGCTCAACTCCGGACAGAAGTGGCCCGACCGGCGGATCACGGTCGGGCTGAGTCCGGCGTGGCTGCCCAAGGCCGGCAGCGGGTTCGACGTGGCGGTCGCGGCCGCGATCATGGCGGCGGCGGGGGTGGTGCCGCCGGTGGCGCTCGACGGCGTCGGATTCGTGGGGGAACTGGGGCTCGACGGCCGGCTCCGGCCGGTCCGGGGCGTTTTCCCGGCGGTGGCCGAGGGCGCCCGGTGCGGGGTGGACCGTTTCGTGGTGCCACAGGCGAACGTCGCCGAGGCGACCCTGGTGCCGGGTGTGCGGGTGCTCGGGTTGGGGACACTGGCCGGCGTGCTGGCGCTGCTCCGCGGCGAGCCGCCGCCGGCCGGCGAGTCGGCCGTCGACGCGGCCCCGTTGGCCGACCCGGCATCCAAGGAAGGACAGGACGGGCGGGACGGCGGCGACCTCGCCGATGTCGTCGGCCAGGAGCTCGGCCGCCGCGCGGTGGAGGTGGCGGCGGCCGGTGGACACCACCTGGCGCTGTTCGGGGTACCCGGGACGGGCAAGACGATGCTGGCCGAACGTCTACCCGGCGTTCTGCCGCCCCTGGCTGACGCGGCGGCGGTGGAGGTGACCGCGGTGCAGTCGGTCGCGGGCGTGCTCCCGGTCGGCGCGGGTCTGGTGCGCCGTCCGCCTTACCAGGCGCCGCACCACACGGCGACGGTGCCGTCCCTGGTCGGGGGCGGCAGCGGCCTGGCCCGCCCGGGCATGCTGTCGCTGGCCCACAACGGGGTGCTCTTCATGGACGAAGCCCCAGAATTTTCGCCGCGGGTGCTCGACGCGTTGCGGCAGCCGTTGGAGCACGGCGAGGTGGTGCTGGCCCGGTCCGGCGGCCTGACCCGGTATCCGGCCCGGGTCCAGCTCGTCCTGGCCGCGAATCCCTGCCCATGCGCCTCGCCGGGCGGCGACCACCACTGCACCTGCAGCGCGTCCACCCGGCGCCGTTACCTCGGCCGCATCTCCGGTCCGCTGCTCGACCGGATCGACCTGCGGGTGGAGCTGTTGCCGGTCACCAGCGCGGCCCTGTACGCCGTGCGCGACCAGCCCGAGTCCAGCGCCGCCGTGGCCGCCAGGGTGGCGACGGCCCGTGGCCAGGCCGCCGAGCGCTGGGGCCACCTCGGCTGGCGGTCCAACGCGCAGGCCCCGGGGTCGGCGCTGCGGGCGGGCTGGCGCCTGCCGCGGGCTGTCACCGCCGCGGCGGCCCGTGCGGTGGACACCGGCGAGCTGTCGGCCCGGGGCTTCCATCGCGTGCTGCGGATCACGTGTACAGACTACGAGCGTATGTCGGCACTACTCCGCACTACTCCGCACTACTGTTTCCGCAGGTCAGGGCCCTAGAACGGTTGGACAAAGGGTGGGCGCCGAGGTACCCTAGGCGCAGACCCTTCCTGGGTCCGGCGGCTCCAGGCACGCGCGCCGGCAGTGCTCACCATCCGACCTGGCGGCGGCGCCCCGGTAGCTCCGGTGCGCCGACAGCTCAGAGCAGCGCACACGGACCCGGACGCGACCGGGGCACGGAGATGGGGAGCCGGTAGCCCGGCGGCGGCCATCAAGGGATTCAGTCCTTGATGGAGGAACGCCGTGGCCGAGAGCCAGGCCGTCCAGTGGGGTCGCCAAGGCGGTCTCAAAGCCAACGCACGCAAAACACCCGAGCAACGGCGCGAGCACGCGCGCCGGATGCATCTGGCCGGTGCGGTCAAGGCGGTCGTGGCTCGTGCGCCCGAACTGACTGACGAGCAGGTCGCCAAGCTCCGCGGCATCTTCACCTCCGCGAGGGGGGCGGCTGCGGCATGACCCCAAACGTAACGGCCCCGCATCCCCACGAGGCCGCCCGCACCACTCCCGAGCCGGATATTACACCCCTGGGGGTACTGTGCCGGCCCTCGTGATCCCGCACGAGCCGCGCACGTGCTCCGGCGCGGTCTGCCCGCTGCACGGCCGCGACCACGCCGATGAGGGCGGATGGCTGGAGATTCTGACCCCCGAGCATCCGGCCCTGTCCGGCCCCCGTGCGTGGCTACGCGGCCGCTTCTGCGCGACCAAGCTGGAGTACGCCGCCCACAGTCGCGGAATCACGGTGGCCGAGCTGCGGACCGAGATCGCGCGGGACCACGGCGACCCCGTGGACAGGTGGTCGGCGTCATGACCGGCGACGACCGGGCCGAGATCGCCGAACAGCGAGCCATGATCCGTGCCCGTATCGCGCTCGGCGAAGTCCCGCGGTCCGCGGCCCTGCTGCCCGCTGTCGAGCCGTCCGGCGACGGCTCGATATGGGACCGGCTGCTGCCCGCCCACGGATGGACCGCGACTGGCCGACCGGACCAGTGCGGGTGCCCGATCTGGACCGCGCCGGGCGCCCACGCCTCGCCGAAGTCGGCCACCGCGCACGAGCCGGGGTGTGGCCGCTTCGACACGTCGCGGGGGTGGGGTCCGCTCAAGGTCTGGACCGACCATCCCCCGGACGAGCTGGCCGGCGGCAATCCGCGGTCCGGGAGTTCGATGTGGACGCCGCTGGACTTCGTGGCCGCGATGGACCACGACGGCAACGTCGCGGCCGCTATGGACGCGCTCGGCATCGCGCGTCGCGGTGTGGAGGTGCCGCCGGCCTGGGAGGTGCCGTCCGATTGGCGGGACGCTGAGCCGCCCGCGGCGCACCGGCTGGCCGCCAGCGTGTACGACGCCAACGACCTGGACGACCTGCCCTCGCCCGAACCGCTGATCGGCGGTGTGCTCGACGTGGGCACGGTGGCGATGCTGGCCGGCAAGTTCGGGACATACAAGACATTCTTGGCGCTGAGCTGGGCGGGCCACCTGGCGACCGGACAGGGGTGGAGCGGGCACCCGGTGCCCGCTGCTCGGCCGGTCATGTACGTGGCCGCGGAGGGCGTCACCGGGCTACGTCGCCGGCTGGCCGCGTGGCGGTCCAAGCACGGCGACATTCCGCGCGGGATGCTCACCGTCATCGCCAGGCCGGTCCGCCTGACCGATGACGACGACGTGGCATGGGTGCGCGATCGCATCCGCGAAACGGATGCCGGACTGGTCGTGTTCGACACCTTCCATCGGTGCGCGCCGGGTGTCGAGGAAAACTCGGCCAAGGAGATGGGCGCCGTGGTGGACCGGGTGGCGTCGCTGCGTGACGACACGGGCTGCACGGCGTTGCTGCTGCACCACACCGGCCACGCGGGCGAGCGGGCACGCGGGTCCTCGGTCAACGAGGACGACCTCGACACGTCATGGGTGGTCCGACTCGCGGGCGACCAGGAGGACCGCGGTCCGCGCAACCCCCGAGTGCTCCACCACCGCAAGGTCAAGGACGGCGAGCTGTGCGAGCCGGTGCCGCTCGCGCTCGTCACGGTGCCCGGCACCGGCTCTGCCTACGTGGACACCGACCCGTTCGCCAGCGTCGCGGCCGACGCCGCGACCGAGGTCCACGCGCTCGCCGCGGTGGCCGACGCCCTGGGCCTGCCGAAGACCGCAGGCCGCGACCGTCTGCTCCAGACCCTCGGCCAGGGCGGGCGGGCGGTCACCAAGGAGCAGGCATCGAGGATCGCGCGGCTGCGCAAGAACACCCCCAGGGCGGTGGTTGATGTTCCACCACCGCCCAACCTGCCCGACCTGCCCGCACCCTAGAGGGCGGTGCGCGGGCAGTTCTGGCCGACAGGTCCACAAGCAGGGCCGGGCAAGTTCGCGGGCAGGTCTGACCTGCGGAAACACCGACTCAGCGGGCAGGTCGGGCAGTTTTGCGGGCAGTTTCGGGCAGGAAAACTGCCCGGCGACGCACGGGCAGACAAGTCCGACATATGGCGCACCGTCCAGCGGCTGGTCTCGATGACGAGTGAGTCAGTCCGTTGGGCTGTGGACGGCGGTGGCACCCTCGCCGACGGGGTGCGCGACGCCCCGCTGGCGGACCTTGAATCTGGGACCTCGTGCTGGTGGCCGGAACACCTCTGGCCCCGGAACTGGCGGGGGTGGTGGCAGCTCCCGTACTCCCCGACCTTGTTCATGCACGGCGGACATCCGCGATGCCGCGCGTTCGGCACGATGTCGGACAGGGCGTACGACATGGCCCACCGCCCGGCCGGCCGGCTGTCCACGGCCGGAGGACGTAGCCACATCCCGCACATGGGCACCGCCGCGCTTCGAGCACGCCGCCATCTCGCATGGCGCGCGTTCACCCTGCGGACGGTCGAGGGCTTGGAAATCCGCCAGATCGCCGACGAGCTGGGCGTCTGCAAGTCGGTCGTGGGGCGGTGGCTGGTCGGCATACCCCGGCTCACGGCGACCGCGGACGAGCTGGATGCCGACCGCTGGCACCGGGAGACGTGCGGGGCCCTGCACGCGGCCGGGCTGTACCCCTTCCCGACCATCTGACCGACAGACCGACGTGAAGCACCCACAACGAAAGGAACGCATCATGACCGCAATCTGGACCAGCGAGCCGGTAGCCCTGCGGGCGACCGATCCTCGAAGCGCACATGTCGCCGAGCTGCGCCTGCCGGCCCGGCACGTGCACCCGCGGGTGGTCGAGGCGGCCGACGCCGCCCGGCGAGCCCGCGCCGAGGCCGATGCGCTGCTCGCCGAGATCAAGGACGCGCCGCGCCTGCGGGCCGAGGCCGAGGCCGCCACGTTGGCCGCGTACCGCGGGACCGGCGAGGTCCCGGCCAGCAACCTCGTGGACGATGCGGACTCTCATCTCCGGGTCGTGAAGGCGCTGTTGCAGCCGGCGAACAACGCGGCCGATGCCGCGCTGGCGGCCGTGGCCCCGGTCGTGGACGCGGCCGCGTTGGAGTGGGCGGGGTACATCCACGGCCGGGCGGTCGACATGGAGGCGCGCCTGCGGGCCGCGGAGCGTGCCATGGCCGAGGTGCTGGCCGAGGCCGCCGAGCTGCATGGCGTGGCGAACCTCCTGCGCGGTTCCCGGAAGCGCATCGTGCCGTCCACGCCGCTGACGGGCACGGCGAACGCGATAGCAGGGGCGGTCGCCGAAGTGGCCGACGCGTTGATCCCGCCGCCGCCGGAGGACGAGTACGAGTTTGTCGACCCGATCAGTCAGACTCTCAGGGGTGGCCTGTCTCGGCTCATCGAGACGGGCGGTCACGGTGTGACCGAGCTGGTCGAGCGCGAGCCGCTGTCGCCGATCGACCAGGTGCTCGCCACCGGCCGCCTGGACGGCCACGACGATGCCGCCTGACCACCTGATCCACTACGCCGAGGACGCCCGGCTCCTCCGGGTGACCGTGCCGGTCCGCGGCGCCGCCCTGGCGGCGCTGTGGGCGGGACAGGCCGTGGTCTCAGGGTGCACGTGCGCCGAGACGCCGCCGCCGCCGGGCTGGCAACTGTGGCAGCCGCGGCAGTGCGGCTGGACGGCGCTGTGGAGGTTCCGGGCGGGCGCGGGCGGCGCGGTGTACTTCGCGCACGATCCCATCGGCTGCCCGCTGAGCCTGGACACCGACCTCGCCGCCGCGCGGCACACAGTGGTCGAGCGCCGCCACGAGCTGGCGTGGCGGCCGGTGTCCACGTTCACCCGTGGACACCCTCCAGAGCTGCCCCACGGCCACGACCTACGGCTGCTCAGGTCGCACGACGAGATCTACACGCAACGTCCCGACGTAGCGTGACGCCGGGTTCAGCTACGCCCGCACGACACAGGCGTCCGCGTGGACGCTGTGGGCGTAGCTCAGTCCTCGACCGCGATGAGGTCGTGCCGATACGACTGCACCCATTCGGCATCTCGTATGTCGTCGGGCAGGCCCGCGAGGCCGGCCGTCAGTGTCTCTGCGGCGCGCTCCCGCCGGCCGAGGTAGCGGTAGGCCCGGCCGCGCTGCAAGTGCAGGAAGTCCGTGCCGAAGAAGTATGCCCACGGCGGTTCGTTGTCTGGTTCGATCCGTTCGGCGTGGACGAGCGCCGTGTCGAGCAGTCGGTCCGTGGCGTCGGCGTCCCCGAGCAGCGCGTGGGCGCGTGCCTCCTGCTGCGCTGCGAGAGCCCGCTGCCCGGGCGTTGCCCCCGTGTCACGGCCTGCCGCCCGGGCGAGCGCGAGCATCAGGGGGAGGTCCCCCCGCTTCCACGCGACGTACCCGCGCATGCCCAAGACGGTGGAGAGCATGTTCGCGTCGGCGTTCTCCAGCGCCCAATCCGCCGCGCGGTCGAACCAGCGGTGCGCTCCCTCGTAGTCGCCGGTCGCGGTGTGCAGCCATCCGGCGAACTGTGCCCACTGCGCCGCCACGTCGAGTACGGCGGGCCGGAGTGGTCCCCGTGCCAGCGCCACCATGGCGCTGACGGCTCGTGCCTGCGCATCGACGGCAGTTCGGATCGGGCGGGCACCGATGGCGTCCTCCAGCCGCCTCTGTCCCACGAGCACCCCCGCCAGGAGGCCAAGGGCGGCGGGGTCGGCACGGACCGGATCGACGGACACTGGCACGGGCAGGCGCAGGTCCGCGACGAGCACGTCGCCCAAGGCGCGGAGAACGGCCGCGGACGGTATGCGGTTGCCGTTCTCGATCTGCGAGAGGTACCCGGCGTTGACGTGCGCGCGGCGGGCGGTCTCGCGCAGGCTCAAGCCGAGCGCCTGCCGCGCTGCGCGTATTTCGTCGCCGATCATCGCCGCCACCGTTTGCCGGGTGTTTGCCGCCTAGGCGCTAACGGTCCCACGACTCGGTGCGTGAGCGCGAGGCTTCGCTGTGTGGCCACCGCTGGGTGGCCGTCCATGGTTCGCCTGCCGGGCTGGTGTCCGCGCCCTCGGCGGGCGGGCCGGGCAGGGGCGCGGCGGCGAGTCCACACCCACGGGTGGCCTGGATTCCCGGCTCCGTCGCGTCCCTGCCCCTCCATCGCGGGAGGCACGACGTGCGGCTGGTTCCTCCGCCCGGCGTGGCCGACCCCGACCTGTGGTTGTTCGGATGGGCGCGCCGGGTCGTCCACCGGCCCGTGCCCGGAGATGCCACGTGTCCGGCCTGCCGCCAACCGTGGCCGTGCCCGGACTACCAGGGCGCCCTGGCCGACATGGACCGCGCCACCATGCCGCCCAGCGAACGGCGGCGCACGGGCGTGGGCCGGGTGATCCTCTCCGCGTACCGGCCGTAGGTCAGGCGTCCCACTCGATGACCACGGTCTCGGGCCTGAACGTGCGGGTGCCCCTTCCGGGCGCGAGCAGGGTGATCGTCATGAGCGTGCCGATCACGGCACGTCGGTGATCGACGGTGAACGCCTCCCACTCCGCCCGTACGTCGTCCGTGCCGATGAGCGGGCCGAGGATGTTCACCCGGCCGGCGTCCGCCTGCTCACGCTCGACAGCGGCCAGCTTCGCTTTGAGCTTGGCGGAGTCGCGGCGGACGCCGGCCGCGGTGACAGTGCCGTCTGCGTAGAGCCCGGACAGCCCGTCGAGTCGGGAGCGCAAGGCGGCGGCCTCGCGCCGGAGCTTGGCCGCGTCGGGGCGCTTGTCGTCGGTGAGCAGCCTCGCGGCGTCGGGCCGGCTCAACCGCGCGATCACGATCTCGGACACGTACTCGTCCACGGGCCGGCTCTGACGATTCATGTGGCCGAGGTTGGCCGAGCATCGGTACGTGCCATGCCCGGGTCGGCCGCCACGGCCCGGCGCCGCGCCTTTGTGGACGGTCGCCTCGACCGGCGGTGTGGACGCCGCACACGCGCCGCACAGCGCCACTCCGGTGAGCAGCCCACGCCCGGCCCGGCCGAGGTGAGCCCGCGTCGGGTCTCGCAGCACCTCGACGGCCGCACGCCACGTCTCTTCGGTGACTAGTGCCGGCCACTGTGCCGGGCCAACAATGCCTGCGATCCGCGCTGCCCGCGGGTCGGGGTTGGCGACGCGGACAGCCTCCGTGACGTGGCTGCGGAGTCCGGCATACCGTGGGTTCTGCAGCACGGGACCGAGGGTCTGACTGGTCCACTCCGATGGGTCCCCGCCGCGCGTCTTCTGTGGCGTGAGGAGCCCCCGCGCGTTCCAGTCCCGCGCAATGGCCCCGAGCGGGACACCGGACAAGATGCTGTCGTACGCGGCCACCACGGCGACGGCCTCGTCCTCCCGGATGGTCATCCCGTCCGGTTCGTAGCCGAACGGCCGGCGACCGCCGACGCGGCGTCCCTGTTCGGCGGCCTGTTGCGCTGAGCGTCGCTGGCGGTCGGACTTCTGCTCGATCTCGTGTAGGGCCACGGACCCGAGAATGTCGGCTGTGAGCCGGCCGGCGGGTGTCCCGAGGTCGAGGTCGGAGCCGCGGACGAACGCCACGGTGACGCTGTGGCGTTTGCCGGCCTCCAGGAGCCTCAGGCGGTCCCGGGCGTTGCGGGTGAGTCGGCTCATGTCCCACGCCACGATGCACCGCGCCTGGCCGGTCTCGACGGCCTGGATCACGGCCTCGAACCCTGGCCGGATGCGCGTGCCCGCGGCGCTGGTGTCGTTGTCGGTGTGTTCGGCCACGACGGTCCATCCACGCAGTTCAGCGAGCTTGCTGCAGTCCTCGCGCTGGCGGGTGACGCCGAGTTCGTCGCCGAGGCGGTCGAGGCTTTGTCGGAGGTACACAACGGTATCCACATACGCGAGTCTAAGGTACAGGTGATCGCGTGGACGCTTGCCGACCTGGCCGGCCGGACGCTGCCGGACGCCGGCGACGTCAACGAGGCCGTCTACCTGCGGCGGGGGAGGGCGGCATGACCGAGCACGTCGCGGACGCGGCCGCACCGGGCGCGGCGCCTGAACGCGGGCCGGCCGGTGCGCCGCTCCGCACGAGGCTGGCACGGGTGGCACTGAGCCGGCTGGCCGAGGCCGGCAACCGCGACCTGGCCGCGTTGGTCGACCGGCACGGTCCGGAGGAGGTGCTCACCCGCGTCGGCGAGAGGTCACGCACCGACCCGTGGGTTCGGGTGCTGCGTGCGCGGCTCGGGACGGCCGATCCGTGGGCGCGGGCGTCGGACGATCTGGCCCGCACCGAACGGCTCGGCGGCCGGGTGGTCGTCCCCGAGGATCCGGAGTGGCCGACGCAGCAGCTCGCACCGTTGGCATTGCTCGCCGATGCGGTGGGTCGGCACTGGGCGCCGCCGCTGTGCCTCTGGTTGCGCGGTCCCGCCCGGCTGGCCGCGTCGAGCCGGCGGGCGGTGGCGGTCGTCGGAGCCCGGGCCGCCACGGCCTACGGCGCCCACGTGGCCGGCGAGCTCGGCCATGGGTTGGCAGACCGGGAGTGGACGGTCGTGTCCGGTGGCGCCTACGGGATCGACGGGGCGGCGCACCGCGGCGCGCTCGGTGCGGGTGGAGTGACGATCGCGGCCCTGGCCGGTGGGATCGACGCCGCCTATCCCGTCGGGCACACAGCCCTCTTCGACCGGATCGCCGACTCGGGTCTGCTGCTCACGGAGTACGCGCCGGGCGAGAGCCCGCAGAAGCACCGCTTCCTCCTCCGCAACCGGCTGATCGCGGCACTGTGCGCCGGCGTGGTGGTGGTCGAGGCCGGCGCCCGTTCGGGCGCGAGCAGCACCGCCGACCGGGCCCATCAGCTCGGTCGTGTCGTGATGGCGGTGCCCGGCCCGGTCACCTCTGCGATGTCGGTCGGGACGCATACCCTCCTCCGCGACGGCTGCGCGACCCTGGTGGGCTCCGCCGCCCATGTGGTCGAGGCGGTGGGACGGATCGGTGAAGGCCTCGACGACATCGGTTCTCACGGCGCGGGGACCGACACATCCCCGGGCGGCAGACCCTCTCTCGACCCGGCGTTGGAGCGGGTGCTGGAGGCGGTCCCGGCTGGTGCGGCCGCGGCCGTGGAGGCGATCGCGCTCGCGGCACGCACCACGTCGGTGGCGGTCCGGCGCGCGTTGCCGACATTGGTGCTGCGCGGGCTGGTGGAGGAACGCGCCGGAACCTACCGGCTCTCCGCCGCGGCAAGGAGGGACTCAGGCGGCCGATCCACCGCCGCGGATTGAACTGGGCCGACCGCATGTCGACTGGTATGCGGTGTGGCGGCTTGACCCCGTCCGTCGCCGGCCGGACGGTCCAGGGGTGACCAGCTCCCGTCCTCGCACAGCGGACGTCCGCGCGGCGCTCCCGGACGTCTTCGCCACCGCGGTGGACGCCTTCCAACGATACCTGCGGCATGAGCGGGGGGTGGCCGATCACACCGTCCGCGGCTACGTCGCCGATGTCGTGGGCCTGCTCGACCACCTCGGGCGGACTGGTGCCGGGAGCCTCGCGGCGCTCGACGTCCCGGTGTTGCGGAGCTGGCTGGCGCGGAGCCGGGCGACGGGCGCGGCACCGCGGACCCTGGCGCGGCGCGGAGCCGCGGCGCGGGTGTTCACCGCGTGGGCACACCGCACCGGCCGTTCGCCGGCCGACCCCGGGCCAGATCTGGCCAGTCCCCGGCTGCCGGCGAGCCTTCCGCATGTGCTCGACGCCGTGCAGGCCGAGGCGTTGATGGCCACCGTGGACGGCGACGGCCCGGCCGGCCTCCGCGACGCGGCGGTGCTGGAGCTGCTGTACGCCACCGGCGCCCGGGTCGGCGAGATCTGCGGGCTGGACGTCGACGACCTGGATCGCGAGCGACGGGTGGTGCGGGTGATCGGCAAGGGCAACCGGGAACGGACGGTCCCGTACGGCGTACCGGCCGAGCGGGCGCTGCGCGCCTACCTGGTTGGCGGCCGGCCGGCGCTGGCGGCGCCGCACAGTGGCCCGGCGCTCCTGTTGGGCCTGCGCGGCGGTCGACTCGACCCGCGGACCGCCCGCCGGCTGGTCCATGCGCGCCTGGCGCAGGTGCCGGGCGCCCCCGACCTCGGGCCCCACGGGCTCCGGCACACCGCCGCGACCCACCTGCTGGAGGGCGGTGCCGACCTGCGGGAAGTCCAGGAACTCCTGGGTCACGCCACTCTGGCGACCACCCAGATCTACACCCACGTCAGCGTGGACCGGCTGCGACAGGCCTACCGCCAGGCGCACCCGCGCGCCTGAGCGTCAGGCCCCCCAGGCGCGGGTGACAGCTGGCGAGCGAGGTCACGTTCGTCTGAGGCACGTTCGTCCGGTGTCGCCGCCGGACCGAGAGCCCCCACGGCCCCGAGCACCAGCACCACGCCCCCCAGCGGGCCGGCCGGCCCACGCGAGTCCGAGCGAGCCGCGCCAGCCGAGTCCGGTGCCGCACCCGCCAGCGGCAGCAGCCGCACCGGGCCGACGCCCAGCAGACTCAACGGATCGAGATAGGTGCGGCCGCGGAGCAGGCCCCAGTGCAGGCAGGCCGCGGCGGGACAGCCCAGATGGCCACCCCCCACCGTGCCCAGCTGCGCTCCGGCAGCCACCCGCACACCCACCGGTACCGTGGCAGCGACCGGCTCGTAGGTGGTGCGGAGCCCGTCGGCGTGCCGCACCGCCACCACTCCGCGGCCCGCGAGCGTCCCGGCGAAGGACACCACGCCCGGTCCGGCAGCCCGCACCGCCGCACCCGGCACGGTGGCCAGGTCCACACCACGGTGGCCCCGCCCGTACGGAGTCGCGGGAGGATCGAAGCGCCGCGTGACGGCGGGCAGGCCGTCCAGCGGCCACCGCCAGTTCGACGACGCTCGGGCCGGCGTGCCTGCACCCACCACCCCGCCGAGGCACATCGCCACGATGACCAGTGCCCGCAGAGCGTGTCGTCGTCTCGTCACGCGACGAACGATCCCAGCGTGTCGGGTGCCGCCCGGCCGCGGCAACGCCGTCTGTGGACAGCGAGGCCCGTTGGGGAAAGTCGGCGGATGGAGAGCCCGCCGACGAATTCAGCGTTCCGTGGGCTGGAACCGGTGCCGACCGTGGGGCATTGAGGCCCGCGGTTCTCTGGACGGTCCCCGGTGGGCCCGGCGTAGGGTGGGGCCCGCTCACGGACGCGACCTGGCCGGTTCTGTTCCTGGCGCCGGCCCCACCTGCCGTCTTCGACGCCCGCCCGCCGGACCGCTAGGGGAGAACTCCATGGCTGAGAACGCACCGCAACCAGGCCCAGCCGGCCAGCGAGGTCGCACTCCTCGGTCGGCCCGGATCGCCGCGGTCCCGGACAGCGCCGCCGGGTCGGCGGAGGCCGCCACCGAGGAGATCCCGGCGGGCACCCGTTCCTGGACCGAGACCGAGTCGGTGCTCCAGCGCCTCGGCCTGCTCGACGCCCAGGGGCACGCCGTCCCGCCGGGTGCCGACGGGCCGGGTGGCCGCCCGGACGACGCCACCATGTACGGCGCCCCGGTGACCCACCCGAGCGCTCCGCCGTCCCGTCGTCGGGGTGGCGCCTGGCCGCCTGGCCCGCTCGCGATCGTGCTCGCGTCGCTCGGCCTGGTGGTGGCGGCGCTGGCCGTTCCGGCGCTCATCCTGAGCTGGCGGGCCGCGCTCGCGCCGGTGCCCAGCGTGGGGGGCGTGGTGGCCGGGGTGTTGTCCGCCGTCGGGGTGCTGCTGCTGGCGACCGGCGCCGGGTGGCTCGCCGCCGATGCCGCGGCTGTGCGCGGCGACGCGGAATCGGGTCGCTGGCTGGCTGTGCTCGGCCGGTCGTCGGTGCTGATCGCGGCGTCCGGCGTGCTGACGCTGGCCGCGGCGGCCGCCGCGGCCAGCTGACGACACTCGGCGCGCCGGGTCTGACGGGCGGCGATCGGGTCCGCCGGACACAGTCCCACCGCACGATTTCTCCCCCGGCGAGCGGGACGCGTAGACTCGCCTGAGCGACTCACTTGCAGTGGGTCGACTTCGCGCGCCCATCGAGTTCCACGTCTCGAACTCCGGTCACCTCGGTCCCCTCGGGGGCACCTCGACCGGCAGGGCGCCAGGGCGGCAGCCAGCCGGCTGCCGCATCAACCGAGGCCGTGCCGGCCGCGCAAGCCGCTGGCACCGACAGAAGGAGACGAGCCATCATGGCCGTCGTCACCATGCGTCAGCTCCTGGAGAGCGGCGTGCACTTCGGGCACCAGACCAGACGGTGGAACCCGAAGATGAAGCGCTTCATCTTCACCGAGCGCAACGGCATCTACATCATCGACCTGATGCAGACGCTGACCTACATCGACAAGGCGTACGACTTCGTCAAGCAGACCGTCGCCCACGGCGGCACGGTGCTGTTCATCGGCACCAAGAAGCAGGCGCAGGAGGCGATCGCCGAGCAGGCCCGGCGGGTCGGGATGCCGTTCGTCAACCAGCGCTGGCTCGGTGGCATGCTCACCAACTTCCAGACGGTCTACAAGCGGCTGCAGCGCCTCAAGGAGCTCGAGGTGATCGAGCAGACCGGTGGCGACAACGTCCTCACCAAGAAGGAAGCCCTGGTCCTGCGCCGCGAGAAGGACAAGCTCGCCCGTACCCTCGGCGGCCTCCGCGACATGCAGAAGGTGCCCAGCGCCGTCTGGATCGTCGACACCAACAAGGAGCACATCGCCGTCGACGAGGCCCGCAAGCTCGGCATTCCCATCGTGGCCATCCTCGACACCAACTGCGACCCCGACCACGTCGACTACCGGATCCCCGGCAACGACGACGCGATCCGCAGCGCCTCGCTGTTGACCCGGGTGATCGCGGACGCGGTCGCCGACGGGTTGATGGCCCGGGCCGGGGGCAACAAGGCTGCGGACGACAAGCCCGAGGCCGGCCAGCTGGCCGCGGACGAGCCGTTGCCGGAGTGGGAGCGCGAGCTGCTCTCCGGCCAGCCGGCGGCCGACGCGCCCGCAGCCGAGGCCCCGGCAGCCGACGCCGCCAAGGTCGAGACCGCCGTCGCGGAGACCGTCGAGTCCTGACCCGCTTCCTCCCGGCGGGCCGGCCCCGCCGGGAGGACAGCACTGATCCGACTTCACACACTGAGAGAAACGGGACATGGCGAACTACACCGCCGCGGACGTCAAGAGGATCCGCGAACTCACCGGCGCCGGAATGATGGACTGCAAGAAGGCGCTGGAGGAGACCGACGGCGACTTCGAGCAGGCCGTCGAGGCCCTGCGCATCAAGGGCGCCGCCAAGGCCGCCAAGCGCGGCGCCGAGCGGACCGCCGGCAACGGCCTCGTCGCCGCGGCCGACGGCGCGATGATCGAGCTCAACTGCGAAACCGACTTCGTCGCGAAGAACGAGCAGTTCCAGGCGCTGGCGGCAGGCATCGTGGCTGCGGCCGTGACCAGCCGGTCCGGCAGCGTTGACGCGCTGCTCAAGGAGACGCTGGCCGACGGCAAGACCGTCGCCGAGAGCATCGACGCGACCTCCGCGGTGATCGGCGAGAAGCTGGAGCTGCGCCGGGTCGTGGTGCTCGGCGGCGCCGCTGGCGAGGTCGCGACCTACCTGCACCGCAAGAGCCCCGACCTGCCGCCGCAGGTGGGCGTACTGGTCGAGTTCAACGGTCCGGACGCCGAGGCGGCCCGCGGTGCGGCGATGCAGATCGCCGCGATGCGGCCGCTCTACGTGACCCGCGACGAGGTCCCGACCGAGGTGGTCGAGAGCGAGAGGCGGATCGCCGAGGCGACCGCCCGCGAGGAGGGCAAGCCCGAAGCCGCCCTGCCCAGGATCGTCGAGGGTCGGGTGAACGGCTTCTACAAGGACACCGTGCTGCTCGAGCAGTCCTCGGTGCAGGACAGCAAGAAGAACGTGAAGGCCGTGCTGGCCGACTCGGGCGTCACCGTTTCCCGGTTCGCCCGCTTCGAGGTCGGGCAGGCCTGACCGTCGGGTCGGCTCCGCGCCCCGCGCCGGCGGCCGCCCCGCCCGACAGAAGCGACCCGCAGGGAGGCCGCCGGTGAACGATCTCGCCGCGGCCTCCCTGCGGGTCCGGACGGATCTTCGCGCCGGCGGGGGCAGCAAGCCGCCGGTCCGACCAGAAAGGCTGACGTCGCGATGACCCCCGACCCGCAGGCGGTGCCCGCCGAGGCGGTCCCGTACCCCCCGAACGCCGAGGACGGCCTTCCGGGCGGACGGCACTGGCGGCGGGTGCTGCTCAAGCTCTCCGGCGAGGTGTTCGGCGGAGGCCGGGTAGGCGTCGACCCGGACGTCGTCCAGGCCATCGCCAAGCAGATCGCCGACGTCGCCCGTCAGGGCCTGCAGGTGGCCGTTGTCGTCGGGGGTGGCAACTTCTTCCGCGGTGCCGAACTCCAGCAACGGGGGATGGACCGGCCCCGGGCCGACTACATGGGCATGCTCGGCACGGTGATGAACTGCCTCGCGCTGCAGGACTTCCTGGAGAAGCAGGGCATCGAGACCCGGGTGCAGACCGCGATCACGATGGCCCAGGTCGCCGAGCCCTACATCCCGCGCAAGGCCATCCGGCACCTGGAGAAGGGCCGGGTGGTGATCTTCGGCGCGGGCGCCGGCATGCCGTACTTCTCCACCGACACCGTCTCGGTGCAGCGCGCGTTGGAGATCGGTGCCGAGGTCGTGCTCAAGGCCACCCAGGTCGACGGGGTCTACGACTCCGACCCGAAGAAGAATCCGGCGGCGGTCCGCTTCGACGAGATCAGCTACGCCGAGGTGCTGTCCCGCGGGCTGGGCGTGGCCGACGCCGCGGCGATCAGCCTGTGCATGGAGAACGACCTCCCGCTGGTGGTCTTCGACCTGCTGGTGGAGGGCAACATCGCCCGGGCCGTCCGGGGGGAGCGGATCGGTACCGTGGTGACCACGCTGTCGCCCGCCTGACGTACTGTGTTGCCGCAGCGGTGCGACGGTTCCGCGGCGGAGTGTGGCGCCACCGCCCCGTCCCGCCACCGCCGCGTGCCTGATCCGACGGCACCCAGCCCGCCTTCGGACGCGGCTCTACAGGAGGCGAACGCAGTGATCGACGACACGCTCCTCGAGGCCGAGGAGAAGATGGAGAAGGCGGTCGAGGTCGCGAAGGAGGACCTCGGGTCGATCCGGACGGGTCGGGCCACCCCCTCGATGTTCGCGAAGGTCTTCATCGACTACTACGGCGCGATGACGCCGGTGCCGCAGCTCGCCTCGATCACCGTCCCCGAGGCGCGGATGGCCGTGATCAAGCCCTACGACGCCGGTCAGCTCGCCGCGGTGGAGAAGGCCATCCGCGACTCCGACCTGGGCGTCAACCCCACCAACGACGGCACCATCATCCGGGTGCTCTTCCCGCAGCTCACCGAGGAGCGCCGCCGCGACCTGGTGAAGGTAGCCCGGCACAAGGGCGAGGACGCCAAGGTTTCGATCCGCAACATCCGCCGCAAGGCCAAGGAGGAGCTGGACCGGATCGGCCGCGACGGCGAGGCCGGCGAGGACGACGTGCATCGTGCCGAGAAGGAACTCGACGAGACCACCGGCCGGTACGTCAACCACGTCGACGACCTCATGCGGCACAAGGAAGCCGAATTGCTCGAGGTCTGAGTCCGGTGCCCCAGCGACCCGCGCGATGACCGACCTCGAGCCCACGGTGACCACACCGGTCCCGGGCCGCGGCGGACGCCACCGGCGGCGCCGCGGCGCCGCGCTGTCCGCTCCGGCCCCGCCCATCGCGGCGTCGGGCGGCCAGCCAGTCGGAGGTGGGGTCGAGGGCCCGACCGTGGAGGTGCCGGGCCTGGATCCCGCGCTGTCCCCGCCGCCACCGGCGCCGCCCGCCGAGGAGCCCACGACCGGCTCCGCCGGCCGGAACGTGCCGGTCGCCATCGGCGTCGGCGTGGGCCTGGCCGTGCTGGTGATCGTGCCGCTGTTCACCTACCGGCCGGCGTTCGTGCTGGTGCTGGCCGCAGCGGCCGGTCTGGGCGGCTGGGAGCTGATCCGCGCGATCCAGCCGATCGAGGCGCGGCCGCCGGCGGTGCCGCTGCTGGTGGGCGGGGTCGCGACGACGGCGATGGCCTGGGCGGCGGGCGTCGAGGCGCTGCTGCTCGGCCTGCTGCTCACGGCGGTCGCGGTCGTGGTGTGGCGGATCCCGGACGGTCCGGTCGGTTTCCAGCGCGACGTCACGGCGGCGGCGCTGGTGGCGGTGTACGTCCCGTTCCTGGCCGGGTTCGCCGTGCTGCTGGTGACGCCGGAGGACGGCGCCTACCGGGTGATCGCGTTCGTCGCAACCGTGGTCTGCAGCGATGTGGGCGGCTACGTCGCCGGCGTGCTGTTCGGCCGGCATCCGATGGCGCCCACGGTGAGCCCCAAGAAGTCCTGGGAGGGCATGGCCGGCTCGCTGCTGGCCTGCGCCGTCGCGGGGGTGTGCTTCCTGGTGTTCTTCTTCGACGCGTCGTGGTGGCAGGGAGTGCTGTTCGGCGTCGCGCTCGCGGTGGCCGCGACGCTCGGCGACCTCGCCGAGTCGATGCTCAAGCGCGACCTCGGGATCAAGGACATGAGCACGCTGCTGCCGGGCCACGGCGGCCTGATGGACCGGCTCGACTCGCTGCTGCTGGCGGCGCCGACCGCGTACCTGCTGCTCGAACTTTTCGCCCCGCCGGGCTGAGGGTGCGCCCCTCGGGCCCGGCCTGCTGCGTCGCCTGGACCGTGCCGCCCGCGGGCCAGACCGGTGAGATTCAACCTTCCTGTCGCCAGTCTGCTATGCCCGTTTCGGCGGGATAACGGCGCTCACACCACGCGCCCAGATCGCCCCGCGGCCCCCGTCAGCCGTGTGACAATGGGCAGGCGATGACGACACCTCTCCCGCTGGTCTCCCACGCACCGACCCGCCGGGCCAGACCTCCGCGACATCTCGCGGATCTCGACCCGGCTGCTCGGCGTGCCGCCGTGAAGGAACTGGGAGAGCCGGCCTTCCGGGCCGGCCAGCTCTCCACCCACTACTTCACCCGGCTCACCGCCGACCCCGCGGCGATGACCGACCTCCCCGCCGCGTCGCGGGGGTCGCTGGCCGGGGCGATGCTGCCCACGTTGCTCACGCCGGTGCGCGAGATCGCCTGCGACGGCGGTACGACCCGCAAGACGCTCTGGCGAGGCTTCGACGGGGCGTTGTTCGAGAGCGTCCTGATGCGCTATCCGGCCCGGGCCACCGTGTGCGTCTCCAGCCAGGCCGGGTGCGGCATGGCCTGTCCGTTCTGCGCGACCGGCCAGGCGGGGCTGACCCGCAACCTGTCCACGGCCGAGATCGTCGAGCAGGTGGTCTCAGCCGGTCGGGTGCTGGCCGGCGGGGAGGTGCCGGGCGGGCCCACGCGTGTTTCGCACGTGGTGTTCATGGGCATGGGCGAGCCGTTGGCGAACTACGAGCGGGTGCTGGCCGCCGTGCGGCGGCTGACCGACCCGGCGCCCCATGGGTTCGGCCTGTCCCAGCGCGGCGTCACCGTCTCCACGGTCGGCCTGGTGCCGGGCATCCGCCGGTTGACCGAGGAGGGCCTGCAGGTGACTCTCGCGGTGTCCTTGCACGCTCCGGACGACGAGTTGCGCGACACCCTCGTACCCGTCAACAACCGGTGGAACGTGGCCGAGGTCCTGGCGGCCGCCTGGCACCATACCGAGCGAACTGGCCGCCGGGTGTCCATCGAGTACGCCATGATCAAGGACGTGAACGATCAGCCATGGCGCGCGGACCTGCTCGGGCGACTGCTCGGGGGCAGGCTCGCCCATGTCAATCTGATCCCGCTCAACCCCACGCCCGGCAGTGACTGGGACGCCAGTCCGAAGGGGGTCGAACGGGAGTTCGTACGCCGGCTGCGTGCCGCTGGCGTGCCGACCACGGTGCGAGACACCCGTGGCCGGGAGATCGACGGCGCATGCGGCCAGCTCGCGGCAGTGGAGGTATGAGGACGATGGCCCAGGGCGACAGATTCCGTCGCAAGGCGTTGAAGCGTGGCTACAAGGTCGACGAGGTGGACGACTTCCTCGACCGGGCCGAGTCGACGCTCAGCCGCCGGCCGTCGGGCGAGCCGGTCAGCGCCTCCGACGTTCGCGACGTGGTGTTCCGGACCAGGTTCGGGGGATACGACGAGTGGCAGGTCGACCTCCATCTCGACCGGCTGGAGAAGGAGCTGGAGGAGCTGTCGTCCGGACTGCCGGCCCGTGGCTCCAACGGCTTCCGGGCGCTGGAGGCGGGTCCGTCCGCCTACCGCGACAACGACCGCGACTTCATCGCCGAGCGGGAGTACCGCGACGAGCCGGTCTACGACCGCTCCTACCGCGAAGAGCCCGCCTACCGGGAGGCGCCGGCCTACGACCGGTCGCCGGCCGCCTACCGGGACGACCGCGACTACGCGGAACAGCGCGGATACCGGGACGACCGGGGGGCCGGCTACCGCGACGAGCGCCAGCCCTACCGGGAGGCGCCGGCCGCCTACCGGGACGACCGCGACTACGACCGCGAGTACGCCCGCGACGACCGCGGCGCACCGCCGCCGCGGGACGGCCGCGAGCCGGCCTTCGCCCGCGACACGGAGTACCGGCGCGAGCCCGACTACCGCGGCCAACCCGGCTACCACCCCGATCCGCGCGAAGACCGTCACTACCGCGACCCGGAGACCAGCGGTTCCTCGCCCCTGATCGGCGCCGCCGGCCTCGCCGCCGCCGGCCTGGCCGCCGGTGGGGTGGTTCCCGGGGCAGTGGTTCCCGGCCCCGGCGCGCCACCGCGGGGCGGACGCCGTGGGGAACCGCACGGAGGTCCCCCGCCCGGTCGTCAGCCGTTCCCCGAGTCGTTCCAGGACTCGCTGCCGCCGGCCCGTCCGATCACTGGTCACGACCCGTACGGCGGCCGGCACGGCAAGGACATGACCGTGGAGATGTCCGCCGTGGGCGGCGGAGGGTATCCCTCGCCGTTCACCAACGAGGACAAGGCCGCCGTCGCGGAGTTGCGTGCGGGGTTCCGTCCGCGCCGCTTCGGGTCCGGGTACGACCCGCAGCAGGTGGAACGGCTCTTCGACGCTATCCAGGCCACCCTGGAGGGACGCAGCGGCGGGCAGATCTCCGACTCCGACTTGGCCCCCGGCCAGTTCGGGCTGGTCCAGGCCGGCTATTTCGAGGACGACGTCGACCTGGCGTTGCGCGAGGTCCGGGCACTGTTCGCCCGCCGGATGGGCTGAAGCCCGGCCGGGCGGTTGGGCTCAGGCGTGTCCGGGCTTGGCCGCGGCCGGCCGGTGGTCAGCGCTTGATGCCGTAGCGGCGGAGCGCCGCGTCCACGATCAGGGCGGCGATGAGCAGCGCCGCCGTGAGCAGCACGAAGAGGTTCTCGATCCGGCCGTCGTGGTTGCCGAGCAGCATCAGCAGCAGCGCGACGACCGTCACGACGGCCGCGCCGCGCCACAGCTTCGGGTGGCCCGAGCGCAACTGGTCGGGCGCGATGACCGGCTCGTCGGCCACGGTGGTCTCCTTCTGGTGGGAGGGCGGCGCCTCGGCCGCGGGTGATGCGGACGGTGCCCGCGGCACACAGTTTCGCACGCCGTCAGGCGAACGCCGACTCGCCCGTCAGGTGCTGGCCGAGGATCAGGGTGTGCACCTCCGAGGTGCCCTCGTAGGTGAGCACCGACTCCAGGTTGTTCATGTGCCGGATCACCGGGTAGTCCAGCGTCACGCCGTTGGCGCCCAGGATCGTCCGGGCCTGCCGGCAGATCCCGAGGGCCTCGCGGACGTTGTTGAGCTTGCCGAAGCTGATCTGTTCCGGCGTCAGCGTGTCGGCGTCCTTACGCCGTCCCAGGTGCAGGGCGAGCAACAGGCCCTTGTCGTACTCGACGGCCATGTCCACCAGCTTCTGCTGGGTGAGCTGGAAGCCGGCGATCGGGCGGCCGAACTGGTGGCGGCTCACCGCGTAGTCGCGGGCGGCCTCCAGGCAGCTGCGCGCGGCGCCCAGCGCGCCCCACACGATGCCGTAGCGGGCCTCGTTCAGGCACCGCAGCGGCGCACGCAGGCCTCGGGCCTCGGGCAGCAGTGCCTCGTCGGGCAGGTGGACCTCGTCGAAGGAGAGCTCGGAGGTGACCGAGGCCCGCAGCGACAGCTTCCGGGCGATGTCACGGGTGGTGAAGCCCGGGGTGCCGTGTTCCACCAGGAAGCCGCGGACACCGTCGTCGGTGCGGGCCCAGACCACGGCGACGTCCGCGATGCCGCCGTTGGTGATCCACGCCTTCGTCCCGCTGAGCACCCAGCCGGTACCACCGATCTCGCGCCGGGCGGTGGTGCGCATCTCGGCCGGATTGGAGCCGGCGTCGGGCTCGGTGAGCGCGAAGCAGCCGACCGCCCGCCCGGCGGCCAGCTCCGGCAGCCATTGCTGCTTGTGCTCCTCGCTGCCGTGCCGGTGGATCGCGTACATCGCCAGCGAGCCCTGCACGCTCACCAGCGACCGCAGCGCCGAGTCGACGGCCTCCAGCTCCAGGCATGCCAGCCCGTAGGACACCGCGTTGGCGCCCGCGCAGCCGTAGCCGTCCAGGTGCATGCCGAGGACGCCCAGCGCGCCGAGTTCGCGTACCAGCTCCCGGGGCATCGCTCCGTGCTCGAACCAGTCGGCGATGTGCGGCAGCACCCGCTCGGTGGCGAACGCGCGTACCGCGTCCCGCAGGTCGCGCTCGACGTCGTCAAGCTGCTCGTCGACCGCGAGCAGGTCCATCCCGGGCAGTGTCACGGTCGGTTCCTCCGGCTCGGCCCGCCGTCCCGCGGGAGCGCGGGGCGGACGGGTACCGGGCCTATTCCAGCACGGAGACCTCGGCGTCCGGGAAGCCGGCTGGCGGCCCGCCGAGGGTCCGGACGCCGGCCGAGTCCGCCGCCCAACCGCAGGCCGACCGCGCCAGGAGGCCGGCCGCGGGTCAGGAGACCTGGGCCCGGTCGTAGACCGTCTTGGCGGTGTTGCCGAAGTAGGGGCCCCACATGACGTTGGGGTCGTCGCTGTAGCCGAAGCTGCTCACCGAGGTCACGGTGCCGGTGCCGGTGCGGGGGTTGAAGCCGGTCAGCCACGGTCCGCCGGAGGCGCCTTCGGTCATGTCGCAGCGCACGCCCTGGTCTTTGGTGCCGTACTCGTCCTGGCGGGGCCTGCCCTGGCAGAAGAACATCCGCTCGCCGTCGTAACCGCCGGTGGCCGGGTAGCCGAACAGGTGGGCGTACCGGCCGCGGCCGGCGTTGAAGCCGATGGCCTGCGCGCCGACGACGTCGGTGAGGTGTCGACCGCCGCGGGTGTTGACGACGGCGAAGCCGAAGTCGGAGTCGATCACGCCGTCCTGCGTCCAGCTCGCCGGGGCGAACAGCCGCCGGGCGGTCCAGCCGCCGTAGGGCCGGCTCCCGTCGCGGTAGCCGGGGACGAACATCCAGTCGCTGGCGTACTCGCCCGGCCCGGCGTTGACGCAGTGCCCGGCGGTGGCCACGGTGTCGCGGTTGCGGCTGCGCACGGCGCTGGCGGAGCAGACATAGTCCGTGCCGCCGAGGGTGAAGAAGACCCGGCCGGTGGTGCGGACGATCGCGCCGCCGTTCGCCCACGAGTACCCGCCGCCCTCCGCACGGGGCAGTGCCTGCCGTGTGCGGGGTGCCGGCGGGACGGCCGCGGGCGGCCGCACCATGTCGCCCACCGAGGGGAGCAACCCGTCCAGCGTCGGAAGGCCGGTGCGCAGCCTGGGGGTGGCCGGTACGGCGTTGCGCATCCGGGCGGGGGTCCAGTAATTCAGGATCTCCAGTTGCTCGGTCACCGTCTCGGCGACCGGCGCGGAGGCGTCGAGCAGCGGTCCGGCCACCGACGCGAGCGGGCCGGGAGCCGGCCGGTCGGCGTCGGTCGGCGGGGCCGCTTGGGCCGACGGGGTGGCCAGCAGCGACGCGGCGAGCGCGACGACGGCGCCTGCCCGCACCGCGAGCCCGACGGGACGGTAGGACACAGCGGTTCTCTCCTCAAGGCGGTGGCGGGTACGTGGGCCGGCCGCGATGCGGCATCCCGCCTCAGCCGAGCGACGCAAACGAACGGTCACCGTTGCACCACGGAAGGTAGCCACTGCTGTATCGGTTGTCCACCTTGAACCCATGTGCACCTTTCTATACGGCGATCACGAACAGGGTCTGGGAACGGACCGTCCTCGACATGCCGTGCTTCCACCGGCCCCACTACGCTGCGACGCTGGACGGGACAAAGGCGCGGCAACGGGGGAGCCAACGTGGTGACGAACCGGGCCGGGGTCGTGAGGAGAGACCGATGAGCGATGTAGAGGCTGCCGGCGGGTGGCCGGACCTCACCCGGCGGGCCCCCGGCGTGTCCCGTCGCGCGGTGCTGCGCGCCGCGGCGGCCGCCGGCGTCGTCGGCGCGGGCGGTCCGTCGCTTGCGGCGTGCGGCACCGGGGGTGCGGCCAAGACCGAGGCCGAGCAGGCCGCCCCGGACCGGTCCGACCAGGACAAGCGGGTCGTCTTCTCCAACTGGCCGCTCTACGTCGACGTGGACGAGAAGAACCCGGCCGAGCGCCCCACCCTGGCCGCGTTCACCGCCCGGACCGGCGTGCGGGTCACCTACACCGAGGACATCAACGACAACGACGAGTTCTTCGGGAAGATCCGGCCGGACCTGGCCGCCGGCAACGACCTCAAACGCGACCTCATCACCCTCACCGACTGGATGTGCGCGCGTCTGATCCGCCTCAACTGGGTGCAGGAGCTCGACCACGGCAACATCGGAAACCTGAAGAACCTCCAACCGGCGCTCCGCGGCGTCAGCTGGGACGCCGGACGCACGCGCTCCGTGCCGTGGCAGAGCGGGGTCACCGGGATCGCCTACGACGAGAAGCTCACCCGGCCGGTCCGCACCGTCGACGAGCTGCTGAGCCGGCCGGACCTGCGTGGCCGGGTGACCGTGCTGAAGGAGATGCGCGACACGGTCGGGCTCATCCTGGCGCAACGGGGCAGGAGTCCCGCGCGCTTCACCGATGCCGACTACGACGCCGCGCTCGGTGTGCTCGACGACGCGGTGCGCGCCAAGCAGATCCGCCGGTTCACCGGCAACGACTACACCCAGGACCTCGCGGCGGGCAATGTCGCGGCGTGCCTCGCGTGGTCGGGCGACGTGGTCCAGCTCCAGGCCGACAACCCGGGCATCCGGTTCGTCGTGCCGGAGGCCGGCGGGCTGCTGTTCAGCGACAATCTGATGGTGCCCAACAAGGCCGCGCACAAGAAGAACGCCGAGCTGCTGATCGACCACTACTACGACCCGAAGGTGGCCGCGCAGCTGGCCGCCTCGGTCAACTACATCTGTCCGGTCGTCGGGGCGCAGGAGGAGATGCGGCGGGTGGACCCCGAGCTCGCGGCGAATCCGTTGGTCTTCCCCGACGACGCGACGCTGGCCCGGCTCACGGTCTTCCGCGGCCTGGACGAGAAGACCGAGCGCCGGTACAACGACGCCTTCCAGAAGGTGAGCGGTGCCTGACGCGCCGGAACGCGCGGCACCGGCGACCGGTGGTGGCGACCTGCGGTTGTTGGACCTGACCAAACGGTTCGGCGCGACCACGGCCGTGGACGCGCTGACCCTGACCGTGCCCGAGGGATCGTTCTTCGCCCTGCTCGGCCCGTCCGGGTGTGGCAAGACGACGACGCTGCGCATGGTCGGCGGCCTGGAGCGGCCCGACGCCGGCCGGGTGCTGCTCGGCGACGACGACCTGACCGACCGACCGCCGCACCGGCGCCCGGTCAACACCGTCTTCCAGAGCTACGCGCTCTTCCCGCACCTGGACGTGTTCGAGAACGTCGCGTTCGGCCTGCGCCGCCGCGGCCGGCCGGACGTGCGGGCGACGGTGCTCGCGGCGCTGGACATGGTGGAGCTGGCCGACTTCGCCGGCCGGCGGCCCGCGCAGCTCTCCGGTGGCCAGCAACAGCGGGTCGCCGTGGCCCGCGCGCTGGTGAACCGGCCGCGGTTGCTGCTGCTGGACGAACCGCTGGGCGCGCTGGACCTCACGCTGCGGCGTCAGATGCAGCGGGAGCTCAAGCGGATCCAGGCCGAGGTCGGCGTCACCTTCGTCCACGTCACGCACGACCAGGAGGAGGCCATGGGCCTCGCCGATGCGATCGCGGTGACGAACCGGGGCCGGATCGAGCAGGTCGGCAGCCCCGTCGAGCTGTACGAGCGTCCGGACAACGTCTTCGTCGCCAACTTCCTCGGCCAGTCGAACCTGCTGCCGGGCACCGTTCTCGGTCGGCGCGGGGACGACCTGCTGGTGGAGGTCGTCGGCGCGGCGATGAGGGTGCCCGCGGCCCGGTCGCGCCGCAGCTCCGGGCGGCTGTACGTCGGCGTCCGGCCGGAGAAACTGCAGGTCGCACCGGCGGACGATGCCGTGCCGCCGGCCCACCACGACCAGGTCGCCGGTGTGCTGACCGACGCCACCTTCACCGGGGTGGGCACCCAGTACGCGGTGCGCACCGGCTGGGGCGCCGAGCTGGTCGCGTACGTCCAGAACCGGGCATCGGGACCGCTGCTGGCGCCCGGCACCGACGTCGTCGTGCACTGGTCGGGCGACGACGCGTTCGGCCTGGACGGCGCGGAGGACATCGACGCCGGCCGCCACCTCGACCCGCAGCTCGCGCCGGCCGGCTCCGGAACCCCTGCGTGACCCAGGCCGCGCCGCCACGACGGGCCGCCCGGCGGAACTGGGTTCCGTACCTCCTGCTGCTGCCCGGGACGGCGTGGCTGGCGGTGTTCCTGGTACTGCCGGCGGTCACCCTGCTCTCGCAGTCGGTGCAGGAGGGCTCTCCGGAGGAGGGCTACACCGTCACGGGCAACGTCGGCATCTACCTCGACGTCCTCGGCCGGTACGCCCCGCAGCTGGGGCGGTCGTTCCTGTACGCGGGGGCGGCCACCGCGCTCGCACTGCTGATCGCCTACCCGCTGGCCTACACGATCGCGCTCCGGGCCGGCCGCTGGCGCCACGCCCTGCTGGTGCTGGTGGTGGCACCGTTCTTCACCAGCGTGCTGGTGCGGACGCTGGCCTGGCGGCTGGTGCTGGCCGACGAGGGGCCGGTGGCGACCACGCTGCGGTTCCTCGGGCTGTTGACGTTCACCGACGGACGGCTGCTCGCCACCGGGCTCGCGGTGGTCTGCGGCCTGACGTACACCTACCTGCCGTTCATGACGCTGCCGATCTACGCCAGCCTGGACCGCCTCGACGGACGGCTGCTGGAGGCGGCCGCCGACCTCTATGCCAGCCCGTTCGCCGCGTTCGGCCGGGTCACGTTCCCGCTCTCGTTGCCGGGGGTGGTCGGCGGCACGCTGCTCACCGTCGTCCCCGCCGCCGGCGACTACGTCAACGCCGAACTGCTCGGCAACCCGGGGACGGCGATGGTCGGCACGGTCGTGCAGAGCCGGTTCCTCGTGGTCGGCGACTACCCGACCGCGGCGGCGCTGTCGGTGGTGCTCATGGTCACGCTCGTGGCGACCGTGCTGGCCTACGTGCGGCGGACCGGCACGGACGAGCTGATCTGATGGCCGCTGCGCCGCGCACCGTGCCGCCGTTCGTCCGGCGGTCGGCCGTCGCCCGAGGCTGGGCCTGGGTGCGGGAGCACCTGGTGGTGTTCGCCGCGGCGGTGGCGCTGGCCTACCTGCTGCTGCCGGTGCTGGTCGTGCTGGTCTTCTCGTTCAACCGTCCGGCCGGACGGTTCAACTACGTCTGGCGGGGGTTCTCCCTGGACGCGTGGCGGGGGGTCTGCGACGTTCCCGGGCTGTGCGACAGTGTCCTGCTCTCGGTGCAGCTCGCGGGGGCGGCTACGGCGACGGCCACGGCGTTGGGCACCCTGGCCGCCTTCGCGCTGGCGCGGCACCGGTTCCGCGGCCGGGGTTTGGTGAACGTGCTGGTGTTCCTGCCGATCGCCATGCCGGAAGTGGTGATGGGCTCGTCGCTGCTCGCCCTGTTCGTCCAGGGCGGGTTCGGGCGCGGGTTCGGGACGCTGTTCGTCGCGCACGTGGTGTTGTGCCTGAGTTTCGTCGTGGTCACCGTGAAGGCGCGGCTGGCCGGCCTCGACCCGGCGCTGGAGGAGGCGGCACGCGACCTCTATGCCAACCCGTGGCAGACCTTCGTCACGGTGACGTTGCCCATGGTGCGGCCGGGGATCCTGGCGGCGGCGCTGCTGTCGTTCGCGTTGAGCTTCGACGACTTCGTGGTGTCGAACTTCAACGCCGGCCCGGGCACTGTCACGTTCCCGATGTACGTCTTCGGCGCCGGCCAGCGCGGTGTGCCGCCGCAGGTCAACGTCGTCGGTTCGGCGATGCTCGTGCTGGCGGTCGGCGTGGTGCTGGCGGCGCAGCTCCGCGGCTCCCGGTACCGGTCGCCGCGTCAGGCCGACGGCTCCGGCCCCGCCGCCGCGGCGTCCGGGGTCGACCAGCCCTGCCGCCGCACCTCGTAGCAGGCGATGGCCGCGGCTGTGGCGACGTTGAGCGAGCCGACCCGGCCGACCAGCGGAATGTAGCCCACGGCGTCGCAGGCGGCCAGACCCGCGGCAGAGATCCCCTGGTCCTCGTGGCCGAGGACCAGGCAGATGTCGCGGGCCAGGTCCAGCTCGGCCAGCGGCGACGCCGGTTCGGCCAGCTCGACTGCCACCACGTGGTAGCCGTCCGCGCGGGCCGCGGCGGCCCCGGCCAGCACCGTCGGGTGCGGCACCCAGGTCAGGTAGCGGTCGGTGCCCAGTGCGGTCTTGGCCGCCTTCGGGTTGTGCGGCGAGCTGGACGATCCGGCGACGTACAGCGCGTCCACTCCGAACGCCGCCGCGGACCGGCTGATCGACCCGACGTTGTACGGGTTGCCGACGTTGTCCAGGAGCAGGGCCAGGCGGTGGGTGCTGCGGCGCCGCCAGGTGCGGTGCAGGCGCTTGAGGTCGGTGGCCCGCAACTGCTGGGCGGGGTGGGTCAACGTGGTCCTCCCGGTGGCGACACGGAGAGCACACGATAGCCGCGGTGGCTGAGCACCCGGGTGGTCGGGAACCCCTGCTCGACCAGCCAGCGCTGCAGCGAGTCCGATCCGAGGTGCTTCTGGACGACCAGGTGGGCCGCGCCGTCCGGGGCGAGTCGGCCCAGCCACCGCAACAGCAGGGCGTGCAGGACCTGCTTGCCGACCTTGATCGGCGGGTTCGACCAGATCGCGGCGAACCGGATCTCGTCGGGCACCTCGTCGGGCCCGGCGATCCGCACGTTGCGCAGTCCCGCCGCCGCGGCGTTCTCGCGAGCCAGGTCGCGGGCCCGGGCGTTGACCTCCACGCCCCAGACGGTGGCTCCCGGCGACCGCGACGCCAGCGTGAGCGCCACCGGACCGTACCCGCACCCGAGGTCGAGCAGGTGACCGGTGGCCGGCGGGGGAGGCGCACCGTTCAGCAGGGTCAGCGTGCCGGTGTCGACGGCGTCGGGGGAGAACACCCCGGAGTCGGTGGCCAGGGCGAGCTGGACGTCGCGAAGGGCCAGCCGCACCTGTCGGGGTGCGGGGACGGCGCCAGGCCGTTCGGTGAAGTAGTGCTCGGACACGATGGGGCGAGCCTAGCCGCGACGGCCGGTGCGCCCGGGGGCTGCGGCGCCCGGCCGGTACGTCACGTCTGGCCGGCGGCCCCACCCGGGCGACCAGGTGCGCCGGACGCCGCCCGATCCAGCGCCCGGTGCAGGGCCTGGTCGAGCACGGCGAGCAGCGCGTCCCGCACCGAGGCGCGTTCCCGCGCGTCGAAGGTGACCAGCGGCGTGTGGTCCTCGACGGCCAGCGCCCACTTGACGTCGTCGAGCTCGTGTGGGGTCTGGCCGTCGAAGAGGTTCACGGCGACCACGAACGGGATGCCGGACTGCTCGAAGTAGTCCACCGCCGGGTAGCAGTCGGCCAGTCGGCCGGTATCGACGATGACCAGGGCGCCGAGCGCCCCGCGGGTGAGGTCGTCCCAGAAGAAGCCGAAGCGGTCCTGCCCCGGAGTGCCGAACAGGTAGAGGATCAGGTCCTGGTCGATCCGGATCCGGCCGAAGTCGAGCGCGACGGTGGTGGTGGTCTTGCCGGGCACAACCGACCCGTCGTCGGTGCCTGCCGCGACCTCGGTCATCGCGGCCTCGGTCGAGAGCGGCGGCACGTCGGAGATGGAGGCGACGGCGGTGGTCTTGCCGACACCGAATCCGCCGGCGATCACGATCTTGACCGGCAGCGGTGGCATGCGCGATTCGGGCGGCGCGGACACCCCCGACGCGTCAGATGGCTCGAAGACCACGGATGACCCTCCTGATCAGGTCGGCATCGTCGTGCTGGGTGTGGTCGGGTCGCATGACCATCAGATAGCCCAGCGCGGCGAGGTCGTCAACGAGAATGCGTGCCACGCCCAGGTGCAGGCGGAGACGGGCGGCGAGCTCGGCGACGGAGAGCGGGTCGGCGCAGGCCGCGAGAACCTCGCGCGGCTCGTAGGCGAAGGCAGAGCGGGCGGCGAGCCCGGCGGGCGTGGCAAGCACCTGTGACTCCACCTCCAACGTGTGGTCGCGCGGATGTGCGCGGCCGTGGGTGACCAGGTAGGGCCGGACCCCGGTCGGCTGCGCCGTGCGTAGGGGTTCGTCCCTGTTCGGCGGCTGCCCGCCGGGTAGATACGGCCGGACGAGTTCGCCGGCTTCATGAGGATCGTCGTTCGGCAAGGACCCCGACCCGTCAGTACGCGAGCGAACGTCGGAGTTCGTCGATCAGTTGTGGGCTGAGTACCGGGCTGGCGCGGTTCACGAAGACCGCCACCTCGTACGCGATGGTGCCGAGGTTGGCGTTGCGGTCGGCGAGGACGCCCAGCGCGGATCCGGCGCTGATCGAACTCACCATCAGGTAGCCACGTTCCAGGTCGATGACCACCTTGTTGGTCTCGCCCAGGTCGTAGCACCGCGATGCCCCGCTGGCCAGGCTCACGATCGCGCTGGTGATGGCCGCGAGCTGGTCTCCGCGGTTGCGGTCCAACCCCGAGGACATGCTCATCAGCAGGCCGTCCGCGGACACCGCGATCACTTCACGGACGCCCGGGGTCTGCTCGCTGAACCGGCTGAGCAGCCAACTGAAGTTCTCCGCGTTCGCGCTGAGCGGATGTGCCGGGATGGTCATCGTGTCAGGTTCCTCTCCGTATCGGTCTCAGGTCCGGCGGCGGCCGCGCGTTCGAGGCCTGCGGTGAACGCGTCCAGCGCCTCGCGTTCGGCTTCGGCGTCGCGGCGGCGGCCGGCACGGTGGCTGGCGGGTGGGGCCGCCCGCTCGCCCCGTAGGGACTGGGCGAGGTGGCTCCCGGGGACACGGCGGGGGAGGCCGGACCGGTCGCGGTCGGCGCCCGGGTCGACGGATCGGGCGGCGGGCGGTGCTGGACGGACGGGTGGCTGCGGTGTGCGCAGCGGTGGCTGACCAGGCTGTCCGGCCGGCGGCGGTGACGATGTGGTCCGGGCCCTCGGGTTCTGGAACTGCGCGAACGCCGCCCGTTCTGCCTCGGGGTCGCGGTGGCGTCCGGCCTCGCCGGGCGGCGCGGAGACCGGGCCGGGTTGTACGGGGCCGCCGGGCCGGTGCTGGCCGGGGTTCGTGCCTGCGGGCAGCTGCGCGCCACGCACCCGGCGAGCCAGCCCCGCGTTCTGCCTGCCGTCCGCCGCGGCCGCCGGCGCCTGCGGGGCCGACATCGAGGGCTGTGCGGGCTGCATCGGCGGCACCGGCTGGAGGGGCCGCACAGACTGGAGGGGCTGAACGGGCTGCACCGGGCGTGGCATCGGCGCGACGAGCGGCTCGGGCGCGGATCCCGCCACATCCGGTCTCGGCACCGCCCGCGGCACGACGCCCCGGTCGCCGGGGAACTCCGCGGCCGGGCGCCGCGAACCCTCGCGGCCACCGGCCTCCCGCGCGCGGCCCGCGAACCACGCGAAGTCGCCCGCCGGGGCCGTCTGCCGGAACGCCATCGATGCAACCGGAAGCTCCGGCCTGGGCGCGGGTTCGTCCATGGTCCGCGACGACGGGATCCGCACGACGTCCGCACCGCGGTCGGCGTCGGCCATCGGCACCGGCGAAACCGGCAACGCGCGGGGCGGCGGCGGTTCGTGGCTGCGTCCCGACGGCGAGAGCACCGTGGCCGTCAACAGGATGCGCGCGGTCACGCCGCGTCCTTCGGTCGGCTCCAGCCGAACGGCGAGCCCGTGCCGTCGGGCCAGCCGGCCGACCACGAACAGACCCAGCATCCGGGTCGGTGCCACGTCGATGCGCTGGCCGGCGGACAGGCGCATGTTCTCCTCGGCGAGCCGTGCCTCGGACAGGCCGATGCCGTGGTCGACGATCCTGACCTCGATGCCGTCCTGGACGTCGTTGACCCACACCTCCACCGGAGAGGTCGGCGGGGAGAACGACACCGCGTTCTCCATCAGCTCGGCGAAGAGCAGCACCAGGTCGCTGGCGGCCGCGGCCGTCACCGTGGCGAGCGGCACCGCGCCCAGTCGCAGGCGGTCGTAGTCCTCGATCT
Organism: uncultured Actinomycetota bacterium; assembly: GCA_963740255.1. Lineage (GTDB taxonomy): Bacteria > Actinomycetota > Actinomycetes > Mycobacteriales > Cryptosporangiaceae > CAVUDO01. Next base: position 1,131,237 of record CAVUDO010000002.1, on the reverse strand, counting down.
CGCTCAGTGCTGTGCGGAGCACGTCGGGGAGCGGCAGCGGCATGCTGCCCGAACTCTCCTCCCGTGCCCCGGAGACCACGAAGAGGCTGTTGGCCGAACGACGCAGGCGGGTGCAGACGTGGTCGAGGCGGTAGAGCTTGGCGAGCAGATCGGCGTCGCGTTCCTCCCGCTCCAGGTCGTCGATCAGGGCCAGCTGGCGCGACACCAGGTTCTGGGTGCGCCGGGCGACGTTGGCGAACATGTCCGAGACGTTGCGCCGGGTCTCGATCTGCCACTCCACCAGCAGGGTGGCCGTGGCCTGGACGCGGTTGAACGCCGCGGCCAGGTCGCCGACCTCGTCCTGGGACGTCACGTCGATCACGGCCAGCCGACCGGGCTCCTGGTCGCCCTCCTCGTCGGTCACCCGGACCAGCTCGGTCTGGGCGAAGTCGGCCACGGCGCCGGCGGCGGTGGTCAGCCGGCGCAGCGGGCGGGCGATCGACCGGCTCACCGAGACGCCGAGCAGGACGACGATGGCCAGCACGCCGCCGACCAGGGCGATCGCCGCCACCGCGGCGTTGCGGGCGCCGTTGGCCCGGGCGCTGGCGGCGTCGGCGACCTGGCGGGCGATCCGGTCCTCGACCAACAGACGCAGGCCGGTCCGGGAGTCGACCGCGCGCACCACGTCGTCGATCGAGGTCGCTCCGCCGCCGCCGACGGTGGCCACCGGACGTCCCGTCCGGACCCGCTCGACCAAGCCGGCGATTCGCTTCTCCACCGAACCGTTGCGGGCCTGGTCGAAGAGTGCGACCTGCTCGGCGGTGGCACGCCGGCGGAACGCCTCGGCCCGCGACTTCTCCTCGACCGTGGCCTCGGTCAGAGCCGTGCGGGCCTGTGCGTCGCCGCTGGCGGCCAGCAGCAGTGCCGCACCGGCCCGGCTGGTCGCCTCGTCGGTGCGGACCAGGGACGCGAACGCGTCGACGGCGGCGTCGGCGGGAGCCTGGTCTGACGGTGCCCGCTCGGCGGCCGTGACGATCCGGTCGATCAGCGCGCTGTAGACGTCGAACGCCGCGGTCGCGGTCAGGGTGCGCTGGGCGATCGAGTCGCGGGTCCGGTTCAGCTCGTCGACGCCCAGGGCAGCCAGGAGTTCGCGCTGGCCGGCCGCGTCGGCGGCGGACCGGGCGACCTCCAGCCGGTCGGCGACCACGCCGGCCTGGACCGCGAGCGCGCTGCGCTCGCCCGAGCCGGTGAGGAACGCGATGCTGAGCAGCCGCTCGCGTTGGAGTTCCTGCGCGAGCCGGCTCGCCGCCCGGGACGCCTGCACCTGCGCAGCCGTCTCGGTCGCCACCCGCGCCTGCGTCACCTGGTCGGCCACGAACGGCGTGGTCATGATGAGCAACGCGGCCAGCGGCAGAGCGACCAGCAGGGCAAGTCGCTCGCGGACCAGCAGCCTACTGAGAATCACCGCCGGGCTCCCGTCGCCCGGGCCGCACCGCGCGGCCGACTCTCACCAGTTCGCCCGCTCGGAGCAGCTCACGCGCACCGAGCAAAGCCCTGATCTCTTCCATCGCGTCCGCAGCCGCCGGTTGTGCCACCCCGGCGGCGGTCCGGCGGATCTCGCGGGTCTCCGTTGGCTGCTCGACCTGCTCGACCGGTTCGGTCACGCTCCGGCTCGGCAGCAGCAGCCACAACGCCACGAACGCGGCCACGGCTCCGAGGCCGAGCGTCACGCCCACCGTGATCTGGTGGGTCTCGAACCCGCGTTCCCGGTCGGCCAGCAGCCCGTTGAGGGTGTCCAGTACCGCCGAGGACAGCCGCAGCGACGCCGCGCGCAGCGCACCGGCGGCCGAGGTCACGGTGCGGGCCGGTGTTTCGAGGTTGGCGGCCGCGCCCCGGGAGAGCTCGGCGGCCGCGGTCTTGAAGGCGTCCAGCGGCTGGACCACGCTGCCCCCGAGCGCCTCGCTCTGGGTGGCGTCGATGCTCTTCCGGAGGTTGGTGTCGACGGTGGCGGCGGAGGCGGCGGCAAGGTCGCGCGCGGCCGCGGCGGTGACGGTCTGCTCGATCTGCTCCGTCGTGGGTGCGGCCGGCGGCGCCGTCTGGCCGGGCCGTGCCTGGTTGGCCGGGTTCTCCTCCGGTGCGGGCGCCAGTGCCAGCAGGTCGGCATACCGGGCCGCCTGGACCATCACCACCGGCAGCCGCAGCAGAGCGGTGTCCATCAGGTAGTAGGAGTCCAACTCCGGGTCCAGGATCAGCGCCGAACCGTCGCCGACCCGGGCGGCCAGGTCGATCGCGAGGTCGATCACCTCGCCGTGCCGCTCGTACGCGGCCGTGCCGGTGCTGGTGTCGCGCTGGATCTGACCGATCCGGTCGCGGAGCACCTGCCACCGGCGGTGTGCGTCCAGCTTGTTGCCGAACTGCTCGTCGGCCGTGTTGACCTTGGCGACTGCGGCGGTGATCGCGCCCGCGTTGGGCCGGGTGCCCCGCACCGCTGCGGACTGGGTGTCGACGAGCACGCCGATGAGCTGGGACAACGGCCTCAGGTAGGCGACGCCGGACTGTTCGTTGCGCGCCACGTCGGCGTCGGCGGCGGCGTCCTGCCAGCTGAAGAAGACCGCGAAGGCCAGCGGAACGGACAGGGCCAGGGTGGCCAGCAGGGCGCCGGCGGTGCGGCGGAGACGGCCGGCGGGCCGGCGTTCCGGACGAGGCGGCGCGTCCGCGGCCTCGGGGTCGTCGGTCATTCGGCGGTCGCGTGGTGGGGCGGTCTGGGTGCTCATCGGCCGTCCTGTGGCATGCCGGACCCTCCGGACCAGGCCGCCGTGCGCGCCGGTGCGGCGGGCGCGGGTGCGGCCGGTGGAACGACCGGGTGCGGAGTGGGCAGGGGAAGCGCGCCGCCTTCGTACGCCGACTCGCCGTGCAGCGTGAGGTCGAGGCCGAGGTCTTCGCCGCGGGCCCCGACCCGGTTGCCGAGCAGGCGGCCGAGGAATGCGCCGATGAGTCCGCTGACGCAGAACGAGTACGCGAACACGGCGCCGGTGGCGAGGGCCTGATCGCCGAGCAGGGAGTAGCCGCCGCCGTAGAAGAGGCCGTCGCGCGCGGCCGGGTTGACCGCGGCGCTGGCGAACAGGCCCACGGCGATCGACCCGATGACACCGGCTCCGAGGTGGACGGCCACGACGTCGAGCGCGTCGTCGAGCCGGAGCCACACCTTGATGGTCACCGCCAGGGCGCAGACCGCGCCGGCGGTGGCCCCGATCATCGCCGCGCTGAGCGGTGTCACGTAGCCGGCTGCCGGGGTGATGGCGACCAGGCCGGCGACGACACCGGAGGCGGCGCCCAGGGAGGTGCCCTTTCCGTACCGGATCCGTTCGACGGCGATCCAGGCGAGCAGCGCCGCGGCGGCGGCGGTGTGGGTGTTGATCATGGCGTAGCCGGCGATGGTGTTGGCCTGCAGCGCCGAACCGGCGTTGAACCCGATCCAGCCGAACCACAGCAGGCCCGCGCCCAGCATCGTCATGGGCAGGTTGTGCGCGGGCATCGCCTCGTCGGGCCACCCCCGCCGCCGGCCCAGGACGAGCGCCATCGCCAGGGCGGCGGCACCGGCGTTGACGTGGACGACCGTGCCGCCGGCGAAGTCCAGCGCGCCGAGGCGCGCGGCCCAGCCGGTGGGGGAGAACACCCAGTGGGCGATCGGCGAGTAGACCAGCACGGTCCAGAGGGCCACGAAGGTGAGGTAGGAGCCGAACCGCCAGCGGTCGGCCGTGGCGCCGGTGATCAGGGCCACGGTGATCACCGCGAACATCATCTGGAACCCGACGAACACAATCGGCGGGATCACCTGGGCCGACGCGCCGGTGTACCCCGGGATCGGGCCGTCCAGCCCGTCCAGGCCGACGTACCGGAAGTCGCCGACCAGGCCGACGCCGTCGCTGTACGCCAGGGAGAACCCGACCAGGACCCAGACCAGCCCGACCATGGCCATCGCCGCGAAGTTCTGCATGACCATGCCGAGCACGTTCTTCGCCCGGACCAGGCCGCCGTAGAAGAAGGCCAGGCCCGGCGTCATCAGCAGGACCAGTGCACTACTCGCCAGCACCCACGCCGTCGCTCCGGAGTCGATGCTGATGCCGCTCGGTTCCACACAGCCTCCCACTGCTGTCGCCACCAGGGAGCCTAGACCGCCTGGCTTTCCCGCTGATAGGTGCCAGCGGCCACCGAATTAACGGCGTTCGGCCGACCTTCGCCGACCTTGAGGACCAGCCCGACATGGAGGAGGCGGGGCACGGACTGCGGGGTGTTGTCTGCCCCGTTCGGCCACGCCGGGCGAGGTGGCGGAAGTATCGCAGTCGAAACGTCGCGTCGTCCAGAGAATCGCAAAGAGCGTGGTTTCGATATCCCTGCCATCAGCTGGTCTCGATGTCGCCATGAGGGTCGATTCGTGGTGAGAGGTGACGTTCGGGATGCGCGCGCGCGAGCGGCTACGGTGATCGTCGGACCAAGTACCGGTGCCCGGCCCGACGCGCAGAGCGTCGGCAGTGGGCCGCGGCGCGCCGCCGCGGCGGCGACAGGACGGTGGAGGAAGCGGTGCGAGTCACGGGCCTGGGCCATGCGAGCCTGTTGATCCAGACGCGGCACGGCAGCGTGCTCTGCGACCCGTGGGTGAACCCCGCCTACTTCGGGTCGTGGTTCCCCTTCCCGGACAACTCCGAGCTGGACTGGGACCGGATCGGCCAGGTCGACTACCTCTACGTGTCGCACCTGCACCGCGACCACTTCGACCCGGCGACGCTGCGGCGGGTGTCCCGCGGGGCCACCGTCCTGCTGCCCGAGTACCCGACCGACGAACTGCACGACGCGTTGCGCGACCTCGGGTTCCGGACGATCTTCCGGACGGTGAACGGGCAGGTGCACGACCTGGACGGGCTCGAGGTGATGGTCCAGGCGCTCGTCTCGCCCACCGACGGCCCGATCGGCGACTCCTCGCTCTGGCTGCACGACGGGGCGACCCGGCTGCTCAACCAGAACGACGCCCGCCCCACCGAACTGTCGGCCTTCACCGACCTGGGCCACCTCGACGCCCACCTGCTGCAGTACTCCGGCGCGATCTGGTACCCGATGGTCTACGACCTCCCCGAGCAGGCCAAGCAGGTGTTCGGGGAGCAGAAGCGGGCCCGCCAGTTCGACCGGACGATCCGCTACGTCGACGACGCGAAGGCGACCTGGGTGCTGCCGATCGCCGGCCCGCCGTGCTTCCTCGACCCGGACCTCTGGCACCTCAACGACGTCTTCGGCGACCCGGGGAACATCTTTCCGGACCAGAAGGTGTTCCTCGACCACCTGGCCGAGAAGGGGTACGACAACGGCCGGCTGCTGCTGCCGGGTTCGGTCGCCGACCTCGCCGCCGCGGGGTGTCCGGTCACCCATCCGATGCCCGACGCCGAGGTGGAGCGCGTTTTCACCGAGAAGGATGCGTACCTGCGGGCGTACCAGGCCCGCAAGCTCCCGGCGCTGGAGGCGGAGAAGGCCACCTGGGCGCATCCGGAGATCGACCTGCTCGCCGCGCTGAAGGAACGGATCGAGCCGCTGATGGAGGAGGCGGAGTGGATGGCCGCCGGGATCAACGGTCCGGTCCGGTTCACGTTCGTCGACGCCGAGCGGGACGACGTCGACCTCCTGTTCGACTTCCCGGCCGGCGAGGTCCGCACCTACGCCGGGGAGAAGACCCGGTACCGGTTCACCACCGCGCGCGCGCTCGGCGAGCACCTGGTGGCCGTCGAGGAGCTCGACTGGGTCAACAGCCTGTTCCTGTCCTGCCGTTTCACGGCCAGCCGGGTCGGCCCGTACAACGAGTTCGTCTACACCTTCTTCAAGTGCCTGAGCGAGGAGCGGCTCAACTACGCCGAAGGCTGGTACGCCGAGCAGAGCGCCGACCCCGAGGACGTCGTCCTGGACGGTTGGGTGGTGCAGCGGCGCTGCGCGCACCTCAAGGCCGACCTGACCCGGTTCGGGAAGGTGGAGGACGGCGTGCTGACCTGCCAGATGCATGGCTGGAAGTGGCGCCTGGCCGACGGTGCCTGCCTTACCTCGGTCGGCCACCCGGTGCGTTCTCGGCCGGCCGACCAGCCCGTTCCCCCGCCGCCAGGCTGACCCAGGGCCGGATGCTCGGCCTGACTCCCACCTGCCGGCCCGGCCGCCGTCTCAGCCGACGGTGGCGAGACTGGCCAGCACCGGGCCGGCGGCGGCCGCGAACGTCCGGGCGGACCGCAACTCCGTCCGGCTCCACGGCCGCTCGTGCCGTCGGAAGCAGGCCATCAGCCCTACCGTGCGGCCGGCGCTGACCAGCGGCAGCATGAGCAGCGAACGGCTGCCGGCCCGCGCCAGCAGGTGGCGTTCGCCGGCATCCGGGCAGACCGTGCTGGCCAGCACCTGACCCAGCACCTGGGCGTTGACCACCAGGGCGGCGGTCGGAGCCTCCTCCACAGCCCAGGTGGTCACGCTCTCGCCGCGGTCGACCGGCACGGTCCGCAGCCGGTCGGTGGCCCGGTCGAGGACGGCCAGCCGGGTCGTGTCGCAGCCGAGCAGCGAGGCGACCTCGGCGATAACCCGTCCCGACTCGGCCACGCCGGTGGCCTGCGAGAGCGCCTCCAGCACCTGCGGGACGTCCCGGGCGACGGCGCCGGGCGGGAGGCCGTGCGGCCCGCCCCGGGCGGCGAACGTGGCCTGGGCCTGTGCGCTGGCGGCGAAGAAGTCGTCCGCCGGCCTGCCGATCAGCCACCCCTGCGCCAGCCCGACATCCAGGTCGGCGACGGTGGTCAGGTCCTCGACGGTCTCCAGGCCCTCCGCGCAGACCCGCGAACCGGTGCGGGCGGCGAAGTGCACGATGGCCTCGAGCATCGCCACCTTCGCCGGTTCGGCGCTGACCCCGGTGACCACGGCCTGGTCGATCTTGAGCACGTCGGGTCGGATCGCCATCAGCCGCTTGAAGCCGGCGTACCCCTCGCCCACGTCGTCGACGGCGATCTTCGCGCCGCGCCGCCGCAGGCGTTCGATCGTGGTGAGCAGCGCGGCACCGCTGTCGGCCAGCTCGTGTTCGGTGATCTCGAACTGCAGGCCGGACAGGTCACGGGGGAGGACCGCCCGGAACGCCGGCGTGTCCAGCGCGTTGGGGCTGACGTTGACCGAGAGCATCGTGCCGGCCGGACGCCGTTCGCCGTGCTCGATCGCCCGGGCGACGGCCCGGGCCTCCAGCTCCGGCCCGTAGCCGGCCCGCCGGGCGGCCGCGAACCAGTCCTGCGGGGAGGTGCCGGCCATCGCCGGGAACCGCGCCAGCGCCTCGTAGGCGGTCACCTCGCCCACCGCGAGGTCGAGGATGGGTTGGGCGACCATCGACGGTGCCCCGTCGCGGAGCAGCCGGCGGACGTCGCCCGGGCCGGGGACCCGGCGGCGCCGCACCCGGCCCGGGGCGGGGGCGGCGGCGGACTCGGTGGGCCTGCTGGCGGTCTGGAACGGGCTCACCCGCTGGTCCCTCCCTCGGTGTGGTGCCGGATCGCACGAGGTGCACGGTGCGCACGCGAGCGTGACACGGTCGCGCCGCGCAGGTGGGGATGTGCCCACGACCGGCCCGGTACCGGGAGGGCGACGCCTCAGGCGGGAGAGGGAATGCCCTCGGCGACGCCGAGCCGCTGGGCGATCTCGGCGAGCTGGCTCTCGAAGAACGGCTCCGCGTCGGGCAGTGCGAACCGCATGTGGTTGAACACCTCGAGGCTGACCAGGCCGTAGAGCCGCATCCAGCAGCTGAGCACGACGTCGAGCGCGCCGAGCGGAAGCGTGCTGCCCAAGCGCTGGCGGTACTCGGCCAGCTGGTCGACCAGTCGCGGGTCGAGGTCGGTCTCGTCGGCGGTCGGGAAGGGCTCGGCCTGCCACACGTCGGCGAACAGGGTGAGGAACACCCGGGCGAACCGCATGCCGCCGGCGTCCAGGCGGGGTGTCGGCTCGGTGCCAGGGACAGCGACGGGGCTGCCGAAGAGCAGGCCGAACTCGGCCGGGTGGCCGACCGCCCAGGCCCGGAAGGTCCGGCAGGCGGCGAGCAGGCGGGCGCCGGGCTCGTCGTCGGCCAGGTCCCTGGCGTCCTCGACCGCGGTGTAGACCTCGCCGAACAGGTCGGTGACCAGCGACTGGACGAGGTGGTCGAAGCTCGGGAAGTAGCGATACAGCGCGGGCGCCGTCATGCCCATCTCCCGGGCGATGGCCCGGAGCGAGACCGCGGCCGGTCCGTTCGTGACGAGCTGCCGTCGTGCGACGTCCTTGATCTCTCGGACCGTCGCAGCCCGGACGCGTTCCCTGCGGTTGACCATCACCGTCACGACCCTCAGACCCCCAAGTCTGAACACTGCCCGTGGCGTGAACGCGCGCTCACCGGGGAGTGCGCCCGGTGCCCCCCCTGGCGGCGTTCACCGCCCTGTCTCCCTCCACAACGAGCGCGACGCCAATCGGTCACCGTCTAATACGACCTGATTGGCGGAGGTCTGTCTCCACCCTTCGGGCGGAGCCGTCGGACGACCCGTGTCGGGGGGTCGGGGCCCGCGGGCGACGAGCGCCGCCGACCGGTGGGCGGGCGTGCGGGACAATGGAGGCATGCCACCTCCGTCGACCCCCCGCGACGTCGTGCTGCTCGGGTCCACCGGGTCGGTCGGCACCCAGGCTCTCGACGTGGTCCGGCGCAATCCCGGCCGGTTCCGGGTCGTCGGTCTGGCCGGCGGCGGAGCGCAGGTGGAGTTGCTGGCGGCGCAGGCCCTGGAGTTCGGGGTGGAGGCCGTGGCCGTGGCCCGGGCCAGCGCCGCCCAGGACCTGCAGCTCGCGTTCTACGCCGAGGCGCAGCGGCGGGGCTGGAACGCGGGCGGGTTCGCGCTGCCGAAGATCCTGGCCGGCCCGGACGCCGCCGCCGAGCTTGCCGCCTGGCCGGTCCGGTCGGCCGACGCCGTGGTGCTCAACGGCGTCACCGGTTCGATCGGCCTGGCCCCCAGCCTCGCCGCGCTCGGCGCCGGCCGCACCCTGGCGCTGGCCAACAAGGAGTCGCTGATCGCCGGCGGCCCGCTGGTGCGGGCCGCGGCCCGGCCGGGCCAGATCGTGCCGGTGGACTCCGAGCACTCCGCATTGGCCCAGTGCCTGCGGGGCGGCCGGGCCGAGGAGGTCGCCCGGCTCGTGCTCACCGCCAGCGGCGGGCCGTTCCGCGGCCGGCCGCGCGACGCGCTGGCGGGGATCACCCCGGCCGAGGCGCTGGCCCACCCCACCTGGGACATGGGGCCGGTGGTCACCGTCAACTCCGCCACCCTGGTGAACAAGGGCCTGGAGGTGATCGAGGCGCACGAGCTGTTCGGCCTGCCCTACGACCGGATCGACGTCGTCGTGCACCCGCAGTCGCTGGTGCACTCGATGGTGACGTTCACCGACGGCTCCACGCTCGCCCAGGTCAGCCCGCCGGACATGCGGCTGCCGATCGCGCTGGCACTCGGCTGGCCCGACCGGATCCCCGACGCGGCGCCGGCGATGGACTTCTCGGCCGCCCAGAGCTGGGAGTTCGCCCCGCTCGACGACAAGGTGTTTCCGGCGGTCGCGCTGGCGCGCCAGGTCGGCGCCGCCGGGCGCTGTCTTCCCGCGGTCTACAACGCGGCGAACGAGGAGTGCGTGGCATCGTTCCTGGACGGGCGGTTGCCCTTCGCGGGCATCGTCGACACCGTCGCGGCGGTGGTGGACGCCGCGCCGGACTTCGGCGAGCCAGGTAGCGTCGAGGACGTGCTGGCCGCCGAACGCTGGGCGCGCACAGCGGCACACACCCGCGCGTTCGGAACAGCCGGACGCGAGGTCGGGAAGGGGACGGGGAACCAGTAGATGGCCTACGTCATCGGGATCGCGCTGTTCGCGCTCGGCATCCTGTTCTCGGTCTGCCTGCACGAGGCCGGCCACATGAGCACCGCCAAGGCGTTCGGGATGAAGGTCACCAGGTACTTCGTGGGCTTCGGTCCCACGCTCTGGTCGTTCCGCCGCGGCGAGACCGAGTACGGGGTCAAGGCGATCCCGGCCGGTGGTTTCGTCAAGATCGTCGGGATGACCCCCCTCGAGGACGACGTCGAGGAGGGCGAGGAGCACCGGGCCTTCTGGCGCAAGCCGCTCTGGCAGCGCACGGTAGTGCTCTCGGCGGGTTCGCTCACCCACTTCGCGCTGGGGATCGTGCTGCTCTGGGTGGCGGCGGTGTTCGTCGGCGTGCCCAACCCCGCGCGGGTCAACTACGACGACACCAAGGCCCAGGCCGTGCTGGGTTCGGTGTCGACCTGCCTGCCGCGCGACCCGGCCGCGGCGAAGTGCGCGCCCGGCGACCCCGCGTCCCCGGCCAGCAAGGCCGGCCTGAAGCCGGGCGACCGGATCACCGCGCTCGCCGGCAGGCCGACCCCGACCTATGGCGATCTGGTCGCGGCCACCCGCGCCGCGCCGGCTGGGCCCACGCCGGTGACCTACGTGCGCGACGGTCAGACCCGGCAGGCCACCGTCGACCTGGTCCGGATCGAGCGCAACGTCGGGACGAAGGACGCCCCGAGGACCGAGACGGTGGGGGTGCTCGGCGTCACCTCCAAGGGGCCGGAGGGACCGGTCACGGTCACCTACGGGCCGATCGACGGCGTCGCTGTCGCGGCCGACTACACCGGGCAGCTGTTCACCGGCACGTTCACCGCGCTGGCGAAGTTCCCGGAGAAGATTCCCAAGCTGTGGGACGCCCTCCTCGGCGCGCCCCGGGACGCCGAGACCCCGGTCAGCGTGGTCGGGGCGAGCCGGATCGGCGGCGAGGCGGTGGACGCCGGTCTCTGGCCGCTGTTCATCCTGCTGATGGCCCAGCTGAACCTGTTCATCGGCGTGTTCAACCTGTTCCCGCTGCTGCCGCTGGACGGCGGCCACATCGCGGTCGCCTGGTACGAGAAGGTGCGGTCCTGGATCGCCGCCAAGCGGGGACGGCCCGACCCCGGGCGGGTCGACTACAACCGCCTGATGCCGCTCACCTACGCCGTCGTGCTGGTCTTCGGCGGCATCACCCTGCTCACGGTGGCCACCGACATCGTCAACCCGATCACCCTGTTCGGTCCGTAGCGGCACGGGGCGGAACGCCCTGTGCCACCTGGGCCGATATCCCGTTCGCGCTGGTAGGAAGGACACCGTGACCGCCGTCTCGCTGGGGATGCCCGCCCTGCCCGCGCCGAAGCTGGCCGAGCGCCGCAAGAGCCGTCAGATCATGGTCGGCTCGGTCGCCGTGGGCGGGGACGCCCCGGTGAGCGTGCAGTCGATGACGACCACGCCCACCACGGAGATCGACGCGACCCTGCAGCAGATCGCCGAGCTGACCGCCGCGGGCTGCCAGATCGTGCGGGTCGCGGTGCCCAGCGCCGACGACGTCCAGGCGTTGCCGACCATCGTCCGGAAGTCGCAGCTCCCGGTGATCGCCGACATCCACTTCCAGCCGCGGTACGTGTTCGCGGCCATCGACGCCGGCTGCGCCGCGGTGCGGGTGAACCCCGGCAACATCAAGGCGTTCGACGACAAGGTGCGCGAGATCGCGGCGGCCGCCGGGGCGGCCAAGGTGCCGATCCGGATCGGGGTGAACGCCGGCTCGCTGGACAAGCGGCTGATGGAGAAGTACGGCAAGGCCACCGCCGAGGCGCTGGTGGAGTCGGCGCTGTGGGAGTGCTCGCTGTTCGAGGAGCACGGGTTCACCGACCTGAAGATCTCGGTCAAGCACAACGACCCGGTCGTCATGGTGAACGCCTACCGGCAGCTCGCCCGGCAGTGCGACTACCCGCTGCACCTCGGCGTCACCGAGGCCGGGCCTACCTTCCAGGGGACGATCAAGTCGGCGGTGGCCTTCGGCGCGCTGCTGGCCGAGGGCATCGGGGACACGATCCGGGTCTCGCTGTCGGCTCCTCCGGTGGAGGAGGTGAAGGTCGGCAACCAGATCCTGGAGTCCCTCGGCCTGCGCGAACGCGGGCTGGAGATCGTCTCCTGCCCGTCCTGCGGACGGGCCCAGGTGGACGTGTACAAGCTGGCCGAGGAGGTCAGCGCCGGGCTGGAAGGCCTCCCGGTGCCGTTGCGGGTCGCGGTGATGGGGTGCGTGGTGAACGGCCCGGGCGAGGCGCGGGAGGCCGACCTCGGCGTGGCCAGCGGGAACGGCAAGGGGCAGATCTTCGTCAGGGGCGAGGTGATCAAGACCGTGCCCGAGTCGCAGATCGTCCAGACGCTGATCTTCGAGGCGCTGCGGCTGGCCGAGGAGATGGGCGCCGAGCTGCCCGAGGAGCTGCGGGGACTCTCCCCGACCGTCGAGGTGCACTGACGGTCGGGGTTGGGCCGTCGGGCCCAGCGGCCTCGTGCTCCGGTGCCGGTCGGCGCGCTCGTTCGGGGAACTTTGGCCCGGCCGCGGTGGGACGGATCAGGGCGGATCGTGGCACCCTGAACACCATGCGGCAGGGACGAACCGCGCTGGCCACCCGGCCCGTGCGTGTGCTGCGAGACGCCGACCGGCCCCAGGTGGACGAGGCGCTGGCGGCCGACCCGGTGTCCGCTGCGTTCGTCGCCGGCCGGGTCGCCAGCCACGGGGTGTCGCGCTGGCGGCTGGGCGCCCAACTCTGGGGCTACACCCCGCACGGCGCACTCACCGGACTCTGCTTCTCGGGAGCGAACCTGATCCCGCTCAGCGTGGACCCCGACGCGGTGTCGGCATTCGCGTCGATGGCCCGCGAGCAGGGCCGGGTCTGCTCCTCGATCGTCGGCCCGGCCGCGGCCGTGCTGCCACTGTGGACCGAACTGTCGGCGGTGTGGGGCGAACCTCGTGAGGTCCGGGCCTGCCAGCCGCTGCTGGCCACCGCGACGGCCCCGGAGGTGCCCGGCGACCCCGCCGTGCGGCTGGCCACCCTCGCCGACTTCGACGCGCTGTTGCCGGCGTGCGTGGCGATGTACACCGAAGAGGTGGGCGTCTCGCCGTTGGACTGGGACGGCGGTTCGGGATACCGGGCGAGGGTGGCCGAGCTGATCCGGGCGGGCCGGTGCTTCGTCCGGACCGAGGACGGGGACGTGGTCTTCAAGGCCGAGCTCGGTGCGGTGAGCCGCCGGGCCGCGCAGGTCCAGGGCGTCTGGGTGCGTCCGGACCGGCGCGGACAGGGCCTGGCCACCGCCGGCATGGCCGCGGTCGTCGCGGCGGCGCTGGCGTCCACGGCGCCGGTCGTCAGCCTCTACGTCAACGACTACAACACCCCGGCCCGCGCGGTGTACGAGCGCTGCGGCTTCACCCGGGTCGGCACGTTCGCAACCGTCCTGTTCTGAATCCGTTCCGCCGCCGATCCAGGCGTGGGTGGGCAGCTGGGAGCGGCAGGTCGAGACCTCTCGTAGGGTGGGGTGCATGCCCGTACGGACAACGCTGGCGCCCGGCACGCTCTCGCCCCGTCGGGAGGTTCCGGCGCACATCCCCCGCCCCGAGTACGTGGGCAGACGGGGCCCGGCTGTCTACACCGGCTCGGAGATCAAGGCGCCCGACGTGATCGAGCGGATGCGGGTGGCCGGCCGGATCGCCGCGCGGGCGCTCGCCGTCGGCGGCACGCACGTCGCGCCCGGGGTGACCACCGACGAGATCGACCAGGTCGTGCACGAGTTCCTCTGCGACCACGACGCGTACCCGTCGACGCTCGGCTACAAGGGCTTTCCCAAGTCGTGCTGCACCTCGCTGAACGAGGTGATCTGCCACGGCATCCCCGACTCGACCGTCGTCCAGGACGGCGACATCGTCAACATCGACGTGACGGCCTTCGTCGACGGCGTGCACGGCGACACCAACGCGACGTTCCTGGCCGGCGACGTGTCCGAGGAGGCCCGGCTGCTGGTCGAGCGCACCGAGGAGGCCACCCGCCGGGGGATCAACGCGGTCGTGCCCGGCCGCCAGCTCAACGTGGTCGGCCGGGTGATCGAGGCGTACGCGCGGCGGTTCGGCTACGGGGTGGTGCGCGACTTCACCGGACACGGGATCGGCGAGACGTTCCATTCCGGCCTGCACGTGCCGCACTACGACGACCCGTCGGTGGAGGTGCTGATCGAGCCCGGGATGACGTTCACGGTCGAGCCGATGATCACGCTCGGCACGCACGCTTGGGAGATGTGGCCGGACAACTGGACGGTGCTCACCCGCGACCGGTTGTGGACCGCCCAGTTCGAGCACACGCTCCTGGTCACCGACGACGGCGTCGAGATCCTCACGCTTCCCTGAGCCGGCCGCTGCCGCCCTGGCGGCCTACGGCGAGTGACCGGCCCCCGGACGGGGCAGTATGAGCGACATGGCATCCGACGCTGAGGCACCCGAGGGCGGCCGGGCCGGAGTCGCCGGGGCTGACCAGGCCGACCACCTGCCCCCGGCCGAGGAACCCGAGCACATCGACCACACGCACACCGACGTTTCGGGGGGATGGCTGCGGCCCGCGGTCTTCGGGACGATGGACGGCCTGGTCAGCAACATCTCGCTGATCGCCGGCGTCGGCGGGGGTGGCGTGTCGACCCAGACGATCGTGCTCACCGGCACCGCGGGCCTGGTGGCCGGCGCGATCTCGATGGCCATCGGCGAGTACACGTCGGTGCGGACCCAGAACGAGCAGGTCGACGCCGAGGTCGAGAAGGAACGCCTGGAGCTGGAGCGCCATCCGCGCGCCGAACAGCGGGAGCTCGCCGCGATGCTCCGCCACCGGGGGCTGTCGACCGAGCTGGCCTCCCGGGTCGCCGCGGAGGTGTCCAGGGACGCCGAACTGGCGTTGCGGATCCACGCCCAGGAGGAGCTCGGCGTCACCCCCGACGAGCAGCCGTCGCCGTGGACGGCGGCGGTCACCTCGTTCGTCTGCTTCGCCCTCGGCGCGTTCGTGCCGCTGCTTCCCTACCTGCTGGGCAGCGACGCGCTGTGGCTCGCGGTCGCGGTCGGTGGCGTCGGCCTGTTCGGTGCCGGCAGCCTGGTCAGCCGGCTGACCACCCGGTCGTGGTGGGGGAACGGCCTGCGGCAACTGGTGCTCGGCGGCCTGGCGGCCGGGGCGACCTATCTCATCGGCCGGCTGATCGGCGTCTCGATCGGTGCGTGAATCCGCGGTGACCGGGCTGGAGCACCCGCGTCATCCGGATCTCGCGGGTCCGCCCGGCGGGCGGACCCGCGGGACGGCGAAGCCCGAGGCCCGGTGGCCGGCTAGAAGAGGTCGGAGACCTGGGCGTCCACGGGCCAGCCGCGCTTGGCGAGCTCGTCGGCCTGGCGGCCCAGCCGGTCGCGGACCTCGACGATGTTCAGGCCGGCCAGCGCGGTCCGGCGGGTGGCGTCGGCGCTGCCCCGGAAGTAGGTGCGGCTGAGCAGGCCGTCGGTGAGGGCGCCGGCTGTCCGGGCCTCGCCGAGCAGCAGCAGAGCGCCGTCGGAGTCGTGCCACTCGGTGCACCGCACGGCACGTTCCAGCACCGAGAACGCGTCGCACCACGCGTGCCGGGCCAGCGCGGTGAACTCCCGGGTGCCGGCCTCGGCCAGCCGGTTGAGGTGGGTGTCGCGCAGCCGGGCGTGCCAGCCCGACTCGTCGAAGAGAGGCCGGCTGTGCAGGTAGCGGTCGGCCACCAGCGGCCAGCGGGTGCCCAGCGTGCGGGCCTGGACCAGCGCCTCCTCGGCACCGGTGACGGCTAAGCGCACCACCGTGCCGCCGATCCGGGCCCGGGTGGCGGGTGGCCCGGTGTCGGGCTTGTAGGTGACGACCACCAGGTCGATGTCCGTGCCGTCGCGGTCGTCGCCGTGGGCGAGCGACCCGTGCACGCCGACCGCGAGCACGTCGGCCCGCCACCGCCGCCGGGCGATCTCCGCGATGTCGTGCGCCACCTGCCAGCGCGGGTCGAGGAGGAAGTCCAACTCGGTCACGTCTACCGTGCTCTCGCTCGCCACGGCGCTCATCCTGCCCTGTCCCGCTCCGGCTGCGACAGGGTGGCGGCGCATTGTCGGCGTACGGTCGGGCGCATCGTCGGGCGCGGATCGTCAGGCCCACCTGGCAGGCTCGCGGTCATGATCGACGCGGTGATCTTCGACTGGGGCGGCACGCTCACGCCGTGGCACACGATAGACATCCACGCGCTGTGGCTCGGGGTCGCCCGGGTGGTCGACGCCGACCGGGCCGAGGAGATCGCCGTCGCGCTGGCCGGCGCCGAGGACGCGGTCTGGGCCCGGGCCCGGGACGAGCACCGCAGCGGCACGCTCGTCGAGGTCGTCGAGGCCGCCGAGGTGGTGCTCTCGCCGGCCGCCCGGGCGGCGTTCGAGGCCTCGTGGGACCCGCACACCCTCACCGACCCCGAGGTGCCGGCGCTGCTCGCGGGGCTGCGCGAGCGCGGCGTGCGGGTGGGCGTGCTCTCCAACACCCTCTGGAGCCGCGACCACCACGAGCGGATCTTCGCCCGCGACGGCGTCCTCGACCTGATCGACGGTGCGGTGTACACCAGCGAAATCCCGTGGACCAAGCCCCACCCGGAGGCGTTCCGGGCGGCGATGGCCGCGGTCGGGGTGGACCAGCCGGCCCGGTGCGTGTTCGTGGGCGACCGGCTCTTCGACGACGTGTACGGCGCGAAGGCGGTCGGCATGCGGGCGGTGCTGGTGCCGCACAGCACGATTCCGGCCCACCAGCGTGGGCACACCGAAGGCGAACCCGACGCGGTGATCCAACGGGTCTCCGAGCTGATCCCGTTGGTCGACCTGTGGCGCACGCCGACGGCGGAATGAGGTGGTGCCCACCTGCGCATTCGCCCTGGACACGGACGCATTCGCCACCAGTCCGACCCGATGGACGTTCGGCGCGGCCGGCCGCCCGCCCGGACCACCCAGCGGCCCGGACCCGCCCAGGCGCCTGGGAACGGTCAGGCGCCTGGGAACGGTCAGGCGCCTGGGAACGGCACGGTCGACGGCGCCGACGGACGGGCCCGGCGGCGCCACCGGGCGGCCGTGACCGCACACGCGGCCAGCGCGTCCACCGCGAGCGTTCGCTCCGGCTTGCCGCTGTCGGCCAGTGTCGCGCGCCAGGCCATCGCGCAGCGTTCCTCCACCCCGAGCGCGGCGGTGACCGCGGTGGCGTACGACGTCACCGCGCCGGTGGGCGAGTAGGCGGGCGCAGCCGGGTCCGGGGTGGCGCCGGCACCGGCGAGCAGCGTGGCGGCGGTGTCCCGCCGGTCGCGGTGCTCGTTCTCGGCCTCCGCGGCCAGGGCCAGTGCCCGGCCGGTGAGGAAGGCACCGAGCAGGCCGTACGCGTAGATGGCCGCGTGCTCGGCGGCCAGCGCGTCCTGGAGCGTCGCCACGCTCATGCCAGCACCACCAGGTGCGACCGCTCGCACGCGTGCACGCTGCCGAGCAGCGCGGCACGGGTGCCTTCGGCGGCCAGGCAGGCCGCACGGGACCGGGCGGCCGCGGCCGTCTCGGCGGCACGCAATGCCGCCATCGCCTCCTGTTCGCCGGCCGGCACGCTCCGTGACGAAGGCGTGGCTCCGCCGACGGACTCCGGGGTCGCCCGCCGCCGCGGGTCGATCACCGCCAGCAGCGCCCGCAGGTGTGCCTGGTGCGCGTCCCGCAGCGGGCCGAGCCGGCCGCCGAGGTCGGGATGGCGGGCGAGCGTCGCGACGTACCGGCCGATCACGTCGCGTTTGGCCGCGACGAGCTGTTCCAGCGGGTCGGGAGCGGCGGGCGGGTACGCGGGACCGTGCCGGACGAGCCCGCAGCCGGCGGCGGTCCCGGCAGCGGCGGCCAGCGCGCCGGACCGCACGGCCACCCCGAGGAAGCCGCGCCGGGACAGCCGCCGGCGCCGCACCGGGAGGGGAACGATGTGCACCCGGCCAGTCTGGCAGCCGGTGGCCAGCGCGCCGAGGTGAGGCCAGGCGGTTACCGCACGTTAGGCTGTACCGAAGGCGCGGCGACGCGACAGGCGACGCGACAACTGCACAGCGACCACGGCGGGAGGTGCCCGGATGGCAGCGGGATCACTGCACGCCACGCGCGCCCGGATCGCCGCCCTGGTCGAGCCCGTTGTCGCCGCGGCGGGATTCGACCTGGAAGACCTCGGGGTGACCCGGGCCGGCCGGCGCAGCGTCGTCCGGCTGATCGTCGACGCCGACGGCGGTGTCACGCTCGACGACATCGCGGCGGTGTCGCGGGCGGTCTCCGGCGCGCTCGACGGCGCCGACGAGACGATGCTCGGCGCCGGCCCGTACACGCTCGAGGTCACCTCGCCCGGGGTCGACCGGCCGCTGGTCGAACCGCGGCACTGGCGTCGCAACGTCAGCCGCCTGGTCACCGTCCGGGTCGGCGCACACACCGTCACCGGCCGGATCGTCGCGGCCGACGCCGACGGGGTGACGCTGGAGTTGCCCGACGGCCGTCGCGACGTGCCGTTCTCCGGTCTCGGAGCCGGTGCGGTGCAGGTGGAGTTCAGCCGTCCGGGTGGCGGAGCGCCGGCCGACGCCGTGGCGGTGGCCGCCGAGCGTGGTGCAGTGGACGACGGGCACGAGGGGAGCCGGCCGTGAACATCGACATCGCCGCGCTGCGCGCGGTGGAGCGCGAACGCGAGATCCCGTTCACCCTGATCATCGAGGCGATCGAGACCGCGCTGCTCACGGCCTACCGGCACACCCCCGGCGCGCACCCGCACGCCCGGGTGGAGATCGACCGCAAGACCGGCGCCGCGCTGGTCTTCGCCGCCGAGGTGGACGAGGACGGCACGGTCCTGCGCGAGTACGACGACACCCCCCACGACTTCGGCCGGATCGCCACCATGACGGCCAAGCAGGTCATCCTGCAGCGCCTCCGCGACGCCCAGGACGAGCAGAACTTCGGCGAGTTCGCCGGCCGGGAGGGCGAGGTGGTGGCCGGCATGATCCAGGCCCACGACTCGCGCACCGAGCGGGGCATCGTCTCGGTCAGCCTCGGCAAGGTGGAGGCCACCCTGCCCGCGGCCGAGCAGGTGCCGGGCGAGGTCTACCAGCACGGCACCCGGATCAAGTGCCTGGTCGTGCACGTGACCAAGGGCCTGCGCGGTCCTCAGGTGACGCTGTCGCGGACCCATCCCAACCTGGTCCGGCGGCTGTTCGCCCTGGAGGTGCCCGAGATCGCCGACGGCAGCGTCGAGATCGCCGCGATCGCCCGGGAGGCCGGCCACCGTTCGAAGATCGCGGTCCGGGCCACCGTCGGTGGAGTGAACGCCAAGGGCGCCTGCATCGGCCCGCTCGGCGCCCGGGTCCGTGCCGTGATGAGCGAGCTGCACGGGGAGAAGATCGACATCGTCGACTTCGTCGAGGATCCCGCCAAGTTCGTCGCCAGTGCGCTCTCCCCGGCGCAGGTGCTCAAGGTGGAGATCGTCGACGAGGCGACCAGGTCGGCCCGGGTCACCGTGCCGGACTTCCAGCAGTCGCTCGCGATCGGCAAGGAAGGCCAGAACGCGCGACTGGCCGCCCGGCTGACCGGCTGGCGGATCGACATCCACAGCGACGCCGAACCGGCGGCCGGCCCCGACGCCCCCGTGGACGCCACGCCGGCTCCGACCGGACGGAAACCGCCTGCCCGTACGGACGCCGAGCGGCCGGACGCTCCCGGATCGCCGGTTGCCGGGGAGGCGGACGCGGCTCCAGCCGGGTCGTCGGGGTAGACTGACTGTGGTTCGCCGCACATTCCCGGCACCGTCCCCGCAGCGCCACGTCCCTGTCCGGACATGCGTGGGATGCCGGCAGCGGGCGGCGGCCACCGAGTTGCTGCGCGTCGCCGTGGTCGCGCGAGGGGAGACTCTCGTCGTCGCCCCCGATCCGGCGCGCAGGCTGCCCGGCCGGGGCGCTCACCTGCACCCCGGCCAGGACTGTCTCGCACTCGCGGAACGCCGCCGCGCCTTCGGGCGCGCGTTGCGCGTGGCCGATGTCCTCGACACCGGTCCGCTCCACGAGTACGTGCACGGTCTCGGCTCCACCGATGGTGTGGACGCGTCCGCACCCGCACGGAAGTAGGTCGACCCGGTATGAGCACGCGATGAAGTCGCACCAATGACCAGGCTTCAGTTGTAACTAGAGGGTCGAGCGGGTCGCCGCCGCCCTCGGACGAGGAGAGCAGTGGCAGGCAAGGCCCGCGTACACGAACTCGCGAAGGAACTGGGAATACCCAGTAAAGACGTGCTGAGCAAGCTCAAGGAGTTCGGCGAGTTCGTGAAGTCCGCGTCCTCGACGATCGAGGCGCCCGTCGCCCGTCGGCTCCGTGAATCCTTCGACCCCCCCGCGGCAGGTGCCGTCCCGGCTGCCGGCAAGCCCGTTGCCAGCCGCGGCAAGCCGGCTGCGCCCAGCCCCGCGAGCATGGCGCCCCGGCCCGGCACGGCCAGCGCCCAGGACATCGAGGTCAAGGCCGAGCAGGCCCGGGTCGCCGAGCTGAAGGCGGCCCAGGAGGCTGCCGTCGAGGCCGCCGGTGCGGCGAAGTTGGCCGAAGCCGCCGCCGAGGCCGCCGAGGCGGCCCGCCCGGCGGTTGTCGAGGAGGCTCCGGTCGAGGACGACCTGGGCCCCAAGCCCGGCCCGCGTCCGGCGGCCACGCCGCAGCGGCACGGTCCGCGGCCCGGCAACAATCCGTTCGGCGTCGGCCCCGGCACACCGCCGGCGGCCCCGCGTCCCGGCCCGCGGCCGGCGACCCCGGCCCCCGGCGAGCGTCCGGCTGCCGGCCCGCGTCCGGTGCCGGGTGCCCGGCCGGCCGGTCCCGGCGGGCCCGCCGCACCCGGCGGTCCGCGTCCGGCCGGTGGCGCCCGTCCCGGCGGCCCCCGGCCCAACCCGGGCATGATGCCCCCTCGTCCGAGCCCCGGCATGATGCCGGGACGCCCCGCTCCCGGTGGTGGTGGCCGTCCGGCTGGTCCGGGCCGTCCGGCCGGCCCCGGTGCGGGTAGGCCGGCCGGTGCCGGTGCCGGCGGTGGTTACCGCGGTGGTCCCGGTGGCGGCACGGGCACGGGTCGCCCCGGCGGTGGCGGCGGCGGGTACCGCGGCGGTCCCGGCGGCGGCCCCGGTGCGGGCACCGGCGGTCCCGGTGGCTTCCGCGGCGGTCCCGGTGGCGGCGGTGGTCGTCCCGGTGGCGGCGGCCGTGGTCGCGGTGGCACGGCCGGAGCGTTCGGCCGGCCCGGCGGGCGTGGCCCGGTCCGTGGTCGCAAGTCCAAGAAGCAGCGCAGACAGGAGTTCGACAACCTCTCCGCGCCGACGATGGGCTCCGGTGCCCCCCGCGGCAACGGCGAGATCGTCCGGCTGCCCCGTGGTGCGTCCCTGTCGGACTTCGCCGACCGGATCAACGCCAACCCCGGTTCGTTGGTCCAGGAGCTGTTCGGTCTCGGCGAGATGGTCACCGCGACCCAGTCGTGCAGCGACGAGACGCTGCAGCTGCTCGCCGTGCACCTGGGCTTCGAGATCCAGATCGTCAGCCCCGAGGAGGAGGACCGCGAGCTGCTGGCGCGGTTCGACCTGGAGTTCGACGGTGACTTCAGCGACCAGGAGCTGGTCAGCCGGCCGCCGGTGGTCACCGTCATGGGTCACGTCGACCACGGCAAGACCAAGCTGCTCGACGCGATCCGGTCCACCGACGTGGTCGCCGGCGAGGCGGGCGGCATCACCCAGCACATCGGTGCCTACCAGGTGGCCGCGACGGTGGCCGGCGAGGAACGCCGGATCACCTTCATCGACACCCCGGGCCACGAGGCGTTCACCGCCATGCGTGCCCGCGGTGCCCAGGTCACCGACATCGCCATCCTGGTGGTGGCGGCCGACGACGGCGTGAAGCCCCAGACCATCGAGGCGCTCAACCACGCCCAGGCGGCGAACGTGCCGATCGTGGTCGCGGTGAACAAGGTGGACAAGGAAGGGGCCAACCCCGCCAAGGTCCGCCAGCAGCTCACCGAGTACGGGCTGGTCGCCGAGGAGTACGGCGGCGACACGATGTTCGTCGACATCTCGGCCAAGCAGCGGCTCAACATCGACGGACTGCTCGAGGCCGTGGTCCTCACCGCCGACGCGTCGCTGGAGCTGACCGCCCCGGTGAACATCAACGCCGAGGGCGTCTCGATCGAGGGTCACCTCGACCGGGGCCGCGGTCCGGTCGCCACGGTGCTCGTCCAGCGCGGCACGCTGCGGGTCGGCGACACCATCGTCGCCGGCGAGGCGCACGGCCGGGTCCGGGCGATGCTCGACGCCAACGGCGAGGCCGTCACCGAGGCGGGTCCGTCCCGTCCGGTGCTGGTGCTCGGGCTCACTTCGGTGCCGGGGGCGGGCGACAACCTGCTCGTCGTCGGCGAGGACAGGGTGGCCCGGCAGATCGCCGAGCAGCGCCAGGCCCGGGAGCGCAACGCGCAGTTCGCGCAGACCCGCGGCCGGGCGACGCTGGAGACCCTGCTCGACCGGCTCAAGGAGGGCGAGAAGAGCACGCTCACGCTCATCCTCAAGGGCGACGTGTCCGGCTCGGTCGAGGCATTGGAGGACGCGCTGGTCAAGCTGGACATCCCCGAGGAGATCCAGCTCAAGATCATCGACCGCGGTGTCGGTGCGATCACCGAGACCAACGTCATGCTCGCCTCGGCATCCGACGCGGTCATCATCGGCTTCAACGTCCGGCCGCAGGGCAAGGCCAGCGAGCTGGCCGAGCGCGAGGGTGTGGAGATCCGGTACTACTCGGTGATCTACGCCGCGATCGAGGAGATCGAGGCGGCACTCAAGGGCATGCTCAAGCCGGAGTTCGAGGAGATCCAGCTGGGCAGCGCCGAGGTGCGCGAGGTGTTCCGGTCGAGCAAGTTCGGCAACATCGCCGGCTGCATCGTCCGCAACGGCGTCATCCGCCGCAACACCAAGGCCCGGCTGGTCCGGGACGGTGCCGTGGTGGCCGACAACCTCGCGATCGGGTCGCTGCGCCGGTTCAAGGACGACGCGACCGAGGTCCGCGAGGGCTTCGAGTGCGGTATCGGGCTCGGGTCGTTCAACGACATCAAGGTCGAGGACGTCATCGAGACCTTCGAGATCAGGGAGAAGCAGCGCGCGTGAGCCCGGGCGGGGCGGCCACCGTCACCGGTGACCGCCCCGACGGCCCCGCCGCGACCAAGGTCATGTCCAGTGTCATGTTCACCGGCTCCCTCCTGCTCGACGTGCTGCTGCCGCCGGACAGCCGCTCGTTGAAGGCCAAGCGCGCGTACGTCCGGCCGGTGGTCGCCGCGCTGCGCCGGCTGGAGGTGGCCGCCGCCGAGGTGGGCGGCGTGGACCTGCACGGTCGGGCCGAAATCGGCGTCGCGAGCGTCTCCGGCGACGCCGGCCACCTCCGCGAGGTGCTGGACGCCTGCGAACGGCTGGTGGCGGCCCGGCCCGAGCTGGAGCTGCTCTCCGCGCGGCGCCGGCTGCACTCCATCGACGACTGACGGTCCCCACGCGCACTCCGTGCCGGGGACGGGAACGAGGAACGACATGGTCGACGCCGCACGGGCCCGCAAGCTGGCCGTCCGCATCCGCGACATCGTCGCCGACACGCTGCGCACCGGCGTGAAAGACCCGCGTCTGGGCATGGTCACGCTGACCGGGGCCAAGGTCACCGGCGACCTGCACGACGCGACGCTGTACTACACGGTCTACGGCGACGAGGCCGAGCAGGCCGCCACCGCGATCGCCCTGGAGAGCGCCAAGGGTGTGCTCCGCGCCGCCGTCGGGCGCCAGGTCGGCGTGCGGTTCACCCCCACGCTCACGTTCGAGGCCGACGTCGTCCCGGACACCGTCCGCCAGATCGACGAGCTGATCGCCCAGGCCAGCCAGTCCGACGCCGAGGTCCAGCGCAAGGCCGCCGGCGCGCGGTACGCCGGCGACGCCGACCCGTACCGCAGCACGGCGGACCAGGAGCCCGAGGACACGGACGGCGCGGTGGCGACCGAGAACGCGGACGGTGCCGCGGCGGCCGACGGCACGACCACGCCCGACACCCGCCGTCCGGCCTGACTGCCTCGGGTCGGCACCCGGACAGGGCACCCGGCGATTTCCTCGGATCCTGTCGCGCGGCCTCCCGTCTGGTGGGAGGGTCTGTAGCGGTCGACGACGAGGGCGGGAGAGACGATGGCGAAGGCTTCGTTGCGGGAGCGGCGTGAGGCGTGCGTGCGTGAGCACATGGAGTCGGAGAACGCCCACGACTTCGACGTCACGATGACGACGTTCGCCCACCCGCGCTACGAGCTGGTCGCCACCGGCGACGTGTACGACGGCGAGCAGGAGGTCTCCCGCTACTACCAGGAGACCCGCACCGCGTTCCCGGACCAGCGCAACGAGATCCACGCCATCCACCACGCCGACGACGCGACCATCGTGGAGTTCGACCTGCTCGGCACCCACCTCGGCCCGCTCCGCGGCCTGCCGCCCACCGGCAAGGCGTTCCGCGCCCGGATGACCGCGTTCTTCCTGTTCGAGGGCGACCGGATCACGGTCGAGCGGATCTACTTCGACGCGGCGACGATCCTGCGCCAACTCGGCCTCTCCCACGACCCGCAGACGCTGACCGGACGCCTCACCACCGCACTCACCCACCCGGTCACGATCGTCGGCGCCTACAGCCGGAAACTCTTCGCTCGGAACGGGGCAGGTGCCCGATGACCACCGTCATCCAGATTCCCGAGGACGCCCCCGCACTCGGTACGCCGATCGACACCCTGGCGGCGCTGGCCGACCCGACCACCGGCTACGGCGCCCGGCTGGGCCGGGTGGCCGACCTGGCCGCAGCCTTCCGGGCCGAGTTCGCCAGCACCGGCAAACCGGATTCGGTGCGCACCCACGACCTGATCACGCTGCCGTATCCGACCAGCTTCGGCCTCTGGCGTGCCGCCACCACGTTCGCGCCGTTCGTCTCGATCACCAACCGGATGCTGATCGTGCGCTGGACCGAGTCCGACGGCCGCGGCCGCATCCTGCTGTTCGAGCCCAGCGACACCGAGCGCGGTACCACCACGCCCTACTTCGCCGACCTCGCCGCCCGAACGCCACGGCCGCTGCGCAACCTGCTGGTGACCCGGCACGGGGACGTCCTGGAGTACCTCGGCGGGGTCGGCATTCGTCCCGAGGAGGTGGACTATCTGGTCTTCGACCACCTGCACACCCAGGACGTCCGCCGCTGGCTCGGCACCACCGCGCCGCAGCCCGACCTCGGCGCCACCGAGCCGCTGGCCGCGGCCTTCCCGAACGCCCGGCTGATCGTGCAGCGCCACGAGCTGGAGGCGATGGCCGACCTGCACCCGCTGCAGAAGCCCTGGTACCAGGCCGAGACCTACCGCGACCTGCCGCCGGAGCGGCTCTGGCCGATCGAGGGCGACACCCTGGTGGGTCCCGGCGTCGCGCTGCTGTCCACCCCCGGCCACGTCACCGGCAACCAGACGCTGGTGCTGAACACCGACACCGGCATCTGGGCCAGCAGCGAGAACGCGATCGCGGCCGAGTGCCTGTGGCCCGAGCACAGCCGGATCCCGGGACTGGCCAAGTCGGCCAGGCGCTGGCAGCGCGAGGTGATCCTGAACGCGAACACGCTGGAGACGACGGCGGCCCAGTACAACTCGATGGTGCTGGAGAAGCTGCTGGTCGACCCGTGCCAGGCCGACCCGCGGTTCGGCCAGTTCTTCCCGTCCAGCGAGCTGACCCGCAACCGGCTGAACCCCGGCACCGGCCCGACGTTCAGGCACGGTGTCCTCACCCACGGCCCCACCTCGGCCTGACCGACCGCCGGGCAGCAGCGCCGGGCACACCCAGCGTCGGGCCCACCCGGCGACACGTACGTCCGGCGAACGGCGCACCTGCCCGTCGTTCCGGCGTGCACGACGAGGCACGTACGCTCGGTGCCCGATGAACACCGCACCGAACGCTCCCACCCGCCGGGCCGCCCGTCCACCGGCCACCAGCGGCCTGGTCGTCGTCGACAAGCCGGCCGGTATGACCTCGCACGACGTGGTGGCGCGGCTGCGCCGGATCGCCGGCACCCGCAAGGTCGGCCACGCCGGCACGCTCGATCCGATGGCCACCGGCGTCCTCGTGGTCGGCGTCGAGCGGGCCACCAAGCTGCTCGGGCACCTCACCCTCACCGCGAAGGCGTACGCGGCCACCATCCGGCTGGGCCAGGCCACGGTCACCGACGACGCCGAAGGCGAACCGACCGACGGGTCCAGCGCCGCTGGGGTCACCGACGCCGCGGTGGCCATCGGCATGACCGCCCTCACCGGCGAGATCGCCCAGGTGCCCTCGGCGGTGTCGGCGGTGAAGGTGGCCGGCCGGCGCGCGTACGACCGGGTCCGGGCCGGCGAGTCCGTGGAACTGGCTGCCCGTCAGGTGACCGTGACCCGGTTCGCGCTGCTGGAGGCCCGACGTCCCACGCCCGACCTGCTCGACCTGGACGTCGAGGTGGAGTGCACCGCGGGCACCTACGTCCGGGCGCTGGCCCGTGACCTGGGCGCGGCGCTGGATGTCGGCGGGCACCTCACGGCGCTGCGTCGCACCCGGGTCGGGAGCTTCGGCCTCGCCGAGGCCCGCACGCTGGACGAACTGGCCGAGCTGGACGACCCGGTGGCCGTCGGGCTGGACGCCGCGGTGGCGGCCGCGTTCGGCCGCCGGGACGTCGACGCCGAGGCGGCCCGGGTGCTCGGTCACGGCGGCCGGCTGCCCGCGGCGGGGATCGCCGGCGTCCACGGGGTGTTCGGACCGGACGGCCGGGTGATCGCGCTGGCCACCGAGGCCGACGGCGTGACCCGCCCGGACGTGGTGCTCCGGCCGGCACCCTGACCGTCCAGTCCGGGCGGCCTACGCTTGCGGCAGGCGCGGCCCGGGTCCGAGGCCGCCGACCGAGAGCACGGAGGTGCGGCCGGTGCAGCGGTGGCGCGGGGTGGAGAACACGCCCAGCGGATGGGGTCGTTCGGTGCTCACCCTCGGGGTCTTCGACGGGGTGCACCGCGGCCACCAGCGCACGATCTCCGACGCGGTCCGGCGGGCCGACCAGGCCGGCCTGAACTCGGTGGTGGTCACCTTCGACCCCCATCCGTCCGAGGTCGTCCGGCCCGGCAGCCACCCGGCGGTGCTCACCGCACCCCGCCGCAAGGCGGAGCTGATCGAGCAACTGGGCGTGGACGCGCTCTGCGTGCTGCCGTTCACGCCCGAGTTCAGCCGGCTCTCGCCGGAGGCGTTCGTGCACGACGTGCTTGTCGAACATCTGCACGCCGCGACGGTGGCGGTGGGGGAGAACTTCCGGTTCGGCCACCGGGCCGCCGGCGACGTGGCGCTGCTGTCCCGGCTGGGCGCCCGGTTCGGGTTCACGGTCGGGGGCGGACCGCTGCTGGCCGAGGGGGAGACCACCTTCTCCTCCACGTACGTGCGCGCGTGCGTGGCCGCCGGCGACGTGGCCGCGGCTGCCGCGGCGCTGGGCCGGCCGCACCGGGTGGAGGGCGTGGTGATCCGGGGGGACCGGCGGGGTCGCGAGCTCGGGTTCCCGACGGCCAACCTGCAGACCCACCCGCACGCGGCGGTCCCGGCCGACGGGGTCTACGCGGCGTGGCTGGTACGGGGCAAGTCACCGCTGCCGGCAGCGGTGAGCGTCGGGACGAACCCCACTTTCTCCGGCCGGGAGCGCCGGGTGGAGGCCTACGTCCTGGACTTCGACGACGACCTCTACGGCGAGCGGGTGGCGATCGACTTCGTCGCCCACCTGCGTCCGATGGTCGCCTTCGACACGTCCGACGCACTGGTCGCCCAGATTCACGACGACGTGGCCGAGGTGCGCGGCCGGCTGGCCTGAGGCCGCGTCGCCGACCGCAGCCGACGGCCCGCGCCGATTCGTCCGCCGGCGACCCGCCTGGTAGCGTTGTGGCGACGCCGGGTGTCCCGGCGGTGTGCTGTCTGCCCTCGTGAAGACGACCGGGGGACACACAACAACGACGAAAGAGAGACTCGTGCCACTCGCTGCCGACGTCAAGAAGAAAATCATCGCCGAGTACGCCACGGTGGAGAACGACACGGGCTCGCCCGAGGTGCAGGTCGCCATGCTGACCAAGCGGATCAACGACCTCACCGGGCACATGAAGGCGCACAAGCACGATCACCACAGCCGCCGCGGGCTGCTGTTGCTGGTCGGCCAGCGCCGCCGGCTGCTCAACTACCTGTCCAAGACCGACATCAATCGCTACCGGTCGCTGATCGAACGCCTGGGTCTGCGCCGCTGATCGCCACGGGGAGTGACCCATCGGGTCGCTCCCCGCCTCGTACGGCCACCGGGCCGTACCCCGAACCACACGAGCACCGGACGATCCAAGGATCCCTTCGCGGGACCTCTGGAGACCGGTCCTCGGTAGTACCGCCCTATTGCCCGGGCAGAGACCGCACGGTCTCCGGAGCACCCGTCCGACGGTCTGAGAATCGTCGGGGTGGGTAGGACTCCACGAGCAATGGTTCGGTTCGATCGAAGACCGGTAGCAGAGCCGCTTCCTGGGATTCCGCGGTCGTCCGGGCCACGATCCCAGGAGGATTCTCCGCATGTCAGAGCAGACCGTCCACGAGTCCGTTGCCGTCATCGACAACGGCTCCCATCCGTCCCGCGAGATCCGGTTCACCACCGGCCGCCTCGCCCGCCAGGCCGCGGGCTCCGCGACCGCGCAGATGGGCGACACGATGGTGCTCTCGGCCACCACGGCCGGCAAGCACCCCAAGGAGCACCTCGACTTCTTCCCGCTCACCGTCGACGTCGAGGAGCGCATGTACGCCGCCGGGCGCATCCCCGGCTCGTTCTTCCGCCGGGAGGGACGCCCGAGTGAGGACGCGATCCTCACCTGTCGCCTGATCGACCGCCCGCTGCGCCCCAGCTTCGTCAAGGGCCTGCGCAACGAGGTCCAGGTCGTGGTGACCGTGCTCTCGCTGGACCCCGACACCCTCTACGACGTGGTCGCGATCAACGCCGCGTCGCTGTCGACCCAGCTCGCCGGCCTGCCGTTCAGCGGCCCGATCGGCGCCACCCGGATGGCCTATGTCGGCGGCGACTGGATCGCCTTCCCGACCCACACCGAGCTTGAGCGCGCGACCTTCGACATGGTGGTCGCCGGCCGGGTGGTCGGCGAGGGCGCCGACGCCGAGGTGGCGATCATGATGGTGGAGGCCGAGGCGACGCCCGGCACCGTCGCGCTGATCGCCGAGGGTGCCCCGGCGCCGACCGAGGACGTGGTGTCCAGCGGCCTGGAGGCCGCCAAGCCCGCGATCCGCAGGCTCGTGGCCGCACAGAGTGAGCTGGCCGCCAAGGCCGCCAAGCCCACCGCCGAGTTCCCGGTGTTCCTCGACTTCGGCGACGACGTCCTCGACGCGGTGGCCGGCGCGGTCGGCGCCGAGCTCGACGCCGCGCTGCGGATCCCCGTCAAGCAGGAGCGCGAGACCGAGCTCGACCGGGTCAAGGCACTGGCCCACGAGCGCCTGGACGCGAGCTTCGAGGGCCGCGAGAAGGAGATCAGCGCCTCGATCAAGGCGCTGACCAAGAAGCTGATGCGCCAGCGCATCCTGCGCGACAAGGTCCGCATCGACGGCCGCGGCCTGACCGACATCCGCACCCTCTCGGCCGAGGTCGAGGTGCTTCCGCGGGTGCACGGCTCGGCGCTGTTCGAGCGGGGCGAGACCCAGATCCTGGGCGTCACCACGCTGAACATGCTCCGGATGGAGCAGATGATCGACACGCTCTCCCCGGACAACCGCAAGCGCTACATGCACAACTACAACTTCCCGCCGTACTCGACCGGCGAGACCGGCCGGGTGGGTTCGCCCAAGCGCCGCGAGATCGGTCACGGCGCGCTGGCCGAGCGGGCGCTGGTGCCCGTGCTGCCCAGCCGCGAGGAGTTCCCCTACGCGATCCGGCAGGTCTCCGAGGCGCTGAGTTCCAACGGTTCCACGTCGATGGGCTCGGTGTGCGCGTCCACGATGTCGCTGCTCAACGCCGGCGTGCCGCTCAAGGCGCCGGTCGCGGGCATCGCGATGGGCCTGATCAGCGACGAGGTGGACGGCAAGACCGAGTACGTTGCGCTGACCGACATCCTCGGCGCCGAGGACGCGTACGGCGACATGGACTTCAAGGTCGCCGGCACCCGCCAGTTCGTCACCGCGCTCCAGCTCGACACCAAGCTCGACGGCATCCCGTCCGACGTGCTGGCCAGCGCGCTGACCCAGGCCAAGAACGCCCGCATCGCGATCCTGGACGTGATGGTCGAGGCCATCGACGCGCCGGACGAGATGAGCCCGTTCGCCCCGCGGGTGACCACCGTGGTGATCCCCGTCGACAAGATCGGCGCGGTGATCGGTCCCAAGGGTCAGATGATCAACGCGATCCAGGACGAGACCGGTGCCGACATCACGATCGAGGACGACGGCACGATCTACGTCGGCGCGGTGGACGGCCCGTCCGCCCAGGCCGCGGTGGAGCGGATCAACGCGATCGCCAACCCGACCATGCCGAAGATCGGCGAGCGCTACCTGGGCACCGTGGTCAAGACCGCGGCGTTCGGCGCGTTCGTCTCGCTGGTCCCGGGCAAGGACGGACTGGTGCACATCTCCAAGCTCGGCAACGGCAAGCGCATCGCCAAGGTCGAGGACGTCTGCAAGGTGGGCGACAAGTTGCAGGTGGAGATCACCGAGATCGACGCCCGCGGCAAGATCAGCCTCGTCCCGGTCAAGGACGAGAACGCGTCCGCCGAGACGCCCGCCGACGCGTGAGTTCGGGCGGGCTCCGGGAACGCCCCAGCGCCCGCGACGGTCGGTACGGCGGCACGGTCCGCCGTACCGACCTCCCGGGGGGCCTGCGGGTGGTCACCGAGGCGCTGCCCGAGGTGCGCAGCGTCTCGTTCGGCATCTGGGTGGGCGTCGGGTCGCGGGACGAGACGCCGCACCTGGCCGGCTCGTCGCACTTCCTCGAACACCTGCTGTTCAAGGGGACGAAGCGGCGGGACGCACTGGACATCTCCTCAGCGATCGAGGCCGTGGGCGGCGACACCAACGCGTTCACCGCCAAGGAGTACACCTGCTACTACGCGCGCCTGCTCGACGCCGACCTGCCGCTGGGCGTGGACGTGGTCTGCGACATGCTGACCTCGTCGCTGATCGCCTCGGCCGACGTCGAGGTGGAACGGCAGGTGATCCTCGAAGAGATCGCCATGCACACCGACGACCCGGGCGACGTCGTGCACGACCTGTTCGCCGGTGCGCTCTACGGCGACCATCCGCTCGGCCGGCCGGTGATCGGCACCGCCGAGACGATCGCCGGTATGACCCGCGACCAGATTGCCGGCTTCTACCGGCGGCGGTACGTGCCGAGGAACCTGGTCGTGGCCGTCGCCGGGAACCTCGACCACGACCGCACGGTTGGGCTGGTCGCGGCGGCGTTCGCCGCCGGCCCGATTGCCGTCGACCCGGATGCCGTGCCCGCCGTGCCGCCGCGCCGCGGCGGCGCCGTGCCGGAGCGTCCGGCCTCGGTGTCGCTGCATGTGAAGGAGACCGAGCAGGCCCACCTGGTCCTCGGCACCCGCGGCGTCGACCGTCACGACGAGCGGCGGTTCGCCCTCTCGGTGCTCAACGAGGCGCTGGGCGGCGGGATGAGCAGCCGGTTGTTCCAGGAGATCCGGGAGAAGCGCGGCCTGGCCTACTCGGTGTTCTCCTCCAGCAGCCACTACGCCGATGCCGGCATGTTCGGCGTCTACGTCGGCTGTGCGCCGGGCCGGGTGGACGAGGTGCTGGACCTGGTCCGCGCGGAGCTGGCCCGGGTGGCCGAGCAGGGCGTCACCGACGCCGAGGTGGCCCGGGGCAAGGGGATGCTGCAGGGCTCCACCGTCCTCGGGCTGGAGGACACCGGGTCGCGGATGAGCCGGATCGGCAAGGGCGAGCTGCTCTATGGCGACATCCTCACCATCGACGAGCAGCTGGCGAAGGTCGAGAGGGTGACCCCGGAGGACGTGGCGTCGGTAGCGGCCGAACTGCTCACCCAACCGTTCTCGCTCGGCGTCATCGGCCCGTTCGAAGGCCGCGACTTCGCTGGCGCGCTCTGACGCCACGTCCCTGGGGCGAATGGATCGACGTCCTCGGGCACCTCGCCCGGCCGTGCTCGTGCGCGCGCCGGACGCGAGGTCACGCTAGGGTCGCGGGCCGGAGGTCCTTCCGCGGGGAGGCGGCCCTTCGCGTACAGATTGGCGGTTCGGCATGACCGAGGAGACGACGGTGCCCGACGTGGACGACGCGGCCACCCAACCGATCCGGGTGGGCGTGCTCGGCGCACGCGGCCGGATGGGCTCGGAGGTGTGCCGGGCGGTGGACGCCGCGGCCGACACCGAGCTGGTGGCGATGGTGGACGCGGGGGACTGGCTGTTCAACGTCTCCGACGCGGGCGCCCAGGTCGTCGTCGACTTCACCACGCCGGACGTGGTGATGGACAACATCCGGTGGTGCATCGACCAGGGCATCCACGCCGTGGTGGGCACCACCGGCTTCACCCGGGAGCGGCTGGACACCGTCCAGACGTGGCTGGAGGTGCGCCCCGAGGTCGGTGTGGTGGTCGCCCCCAACTTCGGGCTGGGCGCGGTGCTGATGATGCAGTTCGCGGCGAAGGCCGCCCGGTTCTTCGAATCGGCCGAGATCGTCGAGCTGCACCATCCGGACAAGCTCGACGCCCCGAGCGGCACGGCGCGGCACACCGCGGCGATCATCGGCCGGGCCCGGGCCGCCGCCGGGCTGGGCGCCATGCCCGACGCCACCGAGCAGACGCTGGACGGTGCCCGGGGCGCGACGGTCGAGGGGGTGCCCGTGCACGCGGTGCGCGCCCGCGGGCTGGTGGCCCACCAGGAGGTGCTGTTCGGCACGGCGGGGGAGACGTTGGCGATCCGGCACGACTCCTACGACCGGGCCTCGTTCATGCCCGGTGTCCTGCTGGCCGTCCGGGCGGTGCTGGGCCGGCCGGGTCTGACGGTGGGCCTCGACGAGCTGATCGCGGACTGAACGGCATACGACTACGGACCGTTGACGGCAGGATCACTCTCCGACAAGATGGGAACGACATTCAGAAGCGTTAGCTTCTGCCGTCTCCTGTCTGGAGGTTCCATGTCGCTTACCGTTCCCGCCGACCTGCTCACCCGGGCCGAGCAAGGCGAGGTCGACGACGCCGAGTTCGTCGCCTGTATCCGGGAGTCGTTGCCCTACGCGTACGAGATGGTCTCGGGGTTGTCCGACCGGCTGCGCGCCGGCGACACCACGGCGGGTCTCAAGTTCACCGACAACCAGGTCGAGCCACCGGACGAGCAGGCCCGCGGCCAGCTGCTGCGGGCGTTGGCGAGCGACGCGATCCGCGGTGCGCTGCAGCGCCACTTCGGCGTGCGGCTGGCGTTTCAGAACTGCCACCGGGTGGCTGCCTTTCCGGTGGACGGTTCCGCGGACGACCAGCTCGTCCGGTTCACCTCGGTGCGCTCGCAGCTGCTCAACCAGTCGCCGGAGTTCGTGAACTGCTGACGGCCGTGACCGCGGCACGAATCGTGCCGCAGGGGCCCGGTGCCCGGTCGGCGACACGTCCGACCGGCCCGGGTCGCGCGGCACTGGTATGCGCGAGGGACAATGGGGCAAAGATCCGCCCGTCCCGAGGAGAGCGTCCCGTGAGTTTGATCTGTCCGAAGTGCCAGGCGTCGATGCGGCAGTACGAGCGCAGCGGCGTGACGATCGACCAGTGCACCGAGTGCCGGGGCATCTTCCTCGACCGGGGCGAGATGGAGCGCCTGGCCGACGCGGAGCAGGCGTACAACGACCGCCAGGGTGCCGCCGCGCCGCCGCCCCCGGCAGCGCCGCCGCCGGCCAGCTACCCCACGCACCAGCCGCCGCCCCCGGCCTACCCGCCGCCGGCCGCGTATCCCGCGCCCAGCTACGGCCACGGCTACGGCCACCACGGGCACCGCAGGCGCAAGCACCGCGGTGGCTTCCTCGGTGAGCTCTTCGACTGAGTTCGCCCGCGCCGCGGCGAGGTCTCCCGTTCGGAGGCCTCGCCGCGGACGTTCCGGCCTCAGCGCCCGGTCGACGCCGTGCGGTCGCGGCGCGACGGGTCAGTCCGCGGCCAGGGAGGTGACCAGGCGCGTCTCGTGCACGGCGGTCCCGTCCATGTCCAGCACCCGGCCGGTGCCGTCAGGCGCCCAGCCCGCCGAGCCGAAGAACGTTCCCGACGCGATGTCCGCGTCGAGCACCCAGGTCACCGCCGAGGCGAAGCCGTCGGCCCGCCCGAGATCGACCGCGGCGGCGAGCAGCCGGCTGCCGTGCCCCCGCCGGCCCCAGCGCGGTTCCACCAGCAGCGTCGTCACGGCGAGCGTCGTGGTCGGGTCGCCCGGCTCGCCGGCTTCGGGTGCCAGCACCTCGGGGACCGCCAGGTCGTCGGGCTCGGCGGGGCCGACCGCGGCGAACCCGACGATCTCGTCCCGCTCGACCGCGACCAGCACGCGGTGCCGCGGCGACGGAGGCCGTTCGACGGCCGCCCGCCACTGCGCGTCGACGAGGTCCTCGCCGAGCCGGGCCAGCACCGGGCCGGGGACGATCGCCGCGTACGCCGTCCGCCAGGTTGCCAGCTGGATCCGGGCCACCGCGGCGGCGTCCTCGAGCCGGGCGGGACGGACGAACACTTCAGCCATGGGTCGACCCTATGTCGCGGCGGAGGCCCGGGTGCCGCGCGCTCCGCCTACCGGGAGCGGCCGGCCGTTGCGGTCGGTGGAGCCGGCATTCGTCGCGGTGGTGGACGGCACGTGCCGCCGACGGCCGCTGGCGCGGCTTCGCTACCGTCTCGCGGGACGGGCCAGGGCGGCGCGGCGCAGGCGATGGGTTCGAGGGAGTCGACGATGACGGAGATTGCGGACGCGAGCTCGGTGGGCAGGTGGCTCGCGTTGTCGATCGGTGCGACGGTCCTCTGCTGCATGCCGCTGGGGATCGTGGGCATCGTCTACTCGGCGCTGGCGATGGGAGCCCGTGACCGCGGCGACTGGTACACCATGTCCGACTACGTGAGCAAGGCCCGCGGTTGGACCGTCGCCTCGATCGTCCTCGGTCTGCTCGTCATCGTGTGTGCCCTGGGCAGCCGTTACACGGGGTAGGAACGTCGCGGGTGGCGGTAACGCCGTGGATCGCGGCCTCGTCAAGCCGGCGAGAGCGCCTCGTGGCCGACTCTCGTGCGCCCGCGGTTCCTCTGCCTGCGCGTCGACCGGCCGCGCTGCCGGCGGTCCGGACCTGGTAATCCCGCGCTAGCGTCACCCGACGAGCCGTTGGGCGAGACGGCTGGTGGGAGGGCGGGAGAGAGCGTGGCAGGCAGGTCGACGGTGCGATGGCCGGTGACGGCGTTGTCGGCGTCCCAGGCGCGGCGGATCGCGTTGGCAGCCCAGGGGTTCGCCGACCGGCGGCCGGGCGGGACGCCCGACGTCCGCGCCCTGCGTCGGGTGCTCGGCCGGGTCGGGCTGTTCCAGATCGACTCGGTGAACGTGCTGGTGCGTTCGCACTACCTGCCGTTGTTCAGCCGGCTGGGTCCCTACCCGCGGACACTGCTCGAACGGGCCGCGTGGGGGCGCCCGCGGGAGCTGTTCGAGTACTGGGCGCACGAAGCGTCGCTGCTGCCGCTGGCCACCCAGCCGCTGCTGCGGTGGCGGATGGCCGACGCGGCCCGTTCGGCGTGGGGCGGCATGCGGCGGATCGCCGTCGAGCAGCCCGACCTGGTCGCGAGGGTGCGCCAGCAGGTAGCCGACCAGGGGCCGGTCACCGCCGGGCAGCTCGGGTCCGACCTGCCCCGCCGCAACGGTCCGTGGTGGGACTGGCCGGACGCCAAGCGCGCGTTGGAGTTCCTGTTCTGGTCCGGCGAGGTCACCGCGGCGGGCCGGCGGAACTTCGAGCGGCTCTACGACCTGCCTGAACGGGTGTTCCCACCGGAACTGCTGGCCCTACCCGACCCGGATCCCGACGACGCCCGGCGCGAACTGGTCCGTGTCGCCGCCCGCGCGCTCGGGGTCGCCACCGAGCCCGAGCTGCGCGACTACTTCCGGCTCAGCCCCGCCGAGGCGCGGCCGGCGGTCGCGGCGCTGGTGGAGCAAGGGGCACTGATTCCGGTCACCGTCGCGGGCTGGCGGCAGCAGGCCTACCTCGACGAGGCCGCCAGGCTGCCGCGCTGGGTCCGGGCCCAGGCGCTGCTCTCGCCGTTCGACTCGCTGGTGTGGGAGCGGAGCCGCACCGAGCGGCTCTTCGGGTTCCGGTACCGGCTGGAGATCTACACGCCCGCTCCCAAGCGGGTCCACGGCTACTACGTGCTCCCGTTCCTGCTCGGCGACCAGCTGGTGGCGCGGGTGGACCTGAAGGCTGACCGGCAGGCCGGGGTGCTGCGGGTTCCCGGCGCGTACGCCGAGGCGGGCACGGACGCGGGCGAGGTGGCCGAGGCGCTGGCATCCGAACTCGCGGCGATGGCGGCCTGGCTGGAGCTGGACGGTGTGGCGGCGCCGGTCGGCGGCGACCTGGCTGTCCCGTTGGCC
The DNA here is from genome assembly GCA_963740255.1 of uncultured Actinomycetota bacterium. Taxonomy (GTDB): domain Bacteria; phylum Actinomycetota; class Actinomycetes; order Mycobacteriales; family Cryptosporangiaceae; genus CAVUDO01. Next base: position 1,094,665 of record CAVUDO010000002.1, on the reverse strand, counting down.
GCGGCGCTGCGCGCAAGCAGCCAGCCGGTGGCCGGATGACGCTTAGGCGCTGACCCCGGCGGCAGCCCGTACGGGCCCGCGGGCACCGCGCCGGCCGGGGAGGCGCCTGGACGGTATCGTGACCGAAGACGACTCACGCCGGAGAACCCCGTTCACCGGCGGCCGGACACCAGGTGAGGCCGCATGCCCGAGCACGACCCCGCTACCGGTGAGGCTGCGCCGGTCCCCGCATCGGTGGCCGCACCGATCCCGACGGCCGGGGCAGGCGGTGCGCCGTCCGTCGAGGCGCCGAATGTCGCGGCGGCGGTGACCGTGCCGGCCGGCTCAGACGGCCTCGCCGGGCCCGGACAGATTCCGCCGATGTGGGACGGGGTGTGGCACCGCCCGCCGCCTCCGCCGCCAGGTCGGGTGGAACGGTTCTTCATCGCGCTGTGGACCCGTCCGGCCTGGCTCGCCCCGCTGGCGCTCCTCGGCTGCATGGGCCTGGCCTTCACCTACGTGTTGATGAACGATCCGAGCGACAACCAGCGCGACCCGCTCGGCCCGTGCGCGTTCAAGGCGGTCACCGGCCTGGACTGTCCGGGCTGCGGCGGCACCCGGATGGTCTGGTACCTGCTGCACGGCGACCTGGTGCAGGCCGGCCGACACCACCTGATGGCGTTCCTCGCCGCACCGGTGCTGGCCTGGGCGTATCTCGCGTGGGGGATGAAGCGGGCGTTCGGCCTCTCCCTGCCGACCAGACGGATCCCGCCGGTGGTCTGGGGCGGGTTCCTGGTGGCCACCGGGCTCTTCGCCGTGCTGCGGAACCTGCCGTGGGAGCCGTTCAGCTGGTTCTTCGTCCGCTGAGCGTTCCTGCTCCGCACCGGACGGAGGTTCCGGTGCCGGAACCCCGTGCCGGCAACCGCGCCGCGGCCCCCGGCGGTCCAAGGTGGCGCCCTGGACCGCCGGGTCACTCGGAATCAGCCGAGAAGACTGTCCACCAGTGCCACGACAGCGGCAACGGCCTGCGCAAGCAGCGCGACTACAGCGTCCATCGGTCTTCACCCTTCTCTGTCGGTCGTCGCCGAGCGGTGCCGGCTGACCGAATTCAGTATTTCTGGCCGAATTATTACTACTAACAGCAATCTTTCCAATACTTTTCGTGACTTTCTTCGGCGCGCAGCGCGTGTCTCGTATCGCGGTACGGTCGCGGTCGGAACCGATCAAGGAGTAGGCATGCAGGTTTGGGCCGGGTCGAGCTATCCGCTCGGCGCGACGTATGACGGCATCGGCACCAACTTCGCGGTCTTCTCGGAGGTCGCCGACGCGGTCGAGCTGTGCCTGTTCCCCGAGGACGGCGCCGAGGAGCGCATCCCGTTGCCCGAGGTGGACGCGTTCGTCTGGCACGGCTACCTGCCCCGGGTCCAGCCCGGCGACCGGTACGGCTTCCGGGTGCACGGACCGTTCGACCCCGCGGCCGGGCTGCGCTGCAACCCGGGCAAGCTCCTGCTCGACCCGTACGCCAAGGCAATCGAGGGCGACATCGACTGGGACGACGCGCTGTTCGGCTACGAGTTCGGCGCACCCGGGCGACGTTCGCAGACAGACTCCTCCCCGCACCTGCCCAAGTCGGTGGTGGCCAACCCGTACTTCGACTGGACCGGCGACCGGGCGCCGCGGCACCAGTACCACGACACGGTGATCTACGAGGCGCACGTCCGTGGCCTGACCATGCGCCACCCCGGCGTGCCGGCCGAACTGCGCGGCACCTACGCGGGCCTGGCCACCCCGGCCGTGATCGACCACCTCAAATCGCTCGGCGTCACCGCGTTGGAACTGATGCCCGTGCACCACTTCGTGCACGACCACACGCTGGTGCAGCGCGGCCTGTCGAACTACTGGGGCTACAACACGATCGGCTTCCTCGCCCCCTACTCCGGGTACTCGGCCAGCGGCCGGCGCGGCCAGCAGGTGCAGGAGTTCCGGGCCATGGTCAAGGCGCTGCACGAGGCGAACATCGAGGTCATCCTCGACGTGGTCTACAACCACACCGCCGAAGGGAACCACCTCGGCCCGACGCTGAGCTTCCGCGGCATCGACAACCAGGCGTACTACCGGCTGATGGACGACGAGCCGGAGTACTACATGGACTACACCGGCACCGGCAACAGCCTCAACGTGCGCCACCCGCACTCGATGCAGCTGCTGATGGACTCGCTGCGCTACTGGGTCACCGAGATGCACGTCGACGGGTTCCGGTTCGACCTCGCCTCGGCGCTGGCCCGCGAGTTCTACGACGTCGACCGGCTTTCCACCTTCTTCGAGGTGATCCAGCAGGACCCGGTGGTCAGCCAGGTCAAGCTGATCGCCGAGCCCTGGGACGTGGGGCCGGGCGGCTACCAGGTCGGCAACTTCCCGCCGCTGTGGACCGAGTGGAACGGTCGCTACCGCGACACCGTCCGCGACTTCTGGCGGGGCGAGCCGGGCACCCTCGGCGAGTTCGCCTCCCGGATCTCGGGCTCGGCCGACCTCTACCAGCACGACGGTCGGCGGCCGGTGGCCAGCATCAACTTCGTCACCTGCCACGACGGGTTCACGCTGACCGACCTGGTCTCCTACAACCAGAAGCACAACGAGGCCAACGGGGAGAAGAACGCCGACGGGGAGAGTCACAACCGGTCCTGGAACTGCGGGGTCGAGGGGCCCACCGACGACCCGGCGGTGCTGGCGCTGCGGGCCCGCCAGCGGCGCAACTACCTGGTCACGCTACTGCTGAGCCAGGGCGTGCCGATGATCGGCCACGGGGACGAGCTCGGCCGGACGCAGCGCGGCAACAACAACGCGTACTGCCAGGACTCCGAACTGGCGTGGGTCGACTGGGACCGGGCCGAGGACGAGCTGAGCGCGTTCGTGAGCCGGGCGGCCGCGCTGCGCGCCGAGCACCCGGTGTTCCGCCGCCGCCGGTTCTTCGACGGCCGCCCGGCGCGCCGTTCCGGAACCGCACTGTCGGACGTGGAGTGGTTCACGCCGGCGGGCAAGGAGATGACCGAGGACGACTGGGAGACCGACTTCGGCAAGGCCGTGGCGCTCTTCCTCAACGGCGAGGGCATCCGGGAGTGCGGGCCGCGCGGCGAGCGCATCACCGACGAGTCGTTCCTGCTCTGGTTCAACGCCCACCACGAGCCGATCGAGTTCACCGCGCCACCGGCGGAGTACGCGTCCCGGTGGCGGGTCGTGCTGAACACCGCCGACCCCTCGACCGGGACCGGCAACGGCGAGGACGACCGGTTCGCCGAGCCCGGCGGCGTCGTGATGGTGGGCGACCGTTCGCTCGTGGTGCTGATCGGGGAACGCTGAGGTGACCCGCCCGACGCCGCGGGCCACCTACCGGGTGCAGGTCAATCCGCAGTTCGACCTCTCCGCGACGGCCGGGCTGGCCGGCTACCTGAAGGCGCTCGGCGTCTCGCACCTCTACACCGCGCCGCTGCTGCAGGCGACGCCCGGTTCCGCGCACGGCTACGACGTGGCCGACCACTCCCGGGTGAACACCGAACTCGGTGGCGAGCCCGCCCGGCAGGCTCTGGTCGCCGCGTTGCGGCAGCACGGACTGGGCCTGGTCGCCGACATCGTGCCCAACCATGCCGGGGTCGCGGTGCCGGCCGCCAACCCGGCCTGGTGGGACGTGCTGCGCCGGGGCCGGGCGTCCCCGTACGCCGCCTGGTTCGACATCGACTGGTCGCGGGGGCGGCTGGTGCTGCCGGTGCTTGCCGACGACGCCGACGCGCTCGACCACCTGCGGCTGGCCGGCGGTGAGCTGCGGTACTTCGACCACAGGTTCCCGCTGGCTCCCGGCACCGAGGCCGGCGCCCCCCGCGAGGTGCACGACCGCCAGCACTACGAACTGGTGTCCTGGCGGCGCGGGAACGTCGACCTGAACTATCGGCGGTTCTTCGCCGTGACGGAGCTGGCGGCCCTGCGGGTGGAGGATCCGGCGGTCTTCGAGGCCACCCACCGTGAGGTCCTGCGCTGGTATGCCGCCGGCGAGCTGGACGGCATCCGGGTCGATCATCCCGACGGCCTGCGCGACCCGTCCGGCTACCTGGCCCGGCTGCGGGCAGCGGCGCCGGACGCCTGGCTGGTGGTGGAGAAGATCACCGAGCCGGGCGAGGCGATGCCCGCGTGGCCGGTGGCCGGGCTCACCGGGTACGACGCGCTCGCTGAGGTGGGTGCGCTGTTCGTCGACCCGGCAGCCGAAGCGGCGTTCACCGCGCTGACCGGCGCGTCGTGCGACTTCGGCGCGCTGGCTCACGAGGCCAAGCGGGACGTCGCGACCGGGATGCTGCGTGCCGAGCTGCGCCGGTTGGCCCGCCTGGCTCCCGACCTCGACGTCGCCCCCGGTGCCGGCTCCGCCCCTGGTCGTAGGCCCGAGTCTGACGACGACGACGGCGGCGGCCCCAGCGATGGCGATGGCCTCAGCGACGGCGATGGCCTCAGCGACGGCGATGGCCTCAGCGACGGCGATGGCGCGGAGCTGGAACGCGCCGCGGTGCTGAGCCCGGTGGAGGACGCGCTGGCCGAGGTGCTCGCCGCGTTCCCCGTGTACCGGTCCTACCTGCCGTTCGGCGCGTCGCACCTGGCCGCGGCCACGGCGGCGGCCCGCAGGCGACGCCCGGACCTTGTGCCGGTGCTGGACGCGCTGGCGCCCCGGCTGGGCGACCCCGCCGACGAGCTGGCGATCCGGTTCCAGCAGTCCACCGGGGCCGTGACGGCCAAGGGCGTCGAGGACACCGCGTTCTACCGCTGGACCCGGTTCGTCGCGCTGAACGAGGTGGGCGGCGACCCGACCCAGTTCGGCGCGTGCCCGGACACGTTCCACGCCGCGTGCACGCGGCGCCAGGCCGACCATCCGACCGGGATGACGACCCTGTCCACCCATGACACCAAGCGGAGCGAGGACGTCCGGGCCCGGCTGGCCGCGCTGAGCGAGCTGCCCGGCGAGTGGGCCGCCGTGCTGCGGCGATGGATGGCCGCGGCCCCGGTGCCGGACGGCGCGGTGGCGCATCTCCTCTGGCAGACCGTTGTCGGCAGCTGGCCGATCGCGCGCGAGCGCCTGCACGCCGTGCTGGAGAAGTCGGCCCGGGAGGCACGCACCGCCACCGGATGGGACGACCCGGACGAGGCGTTCGAAGCCGCGATGCACGCGGCGGTCGACGCCGCGTACGACGACGACAAGCTGCGCACCGACATCGACGCGTTCGCCACGCACGTCACGCCATACGGCTGGTCGAACTCGCTGGGCCAGAAGCTGGTGCAGCTCACGATGCCCGGGGTGCCGGACACCTACCAGGGCACCGAACTCTGGGACAACTCCCTCGTCGACCCGGACAACCGTCGCTCGGTCGACTTCGCTGCCCGCCGGGAACTCCTGGAGCGCCTGGACGCCGGCTGGCTGCCCAGCGTCGACGTCAGCGGCGCGGCGAAGCTGCTGGTCACCTCCCGCGCGCTGCGGATGCGCCGGGACGCCGCCGAGCTCTTCACCACCTACCGCCCGCTGGCGGCGCACGGGTCGGCCGCCGGCCACGCGGTCGCCTTCGACCGCGGCGGCGCGGTGGCCGTGGCCACCCGCCTGCCGATCGGCCTGGAGCGCGGCGGCGGCTGGGGCGATACCGTGCTCCCGCTGCCCCAGGGCACCTGGACGGACACCCTCACCGGCGCGATCTGGCAGGGGGCACCCCTACTGGAAGCCGTCCTCGGTCGCTATCCCGTCGCACTGCTCGCTCAGGAAGGAGCGCTCGTCCCGGCGGTCGGGGCGGGTCAGGCGCGGCAGGGCGCGGGGTCCTCGGGGACGGGGACGGGAGCCGTCACAGGTGTCCTCCGCCGCGACCATGCGGCCGGGAACCGGAGCAGGCCCTGCGATACGGCCACGCCGAGGAGCACGACCGCCGCACCGACGGGCTGGTACCAGGAGACGTGCTCGCCCAGGGCCAGCACACCGATCACGGTGGCCGCGATCGGGATCAGGTAGGTCACCGATGCCCCCGTGCTGGCACCGGCTACCCGGATGATCCGGAAGTGCAGGAAGAACGCCAGGCCGGTGCCGAGTGCACCGAGCGCCAGCACGCTGGCGAGCACATCCGTCGACAAGCCGGTGGGAGCCGGCGGCGCGCCCGCGACCAGCGGCGCGACGACGAGCAGTACGGCGGTGGCGACCAGGAGCTGACCGGCGGGTACGGCGACACCCGCGTTCGGCAGCTTGCCGAGGAAGCGTCGCTGGTAGGGGATCACCACGCCGTAGCAGGCCGCCGCGCCCATGCACATGAGCTGGCCGGTGAGCTGCGCTCCGCCGACACCCTGCCAGACGCCGAGCACCACCAGCACGCCGGCGAACCCGAGCAGGATGCCGAGTACCCGCCGGGCCGAGAGCCGCTCGGTACGGAAGATCAACACCGCGACCGGCAGCGCGACCAGCGGCGTCGTCGCGTTCCAGATGCCGGCCAGCACCGAGGAGACCCGCTGCTCGCCGTACCCGAACAGGGTGAACGGAATCGCGACACCCACCCCGACCACCGCCATGTGGCCCCAGGTGCGCAGGTCGCGCGGCAGCCTCACCCGGGTGACGAGCAGGACGGCGACCAGCACGAGCGCACCCGCGGCGACCCGCCCGAGCGTGACGTAGAGCGGGTGCAGCTCGCGGACGCCGATCTTGATGAACAGGAAGCTGGAGCCCCAGATCAGGGCCAACAGGAGGTAGCCCGGCAGCCAGGAACGTAAGGCGGATCGGTCCGTAGAGGTGGTCACTCATGCCACTCTGCCTCAGGGATCTGACACCGTCGCGCGTGTTTCGGACGTGGTGGTGATGCGAATCACTACGAGTGGTGTCGGGCCCGGAAGATTCGGGTCGACCGCGGCGGGTGAGGGCCTACGCGTCGTCGGGACGCGCACCAGAGCGGAGGGACCGGCGTGGCGAGGTTCGAGGTGTGGGCGCCGGCGGCGTCGAGGGTGCGGGTCCGGCACGGCGCGGCCGGCGACCCGGCCCGTCCGTCCGATCCGTCCGATCCGGCCGGCACGGCCGACCTCGCCCCCGACGAGGACGGCTGGTGGCGGCTGGATGTCCCGGACGCCGGCCCGGGAACCGATTACGCGTTCCTGCTCGACGACTCCGAAGAGCCGCTGCCCGACCCCCGCGCACGCTGGCTTCCGCGCGGCGTGCACGGCGCCAGCCGGCTCTACGACGACGGCGCCTTCGCCTGGACCGACCACGCCTGGACCGGCCGGCAGCTCCCCGGTGCCGTCCTCTACGAGCTGCACATCGGCACGTTCACCCCGGAGGGCACCTTCGACGCGGCGATCGAGCGTCTCGGCCACCTCGTCGACCTTGGCGTCGACCTGGTCGAGGTGCTCCCGGTGAACGGTTTCAACGGTGTCCACAACTGGGGCTACGACGGCGTGGCCTGGTACGCCGTGCACGAGCCGTACGGCGGACCGGACGGCCTGAAGCGCTTCGTGGACGCCTGCCACGCCCGCGGCCTGGGCGTCGTGCTGGACGTGGTGCACAACCACCTGGGGCCGTCCGGCAACTACCTGCCCCGGTTCGGCCCCTACCTCAAGCAGGGCCGCAACACCTGGGGCGACCTGGTCAACCTGGACGGCCCGGGCTCGGACCAGGTGCGCCGGTACGTCCTGGACAACATCGCGATGTGGCTGCGCGACTACCACCTCGACGGCCTGCGGCTGGACGCCGTGCACGCGCTGGCCGACGACGGGGCCACGCACCTGCTGGAGGAGATGGCGCGGGAGACCGAGGCCCTGGCCACCCACCTGGGCCGGCCGCTGTCGCTGGTCGCCGAGTCCGACCTGAACGACCCCCGGCTGGTCACCGCCCGGGAGGCCGGCGGCTACGGTCTGCACGCCGCCTGGGACGACGACGTGCACCACGCGCTTCACGCCGCGCTGACCGGCGAGCGGCACGGCTACTACGCTGACTTCGGGACGCTGGCCACGCTGGCCGACGCCCTGGAGGACGCGTACGTGCACGCCGGCACCTGGTCGAGCTTCCGGGGACGCGTGCACGGCCGCCCGGTGGACCGAGCGATCGTCCCCGGGCACCGCTTCGTGGTGTTCCTGCAGAACCACGACCAGATCGGGAACCGTGCGGTCGGCGACCGCCTCACCACGACGCTCGGCCCCGACCTGCTCAAGGTCGGCGCGGTGTTGCTGCTCACCTCCCCGTTCACCCCGATGCTGTTCATGGGGGAGGAGTGGGGCGCACGGACGCCGTGGCAGTTCTTCACCAGCCACCCCGAGCCGGAGCTGGCGGCGGCCACCGGGCAGGGCCGGCTGGAGGAGTTCGCCGCGCACGGCTGGGCGGCGGTGGACGTGCCTCACCCGCAGGACCCGGCGACGTTCGTGCGGTCCAAACTGGACTGGTCGGAGCTGGACGATACACCGCACGCCGACCTGCTGGCGTTCCACCGCCGGCTGCTCGCGCTACGCAAGGCCGTTCCAGACCTTTCCGACCCGCGGCTGGATCGGATTCAAGTCCGTTTCGACGAGGACGCCCGCTGGCTCGTCGTCCGCCGCCATGGTCACGCGGTGGTGGCCAACCTCGCCGACGCCGCGGGCACTGTTGCGCTGGCGGCCGCCGACGCGGTCCTGCTGACCACCGACGACCGGGCGTGCCTTGTCGGGGGAGGCGTGGACCTGCCGGCCCGTTCCGCCGCGATCCTGCGGCTGTGCCGTCCTACAGTGCCCCCGCCACCGTCCGCCGGCTAGTCCGGTGCCGCGCCGAGAGCGGTGGAACCCGAGCCGCAGGTAGCGCCGGGCTCCAGGCTCGCGGTGCGCCGGTACCTCTCGATGAATTCCCCGATGCCGGTATCGGAGGGGGACGTCGTCCTGAACTGGTAACCCCACGCCTGCAGGGAGATCTCCCGTCCCAGGCCCGGGTACAGGCTCATGAACATGTAGTCCTTGCCTTGGACCCACCGAGTCAACCGGTCCACATCGATCGGGTCGACGTCGGGACCGTGGGCGATCCACACGGCGCCGTGTTCGAGGCTGTGGACCGCACGTTCGGCGGGGATCTGCCCGGGGTACACGTCGCCTTCGCAGTTCTGCCAGATCTCGTTGTGATCGCCGCCGACCGGCGGCCTCACCGAGTAGTCGATCGTGCCCGACCGGTGGTTCCGGGTGAGGATCGACGGGTCCGTCTTGCGGTAGTCGACGAAGCGCGAGTCCTCCTGCGCGCTGCTGCCCGGCTCGGAGGGCCGGCCGCGGCCGAAGACGACGAAGGCGCCGATGGTCAGGCCGCCACAGAGCAGCAGCACCACGACCACTCCCAGCACCAGGCCGACGACCAGGCCGTTGGAGGCGCCGCGCTTCGGCGGCGCGGCCGGCACGCCAGCGGGATATCCGGGCCCGTACCCGCCCGGAGGGTACGGCGGTGGCTGCGGCGGCTGCCATGAGCCGGGCTGCGGAGGCGGTGTGGCGGGATCCTGCGGGTACACGTGCTGTCCCTCCGGTCAGGGGCGAGCCGCACGATGCGGTGCCGCAACGCTAGCGTCCCGGCTGTGACCAACATGCCCATGGTCCGGCCGCCGAGCACAACGGCGCATCTCAAGCAGCTCCGTGCGCTGGCCACCGGTGCGACGCCAGCGCCTCCCATCGTCACGCTGCTCGCGTTCGACATGACCGAGGTCGAACTCGGCCGGGCGGTGATCGAGATGGACGCGGGCGAGCGCTACTTCAACCCGATGGGCACCGTGGCGGGCGGCATCGTGAGTACGCTGGCCGACGCGGCCATGGGGACGGCGATGGCGACGACCATCGAGGACGACGAGAGCCTCACCACGGTGGACGTGACGGCGAAGTTCCTCAAGGCCGTGCGGCACACCAGGCTGCGGGCCGTCGCGCAGGTCGTGAAGCGCACCTACACGCTCGGGCTGGTCGAGTGCGAGGTCACCGACGCCGACGGCCAGCTCGTGGCCAAGACGTACAGCACCTGCATGGTCCTGCGCGGCTCGCAGGCCCAGGGCCGGTGACCACGCGGACCTGTCCGGAGGGGGCCTCCGTCCCCTTCACGCGGGGCAGGCCGGTGGGCCGGAGTGACGACATGAATCAGCCACCCCAGGGAGAGGAAGGGGCGATCATGCCGGTCGTGACCAGAGCAGTGCTGACCGCGGCCACGCTGCTCGCGTTCGCGACAGGGTGTGGCGCCGACGGCGCGCCCTCCCCAGCCCCGACGCCCTCCAAGCCCGCCGTCTCGTCTTCGCCGCCTGTGCCGGTCGCCGCGGACGGGACCAACCTCGGCGCCTGCACCGACGGCACCTGCGAGGTGCGGGTGGACCGACCGGCGTCGATCCCCCTGGCCGGCCGGTTCGGTGTCGCCCAGCTGCGGGTGGAGGTGATCGGTCCGGCCACGGTGACCTTCAGGATGGTGGACGCCCCCGGCGGCGGGACGAGCTTCGCGTGCGACCACCCCAGCTGCAGCATGTCCGTCGTGGGACAGTCGGCCGCCGCTCCGGCGATGGCCACCGGATCGGCCGGCCTCGGAGCGCGCCTCACCATGAACCGGATCCGCGTCGAGCTGGCGGCCGTCTCGGACGGCTACGCCATTCTCCGGCTCGCTCCCGTACCGTAGGCGCCGCGCCGGGGCCCGCGTGCGGGCGAGTTCGGCTGTGACACTGAAGAGAATCGGCTGCCGGACGAACGGAGGGGCTTGGGCGTTGGGGACCTGGGGCGCGGGGCCGCTGGGCAACGACGACGCGTGCGACTTCGTCGAGAGCCTCATGGAAGGCAAAGCCAAGAAGGCACCAGCACGCATTCGGGCAGCCGTCGAGACGGTTGCCGACGGGTCGGGGTATCTCGGCTACGCCGCGGGTGCGCGCGCTGTCGCGGCGGCGGCGTTGCTGGCCGGCCTGCCGGGCGATCCGGACGAGGACGACGACGAGATCCGGGAATGGCTCGCCACCCTCGACCTCCCGCTCACCCCCGAACTCGCCCGCACCGCCCTCCGCGCGATCGAACGCACCTTCGGCGAGGGCAGCGAGCTGTGGGAGCTGTGGAACGAGGCGGACGCCACCGACGAGGTGCGGGAAGCCCTCAAGCCGACGACGGACATCCTTCGCGCGGCAGCCACCTGATGCCGGTCTGTCGGGAATTTGTGTGAGTGGCCCGGCGTGCCCTGCTCGGCTTGTTCCTGATCGGGGCGCAACCGTGGCCTACTTGACGCCGGTCAGCGATTCCAGCCGCCAAGTGTCACCTTGATCGGTAACGATGCAGACGTAGTTCGAGCGGACCTTCGCCCCGAACGAGTTCTCCGCATCGACAACGCCCGTGATCGTCCACCGGGCGCCGCCTCCGGCCGTCGTCTCGTCGGAGAACTCCGCGGTCGCCGGTGACTTGAGGCGGGCCTTTACGAAGTCCTCGCACTGCGCCTCCGCCTCGACTCTCAGGTCAGGGCCTGATTCGGGTCGGGTTGAGCAGTAGGCCAAGACCGCGAGCGCGAGCGCGATTCCAGCGGCGTAGCTGACGAATTCGCGGGTTTTCACTGGCGGGTCAATTCTCGGGCCGCTTCGGCAGCCCGGCGACAGCAGTCAGCGCCACCAGCATCAGAGCACGCTTGGCTGGGCCTCACGCGGCTGCGCCCTCGAAGATCGACGCGCTGTAGTTCAGGCCAGGGGTGACCTCGATGTTGACCTTCGAGGCGTCGGCCGGGGCGACCGCGAAGCCGTACACCGCGGACGCGTTCCGGCCCGGCGCTACCGAACCGGTGAAGCCGTTCGCGAGGCCGTTCTCGTGGTCGAAGACCTGCTCGGCTTGGAGACCGTCCGCGCCGGCCTTCAGCGACACCTGAACGAGCGCGAGGTCGACCGTCGCCTTGGACTTGTTCGTGAGCTTCACCGTGACCCTGACGACGACCTGCCCGGGCTTCACCCCGACCGCGTACGCCCCAGCTTTGCTCTTCTTCGCCGAGAGAACCTGGACTTGGAGGCCGTCCTTGTAGGTGAAGCCCTCCACGCCGATCTTCGCGACCGGGTCGGCCGCAGCGTCGGCTGAGGTGGACGCAGTCGGGTCGCCTTGGCTCTTGCTGGGAGTGTCGGCGCCGAAGCCGCCGCACGCGAGAACGGTGGCAGTGGTGAGCACGGCGGCGGTGAGCGTGGCGAGGTGGCGGGCACGTGATGCGGGCATTGTGACGGTTCCTTCGGCGAGAGGGCGGTACTGGCATCATCGGCGTGAGCCACGGTGTCGTTACTGCTCTGTCGCGAACCCGACCGGCAGCCCAGCATGACAATCTCTAACCGAGACTCGCGGGGCACACGCTCCAAGGTGCTCAGCCTGGCTGACCGGCCGAGGGATCAGCGCCCGCGATGGCGTGGCGCGGGCGCGGTTCGGCTGAAGTACGAGCCGAGCACTGGACGGGGCGTATTTGCCGGATTGGGCGGGCTCAACCGATGGAGGCCGGGAGCGGGCCGGCCGGGGAGACGCGGCGAGATGCCGAGCAAAGCAGCAACGGCAGACGACGGGTGTCGTAAGCGCGCGGGAGCGGCAGACTTTCCCCGGCGAGGCACAGTCGCCATTGCCCAACCAGGGAGCGGCCCAACTCCGCGACATACTCGCCTCCGCAGAACAGCGACCATGCCCGGCTCGTCTGGGGGCTCGCCGTCCAGCCGGGCGGGAGTTCGAGAGGCCCGAACGCGGACAGGTGATCGGCGAGGGTGCCGGCGGAGTCGCGCTCCTGGTTGGTCCACGCGCTCATCGCTCCCCGCCCTCGTCGCTGACGGGGCGGTTGCTGGACACGGCCTGGGCGGGCAGGACTCCAGGGTCGGCCACCCGCCCCGGCCGTGGGTGTGTGGCCCCGTCCGTACCGGCGCGCACAGGACCGGCCGGTGGCTCTGTTCCGGCGCAGGGATGGGGATTCGGGACGGCCAGATACACTCGGCCGCCGGCTTCCTCGACCAGCCGGATGAGTGCGTCCCGCACATACGGGACGGGCGAGAGATGGTCGAGCGAGGCGATGAGCACACTGGCGGTGCGATGTTCGCGCAGGTCGTCGAGGGCGGCGAGGAATCCCGACCGGCGAGTCTGGCCGGCCTCGGCAGGCTCGTCCCGATGGATGTGCGCCATCGCCAGGCCGTGGCGGGTGGCGTAGCCGATGATCGCCCCGTCCGCCGCACCCGGCCGCTCTTCCGGCGCCGGCCGTACGTACCCGACCACCGTGGACTTGGCTGGATACCGGATCAAACGATGCGATGTGTGGCTCATGCGATCAGGAAACAGGTGGTGAGCGGACGTCTACACCCCACGGTGGGACGTATCGGGACGTCCAGGAGTAGCCTGAGTGTCCCGAGCCGTAAGGAGGGCGCATGCCGAATGAACGGCTCCGCAGCACTATTGCGGCGGCGGACGTCACGCCCGACCTTGTGGCCAGAGCGGTCGGCGTCGATCCGAAGACGGTTGAACGTTGGATCACCAAGAATCGGCTGCCGCACCGGACACATCGTTGGCGGGCTGCGAAGCTCCTGGGGCAGGACGAGGCGTATCTGGCTCTTCACAGACGAGGGTGTAGTCGGGGTCTGAACCCGCCGGTCTCGAGCAGTGATCTGGCGATGTAGTTGGTGAGGTTGCGGAACCCGAGGGCGGAGCCGCGCAGGTGCTCGAGGCGGCCGTTGATCGCCTCGGTTGGGCCGTTGGAGGTGCCGGGGCGGTCGAAGTAGGCCAGGACGTCGCCGGCGCGTTTGGTCAGGGTCCGCCCGAGGGTGATGATCTCGGTCAAGGCGGCGGGGACGCCGTGGCTGACCGACTCGATCAGCTTGCTCATCAGATCGCGGCCTCGGGTGCGGTCGGGCTCGCGGTAGGCGGCGATCATCTGCTGGTAGATGCCCCAGGTGGTCTCGACCTGGACGTGCTCATCGGTGGCGAACAGCGCCGTCAGTCGCTGGGTCTGCTTGTCGGTGAGCAGGTCCGCGCCGGTGTGCAGGGTCCGCCGCGCGCGATAGAGCGGATCGTTCTTGCGGCCGCGGTGACCGTGGGTGTCCTGCTGGACCCGCCTGCGGCACCGGTCCAGGGCGTCGCCGGCCAGGCGGACGACGTGGAAGGGGTCCATCACTGCGACGGCGTCGGGCATCTCCTCAGCGGTCGCGGTCTTGAACCCGGTGAAGCCGTCCATCGCGACCACTTCCACGCCCTGGCGCCACTGCTGGGGTCGGTGCGGCGAGCCACTGCTTGAAGGCCTGTTTGGAGCGGCCGGCGACCATGTCCAGCAGCCTGGCCGGCCCTGTGCCGCTGCGGACCGGGGTCAGGTCGATGATCACGGTGACGTACTTGTCGCCACGGCGGGTGTGTCTCCAGACGTGCTCATCGACCCCGATCACGCTCACCCCGTCGAACCGGGCAGGGTCGCCGATCAAGACCCGTCTGCCCTCGGCCAGGACCGCGTCGTTCGCGGTGTTCCACGCCACCCCGAGCCCTTCGGCGACACGGGCCACGCTCAGGTGCTGACACACGATGCCCTCCAACGCCCACCGCAGGCCACGCCGGGACAGCTTCGCCCTCGCCTCGGCGGCCCTGGTGGTGTCCTGGCGCCACACGTGCCCGCACCCGGTGCACCGGTACCGGCCGACCGTGACTTCCAGCGTCGTCGGTCGCCACCCCAGCGGCTCGTGCGCCAGCCGCCGGACCACGCTGTCCCGGGCCGCACCCTCGCAGCCGCAGCGCCGGCACCAGGCGTCGGGCTCCACGACCCGGCAGGCCAGCACCGCACGGTCGGGCTCCAGTCGCTGCCCGGTCACTTCAAGACCGAGCTCGTCCAGGCGGCAGAACGTGGTCAGGTCAGGGCCAGCGAAGGTAGCGTCAGGCACGTCGAGGTCTTCCAGATGGGCGGCGTCAGAACCCCCATCATCGGAAGACCTCGACCTCTACCAGCAACCGACGCGCCGACCCGCGCTACACCCTCAACTGTGAAGAGCCGCGTATCTGTGGCCCGAAGTCCTGGACGACAAGCGAACTCAGTCGGCGAGCGAGGCGGAGTTCGTGAAGCTCTATCCACATCGCGGCGCCGTACCGCGTGAGTTCTGGCGATCGCTGATCGATGGTGCTCAGGACACTCTCGACATATTGGTTTACGCCGGCTTGTTCCTGCCGGATACCGATCCTGATCTCGCGCATAGTTTGGCCGCCAAAGGATCGGCCGGAGTGCGAGTCCGGGTACTCATGGGCGATCCGGGTTCCGACGCCGTGGCTCGCCGAGGGGAGGAGGAGAAGATCTATGGCGGCATGGCCGAGAGGATCCGGATCTCTTTGCGATACCTCGCCCCGGCAATCGGAGTTCTAGGTGTGGATTTCCGTTTTCATCACACAACTCTCTACAACTCGCTGTTTCGGAGCGATGCCACGATGCTCGTCAACACCCACGTCTATGGCTCGGGCGCTGGATCGAATCCAGTGCTGCACTTGCAACGAGTAGCTGGAGGAAGAGTGTTCGACACGTACCAACGGAGCTTCGAGAAAGTTTGGGAGGGATCAAGGCCGATTTCCAGAATTGCTAATGTCTCCTCATCGGAGAAAGGTGTTGCGTTGTGACGCGCGTAGACTACTTCAATGACCCCGACGCTCCGATGGCGAACAGTATTGTCCCGTCCGTCACGGCTGTGGTGACTGACGAAACTGACTCTATTCTTCTCGTACATAAGACGGATAACGGCTTGTGGGCACTCCCGGGCGGCGGTGTCGATCCTGGTGAGACAGTCTCGGATGCTGTTGTCCGTGAGGTCGAGGAGGAGACAGGAGTTCGTGTCGAAGTTCGGAATCTGATCGGTGTCTACACGAATCCGCGGCATGTTATGGCTTACGACGACGGCGAGGTAAGGCAGCAGTTCTCATTGTGCTTCGAGGCCGAGATGCTTGGCGGATCGCTTCGGACGAGCAACGAAACTGACGAAGTTCAATTCTTTCCAGTAGGAGGAACTCGACACGCTAGTCATTCATCCCTCGATGCGACTCAGAATCCAGCACTACTTGGAGTATCGTGCTGTGCCCTACATTGGCTAGGACGTCAGTCGCTTTTCGGTAAGTCGAACGGCCTCGGCGAAGTACTCGCATGCATTGGGGATCGCTCGGTAGACGGGAGAGTCCGGCTTGTACCTCGTCAGTATCTCTTCGACGCGTTGGTCGAGGTTGAAGCGTTCGCCTGCCGGGCCAGTGGTCATGTCTGCCGTGACAAGTGCGTCCATGACTGGGCCGGACTCCCATTCGTACTCCTTGAGTTCGTCGGTGAGACCGCGTTCGACCGCTTCGAATCTCGCACCCGAGTGATGTGCGACGAGCCGCACCAGTCGAGGGTTCCAGTTATGGCGAGCGAGGTACCGCGCACCGTCCAGAGGATGAAATCCCGTCTCTTGCACGTCCGGTGAGTAACCGATGTCGTGCAACCAAGCCGCAGCGACAAGAAGGCTGCGGTCCTCAGTCGGCACCGCACCCGCGAGTTCCTGCGCGCGGGCAGCGACGGCTCGCACGTGAGTCCAGCGGGATCCCATTTCAGACATCTGACGTGCTGCGAGCGAGGCAGCCGACATCTTGAGAATTCCGAACTCCACGACGGTCACAGTACCGACGTCCGAGCCATCTACCCTGGTGGGACCTCCAGGCGAAACAACTGTTGTCCAGGCTGCAGGGCGGTGGAGACTGGCCGGAGTGACCATGCCGGTCAGGCCGAGGCGCCTGACTCTGTGCGAGGCGTTGTCGCGTCGCCTCGGGAGGACGGTGACTCTGAACAAAGATCGGACTCACAGCGGCGTCGCGCCCGAGGCGCTGGACTGGCGCGTGGATACGCTGGTCACGCTGAACGACCTGGGGAGGCTCGACGTGGACGCCGAACGCAGGCGGGTTCTGGGAGCCGCCGCCTACTCAGTGGCTGCCCTGGCCTTGCCGGGCGAGTCCTGGTGGGGGCGGTGTCAGCCGGTGGTGGCAATTGAGCTGGTGAGGATGTCGGTGAAGACTTCTGCTGGGGTTCGGTAGCCGAGGATACGCCGTGGTCGGTTGTTGAGTTCGGCGGCGACGAGGTCGAGGTAGGTCTGGTCGTCGGTGATGGCGGTGCCCTTGGGGAAGTACTCGCGTAGCAGCCCGTTGGTGTTTTCGTTCGTGCCGCGTTCCCACGGTGAGTGCGGATGCGCGAAGTACACGTCCACATTAGAGGCGAGGGTGAACGCGGCGTGGCCGGCCATCTCGCTGCCCTGGTCCCAGGTCAGGGTCTTGACCAACGCGGCGGGCATCCCGGCCACCGAAGCCAGGAGCGCGTTGCAGGTGGTGGCCGCGTCGCGGCGCCCGGCCGGCAGCGCCACCGTCACGGTGTAGCGGCTGGTTCGCTCGACCAGGGTCGCCATCGCCGAACGCCCGGCTTTACCGATCACGAGGTCACCTTCCCAGTGGCCGGGCACGGCCCGGTCGCTGGCCTCGGCCGGACGGGCGTCAATGCTGGTCATACCCACGATCCGCGCCCCTGGGCTGGAGCGGCGGCCACGGGGGCGACGCTTCTGGCGCCCCGAACGCAGCAAGATGCCTTGCCGGGCGAGTTCGCCCTTGGGCAGCGCATAGATCCAGGTGTAGATCGCCTCGTGCGACACAGTGCCGGCCACCTGCTCAGCGTGCTCACCGCCGTGCTCGGCGCGCAACCTGCCCGCGGCCTGGTCCGGGGAACACCCGCCGCGCAGCTTGCCGAGCACCTGATCGCGTAGCACCGGGTCGGCGTCGAGCTTGCGGACCTTCGGCCGGCACCGCGACACCCCCGCTGCCCGCCCGGCTCGCACCGCCCGATACCCCGCGCGCCCGCCGTGACGGGCGATATCGCGACACACCACGCTCGGATCCCGGCCGATCCGCCCGGCGATCACCCGCCCCTGGGCGTCCTCAGCGATGCCCCGGGAGATCACCTCCCGATCAGCCTCGGACAACATCCTGCGCACACCCACGGCGGACTCCTGTCGGCTCGGTTCACCGACGATCTACACCAACCCCGATTGCTACCACCGGCTGGGACCGAGAGGCGCAGATGGCCGGGCGCCTCCGTGCTCGCAGTGCCTCCGGCCTGCGCAGCGTCGGGCGCGGCATCCGTTCGGGCCGTACCCGGCAGGTTGCTGTCGAGATTCGATCGGTGCTCTCACCCTTCCGTACGCGCGGCATCCGGGTCGTCTCGGAGCTAGACACCCGGGCAGCTAGCCCCGGTCATTCATGTGGGCGGTGGTTGAGGTGGTTCGGGCGTTGTTCGGCTGTGCTTGGGATTGCGGCGTGGTCGGTCGCCCGGCCTGTTGCCGGGTGGTCCGTGCGCTCTCGTCGGGGCTTGGGCCGGGGTCAGGTCGCTGGGATCGGAAGCGCGGCGAGGCGGCCGAACGCGGCGGCCAGTTCGCGGGCCCAGGGCCAGTGCCGGTCGATGCGTAGCCGTAGCCGGCGTGCGCCGCGGGTCAGCCTCGCGGCGACGTGCAGGAGCCGGTAGCGCAGCTTCTTGGGTTCGGCCCGGGCCATCTCCCCGGTTAGGAGCAGGGTCTGGGTGAACGCGAGGAGGTCGGTGGCGATCATGACGACGCTGAGCCAGGCGGTGTTGATCGTGTAGTCGCGGGAGGGGAACCGGTTCAGGCCGGTGTCTTTGCCACAGCGGATCCGGTCCTCGACTCGGGCGTGCGCGC
The DNA here is from genome assembly GCA_963740255.1 of uncultured Actinomycetota bacterium. Lineage (GTDB taxonomy): Bacteria > Actinomycetota > Actinomycetes > Mycobacteriales > Cryptosporangiaceae > CAVUDO01. Next base: position 1,076,015 of record CAVUDO010000002.1, on the reverse strand, counting down.
GGTGGCGGGCATCGAGGTGCGCGAGCTGGCCGAGGTGGGTGTCGGTGGCGAAGGCGGTGTAGCGCCACCCGTCTCGGTGTTCGAAGACCGACAGTTGCGCGCCGGGGTGGGGCCGTTCCCGGCGTACGATGACCCGGGTGCCCTTGGGGTAGCCGGTCAGGGCCGCGGCCGGGAGCAGCAGCGTGATCTCGGCCAGGTCCGCGCCCTCGCGCAGGTCGCCGTCGGTGTCGACCGCCGTCGTCCAGACCGAGCCGGGGATGGCGCCGATGGCGCTGCGTTCGCGTTCGGTGATCGCCCACCCCACCGAGAACTGGCTGTCCACGCCGTGTTCGCGCAGCTCGCGGATGCGTGTCAGGAACGCCTTGGAGCAGCCCGCCCCATCAGCCCGGACCAGGATCGGGGTGCCGTAGCGGTATTCATCGGGGATCTGAGCCAGCGCGGCGTCGAGCACGCTGCTGTGATCGGCGGCGGTGTTGGACCCGGCGTTACCCGGGCGCAGCAACCCGGCCAAAGCTTCACCGGTGTTGTCCAGGTAGGCCAGCAACGGGTGATAGCCGAACGAGCCCTTGAACGTCGCCGCCGCGGACTCTTTCTCGCTGTGGCAGACCACGACCGTCGCGTCGATATCCAGCACCAGTCCCGGCAGATCCTTCCCGGCTGCCCGGGCCGTCGGGAACGGCGCCCCGCTGACCTCCGCGCGCTGCGCCCAGGCCACCTCCCGGGCCGCCGCCCGAGCCTGGGCCACCGCGGCAAGCTTGGTGGCGTCGAGCTGATCGAGTAGCCGCCACACGGTGGAGTCCGACGCGACCGGCCCGAACAACGCGCCCTGATCGCCCAGGACCGCGATGTCGGAAATGCACTCCGCGCCGTCGGCGACCGCGACCGCGAGATCAGTCAGCACCCGACCCGGGTCATGCACCGCCCGCGGCCGGCGTAACGACGCCAACGCCTCCGAGAGCCGCTCGGTCAACGTGGCCTGATCGGCCAGGTCGGCCAACAGCCGCGACCCGGCATGCGACACCACCCCGGCCCCGTCAGAGGAGACCACAACCCTGGGACGCGTGCAGGGGCTCGGCAAAGTTGATTCGGCTGTTATGTGAGTAGTGGGAGGACTCGGGTGGGGTGCCGGCTGATGTGGCGGCAGGCGGCGGCGATGTTGGGTGCTCCGGTGAGTCGGTGGGTGCTGACGGCGAGGTTGCGCAGGGTGGCCATCACGGCTGGTCCGTTTCTGGTGCGGATCTGGGAGTGGTCCTCGGCGAAGACGACGTCGCGGATCCAGTGCAGCCGGTTCTCGATTCCCCAGTGCGCCCGGATCGCGTCGGCGAGCTGATCGGCGCGGATCTGGTGCCAGGTCAGGTCGGTGATCGCGTAGACGGTCTGGGTGCGCCACTTGCGGGTCGTCAGGCAGCGTCGTCTGCGGGTGAGCTGGATCGCGAGGCGGGCGTGGGGGAATCTGATGCCGGCAGTGACCGCGGTGAGTTTGAGGGTTCGGGTCTCGGCCCGGCCGTGGCCTTTGTCGTGGGTGCGGTCCACGGCGGGGATCTGGGCCCAGGGCAGGTCCTGTAGTTCCCGTTGCAGCTTGGGGTGGTTGCCTTTGACGGTCAGCAGGTAGTGCGCGCCACGACCAATCAGGTACTCCGCGTGGCGGTGCTGGGTGTGCAGCGCATCAGCGGTGACGACCGCGTCGGTGATGTCGATGCGGTCGAGCAGCGGCGCGAAAGCGTTGATCTCGTTGGTCTTGCCCTCGACCACGGTCTGGCCCAGGACTGTTCCGCTGGCCTGCCCGAATGCCGCGAGCAGGTGCACCGCCGGGCCGGTGGGTCCGCGGGCCCCGCGGGCGCTCTTGCCGTCCACGGCGATCACCCCGACCGCAAGCGCTGCCCGCCCGACCGCGCCAGGTGCCTGCGTCGCAGCCGCGGATCGGGCGGCCAGCCAGGCCGAGACGATCCCGTCGAGGACTTCGGCGTCGACGTCCTGCAAAGTACGGCGAATCGTGGACTCGCTCGGCGCTACCCGCCTCACACCGAGCCGGACCCGTACCCCGACGGGCAAGTCGTGGGCCCACTCGGCGATCCCGACGTAGGTCCGGGCCCCGGCGAGCACCGCGCACACCGCGACCCCCAGAACCGCGACGAGACAGTGCCGCACCCCGCGCCGCGCCCGCGGATCGGGCACCGCCGCCAACGCGGCCAGCAGATCGCCCGGAACCCGATCATCACCGACCCGGGCCGGCCCGGCCCGGGCAGCAAGAACAGACATCGGCAAAGATGGGCAAGCGGACACGGCGACTCGCTCCGGTGCTCGGGCTGGCGTAGGAACCGCCATGATCACCAGCAGCGCCGTGTCCGCGCCGCTTCTACCCCATCACCGGCGTGTCAGCCCGCAGACACACCGCAACCCACGACTTTGCCGGAGCCCTGGGGACGCGTGCCGGTACTCTGCACCTGGAAAGTGCCTCTCTCTGCGGCGGATCAGGACCTTAGACAAGCCCTATCCTCCCAGCACAGAGGCACTTTCCGTCTACACCAGACTCCCCAACACGCCGCACTCATGAAGAGCCAAGGCTAGCTACTTGGCTGGCGTCGCCTGACCGACTCCGCCGGACGCGAACTGGTCTTCTGACAGGGACGGACTCCATATGACAGGCGAGTCGTACACGGTCGAGCCTGTTGCCCGCGCGGTCGGCGGTCGCGTCGAGCCTACCGACGACTACTGGGACGGCACCCGCTACATCATTCGCATCGACGGAAACCGCTTCGACACCCACGCAACGAAGGGTCTGGAAGCGTTTCTCACCTTGAGATTGTCTTCATCTTCCATCTGACCGACCGACCTCGAATCTCGGCGCACGACGCTCCAGAGATAGCCAGGACTGGCCCGAAGTCGGAATCTTCGGTCACCGCAGCATGCGCCGCTTGAACTGGCTAGGCGTCTCTCGCTGTCGGCTGACTAAGGTTGACGGACTCGACCTGCACGGCGAAGACCCTGACGCGGTTGACGGCAAGCAGTGCTTGATGTTAAGCCGTGGTTTGACGAGTTCGGCCCCCGCGGCGATGTAGAGCAGGCTGTATGGGCAACGAAATGCTCCGACTATACTTTTCTGGACCAGAAGGATAGTGATTCTCTGTGACTTCACTACCTAGTATCTTGTGAGGGCGATCCTGTGCGATCGCACACTATTTCGCATCTGACCATAGCGTGGCCGCCGTGTCGCGTGGCGGATATTTGGTCATGGCCAATGGTGCGGGGAGGACCCTTGCTTCCATTAGCTCTGCCACCGTTACTAGTGGACCTGAAATTGTCGCGTTAAGTATCTGAGCCTGAAGGGGTTCGAGCGCGACACATCGGCCGAGCACATTGAGCAGATCAAGAAGCTGCCCAGTCATGTCCGCAGTCCAGCGCTCCGCTCGAATATCGTTAAGCGCCGAACTTCTCTTAACTGCCGGGTTCTTCTTCCGATAGCCGAACCATTTTCGAATAATTCTCATTCCTCCAACATGGTATTCCCACACCAATGGCGACACCGGGCTGATGACGCCATCACCAACGAATAGAGTTTGAGTCTCCTGTTCGTACCCGATTCCTTCTGGCATCCGATCAGGTATATCAGAAATGGCAGCGAGCACCCTTGGCCGAAGCTCTAACGGTAGGCGAGGTCTCTCGCAGGGGCGATTAGCGGAGAAGTCGACACACCGTTCGCCATAGGTGTGTAGCCATATTATTTCCCGGCCAATCTCGACTGCGGTTGCAAATATCGATGATTCGGTAGTTATTGGAAGGCGAACCCCTGGAGACTTGAGTTCTTCCTGATATCGTTTAGTAAAAGCTGGATGTGCAGCTATGCCCGCCATATATGCAAGCAGATCATCGGCCGTTAGGTTCACTCCAAGAAGCGCGGAAAGCTGATCCAGGAGGCGAGGGGCAATATTTGGCACCTTACCCGCTGCATCTCTATATAGAGGGAGAATGCGTCCTCCACGTCCGTTAAAGAAATGCATGTCAGGGATCAGCGACGTGAAAGTAAGCGCGGGGCCGCCGCTGATTGGTTCAGCATTCTGCTCGATTGTGAAGATTTGCCGCGGCCCCAGAGTTCGCCAGAGATCAGGTCGTGGCCGATGATGAAGGCGCGAGTCGGGAATTGTCCACTGTATATCGAAAGCTCGATAAGCAATCTGGGTCGGAGTGGTTGGTGCCCCCTGTTCATTTACGAGTGGCCCGCTATTCATTGATTGACCCGGAAGTGCTTCTGGTGTAGTGGTCACGTTCGACGAGTTTGTCTCTTTCATCAAGATCCGCTTTTCTTCACCTATCGCACTCACTAATTCCTGCCATCGGCGATGAAGAGTCTCGGGTTCTGGCGCATAGACCCAAGTTCGATTCGGGGAAATACCGGGCACGGACCAGGTGATGAGCTCGCTCAACGAGGGCATTGACATCCAAGCCAGGTTTTGCGGAGGCCGAAGGGGCGACTGCCATCCGACGCTGCACTCCGTCCAACCCGGTCCATCTGGGTAGAGTCCTAAGAGTTTGTTAAATTTCTGATTTTGTGTGCCGGAAACGGAAACATGATGGATTGTTGCAGGGCGGGTCTCGTCGGGGCGGCCGCGCCTGATGAATACGCCAATGCATAAAGGTCGCTGGTTGCCTGGGAATACCCGTGTGTCGATAGATGGACGGTGCCCTTCTGGGGAAAGGTCGATAACCCAGCCTTCGTCAGCAGTTCGTCGTAGATATTCACGCATACCGGCGAACGTTTGACCGGTCGTGTAACTCGATGGGCTGATGAATGCCACAATCCCACCTGGGTTTTCCGGATGCGCATCAAAGACCTTCCAGGTCCCCCAGCGCCAGAAGTAGAGGTACATGTTGGCTAGCTTGTGTTCAAAGCGACCGTTGCCGGGCGCCCGGAATGCGTCGAGTGTAGGCCTTGATTTTCTTCCTATCCCGCGAGCCTCGATCCATGGTCGGTGTTCATCCTTAGCGATATCTCGGTATGGCGGATTACCGATGACTACCATCACAGGTATTTGACGTTTGACTTGGTTAGCTCCCTGCCTGGATGCTCTGAGCGCGTCATACATTTGTCCGAAGTTGAGTTCCTGGATGTCTGGATCGTCGAGAGCATCGGTAAGAAATCGGACCTCTCGCGTTGGAACTTCTGTGCCGTAAGTGTGCTTGAATGCCTCGTGCACCCTTAATTCAGCTACGGCGTATGCGGCGGCTTGGTTCTCGAAACCAATGAGACGATCGGCAAGTGCACGCAGTCGGGGAGGAACCTGACCAGGGCCCTCTTCCCTTTCGACGGTTGCCGCAACATTATGGATTACTTCGGTTAGGAAGCTTCCTGTGCCCATCCCTGGATCTACAACAATTACGTCATCAGCGGCTAAACCCAGTGGGCGCTCAAGCCGCGTTCGCAGGATCTCGTCGACGAATCCCGTCATAAACACAACTATCTCTCGTGGAGTATAGTATGCCCCACTTTGCTTTCTCAGCTCTGGATCGTACGCAGTTAAGAAGTGCTCATAGAGATGTAGATAGGTGTGTCGAGTAAAGTCTTCCCAATGAACTGCACCAATTACGCGGATAAGTGTCTCAACTACAACACTACGTTCCTCGAACGGTCCGTGCACCAGGACGTTTAGCGCGGTTCCCATCAATGAATGTTTCTTACCAAGTAATCGTGCTATTTCTCCAACTGATCTGCCAGAGAACTCGATGCCCTCGACTCGGGCCAGTAGTAATGCGAAGGTGACGGTCTGCGCGTAAGCGTCGGGGAACTCGTTGTCCGCCAACCTGGGAAATAGAAGTTCTCGCCACTCGCTTGCAAGGCGTGTAAAGTGAACCCCATAGGCGGTTTTTCTGCCTTCTCTCAGGAGTACCTCAGCAACCTCGTCGCGCAGGAGCCGGCACAGACGGGCTGCCGCCCGAACTAATTGCTCTACCGTCCTTGGTTGCTCCGGCTGCCATGTAAGGAAGTCGTGGAGTAACTTGAGCGAACTCGTTATCAACGCTTCGTAGGGGGTTCGTAGAGCCAATGTCTGGGCCTAATTTGGCGATTCGGCCATGGAGTTCGCCTGAGCGGAGCAGCGCCCATTGACGTCCATCGGAATAGAGTACGTTGGGTAGTAACGAGAGCTTAGAAAACTGAGCTTGATCGTGCTTGGTGGGTGTCCATTCTGGGGGGACACCTCGTCCAGGTTGTTTCAATTCAATGTAACCTACGCGGGCGCCGCCGACTTCGACTGCGTAATCGGGGCGGACAGCCAGCCCTTGGAGGCGGGTCTCTCCGAAGGAAGTGACTTGCAGCCCGAAGATAGTGCCCACGCGATGGATAAGTTCCTCGAGAGGAGCTCGCAGGTGATCCTCGGGCGATCCCACACCCGCCCAGAGTTTGGCGGCGATTCGGCGCCCGAATACCTCGATCGCCGCCGTTATGAGGACGTGCTCTTGTTTGCGTTGTGCGCCCGGCGTGGTGGCCGGCGGTGGTGAGGCCATGGCTACCCCCGTGCGCGAGACAGTAGCGGTCTAGCTACCGAGGGTAAGACTTTGTACCTCTTCCGTGTTTAGATTCGTTGATCTGTGCCGAGTTGATGGACGAACGGGTCGTACGTTGGCGCAGCTCGTCTAGCGAGGCGATGTGGTGGCGTCGATCATGAGCCGCGCGGTGTCGTGGGCCGACGGGGGTTGCTGGGTACGCTGGCGCGGTCGTCTGTCGAGGGAGTGCGCCGTGCCGGAGAGTGTGCCGCTGAACGTTCGTGTGATCGCGTGGACGCACTTCGAGCCTCCGGCCGACGTGCCGTGGAGCACGGACGCCGACGGGGGAGAGGCGCTGGCCGAGTTCGCCGGCCGGGCCTGCTACCAGTCGTGGAAGAAGCCCAACCCGGCCACCGCCACGAACGCCGGTTACCTGCGGCACATCCTGGAGGTCGGCCACCTCTCCGTCCTGGAGCACGGCAGCGTCACCTTCTACCTCACCGGCATCTCCCGTTCGCTCACCCACGAGCTGATCCGGCACCGGCACTTCTCCTACAGCCAGCTCTCCCAGCGCTACGTCCCCGAGTGCGACGCCGCGATGGTCGAGCCCGAGGTCATCGCGTCCGACCCGGAGCTGCACGCCAAGTTCGTCGCCGCCACCGACGCGACCCTGGCCGCCTACACCGACCTGCTCGAAGGCCTGGAGAAGAAGTTCGCGGACGTCGAGAACGCGACGCTGCGCCGCAAGCAGGCCCGGCAGGCCGCCCGTGCCGTGCTCCCCAACGCCACCGAGACCCGCATCGTCGTCACCGGCAACTACCGCGCCTGGCGGCACTTCGTCGCGATGCGCGCCAGCGAGCACGCCGACGTGGAGATCCGCGCGCTGGCGGTGGCATGCCTGCGCGAGCTGAGCCGGGTGGCTCCGAACGCGTTCGCCGACTTCACCATCGCCGCGCTCGGGGACGGCACCGAGGTCGCCTCCAGCCCGCTCGTCGCCGAAGGCTGATCCCGACAAACCGGATGGCTCTCCGGTTCCTCGGGACCAGGGTTCGGAGCGGCTTGGAAACCGGCAGCCGGACTGCGTCTCGAACGCTGTAACGCCGGGAAGGCCCCGGGCGATGCACCCGTAGACCCCGTGACGTCTCGGACCCCCGACCGGCATGTCACGGGGTCTATCTCTGTGCTCGACCGCCGAGCTGGCGTCACCCCACGGCGCCGGTTCGGCCCGGGGCGGAGTCCTCGCCCGCGCCTGGTGTCGGGGGAGGGCGGTAGCGTGAGCGCATGAGTGCCGATCCACGGCGGCCCTTCGGCCGCGTCCTCACCGCGATGGTCACCCCGTTCACCCCCGACGGCGCGCTCGACATCGACGGCGCCCAGCGGCTGGCCGCCCACCTCGTCGACGCCGGCGGCAACGACGGCCTGGTCGTCAGCGGCACCACGGGCGAGGCCCCCACCACCACCGACGCCGAGAAGGACGCGCTGCTGCGGGCCGTGGTCGAGGCGGTCGGCGACCGTGCGACGGTCGTCGCGGGCGTCGGCACCAACGACACCCGGCACTCCGTCGAGGGGGCCCGGCAGGCCCAGAAGGCCGGCGCGCACGGCGTCCTCGTGGTGGCGCCGTACTACAACAGACCTCCGCAGGAGGGTGTGCTCGCGCACGTCAGCACGATCGCCGACGCCACCGAACTGCCCGTGATGGTCTACGACATCCCGCAGCGCACCGGCGTCCCGTTCGCCACCGAGACGCTGCTGCGCCTGGCCGAGCACCCCCGCGTCAAGGCGGTCAAGGACGCCAAGGGCGACCTCGGCGCCAGCTCCGACGTGATGGCCCGCACCGGCCTCGCCTACTACTCCGGCGACGACATGGTGAACCTGCCGCTGCTGTCCATCGGTGCGGTGGGCTTCGTCAGCGTGGTCGGCCACCTGGTCGGCGTCCGGCTCCGCGCGCTGTTGGACGCCTACGAGGCCGGCGAGGTCGCCGACGCCCTCTCCATCCATCGTGGACTCCTGCCGGTGTACACCGGCATCTTCCGTACCCAAGGAGCAATTCTGACGAAAGCCGCGCTCGCGCTGCTCGGACTGCCGAGCGGCCCGACGAGACTCCCCCTGACCGACGCCACCGACGCCCAGCTCGCGACGCTGCGCGACGATCTCGCCGCCGGCGGCGTCACGGCGGGGTCCGAGGTCAGCCGGTGACCCCACGCGACAAGAGCACGGCACCGCTGTCGCAGGGCTCCAACGCCGCCGCCACCGGGAGCAACCAGCCCGCGGGCGCCGGCAAGGAGGTCGGTCCGCCGCCACCGCTGGCCAAGGGCGGGCTGCGCGTGCTGCCGCTGGGCGGGCTGGGTGCGATCGGCCGCAACATGACGGTCTTCGAGAGCGACGGCCGCCTGCTCGTGGTCGACTGCGGCGTCCTGTTCCCCGAGGCCGACCAGCCCGGCGTCGACCTGATCCTGCCCGACTTCGCCCCGATCGCCGATCGGCTGGACGACATCGAGGCGATCGTTCTCACCCACGGCCACGAGGACCACATCGGCGCCGTGCCCTACCTGCTGCGGCTCAAGCCCGACATCCCGCTGGTCGGCTCCCGGTTCACGCTGGCGCTGGTCGAGGCCAAGCTCCGCGAGCACCGCATCGACCCCTACAGCCTCACCATCGCCGAGGGCCGCACCGAGCGGCTCGGCCCGTTCAGCTGCGAGTTCTTCGCGGTCAACCACTCCATCCCGGACGCCCTCGCGGTCGCCATCACCACCAAGGCCGGCACCGTCCTGCACACCGGTGACTTCAAGATGGACCAGCTGCCGCTGGACGGCCGTCTCACCGACCTCGGCGGCTTCGCCCGGCTCGGTAAGGACGGCGTCGACCTGCTGCTGTCGGACTCCACCAACGCCGAGGTGCCCGGCTTCGTCACCGCCGAACGCGAGATCGGGCCGGTGCTCGACGACCTGTTCCGGCACGCCGACCGGCGGATCATCGTCGCCAGCTTCGCCAGCCACGTCCACCGCGTGCAGCAGGTGCTTGACGCGGCGGCGGCGCACGGGCGGAAGGTGGCGTTCGTCGGCCGCTCGATGGTGCGCAACATGGGGGTGGCCCGCGACCTCGGGCTGCTGAACATTCCCGAGGGGCTGGTCGTGCCGCTGGACGACGCCTCGTCGCTGCCGCCCAACCGGGTGGTCTTCATGTCCACCGGGTCGCAGGGCGAGCCGATGAGCGCGCTGGGCCGGATGGCCTCCCGCGACCACCGGCACATCACCATCCAGCCCGGCGACACGATCATCCTGGCGTCCAGCCTGGTGCCCGGAAACGAGTCCGCGGTGTACCGGGTGATCAACGGCCTGGCGCGGTGGGGCGCCACGGTGATCCACAAGGAGATCGCCAAGGTCCACGTCTCCGGCCACGCGCCGGCCGGCGAACTGCTCTACCTGCTCAACGCGGTCAAGCCGCGCAACTTCATGCCCGTGCACGGCGAGACCCGGCACCTGCAGGCGCACGCCCGGCTGGCCGAGTCCACCGGCGTGCGGCCCGACCGCATCCTGCTCTGCGCCGACGGCGACGTGGTCGACCTGGTGGACGGCGTCGCGTCGGTCACCGGCCGGGTGGAGGTCCGCAACATCTACGTCGACGGCCTGGCCGTGGGCACGGTGGGTGAGGCCGCGCTGACCGAGCGGCGGATCCTCGGCGACGAGGGCTTCATCGCGGTTACGGTGGTGGTCGACGAGGTCACCGGCAAGGTGGTCGGCGGGCCGTTCCTGGCCGGCCGCGGGTTCGCCGACGACCCGTCGTCCTTCGACAGCGCGCTGCCACTGATCGAACAGGCCCTGGAGACCGCGGCGGCCAACGGCGTCGGCGACCCGCACCAGCTCCAGCAGGTGGTGCGGCGCACACTCGGCAAGTGGGTCAGCGACACCCACCGGCGGCGGCCGATGATCGTCCCGATCGTCCTCGAGGTCTGACGCCTAGGGCCGTGGCGAGTCGTAGGCGGGCGGGTCAGGCCGGGCCCGCCAGGGCCACGGCCCGGCTGCGGTCGGCGAATGAGTAGTTGTGCTCGGGTGCGCTGCCCCGGCGCGGTCCTACCCTGAGTCCAGGAGGTCGCGATGGGATATCGGGTGCTCGCCGATGTGGTGATGGTGCTGCATTTCGGGTTCCTGCTGTTCGTGGTGTTCGGTGGCTTCCTCGCGTGGAGGTGGCCGAGGGCGTTGGTCGTGCACCTGGTGGCTGCGGTGTGGGGCGCGCTCGTCATCACGTTTCCGATCGACTGTCCGCTCACGACGGCCGAGAACTACTTCCACGCGCTTGCCGGCGAGGAGGGACTCCCGCCTTCCGGCTTCATCGACCGGTACATCGAGAACGTCCTCTATCCCGAGGAGTACACGGTCGCCCTGCGCTGGCTGGTCGCGGCGGTGGTGCTGTTCTCCTGGGCAGGCGCGGTCTGGCGCCTGCTCAGGCGCCGCCGCGACCGGTCCACAATGGCCCACAGCGACGCGCCGTTCCGCGACGGTGGCGGCGCGGAGGTCGAGCGTTCGCCCGCCGTACAGCGCCCGCCGGACGCCTGACCACGCCGCACACGGTGCGTGTCTGGCCGCGCCGAGCTGGGTGACGCCGACCCGGACTGCTGCGCTGACACGGCCCTTACCTCTCGGGCGGGGTCGGCGGGGCACGATACCGTCGAGGCATGGCTGCCCGAAGCGCGTCCCGGGGACGGAGCACGACGACCCGACGCGCCCCGGCCCGGGGCAAGGCGGTCACTCGGCGTCCCGCCGCCCGGTCGAACGGACGCCGGCCGGCCAACAAGGCTGGTGCGGGCTCCGGCGTCGTCCGCGTGATCGGCGGCGGCTGGAACCTGCTGGCGCGCGGTGTGGGCGGCCTCGCCCGTGCGGTCGGCCGACAGGCCGCCACCGCCCGTGACATCGACCCCGCCCACCGCCGGGACGGCCAGGGTCTGTTGCTGCTCGGCTTCGCGATCCTCGCCGCCGTCGCCGTCTGGATCCAGCGCGCGGGTCCGGCCGGGGAGGCGGTGCACACCGGCCTGCGGTGGACGCTCGGCTCGGCGGCCGTCGCGATCCCGCTGCTCACGGCCTACGGCGCGATCCGGGTCATGCGGGTCGCGCCCGAGAAGTCCCACCGCGGCCGGATGATCGTCGGCTGGACCTCGCTCGCGGTCGGCGCGCTGGGCGTGCTGCACCTGGCCCGCTCGCGACCGGCCACGGCCGACGGCTGGGCGTACGCGGGCGGCGCGATCGGCCGGTACACCGGCGGCCCGTTGGCCGAGGCGGTGACCACCTGGGTCGCGGTGCCGCTGCTGCTGCTGCTGGGCGTGTTCGGCCTACTCGTGGTCACCGCGACGCCGATCAACACCATCCCGGCCCGGCTGGGGGAGCTGCGCGACCTGGCGCTCGGCCGGGTGCGCGTCGACCCCGACCTGGACGACGACCGCGACGACGAGGACGACCTTCCGCCGATCCGCCGGCGTCCCTCACGCCGCCGTCAGGGTGCCCTCGCCGACGATCCGGCGTCCGTGCTCGGCCTGGACCAGGGCCCGGTCGGCGATCCGGAGGAAACCGGGGCCGTCCGGCGCACCGCGCCGCTGCCGGTGCCTGCCACCCCGCGACGCGCCCCGGTGCACACCCCGGCACCCACCCGGGCCGAGCAGCTCGCGCTCACCGCGACCGAGGGCAGCTACCGGCTGCCGCCGCCGAACGTGCTCTCCTCCGGCCCGCCGGCCAAGGCCCGAAGCAAGGCCAACGACACGGTGATCGCCGCGCTGGAGCAGGTCTTCGACCAGTTCGACGTGGACGCCGCGATCACCGGCTTCACCCGTGGCCCCACCGTCACCCGGTACGAGATCGAGCTGGGCCCCGCGGTGAAGGTGGAGCGGATCACCCAGCTCTCCCGCAACATCGCCTACGCCGTGAAGAGCCCGGACGTCCGGATCATCAGTCCGATTCCCGGCAAGAGCGCGGTCGGCGTGGAGATCCCCAACACCGACCGCGAGATCGTGGCGCTGGGCGACGTGCTGCGCAGCCAGGCCGCCACCAGCGACCACCACCCGATGCTGGTCGCCCTGGGCAAGGACATCGAGGGCGGCTACGTCGTCGCCAACCTCGCGAAGATGCCGCACATCCTCGTTGCCGGCGCCACCGGTGCGGGCAAGTCGAGCTGCATCAACACGCTGCTCGTCTCGATCCTGTCCCGGGCCACGCCAGACGAGGTGCGGCTGGTGCTGATCGACCCCAAGCGGGTCGAGCTGAACCTCTACGAGGGCGTGCCGCACCTGATCACGCCGATCATCACCAGCGCCAAGAAGGCCGCCGACGCGTTGCAGTGGGTCGTCCGCGAGATGGACATGCGGTACGAGGATCTGGCCGCGTCCGGCGTCCGACATGTGGACGACTTCAACCGCAAGGTGCGCAACGGCGAGATCAAGGCACCGCCGGGCAGCGAGCGGGTGTACCGGCCCTACCCCTACCTGCTGGTGATCGTGGACGAGCTGGCCGACCTGATGATGGTCGCGCCGCGCGACGTCGAGGACGCGATCGTCCGGATCACCCAGCTCGCCCGCGCCGCCGGCATCCACCTGGTGCTGGCCACCCAGCGGCCGTCCGTGGACGTGGTCACCGGCCTGATCAAGGCGAACGTTCCGTCCCGGTTGGCGTTCTCCACCTCCTCGCTGACCGACAGCCGGGTCATCATCGACCAGCCGGGCGCGGAGAAGCTGATCGGCCGGGGCGACGGGCTTTTTCTGCCGATGGGGGCGAGCAAGCCGATCCGGCTGCAGGGCGCCTGGGTGACCGAGGCCGAAACAGCCGCGGTGGTGAAGTTCTGCAAGAACCAGCGCGATCCCGAGTACCGGCCGGACGTCGCGGAGGTGATCGCCGGCAATGCCGCAGGCGGCGGCCGTTCGGTGGATCCGGACGTCGGCGACGACCTCGACCTGCTCTGTCAGGCGATCGAACTGGTGGTGACCACCCAGTTCGGCTCCACCTCGATGCTCCAGCGCAAGCTCCGGGTGGGGTTCGCCAAGGCCGGCCGGCTGATGGACCTGATGGAGACCCGGGGCGTCGTCGGACCGTCCGAGGGGTCCAAGGCCCGCGACGTGCTGATCAAAGCAGACGAGCTCGACGCGGTGCTGCTGACGCTGCGGGGCTGAGCGCCGCGCCGCGGCCACACCGCCGGAGCCGCCGGTGCACCGCGTCCATCGGCTACGACCGCACCGCCGGGTGCGCCCAACGTCCGCCGGCCCGGCCGGCTCGGTGCCGGGCGGTAGGCTCGACGCATGTCCACCACCCCGTCCGGCGGCCGTCGGGTCGCCCTCCTCACGCTGGGCTGTGCGCGCAACGAGGTCGACTCCGAGGAGCTGGCCGGGCGCCTGTCCGACGACGGGTGGACGCTGGCCGAGGAGGCCGACGGGGCCGACGTCGTGCTGGTCAACACCTGCGGTTTCGTCGCCCAGGCCAAGAAGGACTCGATCGACGCCGTGCTGGACCTGGCCGACGGCGGGGCGAAGGTGGTCGCGGTCGGCTGCCTGGCCGAGCGCTACGGCGACCAGCTCGCCGCCAGCCTTCCGGAAGCCGACGCGGTCCTCGGGTTCGACGACTACGCCGCCATCTCCGACCGCCTCGCCCGGGTGCTGGCCGGCGAGCGGCTGGCCGCCCACACGCCGACCGACCGCCGGACGCTGCTGCCGATCACCCCGGTCGACCGTCAGTCGACCTCGCTGTCGCTGCCGGGTCACGGCGCGGGGCCGGGCCGCGGCGCGGGGGGTGGCGCGGCCGACCTTCCGCCGGGAGTGGCGCCCCCGTCGGGGCCGCGGGTGTTGCGGCGCCGGCTGGAAGGCGGCCCGGTGGCCCCGCTGAAGCTCGCCAGCGGCTGCGACCGCCGCTGCTCGTTCTGCGCGATCCCCTCGTTCCGCGGGGCGTTCGTCTCCCGCCGGCCCACCGACCTGCTGGACGAGGCCCGTTGGCTGGCCGAGCAGGGCGTCCGGGAACTGGTGCTGGTCAGCGAGAACTCCACCTCGTACGGCAAGGACCTGGGCGACCCGCGACTGCTGGAGACGCTGCTGCCGGAGCTGGCCGCGGTCGCCGGGATCGTCCGGGTCCGGGTGTCCTACCTCCAGCCGGCCGAGACGCGCCCGTCGCTGGTCGAGGCGATCGCCACCACCGCCGGGGTCGCGGCCTACTACGACCTGTCGTTCCAGCACTCCTCCGAGCCGGTGCTGCGACGGATGCGGCGGTTCGGCTCGACCGGGCGTTTCCTCGACCTGCTCGCGTCGGTCCGGGCGCTGGCGCCCGGGGCGGGAGCCCGGTCGAACGTCATCGTCGGCTTCCCCGGCGAGACCAAGGCCGACGTGGCCGAACTCGAGCGCTTCCTGGTCGAGGCGCGGCTGGACGCGGTGGGCGTGTTCGGCTACTCCGACGAGGACGGCACTGAGGCCGCCGCCCTGCCGGGCAAGGTCCGCCGGGACGCGATCGCGCGCCGGGCCGACCGGGTCTCCCGGCTGGTCGAGGAGCTGACCGCGCAGCGGGCCGAGGACCGGATCGGGTCCCTCGTCGAGGTGCTGGTCGAGAGCGTCGACGGCGACGAGGCGGAAGGGCGGGCCGAACACCAGGCTCCCGAGGTGGACGGCTCGACGGTCGTCCGCGGCTCCGGGCTGGTCGTCGGTGACCTGGTGCGGGCGAGGGTCACCGGCAGCGTCGGCGTGGACCTGGTGACCGAGCTGGCCGACGTACTCGACCGGGCCGGCCGGCAGCCTGTCGCCGCGGGAGTGTCCGGATGACCGGCGCGGACGACGACGCCGCCGGCGTCGGAAGCCCGCCGTTGCTCAACGTCGCCAACCTGCTCACGACGCTGCGGCTCCTGCTCGTACCGGTGGTCGCGGCGATGCTGGTCGCTTCGGAGGGCACGTCGGTGCCCTGGCGGATCGGCGCCACGCTGGTGTTCGCGATCGCGTCGATCACCGACCTCTACGACGGACGCCTGGCGCGGTCGCGGAACCTCGTCACCGCGTTCGGCCAGGTGGCCGACCCGATCGCCGACAAGGCGCTGATCGGGGCGGCGCTGATCGGGCTGTCGTGGCTCGGGGCGCTGCCGTGGTGGGTCACCGTGCTCATCCTGGTGCGCGAGGTGGGCGTGACCGCGCTGCGGTTCTGGGTGATCCGGCACGGGGTCATCCCCGCCAGCCGCGGCGGCAAGCTGAAGACGCTGCTGCAGGCCGTCGCGATCTGCTGGTACCTGTGGCCGTGGCCCGAGGCGCTGGCGGCGTTCGGCCCGTACGTGATGGGTGCGGCCGTGGCGGTGACGGTGGTCACCGGCGGCGATTACGTCGTCCGGGCGCTGACGCTGCGTCGGAAGTCCGCCCAGGCGGTCGCGGCGACCCGCGAGGCCGTGTCGGCGGACGCGGCCCAGACGGATGCCGTGCCGGCGGGCGGGGTGCCGGCGGGTGGGGTGCCGGGCGCCCTCGTCCGGCTGACCGCACACACCGACGACGTCGGGCGCGGATCCGACCTGCCGTGACCGACAGCGCCGCCGCACTGCATGACGTCCTGCTTGCCCGCGGCGAGACGCTCGCGGTGGCGGAGTCGCTCACCGGGGGGCTGCTCGCCGCCACGATCGTCGACGTGCCGGGGGTGAGCGGCACGTTCCGCGGCGGAGTCGTGGCGTACGCCACCGATCTGAAGGCCACGCTGGCCGGCGTCGA
Organism: uncultured Actinomycetota bacterium; assembly: GCA_963740255.1. Lineage (GTDB taxonomy): Bacteria > Actinomycetota > Actinomycetes > Mycobacteriales > Cryptosporangiaceae > CAVUDO01. The sequence continues at coordinate 1,059,844 of CAVUDO010000002.1, read as the reverse complement.
TCCTGCCCTGTTGGCGCGGTGCGGGCCGGTGTCGGCGGAGGTGGCCGCCGCGCTCGCGCAGGGCATCCGGGGTCGCTGCGACGCGACCTGGGGGATCGGCACCACCGGCGTCGCCGGTCCCGCCCCACAGGACGGCGAGCCGCCCGGCACGGTGTTCGTCGGCGTGGCCGGGCCGGACGGGGTGACCACTCAGCGGCTCGCGCTGTCCGGGAGCCGGCGCGACGTTCGCACGGCGACGGTGGCGGCCGCGTTGGAGGCGCTGCGCCGCCGGCTGACCGGGATCCGGGCATAACCGGGAGGAGCCACCGGTTACGCCGATGGCGGAACGGCCTCTGCCGCCGCCGCAACGGTCCGTGCCCCGTGGGTGCGGCGGGAGTACGGTGGCCGCAGGCCTTCGGGGGCCGCGAGGTCGAGGAGAGGGGTGTGTGATGGTCCTGCTGCGCCGGGTCCTCGGCGACACGTTGCGCGAGCAGCGGCTCGCCCAGCACCGCACCCTGCGCGAGGTCTCCACCGTGGCCAAGGTCAGTCTCGGGTACCTCTCCGAGGTGGAGCGCGGCCAGAAGGAGGCGTCCTCGGAGCTGCTCTCCTCCATCTGCCACGCGCTGGGTGTGCGCCTGTCCGAAGTGTTGCGGGACGTCAGCGACACCCTCGAGACCGTCGAGGCCGTTCCTACCGGTGTGCTCGGTGCCGTTCCCGCTCCGGCCGGCGACGACGAGTCGCGCGACTTCGACGTGGTGAGCGCCGCCATCCGCGGGCGGGCGGAGGGCGGCCGGGGCCGGCTGGACGCCCACGCCAGTGCGCACCGGGTGGTCGCCGCGGCGTGACCTCGCGAAGTGAGGCCACCGACAGGCACAGCGCCGCCTGGGCCCAGACGACCGGGTCCCCGCCCCTCGACCTCCCCCCAGGCGGTCCGGAAGCCGCGGACGTCACACCCCTCGACGCCGGTGGCCGGGTCCGGGGCACCCGGGTGCGGGCAGGGAACGCGATGGCCCGCACCCGCGGCAAGCTGCTCGACGCCGCCTGCCGCCTGGTCTCCGAACGGGGTCTCCGCAAGACGTCGATGACCGACATCGCGATCGCCGCGGGCATCGCCAAGGGCACGCTCTACAACCACTTCCGCAGCAAGGACGAGGTGTTCGCGGCGCTGGTCGAGGCGGAGGTGGCGCTGCTGGCCGAGGAGTGCCAGGGCCTCGGCCTGGCCGACGCGCTGACCCACGCGGCCTGGCGGATCGGCACCCACCCGGCGGTGCGGCGAATCGCCTCGGACGAGCCCGCCGCGCTCGCCGCGTTGCTCGGCTCCGCCCGCGACGGTGCCGGGTGGCGCACCGCCCGACTGGCCGCTGCCAGCGCCCTGGCCGGCGCCGGGCACGACCCGGACGCCGCCGACCTGGTGACCCGGTGGCTGGCCACCCACCTGGCCTCGCCCGACCGCCACGACGCGAAGGCGTCGGCCGCGTTGCTGGCCACCTCGCTGCCCGTGGCGGTCCCTCCTCCGTCCGTCGCGTGACGATCCTCGCGCGGCCTGAGACCATGGACACAGGCGAGACCGCGGCGGACGGCCCCGGAGCGCACGAGCAGAGGCGAGAAGAGGACTACTGAGATGGCGAACCCGTTCGTCAAGGCGTTCCGGTACTTCCTGGCGGCGTTCGGCGCCAGGGTGGACGAGTACGCCGACCCGAAGGTGCAGATCCAGCAGGCGATCGAGGACGCCCAGCGGCAGCACCAGGCGCTGACCCAGCAGGCGGCCGCGGTGATCGGCAACCAGCGTCAGCTCGAGATGAAGCTCTCCCGGCAGATGTCGGAGGTGGAGAAGCTGGGTGCGTCGGCCCGTCAGGCCCTGGTGCTGGCCGACCGGGCGCGGGCCGAGGGCGACGAGGCCAAGGCGACACAGTACGAGGAGACCGCGCAGGCGTTCGCCACCCAGCTCGTCGCCGCGGAGCAGGGCATGGAGGACCTCAAGTCGCTGCACGACCAGGCGCTGGTGGCCGCCCAGAAGGCCAAGCAGGCGGTGGAGACCAACGCGATGATCCTGCAGACCAAGCTCGCCGAACGCACCAAGCTGCTCAGCCAGCTCGAGCAGGCCAAGATGCAGGAGCAGGTGGCCAACTCGCTGCAGAGCATGTCCCAGCTCCAGGCCCCGGGCACCGTCCCGAACCTGGACGAGGTGCGCGACAAGATCGAACGCCGCTACGCCAACGCGCTGGGCCGGGCCGAACTCGCCGAGAACTCCGTCGAGGGCCGGATGATCGAGGTGCAGAAGTCCACGCTGGATATGGCCGGCTCGTCCCGGCTCGACCAGATCCGGGCCAGCATGTCCGGCGGCAAGCTCGGCACCGCCGCGCCAGAGGGCCAGGCCGGCCCGCCCGCCGTGCCCGCCAACGGGCAGGCCACGCCGCCGCTCGCGGCCCGCGAGCCCGATGCCGCGCGCGACGCGGACGCGTCCCAGGGCTGATCCCGCCGATGCTCCGGCCGTTCGATCCCCGCGCCCGGCACCTGCGTCGCCTCCGGCGTCGCCGGTCGGTGGCGCGGGGGGCGACGGTCTGGGCCGGCACGCTCGGGGGTGCTGCGGCGATCGTGGTGCCCTACGCCGGGCTGGGGTGGCTCGACGTGTTCTGGGCCGGTGCCGCTGGCGGCGCGATCGCGTTCGCGGCGCTTCGCTGGCGCGCCTACCGGGAAGTCCTCGCCCAGCCGTTGCCGCCACCGCCTGTGCCGCGGCCGCCGGGTCGGTCGCTCGGCCAGCGGATCGCGCCGCTGGTCGGCCCGACCCTCGGTCCGCTGGTGAACCGTCCCCGGCGGGTGACGATGCCCACCGGCTCGGCCGCCGCCCCGGCCGCGCGGCGGCTCAACGAGACCGCCCGCCAGCTGCCCCCGCTGCTGGCGCGGCTCGGCCCGAACGCCGGCGGCACGGCCGGTGACGCCCACGGCGCCCACCGCGCGCTGCGCGGGCTGGCGGTGCGGATCGCCGCGGTGGAGCAGACCGTGGCGATCTCGCCGGTCGAGGCCCACGGCGTGTTGTTGGAGTGCCGGGACGGCCTGGTCACCCAGTTCAGCGACGGCGTCGGAGCGTACGAGCGGCTGGTCGTCTCGGCCGCGGAATGTGTCGCCGCACTCGCCCGCGGCGGCGACACGCTGGCCGTCCGCCGTCTGAACGAGGCCTCGGACGCTCTCGTCGGGTTGGCCCAGGGACTGACCGAGATGAGCGACCGGAACAGCTCCTACGGGCTGTCGGGCTGACAACGCAGGCACCAGAACACCGTGCGCTCGGCGTCCACACCGTCGGCGCCCTCGCCGATCGGGTCCGCACGCACCGGGGTGCCGCAGCGGCGGCACGGCTGCCCCGTCCGCAGGTAGACCCACTGCTGGTCGCCCCGACGGAGCGAGCCGGTGGTGGACTGCTGGATGCGGTCGCGGTTGGCGGTGAGCAGCCGTCCGGCCAGCGTTACCAGTCGCGGCAGGTCGGGCACCTCGCCGACCGGGGTCCATGGCCAGACCCCGCGCAGGAACAGCACCTCGGCACGGTAGAGGTTGCCGATGCCGGCGAGGTTGCGCTGGTCGAGCAGCGCGGTGCCGATCGTGCGGTCGGGATGGGCCCGGAGCCGCCGGAGGGCCTCGTCGAGGTTCCAGTCCGGGCCGAGCAGGTCGGGTCCGAGGTGGCCGACGATCTGGTCCTCCTCGGCGGTGGGCAGGACGGCCAGGTCGTGCAGCCGGTATCCGACCGCGGTGGCCGTCCCGGTTGCCAGCACCACCCGGATCGCGTGCTCGGGGCCGCGCCAGCGCTCGGCCGGCGCGTACACCCACCACCCGCCGTCCATCCGGAGGTGACTGTGCAGGGTGAGGTCGCCCCCGTCGCGGCTCGGGGCGGCGCCGGCGGAAACCCCGGTCGACGCGCGTTCCTGCTGGTCACCGGTCTGGGCCGTGCGGACGAGCAGATGCTTGCCGCGCGCGAGCACGCTGGTCACCGTGCGCCCGGACAGATCGGTCGTGGCCCAGCGGGGATGCCGCAAGTCAGCGGTGCGCAGGCGTCCGCCGGTGAGCGCGTCGGACAGGCGCCTGGCGGCGCGCCACACCACATCCCCCTCCGGCATGACCTCCATCCTGCCTGCCTTGGTTCGGGCCCGGGGTGGGTGCGCGTCGCGTGGATGCGCGACGATGGACGGAGAGCGCCCGCCAGATGCGCGACGATGAACAGAGATCGCTCGCCAGATGCGTGACGATGAACAGGAGAACGTCCGCCCGACGGCGCAGCCCGGCAGGCCCTCTGCCGGTGGACCGCAGCCCACAGCCGTGGAAGGAGGACGAACGCGTCGATGCCGGTTGAGCCAGGATTCCGCTTCCGCAGGTCTCTCACCTCGGAGGAGCGACACGGCCAGCAGCGGGTGATCTCGCTGCGTCCCCGGCGCTCCCGGCGCAAGCTCCTGGTGACCGTGGCGGTGATCCTGCTGCTGGTGCCCGCGGGCCTGCTGGCCATGCGTTCGCTGTGGACGGCCCTGACCAGTGACGTACCCGACCCGGAGATGGCGGCGATCGCCGCCTCCGAGGCGCCGGACCTCGACCCGAACAACCCGTTCGACAAGACCGCGGCGGACGGGTATCTCGAAGGTGCCCACGGCATCGTCGACCCCCCGGCGACGGCGTTGGGGCCGTGGAAGGCGGCCGAGGTGCGGAAGGTGCTGGAGACGACGCGCACCTCGCTGCTCGTGGCCCGAACCGACCCCACCGTGCTCGCGGGCAACCCGACGAAGTACCTCGCCGCCCTCGCCGAGAACACCCGCCGGCCCGCGGCGGCCGAGATCAGGAAGGGCGCACCTGCCCTGGGCTACGTCACCCGGCTGGCGCCCGGCGACACGCTGGCCGCGCCGGTGCGCACCAAGGGAAAGCTGCTGGTCGCCCTCGGCCGCGACAAACAGCTGGTGATCACCGCGGACGTGGTGTGGGTCTACCCGCTGGCCGGACCGCGCGCGAAGGGGGCGCCCAACGTGGCCGGCGCGCGCCTGGTCGTGCTGCACACGGTCGAGACCTACCAGTGGTATCCACAGAAGCGGTACTCGAAGAAGGACCAGGGACTCCGGCCGGGGGCGGGCGAGCAGGCCGTCTACAACATGGACTGCGAGCTGTCCAGAACGGGCGTGCTCGCGCTGCCCAGCGGCGGGGCCACGATGCGGGTCACGGCCGGCGGGGTGCGTAGGGCGCTCGACCCGGCGACCCGGCCGAACGCGTTCCCCTCGGTCTGCTGAGCCGGTGCCGCCCGGCGCACCGGTTGCCGACGGCAGTCCCTGGCACCGGTGTCTCCCTGGTGGGACGGGCGCGTTCGAGCTCAGCCCCGGAGCCGCAGGCCGCGGGGCGTCGGGCGGAAGCCGGCCGTCTCCAGCGCGTCGGCCAGCGCGGTGCCGCCGATCCGTTCGCCGTCGGCCCGCTCGACCGCGAGGCTGCCCAGCCAGCCGGCGTGCACGGCGCCCGCCAGTGCCTGGGCGGCCAGCGCGAGCGGTTCCGCGTCGGCGGTGAACGAGAGCAGCGTGCGGCCGCCGCGCTCCACATAGAGGGCCAGCGCACCGTCGACGAGCACCACCAGCGCACCGGACTTGCGGGCGGGCTGATGGCCGCGACGGCCGTCGGTGCCGTCCTCGTCCGGCAGGCGGCTGGGCCAGCCCAGGGCGGCGCCGTACGGGTTGGCCGGGTCGGTGGCGGCGAGTACGACCGCCCGCTGCGGACGGTCGTCGCGGCTCAGTTCGGCCGCCACCGCACGCAGTCGCTCCACGGCGCCCGTCTCGGCGAACTGAGCACCGCCCAAGCCCTCCACGAAGTACCCCCGCCGGACCCGTCCCGCATCTTCGTAGGCGGCCAGCACCGGGTAGACCCCCGCGAACCCGCCCGGCACACCCTCGGCCGCCACCGCACCCCGCACCACCACGCCGTACCGGTCGAGCAGGGTGGTGGCCACCGCGTCGGCCCGCCGGGTCGGGTCGAGGTCGCGGGCGCCGAGCAGTGACCACCGGCCGCCCACCGTCGGGGGGCCGGTGCGGCTGGGCAGCGCCGGCCGACCGGGCCGCCGGTACCGAGCCGTGGAGGCCCGGCGCACGGCGTGGCGGGTCGACCCGCCCGCCAGCAACGCGCGCAACGGTGCGAGCGTGTCGTTGGTGGCCTCGCCGGCCCAGACCAGGTCCCACACCGCGGCGACCAGCGCGGGGTCGTCGGTGCTGCCCACCGCCTCGGACAGCGACCGGAAGAACAGCGCCCGCCCGCCGGCCAGCGCCTCGCGCACTGCGTCGTGCAACGGCGTCACCGTGAACTCCGCCGGGGGCGGTAGCAGCAGCGCCGCGGTGTCGGCGAAGGCGAGCGTCACCCAGCCGTCGTTGCCCGGCAACACCCCGGTGCCGGCCCACACCACCTCGCCGGACGCGCACAGTTCGTCCAGCATCGCGGGGGAGTAGTCGGCGACCCGGGCGGGGAGCACCAGCTGCTCCAACGCGGACGCCGGCACGGCCACCCCCTGGAGCTGCTCGACGGCCCGCAGCAATGCCTCGGTGCCCGACCAGCGCCGCCCGCTCTCGCCGACGTGCTGCCAGCGGGGCAGGAACACCGCGTACGCCGCCGGCGACACCGGCTCGACCTCGCGGCGCCGCGCAGCCAGCGACCGCCGGCGCAACGTCCGCAGCACCTCCGCGTCGCACCACTCGGTGCCGCTGCCGCCGGGCCGGAACTCACCGGAGACCACCCGACCGGTCGCGGCCAGGCGCTGCAACGCAGCGTGCACGACGGCCGCCCCCAGCCCGAGCCGCGCCGCGCACTCGGCGACCCGGAACGGGCCGTGCGTGCGGGCGTACCGGGACACCAGGTCGCCGAGCGGATCGCGGACCGGCTCGGTGAAGGCCGCTGGCACCCCGACCGGCAGCGCGGTGCCGAGCGCGTCCCGGACCCGGCCGGCGTCCTCGATCGCGATCCACCGCTCGTCGCCTGCGATCCGCACCCGCAGGGCCCGGCGGGTGCTCTCCAGCTGGTGCAGCCAGGCCGGCTCGCCGCCGCGGGCCACGGCCTCGTCGGTGGACAGCGCACCGAGCAGGCGCAGCAGGTCGGCGCAGGAATCCAGGTCGTGGGCCCGCCGGTCGTCGGTCAGGCGCTGCAGCTCGCGTTCGGTCTCGGCCAGCATGTCCTCGTCCAGCAGTTCGCGCAGCTCGGCCCGGCCGAGCAGCTCGGCGAGCAGGCTGGAGTCCAGCGCGAGGGCCTGGGCACGGCGTTCGGCCAGCGGCGCGTCGCCCTCGTAGAGGAACGCGCCGACGTAGCTGAACATCAGCGAGCGGGCGAACGGCGACGGCTCATGGGTCTCGACCTCGACCAGCCGCAGCGTGCGGGTCTGCAGTTCGCGGGCGATGCCGACCAGGCCGGGCAGGTCGAAGACGTCCTGCAGGCACTCGCGCATCGTCTCCAGGATCACCGGGAACGAGCCGAACTCGCTGGCCACGCCGAGCAGGTGCGCGGCCCGCTGGCGCTGCTGCCACAGCGGCGTCCGCTTGCCGGGGTTGCGGCGGGGCAGGAGCAGCGCCCGGGCCGCGCACTCACGGAACCGGGCCGCGAACAGCGCCGACCCACCGACCTGGTCGGTGACCAGTGGTTCGAGTTCGTCGGGCTCGAAGACAGCCAGGTCGGCGCCGGGCGCGGCGCCCTCGCCGGTCATGTCGGGCAGGCGGAGCACGATGCCGTCGTCGGTGTGCATCGCGTGCACGTCCAGGCCCGTCCGTTCCCGTAGGCGGGCCGCGATGGCCAGCGCCCACGGGCCGTTGACCGGCGCGCCGAACAGCGAGTGGACGACCACCCGCCAGTCGCCCAGCTCGTCGCGGAACCGCTCCACCAGCACCGTCCGGTCGTCGGGCAGGTGCCGGGTGGCCTCGCGCTGCTCGGCCAGATAGGCCAGCAGGTTGTCGCTGGCCTGTGCGTCCAGGCCCGCGGCCCGCACCCGCTCGGCGGCGGCCTCGGGGGCCAGCCCCGACACCTCGCGCAGGAAGGCGCCGATCGCCCGGCCCAGCTCGACCGGGCGGCCGGCCGCGTCGCCCTTCCAGAACGGCATCCGGGCGGGTTGGCCGGGTGCGGGCGTGACCAGCACCTTGTCGTGGGTGATCTCCTGGATCCGCCAGGACGAGGAGCCCAGCAGGAACACGTCGCCGACCCGCGACTCGTACACCATCTCCTCGTCCAGCTCGCCGACCCGGCGGCCGGGCTCGCCGGGCGACCCGACGATGAAGACGCCGAACAGGCCCCGGTCGGGAATGGTGCCGCCGCTGGTGACCGCGAGCCGGTGGGCGCCCGGACGCGCGGTGAGCAGGCCGGTGATGCGGTCCCAGACGATCCGGGGCCGCAGCTCGGCGAAGTCGTCGGACGGATACCGCCCGGCCAGCATGTCGAGGACGGACTCCAGCGCGGAGTCGGGCAGCTCGGCGTACGGGGCGGCCCGCCGCACGACCGCGGCGAGGTCGGCCACCGGCCACGGCTCCATCGCGACCATCGCGACGACCTGCTGGGCGAGCACGTCCAACGGGTTGCGGGGGTAGCGCATCGACTCGATGGCGCCCTCGCGCATCCGCTCCGCGACGACCGCGCAGCTGAGCAGGTCGCCCCGGTGCTTGGGGAAGACCACGCCGCGGGACACCGCGCCGACCTGGTGCCCGGACCGGCCGACCCGCTGCAACCCGGCCGCCACCGAGGGCGGCGCCTCGATCTGGATCACCAGGTCGACCGCGCCCATGTCGATGCCGAGCTCCAGGCTGGAGGTGGCCACCACCGCGGGGAGTCGGCCGGCCTTGAGCGCCTCCTCGATCTCGCGCCGCTGCTCGCGGGACACCGACCCGTGGTGGGCCCGCGCGACCACGGTCGGCGCTCCGGCCGCCGCACCTGACTGGGCCATCAGCTCGGCCGGCGTCCGCGACGGCTGAGCACCGGGCTGGGCTTCGGCTTCGACCTCCCGCTCGTCGACCAGCTCGTTGAGGTGCGCGCAGAGCCGTTCGGCCAGTCGGCGGGAGTTGGCGAACACGATCGTGGACCGGTGCTCCTCGACGAGTTCGAGCACCCGGGCCTCGACGGCGGGCCAGATCGAGGTGCGCCGCGGGTCGCCGAGGGCGTTGCCGTCGACCTCCCCGGTGGGCTGGCCCAGGGCGCTCATGTCCTCCACCGGCACCTCGACGGTGAGCTCGACGGTCTTGCCGGCCGGCGGCTGGACCACGGTCACGGCCCGGGCCCCGCCGAGGAACCGCGACACCTCCTCGACCGGCCGCACGGTGGCGGACAGGCCGATCCGCTGCGCGGGCACGTCGAGCAGTGCGTCCAGCCGTTCCAGGCACAGCGCCAGGTGGGCGCCGCGTTTGGTGCCGCAGACGGCATGCACCTCGTCCACGATCACCGTCTCGACGCCGCGCAGCGACTCGCGCGCGGCCGAGGTGAGCAGCAGGAACAGCGACTCGGGCGTGGTGATCAGGATGTCGGGCGGGGTGCGGGCGAACGCGCGCCGGTCGACCGCCGGGGTGTCGCCGGTACGGATGCCCACCGTGACCTCCGGCTCGGGCAGGCCGAGCCGGCCAGCGGCCTGGCGGATACCGGCCAGCGGCGCCCGCAGGTTGCGCTCGACGTCGACGGCCAGGGCCTTGAGGGGGGAGACGTAGAGCACCCGGCAGCGCCGGGCAGGCTCGGCGGGCCGGGGTTCGTGGGCCAACCGGTCGAGTGCGGCGAGGAACGCTGCGAGTGTCTTGCCCGAGCCGGTCGGGGCGACCACGAGCACGTTCTCGCCCGAGCCGATCGCCGTCCAGGCCCCGGCCTGCGCCGCGGTGGCGCCGGCGAACGCCGAGCCGAACCACGCCCGGGTGGCGGGAGAGAACCAGCCCGGCGACTCCCCGGCGGCACGCGTCTGACCCTCCGCCGGGCCGGTCGCGCGCGCCGGCCCGGCTCCGTCGGGGCGGTTACGGGAGGCAGGATCTGGCATCCACCCATTGTGACCGGGACGTCCGACGAAACCACCGAGCGGACGTCCAAGCCCGATCACCCGTCCGAAGGGCGCCGAAGAGGACGGTCCTCCCAGGGAAGAGAACCGGAGATCTCCACCCTGGGGAGGGCGAGCCGGGCATTTGGGGTGACTAACGTGAGGCTACGACACGAGCACGACCAGTTACAGAATTTCGAGCCGGTCGGGCTCGTGTCCGCGAGGGGCGGTTTTCGTTGGGACGACGACGGCCGCGGGCCGGCGTGGTGCCACGTCGCTGACGGATCGTCCGGCCGGGAGGAGGGGCCCGACCGGGACGGCACCGCGGCGGCCCGCTGGGTCGGCGCGGTCAGGGGGCCGGCTCGGGCACGGGGCCACGTCGGTTGCCCACGCGGGCGAGGGCGGCCAAGGGGGAACGAGCGAACGACCGCACGGCGGGTGACCGACCGGGCGGGAGGACCAGAGGGCAGTATCCGGACCTGCGTGTGGGGCGCCAAGTGTCCGGTGTCACTGCCCCGTCCCAGACGGCGGTGTCGGAGTGGGCCAACTCCGACACCGCCGTCGCCTTTCGTTCAGGCACCGGTACCACGCGGAGCCGCGGCAGCCGGCCGGCTGGTCAGGAGGCGTCGGGCCGCGTCCACCCGAGGACGTAGGCCGGGACGTCCATCGGGCCCAGGTCCGGGTCGGGTTCCGGGGCGCCGGCCACGGTCCGCAGCGGCACCACGCCCGCCCAGTGCGGCAGCGCCAGGTCCTCCTCGTCGTCGCCCACGGGGCCCTCGCGGACCTTCGCCGAGACCTCGTCCAACCGCAGCCGCAGCACGGCGGTGGCGGCCAGCTCCTCGAGGACGGTTCCCGGACATCGCCGGCGCGCCCGGGAACGACGTGCTCGACCACCGCGGTGGCCGCCGCGTGCTTCTCGTCCGGGTCGGTGACCAGGTGGGCCTGCCCGTGGGCGACCACCGAGCGGTAGTTCATCGAGTGGTGGAACGCCGAGCGGGCCAGCACCAGCCCGTCCACCAGCGTCACGGCGACGCACACCGCGAGACCCCCGTCGGCGGCGGCGGCGCGCAGGGGCCCGCTGCCGGTGGACCCGTGCAGGTAGAGGACGTCCCCCACCCGGGCGTGGGTCGTGGGTAGCACCCGCGGCGCGCCGTCGACCACGAACCCGAGGTGGCAGATCAGTGCCTCGTCGAGGATGGCGTGCACCGTCCCGGCGTCGTACCGGGCGCGTTCGCGCCGCCGGCTCGGGACGGTGCGGGCGGTGGGGGCGGGCTCGACCATGGGCACGATCCGATCTGCGGTTGCGGTTGCGGTTGACTTCGTACTAATACAATATGAACGCTGTGTCAGGACGATATCGCTTGAACGGCTCCACGGCCAGCCAGATCGCGGGCAGCGTCGAGCACGCCGTCCACAACCGCGAGCTGGCCACCGGCGCCCTGCTGCCGGCCGTGCGAACGCTCGCCGCCGACCTCGGCGTCAGCCCCAACACCGTGGCCGCCGCATACCGCACCCTGCGCCAGCGTGGGCTGGTCGAGGCGCACGGGCGGCGCGGCACCCGGGTGCGCTCCCGGCCCGCGACCGCCGTCCGCACGGGCGAACCGCTGCCGGTGCCTCCCGGAGCCCGCGACCTGTCCACGGGCGATCCGGACCCGGAGCTGCTTCCGGCGTTGACGCCCGCACTCCGCCAGCTCGACCCGCGGCCGGTGCCCTATGCCGAGACCGGACCCCTGGACCGTCTGCTCGCCCTCGGAACGGACCGGCTGGCCGCCGACGGCGTCCGCACCGATGCGCTCACCGTCACCCACGGCGCACTGGACGCCCTGGAACGGTGCCTGCTCGCGCACCTCTCGCCGGGCGACCGGGTGGCCGTGGAGGACCCGGGCTGGTCCAACCTGCTCGACCTGCTGGCCATGCTGGGTTTGCACCCGGTGCCGGTCGCCGTAGACGACGACGGACCCCGGGCCGAGGCGTTCGCGGCGGCGCTGCGGGCCGGCGTCCGGGCGGCGATCGTCACCAACCGTGCCCACAACCCGACGGGTGCGGCGATCACGCGGGCCCGGGCCGGCGCGCTGCGGGCGGCGCTGCAGGGCCACCCGGACGTGCTGGTGCTGGAGGACGACCACGCGGCCGAACTCGCCGGTGTGCCGCTGGCCACGCTGGGCGGGGTCACCGAGCGGTGGGCACTGGTCCGTTCGACCAGCAAGCCGTACGGTCCTGACCTGCGGGTCGCCCTGCTCGCCGGCGACCCGCTGACGATCGCCCGGGTGGAGGGTCGCCAGCGGCTCGGCGGCGGCTGGGTGAGCCAGCTCAGCCAGGCGGTGGTGGCGGCCCTGTTCGCCGATCCCGCCGTGGACGCCCACGTCGCCCAGGCGGCCGCGGCGTACACGGCCCGCCGCCGGGCGCTGGTTGACGCGCTCGCCGCGCGGGGGGTGGCGGCCCGCGGCCGGACCGGCGTGAACGTCTGGGTGCCGGTCGAGGACGAGGCGACGGCGGTGGCCGCCCTGCGCGACGCGGGCATCGTGGTGGCCCCGGGGTCCCGCTACCGGCTCGCCAGCCCGCCCGGCCTGCGGATCACAGTCGGTGCGCTGGCGGCGGCCGACATGCCCGCCCTCGCGGACGCGGTGGCCGCCGCGGTCGCCCCGCGCGCCCGCCGCCACAGTGTCTGACCAGACCGCCGTGACCGACGGAACCAGGAGGAACCGATGGACAGCACCGTGTTCGTGACCGGGGCGAGCGGCGGCTTCGGCGCCGCGATCGTGCGGCGTTTCGTCGCCGAGGGCCGCCGGGTGGTGGCCGCCGCCCGGGACGCCGACCGGCTCGCGGCGCTGGCCGACGAGCTCGGACCCCGGGGTCCTCCCACTCGCCCTGGACGTCCGCGATCGGGCTGCGGTCGGGCCGGCGGTCGACGCCCTCCCGGCCGAGTTCGCCGGGATCGACGTCCTGGTCAACAACGCCGGCCTGGCGAAGGGGCTCGGACCGGCCCACCAGGCCGACCTGGACGACTGGGAGCAGATGCTCGACACCAACTGCCGCGGGCTCCTCTACTGCACGCGCGCCGTCCTGCCCGGCATGGTCGCGCGCGGCTGCGGCCATGTGGTCAACATCGGATCGACCGCCGGCAACTACCCGTACCCGGGCGGCAACGTGTACGGCGCGACCAAGGCGTTCGTCCGCCAGCTCAGCCTGAACCTGCGCAGCGACCTGCACGGCACCGGCGTCCGCGTCACCTGCCTGGAGCCCGGCATGAGCGGCGGAACGGAGTTCTCCCTGGTGCGGTTCGGCGGCGACCAGAAGCAGGCCGACGCCGTCTACGCGGGCATGCAGCCACTGGAACCCGACGACATCGCCGAGGCGGTGTACTGGACGACGTCGCTGCCCGCGCACGTGAACGTCAACACGATGGAGCTCATGCCCGTGGCCCAGAGCTTCGGGCCGTTCCAGGTCGACCGCGGCTGACGGACCGACGGCCGCCCGGGCCGGCCGTCGCACGGTGCCGCGGCGAGAACGTCCGGTGAAACGAGGGGCCGCATCGCGGCGCCCCTGAGAGGATCGGGGTATGGAGCAACCCCTCTACGAGTCCGAGCACGACGCCTTCCGTGAGTTGGCCCGGGCGTTCTGCGACCGGCACATCGCCCCGTACCACCGCGACTGGGAGAAGGCAGGCATCGTCGACCGGGACGTCTGGACCGAGGCCGGCAAGCTCGGGCTGCTCGGCACCGACATGCCCGAGGAGTACGGCGGCGGCGGCCAGGTCGACTTCCGGTTCAACGCCGTCCTGGTCGAGGAGCTGATCCGGGTCGGCGGGTCGGGGGTGGGGTTCGGGCTGCACAACGACATCGTGGCGCCGTACCTGCGCGAGCTGTGCACCGAGGAGCAGAAGCGCCGCTGGCTGGCCGGATTCTGCTCCGGCGAGATCATCACCGCGATCGCGATGAGCGAGCCGGCGGCCGGCTCCGACCTGGCCGGCATCAGGACGACCGCGCGACGCGAGGGCGACCACTACGCGCTGAACGGCTCGAAGACGTTCATCACCAACGGCATCCACTCCGACCTGGTGATCGTGGTGGCCAAGACCGCGCCGGACAAGGGCGCCCACGGCATCAGCCTGCTCGTGGTCGAACGCGACATGCCCGGCTTCTCCCGCGGCCGCAACCTCGACAAGGTCGGCCTCAAGGCCCAGGACACCGCCGAGCTGTTCTTCGACGACGTCCGGGTGCCGGTGACCAATCTGCTGGGGGAGGAGAACCACGGGTTCTACTACCTGGCCGAACGGCTGCCCCAGGAACGGCTCGGCATCGCGGTCGCGGCGGTGGCCGCGTGCGAGCGGATGGTCGAGATGACGGTTGCGTACGTGAAGGGCCGCGAGGCGTTCGGCCGGCCGGTGTCGAAGTTCCAGCACACCCGGTTCCTGCTCGCGGAGCTGGCCACCGAGACGACGATCGCCCGCACCTTCCTCAACCACTGCATCGCCGAGCACGTCGCCGGCCGGCTGACGGTTCCCGACGCCGCGATGGCCAAGTGGTGGACGACCGAGCTGCAGAACAAGGTCGCCGACCGGTGCGTCCAGTTGCACGGCGGCTACGGCTACATGAGCGAGTACCCGATCTCCAAGGCATGGCTGGACTCGCGGGTGCAGTCGATCTACGGCGGCACCACCGAGATCATGAAGGAGATCGTGGGGCGCTCTCTTGGCCTCTGACCCCGTCGGTCCGGGTTCCGCCGGCCTCGCCCAGCCGGGTCCGGAGCGGGTCGCGGCGGTGCAGCGGCGGACGGTCCGGTTGTTCGTCGCCGTTCAGATGCTCGGCGGCGTCGGGGTCGCGCTGGGGATCGCGGTGGCCGCGCTGCTCGCCTCCGACCTCGCGGGCACCGACACCCTGGCCGGGCTGGCGACCACCGCGCCGGTGCTGGGCGCGGCCGGGCTCGCGGTGGTGGTCGCGGCGGCCATGCAGCGGTACGGCCGTCGGCCCGGCCTGGCGCTGGCGTACGGATGCGGTTCGTTCGGGGCCGCCGTGGTGGTGGTCGCCGCCGTGGTCGGGTCCTTTCCGCTGGCCCTGGTGGGCCTGCTGTTCTTCGGCGGCGGCACCGCCGCCGGCCTGCAGTCCCGGTACGCCGCCACCGACCTGGCGGCGCCCGACCGGCGTGGTCGGGCGCTGTCGGTGGTGGTCTGGGCCACCACCGTCGGCGCGGTGGCCGGCCCCAACCTGGCCGGTCCGGCCGGGCGGCTCGCCGCCGCGGCCGGGGTGCCGCGGCTCGCCGGGCCGTTCCTGATCGGCGCCGTCGTGTTCCTGCTGGCGGCACTGTCGATCCTGGCGTTCCTGCGTCCCGACCCGCTCGTGCTGAGCCGTGCGGTGCGCGGTGCGTCGCGGCCGCCCCGGGTCTCCACCCGGGAGGCGCTGCGGGTCGTCCGCTCCTACCCGGACGCCGTGCTGGGACTCTCGGCCGTGGCGGTGGGGCACTCGGTGATGGTCGGCGTGATGGCGATGACGCCGATCCACCTGCACCACGGCGGCGGCTCGCTGGAGGTCATCGGTGTCGTGATCAGCGTCCACATCGCCGGGATGTACGCGCTGTCTCCGGTGGCGGGCTGGCTCACCGACCGGTTCGGCTGCCTGGTCGTGATCCGCTGCGGGGTGGCGTTCCTGCTGGTGGCCGCCGCGATCGTCGGCACCGCACCGGCCGAGGCGTCCGTGCAGGTGGGCGTCGGGCTGGTGGTGATCGGCCTCGGCTGGTCGTGCACGCTGGTGGCCGGGTCGACGCTGCTCACCGAGGCCGTGCCGGCCGACGCCCGGCCGGCCGCCCAGGGTGCCGCCGACTTCGTGATGGGCCTGGCCGCGGCCGTCGCCAGCGTGCTGGCCGGGATCGTCGTCGGTGTGGCGGGCTACCCGTTCCTCGCGCTGCTGGCCGCGATCGCCCTCGCCCCGCTGGGCGCCGCCGTCCTGCGTGGACGGTCCACGGACGGTGCGCCGACACGGGCCGGCGGGCCGGTCGACGCCGAGCTGGTGCCCGGGCCGCGGGCTCCCGCGGACGCATCGGCCGTTCGGCCGACGCCTGCCGCCCGGCCCGTCAGCGGGCCCGCGCGAGAGGCCGCGTCGGAGGTCGCGCCGGGCTCGGCACGGCCCGAGGGCGGGTAGCCTGGCCCGCGTGCGGCTCACGGACTTCTGGCAGCGGATGGACACCTCCTTCGGCCCGGTGTACTCGCGGTCGATCGCGGCCGACCAGGTGCTGCCCCAGCTCGACGGCCGCACGGTCGACGAGGCGCTGGCCGCCGGCGAGGACGCCAAGTCCGTGTGGCGCGCGATCTGCGGCGCGTTCGAGATCGCTCCGCAGCTGCGGTGAGCCATGTTCGTCGAGCCATGTTCGTTAAGCCCTGACTAAGCCCCCTCCTCGCGGGGTCCCCGGATGGGCCACGATGGAGCCATGCCCCTCCGCCGGCTGCGTGCCGTCGCCGCGTCCGTCCTCGTCTGCGTCCTGGCGTTCGGGCTGGCCGGGTGTGTCACCCTCGACATGGACCTCCGCGTCTCCCCGCAGGAGACCCTCGACGGCACGATGATCCTGGCGTTCGACCGGAGGGTCGTCGCCGCGACGGGGCGGAGCGAGGAGCGGTTCCTGGCCGAGGTCATCGACCGGAGCCTGGTCGGAGCGCCGCGGGCGGGCCGAGGCATCACGGTCGAGCCCTACCGCACCGAGCGGCTGGTCGGGAAGCGGTACGTCTTCCGGGCGGTCCGGCTGGCCGACTTCAACCGGCCCGGCGCCGACTGGGTGATCGAGCATAGGGGCGACCGGTTCGAAGTCCGGGGCACGGTAGACCTGTCCTCGCGCGGCGACCAGCGGCTGAACGGGACCGGGATCGGCAGTCAGCCCACCGCCACGATCCGGATCGCCTTTCCGGGGAAGGTCCTGTCCACCAACGGGGAACTGACCGGGCGCACCGTGGTCTGGCACCCGGAGTTCGGCACGGTCACCCCGCTGTCGGCAGTGGCCGAGGACGGCAGGCTCCGGGCCGTGGCCGCGCGGGCGGGCGGCGGGGCGCCGGCGGTGTTCCTGCTGATGGCGGTGCTGGTCGCGCTCTGTCTGACCGCGGCGTGGTTGGCGCTGCGGTCCGGCCGGAGGCCCCGGCCAGTCGCCGGGCCGGCGACGGGCGGCGTGGCCGGTGCGTCGGCAGTGGCCGCACCGCCCCGGGCGGGCTGGCTCCCCCCGCCGGCCTCGGACGTCAGCCCTTCGCCACCGCAGGGGGAACCCGGGGGGCCGGGGGGGCCAGGGCCGGGAGCCGGCGTGCCGGGGGAGGAAGCCGCTCCCGGCCCGCACGGCACCCGCCCGCTGCCGACACTGCCGGACGGACTGCGCGTCGCGGAGAATCCCGAGGCGTGGTCCCGTCCGACCACCGAGATTCCCCGGCAGTCCTTCGACTGAGCGGGGGTCCGGGCCGCCGCGCGGGCCTGTCGGCGACACGCCGAGTACCGCGTCCACACTTCGAACATGTGTTCGGGTAACGTGTCGTCCACACCGCTCCGGGTCGTCCACAGCGGCGGTGGTCCGGCGCGAGAACTGTCGGACTGGAGCCCTAGGTTCGTCCCGATGAAGAAGACATCCCGAATACTTCCCAAGGCGGCAGGCATGGCTGGTCCGGACCGTGAGAAGGCCCTCGAGGTCGCGCTCTCGCAGATCGACAAACAGTACGGCAAGGGTTCGGTGATGCGCCTCGGCGACGAGAACCGCCCCCCGGTCTCGGTGATCCCCACCGGGTCGATCGCGCTCGACGTCGCGCTCGGCATCGGCGGCCTGCCGCGTGGGCGGGTGGTGGAGATCTACGGTCCGGAGTCCAGCGGAAAGACCACGGTGGCCCTGCACGCGGTCGCCAATGCGCAGGCCGCCGGCGGCATCGCGGCGTTCATCGACGCCGAGCACGCGCTCGACCCCATCTACGCCAAGGCGCTGGGGGTCGACACCGACGCCCTGCTGGTGTCCCAGCCCGACACCGGAGAGCAGGCGCTGGAGATCTCCGACATGCTGATCCGCTCGGGTGCGCTCGACATCCTGGTGATCGACTCGGTCGCCGCCCTGGTGCCCCGCGCCGAGATCGAGGGCGAGATGGGTGACAGCCACGTCGGTCTGCAGGCCCGGCTGATGAGCCAGGCACTGCGCAAGATGACCGGCGGGCTCAACAGCTCCGGCACCACCGCGATCTTCATCAACCAGCTCCGCGAGAAGATCGGCGTGATGTTCGGGTCGCCGGAGACCACCACTGGCGGCAAGGCACTCAAGTTCTACGCGTCGATCCGGCTGGACGTCCGGCGGATCGAGACGCTGAAGGACGGTGGCGACGCGGTCGGCAACCGCACCCGGGTCAAGGTCGTCAAGAACAAGCTGGCTCCGCCCTTCAAGCAGGCGGAGTTCGACATCGTGTACGGCACGGGCATCAGCCGGGAGGGCTCGCTGATCGACGTGGGCGTCGAGCAGGGGCTGATCCGCAAGTCCGGCGCCTGGTACACGTACGAGGGCGACCAGCTCGGTCAGGGCAAGGAGAACGTACGCAAGTTCCTCCAGGACAACCCCGATCTGGCAGACGAGCTGGAGAAGAAGCTCAAGGAGAAGTTCGGCGTGGGCGCCACGCTCGACGCGAGCGTCGAGGTGCCAGTCCCGGCTCCGGTCGACTTCTGATCAGGCAACCATGACGCGGCGTTCCCGTCGCACGACTCCGGGTCAGCCCGGCGATCCACGGACCCACCCTGTCCAGGACGCCGACCCGCCTGCTGACCCGGAGTCAGTTGCCCGGTCGATCTGCCTTCGACTGCTGTCCACCCAGCCCCGCACCCGGAGCGAGCTGGCAGCGGCGATGGTCAAGCGGGGGGTGCCGCCCGAAGCGGCCGAGACGGTGCTGGTCCGGTTCGGCGAGGTCGGGCTGATCGACGACGCGGCCTTTGCGGCGGCCTGGGTCGACACCCGCCATCGCGGCCGTGGGCTGGCCCGGCAGGTGCTCGCCCGCGAGCTCCGGCAGCGGGGGGTCGCCCAGGACACCGCCCGGACGGCTCTGAACCGGCTCGATCCGGATGTCGAGGTACAGACCGCGCGCGCGCTGGTGGCGAGGCGGCGCGCGGCGACCCGGCGGTTGGCGCCCGAGGTCGAGGTCCGTCGGCTGGTGGGCATGCTGGCGCGGAAGGGGTACCCGCCCGGTCTGGCGCTTCGCGTGGTCCGCGACGCGCTCGCCGAGGACGCCGAAGCCCGGGCGATGCTCGACGAGGTGGACGAGACCACGCTCTGAGCGCGTGGCGGCCGAGAGACGCGGGCGGTGCGAACTCTCGCGGTGCCCGGCGTGCGGGCAATTCGTGGCGATTCCTTGACCGTCCGGTGACCCAGTCTTAGCCTCACCGATACTGAGGTAATGAGCCCGCTCGCGCGGGAACCGTTGACAGCCACACTCGATAGAGACCCGATCACCCGAGACACCGGAACACCTACACCCGTCGGGCTCCCGCCCGCCTACCGAGATCTCACTGCGCCCGGCGCCGTGTTGCCGTGGCGTGTGCGGATGTCGGTCGCTCTGTGTGTCGTCTGCGGTGTCCGCTCGGTGCCGGCTCACCCTCCGCGTCGTTCTGGCATGTGGTCGCGGCCCGCCGGTCGTGCCATGTGCCGGTGCGTCGCTTCGGGACCGAGCCGAGGAGGCCGTGATGGGGATCACCGTGCTCGACCTTCTGATCCTGACCGTCGTCTTCCTCCTCGTCGCGGTGATCGTCGCGGTGATCGTCGCGGTCGTCGTCGCGCGTCTGGTGGTCCGTCGCGTCGGTGTCGGTGTCGGTGTCGGTGTCGGTGCGGTGCCGGGGCCGCGGGGCGACCTGCGTTCGGGCGGCTCGACAGGCGCAGTGTCAGCTCCGAACGCCCAGAGCCCCCGCGCCGGTGCCGAGGCGGAGCGGATCCTTGCCGAAGCCCGGGCCGAGGCCGCGACGATCACCGAACGGGCCCGACGGAAGGCGCGGCAGGAGGCCGAAGACCTCCGGGAGGACGCCCGCCGGGCCGCCGAGCGCGCGGTCGTGCGTGCCGAGGCACAGTCCCAGGCGGTCGCCGACGAACTCGAGCGGCGGGACCAGCGTGCCCTGGAACTCCAGGAGCGTCTCGACGCCGAACAGCACCGCCTCGAGCGACGTGACCAGGAACTGGCCACCGTGGAGGTGGCCGTGCGGCAGCGCGAGGCGGCGCTCGCCGGGGCAGAGGCCGACCAGCGCGCCGAGCTGGAACGTATCGCCGGCCTGGCGGCGGAGGACGCCAAGAGCGAACTGGTGCGGGCCATCGAGCAGCAGGCCAAGCGCGAGGCGGCGATCCTGGTCCGCGACATCGAGGCGGAGGCCCGCAACACCGGTGAGCAGCGGGCTCGCCAGGTCGTCGTGGAGGCCATCCAACGCGTCGCCAGCGAGCAGACCGCCGAGAGCGTGGTCAGCATCCTGCACCTGCCCGGCGACGAGATGAAGGGACGGATCATCGGCCGGGAAGGCCGCAACATCCGCACGTTCGAATCGGTCACCGGCGTGAACCTGATCATCGACGACACCCCGGAGGCGGTGCTGCTCTCGTGCTTCGACCCGGTCCGGCGCGAGGTCGGCCGGCTGACGCTGGAGAAGCTGGTGCTCGACGGCCGGATCCATCCGCACCGCATCGAGGAGGTGTACGAGCTGAGCTTGGCGCACATCGGCGAACTGTGCGTCCGGGCCGGCGAGGACGCCCTGGTGCAGGTGGGCGTCACCGACCTGCACCCCGAACTGATCACCCTGCTCGGCCGCCTGCGGTACCGCACCTCCTACGGCCAGAACGTGCTCAAGCACCTGATCGAGACCGCCCACATCGCCGGCGTGATGGCCGCGGAACTCCGCCTGGAGACCGGCCTGATCAAGCGCTGTGCGTTCCTGCACGACATCGGCAAGGCGTTGACCCACGAGGTCGAGGGGAGCCACGCGCTCATCGGCGCCGACCTGGCCCGGCGGTACGGCGAGAGCGAGGACGTGGTGCACGCCATCGAGGCCCACCACAACGAGGTGCTCCCGCGGACCATCGAGGCGGTGCTGACCCAGGCGTCCGACTCGTGCTCGGGTGGGCGCCCCGGAGCGCGCCGGGAGAGCGTCGAGGCCTACGTGAAGCGGTTGGAACGGATCGAGAAGATCGCCGGTGCCAAGCCGGGCGTGGAGAAGGTTTTCGCGATGCAGGCCGGGCGCGAGTTGCGGGTGATGGTCGTGCCCGAGCAGGTCGACGACCTGGCCGCACAGATGCTCGCCCGGGACGTCGCCAAGCAGATCGAGGACGAGCTGACCTACCCCGGACAGATCCGGGTCACCGTCGTCCGCGAGTCCCGTGCCACCGAGGTCGCCCGCTGACGTCCGCTGGCTGTCTCGACGGCCGGCAAACGCCGTGCCCGGACGGCCACCGAGGTCCGTGGCCTCAGAGCCATCTCTGGACGAGGGCGCGCCGCGATGTCGAGAGGGCGGGACCGATACCGGCCCCGCCCTCTCCCGCTCGGAGGCGACTGCTCAGACGGCCCGCCCTGAAGCGGCGTCCAGACCGGGCATGACCGTACTTTCGGCGTCGGCGATCTCGGCGCCTGCCGGTGTCTTCTTGCCCCGCGCGAGACGGAGCTGGACGTACACGGCCAGTCTGCTGATCAGGTAGTTGAGCAGGATGTAGAGCGTCCCGACCACCACATACATCTGGATGGGGTTGTCGATGCCGAGGTCGCCGAGCGCCTGGATCAGCTGACCGGTAACCCGCAGGACCTCCTCGTAGCTGATGATGAAGCCGAGCGAGGTGTCCTTGAGGATCACCACGATCTGGCTGATCAGCGCCGGGAGCATGATCCGGAATGCCTGGGGCAGCAGGATCAGCCGGATCGTCTGCAGGCCGGACAGGCCGATCGCGTCCGCCGCCTCCCGCTGGCCGCGGGGCAGGTTCGCCATGCCGGCACGTAGGATCTCGCCGATCACGACCATGTTGTAGAGCGTCAGGCCGATCACCAGGAAGTAGCGCGTGTCGAGCTGGATGCCGAACTCGGGCAGACCGCGAGCGACGAAGAAGATCGTCAGGATGACAGGCAGCCCTCGGAACACCTCGACGAACAGACGCGTGATCGCGTTGAGCAGCCAGTTGACCGACAACCCGGCCCGGTTGGTGGCCATCGACAGGCGTGCCCGCAGCAGCGCGAGCCCCGTACCGAGTACCAGGGAGGCGACGATGGCCATGCCGGCAGCGATGATCGTGTTCGTCCAACCCTCGCCGAGCCGCTTCCAGACCTGCGGGAACTCCGCCGTGGACGGGTCCAGTACCGGAGCCCACAGCCTCCAGTCGAACTGCCCTGCGTCCGCCAGCGGACGGTAGATCCACAGGTAGATGCCGCCCACGGCCAGCGCCACGAAGACGATGCTGCCGATCAGGGTGTTGCGGCGCCCGCGGGGACCGGGATTGTCGTAGAGGACGCTGGCGGCGGCGTTCTTCGCGCTCATCGCGTAACCGCCTGACGCCGCTCGACGCGGTCCATGAGCAGGCCGAGCGGGACGGTGAGTATCAGATAGCAGAACCCGATACCGATGGCGACCGGGATGAACGGCTCCCCGAGCGCACCGGTCAGTCTGCCGGCGGTGCCGTACAGGTCGCCGGCGACGCCGAAGGCGCCGGCGAGAGCCGAGTTCTTGATCATCGCGATGATCACGCTGCCGACGGGCACCACGCTCGCCCGCCGAGCCTGCGGGAGCACGATCAGCCGGAGATTCTGCAGGAAGGTCAGTCCCAGGGAACGTCCCGCCTCGGACTGGCCGGACGCGACGCTGTTGATGCCCGAACGCAGCGCCTCACAGACGAATGCTGCGGTGTACACCGTCAGCGCGACCACCGCGAATCGGAAGAACACGTCGTCCAGCAGGTCGACGAACTGGTTGACGCCGGGAAGGTTGAGGAACTCGACCTTGACCCCGATCGCGCCGAGACCGAACGCCCCCATGAAGAACACGATCGTGAGCGGGGTGTTACGGACCACCGTGACGTACGCCGTGCCGAGCCACCGCAGCGGCGGGATGGGGGAGACGCGGAGGCCGGCCAGCAAGGTGCCGAGCAGGAGCGATCCGATCGCCGCGAGGATGCAGATCTGGAGCGTCACGATGAAGCCGTCCCGGAACACGGGGAACTGTTCGATGAGCACGTTCATCGGCGGACCTCCTCGGGGTGGACGGGCCGGTTCGTACAGCTACCGTGCCGGCGGGCTGGGAACACTGGAACAGTTCTCGGCCGGATCGGGCTCGCGGGGCGAGCCCGATCCGGCCGAGGTCAGAGCTGGATCAGTAGCGGTCGATCGTGGGCAGCGTCGGGGTGTCCTTGGCCACCTTGCCGGCGGTGTCCTTCCACGCCTTCTCGTACGAGCCGTCCTTGGCCGCGGCCTCGAGCGTGTCGTTGATGAAGTTGCGGAACGCGGTGTCGTCCTTCTTCACGCCGATGCCGTAGGGCTCCTTGGTGAAGGGCTTGCCGACGAGCTTGAACGCGCCGCCGGACTTGTCGACCAGACCGAGCAGGATGACGTTGTCGGTGGTGACCGCGTCGACCTGGCCGTTCTTCAGGGCATCAGCGCACTTGGAGTACACGTCGAAGAGCACCAGCTGCTTCGGGTCCTTCAGGTACTCCTTGATCTTCTCCGACGGGGTCGAGCCCTCGACCGAGCAGACCCGCGCCTTGCCGTCCTTGAAGGATTCCGGGCCGGTGATGGTCGAGTTGTCGGACTTCACCATGATGTCCTGGCCGGCCTCGTAGTACGGGCCGGCGAAGGCGACCCGCAGCTTGCGCTTGTCGTTGATCGTGTAGGTGGCGACGACGAAGTCGACCTTGCCCTGCTCGATGAACTCCTCGCGGACCTTCGAGGTCGACTCGAGGAACTCGACCTTGTCGGCGGGGATGCCCAGCTTGCCGGCGATGATCTTGGCGATCTCGACGTCGAAGCCGGCGGGCTTGCCGTCCAGGCCCTTGAGGCCGAACAGCGGCTGGTCGAACTTGGTGCCGACCGTCACCTTCTGTGCCTTGTTCAGCTTCTCCATCGTGGAGCCGGCGGCGAAGGTGGCCTTGGTGTCCACCGTCGCGGTGTCGCCCGAGTCCCCCCCACAGGCGGCCAGGCCGAACGCGAGCGTCGCCGCCGCGAGTCCGGCGGTCAGCTTGCGCATCTTCATGTTTGCTCCTTCATCAGCGGTGTGTCGGATTCTGATCGTCCGGGCGGACCGAACTGCCTGGTCGCGACCGAACCGTCTAGTGCGTGAGAATCTTGGACAGGAAGTCCTTGGCCCGGTCGGAGGCTGGCCGGTCGAAGAACGTGTCGGGATCGGCGGTCTCGACGATCTGGCCGTCGGCCATGAAGACCACCCGGTTGGCCGCCTTGCGGGCGAACCCCATCTCGTGCGTGACGACGACCATCGTCATGCCGTCCCGTGCCAGCGAGGTCATCACGTCGAGCACCTCGTTGACCATCTCCGGGTCGAGCGCGCTGGTCGGCTCGTCGAAGAGCATGACCTTGGGGCGCATTGCCAGTGCCCGCGCGATCGCGACCCGCTGCTGCTGCCCGCCGGAGAGCTGGGCCGGGTACTTGTCGGCCTGCTCGGCGATGCCGACCCGCGTGAGCAACTGCATCGCGTGCTCGCGCGCGGCCGACGTGCTCTCCTTGCGCACCTTCATCGGACCGAGCATCACGTTCTGCACGATCGTCTTGTGCGCGAAGAGGTTGAACGACTGGAACACCATGCCGACGTCGGCGCGGAGTGCGGCCAGGCCCTTGCCCTCCTCGGGGAGCTTCGTCCCGTCGACGAAGATCTCGCCGCCCTGGATCGGCTCGAGCCGGTTGATCGCTCGGCACAGGGTGGACTTGCCCGAACCCGACGGCCCGATCACGACGACGACCTCGCCCTTGGCGATCTCGAGGTTGATGTCGCGCAGGACGTGCAGGTCGCCGAAGAACTTGTTCACCTCACGCAGCGCCACCAGGGGCCCGGCGTCCTCCGCGGCCGGTGTGCGCCCGGAGGTGTCTCCCGGCGCGCCTGACTGCTCAGCCATCCCGCTCCCCACGTCCGATGACACACCTCGATACGCCGGAACTTTATCGACGTGGGAACGCGAGCCGGCCCCTACGCCGATCACGGACGGGTAACGACCTGGGCGGACGTTACGCTGGCGGTGCCATGACGACGATCCATGCCGCGACGCCCGGCCCCGCGACGCCCGGCCCCGCGACGCCCGGCCCCGCCGAACCGACCGGAGCGCCCGATCCCGCGGACGCCGCCGGTGTCGGACGCTCCTATCAGGTCCGCACCTTCGGCTGCCAGATGAACGTGCACGACTCCGAGCGGCTCTCCGGCCTGCTCGAGGCAGCCGGGTACGTCCGGGCCGAGAGCGTCGGGCCGGCCGACGTGGTCGTCTTCAACACCTGCGCGGTGCGGGAGAACGCCGACAACCGGCTCTACGGCAACCTCGGCCAGCTGGTGCCGGCCAAGAAGGCGCACCCCGGCATGCAGATCGCGGTAGGCGGCTGCCTGGCGCAGAAGGACCGCGGCGAGATCCTGCGCCGGGCCCCGTGGGTCGACGTGGTCTTCGGCACCCACAACATCGGCGCCTTGCCGGTGCTGCTGGAGCGTGCCCGGCACAACGCCGAGGCCCAGGTGGAGATCCTGGAGTCGCTGGACGTGTTCCCGTCCACCCTGCCCACCCGGCGCGACTCCGCCTACGCCGGTTGGGTGTCGATCTCGGTCGGCTGCAACAACAGCTGCACGTTCTGCATCGTGCCGTCGCTGCGCGGCCGGGAGACCGACCGGCGGCCCGGCGACATCCTCGCCGAGGTGCGGGCGCTGGTGGCCGACGGCGTCCTGGAGGTGACGCTGCTCGGCCAGAACGTCAACTCCTACGGCGTGGAGTTCGGCGACCGGAACGCGTTCGGCGCACTGCTGCGGGCCTGCGGCGCGGTCGACGGCCTGGAGCGGGTGCGGTTCACCTCCCCGCACCCCAGGGACTTCACCGACGACGTGATCGCGGCGATGGCCGAGACGCCCAACGTCTGCCACCAGCTCCACATGCCCCTGCAGTCCGGTTCGGACGCGGTGCTCAAGGCGATGCGCCGCTCCTACCGCCAGGAGCGCTACCTCGGCATCCTCGACCGGGTCCGGGCGGCGATGCCCGATGCCGCGATCACCACCGACATCATCGTCGGCTTCCCCGGCGAGACCGACGAGGACTTCGAGCGGACGCTGGACGTGGTCCGGCAGGCCCGGTTCGCCGGGGCGTTCACGTTCCAGTACTCCAGGCGTCCCGGTACCCCCGCGGCCGAACTCCCCGGTCAGGTGTCCAAGGAGGTCGTCCGCGAACGGTACGACCGGCTGGTCGTGTTGCAGGACGAGATGTCCTGGGCCGAGAACAAGGCGTTGGTCGGCCGGACGGTCGAACTGCTGGTGGCCGAGGGGGAGGGCCGCAAGGACGCCGGCACGGGACGGCTGACCGGACGGGCCCGGGACGGACGGCTCGTCCACTTCGCGGCCGCCGACGCCGAGATCCGACCGGGCGACGTCGTGGAGACCGCCCTCACCTATGCCGCCCCGCACCACCTGGTCGCCGACGCCCCGGTCGCGTCGCACCGGCGGACCAGGGCCGGCGACCGGTGGGCGGCCGGTCGCGTTCCCCGCTCGCCGGCGGTCGCGCTCGGCCTGCCGACGATCGGCGCACCGCCGGCCGACCCGTCTGGTGCGAGCGCGTCGGGGTGCGGCGCAGGCTGACACTCCGGCAAGATCGAGGCCACACGAGGGCGGAGGCGTACCGATGCGGTTGCTGCTCGTCGAGGACGACGACCGGGTGGCCGGCGCGCTGGTCGAGGGCCTGCGCCGGCAGGATCTCGACGTCGACCGGGTCGGCACCGCCCAGCTGGCGCTGGACCGCATCGGCGGCGACACCCGCTTCGACGCGATCCTGCTCGATCTCGGCCTGCCCGACCAGGACGGCATGCAGCTGTGCCGGGAGATCAGGGCGGTCAGCGACATCCCGATCATCATGGTGACCGCGCGCACGGACCTTGCCGCTCGGCTGCACGGCCTGCACGTCGGCGCCGACGACTACCTCACCAAGCCGTTCGACCTGCGGGAGTTGCTGGCCCGGCTGCACGCTGTGCTCCGCCGCAGCCGCCCGGCCCAGGGCCGCGCCACGGCCGAGGACGCCGGCGCCGCGGCGCCGCCCGGCACGGTGACCTCGCACGGTGTCCGCATCGACCTCGACCGGCGCGAGGTCACCGTGCGCGACCAGCCGGTGGTGCTGACCCGCAAGGAGTTCAACCTGCTCGCGATGCTCGCCCGCCAGCCGGGGATCGTCTTCAGCCGGTCGCACATCCTTTCCGAGGTGTGGGACTCGGCCTGGAGCGGCAACGAGCGGACGCTGGAGGTGCACGTCGCCTCCGTGCGGGCCAAGCTCGGCGTGCCGGCGGCGATCGAGACCGTGCGCGGAGTCGGCTACCGGTTCCCGGCGGCCTGAGATGCGGGTCCGCCTGTTCGTCCTGCTGCTGACCATGATCGGCCTGGTGGTGGCGGCGCTTCAGGTGCCGCTGGCGTTCAGCTACGCGGTCTCCCAGCAGCAGCGGGTGTTCATCGACCGGCTCAACGACACCGACCGGTTTGCCTCGATCGCCCGCAACGGGTCGACGGCCGTCGACCTCGCCGCGTTGCAGGAGGAGATGAACCGCTACGACGCGGTGTACGGCGTGCCGGTGGTGGTGCTCGACGGCGATGCCGAGGTGCTGGTCACCTCCCGCGACGGCGTCGACCTCACCCCTCCCGGGGTGCGGGCCCGGGTGGACGAGGCGCTGTCGGGCCGTCGGGCCGAGGAGCCGCTGGTGCTGTGGCCGTGGGACGACCGCCCGCTGGTCGTCGCCGCGCCGTTCGGCACCGGCGGGGAGGTCACCGGGGTGGTGGTGACCATTTCGCCGACCGACCGGCTGCGGGAGCAGGTGCTCCAGATCTGGGCGATCCTGGGCGTGGCCGGGCTGCTCTCGCTCGCGCTGTTCGGCACGGTGGCCGCGGCCCTGGCCCGCTGGGTCCTGCGGCCGGTGAGCAGCCTGGACGCCGCCGCGCATGCGCTGGCCGAGGGCGACCTGGACACCCGGGTGCCGGCCTCGACCGGCCCGCCGGAGCTTCGCCGGCTGGCGCTGTCGTTCAACGACATGGCCCAGACGGTGAGCTCCTCGCTGGAACAGCAGCGGGTGTTCGTGGCCGAGGCCTCCCACCAGATGCGCAACCCGCTCACGGCGCTGCTGCTGCGGCTCGGCAACGCCACCGACGACCTGCCCGACGCGGCCCGGGCGGAGTTCGCCGAGGCGGTCCACGAGGGCGAGCGGCTGGGCCAGATCCTGGACGAGATGCTGGCGCTGGCGCGGGCCGAACGACACCTCGGCGCGGTCCGGGCACGCAACGTGGGGCCGCTGGTGGACGACCGGCTCGGCGCGTGGCGGCTTCGGGCCGAGGCGCGGGGCCTGATCCTGGTCCGGGAGGGTGAGTCCGCCGCGACGGCGATGGTCGACGTGGAGTCGCTGAGCCGGGCACTGGACGAGGTGCTGGAGAACGCGGTGAAGTACGCCGCGACGGCCGGCGTGGTGGTGGCCGAGGTCCGCGGCACCGCCGACTCGGTGCGGATCACCGTCACCGACGACGGCGAGGGCCTGCCGGAAGAGGAGATGTCCAAGGCCGCCGACCGTTTCTGGCGCAGCAAGCGGCACGCGAACGTGCCCGGCTCGGGCCTCGGACTGGCGATCGTCTCGACCCTGCTGGCCACGTTCTCGGCCCACCTGGAAGTCGAGCGTGGACGGCCGCGCGGCCTGGCCGTGACCCTCGTGCTCCCGGTTCCCAGTGCCGACGAGGCGCACCGCCTGATGGTGCTCGACCGCGGGCCGTACCCGCCCGGCCTCGACCGCGGGCCGTACCCGCCGGCCGGGCCCGAGGGCGGGTAGCGCCCGGCCGGGCCCGACCGCGGGTGGCGCCCGCCCGGGCTCGGGGTACGGCCAGCCTTCGTCAGGGCTTCATCGCGCGGTAGTACCGCAGCGCACCGGGATGCAGGGGGACCGGCCCGGTGGCGATGGCCGACCGGGTGTCCAGCAGCCGCGCGCTGGGCACGGTGGCGGCGATCCGCGGCCGCCCGTCGAACAGCACCCGGGTCAGCTCGTACACCAGGTCCGGGCCGAGCGAGCCCGACACCAGCAGGTAGCTCGGCACGGCCACGGTCTCGGTCTCGGCCACGCCGGGGTAGGCGGACGCGGGGACGGTGGCCCGGCGGTAGAACGTGCCGAACGTGCCCCGGAGCCGGTTCACGTAGCTGCCCAGCGGCAGCAACCGCACCCTGAGATCGCTGCTGAGGGTGGCAATGGCCCGGGTGGGCAGGCCACCGACCCAGAAGAACGCGTCCAGGCCGCCGCTCCGCAGCAGCGCCACCGACTCGTCGATGCCGAGCTGGTGCCGCCGCAGGTGACGGACCGGGTCGATGTCGGCGGCGGCGAGCAGCCGGGACGCGGTGACCTCCACCGACGAGCCACGCGAGCCGGTCGAGACCCGCTTGCCGCGCAGGTCGGCCATCGTGCGGATCGGCGAGTCGGCCCGCACCACGATCTGGACGTACTCGTCGTAGACCCTGGCCAGGGCCCGGATGTCGGCAGTCTTCTCCTGCCGGCCGGCGCCGTCCTGGGCGAACTCGCCGATCTTGAACGCGGTATCGGCGGAGATGAACGCCATCTGCACCTCGCCGCGCGCCATCCGCCCGAGGTTGTCGACCGAGCCGGCGGTGGTGGCCAGCCGCACCTTCAGCCCGGGCATCTCCTGGCCGAGCACCTGCTTGTACGCCGAGCCGTACGCGAAGTACACGCCGCCGCTGCCGCCGGTCGCGATCGTCATCCCGCCGGGCGGATAGCTGATCGTGTTGAACGCCGGGCCGACCCGGGTCGCCACCGCCCACCCGGTGGCGGCCACCAGCGCCAGGGCGAGGATGCCGGCGATCACCGCGAGCCGTCGCCAGCGACGCCGGGGCGGGGCGTGCGTGAGGCGATGGGCGCCCATCACCGGCTCCGTGGCGCCGCGGACCGGTGGCGCGCGCCGCAGTGGTACGCGCTGCGGCGGAGCGGGCCGCGGCGGGCCAGGGGGTGCCGCCGGGCCGCGGCCGCCGCCACCGTCAGCCCGCCCCCTCGGCGAGGTGCAGGAACTGCCGCTTGGACTCCAGCGCGGCCTCGGCCTGGGCGATCCGGCGCGCGTCGCCGCTGGCCTGGGCGCGTTCCAGCTGCCGTTCGGCCTTGGCCACCTGCTCGCGCACCTGTCCGAGCAGCGGATTGCTGTCCCGGTCGTCCCGCCGCCACTGGGCGTCGAGAGCGGCCCGGACGCGCTCCTCCACCACGCGCATGCGCCGGTCGAGCGGGGCCATCGCCTCGCGCGGCACCCGGCCGACCGCGTCCCACCTGTTCTGGACGGCCCGCAGCGCGGCCTGCGCCGCCTTCAGGTCGGCGTCGGCGTCGATGGCCTCGGCCTCGGCCAGCAGCGCCTCCTTCTTGAGCTGGTTGGCCTTGAACTCGGCGTCCCGTTCGCTGAACACCTCCGACCGGCGGGAGAAGAACGTGTCCTGGGCGGCCCGGAATCGCTTCCACAGCTGCTCCTCGGCCTCGCGGGGAGCGCGGCCGGACGCCTTCCAGTCGACCATCAGTTGCTTGAGCTGGTTGGCCGTGCCCTGCCAGTCGTCGGACTCGGCCAGTTGCTCGGCCTGGGCGACCAGTTCCTCCTTGTGGGTCTGGGCCTGCTTGCGCTGGGCGTCCAGACCCGCGAAGTGACTGCCGCGGCGCCGGCCGAACGCGTCGCGGGCGGCCGCGTACCGCTTCCACAGCTCCGCGTCGGTCTTGCGGTCGACACCCCGGATCGCCTTCCACTCCTCGAGGATCTCGCGCATCCGGTCGCCGGCGGTCTTCCACTGGGTGGACGCGTTGCCCAGCTGCTCGGCCTCCTCGGCCAGCTCCCGCTTGCGGGCGGTGGCCTTCTCCCGGGCCTCGGCCTGGGCGGCCTTCTGCTCCTCGGCACGCCCCTCCGCCGTGCCGATCAGTGCCGCCAGGCGGGTGAACAGCGCGTCGAGGTCGCCGACGACCGCGGCGGTGTCGAGCGAATCGCGGATCCGCTGGGCCGAGGCCAGGGTGTGCTTGGCGTCGGCCGCACCGCTCTTCAGCCTGGCTTCGAGCAGCTCCACCTCGGTGCGGAGGTCGTCGTAGCGTCGGCCGAAGTGCGCCAGCCCTTCCTCCGGGGTGCCCGCCTGCCATGAACCCACGGCACGCTCGCCCGCCGCGGTGCGCACGTAGACCGTGCCCTCCGCGTCGATCCGCCCGAAGGCGGAGCTGCTGCTGCCGGCAGTAGTCATGACCGTCCTCGTTCCGTTCCGGTGGCTCGCGACCAGCCACGTCGGAGCTGTTGACTGGCATTCTCACAGGTTCGGTGACCATGTTCGGCACCGATGCGGCCGAACCGTGATCATGGCGCGCCGACAGTTAGCCTTCCGGTATGGACCTGACCGGCGGCGCCGGGCGACCGTCGACCGGGCAAGGCGGGCCCTCCGGCGGCGATACGTCGGCGGGCACGTCCGGCCCGCCGGTCGTCGCGGTGGTGGGGCCGACCGCCACCGGCAAGTCCGCGCTGGGGATCGCCCTGGCCCGCGCGCTCGGCGGCGAGGTGGTCAACGCCGACTCCATGCAGCTCTACCGCGGCATGGACATCGGCACGGCCAAGCTCGCCCCCGCCGAGCGCGGCGGCGTCCCGCACCACCTGCTGGACCTATGGGACGTCACCGTGACGGCGAGCGTGGCCGAGTACCAGCGTGCCGCCCGGACCGTCGTCGACCGGCTGCGTGCCGCCGGCGTGGTGCCGGTCCTGGTCGGCGGCTCGGGACTGTACGTGCGGGCGGTGCTCGACCGGATGGAGTTCCCCGGCACCGACCCGGTGGCCCGGCTCGCGCTGGAGGAGGAGCTTGCCGCGCTCGGCGCGCCGACGCTGCACGCCCGGCTCGCAGCGCTCGACCCGGCCGCCGCGGCGGCGATCCTGCCCAGCAACGGCCGGCGGATCGTCCGGGCGCTGGAGGTGGTGGGACTGGCCGGCCCGGTGCGGGCCAGCCTCCCCGAACGGCTCGACGAGGCGTACCCGTCCCGCTGGATCGGCCTGGACACCGAGACTCCCGCGCTGGACGCCCGGATCGACCGGCGAGTCGAACGGATGTGGGCGGGCGGCCTGCTCGACGAGGTGCGGGCGCTGGACCGGCGGGGACTGCGCACCGGCCGCACCGCCGCCCGCGCGCTCGGATACGCCCAGGCACTGCGCCAGCTCGACGGCGCGGGGTCGCAGGCCGAGGCGATCGCGCAGACCCAGCGGGCCACCCGGCGGTTCGTCCGGCGGCAGCGGTCCTGGTTCCGGCGGGAGCCGCGGGTGCGGTGGCTGGCCGCCGATCGCGCGGACCTGACCGAGGCCGCGCTCGCGGCGTTGGCCCCGTCCCTGCCCGCCGGTCGTGGCTCCGCGCGCCGTCCGTAGAATCGGACCGTGGCCGAGCAGCGCGGGCACGTCGGGAGATACCGCACCGCCCTGGTCACCGGCGGCGGGGCCGAGCGAGTCCGCCGGGTGGCCCGGCGGGGCGAGGGGGGCCGGTGAGCGACGCGCAGGCGTGGCGGTTCGTGAAGGGCCACGGCACCGGGAACGACTTCGTGATCCTGCCCGACGCCGAAGGCATGCTCGACCTCCCCCCCGCGTTGGTCCGGGCGCTCTGCGACCGACGGACCGGGATCGGTGGTGACGGCGTCCTGCGGGTGGTGCGCACCGCCCGGTTCCCCGATGGCATCGGGCTGGACGGCGAGTGGTTCATGGACTACCGCAACGCCGACGGGTCGGTCGCGCAGATGTGCGGCAACGGCGTGCGGGTCTTCGCCCGGTACCTGGTCGAGGCCGGCCTCGTCCCGGCCGGCACGCTGCGGGTGGCGACCCGGGGGGGCACGAAGACCGTGGTGGTGCCCGCGTCCGGCGACGTCGTGGTGGACATGGGCCCCGCCCGGATCACCGACGAGGCCGCGGTGGAGCTCGCCGGCCGGACGATGGCCGGGGTCCGGGTGTCCATGGGCAACCCGCACCTGGTGTGCGGCACGGCTGTCCCGGTCGACGAGATCGACCTGTCCGTGCCCCCGCGGTTCGACCTGGAGACCTTTCCGGAGGGCGTGAACGTCGAGGTGGTGAACCTGGTCGGTGGCGGCGCCGCGGAGGCCGAGCCGCCGGAGGGCGCCGACCTGCACGTCCGGGCGCGGGTCCATGAACGCGGCGTCGGCGTGACCGCCTCCTGCGGCACCGGCGCGTGCGCGGCCGCGGCCGTGGTGCTGCGGTCGGCCGGCTGGCAGAGCGGCCGGGTCGCCGTCGACGTACCCGGCGGCCGGCTGACCGTCACGGTGACCGAGACCACCAGCCTGCTCGCCGGTCCGGCGGTGCTGGTCGCCGGCGGCGAACTGTCCCCGACCTGGCTGGCCGACGCCCGGGCCGACGCGGTGGCGACCGCGGCCGTGGGGTCGCCGGCGTGACCGTCGCCGAGGTCGAGCTGCCCGCCCTGGCCGACGTGGCCGCCGCGGTGCTCGACGACGCGGCCGAGGTGTTCGTGGCCCAGCTCGGGGCGGCCGAACAGGTCACCAAGGGGATCGGGGACTTCGCCACGGCGGCCGACCTGGAGATCGAACGCCGGGTGACGGCCGCGCTGACCGAGCGCACCGGCCTGCCCGTGCACGGCGAGGAGTTCGGTGGGCGGGCGCTCGCCGAGGGAAGCACCTGGGTGCTCGACCCGGTCGACGGCACGGCCAACTACTCCGCCGGCCTGCCGCTGGCCGGGATCAACCTCGCGCTGCTCACCGACGGCGTGCCGGTGCTGGCGCTGACCTGGCTGCCACTGCTGGACGAGCGGTACGTCGCCGTGGCCGGGGGACCGACGCGCCGCAACGGCACCGAGCTGCCGCGCCTGGAGCGCCTCGGTCTGGACCAGGCCACGGTCGCGCTCGGCCACATCTCGCCCAAGGTCGACGACGGCTGGACCCCGCCCTATCCGTTCCGCTACCGGATGGAGGTGGCGACCGTCCTCGCGAAGCGGGTCCTGCGGGTGCGGCTGCTGGGCTCGTCGGCGGTGGACCACGCGTGGGCGGCGGCCGGGCGGCTCGGCGCCGCTCTGAGCTTCGGCAATCACCCGTGGGACAACGCGCCCGGCGCGCTGCTGGTCCGCTCCGCCGGTGGGGTGGTCGCCGACCTGGAGGGCGGCGAGTACGGGCTGAGGAGCACCTCGATCGTGGCGGGCAGCCCCGGAGTGGTCGAGGAACTGGTCGAGGTGCTCGCCGAGCTCGGCGACCCGGCCGGCTACGCCTGAGCGCTCAGCGCAGGCTCAGGTCGTGACCGAGGAGTCGCGGTGGGCGGCCGAGCCACCCAGCCGGGCGGCACCGGTGACCGCGGCGGCGACCGCGGGCGCCACCGCGGGGTCGAAGACGCTCGGCACGATCACGCTGGCGTTGAGCTTGTCGGCGCCGACCGCGTCCGCGATGGCCGTCGCGGCGGCCAGGGCCATCTCCAGGGTGAACGCGCGGGCCTGCGCATCGAGCAGGCCGCGGAAGACGCCGGGGAACGCGAGTACGTTGTTGATCTGGTTCGGCTCGTCGGAGCGACCGGTGGCGACGATCGCCGCGTGTTCGCGGGCCTGCCGCGGGTCGACCTCCGGGTCGGGGTTGGCCAGCGCGAAGACGATGGCCTTCGGTGCCATCGCGGCGATGTCGGTGCCGTCGAGCAGGTTCGGCGCGCTGACGCCGATGAACACGTCCGCGCCCACCACGGTCTCGCGCAGGGTGCCGGCGAACCGCCCGGTGTTGGTGTTCTCGGCGAGCCACCGCATGGTCGGGTTCAGGCCGGTCAGGCCGGGATGCAGCGCGCCGTCCCGGTCGCAGGCGACGATGTCGCCGACGCCCTGGGCCAGCAGCAGCTTCATGATCGCCGTCCCGGCCGCGCCGGCACCCGAGACCACTACCCGGACGCCGCCGAGCTCCTTGCCCACCACCCGTAGCGCGTTGGTGAGCGCGGCCAGTACGACGATCGCGGTGCCGTGCTGGTCGTCGTGGAACACCGGGATGTCCAGCGCCTCGCGCAGCCGGGCCTCGATTTCGAAGCAGCGCGGCGCGGCGATGTCCTCCAGGTTGATGCCGCCGTAGACCGGGGCGATCGCCTTCACGACCGCGACGATCTCGTCCGGGTCCTGGGTGTCCAGGCAGACCGGCCAGGCGTCCACCCCGGCGAACCGCTTGAACAGGGCGGCCTTGCCCTCCATCACCGGCAGCGCGGCGGCCGGGCCGAGGTTGCCCAGCCCGAGCACGGCCGAGCCGTCGGTGACCACCGCGACGGTGTTCCGCTTGATCGTCAGCCGGCGGGCGTCGTCGGGGTTCTCGGCGATGGCCAGGCACACCCGCGCCACGCCCGGGGTGTAGGCCCGGGACAGCTCGTCCCGGGTGCGCAGCGCCACCTTGGGGGTGACCTCGATCTTCCCGCCCAGGTGCAGCAGGAACGTGCGGTCGGAGACCTTGCGCACCTCGACGCCGGCCAGTGCCCGCAGGGTGGCGGTGACCCGGTCGGCGTGGGCGCCGTCGGCGGTGTCGCAGGTGACGTCCACGACGACCCGCAGATGGTCGGAGTCGACCACGTCCAGGGCCGTGACCACGGCGCCGGCCTCCCCGACGGCGGTGGTCAGGCGGCCCACGGCCGACGGGTCGGCCGGGACCGCCATCCGCACGGTGATCGAGTAGCCGGCGCTGGGCATCTGGCTGGGCACGGTGGTGCGCTCCGTGGTTGTCGGGCGGCGGTCGGTCGGGCGGTGCTGGTCGGGCGGTGCTGCGGCGGGTCGATCCTTTCACCCGGCGCAGGCGTTGCCCACCCGCGCTCGCGTGCCGGCTCGCGGACCGGCCACCGGCCACGGCGGCCGGCGTTCGCGCCCCCACGGCCACGCCCACGACGACCCCGTTGGCCGCGACACGGGCAGGAACTCGGGTGCGGGTGTCGGACGGGCGTGCAACCATCGAAGGACGATGACACGAGTTCCCAGCAGCGCCCTGAGCAACGCGGCCACGACCAGTCCGACCGTCCCGCGGCATCCCGCGTCCGGCGCCGCCGACAGCGCGATCCACCTCGACGAGGCATTCGGGGGCACCGAGCCGGTCGACGACGCCTTCGACGGCGACCAGTTCGACCGGGCCGACAGGCAGGCGCTCCGCCGGGTGGTCGGCCTGTCCACCGAACTCGCCGACGTCAGCGAGGTCGAGTACCGCCAGCTCCGGCTGGAACGGGTGGTGCTGGTGGGCGTGTGGACCGAGGGCAGCGCGACCGACGCCGAGAACTCGCTGACCGAGCTCGCCGCGCTCGCCGGGACGGCCGGCTCGGAGGTGCTCGAGGGTGTGATCCAACGCCGCGGCAAACCCGACCCGGCCACCTACATCGGCTCGGGCAAGGCCCGTGAGCTGCGCGACATCGTGATCGCGACCGGCGCCGACACGGTGATCTGCGACGGGGAGCTGACGCCCGGCCAGCTGATCGCGCTGGAGAAGGTCGTCAAGGTGAAGGTCGTCGACCGTACCGCGCTGATCCTGGACATCTTCGCCCAGCACGCCCGGTCGCGGGAGGGCAAGGCGCAGGTGTCGCTGGCCCAGATGCAGTACATGCTGCCGCGGCTGCGGGGCTGGGGCGAGTCGATGTCCCGACAGGCCGGCGGGCGGGTCGGCAGCGGCGGGGGCGGGGTCGGCACCCGCGGCCCCGGCGAGACCAAGATCGAGACCGACCGGCGCCGCATCCGCGACAAGATGGCCAAGCTGCGGCGCGAGATCGCGGCGATGAAGAAGTCCCGCGACACCATGCGGCAGGAGCGGCGGCGCAACGCCGTGCCCGGCGTGGCCATCGCCGGCTACACCAACGCGGGAAAGTCCAGCCTGCTCAACCGGCTCACCGGTGCCGGGGTGCTGGTGCAGGACGCGCTGTTCGCCACCCTCGACCCGACCACCCGCCGGGCGCAGGCCGAGGACGGGCGGGAGTACACGCTCTCGGACACCGTCGGCTTCGTCCGGCACCTCCCGCACCAGCTCGTGGAGGCGTTCCGCTCCACGCTCGAAGAGGTTGCCGACGCCGACCTGCTGGTCCACGTCGTGGACGGGGCCCACCCCGACCCGGTGGCCCAGGTCAACGCTGTACGGGCCGTGCTCGCCGACATCGACGCGGCCGGTGTTCCCGAGCTCCTGGTGGTCAACAAGGCCGACGCCGCCGACCCGGAGGCGTTGCTGCGCCTGCGGCAGATCCTGCCCGGTGCGTTGGCGGTCTCCGCCCGCACCGGCGAGGGCATCGACGCGCTGCGGCGGGCGATCGAGGCCCGGCTGCCGCATCCGGCCCTGGAGCTGCGGGTCCGGCTGCCCTACGACCAGGGCGGCCTGGTGTCCCGGATCCATCAGGAGGGCGAGGTGCTCGACGAACGGCACCTGCCCGAGGGCACCTCACTCCACGTCAGGGTGCACCCCGGCCTGGCGGCGGCGTTGCAGCCGTACGCGGGCACCTGATCGCAGGGTCGGCAGGGTTCTCTGCCGCTCCCGGGCGCCCACCCGGCAGGCGGGCGGTGTGCCCCCGCCTGCGGCTCGACCGCTTCGGCCACACGAGGTGCCCCCGCAGGTGAGCGGTTCTGCCAGACTGTGCAGCGTGCGACTGTCCAGCGTGCGAAGACCTCTCTACGGGCTCCTCGGGGTGATCCTGGGGGCGGGGGCGATCCTGCTCCCGGGCGGCCCGGCCGTCGCCGCGCCGCAGGCCGTGTGCACCGTGGGTGACGAACGGGTGCCTGAGGTCAGCGGGCTGGTGGCCACCGAGACCGGGTACGCCGTCGTCACGGACAGTGATCCCAACACGACGAAGATGAAGGTCTATCTGCTGGACGGCAAGTGCGACGTGGTCAAGACGTTGACCTCGCAGAACAAGCCCCGCGACCCGGAGGACCTGGCCCGCACGGCGGACGGCACCTACTGGGTGGGCGACATCGGCGACAAGGACGACCGCCCCGAACGCGTCAGCATCGCCGTGCATGCGTTCCCGGCCTCGGGCGCGGAGCCGAAGATCTACCGACTGAAGTACCCGGACGGCGCCAAGAACGCCGAGGCGCTGTTCGTCCAGGAGAACAAGACGGCGGTCGTCGTCTCCAAGGACGCGGGCGGCACGGCCAAGGTGTACACCTCGACCAGGCCGCTGACCGGCCCGGACGTGGCAGCCTCGAACGCGATCCCGCTGGCGGCGGCCGGCACCATCCAGTTCTCGCCCACCGGCACCCCCAACTTCCTCGGGTCGCTCGGGGAGACCGCGGTCACCGGTGCGGCAATGTCCCCGGACGGCAAGAAGGCGGTGCTGCGCACCTACTCCGACGCCTACGAGTGGAATGTGCCCGACGGTGACGTCGCCAAGGCGATCACCTCGAGCGCGGCGCGGCTCACCCCGCTGCCCAGCACCCGCGGCCTGGGAGAGGCGATCGCGTTCAGCCCGGACGGCAAGACCTACCTGACGGTTCCCGAGGGCAAGGACGCGCCCCTGCAGCGCTGGGCGCCGGCATCGGTGGCCGACGCCAAACCGAAACAGTCGGCGGCGAAGCCTTCGTCGGCCTCCGACGGCGGCGGGTTCTCCCTCGGCGACATCACGTTGGGCCAGCTCGTCGGCATCGTCGTCGGCGTCGGCGCGCTCGGTCTGGCGCTGCTGGCGGCCGGCATCGTCGGGATCGTGCGGTTCCGCAGGCGGCATCCGGTGGAAGAGCCCGACGGGGAGCCACGGCCGGTCGGGTCGGCCCGCCCCGGCCGTCCTGCCCGGCCGGCGCGTCCAGCCGAGGACGAGCCCCCACCGGGTCAGGACCCGACCGTCCTGCTGCCGCGGGTGCCGGGGGCGGTGTACACCGGCGGGCCGCCGGCCGCCGCCGGCCGTCCGGCCCGGGGTTCGGTGCCGGCCGCCGCCGAGCGCCCGGCCCGGGGCGCGGTGTACGGCGCCGGGGCGGACGTGCCCGCCGAGGCGGCGTCGCCGGGGTACGCGGCCCGGCCGCGTGGTTCCTCCCGTCCGGACAGGCGTCCGCCGCCGAGTCCGCCGGGCGCGGTGCCGCCGGTGGAGCGCCGCCCGTCCCGGCTCGCCGGGTCGGCCGAGCGGCTGGGACTACCGCCGATCGACGAATCCGCACCGCGCCGTCGCCCCTCCAGACCCGGTCGCCCGTCCGAACGGGACGCCGAGTCCACCACGGCGCTCGGGCGGCCCGAGGACGGCGTGCCCGGTCGGCGCCCGGAGCGGGGCTCGCCCTATCCACGCGACGCGGAGCGGGGGTCGGCCCCACGGCGCGGTGCGGAGCGCGCTGGCGGCACGGTGTACCCCTCGTCGTCACGATCCGAACCCCGTGGCGCGCCGACTGCCGGGGGACCGGACGGCGAGTCCACCGAGCGGCGGCCGCGGCGATGGCCGGACGAACCGCCCGGACCGGAGACCCGCGGACCACGGCGCGCCCGCGGCCCGGCCGACCGGCCCGCGAGCCGGCCACGGGACGACGACGAGGGGTGGCGGGCGCCGGGCACCCGCCCTGACTGAGCACGGCCGCCCATCCGATGCGCCACCGGCTCGGGGTGCGCCAGGCTCGGCGTGCACCGGCTCGCTGACTGCCCGTCTCGCGGACTGCTGCATCATGGTCGGCTGGTCAGAGCCGCCGCATCACGGTGACGACCCGGCCGAGGATCGTGGCCTCGTCTCCGAGGATCGGCTCGTACGCGGGATTGTGCGGAATCAGCCAGACGTGGCCGTCCCGCCTGCGCAGCCGCTTCACGGTGGCCTCGCCGTCGATCATGGCAGCCACGATGTCGCCGTTGTCGGCGTCGGGCTGCTGACGGACGACCACCCAGTCTCCGTCGCAGATCGCGGCGTCGACCATCGAGTCGCCGGCGACCTTGAGCAGGAAGACCTCGCCCTCGCCGACCATCTCGCGGGGGAGCGGGAAGATGTCCTCGACGGCCTGCTCGGCCAGGATCGGGCCACCTGCGGCGATCCGCCCGAGCACCGGCACGAAGACGGGGCGCGGCAGGGCGTTGCCCTCGTCCGCGGCCGGGACGGGGGCGACGGGTTCCGACGGCTCGCCGGGGAGCCGGACATCGACGGCGCGGGGTCGGTTGGGGTCGCGCCGGAGCAGGCCCTTCTTCTGCAGCGTGGCGAGCTGGTAGGCGACGCTGGACGGCGACGTCAGGCCCACGGCGTCCCCGATCTCGCGGACGCTCGGCGGGTAGCCACGCTCCTCGACGGAGTCGCGGATCACTTCGAGGATGCGGCGCTGGCGGGCGGTCAGTCCGGCGGTGACCGCCGCGGTGACCGCCGGTCGCTTCGGGACCGTCGTACCCTCCGGCTCCGCTCCGCCGGTCGCCGCCGAGGCGGGCGCGGCCGGCTCTGCGTCGATGCCGGCGGGGACGGAGGAGAATCGCCGTCGCGCGGTGCCGGCCGCCCGTGTGCGTCCGGTGTCGGTGTCCCGCTGCCCTGCCACGCCGCCTCCTCGCCGAGCTGACCCGATCGCCGTGACCGTGCCCTTGTCGTGCCCTGACCGTCGCGTGTCCCGGCTGGCCTGCCTCAGGGGCGGCACCGGGACCTGATGGTCGTCCTGACGCTAGCCACTTCGAGTCCGGCTTTCAAACACCTGTTCGAAAAGTCGCGTCGCGTCCTCGCTTTTCGACGGTCCCGGGTGATAGGAATCGTACAGACGTTCGATTCGAACATGTGTACGGCTGGCGGGGCGAGGAGGGACACGATGCGCGGTCAGGTCGCAGTGGCGCGGGGAGCGGCGACGCGGGTCGGTGGTCCGCACCTCCGGGTGGCCCAGGTGGGCACAGTCGGCACAGTCGGTGTGCGGAAGCGCCTGCAGCGCGGGCCGGCGCCGCTGCGGCTGACCAGGCGGGGCCGGATTCTCGCGCGGGCGGTGCTGCTCCTGGTGGCAGTGCTTGCGCTGCTCGCGGCCGCCGGGGTGACGAGGGCCGACGAGGCGCCGGTCGGCCCGCCCAGCGTCGTCGTCGGAGAGGGCGACACGCTCTGGGGCATTGCCGACCGGTGGGCTCCCGACCGGCCGACTCGCGAGACGATCGCCGAGATCAGACGTCTCAACGGGCTGCGCGATTCGACTGTCCGCGTGGGCGAACGCGTGGTCCTGCCACCCCGGTGACCAGCTGGCGCCGCCCGAGGGGCGACGAGCCGGTCAGGGCCGGTCAGGGCCGATCAAGGTCGAAGCCGATCAAGGTCGAAGCCGATCAAGGTCGAACTGGAGCCGTGGGATCTGGCCGCGGCGTGCCTCTGGCTCGCGCCCTGTCTGGAGGGCCGTGTACACCGTGCGGCGCCGATGACCGAGCGCGACACGCCGGGTGCGTAACGGGGCGGGCGGCATGGTCCCGGGGAACCGCGACACGGCCGTGATCCGCTTGCGGTCGCGCACTTCGAGACCTAGGCTTACCCCTAGATGTAGTGGTTGCAGGAGTGTAAGTCGGCTAGAGGTTGGGTTTGTTACCCACAGGATGCGCACACCCTACCCACAATGTTTTCCACCGGCACGACGCGATTCATTGGATGGCGCTGCCTGTTCGTTGACTCATCGTGAGGAGGTTCGGCCCCATGAGGTGCCCGTACTGCCGGCATCCCGACTCGCGGGTGGTCGACTCCCGCGAAGCCGAGGAGGGGCAGGTGATCCGGCGGCGGCGTTCGTG
Source organism: uncultured Actinomycetota bacterium (assembly GCA_963740255.1). Classification (GTDB taxonomy): domain Bacteria; phylum Actinomycetota; class Actinomycetes; order Mycobacteriales; family Cryptosporangiaceae; genus CAVUDO01. The sequence continues at coordinate 1,018,082 of CAVUDO010000002.1, read as the reverse complement.
CCCCAGCTGCGGTCGCCGGTTCACCACGGTGGAGGAGGCCGTGCTCGCGGTGGTCAAGCGCAGCGGGGTCAGCGAGCCGTTCAGTCGCGTCAAGGTGATCGCCGGCGTCCGCAAGGCCTGCCAGGGCCGACCGATGGACGACGACGCCCTGGCGCTGTTGGCCCAGCAGGTCGAGGAGGCGGTCCGCGCCACCGGCTCGGCCGAGATCGCCTCCCACGACGTGGGCCTGGCGATCCTCGGTCCGCTCCGCGAGCTGGACGAGGTGGCCTACATGCGGTTCGCCAGCGTCTACCGGTCGTTCGACTCGCTGGAGGACTTCGAGTCCGAGATCGCGGCGCTGCGTTCGGCGAAGCGGGACGGGGACGAAGGCGCGGAGCGGGTGGATGAGGTGGTCGGTGCGGCCCGCGACTCCGGCTCGGCGCTCAGCGGCGCGGGCCCCGGAGGCTGACCCGGCGGCTCCGGGAGCGCCGGGGTGCGCCGCCCCCTGACGCCACAGGGTTCCACCACAAAGATCGGTGCTCCACGCACCATACAAAGCAGACAGACGGACGCGAAGAGGAATGAGTCACGGGGGCGGTCCGCCCGCGCGGCGGATCGACGGAGAGCTAGGGGGAGTCACATGACCGAGGCGGTGGGTAGCTCGCGGGGCGCCGGAAGCACCAAGGCGCGCGAGGCCAGGGGGGACACCGGGAAGGCCACCGGCCTGAGGATCGGGAGGGTCTACACCACCGAGGGCGTGCATCCCTACGACGAGGTGACGTGGGAGCGCCGCGATGTCGTGATGACCAACTGGCGTGACGGCTCGGTCAACTTCGAGCAGCGCGGGGTGGAGTTCCCCGATTTCTGGTCGGTCAACGCGACGAACATCGTGACCTCGAAGTACTTCCGGGGCGCGGTCGGCCAGCCGCAGCGCGAGTCCAGCCTGCGCCAGCTCATCGACCGGGTGGTCTCCACCTACGTCGCCGCCGGCCGGCAGCACGGCTACTTCGCGACCGACGCCGACGCCGAGATCTTCGAGCACGAGCTGACGTCGATGCTGCTGCACCAGGTGTTCAGCTTCAACTCCCCGGTCTGGTTCAACGTGGGTACCAGCTCCCCGCAGCAGGTATCGGCCTGCTTCATCCTTTCCGTCGACGACACGATGGACTCGATCCTGAACTGGTACCGGGAGGAGGGCCTGATCTTCAAGGGCGGCTCCGGTGCCGGCCTCAACCTGTCCCGGATCCGGTCGAGCAAGGAGCTGCTCAGCAGCGGCGGCACCGCGTCGGGGCCGGTGAGCTTCATGCGCGGCGCGGACGCCTCGGCCGGCACGATCAAGTCCGGCGGCGCCACCCGGCGGGCGGCCAAGATGGTCGTCCTGGACGTCGACCACCCCGACATCGAGGAGTTCATCGACCTCAAGGCGCGCGAGGAGGACAAGATCCGGGTCCTGCGCGACGCCGGGTTCGACATGGACCTCGGCGGCAAGGACATCACCTCCGTGCAGTACCAGAACGCCAACAACTCCGTCCGGGTCACCGACGAGTTCATGAAGGCCGTGGAGAACGGTACCGAGTTCGGCCTGCGCTCGCGGCTGGACGGGGCGGTGATCGACGCCGTCGACGCCCGCACGCTGTTCGGCAAGATGGCCACGGCCGCCTGGGAGTGCGCCGACCCGGGCATCCAGTACGACGACACGATCAACGACTGGCACACCTGCCCGGAGTCCGGCCGGATCACCGCGAGCAACCCGTGCAGCGAGTACCTGCACCTGGACAACTCCTCCTGCAACCTCGCCTCGCTCAACCTGATGAAGTTCCTCCGCCCCGACGGCACGTTCGACCTCGCCACGTTCGTCAAGGCCGTCGAGCTGGTCATCACCGCGATGGACATCTCCATCTGCTTCGCCGACTTCCCCACCGAACCGATCGCCGAGACCACCCGTGCGTACCGCCAGCTCGGCATCGGCTACGCCAACCTCGGGGCGCTGCTGATGGCCACCGCGCACGCGTACGACTCGGACGGGGGCCGCGCGCTCGCCGCGGCGATCACCTCGCTGATGACCGGCACCGCCTACCGCCGCTCGGCCGAGCTGGCCGGCGTGGTCGGCGCCTACGACGGGTACGCCCGCAACGCCACCGCGCACAAGCGGGTGATGCGCAAGCACGCGGCCGCCAACGACGCCGTCCGCGCGGTCGGGGCCGACGAGGAGATCCTGCGCGAGGCCACCGCCCAGTGGCAGGCCGGGCTGAAGCTCGGCGAGAAGAACGGCTGGCGCAACGCCCAGGCCAGCGTCCTGGCGCCGACCGGCACGATCGGCCTGATGATGGACTGCGACACCACCGGCATCGAGCCCGACCTGGCGCTGGTGAAGTTCAAGAAGCTGGTCGGCGGCGGCTCGATGCAGTTCGTCAACCAGACCGTCCCGCGCGCGTTGCAGGGCCTGGGCTATCCCGACGAGCAGGTCGAGGCGATCGTCGAGTACATCGCCGAGCACGGCCACGTCGTCGACGCGCCGAGCCTGCGCCCCGAGCACTACTCGGTGTTCGACTGCGCGATGGGCCAGCGCTCGATCAAGGCGATGGGCCACGTCCGGATGATGGCCGCGGTCCAGCCGTTCATCAGCGGCGCGATCAGCAAGACGGTGAACCTGCCCGAGACGGCCACGGTGGCCGACATCCAGCACGTCTATGCCGAGGGCTGGCGGCTGGGCCTGAAGGCGCTCGCGGTCTACCGCGACAACTGCAAGGTCGGCCAGCCGCTGTCCGCGGGTGGCAGCAAGGCCCGGTCGGCCACCGGTGAGCCGGCCACCGTGGAGTACCGGGCGGTGCGCAAGCGGCTGCCGAAGTCGCGGCCGAGCACGACCACGTCGTTCTCGGTGGCCGGCGCCGAGGGCTACATGACCGCCTCGTCCTACCCGGACGACGGGCTCGGCGAGGTCTTCCTCAAGATGAGCAAGCAGGGCTCGACGCTGGCCGGGATCATGGACGCCTTCTCGGTGGCCATCTCGATCGGCCTGCAGTACGGCGTGCCGCTGGAGACCTACGTCGCCAAGTTCACCAACATGCGGTTCGAGCCGGCCGGGATGACCGACGACCCGGACATCCGGATCGCGACGTCCATGCTCGACTACATCTTCCGGCGGCTGGCGCTGGACTTCCTGCCCGCCGAGAAGCGGGTCGAGCTGGGCATCCTGTCGGCGGCGGAACGGATCGCCGCGCTGGACGCCGGCACGGACGAGGTCGACCTGGTGGCGATGGCCGCGTCGGCGCCGCGCGAGGCACCGGCCAAGCCGGGCCCGGCGGCGCTCGGTGCCGGCACGCCGCCGGCAGGCGTGGGGTCGTCCACCGAACTGCTGGAAGCCGTGCTCGGCACGGCCGCGGACGCGCCGCTCTGCCTCACCTGCGGCACGAAGATGCGTCCGGCCGGTTCCTGCTTCGTCTGCGAGGGCTGCGGCAGCACATCGGGCTGCAGCTGAGGCTCCGCCGCGTCAGCGCGGCACGGCGAGGGGTGACGGTGTGGTTCGCCGTCACCCCTCGCCGCGGGTCCGGGCCGTCCGATCGGATCGCTCGACAGGGACGGAGGCCGGTGTGACGTCGTGTCCGGTGTGGGTGGAGCATGTCCACCGACGCTGGGAGGCCGAAGTGGACAGAGTAGGCCGCTGGGTGGTGTCCACCCTGGCCGTGGCTGTGGTGGCGATCGGTCCCGCCGGCTGCGGGGTGACCGTGGATGTCACGCCCGGTCGGGCCGACGGCGCGACGCCGTCGTTACCCGCCGACCCAGGCGCCGACATCACGGTCGACCCGGCGGTCGTGCGATGGTCGCGGGAGATGCTGCCGAAGGTGACCGTGACCTCGTTCCCCGGCCGGGACAGCAGCTACGAACGCGACCGGTTCGGCCAGTCGTGGAGCGACGCCGCGGTGGGGGTCGCGTTGTCCCGTAACGGATGCGACACCCGCAACGACATCCTGCGCCGGGACGCCCAGCCCGCCACTGTCCGGGTCAAGGCCGGCACCCGGGGGTGCAAGGTCACCGGCGGCGCGTGGGTCTCGCCCTACACCGGTCGGCGGCACACCACTACCTCGCTGATCCAGATCGACCACGTCGTCCCGTTGAGCCGAGCCTGGGCCGCGGGCGCCAAGGCGTGGAGCGACCAGCGGCGGCTGGCGTTCGCCAACGACCCGGACAACCTCCTCGCGGTGGACAGGGCATCCAACCAGTCCAAGAGCGACAAGGGACCAGGGGCCTGGCGTCCACGGCGGCCGTACCAGTGTGCCTACGCCGTGCGGTACGTCCGCGCGACGGTCAAGTACGGCCTTCCGATCACCCGGGCCGACGAGTCCGCGCTCGGGTCCATGCTGGACTTCTGTCCGCGCTGAGCTGGGTCACGGCCTCGACCCGTCCGCGGCCAGTACACGGTGGCCGTCGGGCACGGAGACGGCGCCGGTTGGCGGGGCGGCCGGTGCAGGTGGGCCGCGGTGAGGTGGTGCCGGGGCGGCGGTCAGGCGTCGAGGCCCAGCACGAGGGGGAGCACCACGTCCGCACCGGCCTGCCGCAGCAGACGGGCGGTGACCGTGAGCGTCCACCGGCTCTCGGCGCGGTCGTCCACCAGCAGCACCGACTTGCCGGCGACCGCTGCCGCGACGTCCTCCGGCACCTTGAACGCCCCGTGCAGCGCCGCCAGGCGCTGGGCGCTGTTGGTGTCCCGGGGCGCTGCGGGCGAACCCGTCAACGCACCGGCGTACGGGAGCCGACCGATCTCGGCGATCCGTCCGGCGAGCGAGGCCACCAGCACCGGACGGCTCCGCGAGCCCATCGAGACGACCACCTCGGGGCGCCGTTCCCAGTCCCAGCCGGTGAGCACCCGTACGGCGGCCTGCGCCACGTCCTCGGACACCTCGCCGTCCGGCGCTGCCAGCAGGGACCGGACCCGGTCGCCCCACCCCAGCCCGGTCAGCCGAGCCACCGCCCGTCCGTCGACAGCCCGCTCGCCGGCCGCGATCCGGCCGGACAGCGGCACGCCGAGCGCGGCCATCCCGGTCGGCCACTGGGACCGGGGTTCGACCTCCACGCCGGGACGGTCCAACCGCTGGCGCGCCGCGGCGACCCGGCCGGCGTCGGCCGAGCTCACCCACTGCACGCCTCCGCACCGGTCGCAGCGCCCGCACGGCGCGGAGTCGGGGTCGTCGAGCTGCCGGCGGAGGAAATCCATCCGGCATCCGTCGGTGTCGGCGTAGGCGCGCATCGCGTCCTGCTCGTCCCGGCGGGCGGCGGCCAGCTGGGCGTACCGGTCGGCGTCGTAGGCCCATGGCTGCCCGGTCGCCACCCAGCCGCCCCGGACCCGGCGCACCGCGCCGTCCACGTCGAGCACCTTGAGCGTCATCTCCAGCCGCGCCCGGCGGAGCTCCACCCGCGTCTCCAGGGCGGCGGTGGACAGCGGCCGGTCGGCGTCCAGGGCGGCCAGGATCGACCGCACCTGGTGCTCGGTCGGGAACGCCAGCGAGGCGAAGTAGCGCCAGATCTCCTCGTCCTCGCGGCCCGGCAGCAGCACCACTTCGGCCCGACGCACCCCGCGGCCGGCCCGCCCGACCTGCTGGTAGTAGGCGATCGGCGACGGCGGGGCGCCCAGGTGGACGACGAAACCCAGGTCGGGCTTGTCGAACCCCATGCCCAGCGCCGACGTGGCCACCAGCGCCTTCACCCGGTTGCCGAGCAGGGCTTCCTCGGCGTCGAGCCGCTCGGCCGGATCGGTCTTGCCGGAGTAGGCCACCACCTCGTGGCCCCGTTCGCGCAGGTACGCGGCCACGTCGGCCGCCCCGGCGGTGGTCAGGGTGTAGACGATGCCGGAGCCGGGCAACGTCGCCAGCTGTTCGTCCAGCCAGCCCAGGCGCTCGGCGTGGGTGGGCAGGCGGACCACGGCCAGGTGCAGGCTGTCCCGGTCGAGCGGCCCCCGCAGCACCAGCGCGTCGCCGTCGCCACCGAGCCCGAGCTGGCTCGCGACGTCGGTGACGACCCGGGCGTTGGCGGTCGCGGTGGTGGCGAGCACCGGCACGCCCGGTCGCAGTGTGGCGAGGAACTGTCGCAGCCGGCGGTAGTCCGGGCGGAAGTCGTGGCCCCAGTCGGAGATGCAGTGCGCCTCGTCGACCACCAGCAGACCGGTGGTCTCCACCAGCCGGGGCAGCACCTGGTCGCGGAAGTCGGGATTGTTGAGTCGTTCGGGGCTGACCAGCAGCACGTCCACGGCGCCGTCCTCGACGGAGGCGTACACCGCCTCCCAGTCGTCGAGGTTGGTGGAGTTGATCGTGGCGGCGCGGATCCCGGCCCGCGCGGCGGCGGCGACCTGGTTGCGCATCAGCGCGAGCAGCGGCGACACGATCACGGTCGGGCCGGCGCCCTGGCTCCGCAGCAGGGCGGTCGCCACGAAGTACACCGCCGACTTGCCCCAGCCGGTGCGCTGCACCACCAGCACGCGGGACCGGGCGACGACGAGCTCGCGAACCGCTGTCCACTGGTCGTCCCGCAACCGGGCGTCCGGTCCGGCCAGGGCCCGGAGGACCTCTTCGGCCCGCGCCCGCAGCGTGCCGTCGCCTTTCCCCAGCCGGACGTCGGCGCCTGGGCTACCCGTCGAGGTCACGCGGTGGGGTCCGGGGGCGGCCGGTCGTCGCGGACGTAGATCACCTGGTCGCCGGTTTCCAGCCGGTGCGTGTCCGGTTCGCGGAGCTGCATCAGCCGGCCCCGGCGGTAGATCGCGATCACCACGTCGTCGAGATCCCGCGGCGAGCGGCCCACCTCGTCCCGGGCGGCCGAGCGCATCGCGAGCGCCATACCCGCGCCGGGGGTGAGCAGATCCTCGACCACGTCGATCACCGGCGGGGCCATCGTCGAGAGGCCGAGCAGTCGCCCGGCCGTCTCGGACGAGACCACCACCTGGTGGGCGCCGCTCTGCTTGAGCAGCGGCGCGTTCTCGCCTTCGCGGGCCGAGGCGACGATCCGCACCTGGCCGCTGGTGAGTTGGCGGGCGGTCAGCGTGGTCAGCACGGCCGCGTCGTCGGAGTTGGTGCTGACGATCACCGCCTTCGCCTTGGTGACCTCTGCCTGGCCGAGGATGGCCGCGCGGGTGCTGGAGCCCTCGACGACCGTGAGTCCCGCGGCCGAGGCCTCCCGGGCGGCGGCCGGAGCGGACTCGACCACCACGATGCGGTCGCGGGGCACGCCGTTCTCCAGCAGGGCCTTGACGGCGCTGCGGCCCTTGGTGCCGTAGCCGCACACGACGTAGTGGTCCTTCACCCGTTTCCTCCAGCGGTCGAGTCGGATGTTGGTCCGGTAGCGGTCGGTGAGCACCTCCAGCGTGGTGCCGACCAGGATGATCAGGAACAGCAGTCGGGCCGGCGTGATGAGGAGGATGTTGACCAGGCGGGCCCCGGCGCTGACCGGGGTGATGTCGCCGTAGCCCGTGGTGGAGAGCGTGACCACCGCGTAGTACGCGGCGTCGAGGACGGTGATCGGATCGGGGGAGTGGGCGTCCTGGTAGCCGTCCCGGTCGGCGTAGACCACCAGCGTCACCAGGACGACCAGCGCGATCGCGGTGACGAGCCGGGCCAGGAGCGCCCGGGAGGCGCTCGCCGGCTGCTGCGGCAACCTGATCGCGGCGCGCGCGAGCGGCGAGTCCGAGCGTGGGTCCACGGGAGAAACGTATCGGCTCGCTCCGACGCCGGACGACAGGCCTCGCCGCGTGGGACGGCCAGAGGTGCGAGAAGCCGCCCCGGTGACGGGGCGGCTCTCGCGTGCATCGACCCGCCGGGTCGCCTCTCGGCGGAAGGTCGCTCTCGGCGACAAATGTGGGACCGGGGGCCTGGATCGAGCCGATGTACTGGGTGCAACGGTACAGCCTGGCCGGATGTTCCGGTGGGCCCGACCGCGATTCCGGTGCACCCCGAACAGGTCGTTGCGGACGGGAAGCCCCTGGTACCAGGGGGAACGGCGCCCGATGCGGCGGCAACCGGGGCAGACAATCGGGCAGAGGGTGCCCGTCCGGCCGGTCGGGTGCCTACGCTGGACCCGAGGCGCCCTGGTGGCGTCTCCCGAGGAAGAGCCCTGGAGACCGCCCGTGACACAGCCCCGTCCGCCCCGACCGGTGCTCGCCGCCGACGTGGAGCGCCTGGCTTCGCGCGCGGCCGACGGCGAGCCGCTGGCCCGCCTCGAGCTGGCGCACGCCACCGCGGCGGCGGTCGTCGAGGTCGGGAGGGCCGACGGGGAGCCGGGCGACCGGATGGTGCGGCTGGCCGACACGGTCGGTCTGGACACCCTCGCCCAGCTGTGGCAGAGCGCACCGGTCGATTCGCTGCCCGGCGCGCTCTGGGCGCTCTACCTGCTGCGCACCTGGTGCACCGAGAACGGCGAGGAGGTCGCCCGGCTCTACCGCACCGGGCGCGGCCTCGCCCCGGTCGACGAGGTGGTGGCGGGCGTCCACGACGACGCCGATCCCGAGGCGGTGGCCTCCCTGGCCGACGCGGTGCTGGGGGGACTGTACGACGGCGACCTCGGCGTGGCCCTGGAGCGCGGCGCCGCGTTCTTCCGGGTGGTCGCGGCGGGCCGCATGTTCCTGGCGGAGCCGGGCGAGGACGGTGCCGCCGAACGCGAGCGCGCCGGCCGCAACCGCAGTTGCGCCGGTGCCCTGGCCCGTGCGGCGACAGCCTGGCGGGCCGGCACCCTCCAGTAACGGGATCCGTCACGCTGGCCGCCGCAAGAGCGTGGTTCGTCCGGGATTCGGCAAGAGGGCGTGATCCGTCCCGCCGCACCCGTGCAAGAGCGCCGTCCCTGGCACGCACCGACGGCCGGCCCGGCGGGCCACTGGCTCAGGCGCGGGCGGAGACGAAGACGAGTCCCGCCAGCGACCGGGGGAGCCGGACCGTGGTCGCGCCGTGGGTCAACGTGACGGCGCCGGCGCCGTCACGGTCGACCGTCACGGAGACGCCCGGCTCGACACCCGCCTCGTGCAGGTCGTGGATGACCTCGGTGTCGTTCTGCAACTGCTCGGAGATCCGTCGGATCACCACCGAGCCGCCCCCGGCCACGGTGGCCAGCGACATCAGCGGCTCGGCCGGCTCGTGGTCCGGCCCAGCCGAGGCGTCCAGTTCGGCCAGGCCGGGGATGAGGTTGCCGTACGGGGAGGTGGTGGGACGGCCGAGCAGGTCGTACACCTTGCGCTCGACCGCGTCGCTCATCACGTGTTCCCAGCGGCACGCCTCGACGTGGGCGTCCTCGTACTCCATCCCGATCACGTTGACCAGCAGCAGCTCCGCCAGGCGGTGCTTGCGCATCACGCTGATCGCGCGCTGGCGGCCCTCGTCGGTGAGTTTGAGCTGGCGGTCGCCCTCGACGGTGACCAGGCCGTCGCGCTCCATCCGGGCCACCGTCTGGCTCACGGTGGGACCGCTCTGGTGGAGCCGTTCGGCGATCCGGGCGCGCAAGGGCGTGACGCCCTCTTCCTCGAGTTCGAGAACGGTGCGCAGGTACATCTCGGTGGTGTCGATCAGCTCGCTCACGCTCGGCTCCTCACGCCGCATCCTACCCCGGCCGGGGAACGGTCTTGGGCGGTCGGTGCTGGGCGCCGAGACGGCCGCCCGGCCGGTCGCCACGGGGTGACGGCGCCCCGGTGCGGGCCCGTGGGTGCGGCCCCGTGGTGAGATGGGGCACATGACGGCCGACATCGAAGTCGAGGCGGCGATCAGCGCCACCGCCGCCGCGGCGCCGGCGACCGTGGTGTGGGACCCGGGCTTCCTCGCCTACGACCTCGGTGACCACCCGCTCGATCCCGTCCGGGTGGAGCTGACCATCGAGCTGGCCCGCGCGCTCGGCGTGCTCGACCGGGACAACGTCACGGTGGTGGCTGCCGAACCGGCCGACGACGCGCTGTTGCGGCTGGTCCACGACGCGGCCTACCTCGATGCGGTCGGCAAGGCGCCGTCGGACCCGTACTTCCGCGGATGGGGCCTCAACACTCCCGACAACCCGGTGTTCGAGGGCATGCACGAGGCGTCCGCGCTGGTCGTCGGCGGCAGTGTGCGGGCCGCCGAGACAGTGTGGCGGGGCGACGCGCTGCACGCCGTCAACATCGCCGGCGGCCTGCACCACGCGATGCCCGACCGCGCCAGCGGCTTCTGCGTGTACAACGACCCCGCGGTGGCGATCGTCCGGCTGCTGCGGCTGGGGGCCGAGCGGGTGGCCTACCTGGACCTCGACGTCCACCACGGCGACGGCGTCCAGGCGGTGTTCTGGGACGACCCGAGGGTGCTGACCGTCAGCCTGCACGAGACCCCGCTCTCGCTGTTCCCGGGCACGGGCTACCCGACGGAGGTGGGCGGCGCAGGCGCCGAAGGCAGTGCGGTGAACGTCGCGCTGCCCCCCGGCACCGACGACGGAGGCTGGTTGCGTGCCTTCCACGCCGTCGTGCCGCCGGTGGTGCGGACCTTCGACCCGCAGATCGTCGTCAGCCAGTGCGGCTGCGACTCGCATGCGCTGGACCCCCTGGCCCATCTGGAGCTGTCCGTGGACGGCCAGCGGGCGGCCCAGCTTGCCGTCCGGGCGCTGGCCCACGAGGTGTGCGACGGGCGCTGGGTGGCCCTCGGGGGCGGCGGCTACCGGCTGGTCGACGTCGTCCCACGCAGCTGGACGCACCTGCACGCCACACTCACCGGCGAGCCGATCCCGACCAGCCTGGCCACGCCGAGCTCGTGGCGGGCGCTCGCCACCTCCCGCCGACCGGCCGCGTCAGTCCCGCGCACCATGGGCGACGGGACGCGACGTGCGGTGGACGCCCTGGGAGCCGGGCTCGCAACCGACCCCGTTGAACCGGGCGATCGCGGCGACCCGTCGTGCCGTCTTCCCGCTGCACGGCCTCGACCCCGACGATCCCGGGGCCGACGGCGTCCGCCGGCACTGACCGCCGCGCCTCCGCCGGAGTCCGGTCGTGGGGCCAGCCGACGTGGCCCGGAGCGGACGTGGACCGCCGACGTGCGGCGGCGGACGGAAACGTCAGCTGACGTAGCAGCGCAGGCCCTCGGCACGTCGCGGGTCACGCAGCTTGAGCATCGTGCCCTTCTCGATCTGGCGGATGCGCTCGCGGGACAGGCCGAACTCGCGCCCGATCTCGTCCAGGGTGCGCTGGCGGCCGTCGTCGAGGCCGAACCGCAGCCGGATCACCTCGCGCTCCCGCTCGGACAGCGTGTCCAGCACCTTGGCGACCTCGGCCTTGAGCAGGGCGTAGGACACGTTGTCGCCGGTGGAGCCGAGCTGGCTGTCGGCGATGAAGTCGCCGAGCTGGCTCTCGCCGTCGACGCCGACGGTCTGGTCCAGGCTCACCGGCTCCCGGTCGTAGCCGAGCAACTCCACCACCCGGAACGCCTCGATGCCCAGCTCGTCGCCGATCTCGGCGGCCGTGGGCTCCCGGCCGAGCGAGACCGACAGCTCGCGGCGCACCCGGACCAGGCGGTTGATCTGCTCGACGAGGTGGACGGGGAGCCGGATGGTGCGGGACTGGTCGGCCATCGCGCGGGTGATCGCCTGCCGGATCCACCAGGTGGCGTAGGTGGAGAACTTGAAGCCCTTGGCGTAGTCGAACTTCTCCACCGCCCGGATCAGGCCCAGGTTCCCCTCCTGGATCAGGTCCAGCAGCAGCATGCCGCGGCCGGTGTAGCGCTTCGCGATGCTCACCACCAGCCGCAGGTTGGCCTCCAGCAGGTGGTTCTTGGCGGCGTGCCCGTCGGCGGCCAGCTCGGCCAGGTCGGCCCGGTACTGCGCGGCCAGCACCCGGGTCGGATGGGTGAGGACCTCCTCGGCGAAGAGGCCGGCCTCGATGCGCTTGGCCAGCTCCACCTCGTCCGCGGCGGTGAGCAGCTTGGTCCGGCCGATGCCGTTGAGGTAGGCCCGGACCAGGTCGGCGGAGATTCCCCGCGCCGAGTCCTCGCCGTCGTTGCCGGACTCCACGCGCCGGGTGACGACGTGCAGGTCGAACGCGTCGTCGTACATGAGCGGCAGGGACACCGGAACTCGCCTCCTCATGATGCGGCGGGGCTTTCCACGCCGCTTACTCTCTGAACACGGACCAGAGTGGCGGTCACGGAGTGAAACGGCCGTGAGGTCGCCGTGAGATCGGTGTGAGACTGCGTCGGCCGGCCTTCGACGGGGTCGGACGGCCGCCGCGGGCGGAGCCGATCCGGCGATGCGGGAGTGGTTTCTACGCTCTGTAGAATCACCGTCGACGCCGTCCGCGGAAGGAGCACCCCATGGCCCGGCTGGGCGAGCTGGAACGCGCGGTGATGGAGGTTCTCTGGTCCGCGGACGGGCCGCGGACGGCCCGTGAGGTCGCCGACGCGCTGCCCGACCGCGAGCTGGCCAAGACCACTGTGCTCACGGTGCTCTCCCGGCTGGAGCACAAGGGGCGGGTCGTCCGCAACCGCGACGGCTGGGCCCACACGTACAGCCCGACGGCCACCCGCGAGGACTACATCGCCGAGCTGATGACCGAGGCGCTCGGCGACGCCAGCGACCGGACGGCGGCCCTGGTCCGGTTCGCCGGGCGGGTCAGTCCCGCCGAGGCCGCGGCTCTCGCGGAGGCACTCGAGGACGCGCTGCGGCGCTCGAACCGGCACTCCGGATAGGACAGCCGCCGTGCCGGTCACCGTCGTGGGGCTGGGTCTGCTCGCGGTGCTGCTGCTCGTCCCGCTGCCGCGGGCGTACGCCCGGGCCCGCTGGGTCGTGCGCGAGCCGCGCGCCGCACTCGTGTTGTGGCAGGCGCTGGGGCTCGCGGCCGGCCTGGCCGCGGTCGGCGGTGTGCTCGCCGCGGGGGTGGCCCCGCTCGGCGGCACCGTGCCCGAGGCGCTCGGGGCCTGGGCCGCGGCACCAGGCCCCGGCGGTATCCCGACCGGGCTCGGGCCGGGCTCCCTCGTGGCCCTCGCCAGTGGCTTTGGGTTATTGACCTGGCTACTCAGCGTCACGGCTGTCTCGGTGTGGCGGACCTGGCGGTCCCGCGACCGGCAGCGTGAGCTGGTGGACCTGGTGAGCACCCCCTGGCCGCCGCGGAACAGTCCGGTCCGCGCGTCGGCATGCTCGGCGAGGGTGATCGACCACCCCGCTCCGGCGGCCTACTGCCTGCCGGGCCAGGGCACCCGGGTGGTCGTCACCACCGGGGCACTGGCGCTGCTACGCCCCGAGGAACTGGACGCCGTGCTGGCCCATGAGCACGCGCACCTGGCCGAACGGCACGACCTGGTGCTGTTGCCGTTCGCGGCGTGGGCGACGGCGTTGCCGTGGCTGGGCGGGCCGCGACAGGCGCGTGGGGCGGTCGGGCAGTTGGTCGAGATGGTGGCCGACGACCGAGCCTGCGTGGGCCGCGACCGGGCGGTACTGGCCGCCGCGCTGGCCCGGGTGGGGGTGTCGACCGCGCCGGCCGGCGCGCTGGCCTCGACCGAACACGCCCTGCTGCCGCGGGTCCGGCGGCTGCTCGACCCGCCCATGCGGTCGGCCGGCCTGCGTCTGCTCGCCTACGCGGGGGCGGCCGCCGTGCTCGGCCTGCCGTCCGCGGTCGTCTTCCTCCCGGCTTTCTGACAGATCGGCGGGCCCCGGCCGGGCAGCCGCGGCGCCGCGCACACGCGCGGGAACGCGGCCGGCTGGGCCGGTGGGGGCGGCGGCGGCTCCTCGGCGGGGCAGGTGGCCATAACCGCGACCGTCGTGCTGTCCGACTCGGTCCGGCCACTCCGGTCGGTGAGGGTCGCGGTGAGCACCCAGGTGGTCTTCACCGTGCAGGTGACGCGCGCCTCCAGCTCGACGGAGAGGCCCTGGCCGGTGCCGAACGACACCGTGCCGGCGCCGAGGCTGTCGCTGTAGGTGCCGGTCCAGGTCAGAGCCCGGGACAGCCGCCTGGTGTCGTACCAGAGCGGCGCGTCGATGCTGAGCGTGACCGTCTTGAACGGTCGTGACACGTCGCCTTCGGTGGCGTCGTAGCCCGCTCCGTCGGGCGGACTGGTCACGGCCACCGGACGCACGGCGGCGTAGGGGTCGTACGTGCCCCGGGTGCGGATCGGGGTCGGCGGCGCCCCGCCGCCGGGCGGCGTCGCGCGGGTGCCCGGAGGCGCGGGCGTGACGGTGACGTACGGCCCGGTCAGCGGGGAGCCGGTGACGCCGCGCTTCGGCGAGCGGGCCGGCGTGGGCGAGCCTCCAGGGGTGTCGGAGCCGTCGGACTCCTCGGAGAACGGCAGGCCGGGCCCGGCCAGGCCGTCCCGGGCGGCGGGGCCCACCTTTCCGAGGAGGTCCATCCCGCCGAGAGCGAGCAGGCCGCCGACGAGCAGCACCACCGCCGCCGCCGCGAGCATGATCCGGCCGAGCCTCCGTCGTCGGCCCGCCGTGCCGGCGCCGTCCGGTCCCGCCTCGCCCGTGGTCGGCTCGGCGTCGCCCCCGGCCGCCACGTCGCCCGCCGGTGCCGGCGACACCCGGGGCGGCGACACCGGAGGCGGGGGCGGCTCGTGGCGCTCGGTGGGGCCGAGGTCGACCAGCGAAACGACCGGTGCCATCGCGACGCCCGGTTCCTGCCGGGGCGGGAGTGCCGCGTCCATCCGTTCCAACAGGCGCTCGCGGGCGCCCTGGGGCAACGCGGTGAGGGGGAGCAGGCAGGCCAACGCCCGCAGGGACCAACGGTCGCGGGTGGTCGTGCAGACCTTGCAGGCCGGGGTCTGGAGCGTGCCGGACACGTGCCGGGCCACCTTGTGCCGGGCCGCGGCGTTCGGCTCGCGGGCGTCCTCGCCGAGTTCCTCCCGCAGCGTGGGGCAGTCCTCTAACGAGCGGGCCGCGACCACGTCGCCGACGACGAGCTCGCGCACCTGGTCGAGCTGGTGCAACACGGGCCCGGGGTGGTCCGGGTCGACCGCTTCGGCGAGGAAGGCGTTGGTGGCGCCGGCGGCCGACGCCAGGGCGAGCAGCGCCCGGCTCTCGACGTCGAGTTCGCTCGCCGCGCGCCACACCACCAGCCGCAGGTCCTGGACGTCGCCGGACGGCATCGCGGGGAGAGGTTGCGGCCGCCCGGCACGCCGCCGCGCCCGGTCAACCTCGACACAGGCGCGGTAGGTGAGCGCGGTGAGCGCGGGCCGTAACCCGGTGGCGTGGGCCAGGCGGGTACGGACCACCGCCTCCAGGATCAGGCCGGTGGCCAACTCCGCGGCCTCTGGGCTGCGGAGGGCGTTGAGACATGTCGAGTAGAGCCATCCGTGGCACTCCTCGAACAGGTCGGCCAACGCCTCCTCGCTGCCTTCTTGTACGGCAGCTACCAAGACCCCGTCGTCCATGACACCGGACGGTACGGCCTACTCCGGCAGAAGGGAACGGAGCCCCACAATTTCTCGTTCTAACCGGAAAAATTCCGGCCGAAAGCACCCTTGTCGTCACAGAGTGTTCCGACCCGTCTGCGGGCTGCGACGGTGGCCGAGACGGCATCGCCCGGATATCGCCGGGCATCGCCGGGAGATCACGTGGCAGGCTGTCACCATGGTCTCGCTTCACCTCAGCCAGGACGCGGAGGCCGACGCTCTGCTGAGCGCCGATCCGCTCGCACTGCTCATCGGAATGCTGCTCGACCAGCAGACGGCCATGGAGCGCGCGTTCGCCGCTCCCCGCCGGCTGGCGGAGCGCCTCGGCGTCGAACGGCTCGCCGCCGCCGCCCTGGCCACCGCCGACCCGGAGGCGTTCGCGGCGATGTTCGCCCAGCCGCCGGCGCTGCACCGGTTCCCCGGCTCGATGGCCGGTCGGGTGCAGGCGCTCGCCGCGCACCTGCGCGACCAGTGGTCGGGCGACCCGACGGCGCTGTGGTCGACGGCGACGACCGGCGGCGAGCTGCTCAGGAGGCTGCGCGAGCTGCCGGGATTCGGCGAGCAGAAGGCGAAGATCTTCCTGGCGCTGCTCGGCAAGCAGCTCGATGTCCGTCCGGACGGGTGGCGGGAGGCCGCCGGGCCCTACGGCGAGGCCGGCGCGACCAGGTCGATCGCCGATGTGACCGGGCCGGAGAGCCTGCAGGAGGTGCGGGAGTACAAGCGCGCGGCGAAAGCCGCCGCGAAGGCCGGCCAGTAGCAAGCCGTCCGCCGTCCGGCGAGAATCGGCGCCGGGCGTCACATCGGCACGTAGAAGCCGTCGAGTCGCCCCGACCCGTCGCAGAACGTGCACGGGATCGGTACCGAGGCGGTGCTGGGCGGCTCGTCCTGCGCGACCGCCGCGAAGAACCGGATCACCGCGCCGCGTCCCGAACAGGCCGTACAAAGGGTGGCCCGGGGTCCGGGGCGCAGCTCGCCGTCGTCGTCCTCGCCGTGCTCGTGGGGAGTCACCCGCCAGCCCTCCCGTCCTCGGTGCAGCCGGTCGCCGTCACCCAGGCTTCCACACGACGGCGTCGGGCGGCGCATCTCGACGTCGGATTACCGCCAGCGCCGCGTGGTCCTCTCGCCCAGGCTGGACGCATGACACCCACGGCCGTCGCATTCCGGATCCACCCTCTCCCCGCCGACCTGCTCGGACGGGTGCGTGCGAGCGGCACCGATGCCGCGGGTAACAGGGTCGAGCACCTCCTCGCCGAGGGCGGCGATCCGTTGCGGTGCTGCCTGCGCGGCGCCGAGCCCGGCGAGGAACTGATCCTCTTCGGCTACGAGCCCCCGCTGCCGGCGAGCCCCTACCGTGAGGTCGGCGCGGTGATCGCGCACGCCCGGCCGTGTGGGGGGCCGGCCAGCACGGACGCGTACCCGCCGGACTGGTACGGGCGGCCGCAGGTGCTGCGGGCCTACGACGACCGCGGCTGGATCCACGATGCGACCAGGGTGCACGACGGCCAGGCTCCCGGGGCAACGCTGGCCGAGCTGCTCGCCGCACCCGGTGTGGTGCAGGTCCACAGCCGCAACGTGGCCTACGGCTGCTACATGTTCACGGTCACCCGCGCGGAGCCGCCGGACGTCGCGGCGCGGATCGAGCCCTGATGGCGGCTGGCCGGGGCCGGTGGGAGGATGGGGGCGAGGGTCCCGGCAGGTGACCCGCGGGAGGTGACACGGTGCGCGCACGCCGGCGGCAGGCGACGGTCATCACCGAGGCGGAGAAGAGCCCGCGGGCGCAGCTCCGGGAACGCCAGGTCCGGTACGCCGTGCTGATGGGCCTGCGGGTGGTGTGCCTGATCGTGGCGGCGGTGCTGGTCACCCTCCGGGTGCCGTACGTGCTGTGGTGGATCCTGTTGCTCACCGGCGGCATGGTGCTGTTTCCCTGGATGGCGGTGCTGATCGCGAACGACCGGCCGCCCAAACGCGACAGCCGCTTCTCCAGCCGGTTGCACCGCGACCCGCCCGCCGGGGCCGCGTTGCCCGCCGCGGGCGGTGACGCGGGCGTTCCCCCGCACGACGGAGACGCCCGGCCGGCCCAGCCCGCCCGACCGGCCCTGCCTGGCCGCGTGATCGACCACTGACCGGCCCCGCTCGATCGGTCCCCTGCCCCGACCGGACACGTCCGCAGGCGAGCGGCCGGCGCCGCTCAGGTGAGCGGGCGGCCGCCGAGCCGGCCGACGGCCCGGGCACCCAGACGTGCACCGGCGGCCAACGACGCGGG
The DNA here is from genome assembly GCA_963740255.1 of uncultured Actinomycetota bacterium. GTDB lineage: Bacteria > Actinomycetota > Actinomycetes > Mycobacteriales > Cryptosporangiaceae > CAVUDO01. Next base: position 1,000,484 of record CAVUDO010000002.1, on the reverse strand, counting down.
CGCGTCCGCTCCCCCCAGCCACGCGGCGAGCACCGCCGCCGCGAACGCGTCCCCGGCTCCGGTGGTGTCGGCCACCGCCGCGGGCGCGACCGCCGGTGTCGCCGCCGGCCCGCCGCGCCCGCGCCAGCACGCCCCGGCCGAGCCGTCCTTGACGATGGCCGCCTGCACACGTTCGGCCAGCGCTCCGGCCGCGGCGCCGGGGTCGCCGCGTCCGGTCAGCACGGCGGCCTCCGCCGCGTTGGCGAACAGCAGGTCCACACCGGACACCCAGGCCAGGAACGCGGCCGGCCCGGCGGCGGCCAGCGGAGCGGCCGAGGCGGCGTCCACCGAGGTGGTCAGGCCGCCGGCGCGGGCCGCCTCCAGTGCGGCCAGCCCGGCCGGCCGGGAGCCGTCGCCGAGCAGCACGTAGCCGGACAGGTGCAGGTGCACCCCGTCGGCGGCCGCGACCGCCGCGGCGGCCTCGGCGGCATCGAGCCGGTCGCAGGCGGCCCGGTCGGCGAACATCGCCCGTTCGCCGTCCTCGGCCACCAGCACCACGATCGCTCCCGTCGGGTGGGTCGGGTCGACCGCGGCGAGCACCTCGACGCCGGCGTCGCGGAGTTCGACGACCCGGTCGCGCCCGGCGGGGTCGTCGCCCACGCGGGCCACCAACGTGACCGGCACACCGGCGCCGGCCAACCACGCGGCGGTGTTGGCCGCGGCGCCGCCGCCGGCCATCCGGATCTGGGCGGGGGAGTCCGAACCGTCCGCCGCCGGCCCCTGGTGCCGCACCAGGACATCGGTGACCAGGTCGCCGACCACCACGACCCTCCCGGCTCGGGCCGGGCCGGCTGACGGCGGACTCGCGCGGACCCGACCGGGGCGGGCGGTGCCGCGCCGGGGGCGGCCCGAGCGGGTCATGTCGCCAGCGTCGAGGGCGGCGCGGCGGCGACCGCGATCCGTGCGGCCAGCTCGGCGTTGCGCAGCACGATCCCGACGTTCACGGCCAGGCTGGCGCCGTTGGTGGCGCGATGGAAGTGCGCGAGCAGGTAGGGCGTGACGGCCTTGCCGGTGACGCCGTCGCGGGCGAGCCGGGCCAGGCCGTCGGCCATCACCCGCTGGTGCAGCCCCGGGTCGAGCTGTTCGGCCGGCGGCACGGGCTGGGCCACGACGACGGCACCCGACGCCGTGCCGAGCTGGCGCCGGGCGGCCAGCACCGCGGCGACCTGCTCCGGGGTGTCCACCCGCCACGGCAGGTCGAAGCCGGACTCGGTCAGGTAGAAGCCGGGGAACCGGTCGGTGCCGTAGCCGAGCAGCGTCACGCCGTGGCTCTCCAGCCGCTCCAGCGTCGCACCCACGTCCAGGATGGACTTGACCCCGGCGCACACCACGACGATCGGGGCACGCGCGAGGCCGGCCAGGTCGGCGGACTCGTCGAACGTGTCTGCCGCACCCCGGTGCACCCCGCCCAACCCGCCGGTGGCGAACACGCCGATGCCGACCGCGGCGGCGACCGCCGCCGTGCCGGCCACGGTGGTCGCCCCGTCCAGGCCCAGCCCGGCCACCACCGGCAGGTCCCGGGCGCTGACCTTGGGCATGTCGTCGGTCAGCGCCAGCCGACGGAGCTGCCCGTCGTCGAGCCCGACCAGGACATGACCGCCGAGCACGCCGATCGTGGCGGGCACCGCACCGGCGGCCCGGACGGTGGCCTCGACCTCGCGGGCGACGCGGAGGTTGTCCGGACGCGGCAGGCCGTGGGCGACCAGCGTGCTCTCCAGGGCGACGACCGGCCGGCCGGTCCGCAGGGCGTCGGCCACCTCGGCCTGGACCCGGATCCGGTGCGGACGGCGGTCGGGTTCGGTGTCCGGCGCGTTCACGGCCTCACGCTACTTCGGCCGGTCGGCGGTCGGGCGCCCCCGACCTCCGGTCGCGCCGGCGCAGCAGCACCCCTGCGGCCACCGTGCCGCCGGCCACCGCGAGCGCGGCCAGCACCGTGTGGGTGAGCGAGTGGGGACGCCACGCCAGTACCAGACCGGCCTCGACCGCGATCGCCGTCCAGAGCGGCACGGCCACCCACCGCGCACCGGCGGCGATCCGTGCGGTCGTCACGAGGTTGACCAGCGCCCAGGCCGTCCCGGCCGCCGCGAACAGCCACGCCGAGAGCGCCAGGTCGAGGTACGCCGCGCCCCCGGCCACCCGGACCGCCGTCTCACCGAGCAGGGCGGTGCCGGCCACCGTGACCGCCCCGACCGCGGCCACCGCACAGAGCCCGACGCCGAGTGTCCCGGCGTGTCCGCGGGCCAGCCGGGGCAGCGCCACCACGGCGATCACCTGGGGTGCCCAGAACGCGGCCTTGGTGAGCACCGCACCCACCGCGTACCGGCCCGCCTCGTCGCCGGGCAGGACGGCCCGGGCCAGTAGCAGGTCGGCGTGCAGCAGCGCCATCATCGCCAGGGATGCTCCGCAGACGGCGGCCACCTCGCGGGCGTACCGCCAGCCGCCGCCAGGTTTCCCGGCATCCCCGCGCCGGGTCGACGCCCACAGCAGGGCCCACGCCAGCGCCCCGCCGACCAGGACGCCGGCCAGCGTCGCGACCACGCTCCGGCCGATCGCCAGCCCGGCCAGCCCGCCGCCCACCCGCCCGACACCGAGCACGAGCATGCCGAGACCGAGCCGCGCGAACCGCTCCCGTCCCTGCAGCAGGCCGAGGTGCGCCCCGGCGGCGTTGAGGGGGACGGTGGCCAGGGCCAGCAGCAGCACGGGCAGCCCGCTCCGCAGGTGCAGCACCGCGACCACAGCCGGCGCCGTGGCGAGCACGGCCGTTCCGGTCACCGCGCTGGTGACCAGCGCGGTGCGGACCAGCGCCGACGGGGAGGCGTCGCCGCGGGCGGTGTGGATGGCGGCGACGGTCTGCACGCCGATCTGCGGCACGGTGAAGACGGTGAGCAGGGCCAGCAGCGACGCGTACTCGCCGTAGCTGGCCGGATCGAGCAGCCGGGCGCCGGCCAGCGCGAGGACGTAGCCGAGGACGTTGACGGCCGTCGCCGCCACGGCCACCAGGGCGGCGCCGGTCGCGAACCGTCCCAGCCCGCCGGTCGGAGGCACCGGCGGCACCCCGGGAGACATCACCGGCACCGCCGGACGCTCGGCCATCCGCCGCCTTCCGCTGGATACAGTGACGCTCCCACCCGGGGTGGGAGGACCAGGGTAACCGCGGCCCGCCGGACGGCTGGTCGAGGCGCGGCGGCGGGACCGACGCCCGCCGGCCGACCCTCGGGAGGAGGACGGGTGAGCGGCACACGGCTCGGTTCCGCGGACACCGGCGAACCCGCCGAGTCGGCCGCTGGGCAGCCCCCTGGGCCGGCCGGCGCGGCGGCGAGCCCCGGGCCGGCCGGCACCCAGCGGCAGACGGTGACGCTGCACGCGGTGGCGGCCGCCGCCAGCGTCGTGGCGCTCGGGCCCGCGCTCGGCCCCGGCCACGTGCTCGCCTACGACATGGTGTCGACGCCCCGGGTGCCGTGGACAGCCGCGACGCTGGGCTGGGGCGACGGGCTCGCCCGCGCGGTGCCGCAGGACGCGGTGCTGGCGCTGGCCACGACCTTGGTGCCGGGCATGGTGGTGCAGAAGGTCGCTCTGGTCGCGGTGGTGTACCTCGCCGTTCTGGGTGCGGCCCGGCTGGCGCCGACCGGGCGGACGGCCGTTCAGGTCGTCGCCGGGCTGGCCTACGGCTGGAACGCCTACCTGGCCGAACGCCTTTTCCTCGGGCACTGGAGCCTGCTGCTGGCGTACGCGGCACTGCCGTGGATGGTCCGGGCGGCGCTGCGCGCCCGTGCGGGTGGCCGGGCCGGGCCGGTGCTGGGTTGGGCGGCGCTCGCCTCGCTCACCGCCACCGGAGGTGTGCTGGCGCTGGCCACGGCCGCCGCCGTGCTCTGCTGGCCGGGAAACGTGGCCCGGGGCACGCGGGTCCGGGCGCTGGCCGGCCTGGTCGCGTTGCAGGCGCCGTGGCTGCTGGCCGGTCTGTTCACGCCCGGCCTGAGCGGATCGGATCCGGCCGGGGTGGACGTGTTCGCCGCGCGCGCCGAGAACGCGTCCGGCGTGCTCGGCGCGTTGCTCGGGCTCGGCGGAGTGTGGAATGCCGATGCCGTACCGGTGAGCCGGACGACGCTGCTCGCCCCGGTGCTCACGGCGGTCGTGCTGGCGGCAGCCGCGTACGGGGTGAGGGTGCTGCGGGCCCGGCTGGGCGCAGCCGGGGGCTGGGGCCTGGGCGTGGCGGCCGGCGCCGGGCTGGTGGTGGCCGGGCTGGGTGCCACCGCGCCCGGGCGGGAGGCGCTGCGCTGGTTGGTCGCCGAGGTGCCCGGGGCGGGGCTGGTGCGGGACGGGCAGAAGTTCCTGGCGCCGTTCGCGCTGCTGGTCGCGGTCGCGTTCGCCCTCGGCGTGGAACGGCTGGCCGGCCGGCTCACAGCGGCGCCGGCGGTCGTCGTGCTGGCCGCCGCGCTCGCGTTTCCGCTGGTCGCCCTGCCCGACCTGGCCTGGGGCGGGCTCGGCCGGTTGGCGGCGGTCCGGTACCCGGCCGACTGGGACCGGACGGCCAGCTACCTGGCCGGACGCGACGGAGAGCTGGTTGCGGTGCCGTTCTCGGCGTTCCGGGCGTACCCCTGGAACGGCGGGCGGACAGCGCTGGACCCGGCCGCGCGGTACCTGCCGGTCGCGGTGGTCGCGGACGACCGGCTGGCCGTCGGCGACAGCGCGGATGACGCCGTGGTGGCCGGCGAGAGCACCCGTGCGGCCGAGGTCGGCGCCGCCCTGGCGGCCGGCCGGCCGCTGGCCTCCACCGGGGTGCGCTGGGTGCTCGTGCAGCGGGACACGCCCGGGGTGGCGGCGCCGCCGGCCAGCCTGGACGGCCTCCGGGTCGCCGTGGCGGGAACGCACCTGACGCTGTACGAGAACCCGCACGGGCGGCCGGCGCCAGCGCCCTCCGCCACCCGTCGGGCCGCGGTGCTGACCGGGTACGCCGTGGCCGCCGGGGTCCTGCTGCTGGCGGGTGGGGCGGCCTGGCGGGGTGTTCCACCCGGCTGGTGGGGGCGCCGGGGCCGTCCGTTCGGTTCGTCTCGACGACAAGATGGGTGAAGGGCGAACACCTGTCGCTACCGCTTGGTAACGTCTGCGGTGCTCTTGGAGAGGGGCCGGTAATGGGTTCGTTCTTGTCAGTGATCGTGGCCGTGGTCATCGGTGTGGGCCTCGCGACCGCCACGACGATCAGCGTGGTGTCGATCGTGCAGCAGACCCCGGAGAACACCCAGCAGGCCCAGAAGCCGCTCGTCGTCTACGGCAAGCGCTGATTCGTCGGGTTCGCTGAGTCGTCGAGACGGCCGGGCGCCGCGCCTGGTCCGTCCGCCTGCCGACGGCGCGCTCCCGCGGCACGACTGGTTACCGTGTCACGCCTGGCCGGTGACCTCGTCCACCAGGGCGGCGAACCGCGCCCCCGTCTCGTCCCAGCTGAACCGCGCCGCGTGCGTGCGCGCCGCGGTGCCCATCGCGGTCCGGCGGGAGGCGTCGGCAAGCAGGTCGGCGCAGTGCCGGGCGAACTCGTCCTCGCCCTCGGCCAGCAGGCCCGTCCGGTGGTCGACCACCGACTCGGCGACCCCGCCGGCGTGCCGGAACGCCACCGCGGGCGTGCCGTGCGAGGCGGCCTCGATCACCGACAGGCCCCAGCCCTCCTTGAGCGAGGGCACCAGCAGCAGCCACGCCTCGGCCAACAGCCGGGCCTTCTCCACGTCGCCGACGTGGCCGACGAACCGGACCCGGTCGGCGACCCCGAGGCGGGCAGCCTCCGCGCGCAACGGGGCCAGCCACCAGCCCCGACCGGCCACCACGAGCTGGGCACCGGGGTGGTCGGGCACCAGGGCGTGCAGGGTGCGCAACGCGATCTCGACCCGCTTGTGCGGCACCAGCCGGCCGAGCACGAGCAACGTCGGTTCGGCGGCCCGGGCGACGGTGGTCGACGGCGGCGCGGGCGTGCCGTTGTGGACGATCCGGATCCGTGCCGGGTCCACACCCAGGCCGACCAGCTCGTCGCGGGTCGCCTCCGAGACCGTGACGTACGGGCAGCCGCGGTGCACCCGCGGCGACAGCCACGACTCCACCCACCAGCCGAAGCGCGCGGCGAGCGGCCCGAGCACCACCCGCCACTGCTCCCGATGGACGTGGTGAACCAGCAGCACCACCGGCCGCCGGGCGTAGAGCCGGGCCAGGAACGGCAGGCCGTTCTGGACGTCGACCACCACGTCCGGCCGGCCGAGGCGTCCCCGCAGGTACGCCCACGCCGCCCGGGCGTACACCGAGCGCCGCCGGCCGGCGCGGACGATCCGGACGCCGTCGCCGGTGGTCTCCTCGGCCGGCGCCTCGGAGTGCGCGGCGCAGAACATCGTCACGGGATGCCCGCGCCGGGCCAGCGCGGCGGCGACCTGCTCGGCGTAGAACTCCGACCCACCCCCCTCGGGGTTGCGGGTGTCCCGCCAGTTCAGGATGAGCACGTGTCCGTACGCCGTGCGGGTACCGGGAGGTGCCGGCGTGCGCCCGCCCCGTGCGAGGACGGGCGGATCGGGCACGCGTCCTCCTACCAGTCAGTAGCGTTGCCGCTGCACGTTACGACAGCTCTGCATGAGGGAGGGGCGGTTTCCGGTGATCGTGACGCAACCGCCTGCCCCGGGAACGTTCGGTCGCTCTGTCGCGCTGTTCCGCGCGTTCCGGGTGGAGCAGACCGACCCGGACCGCTTCTACGGCCTGCTCGCGGCCGACTCGGTCTGCCAGCTCGGCGGCTACGCTGCGCTGGACGGCCAGACCGTGCTCGACGTGGGCGGCGGCCCCGGGTACTTCGGCGACGCGTTCCGGCGGGCCGGCGCCCGGTACGTCGCGGTCGACGCCGACCTCGGTGAGCTGGCCACGCGGACGGCGCCCGGCCCCGGCACCGTGCTCGGCAGCGGCACGGCGCTGCCGGTCCGCAGCGGCGCGGTCGACCTCTGCTACTCCAGCAACGTCCTGGAGCACGTCGCCGAGCCGGAGCGGATGGCCGACGAGATGGTCCGGGTGACCCGGCCCGGCGGCACCGTGTTCCTGTCCTACACGCTCTGGTACGGCCCCTGGGGCGGCCACGAGACCGCGCCCTGGCACTACCTGGGCGGCCGGTACGCGGCCCGGCGGTACACCCGCCGGCACGGCCACCCGCCGAAGAACATGTACGGCCAGAGTCTGTTCCCACTCGGTGCCGGCCGGATGGTCCGGTGGGCCCGCCGCCGGGCGGCCGCCGGGGGAGTAGACGTGGTGGACGTCCTGCCGCGCTACCACCCGCGGCCGCTGCGGTGGCTGGCGGCGGTGCCGGTCGTCCGGGAACTGGTGGTCTGGAACCTCGTCCTGGTGCTGAGGGTGCGGTGACCGCCACCACCGTCGAGGACACCACCGCGCCGCCCCCGGTCGACGCCGGCGCGCGGGTGGTCGATCCGGCCGTGTCGGCCCGGGTGGTGTACCGGGCCCGGGTCGCCACCGTGTGCGTGGCGCTGGCCGTGCTGGCGTTCGTCCAGGAGCCCGGCAAGCTCTCCCGCGACACCAAGCTCGACCTCTACGTCGAGCCGGCCGGCCTGCTGGCCCGGGCGTTGCAGGTCTGGGACCCGACCACGGCGTTCGGCGGGCTGCAGAACCAGGCATACGGCTACCTGTTCCCGATGGGTCCGTTCTTCCTCGTCGCCGACCTGCTGAACCTGCCGATGTGGATCGCGCAGCGGGCCTGGATGGCGCTGCTGCTCTGCGTGGCGTTCGTCGGCATGGTGAAGCTGTGCGACGCGCTGGGCGTCGGGACGCCGTGGACGCGGGTGCTGGCCGGGCTCGCGTTCGCGCTGTCGCCGCGGGTGGCCACCACGCTCGGGCCGATCTCGAGTGAGATCCTGCCGCTGTGTGTGGCGCCGTGGGCGCTGCTGCCTCTGGTCCGGCCGCTGGGACGGCACGGGGCGCGGGGGGCGGCGGCGCTGTCCGGGTTTGCGATCCTGTGCGCCGGCGGCGTGAACGCGGTCGCGACGCTGGCGGCGTGCGTGCCGCCGGCGATCTGGCTGCTCACCCGGGAGCCGGGGCCGGCGCGGCGGCGGCTGGCGTCGTGGTGGGTGGCCGCGACCACCGCGGCCTGCCTGTGGTGGGCGGTGCCGCTGGTCGTGCTCGGGAAGTACTCGTTCCCGTTCCTGGACTACATCGAGACGTCCGCCGTCACGACCGGCGGCACGTCGCTGCCGGAGATCCTGCGGGGCGGCTCGCACTGGCTGGCGGGCCTGGCCGCCGAGGGCGGGCCGTGGTGGAGCGGCGGCTGGGTGATCGAGACCAACCCGCTGGTCGTCCTCTACACGCTGGTGCTGGTGGTGCTCGGCCTGGTGGGTCTGGCGGCGCGCGGGACCCGGGAACGGCTGTTCCTGGTGGCGTGCCTGCTGGTGGGCTGCGCGCTGATCGGGTTCGGGTACGCGGGCGCCGGCGGGCCGTTCCTCGCCGGCGCCGAGCGCGACCTGCTCGACGGCGTCCTGTCGCCGTTCCGCAACGTGCACAAGTTCGACCTGGTGGTCCGGATCCCGCTGGTGGTGGGCCTGTGCCACCTGCTGTCGCTGCCGTTCCGCCGGCCGCTGGGCGGGTTGGTGCGGGGGACCGGGCTCGTCGCCGTCGCCGTCGTCGCGGCGCCGTTCCTGCTCGGCGACGTGGTGCCGACCGGGGCGTACCGGTCGGTGCCGGGGTACTGGACGCAGGCGGCCGACTGGCTCTCCGACCGGGGCGGTGGGTCCCGCACCCTGCTGCTGCCCGGCTCCAGCTTCGGCGCCTACAAGTGGGGCCGGCCGATGGACGAGCCGCTGCGCGCGCTGATGTCCACGCCGTGGGCCGTGCGCGACCAGATCCCGCTGGGCGGCGAGGGGAGCATCCGGGTGCTCGACGCGGTGGGGGAGCGGGTCGCGGACGGGCGGGGCGCCCCGGGCCTGGCGGCGTTCCTGGCCCGCGCCGGGGTGCGGTACGTGGTGGTCCGCAACGACCTGGACTGGCCGCGCACCGGGGCCGTCAAGCCCGTGCTCGTCCACCAGGCGCTGCGCCGGTCGGGCGGGTTCGACCGGGTGGCGGGCTTCGGCCCGGGGGTGGCGGCCCAGGCCTCCGACGGCGACACGGTGAGCGACTACGGGCAGGACGTCCTGCGCCAGGCCGTCGAGGTGTACGAGGTCGGGCCGCCCGCGTCGCTGGTGACCAGCTACCCGGCCGACGGCGTGGTGGCGGTGACGGGCGGCCCGGAGGCGCTGCTCGCGGCGGACGGGAGCGGACTGCTCACCGGCCGGGCCACCGTGCTGGACGGCGATCCGCTGGCCGGCGGCGTCCGCCCCGACCGGACCCTGCTCGCCGACGGCATGCGCCGGCGCGAGGTGAACTTCGGCGCCGCGTTCGACAACGCCTCGCAGACCCTCGGCCCGTCCCAGCCGACGGTGCAGCGACGCCGTGCGGTCGACTACCTGCCCTTCGCCGGGGTGGCCCAGACGACGGCCGGCCACGACGGGCTGCGCGAGGTCACGGCGTCTTCCTCGGCGGCCGACCCGGATGCGCTGCGGCTGCGGGGCGCGGAGTACCACCCGGCGGCCGCCACGGACGGCAACCTGGACAGCGTCTGGATCTCCGGCTCCCGGGGCGGCGCCCGCGAGCAGTGGTGGCAGGCGACCCTGGCCGGGCCGCGGCCGGTGCGGCGGGTCACCGTCACCGTGCTCGACACCGCGCTGTTCGACACCAGGCCGACCTCGCTGCGCGTGCTGACCAGCTCCGGCGCGACGACGGTCCCGCTGGGCCAGGTCGGTCAGCCGGTGTCGGTGGAGCTGGACGGGGCGGCGACGAGCTTCGTCCGCATCTCGCTCCCGACCTTGAGCGCGGACAGCGACCCGGCCGGACTGGTCGGCCTGCGCGAGGTGTCGGTCGACGGGGCCGAGCCAGGCCGGCACCTGCGGCTGGCGCCGGCCGGTCGGGAGGCGGCCGGACCGACGGCCGTGGTGACCACCAGGGTCGCCGGCGCGCGGTCGCCCTGTGTGGCCGCCGACGGCGCGGTGGCCTGCAACCCCCGCCTGGGCCGGCTCGGGGAGGAGGAGGGTGCGTTCGCCCGCCGGTTCACGCTGCCGACCAGGATCACGGCCGGGCCGGAGGTGGCCGTGGAGCCCCGGCCCGGCCCCCTGCTGGACGCCCGCCTGGTGGCCGAGCTGCTGCCGGCCGGGGTGACGGTGGACGTGTCGTCCCGGCTGGTCGCCGACCCGCGGTCAGGCCCGGCGGCGCTGGTCGACGGCGATCCCACCACCGGGTGGCTGGCCTCGCACGCCGACACCGAGCCATACGTGGACGTGCGGTGGCAGGGGGCGCGGACCGTCGACCGGGTGGTGGTCGAGACCAGTCCGGTGGTCGGCGCCAGCCGGCCGTCCCGGGTGGTGGTCTCGACGCCGGCCGGGTACCAGGCGGCCGAGATCGGGACGGACGGCACGGCCGCGTTCGCGCCGGTGGTCACCGACCGGCTCCGGCTGACCTTCCCCGATCCCACGCCCGTCCTCACCGCCGACCCGGCGTACGGGAGCTACCAGTACATGCCGCTGGGGTTCACCGGCCTGGCCGTGCCGGGCGTGTTCTCCGGCTCCCCGACCAGGACGGACGCCGCGCTGCCGCCGGCCGCCTGCGGCTCCGGGCCGCTTCTCGAGCTGGACGGCCGCCCGGCGCGGACGGCGCTGGCCGCGTCGGCGACGGCGGTGCTGCGGGGCGACCGGCTGTCCGCGCAACCGTGCGGGGAGGTGTCCCTCGACCCTGGCGACCATCTCCTGGTCGCCCCGGACACCGCGTTCTGGCGGGTCACCGGGGTGGCACTGGCGCCGGAGGGCTGGTGGGAGGAGCCGCCGGAACCGGCCCGGGAGGTGCGCGTGGAGAGCTGGGAGGCGACCCGGCGGGTGGTGCGGATGGCCGCCGGCGGCGGGGCGGTGCTGGCCGTCGCGGAGAACGCCAACGCGGGTTGGCGCGCCACGGTGGACGGTGCGGAGCTGCGACCGGTCCGGCTCGACGGCTGGCGACAGGGCTGGGTGGTGCCCGCGGGCGGCCAGGCGCGGGTGGTGCTGGAGTACGGGCCGCAGCGCACCTACCTGGCCGGCCTGCTCGGCGGTGGCCTGGCGGTGCTGGTGCTGCTCGGGTGGGCGTTCGTCGGGTCCAGGCGGGAGCCCGCCGCCGGCCCGGCGGCGGCCGGGGTGAGGCCGTGGCAGGTGGCCGTGCTGCTGGGGTTGGTGGTCCTGATCGGCGGCTGGTGGGGCCTGGCCGCCGCGGTGACGGTCGGGGCGACGGTGGGCGTCGCCAGGCGGGTGCCGCGGGATCCACTGTCGGGGCTGCGCGGTGTCCCGGTGCTCGCCGGCGTGGTCGGGGTGGTCGCGGCGGGGATGGCGCTCGGCGCCGCCGGCGCCGGGCAGGGGTGGTGGCCGTGGCCGGGTCAGGTCGGCCTGCCGCCGCAGGTGCTCGCGCTCACCGCCCTGGCGGTTCTCGCCGTCGCGCTGCTGCCCACGGCAGCCTCGACCGGAGCCGGGCCGCTCCGGCCGGCAGGCGGGTCAACCGCGACGGCGGGCGCGGAGCCCACGAGCGCAGGCGCAGCGCCGGCCGTTCGACCAGGTACCAGCTGGCGCTGGCGAGCACCAGGGTGGTCACGGCGAGCACGACGAGGTTCAGGGTGAAGTGGCCGGTGAACGGCGCGGTGTCGGTCCACCGGAACGTCACCGACTTCAGCGGGAAGTGCCACAGGTAGACGGCGTAGGAGATGTCGCCCAGGAACCGCATCGGTGCCGCGGACATCGCCCGGTCGACCAGCGTCCCGGCCGGGCCGAAGATGCCCGGCAGCAGGAACAGCACCGCCGCGACCGGGTAGAGGACGTCCCGGAAGACGCCCTCCCACGGCGTCAGCGCGAGCAGCACCCGCGGGCCGGCCAGGTCCGTGCAGGCCAGCGCGTAGACCGCGAACGCCGCGCCCCAGCAGGTGGCCGGCGACGCGGCCAGCGCACGCACCGCCGTGGTGACCCGGGGTGTGTGCCGTTCGTGCACCAGCAGCACCGCCAGCGCCATCCCGGCCCCGAACCAGCCCAGGTAGTGCGGCAGCCAGAAACCCGAGACGAACGGGTCGAACAGGGTGGTGCCGCGGGCCAGCGCGGAGTACGCGATCCCGGTCACGACGAACACCGCCACCACGCCGAGTTCGACCCTCAGTTGCCGCGACAGCGACCGGCCGGCGGGACGTCGCAGTGCCAGCGCGAGCAGCGGCAGTGCCCCGTACCAGGAAAGCTCCGTGCACAGCGTCCAGGTCTGGCCGAGGTGGGCCAGCAGCAGACCCGGTTGGTAGATCTGGGTGAGCGTGTAGGTGGCGGCCGCGATCTTCGCCGTCACCTCGTCGCGGTGCATCGTCAGCATCACGACGGTGACCAGCACCCAGTACGCCGGCAGGATCCGCAGTGCCCGGTGCCACAGGTACCGGCCGGTGGCCGGCCGGTCGGTGTCCCCGGCGTGCCAGGCCGCGAACGGCCGGTAGAGCAGGAAGCCGGAGAGGACGAAGAACAGCGCGACCCCGATGTCCAGTCGGCTGACCAGCCCGCCGATCGGTCCGGTGAAGGAGAACCCCGATTCGTAGCCGACGTGGGCCACCATCACCGCCACGGCGGCGAGCCCGCGGTAGCCGTCGAGCGCGGTGAACCGCGCCCGCGCCGGTGCGGCGACCGTGGCGGCGGGCCGCTCCGCGACCGTCACCGGACCGCCACCGGCTGACCGACCTCGACCTTGAGCACGCACAGATCCTCGCGCAGATCCTGCAGCCGCACCTCGCCGACGGTGGTCTGGGAGGTGTGGGCGTAGAGCACGCCGAGACCCTGGGGCAGGTCGGACCGGCCGGGGGAGACGAAGGTGGGGAACAGGTCGTCGGTGTCGCCGTCGGTGACCAGGACGCTCGCGGGGGTGGGCGCGCTGGCCAGGAAGTACACCTTGACCGTCCAGTACGCCGTCGGCAGGTCGCGTTCGAGCGGGACGGTGACCGCGCCCGTGTCGGCGAACCAGTTGCACGCGCCGGCCGGGCCGGGTCGGGAGCGCGTGGCGACGTCGAAGCGGGCCGGACCGGCGCGTCCCCGGTCGTCGAGGATCCCCGGCGGCGTGTACGGGTCGTCGTACCGGGCCTGGCGCCGCAGCGGCGCGAGGATCTGCGACGGGTGGTTGTACGGGGCGTAGACCGGTTCGAGCAGGCCCGGGGGCACGGTGGCGTCGTAGAGCACCGGCTGCGCCTCGTCGGAGGTGTACCGCATCGCCTCCCGGGCGTGCGCGAGGTACTCGCCGACCGGGTTGCGGTGCCAGATCCGGGTGTAGGCGACGGTGCTCAGCACCGACACGGCGACCACCCCGGCGCACACCGTGGACAGGACGACGCCGCCGGCCCGCCCGTGACGCGACGGCCCGGCGGCCGACGCGCCGGCGACTTCCGGTCCGGCCGGCCACAGCGCGAGACCGACGGCCAGGGCGAGCGGCACCAGCAGGTCGCTGGCGTAGCGGTAGTCCCGCGCGACGGTCAACCCGAACGCGTCGAACCGGCCGGCGGCGGTGAGAACGGCGGTGAGAACGACCGGAACGCCCACCAGTGCGAGCACCTCCAGCGACCGGCCGCGCCGGCGCCGCACGCACACCACGGCCAGCACGGCCACGACGGTGAGCCCGAGCCAGGGCAACCACGGCGGCGGCGTGCCGACAGCGAAGTACAGCCCGACCGGCGACCAGTCCAGCGGCCCCCCGACCACGGCCGGCAGCACCGCCTCCCACACCGTCACGCCCAGGACGTCCAGCCCCTCGGTGACCGTGACGCCGCCGGACGGGGACTGGTAGGCGCCGGCCAGGTAGGGCACGGCCAGCCCGAGGACGGGCGCCGCGTAGCCGAGCCAGGCCCACCACAGGCCCCGGAGCCGCGCGAACCGGGCGGCCGGCCCGCCCCCGGTCAGTACGAGGGTGAGCAGCGGCAGCACGACCAGCACCAGCGCGGTCTTCTCCCAGAACAGCATCCCGACCGCGACGGACCCGGCCACCCCCACCGCGGCGGCCCGGCTGCCGTGCCGGAGCACCCGCAGGTGGCCCAGCGTCGCGGCCAGCATCGCCAGGTGGCACGGCACCAGGTTCACCGCGCTCGACCACCACAGGAACGACGGCAGCGCGAGCGCGCTGAACAGGTACAGCACCAGCGGCACCAGCGCGCGGGCCGGTCCGAACAGCTCGCGGAACAGGCGCCAGGCCAGCAGCGCGGTGAGCGCCTGCAGCGCGAGCAGGGCCACCACGGCCGCATCGTGGTCGAGCGGGAACACCTGGTTCTGCAGCCAGAAGGTCAGCCGGTAGCCGGGAGCGAGGTGGCCGTAGACGTCGGTGGTCAGATAGTCCCAGTCGAGCGGGGCGCGGGCGGCCTCGGTGGACCGGACCAGGTCGTCGCCCAGGAACGAGCCGCCGAACGCGGCCCAGCCGAGCAGGCCCAGGTGCAGGCCGACCAGCGCCGCCGCGCCGCGGTCCGCCCCACGCAGCCGGACCCGTCGGCCCGCCCTCGCCGGGGCCGTCGCCGCGGCCGGACCCGGTTCCGCGGCCGCCGGCGCGGAGGCCGTGCCCGCCGTTGCCTTCGCCACTCGTCCTCCTGGTCGGACCGCGCCGGCGAAGCCCGCCACTGCCGGCTGCCGGGGCAGATACGTTTCTTTCGGACGTTCCTGGTCGGACAGTCGGACGAGCTTCGCGCAGGTTGCCCCGCGACGATGTGACTGACTGGTAACCTCCGCCCGATCGGGGTGATCCGCATCGCGGATCAGCGGCCCTGCGGGAGAGGAAACGTCATGCGTCGTGTCGTGGGTACCGTACTGGTGGCGCTCGGTGCATTCCTGATCGTGGTGGCGATCCTGCTGCCCACCTACGTGGCGTCGGCGCTGGTCAAGACACCTCTCGACCAGTACTCGACGACGACGGCGACGGCCAGCGGCGCCACCGTCTTCGACGCCGCCACGCTCAGCGAGCGGCAGGGGGTCGACCTCGAGGCCACCCGGGCCGTCCGCAGCGACACCAAGCGCGGTTCCGTCGACCGGGTGGTGCTGGACGTGTTCGTCCGGGTCACCGACGGCAGCGGCAAGGAGCTCACCCTCACCAGCGACCGGGTCGCCACCGACCGCCGCACCGGCGAGGCGATCGCGTGCTGCGACGAGTCGGTCAACGGCGCGCCGGTCGCGCACAAGGGCCTCACCTACAAGTTCCCGATCGGCACCGAGAAGCGCGACTACACCTACTTCGACATCACCGCCAAGCGGCCGTACAAGGCCCGCTACGTCCGGACCGAGCGGATCAACGGGCTGAGCACCTACCTGTTCCAGGTGGCGGTCGACCCGGTCAAGGTGTCCGAGCTGGAGGTCCCCGGCTCGCTGGTGAAGAGCGACAAGCCCTCGGTGACCGTCGACCGCTACTACACCAACCTCCGGTCGATCTGGGTGGAGCCGGACTCCGGCGTCATCGTGAAGGGCCAGGAGGAGCAGAAGCAGACGCTGCGGGACGAGAACGGCGAGGACGCCGTCACCGTGCTGGAGGCGAACCTCGTCTTCGACGACGAGACGATCAAGAAGCAGGTCGCCGCCGCGCAGAGCTCCAAGGGCACGATCGCGCGGTTGACCTCGATCCTCCCGCTGGTCGCCGGCCTGTTCGGGGTCGTCATGCTGCTGGCGGGCATCGCGCTGCTGCTGCGGCCAGCCGACGCCTCGGCCGCCCACGCACCCCCGCAGCCGCCGAACCCCGGCTCGCCTGGCCACGTGGCCGGCGCGCCCACGACGGGGGCGTCCGTCCCGCACGACTAGGGCATGTCTCGGGCGGGCGCGGCACCCGCTGACCGGGCCGGCGGGTTGGACCGTGCCGCCTCGCGCACGGTAGGCTGCTGACTGCGCTGTGGGCTCGCCGTGCCTCGGTAGGGAGCAGGCTCGCATTCGTCGTGTCGTTGACGGTTCCGTGGTCGTACCTCCAGCCGCTGATCGTGACTCGCGGCGGGGTCCCCGGCGCACCGTTCTACGCCCAGTACCCATTCGGAGCATCCGCCCACATGACGAGCAGCACCGAGGCCCAGCCGACCACCCCGCAGGTAGCGGTCAACGACATCGGTTCGGAAGAGGCCTTCCTCGCCGCGATCGACGAGACCATCAAGTACTTCAACGACGGCGACATCGTCGAGGGCACGATCGTGAAGGTCGACCGGGACGAGGTCCTGCTCGACATCGGCTACAAGACCGAGGGTGTCATCCCCTCTCGTGAGCTGTCGATCAAGCACGACGTCGACCCGAACGAGGTCGTGACCGTCGGCGACCACATCGAGGCCCTGGTTCTCCAGAAGGAGGACAAGGAAGGCCGCCTGATCCTCTCCAAGAAGCGCGCGCAGTACGAGCGGGCGTGGGGCACGATCGAGAAGATCAAGGACACCGACGGCGTGGTCACCGGCACCGTCATCGAGGTCGTCAAGGGCGGTCTGATCCTCGACATCGGCTTGCGCGGCTTCCTGCCCGCCTCCCTGGTCGAGATGCGCCGGGTGCGCGACCTGCAGCCCTACGTGGGGCGGGAGCTCGAAGCCAAGATCATCGAGCTGGACAAGAACCGCAACAACGTGGTCCTGTCCCGCCGCCAGTGGTTGGAGCAGACCCAGTCCGAGGTCCGCAGCGAGTTCCTCAACAAGCTGCAGAAGGGCCAGGTCCGCAAGGGCGTCGTCTCCTCGATCGTCAACTTCGGCGCGTTCGTCGACCTGGGCGGCGTGGACGGCCTGGTGCACGTCTCCGAGCTCTCCTGGAAGCACATCGACCACCCGTCCGAGGTCGTCGAGGTGGGCCAGGAGGTCGAGGTCGAGGTGCTCGACGTCGACCTGGACCGCGAGCGCGTCTCCCTCTCGCTCAAGGCCACTCAGGAAGACCCGTGGCGCCAGTTCGCCCGCACCCACCAGATCGGCCAGGTCGTTCCCGGCCGGGTCACCAAGTTGGTGCCCTTCGGCGCGTTCGTCCGGGTGGACGAGGGCATCGAGGGCCTGGTGCACATCTCCGAGCTGGCCGAACGGCACGTGGAGATCCCCGAGCAGGTCGTCAACGTCGGCGACGAGATCATCGTCAAGGTCATCGACATCGACCTAGAGCGTCGCCGGATCTCGCTCTCGCTCAAGCAGGCCAACGAGTCCGCCGGCGAGGAGGCCGCGTTCGACCCGACCCAGTACGGCATGACGGCCACCTACGACGAGGCCGGCGCCTACGTCTACCCCGAGGGCTTCGACCCCGAGACCAACGACTGGCTCGAGGGGTACGACAAGCAGCGCGAGGAGTGGGAGCGGCAGTACGCCGAGGCCAAGACCCGTTTCGACGCCCACCAGAAGCAGATCACCGAGGCCCGTGCGGCTGAGGCGGCCGCGGCGGAGGAGACCTCGTACTCCTCCGGCAGCGTGCCGGCGGCGACGGCCGGAGGCGCGGCCGCCCCGGCCGAGGAAGCGGTGGTGGCCACGGGCACCCTCGCGACCGACGAGGCGCTGGCCGCGCTGCGCGAGAAGCTGGCGGGCGGCCGGAGCTGACGCTGCACTGAGGTTCAGGACGGGTCCGACCGGTTCGCCGGTCGGGCCCGTCGTCCGTCCGCTGCCCGACGGGCGTCGCGTGAGGAAGCGGGAACGATGAAGGCTGCCTGGTACGACCGCACCGGACCGGCGGCCGACGTGCTGACCGTCGGCGAGCTGCCCGACGTGGTGCCCGGCCCGGGGCAGGTCCGGATCCGGCTGCACGCGTCCGGGGTGAACACCGGCGACGTGAAGAAGCGGCGCGGCTGGACGGGCGGCGCCATGCCCTACCCGCGGGTGATCCCGCACAGCGACGGCGCCGGCGTGGTGGACGCCGTCGGGGCCGACGTGCCGGCCGGCCGGGTGGGCCAGCGGGTGTGGTGTTTCGGCGCCCAGTCCTACCGCGCGTTCGGCACCGCCGCGGAGTACGTCGCCGTGCCGGCCGATCACGCGGTGCCACTGCCCGACGGCGTGTCCTTCGACCAGGGTGCCTGCCTGGGCATCCCCGGGATCACGGCACACCGGGCGGTCTGCGGGGACGGGCCGGTCACCGGCCAGACGGTGCTGGTCGCCGGTGGCACGGGCGCGGTGGGCAGCGTCGCGGTCCAGCTGGCCGCGTGGCAGGACGCCCGGGTGCTGGCCACCGTCCGCTCCGCCGACCAGGTGGCCGCCGCGCGGGCGTACGGTGCGTCCGACGTGCTGGTGACCGACGAGCCCGACCTGGCCGGGCGGATCCGGGCGCTGTGTCCCGACGGTGTTCAGCGCATCGTCGAGGTCGCGTTCGACGCCAACATCGCGCTGGACGCCGCCGTGCTCGCGGTCGGCGGCGTCATCTCGTCCTACTCCACCGGAAACGCCCACCCGGCGGTGCCCTACTGGCCGCTCTGCTTCGCCGACGCGACCCTGCACCTGCTCGGCAGCGACGACTTCCCGGCGATGGCGAAACAGCGGGCGGCGGCCGACCTCACGTCCTGTCTGGCCGAGCGGCGTCTGCGGGTACCGATCGCCGCCCGCTTCCCGCTGGCCGGGATCGCCGCCGCGCACGAGGCCGTCGAGCGACCCAGGGGTCCCGGGCGCGTGCTGGTGACCCTGGACGCCTAGGGCCTGCGAGGATGACCCCGTGCTCAGGGTCGGATTGACAGGCGGGATCGGGGCGGGCAAGTCGGCGGTGGCCGCGCGGCTGGCTCGGCACGGTGCAGTGGTGATCGACGCCGACCTGCTCGCCCGTGAGGCGGTGGAGCCGGGGACCCCGGGGCTGGCGGCCGTCGTCGCGGCGTTCGGCGCCGGCGTCCTGCGTGCGGACGGGTCGCTGGATCGGCCGGCGCTGGCGGCCCGGGTCTTCGGCGAGGGCGCCGAACTGGCCCGGCTGAACGCGATCGTGCACCCGCTGGTGGCCGCACGGACCGCCGAGCTGCTGGCGGCGGCCGCGCCGGCGGCGGTGGTCGTCCACGACGTCCCGCTGCTGGTGGAGAACGGCCTCGCGCCGGCCTATGACGTGGTGGTCGTGGTGGAGGCTCCGGCCGCGGCGCGGATCCGGCGGCTGGTCGAGACCCGCGGGATGACCGAGGACGCCGCCCGGGAACGGATCGCGGCGCAGGCCTCCGACGCCGACCGGAGGGCCGTCGCCGACGTGGTGCTGGTCAACGACGGCGGGAGGGAGGCACTGCACGCCGCGGTGGACGCCCTGTGGCGCGAGCGGTTCGCCCCGTGTGCGCGGAGCCGCCCCACGCCGCCGCCGGCGACTGACGATCTGTCGGTGGGGCGACGTACCGTGAGGGCCATGGCGCCGGCAACCGATCCCCTCAGCCTCCGCGACGACGCGGCTACCTCGGTCGGCCCCGTGCCGGGCGAGGCGGTGGCGCACAACGAGCTGTCGCACAAGATCGCCGTCCGCCGGCCCGGCCGGTTCGAGGTGGTCAGCGACTTCAGCCCCGCCGGCGACCAGCCCGCCGCGATCGACGACCTGGAGCGCCGGGTGCGCGCGGGTGAGCAGGACATCGTCCTGCTCGGCGCCACGGGCACGGGCAAGTCCGCCACTGCCGCCTGGCTGATCGAGCGGGTGCAACGCCCTACGCTGGTGATCGCGCCCAACAAGACCCTCGCCGCCCAGCTGGCCAACGAGTTCCGCGAGCTGCTCCCCAACAACGCCGTCGAGTACTTCGTCTCCTACTACGACTACTACCAGCCCGAGGCGTACGTTCCGCAGACCGACACCTACATCGAGAAGGACTCCTCGGTCAACGACGAGGTCGAGCGGCTGCGGCACTCGGCCACGATGTCGCTGCTCACCCGGCGCGACGTCGTCGTGGTCGCCACCGTGTCGTGCATCTACGGCCTGGGCACCCCGCAGGAGTACATCGACCGCTCCATCACCCTCAAGGTCGGCGAGACGGTGGAGCGCGACAAGCTGCTGCGCTGGCTGGTCGACGTGCAGTACACCCGCAACGACCTGAACTTCACCCGCGGCACGTTCCGGGTCCGCGGCGACACGATCGAGATCATCCCCGCCTACGAGGAGCTGGCGGTGCGGGTGGAGATGTTCGGCGACGAGATCGAACGGCTCTACCACCTCAACCCGCTCACCGGCGAGGTCGTCGACGAGCAGGAGGTCATCTTCGTCTTCCCGGCGACGCACTACGTGGCCGGTCCGGAGCGGATGCAGCGAGCCACCCGCGGCATCGAGGCCGAGCTGGCCGACCGCCTCGCGGAACTGGAGAAGCAGAACAAGCTGCTCGAGGCGCAGCGGCTGCGGATGCGCACCACCTACGACCTGGAGATGATGCACCAGGTGGGCTTCTGCTCGGGCATCGAGAACTACTCCCGGCACATCGACGGCCGCGACAGCGGCACGGCGGGCTACTGCCTGCTCGACTACTTCCCCGACGACTTCCTGCTGGTCGTGGACGAGTCGCACGTGTCGATCCCGCAGATCGGCGGCATGTACGAGGGCGACATGTCGCGCAAGCGCACCCTGGTCGACTTCGGGTTCCGGCTGCCCTCGGCGATGGACAACCGGCCGCTGAAGTTCGAGGAGTTCCTCGACCGGGTCGGCCAGACCGTCTACATGTCCGCGACCCCCGGGCCGTACGAGATGGAGCGGGCCAAGGGGGAGTTCGTCGAGCAGGTGATCCGCCCGACCGGCCTGGTCGACCCGGAGATCGTGGTCAAGCCGACCAAGGGCCAGATCGACGACCTGGTGCACGAGATCCGCGAACGGGCCGCCCGCGACGAGCGGGTCCTGGTCACCACCCTGACCAAGAAGATGTCCGAGGACCTCACCGACTATCTCCTGGAACTCGGCATCCGGGTCCGCTACCTGCACTCGGAGGTCGACACCCTGCGCCGGGTGGAACTGCTGCGCGAGCTGCGCAAGGGCGACTACGACGTGCTGGTCGGCATCAACCTGCTCCGGGAGGGCCTCGACCTGCCCGAGGTGTCGCTGGTGAGCATCCTCGACGCCGACAAGGAGGGGTTCCTCCGCTCGGGCACGTCGCTGATCCAGACCATCGGCCGTGCCGCCCGCAACGTCTCCGGCCAGGTGCACATGTACGCCGACGTGGTCACCCGGTCGATGAAGCAGGCGATCGACGAGACCAACCGCCGGCGGGAGAAGCAGATCGCGTACAACACCGAACGCGGTCTCGACCCCCAGCCGCTGCGGAAGAAGATCGTCGACATCCTCGGCGACATCTACCGCGAGGCCGAGGACACCGAGGGGGCGCAGCTCTCCGGTGGCTCCGGGCGACGCCAGTCCCGCGGCAAGTCGCCGGTGCCCGGCCTGTCCACGAAGACGACGGTGGGCGTCGGTGCCCGTCGCGAGGGGATGGCGCGGGCCGAGCTGGCCGACCTCATCCAGCAGCTCAACGACCAGATGCTCGCCGCTGCCCGGGAGCTGCAGTTCGAGCTCGCGGCCCGGCTGCGCGACGAGATCAGAGAGCTGAAGAAGGAGCTCCGCGGTATGGATGTCGCCGGCGTCCGCTGAGGTACCGGCTGGCGGGAGGGTTCAGTCGATGTCGACGAAGTGCTCCACGACGGGCGGCGAGGCGAACAGCGGGCCGATCAACGCCCGCCAGCGGCCGAACCGTTCGCTGTCGCGGAAGTTCTCCAGGTGCGCCTGGACCGATTCCCACTCTACCAGCAGCACGAACCGGGTCGGCGACTCGATCCCGTGCGTCATCCGCACCGACCGGCAGCCCGGCGTGGTGGCGAGAATCTCGCGCCCCGCGCGGTAGGCCGCGACGAACTCGTCCTGACTGTCGGGCTTCACGTCGATGAGGGCGACTTCGAGGACCATGCGCCGAGCCTTCCAGGCGGGGTCCGCCCGCCGGCACGCGGGCTTCCTGTGGACCCCGGGTCGCCGACCATGGGTCGCCTGGGTGAGAATGGGTACTGGCGTGGAGGGGAGTATTCCTTCGCGGCGGCATCGTCATCACGGTCGGCTGCGAGTCCGGTCCGGTGCCGTCGGTCGCGGCCGAGAACCGATCCGCGGCGGGAGAGACCTCCGTAGATGAGGACTGTCTACCGAGGGAAAACGCGACCGTGAATGTACCCACGTGGCTGTGGATCGCCACCCTGGTCGGGCTCACCGCAGTGCTGGTGGTCGACCTGGCGATCGTCGGACGACGGCCGCACGAGCCGTCCATCCGCGAGTCCACCTTCTGGGTGATGCTCTATGTGGGCCTCGCGGCGTTCTTCGGGCTCGGCATCGTCCTGTTCGCGGGTCCGGTCTACGGCGCGGAGTTCTACGCCGGTTGGATCACCGAGTACAGCCTCTCGGTGGACAACCTCTTCGTCTTCGTCATCATCATGAGCCGGTTCGCGGTGCCCCGGCAGTACCAGCAGAAGCTGTTGATGATCGGCATCGTGCTGGCCCTGGTGATGCGCGGCATCTTCATCGCCATCGGGGCGGCGGCGATCCAGCGGTTCGTCTGGATCTTCTGGATCTTCGGGGCGTTCCTTCTCTACACCGCGATCAAGCTGGCGTTCGCCGGCGAGGCCGACGAGAGCGACTTCAAGGAGAACCGGCTGATCCGGTGGACCCGCAAGTTGCTGCCGGTCACCAACGACTTCGGCGGCGGACACCTGCGCACCACCGTCGACGGCAAGCGCGTGTTCACACCGATGCTGATCGTGATGGTGGCGATCGGTACCACCGACCTGCTGTTCGCGCTCGACTCGATCCCCGCGATCTTCGGCCTCACCAAGGAGCCGTACCTGGTCTTCACCGCGAACGTCTTCGCGTTGATGGGCCTGCGGCAGCTCTACTTCCTGCTCGGCGGGTTGCTGGAACGGCTGGTCTACCTCGGCGTCGGGCTGTCGGTGGTGCTCGGCTTCATCGGCGTGAAGCTGATCTTCGAGGCGCTGCACGGGAACAACCTGCCGTTCGTCAACGGCGGCGAGAAGGTGTCCTGGGCACCGGAGATCCCGATCTGGCTCTCGCTGCTGGTGATCGTGGGCACGCTCGCGGTGACGACGGTGGCCAGCCTCTGGAGATCCCGCCGCGACGCCAAAGCCGAAATCCGTGCCCACGCCTCCGAGGAAGCCATGGCGCGAAGGCAGGACACGTCGGCGCGCTGAACGCCATCCGCACCGTGTTCGCCCGCGCGCTGTCGCGCTGGGCCACATCGTGCTCCCGATCGTGCTGATCGGCATCGGCGTGGTGATCCTCGTCGAAGCCGGCGCGTTCGGGCTCTGACCGTCAGGAACCCCGGCGGCAGCGCGAGCCGAGGCGGCGGCACGTCTGTAGATCTGCGACCACGGCGGAGAAGCAGCGCTACCAGCCGCGTGCGCGCCACTCGGCCAGGTGCGGTCTTTCGGTGCCGAGGGTGGTGTCGTCGCCGTGGCCGGGGTAGATCCAGGTGTCGTCGGGGAGCCGACCGAAGATCTTCTCTTCCAGGGCGTCCATGAGGCTGGTGAAGGCCGCGGGACTTTCCGTGCGACCCGGTCCGCCGGGGAACAGCGAGTCGCCGGTGAACAGGTGGGGGGTGCCGTCCGCGTCGCGGTGGAGCAGCGCGATGGAGCCGGAGGTGTGGCCGACCAGGTGGATCACGTCCAGGGTCACGTCGCCGACCTCGACCGTGCCGCCGTCCTCGACCATGGCGGCCGCCCGCACCGGCAACTCGCCCGCGTCCGCGGGGTGGGCCACGGTGGTGGCGCCGGTGGCCTCGACCACGGCGGCGAGCGCCTGCCAGTGGTCGGCGTGCCGGTGGGTGGTGACGACGGTGTCCAGCGGGGTGTCGCCGACCAGCGCGAGCAGCCGGTCGGCGTCGTTCGCGGCGTCGACGAGCAGGCCGGCACCGGTCGTCCGGCAACGCAGCAGGTAGGCGTTGTTGTCCATCGGGCCGACCGAGATCTTGCTGATCGTGAGGCCGGACGTCTCTCGGATGGCGGCCGCGCCGCCCGGCTCGACGTGCCCGGTGTAGCCCAGGTCGCTCATCGTGTCCCCTCGCGGCCGGCGCGGCACCGGCTCCCCTGGTGCCATTCTCGCGCATGGCCAGGCCGGCGGTCGGAGTCGACCCGTGGCGAGGGCGCCGCTCGGCCGTGCGGCAAGGCAGGTACGTGGAGAACGGCCGGCTGGTGCGGGGGCGTGGCGTATGCGGTGGGAGCGGGGGGAGGGGCCGGGCCGCCGCGGGAGGAAAGTGTCGGTCCCCGCCGTTAGATTGGAGGGATGGCGCCGGCCCGGCCCTCGTTCACCGTCAAGTCTCGGCCGGGTCCACATGGTGATGCCGCGTCCTCCCGCGGCGGTCCGAGCGAACGAGAGCGGAAGAGAGCAGAACACCGTGGCCGATCGGCTGATCGTGCGAGGCGCGCGCGAGCACAACCTGCGCGACATCAACCTCGACCTGCCCCGCGACGCCCTGATCGTGTTCACCGGCCTGTCCGGCTCGGGAAAGTCCAGCCTGGCGTTCGACACGATCTTCGCGGAGGGGCAGCGCCGGTACGTCGAGTCGCTCTCGGCGTACGCCCGGCAGTTCCTCGGCCAGATGGACAAGCCGGACGTCGACTTCATCGAGGGCCTGTCTCCGGCCGTCTCCATCGACCAGAAGTCGACCAACCGCAACCCGCGCTCGACGGTGGGCACGATCACCGAGGTCTACGACTACCTGCGGCTGCTGTTCGCCCGGGCCGGCATCCCGCACTGCCCGGTGTGCGGCGAGCAGATCAGCCGGCAGACCCCGCAGCAGATCGTCGACCGGGTGCTCGCGATGCCCGAGGGCACCAAATTCCAGGTGCTCGCCCCGGTCGTCCGCGGCCGCAAGGGTGAGTACCTCGACCTGTTCGCCGAGCTGCAGACCAAGGGCTACGCGCGGGTCCGGGTCGACGGCACGGTGTACCCACTGACCGACGCGCCGACCTTGAAGAAGCAGGAGAAGCACACGATCGAGGTGGTCGTCGACCGGCTCACCGTGAAGGAGAACGCCAAGCGTCGCCTCACCGACTCGGTCGAGACCGCGCTGGGCCTGGCCGGCGGCATCGTCCTGCTCGACTTCCTCGACCTGCCCGAGAACGACCCGTTGCGCGAGCGCCGGTTCTCCGAGCGGCTGGCCTGCCCGAACGACCACCCGCTCTCGGTGGACGACCTCGAACCCCGGACGTTCTCGTTCAACTCGCCCTACGGCGCCTGCCCGGAGTGCGGGGGTATCGGCACCCGCAAGGAGGTCGACGCCGACCTGGTCATCCCCGACCCCGAGCGGACGCTGGCCGAGGGCGCCATCCAGCCCTGGTCGACGGGCCACAACATCGAGTACTTCCTGCGGCTGCTCGGCGGCCTCGGCGAGGCGTTCGGGTTCGACATCGACACGCCCTGGGAGCGGCTGCCGGCCCGGGCCACGAAGGCGATCCTGCACGGCCACGACACCGAGGTGCACGTCAGCTACACCAACCGGTACGGCCGGAAGCGGTCCTACTACGCCAGCTTCGAAGGCGTCGTCCCGTTCCTGGAGCGGCGGCACTCCGAGACCGACAGCGAGTGGAGCCGCGACCGGTACGAGGGCTACATGCGCGACGTCCCGTGCCCGGCCTGCGGCGGCGCCCGGCTCAAGCCCGAGGTGCTGGCGGTCACGCTGTCCGGCCGCAACATCGCCGAGGTGTCGGCGCTCTCGATCGAGGAGTGCGCCGCGTTCCTGGGCGACCTGGAGCTGGACGACCGGCAGCGGATGATCGCCGAGCGGGTGCTCAAGGAGATCGGCGAGCGGCTGCGCTTCCTGCTCGACGTCGGACTGGACTACCTCTCACTCAACCGGCCGGCCGGCACGCTGTCCGGCGGCGAGGCGCAGCGGATCCGGCTGGCCACCCAGATCGGGTCCGGGCTGGTCGGCGTCCTCTACGTGCTGGACGAGCCCTCGATCGGCCTGCACCAGCGCGACAACCACCGGCTGATCGAGACGCTGGTGCGGCTGCGCGACCTCGGCAACACCCTCATCGTCGTCGAGCACGACGAGGACACCATCCGCACCGCCGACTGGGTGGTCGACATCGGCCCGGGCGCGGGGGAACACGGCGGGGAGATCGTCGTGTCGGGGCCGGTGGAGGAGCTGCTGTCCAGCGAGGAGTCGCTCACCGGCGCCTACCTGTCCGGCCGGCTGCACATCCCCACCCCGCCCAAACGCCGCCGGGCCGACCCGAAGCGGCAGCTGCTCGTCAAGGGCGCCCGCGAGCACAACCTGCGCGACCTGGACGTGGCGTTCCCGCTCGGCTGCTTCGTGGCGGTCACCGGCGTCTCCGGCTCGGGCAAGTCGACCCTGGTCAACGACATCCTCTACGCCGTCCTGGCCAACACGATCAACGGCGCCCGGCTGGTGCCGGGCCGCCACCAGCGGGTGAACGGGCTCGAACACGTCGACAAGGTGGTCGGTGTCGACCAGTCGCCGATCGGCCGCACCCCCCGGTCCAACCCGGCCACCTACACCGGCGTCTTCGACCGGATCCGCAAGCTGTTCGCCGAGACGACGGAGGCGAAGGTCCGCGGCTACGGACCGGGCCGGTTCTCGTTCAACGTCAAGGGCGGCCGCTGCGAGGCGTGTTCCGGCGACGGCACGATCAAGATCGAGATGAACTTCCTGCCCGATGTCTACGTGCCGTGCGAGGTGTGCAAGGGCGCCCGGTACAACCGGGAGACCCTGGAGGTGCACTACAAGGGCCGCACGATCGCCGAGGTGCTCGACATGCCGATCGAGGAGGCGGCAGAGTTCTTCGACGCCGTCCCGCCGATCCGGCGCTACCTGGCCACCCTGGTGGACGTGGGCCTGGGCTACGTGCGGCTCGGCCAGCCCGCGCCGACCCTGTCCGGCGGCGAGGCGCAGCGGGTCAAGCTCTCCTCCGAGCTGCAGAAACGCTCCACCGGGCGCACGGTGTACGTGCTGGACGAACCCACCACCGGCCTGCACTTCGAGGACATCCGCAAGCTGCTCGGGGTACTGGAGCGCCTGGTCGACGCCGGCAACACGGTGATCGTCATCGAGCACAATCTCGACGTCATCAAGACAGCCGACTGGGTCGTCGACATGGGTCCCGAGGGCGGCGGCAAGGGCGGCCTGGTGGTGGCCGAGGGCACTCCCGAGCAGGTCGCACGCAACAACGCCAGCCACACCGGCCGGTTCCTCCGCCGGGTCCTCGACGTGGGTGCGTAGGACAGGCCCGTCGGTGCCTTGGGCCGCGTCGGTCTGCGTCGGAGTCGACGGTACGTTGAACCGCCAGGACGGCCGGGCCGTGTCACCCCACAGGACCACCGGCGCAACGTGGCGCGGGTCGATACGCCGGGCATGTGAGTCCGGACCGAACGGAGGAGGACAGATGGTCGAGGACACCAGGCGCGTGGCGGCACACCCGCGTCGCGAGGTGATGTGCGGGATCGCGGCGCTGGGCGTGCTCGGTGTGGGCGCTCTCGCCGGCTGCGGCACCGACGGCGACATCCCGTCGGCCGGTGCCAGCGACGCGCCCGGCGGCACCCAGGCGGCACCCCCGGCGACGGACAAGCCGGCGAGCAGCCAGCCGATCGCCCAGCTCGCGGACATCCCGGTCAAGGGTGGGGTCGTGGTGGTGGCCCCGAACGGCAAGCGGGTCCTGCTCGTCCAGCCCACCGCGGGCACGGTCAAGGGCTACAGCGCCGCCTGCACCCACCAGGGGACCACGGTCGGCGCGCCGGTGGACGGCGTGGTCACCTGCCCGAACCACGGGTCGAAGTTCAACATCTCCGACGGCTCCGTGGCCAAGGGCCCGGCCGGCGGCAGCCTCAAGCCGTTCGCGGTGAAGGTGGAGGGCCAGAACGTCCTGCTGGCCTAGGTGCTGGTGGCGCCCCGGTCCGCCGGCGGGCTGGGGCCGTCACCTGGTCGCGTTGACGCCGCGGTCCAGACTGGGCCCATGGGGAATCGCGCGTCTCGGGCGGCAGGCGGGGAGGTGTCGCCGCCAGCACTCGTGAGGCGCCGGACGGGTCGGGCCCGGTCCGCGGTGATGGGCTGTGCGGCTCTGCTGCTGCTCGCCGCCTGCGGGTCGGCGCCGCGGCCGTCGGCTGCCACGGCGGACAGCCTGGCGGTCGACGCGGTGCAGGCGACCCGCTCCAGGCCGACCATGCCGGCCGGACCGTGCGCGCTGCCGCGCGGCGAGAACTACGGCGGCCTGTCCGAGGGCGCGACCGACTGGTCGCTCAGCATCCGGCCGGCCGGCCTCGTGAAGATCGTGGCGTTGTTCCTGGACTTTCCGGACGCCCCGGCGGCGGCCGACGAGAAGTTCGGAGGCGACCAGGGGATCCGGGACGTCGAACGGTGGTACCGCGCGAGCTCCCGCGGCGTCGTGGACCTCCGGATCACGTCGGTGCGACGGTGGATCCGGATGCCACGTGCCTCCACCGCGTACCGGTTCGACGCGGACGACCGCAGCGCGATGTACATGCAGGACGCGATTGCCGCCGCCGACCCCGTAGTGAACTTCCGGGGCGCCCGCGCGGTCTACCTGGTGCCGACCGAAGCCGCCGAGAAGGTCACCACGACGTCCTATGCCCAAGTCTTCTCGCTGAGCCTGCCGCCGCGTGCCGACGGTGTCGACCTCGCCCGCGCGGTGACGTTCGGCCGCGGCGCGTTCGGCTCGCCCTCGGTGATCGCCCACGAGACGGGTCACCTCTTCGGCCTGCCCGACCTGTATCCGGTGCGCCGCGAGCCGGAGTCGGCCGATCAGTTCCACGACGCCTGGGTGGGTCCGTGGGACGTCATGGCCACCGGCGACCTGGGTCAGGATCTGCTCGCCTGGCACAAGTGGAAGTTGGGCTGGTTGGGGCCTGCGCAGGTCGCGTGCGTGTCCGAGCGCGGAAAGACCAGTCACCTCCTGACTCCGGTAGAGCGGCGGGGAGGGCCGAAGCTGGTGGTCGTCCGCACCAGCGCCACCAGTGTGCTGGTGGCCGAGGTACGGGACGGCTCGCTGGCGGGGGAAGGTTCGGAGGACTGGGTCGAACGTGGGGTCCTCGTCTACTCCGTCGATTCGAC
Source organism: uncultured Actinomycetota bacterium (assembly GCA_963740255.1). Lineage (GTDB taxonomy): Bacteria > Actinomycetota > Actinomycetes > Mycobacteriales > Cryptosporangiaceae > CAVUDO01. The sequence continues at coordinate 971,417 of CAVUDO010000002.1, read as the reverse complement.
GACGGCGAGCGGAGCCGGCCCGGTCCGGATCCGGCCTGCCCGCCAGCCGCGCGACGCACCGCAGCCGTACCTCGAGGATGCGCCGTACGACCTCGGTCCCGACGAGACGGCCCGTCACGAGGACGCCTCGGCCCTTGTCACCATTGACCTGGTCCGGAAGATCGGCGGCGCCTACCTGCTGACCGTGACGAAGTCCTGAGTGCTGACCTCCTCGTGGCCCGGCGGCTCGGACCTCCCGCTCCGTTGTCGGTGGCGACGTTGCCTTCGCGTTCTTGGCCTGGCCTTGACAACAGGATCGGGCGCCCGGTCTGGTCGGTCGGCGGAGATACGCTTCGAGCGTGTCGGATCCGTCCACGTACCGCCCCGCGCCGGGCTCTGTCCCCGACTCGCCAGGCGTCTACCGGTTCCGGGACGCCCGCGGCCGGGTGGTCTACGTCGGCAAGGCCAAGAACCTGCGCAGCCGCCTGAGCTCCTACTTCGCCGACCCGGCCAACCTGCACCCGCGCACGTACACGATGGTCACCACCGCGGCGGCGGTGGACTGGGTGGTGGTGGCCACCGAGGTCGAGGCTCTGCAGCTGGAGTACTCCTGGATCAAGGAGTACGACCCGAGGTTCAACGTCCGCTACCGGGACGACAAGAGCTACCCGAGCCTGGCCGTGACGCTCTACGAGGAGTATCCGCAGCTGCGGGTGATGCGCGGGGCGAAGAAGAAGGGCGTGCGCTACTTCGGGCCCTACTCGCACGCGTGGGCGATCCGCGAGACCCTCGACCTGCTGCTGCGGGTGTTCCCGGCACGCACCTGTTCGGCCGGGGTGTTCAAGCGGGCCGGCCAGGTCGGGCGGCCGTGCCTGCTCGGGTACATCGGCAAGTGCTCCGCGCCGTGCGTCGGGCGGGTGAGCGCCGACGAGCACCGCCAGATCGTCGAGGACTTCTGCGACTTCATGGCAGGCAAGACCGACCAGCTGATCCGCCGGCTCGAACGGGAGATGCAGCAGGCCAGCGCCGGCCAGGAGTTCGAGCGGGCGGCCCGGCTCCGCGACGACCTGGGGGCGCTGCGCCGGGCGATGGAGAAGCAGGCCGTCGTGTTCGGCGACGGCACCGACGCCGACGTGGTCGCGTTCGCCGAGGACGCCCTGGAGGCGGCCGTCCAGGTGTTCCACGTCCGGGGCGGACGGGTGCGGGGGCAGCGCGGCTGGGTGGTGGAGAAGGTCGAGGACGTCACCACGGGCGAGCTGGTCGAGCAGTTCTGCCTGCAGATCTACGGCGGCTCGGCCGAGGACGCCGGTGAGGCGATCCCGCGGGAGATCCTGGTCCCGGAGCTGCCCGTCGACACGCCGGTGCTGGAGGAGCTGCTCAGGGAACTGCGAGACGCGCGGGTGACGCTCCGGGTTCCGCAGCGGGGGGACAAGCGGGCCCTGATGGAGACCGTGCGCCGCAACGCCGAGCAGGCGTTCGCCCAGCACCGGCTCAGGCGGGCCAGTGACCTGGTCGCACGGTCCAAGGCACTCACCGAGATCCAGGACGCCCTGGGGATGGACGAGGCGCCGCTGCGGATCGAGTGCTACGACATCTCGCACGTCGCGGGCACGGACGTGGTGGGCAGCATGGTGGTCTTCGAGGACGGGGTCGCCAGGAAGCCGGAGTACCGGCGCTTCGCCGTGCGAGGCACCGAGCGCCCGGACGGGGGAACGGACGACACCGCGGCGCTCGCCGAGGTGCTGCGCCGGCGTTTCACCCGTTACCGGGACGCCCGGGCCGAGACGGGAGACTTCGGGCCGGCCGGCGACGGGCCCGCGGCCGGTGGGCAACCCTCGGCGGACGGCGTCGACCGGGGGGTCGCGCCGGGCATCGACCCGACCACCGGCCGGCCGAGGAGGTTCGCCTACCCGCCCAACCTGGTGGTCGTCGACGGCGGTGCGCCACAGGTCGCCGCGGCGGCGCGGGTGCTGGCCGAACTCGGCGTCGTCGACGTCGCCCTGTGTGGCCTGGCCAAGCGGCTGGAGGAGGTGTGGCTCCCAGGCGAGGACTACCCGCTGGTGCTGCCCCGGGCCAGCGAAGGGCTCTACCTGCTGCAACGGGTCCGGGACGAGGCCCACCGGTTCGCCATCGCCTACCATCGCCAGAAGCGGTCGAACCGGATGACCGCCTCGGTACTGGACGACGTGCCGGGTCTGGGGCAGACCCGGCGGGCGGCGCTGCTGCGGCACTTCGGGTCGCTCAAGCGCCTCCGGCAGGCCGCCGTCGAGGAGGTCGCGGAGGTGCCCGGCATCGGGCCCCGCACCGCCGAGGCCGTGGTGGCCGCGCTGGCCGGCTCGGCGTCCACACAGGATCGTGCCGGGTGACGGGGGAAGCGTCGATGACCGAACCGCGGGAGCCGACGCCGGCCGCGGCGCCTCCCGACCCGGCGGCGGCGGCCGGCGGTGCCCCGCCGCGGGCCGGCACGGGGGCGGCGGCCACAGGCACGGGGGCGGCGGCCACAGGCGCGGGGGAGGCAGCGACGGGGGAAGCGGCGACTGGCGCGGCGGCGATGGACCTGGTCATCGTGACCGGACTCTCCGGCGCCGGCCGCAGCACGGTGGCCCGGGCACTGGAGAACGTCGGCTACTACGTGGTCGACAACCTCCCGCAGGCGCTGATGGTGACGATGGCCGAGCTGGCGTCGGCCTCCGGCGGAGCGGCCCGCCGCACGGCCATCGTCCTGGACGTCCGCAGTCGGGCCTTCTCCACCGACCTGCTCGGCGCTGTGGCCGAACTCCGCGCCCGCGCGTTCCACCCTCGGATCGTGTTCCTGGAGGCGGCCGACGCGGTGCTGATCCAGCGGTTCGAGAGCGTCCGCCGGCCGCATCCGATGCAGGGCGAGGGACGGCTGGCCGACGGCATCACCGCCGAGCGGACGCTGCTGCTGGACGCCCGGGAGGCGGCCGACGTCGTCATCGACACCACGATGCTCAACGTCAACCAGCTCCGCAGCCGCACCGAGGAGCTGTTCGGCGCGCACCTGGGGGGCCTCCAGGTCACCGTGCTGTCGTTCGGCTTCAAGTACGGGCTGCCGGCCGACGCCGACATGGTGGTCGACATGCGCTTCCTGCCCAACCCGCACTGGATTCCCGAGCTCCGCCCGTTCACCGGCGAGGACCCGCGGGTCAGCGCGTACGTGTTCGAGCAGCCCGGCGCCGCGTCGTTCCTCGACCGGTACGCCGAACTGGTGGTCACGACAGCGGCCGGCTACCAGCGCGAGGGCAAGCGGTACCTGACCATCGGAGTCGGCTGCACCGGCGGGAAGCACCGCAGCGTGGCCAGCGCCGTGGCGCTGGCGGCCCGGCTCGCCGGGCACGGCCTGGCTGCCAGCGTCGTCCACCGCGACCTGGGGCGCGAGTGACCGCGGCCCGGCACCGGGTGGTGGCCTTCGGCGGCGGACACGGCCTGTTCGCCTCGCTGCGGGCGCTGCGCCGGTTGGACGTGGCGCTGACCGCGATCGTCACCGTGGCCGACGACGGCGGCTCCAGCGGCCGGCTGCGCCGGGAGTTCGGTGGCCTGCCGCCGGGCGACCTGCGGCAGGCACTGGTGGCGCTGGCCGACCCGGACGACCCGGTGACCGCGGAACTGTTCCAGTACCGGTTCGACGGCACGGGCGAGCTGGGCGGCCACGCCGTGGGCAACGTCCTGCTGACGGGCCTGGCCGACGTGCTCGGCGACACCGTGGCCGCACTCGACCGGGCCGGCGCGATGCTCGGCTGCTGCGGGCGGGTGCTGCCGATGGCCGCCGAGCCGCTGGAGATCGAGGCCGAGGTCGCCGGCCTCGACCCGCACGACCCGGATGGCGGCACCTCGGTGCGCGGTCAGCACCTGGTGGCCACCACCCCGGGCCACGTGCGCCGGGTCGGCCTGCACCCGTCCGCGCCGGCCGCCTGCCCGGAGGCGGTGGCCGCGGTGGGCGACGCCGACACCCTGGTGTTCGGCCCGGGTTCCTGGTTCACCAGCGTGATCCCGCACTTCCTGGTGCCCGACCTGCGGGACGCGATCGCGAAGTCGCCGGCCCGCCGGGTGCTCGTCCTCAACCTCTCCACCGACGGCGAGACGGACGGCTGGCCGATCGAGGGACACCTCGACGCCTTGGCCGCGCATGCCCCGATGGTGACCTTTGACACCGTTCTGGCAGATCCCGGGGTCGTGCGGGACCACCAGCGGCTCGCGCGTGCGGCAGAATCACTGGGCGGGGGGCTCGTCGTCGCACCGGTAGCGGTCGGTGACGGAAGCCCGCGACACGACCAGGCGGCGCTTGCCGCCGCGTTGCGCGATGTGCTGGGCATCGACCTGACGTGACGGCCGGGGGGCCCGACGCGGCAGGGGAATTACGACACGCGAGGTGATCTGAGATGGCCATGACGGCTGCGGTGAAGGACGAGCTGAGCCGGGTCGAGGTGGCCAAGCCCTGTTGCCGGAAGGCCGAGATGGCCGCGCTGCTGCGCTTCTCCGGCGGGTTGCACATCGTGGGGGGCAAGGTCGTGGTGGAGGCCGAACTCGACACGGGCAACACCGCCCGGCGGCTCCGGCAGAACATCGTCGAGGTGTACGGCCACACCAGCGAGGTGCATGTGCTCTCGGCCGGCGGCCTGCGGCGGGGCAACCGGTACATCGTCCGGGTGGTCAAGGACGGCGAGTCGCTGGCTCGGCAGACCGGGCTGCTCGACGTCCGGGGGCGTCCTGTGCGGGGCCTGCCGCCGCAGGTGGTTGCCGGGGGAGCGCACTGCGCGGAGGCGGCCTGGCGGGGGGCGTTCCTGGCCCACGGGTCGCTCACCGAGCCGGGGCGGTCCTCGGCCCTGGAGATCACCTGCCCCGGCGCCGAGGCGGCGTTGGCGCTGGTCGGTGCCGCCCGGCGGATGGGCATCTCCAGCAAGGCCCGCGAGGTGCGCGGTGTCGACCGGGTGGTGGTGCGCGACGGCGACGCGATCGGCGCGCTGCTGACCCGGATCGGGGCCCACGCCAGCGTGCTGGCCTGGGAGGAACGCCGGATGCGCCGGGAGGTGCGGGCCACGGCCAACCGGCTGGCCAACTTCGACGACGCCAACCTGCGGAGGTCGGCGCGGGCCGCGGTGGCCGCCGGCGCCCGGGTCGGCCGCGCGCTGGAGATCCTGGGAGAGGACGCGCCCGACCACCTGCTCTCGGCGGGTCGGCTGCGGATGGCGCACCGGCAGGCGTCGCTGGAGGAACTCGGCTCGCTGGCCGACCCGTCGCTGACCAAGGACGCCGTCGCCGGCCGGATCCGTCGCCTGCTGGCGCTGGCCGACAAGCGCGCCCGCGACATCGGCATTCCCGACACCGAGGCGAGCGTCACGCCGGAGATGCTCGCCTGAGTCCCGCATACCGGTCGGTACACCACCAGGGCGGGCCCCAGCCGGCCGACCGGTTAGTGTCGCCGGTGACAAGTCCATTTCGCTGCCCGTCACGGTGCGACGAGGCAGCACCCGTATTTTCGCGAGGAGTACCGCGTGACCATCCGTGTAGGCATCAACGGGTTCGGGCGCATCGGGCGCAACTTCTTCCGAGCCGTTCTCGCCTCCGGCGCGGACGTCGAGGTAGTCGGCGCCAACGACCTGACCGACAACGCCACGCTCGCCCACCTGCTCAAGTACGACAGCATCCTCGGTCGCCTGCCGCACGACGTGAAGGCCAGCGCCGACGAGATCTCGGTGGCCGGCCGCAGCTTCAAGGCGCTCTCCGAGCGCGACCCGGCGGCGCTGCCGTGGGCCGACCTCGGCGCCGACATCGTGATCGAGTCGACCGGCATCTTCACCGACGCGAACAAGGCCCGGGTGCACGTCGACGGCGGCGCCAAGAAGGTGATCATCTCCGCGCCGGCCAAGAACGAGGACGTCACCGTGGTGATGGGCGTCAACCACGAGACGTACGACCCGGCGGCGCACACGATCATCTCCAACGCGTCCTGCACGACGAACTGCCTGGCGCCGATGGCGAAGGTGCTGCACGAGTCGTTCACGATCCACCGTGGACTGATGACCACCATCCACGCCTACACCCAGGACCAGAACCTGCAGGACGCCCCCCACCCGGACCTGCGCCGGGCCCGGGCGGCCGCGATCAACGTCGTCCCGACCTCCACCGGTGCCGCCAAGGCGATCGGCCTGGTGATGCCGGAACTCAAGGGCAAGCTGGACGGCTACGCGTTGCGGGTGCCGGTGCCGACCGGTTCGGCGACCGACCTCACGGTCACGGTGGGTCGCGAGACCTCGGTCGACGAGGTGAACGCGGCGATGAAGGCCGCCGCCGACGGCCCGATGGCCGGCTACCTGGTCTACACCGACGACCCGATCGTGTCCTCCGACATCGTCACCGACCCGGCGTCCTGCGTCTTCGACTCCGGTCTGACCAAGGTGATCGGCGACCAGGTGAAGGTCGTCGGCTGGTACGACAACGAGTGGGGCTACTCCAACCGCCTGGTCGACCTGGTGAAGCACGTCGGCGCGAGCCTGTAGGGCGGGCGATGAGGACCCTCGACGATCTGCTCGCCGAGGGGGTCGAGGGTCGGCGCGTGCTGCTGCGCGCCGACCTGAACGTCCCTCTCGACCAGGGGGCCGGCGGCTCCGCCATCTCCGACGACGGCCGGATCCGGGCCGTGCTGCCGACGCTGGGTGCGCTCCGCGATGCCGGGGCGAAGGCGATCGTGTGCTCCCACCTGGGCCGTCCGAAGGGCGCGCCCGACCCGAGGTACACGCTGGCGCCGGTCGCCGAACGGCTCGGTGAGCTGCTGGGCGTGCCGGTGACGTTCGCGGTCGACACGGTGGGGGAGCAGGCCCGGCAGGCCGTGGACGGGCTGGCCGAGGGCGGCGTGGTGCTGTTGGAGAACCTGCGGTTCAACCCGGGGGAGACGACCAAGGACGAGGCCGAACGGCGGGAGTTCGCCGAGCGGCTCGCGGCCTTCGCCGGGCCGGACGGTGCCTATGTGGACGATGCGTTCGGCGCCGTGCACCGCAGGCACGCCAGCGTCTACGAGCTCGCCCTGTTGCTGCCGGCCTACGCGGGCCGGCTGTTGCTGCGCGAGTTGGACGTGCTGACGGTGCTCACCGGCGCGCCGGAACGCCCCTATGTGGTCGTGCTCGGCGGCAGCAAGGTCTCGGACAAGCTCGGTGTGATCGACGCCCTGCTGCCCAAGGTCGACGCGCTGCTGGTCGGCGGCGGGATGTGCTTCACCTTCCTCGCCGCGCAGGGGCACGGGGTGGGCGGCTCGCTGCTGGAGAAGGAGATGGTCGACACCTGCCGGCGGCTGCTGGACGAGGGCGGGGACAAGATCGTGCTGCCCCTCGACGTGGTCGTCGCGCAGGAGATCAGCGACGATGCCGCGACGCGGGTCGTGCCGGCGGACGCCATCGAGGACGGCTGGAAGGGCCTGGACATCGGCCCGGCCACGGCGGAGCTGTTCGCCGGCCGGCTCGCGCCGGCGCGGACGGTGTTCTGGAACGGGCCGATGGGCGTGTTCGAGCTGGCTCCGTTCGCCGCCGGGACGAAGGCGGTGGCCGAGGCGGTGGCCGGGGTCGAGGGGCTGTCCATCGTGGGCGGTGGCGACTCGGCAGCGGCGGTGCGCCAGCTCGGCGTGGACGAGTCGGCGTTCTCGCACATCTCCACCGGCGGCGGGGCGTCGCTGGAGTACCTGGAGGGCAAGGTCCTGCCCGGCGTCGCCGCGTTGGAGCCCGAAGGCCGGGCGTTCGCCGGGCCGGCCGACACAGCACAGGAGAGTTGACGTGGCCAAGAAGCCCGGGTTCGCACGGCGTCCGCTGATCGCGGGCAACCACAAGATGAACCTCAACCACCTCGAGGCGATCTCGCTGACCCAGAAGGTCGCGTTCAGCCTCACCGAGGAGCAGCTCACCCTCGTCGAGGTGGCCGTGCTGCCGGCCTTCACCAACCTGCGCAGCGTGCAGACGCTGGTGGAGGGCGATCGGCTGTTGCTCAGCTACGGCGCGCAGGACCTCTCGCCGCATGCCTCCGGGGCCTACACCGGGGACGTGTCCGGACCGATGCTGGCCAAGCTCGGCTGCACCTACGTGGTGGTCGGCCACTCCGAGCGCCGCGAGCACCACCGCGAGGACGACGGGCTTCTCAACGCCAAGGTGGGGGCGGCGTTCGCCCATGGTCTGGTGCCGATCCTGTGCGTGGGGGAGGGTCTGGAGGTGCGCGAGGCCGGTGCGCACGTCGGGCACACGCTGGCCCAGCTCGACGCCGCGCTGGCCGGCGTCACCGTCGAGCAGGCAGCGACGATCGTGGTGGCCTACGAACCGGTCTGGGCGATCGGCACCGGCAAGGTGGCGACACCCGAGGACGCGCAGGAGGTGTGTGCGGCGATCCGGGGGCGGCTGGTGGAGCTGTATGCCAGCGACGTGGCCGTGGCCGCCCGGATCCTCTACGGCGGTTCGGTCAAGGCCAACAACGTGGCCGGGATCATGGCCAAGGACGACGTCGACGGCGCACTGGTGGGCGGCGCGAGCCTGAACGCCGAGGAGTTCGCCACCCTGTGCCGTTTCCCGGAGCACGCGGTCCTGACGTGACCCGGTGACGGACAGACCGGTGACGACGGACCCGTGACGGACGCAGCGGACACCGCGCCCGCCGGGTGGCCGCCGGACACGGGCGCCGCGGGCATGACGAGGACCGGGACCGTGGTCGTGGTCACGGGGGGAGAGCCGGTCCGTCCGGATGCGCTGGCCGGCATCCCGTCCGGTGCGTACGTGGTGGCCGCCGACGGGGGGATCGCCCATGCGCTGGCGCTGGGCCTGCGGGTGGACGAGGCCGTCGGCGACTTCGACTCGGCGACCCTGTCCCAGGTCGACGCGGTGGCCCGTGCGGGCGGGCGCGTCGTCCGGCACCCGGTGGCCAAGGACGCCACCGACCTCGAACTCGCGCTCGGCGCCGCGCTGGCCACCGAACCGTCCCGGATCGTGGTGCTGGGCGGCCACGGCGGCCGGTTCGACCACTGGCTCGCCAACGGGTTGCTGCTGGCCGCGCCGGCCTACGCCGACGTGCGGGTCCAGGCCCGGATGGGTCCGGCCACGCTGACGGTCGTCCGTCGGTCCACCGTGCTGCGGGGGGAGCCGGGCGAGCTGGTGTCGTTGCTGCCCGTGCACGGCCCGGCGTTCGCGGTGCGCACCGAGGGGCTGCGCTACCCGCTGCGGTCCGAGGATCTGCCGGCCGGCACGTCGCGGGGGGTCAGCAACACGTTCGTGGGGACCGAGGCGACCGTGTCGCTGGCCGCGGGCGTGCTGCTCGCCGTCCAGCCGGGCCGGGACTGAGGCCGCCGATCCCGGTGACGCCGCGATCCTGCGTGGGCGGCGTCCTCAGACCCGCGGCGAGGACAGCGCCCGCCCGTCGGCGACGTCGAAGAGGTGCAGGTGGTCGGCGTCCACCCGGACGGTGACCACATCGCCGGCGCTGGCGGGCGTGGACAGCGGGGTGCGGATCACCAGGTCGGCCGCGCGGTAGGTGTGGGCGGGGCTGGGCGTCGACTCGCTCTTGGCGCCGTCGGTGTGCCGGCCGCCGCGACGCCGGCCGCCGTCGCCGCGGAGGCGTTCGAGGAGGCCGCGCCGGGCCGGACGCTGGACGGCCGGGGGCGCGGCGGCGGTCAGCGCCGGGGGCACCGGCCGCGAGCCGACGTCCACGTGCGCGAAGATCTCGTGTCCGTGGTTCTCCAGGTGCCGGATCCGGCCCTGCAGGGACGTGCTGCCCTGGGTGCCCACCGCGAGGGCCTCCGGCCGCAGGCCCACCACCACGCGGGTGCCGTGGTACCGGCTCAACGGGCGGGCCCGCGGATGCTTCCACGGGATGGACAGGGCCTGGCCGCCGAGGTCCAGCAGCACCTCCTCGTCGAGGTAGGCGTGCACGTCGGCCTCGAAGAGGTTCATCCGCGGCGTACCGAAGAAGGCGGCCACGAACAGCGTTGCCGGGTGCTCGTAGACCTGCTGCGGCGTGCCGACCTGTTCGAGGACGCCGGCGCGGAGCACGACCACCCGGTCGGCCATCGTCATCGCCTCGGCCTGGTCGTGGGTGACGTAGAGAGTGGTCACCCCGAGTTCGCGGGTCAGCGTCGCGATCTCCGTCCGCAGCTCGGCCCGCAGGCCCGCGTCGAGGTTGGAGAGCGGCTCGTCCATCAGGAACGCGGCGGGTCTGCGCACCAGCGCGCGCCCCATCGCCACCCGCTGGCGCTGCCCGCCGGAGAGCTCCTCGGGGTACCGGTCGAGCAGGTCGGAGATGCCGAGCATCGTGGCGGCCTCGCTCACCCGGTCGGCGATCTCCTCCGGGGGGCGCTTCGCCATTCGCAACGGGAACGCGATGTTGTCCCGGATCCTCATGTGGCGGTACAGGGAGTACTCCTGGAACACCATCGCGAGGTCGCGGAGCCTCGGCGGGAGGCGGGTGGCCACGGCGGGTCCGATCCACACCTCCCCGGCGGTGACCGTCTCCAGCCCGGCCACCATCCGCAGGGCGGTCGACTTGCCGCATCCCGACGGGCCGACCAGCACGACGAACTCCCCGGGCGCAACCTCCAGCGAGAGGTCCTTCACCGCGATCGTGCCGTCGGGAAAGACCTTCGTGAGCGCGTCCAGTCGGATCGCCGCCACCCAATCACCTGCCCGCGTCGTCGAGGGAGCCGCCGCAGCGGCGCACCGGGGGAGCCGTCCACCGACGGCGTGCCCCGGCACACTCTGACCCGCCCCCGGAGTGCAGAGCAAACCGCCATGCCGAGGCAGGGTCGACGCTACTGTGCGTGAGAGTAGCGCTCGGCTTGAACGGTCGTTCGACAGACGACGGATGGCCGACAGCGTGGCGCCTCAGGCCGGCAGGCTGGCCACCCCCCTGGGCAGGAACCGTTGGCCGGTGACCTTCTCGGAGATGCCCGTCCGGTCGAGATACGGCGTGATCCCGCCGAGGGCGAACGGCCAACCGGCTCCGAGCAGCATGCACAGGTCGACGTCCTGCGGTTCGGCGATCACGCCCTCGTCGAGCATCAGCCGGATCTCCTCGGCCAGCGCCGCGAGCGCGCGTTCCCGCACCTCGTCGCCGGTCGGCCCACCGCCCCGCGGGCCGTAGATCGCGGCGATCTCCGGATCGATGCGCGGCGTTCCGTCCGACCAGTCGTAGTAGCCGGTCTTGCCGGCCCGCACCGCCTTGCCCATGTTCTCGGAGACGCGGAAGCGGTCGGGGAACGCCGCGTGCAGCACCTCGGTGACGTGGTACGCCACGGCCGGCCCGACCAGCCCGAGCAGCGCAAGCGGGCTCATCGGCAGGCCGAGCGGTTCCAACGCCCGGTCGGCCTCGTCGAAGCCGGTGCCCTCGTCGATCGCCCGGGTGACCTCGCCCAGGAACCGGTTGAGCAGCCGGTTGACCACGAACGCCGGGGCGTCGGTGACCAGCACGCACGACTTCTTCAGTTGCTTGCCCACCGCGAACGCCGTCGCCAGCGTCGGGTCGTCGGTCTGCTCGGCCCGTACGATCTCCAGCAGCGGCAGCACCGCCACCGGGTTGAAGAAGTGGAACCCGACCACCCGTTCGGGATGCGCGAGGCCGGCGGCCATCTCGGTGATGGGCAGCGACGAGGTGTTCGTGGCGAGCACGCATTCCGGCGACACCACCGCCTCCACCTCGGCGAAGACCTGTTGCTTGACCGCCAGGTTCTCGAAGACGGCCTCCAGGACGAAGTCGGCGTCGGCGAACGCGTCCTTGGTCAGCGAGCCGGTGACCAGCGCCTTGAGCCGGTTGGCGGCGTCGGCGGTGACCCGGTTCTTCGCCAGCAGCTTGTCGACCTCGGCGTGGACGTAGCGCACGCCCGAGTCCAGCCGGGCCTGGTCGAGGTCGGTCAGCACGACCGGAACCTCTAGGCGACGGGCGAACAGCAGCGCGAGCTGGCTGGCCATCAGGCCCGCGCCGACGATGCCGACCTTGGTGACCGGTCGAGCGAGGTCGCGGGACGGCACGCCGACGGGCTTGCGGGCCCGCTTCTGCACCAGGTCGAAGGAGTACAGCCCCGCGCGCAGGTGTTCGCCCATCACCAGGTCGGCCAGGGCCACGTCCTCGGCGGCCGTGCCCTCGGCGAACGGGACGGTCTTCGCGAGCGCGATCAGGTCGAGCGCCCGGTACGGCGCGGGTGCGGCGCCGTGCACCTTCGCGTCCACGAAGGCCCGGCCACGGGCGACCGCGTCGTCCCAGGCCGCGCCACGGTCGACCTCGGGCCGTTGCACGGTGATCTCGCCGCGGAGCACTCCGGCGGCCCAGCCGAGCGAGCGTTCGAGGAAGTCGGCGGGCTCGAGCATGACATCGGCGATCCCGAGCTTGAACGCCTGCGGCGCACGCAGCATCGTGTTGTTGTTCAGCGCGTTCTCGATGATGACCTTGACGGCCTTCTCGGCGCCGATCAGGTGCGGCAGCAACTGGGTGCCGCCCCAGCCGGGCACCAGGCCGAGGAAGCACTCCGGCAGCGCGAGGGCGGGAACACCCGAGGACAGCGTGCGGTAGTCGCAGTGCAGGGCGATCTCCAGGCCACCGCCCATCGCCGCGCCGTTGACGAATGCGAACGTGGGCACCGACAGGTCGCGGAAGCGGGCGAACACCCGGTGGCCCAGCTGCCCCACGGCGAGCGCCTGGGCCCGGTCGGTGATCCGCGGCACGCCGGAGAGGTCGGCGCCCACCGCGAAGATGAACGGCTTGCCGGTCACCGCCACCGCCCGGACGGCCGGGGTCCGCGCCTCGATCGTGTCCAGGGCGGCGGCCAGGCTGGCCATCCCGCCCGCGCCGAACGTGGACGGGCGGGTGTGGTCGCGGCCGTTGTCGAGCGTGACCAGGGCGATCTCGCCGTCCAGGCCGGGCACCGTGACGTAGCGGACCAGGGCGCGGGTGACGATCTCGTCGGGCTGTTCCAGCGCGGTGGCCGTCATCGCGGGTCCCCTTCGGTGGCGCCGGTGAAGTGCGGGTTCTCCCAGATCACGGTGCCGCCCATGCCGATGCCGATGCACATGGCGGTCAGGCCGTACCGGACGTCGGGCCGGTCGGCGAAGTGCCGGGAGAGCTGGGTCATCAGGCGGATGCCCGAGGACGCCAGCGGATGGCCGACCGCGATCGCGCCGCCCCACGGGTTGACCCGCGGGTCGTCGTCGCCGATGCCGAAGTGGTCGAGGAAGGCCAGCACCTGTACGGCGAAGGCCTCGTTCAGCTCGAACAGGCCGATGTCGGAGATCGAGAGGCCGCCCAGTCGGAGCGCCTTCTCGGTGGACGGGATCGGCCCGACGCCCATCACCTCGGGCTCGACGCCCACGAACGCGTAGGAGACCATCCGCATCCCGATCGGCAGGCCCAGTTCGGTGGCGACCTCTTCGGCCGCCAGCAGCGCCCCGGTGGCGCCGTCGTTGAGGCCGGCCGCGTTGCCCGCCGTCACCCGACCGTGCGGGCGGAACGGCGTCTTGAGGCCGGCCAGGCCGTCCAGCGTGGTCTCCGGCCGCGGCGGTTCGTCGGCCACGGCCAGGCCCCAGCCCTGCTCGGCGCTGCGGGTGGCGACCGGCACCAGGTCGGCCTGGATCCGTCCGTCGGCCAGCGCCTTGGCGTACTTCTGCTGGCTGGCCAGCGCGAACGCGTCGGCCCGCTGCTTGGTCAGGTGCGGGAACCGGTCGTGCAGGTTCTCGGCGGTCTGCCCCATCACCAGGGCGGACGGGTCGACCAGCTTCTCCGAGAGGATTCTCGGGTTCGGGTCGACGCCCTCGCCCATCGGGTGGCGTCCCATGTGCTCGACGCCGCCCGCGACGGCCACGTCGCAGGCCCCGAAGGCGATGCCGCCCGCGAGCGTGGTGACCGCGGTCATCGCGCCGGCGCACATCCGGTCGACTGCGTAGCCCGGCACGGTCTCGGGCAGGCCCGAGAGCAGTGCGGCCGTGCGGCCGATGGTCAGGCCCTGGTCGCCGATCTGGGTGGTGGCCGCGACCGCGACGTCGTCGACCCGGTCGGGCGGTAGCTCCGGATGCCGGCGCAGCAGCGCGCGGATGCAGGCGATGACGAGGTCGTCCGCGCGGGTCTCGGCGTAGAGGCCCTTGGGGCCGGCCTTGCCGAACGGCGTGCGGACACCGTCGACGAAGACCACGTTGCGGCTGGGTCGGGACACGTTCCCTCCCTGGGAGCGACACTGCTCGGGCTGGCGGGCGGCCCGACGAAAGGCGGGCGCTCTGCGCGGAATGCTACTCGCCGGTAACCCGGCCTGCGCAAGCCGAACGGTGTGAGCTGTTCCACTTCCGCACGGGGGCGGCCGACCTCGGCGCGCCCGTTGCGGGCCTGGCGGCCCAACCGGCGGTGGCCCTGTCGGGCAGCCTCCCGCCGCGCCGGCTCCGCGACCGGCTCAGGCGGAGGGGGCCGCCTTCGCGGCCGGGGCGGACTCCGGCCCTTCGAGCAGCGCCGTGGCCAGGGCAACGTGGGTGAGTCCGATCTGCCACTCGCGGGCACCGTGCGCCCGCAGGGCGCGCTCGATCTCGTCCGCCGTGATCGGTTCCGGCGGTGCCCAGGCGAGCCGGCGGACGGTGTCGGGAGCGAGCAGGTTCTCCGCCGGCAGGTTGTGTTCCGTCGCGATGGCCGAGACCGCCTCGCGCGCACGGGCCAGCCGGCTCGCGGCAGCCGGGTCGCGGTCGGACCAGCGGTGGGCCGGCGGTGGACCGTCGCCGGCGGCGGAGGTGGTCGGCAGCTGGGGTTCGGTGAGGTCGCGGACCTGGTGCAGCGCACCGAGCCAGGTGCTGGCGAGCCGGCGGGTGGCTCGGCCGGAGAACACCGGGAGCGTGAGCAGCGCCCGTTCGTCCGCCGGGTCGGCCTGCGCCGCCGCGACGATGGCCGAGTCCGGCAGCACCCGGCCGGGGGCGAGGTCACGGCGCCGGGCCAGGTCGTCGCGCGCCTCCCAGAGGGCCCGCACCCGGGCCAGCCCCCGCGCGCTGCGGACCCGGTGGATGCCGGAGGTGCGGCGCCACGGTTCGGTCCGGGGGGCCGCGGGCTTGCTCGCGGCCAAGGCGGCGAACTCCTCCTCGGCCCAGCCGGCCTTGCCCTGTGCCTGGAGTTCGGCCGCGAGCGCGTCGCGGAGTTCGATCAGCAGCTCCACGTCCAACGCGGCATAGGTGAGCCAGGCGGCCGGCAGCGGCCGGGTGCTCCAGTCCGCCGCCGAGTGGCCCTTCTCCAGCGTGAAGCCCAGCACCCGTTCGACCATCGCGCCGAGGCCCACCCGCTCGAAACCGGCGAGCCGACCAGCCAGTTCGGTGTCGAAAAGGCGGCGTGGCCGCATCCCCAGCTCGCCCAGGCAGGCGAGATCCTGGCTGGCCGCGTGCAGCACCCACTCGGCGTCGGCCACGGCAGTGTCGATCACGGCCAGGTCGTCGAACGGGAGCGGGTCGACCAGCACCGTCCCCGCGCCCTGCCGGCGCAGCTGGACCAGGTAGGCCCGCTGGCCGTACCGGTAGCCCGACGCCCGTTCGGCGTCCACCGCCACCACTCCGGTGCCGGCGGCCAGACGTGCGGCCGCGTCGGCCAGGTCGACCGGCGTGTCCACCGGGGCGGGCGTCCCGTCCCGCGGCTCCAGCAGCGGGACGGCCGTCGGGACAGCCGTCGCCTCCGCGCTCTGCGCCGGGTCCGGTTCGCTCATCGCCGCCTCATCCACGGGGCAACCGTATCGAGCCGACCGCCGCCCGCGGGCGACGGCACGCGGCGACGAGCGCCCGGGACGACTTGGTCGGGTCCGAACGGTCGAACACCGCGGGACCGCGCAGGGCGGTCCGGCCGGCGGGCAGGTCACAAACGGGATGCGGTTGTCGACCTGCTTGGTGGCGCTGGCTAGCGTGGGAGCCGGCACATCGAGGCAGGCTCCGCGCTGGTACGCGGTGGAGTTGCCGGCCCGCGCGGTCCGGCCGCCGCGCAGAGAGGCGGCGCGACGCATGGCAGATCCCCAGGACGGCGCGAGCAGGGGCGCCGGGCCCGGGGCAGGCGTGCCGCCGGGCCCGCTGCCCACCGGCGCCGGTCCGCCGTCCTCCTCCGTCCAGCGCGCCCTATCCGGCCGGCGGACCGCACTCGGCCGGGAACCCGCGCGAACCCCCGCCGGCGGCGCCGCTCGGACCTCGTCCACCTGTGTTGTCCCCGCCGGTCACCGCGCCGCCGGCCCCGGCCGCCGGCCCGCGGCCGTGGGACTCCCCGACGCAGTCGGCGCAGGGCCCGTTCGGCGCCAGGACAGCGGCGACCCCGCCGGGCACGCCACCGCCCGCGACGCCGTCCGCCGCGCCGTCCGCTTCGACGCCACCGCGACCCGCCCGGCCGATCCTCGGCACCGTGGCGTTCGGCCTGGCGGTCGCGCTGCTGCTGGCGACGATCGTGCAGATCGTGGTCCTGGTCCAGCTCGCCGGGCGGGTCGGCGACCAGGCGGAGGCCCAACGTCGCGCCGACGCCGAGATCGCGGCCCTGCGCGACCAGGTGAACAGCCTGGGCCAGCGGTCCGGGCAGCTCGAGGAGCGGACGAAGGGCAGCCTGAACTCCGCGACGGTGGCCAAGGCGGCGCTGCCCTCGGTGTTCCGGATCCGGGCCGGGCGGGCCACCGGCACGGCGTTCGCGTTCGGCCAGCCCCCGTCCGGCGGCGGCACCCTGCTGGTGACCAACTACCACGTGGTCGAGCAGGCGGTGCGGGCCGGCGCGCGGACGGCCAGGATCGAGCGCGCCTCGGAGAGCTACGACGTGACGATCGAGAAGGTCGACGCCGACCGCGACCTCGCGGTCCTGCGGGCCAAGCAGAGCTTTCCGCGACTCTCGCCCGCGCGGAACCCGGTGCAGGTGGGGGAGCCCGTCGTGGTGGTCGGAGCCCCGCTGGGCCTGACCGACACGGTCACCACCGGCGTGGTGAGCGCGGTGCGCGACGACGTGCCCGGGCTGGGTACCCGGGTGATCCAGTTCGATGCCGCGATCAACCCGGGCAACTCCGGCGGCCCGGTGATCAACGCGGAGGGCAGGGTCGTCGGCGTGGCCCAGGCCAAGATCATCCGGGAGAACGCGGACGGTCTCGGGCTCGCCATCCCGATCAGCGAGGTCTGCGACGGCCTGCTGGCCTGCTGAACCAGCCGACACCGCGTCCTGGCAGCGGTGTACACCTCGGGCGGGCCGCCCGGGCAACGGCACCAGGTCCGGGCGCAGCCCGCCCGGACGACGAAGCGAGCGACCCCGGACGGGCACCGGCCCGGCCGGATCATCACCTGGAGGCACCGTGTCAGACCCCGGCTACCCGAACCAGGGCGGTCAGTACCCGCCCGGCGGTCCGTACTCGTCCGATCCGTGGGGGCCGGCACCGGCCTCCGGTCCGCCGGCCTATCCGCCCGCGTCGGTCTCGGGCGGCGACTACGGCGGTGGCTACCCCCCGCCGGGCAGCGGCGCGGGGTTCGGCGCGCCCGGCCCGGGAATGCCGACCTCGGGCGGCGGTTACGCCCAGGCGCCGCCGACCAGCGCCGCGCCGCATCCGGCCATGACCCAGGCACTCCCGGCCTTCGCCGATCCAGGGCAGGGCGTCCCCCCGCCCCCGCCTCCCGCCCAGCGCACTGGCGGGGTGCCGCTGGTGCCGATCCTGGCCGGCGCCTGCGCGTTGCTGCTCGTGCTCACGATCCTGATGACGGGTCTGTACTTCTTCAAGCGCAGCGAGCAGAACGACACCGCGACCCAGCTCGCCTCGTCCCAGCGCGACGTCCGCGATCGTGACGGCAGGATCTCCAAGCTCGAGTCGGACCTGAGCAGCACCAAGAGCCAGCTCGACTCCACCAAGCAGCGGCTCGACGGCACCGAGAACCGGCTGGGGCAGACCAACGAGGAGAAGCAGGTCATCTCGCAGTGCCTCAAGCTCGTGCTGCAGTTCCTCGACGCGATCGCCAACCGCGACCAGGCCAAGGCGAATGCGCTGATTCCCCAGCTCCGGGAGCCGTGCAACCGGGCCGAGGTGCTGATCAACTGAGCACCGGCCGTGGCGTCGCCCGCTCGGGTGGCGCCACGGCAAGGACCGCTCCGGCGCGGATGAGGTAGCCGGCCGCGGGTGGCGGCGGCCGTCGGGTCAGGCGCCGTGTGGGGCGGCGAGCGCGGTGATCCCGGGCGGCGGCAGGCCGGCGGTCGAGGCCAGCAGCGAGCACCAGGCCGACAGGTGCGGGCCGAGGTCGGGCGAGACCGGCGTCCAGGAGGCCCGGACCTCCACGTCGGCGGTGGCGGGCGGGCCGGCCAGGTCGCCGAACCGGGTGGAGCTGACCTGGGTCACCGTGCCGCCGGCCGCGGTGTAGTCGGCACCTGCCGCCTCCAGGGCGTCCAGCAACCAGCTCCAGCCGACCTCGGCGAGCATCGGGTCGCCGGCCATCTCCGGGTCGAGTTCGGCGGTGACGTAGGAGACCAGCCGGAGCGTGCCGGCCCAGGCTTCCTGGCCCTCCGGGTCGTACAGCACCACGAGCCGCCCGGTGGCCACCTCCTCGGCCTGGCGCACCACGGTGGCGCCGAGCGCGAAGCCGTGCGGCGCCAGCCGCTGGGGAGCGGGCACCTCCTCCAGCAGGATCTCCGGGCGCGGACGCACCGCGCGCAGCGAGGCGACCGCGTGCGCGAAGGTGCCCGGCTCGGTGCCGATCGAGGCCATGGACTTCAGACTAGGACTCCGTCGATCCCTGGCCCAGCACGCCGCGCCGGGCGTCGCCGTCTCCTCGGGCCGCACGCCGCCGCGGTCGGGCGACCTGGCGGCGGTCGGGCGACAACCTGGCGACGGGGCGGGCCCGGCCGCGGCGGGGCGGCAACCCGGCCGCCGCGCCCCGCCCGGACGGCCGCGGGCGGGGTGCCGTGGCAGCATGGCGGACATGACCGAGTCGGCCGCGTCCCTCCGTTCCGCCGGCCCACGCGCGGATGTAGGCGCGGTCCCGGAGTCCACGCCCGGCGCTCCGCCCGCCGTCGCCCTCCCGCTGGACGGACCGTTCCTGCGCGCCTGCCGCGGGTTGAGCGTGCCGCACACCCCGGTGTGGTTCATGCGGCAGGCGGGCCGGTCGCTGCCGGAGTACCGGGCGCTCCGCGAGGGCGTCGGGATGCTGGAGTCGTGCCGGCGGCCGGAACTGGTCACCGAGATCACCCTGCAACCGGTGCGGCGGCACGGGGTGGACGCGGCGATCCTGTTCTCCGACATCGTGGTGCCACTGGTCGCCGTGGGCGTCGACCTCGACATCGTGCCGGGGGTCGGGCCGGTGGTGGCCGTGCCGTTCGCCGACGAGAGCGACCTGCCCCGGCTGCGTGCGCTGACGCCGGACGACGTCCCGTACATCACCGAGGCGGTGGCCGCGCTGGTCGGCGAGCTGGGGGCGGTGCCGCTGGTCGGGTTCGCCGGTGCCCCGTTCACGCTGGCCAGCTACCTGATCGAGGGCGGCCCGTCCCGCACCCACGCCCGCACCAAGGCGCTCATGTACGGCCGGCCGGACCTGTGGAACGCGCTCTGCGGACGGCTCGCCGACCTGGCCCTGGCGTTCCTGCGGGTGCAGGTCGCGGCGGGGGCGTCGGCCGTGCAGCTCTTCGACTCGTGGGCCGGGGCGCTGTCGGAGGCCGACTACCGAAGGTTCGTCGCGCCGCACTCCGCCCGGGTGCTGGCCGGCCTCGCCGATGCGGGCGTCCCGCGGATCCACTTCGGGGTGGGCACCGCCGAGTTGCTGGCCGCGATGGGGGAGGTCGGCGCGGACGTGGTCGGAGTGGACTGGCGGACGCCGCTGGACGTGGCGGCCCGCCGGATCGGGGGGAGCCTGCCGGTGCAGGGGAACCTCGACCCCGCCGTGCTGCTGGCCGAGCCCGACGTGGTCGAGAAGCAGGTGCGCCGCGTCCTGCGGGAGGGACGCGGCGCACCGGGACACGTGTTCAACCTCGGCCACGGCGTGCTGCCGGAGACCGACCCCGACGTCCTCACCCGGGTCACCGAGCACGTCCACGCGCTCTCGTCCCGGTGAGGCGCCGGTAACAGCCCGACGCCTCGGCCGGTCAGGCGTCCGGCTGCGGGGCGGGACCGGCCGCGGGAGGACTTGCCGGGCGTCGGGTGCGGCGGCGGACCAGCAGCCAGGCGACGGCCACGACGACAGCGACGGCGAGCAGGAACGGCAACACGGCGCCGATGGCCGTGAGCAGCACGACCATGACGGTGACGAACGCCGACCAGCCCGCGGCGAGACCAGCCAGGAAGCCCCGGTCGGGCTCCTTCGTCGGTGTGACCGCCTGGGGGCCTGTCAGTCGCACGGTGACGGTGGAGAGCGTCACCTGGTCGGCGAGCCCCCGCTTCTTGGCCTCCAGCGCCCCGAGCTCGGCTTCCCGGCCGGACAGCTCACGCTCGATCGCCACGATGTCGCTGATCTGCTGGGCCCGGCCGAGCAGCGCCCGGGTGCGGGCGACGCTGGCACGCTGGCTGGCGATGCGGCTGTCGAGGTCGACCACCTGCTCGGTCACGTCCGCCGTGCCGACCTGGCGCGACGTCTCCCGGCCGAGGTCGGAGACCTTCTCGACGCTGTCGTAGAAGGCGGCCGCCGGGACCCGCAGGATCAGCGTGGCCGTCGCGTTGCCGCGGTGGGTGCGCCGCTCGTCGCCGCCGACGAAGCCGCCCGCGGCGGTGGCGATCCGGCTGGCCCTTCCGGCGGCGTCGGTGACGTCGTCCACCCGGACGTTGAGCTCACCGGTGTAGACGATGTCCCGCGCGCTCGGCGGCTTGAGCGGGACGCCGACTGGCACCCCGGTCGGGTCGGCCTTCTCCTGGGTGCCGGTGGAGTCCCGGGGCGCGCCGGCCTGAGGCGCCGCCGGGGCCCCCTGCTCGGTGGACCTGCTGTCCCGGCCGCATCCGGTCAGCAGCATCGCCGCGACCAGCGCCGTACCGGTCGCCAGCAGGTACGGACGGGCCCGGCGTGAAGTCAGCGTCATCTGTGCTCCCAGGTCAAGGGGTATCGCAGGTCGGACGCCCGAGGCCGAGTCGACGGTTCCCGGGCCGCGATCACGGTCGGATCTCGACTCGGGCGCGCGACCGTGACACGGCACGGCACACCACGGCACGGCACCCTGCCGGCGGTCGCGCCGGGCCGCGGCGCCGGGCCGCCCCACGACGGCTGAGGCACGATGAGGCCGTGGATCCGAACGGTCGTCGCCCGCACGTGGCCGTGGTCGGCGGCGGCATCGCCGGCCTGGCCGCCGCGCTGCGTCTCCACGATGCCGCCCCCGGCACCGAGGTCACGTTGTTCGAGCAGGGCCGTGAGGTCGGGGGGAAGCTGCGTACCGGCGAGGTGGGCGGGGTCGCGGTGGAGACCGGTGCCGACGCGTTCCTGATTCGGGTGCCCGAGGCGGGGGCGCTGTGCGCGCGGGCGGGCCTCGGCGACGAGCTGGTTCACCCGGGTGCCACGGGCGCGGCCGTCGCGGTGGACGGCGGATTGCGCCCGTTGCCGGCGGGAACGGTGCTGGGCATTCCGGCCGACCTTGCGGCGCTCACCGGGTCCGGCCTGCTCAGCTCGGCCGGCCTGGCCCGGGTCCAGGCGGAACCGGACCTTCCCGGTGCGCCGCTCGGCACGGACGTGTCCGTGGGCGAGCTCGTAGGGAGGCGGCTCGGCCCGGAGGTGCTCGACCGCCTCGTCGAACCGCTGCTCGGCGGCGTCTACGCCGGGCACGCGGCCATGCTGTCGCTGCGCGCGACGATGCCCGCCCTGGCGGCGGAGCTGGCCGGGACGCCGTCGCTGGTCCGGGCCGCCCAGCGCAGCCGGAGTACGGCTGAGGGACCGGTGTTCGCCACGGTGCGGGGAGGCATGTCCCGCCTGGCGGCGGGCGTGGCCCACGTGTCCGGCGCGGCGGTGCGGACGGGGCGTCCGGTCCGTGAGCTGCGGCCGGCGGCCGAGGGCTGGCAGCTGGTGGTCGGTTCCACCCGCGACGCCGAACGGGTGCACGCCGACGCCGTCGTGCTCGCCGTTCCGGCGGCGCCGGCCTCGCGTCTGCTCGGGGACGTGAGCGCGGCGGCCGCGGTCGAGGTCGCGGCCATCGAGTATGCGAGCGTCGCCCTGGTCACGCTGGTGCTGCCGGGCATCCTCGCGCTGCCGGCAGGCACGGGGGTGCTGGTGCCCGCCGGTGCCGGCAGGCTGGTGAAGGCCGTCACCTACGTCACCCGGAAGTGGCCGCAGCTCGCCGCCCCCGGGGTGACCGTGCTGCGGGCGTCCGTGGGTCGGTACGGAGACGAGCACGTCCTGCAGGTGTCCGACGACGAACTCGTGGCGGCCGTCCGGCGCGATCTGGACATCCTGCTGCGGCCGGCCGGTGGCCTGCCCGCGCCGACGGCCACTGCCGTGACGCGCTGGGGCGGCGCGCTGCCGCAGTACGCCGTCGGGCACCTCGACCGGGTCGCCCGGGCCCGGGCGGCTTTGTCGGGTCATCCGACGCTGGCGCTGGCCGGCGCGGCGTACGACGGGGTGGGCGTACCGGCCTGTGTCCGCTCGGGCCAGGTCGCCGCGGCGCAGGTGCTGGCCGGCCTGGCCACTGTGCCGGTGCGTGGTGCGGCCGCGCCGTGATGGGGGAGAATCACCGGATGGACCCGCGCGAGCACGACCACCCCGGCCGGCACGAGGCGACGCGGGACCTGCCGTCCGAGGGCGGGCCCACCACGGCGGAGGGGGGCAACCCGAACGCCCAGCGGATCCGTGAGCTCAACGAGTCGATCCGGTACACGATGTGGTCGGTCTTCCGGGTCGAGCAGCCGCTGAAGGGCGACCGCGACGCCGCAGCCGCGCAGTTCCAGGAGCTGGTCGACCAGCTGGCGGAGAAGGACGTGGTGGTCCGCGGGGTGTACGACCTGGCCGGGCTCCGGGCCGATGCCGACCTGATGATCTGGTGGCACTCCACCTCCTCCGACGCGCTGCAGGAGGCCTATGTGCGGTTCCGGCGCACCCACCTGGGCACGCACCTCGCGCCGGTGTGGTCGCAGATGGCCCTGCACCGGCCGGCCGAGTTCAACCGCAGCCACATCCCGGCGTTCCTCGCCGACGAGCCGCCGCGGCCCTACCTCTGCGTCTACCCGTTCGTCCGCTCCTACGAGTGGTACCTGCTGCCCGAAGCCGATCGCCGGGGAATGCTGGCCGAGCACGGCAAGATGGCGCGCGGGTACCCCGACGTGCGGGCCAACACCGTGGCCTCGTTCGCGCTCGGCGACTACGAGTGGATGCTCGCGTTCGAGGCGGACGAGTTGCACCGGATCGTCGACCTGATGCGGGAGCTCCGGTCGTCCACGGCGCGGCGCCATGTCCGCGACGAGGTGCCGTTCTACACGGGCCGCCGCAAGTCCGTCGCCGAGCTGGTCGACTCACTTCCCTGACCCGCGTCGGCCGCGGCCCGGCCGCGCCGCGCCCCGCCGCCGGGCGACGCCCAGCTCTCGGACGGAGAGTCAGCTCTCGGCGGGAGCCAGCGTCAGCGAGACGGAGTTGATGCAGTACCGGTCGTCCGTGGGCGTGGCGTAGCCCTCGCCGTGGAAGACGTGGCCCAGGTGCGAGTCGCAGGTGGCGCAACGCACCTCGGTGCGCACCGCACCGAGGCTGCGGTCCTCCAGCAGCACGACGTGGTCGGCCGCGTTGGGGGCGTAGAAGCTCGGCCATCCGCAGTGCGAGTCGAACTTGGTCTCGGAGCGGAACAGCTCCGCTCCGCACGCCCGGCAGTGGTATACGCCGACGGTCTTGGTGTCGGTGTACGCGCCGGTGAAGGCCCGCTCGGTGCCGGCCTCGCGGAGCACGTGGTACTCCTGCGGGCTCAGCTCCGCCCGCCACTCGTCCTCGGACTTGACCACCTTGGGCTGCACGTTCTGGTCCATCCCCCCACGGTACGACGGCACACGCACGCTGGCCCGCCGTCCGGGTGACCGTCACCAACCGGTAAGACCCCGCACACGACGCCGGGACCGCACCCGGACAGGGCACGGTCCCGTCGTCGCGGCCGCCTCAGCTGCCGGGGAACGGCTTCAGCCGCACCACCTGCGGGTCGTGGTCGGACGCCTGGTCGGCGTACTCGCTGTTGACGTGGACGATGTCGTAGTCCACCTTGCCGAAAGGTCCCCACCGGTCGGCGAAGAGCCCGTTGCTGACCATGATGTGGTCGAGCACCTGCGAGTTGCCCTCGAACACGTAGCTGTAGCGCTGTGGCTCGGGCAGGGTTCGGGGCAGGTCCACCAGGCCGCCCGCGACGAGGATGTCGGTCGTCTCGGAGAACTCGAAGTCGTTGACGTCCCCGAGCATCACGATGTTCGCCGACTCGTCGACGGCGAGGATCGACTGGACGAACGTCTTCACCACCTGGGCCTGGGCGTGGCGGTTGGTCTCCGAACTCCGGGTCGGCGGCTGGAACCGTCCGAACAGCGGCTGGTCGCCGCCCTTGGACGAGAAGTGGTTGCCGATCACGAAGATCTTCGCGCCCATGAACCGGAACTCGCCGACCAACGGTTTGCGGGAGTTGGCGAACGCCGGGTTGGTCGGGTCGATCCGGCCGGGGGAGAGGGTCAGTCCGGCCCGCGGGCCGTCCCTGACCACCGTGGTGGCGGTCGTCGCGTCGCCCCCGGGCTTGTCGACGAACGTCGTCCGCTCCGGGTTGAACAGGAAGCCGACCCGGATGTTGCCGCCGGGCTCGCCGCCGTCCTTCTTGTTCTCCGGGTCGATCTGCCGGAAGGCGTAGCGTGGGCCGCCGGCGGCCACGATCGCGTCGATCAGCTTGGCGTAGGTACCCGCCGCGGTCACCGTCCCGTCGTCGGTGGCGCCGTTGTCGTCCTGGATCTCCTCCAGCGTGAGGATGTCCGGAGTGGACAAATTGGTGGTGATCAGGCCGGCGAGCTGGGCGAACTTCTCCGCCGGGTCGGTCGGGTCGAGGTTCTCCACGTTGAACGTCGCCACCGACAGCTCCAGCGGACGCTCGGCCCGGGTGACCTCGCGCGGGAGGGCCTTCCGCGTCGCGGTCGGGGTGGCGAGCACGATCAGCTTGAAGTTGGAGAACGCGTAGTCGATGACGCCGTCGACGTTGCCGGGGAGCAGGTCGCCGGTGTCCACGGTGGGCAGCGGGGCGAGCAGGTCGTCGAGGATGACCCGCTCGGGGTTGGCGTCGGGGTAGGTGTAGCGGACGCCGCCGCGGACGGTCCGCGGGCTGCCGGCGCCGCCGGGGAGCACGGAGATCTCGCCGAAGGACGCCGTCGGGCCGGTGGCGACCGAGTCGGTCACCCGGACGAGCATGCCCTCCAGCGACTCGTAGAAGTCCAGCGCGTTGGCGGCCGGGTCGAAAACCGACGAGGACTCGACGTCACCGGGAGAGTCCGTGCGTACCGGCGTGGGTGCCGCCCGCCCGCCCGGACCGAGCAGGGTCGGGGCCGGCACTGTCGCCGCCGGCGCGGTGACGGCGACAGTCGCGCGGGTCAGCTCGGTGGTCGTCAGGTTGGCGCTGCTGGCGCCGCCGGCCCGGAACTCGGTGACCGTGCCGGCCACCGTCACGGCGTTGCCCACCGCGACGGTCGGTGCGGTGCTGGTGAAGACGAACAGGCCGTCGCTGGTCGCCGGGTCGGTGTCGGGCTCGGGGTCCTGCATCCAGAAGCCGTTGCGCCCGACGGCGGTGACGACGCCGACCACACCGGTCACGTCCTTGCCCGCCAGTGGCGACCTGTGGGCCTTGCCCTGGACGGCGGCGATGCGGGCCTCGGTGGGGGGATCGACCGGAGGCTCGACGGCGCCCTTGGGGGCGGGGGGGCCGGAGGTGAAGTTGGCCGCGTTGTCGTCGGTGTCGGGGGTGGCGGCCCGGAGCGCCGCGGTCGTGTTGGACAGCGTGGACGTGGGGCCCGAGCCCTCGAAGTCGTTCGCGGTGGTGCCGTAGCCGACGAAGTCGCGGACGCCTGCGGCGGTGTCGCAGTCGGCACCGCAGGTCAGCGCGGTGGCGCTGGTGACCAGGGCGACCTTGCCGGCGGTGCTGCTCATCGCGATCGTGCCGGTGACCTCGGCAGCGGGCAGCGGGGCCGTGCCGCCCGCGCCCTGCGCCTCGGCGATCAGGTAGCGGGCGCCGGGAGCGATGCTGCCGGTGAGCGGGGTGACCTGGTACGTGCTGCCGGTGGCCGAGCCGTACTGGACGCTCCAGCCGGTGAGGTCGACCGCGGCCGCGCCCCGGTTGGCCAGCTCGATGTAGTCGCGGGTGAAGGGGGCACCGGTGTTGCCGCCGCCGCCGTACACCTGGCTGATCACCACGTCGGGGGAGACGGCGGCGGCCGGAGTGGCCATCGTGGCGGCGCCCGCCGTGGCCAGTGCCGCCGCGGCGGTCACCGCCACGGAACGGAGAAGGATGCGGGGACTGCCCACACGGGACGGTAACGGCACGGAGGCCTCCTGGGTCACCTGGGTCACCGGAAATCGGTACGCCGCCGTGCTTACCAGTCCCACAGCGCCGTGTCATGAACTCCAGGTGTCGGCACAGTTCTGCGTGCACGCGAATCGCTCGCACGGGCATCAAACAGTCGTGCCGAGCCATCCCTGCCGGGTGGCGGGCATGCCGCTGCGTCCGCGCTGGTCCGGCCGGACGGCGAGCACCTGGTGGATCGAGATCCGGTTCCGTTCGAACGCCAGTGCCGAGCCGGCCAGGTAGAGCCGCCATATCCGCGCCCGGCCGGGCGACGTGAGCCGGACGCACTCGTCCCAGTGTTCCTCCAGGTTGGCCACCCCGACGACCGTGACGCCGTGCGCGGTGGCCGCGTGCACCGCGAGCGTTCCCCACCCGCAGCCGACATCGAGCAGCCGCATCCCCGGCAGCAGGCCGAGTTTCCGGCAGATCAGCTCGCACTTGTCGACCTGTGCCTGGTCGGGCCGCCGGGGGGTCCCAGTTCGCTGCCGTCCCAGGCCCGGAACGCACGGGCAGCGCGGTGCCGAACAGCGCGGCCAGCACGGGCTCGACCACCCCGGCCCCCCCGGTGCGGCGCGCCGCCGATGCGTTCCCGGCCATGCCAGCCTCTTCCGCTCGACAGGTACGACGCCGACGACCGCGCACCGACCGCCGGATCCGCTGACCAGGAGGTGGCGGGGCAACCTCCTGACGTCCAGGAATACACCGTTGTCGGCCGAAAGCCGAGCAGGTGGACCTGCGCGTCCGGTGACGGGATGGCCCCGGCCGGCTACCGTCGCCTCATGGCCGCCCGGGAGAAGACGCCAGCGGTGGAGCTCGAGGTGGGGGACCGGACGGTGCGGGTGAGCAACCCCGACCGGGTCTACTTCCCCGACCTCGGACTCACCAAGCTCGGCATCGCCGAGTACTACCTGAGCGTGGGGGAGGGCATCCTGCGGGCGCTGCGCGAGCGGCCGTGCATGCTGCACCGCTACCCGGACGGCCTGGAAGGCGAGAAGGTCTACCAGAAGCGGTTGCCGCACGGCGCGCCGCCGTGGGTGCAGACGGTGCGGGTGACGTTCCCCAGCGGTCGGCACGCCGACGAGCTGCGCGTCACCGAGCTGGCTGCCGTGGTCTGGGCCGTGCAGATGTCCACGATCGAGTTCCACCCGTGGCACTCCCGGCGCGCCGACACCGAGCGGCCCGACGAGCTGCGCATCGACCTCGACCCCCAGCCGGGCACCGACCTCGCCGACGCCCGGGTGGTGGCCGGCACCGTCCGCGAGGTGCTGGACGGACTGGGCTGGGTGGGCTGGCCGAAGACCTCCGGCGGCCGGGGTCTGCACATCTACGTCCGGATCCGGCCGGAGCGGGGCTTCACCGACGTCCGCCGGGCCGCACTCGCGTTCGCCCGGGAGGTGGAGCGGCGGATACCGGCCCTGGCCACCACCGCGTGGTGGAAGGAGGAGCGCGGCGAGCGGGTGTTCATCGACTTCAACCAGAACGCCCGCGACCGGACGATCGCCAGCGCCTACAGCATCCGGGGCGCGCCCGGCGCGCCGGTCTCGACGCCGGTCACCTGGGACGAGGTGCCCGACGTGCGCAGTGAGGACTTCACCGTCCGCACGGTGCCGGCCCGGTTCGCCGCGCTGGGCGACCTGCACGCCGGCATCGACGACGTCGCGGTCGGCCTGGAGCCGCTGCTGGAGTGGGCCGACCGGGACGAGCGCGACCGCGGTCTGGGCGACGCGCCCTACCCGCCGAACTATCCGAAGATGCCCGGCGAGCCCCCTCGGGTGCAGCCCAGCCGGGCCAGGCCGATGACCAGCGGCGACGGTGGTTGACGCCGCGCGTCCCGCTGCTATGCTGGCCAGCGTTGTTGCAGTTCTCGTACGTTTCGACGCTCGCGAGTTGTGATCGCGGGCGTTTTCTGTTTTCCGGCTCCGGCTCGGGGAACGCGCATAGAGATCGCGCGCAACGCACGGCCACCCGCACGGTGCGGGCAGCCACCGTCCCCTGAAGGAGACGACATCTCATGGTTCAAGGCACAGTGAAGTGGTTCAACGCCGAGAAGGGCTTCGGCTTCATCGCACCCGACGACGGCACCGCCGACGTTTTCGTGCACTACTCGGCGATTGCCAGTGAAGGCTTCCGGTCGCTGGACGAGAACCAGCGCGTCGAGTTCGACGTGACGCAGGGCCAGAAGGGCCCGCAGGCCGAGCAGGTCCGCGCAGTCTGATTTCTGCGCACACTCGCTCCAGGCGGTGGCCGTGTTCCTCTCCGGAGGAGCGCGGCCACCGGCTTGTCGGGGGCCCGGCGGCTCTCCCGCTCCGACGCCCTGGCGTGGCGCACCCTCGCCCGGGGTACCGGCGCCCTGACGTGGCGCACGGGCGGCGTCCGGCCTGGCGGCGCTCGGCTACCCTCCGACCGGACGGAGGGAGTTGGCTGTGGTGATGTTCGGCGGACTGGTGGGCTTTCTGCTGCTGGTCCTGTGGGTGTTCTGCATCATCGACGTGATCACCACCGACCGGGCGGAGTGCCGGAATCTCCCGAAGCTGCTGTGGCTGGTCATCGTGCTGCTCGTGCCGGACATCGGCTCGATCCTCTGGCTCGTCCTGGGCCGCCCACGAGAGTCGGCCGGCGTGAACGGGCTGCCGTACAAGGGCAACACCGGACGCTTCCCGGAGTACGACCGTCCCGGCCGCCAGGTCGCGACCAACCCGGACGACGACGAGACCTTCCTCCGCGGGCTCCGCGAGCGCGCCGAGGAGCAGCGCCGCGTCGCCCGCGAGCAGCGGCGCGAGGACGAGCAGCGCGGCCTGGAGGAGTAGCGCGGCCCGGCGTTGCGGGGTCATGCTCTAGAGGCACGCCGGTGTCCGGCGGCCGCCGCGGTGCCTACGCACCCGCGGGTGAGCCACGGAGGGGGAGGCGCATGCCCGACCAGGCTCGACCGCAGCAGCGGGGCTCCCAGGTCCGACCCCGTCCCACCCGACCGCACGTCCAGCACGCGGACTCCACCGGTGGGGACGCGGGTCCGGCCACCACCGCCGTGTCGATCCGGACCGGCGACGCCGAGCTGGACGGGGTGGTCCGGCGGCCGGAGAACCCGCGGGGCGTGGTGCTCTTCGCCCACGGCACCGGCAGTTCGCGCCACAGCCCCCGCAACCGCACGGTCGCCCGGGCGCTGCACCAGGCCGGGTTCGCGACCGTGCTGGTGGACCTGCTCACCGCGGCGGAGGAGCAGGAGGACCACCGCACCGGGCAGGTGCGCTTCGACGTGGAGCTGCTCGGCCGCCGGGTGACCGAGGCGGTGGGCTGGCTCGCCGGCCAGCCGGAGAACGCCGCGCTGCCGATCGGCCTGTTCGGTGCGAGCACCGGCGCCGCGGGCGCGCTCGCCGCCGCCGCGGAACGGGTCGGCCAGGTGCGGGCAGTGGTCAGCCGCGGTGGGCGTCCGGACCTGGCGAGTCGCTGGCTGGCTTCGGTGCGGGCGCCGACGCTGCTCATCGTCGGCGCCCTGGACCACCCGGTGCTCGCGCTCAACCGGCAGGCCGCCGACGCGCTCGGCGGCCCGTCGAAGGTGCACGTGGTGGCCGGCGCCACCCATCTGTTCGAGGAGGCCGGTGCCCTGTCGGAGGTCGCGGCCCAGGCTGCCGAGTGGTTCGGGCGCCATCTCGGCGCAGGCCGGCCGCCGTCCTGAACGACGGCGCCAGCAGGCCGACGATGGTTCCCTTCGCCGATCGCGACGACGGCGGACGGCAGCTCGCTCCGGTCGTCGGGCAGACACTGGCCCGCTGGGCGGCCGACACTGCGCACCCGCCCGCCCATCGCGTGCCGCTGGTGCTGGCCCTGCCACGGGGCGGCGTGCCGGTGGCCGCTCCGGTCGCGGCGGCGCTCGGGGCGGAGTTGGACGTCCAGGTGGTGCGCAAGGTGGGTCTGCCCTGGCAGCCCGAGCTCGGTATCGGTGCGGTCACCGCGGACGGCCCGGCGGTGCTCGACGCCGACCTGCTCAGCCGGGTCCGGCTGGACTCCGACGAGCTGGCCCGGCACGTGGAGGCGGCGCGGGCAGAGGTGCGGCGCAGGCTCGCCCGCTACCGGGGGGACGCGCCGGCGCCCGCGGTGGCGGGGCGCGTCGTGGTGGTCGTCGACGACGGCCTGGCCACGGGGGTCAGCGCCCGGGCCGCACTGCGGGCGGTGCGGGCGGAGCATCCCGCCCGGCTGATCTTCGCCGCTCCGGTCGCCTCGGCGGATCGCGCCGCCGCGCTCGTCACCGGCGGCGACGCGGACGAGGTGGTCTGCCTGGTGTGGGCCGACCGGCTGGGCGCGGTCGGCCGCTGGTACACCGACTTCGCGCAGGTCTCCGACGCCGCGGTGGTGATGCTGCTCGACGCCGCGCGGCCACCGTCCGCGGGGTGAGCGGCAGTCGCGGTGAACAGGGCGGGGCCACCGGCGGTCAGGCCGGGCAGCTGGTCCCGTCGGCCGGCGGGTCCAGCCGGAGCAGGTAACCGTCCACCGCCTCGCGCAGGCAGGTCGTCTGCGGGTAGGCGGTGTGGCCCTCACCCCGGTAGGTGACCACGATGCCGGTGCCGAGCAGGCGGGCGAGCTTGGCTGTGTTGGCGTACGGGGTGGCCGGGTCGCCGACGGTTCCGACCACGACGATCGGCGGGGCGCCGACCGCGGGTCCTGGGGTCCACGCGTGGTGGGTGCCGGGCCACACCGCGCAGCCCATCAGCGACAGCGCGAGCGGTGCGCCGAACAGCGGGTACGTCGCCCGCCACTGGCCCTGCAGCCGGCGGACGTCGGCGAGCGTCGCCGGCTTGGGATCGTCGGCACAGTTGATCGCCAGGATCGCGTCGGCCTGGTTGGAGGTGTAGCGGCCGCCCGGGCCGCGGTCCTGCCATTCGTCGACGATCCGGAAGACCGTCGTCGGGTCGCCGTTGTCCACGTCGGCGATGGCCCCGGCCAGGCGGGGCCAGCTCTGCCGCGAGTACAGCGAGGCCACCACGGCGGTGAGCACGTGGCCGGACGTCGCGGCCCGCTTCTCGCCGCCCTTCCCCGGCACCGGCCGGGATCGCGCCTCGGCGAGCACCCGGTTCAGCGTGGCCCGGGCGTCCGGGCCGACGGCGCACGTGGTCTTGCCCTGGCAGTCGGTGGCGAAGTTGTCGAACGCCTTCTCGAAGCCCACCGCCTGATTCTCCGACTCGGTCACCGAGTCCAGCCGCGGGTCGACCGCGCCGTCCAGGACGAGCGCGCGGATCCGGTTCGGGAAGAGCTTCGCGTAGGCCGCGCCGAGTTCGGTGCCGTAGGAGTACCCGAGGTAGCTGAGCTTCTGGTCGCCGACGGCCTGCCGGATCGCGTCCATGTCGCGAGCGGTCTGCTCGGTGTTGAACAGCCCCAGCGTCGCGGGTCCGTACTTCGCGCCGCAGGCCCTGCCCACGCCGCGCCAGAGCGCGGCCTGCCGGTCGAACTCGCGGGTGTCCACCGGGTCGGGCTCGGCCGCCGTGGCCGCGTCCAGGGTGGCGGCGGGGATGCATTCGACGGCGGTGGAGCGGCCGACGCCGCGCGGGTCGAACCCGACGACGTCGAACTGCCGCAGGATGCCCGCCGGCAGGAACAGCGGGGTGACGGCCGCGAGCTTGATGCCCGACCCGCCGGGCCCGCCGGGATTGACGAGGAGCGAGCCGATCCGGTTCCGCTGGTTGGTGCGGCGCATCCGGACCAGGGCCAGGTCGAACGTCGGCCCGGCCGGCTCGGCCCAGTCGCGGGGCACCCGCAGCGTCCCGCAGTCGGCCCGGGTGCCCGACAGCGACGTACCGGCCATCGCCTGGACGTCCTTCTTGCAGTCCCGCCACTGCACGGTCTGCGTGGCGGGTTGGCTGGTCGAGGACGGGAGCACGGGGCTGCGCGCCGTCCAGATCCCGGTCGGGTCCGACGCGGGGCCGCACCCGGCGAGCACGCCGACGGCGACCAGCGCCGCGAGCACCGGGGTGCCGCGGCGCCGCAGGGTCACGGCGCTCCGCGCAGGACGCGGTCGAGGTCGAAGCGGACCGGCCGCTCCAGCTGGGCGTACGTGCACGACTCGGGCGCGCGGTCGGGCCGCCAGCGGGTGAACCGCGCGGTGTGGCGGAACCGGTCGCCCTCCATGTGGTCGTAGCCGACCTCGACCACCAGCTCGGGCCGCAGCGGCTGCCAGGTCATGTCCTTGGTGCCCGACCAGCGGCTCGGGGCGCCGGGCATCCGGGTGGTCTCGGCGCCGGTCTGCGCGGCCCAGCCCGCCCACGGGTGCGCGCTCACGTCGTCGAGGCCGTAGGGGGCCAGCTCGTCGACCAGCTCCTTGCGGCGCTGCGCCGTGAAGGAGGCCGAGACGCCGACGTGGTGCAGCACGCCGTCGTCGCCGTAGAGGCCGAGCAGCAGCGAACCGACGATCGGGCCGCTCTTGTGCCAGCGGTAGCCGGCCACCACGCAGTCGGCCGTGCGGGCGTGCTTCACCTTCTTCATCAGCCGCTTTCCCGGCGCGTACGGGAGGTCGGCGTCCTTGCAGATCAGGCCGTCCAGGCCGGCGCCCTCGAAGAGGCGGAACCAGTCGCGTCCGGTGTCAGGGTCGGTGGTCACCGGCGTGAGGTGGACGCCGTGGTGGTCGGGCGGCACCACGTCGGCGAGCCGGGCCCGGCGCTGCGCGTACGGGGCGTCCAGCAGCGACTCGCCGCCGAGTGCGAGGAGGTCGAAGGCGATGACCCGCGCCGGTGTCTGCGCGGCGAGGAGTTCGATCCGGGACACCGCGGGGTGGATGCGCTGGCTCAGGACGTCGAAGTCGAGCCGGTCGCCGGTGGCCACCACGATCTCGCCGTCGAGCACGCACCGCCGCGGCAGCGCGTCCCGCACGGCGTCGAGCACCTCGGGGAAGTACCGCTGCAGCTCCTTGCCGCCGCGACTGCCCAACACCACCTCGTCGCCGTCGCGGAACGCGATGCAGCGGAACCCGTCCCACTTGGGCTCGTAGTGGACGCCCTCGGCCACGGGCACGTCCTTGATCGAGGTGGCCAGCATCGGTTCGACCGGCGGCATGACCGGGAGTTCCATGGCCTCAGTCAAGCAGACCCCGCCGGCGGCGCCCCGTCGACACGGGGGCGTGGCGGGCGGGCGGGTGTCAGGCCCGGACGTAACGGGTGAGCAGCACGCCGTCGGCCTCCAGCAAGTGGGCAAGGCGCACCGACCGCGGGTCGGGCGAGGCGTGCCCGGCCACGATCCGGCCCGCCCCCGCGCCGGCCAGCAGCGGGGACACGGTCAGGCACAGCTCGTCGACGACGTCCGCGGCGACCAGCGAGCCGAACAGCGTGGGGCCGCCTTCCGAGAGCACCTGGCGCAGGCCCCGCTCGGCGAGGTCGGCCAGCCCGGCGGCGAGGTCGACCGCGGTGTCGCCGTGCACGAGGACGTCGGCGACCTCGCCCAGCGCGGCCCGCCGGCCGGGCGGGGAGGAGGCGTGGGTGAGGATCAGCGGCCGCACCGGCGCCTCGGTGAACATCGGGTGGGCGGGGGAGAGGTCCAGGGCGCTGGACACCACGACCAGCGGCGGCACCGGGGCCAGGCCGCGCGCGACCCGGCGCGAGCGGCGCCCCTTGTCCAGGGTCAGCGCGCCGTAACCCTCCTTCCGCAACGTGCCGGCGCCCACCATGAGCGCGTCGCACACCTCGCGGAGCAGCCGGAACACCCGCTGGTCGGGGTCGTTGGACAGGCCCTCGGAGCACCCGTCGACGGTCACGGCGCCGTCGAGGCTGGCGACGAAGTTCATCCGCAGCGTCGGGACGGTGCGGTCAGACGGGTCGTAGAGGGCGACCAGTGCCGCGTCGTCCAGATCGGCTGTCGCGGCGTCGGCCGGTTCGGGCTGGGGGAGCAGCAGGCGCATGGGCCCTATCCCACCACCGGCCCGCGCCGGGCGTCGCGCGGGCACGCCCGGCCGAGGAACGCTCGGCCGCCCGGCGGACGCCGCGGTCAGCCCGTGCGGCGGACTCGCGGCGCCGGCCGGCGGCCGCTGAGGACACCGGCCAGGAGCACCAGACCCCAGGGGCCGAACACCCAGGCCGGCCAGAAGTAGAGCGGGCCCCCGCTCGCCACCGAGGTCACCAGCCAGATCGCGACGCAGAGCGCGCCGACGCGCGACCAGGTCGCCCACTCGCCCCGCCCCGGTCGCCCGGGCTTGCCGAGGGGCGCCCGGGCCGGGGGCGCCGCGGCGGCCGGGCCCGGGTCCCGCACTGCGGGGAGGTCGCGGAGCAGGCCGTCGAGCTCGCCCAGCGTCGTGGCGGCGTAGGCGGCGGCCACCCGGTCGTCGAACTCGGGCAGGGTGAGCCGGCCGGCGGCAAGCTGTTCGCCGAGCACGCCGGCGAGTCGTTCACGGTCGGCGTCGGAGGCACGGAGCTGTTCGGGGGCCATCGGAGGTCACCTCTCGGCGGGGGCGGGGTGGGGCCGGGGCGTGTCCCGGCCGTGGGGTTTCGAGGCCGGGGCTCTGCGGCCGACGAGAGAGGCAGCCGTCTCGACCACGACGAAGCCGGTGACGCTGGGGGCGAGCCACGCGACGGCCGTGCCCCACTGGACGACGAACAGCGCGGTGACCAGCGACACGTAGGAGCCGCCCAGCAGCCGGACCTGCCACGGGGTCCAACGATCCGGGCCGCGCCGCACCAGCCACCATCCGCCCAGGGCGGCGGCCTCGGTCGCCACGGCGATGGGGATCAGCCACCACAGCCGGGCCGGTGCCAGCGCCACCAGGCCCAGTGCCGTCGCCGCCAGCGCGGCCACGCCGATCTGGTAGGCCGGGTCGAACCGGGCCGGCCACGACCGCCGCCGGCCCAGCACCGCGAGCGGACCGAACGCCAGCGCCGCCACGCCCGCCGCGACGTGGGTCACCAGCAGCAGGGTGGACCCGAGTTCCGATCCGGTCATGACCCACCGCCAACATTCCACAGTGCCAGGTTGTCTCCTCCCACGATGAACCTGACACAATGGGATGTCAAGAGGTCGAGCCCACGTACCGGGGAAGGCATTGCGATGACCAGTCGTCCGCTCAACGCCACCGCCGCGTCGCTGCTCGGCTTCCTGCACCACGGGCCGCTGTCGGGCTGGGACCTGGTCACCACCGCACAGGCGGTGATCGGGGACTTCTGGTCGCTGACGCAGAGCCAGGTCTACCGGGAGCTCACGGCGATGGCGGCGGCCGGCCTGGTCGAGGCGGGGGAGCGCGGCCGGCGGGACCGGCGGCCGTACAGCGTCACCGACGCCGGTCGGGCGGCGTTCGCCGACTGGGTGCGCCGCGAGCCCAGCCCGGAGACGATCCGGTTCCCGTTGCTGCTCACCCTCGCGTTCGGCCGCCACCTGCCGCCCGACCAGCTCGGTGCGTTCCTCGACCACCACCACGCGGCCCACGCCGAGCGGCTGGCCGAGTACGAGGCGCAGCGCGCCGCCGCCGTCGAGGCCGGCGACCCGGACCCGTACGCACTGGCCACCCTCGACTTCGGCCTCGCCTACGAACGCGCGGTGCTCGGCTGGTTCGACGCCCTCCCGCGCCCGGCGCTGGCAAAGGCGGCCGTCTGGCCGGACTGACGCCCGTCGGCCACACACGAGGAACTCTTGGCGCCGGTAATCCGGTGTCCTGATCCAGCAGAGCTCCGTAGGTGCTGCATCGCGAACGTCGCACACGCACGGGCCCAAGGTCGACGTCCACCACTTGGAGCCGTTCCTCTGACCGGGATGCGGCCGGCATGCCTGGTGGCGCAAGACAGCCCACCTCATCGGCTATCGAGCCATCGGTCTGGTCGAGAGCCATCATGTCGAGGAGTCCGTGGCGGACGGTGGTGAGGTCGTTCGTGGGCGAATCACTCCTCCCAGTCAGAATCTGTCGCTGGGCGTGTTCGATTCCACCCCTGGTTACAGCTACAGCCCCCGCCAGGTCTCGCCTGACCCGCTGCGTATTCCATCCAGCCGTTGTCGTAGCGCTTCGGCAAATACGGAGCCGTCGCGGGCGCGGCGGAGGGGTCCGGTGATCTGCATGAGGTCGCGCATGTGCAGGAGTGTTTCGCTGCCTGGCCAGGTGGCGAGGTCGTAGGCGTAGATCTGGGCGAAGGTGTTGGTCCAGTCCTGGTTCTTGCCGTAGCGACGGGCGGCATGCCAGGTCGGGACGAGGTCAACTTCGCGCGGGCCGTGGGAGACCCAGTCCCAGTCGCCGAGTACGGCGGCGTCTGGTCCGGAGGCGGTGTCCCAGAGGAGGTTGCCAGCCCAGGCGTCTCCATGGATCAGGCCGTGGCCGAGGGGTGAGTCGAGGGCCAGGACGCGCTGCTGGACGTCGGCCACGGTGTCATGGAGCCAGGCTAGGTCGCTCGGCGTAAGCGTCTGGGTGTATTCGGGGTCTGCGAGGACGGTGGCCAGCGAGGTGAGCGGGTGCCAACGATCCACTGTAATGGGCGGCTGTTCCACGTCGTGCAGATCATGGAGAATGCGCGCGAGGTGGGTCGAGGTGAAGTCCGGCCCGTTGTCGGGCTGGGGGTAGTAGGTCCAGAAACTTACGGTCGTCTTGTCGTCGACGACGACCGCCTCCGTAGCCGGCCGCGGTGCCGTGGCTGCCACGCTCGTGTGCTCGGTGAGCCAGCCGAGGATGGTCTGGGTCTTACGGACCCGCTCCGCTGAGCCGCCGCGCGTCAGGCGGGCCACAACCTGCTCCTCCGGGAGCAAGTAGACAGCGTTGCTGTAGTGATGGATCAGACTCGCCCCGCTGGCCGACAGTCCCCGCTCCCGGCAGGCGTGCTCGAGCGCCTGACGGAGCTGGGGTGTCTCGGCGGCGTCCTTGACTGGAGTGGGCCGTGGGCTCGTCACTGGCGGGACCTTACCTTCGGCTCGGGTCTTCGGGCCGCATCAGGATCAGGCGGGCACACCTAGCAGGGGCTGTAGCTGGGCTTCGAGATCTTGAACTGCGCCAAGGTCAGCGAACGGCTGGAGACTCCGACGTACCGCGTTGACCGCTTCGACGCCACGCTTGGTCGTCAGCGCCTGGAGTAGGGGCGCAGTACTGCTCAGGGCGGCGCAAGCTCCATCTACGTCGACCTGCTTGCGGCTCCCGGCCGGCGTCAGATAGGAGGCGGCCAGCGCTGAGGCGACGAGCACCTTGCGGCGGTCCATCTCGTTCGTGTCGGCGGCCACCACGGCGGCGAAACGCTGCACATCGGTGGCGCGGCCGAGGTCGGCGCTGGCGTAGGTGAACTCGGCTTGTAGCTGGACGTCGGTGAAGAACCGCACCCAGAGCGGCTCGTCGTCTGGGTGCAGACGGTCCATGGCGTGCTCAGCACGACTCATGGCCTCGGCGCAGCGCCGGGTGTCGCCAAGGCGGGCGTGAGCCCGAGCCTCGATCGCCAAGCAGCGGGCGCCAGAGGCGTGCGAGCCACCATCGGTTGCGGCGCGCTGCGCCGCCCGTGCCAACGAGACAGCTTCCAACGCATCCCCCACGTAGAGAGCCTGCATGGCCATGTCGGTGAGAATGTGGGCGCCGAGGGCATGGTCGCCGCTGGCTTGCGCCAGACGCAGGGCCTGGATGTAGTAGCGCTGAGCGATGCCTTGATGTCCGGAGTCGAAGGCCATGAAGCCGCCAAGGTCGCAGAGGCGAGCCGCCGCGCCGAGGATTTGGCTGCCGACCTGGTGGCTGTAGCTGCCACCGAGCAGCGGACGCACCACATCGTTGAGGTAGTGAATCAAGGTGGCACGGGCGTAGCCACCTCCGAGCCGATGATCGGCGGCAGAGAACGCTTCACACATCGACACCACGACGTCGACTTCGGTGACTCCGACCCGTCGGCCGCCCTGACGCGCCAGGTCTTCGTCGAACCAGCCGAGCAGCCATTCTCGGGATGGCGCGGCGAACGCCCCGACCATCCACCCTGCAGCGAGGAGTGGCGAGTCGGGCTTGTCCACGTCCCAGAGACCCACTGCGGCGTCCATCGCCGCGCCGGCAGACGGCTGCCATGTCAGACCGAGGTCGCGTGGGACCTCTTCCGGGAATCCAAGTGCGCGCAGAGAGATCGGTCGCCGAAGTTCCTGACCGAAGAGTCCAGCCAGAATCGCTGGGACTGGAGCGGCTGGCACCATGCCGCGCAGCCAATTGGCCACCGAGGTCGCGGTATACGAGCGTTGAGAGCCGGCCGCTTGGCACGCCTCGTTCGCGCGCTTGGCCAGACCTGCATTGCTCCAGCCAGTGGCTGCCAGGAGCATCTGGAGAGATCGATTCGGGCGGCGTGGCATGACCGACCCCCAGGGAATGGCGAGTCCCGGAGTGTAACAGGGGTCGCACGGTCGGTGTTGGGACGTGATCCCGTGTGACTCCCGTGCGATCTCGCCCCGACGCATCCGGTGGCGGATGGTCGATCCGGAGCACGGGTCGTCCGCATCGCGGACACCGTTCGAACCACACCCGGAGAGTCGTCATGGTCTACGTGACCGCCCTCGCCGCGTTGCTGCTCGGCTGGCTGGCCGGGCTGTGGACGTTCCAGCGGGCGCTGCGGTGGTGCCCCCGGCGCGGGAAGACGCTGTCGTGTTCGCGGTGCGCCCACACCACCACGCACCAGCCGGTGCGCTCGTGACCGTCCCGGCGTCTCACAGCGGCTTGACCGCCGCCCCCATGCCGGCCGGACCGGCGATGCCGCGCCCCAAAGCCGTCGCCGGTCTGGCTGTCCAACCACCCACCAGAAGGACACCCGTGATCCGGCCCCAGGTCTTCGGCTACCTGCGCTCGGCCGACGTCGAGCCGGCCAAGCTGGTCATCCTCGAAGGCGAACTCGCGCTGCACGCCGGCGATCACGCCCTGGAACTGCTCGCGGTCTACATCGACATGCCCTGCACCGGGCTACTGGCGCAACGCGACGGGTTCGGCCTCCTGATGAATGCCCTCTGGCGCAACGACGGAGCCGGGGTGCTCATCCCCGCACGCAGCCACCTGTCCTGGCTCACGCCCGCCCGGGAGCAGTGGGAACGCCGCATCGCCGACACCGGCGCCCGGCTTCACGTGCTGTGGGCTGACGACGAACATCCCGAGCTGTGGCCTTGACCGTCCACCTCGGCGCGCCACCGACCGAACCACCCTCCGGGGTCCTCGCGGGCATCGCCTGGCAGGCCGGAGTCGACCTGTGGCAGGAGCACACCCCCGCCCCGGAGGACCTCCAACTGACGCACTGCCGGCGCTGCGGGACAGCCTGGCCCTGTCTGACGGTGCGGTACCTCAGCGGCTTCCTGGACGGACTGACGCCCGTCCAGAGGCCGGTGCGGGCACGCGCGGAGTTCTCAGATCGGCGGGAGATCCTGGCGCGCGGTCGACCGTGTCGGTCACGTGCCTGACGCGAAACCGCAAGGAAGAAGACGGAAACGTGGGTGGGCGATACTGGGATCGAACCAGTGACCTCTCCGGTGTGAACGGAGCGCTCTCCCGCTGAGCTAATCGCCCGGGAACCGGATCACCATACCTGATCCGTTCAGCGGAACGGGAACCCGTGATACCCGCTGGCGCGCAGTGAAACCAGCGCCACCGCGGCCAGCACCACCAGCCCCGCGGACCCGAACGCGAACCGGGTCCAGAGCGGCTTCGCCATCACCCAGCCGGTCCACGCCCGCACCCATCGGCGGGTGAAGTGGAGCAGCCGGCGGGCCCAGGCGAACTCGGTGGCCAGCACGGCGAGGCCGCCGAGCACCACCAGCCAGCCGGGTCCCGGCGCCGGGATCATCACGATCCCGAGCGCGAGGATCGCCGCGCCGACGATGCCCACCAGGATCCGGTAGGGCCATCCGAACACCCGGTGGGTGCGCACCGGATGGATCACCCGGCGATAGACCACCTTGCCGGCACTCCGGGTCGTGCGGACGACGACGTGCTGTCGCATCCGCACGCCGAACGCGGGCCTGCCAGCGACTGGGTCGGCCGCACTGGCGGCAGGGGAGGCGGGTTCGGTGAGGGCCGTTCCGTCCGGCGGCACGACATCGCGCCCGGACGACAGGCCCGGCGTGCTCTCGGTCAGCTCTCCACCTCACCATTGGCGACCACGGCGGTCGGCTTGGAGGGCATCTGCCGCCCGGGTTCGAGACTCACGGCGAACCCCCCCGCGGTCACGGCAGAGGGTAGCCGAACCGCGCGACCCGTCGAGGAGAACGCACTCGTCACGTCGAAGCGCTCCAACGGCTGCGGCACCCCGCCGCCGCGCGGCAGCAGCCACAGCACGTAGGTGCTCAGCGTGACGTCGTTGGCGCCCAGCCCGTCCGCGATCACCTCGGCCGTGCCGTTGCGCACCATGACGTAGCCCTTGACCAGCGACTCGTCCGCCAGCACCGTCAGGGACACGCCCGGTTGGACCGACATCCGGAGCACCTCGGCGCGCTTGTGGGCCAGCGCGCGGATCTGCGCCACCTCGGCGTCCCGGCGGGAGAGCTGGGCGGCAATCTGGTCGGCGCGGTCGCCGGCGGTCTGGGCCCGCTCGAAGCCGGCCGCGACGGAGCCGCCCACGGCCAGCACGGTGGCGACGGCCGCGGCGGCCAGCATCAGCCGGCGTCGCCGCCGGTCGTCCAGCCGGACCGCGGGGCTCGGCTCGTCAGCCACCTCGACCGGGGCCTCGGCCTCCGACCGTCCGGTGACCACGGTCAGGGCAGGCACAGACCGGGACGCGGGCTCGGGTTGTTCGAACCCGCTGCGCACGGCCGCGCGGATCCGCGCCCCCAGGGACGCGGGCGGCGCGGCACCGGGCGTCGCCTCAGCCAGGTCGGCGAGCAGCACCAGGTAGTCCCCGACGTCGGCGGTGCACCGTTCGCAGTCGTCCAGGTGCGCGGCGAACCGAACCTCGTCGTCGGGTTCGAGCGCGTGCAGGGCCCAACCGGCCGCGAGCTCGGCGTACACCTCGTGACCGCTGGGCGGTTCGGGGCGGGTCATCGTGCATCCTCCTCAGCGTGCACCGAGTCGCTGAGCACCTGGGCGAGCCGGCGCATGCCCGCGAGCATGCGCGTCTTGACGGTACCCAGCGGCGCGCCGGTCAGCACGGCGACCTCGCGTTGG
Source organism: uncultured Actinomycetota bacterium (assembly GCA_963740255.1). Taxonomy (GTDB): domain Bacteria; phylum Actinomycetota; class Actinomycetes; order Mycobacteriales; family Cryptosporangiaceae; genus CAVUDO01. The sequence goes on along the minus strand of CAVUDO010000002.1, from coordinate 929,965 downwards.
GTGTAGCCGCCGAAATAGGCCAGCGCCAGCGCCTCGCGCTGGGGTGGCGGCAGGCCGCGAAGCGCGTCCCGTACCTGTTCGCCGCGGACCAGCGACCACACCTGCTCGTCCACGCTGAGCCGGCCGGCGGCCCGGTCGTCGGCGTCGACGACGGCCTCGCCGGCCGCCTGCGCGCGGCGACGCCGCACCGCCTCCTCCCGCCGCACCGCGTCCACGGCCTTGTGGTGGGTCACCGACAGCAGCCAGCTCGCGAAGCCGCCGCGGGCCCGGTCGAACTTCGTCGGCTCGCGCCACAGCGTCAGGAAGACCTCCTGGACGACGTCCTCGGCGAAGCCGTCGTCACCGGTGATCCGGCGGGCCAGTGCGTACGTGGGCCGGCCGTAGCGCGCATAGAGAAGGTCGATCGCCTCGGATCGCCGCGCCACCAGCGCCTCGACCAACTGCTCGTCGGAAGGGCCGTCCGCCGAGCGCGGCACGGCGGGCCCACCCCGGGGACGGGGGCGGGCCGGCGGCTCGATCACGAGCAAGCTCCTCACAGCACGTATTCGCAGTGGACCCGGTTCTTGGATTGCCTGGCCACGAATCTGCCGCTCACGCTATCTCGGACGCCCGCATCCTCCGACCGGGTGACTCGTTGTCGTCGGCAAGTGGCCTTCACGGATCCGTTCGCGCGATGTCCCGGACGGGGGTTGTCAGGGTCCGAAACCGGGTGGCACGCAAGTGGTCCGCATCTGCCCGGGCGTGAGCGCAAGCGCAGAGAAGGGTGCCGTCGATGAGAAGCTCTCAGCCGACGCCGGTCCAGGTGGATGTGTCTCTGCACCTCGTGGGGCCCGCGGGATGCTCGCTCCCGGTGTGGGCGAGCCTGCGCTACGACCCCACCGATCCGTACGCCGTGCATGTGGTCTTCCACGCCGGCGGACTGGAGCCGGCCGGCGAGGTCTCCTGGTCGTTCGCCCGTGAGCTGCTCTCCCACGGCCTGCGCGAACCGTCGGGGATCGGTGACGTGCGGGTGTGGCCCTGGCAGCGCGACGACGGACCCGTGGTGGCGCTCGCGCTCTCCTCACCCGACGGGCACGCGCTGTTCGAGGTGCCGCGACGGGCGCTCGCCGACTTCCTCGGCCGCGCCTACGCCGAGGTCCCGGCCGGGGCAGAGACCCGCCATATCGACGTCGACGCCGCGCTGGCTGCCCTGCTCGGCACCCGCGGCAGCGAGCCCCGCTGACGGCATGGAGTGGTTCCGGCGTCCGGTGACCCGCCGCGGGTCGTACGGGTTTGAACCCGGTGGCCCCGCGGGCTAGAGTTCTTCCCAGCACGCGGACGAACGATTCCGCGGTGCGCAATGCGGACGTGGCTCAGTGGTAGAGCATCACCTTGCCAAGGTGAGGGTCGCGGGTTCGAATCCCGTCGTCCGCTCGACAGGCGCTCTCGGGCGCCGAAGCCGGGCTGGGTGGCCGGGCAAGTGCGGCGGCGTGGCCGAGTGGCTTAGGCAAGGGCCTGCAAAGCCCTCTACCCGGGTTCGATTCCCGGCGCCGCCTCGGGCGATTAGCTCAGTGGGAGAGCGCTTCCCTGACACGGAAGAGGTCACTGGTTCAATCCCAGTATCGCCCACCAACCAAGACGCCCCCGCTCCGAAATCGGAGCGGGGGCGTTTGGCGATCCACGCCCCCGGTGCACCCGGTGCGAGGTGCCCGTGCGCCGCGGATCAGCCTGCGGGTCAGCCCGGGAGCTGAGTGGTGGTGGTCGAGGTGGCGGTGTCGACCTTGCCGTCGTTGTTGCTGTCGCTGTAGACGGTGTCGAGATCGCCGTCGCGGTCGGTGTCCACCCCGACGTGGTCGACGTCGCCGTCGGTGTCGGAGTCCACGGCCACCGCGTCCACCCGGCCGTCGACGTTGCTGTCGGTGGCGGTCACGTCCACCCGACCGTCGCTGTCGGTGTCGGCGACCGCGTAGTCGATCCGGCCGTCGTAGTTCCGGTCGTAGACGGCGGTGTCGGCGCGCCCGTCGCGGTCGGTGTCGGCTACGGCGTAGTCGATCCGGCCGTCGTAGTTCCGGTCGTAGACGGCGGTGTCGGCGCGCCCGTCGCGGTCGGTGTCGGCGACCGCGTAGTCGATCCGCCCGTCCCGGTTGGTGTCGCTGGCGACGGTGTCGATGTCCCCGTCCCGGTCGGAGTCCACGCCCACGGTGTCGACCCGGTAGTCGTCGTTGGTATCCAGGGCGGTGTAGGTGCGGCCGGTGCTGTCGCGGTCGACGTAACCGTCGTTGTCGCCGTCTTTGTCGTAGTCGACCGGCGTCTCGTCCACTGCGACGTCGGGGGTGCTGTCCGCTGCCACGTCGTTCTCGATGTCGCTCATCGCAGTCCCGCTTCTCTTTGGCCGACCCTGTCAGTGGAGTCGACGCTACGACGTCACGGGCTGTCAAGGCTCCCGGATTCGTGCCAGCTCGGACGTCGTTCGTGCGAGGTGGGAGGCCAGTTCGTCGCGCCTCGTGTGCACCGTGCGTGACCGGGGTCGCGCCGATGCCGGGGATTCCGGGTCGGCCGGAAGAGGCGTCGCGACTAGCATCGGAGAGGTCCGCCGCCTACGTCGGCCACCTTCTTCAAGACCTCGAGGAGACCACCGTGTCCGCACCACGTTCCGCCGCCGCACCCACCCCCGTCGTGGTGCCGGCCGGGACGACGGCGGCCGAGGCGCTGGCCGCCGCGGGGGTCGCCACCGCCGCGCCGTCCGGCGCGGTGGTCGTCCGCGACCCGGCCGGCGTGCTCCGCGACCTGGACTGGGCGCCCGAGGCGGACGTGCCGGTCGAGGCGGTGCCGATGGACTCGCCCGACGGCCTCTCCGTGCTCCGGCACTCCGCCGCGCACGTGCTCGCCCAGGCCGTCCAGGACCTCTTCCCCGGCACCCTGCTCGGCATCGGTCCGCCGGTGGAGAACGGCTTCTACTACGACTTCCTGCCCGACCGCCCGTTCACCCCGGACGACCTCAAGCGCGTCGAGAAGCGCATGCAGGAGATCGTCAAGGCCGGCCAGCGGTTCGGTCGCCGGCCGATCTCCGACGACGACGCGCGCAAGGAACTGGCCCACGAGCGGTTCAAGCTGGAGCTGATCGACCTCAAGGGCTCGTCGGCCGAGGCGGCCGAGGGCGCCGACGTGGAGGTCGGCGTCGGCGAGCTGACCATGTACGACAACCTCGACGCCCGGTCCGGCGAGCGGGTCTGGACCGACCTCTGCCGCGGCCCGCACCTGCCGACGACCCGGCAGGTGCCGGCCTTCACCCTGATGCGCAGCGCCGCGGCCTACTGGCGGGGGAGCGAGAAGAACCCGCAGCTGCAGCGGATCTACGGCACCGCCTGGCCGAGCCGGGACGCCCTCAAGGCGCACCTGGCGATGTTGGCGGAGGCGGCCAAGCGCGACCACCGCAAGCTCGGCACCGAGCTCGACCTGTTCAGCTTCCCGGACGAGATCGGCTCCGGCCTGGCCGTGTTCCACCCCAAGGGCGGCATCATCCGCCGCGAGCTGGAGAACTACTCCCGCAAGCGGCACGAGGAGTCCGGGTACGAGTTCGTCAACACCCCGCACATCACCAAGGGCCAACTCTTCGAGGCCACCGGCCACCTGCCGCACTACGCCGACACCATGTTCCCGCCGATGGAGCTCGAAGGCGCGAAGTACTACCTCAAGCCGATGAACTGCCCGTTCCACAGCCTGATCTTCCGCAGCCGGGGCCGGTCCTACCGTGAGCTTCCGCTGCGGCTGTTCGAGTTCGGGACGGTGTACCGGTACGAGAAGTCCGGGGTGGTGCACGGCCTGACCAGGGTGCGCGGCCTGACCATGGACGACGCCCACATCTACTGCACCAAGGAGCAGATGCAGGGCGAGCTGCGGTTCCTGCTCGACTTCGTGCTCGACCTGCTCCGCGACTACGGACTCACCGACTTCTACCTGGAGCTGTCCACCCGCGACGACTCGCCGAAGTTCATCGGCGAGCCGGCGCTGTGGGAGGAGGCCACCGAGGCGCTGCGGGAGGCCGCCGAGACCTCCGGACTCGACCTGGTGCCCGACCCGGGCGGCGCGGCGTTCTACGGGCCGAAGATCTCCGTCCAGGCCCGCGACGCGATCGGCCGCAGTTGGCAGATGTCGACCATCCAGGTCGACTTCAACATCCCGGAGCGGATGGGCCTGGAATACCAGGCCGCCGACGGCGGCCGGGCCCGGCCGGTGATGATCCACCGGGCGCTGTTCGGCTCGATCGAACGGTTCTTCGGGGTGCTCACCGAGCACTACGCCGGGGCGTTCCCGGCCTGGCTGGCTCCGGTGCAGGTGGTCGGCATCCCGGTCGGCGACGCCCACGTCGGCTACCTCGACGCGTTCGTGGCGCGGCTGCGGTCCGAGGGCATCCGGGCCGAGGTCGACCGCTCCGACGAGCGGATGCAGAAGAAGATCCGCAACGCCCAGCGGCAGAAGGTGCCGTTCATGGCGATCGTGGGGGACGAGGACGCGAGCGCCGGCACGGTGTCGTTCCGGTACCGGGACGGTTCGCAGCGCAACAACGTTCCGCTCGAGGAGGCGGTGGCGCACGTGGCGGACGTGGTGCGCTCGCGCGTCAACACCGGTCCGAGCGCGGCCCAGGACTGACGCCGGTCGCACGGCAACCGGCCCAGGCTCGTCCCGCGAGGGACGTGCCCGGGCCGGGTCGTCGCGTTCCCGACTCACCCGGCCGGAGGACTCCGGCCGGGTGAGATCCGGGTTACGACACCGTCAGGGAGGTGTCGTCGACCAGGAAGGACGTCTGCAGCGACCCGTCCTCCACGCCGAGGAACTTGACGGTGACCGTCTTGCCCGCGAAGGCGCTCAGGTTGAACGTCTTCTGCACGTAGGTGCTGGACTTGTTGAGGTTGGAGAACGTCCCGAGCGTCGTGGTCGTCGTGCCGGACACGACCTGCACCTTCAACGTGTCGTAGGCGATGGTCGTGGTGCGCTCGGCGGTCTTGATGTGCAACCAGAGGCCGAGCGTGTAGGTGGTGCAGCCCGCCGGCACCGCCACGGACTGGGTGACCGTGTCGGTGTGGGTGATGCCGTAGCCGTTCATCCAGGCGTTCCAGGTGCCGGTACGGGGCGTCTGGCCCGCGCTGGCCCACTGGCCGATCACGCCCGCGCTGGCCGTCCAGACCGTCCGGCCGGACTCGAAGCCGGGGTTGCCGAGCTTCTGGCCGGGAGTGGTGCAGCCGCCCCCGCCGCCGGTGACCGTGAGGGAGTAGGTGGCGGTGCGGGTCGCGGAGGCGCCCGTACCGGTCACCGTCACCGCGTAGGTGCCGGGTGCGGTGCCGGCCGTGGTGGCGATCGTCATCGTGGACGAGCCGCCGGAGGTCACCGACGCCGGGCTGAACGACGCGGTGGCCCCGGCCGGCAGGCCGCTGGCGGACAGGTTCACCGTCTGCGCGCTGCCGGCCGTGGTGGCCGTGTTGACCGTGGCGGTGACCGAGCCGCCGGGTGCGGTCGAGCCACTGGTCGGGCTCACCGCGACCGAGAAGTCGTTCACCGGCGGGGTGCCGGTGCCGACGAACAGCAGCTTGTTCGGCGAGCCGGTGCCCGGGTTGGTCACCACGCCGTTGGTGGCGTTGTTGACCATGCTGTCGCGCACCTGCTGCGGGGTGAAGCTCGGGTTGGCCGAGAGCACCAGCGCCGCGGCACCGGCGGCGTGCGGGGACGCCATCGAGGTGCCGCTGATCGTGTTGGTGGCGGTGTCGCTGTTGTACCAGGCCGAGGTGATGTCGGAGCCGGGCGCGAACAGGTCGAGGCAGGTGCCGACGTTGGAGAAGCTGGACCGTGCGTCGGTGGTGGTCGTGGACCCCAGCGTGATTGCGGCAGGCACCCGGGCGGGCGAGGCGTTGCACGCGTTCGCGTTGCTGTTGCCGGCCGCGATCGCGTACGTGATGCCGTCGGCGATGGAGTTGGCGACTGCGGTGTCCAGGGCGGTGTCGACGCCGCCGCCGAGGCTCATGTTCGCGACCGCGAGGGCGCCCGCCGCGTGGTCGGCGGTGACCCAGTCGATGCCGGCCACCACCTGGGCCGTGCTGCCGCTGCCGGAGCAGTTGAGCACCCGCACCGCGGTGATGTTCACGCCCTTGGCCACGCCGTAGGACGTGCCGCCGACCGTGCCGGCCACGTGCGTGCCGTGCCCGTTGCAGTCGCTGGCGTCGTTGTCGTTGTCGATCGTGTCGCGGCCGCTGACCGCGCGACCGCCGAAGTCGGTGTGGGTGATCCGGACGCCGGTGTCGATCACGTACGCCCGGACGTTGGACGCGGTGTTCGGGTACGTGTACGAGCCGTCCAGCGGGAGGTTGCGCTGGTCGATCCGGTCCAGGCCCCAGGACGGCGGGTTGGGCTGGGTGCCCAGGGCGCGCAGCGTCCGGTCCTGCTCGACGTAGGCGACCTTCGGGTCGGCGGCCAGCCGCTTGGCCTGGGTCTCGCTCATCGTCGCGGCGAAACCGCCCAGGGCCGAACGGTAGGTGTGGGACGCCTTGCCGCCGTACCGTGCAGTCAGGGCGGCCACGGTGTCGCCCACCCGGGAGCGGTCGACCGCGGAGTCCTTGAACACCACGACGTACTTGCCCGCTAAGGCGTCAACGCCGGTGGCGTGCAGGATGGCGCCCTCGTCGGGTGCCGCTGCCGCGGGAGCGGCGAGGGCGACCAGGACGGCGAACACAGTGGCCAGGCCCAACAGGGCCCGGCGGACAAGTGGGGAACTGCGGGCAGGGGTCATCGGACTCTCCCGTTCATCGCGGGCCCGCTCCCGGTGGTGAGCGGCGCCTCGTGGTGGTGGGTGGAACGGGGGAACGAACCCCTCGCGGTGCCGAGGAATTCGTCCTTTGGGGCACGCTGAACGCGTGTAACGACGGTAATGCAATCGTGTTGGTTCGTATAGGTATTGCGAAATCTGCACGGAGTTACGGGCAATCGGCTCGGTTTGCCGGAGGGGCAACCCGCCGTCCGGCACCGGACCCGCGACCGTCGACCGGCCCGGGCACCCCGGCCGTAGGATCGCGCCATGACCGGGCCGGAGTACGAGACCCCGGAGTACCAGACCCCGGAGTACCAGACCCAGGACGGCGCGGGGGTCGCCGACTCGTTCCGCCGGCTGTGGACACCGCACCGGATGGCCTACATCAAGGGCGAGGGCAAGCCGGCCGGGGAGGCCGGGTGCCCGTTCTGCCTGGTGCCGGCCATGACGGACGAGGCCGGGCTGGTGGTGGCCCGCGGCCGTCGCGTCTACGCGCTGCTCAACCTCTACCCCTACAACTCCGGGCACCTGATGGTGGTGCCCTACCGGCACGTCGCCGACTTCACCGACCTGTTGACGGACGAGCTCGCGGAGATCTCCGCGTTCACCCAGCTGGCGATGCGGTCGGTGCGGAGGGTCAGCGGCGCGCAGGGCTTCAACATCGGGATGAACCTGGGCGCGGTGGCCGGTGCCGGCATCGCCGGCCACCTGCACCAGCACCTGGTGCCGCGCTGGGGCGGCGACACCAACTTCATGCCGGTCGTCGGCCAGACCCGGGTGCTGCCGCAGCTGCTCGGGGACACCCGGACGATGCTCGCCGGGGCCTGGGTCGAGGCCGCGGCCGAACTCTAAGCCCCGCCCCCGGCGGCGCGGCGCGTTGCCCGCCGCCGCCGCCCGCGGCGTGGGCGGCGGGCTCCGCAGGTCGGGTCAGTTGCGGTGGTCGGCCCGCACCTGGTCGGTCAGGTGCGGCGGCAACGCGTCGTGTCGCACGAAAGCCCGGCGGAACGACGCCGTGCCCGACGTGAGCGACCGCAGGTCGGTGGCGTAACGGACCAGTTCGGTGGCCGGCACCTCGGCCCGCACCAGCGTCCGCTCGTGCTCGTCGGGCTCGGTGCCGAGCACCCGTCCGCGGCGGCCGGACAGGTCGCTCATCACCGGCCCGACGAAACCGTCCGGCACCCGGATGACGACCTCGTCCACCGGTTCGAGCAGGTTGATCTGGGCGGCGGCGGCCGCCTCCCGCAGCGCCAGCGCCCCGGCGGTCTGGAACGCCGCGTCGGAGGAGTCGACGCTGTGCGCCTTGCCGTCCACCAGCGTCACCCGCAGGTCCACCACCGGGAAGCCGGCGGCCAGGCCGCGCTCCATCTGCTGCCGGACGCCCTTCTCCACCGACGGGATGTAGTTGTTGGGCACCGCGCCCCCGACCACCCTGTCGACGAACTCGAAGCCGGCGCCGGTCGGCAGCGGTTCCACCTCGATGTCGGCCACCGCGTACTGGCCATGCCCGCCGGACTGCTTCACGTGCCTGCCGTGCCCCTTGGCCGGCGCCGCGAACGTCTCCCGCAGCGCCACCCGCACCGGCTCGGTGTCCAGCTCCACCCCGCCGGCCCGCAGCCGGTCGAGCACGACGTCGGCGTGTGCCTCGCCCATGCACCACAGCACGAGCTGGCGGGTCTCGGGGTTGCGTTCCATCCGCAGGGTGGGGTCGCCGGCGACCAGCCGGGAGAGGTTCTTGGCCATCGCGTCCTCGTCGCTGCGGGTCTTGGCGACCACTGCGATCGGCAGCAGCGGTTCGGGCATCTCCCACGGGGCGACCAGCAACGGGTTGTCTTTGGCCGAGATGGTGTCGCCGGTCTCGGCCGAGCCGATCTTGGTCAGCGCGCAGAGGTCGCCGGCGACGCAGTACGGCACCTCCCGCAGCGTCGCGCCGAGCGGGGAGTAGAGGTGGGCGGCGCGCTCGTCGACGTCGTGGTCGGCGTGTCCGCGCTCGGCCAGGCCGTGGCCGGACACGTGCACGACCTGCTCGGCGCGCAGCGTCCCGGAGAACACCCGCACCAGGGACACCCGGCCGACGTAGGAGTCGATCGTGGTCTTGACCACCTCGGCGATCAGGGGGCCGGCCGGGTCGACCGGGAACGGGTCCTTCGGCTCGCCGCCGATGCCGGTGACCAGCGGCAGCTCGTGCTCGGCGGGGGAGGGGAACCCGCCGGTGAGCACCTCCAGCAGTTCGCCGGTGCCCACACCGGTCAGCGCCGAGGCCCCGAGCACCGGGTAGAACGTGCCGCGGGCCACGGCGGTCTCCAGGTCGGCGATCAGCGTGTCGTAGTCGAGTTCCTCGCCCCCGAGGTAGCGCTCCATCAGGGTCTCGTCCTCGCTCTCGGCGATGATCCCCTCGATCAGGTCGCCGCGGGCGTTCTCGATCAGCGCCACGTGCTCGGAGTCCGGGGCGCGCACCGTGGGGGTGGCGGCGCCGGAGTAGTCGTAGATCCGCTGCGAGAGCAGGCCGATCTGGCCGACGACCGTCGCCTCCTCGCCGTCGCCGTCGTGGATGGGCAGGTAGAGCGGGAGCACGTTCTCGCCGAAGACCCGCTGGCAGATCGCGACCGCCTCGTCGAAGTCCGCGCGGGGGTGGTCGAGCCGGGTGATCACCACCGCGCGGGGCATTTCCACCTGCGCGCACTCCTCCCAGAGCGCGACCGTGCTGGCGTCGACACCGTCCACGGCCGAGACCACGAACAGGGCGGCGTCGGCGGCCCGCAGGCCGGCCCGCAGCTCGCCGGTGAAGTCGGCGTAGCCGGGGGTGTCGAGCAGGTTGACCTTGACGCCCCGGTGGACGAGCGGGGCCAGCGCGAGGCTCACGGACCGTTGCTGTTTGACCGCGGCCGGGTCGTGGTCGCACACCGTGGTGCCGTCGAGCACCGTGCCGGCCCGGGAGACCGTCCCGGTGGCCGCGAGCAGGGCCTCGATCAGGGTGGTCTTGCCGGCACCGGAGTGCCCGACCAGCACCACGTTGCGTACCGAACGGGGGTCTTCGGCAACCGGCCCGGCGCCGGCGACCCCCTTGTCCTGTGCCTTCTGCGCCATGGCTCAAGCCTCCTGTGCTCGCCCGCCCGTCCCGCCACGGCGCTCACGTCCGCCGTTGGACCCGTGCGCCGATCCCACACCCAGCGGCGCCCGGGGACAAGGCCACACCGGCGAAACGACCGCGCCATTCCAGCGAAGCAACGTCCGGGAGGTGCCCGGTGTGCCGTCGGCTCGGGACGGCGGCGGGCTCGGGGGAGGCGGCTATCGTGAACGGCGTCCGGACCGGTCCTCCCACAGGCCGCGACGATCTGCCGCCGACGAACGGAAGCCGATGCTCAACGTCCTCGCGCGCGCCCGCCTCTCGCGGGTGCTCGACCCGGTCGGCGCCGCGCTGGTCCGGGCCGGACTGAGCCCCGACCTGGTCACGGTCGTCGGTACCGTCGGGGTGGTTGCCGCGTCGGTGGCCTTCGTCGCCCGGGGACAGCTGCTGCTCGGGACGATCGTGGTGGGCGTCGCGGTGCTGACCGACATGCTCGACGGCGCGATGGCGCGGGCCCGTGGCCGGGTCAGCCGGTGGGGCGCCTTCCTCGACTCGACGATGGACCGGATCGCCGACGGCGCGATCTTCGCCGCGCTCGCGTACTGGCTGGCCGGCGCCGGGCGGCCGGTGGCCGCGGCGGGGGCACTGTGCTGCCTGGTCGGCGGGGCCTTGGTCTCCTACACCAAGGCCCGCGCCCAGGGCCTGGGGCTGGACGCGGACGTCGGCATCGCCGAGCGGACCGAACGGCTGATCGTGGCGGGGGCGGCGGCGCTGCTCGACGTGTTCGGCGTGCCGTACGCGCTCGAGGTCGGCCTGGGTCTGCTGACGGTGCTGGCGGTCGTGACGGCGGCGCAGCGGATCCACGCGGTCCACCGGCAGACCCGGGCTGAACACGACGCCGCGCCGGACGGGGCGCGCTCGTGAAGGCACGCGCGGCGTCGCTCGCGTACCGCGCTGCGTGGCGGTTGGTGCGCACCCTGCCCGCAGGGGTGGCCGGGCCCGGCTTCGCGCTCGCGGCGGACGCGGCGTACCGCCGGGGCGGGCCGGGTGTGCGGCGGCTCGCGGCCAACCTGCGCCGCGTGGTGGGGCCGGAGCTGCCCGAGGACGACCTCCAGGATCTGGTGCGGGCCGGGATGCGGTCGTACGCGCGGTACTGGATGGAGGCGTTCCGGCTGCCGGCGTGGAGCCGGGAGGAACTCGGGCGGCGGTTCGTGATCGAGAACGAGGCGACGCTGCGGGACGCGGTGGCCGCTGGCCGCGGTGTGGTCGTGGCGCTGCCGCACGCCGGCAACTGGGACCTGGCCGGCGCCTGGGCGTGCGTGACCGGCATGCCGCTGACCACCGTCGCCGAGCGGCTCGAGCCCGAGGACCTCTACGAGCGGTTCCTGGCCTACCGCACGTCGCTGGGCATGGAGATCCTGCCGCTGACCGGGGGCGACCGTCCGGTGCTCGACGTGCTCGCCGACCGGCTCGGCGAGGGCCGGCTGGTGCCGCTGTTGGCCGACCGCGACCTCTCCGCGCGCGGCGTCCCGGTCGACTTCTTCGGCGCGCGGACCCGGATGCCGCCGGGGCCCGCGTTGCTGGCCCTGCGTACGGGCGCCCCCCTGTTCGCGTTCGGGATGTGGAACACGGCCGAGGCGACCCACGCCCGGCTCTACGGACCGCTGCCGGTGCCGACGGAGGGAGACCTCTCCGTGCGGGTCGCCACCCTTACCCAGACGGTCGCGGACGAACTGGCCCGGGGGATCGCCGCGCACCCCGAGGACTGGCACATGCTGCAACGGCTCTGGCTGGACGACCTCGCGCCGGGTGCGCAGGCCCGGGTCGCCGCAGGCGCGGCGGACGGCTGACGGGCGCCGCCGTGCGGATCGGGATCGTCTGCCCGTACTCCTTCGACGTGCCGGGAGGGGTCCAGGCGCACGTCCGCGACCTGGCCGAGGCGCTGATCGTGCTGGGCCACGAGGTGTCGGTGCTGGCGCCGGCCGAGGGCGGGGGGACGCTGCCCGCCTACGTGGTGCCGGCCGGCCGCGCGGTGCCGGTCCGCTACAACGGGTCGGTGGCCAGGCTCTCGTTCGGTCCGCGTTCGTTGGCCCGCACCCGGCGCTGGCTGCGCGACGGGCACTTCGACGTCCTGCACGTGCACGAGCCGGCCGCGCCGAGCCTGTCGCTGCTGGCCTGCCTGGTGGCCCGGGGTCCGATCGTGGCGACCTTCCACACCGCCACCCGGCGGTCCCGGGCGCTGGCCGCCGCGCACGCGGCACTGCAGCCGGTGCTGGAGACGGTCACCGGGCGGATCGCGGTGTCGGCGCTGGCCCGGCGGGTGCAGGTCGAGCACCTTGCCGGTGGGGCGGTGGAGATCCCCAACGGCGTCGCGGTGGCCAGGTTCGCCGGCGCCGAGCCGTTGCCCGGCTGGCCGGGCGAGGGCGGTGCGGTCGGGTTCCTGGGACGGTTCACCGAGCCCCGCAAGGGCTTCCCCGTGCTGGGCCGGGCGTTCGCCACGCTGGCGGCCCAGCGGCCCGGACTGCGCCTGCTCGTGGCCGGGCCGGGCGACCAGTCCGCGCTCCTGACCGGTCTGCCCGCCGCGGTGCGACCCCGGGTGACCCTGCTCGGCACGGTGTCCGAGCCCGACAAGGCCCGGATGCTGCGCAGCGTCGACGTGTACGTCGCCCCGAACCTGGGCGGGGAGTCGTTCGGGATGGTCCTCACCGAGGCGATGGCGGCAGGCGCCGCGATCGTCGCCAGTGACCTGGACGCGTTCCGGCGGGTGCTCGACGACGGCAGGGCCGGCGTGCTCTTCCCGTCCGCCGACGCCGCCGCCCTGGCGGACTGCGTCGGACACCTGCTGGACGACCCGGATCGCCGCGCGGTGCTCGCGGCGCACGCCCGACAGGCGGTGGAGGTGTTCGACTGGCCGGTGGTCGCCGGCCGGGTGCTGGACGTGTACAGCTCGGCGATCGCGGCCTTTCCGGGCCAGCGGCCGTTCGCGGTGGCCGACGACGCGGCCGTGGTGGACCGGCTGCCGGCCGACCTGCGCGAGCAGCTCCGGGCCGAACAGGTGGACGGGCCTGGCCGGGGCGGCCCGCCGGGTTCCGCGCTGGCGCGCCGATGGGCCGGCCGCCTGCGCGGCTGAGCCGCACGCACCCGGCGGTTCGGAGGCTCCTGCCGCCGACGTACCGCTGTCCGGGCCTCCCTCGCCGGGCCGCCAGCACCGGCGCTCCCCCACTCGGGTCGTCCGAGCCGGGCGGCGTTCGGCCGGCGGCAACCCTCGATTGCACGTTCCGCGAGCCGTCAGAGACGATCTGCCCGGGGTGATCGAAAACATGGACCAGCCAGAGACCACGCTCCGACGCGGGGTCAGCATCCTGTTCGTCCTCGGTTCGTCGGAGGCCGTCGACGCCGGGGGGCTCGGGGTGACGCGCATCGCCGAGCTGCTCGAACGGGAGAAGAGCCAGGTCTCCCGCACGCTGAAGACCCTGGTGGCGTGCGGCGTGCTCGAGCGGGACCCGACCACCCTGCTGTACCGGCTGAGCTGGCGGCTCTTCGCCCTCGCGGCCCGGGCCGGCGACCACCGGCTGCTGGAGTCCGCACCACCGCTGCTGGAACGGCTCGTCGGCGCATTCGACGAGACGGCCTACCTCTCGGTGTTGCAGGGCCGCGAGGTGTTGACCGTGCAGACGCACAGCTCCTCGCTGGTGATGCAGGCCGCCGGCTGGGTGGGGCGGACCGCGCCGGCGTACTGCACCTCGTCCGGGCGCGCGTTGCTCGTCGACCACTCCGAGGAGCGGTTGCGGGCCCTCTTCGAGGGCGTCGCGTTCACCCGGTTCGGGCCGAACACCCCGACCGGGGTCGAGGATCTGGCCGGTCGGATCGCGCAGGCCCGGCGGCTCGGCTACGCCCGCGTGGACGAGGAGAACGAACCCGGCCTGGTGGGCGTCGCGGCGCCGATCCGCGATTCCCGCGGACGGATCGTCGCCGCGGTGAACATCAGCGGGCCGAAGTTCCGCCTGGGCGACCGGCTCGCGGCCGCGAGCGACCAGGTCGTCGCCACCGCCGGGGAACTCTCCCGGGCTCTGGGGGCACCGGACCTGCCGCCGGGGGGGCTCCCCGCCGCTTGACCTGCCACTCCTGCGTAGTAGCATCATGTAGCAACCACTGTTGTTATAACTGCAACTCAGGAGTTCCGGCATGCGATGCCGTCCCGTCCATTTCTTCAGTGACCGTCTGCGTCTCGACGGCGACCTCTATCTCCCCGAAAACCCTTCGGACACGCCGTTACCGACCGTCGTCGCATGTTCGGGCTACCAGGGCCTCAAGGACATCCACCCCGCCCGGATCGCCCGCGCCCTCGTGCCGCACGGCTACGCCGTCCTCGCGTTCGACTACCGTGGCTTCGGCTACAGCGAGGGCGAACGGGGCCGGGTGGCCCCCCAGGACTGGGTCGAGGACATCCGGGCCGCAGTGAGCTTCGTCCAGGGCCAGCCGGAGGTCGACCCCGACCGGGTGGGCCTGTTCGGATGGGCTCTCGGCGGCGGCGTGGTGATCGCCGAGGCCGCGGACGACGAGCGGGTGCGGGCGGTCGCCACCTGCCAGGCTGTCGGTGACGGCGGGCGTTCGATTCGGTTCATGCACGACCGCACGAGCTGGGAGCAGCTGCGGGCCGACATCGCGCACGACCGGCTCGAGCGCGCGGTCTCCGGGCGGTCCCGCAACGTCGACCCGTTCGCGATCGTCCGCCTCGACCTCGACACCGCCACGGTCGGCTACGTCGGCCAGGAGTTGACCAAGGCGGCTGGCTTTGCCGAGTCCGGTGTCAGTCTGGAGTCGGCCGACTACTATCTGCGGTTCCGTCCCGAGGACGCGGTGGCCCGACTCGCCGGCCGTCCGCTGCTGCTCGTGCACGGCGACCGCAACGAGCTGCATGCCCCGGAGGAGTCCGAACGCCTCTACGCGCGGGCGCACGAGCCCAAGGAACTGGTGGTCCTGGAGGGGTGCGGCCACACCGAGTTCATGTACGACGAACACCCCGCGTTCGGACGCTTGGCCGCACTTCTGCGGCACTTCTATGACAAAGCATTGCGGTCGGCCGCCCTGTCCGTACGATGACGCGACGGATCCCGGGGCGGAAGAGATGCGATGACCTTTCTGGAATACCTGGACTACTACCAAGAGGACGTAGCCAGACACACGCTCGACCATCTCCGGGTGGTGCTCATCGCGATCGCCCTGGGCACGCTGATCGGCATCACGCTGGGAGTGGTGTCCTACCGAAGCCCCCGGTTGCGGTCCACCGCCACGGGCGTCACCGGGCTCATCCTCACGATCCCCTCGTTGGCTCTCTACTCGCTGCTGGTCACGATCAAGCCCCTCGGGCTGGGCGAGCGGTCCGTGATCGTTGCGCTCACGCTCTACTCGCTGCTGCCGATCGTCCGTAACACGGTCACCGGACTGCTCGGGGTCGACCCGGCGATCGTCGAGTCCGCCCAGGGCATGGGCATGGGCCGTTGGCGCCGGTTGTTCCGGATCGAGCTGCCGCTGGCCTGGCCGGTCATCATCACCGGAGTCCGGGTCTCGGCGATGATCGTGGTCGGTATCGCGGCGCTCGGAGTGATCGTCAACGGCCCCGGTCTGGGGGTGCTGATCTTCGACGGGCTGCGCCGCATCGGCAGCCCGATCGCCCTGAACGAGGCGGTGGCGGGCACCCTCGGGGTGGTCCTGCTCGGGTTGCTCCTCGACGCTGCCTTCCTCCTGCTCAATCGGCTTTCGACCTCGCGAGGTATCCGTGTCTGAACCCATGATCCGCCTGGAGAAGCTGACCAAGCACTTTCCGGGGCAGTCCCAGGCAGCGGTCGATGAGCTCGACCTGGACGTGCCGGAAGGCGAGATCGTGATCCTGGTCGGTCCGTCCGGCTGCGGGAAGACCACCACGATGAAGCTGATCAACCGCATCATCGAGCCGTCCTCGGGCCGGATCTTCCTGGAGGGCGAGGACGTCACCCGGACCAACCCCGACCAGCTGCGCCGTCGGATCGGATACGTCATCCAGCAGATCGGCCTGTTCCCGCACCAGCGGATCGGCGACAACATCGCCACCGTGCCGCGGATGTTGGGCTGGCCCAAGGCGCGGGTCGACGCCCGGGTGGACGAGCTGCTCGAGCTGATCGGCCTCGACCCGAGTTACCGCGCCCGCTACCCCAAACAGCTCTCCGGTGGGCAGCGGCAGCGGGTCGGGGTGGCCAGGGCGCTGGCGGCGGACCCGCCGGTGATGCTGATGGACGAACCGTTCGGCGCCATCGACCCGATCACCCGGAGCCGGTTGCAGGACGAGTTCCTCCGGTTGCAGCGGGAGATCCGCAAGACCATCGTCTTCGTCACCCACGACATCGGCGAGGCGATCAAGATGGGCGACCGCATCGCGATCCTGCGGGAGCGCTCGATCATCGCCCAGTACGACACCCCCGAAGCGATTCTGTCCGGGCCGGCCGACGCGTTCGTGAGCGACTTCATCGGCTCGGGCGCGGCCCTGCGTCGCCTCGACCTGTTGCCGGTCGGTCCGTGCGTGGACGAGGGCACCCGCGGCCCGCGGGAGCCGGACGAGATCGTCATCCCGTTGGCGGCCACGCTCGCCGATGCCCTCGACGCGATGCTGCGCGGCCGGTCCGACCAGGTGCGGGTGGTCGGCGAGGACGGTACATGCATCGGGTCGGTCCGGATGGACAACGTCCTCACCGCGGCCGGTGAGGTGCCGGCCGCCGAGTCCGGTCAGCCCGCATGAGCACCCCCGCGGCGCTGGCCACGGTGGACATCGCCGATCCGTTGGCGCTGCCGCCCGCCTCCCGAGGTCCGCGACGCTCGCTGGCGGCCGTGCTTCGGCGCTACCTGGCGATGCCGGCGTTCCTGCTGGCCGCCTGCGTCCTCCTCTACCTCTGGGTCGGCAGCCAGACGCTGGACAGCATCGAGCAGCGGCTGCTCAACTCGACGGTCATCACCGAGGCAGTGGTTCGGCACATCCAGCTCGTGGCCCTGTCCACGGTGCTGGTGGTCGGCATCGCGATTCCGCTCGGCGTCCTGCTGACCCGGTCCTTCGCCCGGCCGGTGGTGCCGATCTTCCTGGGTATCGCCAACATCGGGCAGGCAGTACCCAGCATCGGGGTGCTCGTGCTGCTCGCGATCGTCTGGGACGTCGGCTTCAGGTACGCCGTGATCGCGCTGGTGGTCTACGCGTTCCTGCCGGTGCTGCGGAACACCATGGTGGGCCTGCGCCAGGTCGATCCGGCGGTGAAGGAGGCCGGCCGCGGGATGGGCATGACCACGGTGGCGGTGCTCGGCCGGATCGAGTTGCCGCTGGCGGTACCGGTGATGCTCGCCGGTGTGCGCACCGCGCTGGTGATCAACGTGGGTACGGCGGCGATCGCTGTGCTGACCGACGCGGGGGGGCTCGGCAACATCATCTACAACGGCATCGTGCAGTATCGCTCCACGGTGTTGATCGCCGGGAGCGTGATGACCGCGGTCCTGGCGCTGTTCGTCGACTATGTCGCGGGAGTCGCCGAGGAGCTGCTCTCCCCCCGCGGGCTTTAACCGAACCGCCTCCGGAACACCAGCGTCGGTGTCCGGAGTGACGAGAGAGAAGGAATGTTATGCGCACAGCACGGAGTCGCCTGGGTCGCCGGGTCGGAGCGGCGGTGGTGGCCTTCGGCCTCATCGCCGTCGCGGCCGGTTGCGGAGGCGGGAGCGAGGACAAGGTCGACGCAAGCGCTGGTTCGCTCACCAGCGGCGTCGACCTCAAGGGCGTGTCGATCACGGTGGGCTCGAAGGAGTTCACCGAGCAGGTCATCCTGGGCAACATGCTGGTCCAGACCCTGAAGGCCGCCGGCGCGACCGTGAAGGACCAGACCAAGCTCTCCGGTACCCCGGTCGTCCGCAAGGCGCTGGAGACCGGTGAGGTCGACGTCTACTACGAGTACACCGGCACCGGTTGGATCAACATCCTCAAGAACACCAAGCCGGTGCCCGGCTCCCAGGAACAGTTCGAGGCCGTGAAGAAGGCCGACGAGAAGAACGGCATCGTCTGGATCGCGCCGGCCGAGGCCAACAACACCTACGCGATCGCGGCGAACTCCGACGCGGTCTCCCAGCACGGTGTGAAGACCGTCTCCGACTACGCCGCTCTGGTGAAGAAGGACCCGACTGCCGCGACGCTGTGCACCGCGTCTGAGTTCATCAACCGCGACGACGGCCTGCCGGGCCTGGAGAAGACCTACGGCTTCGACCTGCCCAACGGCAACGTCAAGCAGCTGGACTTCGGTCTGGTGTACCAGCAGGTGGGCAAGGGGGACTCGTGTGACTTCGCGGTGGTCTTCGCCACCGACGGGCAGATCGTCGGCAAGAAGCTGACCGTGCTCGAGGACGACAAGGGCTTCTTCCCCTCGTACAACATCGCGATCTCGATCCGCAAGGAGACCTACGAGAAGAAGAAGGACGCGTTCGACAAACTCTTCACCGGGTTGAGTGCGAAACTGTCCGGCAAGACGATGACCTCGCTCAACGCCGCGGTGGACGTCGACGGCAAGCCGGTCGAGCGGGTGGTGACCGACTTCCTCAAGGAACAGAAGATCATCTGACCAGAGGCGACAACGAGGTCGGGCCCACCGGCGGGGATCACCCGCCGGTGCGCCCGGCCTCTGCGCGCCCGACGAACGGATCCAGAGTGCCCGGTGACCCGGGCCTGGCGCGGCAAGGGGGGATCATGCGGGTCGCGTTGGCACAGAGCGACTGCGTCCTCGGCGACGTGGACGCCAACCTCGCCGCGGCCGCCGCGACTGTGCGTGCGGCGGCCGACCAGGGGGCCGACATCGTGGTCTTCCCCGAACTGGCTCTGCACGGCTACGCACTTGCCCAGGTCCCGCCCGGGCAGACGCTGCGGGCCGACGACCCGCGACTACTGGCCCTGTCCGAGATCGGGCCGGACGTGCTGATCGGGTTCCACGAGAACGGCGGCATGCGGCGGTACAACAGCGCCGCGTACCTCGGTGCCGGGTCGCTGCGGCACCTGCACCGCAAGCTCTTCCTCCCGACCTACGGATCCTGGGAGGAGCGCAAGCACGTCAGCCCGGGACAGGCGCTGCGTGCCTTCGACACCGCCCACGGCCGGTTCGCCACACTGATCTGCGCCGACGCCTGGCAACCGGTGGTGCCGTGGCTCGCTGTCCAGGACGGGGCCGAGGTGCTGCTGGTCACGGCGTGCAGCGCCAGCGGCACGATGGACACCCAGTCGTACTGGGACGACCTGCTCCGCACGGCCGCCCGCCTGTTGCAGTGCTGGGTGCTGTTCGTGAACCGGGTTGGCGTGGAGTCCGACGTCGAGTTCTGGGGGGGCTCCCGGGTGTTCGACCCGGGCGGGCATCTGGTCGCCAAGTGCCCGCTCAAGGAGCCCGACCTGTTGCTCGTCGAGATCGACGTGGCGCTGGGCCGGTCGGCCCGACACACGTACTCGCTGCTCAGCGAGGCGCGGCTGGGAGTGATCGCCCGGGAGGTGCGGCGACTCATCGACGAGGGCGGCGACCAGTAACTCCCCGAGGCTCAGGATGGCTCTTTCGTGTTCGACCTGCACGTGCACGCGGCTCCGGACATCGCCCGGCGTCTCGGTGACGACCTGGACGTCGTCCGGTGGTACGCCGACGCCGGGTTCACCGGCTGCGTACTCAAGGCGCACTACGAGACGACGGTCGGGCGGGCCAGGACCGCCGGCCGGGCCAGCGGCTTGGCCGTGTACGGCGGGATCGCGCTGAACCAGCAGGCCGGGGGCCTCAACCCCGCCGCGGTGGCGGCCGCGCTCGCCAGCGGCGGGCGGGTGGTCTGGATGCCGACCGCCGACGCCCACACGCAGCGTGCGGCCGGCCTGCCCCGGCTGTGCACCCACCGCGCCAAGCTGTCGGACGCCGCGTACGCCATCCCCCCGGTCGACCCGACCACCGAGGACGCCGTCGGGCAGATCCTTGCCCTGATCGCCGAGTTCGACGCCGTGCTCGCCACCGGTCACCTGAGCGTCGCCGAGGTCGGCTGGTTGCTGCCGGCCGCCCGGACGGCCGGCGTGCGGAGGGTGCTGCTGACCCACCCGAGCTACACGGTCCCGGCGATGAGCCCGGCCGAGGCCCGAACGCTCACCGCGCACGGCGCCCTCGCCGAGGTCACCGCCTACCAGCTGCTCCATCAACCGGACTGCCCCCCGGCGCGGCTGGCGGAGTTCGTCCGGGTAGTGGGTGCCGACCGGGTCGTGCTCTCCTCCGACGCCGGCCAGCCGGACAGCCCCCCGCCGCCAGAGGCGCTCGCCCTGCTGGTGGACGCGTTGGCCGGCGAGGGCCTGGACCGCGGTGCGCTGCTGGCCTCCGCGAGCGAGCTGCCCGAACGGTTGGTGACGCCGTGAACGCCGTCCGGCCGGCACGGGCTGAGCCGTCCGACGTGGACCTGGCCGGGCTGGAACGGCAACTGCGGGCCGACGTGCGGGGCGGCGTCCGCTTCGACCGCGGCACCCGGGCGCTCTACACCGCCGACGCCTCCAACTACCGGCGGGTGCCCCTCGGCGTGGTCACGCCCGCCACCGTCGAGGACGTCGTCGCCACCGTGGCGGCCTGCCGCGAGCACGGCGTCGCGCTGACCCCGCGCGGCGGCGGCACCAGCATCGTCGGCAACGCGATCGGCGGGGGACTGGTGCTCGACACCTCACGCCACCTGACCCGGGTCCTCGACCTCGATTCCGCGACCGGACGGGCGGTGGTCGAGCCCGGGGTGGTGCTCGACACGCTGCAGGCCGCGGCGGCGCCGCACGGCCTCACCTTCGGCCCCGACCCGTCCACGCACCGGCGCTGCACGCTCGGCGGGATGATCGGCAACAACGCCTGCGGCTCGCACTCGGTGGCCTGGGGCAAGACCTCGGACAACGTCGAGGCCCTGGACGTGCTGCTCCACGACGGCACCCGAATGACGGTCGGAGCCACCCCGCGGGACGAGCTGGACCGGCTCGCTGCCGGCCCGGGGCGGACGGGCGAGGTGTACCGCGCGTTGCGCGGCCTGGTCGACGGCAACCTGGCGCCGATCCGGACCCGGCTCGGCTACCCGATGCGGCAGGTGTGCGGATACCCCCTGGACGCGTTGCTGCCCGAGCGCGGGCACCACGTCGCCCGCGCCCTGGTGGGCACCGAAGGAACCTGCGTCACCGTGCTGGGCGCGACCGTCCGGTTGGTCCGGGCGCCGGCCGCCCGGACGCTGCTGGTGCTCGGCTACCCCGACGACGGCACCGCCGCCGACGCCGTGCCACAGATCCTCACCCACGCGCCGATCGCGGTCGAGGGGATCGACGACCAGCTCGTCGAGGCGCTGCTGGCGAAGGGCCGCCGGTCGGCCGCACTGGACGCGCTGCCGGTCGGCCACGCCTGGCTGTTCGTCGAGTTCGGTGGGCCGACCCCCGGTGCGGCCGAGGAGGCGGCCCGCCGGCTCGCCGCCGAACTCGACGCGGCCGACCAGCGGCCGCGGTCCTCGCTGGTCACCGACCCCCGCGCGCAGCGGGCGCTCTGGCGGATCCGCGAGGAGGGCGCCGGCATCGCCACCCGGATGGCCGACGGCGCCGAGGCCTGGCCCGGGTGGGAGGACGCCGCGGTGCCGCCCGCACGGCTCGGCGCCTATCTCCGGGAGTTCCGTGAGCTGAAGGCCCGACACGGCCTGAGCGGGGTCACCTACGGCCACTACGGCGACGGGTGCATCCACGTCCGACTCACCTTCGACCTGGTCAGCGAGGCGGGTGTCGGCCGGTTCCGACGGTTCGTCGAAGAGGCGGCCGACCTGGTGGTAGCGCACGGCGGGTCGTACTCCGGCGAGCACGGCGACGGGCAGGCCCGCGCCGAGCTGCTGCCGCGGCTGTTCGGCGACGAGATGGTCGGGCTGTTCGGGCGGTTCAAGGCGATCTGGGACCCCGACGACCGGATGAACCCCGGCATCCTGGTGCGTCCGTACCGGATGGACGACAACCTCCGGCTCGGCGCCGGCTACCAGCCGCGCGAGCTGCTGACCGTGTTCAGCTACCCGGACGACCCGGGCGGCCTCGCCGGCGCCACCCGCCGCTGCATCGGCGTCGGCAAGTGCCGCGACACCACCGGCGCGGTGATGTGCCCGAGTTACCAGGCCACCCGGGAGGAGCGGCACTCCACCCGCGGCCGGGCCCGGCTGCTGTTCGAGATGCTCCGCGGCGACAGCGTTGCCGACCCCGGTGGCGCGGACGTCGGCGGCCGGGTCGGCGGCGTGGTGACCGGCGGCTGGCGCTCGGCGGAGGTACGGGACGCGCTCGACCTCTGCCTGGCCTGCAAGGCGTGCAGGAGCGACTGTCCGGTGAACGTCGACATGGCCACCTACAAGGCCGAGTTCCTGCACCACCACTACCGGCGGCGGCTGCGGCCGGCGTCGCACTATTCGATGGGGTTCCTGCCGTTGTGGGCACGGGCCGCCGCGCTGGCGCCGCGCGTGGTCAACGCCGTCGGGCGGGCCGGCTGGGCGGCGGCCGTGCTCAAGCGGGTGGGCGGCGTCACCCCCGAGCGGGAGCTGCCCAGCTTCGCCGACGAGTCGTTCGTCCGGTGGTTCCGCCGGCGGGCCCGGGCCGGCGGCGATGACGGGGTGGCTGGTCCCGACCCGGTTGGTCGCGGGCCGGTTGGTCGCGAGCCGGTTGGTCGCGAGCCGGCGGGTTGGGGTCCGATGGACGCGGCCGGCCACCGGGCGGAAGTGGCCGGCCCCGGCCCGGCGGACGCGGGGGGCGACCGGCCGACGGTGGTGCTCTGGCCGGACACGTTCACCAACTACCTGAGCCCGGGAGTCGGCCAGGCCGCGGTGGCGGTGCTGGAGTCGGCCGGCTTCCGGGTCGTGCTGCCGCCCGGCCAGGTCTGCTGTGGACTGACCTGGATCTCCACCGGCCAGCTCGGGACCGCGCGGCGGGTGGCCCGCCGCAGCCTGCGGCACCTCGGCCCGCACCTGGAGGCCGGTACGCCGGTCGTCGGCCTCGAGCCGAGCTGCACCGCGGCGCTCCGCTCGGACCTGCCGGAGCTGTTGGCCGACCCGTCCGCGCGCCGGCTCGCCGACCAGACGTTCACCCTCGCGGAGTTCCTCGCCGCGCACGCACCCGGCTGGGAGCCGCCCCGGCACCAGGGGACCGCGATCGTACAGACGCACTGCCACCAGCACGCCGTGCTCAGCACCGCCGCGGACGAGGCGCTGCTCGCCCGCACCGGCCTGGTCCGGCAGCCGGTGGAGGCGGGGTGTTGCGGCCTGGCGGGGAACTTCGGGTTCGAACGCGGCCATTACGAGGTCGCGCAGGCGGTCGGGGAGCGGGCGATCCTGCCGGCGGTGCGGGCCGCCGCACCGGACACCGTGGTGCTGGCGGACGGCTTCAGTTGCCGCACCCAGATCGCCCACTCCACCGACCGCCGGGCCGTGCACCTCGCCGAGCTGCTGGCCGGTGCGGCGCCGGATCGGCCCGCCGGTCCGCGCGGCCAGGGTGGCCGCTGACGCTCCGAACCTTCCTCGAACACGGGGTTCACGCCACGCACGAGACAGGGCGGTGAGGATGGCGCCCGCGTAGCGTGGCCAGACGTACCGCGTCCGGTGGCGGTGCCACCGCGCGGCCGCCCGTCGAGGAGGGTGCATGGAGGCGATCCGGTCCCCGGTCCCGGCGGACAAGGGTCTGGTACTGGTCGTCGAGGACGAGCGGGCGATCGCCGACCTCCAACGGCTGTACCTGGGCCGGGAGGGGTTCGGGGTGCACGTCGAGACCGACGGGCAGTCGGCGCTCGCTGCCGTGCGCCGGTTGCGGCCGGTGGCGATCGTCCTGGACATCGGGCTGCCGGGCATGGACGGCACGGAGGTCTGCCGGCGGCTGCGGGCCGCGGGGGACTGGACGCCCGTGCTGCTCGTCACCGCCCGCGACGACGAGGTCGACCGGGTACTCGGCCTGGAGCTGGGCGCCGACGACTACGTGACCAAGCCGTTCAGCCCCCGCGAGCTGGTCGCCCGGGTGAAGACGGTGCTGCGCCGGGCGGCCGGTCCGCCGGCGGCCGAGACGGTGCTCACCGTGGGCGCGGTGCGGCTCGACCCGGGCCGTCGCCGGGCCTGGGCCGGTGCCGCCGAGGTACCGCTGACCACCACCGAGTTCGACCTGCTCGCGCACCTGATGCGCCGACCCGGCCGGGTGTACGAGCGCGAGCAGCTGCTCAGCGAGGTGTGGGGGTACGCGGCCGCGGCCGGCACCAGGACGGTGGACGTCCACGTCGCCCAGATCCGCGCCAAGCTGGGGGCGGCCAGCCCGATCCGCACCGTGCGGGGCGTGGGGTATGCGGCGGAGGCGCAATGAGCCGCGGCACGGTGGCGGGCCGGGTCACGCTGCTCACGACCGGGGTCGCCGTGGTCGCCGTGCTGATCGCGGGCCTGCTCTCCTACGGGCTGGTGCGCCGCTCGGCCGAGGCCGAGGGCCAGCGCAGCCTTGCCAAGCAGGCCGACCTGCTGGTCGACGTGTCGCTCCGCGACGGCGCGATCCGTACCACCCCCCGGCTGTTGAACGCGCTGCGGGCGCAGGGCATCGCGATTGCGCGGGTCACCCCGCGGGGCGAGGTGCGGGCGACGGGCGACCTGGTGACGCGGATCGTCACGCCGTACGCGGGCGACCTGGTGGCGGCCCGGACGGTGTCCGCGGTGGCCCGGGCCGACGGCGAGGCATGGTTCGTGGAGGGCCGGCCGGCCGCGGCCGGGGGTGCCGTCGTGCTGGTCCAGCGGCAGGAGGACAGTCGCGCGTTCGGGCGCGAGGTGCTCACCCGCACCCTGCTGGCGCTCGCCGCCGGGCTGCTGGTCGCCGCGGCCGCGGGAGGCTGGCTGGCCCGGCGGTTCAGCCGGCCGCTGCGTCGCACGGCGCTCGTTGCCCACCAACTGGCCGCTGGCGCCCGGCAGGTGCGGGTGCCGGTGGACGGCCCGGCCGAGGTGGCCGACGTCGCGGCGTCGGTGAACACGCTGGCCGCCGCCCTGGAGACCAGCGAGGGCCGGCAGCGGCAGTTCCTGCTGTCGGTCTCCCACGAGCTGCGCACGCCGCTGACCGGCATCAAGGGCTTCGCCGAGTCGCTGGCCGACGGCGTCGTGACCGGCACCGACACTCCGGCGGCCGGCGCCACGATCCTGGCCGAGGCAAACCGGCTGGAACGGCTGATCCAGGACCTGCTCGACCTTTCCCGCCTCGGCGCCCAGGACGTCCGGATCGACGTCTCGACCGTGGACCTGGCCGACCTCGTGCGGGCGGCCGCGGAGGTGTGGCAGGCCCGCTGCGCCGCCGAGGGCGTGCTGTTCGACATCGAGCTGCCCGACCAACCGGTGCTGTTGCACACCGACCCGACGCGCGTCCGGCAGATCCTCGACGGGCTGGCCGAGAACGCGCTGCGGGTCACCCCGGCCGGACGGCCGATCGTCCTGGCGGCCCGGGACGAGGGGACGTGGGCGGTGCTTGAGCTCCGGGACGGCGGGCCGGGCCTCACGCCGGACGACTGCGCCGTGGCGTTCGACCGGAGCGTGCTCTACGAGCGTTACCGGGGAGTGCGGCAGGTGGGCACCGGCGTCGGGCTCGCACTGGTGCGCGGACTGGTCACCCGGCTGGGCGGTCGGGCGGCCGCCGGCCGGGCCCAGGAGGGCGGCGCACGGTTCACGGTCTGGCTGCCGGCGGGCGCTCCGGGCGACCCGGCGGTGACGCAGCCGCTCCCGCGTGCGGAGGGCGTCGGGTCGCCGGGCGGGCCGCCGTCCGGGTGACCGGCGTCGGCCGCGGCCGGTGCCCTCGGTAGCATCGCGGCATGGCACCCCGGGATGGGACCGTATGACGAGCGTGCTGGAGGAGATCCTCCACGGCGTCCGCGTCGACCTTGCCGAACGGGAGAAGCGGGTCCCGTTCGAGCAGATCAAAGAACGCGCCGCGGCGGCCAGGCCCTCCAGGGACGCTCTCGCGGCTCTGCGCGCTCCCGGCGTCGGCGTGATCGCCGAGGTCAAGCGCGCGTCCCCCACCAGGGGAAAGCTGGCCGACATCCCCGATCCGGCCGCTCTGGCCCGCGACTACGCCGCGGGTGGCGCACGCTGCATCAGCGTGCTGACCGAGCAGCGGCGGTTCGGGGGCTCGCTCGACGACCTCGACCAGGTGCGCGCCGTCGTCGACGTGCCGGTGCTGCGCAAGGACTTCGTCGTCTCCAGCTACCAGGTGCACGAGGCGCGCGCCCACGGTGCCGACCTGGTGCTGCTCATCGTCGCCGCCATGGAGCAGAACGCGCTGGTCGGGCTGGTGGAACGGATCGAGTCGCTGGGGATGACCGCGTTGATCGAGGTGCACGACGAGGCCGAGGCAGACCGTGCGCTGGAGGCGGGTGCCAAGGTGATCGGGGTCAACGCCCGGAACCTGCGCACGTTGGAGGTCGACCGGTCGATCTTCGAGCGGATCGCGCCGGGGCTGCCCTCGGGCGTGGTCAAGATCGCCGAGTCGGGAGTGCGCGGGCCGCACGACCTGATCTCCTACGCCGCCGCCGGGGCCGACGCGGTGCTGGTCGGGGAGGGCCTGGTCAGCGACCGCAGCCCCCGGCAGGCCGTGGCCGACCTGGTCACCGCCGGGTCCCACCCGGCCACCCCGCGGACGCCCCGATGACTCCAGCGGTGTCGGGCACCCGCGGCACGCTCCGATGGCACGGGCCGGTGTACGCCCGCCCGTAGCCGTCCAGCACCAGGAGCACCTGATGACAGCCATCCTTCCCGACCTGCCCGACGCCACCGGCCACTTCGGACGCTTCGGCGGCCGGTTCGTGCCGGAGGCCCTGGTCGCCGCCCTGGACCAGCTCGCCGGGGCCTACCATGCGGCCCAGGCCGACCCCGCCTTCGCCGCCGAGCTCGACCACCTGCACCGCACCTACACCGGCCGGCCGTCCCCACTGACCGAGGCGGCCCGGTTCGCCCGGCACGCGGGTGGGGTCCGGGTCCTGCTCAAGCGCGAGGACCTCAACCACACCGGCTCGCACAAGATCAACAACGTCCTGGGCCAGGCCCTGCTGACCAGGCGGATGGGCAAGACCCGGGTCATCGCCGAGACCGGCGCGGGCCAGCACGGGGTCGCCACCGCCACGGCCGCCGCGCTGCTGGATCTGGACTGCGTGGTCTACATGGGCGAGCAGGACACCCGCCGCCAGGCCCTCAACGTGGCCCGGATGAAGCTGCTCGGTGCCGAGGTGATCCCGGTGACCACCGGGTCGCGCACGCTCAAAGACGCGATCAACGAGGCGATGCGCGACTGGGTGGCCAACGTCGAGAAGACCCACTACCTGCTCGGCACGGTGGCCGGGCCGCACCCGTTCCCGGCGATGGTGCGCGACTTCCACACGGTCATCGGCACCGAGGCGAAGGCGCAGGTCGCCGAGCTGACCGGAGGGCTGCCCGACGCGGTGGCGGCGTGCGTCGGCGGCGGCTCGAACGCGATCGGCATCTTCGTCCCGTTCGTGCCCGACGCCTCGGTGCGGCTGTACGGCTTCGAGGCCGGCGGCGACGGGGTGGAGACCGGCCGGCACGCCTCCTCGATCACCGGCGGGGCGGTCGGCGTCCTGCACGGGGCCCGCTCCTACGTGCTGCAGGACGAGGACGGGCAGACCATGGAGTCGCACTCGGTCTCGGCCGGCCTGGACTACCCCGGCGTGGGCCCCGAGCACGCCTGGCTGGCCGAGACCGGCCGGGCCACCTATCTGCCGGTCACCGACGCCGCCGCGATGGACGCCTTCGCGCTGCTCTGCCGCACCGAGGGCATCATCCCGGCGATCGAGACCGCGCACGCGCTGGCCGGCACGCTCCAGATCGGGCCGGAGCTCGGCGAGGGGGCGGTCGTGCTGGTGAACCTGTCCGGGCGCGGCGACAAGGACGTCGACACCGCCGCCCGGTGGTTCGACCTGGTCACGGGCGAGGCGTCCGGCGCTGCGGCGGCCGGCGCCACGGACACCGCCGGGGGAGCGCCGCGATGACCGTTCGGGAGGCGTTCGACAAGGCACGGGCGGACGGGCGGGCGGCACTGGTGGGATACCTGCCGGCCGGGTTCCCCACCGTCGACGGCGCGATCGAGGCGATGCGGGCGATGGTCGACGGGGGCGTCGACGTGGTGGAGGTGGGCTTCCCCTACTCCGACCCGGTGCTGGACGGGCCGGTGATCCAGGCCGCTGCCGACCGGGCGCTGGCCGGCGGTCTGCGCCGCGACGACGTCTTCCGTACGGTCGAGGCGGTGGCGGCCACGGGCGTGGCGACGCTGGTGATGACGTACTGGAACCCGGTCGAGCGGTACGGCGTCGACCGGTTCGCGGCCGCGCTCGCGTCCGCGGGTGGCGCGGGACTGATCACGCCCGACCTGATCCCGGACGAGGCGGACGGATGGCTCGCGGCGAGCGAGACGCACGGGCTGGACCGGGTGTTCCTGGTCGCGCCCAGCTCCACGGACACGCGGCTGGCCGCGACGGCCGCGGCGTGTCGGGGCTTCGTCTACGCGACGTCGGTGATGGGCGTGACCGGCGCCCGCACCCAGACCAGTTCCGCCGCGCCGGTGCTGGTCGACCGGGTCCGTGCCACCACCGGGCTCCCGGTCGCCGTCGGCCTCGGCGTGAGCGACGGTGCGCAGGCCGCTGAGGTGGCCTCGTTCGCCGACGGGGTGATCGTCGGATCGGCGCTGGTCCGTTGCCTGCTGGACGCCCCGGACACCGCCGCGGGCGTGCGGTCGGTCGGCGCGCTCACCGCCGACCTCGCCTCCGGCGTCCGCGGCGGCAGGAGCTGAGGCCGTTCCTCGCTTGTCCCGGTCGTCCCGTCGTGGCGCAGGCCGCGGCGGGGCCGCGGCAGGTCAGGGACGGGCGTGCGGACGCAGTTGCCAGCGCATCAGCATGGCCCCGACCAGGACGAAGAAGATCAGCACGATCGCGATGGACGCGTTCGACCCGTTCCTGGTGGAGACCACCAGGTCCACCTGGCCGGTGAGCAGGACCGTGCAGTCGGCGGTGACGACCCGCCGGCCGGGGGAGAGGTCGGAGAACCGGACCGGGCTGGTGAAGTGTCCGGCGGTGTCCGCGGTGGCGGTGCCGACCGACTCGCCTCCCGAGGTGAGCGCGACGGTCGCGCCCGGGGGGCAGCCCGTCCCGCTCGCGTTGAGCGGCTCGCCGGGGGTGATGCTGGTCCGATCCAGGTCGAGGTCGCCGGGACTGTCCGATCCGGACGGCGTGGGGCTCGCCTGCGGGCGGCTCGGTGTCGGGCTGGTCGGTGGGGTGGGCGACGCGGTGTACACCGGCGGGATGGAGACCGACGGCGTGGGGCGGCGGGTGCGTGTCGGAGTGGGCGTGGGCGACGGCTCGGGCGTGACCTCGAACGTGGCCTTGGCTTCGAGCTTCCCGCAGGTGACCACGACGATGTGCGCCCCGACGGCGGCGTCAGCGGGAACGGTGACGGAGAACACGATGACCGGTGCGGGAGCGGCGGGCGTGCCGTGCTCGGTGCCGTCCCAGAGCAGCCGGACCGGGCTCTTCCCGCAGTACCGGGCGATGAACCCGTCGGCGGTGGCGGTGAACGTGCTCCCGATACGACCGCTGCTGGGAGAGAGCGTCAGGCCAGCGGCGAAGGCCGGCGAGGGGGTGGCCGCGACGATCGCGAGAACCCCCGCGACGAGGGCCCACCCGCGAAGCGACGTTCTCATCTCCACCCCCTGCTCCGCGTGCGCCCTGACCCGTACTGTGGGCGCGGTGTTAGCGTCTGTCCGGTCGTCCAGTCCCCCTGGCCCCGAGGGATGAAAGCCGTGATCCGCCGCCTGTTCCTCCTCGGCACGGTCGCGCTGAGCGGTCTGTTGTGCTTTGCCGTCCCCGCAGCCGCCGCCCCCGAGGGTAGCGACCCTGTGCACCTCGAGGTGCGGATCAACGGCACCGCGCTGGCCGGCGGACGGTTCGGGCTCGATCCGCGTCGTCCGGCGACGATCTCCGTCGCGGTCCGCAACGACGGGGATGCGCCGGCGGAGGTCCGCACAGTCCGGATGACCGGCACGGCGTTGGCGCTCACCTTCTTCGCGTACGAGACCTCGGTGGTGCTCGACGTCGCGCCAGGCACCACCGAGACGCGCGAGTTCGAGCTCGACCTTTCCGACCTGTCCAGCCAGGTGACCGGCCTCATCCCGACCACGGTGTCGGTGCTTGGGCCGGACCGGCGGGCGCTGGCCAGCAGCGCCGCGACCGCCGACGTGCGGGGTTCGGTGGTCTCGGTCTACGGCCTGTTCGGGCTCGGCGTGCTGGTGCTCACGCTGTTCTCGTGGACCGCCGGCCTGTGGGCGCTGGCACGTCGCCGGTTGCCGCCCAACCGGTGGCGGCGGGCGATGCGGTTCCTGCCGGCGGGGGTGGGGACCGGGCTGGTCGCGGTCGTGACGCTGTCGGTGCTGCGCCTGGTCGCGCCCGCACCGGCAGCGGAGATCCCGATGGTGCTGGCGGCCGCCGCGGCCGCCTTCCTGCTCGGCTACGTCACGCTGCCGCCCGAGGAGCCAGCCTCCGACTCCGACCAGTCCTCGGAGTCCGACCAGCCGCAAGCCGCGGAGGCGGGCGGCACCGCGCCACTCGCGCCGCCCGGTGCGGAACCCGCCTGGGCCCCCTGGGGCCACGGCTCCGCCCCGGCACCGACCGCTCCGTCACCGTTCGCACCGGCTGCCCCGCCGTTCCCGCCGGGCGCGGCACCGGCCGCCGAGGAGCCCACGACGGTGCCGGCCGCGGCCGAATCCACCACGGTCGTCGCCGCGGCGCCGGGGGATCCGGACCCCGAGACGACCATCCGCCTCGACCCACCCGAGCCGGGACGTCTGCCGTGAGCGCTCCGCCGGAGATCGGGGCGGCGATCCCGCAGTACGACGTCGGCGGCGAGCTCGGACGGGGCGGCATGGGGGTGGTCTACGCCGCCACCCATCGCGCGCTCGCCCGCCAGGTCGCCGTCAAGCAGCTGCCCGCGGAGCTGGCCCGCGGCCCCCGCGCGATCGAGCACTTCCAGCGCGAGGCCCGGCTGCTCGCCACCCTGGACCACCCGCACATCGTGCCGGTGTACGACTTCGTCCACGACACGTCGGTGCCGGGCCGCGAGACGAGCCTGCTGGTGATGGAGCGGCTTGATGGCGGCTCGGTGTGGAGCCGTTTCGCCGAGCGCGGCCTGGCGCCCGAAGAGTCCTGTGCGCTGGTGCTCGCCACGCTGGCCGGCCTGCACGGTGCCCACCGCGCCGGCGTCCTGCATCTGGACGTGAAGCCGAAGAACCTCCTCCTCACCGGTACCGGCATGCTCAAGATCGCCGACTTCGGCATCGCCCGGGTGCTCACCGACGGCGCCGCCCTGGCCACCACCACGGGCGAGGTGCTCGGCACGCCCGCCTACCTCGCCCCGGAGCAGGCGCTCGGCACTCCGCTCACCGCGGCCACCGACGTCTACGCCACCGCGACCGTGCTCTACGAGCTGCTCAGCGGACGGCGTCCGTACTCCAGCGAGGGCGGCGCGCTGCTGGTCGTGCACCGGCACATCGCCGAGGACGCCCGGCCGCTGCCCGACACCGTGCCGCGCCCGGTCGCGGAGGTCGTGCTGCGGGGTCTGGCCCGCGACCCGCTCGTCCGGTACCCCGACGCCGAGTCGTTCGCGGAGGCGCTGGGCGCCGCGGCCGCGATGGCCTACGGGGCGGGCTGGCTGGAGCGGTCCGGGATCCCGGTCCAGCTCACGCCGCGGGTGGTCCATGCCGCGGCCCGCGTGCCGGCGGTGACGTCGCCTTCGCCGACGCAGCTCGCGCCCGTCCATCCCACCGGCTTCGGCGCGCTGCCCACGGTCGGTGTCGCCGAGGTCGGGTCCGCGCCGCTGGTCCCGGTCGCGCAGGTGCTGGCGCGCAGGCAGTCGCCGTGGCCGCCGGTGCTGATCGCTGTCGCGGGCGTCCTGCTGCTGGCCCTCGTCGCGCTGCTGGGCCAGTCCACGCCCACCCGGCCCGCGCCGCTGCGGCTCACGGTCGGCGGTGCGCCCGCCGGGGTGGCCTTCCTCGACCTGACCGCCCCGATCGCGCTGACCGGGACGTCGGCCGGACCGATCGACGGCGTCCGGTTGAGCCTGTCGGCGGCCGGGGTGTCGCTCGGCGAGGCGTCCGGGGCGGTCCGGGCGGCGGCGGGTCCGTGGAGGGTGACGCTGGACCCACCGGACGCGACCCGCTGGACGGCCGGCGGCGCGGTCACCGGCCGGGTGGACACGCTGCGCGCGGGCCGGATCGTCGGCAGTCAGGAGTTCACGGCACGACCGGCTCAGGCGCCGTACCTGAGCGTGATGGGCACGGGCAGTGTCCTGCTGCTGCTGTTCGCCGTGGCGTACCTGGAGTCGCTGCTGCGGGCGTTGCGGCGGGGGCGGCGGCGGATGAGCGGACTCGTGGGTGCGGCGCCGCTGGGTGCGGTGGTCGGGCTGGCGGGCTGGATGCTGGCGAGCGTCTTCACCCGTCACGAGCCGGGGTTGCCGCTCGCGGTGGCGTGCGCGGTGCTGGGTGCGATCGCCGCCGTGGCGGCGGCCGTGGCCACCGCGCGGGCCGCGGTGTTCCGCCGTCCGGCGTCGCCGGCTCCGCGCCGGTAGTGGACGCCCACCCGGTGCCCGGAGCGGCGCCGACGGCCTCCCGGTAGCGTGTGCGCGTGACTCTCGCCTCCCTGCCCAGCCCGACCACCGCTGTCTGGCACCTGGGCCCGGTTCCGCTCCGTGCCTACGCGATGTGCATCCTGGCCGGCGTCCTGGTGGCCGTATTCCTGGCCGACCGGCGCCTGCGGGCGCGCGGCGGTCCCCGCGGTGCCGCGGTCGACATCGCGGTGTGGGCGGTGCCGCTGGGCATCGTCGGCGCCCGGATCTACCACGTGGTCACCAGCCCGGCGGCGTACTTCGGGGAGAACGGCGAGCTGCTGGACGCGCTGAAGGTCTGGAACGGCGGCCTCGGGATCTGGGGCGGCGTGGCGGGCGGGGCGCTGGGCGCGTGGATCGCCTGCCGGCAGCGCGGCATCCCGCTCCGGGTCTTCGCCGACTGCGCGGCACCCGGCCTGGTGATGGCCCAGGCGGTCGGCCGCTGGGGCAACTGGTTCAACAACGAGCTCTACGGCGGCCCCACCGACCTGCCGTGGGGTCTGAAGGTGCACGCCATGGACTCCTCCGGCCAGGCGATCGCGGAGCTGCCGGGCACCTACCACCCGACCTTCCTGTACGAGTCGGCGTGGTGCCTCGGGGTGGCGCTGCTCCTGGTCTGGGCCGAGCGGCGCTGGCAGCTCGGCGGCGGGCGCGTGTTCGCGCTCTACGCGATGGCCTACACGCTCGGCCGGGCCTGGATCGAGTACCTCCGGATCGACCCGGCCAGCGAGATCGTCGGGCTCCGGCTCAACGTGTGGACCTCGGTGCTGGTGTTCCTGGGGGCGCTGCTCTACTTCGTCCGGCACCGGGGGATCGGGCCCGAGCGGCTGGTCACCGACGCGGACGGCCAGGTGCGCGTACCCGGCGCGGACGCGTCCGCCGACCCGCACGAGGCGGCGGGAGCCACGACCGCGGCCGAGGCCGGCCCGGACACCGGCTCTGCGGCCGAGGCCGGCCCGGACACCGGCACCGCTGACGACTGCGGTGCGGCCGACGGTACGGACCACACGGACGACGCCGCCGTTGACCAGCCCGAGACGACCGCAGGAACCGGTGCCGCACGGGACGCCAAGGAGCGCTCCGGAGGCTAGGGCCGGTCGAAGTGGTCCCGTAGCCACGCGAGGGTCGTGGTGGCAACCTGCCGCCAGCCGATGTCGTACAGCAGCAGGTCGTCGTGGCCGCACCCGGGAAGCAGGAGAAAGGCAGCCCCCAGGGCGTGGGCGAATGACTCCACCTCCTTGGGCGGGGACAGCATGTCCCGCCCGCCGGCGAACACCAGCGCCTCGGCGTCGAGGGCGTCGAGGTCCAGCGCGACCTCCCAGCGGGTGGCTTCGAGAACGGCGCGGGGCGACTCCGGGCAGAGCAGGGCGTGATAGTGCCGGGCCGTCGGCTCGTCCAGGGAGGTGAAGAACATCTGCCGGGCGAGATCGAACGGCACCGGCTCGAACAACCGCACCGGATCCACCGGCATCTCGATCGGCTCGGCATCCGGCCCCGCCGGCACCACGGGCGCGAGCAGCACCAGGCCGGACACCTCGTGGCGGGTGGCGTAGAGCTGGCAGGCCGCCGCGCCCATGCTGTGCCCGACGAGAACCGGGGGACGGTCGGTCAGGCCGGCCACCAGACCGATCTCCGTGGTGATCTCGGCGATACCGCGGCGCAGGAACGTCGACGGATCGGTGCTGGCCGACCGGCCGTGGTTGAACCAGTCGAACGCCAGGCACTCCCAGCCCGCGTCGACGAAGAAGGGCAGCAGGTGCTCCCACGACCACGAGGCGTGCGAGCCGCCGTGCGCGAACAGCAGCGGCGGCCGAGGTCCGCGGACGACCGGCCGGGCATGGGTCACCCAGATGCCTTCGTGGTGGAACTCCTCGACCCCCATCGCACCCTTCCCCTCACACTGCCGTGCGGACCGTCGTCGGACGCCAGCGGCGATCCCGACCCACCGAGCCGGCCCGCGGCGGCGGTGAGCTGGTTCACGCGGGCGCACGTTACCCGCGGGTCGGTTCGCGTGTAACCTCGAGGAAACCTCGCACCAGGGCCGACGTCGTCCCACCATGCCCCTGCCCACCGCTTCCCCGGTGGCCCCGACGACGTTGAGGAGCCCGTGCGCGTGACCGCTTCCCCCACTGTGCCGCCCGCCGTGACGCCGTTCTCCGCGACGCCGGTCGCCCAGGGCCTCTACGACCCGGCGCACGAGCACGACTCCTGCGGCGTGGCCTTCGTGGTGGATGCGCTTGGCCGCCGCTCGCACCGGATCGTCGAGCACGGCCTGACGGCGCTGGCCAACATGGACCACCGGGGCGCGGCGGGAGCGGAGGCGAACTCCGGCGACGGCGCGGGTCTGCTGGTGCAGGTTCCGGACGCGTTCCTGCGCGCGGTGGTTCCGTTCGACCTGCCGACCACCGGCGGTTACGCGGTCGGCAACGTGTTCCTGCCGGCGGACGTCGGCGAGCGCGCCACGGCCGTGGCGATGATCGAGGGGATCGCCGTCACCGGGGGTGCCCGGGTGCTGGGCTGGCGCGACGTGCCGACCGATCCCGACGAGGCCGACCTGGGGCCGACCGCCCGGTCGGTGGCACCGCACATCGCCCAGGTCTTCCTGACCGCGACCGCCACCGGCGCGGACCCGGCGGACGGCGGCGCCGACGGCCTGCTCAGCGGTCTGCCGCTGGACCGGGTGGCGTACCTGGTCCGGCGCCGGGTCGAGCGGGAGACCGCCGAACGCGGGGTGGCCTGCTACTTCCCCTCCCTGTCGGCCCGCACGCTGGTCTACAAGGGCATGCTCACCACCGGCCAGTTGCCGCGGTTCTTCGCCGACCTGCGCGACCCCCGGCTGGACAGCGCCGTCGCGCTGGTGCACAGCCGGTTCTCCACCAACACCTTCCCGTCCTGGCCGCTGGCCCACCCGTACCGGTTCGTCGCGCACAACGGCGAGATCAACACGGTCAAGGGCAACCGCAACTGGATGCGTGCCCGCGAGGCGCTGCTGGCCGACGGCGCGATCCCGGGCGACCTGCACAAGCTCTTCCCCATCTGCACGCCGGGCCTGAGCGACTCGGCCAGCTTCGACGAGGTGCTCGAACTCCTGCACCTGGCCGGCCGCTCCCTCCCGCACGCGGTGCTGATGATGATTCCGGAGGCCTGGGAGAACAACCCGGCGATGGACCCGGCCCGGCGCGCGTTCTACCAGTTCCACGCCTCGCTGATGGAGCCGTGGGACGGCCCGGCCTGCGTGTCGTTCACCGACGGCACGGTGATCGGTGCCGTCCTGGACCGCAACGGCCTGCGGCCGGCCCGCTGGTGGCGTACCAGCGAAGACCTGGTGGTGCTGGCCAGCGAGACCGGCGTGCTGGACATCGACCCGAAGACCGTGGTGCAGAAGGGCCGGCTGCAGCCCGGCCGGATGTTCCTGGTCGACACCGAGCGCGGCCGGATCGTCGGCGACGACGAGATCAAGGCGGAGCTCGCCGCGGAGCATCCCTACGCGGACTGGCTGCACGCCGGCCTGATGGAGCTGTCCGCCCTCCCCGACCGCGAGCACGTGACGTACGGCCACCAGTCGGTGCAGCGCCGGCAGCAGGTCTTCGGGTACACCGAGGAGGAGCTGCGGATCATCCTCACCCCGATGGCGCGCACGGGGATCGAACCGCTCGGGTCGATGGGCACCGACACGCCGATCGCCGTGCTCAGCACCCGACCCCGGCTGCTCTACGACTACTTCAGCCAGCTCTTCGCCCAGGTGACCAACCCGCCGCTGGACGCCATCCGGGAGGAGATCGTCACGGCGGTCTCGGCCACCCTCGGGCCCGAACAGAACCTGCTCGACCCCGGCCCGGCGTCCTGCCGGCACATCGTGCTGCCGTCCCCGGTGATCGACAACGACGAGATGGCCAAGGTCGTCCACGTCAACGATGACGGCGACAAGCCGGGCTTCCAGGCCGTGACGGTCTCCGGCCTGTACCCGCTGCGCGACGGCGCGGCCGGGATGAAGGCCCGGCTGGTGGAGATCTGCCGGCACATCTCCGAGGCGATCGAGGACGGTGCCCGGATCGTCGTGCTCTCCGACCGCGACTCCACTGCCGACCTGGCTCCGATCCCGTCACTGCTGCTCACCGCGTGCGTGCACCAGCACCTGGTGGTCGAGCGGACCCGCGCCCAGGTCGGTCTGCTGGTGGAGTCGGGGGAGGCCCGCGAGGTGCACCACGTCGCCGCGCTGCTCGGCTACGGCGCCGCCGCGGTGAACCCGTACCTGGCTTTCGAGACCATCGAGGACATGATCGCCGGCGGCGAGCTGGCCGGGCTCGAACCGCGCCAGGCCGTCGGCAACTACCGCAAGGCGCTGGGCAAGGGCGTGCTCAAGGTGATGTCCAAGATGGGCATCTCCACGGTGGCCTCCTACACCGGGGCCCAGGTGTTCGAGGCGATCGGGCTGTCCGAGGAGCTGGTCGACCGGTACTTCACCGGCACCACCTCCACGCTCGGCGGCGTCGGCCTGGACGTGCTGGCCGCGGAGGTCGCCGCCCGGCACGCCCGCGCCTGGCCGGCCAACCCGACCGATCGGGTGCACCGCCGGCTGGAGGTCGGCGGGGAGTACCAGTGGCGCCGCGAGGGCGAGGTGCACCTGTTCAACCCCGAGACGGTGTTCCTGCTCCAGCACGCCACCCGGTCCCGGCAGTACGAGGTCTTCCAGCGCTACACGGCGGCCGTGGACGGGCTCGCCGCGAAGTCCGGCACCCTGCGAGGGCTGTTCGGGCTCCGTACGGCCGAATGCCAGGCCGTGCCGCTGGACGAAGTCGAACCCGTGTCGGCCATCGTCCGGCGGTTCTCGACCGGGGCGATGAGCTACGGCTCGATCTCGGTGGAGGCGCACGAGACCCTGGCCCGGGCGATGAACGCGCTAGGCGGCAAGTCCAACACCGGCGAGGGCGGCGAGGACGCCGAACGCCTCTACGACCCGGAGCGCCGCAGCGCGATCAAGCAGGTCGCCAGCGGCCGGTTCGGGGTCACCAGCGAGTACCTGGTGCACGCCGACGACATCCAGATCAAGATGGCCCAGGGCGCGAAGCCCGGCGAGGGCGGCCAGCTCCCCGGCTACAAGGTCTACCCCTGGATCGCGCGCACCCGGCACTCCACCGCCGGCGTCGGCCTGATCTCCCCCCCGCCGCACCACGACATCTACTCGATCGAGGACCTCGCCCAGCTCATCCACGACCTGAAGAACGCCAACGACGCCGCCCGGGTGCACGTGAAGCTGGTCGCCGAGATCGGCGTCGGCACGGTGGCGGCCGGGGTGTCCAAGGCGCACGCCGACGTGGTGCTGATCTCCGGTCACGACGGCGGCACCGGGGCGTCCCCGCTCACCAGCCTCAAGCACGCCGGCGCGCCGTGGGAGCTGGGGCTGGCCGAGACCCAGCAGACGCTGCTGCTCAACGGCCTGCGCGACCGGATCACCGTGCAGGTGGACGGGCAGCTCAAGACCGGCCGGGACGTGGTGGTCGCCGCCCTGCTCGGTGCGGAGGAGTACGGCTTCGCGACCGCGCCGCTGGTGGTGGCCGGCTGCGTGATGATGCGGGTCTGCCACCTGGACACCTGCCCGGTGGGCATCGCGACCCAGAACCCGGTGCTGCGGGAGAAGTTCGCCGGCAAGCCCGAGTTCGTCGTCACGTTCTTCGAGTACCTCGCCGAGGAGGTGCGGCAGTACCTGGCCGAGCTGGGCTTCCGCTCGCTCGACGAGGCGATCGGGCACGCCGAGCTGCTCGACACCCGGGCGGCGGTCGAGCACTGGAAGGCCGAGGGGCTCGACCTGGCCCCGATCCTCGCGGTGCCCGAGCTGTCCGCCGGCGCGGCCCGGCACCGCACCGCCGAGCAGGACCACGGCCTGGACAAGGCCCTGGACAACACGCTCATCCAGCTCTGCGAGGGCGCCCTGCTCGACGGCGACCCGGTCCGCCTCGAGCTGCCCGTGCGCAACGTCAACCGGACCGTGGGCACCATGCTCGGCTCGATGGTCACCCGCCGCTACGGCGGCGCGGGCCTGCCCGACGGCACGATCGAGCTCACCTTCACCGGCTCGGCCGGCCAGTCGTTCGGGGCGTTCCTGCCCGCGGGGCATCACGATGCGGCTGGTCGGCGACGCCAACGACTACGTGGGCAAGGGGCTCTCCGGAGGCCGGCTGGTGGTGCGGCCGCATCCGGACGCGCCGTTCGCCGCCGAGGAGAACGTGATCGCCGGCAACACGATCCTCTATGGAGCCACCGGCGGCGAGCTGTTCCTGCGCGGCCGGGTCGGGGAGCGGTTCTGTGTCCGCAACTCCGGGGCCGCCGCAGTGGTCGAGGGGGTGGGCGACCACGGCTGCGAATACATGACCGGCGGCGTCGTGGTGGTGCTCGGCAGCACCGGGCGGAACTTCGCGGCCGGCATGTCCGGCGGCGTGGCCTACGTCCTGGGGCTCGACCCCGCCCAGGTCAACGGGGAGATGGTCGACCTGGAGGAGCTGCCCGCCGCCGACGTGCCGGTGCTGCGCGACCTGGTCGGACGGCACCACACCGAGACCGGGTCGACGGTCGCCGAGGCGCTGCTGGCCGACTGGGCCCGGCACGTCGGCTCGTTCACCAAGGTCATGCCGCGGGACTACAAGGTGGTGCTGCAGGCCACCCGGCTGGCCGAGATCAGCGGCCGCCCGGTCGACGAGGCGATCATGGAGGCGGCCCGTGGCTGACCCGAGCGGCTTCCTGAAGAACGGCCGCCAGGTGCCGGCGAGGCGTCCGGTGGATGTCCGGATCCTCGACTGGCACGAGGTCTACCAGGACTTCCCCGAGACGTCGCTGCGGACCCAGGCCAGCCGCTGCATGGACTGCGGCATCCCGTTCTGCCACGACGGCTGCCCGCTGGGCAACCTCATCCCGGAGTGGAACGAGCTGGCCCGCACCGGCCAGTGGGAGGCGGCGGCCGAGCGGCTGCACGCGACCAACAACTTCCCGGAGTTCACCGGCCGGCTGTGCCCGGCGCCGTGTGAGTCGTCCTGCGTGCTCGGCATCAACGCCGACCCGGTGACGATCAAGCAGGTCGAGGTCACGATCATCGACCGGGCGTTCGAGGCCGGCATCGTCGGGCCGCAACCGGCCGCGCGCCGGACCGGCCACAGCGTCGCGGTGGTGGGGTCGGGGCCGGCGGGCCTCGCCGCGGCGCAGCAACTGACCCGGGCCGGGCACGACGTGACCGTCTACGAACGGGACGACCGCCCGGGCGGACTGCTCCGGTACGGCATCCCCGAGTTCAAGATGGAGAAGCGGCACCTGGACCGGCGGCTGGAGCAGATGGCGGCCGAGGGCACGCGGTTCGTCAGCGGCGTCGAGGTCGCGGCTGGGCAGTTGCGGGCCGACCACGACGCCGTGGTGCTGGCCATCGGGTCGACGGTGCCGCGGGATCTGCCGGTGCCCGGCCGCGACATGGTCGGCATCCACGCGGCGATGGAGTACCTGCCGCTGTCCAACCGGCACTCCCTCGGTGAGACCGACGGGCCGCTGATCGACGCCGCCGGCCAGCACGTGGTGGTGATCGGCGGCGGGGACACCGGAGCGGACTGCGTCGGCACCGCCCACCGGCAGGGCGCGGCCAGCGTCACCCAGCTGGAGATCCTGCCGCGGCCGCCGGCCGGCCGGGACGCCACCATGCCGTGGCCGACCTACCCGATGGTGTTCCGCACCTCCTCCGCGCACGAAGAAGGCGGCGACCGGGTCTACGCCGTGAACACCGAGCGGTTCCTCGCCGACGAGCTGGGACACGTCCGCGCGCTGGCGCTCCACGAGGTGCGCCTGGACGGCGGGCGGTTCGTGCCGGTGCCCGGATCGCGGCGCGAGCTGCCGGCGGGCCTGGTGCTGCTCGCGATGGGCTTCGTCGGGGTGGAGCCGTCGCCGCTGCTGGACGGACTCGGCGTCGCGGTCGACGAGCGGGGCCGGATCGTGCGCGACGCCGGGTGGGAGACCAGTGTGCCGGGGGTCTTCGTCGCGGGAGACGCCGGCCGCGGCCAGTCGTTGATCGTCTGGGCGATCGCGGAGGGCCGGGCGGCGGCGGCGGCCGTCGACGCGCGGTTGCAGGGCTCGACGGCCCTTCCCTCGCCCGTCCATCCGACCTCCCGCGCCCTGACCCCCTCCTGAGTCGCCCGCCCCCGGAGCGCCGCCAGGACGACGGTGTCCGGCCGGCCCGGGGACACCGGGGTGTCAGGTCGGTGTGCGACAGTGCGCCGGCCAGTGCGAACACGCTGGGCTGCGGGGTGCGAAAGCTCCCTGGGTGAATCGGTTCGGAATCGAGCGCTAGGTTGAGCAGCATGACGCGTCGCGCGAAGATCGTGTGCACCATCGGTCCTGCCACGGCGACGCCGGAACGGCTCCGGGCGCTGGTGGAGGCGGGCATGGACGTGGCCCGGCTGAACTTCAGCCACGGCACCCACGCCGACCACGAGTCGGTGTACCGGATGGTCCGGGAGGCATCCGACGCCACCGGCCGGGCGGTCGGCATCCTGGCCGACCTGCAGGGCCCCAAGATCCGCCTCGGCGCGTTCGCGGACGGCCCGGTCGAGTGGCGCACCGGCGAGACGGTGACGGTCACCACCGAGAAGATCCTCGGCGACCACGACCGGGTCTCGACCACCTACGACCGGCTCAGCGACGAGGTCGTCCCCGGCGACCGGCTGCTGGTCGACGACGGCAAGATCGCGCTGGAGGTCACCGGGGTCGCCGGGCCCGACATCACCTGCCTGGTGCTCGAAGGCGGGCCGGTCAGCAACCACAAGGGCTTGTCGCTGCCGAACGTCAAGATCAGCGTCCCGGCGATGTCGGAGAAGGACGTCGCCGACCTGCGGTTCGCGCTCGCGCTCGGGGTCGACCTGGTCGCCCTGTCGTTCGTGCGCTCGCCTGAGGACATCAAGCTCGCCCACCAGGTGATGGACGAGGTGGGCCGCCGCGCGCCGGTGCTGGCCAAGATCGAGAAGCCCGAGGCGGTCGACCATCTGGAGCAGATCGTGGTCGCCTTCGACGGGCTGATGGTGGCCCGCGGAGACCTCGGCGTGGAGCTCCCGCTGGAGCAGGTTCCGCTGGTGCAGAAGCGGGCCGTGCAGCTGGCCCGCGACAACGCCCGGCCGGTGATCGTGGCCACCCAGATGCTCGAGTCGATGATCGAATGCTCCCGACCCACCCGGGCCGAGGCGTCCGATGTGGCCAACGCCGTGCTCGACGGTGCCGACGCGCTGATGCTCTCGGGCGAGACGAGTGTGGGCCGCTACCCGGTGCTCGCGGTGGCCACGATGGCACGGATCATCGAGTCGGTCGAGCAGAGCGAACCGACGGTCCCGCCGCTGCGGCACGCTCCGCGCACCCAGGGCGGCGCGATCGCGGCGGCCGCCAAGCAGATCGGCGAGGTCATCGGCGCGAAGGCGCTGGTCGCGTTCACGCTCACCGGTGACACCGTGCGGCGGCTGTCCCGGTTGCACTCCCACCTGCCGCTGCTGGCGTTCACCCCGTTGCCGAGCGTGCGGAGCCAGCTCGCGCTCGTCTGGGGTGTGGAGACGTTCCTCTCGCCCGCGGTCGAGCACACCGACGAGATGGTCGAACAGGTCGACTCGCTGCTCCAGGAGGCTGGTCGGGTCACCCCGCGCGACTCCGTGGTCATCGTCGCCGGCAGCCCGCCGAACACGCCGGGGTCCACCAACGCGCTCCGGGTCCACCAGATCGGCAGCAAGTCCTAGTCGGGGCGGGCGGTCCCAGCCCACGGCGCGCTGCAGGCGGCCGGCCCAGCGCGGAGGCCGTAGGCGGCGTACCAGTAGGTAACATCGGGCCGTGGCGACTCCTCTGACCGGTCAGGTAGCCGTCGACCAGCTCGTCGAGCTGCTCGACCTGGAGGAGCTGGACGTCATGCTGTTCCGCGGCCGCAGCCCGGAACTCTCGCCCCGACGGGTGTTCGGCGGCCAGGTCGCGGGCCAGGCGCTGGTGGCCGCCGGGCGGACGGTGCCGAGCGACCGGCTGGTCCACTCGCTGCACGCCTACTTCATCCGACCGGGTGACCCGTCCCGCCCCATCCTCTATCTGGTCGAGCGGGTTCGCGACGGACGGTCGTTCACCACCCGCAGGGTGGTCGCGCAGCAGGAGGGCAAGCCGATCTTCTTCATGTCCGCCTCGTTCCAGATCGTCGAGGAGGGACTGGACCACCAGGATCCGATGCCGCTGGACGTGCCCCCGCCGGACGGCCTGCCGACGATGGCCGACCGCCTCGCGGCCGACGCCGAGCGCGCGGGCATCTGGGCCCGGATCGCCTACCCCGTCGACGTGCGGCACGTCGGCGAGCCCGGCTGGGTCGGGCAGGGCAAGCGTCCCGCCGAGGCACATCCGCGGGCGTGGATGCGGGTGGACGGCAAGCTCCCCGACGACCCGCTGCTGCACGCCTGTGCGCTCACCTACGCCAGCGACATCACGCTGCTCGACGCGGTGCTGTCGGTGCACGGCGAGATCTGGGGGCCCGGCGGCTTCGCGGGCGCGAGCCTGGACCACGCGATCTGGTTCCACCGTCCGTTCCGGGCCGACGAGTGGATCCTGTCGGACTGCACCAGCCCGTCGGCTTCGGGCGGACGGGGCCTGGCCACGGGCCGCTTCTTCGACGCCGACGGCCGGCTGCTCGCCACGGCGGTCCAGGAGGGCCTGCTGCGCCGGGTGCCGGAGGGCGCCTCTGTGGAGCTCTCCCGGGCCCGGGCCCGTCCCCAGCCCTGAGCGCCGGCCTGCGGCGGCAGGTGCGCACCGCAGCCGGGTGCAATCCGTTGGCCCGGCACCGCGGCGTCGTCCGTTTGCCAGTGGACACCCGGGGCCGGCCTAGGCTGGGGTGGGCGGTGTCGCGAGTACCCCGCGACGGCGTCGAGGAGGTCTGGTGGCAGGCGTTGTCCGGTCGTCCGCGCGGAAGTGGACGATCCTGCTGGCCGTGCGAACACAGAACACCCAGAAGCTCGTGCCGGGAGCGGGATTCGAACCCGCACGCCCTTTCGGGCAGACGCTTTTGAGGCGTCCGAGTCTGCCATTCCTCCATCCCGGCGGGCCGTGCGGCGGGATCCCGTGACGAACACGACAGGGACGTCGCACGGACAGCGACAACAGCTTATCCCGGTACGCTGCCCCGGAACGCACTCCGGGGGCCGTCGCCGACGGCCGCGTACGAGGACGGGGGAGGCACGTGGCCGGAACCGCTGCTCGCCGTGTGCTCATCGCCGAGGATGAGGCGCTGATCCGACTAGACCTCAAGGAGATGCTCGTCGAGGAGGGCTACGACGTCGTGGGGGAGGCCGGCGACGGCGAACGCGCCGTCCTGCTGGCCGAGGAGCTCCGTCCGGACCTGGTGATCCTGGACGTGAAGATGCCGGTGCTCGACGGCATCGCCGCCGCGGAACGGATCGCGGCCGCGCGGATCGCGCCGGTGGTCATCCTCACCGCGTTCAGCCAGCGTGAGCTGGTGGAACGCGCCCGCGCGGCCGGAGCGATGGCGTACCTGGTCAAGCCGTTCCAGAAGAAGGACCTGCTGCCGACCATCGAGATGGCCGCGTCCCGGTTCGCCGAGATCCGTGCCCTGGAGGACGAGGTCGCCGACCTCACCGAGCGGCTGGCCGCGCGCAAGCTCGTCGAGCGGGCGAAGGGCTACCTGACCGAGCAGGGCATGACCGAACCCGAGGCGTTCCGCTGGATCCAGCGCACGGCGATGGACCGGCGTACGACGATGAAAGCAGTCGCCGAGGCGGTCGTCGAGGCGGCGGCCCGTCCGACCGCCGGCTGAGCCCCCGGGCCGAGTTCCCGGGCAGGCGTCCACCTCGTGAGACGCGAGATCGCCCGGTTCAGGTGAGTCCGTCACGCTCGGTTCCGATATTGCGGTGGTCACGACGTTGTTACGACCCTCCGTAATGCTGGCCACGCCTCCGACACACTCGTATATTCCTGCCACACAGGGGGATCACGTGACTCCGGCCGGCAGTGGCCGTGGGGCGTCGTGCCCATGTTCAGGTGGAGGTCTCTAGTGCGTCTACGGCACATCGCGCGCGTCG
Organism: uncultured Actinomycetota bacterium; assembly: GCA_963740255.1. Taxonomy (GTDB): domain Bacteria; phylum Actinomycetota; class Actinomycetes; order Mycobacteriales; family Cryptosporangiaceae; genus CAVUDO01. The sequence goes on along the minus strand of CAVUDO010000002.1, from coordinate 885,345 downwards.
CGGCCATAGGTGCGGCGGTCGCGATCGTCGCGGCTGGCTGCGGTGGTGGCGACGACACGACCGCGAGCGGCGACAAGAAGTGCGATCTGGTGCTCGCGTTCGTGGGTGCGCAGACCGGCGACAACGCCGCGCTCGGCATCAACATCTCCAACGGCGCTCAACTCGCCGTCGACCAGTACAACGCCAAGAACGCCGACTGCAAGGTCACGATGAAGAAGTTCGACTCCGAGGGCAAGCCGGAGAAGGCAACTCCGCTGGCCCAGGAGATCGCTGGCGACGCCAAGATCATCGGTGTGGTCGGCCCGGCGTTCTCGGGTGAGACCAAGGTGTCGGTGCCGGTCTTCGAGGAGGCTGGCCTGGCCATGATCTCCCCGTCGGCCACCAACCCGGCGCTCGCCGAGAACGGCTGGAAGACCTTCCACCGCATCCTCGGCAACGACGCGGCGCAGGGTCCGGCCGCGGCGAAGTACATCAAGGAAGACCTCAAGGCCGCGAAGGTGTTCGTCGTCGACGACGCCTCCGAGTACGGCAAGGGCCTTGCCGACATCGTCAAGACCGACCTCGGCTCCGCCGTGGCCGGTACCGCGACGGTGCAGGACGGTCAGACCGACTTCGCCGCAGTGATCACCAAGATCAAGGCATCGGGTGCGACCGCCCTGTTCTTCGGCGGTTACTACGACGAGGCGGGCCTGCTCCGCAAGCAGCTCGGTGCTGCCGGCGGCAAGGGCATCACCATGGTCGTGGGCGACGGCGTCAAGGACACGAAGTTCATCGAGTCCGCGGGCGCCGCTGACGCGCAGGGCACGATCGTGACCTGCCCGTGCCTGCCGCCGGAGAAGGCGCCTGGCACCTTCGCCGCCGACTACAAGAAGGCCTTCAACGCCGAGCCGGCCACGTACTCCGCGGAGGGTTTCGACTCCGCAAACGTGTTCCTGGACGGCTTCGGAGCCGGTAAGTCGACCCGCAAGGACATGCTCGCCCACGTCGAGTCCTACGACAAGCCGGGCGTGACCAAGCGAGTGAAGTTCGACGAGAAGGGCGAGGTCGCCGACAAGGGCGTCTGGGCCTACCGGTTCGAGGGCGACAAGATCATCGCCGTCAAGGAGATCAAGTAGCGGTCTGCTCAGGTGACTGAGCTCGTCTGAAATGCAGCACGACGAGGCCGGGCGTCGGTACTCCCGTCGCCCGGCCTCGCCATGACCCTGGGGAACCGTCCGGATGGACTTTCTGAACTTTTCCTTCCTGTTCGACAACTTCTGGGACCTGTCTGCGACAGGGTTCACCCAGGGCGCGATCTACGCGCTGGTGGCCTTGGGCTACACGCTCGTCTACGGTGTGCTCCGGCTGATCAACTTCGCGCACTCCGAGGTCTTCGTGGTCGGCACCTTCGCGGCCATCCTCACGGTGCGCACGCTCGGTGTGGGCGCGGACGAGGCGGTCCCCGGCGTACTCACGGTGATCGCCGTGCTCGCCGTGGCCACCGCCGCGGCGATGCTCGCCTCGGCCGGAACGGCGTTCGTGGTCGAGCGGGTGGCCTACCGCCCGTTGCGCAAGCGCAACGCGCCGCCGCTGGTGTTCCTGATCAGCGCGATCGGCGCCTCCATCGCGATCTCTGAGGCGTTGGGCCTGTTCGTCAGCCGCGACAACACCCGGATCGGCAACCTGGTGGACCCGCAGCCACAGTTCACGTTCTTCGGCGCGACGGTCACCAACACGATGATCCTCATCGTGGTGGCCGCGTTCGCCGTCATGATCATCCTCGACACGACCATCCGCCACACGCGACTGGGTCGCGGGATCCGGGCGGTCGCCCAGGACCCCGACGCCGCCGCGCTGATGGGGGTGAACAAGGACCGGGTGATCGCCTGGACCTTCATCCTCGGCGGCCTGATGGCCGGGGTCGCGGCGGTGCTCTACGACCTGCAGTTCTCGGTCACGAAGTTCAACGCGGGCTTCCTGCTCGGACTGAAGGCGTTCACGGCGGCCGTCCTGGGGGGTATCGGCAACCTGCGCGGTGCCCTGCTCGGTGGTCTCCTCCTCGGGCTGGTGGAGAACTGGGGGCAGGCATTGATCGGTGAGCAGTGGCGCGACGTGATCGCGTTCGTGTTCCTCATCCTCGTGCTGATGGTCCGGCCGACCGGCATCCTCGGCGAGTCGCTGGGGAGGAGCCGCGCATGACGACACCACCGCTCGCCTTCGCCGATTCCGTTGCCGCCGTCGGATCGCGGACCGTCGCGCTCCTGCGCGGCGCGTGGGTCAGCCAGGCGCGTCCGGTCCGTTGGATTCCGGTGCTCCTGCTGCTGGTGCTGCTGGCCCTGCTGCCCTACCTCGACTCGGTCTTCAAGGAGAACACCGGCGTCGGCGTGCCGCTGATCGGCACGCCCAACACCAACTTCCCGGGCGTGCTGTTCCTGGTGGGGGTGTTCGCGCTCTGCGCGATCGGGCTGAACGTCGTGGTGGGTCTGGCCGGCCTTCTCGACCTCGGCTACGTCGGATTCTTCGCCGTCGGCGCCTACGGCGTCGCGGTGTTCGGCTCACCCAACAGCGACCTCGCAACGAAGTACCCCTGGCTGATCTGCGTGCCGATCGCCATCGTCCTCACGATGGTCGCCGGCGTCGTCCTCGGCGGGCCGACGCTGCGGTTGCGCGGGGACTACCTGGCGATCGTCACGCTCGGGTTCGGTGAGATCGTCCGGCTCACGGCCGTCAACACCGACCTGCTCGGCCGCCGCGCCGGCATCAGCAACATTCCCAAGCCGCCGGGGACGTACCCGGAGGGCACGACGTGGGAGGGGATCTGGGACACGCTGACCCTCGGTGTGCTCGGCCCGTACCCCGAGGGGAGGCCGATCTTCGGCCTGCTCAGCGCCACGCCCTACTACCTGCTGGTGCTCGGCCTGATCGTGCTCGTCCTGTGGCTGGTCTCCAACCTCGAACGGAGCCGGGTCGGACGGGCCTGGCTGGCCATCCGGGAGGACGAGGACGCCGCCGAGCTGATGGGCGTGCCCACCTTCCGGTTCAAGCTCTGGGCGTTCGCGATCGGTGCGGCCGTGGGCGGCATCTCGGGCGCGCTCTTCGCCGGCCGCCAGGGTTTCATCAACCCGGACACCTTCGACGTGTTGACCTCGATCCTGTTCCTGTCCGCCGTGGTGATCGGTGGCGCGGGGAACAAGTTCGGGGTGATCCTCGGCGCGGTGATCGTCGTCTACCTGCCCGAGCGGCTCCGCGGGTTCGACGACTCGCTCTTCGTCGCGTGGTTCGTGGTGCTCGGGATCGCGTTGCTCATCACGGTGATCCGGCGCCGCGCGACGCTGCTGGCCACGACGATCAGAGTGGTGGCGATGGTGGCCGGTGCGGTGCTGGGTCTGGCCGTCGCGATCGCGGTGGGCTCGTCGCTGACCGAACTGCTCAGTTCCGTCACGAACACCACCCCGGTGCTCGTCGGCGGCATCGGGTTGACCCTGATCGTGGGGGTCACCCTCATCGTGGTGGCCCGGCGACTCGCGACCCGGTACGGCGAGCGACCCTGGGGAGAGGTGACGGTGTTCCTCGGATCTCTCGTCACCGTGCTGGTCGGGGCGTCCGCACCGTACGCGCTCAGCGAGATCGGTGACGGCGTCCAGGCGATGCGGTACCTCGCGTTCGGCCTCGCGCTGATCGTGATGAGCATCTTCCGGCCGCAGGGCCTGCTGCCCAGCCGACGCCGCGCGACCGAGCTCGCCGACCGCAAGAAGGAGGTGCAGGCCGGTGTCAACGCCTGACCCGAACGCCGCCGCGGGCGGAGACATGCAGGAAGACGAGGGTCCGGTGGCCGATCTCGGCGTGCCGGTGGTGGACGAGAGCGTCGAGCTGCCGGAGCCGGAGGCACACGTGCCGGTCGGCGAGCCGTTGCTGGAGGTGCGCGGCGTCACGTTGCGATTCGGCGGCGTGACGGCACTCGACGACGTCAGCTTCCAGATCAACCGGGGTGAGATCCTCGGCCTGATCGGGCCCAACGGCGCCGGCAAGACCACCTGCTTCAATGTCATGACCGGCGTCTACCAGCCGACCAGCGGCATGGTGTGGTTCGACGGCCGCAAGCTCAGCGGGCAGAAGAAGTACAGAATCACCCGGCTGGGGATCGCCCGGACGTTCCAGAACATCCGGCTGTTCCCCGAGATGACGGCGCTGGAGAACGTGATGGTCGGCGCCGACGCCCGGCACAAGACCAGCGTGCCGGGTGCGTTGTTCGGCGTCTTTCCCCGGCACCTGAAGGAAGAGCGGGACGGCCGCCAGCGCGGCATGGACCTGCTGCGCTTCGTCGGGATCCACGATCGGGCCGACGAGACCTCGCGGAACCTGCCCTACGGGTACCAGCGTCGGCTGGAGATCGCCCGGGCGCTGGCCACCGAGCCCACGCTGCTCTGCCTGGACGAGCCGGCCGCCGGCTTCAACCCGGCCGAGAAGGCCGAGCTGATGGACCTGATCCGGGCGATCCGCGACCAGGGCTACACCGTGCTGCTGATCGAGCACGACATGCGGCTGGTGATGGGCGTGACCGACCGGATCGTGGTGCTGGAGTTCGGCAAGAAGATAGCCGAAGGCTCGCCGGCCGATGTCCGCGACAACCCGGCGGTCATCGCCGCCTACCTGGGGGTACCCGAGGATGCTGCTTGAGATCGAGGACCTGGCCGTCGCGTACGGCCGGATCGAGGCGCTGCACGGGATCAGCCTCCAGGTGGCCGAGGGGGAGATCGTCACGCTGATCGGCGCCAACGGCGCCGGCAAGTCGACCACGATGCGGGCGATCTCGGGTCTGCGGCCGGCCAGCCGGGGCCGGATCCTCTTCGATGGGGACGACATCACGACGCTGCGCGCCGACCTGCGGGTGGTGCGCGGCATCTCCCAGGCACCCGAAGGCCGGGGGATCTTCCCCGGCATGACGGTGATGGAAAACCTCGAGATGGGCACTTACGCCCGCACGGACCGGCGCGGCCGGGAGAAGTTCGTCGACCTGGAGCGGGTGTTCACGCTGTTCCCGCGGCTGGCCGAACGGAGGACCCAGATCGCCGGCACGATGTCTGGCGGCGAGCAACAGATGCTCACCATCGGGCGGGCCCTGATGGCACGGCCGCGGCTGCTCCTGCTGGACGAGCCGTCGATGGGCCTGGCTCCGATGCTGATCACGCAGATCTTCGCGACGGTCAAGGAGGTCAACGCCCAGGGGACGACGGTGCTGGTGGTCGAGCAGAACGCGCAGCAGGCGCTCTCGGTGGCCGACCGTGCGTACGTTCTGGAGACCGGCTCGATCGTCAAGACCGGCCCCGGCAGGGATCTGCTCACCGATCCCGCCGTCAAGGCCGCCTACCTGGGCGTCGCATGACGCCCACCCGCCGGGCGCCCGCCCGGCGGCTCACCCCGGTCGCCCGGCCACGCCCGGCGGATCGGTCGGGCCGCACAGCATGATCCGTGCCCACTCCGGCCGCGACGGCGCACTCCGCCGCCGGTCGGGCCCTCTTTCGGAGGTACTGATGTTCAACTCCCGGACCGGCCGTCGCGCCGGCGTACTCGCGGTGGCCGCCGTCGCGTCGCTCGTCCTCTCCGCCTGTGGCGGCAGCGACAGCACCGACACCACCACGGCCAAGCCCAAGACCTCGGTCGACGCCGCGCTGGCGGCGAAGGTCCCCGCCGCGGTCAAGGCCGACGGCAAGCTCGTGATCGGCACCGACGCGTCCTACGCGCCGAACGAGTTCCTCAACGCCGACGGCAAGACCATCGAGGGCTTCGACGTCGACCTGTTCAACGCGGTGGCCGCCAAGCTGGGCCTCAAGGCCGAGTTCCAGAACGCGAAGTTCGACGCGATCATCCCGGGTATCGGCTCCGGCAAGTACGAGGTCGGCGTCTCCTCGTTCACCGTCAACGACGAGCGCAAGAAGGTCGTCGACATGGTGAGCTATTTCGCCGCGGGCACCCAGTGGGCGACGAAGAAGGGCAACCCGGCCGGCGTCACGGTCGAGGCGGCCTGCGGCAAGAAGGTCGCGGTCCAGCAGGGCACGGTCCAGGTCGACGACGTGACGGCGAAGTCCAAGGCCTGCACGACGGCCGGGAAGCCCGCGATCACCATCGACCAGTACCAGGGCCAGGACCAGGCCACCGCCGCGGTCGTCTCCGGCAAGGACGACGCGATGCTCGCGGACTCCCCGGTCGGCGCCTACGCGGTGAAGCAGACCAACGGCCAACTCGAACTGCTCGGCGAGATCTACGACTCCGCTCCCTACGGCTACGCGCTCAAGAAGGAGCAGGGCGACTTCGCCCAGGCGCTGGCCGACGCGGTGAAGGCGCTGATCGCCGACGGCACCTACAAGACCGTGCTGGCCAAGTGGGGCGTGGAGGCCGGTGGGATCACCGACCCGGCCGTCAACCCGTGACCTCCATCCTGGACACGGTCATCCACCGAGGGACATGACCTCGAAAGCGGCGGAGCGGGCACGGCCTGAGGCAATTCAGGCCGTGCCCGTCCGCCATCCGGGCCGGTGGGTCGCCGTCGTCGTGATCGCGGTCCTGACCGCGATGTTCGTCCACATGCTCGTGACGAACGAGGCGTTCCAGTGGCAGTTCATGCTCGACAACATGTTCCTGCCGCCCGTGCTGGAGGGTGTGCGGACGTCGCTGCTCGTGACCGTGCTGGCGATGGTGCTCGGGGTCACCTTCGGCGTGATCGCCGCGGTGCTCCGGCTCTCGTCGAACCCGGTGCTGCGGGGTGCGGCCTGGCTGTACACCTGGTTCTTCCGCGCGGTGCCGCGGGTGGTGCTGCTGGTGCTGTTCGGCAACCTCGGCATCCTCTACTCCCGGTTCGAGCTGGGGTTGCCGTTCGACCAGCAGATCGGTTCGCTGTTCGGGTTCGACAACCTCGAGGCACGGTTCTTCGGCATCGACGCGCGGGACCTGCTCACCGGCTTCATGGCCGGGCTGATCGGGCTGGCGCTGTCCGAGGGCGCGTACATGGCCGAGATCGTCCGGGCGGGGATCCAGGCGGTGGACCCCGGCCAGACCGAGGCCGCCCAGGCGCTGGGCATGAGCCGCGGCCAGACGTTGCGCCGGATCGTGCTGCCGCAGGCCATGCGGGTGATCGTCCCGCCGACGGGCAACGAGACGATCGCGATGCTCAAGGACACCTCACTGCTCGCTTTCGTTCCCGTCACCAACGAGCTGTTCTTCCAACTACAGGCCATCGGTACCCGGACGTTCCAGGTGTTCCCGCTGCTCGTCGCCGCCTGCCTGTGGTACCTGGCCATGACCAGCGTGCTGATGGTCGGCCAGTACTTCCTGGAGCGGCACTTCGGTCGTGGCTTCGGTCCGACCGGCCGGGCCCGCAACCGGCTGACCTTCCTACGGGCGGGGACGCCGGTCGGCGGCGCCGGGGGGAGTGCGTCATGACGACTGCCGAGGGCACGACAGGCCGCGGCGTGCCGATGGTCCGGGCCGAGCAGGTGCACAAGTCGTTCGGTCCGCTGGAGGTGCTCCGCGGGATCGACCTCGAGGTGGCTCCCCGCGAGGTGGCCTGCGTGATCGGTCCGTCCGGCTCGGGCAAGTCGACGTTCCTGCGCTGCATCAACCACCTGGAGAAGATCAACGCCGGCCGGCTCTGGGTGGACGGCGAGCTGGTCGGCTACACCGAGCGCGGCGGCAAGTTGCACGAGCTGCGGGAACGGCAGATCGCGGCCCAACGTCGCGATATCGGCATGGTGTTCCAGCGCTTCAACCTGTTCGCGCACAAGACCGTGATCGAGAACGTCATGGAGGCGCCCTGCCTGGTGAAGCGGGAGAAGAAGTCGGTGGTCCGGGAGCGCTCGCTGGCGATGCTCGACCGGGTGGGTCTGGCCGACAAGACCAACGCCTATCCGGCACAGCTCTCCGGCGGTCAGCAGCAGCGGGTCGCGATCGCCCGGGCGCTGGCGATGCAGCCCAAGCTGATGCTCTTCGACGAGCCGACCTCGGCGCTGGACCCGGAGCTGGTCGGCGAGGTGCTCGACGTGATGAAGGGCCTGGCCCGGGACGGCATGACGATGGTGGTGGTCACCCACGAGATGGGGTTCGCCCGCGAGGTCGGCGACAGCCTGGTGTTCATGGACGAGGGCGTGGTGGTGGAGGCCGGTCCGCCACGTGAGGTGCTGGGTAACCCGCAGCACGAGCGCACCCAGGCGTTCCTGTCCAAAGTGCTCTGACGAACCGCCAGCCGAGCCGGGCGTTGCCGGCCGCAGCCGGAGTGTGGTCAGCCGTCGCGGCGGGCGGGGCGAAGCTGACAGGTGATCCGGGCGGTGCACAGCAGGCGGTCCTGCTCGTCCCACACCTGGATCTGGTAGGTGGCTGTGCTCCGGCCCTCGAAGAGGGGGGTGCAGACGCCTGTGACCAGGCCATCCCTGGCGGCGCGGTGATGGGTGGCGCTGATGTCGATGCCCAACGCGACCTTCTCGCCGCCGCCGTGCAGGTTGGCCGCGACCGAACCGAGGGTCTCGGCGAGCGCGCACGAGGCTCCGCCGTGCAGCAGGCCGAAGGGCTGCCGGGCGCCGGCCACCGGCATCGTGGCGACCAGCCGACCCGGCGTGACCTCGGTGAACGTGATGTCGAGCGCGGTGTTCAGCTCGCCGCGGTGCTCGTTCAGGCTGGCAATCGCCGTCGCCTGCGTCGAGGGGTCACTGAGGTCGAGTTCCCCCGCCGCCGGCATGGTCGGCTGCTTCACGTACGTACCTCGCCTCTTCCTCCGGTGGATTGCCCGCCGCTCGCGGCGCCGTGACCGAGCGTACGGCCCCCGGCCGGCTGGGCCGCGTCTGGTCGGACCCCGCGACTAGGCTTCCCGACGTGACCGCCTCGCCTCCCCGACTGCTCCTGCTCGACGGCCACTCGCTGGCCTACCGCGCGTTCTTCGCCCTGCCGGTGGAGAACTTCTCCACCACCACCGGCCAGCCCACGAACGCGGTGTACGGCTTCACCTCGATGCTGATCAACGTGCTGCGGGACGAGCAGCCCACCCACCTCGGGGTGGCCTTCGACGTCTCCCGCACCTCCTTCCGCACGGAGGTCTACGCCGAGTACAAGGCGGGCCGGTCGGAGACGCCGACCGACTTCAAGGGGCAGGTCAGCCTGATCCAGGAGGTGCTCGCCGCGCTGAACGTGCCGGTGATCACCAAGGACGAGTTCGAGGCCGACGACGTGATCGCCACCTTGGCCACGCAGGCCCGCGCGGCCGGCTGGGACGTGCTGATCTGCACCGGCGACCGCGACGGGTTCCAGCTGGTCGACGCGCACAGCACGGTGCTCTACCCGCGCAAGGGCGTCTCCGATCTGGCCCGGATCGACCCGGCTGCCGTGATGGAGCGCTACGGCGTGCCGCCGGAGCGGTACCGCGACCTCGCCGCCCTGGTGGGGGAGACCAGCGACAACCTGCTCGGCGTGCCCGGCGTCGGCCCGAAGACCGCGGCGAAGTGGATCACCAGCTACGGCTCGGTGGAGGGCGTGGTCGAACACGTCGACAAGATCACCGGTAAGGCCGGCGACAACCTGCGCGTCCACCTCGCCGACGTGCTGCGCAACTACCAGCTCAACGGCCTGGTCCGCGACCTGGAGCTGCCGCTGGGCATCGACGACCTGAAGCGGCGGTCGTGGGACCGCGACCAGGTGCACCAGGTGTTCGACACGCTCGAGTTCCGGGTGCTGCGCGATCGGCTCTACGCCACCCTGGAGGCCGCCGAGCCTGAGGCTGATGCGGCAATCGAGTTCGCCGGCGAGGTGCTCGGCCCGGGCCGGGTAGGGCCGTGGCTGGAGGTCCATGCGCCCGCCGGCGCGCGGGTCGGGGTCGCGGCCGAGGGTCGCTGGGGGCGCGGCACCGGCATGGTGACGGCACTGGCGGTGGCCGCGTCCGACGGCGCCGCGGCGTGGTTCGACCCCGGCGAGTTGGACGTCGACGCCGACGCGGCGGTCGCCGGCTGGCTGGCCGACGCCGAGCGCGCCAAGGCGGTACACGACGGGAAGGGCCCCGTGCTCGCGTTGGCCGCCCGCGGCTGGGAGACGACACGGCATCACCGCCGACACCGCGGTCTCGGCCTACCTGGCCTGGCCCGACCAGCGCAGCTACGACCTGGCCGACCTCACGCTGCGCCAGCTCCACCGGGAGCTGAGCACGGACCTTCCCGACAACGGCCAGCTCCGCCTCGACGACCTGGACAGCGACGCCGCCAAGCAGCAGCTGATGGCCCGCGCGGCGGCCACCCGCGAGCTCGCCGACGTCCTCGACGGCGAGCTGGTCGACCGCGGCTGCACCGCGCTGTCGGCCGAGGTCGAGCTGCCGCTGCTGCACGTGCTGGCCGACATGGAACGGGTGGGCGTCGCGGCCGACACCGAACACCTCGCCCAGCTGGAGTCCCACTTCGCCGCCGAGGTGAAGGCCGCGGCCCAGGCCGCCTACGGGGTGGTCGGGCGCGAGTTCAACCTCGGCTCGCCCAAGCAGTTGCAGGGTCTCCTGTTCGAGGAACTGTCACTGCCCAAGACCAAGCGGATCAAGACCGGCTTCACCACCGACGCCGACTCGCTGCAGTGGCTGTTCGTCCAGACCGCGCACCCGCTGCTGGAGCACCTGCTGCGCCACCGCGACGTCGCGAAGCTCAAGACCACGGTGGACGGCCTGCTCAAGACGGTCGCCGACGACGGGCGGATCCACACCACCTACAACCAGACCATCGCCGCAACCGGCCGGCTCTCCTCCACCGACCCCAACCTGCAGAACATCCCGATCCGCACCGAGGAGGGCCGCCGGATCCGGCGGGCGTTCGTCGTGGGCGAGGGCTACGAGAGTCTGCTCACCGCCGACTACAGCCAGATCGAGATGCGGATCATGGCCCACCTGTCCGCGGACGCGTCGCTGATCGAGGCGTTCGGCTCGGGGGAGGACTTCCACGCGGTCACGGCCGCCAGCGTCTTCGCGGTCGGCCGCTCCGAGGTGACCGCCGAGCACCGGCGGAAGATCAAGGCGATGAACTACGGCCTTGCCTACGGGCTGTCCGCCTTCGGGCTGTCCCAGCAGCTCGGGATCACCCCCGAGGAGGCCCGCGGCCTGATGGGGGAGTACTTTGCGCGGTTCGGGGGGGTGCGCGACTACCTTCAGGAGGTCGTCCAGCGGGCCCGCGCCGACGGTTACACCGAGACGATCCTGGGCCGCCGCCGCTACCTGCCCGACCTCACCAGCGAGAACCGCCAGCGCCGGGAGATGGCCGAGCGGATGGCCCTGAACGCGCCGATCCAGGGCTCGGCCGCCGACATCATCAAGGTCGCGATGCTCCGGGTGCACGGCGACCTGGCCGCGGGCGGCCTGCGGTCCCGGTTGCTGCTCCAGGTGCACGACGAACTCGTCTTCGAGGTCGCGGCCGGTGAAAGGGAGGCGTTGGAGGAGGTGGTGCGGCGCGCGATGGGCGGGGCCTACCCGCTGGACGTGCCGCTGGACGTGTCGATCGGCGCCGGCCGCACCTGGGAGGACGCCGCGCACTGACCGCAGGGGACGCCTCACGTCGCCGCGCACTCCTGCGTCCCGTCCGGCCGGACGAGGTTTGATTCGCCGCGGCCACACGGGGCCGGCTTCCGGCCCGGACGCGCCGAACACATGCGACACTGCACGCCATGTCACGCTCGACGTTCTCGCGTCTCGCCGTCGTCCTCACCGTCACCGCGACGGTCGTCCTCACGGGCTGCACGACCGCCAGGACACCGTCGCCGGAGACCACCAGTCGCACGCTCCCGTACACCGGTTGCGACAAGGTGGCCTGCACCGGCGAGATCGCCGGCGCGAGGTACGAGATCAAGCTGCCCACCACCTGGAACGGCACGCTGCTGCTCTACTCCCACGGCTACCGGGAGGCCGAGCCGAGCCCACCGGACTTCGCCGCACCGAACACCGAACCCGCCTCGGCGCCGACCGGCGAGGTGGCCGCCCGGCTGCTCGCCGCCGGGTACGCTCTCGCCGGCTCGTCCTGGGCCCGGAACGGCTGGGCGGTGCAGGACGGCGTCCGGGCGGGCGAGGACCTGTACGCCTTCTTCAAGGGCAAGGTTGGCAAGCCCGACCGGGTGTACGTGTGGGGCGATTCGCTGGGTGGCCTGGTCACCCAGGTGTTGGCCGAGAAGCATCCGGAGTGGGTCGCCGGCGCGGCACCGATGTGCGGCGCGCTCGCCGGAACGAACCTGAACCTCGATATCGCCCTCGACCTGTCCGTGGCGGTGAAGGCGCTGCTCTACCCGGAGATGAAGGTCAGCGGCTATGCCAGCCACGCCGAGGCCGTCGCCACCTTCCAGGAAGCCCAGAAGCGGGTTCTGGCCGCGACCGAGGACCTGAAGAACGGCATCCCGGCCCTGCTGCTGATCGCCGCACTGGTCGACGCACCCGCGCAGACGGCACGATACGACGGCTCGACCGTGGTGTCGCAGGTGTCCGCGATCGTCGAGGCGGTGCTCACCGGGCTGGTCTACTCCACCGCCGGACGGTACGAGATCGAGCAGCGGGTGGGCGGAAACCCCTCCACGAATGCCGGTACGGACTACGGCACGAGAATCGCGCCGGGGGAGCGGGCGCGGATCGAGGCGGTATCGGCGGGCAGCGTCGACCGCCTGCTGGCCAGCCTGGCGGCCGCCCCACGGGTCGACGCCGACCAGTCGGCCCGGAAGCGGGCAGACGCGTTGGGCAACCCCACCGGCACGCTCAAGGACCCCACGATCGCGCTGCACACCGCGGCCGACCCGCTGGTGCTGGTGCAGAACGAGTCGGTGTTCGCCAACCGGGTGGCGCGGGCGCCGGGACGCACCACCGACCTGGTCCAGATCTTCACGGTGGCACCGGCGACCTACACCGCGCCCGCGCCGTACGGTGCCGGGCACTGCGTTTTCACCACCGGGGAGCGGACCGGGACGATCGCGTTGCTCGACCGCTGGGTCCGCACCGGACGGATGCCGCACCCGACGGACATCGCCGCGGCGCTGGGCGGCGACGGCGGCTACAGCCCGGCGTACCGACCCGGCCCGTGGCCCGCTACCGGACGCATGTGAGCCGGAGGGCTCGACAGCCGGGTCTGTCCTTGTCCCAGGCGGTCGTGCAGGCGCCGCGGGTCTGATGGCAGGCTCGCTGGGTCGCATGGCCGTCGACCACGTCGCTGAACTGCGGCGACTCAGCCGGGTGGCCGAGTCGATATGGCAGCTCCCGGGGCCGTTGCGGCACCCTGCAATACTGGCGCGCATGCCTCGAACCCACCGCCCTCGCCTGAACCTCGCTCTGGTCACCGTCTTAGCCCTGGTCGCCCTCACCGCGGGCACCGTGCACATCGCGTCGGCCGAGACCACCAGCCGTCCGCGCGCCCTCCCGGGTTGCGACGAGGTCGCGTGCACGGGCGAGATCGGCGGCGCGAAGTACGAGATCAAGCTGCCGGAGAACTGGAACGGCACGCTGCTGCTCTACTCCCACGGCTACCGCGCGGCCGAGCCGAGCCCGCCGGACTTCTCCGCGCCGGAGACCCACGCCGTCGCGGCGCCCACCGAGGAAGTCGCCAACGCGCTGCTCGGGGCCGGATACGCCCTGGCCGGTTCGGCGTTCGCGCGCAACGGCTGGGCGGTGCAGGACGGTGTGCGGGCCAACGAAGACCTGTACAAGTTCTTCAAGAAGGAGGTCGCCGAGCCCGAACGGTTCTACGTGTGGGGCGACTCCCTGGGTGGCCTGGTCACGCAGACGTTCGCCGAGAAACATCCGGATTGGGTGGCAGGCGCCGCACCCATGTGCGGGGTCCTGGCCGGTACGACCCTGAACCTCGACATTGCCCTCGACCTGTCCGCGGCGGTGAAGGCACTGCTCTACCCGGAGATGAAGATCACCGGCTACGCGAGCCACGGCGAGGCGGTCGCCGCGTTCCAGGGCGCGTACCAGCGGGTTCTCGCCGCGACCCAGGATCCGGTGAACGGCATCCCCGCGCTGCTGCTGATCGCCGCCCTGGTCGACGCGCCCGGCCAGACGGCCAGCCACGACGGTTCCACGTTCGGTTCGCAGATCTCCGCCGTCGTGGAGGCGGTGCTCACCGGGCTCGCCTACTCCACCGCGGGTCGGTACGAGATCGAACAGCGGGTGGCGGGTAACCCGTCCACCAACGTCGGGACGGACTACGCGGTCCGGCTGTCCCCGACCGAGCGGCAGCGGATGGAAGCGGTGTCCCCGGGGAGTGCCGACCGCCTGCTGGCCGCCCTCGCGGCCGCTCCGCGGGTCGCCGCCGACCAGGATGCCCGTGCCGGGGCCGACGCGCTCGGAAATCCGACCGGCAAGCTGAAGGACCCCACGGTCACCCTGCACACCGCCGCGGACCCGCTGGTGCTGGTGCAGAACGAGACGGTGTTCTCCGACCGGGTGGCGCGCGCCGGCCGCACCGGCCACCTGACGCAGATCTTCACCGTCGCCCCGCAGACGTACCCCGCGCCGGCGCCCTACGGTGCCGGGCACTGCGTCTTCACCACCGGGGAGCGGACCGGGACGATCGCGTTGCTCGACCGCTGGGTCCGCACCGGCCAGAAGCCGACGCCGACCCAGATCGCCGCGGCCTTCGGCAGCAACACCGGCTACAGCCCGACCTACCTCCCCGGTCCCTGGCCGGCGGCGGGGCGAAGCTGAGGCCGGTTTGGCACACTGGTGTCTCCCCTCGGACAGGAGTGACGCAGTGAGCGAGCGAACCGGCGAGCACAGCAGCTACGCGAACGCGCCCGTCGAGCGGAGCGGGGTGGGCTCGTGAGCGAGACGGAGATCCTGGAGCGGCCGGACGTCCGCGAGGCCGACACCGGCCCGGAGGTCTTCCACTACGTCCGCAAGGAGAAGATCGCCGAGAGCGCTGTGCTCGGCACGCTGGTGCAGGCGCTGTGCGGCGAGGTCTTCCCGGTGACCAAGTCGCCGAAGCCCGGCTCGCCGGTGTGTCCGGCGTGCAAGGAGATCTACGAGTCGCTGCCGACCGGCGAGTGACCGCGCCGGGGTGCCAGCCGGGGTGTCGGCCCGCCCTCGCGGACGGCCCGCGCTAGGCTGGCCGAGCCCTCGCGCGGCTGGTTCGTCCGGGGGCATCGCTGTGTCCGGTTCCGGCGCATGCCGTGCGCGTGCGGCGTCCGGCCGTGTCCGACTCGGGAAGGAACGCATGGCCTCGCCGTCGGTCTCCGAGCCCGTTCGCGACCCGGCCGGGGGGTACCACCGCGATCCGGCGCTGGGCGAGTCCGGCCGGGGGGTTTCAGGCGGGGGTGATCCTGGCCGCCCGCTCCGTGCCTGGCAGCGGCGGGCGCTGGTGGAGTACCTCCGGCGGGCCCCGCGGGACTTCCTCGCGGTGGCCACGCCCGGTGCCGGCAAGACCACGTTCGCCCTGCGGATCGCGGCCGAGCTGCTCGCCGACCGGGCCGTGGAGCAGGTCACCGTGGTCGCCCCGACCGAGCACCTGAAGACGCAGTGGGCCCAGGCGGCCGCGGGGTTCGGCATCCAGCTCGACCCGACCTTCTCCTCGGCCGGCCTCACCTCGGCCGATTTCCAGGGCGTGGTCTGCACCTACGCCCAGGTGGGCCTCTACCCGGCGGTGCACCAGCGCCGGGTGTCAGCCCGGCGGACGCTGGTGATCCTGGACGAGATCCACCACGCTGGCGACACCCGCAGCTGGGGCGACGGCGTCCGGCAGGCGTTCGAACCGGCCACCCGGCGGCTCGGGCTCACCGGTACTCCGTTCCGTTCGGACGCCAACCCGATCCCGTTCGTCACCTACGAACGGGATGCCGCCGGGCTCACCCGGTCCCGCGCGGACTCCTCGTACGGCTACGCCGACGCGCTGCGCGACCGGGTCGTGCGCCCGGTGATGTTCCTGGCCTACTCGGGCGAGACCCGGTGGCGCACCAGCGCCGGCGAGGAGTTGTCCGCACGGCTCGGGGAGCCGTTGACCCAGCAGCAGACCGCCCAGGCCTGGCGCACGGCGCTGGACGCCAAGGGCGACTGGATGCCGCAGGTGCTGCGGGCCGCCGACGCCCGGCTCACCGTGGTCCGCAACGCCGGGATGCCCGACGCGGCCGGCCTGGTCATCGCCAGCGACCACGCGGCCGCGAAGGCGTACGCGAAGCTGCTTGCGGGCATCACGGGCACCACGCCGGTCGTGGTGCTCTCCGACGACACCACGGCCAGCCGCAAGATCGGACGGTTCACGCAGTCGCCCGACCGTTGGATGGTCGCCGTTCGGATGGTCAGCGAGGGCGTGGACATCCCGCGGCTGGCAGTCGGCGTGTACGCGACGAGCGTGAACACCCCGCTCTACTTCGCCCAGGCCATCGGTCGTTTCGTGCGAGCCCGGCAGCCGGGGGAGATCGCGTCGGTGTTCGTGCCGAGCGTGCCGAGCCTGCTCCTGCTGGCCGCCGAGATGGAGGCCGAGCGCGACCACGTGCTGGACCGGCCCCACCGAGAGCAGTTCCTCGACGACGACGCCCTGGCCGCGGCCAACCGCAGCGCCGACGAGGACACCGACGACACGCCGAAGTTCCTCGCGCTCGGCGCCTCGGCCCACCTCGACCAGGTGATCTACGACGGCGCGTCGTTCGGCACGGGGGCCGGCCCCGGTAGTGCCGAGGAGGAGGAGTATCTCGGCCTGCCCGGGCTGCTGACGCCCGAGCAGGTGTCGCTGCTGCTGTCCAAACGCCAGGCCGACCAGGTCGCCGCGCAACGACACGCCGGTCAGGCGGACCAGGACGCCCCCGTCGCCAGTTCCATGTTCCAGCGGCGCGCGGAACTGCGCCGGCAGCTCAACGCGCTGGTGGCCGCGCACCATCACCGGACCAACCGCCCGCACGGTCAGATCCACGCCGAGCTGCGCCGGCTCTGCGGCGGTCCGCCGAGCGTCCAGGCCACCGTGGAGCAACTGGAAGCGCGGATCGCGGCCCTGCGCACCTGGTGACTCACGGCGCCAGCGTCGGCTCCGCGCGCCGACCCGCTTCGTGCGCTGACCGGTTCCGCGTCCTGACCGCGGCTCTCCTGACCGGCCTCGCGCGCCCACCGGCTCCCTGACCGGCGCGGCGGCGTGTCCCGACCGGACCAGCGCCCAGACGTGACGTGGCCCCGACGCGGAGGCGTCGGGGCCACGGTGAGGTTTCGGAAGGGGTCAGTCAGCGTCGGACTTGATCAGGACCGCGATCTTCTCGAGGTCGCCGGCGTACATCTTTCCGTGGTGCCCGCAGAAGACGAGGTCGGCGCCGTCGGTGAGGACGGCCCGTACCTTTGCGGCGGCGCCACACCGGTCACACCGCTCGCCGGCCGGCGGTGCCGCGGTGTCGTGCGGCGGGGTCAGGGTCGGGGTCATCGGGCCTCCTCCTCTGCTCTCACCGAATGGTGCGTCCCGTCGAGATGACGTGTGCTCTGTGTTCACACATCCTCCAACACCAACCGCGCCCACATCGTTCCGTCTGCGGGAAGCGACTTCCGTCACGCCCCGCGAGCCCGGACCTGGGTGGCCGATGCGCTGCGGTGACCCTGGGTGGGGCCCACCCCAAGCGTGCCATGCCGGTCGAGCCCGCGCTGTCTGATTGGGCGACACGGGACGAAAGGAACTGCTCTCAGTCGAGGTAGTCGCGCAGCACCTGGGAGCGCGAGGGGTGCCGAAGCTTCGACATCGTCTTGGACTCGATCTGCCGGATCCGCTCCCGGGTCACCCCGTAGACCTGACCGATCTCGTCCAGCGTCCGAGGCTGGCCGTCGGCCAGGCCGAACCGGAGCCGGACCACGCCGGCCTCCCGCTCGGACAGCGTCTGGAGCACCGACTGGAGCTGGTCCTGCAGGAGCGTGAAGCTCACGGCGTCGACCGCCACGACTGCCTCGGAGTCCTCGATGAAGTCCCCGAGTTGGCTGTCGCCCTCGTCGCCGATGGTCTGGTCGAGCGAGATGGGCTCCCGGGCGTACTGCTGGATCTCCAACACCTTCTCGGGCGTGATGTCCATCTCCTTGGCGAGTTCCTCCGGGGTGGGCTCGCGGCCCAGGTCCTGGAGCAGTTCGCGCTGGATCCGCCCGAGCTTGTTGATGACCTCGACCATGTGTACCGGGATCCGGATGGTGCGCGCCTGGTCGGCCATGGCGCGGGTGATCGCCTGCCGGATCCACCAGGTGGCGTAGGTGGAGAACTTGTAGCCCTTGGTGTAGTCGAACTTCTCCACGGCGCGGATCAGGCCGAGGTTCCCCTCCTGAATCAGGTCGAGGAAGGCCATGCCGCGGCCGGTGTAGCGCTTGGCGAGGGAGACCACGAGCCGGAGGTTCGCCTCGAGCAGGTGGTTCTTGGCCCGTTCGCCGTCGCGGACGATCCAGTTCAGGTCGCGCCGGTGCTGGTGGGTGAGCTTCTCGCCGCGGTCCTCGGTCTGGCGCACCCGCTCGGCCGCGTAGAGGCCGGCCTCGATCCGCTTGGCGAGGTCCACCTCCTCCTCGGCGTTGAGCAGCGCCACCTTGCCGATCTGCTTGAGGTAGGCGCGTACGGAGTCGGCCGACGCGGTGAGCTCGGCGTCCTTGCGGGCCTGCTTGAGCGCCTCGGACTCCTCTTCCTCCTCGTCGTCCCAGGAGAAGTCCTCCTCGGCGGCGGCCTCCTCGCCGGCCGGCGCGGCACCGGGCGCCGCGGGCGGACCGGCGGCGGGATCAGCAGGGTTGGCGGCGTCCGGAGCGGCACCGGCCGTCTTGGCCGCCGCCTTCTTGGTGGGCGCGGACCTGGCTGGTGCCTTCTTCGCGGGAGCCTTGGTGGCCTTCGCCGCGGTCTTGGCCGGAGCGGGCGCGTCGGCGGCGTCGGGTTCGGCAGTGGCTGCCTCGGGGACGACGGAGAGTTCGGCTCCGGCGGCCTCGCGCGGACTGGCCTTGACCGTCGTGGCCTTGGACGCCGGTGTGGTCGATGCCCGGGCCGCGGAGACCGTCGGCGCTCGCCTGGACATCCGGGCCGAGCCGTCGACGATCACGGTCACGCCGGATTCGGACAGGCCCTGCAGGATCCGCTTGCCCTGGGCCGGCGTGACGCCGGCGTCGCCCAGCAGTCGGGCGACCTCGGCGGAGGCAAGGGTGGCGGTGCCGCCCGCATGCACGGTGAGCGTCTCGACGAGCGACCGAACGATGTCGGTTGGAGCGGGGGTGCGGTCAGCGTCTGTCACGTACGACCTTCCACGAATCGGGGCGTCACGCTGCACCAGCCTGGTCGTCGGCTGGAGGCTGATCGGAGGAGCACCCTCCGCGCCGTGGTGCGGGACACGGAGGCTGGTAGCGAATTGTAGCTCTGTTGGTGGCACACCCGTGTCGCGCAGGGCTCACCATGGCCGGGATCGTCGCTCAGGCGGGGCCGCCGGACGGCGCGAGGGATGCACCTCGGCGCGCTCCGGCGGCGCTGTGCTGGACTGGCCACATGAGCCACGACGGTACCCCGGACCCGCACGCGCTGCTCGCCCTCGCCGTGGATCTGGTCCGCCGCGCCGGGGACCTGGTCCGGGACGGGCGCGGGGACACCGCACCCGAGGTCGGGGCGAAGTCCACCCCGACCGACGCGGTCACCGCCATGGACCGGGCCAGCGAGGCGTTGGTGGTCGACGGGCTGCGCGCCGCCCGTCCCGCCGACGGCGTGCTCGGCGAGGAGGGCGGGGAACGGCGGGGGACCAGCGGCGTCCGGTGGGTGCTCGACCCCATCGACGGAACGGTCAACTACGTGTACGGGATCCCGCGGTACGCGGTGTCGCTGGCGGCGGAGGTGGACGGGGTCGTGCGGGCGGGGGTGGTGCGCAATCCGGTGACCGGCGAGGAGTGGACCGCGGTCCGCGGCCAGGGTGCCTGGCGCGACGGCCGTCTGCTGGTCGGGTCGGTCGTGCGGGACCTGGCGTCGGCCCTGGTCGGAACCGGGTTCGGCTACGACGCGGGCCAGCGGGCGGAGCAGGCCGCGGTGGTGGCCGCGCTGCTCCCGCGGGTGCGGGACATCCGCCGGTTCGGCGCGGCCTCGCTGGACCTCTGCTACGTCGCCGAGGGGCGGTTCGACGCCTACTACGAGCAGGGCCTGCAGCCGTGGGACCTCGCCGCCGGCGGCCTGATCGCCGAGGAGGCGGGCCTGCGGGTCACCGGGTTGCGGGGCGCTCCGGCCGGGGTGGAGATGGCGCTGGTCGCCCCACCCGCGTTGCACACGGCGCTGCACGCCGAGCTCGCGCGCCTGATCCCTGGGTGAGGCCCAGCCGGGGTTACGGGAGGCAGTGGGGGCACGGGCGTACGGCCGGCGGCCGCTGGGCTCAGCAGCCCTCGATCTTGGCGGTCGGCGCGGGGCCGAGATCGTCGAGTCGGGCCTTGACCTGGCCGGCGGGCGTCAGGGCGGAGTAGGTGGGACCCAGGACGATGTCGATCGTCGCGTCCTTGCGCTCGTCGTCCTGGATCTCCGAACCGGCCAGGTGGGCCTCGACCAGCCGCGCCGCACCGGCGCCCTTGGGTCCGTAGCGGATCAGCGCCGGCTTGGTGATCTCCTCGGCCTGCGGGTCGTTGCCGAGTTCGATCACGACGAACCCCCGCTTCCTGAGCGCGGCTGTGACCGTGGTCGCCAGCCCGGCCCGGTCGGTGGCGTTGTACACCCGCACCTTCACGGCCTTGGTCGCGGGGATCGCGGCGGCTGAGGCGGTGGCGCAGGCGGCGTTCACCCCGCCGTCGGACTGGGAGTCGGTGACCATCGCCCAGACCACGCTGACCAGAGCGAAGAACGTGAGGACGCCGAGCACGATCAGCGCCCGCACCCGGGCCAGGCTCATTGCGCACCTCCTCGCACCACCACCATGGCAAGAGATTAACGGCATCGGGCCGCCGTGCGCGGGGGGCGGGCGGCCGAGCGTGGCGGGTGCGGTCGGCGAACGGCCGCCGTCCGTCGGAGGCGTTCGACGCGTTAGCCGACCCGGGCGCCGGGTCCGTCCGGCCGGAACTCAGCGAGGCTCTGCCGGCCGAGGTCGACCAGCGGTAGCAGCCCGGCCTGGATGCCTTCGAACCCCGCGCCGAGCATGGCGCCGGCCCGGACCCGGGCCACGATCCCGGCGGCGACCACGGCGAGCTTGAAGTACCCGAACGCGACGTACCAGGGCAGCGCGTCCACCGGGCGTCCGGTCGTGGCCGCGTACCGTTGGGTCACCTCGGCGCGGGTGGGGAACCCCGGCAGCGCGGTGGCGGCTCCGGTCGGGAGCGTCACGGGGTCTCCGGGCTCGGCCCAGTAGACGAGCATCAGGCCGAGATCGGCGAGCGGATCGCCGAGCGTGGACATCTCCCAGTCCAGGACGGCGGCGATGCGCCCGGGCCGGTCGGGGTCGAGCACGGTGTTGTCCAGGCGGAAGTCGCCGTGGACGATCGGCCCGGTCGGGGCGTCGGGCACGGTGTCGGCAAGCGCCGCCGCGAGCGTGTCCAGGCCGGGGAGCGGTTCGGCCGGGGTCGCCTCCCACTGCCGGCTCCACCGCGCGACCTGTCGGGCCAGGAATCCCTCGGGCCGGCCGAAGTCGGCGAGGCCCACCGCGCCGGGATCCACCGCGTGCAGCGTGGCGAGGGTGTCCACCAGCGCGTCGCCGATCGCCCGCCGCTCGGGCCCGGACTCGGCGTATCCGGCTGGCAGCCGGTCCCGCGCGATCGGGCCGGCCACGTCCTGCATCACCAGGAACGGCGCACCGACCACCGCCGTGTCGGTGCACAGGTGCAGCGCGGCCGGCACCGGCACCCCGGACCCGGCCAGCGCCGCGATCACCCGGTGCTCGCGCGCGACATCGTGCGCGGTCGGCAGCAGCTTCCCCCGCGGCGGCCGGCGGAGCACGACCGAGCCCGCCGCGCTGGTCACCCGGTAGGTGAGGTTGGACTTGCCGCCGGTGATCAGTGCGACCTCGCACGAGGCCCACGCCGGGTCGTCGAGTGCCGTCGCCAGATAGGGGCCGACCGCGGCGGGTTCCGCGCCGGTGGAGAGGTTCGCCATGGCCGCCGACCGTAGCCGACCGCGTCGTGGCGCGGATGCGCTACGGGCGTGCGCGGCTGCGACCGATCTTGCCCAGCGCCTTCCACCTGGCCCGCTGCTGGGCCCGCAGTCGGGCGTCGTAGCGCGCCGCGAGCCACTCCTGCTCGCGACCCAGCTTCTCGAAGCTGGCCAGCCGCCGGGGGGAGAGCGAGCCGTCGGCGACGGCCGCGCGGACGGCACAGCCGGGCTCGGTGTCGTGTGCGCAGTCGTGGAACCGGCAGTGGCCGGCCAGCGCGGTGACGTCGGCGAAGGCGGCGTCGAGCCCCTCGGCGGCGTCCCAGAGCTGGACGCCCCGCAGGCCCGGCGTGTCGATCAACGTCGCACCCCACGGCAGCGGGACCAGCTCGCGGGTCACCGACGTGTGGCGGCCCAAACCGTCGGCCCGGATCGCCCTGGTCCGCAACAGCTCCGCGCCGACGAGGGCGTTGACCAGGCTGCTCTTGCCCACGCCGGACGGTCCGACGAGCGTGCCGGTGGTGCCGGCCGGCAGCAGCGCGCGCAGCGCGTCCAGGCCGGCGCCGGCGGGATGTCCCGGCATCGTGCTGACGCACACCACCTCGACACCGGGGCAGGCGGCCTGCGCCTCCGTGCGCTCGGAGTCCGGATCGGCGCTCAGGTCGGCCTTGGTCAGCACCACCACGGGCGCCGCCCCGCTGGACCAGGCCAGCGCCAGCAGGCGTTCGATCCGGGACAGGTTGGGCGCGGCGGTGAGGCCGTGGACCACGCCCACCAGGTCGACGTTGGCGGCCAGCACCTGGCCGCGGGTGTCCGTGCGGCCGGCGCCGCGGGTCAGCGCGGTGCGACGCGGCAGCACGGCCACGACGCGGTCGGCGGCGTCGAGGAGGACCCAGTCGCCGGTGACAGGCGTGGAACCGGCGCCGAGGGCGGCCCGCACGACGCCTTCCGCGGTGTAGGCGAGACAGCCCGACCGGTCGGCCCGGGCGACCCGCGCCGGGCGGGTTCGGGGCGGGACGTCGGCCTCCGCCGCGGCTGCCTCGGCAGCCACGCCGGACCAGTGGTCGGACCAGCCGAGAGTGTTCAGATCGGGTTCAGCGGGGTACAGATCGTCCTGGAAGGACATGGCGGGCTCCAGAGAACGTCACCGGAGCGCGACAACGGGGCCCCACGCTGCGGGCGCCCGGCAGGCCGCGGGCCGATGGAGGTGTCAGGATCTGGGGGACGAGGACCGGGAAACCGGCCGCGTGCGGCACCTTCACCGTCATTTCGTGTCACCTCCATCACATCGGGAACAGATCGCGCGTCCTGTGCGTATCAGGGTTGCTGGAAACGGTAAGGTTCCGCGCTCGCCGGGTCGAACGGTTTCTGGACCGGGACGCTGATCGTGCGGAGGCGACCCAGCGCGACCCGGGCTGTCCATCACGGAAGAAGAAGATGAGGACCACCATGGCCACCGACTACGACGCGCCCCGTCGCACCGAGGAATCGGAGATCGGCGAGGACAGCCTCGAGGAGCTCAAGGCGCGCCGCACCGACTCGCAGTCTGGCAGCGTGGACGTGGACGAGGCAGAGGTCGCCGAGGGCTTCGAACTGCCCGGAGCGGACCTGTCGGGTGAGGAGCTCACCGTCCGGGTGCTGCCGATGCAGAACGACGAGTTCCGGTGTTCGCAGTGCTTCCTGGTGCACCACCGCAGCCAACTCGCGGAGGAACGCCACGGGCAGTACGTCTGCACCGAGTGTGCCGCCTGAGTTCGTCCTGACAAGAAGGGATCTCACTCTGTCCTGAGCGGGAGGAGAGCGGTCGCACCGGCCGCTCCCGGCCCGCCGTGACCCGTTCCGCCGGAGCCGTCCAGGAGGGATCGCCGTGAGTGAGCGAGACGACGCGTCGACCGACCCGTCAGCCCCCACCGGGGGCCCTGCCGACCCGGCAGCGTCCGCCACCGCAGACCCGGCCGCAGACCCGGCCGCAGACCCAGCCGCCGCCACGGTCGAGCGGGCCCGTGGCGACCTCCCCCGGGCGGTGGCCCGGCTGGCCGAGAGCGACCTCGAACCCGGTGAGCGCCGTCGGCTGCTCGGCCGGGTGGTCACCGGAGCCGGCGGCGGGGCGCTCCGCGCGCTCGCCGGTCCGCGCAAGGCGATCCGGTGGGTGCTCGACACGCTGATCGACGTGGTCCCGCACCTGAAGGTCCGCGATCTGCCCAGCCTGCGGGAGCACCACGACGGTAAGACCGGGGACGCCTTGGCCGGCGCGCTGATCCGGAACGCCTCGCTGGTCTCGGCCGGGGTGGGCGCCGCGGGGGGCGGTGTCGCCGCGGTCGAGTGGGCCGCGCCGCCGACGCTTCTGTCGGCGCCGATCCTGATCGCGGCGGAGACCGTGGCCGTGGTTGCCGTCGAGGTCAAGCTGATCGCGGAACTGCACGAGGTCTACGGCCAGCCGCTGCGCGGCAGCGCCGCCGACCGGACCACCGCGCTGCTCACCGCCTGGGCGCAACGTCGTGGCATCAGCCTGCTCAACCCGGCCAGGGGTCTCGGCGCCGTGCTCGGCAGCGGCATGCGCAAGCAGTTGCGCGACCGGCTGCTGCGGCGGATGGGCCGCAACCTCACCACGCTCGGCCCGCTGCTCACCGGCGCCGCTGTCGGTGCCGAGCTGAACCGGCGGGGTACCAGGTCGCTCGGCGAACAGGTCCGCGACGACCTGCGCCGGTCGGCGCCGCCGTGGGTCGCGCCCGACCTTGGCCAGTCGGCGCTGCCGGCGTCGCCGCGGCCGGCCATCCCCGGGCAGGTCGTCTCCCCGTCCGATCAGGACTCCGAGCGCCCGCCCGGGCCCCGCTGAGCGGCCGGGACGACCGGCTCCGGCGCCGGGCGGGGGAGTCCCAGGGCCGCGACCAGCCGTTCCGGGTGCCGGCTGGCCACCACCCAGTACGGGGTCGGGTCGGCCGGGTCGTCGAGGTAGATCCGGACGGCCCCGCGCACCCAGGGTCGGTGCACGACGAACGCGAGCGGGTCGAGCTCGGGACCCAGCGCCGCCCGCCTGGCGTCGGCGTCCAGCGGCTCCGCGGCAATCAGGTAGGCCGCGGCGATGTGCGCGTCGTCGACCCGCAGCACCCCGTCGACCCACTCCACCCGGACCCGGCCCAGCCATACCAGCAGGCCGGCGGCGAGCGGAATCAGGACGACGTAGGGCAGCCAGGACCGGACCCCGGTGCCGCCGAGGTGGATCTCGGCCGCCAGCAGCGTGGCCGCGGCCGCGGTGCCCAGCCACCCCCACCACGGCACGGCGAGCCGTTCGCGGTGGACTCCGCCCGACCGGTCCAGGCCGCCCGGGGCCGCGCCCGCCGCGGTAGGGGTCTCCATGTCGATCCAGGGTACGGATCGGCGGCGGCCCGGGCCGGGTGGGCCGGCCGATCCGGACCGGGCAGGATGTGGGCCATGACCGACCTGCGCCCTGCCGAGGCCGACCGCGGCGCGGAGCGCGGGGCCGACTCCGGGGCCGACCGTGAGGGCGGCACCGTCGAGGTGCTGCTCCGTCGGCTCGACCCCGGCCTGCCCGTGCCGTCCTACGCCCGTCCCGGCGACGCCGGCGTCGACCTGTCCTCGGCCGAGGAGGTCCGGTTGCGGCCGGGGGAACGCGCGCTCGTCCGCACCGGCGTGGCGATCGCGCTCCCGTCCGGCTACGCGGCGTTCGTCCATCCCCGGTCCGGGTTGGCCGCGCGGTGCGGGCTGTCGATCGTGAACGCGCCCGGTACGGTCGACGCCGGCTACCGGGGCGAGCTGGCGGTGAACCTGATCAACCTCGACCCCGACCAGCCCGTGGTGATCGCCCGCGGCGACCGGATCGCCCAACTGGTGGTCCAGCGGGTGGAGCGGGCTGCGTTCCGGGAGGTTGCCGAGCTGCCGACGTCCGTCCGTGGCGAGGGCGGGCACGGTTCGACCGGTGGGCACGGCGCGGCAGCCGGCCATGGGGTCCAGGATGGGCACGCGGGCCGGCAGCACGGGCACGCCGACGAGGGCGGGCACGCGGGTCAGGACGGCGGCGCGGCCCACGGCCGCAGCTAGCCGGATACGGGCGGGCCCGATTCCTCGGGCCCGCACAGTGGACCCTGGGTCCAGCGAGAGGAGTGACGGTGTTCCGACGGCGAGGCGCCCGACGTGACGAGGCCCCGGATCTGGTCGACGGTGTCGACGCCGAGGACTTCGACGAGCGTGACGACCCCGGTCTGGACGGTGCCGACGATGTCGACCAGGTGGAAGACAGCGGTCCTGCGCCCGGTTCCGGCCCCTGGGACGCCGGGGACCCGCCGGAGGACGACCTCGCCCGGGTCGACCTCGGAGCGCTCCGGGTGCCCACGCTGCCCGATGTGGAGGTACAGGTCGAGGCCGACCCGCAGGGACAGGTGACGGCCGTCCTGCTGGTGCAGGACCGGAGCGCGGTGCAGCTCGGGGCGTTCGCGGCGCCGCGGTCGGAGGGCATCTGGGACGAGGTGCGGGACGAGATCGGCGCCGGCATCCGCGACCAGGGCGGCGTCGCCGAGGACCGCAAGGGCGAGTTCGGCCTGGAGCTGTGGGCGCGGGTCCAGACCCCCGAAGGCGGCCAGTCCCTGCGGTTCGTCGGCGTGGACGGCCAGCGGTGGTTCCTGCGCGCGGTCTACACCGGCGCCGCCGCGACCAACCCGGACGCCGCACCTGTGCTCTCGGAGTCCGTCCGCCAGGTCGTGGTGGACCGCGGAAAAGAGCCGATGCCGGTTCGCGATCCGCTGCCGCTCCGGCTGCCGCACGAGGCGGTCGAGCAGCAGGCCGCGGAGGCTGGCGAGGACGCGCCCCCGGCACCGACCCGGCCCAGGCGCGGACCGGAGATCACCGAGATCGGCTGACCAGGCGTCATGCCTCGCCCCGGCGGGCGACGGCAGTCCGGTCGGGGGATCCCGAAGCCCGGTGCCAGGCGCTCAGGACGGCGCGCCCGAGTGCCGCACGGTCCGCTCCGACGGCGGCCCGCGTGGTCTCGACCAGCGCGGCGCGGGGGATCGCCTGGGTCCAGCGCCGGGCCACCGTCACCGGATGCATCGGGTCGTCGACGAGCGCGACCAGTCCGCACGGAACCGTGAGAGCGGTCAGCGCGGCCACGGTCGGTGCCGAGGCGGCGGCGGTGGCGCGGAGGGTGGCCTCCAGATCGGCGTCGGCGTAGGCCGGCCAGGCGGCCGCGAGCTCGTCGGCCACCCAGCCGGGCGCCACCGCCTTGATCCGCGCCAACGTGGCCGCTGCCCCCACGAGGGCGATCTCGTCGGCGGTCGCCCGGGAGGCCGCGGCCACCCCGCCAGGGCGTCCGGTCCAGGCGGGCATCGCCAGCAGCAGCCCGTCCGGCGGGACCGCCGCCGCGCCGCGGGCGAGCGCCCACCCGGCCACCAGGTGGGCGCCGAGGGACACGCCGCCCATCAGACGTGGGGCGAACCTGCGGGCCGCGTCGTCCAGCGCCGCGAGCTGCCGCTCGACCACGTCGCCTCCGCGTGGGGGGTCGTCCGTGACCAGGGCGTACCCGTGTGCGGCGAGCGGCGCGGCGAACATCCGGCAGACGAGGTCCGCGGTCGAGGCGGTGCCGGGCAGGAGCACCGCGGCGGGCGCGCCCGGAGGTCCAGAGCGTCGCCACACGGGTCCATCCTGCCGCGCCCGGCCAGGGTGCACGCCGTTGACCGTCGTGTACGGCGTCCGCCGTAGGCTGGGGAGCGACGCGGACGCACGGCGATGCCGGACACAGCGCCGGACACCGGGAGGTG
Source organism: uncultured Actinomycetota bacterium (assembly GCA_963740255.1). Classification (GTDB taxonomy): domain Bacteria; phylum Actinomycetota; class Actinomycetes; order Mycobacteriales; family Cryptosporangiaceae; genus CAVUDO01. The sequence continues at coordinate 857,597 of CAVUDO010000002.1, read as the reverse complement.
ACCACACGATGACCCAGACCGGGCAGCGCCCCGCCCCGGAGCGGTCCGGGCTGCGGAAGTACTTCCGCCGTTTCGTGGCGTCCGAGCGTGACCTCGACGCCGAGGACCTGCAGGAGGCGTGCGCGCGCGCAGGCGCGGAGGCCGTGGTCGACTGCCCGCGCGGCAAGCGGGTGACGGTGACCGGCCGGTTGACGTCGGTGCGCTACACCCCGCGGACGAACCTGCCCACGCTGGAGGCCGAACTCTTCGACGGGAGCGGGTCGGTGACCCTCGTGTGGCTCGGCCGGCGGCGGATCGCCGGGATCGAACCGGGCCGGACGCTGACCGCCGAAGGTCGGCTGGCGATGCGGGATGACCGTAAGGTGATCTTCAACCCCCACTACAACCTGGAGCCGGCCGCCCCGTGACCCCCGACGACCACACCGACCGCCCCCCGCTCGCCACCCACCGCTCCGGCCCGGCGACGGCGGCCGTCGACGGCACCGATCCGCCCGGCAGCCCTCCGGAGCAGTCGATCGGCGAGGCGGTGGCCGCACAGATCGGCGGCTGGTCGGGGCTGGTGGAGAGCGCCGTGCCCGTGGCGGTGTTCATCGTGGCCAACATGGTCACGACGCTCACGCCGGCGATCTGGGCCGCGGTGGTCGCCGCGGTGCTGATCGCGGTGTTCCGGCTGGTGCGGCGTGAGTCGGTCCGACACGCGGTGAACGGCCTGATCGGGGTTGCCATCGCGGCCATGTTCGCGGCCCGTACGGGCACCGAGGAAGGGTTCTACCTGCCGGGAATCGTGCTCAGCTACGGGTACGGCGTGGTCATCCTGGCGTCGGCGCTGATCGGACGGCCGCTGGTCGGCTACGCCTGGTCGGCGGTGACCGGGTCGGTGCGCGACTGGCGGTCCCGGCCGCGGCTGCTCCGCGCGTTCGCCCTGGGCACGGTCGTGCTCGCCGCGCCGTTCTTCGTGAACAGCTCGGTGCAGCTGGCGCTGTACTTCGCGCAGATGCCCACCGCGCTCGGCATCGCCCGGCTGGCCGGCAAGATCCTCTACGTGGTCGCGGTGCTGTTCGTGGTCTGGTACGGCCGGCGGGCGGTGGCCGCCGAGCGGCACGTCGACGCCCAGGGCAGCGCTGCCGCCACCTCGGAGCACACCACACCCGGGTAGCCAGGGAGCGGTCGGGCGTTCGGGCCGTCAGCGCGGCCCGGAGATCACCGCGTTCACCTGGTCCTCCACCTCGGCGGTGCAGACGAAGACGAGTTCGTCGCCGGCCTCCAGCGAGTCGTCGGGCGAGGGCACCAGCACCCGGGCGCCCCGCACGATCGCCACCAGCGCCGTGTCGGGCGGCAACGGGACCTCCCGCAGCGGGCGGCCGACGAACGGCGCCTGTGGTGCCAGCGTGATCTCGACCAGGTTGGCCTGGCCCTGGCGGAAGGTCATCAGCCGCACCAGCTCACCGACCGTGACGGCCTCCTCGACCAGTGCGGCCATCATCCGCGGCTTGCTCACCGAGACGTCCACGCCCCACTGCTCGGTGAACAGCCACTCGTTCTCCGCGCGGTTGACCCGGGCCACCACCCGCGGTACGGCGAACTCGGTCTTGGCCAGCAGCGACACGACCAGGTTGACCTTGTCGTCGCCGGTGGCGGCCACCACCACGTCGCAGCCGGCGATCCCGGCCTCCTCCAGCGAGGACAACTCGCAGGCGTCGGCGAGCACCCATTCGGCCCCGGGCACCAGCTGCGGGCGCAGCATCGTGGGCACCCGGTCGATGAGCATCACGTCGTGGCCGTTCTCGATCAGCTCCATGGCGATCGACCGACCGACGTTGCCCGCTCCGGCGATCGCGACCCGCATCAGTGGCTCCCCGATGGTGCGCTGCCGACGGTCCGGGTGACCTGGTCGGCCATGTCGTCGGTGACCAGCAGGTGCACCTGGTCGCCCTCCTGCAGGACGGTCCCCGCGGTCGGCAGCGTGCCGACGCCGAACCGGTTGAGGTAGGCCACCCGCGCGCCGGTGGCCTCCTCCAGGTCGGCGAGCCGGTGGGTGACCCAGCCCGGATGCAGGGACGGTTCGATCATCGCGACCGAGCCGGTGGGGTCCCGCCAGATCTCGGCCGAGTCACCGGGTTGCAGGGCCCGCAGGATGCGGTCGGCGGTCCAGCGGACGGTGGCCACGGTCGGGATGCCGAGTCGCTCGTACACCTCGGCACGCTTGGAGTCGTAGATCCGCGCGACCACCCGGTCGACGCCGAACGTCTCGCGGGCCAGCCTGGCCGAGATGATGTTGGAGTTGTCGCCGCTGCTCACCGCGGCGAACGCGTCGGCACGTTCGATGCCGGCCTCGACCAGCACCCGGCGCTCGAATCCGACCCCGGTGACGGTCTCGCCGGCGAAGTGCGGTCCGAGCCGGCGGAACGCGTCCGGGTTCTGGTCGATCACCGCGATCGTGTGGCCGCGTTTCTCCAGGCTGTGCGCGAGCGTCGACCCCACCCGACCGCACCCCATGATCACGATGTGCACCGCTTGTCCCTTCCCCGCCCCGCTCGCCGTCATGCTCCGGCGCGCCGTGCTGACCGCACGCCGCCGGCGCACCGCGGACGCCGGTTGGACCGTACACGGCACGCCTGCCCGGACCCGGTGCCCGGGCCGCCGTACGCTGTGCGCCGTGCCGTCTCCGACTTCGTTGTTCAAGCGGCTGGTCGTCGGCCGTGCGCTGCGCAGCGACCGGCTCGGCGAGACCCTGCTCCGCAAGCGGATCGCCCTGCCGGTGTTCGCCTCCGACGCCCTGTCCTCGGTCGCGTACGCGCCTGACGAGATCCTGCTGACCCTTTCGATCGCCGGCGCGGCGGCCTACGTCCACTCGCCCTGGATCGCGCTCGCGGTGGCCGCCGTGATGTTGACCGTGGTGGCCAGCTACCGGCAGAACGTCCGGGCCTACCCGTCCGGCGGCGGCGACTACGAGGTCGCCACCGTCAACCTCGGGTCGAAGTTCGGCCTCGGGGTGGGCAGCGCACTGCTGGTCGACTACGTGCTCACGGTGGCGGTGTCGGTCTCGGCCGGGGTGGCCAACCTCGGTTCGGTGCTGCCCTACGTCGGCGAGCACAAGGTGGCGTTCGCGGTGGCCGGCGTGGTGCTGCTCACCGCGGCCAACCTGCGTGGGATCCGCGAGTCGGGGACGGCGTTCGCGATCCCCACCTACGGCTTCATGATCGTGATCATCGGGATGGTGCTCACGGGCTTCGTCCGGATCTTCGTGCTGGGCGAGGAGCTGCGGGCTCCCAGCGCGGCGCTCACGGTGATCGCCGAGCACGACGACCTGACCCAGTTCGGGTTCGCGTTCCTGCTGCTGCGGGCGTTCTCCTCCGGGTGCGCGGCGCTGACCGGCGTGGAGGCGATCAGCAACGGGGTGCCGGCGTTCCGGCCGCCCAAGAGCAGGAACGCCGCCACCACGCTGCTGCTCCTCGGTGTGGTGGCCGTGACGATGCTGCTCGGCATCGTGGCGCTGGCCCGGCTGACCAAGCTGCAGTTCGTGGAGGACCCCGCTCGGCAACTGGTGAACCCGCCGCCGGGGTACGAGCAGAAGACCGTCACCACCCAGATCGGCGAGGCGGTGTTCGGCAGCGACTCGGTGGGGCTCTACGCGGTCGCGGCGATGACCGCGATGATCCTCTTCCTGGCCGCGAACACCGCGTTCAACGGCTTCCCGGTGCTCGGCTCGATCCTGGCGCAGGACCGGTACCTGCCCCGGCAGCTGCACACCCGCGGCGACCGGCTGGCGTTCTCCAACGGGATCCTGTTCCTGTCGGTGTTCGCCGCGGTGCTCATCGTCGCGTTCCAGGCCGAGGTGACCCGGCTCATCCAGCTCTACATCGTCGGCGTCTTCGTGTCGTTCACGCTGTCCCAGGCCGGGATGGTGCGGCATTGGAACCGCCTGCTGCGCACCGCGCGCGACCCGGCGGCGCGCCGGCGGATGATGCGGTCCCGCGCGGTGAACCTGCTGGGTCTGTCGATGACCGGCACGGTGCTGGTCATCGTCCTGGTCACCAAGTTCTTCCTCGGCGCCTGGATCGCGATCGCGGCGATGGCGGTGATCTACCTGCTGATGGTGGCCATCCGCCGGCACTACGACCGGATCTCCCGCGAGCTCGAGCCCACCGAGGATCGTCCTGTCCTACCCAGCCGCAACCACGCGATCGTGCTGATCAGCAAGCTGCACATGCCCGCGCTGCGGGCCGTGGCCTACGCCCGGGCCACCCGTCCGGACACCGTCACCGCAGTGACCGTGAACGTGGACGAGAAGGACACCCGGGCGTTGCAGGAGGACTGGGACCGCCGCGGCATCCCGGTGCCGCTCACCGTCGTCGACTCGCCGTACCGCGAGATCACCCGGCCGATCCTGGACTACGTGAAGTCGGTCCGACGGGAGTCGCCGCGCGACGTGGTCACGGTGTTCATCCCGGAGTACGTGGTGGGCCGGTGGTGGGAGAACCTCCTGCACAACCAGAGCGCGCTGCGGCTGAAGGGCAGGCTGCTGTTCGAGCCGGGTGTGATGGTGACCAGCGTGCCGTGGCAGCTGCAGTCCACCGAGCGTCGCAACCTGGAGCGGGTCGACCGGCTGGCGGGTCCGGGCGACATCCGGCGCGGCGTGGTGCGGCCGCCGCCGGGCCGAGGTGACTCCGGCCGGGGAGAGCCCGGTGCCGCGCCGACCCAGCCTGCCGACGATCCGGCCGGCCGCGCCACCGGCGGGGCTCGCGGTGACGACCCGGCCGCGCGCCGGTGATCGACGGCCCGCTGGCCGGTGCCCGGATCGAGCTCGAGGTCGGGCCGGTGGCGCACGGCGGCCACTGCGCGGCGCGGTACGAGGGCCGGGTGGTGTTCGTCCGGCACGCGCTGCCGGGGGAGCGGGTGGTCGCGCTGGTGACCGAGGACCGCGGGGGTGCCTTCTGCCGCGCGGACGCCGTGCAGGTGCTCGACGCGTCGGTCGACCGGGTCGTCCCGCCGTGCCCGTACGCCCGCCCGGGAGGCTGTGGGGGGTGCGACTTCCAGCACGCGTCGCCGGCCGCCCAGCGGGCCCTGAAGGCCGCCGTGGTGACCGAACAGCTCGAACGCCTCGGCGGCCTGAGCGCCGCCGGGGTCGCGGAGGTGTTCGTCGGGGTCGAGGAGCTGCCCGGCGGGCCGCTCGGCTGGCGGACCCGCACCCGGTTCGCCGTCGACGACGCCGGCCGGCCGGGATTCCGCCGGCACCGTTCGCACGAGGTCGTCGCGGTGGAGTCGTGCGCGATCGCCCACCCCGCGGTGACCGGGACGGGCCTGACCGGACACCTGTGGCCGGACGCCGCCGAGGTCGAGGCGGTGGCGGGCGGCACCGGGGACCGCGCGCTGCTCGTCACCCCGCGCCCCGGAATCGGCGCGGTGCGCCTCCCGGACGACCTCGATCCGGGGCTGGCCGTGCTCGTGTCGGGTCCGGGCCGGGCAGCGCAGCAGCGCGGCCATCGCCGGGTGCGGGAGACCGCCGCCGGCCGTCGGTGGCTGGTGGCCGCCGACGGCTTCTGGCAGGTGCACCCGGCCGCGGCGGACACCCTGGTGGGGGCCGTGCTGGCCGCTCTCGACCCGCGGCCGGGCGAGTCCGCGCTGGACCTGTACGCCGGCGCCGGGCTGTTCGCGGGCGTACTGGCCGCCGCGGTGGGTGCCGAGGGCGCCGGCGGCACGGTGACGGCGGTCGAGTCCGACCGCTCGGCGGTCGACGACGCGCGGCGCAACCTGCGGGACACGCCGTGGGTAACGGTCGTGCGCGGCCGGGTGGACGCGGTCCTGCGGCGGACGTCGACGACCCCGGTCGACGTGGTGGTGCTCGACCCGCCGCGATCGGGCGCGGGCGCGTCGGTGGTCCGTGCGATCGCCGCGCGGCGGCCGCGCGCGGTGGCCTACGTGGCCTGCGACCCGGCGGGGCTCGCCCGGGACGTCCGGACCTTCGCCGGGCTCGGGTACGTGCTGACCGCGCTGCGCGCGTTCGACCTCTTCCCGATGACCCACCACGTCGAGTGCGTGGCCACGTTCGCTCCCGGGTGGGACGGCCCTTGACCCCGTTGGCGGAGCGGGCCCGGCCGGCCGCACCCGCCCCGGATGTGCCGTTCGCGGGCGGTCCCGGTCGGCGGCCCGACATGCGCGCGGGCGTTCCCCCGATAAACTCCTGTCACCAGGACGGTCGGGACCGGCGGCAGCGCGCCGCCGGCGACCGCGACGGCGAGCATCGAGGAGAGGCGTGAAACACACGAGCGAGCAGGCGTCGCTGTTGTCCTCCGTACGGTCTCCCGAGCAGCTCAAGGCCTTGCCGGCCGAGTCGATGCCGACGCTGGCGGCCGAGATCCGTGACTTCCTGGTGGAGAAGGTGTCGCGGACCGGAGGCCACCTCGGCCCCAATCTCGGCGCGGTCGAGCTCACCCTGGCCATCCACCGGGTATTCGACTCGCCGGCCGACAAGATCCTCTTCGACACCGGCCACCAGGCGTACGTCCACAAGCTGGTGACCGGACGGCATGCCGGCTTCGACCGGCTGCGCCAGCGCGACGGACTGTCCGGCTACCCCAGCCAGGCCGAGAGCGACCACGACCTGGTCGAGAACTCGCACGCGTCCACGGCGCTGTCCTACGCCGACGGGCTGGCCAAGGCGTTCGCGCTGCGCGGCGAGAAGCGGCACGTGGTGGCGGTGGTGGGCGACGGCGCGCTGACCGGCGGCATGTGCTGGGAGGCGGTCAACAACATCGCCGCGGGCAAGGACCGTCCGCTGGTGATCGTGGTCAACGACAACGGCCGCTCCTACGCGCCGACCATCGGCGGGCTGGCCGACCACCTGGCCACCCTGCGGCTCAACCCCGGCTACGAGAAGGTGCTCGACCTGGTCAAGGAGGCGCTCGGCCGCACGCCGCTGGTCGGCGCTCCGCTCTACGACGCCCTGCACGGCATCAAGCGGGGCCTCAAGGACGCGATCGCGCCGCAGGGTCTGTTCGAGGATCTGGGCATCAAGTACGTCGGCCCGGTCGACGGCCACGACCTGCCCGCGCTGGAGTCGGCGCTGCACCGCGCCAAGTCCTTCGGCGGGCCGGTGATCGTGCACGCCGTCACCCGCAAGGGCTTCGGCTACGCCCCGGCCGAGGACGACGAGGCCGACTGCCTGCACGGTCCGGGCAGCGCGTTCGACCCGGTCACCGGCGTGCTGGTAGCCGCGCCCACGCTGAAGTGGACCAGGGTGTTCGCCGACGAGCTGGTCGCGGTGGCCGAGGAGCGGGAGGACGTCGTCGGCATCACGGCGGCGATGGCCATCCCGACCGGCATCGACCGGCTCGCCAAACGCTTCCCCGAGCGGGCCTTCGACGTCGGCATCGCCGAGCAGCACGCCGTCACCTCGGCGGCCGGCCTGGCCATGGGCGGGATGCACCCCGTCGTGGCGGTCTACGCCACCTTCCTCAACCGCGCGTTCGACCAGACCCTGCTGGACGTGGCCCTGCACCGGCTGCCGGTGACGTTCGTGCTGGACCGGGCGGGCATCACCGGCCCGGACGGTCCGAGCCACTACGGCATCTGGGACCTCTCGATCCTCGGCGTCGTGCCGGGCTTGCGCCTGGCCGCCCCGCGGGACGCCGCCACCCTGCGCGAGGAATTGTGGGAGGCCGTCGCCGTGACCGACGGCCCGACCGTGATCCGGTTCCCGACCGGCTCGGTGCCGGCCGACCTGCCGGCGCTGGAGCGACTGGGCACCGTGGACGTGCTCGCCCGGGCCGGGCGGAAGGACGTGCTGCTGGTGGCGGTCGGCGCGTTCGCCGGACTTGCCGTGGAGGTCGCTGCCCGGGCCGCCGAACAGGGCATCGGCGTCACCGTGGTCGACCCCCGCTGGGTACGGCCGGTCGCGCCGGAGCTGGTGGGGCTCGCCCGGTCCCACCGCCTGGTGGTGACGCTGGAGGACGGCGTGCGTGCCGGCGGCGTCGGCACGGCGATCGCCCAGGCGCTCCGCGACGCCGACGTGGAGGTGCCGCTGCGCGACCTGGCCGTGCCGGTCGGCTGGCACCCGCACGGCAGTCGCGCCGAGATCCTGGCCGACCTCGGACTGACCGCCCAGGATGTCGCCCGCGCGGTCACCGAATGGGTGTCCCGCCTGGACGAGGACTCGGCCGCCGCCCACGACGCCAGCGCCGAGAGGACCTGAGCCGCGCCGTCCCGACGGCGAGGCCCCGCGTCGCCGCTGGCCCGCACCACGTACCGTCCTGACAGCGGCGTCACGCGGGCGGTGACCCCACGAACGGGGAGGAGTCCACGGTGCGGGTCCTGGTGATCGAGGACGAGCGCGTGCTCGCCGATGCCGTGTGCCGGGGTCTGCGCCGGGAGGGCATGGCCGTGGACGTCAGCTATGACGGGGCGCAGGGACACGAGATGGCGATGGTGACCCGGTACGACGTTGTCGTGCTCGACCGCGACCTGCCCGGCGTACACGGCGACACGATCTGTGCCGACCTGGCCGCGTCCGGCTCGCTCACCCGGGTGATCATGCTCACGGCCAGCGGCGCGGTCGCCGACCGGGTGGAGGGCCTGGGGATCGGTGCCGACGACTACCTGGCCAAGCCGTTCGCGTTCGAGGAGCTGGTGGCCCGGGTGCGGGCGCTCGGGCGGCGGGCCACCCCGGCCGCACCGCCGGTGCTCCGTGCCTCCGACGTCGAACTCGACCCGGGCCGGCGGGTGGTGACCCGGGCCGGTGACGTCCTGGACCTCACCCGTAAGGAGTTCGGCGTGCTGGAGGTGCTGCTCGGCGCCCGCGGCGCGGTGGTGTCCAGCGAGGAGCTGCTCGAACGGGTCTGGGACTCCAACGCCGACCCGTTCACCACGACCGTCCGGGTGACGATGATGACGCTGCGCAAGAAGCTCGGCGAACCGCCGCTGATCGAGACCGTGATCGGGGCCGGATACCGGATCACGCCGCAATGACCGTCTACGGTGCCCCGTCCGCCCGGCCGCCGCAGCGGCTGCGGTCGACCCTGCGTCTGCGTCTCACCTTCCTCAACGGGCTGCTGCTGGTCGGCGCGGGGCTGCTGCTGGTCGTGCTGGCCTGGCTGCTGGTCCGGGAGGAGTTGACGAGCTTCCCGCAGATGGCCCCGGGGTCGACGGTCACCCTGACCGACACGAACGGCACCACCCGCACGGTGGACGCCCAGGACTGGCAGGGCTCGCTGGCCGCGCAGATCACCACCGACCTGCTGGCGAAGGGGCTGCTCGCGCTCGCCGTGATCGGCGCGGCCGGCATCGCCGGCGGATACCTCGTCACCGGCCGGGCGCTGCGCCCTCTGCACCAGGTGACCGCGACCGCGCGACGGCTCTCCACCGAGACCCTCGACCACCGCCTGCAGCACATGGGTCCCGACGACGAGGTGAAGGAGCTCGCCGACACGTTCGACGAGATGCTCGACCGGCTCGCCGCCGCGTTCGGCAGCCAGAAGCGGTTCGTCGCCAACGCCAGCCACGAGCTGCGCACCCCGCTGGCCGTCATGCGGACCGAGATCGACGTGACGCTGGCCGATCCACAGGCCAGTACGGAGGAGCTGCGCCGGATGGGCGTCGTGGTGCGGGACGCCTCCACCCGGGCCAACGAGCTGATCGAGGCGCTGCTGCTGCTGGCGCGGACCGAGGCCCAGGCCGGCCGCCGGCTGAACAAGCGGGTGGCGGTCGACCTCGCCCGGGGCGTCCCGATCACGCTGACCGCCGTGCGCGCGGAGATCCGCCGGCTCTCCCTCGACGTCACCACCGACTTCTCGCCGGCCGTGGTGATCGGCGACCCGAGCCTGCTGGAACGCCTTGCCGGGAACCTGGTCGAGAACGCCGTCCGGTACAACGTCGGCGGCGGACAGCTGCTGGTGCGGACCGCCACCGAGGGTCGGCAGGCGTTCCTGGTCGTGGCCAACACCGGCCCGGAGCTGGACCCCGGGGACGTGCCCGGCCTGTTCGAGCCGTTCCGTCGCGGGGGAGTGGAGCGCACCGGCACCCGGGGTGCGGGTCTTGGCCTGTCGATCGTGCGGGCCGTGGTGGACGCCCACGGGGGCTCGGTCCGGGCCACGGCGCTGCCCGAGGGCGGGCTGGAGGTCACGGTCGTGCTGCCGGCGGCGGCACCTTCGGTGCTTCCGGCCGACGCGTCCCGGGTCCGCGGCGTCGCCCCCCGGCCGTCGTGACACCGCTTCGAAGGAATCTGCCCGGTCGGTAACGCCGCTACCGCGGTCTGCTGGGCGCAACTTTGGGGCACCCTGAAGAGGTGCCCCGCGATCTGCTCTCGCACGGACGTGACGCCGACCAGGACGACGAAGCCGGCCGGTGGGACGCGCGTCGGGCTGGAACCGAGGAGGCGTGGCCCGCCGCGTATCTGGCCGGAGCCCCCCACGAGACAGCTCGCCGCGAGACAGGCGTCCGGGGGCCGTCGTCCGGCCGGCGGTGGTGGGTGGTGCTCGCGGGGGTGGCCGCCGTGGTCGGGGCGATGTTCGTTCTCCGTGACGGCGTGACCCAGCTCCAGGCGCCGCGCGTGGCCAAGTCGGCGTCGCCGACCAGCGCCTTCGACCCACTGACCGGCGCCAACCTGATCGCGGAGACCGATCGCGGGGTGGTCTGGCTGCCCCGGACCACGCCCGGCGCGCCGCGGCGGCGACTTCCGGACCCGCCCGGAGGCCCCAGGCTCACCCTGGCTGGCGGCGGCTGGGCGACCTACGACGCGGCGGTCGTCATCCAGGTGACGGCCGCCGGCAGGTCGGCCCTGGTGGTCGACTCCGACGGTGACACCCGCCAGCTCGGACCGGCAGCGGAGATTCTGCGCGGGGCGCGGGGCAGGTCACTGTGGCTGATCGGCCGTGGCGTGACCGGTGTGACGGCGACCGAGACGCTGCTCGACGGCCGCACGGTGGACACCTTCGCCGTCCCCACCGGGCACACGCCCGCCGCCGTGCTCCGCTCCGGCATGCTGCTGCGTCGCGACGCCGACGGCGCGTACGGCCTCTGGTCTCCCGGCCAGGCCGACGTGCGGGCGCTGGGCCGGCCCGGCAGCCCGGTCACCGGACGCCTGGTGGGGGCGGGAGCCGAACACCTGGTGCTCGGTGACGACTGTGCGGCCGGCGGTCTGTGCCGGTTCACCGTAGTCAACCTGAGTCGTGTCACCCCGTCGTCGGCGACCGTGCCGGTCGCCCCGTCGTCGGTGACCGTGCCGGCGCCGCTCACGCCGCTGGGCCCGCCGGTGGTGTCGCGCGACGGGCGGTGGTTGGCGATGGTGGTCGACCCGGACTCCGGGGACGGCCAGCCGCAGACCGCCCTGGCGGTGGGCACCGTCGCCTGGGCGGGCGACGATCTCGCCGTGATCGGGGGGACGCGGGGTGTGGTCGGCGGCGAGCCCGCGGTGGCCGCGCCCGAGTGGTCCTTCAACGGGCGGGTGTTCATGGTCGGCCCCGGAACTGGCGGCCGGGTGTTCGCCTTCCGGCCGGGAGAGAAGGCGGCCCGGCCCGTGCCGCTGCCCGGTTTGATCCGAATAGATGGGATACGGGTGGCCTGAGCGGATGGACCGGCCGATGGGCCCGAAGTGGTCCACAGTGAGGGCGTATCCTGTTCGATGGGGCAAGGACGCTGCTCACGTCACCTCGACAACCCGACCCGCGACTGGGTCCGGCCCCGGGACCACCCCTTGATGAGAGGAAGCTCCACCCGTCATGACCGTCGTCGTCTCGATCGCGCTCGTGGTCACGAGCCTGCTGCTGATCCTGCTCGTGCTCCTGCACCGGGGAAAGGGTGGCGGCCTGTCCAGCATGTTCGGTGGCGGCGTCAGTTCCAGCCTCTCGGGATCCTCGATCGCGGAGAAGAATCTTGACCGAATCACGATCGCGGTCGGCATCATCTGGTTCGCTTGCATCGTGACGCTGGGACTGCTGCTCAAGGCGGTCCCACAGACCACCCCCTAGGTGGTTCGCCGTCCCGACCCCCACCCCTCCGGGACAAGGACAGGAGCTCTAGAACCGTGGCTGCTGGAAACGCCATCCGAGGTACCCGCGTCGGCGCGGGGCCCATGGGCGAGGCCGAGCGGGGCGAGTCAGCCCCCCGCCGGCACACCCCGTTCTACTGTGCCAACGCTCATGTGACGCGCGTGTCGTTCGCGGCCGAGGCGCCCGAGCCGGAGACCTGGGACTGCCCGCGGTGCGGGCTCCCGGCCGGCAAGGACCGCCAGAACCCCCCCGCGGCGCCGCGCAACGAGCCGTACAAGACGCACCTGGCCTACGTGCGGGAGCGCCGCAGCGACGCGGACGGCGAGGCCATCCTGGAGGAGGCGCTCGCCAGGCTGCGCGCCCGCCGCGGCGAGGTCTGACCAGCGCCGACACCCATCCTGCCGCCTGAGCGCGTCGGAAAGCCACGGTGCTGCCGTCGGGTGCTGCCGGCCGGGCGGCCTCAGCCCCGCAGGCTACGCATCCCCTCGGGCACCTGGCTGGCGGCCGGCCGGTCGAGCAGCCACAGCGTCCGGGTCCGACCCGCCACCCCGGCGGCCGGGATCTGGGACGGCCCGGCGCCGGAGAGCGCCAGGCCGATCACGCCGGCCTTGTCCTCGCCCGCAGCGATCAGCCACACGTCGTCGGCACCGCGGATGGCCGGGAAGGTCAGCGAGATCCTGGTCGGCGGCGGCTTGGGTGCGCCGCGCACCGCGACGGCCACCCGCTCCTCCTCGTAGACGGCCGGCGTTTCGGGGAAGATCGACGCGATATGCCCGTCCGGTCCCACCCCCAGCAGCAGCACGTCGACATGCGGCAGGTCGTGGCCAGGTCGGGCCAGCCGGGCCAGTTCGTCGGCGTACCAGGCGGCCGCCGCCTCGGGGTCGTTGCCCGTCGGGCCGTCCGAGGCCGGCATCGGATGGACCCGCTTCGGGTCGGTGGGGACGGCGTCGAGCAGCGCGGCCCGCGCCTGCGTCTCGTTCCGGTCGGGATGCTCGTTCGGCAGGAAACGCTCGTCGCCCCACCACACGTCCACCGCCCGCCAGTCGACGGCGTCCCGGGCCGGGCTGGCGGCCAGTGCCGCCAGCGTGGCGATGCCCATGCCGCCGCCGGTGAGCACCACCGAGGCCGCGCCCCGGGCGTGCTGCGCGTCGACCAGCCGAGTCATCAACCGGGCTGCCACCGCCGCAGCCAGCACGTTCCGATCGCGGTGGACGACCACTTCGAGGCTGCTCATGACGCGCCCAACGGTTCCGGGGACGGGTCGCGCCACTCGTGCACCCGCGCCCGCGAGCGCTCGTTCAACCCGGACAGGCCGGTGGCCGCGCCCAGAGCCGCCGCGTAGGGCTGGTCGGGGTCGAGCCGGCGTAGCTCCTCGGCGAGCTGTTCACCGATCGTGCGGCGGGGCAGCGAGAGGTCTCGGTCCGGCGTACCGGTGTGGTGCAGGACGGCGTTGGAACCGTCCCGGCGCGTGACGGCCAGCTCCGAGGAGTCGTCGAATCCGATCCGCACCTCGGTGATGCCCGGGCCCCGCGACTCGAGCACCTCGGGCTCCACACCCAGCCGGTCGCGGAACCACCCCCCCAGCAGCACCGCGGAGGCGTTCTGCGCCTCGGCGCTCACCCTGGCCGAGGCGGCCCGGGCGCGCACGGTGTCGAAGGCGGCGGCGAGCAGCGACCGCCACCCCGTCAGCCGGGTCCAGGCCAGGTCGGTGTCGCCGGGGGCGTAGTCCTCGGCGCGGGCGCGCAGCGCCGCCAGCGGTGCGTCCGCCTGGCTGGCGTCGGTGACCCGCCTGTCGGCGAAGACCCCGAGCGGGTCGTGGGCGATCTTCTCCGGCGGCGGGCCGTGCCACCACGTGACCACCGGGACGTCCGGGGCGAGCAGTGGCAGCGTGACCGACTCGGCGTGCAGCGCCAGCCGTCCGTACATCCGCATCACCACGGCCTCGCCGGGCCCGAGCCGCCCTCCCACGGAGATCTCGGCGTCCAGCCGCGGCGTGGGCGCGTCCACCTGGCGGCGCACCACGACCAGCAGCCGACAGGGGTGCGCGGCGGCGGCCACGGTAGCGGCGGCTTCGGCCTCGGCCACCTTCTTCTCGTCGGCCACCACCACGAGCGTCAACGCCAGGCCGCTGGTCACGCCGCCGGCCGACCGGCGCTCCTCGGCCAGGGCCTTGACCACCTCGGTGCCGGTGGTGTCCCAGAGCGTCGTCACGGCCGCCTCCACGTCCGGCCGGTGGCCGCGAGCATCTCGTCGGCGGCCTTGGGCCCCCACTCGCCGGCGCGGTACCGGTGCGGCGTGCTGCCCGCCCAGAACTCCTCCAGCGCGTCGACCACCCGCCAGCTCGCCTCCACCTCCTCGGCGTTGGGGAACAGGGTCGAATCGCCGATCAGCACGTCGAGGACCAGCCGCTCGTACGCCTCGGGGGAGGACTCGGTGAACGCCTCGCCGTAGAGGAAGTCCATCGCGACGTCGCGGACCTCCATCATCGAACCCGGCACCTTCGAGCCGAACTTCAACGTCACGCCCTCGTCGGGCTGGACCCGCACCACGAGCTGGTTCTGGCCCAGCGCCTCGGTGTCGGTTTCGGCGAACGGCATGTGCGGGGCTTTGGTGAAAAGCACCGCGATCTCGGTGACCCGCTTGGGCAGGCGCTTGCCGGTGCGGATGTAGAACGGAACCCCGGCCCAGCGGCGGGTCTGCACCCCGAACCGGACCGCGGTGTAGGTCTCGGTCTTCGAGTCCGGCGGGACGCCGTCCTCCTGCAGGTAGCCGGGCACCCGTTCGCCGGCCAGCCAGCCCTGGTCGTACTGGCCGCGGACGGCGTCGCGTTCCAGGTTCTCCGGCAGCGTCACCGCGTGCAGGGCCTTGAGCTTCTCGGTGCGGATCGCCGCGGCGGAGAAGCTCACCGGCTCCTCCATCGCGGTGAGCGCCAGCAGCTGCATCAGGTGGTTCTGCAGCACGTCGCGGGCGGCACCGGCGGAGTCGTAGAAGCCCGCCCGGGTGCCGATGCCCACGTCCTCGGCCATCGTGATCTGTACCGAGTCGACGAAGTGGGAGTTCCAGACCGGCTCGAACAGCGTGTTGGCGAACCGCAGCGCGAGCAGGTTCTGGACGGTCTCCTTGCCGAGGTAGTGGTCGATCCGGAACACGTCGTCCGGGGTGAACACGGTGTCGACCAGCCCGTTGAGCTCCTGGCCGGACCGCAGGTCGTGCCCGAACGGCTTCTCCACCACCACCCGGCGCCAGCCGCCCGCGGTGGAGTTGTCGGCCATCTTGGTGCGGGCCAGCTGCCGGATGACGGTGGGGAAGAGTGCGGGCGGGATCGACAGGTAGAACGCCGCGTTGCCCGGGATGCCCTGGGTGTCGCGGAGTTCGTCCAGCGTGCGGGCGAGCGTGTCGAACGCCTCGTCGTCGTCGAAGGCGCCGCCGACGAACTTGACGTTCGCCGCGAGGCGGGCCCAGACCTCCTCGCGCCACTCGGTGCGGGCGTGGTCCTTGGCGGCCTTGCGGGCGAAGTCCTCGAAGTCCCCGTCGCCCCAGTCCCGGCGGGCGTAGCCGAGGACGACGAAGCCGTAGGGCAGCAGTCCGCGGTTGGCCAGGTCGTACACGGCGGGAATCAGCTTCTTGCGGGACAGGTCGCCGGTGACGCCGAAGATCACCAGCGCGGACGGCTGCGGAATCCGGGGCAGCCTGCGGTCGGCCGGGTCGCGCAGCGGGTTGGCCAGTGGAGCGTCCACCACCGTCGGAGCGGCGGCGACGTCCTCGGGGTAGGCCGTGCCGGCGGCGGCCTCCGGGCTGGTCATCGGGCGGCCTCCAACAGGTGCGCGACTCCCGCCGCGCGTTCGGTCAGGTGCAGGCGGAGCACCGGCCGTCCCCGGCCGCCGAACGCCTGCAGGTCACCGGCGGCCTGTGCGGCCTGCAGGGCGCCGAATGTATAGGGCCGGCCGGGGACGTCCACGTCCTGGGTGAGTGCGCCGGTGATCTCGAGGAACACCCCGGTCTGCGGGCCGCCCTTGTGGTACTGGCCGGTGGAGTGCAGGTACCGCGGGCCCCAGCCGAAGGTGACCGGGTACGGCAGGCGCGCGGCGAGCAGCGCGCGCAGTTCCGCCGCGGCGGGGTCGCCCAGCCGGTCGAGGTAGGTCAACACGGCGAGGTAGCCGCCGTCGCCGACCGTGCCCAGCAGTGCGGCCACCGCGCCGGCCACGTCGGTGGCGCCGCCGAGCAGGATGTCGTCGGCGTACACCTGTACCGGCCCGTCGGTGAACGCCGCGGAGGTGCGGGGGAGTCCCTCGGCCAGGATCCGGGTGGTGTTGTCCTTGGACTCGGCCACGTTCGGCTGGTCGAACGGGTTGATGCCGAGCAGGTGACCGGCGACGGCCGTGGCGTACTCCCAGGCCAGGAACTGGGCTCCCAGCGGGCCGTTGACGGTCAGATCGGGCTTGGCGCCGCCGCCGGGCACGTCGTGCGGCCGTAGCGACCCCCCGACGGTGACCAGCAGCACGTCCCCGCCGGACGTGCCGGGCGCCGTCGGCGACTCGACCACCACCGGAAGGATGCCCGTGCCGTCCTTGCCGGTGGACTCGGCGACGAGCTGTTCGATCCAGTCGCCGATGCCGGTGATGCCGGTGCCGTCGTCGGCCAGGACGAGCTTGTCCCGTCCGCCGCGTGCGGCCGCCCCGAGGGCCGCGCCCAGCCGCAGCGCCGGGTTGTCCCCGCCCAGGCTCGGGGCCAGCGCGTCGGCCTGGTCGAGCAGGTCGCCGACGTCGGCCCCGGCGAGCGCGGAGGGCACCAGCCCGAACGCGGTGAGCGCGGAGTACCGGCCGCCGACGTGCGGGTCGGCCAGGAACACCTCGCGGGCACCCATCTGGCGGGCGGTCTGTTCCAGCGGCGACCCCGGGTCGGTGACCACGACGAACCGGCGGCCGACCTCGGTCTGCGACAGCCCGGCGTCGGCGAACGCCTGGGCGAACGCCCGCCGGTGCGAGTCGGTCTCGGCCGTCCCGCCGGACTTGCTGGAGACCACGACCACCGTGCGCAGCAACCGCTCACGGCCGCCGCCGTGGATAGCGTCGTGCACCTGGTCCGGATCGGTGGTGTCCAGCACGGCCAGCCGCAGACCCAGCGTGCGGGTGATCACCTCGGGCGCGAGCGAGGAGCCCCCCATGCCCGCCAGCACCACATGGTCGAGGCCCTCGGCGCGCAGCTCGGACCGCAACGCGTCGAGCCGGGCGACCAGCGGGCGGGAGGCGGCGGCGGCATCGAGCCAGCCCAGCCGGACCGCCGCCTCGGCCTCGGCGGCCGGGCCCCACAGCGTCGCGTCCTTGGCCACCAGCCGGGCCGGGAACCCGTCGGCGAGCAGCCGGTCGGCATCGTCGGCCGCGCCGGCCTCGGCGTGGACGCCGCCGACCGTCAGGCCGCCGCCGGCGGCGGACAGGCCGCCCGGCGTGAGGAAATCGGTCATCGGGCGCCCGCCGCGGCGAGCTGCCGGCTGACCGAGTCGATCAGCTCGTTCCACGATGTCTCGAACTTCTGTACGCCCTCGCGTTCGAGCACGTCGACCACGTCGTCGTAGTCGATCCCGATGGCGGCCAGCGCGTCGAGGGTGGCCTGGGCTTCGGCATAGGCGTTGGTGATCGTGTCACCGCGGATCACGCCGTGGTCGGCCACCGCGTGCAGGGTGGCCTCCGGCATCGTGTTCACCGTGCCGGGCGCGACCAGCTCGACCACGTACCGGGTGTCGTCGTAAGCCGGGTCCTTCACTCCGGTCGAGGCCCACAGCGGGCGCTGCGGCCGGGCGCCGGCGTCGGCGAGCGCCTGCCAGCGCGAGCCGGCGAACTTGCGTTCGTAGAGCTGGTAGGCCAGCCGGGCGTTGGCGATGGCCGCCTGGCCGCGCAGCGCCTTGGCCTCGGGGCTGCCGAGCTTGTCCAGCCGCTTGTCGACCTCGCTGTCCACGCGCGAGACGAAGAAGGAGGCGACCGAGCCCAGCCGGGAGAGGTCGTGCCCGTTCTCCTTGGCCTGCTCCAGCCCTTCGAAGAACGCGTCGATCACCGCGTCATACCGCTCAAGGCTGAAGATCAACGTGACGTTGACACTGATGCGCTGGGCCAGCGCGGCGGTGATGGCCGGCAGTCCCTCGACGGTGGCCGGGATCTTGATGAACAGGTTGGGCCGGTCGACCAGCCACCACAGTGCCTTGGCCTCGGCGATGGTCCGGCCGGTGTCCTTGGCCAGGCGCGGGTCGACCTCCAGCGACACGCGGCCGTCCACGCCGTCCGTGCGCGCGTAGATCCCGGCGAACAGGTCGCAGCCGTCGCGGACGTCGGTGGAGGTGACCGTCCGGACGGCCTCACCCACGTCCACGCCGCGCAGGGCCAGGTCGCCCATGGTCTCGGCGTAGGTCTGCTGGTCCTCCAGCGCGGCCGCGAAGATCGTCGGGTTGCTGGTCACCCCGACGACGTGGCTCTCGTCGATCAGCTTCGCCAGGTTGCCGGTGGTCAGTCGTTGTCGGGACAGGTCGTCGAGCCACACCGCCACCCCGGCGGCGGACAGCTCGGCAAGCGGGTCGGCCATCAGTGTGGTCCCTTCTTCGAGGAGGTGGCGCGGACCGCCCGCCGGCCGCCGGATCGGCGGCCGGAAGGACGGGTCGTCAGATTCAGTTACCCGTGGTCGAACCGGTGATGACGCCCACCCGGCTCAGGCTTGCGTGGGCCGCGGCGACAATCCTGTCGCCGGTGAAGCCGAACTGTTCGAACAGGACCGTGTGGGGGGCGCTCGCCCCGAAGTGTTCCAGGCTGACACATTCCCCGGCATCGCCGACGAACTCCCGCCAGGGCTGGGCCACACCCGCCTCCACGCTGACCCGTGCCTTGACGCCGCCGGGCAGCACTTCCTCCCGGTACGCGGCGTCCTGCGCGCGGAACCATTCCATGCACGGCACCGACACCACCCGGGTGGGCGTGCCCTCGTCCTCCAGGCGGGTCCGGGCCGCCAGCGCCAGCGCCAGCTCCGAGCCGGACGCGAGCAGGATCACCCGCGGCGCGCCGCCGCCGGCCTCGGCCAGCACGTAGGCACCCCGGCGGACGCCTTCGACCGGGCCGTAGACACTGCGGTCCAGGGTCGGGACGTTCTGCCGGGTCAGTGCCAGCGCGGTCGGGCGGTCGGTGTGCTCCAGGGCGCAGGCCCAGG
The DNA here is from genome assembly GCA_963740255.1 of uncultured Actinomycetota bacterium. Lineage (GTDB taxonomy): Bacteria > Actinomycetota > Actinomycetes > Mycobacteriales > Cryptosporangiaceae > CAVUDO01. The sequence continues at coordinate 838,431 of CAVUDO010000002.1, read as the reverse complement.
CCACCACGGTCTCGTTGGCGTCGCCCGGCCGCACCACGTCCAGCCCCGGGATCACCCGCAGTGCCGCCAGGTGCTCCACCGGCTGGTGGGTCGGGCCGTCCTCGCCCAGGCCGATCGAGTCGTGCGTCCAGACGTAGACGACCGGCAGCTTCATCAGGGCCGCGAGCCGCACCGCCGGCCGCATGTAGTCGCTGAACACCAGGAAGGTGCCGCCGTAGGGCCGGGTGCCGCCGTGCAGGGCGATGCCGTTGAGGATCGAGCCCATCGCGTGCTCGCGGATGCCGAAGTGCAGCACCCGGCCGTGGGGTCCGCCGGAGAACATCTTCGTCTGCCGTTCGGAGGGCAGGAACGACGGCTCGCCCTTGGGTGAGGTGTTGTTGCTGCCGGCGAGGTCGGCCGAACCGCCCCACAGCTCGGGCAGCACCGGCGCCAGCGCGGTCAGCACCTCGCCGGAGGCCACCCGGGTGGCCACGCCCTTCTCGCTGGGCTCGTAGTTCGGCAGCGCGTCCGCCCAACCCTCGGGCAGGGCCCGGGTCGCCAGCCGGTCGAACAGCGCCTTCTGGTCGGGGCGGGCCGCGGCCCAGGCGTCGAACGCCTGCTGCCAGCGGGCGTGCTCGTCGGCGCCGCGACCGGCCACCTGGCGGGCGTGCGCAAGCACCTCCGCGTCGACGTCGAACGTCTTGTCCGGGTCGAAGCCAAGCAGCTGCTTGGTGGCCCGTACCTCGTCGGCACCGAGCGCGGAGCCGTGCGCCTTGCCGGTGTCCTGCAGGTTCGGTGCCGGCCAGGCGATGATCGTCCGGAGCTGGATGAACGACGGACGCCCGGTCTCGGACTTGGCAGCCTGGAGCGCGGCGTACAGCGTCTCGACGTCCTCGTGGTAGGTGCCGCCGGTGGTGAAGTCGACGGTCTGGGTGTGCCAGCCGTAGGCGGCGTACCGGGCGGTGACGTCCTCGGAGAACGCGACCGCGGTGTCGTCCTCGATGGAGATCCGGTTGTCGTCCCAGACCAGGCAGAGATTGCCCAGTTCCTGGTGGCCGGCGAGCGAGGACGCCTCGCTGGCCACGCCCTCCTGCATGTCGCCGTCCGAGGCGACGACGTAGACGTCGTGGTCGAACGGGCTCTCACCGGGGGGGCGTCCGGGTCGAACAGGCCGCGCTCCCGGCGAGCGGCCATCGCCATGCCGACCGCGTTGGCCACCCCCTGGCCGAGCGGCCCGGTGGTGGTCTCCACGCCGGGCGTGTGGCCGTGCTCGGGGTGGCCGGGGGTCTGACTGCCCCACTGCCGCAGCGCCTTGAGGTCCTCCAGGCTCAGCGGGTAGCCCGAGAGGAAGAGCTGGATGTACAGGGTGAGGCTGGAGTGCCCGCAGGACAGCACGAACCTGTCCCGCCCTGGCCAGTTCGGGTCGTGCGGGTCGTGCCGGAGGGTCCGCTGGAACAGGAGGTAGGCCAGCGGGGCGAGGCTCATCGCGGTGCCTGGGTGCCCGTTGCCGGCCTTCTCCACGGCATCCATCGCGAGCACCCGGATCGTGTCGAGGGCCCGCCGGTCCTCGTCCGACCAGGACAGTCCGGAAGTGCCACGCTCATCTACGCTCACAGGACAGCCTCGCTCTGCTCGACGGACGATGGACACCCCACCGGAGCAGGTGTCCGGGCGCCCAGGACGACCCTACCCAGCCGCCCGGATCGCACGCCTTACCCCGGTGGGGGGTTGAGGAGGGCAGCTCCGTTCCACCGCGTACCACCCACAGCGTGTAGACGATCGGACCCGGTCTACGATGACTGCCGTGACCCGCTCCCGCCCCCACGGCCCTCGAACCGGGGTGGTCCGGTGACCCTGCTGGCGGATCGGCCCCCCACGACGACGCACCGGGCGCTGGCCGTACTCAACGCCTACGTCGCCCTGACCAAGCCGCGGATCGTGGAGCTGCTGCTGGTCTCGACGGTGCCGACGATGTTCCTGGCGGCCGGCGGGCTGCCGTCGCTCTGGCTGGTCGCCGCGACCCTGGTCGGCGGCACCCTCGCCGCGGGCAGCGCCAACGCCCTCAACTGCTACCTCGACCGGGACATCGACGAGCAGATGACCCGCACGGCCCGGCGTCCGCTGCCGCGCCACTCGGTGAGCCCCCGCGCGGCGCTGGTCTTCGGTGTGACCCTCGGGGTGCTCGCGGTGGCGTTCCTCTGGCTCGCCACCAACGCGCTGGCCGCGCTGCTCGCGCTTGCCGCGATCGCGTTCTACGTCGGCGTGTACACCGCGGTGCTCAAGCGGCGGACGTCCCAGAACATCGTCTGGGGCGGCGCGGCCGGGTGCATGCCGGTGCTGATCGGCTGGGCGGCCGTGACCGGGTCGCTGTCGTGGGCGCCGCTGGTGCTGTTCGGGGTGGTCTTCTTCTGGACGCCGCCGCACTACTGGCCGCTGGCGATGAAGTTCCGGGACGATTACGCGAAGGTCGGCGTGCCGATGCTGCCGGTGGTGGCGGCGCCCCTCACGGTGGCCCGCCAGATCGTGGCCTACTCGTGGGCGATGGTGGCCTGCTCACTGCTGCTCTGGCCGTTGGCCACCGGCTGGGTGTACGGCCTGAGTGCGGTCGCCGCCGGGGCGTGGTTCCTGGCGGAGGCGCACCGGCTGGAGCGGGCGGTCCGGGTCGGAGGCATGGTGCGGCCGATGCGGCTGTTCCACTACTCGATCACCTACCTCACGCTGCTGTTCCTCGCGGTCGCTGTGGACGCGCTGCTCGCCTGAGTCGTCCGGCCGATACCGTGGCGGGGTGACCGACGCCCCTCCTTCCGCACCTCGGCGGGTGGTTTCCGCCCTGAAGCGGTTCGCCGCCGCCCACGGCGGCACGGCGACTGCGGTGGTCGAACACCTCGGCCGTCCCGGTGCCCGGATCGTGCTCGTGGGGTCGGACGGCACCTGGGGCGACCAGGTGGTGGAGTCGGTGGCGACGGGCCGTGCGGCCTGCCAGGCCGCCGGGGTGCCGGCGGCCGAGGCGTGGGAGCGAGCCCTCACCGGAAGCCTGCGCACGACCCTCCGCGAGCGAACGGACATGGGCAGCAACCGGTGACGCCCGCTTCGCCGTCTCGCCGCGCGGCATCACACGCGATGCGCGTCGGCGTGTACGTCGACGCCTACAACCTGTACTACGGAGGCCGTCACGTCTGCGGGCGAGGACTGCCAGGTTGGCGCTGGCTGGACATCCGCGCGCTCATGACCTCGCTCGTGGCCGCCCAACGTGGTTGGACCGCAACGCGCGTCGAACGGATCGTCTACTGCACGGCCCGGATCGACGCGGTCACCAACCCCGGTGGCCATGCCGACCAGGACGTCTACCTGCGAGCGTTGCAGGCGTCCAACAGCGTCGACCAGGTCGAGTACGGCAACTACGTCGCCCGGGTCAAGTACGCGCCCCTCGCGACCAAGGACGTCAGCGGCCGACCCGTCCTGGCCCGGCCGTCGTGGCCGGTGATGGTGCAGGCCCCGCTGGGAACGAACTCCGACCAGGCGGTCTTCCTGGTCTCCTACCTCCACCAGGAGGAGAAGGGCACCGACGTCAACGTCGGCTCGCACCTCCTCGTCGATGTACTCGAAGAGCGCATCGACGCGGCTGTCGTCGTCTCCAATGACACCGACCTGCGATTCCCGGTTCAGTTCACGCGAAGCCGAGTGCCCGTGGGCCTGGTCAACCCCCGGGGCGGCCTCTTCGGTCGAGATCTGGCCGGCCGGGCGTCCGACGGGGTGGGCAACCACTGGTGGCGCAAGCTCGGCCCGGGCGACTACCTGAACCACCAGTTGCCCGATTCCGTACACGGTTCCCAGAAACCTGCCGGGTGGTGACGGGCCGTCCTGGCCGGGCTGCTCGCTCGGGTGTCAAGACCGCACGACCGAGTGGTACAGTCGTTGCATAACTCACCCGGTCCTTTTGGGGCCGGGTTTTTCCATGTCCCGGGTCGGCCGCGAGCGGGCCTGGCGAGCACCTGGCGTTCCTCAGACCGGGCGGATCCGGGTGCGGAAGAGCAGACGGCAAGCCGTGCCCCAGAGCAGGACCGCTCCGAGCACGTGCGCGCCGACCAGCAGGGTCGGCAGGCCGGTGAAGTACTGGAGATATCCGATCGTGCCCTGAGCGGCCTCCGCCGCGAGGAGCAGCAGCGCGGCGCTGCGCACGTCGCCCGGGGCGCCGCTTGCCCGCAGCGCGGACACCGTGGCGACGGTGAGACCGATCAGCAGAACGACGGCACCGGAGTGGAGCTGGCTGACCAGCGCGGGGTCGAATCCGGTGCGGGCCGCGGCGGCGTCGCCGGCGTGCGGCCCGCTCCCGGTCACCACCGTCCCCAGCACGATGACCGCCGCGGCGGCGGCGAGCACCGTCCGGATGAGCCACACCACCGGCGGAGCGACCACGAGCCGACGCGGGCCGTCGCCCTCGCCGGCGCGGTGCCACAGCGCGTACGCGGCGTAGACCAGCACGATCGAGAGCAGGAAGTGGCCGGCCACCACCCACGGGTTGAGTCCGGTGAGCACCGTGACGCCCCCCAGCACTCCCTGGCCGAGGAAACCGACGAACTGGAACACGGCCAGCCCCAGCAGCCGCGGACGGCGACGCCGCTGGAGGGCGACCACGACGATGGCCAGGCCGACGGCTACCGCGAGCGCGGTCGCGAGCAGCCGGTTGCCGAACTCGATGACGCCGTGGACGCCGTACTCCGGGGTGTTGACGAAGCTGTCGGCCGTGCACCGCGGCCAGGTCGGGCAGCCCAGACCGGACGACGTGAGCCGCACCGCCGCACCGGTGACCACGATCGTGCCGTTGGCGACCAGGGTCGCCAATGTCAGCCCCCGGACCAGCCGCGGCGCGTCCCGCAGCCACCCAAGCCCGCCGGCAGGCCCGTTCGCTCCGGTTGGCGCGGCAGCGGCACGGTCGGCGGGGGCGGGGGAACGGTCGGGTGCGGTGGTGCTCACAGCGGGAAAGTCTAGGCGCCGGCAGCCGGCGGAGTTCCGGCGACCGCCTACACGGCGTCGGCGTTCATGGCGTCGGATTCCACACGGTCGGGGCTCCACAGCGGTCGGGGGTCCACAGCGGTCGGGTTCAGGCGCCGCGCCACGCGGGACCGCGATGCCGCCGGATCCACCCGGTGGCGTACGCTACGCCGCCGGCCAGGTCGAAGAGCCGGGACACCGCCGACCCGACCCGCGCGGCCCGCACCGCCCCGGTGGCATCCAGCCCGGCGCCGATCTGGGCGAAGTCGGTCTCGTCGGCGACCGTGTCGGTGTACCGCAGCCAGGCGCGCCCCCGTTCGGTGACCACCGCGCAGGCCTGTACTTCGGTGGGCGCGGCCGGCACCAGCGTCTCGGCCAGGTGGAACGCCGTGCACGAGTCGTACCCGGCACCGATCAGCAACACCCGGGCGCGGGCGGCATGGAGCGCGCCCAGCGGCGAGCGGCGGCCGAACCGGCAGTCCAGGTCGTGGACGCCGGTCAGGGCTGCCGCCCGGGTGCCCAGCGCGGCGAAGGAGGTCTGGGGGTGGGCGCTGCGTAGGGCGCCCGGCCAGGTGCGCACCGCCTCGACGACCGCTCCCATTCCGGCCGACGGCATGGTCGCGGGGTCGTAGGCGGGCAGGTGCGCCCGGATCGTGTCCCACCACGACTCCGGCACCGGCGGATGCATCCACTCGGCCGGGTCGGAGTTGCCGCCGGTCTGCGTGGGCACGACCAAGGTCCCCTCGGGACCCACGGCGTCGCGCAGCGCCTCGACGACGGCGACCTCCCGGCCGACCACCCATCCGATCGCCGAGAGCGAGGAGTGCACCAGCAGGACGTCCCCCGGCCGCACGCCGAGCTCACGCAGGTCGGAGGCCAGCGAGTCGCGGGTGCGGGGGGTCAGCGTCCGGCCGATCACCCCGGTCTCCCCGGTGAGGAGGCTGTCCGAAGTCTCGTTCACGCGGCCCATCCTGCCGGTGGCGACGCCCTGTGACTACGGCCGCGGCCGGCCGGCCCCGGGTGACGCTCCGCCGCGTCACGCTCGGTCGTCGTATCGTTCGTCAGGGCAGGTATGGCCGTCCCCCCACCGCGCGGAGTAGCCCTCGTCGCGGAAATACGTCACAATGGTGTTGTGAAAAACGCCGTGCGAGCCCGGGGCTCAGCCCCGACCGAGCCGGGGGAGGCCGCTGTCGACGGCCGCACCCGCGACCGGGTCGCACGCCTCCTGCTGGAGGGCGGCCCGACGACGGCCACCGAGATGGGCCGGCGGCTCGGCCTGAGTTCGGCGGCGATCCGGCGCCACCTCGACGCGCTGGTCGGCGACGGCGTGGTTGCCGCGCGCGAGCAGGTCAGCCGGGGCCCGCGCGGCCGCGGCCGTCCGGCGAAGGTGTTCGCCCTCACCGATGTCGGCCGCGAGAGTTTCCCCCACACCTACGACGACCTCGCCGCCGCTGCGCTGCGCTTCCTCGCGCGGGAGCACGGCGCGGACGCGGTCACGGTCTTCGCCGCCGAGCGGGTGGCCGCCCTTGAGGACCGCTGCCGGACGGCGATGGACGGCGCCGGGGACGACCCGCTGGCGCGGGCCGAGGCCCTGGCGGCCGCGTTGTCGGCCGAGGGGTACGCCGCCAGCGCCTCGGCGATCGCCGGTGGCGGCCAGCTCTGCCAGCACCAGTGCCCCGTCGCCCAGGTCGCGGCCGAGTTCCCGCAGTTGTGCGAGGTCGAGACCGCCGTGATCTCGCGGCTGGTGGGCAGCCACGTCCAGCGACTGGCCACCATCGCGCACGGCGACGGGGTCTGCACGACCCACATCCCGGCACCCACCCGGCCCGCACGGTCCGACGAGCAGATTCCGCCAGGCACGCGCACCCTCAGCATCGCCCCGATTCCCGGCAGTCCCAGGAGGACGTACACATGACCGCGATCACGCCCGAGAGCCGTTCGGTGACCGTTCCCCCGCTGACCCAGGACGAGCAGATCGCCGCACTCGGCCGGTACGAGTTCGGATGGGCCGACACCGACACCGCCGGCGCCACCGCGCGCCGCGGCATCTCCGAGGACGTGGTGCGCAACATCTCCGCGCTCAAGAGCGAGCCCGAGTGGATGCTCGAGCGGCGGCTGCGCGGCCTGAAGCTGTTCGGCAAGAAGCCCATGCCCGACTGGGGCGCCGACCTCTCCGAGATCCACTTCGACACGATCAAGTACTTTGTGCGCTCGACGGAGAAGCAGGCGACCAGCTGGGAGGATCTCCCCGCCGACATCAAGAACACCTACGACCGCCTCGGCATCCCCGAGGCCGAGAAGCAGCGGCTGGTCTCCGGTGTGGCCGCGCAGTACGAGTCCGAGGTGGTCTACCACCAGATCCGCGAGGACCTGGCCGAGCAGGGCGTGCTCTTCCTCGACACCGACACGGCGCTGCGCGAGCACGAGGAGATCTTCAAGGAGTACTTCGGCTCGGTGATCCCGGTCGGCGACAACAAGTTCGCCGCGCTGAACACCGCGGTGTGGTCGGGCGGCTCGTTCATCTACGTGCCCAAGGGCGTGAACGTCGAGATCCCGCTGCAGGCCTACTTCCGGATCAACACCGAGAACATGGGCCAGTTCGAGCGGACGCTGATCATCGTCGACGAGGGCGCCTACGTGCACTACGTCGAGGGCTGCACCGCGCCGATCTACAAGTCCGACTCGCTGCACTCGGCGGTCGTCGAGATCGTGGTCAAGAAGGGCGCGCGCTGCCGCTACACGACCATCCAGAACTGGTCGAACAACGTCTACAACCTGGTCACCAAGCGCGCCGTCTGCCACGAGGGCGCGACGATGGAATGGATCGACGGCAACATCGGCTCCAAGGTGACGATGAAGTACCCGGCGGTCTTCATGACCGGCGAGCACGCCAAGGGCGAGGTGCTCTCGATCGCGTTCGCCGGCGAGGGCCAGCACCAGGACGCCGGCGCCAAGATGGTGCACGCCGCACCCAACACCTCCTCGACCATCGTCTCCAAGTCGGTGGCGCGCGGCGGAGGCCGCACGTCCTACCGGGGTCTCGTGCAGATCCTGGAAGGCGCGGCCGGCTCGAAGTCGACGGTGAAGTGCGACGCCCTGCTGGTCGACACGATCAGCCGGTCGGACACCTATCCCTACGTCGACGTGCGTGAGGACGACGTGTCGATGGGCCACGAGGCCACCGTCTCCAAGGTCAGCGAGGACCAGCTCTTCTACCTGATGAGCCGGGGCATGACCGAGGACGAGGCGATGGCGATGATCGTGCGCGGCTTCATCGAGCCGATCGCCCGCGAGCTGCCGATGGAGTACGCCCTCGAACTCAACCGCCTGATCGAACTGCAGATGGAGGGGGCAGTGGGCTGAAGTCCACGGGCCTTCCAGGACGGATCGGCGTGCCGGGCGACCGGCTGTCACACCACGAGTGGAGAACCAGACACCGATGACCACAGACGCACCCGTGCTCGCCGGCGCCCACAGCCACGGCGGCCCGTCGAGCGGGTCGACCAGCCCGCCGGCGAGCAAGGCGTTCGCGCTGCGCTCGTTCGACGTCGCCGACTTCCCTCGGCTCACCGGGCGCGAGGAGACCTGGCGGTTCACGCCGCTGGCCCGGCTGCGCGGCCTGCACGACTCCACCGCCACCCCGGCCGTCCGCGGGCTGGAACGCCGCGCCGGTGAGCTGCCGGCCGGTGTCACCGCCGGGCTCGTCGGCATGGACGACCCCCGGGTCGGCCTGGCGCTGACGCCGTTCGACCGGCCCTCGGCCGAGGCGTACGGCAGGTCGGAGGAGGCGTTCGTGGTCTCGGTGGCACCGGGCACGGTCGTCGCCGGGCCGGTGCTGGTCGAGGTCGTCGGCGGCGGGATCGACGGGGCCGCGTTCGCGCACACCGTGATCGAGGTCGGCGCGGCCGCGGAGGCCACGGTGGTGCTCGACCAGGTGGGCAGCGTGGCGCTGGCCGACAACGTCGAGATCGTGCTCGGGGCGAACGCGAGCCTGCGGCTGGTGTCGGTGGCCGACTGGTCGGGCGATTCGGTCCAGCTCCAGCACCAGCGTGCCCTCATCGGCCCGGACGCGCGGCTCACCCACGTCGCGATCAGCCTCGGCGGCGACCTGGTCCGCCAGTACACCTCGGTGGAGTTCGCCGGCCGCGGCGGCGAGGTCAACGCGTACGGGATCTACTTCGCCGACGCCGGACAGCACCTGGAGCACCGCCTGTTCGTCGACCACGCCGTGCCGGACTGCCGGTCCAACGTGGCCTACCGCGGCGCGTTGCAGGGTGTCGGCGCGCACACCGTGTGGGTCGGCGACGTGCTGATCCGGGCCGGCGCCACCGGCACCTCCACCTACGAGATCAACCGCAACCTGGTGCTCTCCGACGGCGCCCGCGCCGACTCGATCCCCAACCTGGAGATCGAGACGGGCGAAGTGGTCGGTGCCGGCCACGCCAGCACGACCGGCCGGTTCGACGACGAGCAGCTGTTCTACCTGCAGTCCCGCGGCATCCCGGCCGAGGAGGCCCGGCGCCTGGTCGTGCGGGGGTTCTTCGCCGAGATCGTCCGCAAGATCGGGGTGCCCACGGTGGCCGACCGGATCGGCGCCTCGGTGGAGGCCAGGCTGACCAAGGCGGGGGTGTAGATGACCGCCGAGATCGACCAGGGCGCGTTCGTCCGGGTGTGCGCGGTCGACGAGGTCCCCGGAGGCACCGCGCGTGCGGTGCAGGTGGAGGGAGAACCCGTCGCGGTGGTGCATGCCGATGGGGACTTCTACGCGATCCGCGACGTCTGTTCGCACGCCGACGTGCCGCTCTCGGAAGGCGATGTCGAGGGCTGCACCCTGGAGTGCTGGCTGCACGGCTCGCAGTTCGACCTGCGCACCGGTAAGCCCACCAGCCTCCCCGCCATCCGACCCGTGCCGGTCTACGCGGTCAAGGTTGTCGACGGCGCCGTCTACGTGAACATCCACGCAACTCCCGAACCCGCACAGGAGCCTGAGCAGTGAGCACTTTGGAGATCCGCGACCTGCACGTCACCGTCGACGACGGCTCCGGCGACGGGGTGGCCAAGCCGATCCTGCACGGGGTCGACCTGACCGTGAAGTCCGGTGAGACGCACGCGATCATGGGCCCCAACGGCTCGGGCAAGTCCACCCTCGCGTACTCGGTCGCCGGCCACCCGAAGTACACCGTCACCTCCGGCCAGGTGCTGCTCGACGGCGCGGACGTGCTGGCGATGAGCGTGGACGAGCGGGCCCGCGCCGGCCTGTTCCTGGCCATGCAGTACCCGGTCGAGGTCCCCGGCGTGAGCGTGTCGAACTTCCTGCGGACCGCGGCCACCGCGGTGCGCGGCGAGGCGCCGAAGCTGCGCACCTGGGTCAAGGAGGTCCGGGAGGCGATGTCCGCACTCGACATCGACCCGGTCTTCGCCGAACGCAACGTCAACGAGGGCTTCTCGGGCGGGGAGAAGAAGCGCCACGAGATCCTCCAGCTCGAACTGCTCAAGCCGAAGATCGCGATCCTCGACGAGACCGACTCGGGCCTGGACATCGACGCCCTGCGGGTGGTCAGCGAGGGCGTCAACCGGATCCGCGAGACCGGCGACGTCGGCACCCTGCTGATCACGCACTACACCCGGATCCTCCGCTACATCAAGCCGGACCACGTGCACGTGTTCATCGGCGGCCGGATCGTGGAGGAGGGCGGCCCGGAGCTGGCCGAACGGCTGGAGGCCGAGGGCTACGAGCGCTACGCGGCCGGTGCCGGCGCCGCGAAGGCCGAGGGCGTCGTCGTTCCGTGACCGGACGCGCGGAGGGAGAACGATGACCACGGTGCACGCGGGTCGGGGTGCCGCGGCCGCTCCGGCCGCCGTCGCGCGTCCGCCGTTCGACGTGGAGGTAGTGCGGACCGATTTCCCGATCCTGGCCCAGCGCCTGCACACCGACGGCGGCGCCGAGGGCGTGCCGCTGGTGTACCTCGACAGCGGGAACACCTCACACAAGCCCCGCCAGGTGGTCGACGCCGTCGAGGACTTCTACCTCCGGTACAACTCGAACGTCGGGCGGGCCGTGCACACGCTCGGGTCCGCCGCGACGCTGGCCTACGAGGACGCCCGCGACAAGGTCGCGGCGTTCGTCGGCGCTCCCGACCGCGACGAGGTCGTGTTCGCCAAGAACTCCACCGAGGCCATCAACCTGGTCGCCTACGCGTTGGGCAACGCCGCCGGCCGCTCCGGCACTGCGCTTCCCGGCGGCGGAGGATTCCCGCTGCTCGGACCCGGCGACGAGGTGGTGATCTCCGAGATGGAGCACCATTCCAACATCGTGCCGTGGCAGCTGCTCTGCGAGCGCACCGGCGCGACGCTGCGCTGGTTCGCCCTCACCGACGACGGCCGCCTCGACCTCGACCCGCTGGACACCGTGGTCAACGAGCGGACCAGGTTCGTCTCGTTCGTACACCAGTCCAACATCCTCGGCACGGTGAACCCGGTCGCGCCGGTCCTGGCCCGGGCGCGGGAGGTGGGCGCGCTGGTGATGCTGGACGCGTCCCAGTCCGTGCCGCACCTGCCGGTCGATGTCGCGGCCCTCGACGTGGACTTCATCGCGTTCACCGGACACAAGATGTGCGGTCCGACGGGGATCGGCGTGCTGTGGGGACGCCGTGCGCTGCTGGAGGCGATGCCTCCGTTCCTCGGCGGCGGTTCGATGATCGAGACCGTCGAGATGGAGAGGTCCACCTTCGCCGCGGTGCCGCACCGGTTCGAGGCCGGCACCCCGCCGATCGCCGAGGCGATCGGGCTCGGTGCGGCGGTGGACTACCTCGCCGGCGTCGGCATGGACGCCGTCCACGCGCACGAGCAGCACCTCACGGCGTACGCCCTGCCGCGGTTGGCGGAGGTGCCGGGCCTGCGGATCATCGGTCCGGCCACCACGGTCGACCGGGGGAGCACGGTGTCGTTCGCGGTGGAGGGCATCCACCCGCATGACGTGGGCCAGTTCCTGGACGAGCTGGGCATCGCGGTGCGCGTCGGCCACCACTGCGCCCGGCCCGTCTGCGCCCGGTTCGGGGTTCCGGCCACCACCAGGGCGTCGATGTACCTGTACAACACCGAGGCCGAGATCGACGCGCTCGTCTCCGGCCTGCACCAGGTCGTGAGGTTCTTCTCGTGAGCGAGCGGCGCGAGCGAACCGGAGCGCACAGCAGCCCCGCGAACGCGACCGCTGAGCGGAGCGAGGTGGAGTCGTGAGCGGACTGTTCGGCGACTCGCTGTACCAGGAGGTGATCCTGGACCACTACAAACGCCCGCACGGCCGCGGCCTGCGCGACCCCTTCGACGTCGAGGTGCATCACGTCAACCCGACCTGCGGCGACGAGGTGACGCTGCGGGTCCGGCTCGACGGCACCGGAACCGACGTGACCGTCGAGGACGTCTCCTACGAGGGGCAGGGCTGTTCGATCAGCCAGGCGGCCGCGTCCGTGCTGCACGACCTGCTCGTCGGGCAGCCGGTGGAGCAGGCCATGTCGACGCTGCACACTTTCGTGGAGCTGATGCAGTCCCGAGGAAAGATGCTCGATCAGCTGGAGTCGCTGGAGGACGTGCTCGAGGACGCGGTCGCGTTCGCGGGCGTCTCGAAGTACCCGGCGCGGGTCAAGTGCGCGCTGCTGCCGTGGATGGCGTTCAAGGACGCGACGGCACAGAGCATCGCGGTGAACCTGTCCGCGGCGCGGACCGCGATCGGGCAGGAAACGGCGGCGCGGGTCGTCGGGGATGGAGCGGATCATGACTGAGAGCGCCGTGGACAAGGCGGGCCCGGCCAAAGCGACGACGGACGCGGTGGAGGAAGCCGTCGCCGCCGAGGCGGCGACGGCGGACGATGGCAGTGCCACCGGCGCGGCCGCAGCGGACGCGGGTGCGGATGCGGTGAAGGCCAGCACGGACGACGTCGAAGAGGCGATGAAGGACGTCGTCGACCCGGAGCTGGGCATCAATGTGGTGGACCTCGGCCTGATCTATGGCCTGCACGTCGACGACGCGAACGTGGTGACCCTCGACATGACCTTGACCTCGGCGGCCTGCCCCCTCACCGACGTGATCGAGGACCAGACCCGGGAGGCGTTGACCGGCGGCCCGGGCGGCGGACTGTGCAGCGACTACCGCATCAACTGGGTGTTCATGCCGCCGTGGGGGCCGGACAAGATCACCGACGACGGCCGTGAGCAGCTCCGTGCGCTCGGTTTCAACGTCTGACGCCGTGCGGCCGGCAGGCCGCCCGCGGCTGGATCCGGCGCGTCGGCGCCGTCGGACGGCGTCGGTGGCCGCGGCGCTGTGTGCGGTGCCGCTCGCCCTCGCCGGCTGTTCGTCCGCCGATCCGGCCGAGCCGCCCGCCACCCGGATCCGGATCGCCGCCGGCGAGGTGGGTGGCGTCTACCACGCGTACGCCAAGGCGCTGGCCGCGGAGGTGACCAGGGTGCATCCGCGCCTGCGGACCGAGGTGATGGCCACCGCGGCCAGCGTGGCCAACCTCCGGCTCCTGGACACCGGCGGGGCCGAGATGGCGTTCTCGCTCGCGGACGCGGCGTCGGACGCCGCGGCCGGACGGGGCAAGTTCGAGCACCAGATCGACGTGGTGGCCCTGGCCAGGCTCTACGACAACTACGTCCAGCTGGTGGTGCGGGCCGACGCTCCGGTGCGCACGCTCGCCGACATGCGGGGACGCACGGTGTCGACGGGTGCCGCCGGCTCGGGTACCAGCCTGGTGGCCGGCCGGCTGCTGGACGTCGCCGGCTTGGTGGCGCCGCGCGACCTGCGCGCCCAGCCGCTCGGACTGGGCGATTCGGTGAAGGCGATGCGGACGGGCGCGATCGACGGCTTCTTCTTCTCCGGGGGCATCCCGACGCCGGCGGTGGCACAGCTGGCCAAGTCGATGGCGATCCGGGTGGTGCCGCTGGCGATGTACACGGCCGACCTGACCCGCAAGCACGGCGACCTCTACTCCAGCGCCACCATCCCCGCGAGCGCGTACGGCCTGGGGGCCCCGGTCCCGACCGTGAGCGTGCCGAACTACCTGCTGGTCCGACGCGACCTCGACGAGCGGGTCGCCTACGCGCTGACCCGGGTGCTGTTCGTCCAGGCCGCGGCCCTGCGTCGGGGCCATCCCGAAGCCCGTCGGCTCAGTCCGCCCTCGGCGATCTCCACGTATCCGCTGGATCTGCACCCGGGTGCGACGCGGTGGTACCGCGAAGCGCGCCGTTAGGGGATACCAGCTTCCGTAGCGCGACGACCCCGGTGGGTGCCGGCGTCGGAGCGGTGCCCGGAGGGGCCTCGATCTGCCGGGGAAGCTCGACCGGCAGCGTGACGACGGCCCGCAGGCCGCGCGGGTGTGCGGAGACGATCTCGAGCTTCCCGCCGGCCGCCTCCATCAGCTTCGCCGCTATCGCGAGCCCGAGGCCGGTGCCGGGCGCGTTCTGGTGCGCCGGGCTGCGCCAGAACCGCTCGCCGACCCGCTCCAGGTCGGCCGCGGACAGCCCAGGGCCGCGGTCGGTCACCGTGACGAAGACCTTCCCGTCCGACGCGGCGACCTCGAGCCGCACCGGCTCCCCGGGGGCGAACTTCAGCGCATTGTCCAGCAGGGCGTCCAACACCTGGTCGAGCACGCCGGGCACCAGTCTCGCCTCGGGCGGGTGCTCGGGCACAGTCAACACCAGCGGCGTCCGCGCCCGGGTGTAGGCCGGGGCCCAGCACGCGACGCGTTCGGTAAGCACCAGGGCCACCGCGATCGGTCGCCGGTCGGCCTGGGCGGCCTCGGTCCCGGCGAACCGGAGCAGCGCGTCGAGCATGGCCGAGAGCCGTTCCACCTCGGCCAGCGCGTGACGGTGCTCCTCGACGCCGGCGTCCCGGACGTGGGGGGCGAGCAGCTCCACCCGCAACCGCAGGGCGGTGAGCGGGTTGCGGAGCTGGTGCGAGGCCTGGGCGACGAAGAACCGCTGCTGCTCGAACGCGCGTTGCACGCTGCCGGCCATCGTGTTGAACGCATCGGCCAGCCGTCTGAGCTCGGGTGGGCCGGAGCCGAGCACCCGCGCGTCGAACCGGCCCTCGGCGATGCCCCGGGCGGCCACGGCGAGCCGGTCGACCGGCCGGAGCACCCACCGCACCAGCGGCAGGCCGAGCAGCAACGCGGCCAGCAGCACCAGGCTGAGGAACCGTGCCAGCAGCGCCAGGAACCGCCGCTGGACGGTCGCCCGGACCGCGTCGGTGGGTGCCACCGTGACGACGGCGCCGACCACCTGGCTGTCCCGGCCGGCGGGTTCGGCGACCACGTACGGCCGGGTGTCCCAGGGCCAGGCGGTGTGCGGCTTCTCGGTGGGACTGCCGCCGAGCGCCACGGCCAGCGCGGCGGCGACCTCCGGGTCCTCCGGGCGCACCGTGGCGCGGGAGCGGACCACCACCCGGCCCTCGGCGTCCACGACCAGGACGGCCACGCCATAGAGCTGGTCGTGGCGCCGCAGCTCGAACGCCAGCGCGTCGGACCGGTCGTCGCGCAGCGCGCCCTCGGCCAGCGTGGCGAACCGGGTGGTGTCGGTGAGCTGGGTGATGAACGCGTCCTGCGAGGTCCGTTCGGCGAACGTCATGCCCTGCGGGATCGCAAAGGCGGCGAGCGACCCGGCCAGCAGGCCGAGCACGATCAGGAGCAGGCGCCGGCGCATCGTCAGGCGCCGCTGACGTCGACGGTGTAGCCGACGCCGCGGACCGTCCGGACCAGGCACGGCCGGCCCACCTTGTGCCGGAGCGAGGCCACGTGCGTCTCCAGGGTGCGTCCGCCCGCCCAGTCGGTGTCCCAGACCGCGCGCAGGATCTCGTCGCGGTGCACGACCGTGCCGCGCCGCCGCAACAGCAGCGCGAGCAGGTCGAACTCCTTGCGGGTCAGGTCGACCTGACTGCCTGCCACCCGGACCAGACGCGCGTCGGTGTCCACCTCGACGTCCCCGATCCGGGCCGTCCGCTGCGGGCCGGGCCCGGCGGACCGGCGGAGCACGGCCTCGATCCTGGCCAGCAGCTCGGCCACCCCGAACGGCTTGACGATGTAGTCGTCGGCCCCGCTGCGCAGGCCGTCCACCCGGTCGCGCTCGGCTCCCCGCGCGGTCACCGCGATCAACGGGATGCCGCTGGCCGCCCGGATCCGGCGACACACCTCCAGCCCGTCGAGGTCGGGCAGGCCGAGGTCGAGAAGCACCAGGTCGGCGGGTTCCTCGGTCTGGCTGACGACGCCCAGGGCCGTCCGTGCGTCGGCGGCCCGGCTCACCGCGTAGCCGGCGCGGTGCAGGGCAGCCGCCAGCGCGTCACCGACGCGCTGGTCGTCCTCGACCAGGAGGACCCGGACACCCACGTGGCTTCGCCTCCAAACCTCAGAAGTCCGTCAATTCTCGCACCGCACCGGCAGTGTGCGCTCCGTTACTCCATACCGTCCGGGGCCGGGGACTAGGAGGTGTGGGGCGGCATGGGCGGCGGCGAGCCCGAGGGACGGCCGGCTTCCGGTGGCACCGCAAGAGTCGAGGAGGCCCCGACTCTGGTGGACGCCCCGGACGCCGGCGACGCCTGTGCCCCCGACGGTACCCGGAGTCGCGAACGCCGTGCACCGGAACGCGACGGCCCGGAGCCGACCGATGCGGGTCCACCGTCCGCCGAGGCGCTGATCGCCGAGTACGACGAAGAGAAGCCGGCGCGCACGCTGCCGGGATGGCTGGAGCGGGCCGTACTGGTCGGCTGCGGCCTGCTGTCCGTGGGCGTGCTGGTCCAGGTGTTCCTTCCCGATCCACAGGGCAGCCAGCACTACCGGATGCTGTTCCTGGCCGCGATCCTGCCGCTCACGCTGCTCTGCTACCGCGGCGGACGGCGCCGGCTGGTGACGGTCGAGCCCGACCATCCACGCCCGTTCGACTGGGCGTTCGCGGTACTCGCGTTCGCCGCCGCGATCTACCCGGTGCTGGTGTTCGACGCCTACATCACCCGGTCGGCGCGTCCCCCGTTGGTCGACGTGCTGGTCGGCGTGGTGCTGCTGGTGCTGATCCTGGAGGCGTGCCGGCGGACCACCGGGTGGGCGCTCCCGGTGGTGTGCCTGGCCTTCCTCGCGTACGCCTACTGGGGCGGCTGGCTGCCGCAGGACTGGGGCGTCGCGCACGGGGGCTTCAACGTCGACGCGATCGTCGGCAGCGTGCTCGGCACCACCGAGGGCGTCTACGGGGTGCCGCTGGACGTCGCGGCCACCTACATCGTGCTGTTCACGATCTACGGCGCCGTGCTCGACGCGTCCGGTGCCAGCCGGTTCTTCATCGACCTGAGCTTCGCGGCGTTCCGGGGCAGTCGCACTGCTCCGGGCCGCACGGTCACGCTGGCCGGGTTCCTGCTGGGCACGGTGTCGGGCTCGGGCACGGCGACCGCGGTGAGCCTGGGGTCGGTGGCCTGGCCGGTGCTGCGCAAGGCGGGCTACCCCCGGGACCAGGCCGGGGGAGTGCTCGCGGCCGCCGGGATCGGGGCGATCCTGTCGCCGCCCACGCTGGGCGCGGCGGCGTTCATCATCGCCGAGTTCCTGCGTGTCTCCTATGGCCAGGTACTGCTCTGGGCGTGCGTGCCGACGCTGCTCTACTACCTCGGCGTGATCCTGGCGATCGAGATCGACAGCCGCCGGCTCGGGACCGTCGCGGTGGCGGGCCAGCGTGTCTCCGCCGCGCGGCTGCTGGCGCGATTCGGCTACCACTTCGCCTCGTTGGTGCTGATCGTGGTGCTGCTGGCGACCGGGTGGGCCTCACCGCTGAAGGCCGTCGTCTACGCGACGCTGTTGCAGGCGGTGCTGTCCTTCGCCGACCGCGAGCACCGGTTGACGCCGCGGCGCCTCGCGGCCGCGCTGGCCGCGGGGGTCCGAGGCGTGCTGCCGGTGGTGGCAACCTGCGCCGCCGCCGGGATCATCGTGGGAGTCACGGTCCAGACCGGGCTGGGCCTTGCGCTGGCCGACCTGGTGGTCGGCACCGCGGAGGCGGTGACCAGCAACCCGACCGCCGTGCTCGCGCTGACCGTGCTGCTCTGCGCGCTCGTCCTGCTGCTGCTCGGCATGGCGGTGCCGGTGACCGCGTCGTTCATCATCGCCTGGGTGGTGATCCAGCCCGCGCTCGTCGACCAGGGGGTGGCCCTGCCGGCCGCGGCGATGTTCATCTTCTACTACGCCGTGCTCTCCGAGGTCAGCCCACCCACGGCGCTCGCCGCGGTGGCCGCCAGCGCGATCACCGGCGGCCGGCCCTACCGGACGATGCTGCACACCTGGAAGTACGCGCTGCCGGCGTTCCTGGTGCCGTTCGCGTTCGTGCTCAGCCCCCGGGGTCAGGGTCTGCTGCTGTTGGCCGGGCCGGCCGACATCGCGATCGCCCTGTCGGCCGGGATACTCGGGGTGGTCGCGCTGGCCGGGTTCACCGGCGGCTGGCTGCTCGGTCCGGCAGGCTGGCCCGAGCGCGTGATCTGCCTCCTCGCAGCAGTGCTGCTGCTCTACCTCGACACGCCGACGGTGCTCGCCGGTGCCGCGCTGCTCGCCCTGGCGGTGGCGGTGCACCTGTTCCTGCGTCGTGGACGCGCTGCCGTAACCGCAACCCCGGAAGGAACCGTGAACTGAGTGAAGTCGCTCTCCGCTGTCCGTACCGCCGCTGGCCTGCTTGCCGTCCTGGTCGGCCTGACCGGCCTGGCCGCATGCGGCGGCCAACGCGACGACGCGGGTGATCCCGGGTCGGGTGGCCGGCTGACGATCGCCACCGGCAACACCACCGGCGTGTACTACATCCTCGGCGGCGGCCTGGCCAACGTGATCTCCAAGGATCTGAAGGGCTACAAGGCGACGGCCGAGGCCACCAAGGCCTCCAAGGAGAACATCGAGCGGGTCGCGTCGGGCCAGAACGACATCGGCTTCTCCCTCGCCGACACCGCCGCCGACGCCACCGCCGGCAAGAACTCCTTCACCAGCAAGCAGCCGGTGAAGGCCCTGATGCGGATCTACGACAACACCACCCAGGTGATCGTCCGGGCCGACTCCGGGATCACTTCGGTCGCCGGGATGAAGGGCAAGAGCGTCTCGACCGGTTCCCCCAACTCCGGCACGGAACTGATCGCGACCCGGCTGCTGGACGCGAGCGGCCTCACCCCGGCCGACGTCAGCCAGAAGAAGGCGTCCCTCCCCGAAACCGTGGACGGGATGAAGGACGGCTCGATCCAGGCCATGTTCTGGTCCGGCGGGCTGCCCACGGCCGGAGTGAAGGACCTGGTCACGTCGCTGGGGGACAAGGTGCGGTTCCTCGACCTCACCGCCGAGCTGCCCAAGCTGCAGGCGAAGTACGGCGACGCCTACCGGCCCGGCACGATCGCGGGCTCGGCGTACGGCACCAAGGCCGACGTCAGCACGATCGTGGTGGCCAACGTCCTGGTGGTGCACGCCACGATGAGCGACGACCTGGCCGGCAAGCTCGTCCGGCTGATCTTCGACAAGAAGGCCGAGCTGGAGAAGGTCCACCCCGAAGCGAAGAACATCACCCTGCAGATCGCCGCCAAGACCGGGGACATCCCCCTGCATCCCGGTTCGGCGAAGGTGCTCAAGGAGCTCGGCGCACCGTCGTGACCTTGCCGGCGGGACGGTGTGTCACGGGGGCACGCCGTCCTGGTCCCCCCCGGCAGGACGGTGCGTCACGGGGGCGGCCGGGGCGAGTCGACGACTCGCCCCGGCCGTAGGTCACCCAGCGGACCGCGGCGGCCCTCGCCGAAGGCGCTGCCGCTCAGCCGCGGGCGAACGTGTCGCAGGCCCGCGGGTCGCCGGTGTCGAAGCCGCGCTGGAACCACTGCTGCCGGGACTGCGCGGAGCCGTGGGTCCAGGTCTCGGGATTCACCTGGCCGCCGGCCTGCGACTGGATCCGGTCGTCGCCCACGGCGGCTGCCGCTCCCAGCGCCTCCCGGATGTCCTGGTCGGACACGTTCTTCAGCAGCGGCTTGGTGCCACCGCTGGCGTTCTTCGTCCACACCCCGGCGTAGCAGTCGGCCTGCAGCTCCAGCGCGACGGAGTACTGGTTGGCCCGGTCCGGGTCGCGCTGCTGGAGCCGCCGCACCTGCGCCGACGTGCCGGTCAGGATCTGGATGTGGTGCCCGAACTCGTGCGCGATGACGTAGGCCTGGGCGAACTCGCCGGGCGCCCCGAACCGGCTGGCCAGCTCGTCGTAGAACGACAGGTCGATGTAGATCCGCTGGTCGGCGGGGCAGTAGAACGGGCCGACCGCCGAGGTGGCCTGGCCGCACGCGGTGTCGACCGCACCGCTGAAGAGCCGGAACCGCGGCGTGCGGTACTGCGCACCCAAGGCCGGGAAGAGCGCCTGGGACCAGTAGTCCTGCAGGTCGTTGAAGGTGGCCACCTGGCGGCAGTCGGCTTCGTCGAACCGGTCGGGGTTGGTACGCGCGCACTTCTGTTCCAGGCCCTGGTTGTCGGCCGGCGCGGAGCCCTCGGTGAGGTCGACCGGGAGGCCGTTCACGCCGAGGAAGCCGAGGACGACGAAGAGGAGCAGGCCCACCACGCCACCGCCGATCGTCTTGCCCCCGCCCGGGATGGAGAAGCCGCCCCCGCCGCCGGACCCCCGGGCGTCCTCCACCTGGGAGGTGTCCACCTCGGCACGTTCGTCGAATTCCATCGGTCCGCCCCACCGCCCTTCTCCAGCCCGTCGGCCAGGAGGCCTCCACCCTAGAGACGCGCTGGTCGTCGCGGCACCCCAGGATGTACCGGCCCTGGCCGGCGCCGTCGGCCGGGTGCGCGGACAGTCAGACGTCGCTCCCGGCGAAGGCGCAGGGGCGCCACGCGGGGGATTGGGTACGATGGCGGTATGTGCTCGTAGACCCGCGGCGCTCTCCTGACCGCCCTTCCGTCGCCCGTTCGGGCACATCCGTCTGCGAGGAACCCCCTTGATCACCGTCTCCGGCCTGGAGCTGCGCGCCGGCTCGCGCATCCTGCTCTCCGACACGGCCCTGCGTGTCCAGCCCGGGGACCGCATCGGCCTGGTCGGCCGCAACGGTGCCGGCAAGACCACGACGCTGCGGGTGCTGGCCGGCGAGGCGCCGCCCTATGCCGGCCAGTTGACCCGGGCCGGCGAGGTGGGCTACCTCCCGCAGGACCCGCGCACCGGCGACCTCGACGTGTGCGCCGGCGACCGGGTGCTCTCGGCCCGGGGCCTGGACGTGCTCCTGCACGACATGGCCAAGGCCCAGGTGGGGATGGCCGAGGCGGCCACCGACGCCGACCGGGACCGGATCGTCCGGGAGTACGGCCAGCTGGAGCACCGGTTCGCCGCGCTCGGCGGGTACGCCGCCGAGAGCGAGGCGGCCCGGATCTGCGCCCACCTCGGCCTCCCCGACCGGGTGCTCGGTCAGCCGCTGCGCACCCTCTCCGGCGGCCAGCGGCGTCGGATCGAACTGGCCCGGATCCTGTTCTCCGACGCGGAGACCCTGCTGCTCGACGAGCCGACCAACCACCTCGACGCCGACTCGATCATCTGGCTGCGCGACTACCTCAGGGGCCACAAGCGGGGCCTGATCGTGATTTCGCACGACGGCGACCTGCTGGAGGCGGTGGTCAACAAGGTCTGGCACCTCGACGCCAACCGGGCCGAGGTCGACGTCTACAACGTCGGCTGGAAGACCTACCTGGCCCAGCGGGAGACCGACGAGCGGCGGCGCAAGCGCGAGCGCGCCAACGCCGAGAAGACGGCCGGTGCCCTGCGCGCCCAAGCCGACAAGATGCGGGCCAAGGCCACCAAGGCGGTCGCCGCCCAGAACATGGCCCGGCGGGCCGACAAGCTGATGGCCGGCCTCGCCGACGTGCGGGTGGGAGACAAGCTCGCCAAGGTGCGCTTCCCCGAGCCGGCCCCGTGCGGCCGCACTCCGCTCACCGCGACCGGGCTCTCCAAGTCGTACGGCTCGCTGGAGGTGTTCACCGACGTCGATCTCGCGGTCGACCGCGGCGCCCGGGTGGTGGTCATCGGGCTCAACGGCGCCGGCAAGACCACGCTGCTGCGCACCCTGTCCGGAGCCGAGCAGTCCGACACCGGCGAGGTTGTCCCCGGGCACGGGCTGCGCCTGGGCTACTACGCCCAGGAGCACGAGACCCTCGACGTCGACCGCACCGTGCTGGAGAACATGCGGGCATCCGCCCCGCACGCCACCGATGGCGAGCTGCGCCGCATCCTGGGGGCGTTCCTGTTCTCCGGCGAGGACGTCGACAAGCCCGCCGGCGTTCTCTCGGGGGGCGAGAAGACCAGGCTGGCGCTGGCCGGACTGGTCTGTTCCAGCGCGAACGTGCTGCTGCTGGACGAGCCCACGAACAACCTCGACCCGGCCAGCCGCGGCCAGGTGCTCGGGGCCCTGTCCACCTACAAGGGCGCGGTGGTGCTGGTCACGCACGACCCCGGCGCGGTGGAGGCGCTCGGTCCGGAGAAGGTGATCCTGCTCCCGGACGGTGTGGAGGACGCCTGGAGCGAGGACCTGTTGGACCTGGTCCGGCTCGCCTGACCCGAATCGACGGATTCTGGATGGCCGCTGGGCAAACACCCGGTCCGCCCCCCGTCGAGTCATTAGGCTCGGCTCGTCCGCCGACCCTGGGGAGATCGATGTCTGGACAGACCGCCACCGTGAAGCACGACTGGGAGACCGCCGGCATCCACCTCGACCTGTGCGGTCCGGTGGCCACGGTGACGCTGTCCCGGCCCGAGGCCCTGAACGCGCAGACCCCGGCCACCTGGTACGTGCTGGCCGAGATCGGTCGCACGCTGCCGGGCAACGTCCGGGTCGTGGTCGTCCGCGGCGAAGGCCGGGCCTTCTCCTCAGGTCTGGACCGGGCCGTGTTCGCCGGCGCGAGCGTCGGGGGCGCGCCGAGCTTCATGCAGATGGCCCACATGTCCACCGGCGAGTGTGACCGGGTGATCGACGCCTACCAGGCCGGCTTCCGCTGGCTGCGGCGGACGGACCTGGTCAGCGTCGCGGCCGTCCAGGGCCACGCGGTGGGGGCCGGGTTCCAGCTCGCGCTCGCCTGCGACCTGCGGGTGGTCGCCGACGACGTGCAGTTCTGCATGGCCGAGACGACGTTGGGGCTGGTGCCCGACCTCGGCGGCACCAAGCCGCTGGTGGACCTGGTGGGGGTGGCCCGGGCGATGGAGATCTGCCTCACCGGTCGGCGGGTGGGCGCCGAGGAGGCCGCCCAGATCGGGCTGGCCAACGCCGTGGTGGCACGGCCGGAGCTCGATGCCGCGGTGGGCGACCTGGTCGATGCGCTGATCGCGTCGCCGCGCGACGCCGTCGTGGAGACCAAGATGCTGTTGACCTCGGCCGCGGGCCGGACCCAGGGCGAGCAGGAGGCGGCCGAGCGGGCGTCCCAGACGCGGCGGCTCCGCGACCTGGCCGGTCTGGGGGAGTAGCCGGCCAGGGGGAGTAGCCGGCCAGGGGGAGTAGCCGGCCAGGGGGAGTAGCCGGCCGTCGCCGGGCACCCGGCGGCGGTCCGCGCGGGAACAACGGTCTTTGCTTACAACGTTGCAGAGACCGGAGGTGCCACGATGACGATGCCGGGACACATGGCGGGTTGGCAGATGTTGGGCTCGCTGGTGCGCGGCGAGAAGGACGGCCGGGACCAGAAGCTGGCTCCGGGTACGGCGAAGCGGGTGCTGGCGTTCGCGGGGCCCTACCGCCGCGAGATCACCGCGTTCCTGATCGCCACCGTGCTGTCGTCGGTGATCGCCGTGGCGACGCCCGTGCTCGCCGGCGACGTGATCAACGTCATCAGCCGCGGCGGAGCTGCCGGCACGGTGGTCAGGATCGCCCTGGTGATCGCGGGGCTGGCGTTCCTCGACGCGGTGCTCTCGATGGTCTCGCGCTGGTACTCCTCCCGGATCGGCGAGGGCATCATCCTCGACCTGCGCACCCGGGTCTTCGACCACGTCCAGCGGATGCCGGTGGCGTTCTTCACCCGCACCCAGACCGGTGCGCTGGTCAGCCGGCTCAACAACGACGTGATCGGCGCCCAGCGGGCGTTCACCTCGACGCTTTCCGGCGTGGTGTCCAACGTGATCGCGTTGGTGCTCACCCTCGCGGTGATGCTCACCCTGTCCTGGCAGATCACGCTGCTCTCGCTGGTGCTGCTGCCGATCTTCGTGCTGCCCGCCCGCCGGGTCGGCCGACGGCTGGCCGGCATCACCCGGGAGTCGGCCGAGCTGAACTCCTCGATGAACACCACGATGACCGAGCGGTTCAACGTCTCCGGCGCGCTGCTGGTCAAGCTGTTCGGCCGCCCGGACGCCGAGGCGGCCGCCTTCGGCGGGGTCGCCTCCCGGGTCCGGGACGTCGGGGTGCTGTCGGCGGTCTACTCGCGCGCGTTCCTGGTGGCCCTGACGTTGGTGGCGGCGCTGGCGACGGCCCTGGTGTACGGGATCGGCGGGGTGTTCGCGCTCTCCGGTGCGCTGTCGGCGGGAACGGTGGTGACGCTGGCGCTGCTGCTCACCCGGCTGTACGGGCCGCTCACCGCGTTGTCGAACGTGCAGGTGGACGTGATGAGCGCGCTGGTCAGCTTCGAGCGGGTGTTCGAGGTGCTGGACCTGCCGCCGATGATCAAGGATCGGCCCGGCGCGGTGGACGTGCCCGTGGACGCGCGGACGGTGGAGTTCCGGGACGTGCGGTTCGGCTACCCCACCGCCGAGCAGGTGTCGCTGGCCTCGCTGGAGGACGTGGCGGTGCTCGACGCCACGCCGTCGATGGAAGTGCTGCACGGCGTCAGCTTCACGGCCGGGCCCGGACAGCTCGTCGCGCTGGTCGGCCCGTCCGGCGCGGGCAAGACCACGATCTCGCATCTGGTGCCCCGGGTCCACGACACCGACTCGGGTGCGGTGCTGGTCGGCGGCGTCGACGTCAAGGACGCCACCCTGGCCTCGCTGCGGGACGCGATCGGCGTCGTCACCCAGGACGCCCACCTGTTCCACGACTCGATCGCCGCCAACCTGCGGTACGCCCGCCCGGACGCCACCGATGCGGACCTGTGGTCGGCGCTGGAGCGCGCCCAGGTCGGCCCGCTGGTGCGGTCGCTGCCCGACCAGCTCGCCACCGTCGTCGGCGAGCGCGGCTACCGGCTCTCCGGTGGCGAGAAGCAGCGGCTGGCGATCGCCCGGCTGCTGCTCAAGGCTCCGGGCATCGTCATCCTCGACGAGGCCACCGCGCACCTGGACTCCGAGTCCGAGGTGGCGGTGCAACGCGCGCTGGACGAAGCGCTGTCCGGACGGACCTCGCTGGTGATCGCGCACCGGCTGTCCACGATCCGGGGCGCCGACCAGATCCTCGTGGTCGCGGACGGGCGGATCGCCGAGCGCGGCAGCCACGCCGAACTGCTCGCGGCGGGCGGCCTCTACGCCGAGCTGTACCGCACCCAGTTCGCCCGGCAGGAGTCCGGCCACGGCGAGGCCGGCGCGAACGGCCGCGCGGACAGTGCCGGCCTCGACGCGGCCGGACTGCCGTCCCGTTGACCACCGCGATGGCTGGCGCGGGCCTCACAGCGCTCGGGTCGCGCCTCCGTCGACGGACACCATCGTCCCGGTGAGGTAGCTGGCGGCGGGGGAGAGCACGAACGCCGCGACCCGGCCGAACTCGGACGGATCGCCGTACCGGCGCAGCGGGATGCCCTGTGCCCGCCGGGCCGCGCCGTCGGGGTCGCCGGCGTCAAGCTGCAAGGTCCGTTCGGTGGCGAACCGCCCGGGCAGCAGCCCGTTCACCCGGACGCCACGCGGGCCGAACTCGTCGGCCACGTCCTTGGCGACCATCGCGAGGCCGGGCCGCAGCCCGTTGGAGATGCCCAGGCCCGTGATCGGCGACCGGGCCGAGGTGGAGAGCACCAGCGCGATCGAGCCGCCCCCGCCTGTCTTGCCGTCCGGTTCGCCGGCCGCCTCGCGGTCGACGTCGGCGGCCAGTTCGGCGGCCAGTTCGGCGGCCAGTTCGGCGGCCAGTTCGGCGGCCACTGTCCGGGTCAGTCGCACCGCACCGAGGAACACCTGTTCGAACGCGGCCCGCCACTGGTCGTCGGTGGTGGCGGCCGCGGTGGCCGGTGGCGGCCCGCCGACGCTGACCAGGGCGCCATCGAGCCGGCCGAACTCCGCACGGGCGACTTCTGTCAGGCGCTGCGCGGTGGCCGGGTCGCCCAGGTCGGCGGCCACTCCGCAGGCGCCCTCGCCCAGCCGCGCCACCGCGGCGTCGACCTTCTCCGCGGAGCGCGAACTCACCACCACGCGCGCGCCGTCCGCGACCAGAGCCTCCGCGCCGGCGTAGCCCAGCCCGCTGCTGCCGCCCGTCACGACGTACACCCGTCCTGCCAGTCCCAGGTCCATGTCGCGATCCTGCCCGACGGCCGGACCGGCCGTCGGGCCACCGGCCGATCGTGACAGTCGGGAGCGGTGATACCCGGATAGAAACTGTGATAGGGGGCGGTTCGGTAGCCCGCCGTGACCACCCAGACATCGGAAGAACCTGCCGGTGGCTGTCCGGGGCGAATACAGTCAGGGGTCCGCAACTCACCGTTCGGCGAAGGTGGCACATGATCGACGGGTATGTCGAGGCAGCGCAGTATCACGACCTGCTGACCGCGGCGAGGAACACCGCGAAGGTCCGTGCGCTGGTCGAGCCGCTCGCCGACTCCGTCGAGCGCGGGGTTCTCGACATCGGGGCCGGCACCGGCGCCGCCCTGGTCGAGGCCGGCCGGCAGGCCCCGAAGGTGCCGCTCTACGCGGTCGAGCCGTCCACGGCGATGCGCACCGCGCTGTACGCCAAGCTGGTCATGGACGCCAACTTACGGGCCCGGACGACGGTGTACGCGACCACCGCCGAGCGGCTGGAACTCGACGGGGTCGCCGACCTGGCGTTGTGCCTGGACACCAGCCCGACGTTCGCACCGGCCTACCGGCCCGACATCTGGGAACGCATCCACCGCGCGCTGGTCCCCGGCGGCGCCCTGCTGATGGACGTACCCGACCTCGACGAGCCGGTCGCGATGGCCGTCTCCGAGCTCGGCCGGGCCAAGGTCGGCCAGCACACGCTGCGGGGATTCTGCCGCGGGCAGCCCGCCGGCCAGCGGCAGTGGTGGGAGTTCCAGTACGTCCTCCGCGACACCGAGGGGGAACTGGTCAGCAGCACGCTCGCCGAGTACTACACCTGGCCGGCCAAGGCCGACGAGGTGGCCCAGGAGCTGGACGCCGCCGGATTCGTGAGCAAGGAGACGCTCGCCGTCGGCGGGCGCAAGGTCTGGCTGCTGCGCCGCGGCTGACGCGTGGCCGGCGTGGCGGGGCGGCGACGGACGCGCAGCGGCCCGCCAGCGGGGCGACGGATCCACACACAGGTCCGGCGGGCGGGCGCCCGCGGCAGCTGACCGGCCTCGGGCGCCGTCGTGTCCGCCGATCAGCGGCGCCGGACGGCCTCCTCGACCAGGTCGAGCACGGGACCCAGCTTGCGGGCCGGCCGTCCCAACGCCAGGTGCAGCACCAGCCCGTCCAGGGCGAGTTCCAGGAACCGCTGCAGCGTCTCGACGCCGACGTCCTGGCGCAGCGTCCCTGCCGCGGCCTGGCGCGCCAGTCGTTCCCGGACGGCCTGCCCGATCGCCTCGGACCGCGCGGCCCAGCGCCGGGCGAAGTCCGGGTCGGTGCGCAGCCGCCGGGTGACCTCGAGCTGGGTGCCGAGCCAGCCCGCCTGTTCCGGAGAGAACTCCTGGTCGAGCAGGTTGCGCATGACCTGGACCAGGCCGCGCTCGGCCACCACCGAGACCATCGCCGCCGCGTCGTCCTCGGCGACGGCCAGGAACAGGGACTCCTTGTCCTTGAAGTGGTGGAAGATCGCCCCGCGGGACAGCCCCGTCTCCTCCTCCAGCCGCCGGACCGTGGCCCCTTCGTAGCCGTGCCGGGCGAAGCAGGCGCGGGCGCCGCCGAGGATCTCGCGGCGGCGGGTGTCGAGGTGGAGCTGGCTCACCTTCGGCATGCGCGGAGTCTAACGGCCGCAAGCCGTACGTTCCGTTTCCTCGGCGGCCTCGCTGGACGCGTGCCGCCCGGACTCTCTAGGGTCCTGCCCACACTCCCCGGGCGCCGACACCGCCGCACCACGGGAGGGGAGTCGTCGTCGGGCGGGACGTCCGCGAGAGGAGTCGGATTCATGGTCGGGTCGCGTTCGGTCCTGCGCAAGCCGCTGACCTGGGTGGTCGTGGGGACGGTGGTGCTGGCCCTGGTCGGCGGCGGGCTCCTCTGGTTCCAGCCGTGGAAGCTGGTGGTCGACCAGACCGTGGACGAGGCGGCACCCGGCGTGGCCCCGACCGCCGACGGGGCGCCGACCGCCCAGGCCTCGCCCGGTCAGGTGCCGGGTTCACCGAGCTCCAGCCGGCTGCTCCGCAACACGCCCACGGTCGTCGCCCACGGCCAGTTCATCAGCCACGAGCACCAGACCACCGGCGTTGCCGAGGTGATCGACCTCGGGAACGGCCGCCGGATACTCCGGCTGCAGAACCTGCGCACGTCCAACGGCCCGGACCTGCGGGTCTGGATCACCGACGCGCCGGTGAAGGAGGGCACGGCCGGCTGGCGCGTGTTCGACGACGGCAAGCACGTGGAGCTGGGCGCGCTGAAGGGCAACCGGGGCAGCCAGAACTACGACCTGCCCGCCGGCGTCGACCTCGCCCAGCTCAACAGCGTGACGATCTGGTGCGTCCGGTTCGGCGTGTCGTTCGGCGCGGCGGCGCTGCGCCTGGTCTGAGCGGCCTCCGGGGCGGACGGCCCCAGCGAAACCCCCGTCCAGGCGCGCCGGACGATGCCGTGGCGCCCTACGCCGGCGACCCGTCGACCAGCGACTCGTCGACCAGCGACTCGTCGACCAGCGACTCGTCGACCAGGCTGCGCAGCACGTACTGCATGATCCCGCCGTGGCGGTAGTAGTCCGCCTCGCCGGGCGTGTCGATCCGGACCACCGCGTCGAAGGTCACCCCGGTGTCGGTGGAGACCGTCACGGTGCGGGGTGTCGGGCCGTCGTTCAGCGCCGCGATCCCGTGCACCGCGAAGGTCTCCTCGCCGGACAGCCGCAGCGACGCCGCGTCCTGGCCGGCCGGGTACTGCAGCGGCAGCACCCCCATGCCGATCAGGTTCGACCGGTGGATCCGCTCGTAGGACTCCGCGATCACGGCGCGGACGCCGAGCAGCGCGGTTCCCTTGGCCGCCCAGTCCCGCGAGGACCCCGAGCCGTACTCCTTGCCGGCCAGGACTACCAGCGGAACACCGGCCGCGGCGGAGCTCCGCGCCGCGTCGTAGATCGTGGCCACCGGGGCGTCC
This sequence comes from uncultured Actinomycetota bacterium, assembly GCA_963740255.1. Lineage (GTDB taxonomy): Bacteria > Actinomycetota > Actinomycetes > Mycobacteriales > Cryptosporangiaceae > CAVUDO01. The sequence continues at coordinate 809,083 of CAVUDO010000002.1, read as the reverse complement.
GGCTGGGTGAAGTCACGGGTGAACCCGCCCTCGGGCAGCGCGCCGCCCGGCCCCGGCAGCTGGTTGCGCAGCCGGATGTTGGCGAACGTGCCGCGGATCATCACCTCGTGGTTGCCGCGCCGGGAGCCGTAGGAGTTGAAGTCGGTCCTGGCCACGCCGTGCTCGGTGAGGTACCTCCCGGCCGGCGAGTCGGCCCGGATGGAGCCGGCGGGGGAGATGTGGTCGGTGGTGACCGAGTCGCCCAGCCGGGCCAGCACCCGGGCGCCGTCGATGTCGGAGACGGGCGCCGGCTCGCGCTGCATTCCCTCGAAGTAGGGCGGCCTGCGGACGTAGGTCGACTCCGGGTCCCAGGCGAACGTGGCGCCGGTGGGGGTGGGCAGCGACTGCCACTGGGCGTCCCCGGCGAACACGTCGGCGTAGTCGCGGGTGAACATCTCGCTGGCAATCGCGCCGGCGATGACCTCCTCCACCTCGACCGGGCTGGGCCACAGGTCGGCAAGGTACACCGGCTTCCCGTCGGGGTCGGTGCCCAGCGGCTCGGTGGCCAGGTCGACGTCCAACGAACCCGCCAGCGCGTAGGCCACCACCAGCGGCGGCGAGGCCAGGTAGTTCATCTTCACGTCCGGGTTGATCCGGCCCTCGAAGTTCCGGTTGCCCGAGAGCACCGCGGCGACGCTGAGGTCGGCGGCGTTGACCGCCTGGGAGATCTCGTCCTGCAGCGGTCCGGAGTTGCCGATGCAGGTGGTGCAGCCGTAGCCGACGAGGTGGAAGCCCAGCTTGTCCAGGTAGGGCGTGAGGCCGGCGCGCTCGTAGTAGTCCATCACCACCTTGGAACCCGGGGCCAGCGTCGTCTTCACCCACGGCTTGCGGGTCAGCCCGCGGTCCACGGCGTTCTTGGCCAGCAGTGCCGCGCCGATCATCACCGACGGGTTGGAGGTGTTGGTGCACGAGGTGATCGCCGCGATCACGACCGCGCCGTGGTCGAGGTCGAACCGTGTCCCGTCGGCGAGGGTCACCGGGGTGGGCCTGCTGGGCCGGCCGTTCGGCGTGACCCGGCGCTCGCGCGGGGCGTCCTGGCCGTCGGAATGGTCGACGGCCGGCGGGTCGCTGGCCGGGAACGACTCGGCGCCGGCCTGGTCGGCTCCGGTGAGCGGCTCGTCGGGGACAGCGTTGGTCACATAGTTGCGGATGTCCTCGCGCCACTGGCGCTTGGCGTCGGTCAGCGCTATCCGGTCCTGCGGCCGCTTCGGGCCGGCGATGGACGGGACCACGGAGGCGAGGTCGAGTTCGAGGTACTCCGAGTAGGCCGGCTCGGTGCCGGGGTCATGCCAGAGACCCTGCTCCCGGGCGTAGGCCTCGACCAGCGCCACCTGCTGCGCGTCGCGCCCGGTGAGCTGCAGGTACTTCACGGTCTCGGCGTCGATCGGGAAGATCGCGCAGGTGGAGCCGAACTCCGGGCTCATGTTGCCGATCGTGGCCCGGTTGGCCAGTGGCACGGCGCTCACGCCGGGGCCGTAGAACTCGACGAACTTGCCGACCACGCCGTGCCGGCGGGCCAGTTCGGTGATCGTGAGCACCAGGTCGGTGGCGGTGGCGCCGTCGGGCAGCTCGCCGTACAGCCTGAACCCGACCACCCGCGGAATGAGCATGCTCACCGGCTGCCCGAGCATGGCGGCCTCGGCCTCGATGCCGCCCACGCCCCAGCCGAGCACCCCAAGCCCGTTCACCATGGTGGTGTGCGAGTCGGTGCCGACGCAGGTGTCGGGGTAGGCGATCGGCTTGCCGCCGGCGCCGGCGCGCACCATCACGGTGCGGGCCAGGTGCTCGATGTTGACCTGGTGGACGATGCCGGTGCCGGGCGGTACGACCTTGAACTCGTCGAACGCGGCCTGGCCCCAGCGCAGGAACTGGTACCGCTCGCGGTTGCGCTGGTACTCCAGCTCCACGTTGCGGGCGAAGGCGTCGGGCGCGCCGAACACGTCGGCGATCACCGAGTGGTCGATCACCAGCTCGGCGGGCGCCAGCGGGTTGATCCTCGCGGGGTCGCCGCCGAGGTCGCGGACCGCCTCGCGCATGGTGGCGAGGTCGACCACGCACGGCACGCCGGTGAAGTCCTGCATGATCACCCGCGCCGGGGTGAACTGGATCTCGGTGTCGGGCTCGGCGGTGGGGTCCCAGCCGGCCAGCGCCCGGATGTGGTCGGCGGTGACGTTGACGCCGTCCTCGGTGCGCAGCAGGTTCTCCAGCAGCACCTTGAGCGAGTAGGGGAGGCGCTCGGCACCGTCGACCGCGGACAGCCGGCAGACGCCGTACGACCGGTCACCGACCGTCAGCTCACCGGCGCTGCCGAAGCTGTCGCTGCTGCTGGCTGGGGACACGGGTGTGCTCCTTCGACGTCGTGCGGTCGCTGGCGAACCGTCGGGCGTCCCGCCTGGTCGTGCCGGCACGCCTGCCGCGACGACGACCCCGTCCGCGGCGGTCTCGTGGTCAAGTCTGGCGCATCGCCGGACGGCGGCTCGCGGGTGCCCCGGCAACCGGTTCGGATGATAGAAACAGTACGTCCGTCTTGCTATGCTGTCAACCCGGCCGCCGGGGAGAGGCCCGGGGAGCCAGCACGTGCTGCCGCTGTCCCTCGTGTCCACCATGGAGGAAGACCGCATGATTCATCAAGTGCAGCCGGCCTGTCCGCCGGGCAGGCGCGGGCCGGCGGCACGGAGGTCGGCCATCCACGCCTCCACCTCGTCGGCGCGGCGGGGGAGCGCCGCGGACAGGTTGACGCAGCCGGTCTCGGTGACCAGGACGTCGTCCTCGATCCGGACGCCGATGCCGCGGTACTCGGCCGGGACGGTCTCGTCGTCGGGCTGGAAGTACAGCCCGGGCTCGACGGTGAGGACGTGGCCGACCGCCAGCGTGCCGTCGAGGTACATCTCGGCCCGGGCCTTCGCGCAGTCGTGGACGTCCAGGCCGAGCATGTGGCCGGAGGCGTGCAGGGTCCAGCGGCGGTGCAGACCGCAGTCGTCGTCCAGGGACTCCTGGGCGCTGACCGGCAGCAGCCCCCACCCGGCGAGGCCGTGCGCGATCACGGTCATGCAGGCGCGGTGGATGTCCCGCCAGTTCACGCCGGGACGGACCGCGGCGACGCCGGCCTCCTGGGCGGCGCGCACCAGCTCGTACACCCGGCGCTGCATCCCGGTGAACCGGCCGCTCACCGGCAACGTCCGGGTCACGTCGGCGGTGTAGTAGTGCGGGTTCTCCACACCCGCGTCGAGCAGCAGCAGCTCGCCCGGCCGGCAGGCCCCGTCGTTGCGCCAGTGGTGCAGCGTGCAGGCGTGCGGGCCGGCTGCGGCGATCGTGCCGTAGCCGACCGTGTTGCCGTCGTGCCGGGCGCGCAGACCGAACACGCCGTCGACGAGGCGCTCCGAGGACTCCCGGTCGGCGGGCATCGCCCGGACGACGTCCTCGAAGCCGCGGACCGTGGCCTGCACGGCGTCGACCAGCTGCTCGACCTCCCAGGCGTCCTTGACCAGGCGCAGTTCGGAGAGTGCGGCGGCCAGCTCGTCGTCCCTGGTCGCCACCCGCCGCCCGGCCGCGGCCGGGTCGGTCGGTTCGGCGAGGACCAGCCCGTCGGCCGCCATGGTGTCGGTGGGCTCGGCGGCCGCCTCGGTCGGTGCGGACGGCTCGCCGACGGTCGCGTCCACGGTGGCGTCGACGCCGCGCAGCACCCGGGTGGCCGCGGGGTCGAGGGTGCCGAGTGCCTTCTCCAGCTCGTCCAGCGGGGCGCAGCGCAGGCCGAGCAGCGTCGACCACTCGTCGGTTGCGCGGCGCCGCCCCGTCCACAGCTCGCCGTCGCGGGACCGGAAGAACTCGTCGGTCTGCCGGGACGAACGGGCCCGCAGGTAGAGGGTGGTCTCCTGTCCGCTGCCGTCGGGGCGCAGGACGAGTGCCGCGTCGTGCTCGTAGAAGCCGGTGAGCCAGGCGAAGTCGCTGCCGGGCCGGAACTCGTAGTCGCAGTCGTTGTTGCGCACCGTGAGCGTCCCGGTGGGCACCACCAGCGTCTCGCCGGGGAAGCGCGCGGCGAGCCGTTCGCGGCGGGCGGCCGTGAAGGCGGCGTGCGGGAGCGGGCCGGGGTCGCCCGGGTCGGGCTCGGCCCATCCGGCGCGCATGAAGGCGGCGAGCTGCTCGGTGATCGGCAGGTCGTGGCTCGCCGTCTTGATCGGCTGGTCGCTCATCTCTCGCTCCTGGCCTGGGCCCGCCGTCGGTGTGGTCCGGGTGGGCGCCTGCGGGGTTGTGCTCCCGACGTTACCCGCCGGGTTGTCCGCCCGGGCCGGCCCGAGGAGCGACCCGGTGCGGCGGTCGGCGGCCGGGCGGTGGTCGTCGGATGGGAGGATGGCGCTCATGTGCGGACTGCTCACCTACGTCAGTTCCTGCCGCGACGCGGCCGCCCGACGCGACGCGGTCGCCGACGCGCTGGAGAGCATCCACCATCGCGGGCCGGACGAGACCGGGGTCACGGTGTCCGGCGAGGACGTCGTGCTGGGCTTCAAGCGGCTGTCGATCATCGACGTGGAGCTGTCCCACCAGCCGCTTGAGTACGCCGACGGCCGCTACGTGCTCACCTTCAACGGCGAGATCTACAACTACCTCGCCCTGCGCGCCGAGCTGGCCGCCGAGGGCGTCACGTTCGCCACCGAGGGCGACACCGAGACGGTCGTCGCGGCCTACCACCATTGGGGACCGGACGCGGTGAAGCGCATGCGGGGCATGTTCGCGTTCATCCTCTGGGACCGGGTCGAGCGCCGGGCGTTCGCCGCCCGCGACCCGTTCGGCATCAAGCCTCTGCACTACTGCGTCACCGACACGGGCCTCTACGTCGGCAGCGAGAAGAAGGCGCTGCTGCCGTTCTCGGCCGCGGCCGCCCTGGGGGACGACGGTCTGGACCCGGCGGCGCTCTCGCACTATCTCACGCTGCAGTACGTGCCCGAGCCCGGCACGTTGCACACCGACATCGGCCGGCTGGAGTGCGGCGAGTCGTTCACCTGGTCGCCCGACGGCGGAGCGGGCGTGGTTCGGTCACGGTACTACCGGCCGGACTTCCGGCCCACCCCGACCGACGACCCGGGGGCGCTGTTCGTCCGCATCCGGGAGGCGCTGCGCGAGTCGGTCGGGCTGCACCTGCAGAGCGAGGTGCCGGTCGGGGCGTTCCTGTCCTCGGGCATCGACTCGACCGCGATCGTGGCGCTGGCCCGGGAGCACAAGCCCGACATCCTCACGTTCACCGTCGGCTACGACGTCGACGGGTACTCGGAGGTGAACGTCGCGCAGACCTCCGCGCAGTGGCTCGGCGTCACCACCATCCCGACGATGATCAGCGCCGAGGACATGATGGACACGCTGCCGCGGATCGTCTGGCACCTGGACGACCCGGTCGCCGACCCCGCCCTGGTGCCGCTGTACTTCGTCGCGAAGAAGGCGTCCGAGCACGTCACGGTGGTGCTGTCGGGGGAGGGGGCGGACGAGTTCTTCGGGGGCTACGGCATCTACCGCGAGCCGCAGTCGCTCAAGGCGATCACCGGGCTGCCCGATCCGATGCAGAGGGGCCTGCGGGCCGTGAGCCGGCTGATCCCGGAGGGGGTCAGGGGCAAGAGCTTCCTCGAACGCGGCACCACGCCGCTGCACGAACGGTACTTCGGCAACGCCCGGATCTTCACCGAGGCCGAGAAGCAGCGGCTGATGCGGACGTACGACCCCGAGGTGCAGTACACCGACGTCACCGCCGGGCACTACCGGGACGCGGCCGACCTCGACCCGATCAGCCAGATGCAGTACATCGACCTGTTCACCTGGCTGCGCGGCGACATCCTGGTCAAGGCCGACCGGATGTCGATGGCGCACTCGCTGGAGCTGCGGGTGCCGTTCCTCGACCAGGGTGTGTTCGACGTCGCGAAGACCATCCCGCCCGAACTGAAGGTCACCGCCAAGGGCATCCGCAAGTACGCGTTGCGCCAGGCGCTGGACGGCGTGGTGCCGCCGCAGATCGTGAACCGGCCCAAGCTGGGCTTCCCGGTGCCCACCCGGGTCTGGCTCAAGGACGTCATGTACGACTGGGCCCGCGGCATCCTGGCCGACTCCAAGGCCGGTGACCTGCTCGACCTCGGCTACGCCGACAGGCTGCTCCAGCAGCACCGTGCCGGCGACGGCGACCAGTCCCGGAAGATCTGGACCGTGCTGGTGTTCTGCGTCTGGCACGCGATCTTCGTCGAGGGCCGCATCGATCCGCGGCCCGCGCCGGCCGAGTCGCAGCTCATCCGCAAGCGCGCGGTCGGCCAGGGCGCCTGACGCCGCGGCGCGGGTCGCCACCGGCTCAGAGCCTCCCGTCCAGGTCGGCGTACGCCCGCTCGACCGCGATCAGGGAGGCGTCCGGGCCGAACGGCGACCGGGCAGCCACCTCGGCGGCCGGCGCGGAGTCGGCGTGTCCCTCGCGGCAGAGCCATTCCAGCGTCGTGAGCTGGGCGTGCTGGGCGCGCGCGAACCCGGCGTCCACGACCGCGCCGTGGCCTGGCACGAGCGGGCCGTCGGGTAGGCCGTCCAGCTGGCGCAGCGCCGCGGCGAGGGTGGCCGGCCAGTCGAGCGGGTAGGCGTCGTCGAAGGAGGGTGACGCGCCTTCCTCGACGAGGTCGCCCAGGCACACCACGCCGGCGTCCGGCACGACCACCACCAGGTCGTGGTCGGTGTGCCCGCGGCCGAGGTGGCGCAGGTCGACGGTGCGACCGCCCAGGTCGAGCGTGACGTGCTCGCGCACCTCCCGGTCGGGTGGGCGGGGCGTCACGGCGGCGACCTCGACGGCCAGCGCCGGCTCGGTGTCCTGCCAGGTCGCGGCCACCTGCTCGACCAGGGTCGTCCCGCCGCCGGCGTAGCGCGCGACGCAGCGGCGCTGCGCCCACACCGGGATCCGGGCGTCCGGCGCGAGGACGGCGTTGCCGAACCAGTGGTCGAAGTGCCCGTGGGTGTTCACCACCTGCCAGGGCAACGGGGTGACCGCCCGGACGGCCGCGGCGAACGCGCCGGCCTGACCGAGTGTGCTCAGCGTGTCGACGACGACCGCCCCCTCGCCGCCGACCACGAGTACCGCGTTGACGTCGAGCACGTGTTCGCGCCAGACGTAGACGCCGGCCGCGACCTCCGACCAGGTCGACCGGCTGGTCACGCCCGGCCCACCGGTATCCGACGGGGCGTGGCTCCGGCACGCGTTCCGGTCACGACACGCCGTTCCGGAGACCGGCGACGAACCGATCCCGGTCGACCACCATGCGCACCACCCGGCCGGAGGCCACCGCGACCGGGACGCCATCCCGGCACTCCCGGACCGTGACCTCGAACGTGAGCCGCCGGCCCTCGACGGCCACCAGCGACGCCTCCGCCGTCACCTCGGCGCCCACCGGCGTGGGGAGGTGGTGGTCGAGCTCGACCCGGACGCCGACGGTGGTGGAACCGGCCGGCAGGCGGGCGGCCACGGCGGCCACCGTGGCGGCCTCGGCCAGTGCCAACGCGCGCGGCGTGGCCAGGACCGCCACGTCACCCGAGCCCAGCCGCGCGGCGGTGTCGGCCTCGGCGACGCGGGTCTCGACCCGGCCGACGAGCCCGGTTTGCAGCGACATACCTCCGAGGGTAGGGGGAACCCGCCGATACGGCTGGTGATCCGGGCCCGGGCGGCCTAGCGTTTGTCGGCATGAAGGACGTGCAGACGGTCGCGGGCTGGATCGCCGCGGCGGACAAGGTGACAGTGCTGACCGGGGCCGGCATCAGTACCGACAGCGGCATCCCCGATTTCCGCGGTCCTAATGGGATCTGGACCCGCGATCCGGCGGCGCAACGCCTGTTCACCCTGCGCGACTACGTGTCCGACCCGGAGATCCGGCGGGAGGCGTGGCGGATCCGGCGGGCCCACGCGGCCTGGACCGCACGGCCCAACGCCGCCCACTACGCCCTGGTCGACCTCGAGGCGGCCGGCAAGCTGCGGGCGCTGATCACCCAGAACATCGACGGGCTGCACCAGCTCGCCGGCACGTCCGAGGACCGCGTCGTCGAGGTGCACGGTTCGCTGTACGAGGTCGAGTGCCTGTCCTGCGGTGCCCGCGCCGCGATGTCGGACACCCTCGAACGGGTGGCGGGCGGGGACGACGACCCGGCCTGCCTGCGCTGCGGTGGCATCCTCAAGGCCGGCACGATCTCGTTCGGCCAGCCACTGGTGCCGGCCGTGCTGGCCCAGGCCCGCGCGGCGGCGTCGGACTGCGACCTGTTCCTCACGGTCGGAACGTCACTCTCCGTCCAGCCGGTCGCGGGCCTGGTCGAGGTCGCGAAGAACAGCGGCGCCCGGGTCGTCATCGTGAACGCCGACCCGACCCCGTACGACGCGGTGGCCGACGCCCGGATCGCCGGTCCGATCGGAATGGTGCTCCCGCAGCTCACGGCGGGTGTGAGCGGGAGCGGATCGGCGACGGCCTCGGCGGTCTGACCCACCCGGCCGCGGTGGGCGTGTGCCCGCCGGCGGGACCGCTGCTCTACCCTTGCCCCGTGGCGACCGAGACCACCTCGCCGGAGGTAGCCGACGCGTCCGGTGCCACCAGCCCCGGACTGCTCTGGCGTCGGGCGATCGGCATGGCCGTGTGGGCCGGCGGGTTCGCCGCACTGTGGTGGTACAAGGGCGGCCTCCCCACCGACCCGATCGTCGCGTTCGTCTGCCTGTGGGGCGCCACGATCGCCTGGAACAGCCACCGGTCGCCGACGAGCCACCTGCGGTTCGCCCGCGACTGGCTGCCGATCGTGGCGCTGCTGGTGCTGTACGGCTTCAGCCGCGGCGCGGCCGACGACGGGGGCATGCCCCACGTCACCGAGCTGATCGACGCCGACCGGGCCCTGTTCGGCGGCCAGGTCCCGACGATCTGGCTGCAGCAGCATCTCTACGACCCGCTGCGGGTGCACTGGTACGACATCGCGGCCTCGATCGTGTACCTCTCGCACTTCGTGGTGACCCTGACGGTCGCGGTGGTGCTGTGGCTGCGCGCGCGGTCACTGTGGGCGGCGTTCATGCGCCGCTGGCTCGGCCTGATCGCGCTCGGGCTGGCCACCTACTTCCTCTACCCGGCGGCGCCGCCGTGGTGGGCGGCCGAGCACGGGTACCTCGCCGGGCACGTCGAGCGGACCTCGGCCAAGGGGTGGTCGGCGATCGGGCTGGACCTGGCCGGCAACCTGCTCGACACCGGCCAGGCGATGTCCAATCCGGTGGCCGCGATGCCGTCGCTGCACACGGCGTTCAGCGTCAGCGTCGTCGCGTTCTTCCTGAACCGGGTCCGCAGGCGGTGGATCCCGGTGTTGCTCGCCTACCCGCTGGCGATGACCGCGACGCTCGTCTACACCGGCGAGCACTACGTGGTGGACGCCCTCGCGGGTGCGGTGTACGTGTGCGTGGTGTTCGCGGTGGTGGGCCTGGCGGAGCGCTGGTGGCGTCGGCGACGGGCGGGCGGCGGGCCGGCCCCCCACGAGGCCGAGGACGCCGCCGCGGTCGCCTGACGGCTCGTCAGCCGCCCGGGCAGGGCGCCAGCGGCAGGAGGGGTTGCTCGTCGCGACGGCTGGCGCGGGCACGTCGGGCCAGGTCGTCGGCGAGGGCACCGGCCTCGGCGGCGAGCCGGTGCCGCACCTGGGGCGTGGTCTGGGAACCGGCGGGGTCGAAATGGACCGACGCCAGGCCGAGCGAGCGTTGCCAGGGACCTTCGCTCACCCGGATGCTCTGCGCGCGGGCGTGCACCGCGATGTCGTGTTTGAGAACCGGCCAGCCGTACCGGGTGACCAGCACCTCCGGCGTCACCGCATAGCCGAGCCTGCTGGCCTGCAACGGCGTGCGCCGGCGGGCGGCCGGGGGAGCGGGGTGCAGCCCGAGCGAGTCCGGTCCGTCGGCCGGTACCGCGGGCAGCACGTCATGCAGCGTCGCGAAGGCGGCCGCCGACATGGCCACCGGCACCAGCGCACCGCTGCTTTGCTGGTCGCCCTGGCGGCCGTAACCGGCGACGTCGACCTCCACCCGCACCCAGCCGAACGGCCGCCACAGTAGCGGCCGGCGGACCCGGACGGCCTGCACCCGGGAACGCGGAAACGTCTGGTTCGACACGTCGAGCAGGCCGCGCCGGATGCTGAGCCCGTCGGCGCCTTCGGTAAGGATGAAGCCCCACTCGCCCAGCACCCGGCGGATCGGCACCAGCACCACGCCGGCGATGCCGCTGAGGAAGGCGAACACCGCGGCGAACGACGGCTCGTTGTCGAGGAACTCCAGCACCGGGTAGATCGCGAGGAACGGCACCGCGAGGGCGTTCGGCGTGAGCAGCTGGGACAGCACGAGCTCGCGGCGGTCGACGGCGAACAGGGTCCGCTGCTCCGCGGCCGGGATCGCGTCCGGCTCACCGGTCGCGGCTGCCACTGTCGGGTCGCTGTCGGTGTCCGCCCCGGCGGGAACCTCCCGGCCACGGGCATCGGAGACCAGCCGCAGCAGGTGGATCCGGAGCGCCTCGGCCTCCGACCGGGTCAGGTAGGCCAGCGGCGCCTCGGTCTCCCCGCCGCCGACCACCTCCAACCGCACTTCGGCGAGCCCGAGCAGCCGGGCGACCAGCGGCTGGACGACGTCGACGGCCTGCACCCGTTCGAGCGGAACAGTGCGGTGTCGACGGGCGAAGACTCCCTCGATGATGCGCAGTTCCCGCTGGTCGACCCGGTAGCCGGTGAACCGCCAGGAGAACCAGCTCACCACGAACCCGCCGACGATGCCGACCGCGACGAGCAGGCCGACCAGCGCGAGGTTGGGCGCCCGCCAGGCCTGGTAGGACACCAGGGCGGTGAGGATGCCGAACGTGCGCAGCCCGCGCACCAGCGGCGTCAACGGGTGCAGCCGGCGGTAGCCCTTCGCCGACTCGGGTGCGGTCCGCGTCTCCTGTCCGGTGGCGCTGTCGGTCACCGGACACCCTCGGCGTACCCGGTCACAGGCCGGCCGCCCGCTGCTCGCCCAGCGCGGCCAACCGGTCCCGCAGCCGGGCCGCCTCGGTCGGTTCCAGGCCGGGGATGGCCGCGTCGGTGGCGGCCGCGGCCGTGTGCAGCTGGACGGTGGCGATGCCCGCCGCCCGTTCTACCGGGCCCGCGGTGACGTCAACGAACTGCATCCGGCCGTAGGGCACCACGGTGAGCCTGCGGACGAGCACCCCGTGCCGGACCAGCAGGTCGTCCTCCCGCTCGGCGTACCCCCACGAACGCACCGCGCGTCCGATCACCACCCACGACCAGGCGGGCAGGCCGAGTACGACGACGGCGAGGACCCACACCAGCCACCCTCCGTCGGTCCACCACCAGAGGAGGCCCACCCCCCCGAGCAGCGGGATCGTGCCGGCCAGCACGCCGAGCCGCCGGACCGTGGCCAACGCCGGGGACACCGGGCGCCAGACCACGCCGTCGGGCCAGAACGCCGGATCGTGGTCGCCGGTCGCGGTGTCGGTCGCGGCGGTGGCGTTGCCGAGCGACCCGGGTGCCGCCTTGCCGGGTGCGGGGCCGTCGAGGGCTGTGTCGTCGATGCCTGACGCGTCCGTTGGGGGTGTGGGCACCTGCCCACCCTAGCCACGCGCCGGCTCAGGCCGGGCCGTCGCCATCTCCGCCGTCGCCGAGCGGTTCGACCGCCAGCAGGAATCCGCGGGCGTCGAGGTAGCCGGCGAGGTACTGGCGGTGGTCCGGACAGGCCACCCAGGTCTTCACCCGGTCGGTCGTGTGCAGCCGCGGGTTGCGCCAGCGCACCGCGAACCGGGCCGCCGCGCGACAGCCCTTGGCGGAGCAGACCGGCGCGGCGGTGTGGTCGGTGGTCACGGGCTCGGCACCCCCGGTCGGTGAGGCTTCTCGCAGTGTGCGGGCTTCTCCAGAGACGCCAGACGTCGGTTCACCGACGCCTGCGCACGCAAAACGACGCCAGGCGACCACGGGGGAAGCCGCCTGGCGTCGAGGGGAAGCTTACACCAACTCGTGGCGACGTTGTCCATGGTCTGGACGACCATATCTGCCCGTTATCCGACACCTTTTTCGCCGCCGGACGGCCGGTTTGCGCAGGGTCAACCGGCCCGTCCGGAGACGACCAGATCGGCGGTCAGATGGGCCGGTGTCGGGGCTCCCGCCAGCGTCATCGCGTGCGCCAGTTCGTCGGTCAGGCCGTCGAGCACCTGCCGGACGCCCTCGGCGCCGGCACACGCCAGACCCCACAGCGGCGGCCGGCCGAGGAAGACCGCGCTGGCGCCGAGAGCCAGCGCCCGCAGGGCGTGGCCGCCGCGCCGGATGCCGCCGTCGACGTAGACCTCCGAGCCGGTGCCCTCCAGTGCCGCCACCACCTCGGGCAGGGCATCGGCCGTGCTCACAGCGCCGTCCAGCTGGCGTCCACCGTGGTTGGACACCCAGACCGCGGCGGCACCGCCGTCGGCGCAGCGGCGCGCGTCGTCCCCGCGCAGCACACCTTTGACCACCACGGGCAGGCCGGAGATCCCTGCCAGCCAGCCGATCGTCGCCGGCGTCAGGTCCGGGGCCTGGTAGAGGCTGTGCACGGACCCGGAGTCCCAGTACGTCTCGGGGTCCTCGCCGGCCGGCGTCAGGCTGGCCGCGCTGAAGGCGGCCGGCAGGTCCACCCCGGCCGCCTCCTCCAGCGCGTCGGCCTCGGGCTTGCGGCCCACCACCGGCGTGTCGGCGGTGAGCACCAGCGCCCCGGCGCCGGCGGCCACGGCGCGCCGGACGTACGCCTCGGTCACGTCCCGGTCGCGCAGGACGTACACCTGCATCCACCACCGCACGCCCGTCGCGGCGACCTTCTCCATCGCCGTGCCGGAGCGGGCCGACAGGCAGAACAGGGCACCGGCGTCCGCGGCCGCCGTCGCGGTGGCCAGCTCCCCGTCGGGGTGCACGGCCCGGTGCAGGGCGGTGGGGCCCACGGCCAGCGGCGAGGACACCTCGCTGCCGAGCACGGTGGTGCCCGTGGAGACGGCCGACACGTCGACCAGCACGCGGGGCCGCAGCCGCAGCCGGTCCCAGGCCCCCGGCGCCTCGGCGGCACTCACCCCGTCGGTCGCACCGCAGTCGATGTAGTGGGCGAGCCAGCCGGGCAGGGTGTCGTTCGCCTCGTGGTGCAGATCCTCGAGCCAGTCCACCCGGCGAGCCTGGCACAGTGGAGGAGACCCGTCGATCCGGTCGTCCGGCCGGGGGACCCTCACGGCGCTTTCACCCGGCGCATGCGAGGCTCTTCCCGAGCCCGCGAACACCGTGAACGTGGAGGACATCGTGACCCCGCAGAGCCCGCCCGCCCCGCGGGACCCCGCGACGTCCCAGGGCGACGCGACGCCGCAGAACGCCGCGACGCCGAAGAACACGCCCGCACAGGACGCGACCCAGTTGGAACGGACGCTCTTCGAGGTGAAGCGGATCATCGTCGGCCAGGACCGGATGATCGAGCGGATGCTCGTGTGCCTGCTCGCCCGCGGCCACTGCCTGCTCGAGGGCGTCCCGGGCGTGGCCAAGACCCTCGCGGTCGAGACCCTCACCAGGGTCGTGGGCGGGAAGTTCGCCCGGATCCAGTTCACGCCCGACCTCGTGCCCTCCGACCTGCTCGGCACCCGGGTCTACAAGGCCAGCTCGGAGACGTTCGACGTCGAGCTGGGGCCGGTGTTCGCCAACTTCCTGCTCGCCGACGAGATCAACCGGGCGCCGGCCAAGGTGCAGTCGGCGCTGCTGGAGGTGATGGCCGAGAAGCAGGTGTCGATCGGCGGCACCACCTATCCGCTGCCCCGTCCGTTCCTCACCCTGGCCACCCAGAACCCGATCGAGCAGGAGGGCGTGTACCCGCTGCCCGAGGCGCAGCGCGACCGGTTCCTGATGAAGGTGGTGGTCGGCTACCCGACCGACACCGAGGAGCGCGAGATCGTCTACCGGATGGGGGTCAACCCGCCCTCGCCGGAGCAGGTGCTCACCCCCGAGGACCTGCTGCGCCTGCAGCAGACCGCCGACAACGTCTTCGTGCACAACGCCCTGGTCGACTACGCGGTCCGGGTGGTGCTGGCCACCCGCACGCCGGCCGACCACGGCATGTCCGACGTCGCCGGGCTGATCGCCTACGGCGCCTCGCCGCGGGCCTCGCTGGGCATCGTCGCCGCCTGCCGGGCGCTTGCCCTGATGCGCGGCCGTGACTACGCGCTGCCGCAGGACGTGGTGGATGTGGCGGCCGACGTGCTGCGGCACCGGCTGGTGCTTTCCTACGACGCGCTGGCCGACGGGGTGCCGGCCGAGCACATCGTCGACCGGGTGCTGGCCACCATCCCGCTGCCCACCGTGACGCCGCGTCAGCACGCCGACCACCGGCCCGTGAGCGTCCACCCGAGCTCGCCGGGCGGGTGGGGTGCGGGGCCGGCCCAGGGGCAGGTCTCCTGGCTCGGGCCGGGCGGCGGGTCGGGCGCGCGGGAGCTCGGCGCGTGAGCGAGCGGTCCTCGGGGCACCACAGCCACCCGTCCACCGCGCGGAGCGAGGTGGCCTGGTGAGCCGGCAGGCTGCCGCGGTCTTCGGGGCGGCCCGGCGGGCGGACGCACCCGGTGGGCCGCCGCCGCGGCTGGACGAGGCCCGGGCCGAGGTGACCTTGCGCAAGCTGCAGCTCACCGTGACCCGCAAGCTCGACGGCCTGCTCCAGGGCGACTACCTCGGCCTGCTGCCGGGGCCCGGCAGCGAGGCGGGGGAGAGCCGGGAGTACCAGCCCGGCGACGACGTCCGCCGGATGGACTGGGCTCTGACCGCCCGCACCACCGTCCCGCACGTCCGGCAGACCGTCGCCGACCGGGAGCTGGAGACCTGGGTCTGCCTCGACCTCTCGGCCAGCCTCGACTTCGGCACCGCCCAGTGCGAGAAGCGCGACCTCGCGGTCGCGGCCGCCGCCGCGATGACCCATCTGACCGTCCGCGGCGGCAACCGGATCGGGATGGTCGTCACCAACGGCGAGACCACCACCCGGCTGCCGGCCCGGGCCGGCCGGCAGGCGGCGCAGGGCCTGTTGCGCCGGGTCGTGCGCACCCCGCGGTCCGAGGCCGGCCACACGGCGGCCGACGCGCACTATCTCGCCGACGCGATCGACGCGCTGAACCGGCCGCCCCGGCGCCGCGGGCTGGCCGTGGTCATCTCCGACTTCCTCACCGACGACGTGGTCGCGAAGCCCCGGGCCGGCGCCCCGCGGCCGGAGCCGGCGTGGGAGCGGCCGTTGCGCAAGCTCGGCGTCCGCCACGACGTGCTGGCGATCGAGGTGGTCGACCCGCGTGAGCTCACCCTGCCCGCCGTCGGCGTGCTCACCGTCGTCGACCCGGAGACCGGCGCCGTGCACGAGGTCACCACCGACGCCCGCCTGCGGAACGCCTACGCGAAGGCCGCTGCTGCCCAGCGCGCGACGATCGACGCTGCGTTGCGCCGGGCCGGTGCGGGACACCTGAGACTGCGGACCGACTCCGACTGGCTGTTCGACATCGTGCGCTACGTGGCCGCCCAACGCCGCGGGCGCAGCAGGGGGACCACCCGATGATCCGTTTCCTCGCGCCCTGGTGGCTGCTCGTCCTGCTCGCCGTCGCGGCGCTGGCCGGGGCGTACGTGTGGGTGCAGCTGCACCGCAAGATGTTCGCGGTGCGGTTCACCAACGTCGCGTTGCTCAAGTCGCTGGCGCCCAAGGCTCCGGGGTGGCGGCGGCACCTGGCCGCCACGGCGTTCCTGCTCTGCCTGCTGGTACTGGCCACCGCGCTGGCCAAACCCTCCACCGACGTGGACGAGCCGCTGGAGCGGGCGACGATCGTGCTGGCCCTGGACGTGTCGCTGTCGATGCAGGCCCAGGACGTCGACCCCGACCGGATCCGGGCGGCGAAGGCGGCGGCCAAGCTGTTCGTCAAGGAACTGCCCAAGACCTACAACCTGTCGCTGGTCTCCTTCGCCAAGAGCGCGACGGTGGTGGTCTCGCCCACCAAGGACCACGCCCAGGTCACGTCCGCCATCGACGGGCTGGAGCTGCAGGAGTCCACGGCGATCGGCGAGGCGATCTTCGCCTCGCTGCAGGCGATCCAGAGTGTGCCGGCCGACGGCGCGTCCGGAGCTCCGCCAGCCAGCGTCGTCCTGCTCTCGGACGGCTTCACCACCTACGGCCGTCCGAACGACGCCGCGGCCGAAGCGGCCGCCACCGCCAAGGTGCCGGTGTCCACGATCGCGTTCGGCACCCAGGAGGGCGTGGTGGACCTCGCCGGGCGCCGGACACCGGTACCGGTCGACCGGGACGCGCTGGAGAAGATCGCCAACCAGACCAACGGGAAGTTC
This sequence comes from uncultured Actinomycetota bacterium, assembly GCA_963740255.1. Taxonomy (GTDB): domain Bacteria; phylum Actinomycetota; class Actinomycetes; order Mycobacteriales; family Cryptosporangiaceae; genus CAVUDO01. The sequence goes on along the minus strand of CAVUDO010000002.1, from coordinate 792,694 downwards.
TACTCCGCGATCACCGCCGACGAGCTCAAGGACGTGTACCGCGACCTGGGCAGCTCGATCGGCTACCGGACCACGCCGCGTGAGGTGACCCAGTGGTTCGTCGGGCTCGCCCTGCTGTTCGGCTTCGCCGGCGCGGTGATGAGCCTGCTCTGGACCTCCCGCCTGCCCTGACGGCCGTCACCGGCCGGCGCGGTGGGTGGCGGCGCGACGGGACCGGTTGCGGCGAGTGGACGCCCCGGCGAACCGGCGGCGGGCCGTGTGGTCAGCGGGTGGGGTCGAGGACGAGCTTGCCGATCGTGCCGCGCGCCCGCAGGTCCTCGTGCGCCCGGCGGGCCTCGGCCAGCGGGTAGCTGCCGCCGTCGACCGGGCGGAGGTCCCCGGACCCGACCAGCGCGAACAGCTCGGCCATCGGGGCGTGCAGCATGTCGGGCCGGCTCAGGCAGTGCGCCTGCCAGAAGCCGACGACGGCCTGGGAGCGGCCCATCAGATCGCCCGGCGACACGGGTGTGGGCACCTGCCGGGACGCCATGCCATAGGTGACCAGCCGGCCGAACGGCGCGAGTGCGGCGAGGCTGGCGTCGAACGTCGGCCCGCCGGCCATCTCCAGCACGATGTCGACCTTCTGGCCGTTGTTGGCCTCGCGCAGCGCCTGGTTGAGATCGTCGGCCGCGGCGTCGACGGTGGCGTCGGCACCGAGTTCGGTGGCCAGCGTCCGCTTCTCGTCGCTGGAGGCGACGCCGATCACCCGGCCGGCACCGAACCACTTGGCCAGCTGCACCGCCAGCGTGCCGACGCCGCCGGCCGCGGCGTGCACGACCACCGACTCGCCGGGCTGCAGCCGCGCCGAGGTGCGCAGCAGGTGCCAGGCGGTGAAGCCCTGGACGACCAGCGCGAGCGCCTGCGCGTCGGTGACGGCGTCGGGCACGGCGAAGCTGGTCGCGGGGTGGACCAGCACCTTCTCGGCGTAACCGCCGCCGTGGGTGAGCAGCGCCACCACCCTGGTGCCGTCCGGGCGCCGGCCGACGGCCTCCACGCCGGGCACCAGCGGCAGGCGTTGCTTGGCCAGGTAGCTGTTCTCGGTCTGGTGGGTGTCGGCGTAGTTCACCCCCGCCGCGAGGACGTCGAGAACCTCCAGGCCGTCCCGGGCGACCGGGTCGGGCAGGTCGGTCAGGGTCAGCACCTCGGGGCCGCCGAACTCGGTCAGCTGAATCGCGCGCACGCGACCGAGCGTAGGGCATCGGCCAAAGCCGGTGGCCGAATGCGCGACGACTCACAGTGCCGGTGGCGGCCGGGTCGGCCACGCCGACGACCCCGTCTGGGGTCGGCATCGGCCGGGCCGGCCCGGTTGAGGGCGGCCGGACCGGACGCCGTAGCCTCGCCGGAGCCGGCCGTCACCGTGCCGACCAGCGGAGAGTGAGGGGAATCGGGTGGGACGCAGCGTCCTGGTCACCGGGGGGAACCGGGGTATCGGACTGGCCGTCGCGCGGGCGTTCGCCGCGCAGGGCGATCAGGTGGCGGTCACCCACCGCGGCACCGGCGCACCCGACGGACTGTTCGGAGTGCGGTGTGACGTCACCGACGGTGAGCAGGTCGACCAGGCGTTCACGGCGGTGGAGGCCGAGCACGGTCCGGTGCAGGTGCTGGTGTCCAACGCCGGCATCACCGACGACACGCTGCTGCTGCGGATGAAGGAGGAGCAGTTCACCCGGGTGCTGGACGCCAACCTCACCGGCGCCTACCGGGTGGCCAAGCGGGCCGCGTCGAAGATGCTGCGGGCCCGGTCCGGACGGATGGTGTTCGTCTCGTCGGTCGTCGCGCTCAGCGGCGGTGCCGGCCAGGTCAACTACGCCGCCTCCAAGGCCGGGCTGGTCGGGATGGCACGCTCGCTGGCCCGGGAGCTGGGCTCGCGCAACATCACCGCCAACGTCGTCGCGCCGGGATTCGTCGCCACCGACATGACCGCCGACCTGCCCGACGCCCGCAAGCAGGAGATCCTCGGCCAGGTGCCGCTGGCCCGGTTCGCCACCGCCGAGGAGGTCGCCGGCGTGGTCACCTGGCTCGCCGGCGACGCCGGCGCCTATGTCACCGGAGCGGTCATCCCCGTCGACGGCGGCCTGGGCATGGGCCACTGACCCTGCATCCCCGTTCCATCCGCACGGCGCCGCACCCGCTCTCGCGGGCGGCGCGGACGAGAGGAGGGTCGCGTGGGCGGCCTGTTGGAAGGCAAGCGGCTGCTGGTCACCGGCGTGATCACCGACGCCTCGATCGGCTTCTCCGTGGCCCGGACCGCCCAGGAGCAGGGCGCCACGGTGGTGCTCACCGGGTACGGGCGGATGTCGCTGGTCGAGCGGATCGCGAAGCGGCTGCCCGAGCCGGCCCCCGTGGTCGAACTCGACGTGACCGACGAGGAGCAGCTGTCCACCGTCGCCGACCGGGTGCGCGAGCACGTCGACGGCCTCGACGGTGTGGTCCACTCGATCGGCTTCGCCCCGCAGAGCTGTCTCGGCGGCGGCTTCCTGGACGCGCCGTGGGCGGACGTGGCGACCGCGCTGCACGTGTCCACGTACTCGCTGAAGTCACTGACGACGGCCGCACTGCCGCTGATGGCGAACGGTGGTGCGGTGGTGGGGCTGGACTTCGACGCCAGCAAGGCGTGGCCTGGCTACGACTGGATGGGTGTGGCGAAGGCGGCCATGGAGTCCACGGCCCGCTACCTCGCCCGCGACCTCGGTCCGAGGCGGATACGGGTCAACCTGGTCGCCGCGGGGCCGATCAAGACGATGGCCGCCAAGAGTATTCCAGGCTTCGAGCAGTTCGAGACCGCGTGGGCCGAACGGGCCCCGCTGGGCTGGGACGTCACCAACCCGGAGCCGGCCGCCCGGGCCTGCGTCGCGCTGCTCTCGGACTGGTTCCCCGCCACCACCGGCGAGATCGTGCACGTCGACGGCGGCTTCCACGCGATCGGCGTCTGAGCGGCCGGCGCGGGACGTCCACCGGCGAACGAGGTGAGCGGCAGCCGCGACGACCCGGCAGGATGACGCCGTGAGCCGCTACGACGCCGTGCTGCTGCTGTCCTTCGGCGGGCCGGAGGCGCCCGAGGACGTGATGCCGTTCCTGCACAACGTCACCCGCGGTCGTGGCGTGCCGGCCGAACGGCTGGCCGAGGTCGCCGAGCACTACGCCCACGTCGGCGGGGTGTCGCCGCTCAACGCCGAGAACCGGGCGCTGCTCGCGGCGCTGGCCGAGGACTTCGCCGCCCACGGCGTGGACCTGCCGCTGTACTGGGGCAACCGCAACTGGCACCCCTTCCTGGCGGACACGATGCGGCGGATGCGCGACGACGGCGTGCGGCGCGCCCTGGTGTTCGCGACGTCGGCCTACGCGTCGTACCCGGCCTGCCGGCAGTACCGCGACGACCTCGCCCGGGCGCGTGCCGAGGTGGGTGCGGGTGCTCCGGAGACCGAGAAGCTGCGCCACTTCTTCGACCACCCCGGGTTCGTCGAACCGCACGCCGACGCCGTGCGCGCGGCGCTGGGCACGCTGCCGGCCGGCCGGCGGGACACCACCCGGCTGGCGTTCACCGCGCACAGCATCCCGGTGTCGATGGCGGCCACCGCCGGTCCGGACGGCGGGCTCTACGAGGCGCAGCTGCGTGCGGCCGGGAACCTGGTGGCCGGCCGCACGTCGGTTGGCGGCCCGGCCGGCGGCGCGGGGGCTGGTACGACCGGCAGGTACGGAGGGCGCGAGTTGGGTTGGGACCTGGTCTGGCAGTCGCGCAGCGGACCCCCCGCGGTGCCGTGGCTCGAGCCCGACGTCAACGACCACCTCCGCGACCTCGCCGGCCGGGGCGTCACGGACGTCGTGGTGAGCCCGATCGGCTTCGTCTGCGACCACCTCGAAGTGGTCTGGGACCTGGACCACGACGCGGCCGCGACCGCCGCCGACCTCGGCCTGGGGTTCGCCCGGGCCGCGACACCCGGTACCGATCCGCGCTTCGTCGCGATGGTGCGGGAGTTGGTGGTCGAGCGCCTGGCCGCCGCCGGGACGGGACGCCGCCTCAGCACCATCTGCCCGTCCCGCCCGACCTGTGGCATCCGGTGCTGCCCGCCGCCGGCCCGGAACTGACCGCTCCGGCGCTGCTCAGGGCGTGGACGCTTCGCTCAGCGGCGTGGGGGCCCGCGCTCCGGTCGGCTGGGGCGCCAGCGCACCCGACGGTTCCGGCCCGGGCGGCGTAGGCGGCCCGCCGGACTCCTCCGGAGCCGGCGGGAACAGGCCGTTCTCGGCCGGCGTGAGCCGCCGTTCGAGCGCCACGGCGAGCAGCACGACCACGGCGCACAGCGCGACCAGGACGGCGAGGTAGCCGGTGGCCAGCCCGGCGGCGAGCAGCACACCGGACAGGATCGGGCCGGCCACCATCGCCACCTGCCAGGTCACCCCCGCCAACGCGTTGTAGCGGCCGCGCAGGTGCGGCGGGGCGATGTCGTTGACGATCGCGTTGCCGGTCGGCGACCACAGCGTCTCGCCGGCCGCGAACACCGCCATCATGGCCAGTACCAATGCCGCGGACAGCGCGCCGTCCACCGCGCCGCTGGCACCCAGCAGCGCCCACGCTGCCGCCATCGCGACCCCGAACCCGGCGATGGCCCGGGTACGCCGGCGGCCGTCGAGGATCCTGAGGATCACCAGCTGCCCACCCACGATCACCGCGGTGTTGACGGCGAACGCGAGACCGATCACCCGGGTCGAGACCACGCTGACGGTCGTGGCGTACGCCGTGAAGCCCGCCTCCAGCTGGGCGTACCCGGCCACCACCACGGCGACGAACAGCGCGCACACCCACCACATCCGTCGGTCGGCCAGCACCTCGCGCCAGCCGCCGGGCCGTTCGTCGCCGACGGTGTCGGACGCCTCGACCGGGCCGCCGTGCCGGCGCAGCGTCACCAGCACCAGGCCGGACACGACGATGCACAGGGCGTCGGCCAGGTAGAGCAGTTGGAAGGTGGCCGGCCGGGACGTGTCGGCGAGCAGGCCGCCGGCGATGCCGCCGAGGCCGATCCCCGCGTTGATCAGCGTGAACTGCACACCGTAGAGCCGCTGCCGCTGCTCCGGCGTGGACAGCGCGGCGAACAAGGTGTTCCACGCCGGCCACTGGGCGGCCTGCCCGGCGCCGATCAGCGCGGCCGCGCCGAACGCCTGCCAGGTCTGTTCGATCTGGGTGAGGGACACGATGCCGGTGGCCTGGACCGAGGCACTGACCATCAGCACCCGCCAGGGACCCAGCCGGTCGACCAGCGTGCCGATCAGCGGGCTCAGGGCGAGGGCGACCGCCGGGGCGGTGGCCATCACGACGCTGGCCACGTCCAGCCGGAGGTGCCGCACCACGTGCAGGTAGATCAGCAGGAACGGCAGCGTGAATCCGGTGCCGAACGAGCCGACCGCGCTGGCGACCAGGGCGCGTCGGGCCGCAGGGGACAGCGGAGTGGTCGCCACCCTTGGATCGTCCCATCAGACACCGACCGGTTTTCCGCCCGGGCGCGGGGTCACTCCAGGGGAGCGTTCACCGCGGCGGCGACCGCACGCCGTGCGGCGGCGGCCAGCGGCCGCAACGCGGCGTCCCGCTCGGCCGCCTCGTACGCGGACACGGCCGCGCCGGGGGCGTCCGCGGCGGCCAGGCCGATGATCCCCACCACCGTCGTCGCGCGGGCGTAGAGCCGGCGGGCGCGTTCGCCGTAGCCGGCCGGGAGGTCCGCCTGGTCGGTGTCACGCCGCAGGGCGGCGACCGCCGTGGCCAGGTCGGGGCCGGCCCGCGCGAGGTCCAGCCGGCGCAGCGCGTCCAGAGAGTCCCGCAGTGCCACCGTCAGCTCGTGGTCGGCGTCGGCGGGGGTGAGCGGGTCGGCCCGGCCCGGCGGTACCGGGTGGCCCTGCCAACGGACGACCGCCCACCGGTCGCCGGAGCCCGAGACGTGGACGGACTCCGAGGGCACCAGCCCGCCGAGCCCACCACAGAGCACCGCCTCTCCCGCCTCCAGCGCCGCATCGGCGAACGGGCCCGCCCCGGGCAGCCCGCGCGGGTCGCCGGGCGCGGGAAGGACCAGCCGCACCTCGTCCGGGTGCAGGCGGGACAGCGCCGCGAGCCCGTCGGCGAGGGGACGCTCGTCCTCGCGACCGGGCAGGCCGGCGATCAGGTGTTCGCCGCCCCAGGTCCGCACCTCGTCGCCGACCTCGTCGTAGGAGATCAGCCCGGCCCGCCAGGACCTGACCCAACCCACCAGCGAGGCCGACCGGCGGCCGGGAACGGCGGTGGGGGAGCGCGGCATGCAACCAGATTATGCGGCCCTTCCGACGCCGCCCCCCATGACGCCTGGCCGGCCCGGTCGTCACCAGGCTCCGGACGGCCGGTCCCGGCGTGCCGGTGCGCGCCTCGGCCGCCGGCGCCGCTAGCTTGACGGGCGTGCGCAGCAGGGACTACGGACGAGACGTGCTCGCGGGGGACTGGCGGCGGCGGAGCGTTGTGCCCACCGTGCCGGTGGAGGACGGCCTCGTCGTCGAGGACGCCGCGAGCGGGTTCTGCGGGGCGGTGACCGCCGCCGGCACGCACGGCGTGACGCTGGAGGATCGGGCCGGCGCCCGCCGGGTCTTCCCGTGGCTCCCGGCCGGGTTCCTGCTGGACGGGCAGCCGGTGACGCTGGTCCGCGCCGCCGTGGCCGTCGACGCCCCGGCCCGCCGGACGGCGTCGGGCTCGGTGGCGGTGGACGGGGTGCCGGCCCGGGTCGCCCGAGCCAGCCGCCTCTACGTCGAGGGCGTCCACGACGCGGCGCTGGTCGAGCGGGTGTGGGGTGACGATCTGCGGATCGAAGGGGTGGTGGTCGAGCCGCTGCACGGGGTCGACGACCTCCCGGCGGTGGTGGGGGAGTTCGCGCCCGCCCCCGGCCGCCGGCTGGGGGTGCTGGTCGACCACCTCGTGCCGGGCAGCAAGGAGAGCCGGATCGTCGCGGCCGTGACCTCCCCCCACGTGCTGGTGACCGGACATCCCTATGTCGACATCTGGCAGGCGGTCCGGCCGGCCGCGGTGGGGATCGTCGGGTGGCCGGACGTGCCGCGCGGCGTCGACTGGAAGGACGGGGTGTGCACGGTGCTCGGCGTGTCCGATCCCGCCGCGATGTGGCGCCGCGTGCTCGCCGCGGTGGGCAGCTACGCCGACCTGGAGACCCCGTTGCTCAACGCCGTCGAGCAGCTCATCGACTTCGTCACCGCGGACGTCTACGGGCGATGACGCCACGTTCCGGGCCGGCCGTGCCGATCGCACCGCATCGATCCGAGCACGGCGCCACCACAGGTCGCGCGGCGGTGGGATCATGGGGTGCATGCGCGCCTGGATGATCTGGTTGGTGGTCTCGGTCGGCCTGGTGATCGCCGAGCTGTTCTCGCTGGACCTGGTTCTGATCATGTTCGCCACCGGCGCGCTCGCCGCCGCCGGCACGGCGGCGCTGGTCGACGACTCGCTGCTGCTGCAGGCGCTGGTGTTCGCCGTGGTGTCGGCGCTCTCACTCGGGCTGGTGCGGCCGCTGGCGAAGACCCGCCTGCAGGCCGGCACCGAGGAGGTGCGGCACGGCATCGACGCGCTCAAGGCCCAGGACGCGTTGGTGCTGGAGCGGGTGGACGAGCACGGCGGCCTGGTGAAGTTGGGCGGCGAGCACTGGACCGCCCGGGCGTTCGACGCGACACAGGTACTCGAACCTGGGCAGACCGTCCAGGTGGTCGACATCAAGGGCGCGACCGCGCTCGTCTGGAGGCAGCCGTAAATGGACGCGATCGTGGGTCTCATCCTGGGTCTCATCCCCATCCTCCTGGCGCTGTTCATCCTCGCCAGGGCGGTCCGGATCATCCCGCAGGCCCGCGCCGCCGTCGTCGAACGCCTAGGTCGCTACAGCCGCACCCTGACCCCGGGCCTCACCGTGGTCATCCCGATCGTGGACAAGGTGCGTCCCTTGATCGACCTGCGTGAGCAGGTCGTCTCCTTCCCCCCGCAGCCGGTGATCACCGAGGACAACCTCGTGGTGAGCATCGACACCGTCATCTACTTCCAGGTCACCGACCCGCGCGCGGCCACCTACGAGATCGCCAACTTCATCCAGGCAATCGAGCAGCTCACCGTGACCACGCTGCGCAACGTCATCGGCGGCCTCAACCTGGAGGAGACGCTCACCAGCCGCGACCAGATCAACGGCCAGCTCCGCGGCGTGCTGGACGAGGCCACCGGCAAGTGGGGCATCCGGGTCAACCGGGTCGAGCTCAAGGCGATCGACCCCCCGCACTCCATCCAGGACTCGATGGAGAAGCAGATGCGGGCCGAGCGTGACCGGCGCGCCGCGATCCTCACCGCCGAGGGCGTCAAGCAGTCGCAGATCCTGACGGCCGAGGGCGAGAAGCAGTCCTCGATCCTGCGTGCCCAGGGCTCCCGGGAGGCGCGGATGCTGGAGGCAGAGGGCCAGGCCCGCGCGATCGAGACGGTCTTCGCGGCGATCCACGCGGGCGAGCCCGACGAGAAGCTGCTCTCGTACCAGTACCTGCAGATGCTGCCGCAGCTCGCGCAGGGGAGCGCGAACAAGATGTGGATCGTCCCCGCCGAGCTCGGCAAGGCGCTGGAAGGGCTGGGCAAGATGTTCAACGCGTCCGACGGCGGACCCGCGACCGGCGAGACCGGCGGGGAGCGGGCCGCGCGCATCCGGGCCGCGTCGGCCGATGCCATCTCCCAGGCCGCGTCGACCTCCTCGGACGCGGCCGCGTCGGCCGAGCGGGCGGCCGCGGATGCCGAGCGGGCCGCGGCCGACGCGGCGAGAGGTACGGGACCGGTCTGATCGGCGAACCCGCGGCGCGTCCGAGGGGGACGCGCCGCGGGTCGACCACCTCGGCGTGGTGGTCCCCGTCGTGGCCGCCTTCGGCCGTGGTGCGACACCGGAACGGGCGTGGCGGACAATCGTGCGGTGCCCGAGACGATCACCGACCCGGACGACCCGCGGATCGCCGACTACCGCGCGCTGACCGACGTGGCGTTGCGGACGGCGTTCGAACCGCCGCACGGCCTCTTCATCGCCGAGGGGGAGCTGGTGCTCCGCCGGGCGGTGCGGGCGGGGTACCGGTTGCGGTCCGTCCTGGTCGACGCCAAGCGGGTGGACCAGTGCGCCGACCTCACCGAGCTCGCCCCGGTCTACGCCGCGCACCCCGCCGTGCTGACGGCGATCACCGGCTTCCACGTGCACCGGGGTGTGCTCGCCTCGGTGCACCGGCCGGGGGAGCGGGACGCCCGGGAGCTGCTTGCCGCCGCCCGCCGGGTGGTGGTGCTCGAGGACGTCAACACCCACACCAACGTCGGGGCGATCTTCCGTAGCGTGGCCGGCCTGGGCATGGACGCGGTGCTGCTGAGTCCCTCCTGCGCCGACCCGCTCTACCGGCGCAGCGTCCGGGTGAGCATGGGGCAGGTGTTCGCGATCCCGTACGCCCGGCTCGACCCGTGGCCCGACGCGCTCGGGACGGTCCGCGACGTCGGGTTCACCGTGCTCGCGCTGACGCCCGACCCGGCCGCGGCGAGCCTGCGGGAGCTGCCGGCCGCCGCGACCGCGCGTCCGGCGCTGCTGCTGGGCGCGGAGGGCCCAGGCCTGTCCGGGGCCGCGCTCGGCGGGGCCGACCTCGCGGTGCGGATCCCGATGCACGCCGACGTCGACTCGCTCAACGTGGCCACCGCCGCGGCGGTCGCCTGCTACGCGCTGGGACCGGCCTGAGTTCCGCTCACCCGATCGTGCGGTGGACGTTCGGGAGGGCCTCGGACCCCGACGCGGTCCCCGCGATCCACGGGGCGTCGCCGGACGGGTCGAGCACGCCCTCCTCCAGCCATCCGTAGCGCCCGTCCAGCACCCGCTTGGACAGTTCGCGGTCGGTGTCGTCGGTGTTCTCCCACAGCGAAGCGAACAGCCGGTCGGCGCGCAGCCGGGCCTGCCGACAGAACGCCTCCGCCAGCTCGTACGCGCTCTTGCCCTGCTCGGCGTCGTCCCCGCGCAGCATCTCGGCCCGCACGCAGGCCGCGCTCATCGCGAACAGCTCGGCGCCGATGTCCACCACCCGGGCCAGGAAGCGCTGGCGGTACTCGAGCTTCCCCTGCCATCGGGACATGCCGTAGAAGGTCTGCCGGGCGAGCTTGCGGCTGCTCCGCTCGACGTAGCGCAGATGCTTGGCGAGCGGGCCGAACTCGGAGTACGCGGTGGGCCGCTGGCCCCTCCCGACGGCCAGCGTCGGCAGCCACCTGGCGTAGAACCGGCTGGCCCGGGCCGCCGCCTTGCCCTTCGTGGCCAGGTCCGCGGCCGGGTCGATGATCTCGCCGGCGACGGACAGGTGGGCGTCGACGGCCTCGCGGGCGATCAGCAGGTGCATGATCTCGGTCGAGCCCTCGAAGATCCGGTTGATCCGCAGGTCGCGCAGCATCTGCTCGGCCGGCACGGCCCGCTCGCCCCGGGCCGCCAGCGACGCCGCCGTCTCGTAGCCGCGGCCGCCCCGGATCTGTACCAGGTCGTCGGCGGCCAGCCAGGACATCTCCGACGCGTACAGCTTGGCCAGTGCCGCCTCGATCCGGATGTCGTTGCGGTCCTCGTCGGCCATCTGGCTGGTCAGGTCGAGGATCGCCTCCAGCGCGAACGCGGTGGCGGCGATCGAGGCGATCTTGCCCCCGACGGCCTCGTGCTCGCCCACCGGCCGACCCCACTGCTCGCGGGCGTTCGACCACTCCCGGGCGATCTTCACGCACCACTTGGCCGCACCCGCGCACAGCGCCGGCAATGACAACCGGCCGGTGTTGAGGGTGGTCAGGGCAATCTTCAGGCCCTGGCCCTCCTTGCCGATCCGGTTCTCCACCGGCACCCGGACCTGGCGCAGGCGGGTCAGACCGTTCTCCAGCCCGCGCAGCCCCATGAACGCGTTCCGGCGCTCCACCGTGACGCCGGGGGAGGAGGACTCGACGACGAACGCGGTGATCCCGCCCCGGTGCCCGTCGGACGCCGGCACCCGGGCCATCACCACGAGCAGGTCGGCGACGACGCCGTTGGTCGTCCACAGCTTCAGGCCGTCGAGGATGTAGGCCGTGCCGTCCTCGGTCGGTACGGCCGTGGTGGCCAGCCGGGCCGGGTCGCTGCCGACGTCGGGCTCGGTGAGCAGGAACGCGCTGATGTCGGTGCGGGCGCACCGGGGGAGGTACTCCCGCTTCTGCTCCGGGGTGCCGAACATCTTGATCGGCTGCGGGACGCCGATCGACTGGTGCGCCGAGAGCAGCGCGCCGATCGACGGGTTCACCGAGCCGACCAGCATCAGTGCCTTGTTGTAGTAGACCTGGGTCAGCCCCACGCCGCCGTACTCGGTGTCGATCTTCATCCCGAACGCGCCGAGCTCTTTCAGGCCGGCGATCACGTCGTCGGGGATCTGCGCGTCGCGTTCGATCACGGCGTTGTCGATCCGGGTCCGGCAGAACTCGCGCAGCCGGTCGAGGAACTCCTCACCGCGCGCACGGGCCTCGGCGTCCGGCCGGGGGTGCGGGTGCACCAGGTCGAGCCGGAAACGGCCCAGGAACAGCTCCTTGCCGAAGCTGGGCTTGCGCCAGTCCGTCTCCCGCGCGGCCTCCGCAACCTGGCGCGCCTCGTCGGCGTCCACGCGCCGCCCACCGACGGGGACGGCGTCCGGCGGCGTGCCGGCGGGCCGGTCGGCCGGCACCTCACCCGGCGAGACGGGGTGCGCGGTGCGGGTGGGGTCGACTGCGGTCATCGAGGGCTCCCTGCCGACTGGTGCGAAACTTGTTACCTACCAGTAACCACGACGAAAGGCTCGATGGCAAGTCCTTGCGGCAAGCCTCACGTCCTGGCGACGGGTCCGCGCGCCGGCGTCTGTGGGGAGCGCCCGCGGACACGTCGGCGGCCGCGCGTCCTACTCCTCGACCAGCAGCCGTTCGCGCATCCTCGCCAGGGTCTGCGAGAGCAGCCGGGACACGTGCATCTGGGAGATGCCCATCCGCTCGGCGATCTGCGACTGCGTCATGTTGCCGAAGAACCGCAGGACCAGGATCTTCCGCTCGCGGACCGGCACCTGGGCCAGCAGCGGCTGCAGCGACTCGCGGAACTCCACGTGCTCCAGCGCGTCGTCGTCGTCGCCGAGGGTCTCGGCCAGCGAGGGCATGTCGCCGTCGGCGCCGCGTACCGAGTCGTCCAGGGAGGAACTCCGGTAGGCGTTGGCGGCCTCGAGCCCCTCCAGCACCTGCTCGCGGGAGATGCCGAGATAGTCGGCGAGCTCGGTGGCGTTGGGTGCCCGTCCCTTGTTCTGGGACAGCTCGGCGGTGGCCGCGGTCAGCGAGAGGTGCAGATCCTTGAGCCGGCGCGGGATGCGGACGGCCCAGCCGTGGTCGCGGAAGTGCCGCTTGATCTCGCCCACGATCGTCGGCACCGCGTAGGAGAGGAAGTCCGAGCCGCGCTCGGGGTCGAAGCGGTCGACCGAGTTGATCAGCCCGACGGTGGCCACCTGCACCAGATCCTCCAGCGGCTCGCCGCGATTGGCGAACCGCCGGGCGAGGTGCCGGACCAGCGGCAGGTGCATCGTCACCAGGTTGTCGCGCACGCGACGCCGCCGGGGCGAGCCGTCCTCGAGGGCGGCCAGTTCGACGAAGAGCGCCGCAGCATCACCGTCGGACGCGCGCCGGGACGTCGTCGCCGGCTCGGGAACGGTGGCCTCGGTCACGCGGCCACCCGCGTCCGCGCACGTCGGCACCGGGGCCCGCCGGTGCGATCCCTCACGCGGCTGCTCCGAGGCGGTGCTTGCGCAGCCGCAGATGGACCGTCCGGTCGTCGTCGGCCCAGGCCTCCACCTCGTCCACCAACGCGGTCAGCACCCGCCACCCGAAGGTGTCGCGGGCCGGCGGTTCGCCGTCCCGGGTCAATGCCGAGGCGGTGATCCACAGCGCGTCGGGCTGGACCCGGAAGACGCACGTCAGGCGGGTCGGCGCCGCGGCCAGCGCGACCAGTTCGGCGCACGCCTCGTCCACGGCCATCCGCAGGTCGGACACCTCGTCGAGATCGAAGTCCAGCCGCGCCGCGAGATCGGCGGTGATGGCCCGGGCGAGCGGCAGGTGCGTGCCGGTGGCGGGCAGGGTGAGCCGGATGTCGTCCACCTCTCCGGCGTCGCCGTGCGCCACGGAGAGCACCTCGCCCGTGCTGGACCTGGCGCCGTCGGCCACCGTCATGCCGTCTCCTTCCGTCCTGGCTGATCCGGCCGCGTCGGCCGGCCCGGTCCAGAGCCTCTCCGACGGAAGGTACCGCGCCGCCGGCCAGAACCACCGATCCGGTCAGTTCACCCGAAGGCATACCCGCCGGGCGGGGCGTCCATGCCCCGGTGCCGCGTGTTCGGGGCGATCGCGTGGTGCGACGTCCCACGACTCCGGGCCTGCCGCTGCTTGACTGTGGCAGCGGGCTCCAGTGGTTCGGCTCCGCCCGGACCGGGTAGTCGTCTGGGGAGAGGGCGACGTTGTCCGACGGCAGCTGGGAGCGTCGAAGTGGACACGATGGGTAGGACAGTGACGGGGAGCGAGAACGGAAGGCGGGCCGGCACGCTCGGCGTGCACACCGAGCCGGCTCGGCCGCCGTCGCTCGGCGACCTGGTGACCGATGTCGCCGAGGACGTCTCGATCCTGGTCCGGCAGGAGATCGCGCTGGCCAAGGCAGAGATGCGCCAGGAGGCGACGAAGGCCGCCAAGGCCGGTGCGGCATTCGGAACCGCGGCGCTGGCCGGGTTGCTGGCATTGCCCTTCCTGACCCTGGCGGGAATGCTCGCGCTCGCGCTGGTGATGCCGTTGGTCTGGGCCGCGTTGATCGTGGCCGGTGTGTGGGTCCTGGTCGCCGGCATGGCGGCATGGTGGGGCGGGCGGACGGCCCGGTCGGTGCGACCGGTGCCCGAGCACGCGATCGAGTCGGTGAAGGAGGACGTGCGGTGGCTGCGCAACCGGACGAGCTAGAGCGGGAGATCCTGGTGTCGCGGGCCCGGTTGCGCCGCGACGTCGACGACCTGGTGGCCCGGGTGAGCCCGACGGCGATCGCGCATCGCCAGGTCGACCGGCTGCGCCCCGCCGCGGAGCGGGCCCGGCACCAGTTGGCGCGTACGCCGGTGCTGGCGGGCATCGGGGTAGGGGTGGCGACGGCGGTGACCGCGGGCGCGGTGCTGCTGCGCAGAGCGAGGCGCTGAGCCCGCCGCCGGGGCTCAGCGCCGGCGGCAGAGTTGTGCGAGGCCAGGCGTGGCCCGGGCGGCGCGAGCCGCCCGGGCCACGCCTGCTTCAGCTCTGGACAGCGGGAAGGCTCTGGTGCGAGTCGTGGAGTTCGAGCACCTGGTCGAGTCCGGTGAGGGCGATCGGGCGGATCACGGTGCGATTGGCGCACACGAGACGGAACCGCGAGCCCGCCGCCGCGGCCTGGTGGGACAGCTCCACGAGCACTCCCAGCCCGTTCGAACCGAGGAACGTCACCTCGTCCAGGTCCACCACCACGTCCGAACCCGCCGCGCTGACCAGCGGGGTGACCTCGTCGCGGAGTCGCGGTGCGGTGAGCATGTCGATCTCGCCGCTCACCCGGACCACCGTCCGCCCCGGCGAGCTGGACTGATCCTGGTCCACGGTCAGTGCCGTCTCCGGAACCTCACCGAAGACGTGCTCGGCGCCGGCACCCGCCCCGGTCTGGTCGACCATGTCGTGCTCCCTCCGTCGGATCGAACCTTAGCGCCAGCGTGCGGCGGCGGCGTTGCAGGAGCGGCGGCATCAAGGGGCAGTCTCTTCCCAACACTTGACAGTTAGCCGTGCAGAAGAAAAACGTCTACTTTCGAGCAGGAGCGCGTGAGCAATTGTCGCAACGACAGGCCCCCGCCCGCACTCGTCGCCGTTTCGCCGGGGAGGGCATGGGGAACCCGGTGCCTCATGTCAGGTACCGACAGCACATCGCGGCAGGACGAGCCGACCCGGTCGTCCGACCGGGGAGAGACCGAACTCGAGCGCCTGGACCGCAACTTCAGCGAGCTGCTCCAGGAACTGCGGGTGGCGCAGGCGGGCGTGCAGATCCTCTTCGCGTTCCTGCTCACGGTCGCGTTCACCGAACGGTTCGGCCGCGAGGCGGATGACTACTTCCACGCGGTCTACATCGCGACCGTGCTGTGTGCGCTGGTCGCCGTCGGCTTCCTCATCGCGCCGGTCGCGTACCACCGGCTGGCGTTCCGGCAACGGATGAAGGAGGAACTCGTCACCGCGGCGAATCGGCTCGCGCAGGCCGGGCTGGCTTTCTGCGCGCTGGCGATGGCCGGATCGCTGCTGCTCATTCTGGACGTGACCGTCGGCCGAACGGCCGCCCAGCTCGGGTCGGCCGGGGCGCTGGTGTGGCTGCTGGCCTGGTGGTTCGTCATCCCGATGGTGCGGATCCGGCAGGCGCACGACGACTGAGCCACCGGCCCGGGGGACGCACGCAGGTTGGCCGGCATGCGGCCGGCGTTCAGGCGCTGCGCCGGGTGGCTGCCTTCTTCGGTGCCGCCTTGCGGGCGGCCGCGTCCTTCTTGGCCGATTTCGCAGCCGGTTTCGCGGCGGACTTCGAGGCCGTCGCCCGCTTGCTCGGGGTCGCCGCCTTGGCTGCCGGAGCCTTCTTGGCGGCGGTCTTGGACGGCGTGGACCTGGCCGCCGACGGCCGCTCGCCCCGGCTCTGCCTGGCCTGGGCGACGCTCGCCTCCAGCGCGGCCATCAGATCGATGACCGCTCCGCCGCCTTCGTCCGGGGTGGGCGGCTGGGTCAGCTCGTGGCCCTCGACCTTGGCCTCGACGACCTGGCGCAGCGCCTCGGCGTAGTCGTCGGAGAACTCGCCCGGGTCGAAGTCGCCGATCAGGGTCTCGATGTAGGACTCGGCCATCTGCAGCTCCTGCGGCCGCACCGAGATGTCGTCGGGCGGCGCCACCTCGGACGCGTCCCGCACCTCGTCGGGCCACAGCATCGTCTGCAGCAGCAGGACGTCGCCATGGGGCCGCAGCATCGCCAGCGCCTCGCGCTGGCGGAGCGAGACCTTCACCAGGGCGACCGTGCCCGCCTTCTGCAGCGCCTCCCGGAGCAGCACGTACGGTTTCCCACCGGGGCCGTCGGCCTGGAGGTAGTAGCTCTTGGCCAGGTAGATGCCGTCGATCTGCTCGGCCGGCACGAACCGCTGGACGTCGATGGTGCGGCTGGACGCGATCGGCAGCTTCTCCAGGTCGTCGTCGTCGAGCACCACGACCTGGCCGTCGGGCAGCTCGTAGCCCTTGGCCACCTCGCTGTACGGAATCTCCTCGCCCTCGGCCTCGCAGAACCGCTTGTAGCGGACGCGTCCGCCGTCGGTGGCGTGCACCTGGCGCAGCGGCACGTCATGCTGCTCGGTGGCCGAGAAGAGCTTGATCGGGATCGTGACGAGCCCGAACGAGACGACGCCTTTCCAGATCGCACGCATAGCCAGCGCTCCTGGGTGGGATTACTGCAGGTAACGGTACTTTGCGGGTACCCGGCGGCAAAGTCCAGTTCGGAGGTGTGCGGGTGGCCGGTCAGGCGTCCGGAAAGCAGGTGACGGTGGCGGTCGAGGGCCGCTCGCTGGCGCTCACGAACCTCGACAAGGTGCTCTATCCCGACACCGGCACCACCAAAGGCGAACTGATCGACTACTACACCAGGATCGCACCGGCGATCCTGCCGCACCTGGCTGATCGCCCGATCTCGCTCACCCGTTTCCCCGACGGTGTCGAACACGCGGGCTTCTTCGCCAAGAACGCCCCGGCCGGCACGCCGGCCTGGGTGCGCACCGTCCGGCTGCCGGTGCCCTGCAGCACGATGAACCGGGACGAGATCGACTTCGTGGTGGTCGACGGGCTGGCGACCGTGGTCTGGCTGGCCAACCTGGCCGCGATCGAACTGCACGTCCCGCAGTGGAAAGTCGGACCGCGCGGCGGCGTGCGCCAGCCCGACCTGCTGGTGTTCGACCTCGATCCGGGACCGCCGGCCACGATCGTGGAGTGCTGCCGGGTGGCCGGGTGGCTGCGGGGCGCGTTGTCCGACGACGGGCTGGCGGCCTATCCGAAGTCGTCGGGGTCCAAGGGGATGCAGATCTACGCGCCGGTCCGGGAGGCCTCGCCGGGCGCCACCAGCGAGTATTCCCGGACGCTGGCCGAACGGCTCGAAGCCGAACATCCCGGGTTGGTGCTTTCGCGGATGACCCGGTCGCTGCGCCCCGGCAAGGTGTTCATCGACTGGAGCCAGAACAACACCGCCAAGACCACGGTCGCCCCGTACTCGGTGCGGGCCCGACCTCTGCCGACGGTCTCCACGCCGCTGACCTGGGACGAGGTCGAGGAATGCGGGAGCCCCGACGAGCTGGTGTTCACGATCGGCGACGTGCTCGACCGGGTCGCCGAGCACGGGGACCTCTTCGCCGGCCTGCTCGACGACGACCGCCCGCGACTGCCGCGGGGACGCCCGACCGGTGACGCCGGCCGGAGCTGAGTAGGCGCAGGTTCGCACGCTGTCGACGGGATGCTTCTACGCTGGCACGGACGGTACCGGGGTCGGTGAGACATACTCGGGCGCGGGACGGCGCATGACGACGACCGTCGCGTCCAGCATTTCGCGGGCAGCAGAGGGGAGACAGGTGTGACGGTGGTGCGGTCGTGAGCGCGCTTTCGGCCTGGCCACGCCCCTCCCGCATCCCGGTCGCGGACACCGAGGACCTCACCGTCCTCGAACGTGTGCAGGGCGCGGCCGGCGGCGCCTGGTGCGAGGCCATGCCGGTCGGTGCCGACCGCACCGTGCTGACCGCCGGCAGCCTGCGCGGTCCGGTGGGGGAGCGGCAGACTGCCCAGCTCCAGCTCCGGTCGGCGATCCGTGCCTACGCCCGGCTAGACCTCCCGCCGGGCGAAGCACTGGCGCAGCTGGACGGCCTGCTGACCGAGCTGCCCGACCCGTTCCGCGCAAGCCTGCTCTACCTGGTCGCCGACCCGGTCGAGGAAGTGCTGACGTACGCCACCGCGAGGCACCCCGTGCCGGTGCTCCGCGGGCCGGACGGGGCGGTGACGGAGGTGCCCACGCCGTCCGGCGGTGTGCTGGGCGAGACGACCGGCCCGTTCGCCGAGGAGGTCGTCGGATGGCCGTCCGGCGCGAGCGCGGCACTGTGGGCGGCCGGGGACGGACACGATCCGGCGTCCGGCTGGAGCCGCCGGGTCGCGGCGGTCGTGGCCGGTACCGCGGTCGCCGGCGTGGAGGAGTTCGCGGACGTCGTCGAGCAGGAGGTGGCCCCTGCGGGCGCCGCCCTGCTGGTCGTGTCGCGGCCGCCGGCGGTCGGCCTCGGCGTCGGCCAGGTCCGGGTGATCGAGCTGGAACTCGCGGAGGGCGAGGACCCGACCCGCCGTGCCCGCGCGTTCTGCTACGGCGTGCTCAGCACCTGGGACCTGCCCCCGTTGATCCGCGAGGACATCGTGCTGGCGGTCAGCGAGCTGGTCGCGAACGCCCTGCTGCACGTCGGTGCGGCCGAGGCGCTGCGGCTGCGGCGGACGCCCAGCAGGGTGGTCGTGGAGGTGTTCGACGCCGAACGCGCGATGCCCCGCCCCCGGCTGGCCGACGTGGACGCCGAGAGCGGCTGGGGTCTGCACCTGGTGCGGCGGGTGGCCAGCCGGTGGGGGGCGCGCGCCGTGCCGGGCGGCAAGGCGGTCTGGTGCGAGTTCGAGATCCCGGCGCCGGCTCAGGCGGTGTGCTGACCGTCGGAGTCCGGCTGCAGGGCGGCGAGCGCGGTCTCGGCCGCCTCCACGGTCTCGGTCACCGGGACGACCCGGTCGACACCGGTGAGCCGGAACACCCGTGACACCAGTCCGGGAGCACACACCACGTGCAGGGAGCCGCCGCGGTCGCGCAGCCGCTTGTGGTCGTTGACCAGGATCCCGAGGCCGGTCGAGTCGAGGAACGTCACCTCGCGGAGGTCGACGACGTGGTGGTGCCGCCGTCGCTCCACGAGTTGGTGCAGGGGCTCGCGCAGCTGGGTGCCGGTCGTGACGTCCACCTCGCCGGCGACGGTGACCAGCGCGTACCGCTCCCGCTCGGCCACCGCGACGCGCAGCCGCCCGAAGCTCTCGGGTTTGGTCCGTGTAGCCCTGTTCGGGCCACCGGCGCGACCCTGACGCTCTCGCATCGAAGCAACCTCTCCTCGTGCGGTCTTCGGCTCGTTACTCACCCGCCGGCCGGCTCGACTACGCCGGGGGGGCACGGGTCCGGTTCGTCCCGGGCCAGAGTCTAGCCCCGTCACCGAAGGTGACCGCGCCCCCGCGAAGGGGCATGATCCGGGCATGCTGCTTGTCGCTGTCGCCCAGACCTGGCAACGCGTCGCGGCCACCTCGTCGCGGCGGGAGAAGGCCGGGCTGCTCGCCGGGTGCCTCGCCGGGCTGGCACCGCCGGAACGCGTGCCGGGCGTGGCGTTCCTCTGTGGCGAACTGCGGCAACGCCAGATCGGCGTGGGATGGGCCTCGCTGCGCGACCTGCCCGCGCCGGCGGCTGTGGCGACGTTGACCGTCGCCGAGGCGGACGGCGTGTTCGGTGACATCGGTGCGATGGCCGGCACCGGGTCGCAGCGTCTTCGCCGGGACGCGCTCGGTGCCTTGTTCGGTCGGGCCACCGAGAGTGAGCAGGCGTTCCTCCGCCAACTGTTGACGGGCGAACTGCGGCAGGGCGCGCTCGACGGCGTGATGGTCGAGGCCGTGGCACGTGCGGCGGACGTCCCGGTCGCCGATGTCCGCAGGGCGGTGCTGCTGCGCGGTGACCTCCGGGCGGTCGCGGAGGCCGCACTGCGCGGCGGCACCGCGGCGCTGGCGGAGTTCCGGCTGGAGGTGGGGCGGCCGCTGGCGCCGATGCTCGCCCAGCCGGCGGAGGATCTCGGCACCGCACTGGCCTCGTTGGGCGTCGCGGCGGTGGAGGAGAAACTCGACGGCGCCCGGGTCCAGGTGCACCGGTCGGACGGGCAGGTGCGGGTGTTCACCAGGAGCCTGGACGACATCACCGAGCGGGTGCCTGAGGTGGTCGCGGCGGCCGCGGCGCTGCCCGTCTCGGCGGCGGTGCTCGACGGCGAGGCGATCGCACTCGACCCGGCCGGCCGGCCGCGCCCATTCCAGGTGACCGCGAGCCGGATCGGAACGCGCTCGGCCGCCCGTGCGGGGGTTCCGCTGTCGCTGGTGCTCTTCGACGCGCTGCACCTGGACGGCGAGGACCTGCTGGACCGCCCAGGCGCGGAACGTGCCGCCGCGCTGACAGGGGTGGCGCCGCCCGACCTGGTCGTCCGCCGGCAGGTCACCGGGGACCTCGGCGAGGCGGCGGAGTTCTATGCCCGGACGCTGCGCCGCGGCCACGAAGGCGTGGTGCTGAAGTCGCTGACCGGCAGCTACGACGCGGGCCGGCGGGGCGGCAGCTGGCTCAAGGTGAAGCCGCGGCACACCCTCGACCTGGTCGTCCTCGCCGCCGAGTGGGGTCACGGCCGCCGACGCGGGTGGTTGTCGAACCTCCACCTCGGGGCGGCCGACCCGCACGGTGTGGTGGGGGAGCCGGGCGGGTTCGTGATGCTAGGCAAGACGTTCAAGGGCCTCACGGACGCGATGCTCACCTGGCAGACCGAATACCTGCAGGGGCTCGCCGTCACAGGGGATGACTGGGTCGTCCACGTCCGTCCCGAGCTGGTCGTCGAGGTCGCGTTCGACGGCGTGCAGACCAGTCCCCGGTACCCCGGCGGCGTGGCGCTGCGGTTCGCCCGGGTGAAGGGATACCGCACCGACAGGCGGGCCGACGAGGCGGACACCATCGATGCGGTCCGCGCGATCCACGGCGCAGGCTAGGCGGCCCGGCCCGCCTGTCGACGTTCGCCGGTAGGCCAGCTCTCCAGCAGCCGCTTGAGATCGGCCATGGCCTGCCGCCAGTAGACCTTCCGCTCCTGTCCGGCCTCCGCTCCGGCCAGCCGCCGGTGGCTCACGGCGACCTGGGTCTTCGCCTCGTCCTTGACCACGAAGTCGACGTCGACACGAGAACGAGACCGGCGTGACGAGTGGGCCGGGTGCGAGAGAAGAACGCCGCCCACCGCCCGGACGGGGGCGGTGGGCGGCGGTAGGTGCACCGTGGGTCAGTTGTGCGCCACCAGCACCAGCGCCAGCGCGATGGCGGCGGGCAGCGCCTGCACGACGAGGATCCGCCGCGACACGGTGGCGCCTCCGTACAGGCCGGCCAGCAGCACACAGCCCAGGAAGAACACCTTGAACTGGAACCCGACCGGGTCGGCCGCGATCAGGCCCCACACCAGCCCGGCCACCAGAAAGCCGTTGTAGAGGCCCTGGTTCTTGGCCAGCGACGCCGACACCGCGGCGTGCTCGGCGCTCAGGCCGAACGTCTTGAGGCCGAGCGGCTTCTGCCACAGGAACATCTCCAGGACCAGGAACCACACGTGCAAGGCCGCGATGATCCCGATCAGCACTTCCGCGACGAGCTCCATTGATTTCACCGTTCCAGCGGTCTGTTTCGCTGCCGCGGTCGCGGCGCGTGAACCGTACTACAAGTACGCCGGCGTACCGCAGGAGGCGCCACAGCGGGTCGCTCCCGCGCCGCACCGACGGTCCGTGCGGCGGGCCCGTCACGGCAGCAGCAGGCGGGCACCGGTGACCAGGGCGACCACCGCGACCACCGCGAACAGCGCCACCCAGAGGAATGGCGGGATGCCCACCAGCCGGCCCAACTGGTCGGCGTCGGAGTGCGGCGCGCCGCCGCGCCGACGCAGGCGCTGCAACTCGATCACGGGTCGTGCGCCGGCGATCAACAGGAACCAGGCGACGAGGTAGGCGAACGCGGCCTGCACCGGAGCCGGGGCGAACCACGACACGGCGAAGACCACCGCACCCGTGACCACCACCGACACCACACCGAAGATGTTCCGGATGGCCATCAGCATTCCGGCCAGCAGGGCGAGACCGATCCACAGCGTGGCGGTGATCCGCCCCGAGGCGAGCATCGCCGCCACCGCCAGGCCGAGCAGGGGCGGCGTGGGATAGCCGGCGACGAGGGTCGCGATCATTCCTGGCCCGGTCGGGCGGCCGCGGGACACCGTGACGCCCGAGGTGTCCGAGTGCAGCCGGATCCCGGACAGCCGCCGGCCGCTGGCCAGCGCGGCGAGGGCGTGCCCGCCCTCGTGCGCGATCGTCACGACGTTGCGGGACACTCGCCAGGCCGCGGGGAACGCCACCGCGGCGACCGCCACGGCGGCGGTGGCCAGCACCAGGGCGGGTGGCGGATCGGGCTGGGTGCCGATCACGTCCTGCCACACGTCGGCGAGTGTCGTGTCCGGCACGGTCCACCTCGGGTCGGAAGGGCAGGCGGGGGTCAGGGGTGAGGGTAACCACGGGCGGGCCGGGGCGCCGCGCTGGTGCCCGGCTGACCCCGACGGTCGCACGGGACCGCAAAGCGTGCGGGCACTCAGAGTTGTCAGAGCCGCGCTCTACAGTGCGGCCGTGGCTGTGTGGGAGTCCGTCGCGGATGCCGGGCCCCGGTGCGCCTGCGCGGAGTTCGACAGTCCGGTCGGGCCGCTCGCGGTGGCCGTGACCCGTGCGGGCCTTCTCGCGCTGGCGTTCGGCGGTGTCGAGCGGGCCAGGGCCGCATCGGCCCGGGTCGCCGACCTCGTCGACGGCGCGCTTGACGACCACCTCGACCAGGTGCGGCACGAGCTGGTCGAGTACTTCGCCGGCCAGCGTCGTGCCTTCAGCGTGCCGGTCGACTGGCGCCTGAGCACCGGGTTCGCCCAGCGGGCACAGCGGGAGCTGGCCGCCACCGTGGGATACGGCCAGACCATCAGCTACGTCGGCCTTTCCCGCCGCCTGGTCGGCCCGGGCGAGTCGGCGTACGACGCGGCCCGGGCCGTCGGACGTGCGATGGCGGGCAATCCGGTCGCCCTTGTGGTGCCGTGCCACCGGGTGATCGCGAGCGACGGCAACCTGCACGGGTTCGGCGGCGGCCTGGAGGCGAAACGTCGCCTGCTCGCCCTGGAGGGCGTGTTGCCCCAGACGCTGGACGACCTGCTGGCGATGGGCTGAACCCGGAGCGGGCAGGATGGGGGGCGTGCGTGCAGACTTCGACCCGGATGTCATCGGCCCCTTCCCGTTCTACCGGCTGCTCACCGCGGTGGTGGTGCCGCGGCCGATCGCCTGGGTGTCGACCACCTCCGCCGACGGTGTCGACAACCTGGCTCCGCACTCCTTCTTCACGGTGGCGTGCGTCGATCCGCCGGTGGTCCAGTTCACCTCCGTCGGCCGCAAGGACTCGCTGCGCAATGTGGAGGCGACCCGGGAGTTCGTGGTCAACCTCGCTCCGGAACCGCTGTTCGAGCAGATCAATGCCACCGCCACCGACTTCCCGGGCGGGGTGAGCGAGTTCGACGCCGTGGGTGTCGCGCGTGAGCCGAGCCTGCGGGTCAAGCCGCCGCGGGTGGCCGACTCGCCGGTGGCGTTGGAGTGTGTGCTGCACGCGGTGCTGGGGCTCGGCAACTCCTGGGTCGTGATGGGGCGGGTGGTGCACGCCGCGATCGCGCCGACCGTGCTGGAGGACGGCAGTCCACGGCTCGACCTGCTCCGGCCGCTGTCCCGGCTCGGCGGCAACGAGTGGGGGACCGTCGGTGGGGTACGGGAGATCACCCGGATCCCGCACGCCGACTGGCCCGGGCATTTCACCGGATAACGCAGGGTTCCCGGACGACGGCTGCCCCGATCTGGCACGCTCGTCCGCGGTGCACACGTGAGAGGAGGCCCGGGTTGAAGCTGGCAGACGCGGTCGTGGTCGTCACCGGAGCGACAGGAGGGATCGGCGCGGCACTGGCCCGGCGGTTCGCCGCCGAGGGAGCCGCCGGCCTGGTGCTCTCCGACCTCGCGGCCGAGCCGTTGGAAGGGCTCGCCGCAGAGATCGCCGGGCCCGAGGTGGTCACCGTGCCGGCCGACGTCTCGACCGCCACTGAGGTCACCGGCGTGGTGACCACCGCCCTCGACCGGTTCGGTCACGTCGACCTGTTCTGCTCCAACGCCGGGATCGCCACCGGCCGGGGCCTGGAGGCGTCGGACGAGGACTGGGAGCGCGCCTGGTCGATCAACGTCCTCTCCCACCTGCACGCAGCCCGCGCGGTGCTGCCGTCCATGCTGGAGCGCGGCAGCGGATACCTGCTGCAGACCTGCTCGGCGGCTGGCCTGCTCACCAGCCCCGGCGACGCCGCCTACGCCGTCACCAAGCACGGTGCGGTGGCCCTCGCGGAGTGGCTCGCAGTCACCTACGGCGAGGCCGGGATCCGGGTCAGCGCGCTCTGCCCGCAGGGCGTCCGCACGCCGATGGTCACCGACGGACTGGCCGCCGGGAACGTCGCCGCCCGGGTGGTGGCCGCGGCCGGCGCGATCCTCGAACCGGACGAGCTGGCCGAGGCCGTGGTGCGGGGCCTGGACGCCGAGCGGTTCCTGATCCTTCCGCACCCGGAGGTGGCCACGTTCCTGCAGCACAAGGCCGCCGACCACGACCGTTGGATCGTCGGCATGCGGCGGCTCTACGCCGGGGTCGCCGACGGCGCGGCGCCGGCCACCCCGGCGTACTGATCCGTTTGGCCGGCCGCCCCGCGGTCCTCCGCCATGCCGGCCGCCCAGGCGTGGCCGGCATGGCGGCGCCTCAGGGGGCGAGTGACCGCAACTGGTCGAGGAGGCCGCCCTGGGCGTCCGTCGGCGTTCCGGTGGGCAGCAGGGCGAGCACCGGTGTCGTGACGCCGTGGGCGACGTAGCGGCGCACCTGCTCCCGGCACGATTCGGCGTCGCCGTGCACGATCAGGGCGTCCACGACCTCGTCCGGCACAGCGGCCACCGCGGCCCGCCGGTCGCCGGCCTCCCACGCCGTCCACATCGGGCCCAGCGCGTCGGAGCGACCCAGCCAGCGGTGGAACGCGGCGTAGGCCGGCACGGTCAGGTAGGCACCGACCAGCCGGCGACCGATCTGCCGGGCCGCCGCCGCATCTCCGGTGGGGCAGACGAAGATCCGGGCGACGACCTCCTTGCCCGCGCCCTCGGGACCGAGCGCGGCCAGTGCGGTGGGCACGTCGGTGGCGGCGAGCCAGTTGAGCACGACCCCGTCGGCCTCCTGTCCGGCCAGCCGCAGCATCTGCGGGCGGAGCGCGGCGACCAGCAGCGGCGACGGCGTGGCGGGCACCCGGTCGAGTCGGAAGCCCTTCACGGTGAAGGTGTCGAACACCTCGTCGATCCGTTCGCCGGCCAGGGCGCGACGCAGGAACCGCAGCGTGTCGCGGGTGCGACGGTAGGGCGCGTCGTGCGCGATGCCGTTCCACCGCTGCACGACCACCGGCGACGACGCGCCGATGCCCAGGGCGAACCGACCGGGCGCGGCGTCGGCGAGTGACGCGGCGCTCATCGCCAACAGGGCCGGCCCACGGGTGTGCACGGGCACGATGGCGGTGCCCAGCCGGAGGTGGGCGTCCCAGGCGGCGGCCAGGGTGAGCGGCGTGAACGCGTCGGCACCGGCGGTCTCCGAGGACCACAGGTCCGTGTAGCCCAGCGCCGCGAGTTCCTCGACCAGCGGCCGGTGCTCGGCCAGCGGGATGCCGTCGAACGGAACGGTGATGCCCCAGCGGGGCGGGAACGGGGTCACCGCCGGACCGTACCAACGCGGGTCGGAGGGTCCGGACGCCGGTGACGGAGGTCCAGTGTGGAGCTTCAGCGTGCGGCGGCCGGATAGGGCGTGAGCAGCTGGTCCACGGGTGCGAAGTCGTCGGTGAGGATGCGGGCGCCGTCGACGTAGCGGGTCACGGCGTCGGCACCGGCGAGCACGGCCAGGCCACCGCCGCGCTCGGCCAGCCGGGCCCGCAGGGCGTCCAGCGGCAGAGGTCCGTCGGAGGCGAGCACGACCAGGTTGCCCCCACGGGAGGCGCGCAGGGCGTCCGGATGTGCCACCACGGCCACGTGGCGGAACTCGGCGGCGATCGTCGCGATCTCCGCCCTCGCGAACGCGAGCGGGGGATGGTCGATGACGTTCACCGCGTACAGGCCGCCGGCGGCGAGGACCCGGTGGACGTCGGCGACCATCTCGCGGGTCGTCAGGTGCCACGGCACGGCGACGCCGCCGAAGGCGTCGCCGACCACGAGGTCACGGCTCGCGGCCGGCTCGGACGCGAGCCCGCGGCGGGCGTCGACGACCCGGGTGGCGAGGCCGGGCACGCGGTCGGCTCCGAGCCTGGCCCGGGCCAGGTCGAGGACGCCCCGGTCGATCTCGAACACCAGGCCCTGGCTGCCCGGCCGCCGTTCGGCGAGGTAGCGGGGCAGGGTCAGCCCACCGGCCCCCAGGTGCAGCGCGCGCACGGGCCGGGCGTCCGGAAAGAACACGTCGGCGCCCGAGGCGATCGCCTTGACATAGGAGAACCGCAGGTAGGTCGGGTCGGCGAGGTCCACGTAGGAGTGTCGAAGGGTGTCCAGCTCCAGCATCCGGCCGGCCGGGCGCTGTGGGTCGACGACCACCCGGGCGCAGTGGTACGCGGTCTCCACGTCGCAGGGCTGCGGGGCTGCCAGCGTCGCCCCACCGGCGGCCAGCACGAGCACCAGGGGTCCGGCCGCCGACCGGATGCCCCGGAGCCGCACGGTGAGCACCAGGCCGACTATTGCCAGCAGCCCGCCGAGCGCCAGCAGGATCACGCTGCTCGGCACCATCGCGACCAGCACGAACCCGGTGCCGAAGGTGGCCGCGATCGCACCCAGGGTGCCGATTCCCGACAGCCGCCCGACCACGCTGCCCGTCTCGCGCAGCGTCCGCAGCCGCAGCTTGACCACGATCGGCGTCACCGCGGAGAGCAGTGCGGCGGGGACGAAGACCGCGACGGCAGCGATCAGCAGCACCGCGGACGCGTCCGCGCCCCGGGTCAACTCCCCGGTCCACCGCACCAGCGGCAGCACGGCGAACACCAGCACGCCGCCCGCCAGGAGGAGCGGGCCGAGGAGCCTCTCCGGTGGCACGACATCGGCGGTGCGGCCGCCGAACCAGGCGCCGGTCGCGATCGCAGCGAGGGCGATGCCGATCACCGCGGTGTTGGTCTCCAAGGTCAGGCCGACGTAGGGCGCGATCAGGCGCAGGCTCAGGATCTCCAGCACGAGCACCGCGCCGGCGGCGAGGAAGACCAGTGCGGCCGCCGCGCGCGAGCCGAGTGTCGGGTGCGCGGCGGAGTCGCCCGAGGTGGCCGTGGCGGCCGGTTCGGACGAGCGGCTACCGGCGGGAGGTTCAACGGCGCTCTGAGGCATGCCCCGCATTCTTGCCGACGGCGCTCGGCCGCCCGCCACGCGAAGGGCGTTCATGCGAAGCGGGGTGCGGCCGGTCGTGCGGCGCACCCCGCTCCCCACTCTTCGGGCGGACGGTCGACCGGCGGGTGGTACCGGGCACCGTCCGCGGCTAGATGCTGTTCGCCTTGGACAGGATCGTCGCCCGGAAGGTCGAGACCTGGGTGTAGACGCCCGGCTTGCCCGGACGTGCGCAGCCCTCGCCCCAGCTGGTGATACCGATCTGACGCCAGACGCCGTCGGACGCCTTGCGCACCATCGGGCCGCCGCTGTCGCCCTGGCAGGTGTCCACGCCGCCGGTCGCCATCTTGCCGGCGCAGATCATGTGCGAGGCGATGATCTCACCGTTGTAGGCGGTGTTGCAGGTGGCGTCGTCGACGAACGGCACCTCGGCTTCGAGCAGGTACCGGCTCTGTGGGCCGCCCTCGCTGGTGGCGCCCCAGCCGGTGATCGTGAAGGTGCCCTTGTTCAGCGAACCGCCACTGTGCAGCTTGAGCAGCGGAACGTTCACCGGGGTTTGCAGCTTGATCAGGGCCCAGTCGCTGGCCATGGTGCCGGGATTGAACCCGGTCGACTGGTAGACGAACGTCGACTTCACCCTGATCCGGGACGGACTCTGCAGGTCGACGACGCCGAGCGTCGCGGTGATGCTGGTGTTGTTGCCCGTGCCGTCGACGCAGTGGGCTGCGGTCAGGACGACCCGGGGGGTGATCATCGAGCCGCCGCACCCCATCGACAGGCGGACCATCCACGGGTACTCGCCCTGGGTGGCCCTGGTCCCCCCGACGATCCGCGAGCTGATGTCCTCCGAGCCCGGCGGGCGCGCCTGAGCGGCGGGGGCCCCCACGAACACGGCCACCAGCGCCATGCCCAACGTGGCGGTGACGACGCGCCTTAAGGTATTCGACCAAGGTCTGTTCATGCCACACACTCCTCGCGGTTACCGGCGTCCGGCGAGCCGGATGTGGCGAATAGTATCGAGTCCCATTAATCCGGACAATTCTTGTTCAATCATTATCTATCTGCTAGACCACCGAACTAGCGCGAAGAATTCGGACAATGCGGGATGCCTCAGCGCGGAAGTGGACAAGCCCTCTTGTCAATGGGGCACGTTGCCCGTGCGGTGGCTCCGAACTCACTCCAGCTCCATGCGGGAAGTCCGTTCTCTTGTCAATGGGGCACGTTGCCCGTGCGGTGGCACTCGCACCGGGCCGGGTCTGACCCGGAAACCGCTCAGAGGTCCTTGTGTCCGCGCCGGTGGCGCCCGCGCAGGTACTCGGCGTAGACCGACCGCACCGATTCGCCTTGGGCGAGCTCGTCCTCCGCGATCAGCCCTCGCACCCGGGCGCCGTGCTCCCGGTCGAACTCCACACAGAGCGGGCAGTGGGCTGGGTCCACGTCAGCTCCTCGCCGTGAGCGGGACGGTCGCCGTCCACCGTAACCGGCCGCGTGCCCAGTTCCGACGGGGCTGAGCGACACGCCTGCCGCGGTCCGGTCAGCCCCGTGGTACGTGTGTGTTGCCTGCCGGGCCGGCCGGTCTCCGGTGGCAGGGTCTGTCCGGCTACCTGGCGGTCTGCCAGAGGCCGACGACGTTGCCTTCGGGGTCGGTGAAGTAGGCGGCGAAGCCCATCTCGCCGACCGGTTCCTTGCCCCGGTTGACCGTCCCGCCAAGCTTCTCGATGGCCGGCAGGGCGGCGTCGATGTCCTTCACTTCGACGACGATCACGGGCGCCGTGACCGGGCTCTGCCGCAGCAGCATGCCGCTCATGCGCGAGTCCTATCGCCACGCCATCGTCGACAACCGGCCACCGGTGGTCGACGCGGCGGTGGATCGCTTCACCCAGGCCGTTCTGGTCGACGCGGTCACCCGCGGGCGACGGTTTCACCCGCTGGAGTGGACGGTCGCGCTGATGGCCGGTGCAGCGGCGTCCCCGGACCCCCGAGCCGAAGGAGCTTCGTCAGGCGGTGCTGGAGACCCAACGGCTCCATCCCAGCTCCTGGCGGCTCTACCGCGCGGCCCGGCGCGAGAACTCCCCTGGACGACGCCGGCACGTTGTCGCCCGGCCGACGATTTCCGCTGCGGCGTGGGGTTTCTGGGAGCGCCTGGAGGGACACTGGCGAGGGATCGTCCGGACGAGAGGACGCAGTGCCATGGACTGGAAGCTCGAAGTGGTGGTCGTCCCCGTCGAGGACGTGGAGCGGGCCAAACGCTTCTACCACGAGCAGGTCGGCTTCGCCGTCGACCACGACACCCGGGTGAACGAGGACACGCGCATCGTGCAGCTGACGCCGCCCGGCTCGAGGTGCTCGATCGTGCTGGGGCCGGGCGGGTCACCGCCGGGTTCGCTGCAGGGCCTGCAACTGGTGGTGTCAGACATCGACGCCGCCCGGGCGCAGCTCGTGGCAGGGGGAGTGGAGGTCAGCACCGTCCAGCATTTCGGCGCGGAAGGCCGGGCCGAAGGGCCGGGCGGACGGTGGAACTCGTTCGTGTTCTTCAGCGATCCGGACGGCAACGGCTGGGCGGTGCAGGAAAGCCCGCCGCCCGACTGACCCCGCGTCCCGGCGCCTGGGTCGCTCTTACGGCCGGGGCCGGAACGTGGTGGTGAACACCTCGAAGTACGGCAGGCTCTGCTGCCACTGTGCCTCCGGCGTCGACCAGTAGAGCCCGTACGCCTGGCGGTCCCAGGCGGTCACGAAGCCGCGGTTGACGACGTGCTGGCGGCCGCCGCTTGGACCGGTGTGGGTGAACTCCCAGTCGGCCGCCTCGAGGAAGTACCGGCGTTCGACGATGCGGACCCGCCGGTAGTCGCGGATCCCGCTCCGGCGGGCGGCCTCCTGTGCGGTCCAGTCGGCCACGGCGTCGCGCTTGGGGGTGTCGGTCTGGTCGACGAGCAGGAACCGTCCGCCGTTCGGCTCCCGGAAGTAGACGATGTGACCGTCCTGGGACTTCGTCCACCCCACCGGCACCGCGAGCGAGAACCCGGACGGGTCCCGGTACAGCCGGAATCCGGCCGGAACGGTGGCGGGAGTCGGGCCGCCCGCAGGGGGAACCGCGGTCGCCGGCGACCGCGGCACGGCGGTCGGGGATGCCTTCGCGGTGGGCCCGCTGGCCACCGATGTGGGTCGGTCCGCCGGATCGGTGGCCAGCCACCACGTCCCGAGCGTGCCTGCCAGCACCAGCACGGCGAGGGCCGCGACCAGGAGGACACCCCGGCGCCGGCCGTAGGTCCGCCCCGGCCGGGATGGGCCCGGTGGCACCGGGACGTCGCTGGTGCCGGCCGGCGCGACGTCGCGGAGGGCCTGTGCCGAAGCCCGGGCGGCCCCGGGTGTGCCCTCGACCGCCGCGACCGCGGGTGGGAGTACAGCGGAGGATGGCGCGGCCGCCAGTTCGGCGGTGGACGACTCTGCTGGCAGCGAGGAGGGCGGAGACTCCGCTGGTGGGGGGACGGCCGGCGGCTCCGCTGATGCGGGCGCCGCGGGCACCCGGACGGCTGCCGGTGGACCGACCGGGCTGACCGGGGCTTCCCTGACCGCCGCGGCCGGCGGCTCGGTCGAGCGGACGACCTGGCGGAGCAGGCGCTCGGCCTCGGCGATGCCCATGCGTGCGGCCGGATCCTTCCGCAACAGGCCGAGCAGGACCGGCGCCAGGGGGCCGGCGTACCGCGGCGGGTCCGGCTCGTCGGCCACCACGGCGGCGAGCGTGGGGATCGCACCTCCGCGGTCGTAGGGCGGGCGACCCTCCACGGCCGCGTAGAGGGTGGCGCCCGTCGACCACAGGTCGGCTTCCGGCCCTGCTTCTGTGCCCATGATCCGTTCAGGGGCGATGTAGGCCGGAGAGCCCATCAGCATGCCGGTGACGGTCAGCGAGGCGTCGCCTTCCAGCGTCGCGATGCCGAAGTCGGTGAGCACCGTGCGGCCGTTGTCGCCCACCATCACGTTGCTCGGCTTGACGTCGCGGTGTACGACACCGGCACGGTGGGCGGTCCGGAGCGCCCCGAACACGGCCAGGCCCAGCTCGGCGGTCTGCCGGTGCGATCGGGGACCGTCCGCCCGCAGGACCGCCTCCAGCGTCGGGGCCTGGACTAACTCCATCACGATCCAGGGTCGGCCGTCCTGCTCGACGACGTCGAACAGGGTGACGACGTTGGGATGGTTGAGGCGGGCGGCGGCCCGCGCCTCGCGGAACGTCCGGCGGAAGAGCGTGCGCTTGTCCTCCTCGGCCAGCTCCGGCGGTGCCAGCACCTCCTTGATCGCCACGTCGCGGTCCAGCAGCTGGTCGCGCGCGTGCCAGACGCGCCCCATGCCGCCCCGGCCGAGCATCGACAACAGGCGGTACCGGCCCGCGAGCAGGCCAGTCTCCGAGCTGGCGGCAGACGTCACGTTGGTCTCCCGGTAGGTGGGCACGGCGGTTCGGGGCGGTTGGTCCACTCAG
This sequence comes from uncultured Actinomycetota bacterium, assembly GCA_963740255.1. Taxonomy (GTDB): domain Bacteria; phylum Actinomycetota; class Actinomycetes; order Mycobacteriales; family Cryptosporangiaceae; genus CAVUDO01. The sequence goes on along the minus strand of CAVUDO010000002.1, from coordinate 760,833 downwards.
GTACCCCACGCCACCCCGACTCACGCTCGCCGTGGGCCGCCCACCCTCGCACAGGATCGCCGGCCCGGCGCCGGAAGGGGCCTCAGACCGCTCTGCCACGGGAATATCACCGGTGCGGGGCAGGCTACGGCGATGAACGCGCGAGCCGGGTCGAGCCTTTCGATGCGCAGGTCGAGCGGTCTGGCGGGAGGAGTCTTCGGTGTCCGTGAGGTTGAACCACACCATCGTGCGGGTCCGCGACAAGCGGGAGTCCGCGCGGTTCCTGGCCGACATGCTCGGTCTGGGCGACCCCAAGTCGTACGGCCCGTTCCTGGTCGTCGAGGTGTCCAACGAGGTCTCGCTGGACTTCGTGGACGACGAGGAACCGGTCCATCCGCAGCACTACGCGTTTCTGGTCGAGGAGCCGGAGTTCGACGAGATCTTCGGCCGGATCGTCGAGCGTGGACTGCCGTACTGGGCCGATCCGTTCCGACGTCAGCCGGGGGAGTTCAACACCCACGACGGCGGCCGGGGCGTCTACTGGGATGACCCGAGCGGCCACCTCCTGGAGATCATCACCCGGCCGTACGGAAGCGGCCCCTGACGCGTCGTTCCTGAGCCTCCGGCGCGACCGATGGCGCACCCGCGACGGGGCGATCCCGTTGACCGGTCCGGCCGGACGTCAGAACTTGCCCGAGTTGTTCCAGTCCTCGGGGGGTGCGATCTTCTCCCAGTTGTCCCAGTGCTCGACGATGCGCCCGCCGGCAAGACGGAAGAGGTCGAAGGCGGCGTACGCCTCCCCACCCCTGGCGGCTCGGGAGTACGTGGCGACGAAGTTGCCCTGGCCGACCAGGTGGACGATCTCGTCGTAGGTCATCGCGGTGCCGGCGGCGAGCGATCGGACGGAGAAGTCGACGAGACCGTCGATGCCGTCGGCAATCTCGGGGTTGTGCTGGACGTAGCTCTCGGACGAGAGGAAATCCGGCAGCCGGTCGAGCGCCCCTCCGCCCCGGATCATCGTTTCGAGGAACGCGCGGACGATCTTCTTGTTCTCCTCGGTGTGATCCAGGTCGGTGATGTCGGTTGCTCCGTCGACCTGGGTGTGCCCGTTCACGCTCTCGTGCGCGAACGGCGTGATGGTGTCCCAGTGCTCGACGATCAGGTCCTGGCCGTCGGTGTCGAACAGATCGGTGGTGACCCACTCGGACTCGCCGTCGTTGAGGCGCTGGTAGGCGTGCACGAACACATGACGACCGTCCTCGATGGCCCGGACGATCTCGATCTCCCGCTTCGGGTTCCGCTTCATGAACGGCTCGAAGAAGGCGAGGAACCCCTCGATGCCGTCGGCGACACCCGTGCTGTGCTGGGTGTAGCGATCCCCGGAGTAGGCGGTGATCGCCTGCCGGGGATTGCCGTCGCGGATGCCTTCGAGGTACAGCCGGGTCACATGGTCAATCTTTGCGCTCATGTGTCCCATCAGAGCCGTTGGACCCTGGCCGGTCGAGGTGAGAACCTGACCGGTGATGGTCAGAACCGGCCAAGCCGGCCCGCCCGACGCGATTCGCGAGCTCGCCTACCGCAGCACCAGGCACGCGCGGCTGCCGGTGGAGGCGATGCACCGGCACGAGCTGCTGCAGCGGTACGGGGAGGCATTCTTCGCCACTCCGGAACGCCTGGAGTTCTACCTGCTCCTGCTGACGGTCAGCGGACGCGGCGAGCACGAGGTCGACTTCGGCACCGTCGAGCTGCGCCGGGGCACGGTGCAGCTCATCCGCCCCGGTCAGGTCCACCGCTTCCGCTGGCAGGGGACCGCCGTCGCCGACCTGGTCGTCTTCCCGCCCGAGAGTCTGCGTCCGAGCACCGGCGACCACCTCCTGCCGCTCGGCACCGGTGCGCTGCACGGACAGCTCTCCTCGCAGGAGACGGCCCGACTGCGGCGCGACATCCAGGCCATCCGCCTCGAGCAGGAACAGTTCGACGGGACGGCCCGGTTCGGTGCGCTGCTGCGGGCCCGGCTCGACGTTCTCCTGCTGGAGGTCGGCGTCCGCTTGGGGCACCAACCGGCGGCGGCGCGCTCCTCGCGGTACGTCGCGTTCTGTGCGCTTCTGGAGGCCCGCTTCGCCACCACCCGGCACGCACAGGACTACGCGAAGGCGCTGGGCTACTCGCGCCGGACGCTCAACCGGGCCTGTGAACAGGCAACCGGAAGGTCCGCCAAGGATCTCGTCGACGAACGGGTGGCGCTGGAAGCCAAGCGCCTGCTGATCGGATCCGACAGCCCGGTCGAGCAGATCGCCGTGCGACTCGGGTTCAGCGAGGCCACCAACTTCGGGAAGTTCTTCCACCGGATGTCGGCCACCACGCCCGGCGATTTCCGCCGCAGCCACCGCTGAACTGCCGCACCGGGGCGCCCGGCGGTGACAACGCTTCGGGTTGCCGATGGTCGAGGCATCGTCGGCCGAGGCGGCCCACGACGACCTCCCGCCAGCGCTTGAGAGGCAGTCGTGGCGATCTACGTCTCCGAGGGCGCGACTTCGAACCTGTGTACATGATCACCATGCGTCAGGACCTCGTGAGGATGACCAGCCGCTGGGTCGCTCGGGTCATCGCGACATAGCGGTCGACCGCTCCTTCGGCGCCCGTGCCGAACGCCTCCGGGTCGATGAGGACGACCAGGTCGAACTCAAGCCCCTTCGACAGCTCCGGGGTCAGCGACCGGACGCGGGACGTCGCCCGGAACGCGGGATCGCCGATGACGCAGGCGGTCCCGTCGGCATGCGTGGCGAGCCAGGCGTCGAGGATCGGGCCCAGCTCCGAAGCGGATCCGTGGACGACGGGGACGCCGCTGCTGCGGATGGAGGTCGGCACGTTGGCATCCGGGAGCACCGCCCGGATGACCGGCTCGGCTTCGGCCATGACCTCTTCCGGCGTCCGGTAGTTGACGCTCAGGGTGGCCAGGTTGATCCGGTCGAGCCCGATCCGCCCGAGCCGTTCCTGCCACGACTCCGCGAACCCGTGCCTGGCCTGGGCACGGTCTCCGACGACGGTGAAGCTCCGGGACGGGCAGCGGAGCAGCAGCATCTGCCACTCCGCGTCGGTCAGTTCCTGAGCCTCGTCCACGACGATGTGCGCGAACGGGCCGGCGAGCAGGTCCGGGTCCGCGCTGGGCAGGGCGGTCTCGTCGACCAGGGCATCCTGGAGACCCTGCTGGCGCAGGCTCGTCACCAGGCCCTCACCGTCGTCATCGGCCTCGATCAGGCGGTCGACGACGCTGGCCATGCGCTCGCGTTCGGCGGCGACGGCGGCGGCGTGCCGACGCTTGCGTCGTGCCGCCTTCGGGTCGCCGAGTCGCTGCCGTGCCGCGTCCACGAGCGGCAGATCGGATACGGTCCAGGCCTGGGTGTCCTGACGCTGCAGCGTCCGGACGTCCTCGGGGCTGAGCCAGGGCGCGCACCTGCGCAGATACGCGGGCACCGACCAGAGGTCTCCGACGAGGTCAGCCGCCTCGAGCAGCGGCCACGCCCGGTTGAAGGCCGCGAGCAGCTCCCTGTTCTGCAGCAGCGACTTCCGGAGCAGGTCAGGCGGTTCGTCGCCGTCGTGCCCCTCCACCAGGATCGTGAGCAGCTCCTCCCAGATCTGGTCGCGCGCCTCGTTGTGCGGGGTACCGGGATCTGGTGCCCCGAAGGCCTCGGCCCAGTCGTCGGCGCTCAGCCAGATCTCGGACGATTGGATCTGGACCGTCATCGGACTGATGGGCGGCTCCTCGTAGAACCTGACGGCCGTGTCGACCGCCTTCACCAGGTTCGCGGACGACTTCAGGAGAACCACGTCCGGGTCGGGCTCGGCCGCTGCCGCGGCTCCCTCGGCGACGAGGTCCCGCAGGGTGCAGGTCTGCACGCCCTCCTCTCCGAGGCTGGGGAGTACGTCGGCCACATAGGCCAGGTAGGGCTGGTGCGGACCGACGAACAGCACGCCACCCCGGCGGTGGCCGAGGCGAGGGTCGGCGTAGAGGAGGTAGGCGGAGCGGTGCAGGGCCACGACGGTCTTCCCCGTACCCGGACCGCCGTCGACGACGAGAGCGCCGCGGGACCCGGCGCGGATGATGGCGTCCTGGTCGGCCTGGATGGTGCCGAGCACGTCTCGCATCCGGGCCGACCGGTTGCCGCCCAGGCTGGCGATGAAGGCGGACTGGTCGTCGAGCGCGGCGTGCCCCTCGAACCCGTCCGGGGTGAACACCTCGTCCCAGTAGTCGGTGATCCGGCCGCGGGTCCAGCGGTACCTGCGGCGGCTTGCCAGACCCATCGGGTTGGCGTGGGTCGCTCCGAAGAACGGCTCAGCCGCGGGGGAGCGCCAGTCGAGCAGCAGCCGACGACCCGCGCTGTCCGTGAGGCCAAGTCGTCCGATGTACACGGGCTCGGGGTTGTCCGCGCTGACGATGCGTCCGAGGCACAGGTCCACACCGAAGCGACGCAGGGCGCGCAGGCGGGCGGTCAGCCGGTGGATCTCCATGTCCCGGTCCATCGCCTCCTGGCCGATGCCGCCGGGCGCCTTGCGCTCGGCAGCGAGGCGGTCGGACAGGTCCGCGATCGACTGCTCGAGGCTCTCCGCGATGGCCGCGAAGTGCTGCTCGTCGTCGGCGACCAGCGTCGGGTCGGCCTTGGGGGCGAGGTGGTCGGGAAGGTCGAACGCGCTGGTGGTCAAGGGGTCCATATCCTCAGCTCCGATCTGAGGATCGTCACCTTAGATCCAAATTTCGGCGCTCATGAGAGCTGCTGGACTCTGCTATAAATGAAACTGAGGAGGCCTTGCAACCGTTGCGCAGCAAGGCGTTCGGGCCGGCGTGACGAGCCTGTCGGCCATCATGAGCAACGCTCTGCGTGACCTGCCGCCGAGCGCTGTGTGACTCACTACACGGCCAGGGGTATGTACAACGGTGTGTCCGAGGGGGGACTTGAACCCCCACGCCCCTAAGGGCACTAGCACCTCAAGCTAGCGCGTCTGCCATTCCGCCACCCGGACAGGTGTGCCCGCCTCGCGGCGAGTCGCAGGGAGAACTCTACCCAACGGCGCCGGGCCGCCCCAACCCGGTTCGGCCGCGCGGCGCGCCGTTGCCTCCTCCCACGGCCGGCCGGTCGGTGCCCCGTTCGGAGGCCCGGGTGAAGGTGTGGTCGGAGCGCCTGCCAGGTCTCCGGTACCTGATAGAACAGGGGAATGACGACGCTGACCGCGCAGGACGAGGTCGTCGACCTTGCCCGCGACCTGATCCGGATCGACACCACCAACACCGGTGAGACAGCAACCAGTGTCGGCGAGCGGGTCGCGGCGGAGTACGTCGCGGAGAAGCTGGCCGAGGTGGGCATCGACTCGGAGATCCACGAGAGCGAACGCACCCGGGCGAGCCTGGTCGCCCGCATCCCCGGCGCGGACTCCTCCCGTGGCGCGCTGGTCATTCACGGCCACCTTGACGTGGTGCCGGCCAACGCCGCCGACTGGGCGGTCGACCCGTTCGCCGGCGAGATCCGCGACGGCTACCTCTGGGGCCGCGGCGCGGTGGACATGAAGGACATGGACGCGATGGTGCTGGCCCTGGTCCGGCAGTGGCAGCGCGAGGGCCGGCGTCCGCCCCGCGACATCGTGCTGGCCTTCCTGGCCGACGAGGAGGCCGGCGGCGGCCTCGGCGGGCACTGGATGGTCGACAACCATCCGGAGCTCTTCGAGGGCTGCACGGAGGCGATCAGCGAGGTTGGCGGGTTCTCGGTCAGCCTGGGCAACGACCTGCGGCTCTATCCGATCGAGACCGCGCAGAAGGGCATCGCCTGGCTGCGGCTGGTGGCCCGCGGCCGTGCGGGGCACGGCTCGTTCGTCCACGACGACAACGCGATCACGGCCCTGTCCGAGGCGGTTGCCCGGATCGGCAGGCACCGGTTCCCGCTGGTCATGACCGACACCACCCGCAGCTTCCTGGACGCGGTCTCCGAGTTGCTCGGGATCGAGCTCGACCCGGACGACCCGGAGACCGTGCTGGCCAAGCTCGGCCCCATCGCCCGCCTGATCGGCGCGACGGTGCGCAACACCGCCAACCCGACCATGCTCGCCGCCGGCTACAAGGCCAACGTCATTCCCGGCACCGCCACCGCGGTGATCGACGGGCGCGCCGTCCCCGGTCAGGAGGAGGAGCTGCTGCGCACGGTCGCCGAACTCGCCGGCCCGGACGTCGAGGTCGAGCAGATCGTCCGCCAGCCGGCCCTGGAGACCACGTTCGACGGCGAGTTGGTGGACGCCATGTCCGCGGCGCTGCGCGCGGAGGACCCGGACGGCCACCCGGTGCCCTACATGCTCTCCGGTGGCACCGACGCGAAAGCGTTCGCGCGGCTCGGCATCCGGTGCTTCGGGTTCTCCCCGCTGAGGTTGCCGCCCGATCTCGATTTCGCGTCGCTGTTCCACGGGGTGGATGAGCGGGTGCCCCTGGAGGGCCTACGCTTCGGGGTACGCGTCCTCGACCGGTTCCTCTCCCGCTGCTGATGCCGTCCCGCTGATGTCGTCCGACCTCCAACCCGCGACTCCACCCTCTGCACCCGGGAGCCCGCCATGCCGACCGAAGCCGAGATCGACGCGGCACTCGACGCGGTGATCGCGGCGGCGCGGGCCCATCGCGCGAGGGTGCGTGGCGGTGCCGAGGACGAGGTGTGGGCGGCGTATGTGTCGCTGAACAACGCGACGGTGCGCTACGACGATCTGATCAGCGAGGCGTACGACGAGGTCACCCCGTGGGACTGCGAGTACCTCGACGCCGGCGAGGTCGCCGCCGGGCCGTCGCTGGCCGAGCTGGCTCCGCCGGCCGACCTCGGCACCTCGGCGATCCTGTCGGTGCGGCACCGCCGCGACTACCTGGTCCCGGACGTGCCGAGGCTGCTGCGTACGGCGTCCGAGGCTCGACGGGCCACCTGGTCCGGCCAGAACGACGGCCACGCGGAAACCGCCGTCGCCAACCTCGGCGAGGCCGTGTACGAGATCGTCCACTCCGGCGACGGCACCATGGCCGCCCTGGACGCCTACCCGGACGAGCTGGTACCGGGGAACGGCGTGCTGCTGATCAACGCGGTGTCCCGCCCGCTGGCGCTGGGCGAGCCGGCGGAGACCGAGGAGGACGAGCCGTTCCGCCTGGAGCACGAGGACGTGCTGCTCTTCCGCCTGGACGAGGAGATCGTCGAGGAGGACGCTGCCGACCCCCGGGCCGACACCGGCTTCGCGAGTGCGGCACAGACCGGCCCCGCAGCTAGCCACCCGGCCCGGCCCCGCAGCTAGCCACCCGGCTCGGCGCGCGGTCGCCGTGGGCGTGTCGTGCCGCGACTGACCCGCCCGCGCGGCAGCGCGGGCCATCCAGGGCGCGCCGCTGAGGTCGCCCGCGCTCAGACCGCCAGGCCCGGCAGGGGCAGCGAGCTGCGGTGACGGCGGAGCGTCACCTTCCGGGTGCCGTCGGCGTACAGCCGGACCCGGGTCAACTCCCACCCGCCGAACTCGGCGCGGAGCGTGAGTTCCACCTGCGCGCTCACCCGGTCGGTGCCGGGCGGCAACCTCAGCGGCGCGTACTCGTAATCTGGAGGCACCTCGCCATAGTGCCCTGCCAGGCCCGCAACCGTCCCGGCGTGTCGCAGGATTCTTCGGCTCGATCCCGTCGCGGCACCGCTGTCGCCATCCGCGGGCGGTGCGCTCACAGGCCGGCGTGCTCCGGATACCCGAGCTCCGGCGCCGACACGTCGTCCAGCGCCCGCCGGATCTCGGCCGGCAGCGTCAGCTCGTCCGCCTGCAGCGACCCCGTTAGCTGGCCTACCGTGCGCGCCCCGACCACGGGGGCCGCCACACCCGGCCGGTCCCGTACCCAGGCCAGCGACACGGCCAGCGGCGAGACGCCCAGGCCGTCCGCCGCGATCGCCACCGCCTCCACCACGCCGGCCGAGTGGTCGTCGAGGAACCGGCCGACGAACCGTTCGAAGTGCGGCGACGCGCCCCGGCTGTCGGCGGGCGTGCCGTTGCGGTACTTGCCGGTGAGCACGCCCCGGCCCAGCGGCGACCAGGGCAGCAGGCCGATGCCGGCGTCCAGCGCGGCCGGCACCACCTCGCGCTCGACACCGCGTTCCAGCAGCGAGTACTCCATCTGGGTGGAGACCAGCCGCGGTGCGCCGCGGGCGCCCTGCCAGGCCGCGGCCTTGGCCGTCTGCCAGCCGGTGTAGTTCGAGATTCCCGCGTAGCGAACCCGGCCGGAGGAGATCGCGATGTCCACGGCCGACAGCGTCTCGTCCAGCGGGGTGTGCGGGTCCCAGGCGTGCAACTGCCAGAGGTCGACGTGCTCCACGCCGAGCCGGCCCAGCGACGCGTCCAGGGCAGTCAGCAGGTGCCCCCGGGAGGCGTCCCGGCGTCGGGCCGAGCCGGGCACCACGACGGCCTTGGTGGCCAGCACCACCTCCCCGCGGGGCAACACCGAACCCAACATGCCGCCGAGCAGGCGCTCGGAGTCGCCGTCGGCGTAGATGTCGGCGGTGTCCACCAGCGTGCCGCCGGCCTCGGCGAACGCCTTGAGCTGCGCCGCGGCGTCGTCGGCGTCGGTGTCCCGGCCCCAGGTCATGGTGCCGAGCGCCAGCCGGGACACCAGCAGGCCACTGTGGCCGAGCGCACGCTGCTCCATGGCAGCGGACGGTACCGTCGCATCACCTGCCGGCGGGACATCGACCCGCCGATAGGATCGGACCGGACGGCCGCCGCCCCACCCGAACGGGTCGCCGGGCCACGGATCGGCGCCTACGCGCATCCGGTCCGGTCCGACCTGACACGAGCGAGGAGATGCGGCGATGAAGCTCGGCCTCAACCTGGGGTACTGGGGAGCCGGCAACGACGCGGACAACCTGGTGCTGGCCCGGGAGGCCGACCAGCTCGGCTGGTCGTCGGTGTGGGCGGCGGAGGCGTACGGGTCGGACGCGCCCACGGTGCTCGCCTGGGTCGCCGCGCAGACCGAGCGGATCGACGTCGGGTCGGCGGTGATGCAGATCCCGGCCCGGTCGCCGGCGATGGCCGCGATGACGGCGGCCACCCTCGACGCGCTCTCCGGTGGCCGGTTCCGGCTCGGCCTGGGGGTATCGGGCCCGCAGGTGTCCGAGGGGTGGCACGGCGTCCGTTTCGACGCTCCGCTGGGCCGCACCCGGGAGTACGTGGACATCGTCAACCTCGCGCTGAGCCGCAAGCGGGTCCGGTACGACGGGAAGCACTACCAGCTGCCGTTGCCGGACGGGCCGGGAAAGCCGCTGTTCCTGACCGTGCACCCGGTGCGGGAGCACGTCCCGGTGTACCTCGCCGCGGTCGGCCCGAAGAACGTCGAGCTGGCCGGTGAGATCGCCGACGGCTGGCTGGCGATCTTCTTCTCGCCCGAGTTCGCCGCCGAGCAGCTCGCCCAGGTCGCGGCCGGTCGGGCGAAGGTCGGCAGGACGCTGGACGGCTTCGACGTGGTGCCCACCGTGCCCGTGGTGGTGGGCGACGACCTCCAGGCGTGTGCCGACATGCTCCGGGCGTACAGCGCGCTGTACGTCGGCGGGATGGGCAGCCGCGACCGGAACTTCTACAACCAGCTTGCCGTCCGGATGGGTTACCCGGACGCCGCCAAGGAGATCCAGGACCGGTACCTCTCCCGCGACCACGACGGCGCGGCCGCCGCGGTGCCGTTCGACTTCGTCGACCGGACGTCGTTGATCGGGCCACCGGAACGGATCGCCGAGCGGATGGCGGCGTTCGCCGAGGCCGGCGTGACCACCCTGTCGGTGGGCGTCTACGCCCCGACGTTGGAGGAGCGGCTGGCGACCGTCCGCACTGTCTCCGCGGCCCTCGACCGCGCCGGCCTGGCCTGAGGAAGCGGAGCGCCGCGCGTGAACATCATCGAAGCCGTGATCCTCGGTGCGGTCGAGGGGCTCACCGAGTTCCTCCCGGTGTCGAGCACCGGGCACCTGACCATCCTGGAGAAGCTCTTCGGCCACTCCATCGACGACCCGGACATCACCGCGTTCACGGCGATCATCCAGGTCGGCGCCGTGCTGGCCACCGTGATCTACCTGCGCAAGGACCTGTGGCGGATCATCACCGGCTGGCTCCGGGGAGTGTTCCGGCCGGCCCACCGCCAGGACCCGGACTACCGGTTCGGCTGGGCCGTGATCCTCGGCTCGATCCCGATCGGCATCGTCGGCCTGCTCTTCAAGGACACCATCGAGACGACGCTGCGCAGCCTCTGGTTCGTCGGCGGTGCGCTGATCGTCTGGAGCGCGGTGATGTGGTTCGCCGACCGGGCCGCCACCCAGCAGCGCGGCGAGGCCGACGTGACCTGGAAGGACACGCTGATCATCGGCCTCACCCAGTGCCTGGCGCTGATCCCCGGGGTGTCCCGGTCGGGCGCCACGATGTCCGCCGGCCTGCTGCGCGACCTGGACCGGGTCACGGTGACGCGCCTGTCGTTCTTCCTGTCGATCCCCGCGCTGCTCGCCGCCGGTGCGCTGCAGACCGTCGACGAGTACGACAACATCTCCAACGGCGTCGGCTGGCCGGCGACGATCACGGCCACCGTGGTGAGCTTCGTCGTCGCGTACTTCGCGGTGTCCTGGCTGCTGAAGTTCATTGCGGGCCACACCTACACCGTGTTCATCGTCTACCGGATCGTCCTCGGCACGGTGGTGCTGCTCCTGGTCGGCAGCGGAACCATCACCGCGACCTGACCGGCAACCCGGCGATCCCGCCCGTACGCTGGCGGCCGTGACCACGGTGCTGCTGCTCCGCCACGGCCGGACGGCGGCCAACACCGCCGGGATCCTGGCCGGGTGGACGCCCGGCGTCGACCTCGACGACCGCGGCAGCGAGCAGGCCGCGGCGGTGGCCGACCGGCTCCGCGCGGTGCCGCTGGCCGCGGTGGTGAGCAGCCCCTTGGAGCGGTGCCGGCAGACGGCGGCCGCGGTGGTCGACGGCCGGGCCACCTCGGTGATCACCGACGACCGGCTGGGGGAGTGCCGGTACGGCGACTGGACCGGACGCGCGCTCAAGGACCTGGCCAGGGAACCACTGTGGAAGGTCGTGCAGCAGCACCCGTCCGCCGCGGTGTTCCCCGGTCCGGAAGGGGAGGGGCTGGCGGCCACGCAGTCCCGGGCCGTGGCCGCGGTCCGGGACTGGAACGCGAAGATCGCCGCGGAGCACGGGCCGGACGCGGTCTGGCTGGCGTGCAGCCACGGCGACGTGATCAAGGCGGTCGTGGCCGACGCGCTGGGCCTGCACCTGGACCTGTTCCAACGGATCGTGGTCGACCCGTGCTCGATCAGCGTGGTCCGCTACACCGAGACCCGGCCGTTCGTGGTGAAGGTCAACGACAGCGGCAGCGACCTCGGGGGACTGCTGCCTCCCAAGCGTCGTAGACGTCGCCGCACCAGGGAGTCCGACGCGGCGGTCGGGGGCGGCGCCGGCGGTTCGGCGTAGCCGCGGCGCGGTGTGGCGCCCGCCGACCGGCGGCGTCGGCAGGCAGGCCGCGCACTCGGTAGGGTCGGAGCCATGTCAGGTCAGGTGTTCGCCTTCGAACGGCCGGAACGGTTCGTCGCCGGGACGGTCGGCGAGCCCGGCGACCGCACGTTCTACCTGCAGGCGAGCGGTTCGGGCCGGACGGTGAGCGTCGCACTGGAGAAGGTGCAGGTCGCGCTGCTGGCCGAACGGCTGGCGGAGCTGCTCGACGAGGCGCACCGCCAGCTCGGCGCCGACGTCGGCCCCGAGGTTCCGCCCGACGCGATCGACACCGACCCGTTGCAGGCCCCGGTGGAGGAGGAGTTCCGGGTCGGCACGCTCGCCCTGGCCTGGGACGCCGACGATGCCACCGTGCTGATCGAGGCCACCGCCGTGCCTCCGGAGGACGTCGAGGAGGAGGTGCCCGAGGGGGAGCTGGACGTGCTGCGCGTGCGCATCACCCCCACCGAGACGCGCGCGTTCGTGGCCCGGGCCGAGCGGATCGTGGCGGCCGGCCGCCCACCGTGCCCGCTCTGCGGTCTCCCGCTGGACGCCGACGGCCACATCTGTCCCCGCCACAACGGTTACCGCCGCTGACGTGCGCGGCACCCCCTGATGGTCGACACCGTGGCCGAGCCGCCGCGCCCTCGTTCCGAGCTCGACCTGGCCGAGACGCTGACCCTGCTCACGACCGGCACGATCGAGGTCGAGGGCCGCCTGGTCGACGCCAGCAACGCCACGTTGCTGGGCAGCATCACGCTCGACGGCGTGACGGCCGAGTGCGTCTACAAGCCGGTCCGGGGCGAGCGTCCGCTCTGGGACTTCCCGGACGGCACGCTGGCCGGCCGGGAGGTCGCCACCTACCTGCTCGACCAGGCCACCGGCTGGTGCCAGGTGCCCCCGACGGTGCTGCGGGACGGCCCGTTCGGCGTGGGCATGTGCCAGCTCTGGATCCACTCCGAGGACGTCTCGGAGCTGGTGGACCTGATGCCCCGCAACGCCGTCCCGGCCGGCTGGCGGGCGATCGTGGGCGGCCTCGACCCGACCGGCCGGGAGGTGGTGCTCGCCCACGCCGACGACACCCGCCTGCGCCGGCTGGCGCTTCTCGACGTCGTGGCGAACAACGCCGACCGCAAGGGCGGTCACCTTCTGCTGACCGGACCCGGGGCGCTGTACGGCGTCGACCACGGACTTTCGTTCCACACCGAGAACAAGCTGCGGACGCTGCTCTGGGGCTGGGCGGGGGAGCCGCTGGCCACCGACGAGCGCGAGACGCTCCGCCGGGTGCGCGTCGACCTGGACGCCGACCTGGGCGCGGCGCTGGCCGATCATGTGCGGGGCCGGGAGGTGGCCGCGGTGCGGTCCCGGCTCGACCGGCTGCTGCGGGAGGACGTCTTCCCGCACCCCGGCGGGCACGGGCCGGCCGTGCCGTGGCCGGCGTTCTGAATCCGCGGCTAGCCTTTCCAGACATGCAGACCTGGTCGTCCCCGTCGCTCCCGTCGTTGCCCGGGCAGGGCGTCCCGCTGCGCCTGTACGACACGGCCACCGGGGAGATCCGCCCGACGGCTCCCGGTCCGACTGCCCGGATGTACGTCTGCGGCATCACGCCCTACGACGCCACCCACCTGGGCCACGCCGCCACCTACCTCGCGTTCGACCTGGTCAACCGCGTCTGGCGGGACGGGGGACACGAGGTCTCCTACGTCCAGAACGTGACCGACGTGGACGATCCGCTGCTGGAGCGGGCGGCCCGCGACCAGGGTGACTGGGTCGTGCTGGGCATGCGGGAGACCGCGCTGTTCCGGGAGGACATGGAGGCGCTGCGGGTGCTCCCGCCGGCACAGTACGTCGGCGTGGTCGAGTCGGTCGGCGAGGTGGTGGAGCTGGTCGAGAAGCTGCTCGCCTGCGGTGCGGCGTACCGGCTCGACGCCGGCAACGGCGACATATACCACGACGTGACGGCCGGTGCCCGGTTCGGCTACGAGTCGCAGTACGACCGCGACACGATGCTCCGGCTGTCGGCCGAGCGGGGCGGCGACCCGGAGCGTCCCGGCAAGCGCGACCCGCTCGACCCCCTGGTCTGGCGGGGGGAGCGTGAGGGGGAGCCGAGCTGGCCGTCCTCCCTCGGCCCTGGACGGCCGGGCTGGCATGTGGAATGTGCGGCGATCGCCGTGAACCGGCTGGGCATGGGGTTCGACCTGCAGGGCGGGGGATCGGACCTGATCTTCCCGCACCACGAGATGTCCGCCGCGCATGCCGAGACGGTCGCGGGTCAGTGGCCGTTCGCCCGGCACTACGTGCACGCCGGGATGATCGGGCTGAACGGCGAGAAGATGTCCAAGTCCAAGGGGAACCTGGTCTTCGTCTCCCGACTGCGGGGCGACGGCGTCGACCCGATGGCGCTGCGGCTGGCTCTCCTCGCCGGCCACTACCGCGCCGACGTGTCCTGGACGGACGCGCGGCTGGCGGCGGCGACCGGCCAGCTGACCCGGTGGCGCGCGGCGGTTGCCCTGGCCAGCGGACCGGCGGCCGAGGCGACGCTCGCCCGGGTCCGCGAACGCCTGGCCGACGACCTCGACACGGACGCCGCCATCGCGGCCGTGGACCGCTGGGCCGAGCAGGCGCTGACGCACGGTGGCGACGACCGGAAGGCACCGGCGTCGATCCGCGACACCGTCGACGCCCTGCTGGGCGTGGTGCTCTGAGGCGTTGGCTGGAGGACCTGCCTCACCCCGACCGGACGGTCAGTCTGGGCAGGGATCTGGACCGGAGGTCAGCCCGTGCCGGGGTTGGGGTCGCCGCCACGCCGGAGGAACTTCTCGAACTCCCGGGCCAGATCCTCACCCGAGGACGGCGGTGGCTGGGTCTCGCCGTCGCGCTGCTCCAACGCGCGGACGTACTCGGCCATCTCGGTGTCGGCGTTGGCCAGCTCGTTGACCGTGGTCTCCCAGGCGGCGGCCTGCTCGGCCAGCTCGCCCATCGGCACCCGCAGGTCGAGAACGTTCTCCAACCGGTGGAGCAGCGCCAGCGTCGCCTTTGGGCACGGCGGCTGGGAGACGTAGTGCGGCACCTGCGCCCAGAACGACACCGCCGGGATCTCCGCCCGCCCGCACGCCTCGTGCAGGACGCCGACGATGCCGGTGGGGCCTTCGTACTTGGTCTGCTGCAGCTCGTACCGCTCCACCAGTTCGGGGTCGGACGCGACACCGGTGACCGGGAACTGGCGGGTGTGCGGCATGTCGGCGAGCAACGCCCCCAGCAGCACCACGAACTCCACGCCGAGGGCATGGAAAAGTTCCAGCAGCTCGTCGCAGAAGCCGCGCCATTTCATGTTCGGCTCGATGCCGCGCACCAGCACCACGTCACGCTCGGCGCCGGGCGGGGAACAGCTCGACGTCCGGGTGCTCGGCCATTCGATCCGCCGGGTCAACCCCTCCACCAGCGACACGGTCGGGCGGTTGACCTGGAAGTCGTAGTACTCGTCCGGATCGAGGACGGCCACGGGCTCGGCCCGCCACTGCAGTTCCAGGTGCTCCACGACGGCCGTCGCGGCGTCGCCCGCGTCGTTCCACCCCTCGAAGGCGGCTACGACGACGGGGGAGCGCAGCACCGGCAGGCCGTCGAATTCGGTCACGCGCCAGCCTCGCTGCTGCTCGGCGGCACCGCGCCATTCGCGGTGTCCTGGGTTCGGTCGGGTCGCTCCGTCACGCACCCACCCTACGACCTCGGACGTCTCCGGACTGTCGGGCTCGGCCGGCCCGGCGAGACCGCGGCCCGTGGCCGGCACCGAGGCGGCACCAGCCGGACGGGTAACCTGGACCGGTGCAGACCACGTCCGAGAGCCCCCTTCTGGCCGCAGCCGCCGAGCGCGTCCTCGTCGTCGACGGGGCGATGGGCACGATGCTCCAAGCCGCTGACCTGGTACTCGACGACTTCGAAGGCCTCGAGGGCTGCAACGAGGTACTGAACGTCACCCGCCCCGACGTGGTGCGCCGGATCCACGAGGAGTACTTCGCCGCCGGCGCCGACCTGGTCGAGACGAACACGTTCGGGACGAACTACGCGAACTTGTTCGAGTACGACATCGTGCACCGGAACCACGAGCTGGCCGAGGCCGGCGCCCGGCTGGCCCGGGAGGTGGCCGACGGGTTCTCCACGCCCGACCGGCCCCGCTGGGTGCTCGGCTCGGTCGGCCCCGGCACGAAGCTGCCCACGCTCGGCCATGCTCCCTACGCCACGCTGCGGGACGCCTACCAGGTGCAGGTCGAGGCGATGCTGGCCGGCGGGATCGACGCCGTGATGGTCGAGACCTGCCAGGATCTGTTGCAGGCCAAGTCCGCGCTGGTCGGCGCCAAGCGGGCGATGGCCAAGGTCGGCCGGCCGGTCCCGCTGCTCTGCCACGTCACCGTCGAGACCACCGGCACGATGCTGCTCGGCAGCGAGATCGGCGCGGCTCTGACGGCACTGGAGCCGCTCGGCATCGACTTCATCGGCCTGAACTGCGCGACCGGCCCGGCCGAGATGAGCGAGCACCTGCGCCACCTGTCGCAGCACGCCCGACCGCGACTCTCGGTGATGCCCAACGCCGGCCTGCCGATGCTCGGCCCGAACGGGGCGGTCTACCCGCTGACACCGGAAGAGCTGGCAGCGGCGCTGAGCCGGTTCGTCACCGAGTACGGCACCTCGATGGTCGGCGGGTGCTGCGGCACCACCCCGGAGCACATCCGGCAGGTCGTCGAGGCTGTCCGCGACCTCGAGCCGCTGGCCCGGTCGCCGCACGCCGAGCCGGCCACCTCCTCGATCTACCAGTCGGTGCCGTTCCAGCAGGACGCCAGCGTGCTGATGATCGGGGAGCGGACCAACGCCAACGGCTCCAAGGCGTTCCGCGAGGCGATGCTCGAAGGCCGCTGGCAGGACTGCGTGGAGATCGCCCGCGACCAGACCCGGGACGGCTCGCACCTGCTCGACGTGTGCATCGACTACGTCGGCCGGGACGGGGCGGGCGACATGCGCGAGATCGCCGGCCGGTTCGCGACCGCGTCCACGCTGCCGATCATGCTCGACTCCACCGAGCCGCAGGTGATCGAGGCCGGCTTGGAAGCGCTCGGCGGGCGGAGCATCGTCAACTCGGTGAACTACGAGGACGGCGACGGGCCGGACTCCCGGTTC
Source organism: uncultured Actinomycetota bacterium (assembly GCA_963740255.1). Classification (GTDB taxonomy): domain Bacteria; phylum Actinomycetota; class Actinomycetes; order Mycobacteriales; family Cryptosporangiaceae; genus CAVUDO01. Next base: position 744,171 of record CAVUDO010000002.1, on the reverse strand, counting down.
GCCCGGATCATGCCGATCATCAAGGAGCACGGCGCGGCCGCGGTGGCGCTGACCATCGACGAGGAGGGCCAGGCCCGCACCGCCGAGTGGAAGGTCCGGGTCGCCGAGCGCCTGATCGAGGACCTGACCACCAACTGGGGCATGGCGATCGGCGACATCGTCCTGGACATGCTCACGTTCCCGATCTCCACCGGCCAGGAGGAGACCCGGCGGGACGGCCTGGAGACCATCGAGGCGATCCGCGAGATCAAGACCCGCCACCCTGGCGTGCAGACCACGCTGGGTCTGTCCAACGTGTCCTTCGGGCTCAACCCGGCCGCGCGGCAGGTGCTCAACTCGGTGTTCCTGCACGAGTGCCGGGAGGCCGGGCTGGATTCCGCGATCGTGCACGCGTCGAAGATCCTGCCGATGGCCAAGATCCCGGCCGAGCAGCGCGAGGTCGCCCTCGACATGGTCTACGACCGGCGCCGGCCGGCCACCGACGACGCCCCGGCCTACGACCCGCTGCAGAAGTTCCTGGAACTCTTCGAGGGTGTGGACGCCACCTCGGCGCGGGCGTCGCGGGCCGAGGAGCTGGCCGGGCTGCCGCTGGAGGAGCGGCTGCAACGCCGGATCGTCGACGGGGAACGCAACGGGCTCGGCACCGACCTGGACGAAGCGCTGGGCGGGCGTTCGGCCCTGGCGATCATCAATGACACGCTGCTGGAGGGCATGAAGACCGTGGGTGTGCTGTTCGGCTCCGGCCAGATGCAGCTGCCGTTCGTGCTCCAGTCGGCCGAGGTGATGAAGGCCGCGGTCGCGCACCTCGAACCACACCTGGAGAAGTCGACCGACGGCAGCGGCAAGGGCACGATCGTGCTGGCCACCGTGAAGGGCGACGTCCACGACATCGGCAAGAACCTGGTCGACATCATCCTGTCCAACAACGGCTACCGGGTCGTCAACATCGGCATCAAGCAGCCGATCAACACCATCCTCGACGCCGCGGCCGAGCACGACGCCGACGCGATCGGCATGTCCGGCCTGCTGGTCAAGTCGACGGTGATCATGAAGGAGAACCTTGCCGAGATGAACCAGCGCGGGGTGGCGGCCACCTGGCCGGTCCTCCTCGGCGGTGCCGCCCTGACCAGGGCGTACGTGGAGACCGACCTGGCTGAGATGTACGCGGGCGACGTCCGCTACGCCCGGGACGCGTTCGAGGGCCTGCGGCTGATGGACGCCCTGATGCTGGCCAAGCGCGAGGGTGTCACGCCGGAGCAGAGCGAGGAGGAGGCCCGCAAGACCGCCGAACGCAAGGCACGCCGCGAGCGGTCGGCGCGGATCGCCGCCGAGCGCAAGGCGGCCGGGGGCGTGGAGGTCTCGGTCGACGACGACAGCGTCCGGTCCGACGTGGCGGCCGACAACCTGGTGCCGACCCCGCCGTTCTGGGGCGACCGGATCGTCAAGGGCATCCACCTGGCCGACTACTCGGGCCTGCTGGACGAGCGGGCGACCTTCATGGGCCAGTGGGGTCTGCGCGGCACCCGCACCGGCCAGGGCCCCAGCTACGAGGACCTGGTAGAGACCGATGGCCGTCCCCGGCTGCGGTACTGGCTCGACCGGCTGCTGTCGGACAAGGTGCTCGAAGCCGCGATCGTCTACGGGTATTTCCCTTGTGTGTCCGAGGGCAACGAGCTGGTGATCCTCACCGAGCCGCGGCCCGACGCGCCCGAGCGCACGAGGTTCCGCTTCCCCCGCCAGGTGCGCGACCGGCGGCTGTGCCTGTCCGACTACTTCCGGGCCCGCGCGACCGGCGCGGTCGACGTGGTGGGGTTCCAGGTCGTGACGCTGGGCAACCGGATCTCCGAGTACGCCAACGAGTTGTTCGCCGCGAACGCCTACCGCGACTACCTCGAGGTGCACGGGCTGTCCGTGCAGCTCACCGAGGCACTGGCCGAGTACTGGCACGCCCGGGTGCGGTCGGACTTCGGCTTCTCCTCCGAGGACCCGACCGAGGTGGAGAGGTTCTTCAAGCTCGAATACCGCGGCGCCCGGTTCTCCTTCGGCTATCCGGCCTGCCCGAACATCGAGGACCAGGACAAGGTGTTCGAGCTGCTCGACCCGGGCCGGATCGGTGTGAAGCTCTCCGAGGAGTTCCAGCTGCACCCGGAGCAGTCCACCTCGGCGGTGGTCGTCCACCACCCCGAGGCGAAGTATTTCGCCGCACGATGACCGCGGCTGACCCGCCGCCGGCCGCCGTTCTCTTCGACCTGGACGGCACGCTGGTCGACAGCGAGAAGCTGTGGGACGTCGGGCTCGACGAACTCGCGGCCAAGTTGGGCGGCGTGCTGTCGCGGGCCGCCCGAGCGGCCATGGTAGGCAACACCACGCCGACGACGATGCGCCTGCTCCACGCCGACCTGGGACTTCCCGACCGGGGCACGGAGGACAGCGGCCGCTGGCTGGAACGGCGGATGAAGGACCTCTACCGGGCCGGCGTGCCGTGGCGGGCCGGTGCGCGGGAGTTGCTTGCGGCGGTCCGCGCCGCCGGGCTGCCGACCGCGCTGGTCACCTCCACGCGCCGTGAGTTGGTGGACGTCGCGCTGGTCTGGGTCGGTGCCGCGCACTTCGACGTGGTGGTCTGCGGCGACGAGGTGTCCCGGCCCAAGCCCGACCCGGAGCCGTACCTGCGGGCCGCGGCACTGCTCGGGGTGGCCCCGACGCGGTGCGTGGCCGTCGAGGACTCGCCCACCGGCGCGGCAGCGGCCGAAGCGGCCGGGTGTGCCGTGCTCGTCGTGCCGTCCGAGGTGCCGGTGCCCCGGGGGCCGGGTCGCACGGTGCGGGAGAGCCTGGTCGGTCTCGCGGTCGACGACCTCGCGCGCCTCCGCGCGTCCTGACCGCGGGTCGACCCCCGGGCGGTGGGCGGCACGGGCGTCGTACCGATACCGAGGGGAGCCGACACAGCTGTGGGGCCGGCGCCCCTCCGCGCCGGCCCCACAGAGTTCTCCTCGTCGGCTACTCGTACGCGATGGCGACGAGCACGCTCAACCCCGCGGCCCGGATCGCCGGCAGCACCGCCGCGATGACCCCGACCACACCCGCGAGCACCAGGTACACCCCCATCTGGATCCACGGAAGTGCCAGCGTGTTGAACCCCTCGTCTTTCAGCGCCTGGACCACGGCCGCACCCAGGCCGATCCCGACGGCGACGCCGAGCAGCGCGCCGAACAGCGAGATCACCACCGCCTCGACGGTGACCATCCGCATCGTCTGCGAGCGCCGCAGACCGATCGCCCGGAGCAGACCGAGTTCGCGGGTGCGCTCGATCACCGAGAGCGCGAGGGTGTTCACGATGCCGAGCACCGCGATGACGATCGCCAGCGCCAGCAGGACCTGGATGAAGACCAGCACCTGGTCGATCCCGCTGGTCTGCTGGGCGACGAAGGCGCTGCGGTCCTGGACGGTGACCTCCGGGCTGTCCCGGAGCAGGGTCTCGACCTGCCGCTGCACCCCCGCCGCGTCGGCGCCGCCGTCGAGCTGCACGTAGCCCTGCGCCGGTGCGGCCACCCGGAAGTCCTTCACCGCCTCGTCGGCCAGGATGTAGCCCGCGAGCAGGTCGCTCTTCGCGTACACGCCCGCGACGGTGTAGGTCGTGGACTCACCTCGGCTGAGCTGCACCTTCACCGTGCTGCCCGCCTTGAGCTTGCGGTCCTTCGCGGTGTTGGCGTCGACGACGAGTTCCCCCGCGGCGAGTGAGTCGACTCCCGGGACCTGCAGGCCGAGGATGTCCTTGGCGGCGCCGAGGTCGTTCACGGCCGACACGAAAGCCGACTCGTCGTCGACCCTTCCGGCTTCGAAGTAGAACGCCGCGACCTTGCGCACCCCGGGCAGGTTCTCGGTCGCCCCGACGACCTCCGCGTCGAACGTGGGAGGGACCGGACCGGTCTGCGCGCCCGCGATGACGAGGTCGGCCTGGACGGTCTTGTCCACCGCCCCGCTCACCGACGTCTTCGCCGACGCGGCGACCGTGCTGATGCCCGTGACCAGCGCGATGCCCACCATCAGCGCGGCCGCGGTGACCGCCGTCCGGCGCGGGTTGCGCGCGGAGTTGCGACGGCCGAGCTTGCCGGGCACCGACCAGGACAGCAGCAGGCCGAGCAACGAGACGACCGGACGGCTGATGATCGGGGTGAGCAGCGCCACACCGACGAACGCCGTCAGCACGCCGCCGAGGATCAACCACAACGTGGCGTCGCCCGCGCCGGCCAGACCCCAGCCGAGCAGGCCGGCTCCGATCGCCGTGACCACCGCACCGACGATCGTGATGAAGGTCAGGGGTTTGTCCGGCGTCTCGGCGTCGCGCATCGCAGCCACCGGGGGGATCCGGGACGCCCGGAGGGCCGGGAACAGCGCGGCGACCATCGTCACCAGCAGCCCCACCACGAACGAGGCGATCACCGCGCTCGGCGGCACCGAGACGGTGAGATCGAGGCTGCCTCCGCCGGTGCTGCCGAACAACCACGCCAGCAGCGCACCGACACCGACGCCTGCCCCGAGACCCAGCACCGAGGCGACCAGGCCGATCACGACGGCCTCGATCAGCACCGAGTTGATCACCTGCCCCCGGCTGGCTCCCATCGCGCGCATCAGCGCCAGCTCCCGGGTGCGCTGGGCGACCAGCATCGAGAACGTGTTCAGGATCAGGAAGACGCCGACGAAGAGCGCGACCCCGGCAAAGCCGAGCAGGATGTAGGTGAAGAAGCTCAGCGCCTCCTGGATGTCGGACGCCTGCGCCTTCGCAGCCTCGGCACCGGTCTGCACCACGTACTCGTCGCCGACCGCGGCCTTCACCCGGTCGCGCAGCACCTCCGGCGCAACACCATCCTCGGCCACCAGGCTGATCTCGGTGAAGACGTCCTTCTGGGCGAGCATCAGCCGCTGGGCGATCGGCATGGTGAACGCCACGCTCTGCTCGCCGCCGAGGGAGTCGCGGTTGCCGGTGTAGCCGAAGACGCCGACGAGGGTGAACGTCTTCTTCGGTTCCAGGGTGAGCACGCCCACCTGGTCGCCGACCTTGAGTTCCGCGGACTTGGCCAGCCCGGCGTCGACCGCGATCTCCTCCGGAGCCGTCGGCGCCCGCCCGTCGCGGAGTTCGGTGATCCCGTCGTCCGGGTTCCAGCTCTGGCCGAACTTGGGACCGAAGCCCGCGGCCACCTTGCCGTTCTTGCCGATCACCCGGGCCCCGTCGGCGAACACGTACGGCACGGCCTTCTTCGTGCCGTCCACCGTGGAGACCGTGGCCAGCAGCGAGGCCGGCACGGTGCCCGGAGCGTTCACTCCGTCGCCACCTTCGAGCTTCGGCTTCCCGGTGATCCGCACGTCGACGTTCTTGTTGACCGTGGCGAACAGGGCGTCGAAGGACTTGCCGAGGGAGTCGGTGAGCACGAACGCGCCCGAGACGAACATCACACCGAGGACGACCGCGAGCGCCGACAGCGTCAGCCGGAGCTTGCGGGAAAGCAGGCTCTTGAGCGTGGCACGGAACATCACACGGCCCCGAGGGTGTCGAGGCGCTTCATGGTGTCGAGCACGCCCTCGGCGGTCGGGTCCTTGAGCTCGTCCACGGTGTGGCCGTCGGCGAGGAACACCACCCGGTCGGCGTAGGACGCCGCGTTCGGGTCGTGCGTCACCATCACGATCGTCTGGCCGAAGTCGCGGACGGAGTTGCGCAGGAAGCCCAGCACGTCGGCACCGGCCCGGGAGTCCAGGTTGCCGGTCGGTTCGTCCGCGAAGACCACGTCGGGCTTGGTGACCAGGGCGCGGGCACACGCCACCCGCTGCTGCTGGCCGCCGGAGAGCTGGTTGGGTCGGTGCGAGAGCCGGTCGCCCAGGCCCACGGCGCCGACGACGGTGGCCATCCACTCACGGTCGGCCTTGCGGCCGCCGATGGCCAGCGGCAGCGTGATGTTCTCCTCGGCCGAGAGCGTCGGGAGCAGGTTGAACTGCTGGAAGATGAAGCCGACCTTGTTGCGCCGGAGTTCGGTCAGGCCGCGGTCGCCCAGGGTGTTGACCTGGGTGTCGCCGATCCACACCTCTCCCCGGCTGACCGAGTCCAGGCCCGCGAGGCAGTGCATCAGGGTGGACTTGCCCGAGCCGGACGGGCCCATGATCGCGGTGAAGTGGCCCCGTTCGAACTCCACCGACACCCCGGCGAGGGCGTCGACCCGGGTCTCCTCGCTCGCCCCGTACACCTTCCACACGTCGACCGCACGGGCCGCCGCAGTCAGGCCGGCTGGTCTCGTGTCGTCGATCTGGGTTGCCCCCACTGCCGTCTCCGTCTCTCTGGACTGTTCGTCCCAGTCTCGGTGCCGCTCACGCAGCGTCGCACCCCACCGTAGGGAGAGGACAAGGCATCTCGCGTCGTCGTCAGGGCGGGTACATGAGTACGACTCCCGGTGGACCACGAGGCCGGGGACAACCCTTGGTCGGTCTCAGGGTGGGGTGAGTCCGCGTCAGCTTCCCGGCCGGACCAGGCCGCTCTCGTAGGCCAGGACCACCGCCTGGACCCGGTCGCGCAGGCCCAGCTTGGTCAGCACGTGGCCGACGTGGGTCTTGACGGTCGTCTCGCTGACGAACAGCTCCGCGGCGATCTCGGCGTTGGACAGGCCGCGTGCGATCAGCGTCAGCACCTGGCGTTCACGCTCGGTGAGCGTGTGGAGCCGTTCGGGAGGCCGGGCGTGCGGGTCGGGGAGACGATCGGCGTACTGGTCGAGCAGGCGGCGCAGGATTCTGGGCGAAACGACCGCGTCCCCCGCGGCCACGGTGCGGATGGCGGTGACCAGGTCCTCGGCCGGCACGTCCTTGGAGAGGAACCCGCTGGCGCCGGCTCGGAGACCTCCCACCACGTACTCGTCGAGTTCGAACGTGGTGAGGATGAGCACCCGGGACGGCAGGTTCGCCTCGACGATGGCCTTCGTCGCTGCCACGCCGTCCATCCGCGGCATCCGGATGTCCATGAGCACCACCGCGGGGAGGAGCCGCCGGGTCAGTTCCACCGCCTCGACGCCGTCGGCGGCCTCGGCGACCACGGTCAGGTCCGGTTCGGCGCTGAGCACCATGCGGAACCCGGTCCGCAGCAGCGGCTGGTCGTCGACCAGCAGCACCTCGATGGCCGCTCCGCGGCTCTCGGTCATGCGCCCGCCTCGCTGGTGCGCAGTGTCCCGGCAACGGACACTGCGCCCGCACCGCGTTCGGTCACGAGGCTCCCTGGCGGATCGGCGCTTCCCGGCGGACCGGCGGGCGGGCCGGCGGCACGCTCCCGGTCGAATCCGTCCTCGGACGGCTCGATCGGGATGTCGGCGAGAACCTGGAAACCGCCCCCGACCTGGCTCCCGGTGCGCAGCGTTCCCCCGTAGAGCGACACCCGTTCCTGCATCCCCACCAGGCCGTGACCGGTGGCGACGGAGTCGGCCGTCGGGCCGCGGCCGTCGTCGCGGACGGTCAGGCGGAGCCGTTGTCGGGTGAAGGCCACCGCCACCTCGGCCGACGCGGGACCGGCGTGCTTGAGCACGTTGGTGAGCGCCTCCTGGACGATCCGGAACACGGTCAGCTCGATGCCGGGGTCGAGCGCGCCGGGTTCGCCGGTGACGGTCAGCGTCACGGGCAGCCCGGCCTCCCGGACCTGCGCCATCAACGTCTCCAGGCCCGCGACGCCCGGCTGCGGCGCCCAGCCGGCATCAGGGTGCTCGTCGTCGGTGCGCAGCACGTCGAGCAGCCGACGCATCTCCCGCAGCGTCGCCCGGCTGGTGTTCTCGATCGTGGTCAACGCCTCGTCCGCGGCCGCGCGGTCGCGGGTCAGGGCCCGGCGGGCCCCGGTGGCCATCACCCCCATCACGCTGATGTGGTGGGCCACCACGTCGTGCAGCTCGCGAGCGATCCGCCGGCGCTCGTCCAGGACCGCCTGGCGCGACGCGCTCTCCCTGCTCGCCTCGGCCGTCCGGGCCCGTTCCTCCAGCGCCTGCGTGTAGGCCCGGCGGTTGAAGACCGTACGGCCGACGAAGAACGAGACCAGCAGCATCAGACCGTTCGCCACCGCGCTGGCGAGAACCTGCGAGGGAGGACCGGGGTGGGTGAGCGTGACGACGGCCGCCGTACCGGCGATGGCGAGCACCCCGGGAAGGGCGTGCCGCAGCGGCAGCACCGCGGCGGCGGTGTACGAGACGACGAGCATCGACAGCGACTCGGTGAGCATCTCGTGCCCGGTGACCCAGTTGGCGGCCAGCAGCGCGCAGACCAGCGCCACCGCGATCCGCGGCGCCTCCCGCCGAATAGCGATCGGCACCACCCCGAGGATGAACATCGGGACGGTCCAGGCGAGATCAGCCAGCGGCAGCAAGTCGACCGAGGCGATCGCGGCCACGGCCAGGATGACCACCGCCAGCGCCGTGTCGGCCACTCCCGGGCGCACACCGATCCACCACCGCGGTGACCAGTGACGACGCATGTCACCACCGTAGTCAGCCCGGCGGGGGCGCCGGTCGTGCTCGGGACGGATCCCGTCTCCTGCCCGAGGACGAGCCGGGTCGGCCGTGGTGGTCAGTCCTCGGCCGCGGGGCTCAGCACCGGCTCGGCGACGGCTGCCGCGGCGGCGAGCTCGGGGTAGGGCGGGAGCGTGCCGCCCTTGGCCGGACAGAACGCGTGATGGTCGCACCAGTCGCACAGCTTGCCCGGGTTGGGCCGGAAGTCGCGCCGTGCGGTAGCCCGGTCGATCGCGACCCAGAGCGCCTCCAGGGTGCGTTCGAACCGGCGCAACTCGTCGAGGTCGGGCACGTAGTCGAGCACCTCGCGGTCGCCGAGGTACAGCAGCCGCAGGAGCCGCGGTACCACCCCGCGGGTGTGCCAGATCACCAGCGCGTAGAACTTGAGCTGGAACAGCGCCTTGCCCTCGAATGCCTCCCGCGGCGCGGCGCCGGTCTTGTAGTCGACCACCCTGATCGCGCCTGAGGGCGCCACGTCGAGCCGGTCGACGTAGCCGCGCAGCCGGAGGCCGGACCCGGTGACAACCTCGACCAGCTGCTCCCGCTCAGCCGGCTCGAGCCGGCCGGGATCCTCCAGGGTGAAGTAGCCGGCGAGCAGGTCGTGGGCCGAGGACAGCCAGCTGGCCAGTTCCTCGGGCGTGTCGAACAGGCCGCCGACCGCGGGCTCGGCCTCCCGCAGCCGGGCCCACTCGGGCTCCAACAGGTCGACCGCGGCGGCCAGCGAACGCTGCCCCGCGGGCAGGTCGAACAGGCGCTCCAGCACGGCGTGCACCAATGTTCCCCGGGTGGCGGCCGGACTCGGCTGTTCCGGCAGCCGGTCGATGGAGCGGAAGCGGTAGAGCAGGGGGCAGCTCTTGAAATCGGCGGCCCGCGACGGCGACAGCGACCCGACGAACGGCGTCGTGGTGACGTCGGGGGAATCCGTCGGGGACACGGCGCCGGAGACGGGGGCTGCGGTCATGCGGTCAGGCTAGGGGAGCGCACCGACAACCCGTGGGACGGCGCCCACAGGGTCCGCCCGCCAGTCCGCCGGGAGGTCGCCGGGCGGGCCCGCCCGGCTCCAGCGTTGCGGCGGGGGCGCCGCCCAGCGCCTAGCATCGGGGGATGAACGCCGAGCGCGCGGAGCAGTCGGGGGGCGGCCGCGGACTGCGGATCGGTCGGATCCTGGGCGTTCCCGTCCACATCTCGGTGGCCTGGCTGGTCATGGCCGTGCTGCTGGTGGTGGTCTACGCCCCGGTCCTGCAGGGCCGGCTGCCGGGCGTCGCGGTGTCGCAGGCATATCTCGTCGCGGCGGCGTTCGTCGGACTGCTCCTCGCCTCGGTGCTCGCGCACGAGCTCGGGCACGCGGTGACGGCGCAGCGGTTGGGCATCCGGGTGCGGGCGATGACGCTGTGGATGCTCGGCGGCTACACCGAGCTGGAGCGGGAGCCGTCCACCCCGGCAGGGGAGTTCCTGGTCGCGGTGGCCGGGCCGGCCGTGTCGCTCGCGCTGGGCGCCTTCGGGGCCGCGGTCGCGGCCGTCACGCCCGACGGCGGCATCCCCCACGAGCTGGCGATCCAGTTCGCGCTGAGCAATGTACTGGTGGGCATCTTCAACCTGCTGCCCGGGCTGCCGCTGGACGGGGGAAGCCTGGTCCGGGCGGGTCTGTGGAGGCTCACCGGCGACCGGCACGGCGCCACGATCGCCTCAGGCTGGACCGGCCGGGTGGTGGCGGTGCTCGTGCTGGCCGGGGGCGCGGCCCTCGGGGCGACCTGGTCGAGCACCGGCGTTCTGCTGACGATCGCGGTGGGCGTGTTCCTCTGGATCGGCGCCAGCCGGGCCATCCGGGTCGGGCGGCTCGCCCGCCGGCTGCCGCTGGTGGCCGCGTCGAAGCTCGCGAGTCCGTTCCTGGGTGTGCCGTCGGACCTGCCGCTGGCCGAGGCGCAACGCCGTGCCGAGGCCGCCGGCGCGCGTTCCCTGGTGGTCGTTGACGGCGCCGGCCGGCCCACCGGCGTGGTATCCGGGCCGGCGGCTGCCGCGATTCCGCCCGAGCGCCGGCCGTGGGTGCCGGTGTCGAGCGTGGCGCGCACCGTGGAACCGGGCATGATCGTCCCGGCCCACCTCACCGGCGAGCAGCTGCTGCGCGCGTTGCACGCCTTCCCGTCGACCGAGTACGTGATCGGCGACGGCGACCGCGTCGTCGGGGTGCTCGTGGCCGCCGACGTCGCCGACACGCTCGATCCCAGGGGAAGCCGCCGATGACCTCACCGCCAGTCGGCCGCGCACGGCGCGGACCGTTCACCGCCGGCGACCGCGTTCAGCTCACCGACCCCAAGGGCCGCCTGAACACCGTCGTGCTCGAACCGGGCCGGCACTTCCACACCCACCGGGGCGCCGTCGCCCACGACGACCTGATCGGACAGCCCGAGGGCGTCGTGGTCACCTCGACGTCCAACACCCCCTACCTCGCGCTGCGGCCGCTGCTGGCCGACTTCGTGCTCTCGATGCCCCGCGGCGCCCAGGTGATCTACCCGAAGGACGCCGCGCAGATCGTGGCGATGGGCGACATCTTCCCGGGCGCCCGGGTGCTCGAGGCCGGTGCCGGCTCTGGGGCGCTCACCTGCTCGCTGTTGCGGGCGGTGGGGGAGTACGGCGCGGTGCACTCCTACGAACGCCGGGAGGACTTCGCCGAGGTGGCCCGCGCCAACGTGGAGCGGTTCTTCGACGGTCCGCATCCAGCCTGGTCGCTGACGGTCGGGGACGTCGTGGACGCCACCGGCTTGGAGGTCGACCGGGTGGTGCTCGACCTGCTCGCTCCGTGGGAGGTACTCACCACGGCGGGCAAGACGTTGACGCCCGGCGGCGTCCTGATCGCCTACGTCGCCACCACCACCCAGCTCTCGGCCACGGTCGAGGCGCTGCGCGAGCACGGCTCGTTCACCGAGCCCCGGGCCTGGGAGTGTCTGGTGCGGGACTGGCATGTGGACGGCCTGGCGGTGCGGCCGGACCACCGGATGGTCGCCCACACCGCCTTCCTGCTCACGAGCCGCCGCCTGGCCGACGGGGTCACCGCGCCGCGTCGGCAGCGCAAGCCGTCCAAGGGCGCCGAGGCATACCAGGCCCTCCAGGCCGACCGTGCGGCGCCCCGTTCCGACGGCTCCGCTCCCACCGGCGACGAAGCAGTCGGCGCCAGCCCCGACCAGGAGGTGTGAGGCGATGTTCGGACCTCGTCGCGGCGCCGAGTCCGGCCAGGACTTCGTCTTCCCGGACTGGTCGCCCTACACCGACCTGTCCGAGGCGGCCCGGGCCTACTTCCGCGACCCGGAGGTGGCGCTGGAGGCGCTGGCCGCGGTGCTCGGGGAGCGGCCCGTCCTCGGGTTCAGCCTGGAGCGGATGGTCTCCGACGACGGCCTGGTGTGGCAGGAGGCCGTCGTCTGCGACGGCGAGCGGATCGTGCTCTGGCACGGCGAGGACGTGGTCGACGAGCAGTTCCCCGACGGCGCGATGACCTCGGCGGTGCGGACGGTGCCGCTCGGACGGGTCAACGAGGTGGGGTACCGCACCCTGCTGGTGCGCGACGGCGACGGACACCGCCTGCACGGTGTGGACGTGTACATCCTGCTGGAGTCGCTCGACGAGGCCGGCCCGGTCGAGCGGGACGGCGAGAGCGCCACCGTGATCCGGCACGACGCGATCCGGCTGGGAAAGAGCACCGAGATCGGCGGGCCGGGCCAGATGAGCCGGCTGGCCCTGTTCGCCCAGCAGGTCGCGAGCCTGGCCGGCGTGCCGGTGCGCTGAACCGGGCGCACCGGGCGCGGGCAGCGGCCGGTCAGGCCTCGGGCCCGGCCACCTCGGTGCCGTCGGCGGTGCGGACCACGTGGATGCACGCCCCCGGGCACTCCTTCGCCGAGTCGATCACGTCCAGGCGGAGCTGGTCGGGCACCTCGACCTGGCTGCCGGCGGCGGTGTGCAACTCGCCGTCCGCGGCCTTCACGTACGCCAGGCCGTCGACGTCGAACTCGAACACCTCCGGCGCGTACTGGACGCACAGCCCGTCGCCGGTGCAGAGGTCCTGGTCGACCCAGACCCGCAACGACTCGCTCATAGGCCCGCCTCGCGCCGCGGAGCGGCTGCCGTCTGAGCACGGCGTCCGGGGTTCGCCCGTCCAGGCTCGCTCATCCGCCTTGCCCTCCTCGCCGCACCCCGAACGGGGCTCCCACCCCAGGGTAGGCCGGTCGACGGCCGCCCGCCCGGCGCCCCGAGCAGACCGGCGGAGGATGTCGGCGCGCCGGGCGCACACGGTGTCCGACACGCTCCGTTCGGGTGACGAAACGTGGTCGTTGGCGCGTTGTCGGCGCCGATGCGCGGCACGGGCATCGGGGAGTCGGTACTGTGGAACCACCGATGCCGGGGGAGGTGGGCGGTCGTGAACTCCAACCGAGAAAACGCGGATCAGCGCGCAGCACAGCAGGACGAGGAGGTCCGCGAACTCACGGCCCAGGTGAGCTTCCTGCAGGAGGAAGTCTCGCTCCTGCGCCGCAAGTCCACCGACGGGCCGCGGCACGCGCGGTCCCTCGAGGAGCGCCTCACCGCCGCCCAGGCGACGGCGACGCGGCTGTCCGAGCAGAACGAGAAGCTTGCCGCGACGCTGCGTGAGGCCCGCACCCAGATCATCGCCCTCAAAGAGGAGATCGACCGGCTGGCCCAGCCGCCGAGCGGCTACGGCGTCTTCCTGGCCCGGCACGACGACGGCACGGTGGACGTGTTCACCGGCGGACGCAAGCTCCGGGTGGCCGTGTCGCCGGCCGTTCCGGCCGAGGAGTTGCAGCGGGGCCAGGAGGTCATGCTCAACGACGCCCTCAACATCGTGCAGGCGTTCGGGTACGAACGCGCCGGCGAGGTCGTGATGCTCAAGGAGCTGCTGGAGGGGCCCGACGGGCACCCCGACCGTGCCCTGGTGCTCTCCCGCGCCGACGAGGAACGGATCGTGTACCTCGCGGCCACCCTGACCGACGTCCACCTGCGCAGCGGTGACTCGTTGCTGCTCGAGCCGCGCTCGGCCTACGTGTACGAGCGCATCCCGAAGTCCGAGGTCGAGGACCTGGTCCTGGAGGAGGTCCCGGACATCGACTACACCGCGATCGGCGGCCTGCGGAACCAGATCGAGCAGATCCGGGACGCGGTCGAGCTGCCGTTCCTGCACGCCGAGCTGTTCCGCGAGCACGAGCTCCGACCCCCGAAGGGTGTGCTGCTCTACGGCCCGCCCGGCTGCGGCAAGACGCTGATCGCCAAGGCCGTCGCCAACTCGCTGGCCAAGAAGGTGGCCGAGTCCCGGGGCGAGTCGGGCAAGGAGGCGAAGTCCTACTTCCTCAATATCAAGGGCCCCGAGCTGCTCAACAAGTACGTCGGCGAGACCGAGCGGCACATCCGGCTGGTCTTCCAGCGGGCCCGGGAGAAGGCCTCGGAGGGCACGCCGGTGATCGTGTTCTTCGACGAGATGGACTCGATCTTCCGCACCCGCGGCTCGGGTGTCTCCTCGGACGTCGAGAACACGATCGTCCCGCAGCTGCTCAGCGAGATCGACGGCGTGGAGGGCCTGGAGAATGTCATCGTGATCGGCGCCTCCAACCGCGAGGACATGATCGACCCGGCGATCCTGCGGCCCGGCCGCCTCGACGTGAAGATCAAGATCGAGCGTCCCGATGCCGAGGCCGCCCGCGACATCTTCTCCAAGTACATCACCGTGAGCCTGCCCATCCACACCGACGACCTGGCCGAGCACGGAGACTCCCGGCAGGCCTGCGTCGACGGGATGATCCAGGGTGTCGTCGAGCGGATGTACACCGAGACCGAGGAGAACCGCTTCCTGGAGGTCACCTACGCCAACGGTGACAAGGAAGTCCTCTACTTCAAGGACTTCAACTCCGGCGCGATGATCCAGAACATCGTCGACCGGGCGAAGAAGATGGCGATCAAGGACTTCCTCACCCTCGCCGCGAAGGGCCTGCGGATCCAGCACCTGATGGACGCCTGCGTGGACGAGTTCCGCGAGAACGAGGATCTCCCCAACACCACCAACCCCGACGACTGGGCCCGCATCTCCGGCAAGAAGGGCGAGCGGATCGTCTACATCCGCACCCTGGTCTCCGGCGGCAAGGGCAGCGAGGCCGGCCGGGCGATCGACACGGTCACCAACACCGGCCAGTACCTGTAACGCGCACGGCGACCGCCCGGCACCCGGGAAGTCTCGGGTGCCGGCGGTCGTCCCGTCCGCCCGGCGGGCGGTGGCACCGGATCGGACAGGCGCCGTGTCGGGACCGAGGGCTGCCGCACGCCAGGCGGGGCGGTGCCGTTTGTAGGATGCGCGGCATGGCAGCGGCGAAGGCAGACTCCTCCGAGCAGGTCGACGCCACCGGCTCAGGCGACACCACGCCGGCCGACACCCCGGCCCGCCGCCAGTCGGCTGGCGCTCCCCGTCGATGGGGTCTCGTCGCGGTCCTCCTCGGAGCCACCTGGGCGCTGGCCGCCGCCACCCATGCCCTTGGCGTCGACTGGCTGCTGTTGCTCCTGACCGTGACCGGCACGGCGTCGCTGCTACGGGCCGGCAACGCGCTGGTCGACCGACTGGTGCTGGCCGTCGGGCTGGTGGCCGCCGTCGCGGCGCCCGCGGGGCTGCTGCTCTCGGTGTGGCCGTGGCACCTGCACCCGGCCGTCGTCGGCGCCACCGCGCTGAGCGTCCTGGTGCCGATCGGCGCCCTCACCGGCCGGGCTCCACGACTGCCCCGGCCGAGCCTGCGCGACGTGCCGGTGCTGGGCGCGGCGATGGCCGGCGCCGGGTTCATGGCCGTCGCCTACCGGCGCGGGACACTGGCCGACCAGATCGCCCTCGCGGCGTCCAACGACGACTACTCACGGCACTTCCTGTTCTACGACACGATCCGGCTGATCGGCGGGTACCTGTTCCTGCAGCCCGACGCCGCGGCGCGGTACGTGCCGCCCGGCTACGAGACCTACCCGCAGGGATCGCACTTCTTCTACGCCCTGGTCGCCAACTTCGTCGAGTCCGCCGACGTGCCGGGGGCGGCGGAGGACTCGTTCCGGTTGCTGACCTGGTGCGCGGCCGGGACGTTCGTGTTCCTCGGGGCCGCCGTGGTGTGGGGCCTGCGCTGGGTGGCCGGACCAGCCCTGTCCCGCGGGGCGACGCTGGCCGCGTCGGCGGGTGCCCTCGGGTTCGTCCTGCTCGGCCCGCCGATCACGATCTACGTCGGCGGGTTCACCTCGGAGATCGCCGGCCTGGCCGTGCTGACGCTGCTGACCGCGGTCGCGATCCGGCCGATCGCGCGGATCCGCGAACACCTCGCCGTCCTCGGGGCGCTGTTCGTCGGTGTGTCAATGACGTACTACCTCTACCTCCCGCTCGCGGCGGCGCTGATCGCGCTGTCGCTGTGGCGGTACGGGCGAAGGGTCGCCCCGGCGTGGAGGTTCGCGCTGGGCACCGCCGTGGTGACCGCGGCGTTCGGCCTGGTCGAACCCGTACTGAACGCCCAGGCGAACACCGGCACGGTGCTGCTCTCCGGGGGCGGCATCACCCACACGCCGAACCGGATTGTCGTCGGCGTGGTGCTGCTGGTCGGCATCCCGGTCGTGCTGGCCGCACGCCGGAACCCGGTCTGGCGGTCGGCCGGCTGGGCGTTGGCCGCCGCGGGCCTGGCCACGGGCGCACTGTGGGTCTACCAACAGGTCAGGGTCGGCTCCACCCTCTACTACTACGAGAAGGTCCTGCACGCGTTCCTGGTGGTGCTGCTGCTGGCGGTGGGGGCGCTCGCGCTGCTCGTCCAGCGGCAGGTGCGGGCTCGCACCGCCCACCGTCCGCCGCGGGTACGGCGGGGGATCGCGCTGGCGACCGCGGTCGCGGTCACGGTGCCGCTCACCGGGTTGGCCACCACCGGCCTGCTCGACCGGGGCCGGCCGCCGGGCCTGCGGTTCGTCAGCCACAGCCTTGCCGCCAAGGAGCGGGGGGAGATCGCCGAGTTCGTGTTCCGCCGCCATCCCCAGGCAGACGGGACGATCACGATCGCCTGGATCGGCCCGGACTGGAAACCGCCGCTGGCGACCGCCTACGTTGCGGTACTGCACCGCAACGCCGCGCTGGCGACTCCGGCCCGGGACTGGCTCACGCCCACGGCCGGACACGATCTGGACGACCTGGCCGCGTTCCTGGCCGCGCAGTCGGTGCCGGTGCGGATCGTCACCAACCGACCAGACGTCATCGACCACCTGGCCAGGCTCCGCACGTCGCAGCCGTCGCTGCGCGTCGAGGTCGACGACGTGCGGCCGTGGTCGCCGCCGTCCACCCCGCTGGCCCGATGATCCGGATGTGATCCGGCCACCAGGGTGAACGCCGTTCGGCGGTGCGGCGAACACACGTCGGCGGCGCCTGCCCGGCGTTCGGCACGCGGCCGGTCCTGATAGCGTCCAGCGACGATGGACACGTTGCTCAACCGCCTGCGCACCGCCCTTCCTCGGCGGGGTTGGCTGCTCCTCCTCGGGCTCTATGTCTTCACGCTCGTCCTCTCGCTGACCCTGCGGGTCAACTGGGGCGCCGACTCGCGGCTCTACCTGGCCTGGACGTACTGGTACCTCGGCTACTCGCAGCCCGAGGCGGCGCAGCTGTCCTACGACTTCCTGATCGGCATCGTCGTCCCGGAACGCTGTCCGACCTGCTGGCCGCCGAACTTCGCCAGCGAGTTCTTCACCGGCCAGTACGCCGCCGTGGTCGCGCCGCGGGTATTCCTCCCGCTCGTGTCAGCGCCGCTGGTGGCGCTGTTCGGTCCGAACGGGATGCTCGTCGTCTCGATGCTGTGCTATGCCGGTGCGGTCGTCGCGGTGGTGCTGTTCGCGTCCCGACTCTGGGGTCAGCGCTGGGCCCTGGTCGCGGGCCTGATGATGCTCGTGCCGGTCAGTCTGGTGCGCTGGGCCGCGATCGGGCACACCGAGGCCGCTGCCATCCTGTTCACGGTGTGGCCGCTGCTGTTCCTGCCGCTGGCCCGGCGCACGGGCCGCCGGGACGTGGTCTGGTTCACGGTGCTGGTGGTGCTCGGCATGGCCAACCGGCAGTTCGCGATCGCGCTGCCGCTGGCGGTCGCGGCCGTCTGGCTCCTGGTGGCGGTGCGCGACCGGACGCTGCGCAACCCCTGGCTGCCGTTCGCGGTCTGGGGGACGGTGTTGGGCACGGCGGCCCTGGCCGTCCAGATGTTGGTGCCCCCACGGATCTTCGGCGGCGAGAAGCTGTCGCTGCCCGACCAGTTCTCCGCGCTGGCGCAGGAACAGTACGGGGCCACCGGGCTGAAGGCCGTGTACAAGGTCACGGCCGGGCTGATCCGGTCCGACCTGCTGGGTCTGCGCTTCGACCTCGTGCTCTGCGCCCTGCTGGTGCTGGCCGCGGTGGCGGTCGGCTGGCGTTTCCGCAGCGAGCTCAGCGTGCTGGCCGCGACCAGCTTCGTCGTGGTCAGCGCGATCTACGTGATCCAGTTCCACCCGTCCGCGTTCCGGTACCAGGTGCCGATCATCCCGTTGCTCGGCCTGGCCGCGATCGCGCTGATGGCCGACGTGTGGGGGCCGCACAAACGCCGGCCTTCGCGCTCGACGGAGGCGGTCCCCGACCTGCCGGAGGCCGCACCGGACGCACTCGGCGCAGCCGGGTCGGCCGCGGACGGGCCGCAGCCCTCGCAGACGGCGCCGCGGGACGAGCCGGCCTCCGGCAGCCGCCGCGGAGGGCTGGGCCGGGTGATCGCCCAGATCCGCTCCGCGTCGTCCGGCCCGCGGTACGCCTGGCTGCTCGTCGCCGGCGCCGCGGTGATGATGACCGGGATCCTGCAGACGCGCGCCCAGCACTTTTCCTCGGACAGTCGCTTCCACCTCGGCTGGGCCTACCGTTTCCTCGGCTACTCGCCGGACGAGGCGGCCCTGCGGACCTACGACGGGCTGGCGACCCGTTCGTTCGTGGAGCAGCTGTGCGGCGGGCGGTGCTGGCCGGCCGGGTCGGCGTGGCTGTTCGACGGCACGGGCATCGACGATCCCTCGCTGGTCTACTCGCTGTTGTCGGCGCCGTTCGTGGCCGTCGCCGGGTCGGTCGGGCTGCTGCTGGTGCCGGTGGTCGCCCAACTGGCCACCGTGGCCCTGCTCGCGGTGTTCGCCGCGCGGCGCTGGGGCCAGGCGGCCGGGGCCCTGGTCGCCGTGGCCTACCTGCTGTCCGACCGGATCGGCGCGCTGGGAGTGGTCGCCCAGCCGGACACGCTCGCGCTGGCGCTGGTCACGGCCAGCCTGTTCGCCCTGCCGATCGGCCGGGCCGCGACCCGGCGCGCGGTGGTGGCCTTCGGCGTGCTGCTCGCGCTGGCCCTGCTCACCCGTGGGACCGCCGTCGCCCTGGTGGTGGCGGTGCTGGCCGCGTGGCTGGCCGCGGCGGTCGCGGAGCGGCGGCTGCGCAACGACTGGTTCCCGTTCGCCGCGACCGGCCTCGCCGTGGCCACCGCGACGGTCCTCGCCGGCCTGGTCTTTCCAGCGGCCCACGTCAACCTGCTCGGTTGGGCCGGTGAACTCGCCTCCGGTGACACGGCCGGGCTGCTGTCCTCGTGGTACACAAAAGCGGTCGTCTACGACCTGACCGCCCTGGCCGCTGACGCTCCACTGGGGATCATCCTGCTCCTCGCGGTCCTCGCCGCCATGACTCGGTTCCGGCGGGATCCGCTCGCCGCGCTCGCGCTGGGAGGCGGTCTCACGAGTATCGCGCTGTACGTCATGGACGGCACCGCGAGTGGGGTGCGGTCGTACGCGGTGGTGTTCCCCGTGCTGCTGCTCGCGGGCGCCGGATGGGTGGTCTCCCTGGTCGAGCGCTTCCGAGGCGACGCGGCGGCCGTCCCGACATCACCGGTCGCACCGTCGCCGCCGGCGGCGGCGGCGGTGGAAGAGGACCCGAAACAGCCCCGGGAGCGGTCCGAGCCGCTCGTCGGTGCGCGGCGGCACCCCGCGGCACCCACCGCACCTGTCTAGGCTCGGTACATGAGCGCGCGCCGGATCATGGGTACCGAGGTCGAGTACGGCATCTCCGTCCCCGGGCAGCCCGGCGCCAACCCCATGGTCACCTCCTCGCAGATCGTCAACGCCTACGGCGCGCGTCCCGAGCTGACCCGCAACGGCCGGGCCCGCTGGGACTACGAAGAGGAATCGCCGCTGCGGGACGCGCGCGGCTTCACCTATGGCGGCGCGCTCTACGACCCGGCCGAGGCACTGGCCGACGAGGATCTGGGTCTGGCCAACGTCATCCTCACCAACGGCGCGCGCCTCTACGTCGACCACGCCCACCCCGAGTACTCCACCCCCGAGGTGACCAACCCCCGCGACGCCGTGCTGTTCGACAAGGCCGGCGAGCGGGTGATGGTGGAGGCGGCCCGGCGTGCGGCCACCGTGCCCGGGACGCCGCCGATCAACCTCTACAAGAACAACACCGACAACAAGGGCGCGTCCTACGGAGCGCACGAGAACTTCCTGATGCGCCGCCAGACCCCGTTCTCCGAGATCGTCACCCACCTCACGCCGTTCTTCGTCACCCGGCAGATCGTCGCCGGAGCCGGTCGGGTGGGCACCGGGCAGGACGGCTCCGGCACCGGCTTCCAGATCAGCCAGCGGGCCGACTTCTTCGAGGTCGAGGTGGGCCTGGAGACCACCCTGAAGCGGCCGATCATCAACACCCGCGACGAGCCGCACGCCGACGCCGAGAAGTACCGCCGCCTGCACGTGATCATCGGCGACGCCAACCTGTCGGAGATCTCGACCTACCTCAAGCTCGGCACCACCGCACTGGTGCTGGCGATGATCGAGGAGCGGGTGCTGCCCGCCGACCTGGTGCTCTCCGAACCCGTCGCCGACCTGCGTGCGGTCTCCCACGACCCGGCACTGCAGCACAAGGTCTCGCTCCGGGACGGCCGCCGGATGACCGCGGTGGAGATGCAGGAGGCCTACTGCGAGCGGGCCCGGGCGTTCGTGACCGACCGGTACGGCGCCGACGTCGACGCGATCACCCTGGACGTGCTCGACCGGTGGGAGTCGATGCTCGACCGGCTGCGACGCGATCCGATGCTCTGCGCCGACGAGCTGGACTGGGTGGCCAAGCTCCGACTGCTGGAGGGCTTCCGGGAACGGGACGGGCTGGGCTGGGACGCCCCCCGGCTGCAACTGGTCGACCTGCAGTACCACGACGTGCGGCCGGAGAAGGGCCTCTACCACCGCCTGGTCGCCCGCGGCGCGATGAAGCGGCTGGTCGACGACGAGGCGGTCACCGAGGCCATGGTGAGCCCTCCGACCGACACCCGGGCGTACTTCCGCGGACGCTGCCTGGAGAAGTACGCCGGGCAGGTCGTCGCGGCCAGCTGGGACTCGGTGATCTTCGACGTGGGCCGCGAGTCGCTGGTGCGGGTGCCGATGCTCGAGCCCGAACGCGGCACAAAGCAGCATGTCGGCGGCCTGCTCGACCGGTGCGACACCGCCACCCAGTTGCTCGACATCCTCACCGGCGGCCGCTGAGACGGTACGACCGACCGCCTACCGGGGGCCTGGGAGACGGGCCAGGCAGACCACCCGCGAACGGACCAGCCCGCTGGGGTCTTCCACGTAGTGCGTCTGGCCGGGGAAGGTGCGACAGGCCGGCGGTGTGGCGACCCGGGCCACCACCCGTGCACCGGCCTCCGGCCCCGTGCACGGCACCGCCGTGAAGGTGACCGCGGTGTCCGGACCGGTCACGCACTCGCCCGGTCCTGCCATCCCCGGGCCATCGCGCAGGCAGAGCACCCGGGTGGCGCCGGCCTCGACGGTGGCGAACCGGACCGCCGGAACCAGGCATTCCGCCACGGTCCGCACACGCTCCGTGACTATTTCGGACACGTCAGCGGAATCACAGGGGACCTCGCTCACCCCTGACGTCACATCGGTGGTCACGCAGTCGCCGGAGCGGTACACGCCGCCGCCCCGGCCCGGATCGCCCGGGTGCGGGCCGGAGAGCTGGCGGAGGCAGACCACGGCGGCGGGCTGGGAGGCGAAGAAGTCCGTGTCGGCCGCGCACGCCTCCGTGCCGGTGGGGGAGCCCTTGACGACCCCGATCACGTTCCCGTACGCCCGGAAGTCGGTGCACCGGACCCGGACGTACCGGGTGCCGACCGTGTCCTCGCGCCGGACGCAGTCACCCAGCCGGAGCGGCTCGTCGGGGCGTTCCGCTCCGGCGTTGGCCGTGCCGCGATCCGCGCCGCCGGGAAGGACCCCGAGCCGGACTGCCAGGACACCGGCGAGCAGCAGTTGGGGCACCAGCACGGCGACGGTGACCAGGACGGCGGCCCGTCGGCGGTTGCGGCGACGGGGCCGCCGGGCATGGCTGGCCTGCCGCGATCGAGGGAAACGGCTGGGGTGATGCGAACGGTCGGGCACGCGCGGTGGCTCCTGTAGCTCCCGTGAAGGGGGTTACGCATGGACTGACGGTATGTGTCCAGTGATGGGCGCTCTGTTACGTAACGATCACCCCGCGCAGGGGTCACGGGGTGCGGACACCGCGTTGCGTCCGCCGCGCACGGTACGGTCGACATTCCACGGCGGGAGGGCGTGACCATGAGCACCAGGGACACCGGCGGGCAGGCGCAGAGCGGGCGCGGACGGGAACAGGAAGCGGAGACCGAGGCTCCGGTCGAGGCCGATCCAGAGGTCGCCGAACGGGTGGAAAAGATCGGCGAGGACGTCGACGCGATGCTCGACGAGATCGACTCCGTGCTGGAGGAGAACGCCGAGGAGTTCGTCCGCGGGTACGTCCAGAAGGGCGGCGAGTGATCGCACCGCCGGCCCGGACGACCCCGACCGGGCCGGCCGCGGCACAGGTAAGGTTCTGGATGTCCTGAGCTTCCACGGCGGCGTCGGGGCCGCCCCGGTCCGGGCGGTGCCGGTGGCCCGCCGACGTCGATCCACAATGTGAGAGGAACCACGTGGCAGCGGGTCATCCTGCGTCCGGGCGGCTACCACAGGTCTACACCACCCCCGGCATCTCCTCGTTCTCCGAGTTCCTCAGCGTCGCCGCGCCCGATCTCCTGCCCGGCGCGCGGGTGTTCCCGACCGGCAGCACCAGCGGCCTCGCGCCGCACGGCACCACGATCGTGGCGGCCCTCTTCGAGGGCGGCGCCGTGATGGCCGGCGACCGGCGCGCCACGATGGGCAATCTCATCGCCCAGCGCGATATCGAGAAGGTCTTCCCGGCCGACTCCTACTCCGTCGTCGGCATCGCGGGCACCGCCGGCATCGCGATCGAGCTGGTCCGGCTCTTCGGCGTCGAGCTGGAGCACTACGAGAAGATCGAGGGCACCACGCTCTCCCTCGACGGCAAGGCCAACCGGCTCTCGGCGATGATCCGCGGCAACCTCGCGGCCGCGATGCAGGGCCTGGCGGTGCTCCCACTCTTCGCCGGCTACGACCTCGACACGACCGACCCCGTGCGCGGTGGCCGCATCTTCAGCTACGACCTCACCGGCGGCTGCTACGAGGAGCACGACTACCACTCCGTGGGGTCGGGCTCGGTGTTCGCCAAGGCCGCGATGAAGAAGCGGTACCGGGAGGGCTCCACCGCCGACGAAACCATCCGGCTGGTCGTCGAGGCGCTCTACGACGCCGCCGACGAGGACTCCGCCACCGGCGGTCCCGACCTCGCCCGCCGGCTCTTCCCGGTCGTGATGATCGCGGACGCCGAAGGCGTGCGGCGGGTGAGCGACGACGCCCTCGGCGAGGTCGTGGCGACGGTCGTGGAAGCCCGCATGAGCAATCCCGGCGGCTGACCCCCGCTCCCGTCCACACCCACCGTCCCGCCGCCCGAGGAGAGATCGAACGCCGTGGCCATGCAGTTCTACGCCTCGCCCGAGCAGATCATGCGCGACCGCTCGGAGTACGCGCGCAAGGGCATCGCGCGCGGCCGCAGCGTCGTCGTGCTCACCTACGTCGGCGGTGTGCTCTTCGTCGCCGAGAACGCGTCGAACGCATTGCACAAGGTCAGCGAGATCTACGACCGGATCGGATTCGCCGCGGTCGGCAAGTACAACGAGTTCGAGAACCTGCGCCAGGCCGGCATCCGCTACGCCGACCTGCGCGGCTACTCCTACGACCGCCGGGACGTGACCGGACGCGGCCTGGCCAACGCCTTCGCCCAGACTCTCGGCTCGATCTTCACCGAGCAGTCCAAGCCGTTCGAGATCGAGGTGTGCGTCGCACAGGTCGGCGAGACGGCCGAGTCCGACGAGCTGTACCGGCTCACCTACGACGGCTCGGTGGGCGACGAGCCGGGCTTCGTGGCCATGGGCGGACAGTCCGAGACGATCGCCACCGCCCTCAAGCAGGGCCACCGCGCCGACCTGACGCTGGCGGAGGCGCTCCGGCTGGCCGTTTCCGGGCTCGCCAGCGTGGGCGGGGAGAACGGCAGGAAGCGTGACCTCCCCGCCACCCAGCTGGAAGTGGCCGCGCTGGAGCGCGACCGACCGGGCCGGGCGTTCCGGCGGATCACGGGGACGGCCCTCACCCCGTTGCTGGCCGATCCGGCCGGCTCCGAGACGCCGCCCGCCGAGGCGGAGGATTCGCCCGATGCCGACACCGTGGCGGACCAGGCGGCCGGGCCCGGCGAGGACGGCGCGCCGCCGTCGGAGCCGAAGGCGAAGTAGGCCGGGGACCACGCGGGGGGGCTCAGCGGGTAGGGCGGCCGATCAGGCGTCGGGCGATCACCCAGTAGCCGGCGGAGACCGCGTTGTACACGCCGATCCCCGGCGGGGTGGCCACGTTCCCCGGCTCGAACCGCGGGGTCATCAGCGTCACGATGTCGGCGTCCGGGAGCCGGCGGGCGCCCTGCACCTCACGTCGCCGCGCGCGCACCCACCGCCGGTGCCGCCAGAGCCAGCGCCAGCCGGCCGCCTTCTGCGACCACCACCCGCCGGCCACGGCCGAGGCGACCATCGCCAGCTCGGTGAGCACCAGCATCGGCGCGAGCACCAGGAGCGAACGGAGCTGGTAGGTGGTGAGCACCACCACCAGCCGGTTCCGTTCGATCAGGTGGAACTTGGTCGGGGTCCGGGAGAACTCGTAGTGGTGCCGCACGACGGCGTCCGGTACGTACTCCACGGTCAGGCCATGCTGCCACGTCCGGATGCTGAGGTCGGTGTCCTCGTGGTAGGCGAAGTACTCGGGTGCGAACCCGCCGAGGTCGTCCCACACCGCACGGCGCATCACGAACGCGCAGCCGCTCGCGCACGGCACCGTGCGCCGCTCCGCGTGGTCGCTGGCCGGATCCTCGAAACCGCCGACCCATACCAGCCCCGCGTAGTGCAGCGGGTTGCCCGCGGTGTTCATCACCTCGGGGCGGTCGGCCAGCCTGATGCTGCCCATCGCGAGACCTACCTGCTCCTCGGCGGCCACCCGCACCATCCCGGCCACCGCGCCGGGGGCGACCGTGGCGTCGGAGTTGACGAACGCAAGATAGTCGCCGGTGGCCTCGGCGGCACCGATCACGCATCCGCCGGCGTAGCCGGTGTTCTCGTCGGGGGTGACCACCCGCACCCCCGGGAGTCCTTTCACCACGTCGACGGCGTCAGACGTGCAACCGTTGTCGACCACGATCACGTCGAGCTGGACATCGGTGGAGGCCAGGACGCCGTGCACGGCCTCGGGCAGCCACTCCTCGGCCCCGTACGCGAGCATGACCGCGGTGACGGTGGGCGTCATTCGGGCACTCCCGGGGCAACGGCCGCCGGAGCGGGTGCCGGCGTCGGCACGCTCAGCCGGTGCCGTGCCAGGGACCACGCGGCCACCACGGCCACGGCGGCGGAGCCGAGCAGGTAGCCGAACTCGACCCTGGCCAGGACGTCGAGCGGCAGGACGGTCACCACGGCCAAGACCACGAACCCGACTGTCCAGGCCAGCGCCTGGGAGCCGGTGCGGCCCAGCGCGACCAGCGCCTGCCCGAGGACCATCGCGACCAGGTACACGGCGGTACCGGCCGCCAGCAGGGCCAGGTCAGCCCGTCCGACCAGTCCGACGCCGTCGAAGAACACCCGCACCAGCCACGGTCCGAGCAGCGCGCATCCCGCCACCCCGAGCAGTCCGAGCCCGACCACCGCTGCGAGCCCGCGGCGCAGGAACCCGCGGAAACGGTCGACGTCACCGGCCGCCACCGCCCGGGACAGGCTCGGCAGCAACGATGCCTGCAGCGACGCGTACACGAACACCGGAATGCGGGCCAGCACCGCCGCCGACAGCAGCTCGCCGGCCAGCGCCGGATTCGTGCTGAGCAGCTGGGCGATGGCCGGGCCGACATTCACCAGGATCTGGGCGAACAGCGTGGCCGCCAGCAGCAGTCCCAGGCCCGAGGACACCGTCGACCAGCGCACCGAGGGACCGGCGGACAGCCGCACCGCAGGCAGGCCGGTTACCAGCACCGCGACCACCTGCGCCACCGCGATCGCGATGCCGAAGCTGGCCGGGCTCCCGGCGCCACCGAGCACCAACGCGACCACGAGTGCGCTCCGCAGCAGCCCGTCCAGCCCGAGCTGGGCTCCGTAGCGACCGAACTGGCCGGTGCCCGCCAACACCCCGCGCGAGAGGTGGGCCAGGGCCAACGCGCCGACGTTCAGGACGAGCGCGAGCGTGACGGCCGCGTTGCCGCCGAAGAGCTCGGTGGTCACGAAGTCCCAGCTCACGGCCAGCGCGCCGAGCAGCACAGCGAGGAAGGCCGCGGCCAGTGCGGCCACCTTCGCGACCACCCGGCCCGGCGCCTCACCGCGCTCCGTGCGGGCCGACACCGCCCGGCTGAGTTCCTGCTCCAGCGGGAAGAACAACCCCGGCCCGACCGCGAACACGATCGTCCACAGCACCGAGAAGGCCGAGTAGTCGGCCTTGGCCAGGGAATGGCTGGCCAGTCCGAGCACGACGTACCCGGTCACGCCCAGGACGGCGAGGCCCAGCCCGACCGAGGCCGTTCCCGGCGGCAGCGCGCGCCGGGCGAAGCCGACCAACCGGCGCATCAGCGCCGCACGAGGGCCAGCACCAGCGTCATCATGGCCCGGCCGAGGTACACCACGGCCCGGAACGACGACTGGCTGGGCGTGCCGGCCATCCGGCGGCGCATCGCCACCGGCACCTGGCGGACCCGGTAGCCGCGCCGGGCCGCCATCACCAGCGTCTCGACGGTGTCGCCCAGGTACTCCACCGGGTAGGAGGCGGCGAACATCTCTATCACCCGCCGGTTGCAGGCGCGGAACCCAGACGTCGTGTCGGTCAGCTTCGTCCGGGCCAGTGTCGAGATCACCCAGGACAGCACCGACATCGCCCACCGGCGCGGCCCGCGCACCACGTAGTCGCCCTCGCCGGCGAACCGGGCACCGATCACGATGTCGGCGTCGGCCAGCGCGTCGATCAGCTTCGCGACGTAGCGCGGGTCGTGCTGCCCGTCGGCGTCGATCTGCACCGCCACGGTGTGGCCGTGGTCGCGGGCGTAGCGGTAGCCCAACCGCATCGCACCGCCCACGCCGAGGTTGTAGGGCAGTCGGGCCACGATCGCACCGGCCTTGCGTGCCTCCTCGGAGGTGGCGTCGCCGGAGCCGTCGTCGACCACGAGGACGTCCACCGCGGGCAGTTCGCCGCGGACCTCGGCGACGACCTCGGCGATCGAGCCGGCCTCGTTCCAGGCCGGGACGATGATCAGCACCCTGTCCAGCGCATGGTCAGGACTCACGGCGCTCGGACTCCCGCTCGGCGCGCATCAGCGCGACCTCCTCGGCCAGCACCCGGGTCTCCTCCTCCAGGCGGCTGACCTCCCAGCACAGGTGGATGCAGACCAGCAGCAGGAACACCAGGCCACCGAAGAGCACCAGGTTCACGCCGTCGACCACGCCGACCGCGCTGGCCAGGTTGTCCAGCAGTCCGGGGAAGAAGGCCAGCGGCAGCATGCCGATGCCGACCAGCAGCCAGAGCGCGGCGTACTTCTCCCGGAGCTGGCGGCGGCGCAGCAGCTCCACGATCACCACCAGCAGGATGATCCCGGTGACCGCGGTCACGACGGTGAGCCTCATCGGGCGGCCTTCCGCGGTCCGGCGTGAACCGGACGGAGGGGTGCCCCGGCGGTTTGCGCGTCGTGATTGCCGTCCTGATTGCCGTCCATCGCCTCGCGTCTCTCGCAGTTGTCCAGGTGCCCCGTCATGCTATCGATCCGCTGGTCAGCCCACCGGCCGCCCTGGCCTCACCCGGCCGCGGGCCGACCCGGAAGTGCCCCTGGCCGGGCCCGCTCACGGGAGCGCCGCGCGACCGGCGGCGAACGTCGACCCGGCGAAAGCGTCGGTGAGCTGCCGCTGCCAGGGCGGTTGCGCCCGGACGCCTGCCGCGGCCCACCGGCCGTGGCCGAGCACGCTGTACGGCGGCCGGGCGGCGGGCCGGGGGAACGCGTCGCTGGTCGTCGGGCGCACCCGGTCGGGGTCGAGTCCGGCGGCCGCGAAGACGGCCCGGGCGAGCCCGTACCAGGTGGTCTCGCCGGCGGACGTGCCGTGGTAGACGCCGGGCGGAGCGTTCCCGGCGGTCGCGGCGCTCCCGAGGGCCACCAGCTGCCGGGCCAGCTCCCGCGTCCAGGTGGGTTGCCCGCGCTGGTCGTCCACCACGTCCAGGGTGTCGTGGCGGGCCGCAAGCCGCAGCATCGTGGCGACGAAGTTGCCGCCGTGCTCCCCGTAGAGCCATGCGGTGCGGACCACGTACGCCCGGTCGGGCAGCGCCCGGAGCGCGGCGAGTTCGCCGGCCAGCTTGCTGCGGCCATAGGCGTTCACCGGGCCGGTGACCGCGTCCTCCGGGTACGGCCCGCCCCCCGGCGGCACGCGGCCGGGCAGCACATAGTCCGTGGACAGCTGGAGCAGCACCGCGCCGGCGCGCGCACAGCCCGCGGCGACGTTGCCGGCACCCAGGCCGTTGACGGCGGTGGCGGTGTCCTCGTCGGTCTCGGCACCGTCCACATCGGTGTACGCGGCGGCGTTGACGACGACATCGTGGCCGGCCACGGCCGCGGCGACCGCATCGGCGTCAGTGACGTCGAGGTCGGCACGGGTCGCGGCGGTCACCTGGATCCGGTCGGGCGCGTGCTCGTCCAGGACGGTCAGCAGGTCGCGTCCGAGCATGCCGCCGGCACCCGTGACCAGCCAGCGGCTCATCGACGGCCGCCGGGGGAGGGGCGCCACGACGCGGCGATCACAACGGTCGGCACGGCAGCGAGCACCGCGACGAACGCGGCGACGGGCACGGCGTCAGGCACGCGCGAGCGCCGCCCGTTCCTTCAGCGGCTCCCACCAGGCCCGATTGTCCCGGTACCACGCGACGGTGTCGGCCAGGCCGGACGCGAACGGCACCTGCGGGGCGTAGCCGAGTTCCTCGCCGATCTTGGTGATGTCCACCGAGTACCGCCGGTCGTGACCGAGCCGGTCGGTGACGTACTCGACCTGGTCCCAGCCGGCGCCGCAGGAGTCCAGCAGCAGGCCGGTCAGCTCCTTGTTGCTCAGCTCGGTGCCGCCGCCGATGTTGTAGATCTCACCGGCCCGGCCCTTCTCCAGCACCAGCTGAATGCCGCGGCAGTGGTCGTCGACGTGCAGCCAGTCGCGGACGTTGCCGCCGTCGCCGTAGAGCGGCACCTTCCGACCGTCCAGCAGGTTGGTGACGAAGAGCGGGATGACCTTCTCCGGGAAGTGGTACGGCCCGTAGTTGTTGGAGCAGCGGGTGATCACCACGTCCAGGCCGTGGGTGCGGTGGTACGACCGGACCAGCAGGTCGCTCGCCGCCTTGGACGCCGAGTACGGCGAGTTCGGTTCGAGCAGGTGGTCCTCGCGCCAGGCGCCTTCGCTGATCGAGCCGTACACCTCGTCGGTGGACACGTGCGCGAACCGGGGTACCCCGTGCGTGCGGACGGCGTCGAGCAGCACCTGGGTGCCCAGCACGTTCGTGGTCACGAACGGGGCCGCCCCGAGGATCGACCGGTCGACGTGCGACTCCGCCGCGAAGTGCACCACCGCGTCCTGGCCGGCCATCACCGCGTCGACGGCCGCCGGGTCGCAGATGTCACCGTGGACGAACCTGAACCCCGGGTGCCCGGCGACCGGGTCGAGGTTGGGCAGGTTGCCGGAGTAGGTGAGGTTGTCCAGCACCGTCACCTCGGCGTCGGGGCAGCTGGGGTAGCCGCCGGAGAGCAGGGTGCGCACGTAGTGCGAACCGATGAATCCGGCGCCGCCGGTCACGAGAATCCTCACGGGGACGAAAGTCTAGTCGCCGTCGGTCCGCGGCTCGCCCCCGCCCACCGCGGCCGACCGCCGGCGAGCGGGTGCGGCGACGGCCGGCGGCGTACCTCGGTAGGCTGCCCGGCGTGCGAGGCATCCTTCTGGCCGGTGGGACCGGCTCCCGACTCTGGCCGATCACCAAGGCCGTGTCCAAGCAGCTCATGCCGGTCTTCGACAAGCCGATGGTCTACTACCCGCTGTCCACGCTGATGATGGCCGGGATCCGCGAGATCCTGGTGATCACCACCCCGGACGACCGGCCGCAGTTCCAGCGCCTGCTCGGCGACGGCGGCGAGCTGGGCCTGGACATCCGCTACACCGCCCAGCCCAGCCCCGACGGCATTGCCCAGGCGTTCCTGCTCGGCGCGGAGTTCATCGGCGACGAGCCCGTCGCGCTGATCCTGGGCGACAACATCTTCCACGGCGCGGGCCTGGGCCGGCAGCTCGCCGACCACGCCGGCCTGGTCGGCGGCCGGGTGTTCGCCTACCCGGTCTCCGACCCGGAGGCCTACGGCGTGGTGGAGTTCGACGCCGGCGGCACGGTGCTCTCGATCGAGGAGAAACCGGAGAAGCCGCGGTCCCGCTACGTCGTCCCCGGCCTCTACTTCTACGACAACCGGGTGGTCGAGATCACCCGGCGGCTGTCGCCGAGCGCCCGCGGCGAGCTGGAGATCACCGCCGTCAACCAGGCGTACCTGACCCTGGGCGAACTCCAGGTCACGGTGCTCGACCGGGGCACCGCGTGGCTCGACACCGGCACGTTCGCCTCGCTGGTGCAGGCCGCGGAGTTCGTGCGGGTGATCGAGGAACGCCAGGGCATGCGGATCGGCTGCGTCGAGGAGGTCGCCTGGCGGCAGGGCTTCATCGACGACGCGGCGCTGCGTAGGCTTGCCGAACCGCTGTTCAAGAGCGGCTACGGGCAGTACCTGCTCGACCTGCTCGAAACCTGACCGTCCAGCTCTGAGAGGCATCTGCGTGGCTCCCGACGACGCGCCCGGCACCGCTGGTGCTGACTACGCCGACCGACTGCGACGCCTGGAGACCGCGCGGTGGAAGCGGGTGCTCGACGTTCAGGCGCCGTACCGCTGGAACCTCCGCCGGCTCGAGCTCGGCCGCACGCTGGACGTCGGCTGCGGTATCGGCCGCAACCTCGCGCACCTCGTCGAGGGGGTAGGGGTGGATCACAACCCCACCTCGGTCGCGCTGGCCCGGGAGCGTGGCCTGGAGGCGTACACGACCGAGGAGTTCGCCGACTCCGACGCCGCCGAGGCGGCCAGCTACGACGCGATCCTGGCCGCTCACCTGGTGGAGCACCTGCCCGAGGAGGAGGCCCGCGAGGTGCTGGGCTCCTACCTGAAGTACCTCCGGCCAGGCGGCCACGTGGTGATCATCACACCGCAGGAGAAGGGCTACACCACGGACGAGACGCACGTTCGGTTCTGCGGGTTCGCCGAGGTGGGCGACCTGGTGGACAGCCTGGGGATGAGCGTCGTCAAGCAGTACTCGTTCCCCTTCCCGCGGTTCGTGGGCACGGTGTTCGCGTACAACGAGTTCGTCGTGGTGGCTCGGCTCCCGTGAAGATCCGCCCGCTGAGCATCGACGGCGCGTGGGAGGTCACCCCGGTCCAGCACGGCGACCCGCGTGGCCGCTTCCTGGAGTGGTACCGACACGACCGGCTGGCCGAGGCCGTCGGGCATCCGCTGCGGCTCGCGCAGGCCAACCTCTCGGTGTCGGCCCGGGGGGTGGTGCGCGGCATCCACTTCGCCGACGTGCCGCCGAGCCAGGCCAAGTACGTCACCTGCGCCCGCGGCGCGGCGGTGGACGTGATCGTGGACCTGCGGGTGGGCTCGCCGACGTTCGGCAAGCACGAGTCGGTCGAGCTCGACGACGTCGACCGCCGTGCGGTGTACCTGGCCGAGGGCCTCGGGCACGGGTTCTGCGCGCTCACCGACGACGCCACGCTGGTCTACGCCTGCTCGGAGACGTATTCGCCGGCGCGGGAGCGGGCGGTGCACCCGCTCGACCCCGAGCTGGCGATCCGGTGGCCGGTCGACGCACCCCAACTGTCCGATCGCGACGACGCCGCGCCCACCCTGGCCGAACTTCGTGAGCAGGGACTTCTCCCCGACATGGACGCCTGCCGCCGCTTCTACGAGGCACTGGACGGGCCTGGCCGCTAGCGCGACCACCAGCGGGAACGCGCTTCCCGGCCCCCGTCGCACCGGCGCGTCCTGCCCTGGCACCGCTGTTCGCACGCGACCAGCACCTGTGGCCTGAGTGCGGTGGGCCACCGCCTGGTTACCCGATGCGGTGGGCGGAGTCCGGCTACTGTCGGGGGATGGAGCGGCGGATCTTCGGTCTCGAAACCGAGTACGGGGTCACGTGCACGTTCCGTGGCCAGCGTCGGCTGTCCCCGGACGAGGTCGCCCGCTACCTGTTCCGCCGGGTGGTGTCCTGGGGCCGGTCGAGCAACGTCTTCCTCCGCAACGGTGCCCGGCTCTACCTCGACGTCGGCTCCCATCCGGAGTACGCCACCCCGGAGTGCGACTCGATCGAGGACCTGGTCGTGCACGACCGGGCGGGGGAGCGGATTCTCGAAGGTCTGCTGGTCGACGCCGAAAGGCGGCTGCGGGACGAGGGCATCGCCGGCGACATCTACCTGTTCAAGAACAACACCGACTCGGCCGGCAACTCCTACGGCTGCCACGAGAACTTCCTCGTCAGCCGGCACGGCGAGTTCGCCCGGCTGGCCGACATCCTGATCCCGTTCCTGGTCACCCGGCAGCTGATCTGCGGGGCCGGCAAGGTCCTGCAGACCCCGCGGGGGGCGGTCTACTGCTTGTCCCAGCGGGCCGAGCACATCTGGGAGGGCGTCTCCTCGGCGACCACCCGGTCGCGGCCGATCATCAACACCCGCGATGAGCCGCACGCCGACGCCGAACGCTTCCGCCGGCTGCACGTGATCGTCGGCGACTCCAGCATGAACGAGGTCACCACCCTGCTGAAGGTGGGCAGCGCCGACATCGTGCTGCGGATGATCGAGGCGGGCGTCACGCTCAAGGACCTCACGCTGGAGAACCCGATCCGGGCGATCCGCGAGGTGTCCCACGACATCACCGGCCGCCGCACCGTGCGGCTGACCAGCGGCCGGGAGATCAGCGCGCTGGACATCCAGCGCGAGTACCAGTCCAAGGCGAGCGAGTTCATCGACCGCTACGGCGGCGGACCGGTCGCCAAGCGGGTGGTCGACCTGTGGGAGAAGGTGCTCAAGGCCGTCGAGGGCGACGACCTGGGCAGTGTCGAGCGCGAGATCGACTGGGTGACCAAGCTGCGCCTGATCGAGCGCTACCGCGACCGGCACTCGCTGCCGATGTCCAGCCCCCGGGTGGCTCAGCTCGACCTCGCCTACCACGACATCCGCCGCGGCCGCGGCGTCTTCTCGGTGCTGGAGAAGCGCGGCGCGGTCGACCGGGTAACCCGCGACCTCGACGTGTTCGCCGCGAAGTCGATCCCGCCGCAGACCACCCGGGCGAAGCTGCGCGGCGAGTTCATCCGCCGTGCCCAGGAGCGGCGCCGCGACTTCACCGTCGACTGGGTGCACCTCAAGCTCAACGACCAGGCCCAGCGCACCGTGCTCTGCAAGGATCCGTTCCGGTCGGTCGACGAGCGGGTCGACCGGCTGATCGCCAGCATGTGAGGGTGACCGGGCCAAGGGATGACCTGAGATGACCGGCAACTGGGACGCCGGCGGACGGGCCGGCGCCGGCCGGGATGACGACCGGGATGCCGACCCCTGGCAGCGACTGCGCCGGGGGCCGATCGCCGACCGCGTGTACGGACACCTCGAACGTCGCCGGGCGAGGATCCAGCGTGACATCGCCAAGGGTCAGCGGAGCCGGATCCCGACCTGGGTGCTCGCCGCCACGCTGGCCGCCATCGTCGTCGGCTGGGTGCTGCTGGTCGTCCTGCTCTGACGGTGGGCGTGGTGTGACCGGCCGGCCTGGCTCAGCCGACCAGGCCAGCGGCGTGCCGACCCGCGGCGGCCGAGGCGAGGAAGTACGTGTGGTCGGCGTCGAGTCCACGGCCCATCGTGGACAGTGCCACGGGGCTCCGGCGCAACGCCTCGTCCAGCCCGTCGCATCCGACCTCGACCAGACGGTGCCGGGCCGCCAGGGGCGCGAGGTCGTCCCGGACGGCACCGGCCAGGCCGGGCGGCAGATCGCGGGGGACCGCCAGGTCGGCCGCCGCCAGCGCGACCCGGCCGTACGCGGTGAGCGAGTGGTGCGAGACGCCCTGATGGCGTTCCCGCGGGTCGGCGCCGGAGATCCGCAGGGCACCCACGGCCTGCCCGCCGAGCGCGGCCACGGCGTTCACCGACTCACCGGCCGCGACCCCGGAGAACCCCCACGGAGTGCCGGTGCCGAGGTTGCCGGGACCCTGACTCACGATCGCCACCTCGGCATCCAGCACGTGTCGGGCTGCCAGCAGGCCCGTGTGCAGCGTGACCGCCTCCAGGTCACCGCCGATCGCCTGCCCGACGGTGACCGAGCCGACGAGTCGTGCGCGGAGCTCGCTCACCGTCCGGGAGAACCACAGCGGGAGCGCCCCGCCGTCGGTCATCACATAGGCGACCCGGGTGCGCGGGCGGTCGGCGTCGATGCCGGCCAGCACCGCCGGGAGTGCGGAGTGCAGATCGGCGACGACCACGGGCATGCCGTGCAGCGACTCTGCCGCGGCGATCACGGCGTGATGCGGGGAGTCCTGCTCGTCCACGCCCAGCACGATCGCCTGGGTGGGCGTGTAGCGGGCCTTGACCAGGTGCCCCGGGCCCGTGGGATCGGTCGGTAGCCGGTCGGGCAGGGCCACCACCAGGGCGTATCCACCGGTGCCGAGCCCCATCGCGGCCGCGGTGGTGTTCAGCAGGACGGCGTCGCCGGCCTCGGGCTCGCCCACCAGCGCCGGATAGGCGAGCGCACGGCCCGCGACGACGCCGCCGGGCTCGGCCACGTCGACGTCCAGCTCCACCGCCCCGGACCAACGCCGGCGGACGCCGGTCACCGTGCCACGCCGCCACCGGATCACGCGGCTCACCGTAGCCTGAGCACGGCTCCGCGCCCCGCCGACGGCGCGCCACCTGTGGACCCACGGTCGGCCGGCCGCGACGACGCGCGGCGGTGAGCTAGCGTCAAGGACCGTGTCCCGTCGACGCACCGAACGACTGGTGAATCTCGTGCTGTGCCTGCTGTCCACCCGCAGGTTCCTCACGGCGGGCCAGATCGCCCGGATCGTGCCGGGTTACGAGCACGACGACCACGACCCGCGCGCCCACGAGGCGTTCCAGCGCATGTTCGAACGCGACAAGGCCGAGCTGCGTGACCTGGGCGTCCCGCTGGAGACCGGCACGACCAGCGCGTTCGAGACCGAGCCGGGGTACCGGATCGCGCAGCGCGACTATGCCCTGCCCGAGGTACACCTCGCGCCGGAGGAGGCGGCCGCGGTGGGGTTGGCCGCCCAACTGTGGCACCAGGCCGGACTGGCCTCGGCGGCGTCCTCGGGCCTGCTCAAACTCCGGGCCGGCGGTGTGGAGGTGGAGCCGCCCCCGACGCTGGGCATCGAGCCGGTGGTCGGCGCCGAGCCCGCGCTGGAGCCGGTGCTGGCCGCGATCCACGCCCGCCGTGCGGTGCGGTTCGGCTATCGCACGCCGCACGAGGACGAGCCACGGGTCCGCCGGCTGCAGCCCTGGGGCGCGGTGTCGTGGCGGGGACGCTGGTACGTGGTCGGGCACGACCTGGACCGGGACGCCACCCGGTGCTTCCGGTTGTCCCGCGTGGCCGGCCAGGCCACGCCGTTCGGGCCCGCTGGCGCGTTCACCCCGCCCGACGGCGTCGACCTGCTCGCCCAGGTGGTGGCCGCCCACGACGACGTACCCGGACCGCCGGCCGTGGCCAGGATCCGGCTGCGGCCCGGCACCGGCGCGGGGCTGCGCCGCTGGGCCGACACGGTCGCGCCGGACGCGGAGGGCTGGGACGGCCTGACCCTGACCTTCCACGACCCGGAGGCACTCGCGGCCCGGCTGGCGGGCTACGGCTCGGCCGTGGTCGTGCTCGACCCGCCCGAGGTCCGGGCTGCCGTCGTCCGTCGCCTCGCCCGCATCGCTGGCGTGCCCGAGCCGGCGGGTGCCGGCCCGCCGGCCGGCGACCGGGGGACGACCCCGTGAGCGGCACCGAGCGGCTCGGCCGGCTGCTGGTGCTGGTGCCTTACCTGCTGGGCCGGCCCGGGATCCGGGTGGCCGACGCCGCGGCCGACCTGGTCGTCACCGAGCGCCAGCTCCGCGACGACCTGCAGCTGCTGTTCGTCTGCGGCCTGCCGGGCTACGGGCCCGGCGACCTGATCGACATGTCGCTGGACGACGACACGGTCACGATCACCTACCACGCGGGCATGGACCGACCCCTGCGGCTGACCGCCGACGAGGCGTTGGCGCTGATCGTGGCATTGCGCGCGCTGGGGGAGACACCGGGCCTGGGCGGGCGCGACGTCGTCGAGCGGGCGTTGGCCAAGCTGGAGTCCGCCGCCGGGGACGCCGCCGAGGCCGCGCACCGGGTGACGGTGAGCGGCTACTCCGACGACCAGGGCACCGCCAAGGCTGTCGGCGGGGCGCTCGACCGCGGCCACGCACTGCGGATCGTCTACTACACCGCGGGCCGGGACGAGACGACCGAACGTGTCGTGGATCCGATCCGCCTGCTGCTGGTCGGCGGTCGGGGCTACCTGGAGGCGTGGTGCCGCACGGCTGAGGCGGTGCGGCGGTTCCGGCTGGACCGGATCGATGCCCTCGAGGAGTTGGACGAGCCGTCCGCCCCGCCGACGGTGCCCCCGCCGGACCTGCGCGGCGGGCTCTTCCAGCCGGCTCCGGACAGCCCGCTGGTCAGGCTCCGGGTCGGCCGGGGCTCGCGGTGGGTGACCGAGTACTACCCGTGCGAGCAGGTCGAGGTCGAAGCCGACGGACGGTGGCTGGTCG
Source organism: uncultured Actinomycetota bacterium (assembly GCA_963740255.1). Classification (GTDB taxonomy): domain Bacteria; phylum Actinomycetota; class Actinomycetes; order Mycobacteriales; family Cryptosporangiaceae; genus CAVUDO01. The sequence continues at coordinate 707,293 of CAVUDO010000002.1, read as the reverse complement.
CCCTGCGGGCGAGCGACCTGGACTGGGCACGGCGGCTGGTGATGGGTCTGAGCGACGACGTCGAGGTGGTCGCCCCGGCCGAGCTGGTCGATCAGGTCCGTGCGGAGGCCCGCGTCGCCCTTGCCGCATACCGGGCCGAACCGGCTGTCGGCTAGGGTCGAAGCGTGAACGAGCGGAGCGGGGCGGCCACGTGAGCACTCCGGTGTGGGTCGTGATCGGCCTGGTCATCCTCGGGATGGTCCTGCTGGTCCTGTGCGCGGCCCCGCTGCTGGGTCGCCTCCGTCGGGCGAAGGCGGCCGCTGATCGGCTGCAGAACCGGGCCGCCGAGGCCCAGGCCCTGCAGGCCAAGCTCGAGGAGCTTCAGCCCCGACTCGCGGCGATGCAGGAGCGGGTGCGGGGCGTGCAGGGCAAGCTGGCGGCCGGCCGGTCCTGATCCCGGTACGCGGCGCTGGCGCCACGACTGCGTCACAGCCGAACTCGGCAGTGAACTCGAACGGCGAGCAGTACGTACGATGGGTGTGTATCCGAAACGAGAGGTGACGCCATGGGCGCGCTGAAGCCTTGGCACATCGTGGTGCTGGTCGTGCTGCTGCTGTTGTTGTTCGGCGCCAAGCGGTTGCCGGATGCCGCCCGCGGGCTGGGCCGCTCGCTGCGGATCTTCAAGTCCGAGACCAAGGGCCTGCTCGACGAGGACGTACGGGCCAAGGCCGAGGCGCAGTCGGCCCGCCAGCCGCTGACCGACGACCGCACGGATGTGCCGCCGCCGGCCGCCGAGACGCGCAAGCCGGTGGTCGAGTCGAAGGTCGTCGACTCCCGCGACGAGCGCTGAGCGCGTCCGGGACGGAGCGGCCGCACCCGTGAGCCCCTCCCTGCGTCGGCGCGGGTCCGGTCGGCGGCAGTCCGCCGCGGACGGCTCGATGCCGTTGATCGAGCACATCTACGAGCTGCGTGACCGGTTGTTCAAGGCTGTCCTGGGCCTGGTGGCGGGGATGATCGCCGGTTTCGCCGTGTCCACCCCGGTGCAGGACTTCCTCACCGATCCCTACTGCAACCGGTTCGGCACCGCGGTGTGCCAATTCAACGCCGCGACACCGCTGGAACCCTTCGTCGTCAAGATCAAGATCGCTCTGTACGTCGGACTGGTGCTCTCCTCACCGATCTGGCTCTACCAACTCTGGGCATTCATCACCCCAGGCCTACACCGACACGAACGCGGCTGGGCCTACGGATTCGTCGGATTCGCCGCACCCCTGTTCGTCGCCGGCTCCGTACTCGCACACCTCGTCGTCTCCCGCGGCCTGGACTTCCTCCTCCCCGGCGGCTTCAGCGTCGACATCGCCGGCTACGTCGACTTCGTCATCGGAATGATGCTCATCTTCGGCGTGGGATTCGAATTCCCCCTGATCGTGTTCATGCTCCACCTCGCCGGCCTCGTCACCGCCCGCAAACTCCTCGGCTGGTGGCGCGTCGCGGTGTTCCTCGTCTTCGTGTTCGCCGCAGTCGTCACCCCCGACCCGTCCTTCTTCGGCATGACCGTGCTGGGCACCGGCATGTCCCTGCTCTACTTCGCCGCCGTCGGCGCCGCCTACCTCAACGAACGCCGCCGCACCCGCGCCGCCGCACGCAACGGCCTCGACGACCTCCCCGACGACGAGCGGTCACCACTGGACGAACAGCTCGAACCGGTGGAGCCACCCGAGCCGATCGAGCCTGTCGCGGCGGCGGAGACCGGCGCAGCGACGAAACCCGTCAACCGGGACGCCGACTGGACCTGACGCCGGACTCCCGAGCGCCCGGCCGCGCGGCGGCGCTAGGGTCGCGCCCGTGACTGCCTCCTCGTCCGATCTGCGGGTCGCGATCCTGGCCAGCCCCACCGCCGGCCGCGGCCGGGCCGCTGGCCAGCTCGCGAACGTCCTCGTCGCTCTGCGGGAGGCCGGTGCGCGGCCCGAGCCAGTGGACGCGCGGACGGCCGCCGACGCGGTCGCCGCGTGCCGCCGCGCGGTCCAGGACGCGGTGACCGCCGTGGTGGCCGTCGGCGGCGACGGCACCGTGCACCTGGCTGTCCAGGCGGTGGCGGAGACCTCGGTGCGGCTCGGTGTGGTGCCGCTGGGCACGGGCAACGACTTCGCCACGGCCGTCGGCGTTCCCCTCGACGTTCCCGCAGCCGTCGCGGCGCTTGCCGACGACCTGCGGCAGGGCGCCAGCACCCCGGTCGACGCCGTCCGCAGCACCGCCGCGAACGGCGACCCGCTCCGTTGGTGGGTGTCGGTGCTGGCCAGCGGCTTCGACTCGGCCGTGAACGAGCGGGCCAACCGGATGCGGTGGCCACGGGGACCGCGTCGCTACGACGTGGCGATCCTGCGCGAGCTGATGCGGCTCAAGCCCCGGGAGTTCGCCCTGGAACTGGACGGACAGCGATGGTCCGGGCCGGCCATCTCGGTTGCCGTCGGCAACACGGCCACCTACGGCGGCGGCATGCGGGTCTGCCCGACCGCCGATCCCACGGACGGGCTGCTCGACGTCACCGTGGTCGGCCCGGTCGGCCGGGCCGAACTCGTCAGGGTGAAGCCCCAGCTCTACGCCGGCACCCACGTCGATCACCCCGGCGTCAGTACCTACCGCGCCGCGAGCGTGACGCTGCAGGCGGCCGGCGTGGCCGCTTACGCCGACGGCGAGCCGCTCGGGGCGCTGCCGCTCACCGTCACCTGTGTCCCGGGCGCGCTGCAGGTTGCCGGGATCCGGCGGGCGTCCTGACGGGCCACCCGGGGGCTCTCCGCGTCGGTCCGCGACCGTGACCTGACACCGCCGGTGACGTGCGGCATGGGCGACGCGCCGCTGGGTAGCCTGGGGTCGTGACCTCTCCCGCCGAGCGGTACGTCGCCGCCCGCCGGCGGGCGGCTCACCCGGCGTTCACCGACTTCACGGCCGACGTGCCGTTCGCCCTGGACGACTTCCAGGTGCGGGCGTGCCGCGCGCTGGAAGGCGGCTCCGGGGTGCTGGTCTGCGCGCCGACCGGGGCCGGCAAGACGGTGGTGGGCGAGTTTGCCGTCCACCTGGCGCTGCGTCAGGGACGTAAGTGCTTCTACACCACGCCGATCAAGGCACTGTCCAACCAGAAGTACAACGACCTGGTGGCCCGCTACGGCGCCGCGAACGTCGGCCTGCTCACCGGTGACAACGCGATCAACGGCGACGCGCCGGTGGTGGTGATGACCACCGAGGTGCTGCGCAACATGCTCTACGCCAGCTCCTCGACCCTGGACGGGCTGGGCTGGGTGGTGATGGACGAGGTGCACTACCTCGCCGACCGGTTCCGCGGGGCCGTCTGGGAGGAGGTGATCATCCACCTGCCCGAGTCGGTGGCCCTGGTGTCGCTGTCGGCCACGGTGAGCAACGCCGAGGAGTTCGCCGAGTGGCTGGTCACCGTCCGCGGCGACACCGAGGTGGTGGTCACCGAGCGCCGGCCGGTGCCGCTCTGGCCGCACATGCTGGTCGGCAAGCGCATGTTCGACCTGTTCGCCAGCGGCGAGGCCGCCGAGAAGCGCGACGTCCACCCCGAGCTGGTCCGGCAGACCCGGGAGTTGTTGCGGCGGGTGGAGTTCAACCGGGCCGGGCGTCCGGTGCGGGCCCGGCACCTGGTCCCCTCGCGGGCCGACGTGATCGAGCGCCTCGACCGGGAGGGGCTGCTCCCGGCGATCACCTTCATCTTCAGCCGGGTCGGCTGCGACGCCGCCGTGCAGCAGTGTCTACAGGCGGGGCTGCGGCTGACCACGGCCGACGAGCGGGAGGAGATCCGCCGGGTCGCCGAGGCCCGCACCGCCGATCTCGACGCCGACGACCTGCGGGTGCTGGGCTACTGGGAGTGGCTCGACGGCTTGCAACGGGGTCTGGCGGCCCACCACGCCGGCATGCTGCCGGTGTTCAAGGAGGTCGTCGAGGCGCTGTTCGTCCGGGGCCTGGTCAAGGCCGTGTTCGCCACCGAGACCCTGGCACTGGGCATCAACATGCCGGCCCGCTCGGTGGTGCTCGAACGGCTGGTGAAGTTCAACGGCGAGGCCCACGTCGACCTGACGCCGGGGGAGTACACCCAGCTCACCGGCCGGGCCGGGCGTCGCGGCATCGACGTCGAGGGCCACGCCGTGGTGGTCTGGTCTCCGGAGATCGACCCGCGGCACGTCGCCGGTCTGGCGTCCACCCGCACCTATCCGCTCAAGTCCAGCTTCCAGCCGTCCTACAACATGGCCGTCAACCTCGTCGGCACGATCGGACGGGAGGCCGGCCGGGCGCTGCTGGAGACCTCGTTCGCGCAGTTCCAGGCCGACCGGGCCGTGGTGGGCCTGGCCACGCAGGTGCGCAAACAGCACGAGGCGATCGACGCCTACGCCCGTTCGATGACCTGCCACCTCGGTGACTTCGCGGGCTACGCCGACCTGCGCCGACGGATCAAGGAGCGGGAGACCGCGCTGGCCCGCACCGGAACCGCCCAGCGGCGGGCCGCGGTGACGGCGTCGATGGAGCGGCTGCGCACCGGAGACGTCATCGTCGTCCCGTCCGGCCGCCGGCAGGGCGTGGCCGTGGTTCTCGACCCCGGGCTCCAGGCGCTCGGCGAGCCCCGGCCGCTGGTGCTCAGCGGCGACCGCTGGGCCGGGCGCCTGTCCAGCGCCGACTTCTCCCAGGAGATCGAGGCGCTGGCCCAGCTGCGGGTGCCGAAGCACTTCAACCACCGTTCGCCGCAGGCCCGCCGCGACCTGGCCACCACGCTGCGCACCGCCACCGCGGACGTCGACCAGACCCGGGCCCGCCGCCGCCGAGCCCCCGCCGCGGACGACGAGCAGCTGGCCGAACTCCGGGCCGCGATGCGGCGCCATCCCTGCCACGGCTGCCAGGACCGCGAGGACCACGCCCGCTGGGCCGAGCGGCACGGCCGACTCGGCCGCGAGACCGCCGCACTCGAGAAGCGCGTGCACAGCCGGACCAACTCGCTGGCCCGCACCTTCGACAAGGTCTGCATGCTGCTGGAGTCGCGCGGCTACCTCGCCGGGGAGACCGTCACCGACGACGGCCGCCGGCTGGCCCGGATCTGGTCGGAGGCCGACCTGTTGGTGGCCGAGTGCCTGCGGACGGGCGTCTGGGAGGGGCTGTCCGCTCCGGAGCTGGCCGGCGCGGTGTCCGCGCTGGTCTACCAGGCCCGTCGGGCCGAGGACGGGCCGACGCCGGTGCCGGGCGGGCAGCTGCGGGACGCGCTGGACGAGACCGTCAGGCTGTGGCACGAGCTGGAGGTGTCCGAGTCCGACCAGAGCCTGTCGCTGACCCGGGAACCCGACCTGGGGTTCGTCTGGCCGGTGTACCGCTGGGCGCGCGGGGAGTCGCTGGAGCGGGTGCTCGCCGCGGCCAGCACCGGCGACGGTGACATGCCGGCCGGCGACTTCGTGCGGTGGTGCCGGCAGGTGCTCGACCTGCTCGACCAGGTGGCCGGCGCGGCGCCGAAGGGCACCGGTCTGCGGGCCACCGCCCGGGAGGCGATCGACGCGGTGCGCCGCGGCGTGGTCGCGTACACCGCGGTCGCGGACGCCTGACCGCGCGGCGCCGTGATCGCGGTGTCTGAACGAGCCGGGCTAGACGGCCGTCGTTGTCACGGAGCCGAGCCTCGGCAGTCCGTCCGGTGACCTGTCGAGGCGGCGTATCGAGCGGGCGAGGCGTTGTCGGTGAGACGAACGCGGTGGCTTGCGAACAGATATATACCGAGTATAGTACCCGGTATGTACTCGCCCTGGATCAGATCATGAGCGTCCGGCACGCCTTGTTGGCGCTGCTCAGTGAGGGCCCGAAGTACGGGCTGCAACTCCGTGAGGAGTTCGAGGCGCGGACCGGTGAGGTCTGGCCGCTGAACGTCGGGCAGGTGTATACGACGCTCCAGCGGCTCGAGCGCGACGGGCTTGTCGAGTCGGATCACGCCGGGGAGGACGGCCCGCAGAAGGGCTTTCGCATCACGACTGCCGGCGAAGGGGATCTCGCCGACTGGCTTCGCAGGCCGCCGGACATGTCGTCTCCGCCCCGGGACGAACTGGTCATCAAGGTGCTGGTGGCGTTGCGGGTACCCGACGTCGATGTGCGCGACATCGTGCAGGTCCACCGTCGGTATCTGGTGGAGCTGATGCAGCAGTACACGCGGCTCAAGGAGGACGCGGCCGACGGCGACCTGGGTCTGGCGTTGGTGGTCGACGCCGAGCTGTTCCGGCTGGACGCGGTGGTCCGGTGGCTGGACGCGGCGGATGGCCGGATCAAGCGCGTCCCGGCACATTCTCCCGCCGCCGATCCTTTTCCGGTGCCGAGGCTGCGGAGAGTCGGTGTACAGCGATGACCGCGCTCGAGCTGCGACGAGTGTCGAAGGTCTACGGCGAGGGACCGACCGAGGTACACGCGCTCCGCGACGTCGACCTGGTGGTCGACGCCGGTGCGCTCGTGGCGGTGATGGGACCGAGCGGTTCGGGCAAGAGCACATTGTTGACGATCGCCGGCAGCCTGGAGCAGCCGACGAGCGGTGGGGTATCGGTCGGTGGGTCGGCGTTGTCGACCATGTCGCGCAACGATCGGGCGCGGTTGCGGCGCCGGTCGATCGGTTACGTGTTTCAGGACTTCAACCTGTTGCCCGGGCTGACCGCCGCCGAAAACGTGGCGATGCCGCTGGAGCTCGACGGGGTTGCCGCGCGAGTTGCCCGGGCAGCCGGGATGGAGATGCTGGAAGAGCTCGGACTGGCCCACCGCGCCTCCCGCTTTCCCGATCAGCTCTCGGGCGGTGAGCGGCAACGAGTCGCTATCGCCCGAGCCGTGGTGGGCGAGCGTCACCTGCTGTTGGCCGATGAGCCGACCGGGGCGCTGGACTCGGCCAACGGTGAGGCGGTGATGCGCCTCATGCGGGCGGCCTGCCAACGAGGCGTGGCCGGTGTTGTCGTCACCCATGACGCACAGTTGGCGTCATGGTCGGACCGCGTGGTGTTCCTGCGTGACGGACGAGTGGTCGATCAGACAGCGCCACCTCCCGGCCCCGAGTCGCTTCTGACACCGGGGCCGGTCCGATGAACGCTGGCATGCCGGCGCACGGGGCGACCGGCGACGGAGGGGTCTCTGCGCGCCGCGCGGTGGTTCGTTGGGCGGTGAGGATGTTCCGCCGCGAGTGGCGACAGCAGATCCTGGTGCTGGCACTGCTCGTCGTCGCGGTCGCCGCCGCGATCGGGTTCGCGTCGGTCGCCTACAACGTGGCTCCGGGGCCGGGCAACAAGGCCTTCGGCACGGCCGACCATTCGCTCCGGTTCGACGGGTCCGATCCGCAGGCGCTGCAAGCCAATGTGGCCGCCGCCGAGGAGTGGTTCGGCACCATCGACGTGATCGGTCATCGGCACGTGCCGGTCCCGGGAGAGTTCAAACCGCTCGAGTACCGCTCGCAGGATCCCCGCGGCGCCTACGGCGGGCCGATGCTGACCCTGCGGGAGGGGCGCTATCCGACGGCGGCCGGCGAGGTCGCGGTGACCGATGCGGTGGCGGAGACCTTCAAGCTCGGCCTCGGCGCCGCCTTCGCCCTCGATGGCACCGCGCGGACCGTTGTCGGTCTGGTCGAGAATCCCAGCGGCCTGGACGACGAGTTCGCGCTGGTGGCCCCAGCGAACGATGCGGCGCCGGATTCGGTGACGATCCTTGTTCGCGCCAGCAGCGAGCGCGTCCAGTCGTTCCGGCCGCCGGCGGGCAGCGCGCGGGAGATCGCGTCACGGGGCGGCGGCAATGAAGGTGTCCTTGCCACGGTCGGAGTGCTCGGTGTCACGACGGTGGGCCTGGTGCTCGTCGCCCTTCTCGCAGCGGCCGGTTTCGTGGTGATCGCGCAGCGTCGGCTGCGTCAGTTGGGGATGCTCGCCGCGATCGGCGCGACCGAGAAGCACCTTCGTCTCGTGATGGTGGCCAACGGCGCCGTGGTCGGTGTCGTCGCGGCCGTCACCGGGACCGCGATCGCCCTTCTGTGCTGGATCGCGGTGGTGCCGCGGCTGGAGCAGGCCTTCGGGCACCGCATCGACTGGTTCAACGTGCCGTGGTGGCTGATCGCGACGGGCATGCTGCTCGCGGTCGTGGCCGCGACCGGGGCGGCATGGTGGCCGGCCAGGATGGTGGCTCGAACCCCGATCGTGCTCGCGTTGTCGGGTCGACCGCCCAGACCGAGACCGGCGCGCGGCTCCGCCGCCCTGGCCGGCCTGATGGTCGCTCTCGGGGTCGGCTGCCTCGCCGCGGCCGGCGACATCGCGGACGACACGGCCGTGTACTGGACCAACGTGCTGCTCACCGGCGTCGGCACGGTGGCCACCGTGGTCGGGGTCCTTCTCCTCAGCCCGTCGGCCATCCGTGTCCTCGCTGCGTGCGCGGCGCCGTTGCCCTTCGCCGGGCGGCTGGCCGTCCGGGACCTCGGCCGGTATCCGGCCCGGTCCGGAGCGGCTCTCGCGGCGATCAGCATGGTGCTGGGTATCCCGGTGGCCATCATCGTCACCGCGAGCGCTGCCGAGTACACCGCGGCTGGGGGCAACCTCGCGGACCGCCAGCTGATGATCCGGGCCGCCAACGTCGACGGGCCGTTCATCCCTAGGCCGGCCGAGCTGGCGAGGCTGCGAGCCGACGTCGACCGGCTCGTCGCCACGCTCGACGATCCGACGGTGACCTCCCTGGACGTGGCCTTGGACCCGGCCGTCGAGGCAGATCCCGAGTTCGACGGGCGGCAGGCGGTCTCACTCGCCAAACGGGCCGGCGGCAGCTGGATCGATGTGAGTCTCGTCTATCTCGCCACGCCGGAACTGTTCGAGCGTCAGGGACTCGAACCCACCGCCGCCGACCCGGACACCGAGTTCCTCACGGTGGAGGCGGGCGAGCTACGAATCTCGCCCGAGTCGTCCGCGGCGTCCACGACCGTGCAGAGGATCGCCCCCCGGTACACCTCGCTGCCCACGACGTTCATCACGCCTCAGGCGCTTCGCCAACGCGGATGGCAGAGCGCAGCGTCCGGCCGGTGGCTGGTGGAGATGAGCCGGCCCCTGACCGGCGACCAGCTCAGAGCGGCCCGCCGTGTCGCCGCGGGGGCTGGCCTGACCATCGAGTCCCGCGACCACCAGGAGGGCCTGGCGAGACTGCGTTCGGGCGCGACCGGCGTCGGGGTACTCCTGGCACTCGGTGTCCTGGCCATGACCGTCGGACTGATCCGCGGCGAAGCCGCAGGCGACCTGCGCACCCTCACCGCAACCGGTGCGACCAGCACGACCCGCCGCGCGCTCGCTGCCGCCACCGCCGCGGCGCTCGCCACGCTCGGCGTGACTCTCGGCACCATCGGCGCGTTCGTCGCGCTCGCCGCCGGGTACCTCAGCGACCTGAGCAGCCTGAGTCGGGCGCCCACCCTCCATCTTCTCGTCCTGGCGATCGGCACTCCTGTCCTCGCCGCGTCCGCCGGTTGGCTGCTGGCTGGGCGCGAGCCGCCGTCCCTCGCCCGGCAACCGATCGGGTGAGGCCAGGTACTCCGCCTCGTCCTGTCCGGTAGCCGCCTCACCAGCCGAGTGCGGTGGCGAGGCGGGCCACGGCGCTGCCCAGGCCCCACCGTTCCGCCAGGGCGTCCAGGGCGTCGGGGTCGCGGGGGCCGTCGGGGATGGTGGCCTCTACGGGCGGCACCGGCGCGTCCCGGGCCACCCGGACCACCTTCGGTGCCACCGCGAGGTAGTCCATCGCCTCGTGCAGCCGGCGCCACTGGGTGGCCGGCAGCTGCGGCGAACGGGCCGCGACGGCCAACAGGATGCCGTTGAGGTCGCCGAACCGGGTGAGCAGACCCATCGCGGTCTTCTCGCCAATTCCCGGTACCCCGGGCAGCCCGTCGCTCGGGTCGCCCCGCAACGTCGCGAAGTCGGCGTACTGCGCCGGGGAGATCCCGTATTTCCCGTACAGCGCGGCATCGTCCAGGATCTCGAGCTTGGCAACCCCCTTGCCCGTGTAGAGCACCCGGACGCCGGCCTCGTCGTCGATCAGCTGGAACAGGTCCCGGTCGCCGGTGACCACGTCCGCGGCGACCCCGCCCGGGCCTGACGCCCGTTCGACCAGGGTGGCGATCACGTCGTCGGCCTCGTGGTCGGGCGCGCCGGCGGTGGCCAGGCCGAGGGCCGCGAGCACGTCGAGCAGAATCGGTACCTGCGGGGCCAGTGTGTCCGGCGTCGCCTCGGCCACGGTGGACCCGTCCGCGAGCCGGTGTGACTTGTAGGTCGGCACCAGCGCCACCCGCCAGGACGGGCGCCACTCCTCGTCCAGGCAGGCCACCAGTCGGTCGGGGTGGCACCGGGTCACCAGGGTCGCGACCATGTCCAGGAAGCCGCGGACGGCGTTGACCGGCGTGCCGTCCGGCGCCTGCACCGATTCCGGCACCCCGAAGTACGCCCGGTAGTACAGGCTCGCGGCGTCCAGCAGCAACAGCGGCGGGGAACTCACATCGGCCAGCCTGCCAGACCTCGACGTTGTCCGGAGTCGGGTGGCCGCGCCGGCCCGAGGTCGTAGGCTCTGCAGACTGTGAAGGTCGAACGCGTACTCCCGCACGGCGACGCCTACATCCTGCTGGACCTGGTCCACGAGATCGCCCAGGCCCAGCTGGCACCGCTGGCCTCGGACCACGAGGCGCGCGGTGAGTTCCCGCGGGCGGTCTTCCGGATGCTCGGCGAGGTCGGCCTGCTCGGCCTGCCATACGAGGAGAAGCACGGCGGCGCGAGCCTGCCCTATGAGGTGTACCTGCAGATCGTCGAGGAACTGGCAGCCGGCTGGCTGACCGTGGGTCTCGGGGTGAGCGTGCACACGCTCTCGTGCTACGCGGTCGCGACGCACGGGAGTGAGGACCAGAAAGCCGAGTTCCTGCCGGCGATGCTCAGCGGGGAGAAGCTCGGCGCCTACTGCCTGTCCGAGCCCGAGTCCGGCTCCGACGCCGCGGCACTGCGCACCACCGCGAAGCGGGACGGTGAGGACTACGTCGTCCACGGCACCAAGGCGTGGGTGACCCACGGAGGCGTCGCGGACTTCTACAACGTCCTGGTACGCACCGGTGAACCCGGGGCCCGCGGCATCTCGCTGCTGCTCGTCGACCCCGACACACCGGGGATGGAGCCGCAGAAGCCCGAGCGCAAGATGGGTCTTTCCGCCAGCCCCACCGCGCAGGTCGTGTTCGACGACGCCCGGGTGCCGGCCGACCGGCTGGTCGGCAAGGAGGGGCAGGGGTTCAAGATCGCGCTGGCCGCCCTGGACGGGGGCCGGCTCGGCGTCGCGGCGTGTGCGGTCGGGCTCGCCCAGGCCGCGCTGGACTACGCCGTCGAGTACGCCGGGCAGCGCCGGCAGTTCGGGCAGCCGATCGCGCAGTTCCAGGGTGTGGGATTCCTGCTGGCCGACATGGCCACCCAGGTCGCGGCCGCGCGGGCGCTGTACATCGCGGCTGCCAGGATGCGCGACAACCGCGACGACCCGGCCAGTGCCGAGGCCGCCAAGGCCAAGCTCTTCGCCTCCGATGTCGCGATGCGGGTGACGACCGACGCCGTCCAGGTGCTCGGCGGGGCGGGCTACGTTTCCGACCATCCCGTCGAGCGCTGGATGCGGGAGGCGAAGATGCTGCAGATCGTCGAGGGCACCAACCAGATCCAACGGGTGGTCATCGCCCGCTCCCTGTCCGGCTGACCGCGCGTCGTCTGGATGGAGGGGAGCGGGCACGCCTGACGTCAGACCGTCATGACAGGCCGCTGATCGGCGACACGGACCGGAGGAGCTGCTCCACGGAGCTCTTCGCCACCCGCACCGCAGCCGCTACGGCGGCCAGCACGTGTAGCCCGGTCGATCGCACCGGCAAAGCCGCGGCTCTTGTAGCGTCCGGGCCATGGAGGACACCGACCGGGCGATTGTCGCGGCACTCACCGAGGACGGACGCCGCAGCTTCACCGACCTGGCCGAGCGGGTCGGGCTGTCGGTCTCGGCCGTACACCAACGGGTCCGCCGACTCGAACAGCGCGGAGTGATCCGGGGCTACGCCGCCCGGGTCGACCCCGCGGCGCTCGGCCTGCCGCTCACGGCGTTCGTGGCGATCAAGCCGTTCGACCCGTCCTCACCCGACGACGCCCCCGCGCGACTCGCGCACCTGCCCGAGATCGAGTCCTGCTACAGCATCGCGGGGGAGGACTTCTACCTGCTCAAGGTGCGGGTGGCCGGGCCGACCGCACTGGAGCAGCTGCTCAACGAGATCCGTACCGCGGCCAACGTGTCCACCCGCACCACCGTCGTGCTCTCCACCCCGTACGAGGGCCGGCCTCCCGCGGTGGCCGAGCCGCCGCGCTAGCCCGTCAGCCGACCACCAATGCCTCGGCCGCCGCGCGGGACACGGCGGCCGACGCCGCATCGGCCTCGCCGGAGGCCGGTGCGTTCTCCGCCCACCACCGCTGTCCGGCCTCGGGCAGCGTGGCGATCGGGTCGTAGTAGGGATAGCGCCGCACGAGGGCGTCCGGGTCGTCCTTCTCGATACCCGTCCGGTAGTTCTTCGTCCAGTACGAGACACCGCGTTCGCGGTCGTACTCGTCGACCTGGTGCACCCACCGCTTGCCGACGTAGGGCACGTCGCAGACGATTCGCGGGGTGGCGTAGCCGGGCAGGTAGCCCATGATCGCGTGCTGGAGCGCCTGGGCCTCCCACACGGCGGTCCGCCAGTGCTCGGCGTGCGGGATCAGGTCGCACATGTAGAAGTAGTACGGCACGATGTTCGCCTCGCCTTGCAGCGCGAAGGACAGGTCGAGCAGGTCGGCCGGGGTGGCGTTCACGCCCCGCATCAGCACGCCCTGGTTCCGCACGTCCCGGACCCCCACCTCCAGCGCGGTCTTCGCCGCCCTGGCCACCAGCGGCGTCACCGAGTTGGCGTGGTTGACGTGGGTGTGGATCGCCAGGTTGACGCCGCGGCGCCGGGCGGTTCGGGCCACCCTCTCCAGGCCCTCGACCACCTCGGGCTGCAGCCAGTGCTGGGGGAGTCCCATCAGGGCCTTGGACGCCAGCCGGACGTCCCGGACCGTCTCGACGTCCAGCAGCCGCATCACGAACGACTCCAGGTTGCGCCAGGGCATGTTCGCGACGTCGCCGCCGGAGACGACCACGTCGCGGACCTCCGGCGTGCGGCGCAGGTAGTCGATCATCGCGTCGGCCCGGTCGACCGGCTTGAGGCCGAACTTCAGTTTGGCCACCTGGGCGGTGGAGTTGCCCACCAGGTCCATCCGGGTGCAGTGCCCGCAGTACTGCGGGCAGGTGGCGAGCAGCTCGGCGAGGACCTTGGTGGGGTAGCGGTGGGTGAGGCCCTCCACCGTCCACATCTCGTGCTCGTGCAGGGAGTCACGGGAGGAGTAGGGGTGGCTCGACCAGACGGGCTGGCGGTCGGAGAACACCGGAAGCATGTAGCGGCGCACGGGGTCGGCGTAGAACGCGGCGGTGAACGCCGCGGGACGCAGGGCCGCGGCGTCGGCGTCCGGCACCATCGTGTTCAGCATCTGCGGTGGAAGCAGCAGCGACATGGTGGCGCGCTCGGCCTGGTCGCGCTCCAGGTCGGTGTAGAAGTCCTCGGTGAGCAGTTCGCCCATCACGGCGCGGAGCTGGCGGACGTTCTTGACGCAGTGCGCCCGTTGCCACTGCGCGTCGGCCCACTGGGCCTCGGTGGCGTCCCGCCAGCCGGGCAGCCGGCGCCAGTCGGGCTCGACCAGCTCCCGGCGGGTGTAGGTGTAGGGCTGCTCGTCCACGACCCGCGTCCGGAGCACCATCGTCCCTCCACCTCCTCGAAGAGCTGCTGTGAAGCCCTAGGATAGTGGAGGATCTACGGTCTACACCGTACTCTGACGAAGGATCTCCTGACATATTGCTCCACGGCCGGTCGCCATCCGGCTCTGCCCAAGGGAGGCCCGTCCAATGACCGCTGCCCCGCAGCGTGCCGCGTCCAGGGTGTCCTCCCCGGTGGGACTGCACCGGGTGCTGGCCCCCCGCGGCGCCCTGCCGCAGGCGGCCGAACGGCTGGACACCCGTCCCGCGCTGTGGCCCGACGAGGTCCGCCTCGACGTGGAGCGGCTCAACCTCGACGCGGCCTCGTTCCGTCAGCTGCACACGCAGCACGGTGGCGACCCGGACGCGATCCGCGCCGAGGTGCTGGCCATCGTCGGGAGCCGCGGCAAGATGCACAACCCGGTCACCGGGTCCGGCGGGATGCTGCTGGGGACGGTGGCCGAGGTGGGCCCGGAGTCGCCGCTCGGGCTGGCCGTCGGCGACCGGGTGGCCACCCTGGTCTCGCTCACCCTCACACCGCTGGCCGTTGCCGACAGCCTGGCCAGCTGGGACGGTGCCGGCGAGCAGGTCCCGACCCGCGGGCACGCCATCCTGTTCGGACGGTCGATCGCCGCCCGGCTGCCCGACGACGTGCCCGACCCGCTCGCCCTGGCCGTGCTGGACGTCTGCGGAGCACCGGCGCTGACCGCCCGGGTCGTGCGGTCCGTCGCCGCCCGCGGTACCGCCCCGACCGTGGCGGTGATCGGGGCGGCCGGCAAGAGCGGATCCCTGTCGCTGGCGGCGGCCCGCGGCGCGGGCGCGGGGCGAACCGTAGGTGTAGTTCCCGTTGAGGGTGAGGCTTTGATGTTGCGGGCGTCTGGCCTTGCGGACGAGGTTGTGCTGGCCGACGCCCGCGACCCGGTGGCGCTGGCAGCCGCCGTGGGGGAGCCGGCCGACATCGTGGTGGTCTGCGTGGACGTCCCCGGCTGCGAACACGGCGCGGTGCTGGCCACGGCGGAGGGCGGCACGGTGATCTTCTTCTCGATGGCGACGTCCTTCTCCGCCGCGGCACTGGGCGCGGAAGGGCTGGCGGCCGACGTGACGATGCTGGTCGGCAACGGCTATGTGCCGGGCCACGCGGCGTTCGCGTTGGACCTGCTGCGGTCCGAGCCCGGCGTCCGGTCGCTGTTCACCGCGCGACTTGCCGCCGAGCGGTGAACCGGCGCGCGAGACTTGACGACATGAGCACCCTCTACCGCAACGGCCACGTGTACAGCTCCGCCAGCCCGCACGCGTCGGCGCTGCTCGTCGGCGGCGGTCGGGTGCGGTTCGTCGGTTCGGAGGACGCGGCCGCCGGCCTCCCGGCCGACGAGACCGTCGACCTGCGCGGTGCGCTCGTCACCCCGGCCTTCGTGGACGCCCACGTGCACGTGACCTCCGCCGGGCTGGCCCTGGAAGGGCTGGATCTCACCACCTGCACCGGCCGGGACAACGTGCTCCACGCGCTGGAGCGGTATGCCGCGGCCCGGCCCGGCCCGGTGATCGGACACGGCTGGGACGACACCTCGTGGGCCGCCGGGTGCCTGCCGACCGCCGCCGAGCTCCACCGCGCCGCGGGCGGAGCCGCCGTCTACCTGTCCCGGATCGACAAGCACTCGGCGCTGGTCTCGCCCGCGCTGATGGCCGCCGTGGACGGGCTGGCGGGGCTCGCCGGGTACGACGCCGACGGCTGGCTCACCCGGGACGCCCACCACGCCGTCCGCGACCGCGCGTACGCCGCGCTGACGCCCGCCCAGCGGAGCGCCGCCCAGCGCGCCACCCGGGCAGCCGCGGCAGCCGCCGGCATCGGAGCGCTGCACGAGTGCGGCGGCCCGACCATCTCCAGCGAGGACGACTTCACGGCGCTGCTCGCCCTCGCGGCCGACGAACCCGGCCCGGAGGTCTACGGCTACTGGGGCGAGCTGAACGCCGCGGCCAAGGCCCGCGAGCTGGGGGCGGTCGGTGCGGGCGGCGACCTGTTCGCCGACGGGGCCCTCGGCTCGCAGACCGCCAGCCTCCGGCAGCCCTACGCCGACCGGGACACCAGCGGCCACGCCTACCTCGACGGCGCCCAGGTCGCCGCGCACCTGATCGACTGCGTCGCACACGGCGTCCAGGGCGGCTTCCACGCCATCGGCGACCACGCGCTGCGCACGGTCGTCCTGGAGGGCTTCGCCGAAGCGGCCAGGGTCGTCGGCGTGGAGCGGTTGCGGGCCGGGCGGCACCGCATCGAGCACGTCGAGATGGCCGACGCCGCGGTGATCCGGGGCCTGGTCGAGTACGGGATCGTGGCCAGCGTCCAGCCGGCCTTCGACGCGGCGTGGGGCGGTGACGGCCGGATGTACGCCCGGCGGCTGGGTGCCCACCGCGCGCTCGCCCTCAACCCGTTCGCGGCCATGGCCAACGTCGGCGTGCCGCTGGCATTCGGCTCGGACGCTCCGGTCACCCCGCTCGACCCGTGGGGCACCGTCCGGGCCGCGACCAACCACCGCAACCCCCGGTACGCGGTCACCGTCCGGGCCGCGTTCGCCGCCCACACCCGCGGCGGCTGGCGCGCGATGGGCCGCGACCACGAGGGGATGCTCGCCGTCGGCGCTCCGGCCACCTTCGCGGTCTGGGCCACCGAGGAGCTGTTGGTGAGTCCGCCCGGCTCGGGCACCCTGCCCGATCTCGCCAGCGGGACACCCCACCCCACCTGCCTGCGCACGGTCGTCCGTGGACGGACCGTGCACGCCGTGGAAGGAGTGCTGTGACCGCGCCGCATGGCGTGGAACGCGCCGGCAAGCTGCGCCTGGACCCCGAGGTCGTCGCCAAGGCGCGCCGGCTGGCGGCCCGCGCCGGCGGTCCGGTCGTGGAGCTGGCCCGTACGCACACCACCGTGGCGGTCGAGCGGGCGGTGCTCCGGCTGGCCGGGGTCGTCGGCACCGACCCGGACGGCATCCCGTGGGTCAACCGCCTGGTCGACGCCGTCCGGGACGCGGTGGGACTCGGGCACGGCGTCGCGTTGCCGGTCTTCGACGCCTTGCTCCGCGAGGGCCATCCGGACCTCTCGCAGCTGGCCGGGAAGGCCGCGGCCGGGTCGGTGCGCTTCCGGCAGCCGGCCGGCCCCGACGCCGCCGCTGCCGGTCAGGCCGCGCACGCCGCCGTCGGTGCCGGCGTCGCCCGGATCGACGCCCGGCGGGCCGAACGCGAGCGGCTGATCGCCGAGATCGGCGACGCGCCCCGCACGCCGTGGATCTACCTGATCGTGGCCACCGGCGACATCTACGAGGACATCCCGCAGGCCCAGGCGGCCGCCCGGGCCGGCGCCGACGTCATTGCGGTGATCCGCTCCACCGGCCAGTCGCTGCTGGACTACGTCCCCGAGGGCGCCACCCGGGAGGGCTTCGCCGGCACCTACGCCACCGGGGAGAACTTCCGGCTGATGCGGGCGGCGTTGGACGAGGTGTCCCGCGACCTCGGCCGGTACGTCCGGCTGACCAACTACGCGTCCGGGCTGTGCATGCCCGAGATCGCCACGCTGGCCGGCCTGGAGCGCCTGGACATGATGCTCAACGACTCGATGTACGGGATCCTGTTCCGCGACATCAACCCGATCCGCACGTTCGTCGACCAGCGGTTCAGCCGCCAGGTCCACGCCCGGGCCGGCATCGTGATCAACACCGGCGAGGACAACTACCTCACCACCGCCGACGCGGTGGCCGAGGCACACACGGTCACGGTGTCCCAGCTGCTCAACGAGTACCTCGCGCACGAGGCCGGGCTGGCCGACTGGCAGCTCGGCCTCGGTCACGCCTTCGAGATCGACCCCGACCTGCCCGAGTCGTTCCGGCTGGAACTGGCACACGCGCTGCTCGCCCGCGAGCTGTTCCCCGCCGCACCGCTGAAGTGGATGCCGCCCACCAAGCACATGACCGGCGACGTCTTCCGCGGGTACCTGCTGGACGGGTTCTTCAACCTGGTCGGGGCACTGACCGGGCAGGGCATCCTGCTGGTCGGCATGATGACCGAGGCCGTGGTCACCCCGTTCCTGTCCGACCGCGACCTGGCGCTGCAGAACGTCCGGTACGTGCTGAACGCCGCCGGCGGGCTGGCCGAGGACTTCCACCCCGCACCCGACGGTTTCCTGGTCCAGCGCGCCCACCGGGTGCTCGCCGAGGCCGTCGAGCTGCTGGAGCGGATCGTCGACCAGGACGGCGACTCGGGGTTGTTGCGGTCGATCGCGGACGGGACGTTCGGCATCACCAGGCGGCCGGCCGACCAGGGCAGGGGCTTCGACGGGGTGGTCAAGAAATCCGACGGCTACCTCAACCCCGCCACCGACATCCTGGAAGGAGGTGGCCGGTGAAGCCGACCACCGCTGCCCGGACGGGCAGCACGGCTCCGGGCGCCACACCGGCTGACCCGCCGGCCGCGGGAGTCCAGACCGGCCGCACGGTCGCCGGCCGGGTCGACCCGGCGAAGCGGATCGTCCGGCCCTACGGCGACACCACCGACGACGGCATGGTGCAAATCTCGTTCACTCTGCCGATCCCGCACGACAAGCGGGCCGAGGGCGCCGCCCTGCAACTCGCGGCGAAGATGGGCATGGAACCGGCCATGCTCGTGCACGCCCGGCCGATCGGCCCGGACTTCACCTTCTTCGTGGTGTACGGCGCGCTCACCCACCTTGTCGACCTGGCCGCCGTCGAGGTGACCGAGCGGGAATACCCGCTGCTCACGGCCAAGGAGGTCAACGCCGCGATCCGGTCGCGGCTGGCTCGCCCGCTGGTCGTGGTCGGCGCCTGCGTGGGCACCGACGCGCACACGGTGGGCATCGACGCGATCCTCAACGTGAAGGGCTTCGCGGGGGAGAAGGGGCTGGAGTACTACACGGAGTTGCGGGTGGTGAATCTCGGCGCGCAGGTGTCGGTACCGGACCTGGTCGAACGGGCTGGCGCCGAACGGGCTGACGCGGTCCTGGTCAGCCAGGTCGTGACCCAGCGCGACGCACATCTGCGCAACACCCGCGAGCTGGCCGCGGCGTTCCGGGATGCGTCCGGGGACGGCCGGCCGCTGCTGATCGCCGGGGGACCGCGGTTCGACGAGACGATGGCGGCCGCCCTGGGTGTCGACCGCATCTTCGGCCGGGGAACCACACCGGGCGAGGTCGCCAGCTACCTTGTGCACGCGCTGCTTCCCGCCGCCGCGGAGGTGCCGGCGTGACCGGATGCGGCGAGGAGGCGCACGGGCACGGGACCGCCGGGCCGCGGCGAGGCGGGGCGAGCGATCCGCGCCTCGGCCTCACGGTGACACACCGCCGGTACGTGCCCTACTCCCACGCCCACTACGCCGGGCACCTGGTCGACGGCGCCTACGCGCTCGGCCTCTTCGGCGACGCGGCGACCGAGGTGTGCATCCGCACCGACGGCGACGAAGGGCTGTTCGCCGCCTACTCCGACGTGCGGTTCCTCGCTCCGATCCGGGCCGGCGACGTCGTGGAGGTCGCCGCGGAGGTGGTGCGGGTCGGCGCCCGGAGCCGGGAGATCGCGTTCACCTGCTCGGTGACCTGCCGCGGACGCCCCGACAAGGGCGACTCGGCCGCGGAGGTTCTCGCGGTGGCGCTGGTCGCCGTGACCGCCCGCGGGACCGTCGTGGTGCCGGCGCCGGGCTGAACTCGCTCACTTGTGGACCGAGCCGCCCGGCCCACTCCACATGCCTCCTCCGACGCCCCGTGGGTCGTTCCGGGATGGACTCCGCGACACGCCGGGAATACCTCGCGCGACACGCCGCGAGAGGGTGCCGAGTCGGGAAACCGTCCGTGTCCAGCGCGGGTGCCTGACCTGGGAAAACACGCAAATGCGCAGGTCAGGCTGGTGTTGACATGAACGCAGGGCGAACTAGCGTTTGCTTTTGTCTCACTCGGGTTCCAGACGAGGACGGTCCGTTCCTCCGTGAGCTGGGCGACGCGACGCAGGCGTCGCAGAGGCCAGGTCCAGCGAGCGAGGGTGGCGGGGCGGTCACGTCCCGACTGGCGCCAGGTGCCAGGCGCAAGGGGGTTGGAGGGGGTCAGTAGACAACGACGCGAGGCCCGCAGCCAGCGGTTCCCGTAGTCGGTCCGAAGGTCGTCTCAGCCATACTCGCCCGCATCGGTCGAGGAGCTGGAGTAGGGGCGCGGCAGCCGCCGCGCCCCTACTGTGTGCGCTCCGCATCGCGGGCGACGCCCCGTCGTGGCCGGCCTCCTGAAGCTGCCTCCCCGTCCACGCCCCGGCTCGGCGGCCGGCTGCGCGACGGATCGTGGACAATTGTTCCGAGCCGGCGCCTGCCGGGAAGGGTGGGGGAGCGACCGTGCGGCAGACCAGGCAGTCCGCGCGGCCGTCGTCGCCCGCGCGCCGCCCGCACGACCCGCCCCCGGGCGACCCGGACCCACCGCCGGTCGATATCGGTGCGGCGCCCCGCCGCGCGCTGCCTGGTCTCGCCGCAGCCGTTCTCGCGGCCTCGTCCGGCGCCCTGCTGGTGCTCGCGTTCCCGCCGTACCGGCTGTGGTGGCTCGCGCCCGCGGCGGTCGCAGCTCTCGCGGTGGCCGTGCGGGGCCAGCGCGCGCGTCGCGGGGCGTGGCTGGGGGCCCTGCACGGCCTGGTGTTCTTCACCTGGCTGCTGCACTGGACCGGCATCTACGTCGGTCCGTTCCCCTGGCTGCTGCTGGCCGCGTTCGAGGCTACGTACCTGGCGCTGCTCGGAGCCGGTCTGGCGGCCACCAGCCGACTCGCCGACCGGACCAGGTGGATCTGGCCGCTGCTGGTCGGCGTGGGCTGGGTCGCGCAGGAGGCGCTGCGGTCCCGGTGGCCGTTCGGCGGCTTTCCGTGGGGCCGGCTCGCGTTCGCGCTCGACGACGCCCCGCTGCTCGGCCTGGCCGGCGTGGGCGGGGCCCCGCTGGTGTCCTTCGGCGCGGCGCTGGCCGGTGGGCTGCTCGCCGCGGCCGTCCGGCAGTTGCGACGCAGGGATGCCTGGCCGGCCGCGGTGGTGTTCGTCGGCACCGCGTCGCTGGTCGTGTTCGCCGGTCTCGCGATCCCCCTCGACCCCCCGCAGGGACGCTCGGTGCGGGTCGCGGTCATCCAGGGCAACGTCCCCCGCCTGGGCCTGGACTTCAACGCCCAACGGCGGGCCGTGCTCGACAACCACGTCCAGACCACGATCGACCTCGCCCGACGGGTCGAGGCCGGCACCGTGGAACGGCCCGACCTGGTCGTCTGGCCAGAGAACTCCTCCGACATCGACCCGCTGCGCAACGCCGACGCGGGCGCCCAGATCGACCGGGCGGCCCAGGCGATCGGCGTGCCCATCCTGGTCGGTGCGGTCCTGGACGGTCCCGGACGCTTCATCACCAACGCCGGCGTGGTCTGGGACCCGGTCACCGGTCCGGGTGCGCGCTACGCAAAACGCCACCCCGTGCCGTTCGCGGAGTACGTGCCGTTCCGCCCGTTCGCCCGGGCGGTCACCGACAAGGTCGACCTGGTCCGGCGGGACTTCTACGCCGGGGACCCCGTCGGCGTGCTCGACCTCGGGCCGGCCAGGGTGGGCGACGTCATCTGCTTCGAGGTGGCCTACGACGGCCTGGTCACCGACACCGTCGCGGCCGGCGCCCAGCTGCTGGTGGTCCAGACCAACAACGCCACGTTCGGCAGGTCGGCCGAGAGCGCGCAACAGCTCGCGATGGTCCGGCTACGGGCGGTCGAGCACGGCCGCTGGGCGTTGATGGCCTCCACCAGTGGGGTATCGGCGAGCGTTGCGCCCGACGGTCGGATACTGGACGAGACCGCGTTGTTCACCCGCGACGCGTTCGTGCGTGCGATAACCCTCGGCGAGCATCGGACGCTGGCCAGCCGGCTGGGCGCCTGGCCGGAGTTCGGCCTGGTCGGACTGGCGTTGGCCGCCCTGGTGGCCACCGCACTGGCCGCCCTGGCGACCAGACGCGACGGGCGTTCGGAGCCCACCACAGCGACGGACGGGCAGGAAGCGACATCGGAGGAGACGCAGTGACATCGGTGGCGGCCACGCAGTCGGCACAACCGCACGACCCGGGCGGGCAGGGTCGGCCCACGGCGTCGGACTATCCCGGCCTGGGCCAGGTACTGGTGATCGTGCCCACCTACCAGGAGGCCGACAACATCCGCCAGATCACCGATCGCCTACGGCGCGCCGTGCCCGAGGCGCACCTGCTGGTGGCCGACGACAACTCGCCGGACGGCACCGGCGCGATCGCCGACGAGCTGGCCGCGGCCGACCCGACCGTGCACGTCCTGCACCGGCCGGGCAAGGGCGGGCTCGGCGCGGCCTATGTCGCCGGCTTCGGCTGGGCCCGCGAGCACGGTTACGACGTCGTGGTGGAGATGGACGCGGACGGATCGCACGCCCCCGAGGAGCTGCCACGGCTGCTCAACGCGCTGCGCGACGCCGACCTGGTGCTCGGGTCCCGCTGGGTCGAGGGGGGAAAGGTGGTCAACTGGCCGGGCCACCGCGAGCTGCTCTCCCGGGGGGGCAACCTCTACACCCGGCTCGCGCTGGGTGCGCCACTGCGCGATGCAACCGGTGGCTTCCGGGCCTACCGGCGCGAGGTGCTCGAGGCGCTCGACCTCGACCAGGTGGCGTCGCAGGGGTACTGCTTCCAGGTCGACCTGGCATGGCGGGCCTGGCGGGCCGGGTTCCGGCTGGTGGAGGTGCCGATCACGTTCACCGAACGGGAGCGCGGAGAGAGCAAGATGAGCTCCGGGATCGTCCGCGAGGCCCTGTGGCGGGTCACCGTGTGGGGCGTGCGGTCCCGACTCGCCGCGGCAGGGCGCATGCTGGGGAGAGGCCGATAGCCGGGAGGGTGGCGCCGATGCGGATCGTGGCGGTGCTGGTCGCGCTGCTCATCGTGGTGCCGACCGTCGAGATCGCGGTGATCCTCACCGTCGGGAACTGGATCGGCGCCGGCTGGACGGTGGCGCTGCTGCTGGTCAGCGCGCTGCTGGGCGGCTGGTTGCTCCGCCGGGAGGGCCGCCGCGCCTACCTGGGCCTGCGGGACGCGCTCGCCGCCGGACGGACCCCTGCCACCGAGGCGGCCGAAGGAGCGTTCCTGCTGCTCGGCGGCCTGATGATGCTGCTGCCCGGGTTCGTCACCGACATGGTCGGCCTGGCGCTGGTGGTGCGGCCGGTGCGGGCGTTCGCCGCGCGGGTGCTGATCCGGCGTTTCGCCCGGCGGCTACCGCCGCAGGTCGCCAACGACGTGTTCGGGCCGATGCAGGTGCGGTCCCGCCGCGGCCGGGCCCGGCCCGCCACCCCACCGCGCCCCGACCGGGGTGCGCGCGACGGTGCCACGCCGGCGCACCGCACCGACGGCGCGCCACGGGTCATCGAGGGTGACGTCGAACGCTGAGGCTGCGATGTCGGGCGGCCGGCGATGCGGCACCGCCTACTTGCCGAAGAACGACGATGCCGCCCCACCCTGGGGTGGAGCGGCATCGATGAAGTCCCCGACGGTCAGGCCGATCGGCTCCGGCGGCCGCGGAGGACCTCCAGACGCTCGGCCAGCACCTCTTCGAGCTCGGCGACGGTACGCCGTTCGAGCAGCATGTCCCAGTGCGTCCGTGGCGGCTTGGCCTTCTTCGCCTCCGGCTCCGCACCGTCGATGATCTTGCCCACGGTGCCGTCCGCGCGGCACTCCCAGGTAGCGGGAATCTCGGCGTCAGCCGCGAACGGCACGGTGAATCGGTGGCCCCGCAGACACAGGTACTCGCCCTGTTGACGCGGAGCCAGTTCGGTGTTGCGGTCGGTTTCGTAGCTCACGGCTCCGAGTCGGCTGCCGCGCAGTGTGCGCTCGCCCATGACTGTCCCCCCTCGAGGCGTCGACTGTCCGCCACCCCTACCAACGTCGCCCGGGACAGGAAAATTCCTGGCCCTTCTGATAAGTGCCCCAATATCGCGGACTGATACTGCCTGAAGAAGCACAGATCTCGCTCGCCCGGAAGGCACCCGTGTGGGCGTGGTCACTCCAGGACGACCCGCTCGCACGACGTGCCGGGCGCTGACCGGGCAGACCCTAGAGCGGTTCGGCGTCCACCACGTGCCCGAACCACCGGTGCGCCTCGCCGTCGCAGGCCTCGCCGAGCAGCCGCCTGCGCACCCACAGGGAAGCGACCAGCGCGGCGCGGGCGTTGCCCCGGTTCGCCTCGAACACGCCCTGCTCGACCAATGCCGCGGCGGCGAGCAGGTGGGCCATCCGGGTCGTCAACGACCGGGCCCCGGCCTGGGCCATCTCCTGGCCCGCCGTCGCCAGTGCGGCGGCACGGGCCGCGATCTCGTCGCGGACCTGGCGCAGCGGACCGGCCAGCCCGGTGAGGTGCGCTTCCGCGCTGGCCCCGGCAGCGTCGGCGGCGGCGGTCACGAAGCGCTGGAACGCCGCGAACGCCGCGGGCTCCCGCACCAGCACCCGCAGCACGTCGAGGGACAGCACGTTCGTCGTGCCCTCCCAGATCGGCAGCACCTGGGAGTCGCGGAGCAGCCGGGGGATGCCAGTGTCCTCGATGTAGCCGTTGCCGCCGAAGCACTCCACGTACTCGCTCGCCGAGGCCACGGCCAGCTTCGCGGTGGCCGCCTTGGCCAGGGTGGCCGCGATCCGCAGCAGGGCTGCCGCGTCGGGGTCGGCGTCGATCTCCACCCGACCCAGCGCGGCGAAGGTCACCGCGGTCAGCGCGAACGCCGCCTCCGCGTCGACCGCGAGCCACCCGAGCGTCTCCCGGTGCAGCGGCTGCCGCCACAACGGTGCCCCGAACGCCTCCCGCGCCTGGGCGTGCTGCCGCACGTACACCAGCCCCCGGCGCATGGCGGCCGCGGCCGCGGCGGCGTTGTGCAGCCGGGTGATCTGCACCAACGTCATCATCTTCGCCAGCCCCGGCTCGCCGGGATCGCCCACCGGGATCGCGTAGGCGTCCTCAAGGCCGACCTCGGCCGACGGGAGCGCGCGGGTGCCGAGCTTGTCCTTGAGCCGGTGGATCCGCAGCCCCGGCGCGGTCGCGTCCGGAGCCGAGCCGGCCGGCGCGGCCGGGACGTCGGCGGCGTAGCGGGGCACCAGGAAGCACACCAGTCCCCGGCTGCCGGCCGCCGCTCCGTCCGGTCGGGCCAACGCGACCGCGACCCGGGCGTCGACCGCGGAGCAGAACCACTTCTGCCCGGACAGCCGCCACGCACCGGTACCGTCCTGCCGGGCGACGGTCCCGGTGCGGGTGAGGTCCGAGCCGCCGGTGGTCTCGGTCATCCACTGCCCGGACGTGATCGCCAGGTCGGGGTCGCGGGACAGCAGCCGAGGCAGCCAGGAGGCGCGGACCTCCGGGTCTGTATCGGGGCGGCTGAGCAGCGCGGCGGCGCCGTCGGCCATCGCCACCGGGCAGCTGAACGTCGCCGACTCCGGACCGTAGAGGTGCAACAGGGCGTGCTGGACGACGCGTGCCCCGGCCCCGAACGCGGCGCGGGCGTCGGCCTCGTAGGGCGTGGCGACCACGCCGTGTTCGGCCGCGGCCCGGCGCTGCGACTCCCAGCCGGCCGAGGTCTGCACCCGGTCGACCCGCTGGCCCCAGGCGTCGTACCGGACCAGCCGCGGCGGATGCGCCTCGGCGTCGGCGTGGGCGGCTTTCAGGGGCCCGGCGACGTCGGCGGCCAACCCGGCGAGCCGTCCCTTGACCGCGGCGTGACCGTCGGCGCCGAGGAGCCGGTCGAGGGTGGCACGCAGCACGTGGTCGCCGGCGTACAGGTCGCCGACCGGTCCGAAGGTCTGCACGAAGCGGTCCACGGAACCATCCTGACACCTCTGGTTACCCGCCGGTAGTCACGTGCTACCGGCGGCTCTCATGCCGACCGCACCGCCGGCGGGCCGGGTACGGTTCGCCAACCGGCGCCGGGACGTTTCGGCGCGTCGCCACCAGACCAGGCGGGAGCACCGAAGTGTCCGAGTCAGAGGAGTACGACCTGGTCGTCCTCGGTGCCGGCCCCGTGGGGGAGAACCTCGCCAGCCGCGCCGTGCGGGGCGGGCTCACCGCCGTGGTCGTGGAGGCGGAGCTGGTCGGCGGTGAATGCTCGTACTGGGCCTGCATGCCCAGCAAGGCGATGCTGCGGCCGGCGCTCGCGCTGGCCGACGCGAAGCGCGTGGACGGCGCGGCCCAGGCGGTCACCGGGGGCCTGGACGCCGCCCGGGTGCTGGCCCGCCGCACGGCGTTCACCCACCACTGGTCGGACGAGTCCCAGCTGGCATGGCTGGCCAGCGAGGGCATCGACCTGGTGCGGGGCCACGGACGGCTGGCGGGCGAGCGGCGGGTCGAGGTGCACCGCGACGGCGGCCCCGCCCGGGTGCTCACCGCCCGGCACGCCGTCGGCCTCTGCACGGGCAGCACCCCCACGTTGCCGCCGATCGAGGGTCTGGCCGGCGCCGAGCCGTGGGACAGCCGGGACGCGACCTCGGCCGCGAGCGTGCCGGAGAGCCTCGCGGTGCTCGGCGGGGGCGTCGTCGGTGTCGAGATGGCCACCGCGTACCAGGCGTTGGGCAGCCGGGTGACCCTGCTCGTGCGCGGCCGGCTGCTGCCGAAACTGGAACCCTTCGTCGGCACCGCCGTCGCCGCGGCCCTGGACGAGGCCGGCGTCGACGTCCGGCCGGAGACCGCCACGACCGCCGTCCGCCGCGACGAGCGGGGCGTCCACATCACGCTCGGCGACTCCTCCACGGTCACGGCCGCCGAGCTGCTGGTGGCCACCGGGCGGACACCGGCCACGGCCGGCATCGGCCTGGACACCGTGGGTCTCGATCCGGACCAGAAACTCACCGTCGACGACTCGTGCCGGGTGAACGGTCTCGACTGGCTCTACGCGGTCGGCGACGTCAACGGCCGGGCACTGTTGACCCACATGGGCAAGTACCAGGCCCGGGCCAGTGCCGACGCGATCGTGGCCCGCGCCCGCGG
The DNA here is from genome assembly GCA_963740255.1 of uncultured Actinomycetota bacterium. Classification (GTDB taxonomy): domain Bacteria; phylum Actinomycetota; class Actinomycetes; order Mycobacteriales; family Cryptosporangiaceae; genus CAVUDO01. Next base: position 680,468 of record CAVUDO010000002.1, on the reverse strand, counting down.
CGAGAAGATCGGGCCCTCGCCGTGGTCGAGGTACGCGGCGACCGCCGACCACGACGCCGTCCCGCAGGTGGTCTTCACCGACCCTGAGGTGGCCGCGGTCGGGCACTCCGAGGCCACCGCACGCGCGGCCGGCCTGCCGGTGCGCTGCGCGGAGTACGACACCGGGCAGGTGGCCGGAGCGTCCCTGTACGCCGACGGGTACACCGGGCGGGCCAAGTTCGTCGTCGACCACGAGCGCAACGTCCTGGTCGGGGCCACGTTCGTCGGCGCGGCGTCCGGTGAGTTGTTGCATGCGGCCACTATCGCGGTCACGGGCGCCGTGCCGCTGGACCGGCTCTGGCACGCCGTGCCGTCCTACCCGACGATCAGCGAGGTGTGGCTGCGCCTGCTGGAAACCTACGGGCTGTAGTGCGGGCGCCGGATCACAGCACCCGCGGCGGAACGTTGCCGGCCTGCTCGATCGCGCGGCGCATCGGCACGGCCAGCAACCCCAGGAACCCGACCGCGAAGAAGACGACCAGCGAGATGATCGCCACCCGGTAGCTCCCGGTCAGCTGGTAGGCGAACGCGAACAGCAACGGCCCGAGCCAGCTGGTGCCCTTGTCGCTGATCTCGTAGAACCCGAAGTACTCAGCCTCCTTGCCCCGCGGGATGAGCTGGCTGAACAGCGACCGGCTCAGCGCCTGACTGCCACCGAGCACGATGCCGATCAGCGCCCCCAGCGCGACGAACAGCACCGGCTCGCGGGCCGGCAGGAAGTAGGCGATGGCGAGCACGAAGGTCCACAGCACGAGGCTGCCCAGGACGGTCTTCCAGGCGCCGATCCGACGGGCCAGCGCCCCGAGCCCGAGCGCGCCGGCGAAGGCCAGGAACTGCACCATCAGGATGGTGGGCACCAGCACCTCGTCCGGGAGCTTCAGTTCGTCGGTGCCGTACACGCTGGCCAGCGCGATGACGGTCTGGATCCCGTCGTTGTAGACCAGGTAGGCGGCCAGGAACCCCAGCGTCAGCGGAAACGCGCGCATCCCCTTCAGCGTGCGCCCGAGTTGGACGAACCCGGCCACCAGCGCCGACCGGTCGCCGAGCACCCGCTCGACCGGCCGCCGGTTGCGCAGTCGGAGCAACGGGATCGTCGTGAACGCCGCCCACCACAGGCCGGCCGAGGCGATGCAGTACCGGGCGATGTCGGCGGTGTCGGCGCCGATCGCGTCCTTGCCGAACACCGCCACCACGTTCAAGGCCAGCAGCAGGCCGCCGCCGAGGTACCCGATCGCCCAGCCGCGGCTGGACACCGCGTCGCGTTCGTCCGGCCCCGCGATCTGCGGCAGGAAAGAGTTGTAGACCACGATGCTGGCCCCGAACGCCACGTTGGCGACGATCAGCAGCGCGGCCCCGAGGGCGTACTGGTCGGACGAGACGAACATGTTCGCGACGGTGGCCGCCGCCCCGAGGTAGGCGAACAACCCGAGCAGCTGCTTCTTGTGGGCCGAGCGGTCGGCGATCGCCCCGACCACGGGCAGCACGAACACCGTGAGGAACACCGAGACGGACACGGTGGTCGGAAAGACCGAGCCGGGCAGCAGTTCGAAGCCGAACAGGTTCACGGTCTTGCCGGTGCAGTCGGCGTCCCCGCCGCAGCCGGCGGCGGTGCGCGCCGACGCTGGCCAGGTAGGGGCCGAGGAAGACCGTGACGACCGTGGTGTTGAACGCCGAGGCGGCCCAGTCGTAGAAGTACCACCCGACCCGCTCGGAGCGGGTGGAGGCGGCGTCGTGGGTCGGAGGTCCGTCGAGCGTGTCAGTCGTCACGGTGTGGCCGCCCTCGCTGGTCCGGCGTCAGGCTGCCCACAGTCCGCGGGCGGAGTAGACCTCACGCAGCACGTCGATCCGGTCGGTCATGATGCCATCCACACCCAGGTCGAGGAGGCGGTTCATCTCGGCCGGCTCGTCGATCGTCCAGACGTGCACCTGCAGACCGGACCGGTGGGCGTGGTCGACGAACCGCTGGTCGACCACCGTGATCCCGACCCGCACCGGCACCTGGGCGCACGGCACCCCCGTCGGAGTCCCGTTGGCACGGCGCCACCACGAACCCAGCCGCAGGCTCAGCACCTCCCGGGGGCCCAGCGAAGTGGCCAGCCCGGGGCCCAGTGCCGCCCTGATCCGGGCCAGGCGGGTGTCGGAGAACGAGCCGACGCACACCCGGTCGAGCGCGGCCGTCCGGCGCAGCGTCTCGATCAGCGGCTCCACCGACGCGTCGGCCTTCACGTCGATGTTCACCCGCAGATCGGGCCAGGCGCCGAGCAGGTCCTCCAGTAGCGGAACCCCTTCGTCGGCGCCGATCCGTGCCTCGCGGACCTGGACCAGCCGGAGGTCGGCGATCCGTCCGGTGCGGTCGGTGACCCGGTCCAGGGTCGGGTCGTGGAAGGCCACCAGCGCGCCGTCGGCGGTGGCGTGCACGTCGGTCTCCACGTAGCGGTAGCCGGCCTCGACCGCACGGGAGAACGCGGTCATCGTGTTCTCCAGCCCGTCGGCCGCGCCGCCCCGGTGGGCGAACGCCAGGGGGAGGGGTGCGTCGAGGTACGGAAAGGGGTGCGGCACGGACCCAGTATCGCGAGCGCCGGCCCGCGTCCTGGACAGGGACCGAGTCCGGCGGCGTAACGCGCGCACCCCGCCGGAGGGATGAGAGGGTGGCGAAACGTCGGAACACCGCGGCCGACCGGGGTCGCCACCCGGAGAACCGGGCCCGGAACGGCCCGTTGGTCGCCGCCAGTAGGGTGGCGGCGAAAGGGGGAGTCACATGCGCGTGCTGGGCCTTGACTTCGGCACGTCGAACACGGTGGCGATGCTCCGGACGCCCGACGGACGGGTGCGGCCGCTGCTCTTCGACGGATCGCCGCTGCTGCCCTCGGCGGTGTACCTCGGCACCGACGGCCGGATGGTGGTCGGCCGCGACGCCGAACGCAACGCGCGGGTCGACCCCGGACGGTTCGAGCCCAACCCCAAGCGTCGCATCGACGACGGCACGGTGTTCCTCGGCGACCGCGAGATGCCGGTCACGCAGGTGTTCGCCACCGTTCTCGGCCACGTGGTCACCGAGGTAAGGCGCCAGATCGGCGCGCTGCCCGACGAGCTGCGGATGACCCACCCGGCCCGGTGGGCCGAGAAGCGCCGCAGCATTCTGGGGGACGCCGCGGTCGCCGCGGGCCTGCCCCGGGCCAAGCTCATCGCCGAGCCGGTCGCCGCCGCGTCGTACTTCACCGCGTCGCTGGGCACCGCGGTGCCGGTCGGCCGGTCGCTGGCCATCTACGACCTCGGCGGCGGCACCTTCGACGCCACCGTCGTCCGCCGCACCGGCGCCGGTTTCGAGGTGTTGGCCGAAGGTGGGCTGGCCGACGTCGGCGGGCTGGACTTCGACCACGCGGTGATCCAGCACCTGGGCTCGGTCTACTCCCAGTCGCACCCGCAGGTGTGGCAGCGGCTCGAGACGCCGCTGGACGGCGCGGACCGTCGCCACCGGCGGATGCTCTGGGAGGACGTCCGGGGCGCCAAGGAGATGCTGTCGCGCACCTCCAGCGCCGACATCCACCTGCCCGCTCTCGAAGTGGACGCCCACCTCACCCGCGAGGAGCTCGAGACGCTGATCCGCCCGCACCTGGAGCGGACGGTCACCTGCCTGACCACCACGATCGCCGAGGCACACCTGCAGCCGCGCGACCTGGTCGGGATCTTCCTGGTCGGCGGCTCCAGCCGGATCCCGCTGGCCGCGCACCTCATCCACAGCCAGCTCGGCGTCGCCCCGACCACGCTGGAGCAGCCCGAGACGGTCGTGGCCGAGGGCAGCCTGCGGGTGGGCTCGATCCCCGACGCCGACGCACCCCGCTCGGGCCCGCCCAGCCGCCCGGCACCGCCCAACCGTCCGGCCCCACCGAGCGCGCCTCCGCCGCGCCACCCGGCGCCGCCCCCACGCCAGCCCGTGCCGCCGCCGCAACGCCCGGCACCGGTCCGGCCGATGAGCGGACCGCCGGTCAGTCCCGGTCCGGTGGCGCGTCCCGCGGTCCCGCAACTGCCCCGCCTGCCGCCGCCGGTGCGGCCACCGATGCCGGCAGCCCGGCCGCCGTTGCCGCGTCAGACGCTGGCGCCGCCCCGCACCGAGACCCGCAGCTGGTACCAGGAACCTGCCGTGGTGGTGACCGGTGTCATCGCCGCGATCCTGCTGCTGCTGTTCTTCGCGCTGCTCTGCCTGGGCCTGCTCGGCGGCACCAGCAGCTGACCGCGGGCGCCTCGCTCTTCCTGAGCCTGCCTGAGCCTTGCTGGGTGCCCCGGTGTGGGTCGGGTCAGGACTGGGCGGGCGCCCAGAAGCGTGCCAACGCACGCACGGCGGGGTCCTCGGTATCGCGCAGTGCCGCCCACTGGGTGGCCTCGTCGCCGGACGCCGTCTCGCCCAGCGCCAGCATCAGGTCCGTCGCGGCACCCACCGGTGTGCCGGCCGGTTCGTCCGTGGACCCGAGCGTGTCCCCCTGGTCGGGCCCGACACCGAGGACGGTCGGGTCCGACCAGGGCACGCCGCCGGCCGGCTCGGGCACCTGGTCCAGGTCGAGATCGGGCAGCGGCGGCCGGGCAGTGTCGTCGGCCACGGTGAGGTCGGGTTCGGTGCCCACCAGCGACGGCGGCCCGTCGGTGGTGGCGGCCAGTTCGGGCTCGTCGAAGGGGCGATCCTCGGCGACGGCCTGGTCCGGCTCGGAGTCGACCTCGAGAGACGGAGGCCGGTCGACGGCGTCCTCGCCGTAGGGCGGCTCGGGGCGATCGTCCTCGGCATCGAGGTCCGCGCCCTCGTCGGACTCCGCGAGGCCGGACAGGTCGTCGTCGCGGACGAACGCGGCCGCGTCGGTGTCGCCGAGGGGCGAGTCGTCGTCCCAGGGGACGTCCGGGCCAGGTTCGGACGACTCCGGCTCGGACCACTCCGGCTCGGACCACTCCCAGGGGGGTCAACGTTGGATTCCATGCCGCTCACCCCTTCCCGACCGGCGCCGGCTCGGCCGGCCCGCTGATCTTGGTGGCCTGACGGGCCTTTCCGAGCACCTCGTCGAGCTGCTTGATCCGGCTCCGGACGGCATCCCGGTCGCCCTGGAGTCCGTCCCGCCGCTTGCGGCGGCTGGCCTTGTCCTCGGCCATCGCCCGGTCGATGTCGGCGATCTGGGCGTCGAGCTGGTCGATGCGGCGGTCCACCGCCTCGTCCAGGGCCACCGTGAGCGCGAACTCCAGGTCGGTGAACCGGTGGGTGATCTCCTCCGACAGCGACGCCCTCGCCTCGGAGAGCACCTCCTTGAGCCAGACCCGGCTCTGCTGCCGGTCGTTGCCGACCTTGCGCCGGTAGAGCATGAACGCGCCGGCGGCCAGACCCACGCCGACGCCGATCACGGGCACCGCGAACGAGGCGGCAGTGCCGGCCAGCGCCATGCCGGCCCCGCCCGCGCTGATGCTCCCCATCAGCGACGCGGTGCCGGCCGCGGAGGTGAGGACCAGCAACTGGTCGGGCCCGCCGCCCTCCCGCCGCGGCCGCGACCCGACCTCCATCCGCAGCCGCGCGTTGAGCCGCGACAGCGCCTGGGACAGCTCGTGGTCGCTGAAGACCTCGCGCAGCACCCGCGCGCCGATCGCCCGGAACCGGTGTTCGATCTCAGCCGACAACCGCAGCGAGATCGCGTGCAGGGCCCGGTCGATCTCGTACGGCAGCCGCTTGATCCGGTCGGCGTTGGCCTTGTCCACGATGTTGAGGTAATGCTCCTGCAACTGCGACACCTCGCCGCGCAGGCGGCCGGTGGCGCTGATGCGGGCCCGCTGGGTCTCGGTGTTCAGCGTCAGCGACCAGGTACGCGCGTCCTTCCGCTTGCGCTGCACGAACTCGGTCCGCTCGGCCTTCAGCGCCTCGGCGGTGCCGGGGTCCGGGTCGGCCGCCCGGATCCGCTCGCCGATGCCGGTGTCGACACCGACCAGCTCGCTCCGCAGCCCGCGGAGCACGTTGGCCTGCTGCAGCAGCGCCGAACGGGTCGCCACCTCGTCGCGCAGCGCCGAACGCAGCCCGTCCAGCCGGCTCTCCCGACGGATCTCCGCCGCGGCCTCCGGAACGGGCATCTGGTCGGCGAGCTCGGCCAGCCGGGCCGACACCGGGAAGAAGGCCGACGAGGCGAACCGGGGCGCATGGGCGTGCAGCAGCGCCTTGTCGTCGTCGAGCACCACCCGCCAGCCGGGGTAGGCGTCGGTCTTGGTCAGCGCGAACATGACCAGGTTGACCCGCTTGCTGGCCTCGACGAGGAAGTCCAGCTCCGGCTTGGAGAACGGCGCGGACGCGTCCACCACGAACAGCAGCGCGGTGGCCCGGGCGACGGCGTCCAGCGCGATGTCGGAGTGGGCGGAGTCCAGGCCGCCGACGCCCGGGGTGTCGATCAGCGTCACGCGTTCGAGCAGCGGCGCGGGGTGGAGCACCTCGATCCGCCGGGGCGGCCGGTACCCGTCCGGCAACGCACCGAGCACGGTGCCCCAGTCGCGGAGGTCGGACAGCGCCAGCGGCACCGGCGCGGCCTGGCCAGGGACGTGCGCCAGCGCACCCGGCCGGTCGGCATGCCGGAACTCCAGGTAGGCGCTGGTGGCCACCGCCGCGTCCACCGGGGACAGCCCGGGCACCTGCAGCAGGGCGTTGATCAGGGAACTCTTGCCCCGCTTGGTCTCGCCGACCACGACCACGGTCGGCCGCTCGGCGGCCTCGTGACGCCGCATCACGTCCACGTCGGAAGCGAGGTCCGGGTCGATGCGGCGCAGGTGCGCCAGGCCCGCGTCGACCGCGGAGGCGATCTGCTCCACCAACCCGCCGGCGGGCGCGGTCATCGCGGGCCGGTCCGGTAGACCGTCACGACGGGCAGTCGCAGACACGGCGCCCCGGTCGGTGTAGCCGGGGATCTCCACCGCGGCGATCGTGCCGTCCAGCCGGGGGTCGTCGGTCGGGGCCGACCCGCCGGCCTCGTGCTGGCTGGGGTCGAACGCCACGCCGTTCGGCCGGACCTCGGTCACGCCCACCCGGTCCAGGGCGCGGGCCAGGTGGTCGGCGATCGCTCGGCTGGTGGCGCGGTCGCGGACGTAGATGCACGTCTCGACCAGGGCGGCCCGGTCGGCATGGCCAGCCCGGGACGGGTCGGGAACCACCCGGTGCGAACCGGTGGTGGTGAGGACGGGCTGAGCACCCGTGTCGACCACCGGGTGCGAACCGGTGGCGGTCCCGTTGGTCCGTGGCGGCGCCCACCCGCGCGCCGCGACGGCATCCCGCCGCGGCACCAGCAGCGCCACGCCGCCGACTGCGAGGCCGGCCAGCAGCGCGCCACCGAAACCGACCAGCGCCGCGCCGGGGGAGAAGCCCGCGCCGCACGAGACCGCCGCCGCCGACCCGCCGCCGCCGGGCTGCGCGGAGTCTCCCCGGCACCGGGCCGAACGGCTTCTTGTTGCCGCCGCCGGTGGGGTCGGCGCTCGGCGTGCCGGTCGGCGACCGGTCTCCTGCACGGACCCCGGCTCGGCGCACCTCCGCCGAGCCTCCCGCCCACCCCGAGACGAGGCCGGCGAACACTGCGACGATCAGGCTCAGCCCGACGACGACGATCCGCAGGTGACTGGTCGACATTTCGAGGTCTGCCTCTCGCGAGTCCGGGGATCAGCCACGGCCCGCGGAGGCGCGGACCCGCTGGGACAACAGGAAGAACCCGCGGTGCGCGACGTGCGCGACCCGGGCCTGGGCCGGGCTGGCGCCGGCCACCGCGAAGCTGCGCCACCGGGTGGCGGCGTCCAGGGCAGCCTGCGCCAGTTGTGGGGGAGAGGCACCGGTCAGCCCGAGGATCCAGGACGGGTCGTCGGACAGCGCCAACCGGGTCAGTTCGGTTTCCATCGGACCCGGCAGGTCCACCGCTCCGGTGGTCACCTGCTGTGCCATCTCCAGCAGCCGCAGCTGGTGGTACTCCGGCTGCTGGAGCAGCCGCTCGACGGCGTCGCGCAGCGTCTCCCGGTCGGCCGGCCGATCGGCGCGGGAGGCGATCTGTTCCAGCGTGGTGAGCGCCCAGCCGGCCTTGATCGCGTCGGTGCGCCACCGGAACGCCTGGTCGAGGGTCTGCCGCACCCGGGCGAAGCCCGAGGCCAGGTACAGCCGCCGCAACAGCTCCCCGGTGGCCAGGTCGGGCTCGGCCGCCAGCGAGGCGACCGCGAACTGGATGCCGTAGAGGTCGAGCAGGCGCAGCAGCCGTTCCCGCTGCTCGGCCGGCACCTCGCACTCCCGCGAAGTGAACAGGTCGACCGAGGCCATCAGCACCGCCCGGTCCACCGCCGACAGCGCCGCGAGCTGCCGCAGGCTCTCGCAGTCGGCCGCGGTGAGCCGGCCGGCCTCCGTGGTCTCGGCCAGCAGCCCCACCACCGGCACCACGTCGGCGACCTGCCGGCGTAGCGCCTGTGCCTGGGTCTCGGCCAGCGGCCCGGCGACCGGCCACGGGTCGCCGCCGCCACCGAGCTTGTCCACCTTGTTGAACAGCCCGAGGGAGTTGATCGGGTTGCTCGACAGCCGTGCGGAGATCGACCGGAACGCCTCCAACGCCTCCACGTCGTCCTCGCGGACCGACTGGGTGAACACGTAGATGATCGCCTCGGCGCCGCTCAGCGCGTTCTGCGAGTCGACGTCGAGGTCGTCGTCGACCGGGCTGTCGTTGAACAGGAACCGGCGGGTGCCGGCGCTGACCTGGGAGTTGGTCGAGCTCAGACCCGGAGTGTCGACGACGGTGAGGTCGCGCAGCCGGTCGCTGGTGAGCGTCACGTCCACGTAGGCGACTTCCTGGCGAGGGATGCCCAGGCGCTGCGGGATCATGCCCGACTCGTCCAGGGGAAGGCTCACCCGCAACCCGTCCCGCCGCACGATGTCGACCCGGTCGGCGGTGCCGTACCGGAACTGGGTCACCAGGCGGGTGCACTCGCCCACTTCGGTGGGCGCCACCCGGCGGCCGATCAGCGCGTTGACCAGCGTCGATTTCCCGGCCTTGAGCCGGCCCGCGATGGCGACCCGGAGCGGCTCGCCGAGCCGCCGGGACAGGTCGCCCACCGCGTTGCGGCTCGCGCCCCCGAGCCGCGGGCCGACCTCGTTGCAGAGGTCGGCCACGCGTCGACTCAGCGGTCCCTGGCCCACGATGCTCCTTCGCGTTCGGCCGTACGTGTCCCGGTGACCCCGCGACCGCTCAGGCGCTCACCAGGTCGGGCCCCGGGTCGCCACGGTCCACGGCGGCCTTCTGGTCCCAGGTGCCGTCGCCGTCGCTGTCCCGGTAGGCCACGTCGGGCCGGCCGTCGTGGTCCACGTCGACCGCCGCGACATCGGCCTTGCCATCATTGTTGGTGTCCGCCACAGCGATGTCGATCTTGCCGTCGGCGTTCGTGTCGGCGACGGCCACGTCGGCGGTGCCGTCACCGTCGGTGTCCACCACCGCGCGGTCCACCCGGCCGTCGGCGTCGGTGTCGTAGCCCTCGGCGTCCGCGTCGCCGTCACCGTCGGTGTCGACCAGGACGGTGTCGTAGCGGTTGTCGTCGTTGGTGTCGCGGACCTCGTAGGCGGTGCCGTCGGCGTTCTCGACGAGGTAACCGTCGCGGTCGCCGTCCTGGTCGTAGTCCACCGCGGTGGCGTCGTCCGGGGCCGTGTCCTCGAACGAGGTGGAGTCGACGTCGCTCATCTTAAGTTTCCCTTCCAGGGGGTTCCGGGCTACATCGTGCACACCGACCCTAGGCATATCCTGCGTCGGCACCATCCCTAGTTCGTGCCACCCGGAACCCGCCCTGGGGAGAGGAGACCTGTGGCCGAGCCCGGCGCGCTGCCCCCCGCGCTGCAGACGGTCCTCGACGAGGTGGGCGAGCGCGGGCTCGCGGTCCTCACCGGCGGCCCTGGCAGCGGTCGGAGCACCGTGTTGTCGCAGTTGGCTGAGCAGGCCCGGGGCCCGGTGTTCACCGGTGGGGGACTGCTCACGCTGCGCCACGTCCCGGGACTCGCGCTCTCCCGGGCAGTGCGCGCCCGGGTCCCCGACCGTGACGCGCCGCTGGCCGCCGAGGCGGTGCGGGCGCGACTCCGCGACGGGGTGCTGGTGCTCGACGACCTGCAGGACGCCGATCCGCTCACGTTGGCCGTGCTGCCGCTGCTGGCGCGGCACTGTCGCATCCTGGCGGCCCTGCGCACCCCGTCCGGACTCCTGCCGGCCACCGAGGCGGCACTGCGGGCCGCGGCGACGGTGTGGGTGCCGGTACCCGGGCTGACCACCGACCAGGCCCGGGCGCTGGTCGCGCGCACCGCACCGGGCCTCCCGGCTGCGGAGATCGCGTCGGTGCTCGAACGCGCCGGCGGGTCGCCGCTGGCGCTGCGGGTGCTCGCCCTGCGGGCCACCCGCGAGGACGTTCCCGAGGGAGGCGGCCTCGACCAGGCGCTGGCCGACGCCGTCGCCGCCCTGCCCCGCCCGGCCCGCACCGCGTTGGCCGCGCTCGGGCTGCTCGGCGGCCCGACCCGGGCCGAACTGCTGGGAGAAGGCGTGCCGGCCCTGGCGGAGGCGGGTTGGGCGCGGGTCGACGAGCGGGCCCGACTGGTCCATGCCACCCCCCGGTACGCCGCCGAGGTGGCCGCCGCGCTGCTGCCCGCGACGGAACGGGCGGCGCTGCATCGCAGGCTCGCCGAGATCACCACCGGCATCGACGCCGCCCAGCACCTCGCCGCCGCCGGCGACGCCCGCGACGCCCACCGGCACGCGCTCGCCACCGCCCGGGCGGCCACGACGCCCGCCGACCGGGCCGCCGCGCTGGTGCTCGCGGCCGATCTGGCGTCCGACGACCAGGCCCTGCACCTGGACGCCGCCGAGGCGACGCTCGCGGTGGGCCGCGCCGGGACCTGCCTGCGCATCCTCGCGCGGGTCACCCCGACCGAACCCGGAGACCGGGTCCGAGCCGCGGTGCTGCGGGCCGAGGCACTGCTGCAGGCCGGGGACGCCGACGCCGCACACGGCGCCGCGCACGCCGTGGACGCGGACGTGGCCACCGTGCCCGCCCCCCTCCGCCAGGAACACGCCCGGATCCGGCTGCTCGCGGCACTCGCGCACGACCCGGCCGCCGCGCGCGTCCTCGCCGGCACCCTGGCCACGGGCCCGGACCGGGCAGCACCGGCGGTACGCGTCGCGCTCGCCGCAGCCGACGCACATCGACGCGCGTCCGGCTGGCAGGCCGCGCTGGCCGACGCGGCCCGGCTCGCGGCCGCTGCCGGCCGGCCCGTGGACGCCCGCTGGAGCGGATGGCTGCTCACCGAGAACCTCATCGCGGACGGCGAGCTCGCCGAAGCGGCCAGCGTGGCGGACGAGCATGGCGCCCGAAGCGCCGAGGAAGGCGTGTACAGCTGGGACACCCGCTTCCGCGCCGCGTCCCTGTGGTGCGCGGCGCTGCGCGGCACCGATCTGGACGCGGTGGTGCGCGGGTCGGCCGACCTGCTCGACCGCACGCTCCCGCCGCAGGCCCGCGCGTACGCACTGGCGGCGGGGTGCCTGGCGCTGGCCGACACCGGAGCGCTGGCCACAGCCCGGTCGCAGCTCGATAACGACCCCCACCGCACCGCCGGCGTGGCCTCGGCGGTGCTGGACTGGGTCGACCGCGAAGTCGCCTGGCTGGACGGCCAACCGCACCGGGCGGTCGACCCGACCCCGGGCCGACACCGCACCCTCGCCGACGGCCTACGCCGGGTCACCGCGTCCTGGGCCCGCCACGAGCTTCCCGACGGCACGCCGGCGCACCCGGTCGAGGGGCGACATCCGCTCGCCCCCGTCCGTGCCACGCTGGCGGCCTGGGAGCGCCTGGAAGCAGCCGGCGACCCCGACGATGCCGTCGGCGCCTTCGACGACGCGGCAGCGCTGTGGGACGGCCACGCGCTCCGGGAACAGGTGCGGTGCCTGCTCGCCGCCGGCCTCGCCGCCACTGCCGCGACGCGTGGGGTGCCGACCCTGCTCGCCGCCGAGCAGGCCGCCGAGAAGGCTGGCCTGGTGCTGCTGCTCGGTCGGGTCCACCGGGCGCTGCGCCGGTTCGCCGTCCGGAGGGAGACCACCAGCCGCGCGTCCGCGACCGAGCTGACGGTGCGCGAACGTGAGGTGCTGGAGTTGGTCGGCGTCGGCGAACCGACCCGGCGGATCGCCGGCCAACTGGGCATCTCACGCGAGACGGTCGAGACGCACGTGCGGTCGGGCATGCGCAAACTCGGGGCCCGCACCCGCACCGAGGCCGCCGCCCTGCTCGGAGCCGTCCGATGAACCGGCCGCTGTTCGTGCTCGAGTCGGCCGCCGAACTCGCCGTGGTCGTGCGCCGGCTGGCGGGGGAGGGGTGGGCGATCCGGGAGGGCTTCGCGGCCCCCAGGGAGCCCTGGGACCTGACCACGAGCCGGCTGGTGTTCACCGGCGCGGTCTCGTGCCGGTCGGTGGTTGCCGACGTCGTCCTGGCCGCCGCCCGGGGCGCCGGGGTCGCCACCGTCGCCGATCCGGACACCGAGGCCGGCCGCCTGCTGCTCACCGACCTCCGGCGCATCGGCCCGGTTGCCCGGTCGCCCGACGCACAGGCAGGCGCGGGGGCGGAGCTTCCGCTGTCCGAGGAACAACGGGCGCTGCTGAAACGCCTTGCCGACGGCCAGTCGATCGCCGCCGCCGCGGCGGCCGAGTTCCTCTCGCTGCGCACCGCCAACCGTCGCATCGCCGCGGCCCGGGACGCCCTGGGCGTACGGACCACCCGACAGGCCGTCGTGGAGTACGTCCGCCGCCGGACGTGAAGCGGTCTGGCCGACTGCTTCTGTGCGGCGCGCTGGGCAACTCCGGTGCGACGTGGCACGATCTCGCAGGTGACCAGCAGTCCCGCCGCGGCGCAGCGCCTGCGCGACCTCGCGCGGCTGCGCCGCGTTCGCGACCGGATCGACCGGGAGTACGCGCAGCCGCTGGACGTCGAGGCGCTCGCCCGCGGCGTGAACATGTCGGCCGGGCACCTCAGCCGCGAGTTCCGGCGCGCCTACGGCGAGTCGCCGTACGCCTATCTGATGACGCGGCGCATCGAGCGCGCGATGGCGCTGCTGCGTCGTGGCGACCTCAGCGTCACCGAGGTCTGTTTCGCGGTCGGCTGCTCGTCGCTGGGCACCTTCAGCACCCGCTTCACCGAGTTGGTCGGTGTGCCGCCCAGCACCTATCGGCGCCAGTCGGCGCGCGCGACGGCGGGGATGCCGTCGTGCGTGGCGAAACAGGTGACCAGACCGATCAGGAATCGAGAAGCACCGGTCACGGAGCCGCACGTAGCGTGACCGCCATGGACATCACCATTCACGCGAGCTTCCTCCCGCACAACGACCCGGACGCCTCCCTGGCCTTCTACCGCGACACCCTCGGCTTCGAGGTCCGCAACGACGTCGGATACGGCGGGATGCGCTGGATCACGGTCGGCCCCGCCGACCAGCCCGGCACGTCCATCGTCCTGGAGCCGCCGGCCGCCGACGCTGCGGCATCACCGACGACGAGCGCCGCACCATCGCCGAGATGATGGCCAAGGGCACCTACGCCGGCATCCTCCTGGCCACCGCCGACCTCGACGGCACCTTCGAGCGGCTGCAGGCCAGCGTCGCCGAGGTCGTCCAGGAGCCGACCGAGCAGCCGTACGGCGTTCGCGACTGCGCCGTCCGCGATCCCGCGGGCAACCTGATCCGCATCCAGGAGCTCCGCTGAGCCGCTCCGGCGATCGCAGCCACGACCGCACAGACGGCGGCGGAAGGAGCCTCGGCGGACGACGCCGTGGCCGTCGTCACCGAGCCCCACAGGCCGAACATCGGAGTGTCAGACGCACTGCTCGAAGCTGGTCAGATCGAGCCAGCGCCGCCGACGGAGACCGCGAAGGCGGCCCGACCCACCGATGGAGACACGATGAGCAAGGCCACGAGGACGGACCCGCAGTCGCCTGCGCTGCACGGTGCCGACAGCCACGACCTGATCCGCGTGCACGGCGCGCGCGTGAACAACCTCAAGGACGTCAGCGTCGAGCTCCCGAAGCGCCGGCTGACGGTGTTCACCGGCGTCTCCGGCTCGGGCAAGAGCTCGCTGGTGTTCGGCACGATCGCCGCGGAGTCGCAGCGGCTGATCAACGAGACCTACAGCGCCTTCGTGCAGGGCTTCATGCCGACGCTGGCGCGGCCCGAGGTCGACGTGCTCGAAGGGCTGACGACCGCGATCATCGTCGACCAGGAGCGGATGGGCGCCAACCCCCGCTCCACTGTCGGCACCGCCACCGACGCCAACGCGATGCTGCGGATCCTCTTCAGCCGGCTCGGGCAGCCGCACATCGGCTCGCCCAACGCGTTCTCCTTCAACGTCCCCTCGGTGCGGGCCAGCGGTGCGATCACGGTCGAGCGCGGGGACGGCAAGACCAAGACCGAGAAGGCGACCTTCAACCGTCTCGGCGGCATGTGCCCGCGCTGCGAGGGCCGGGGCTCGGTCACCGACTTCGACCTCTCCGCGCTCTACGACGACACCAAGTCGCTCAGCGAGGGTGCGCTCACGATCCCCGGCTACAGCATGGACGGCTGGTACGGCCGCATCTTCGGCGGCGCCGGCTTCTTCGACATGGACAAGCCGATCGGCAAGTTCACCAAGAAGGAGCTGCACGACCTGCTCTACAGGGAGCCGACCAAGATCAAGGTCGAGGGCATCAACCTGACCTACGAGGGCGTGATCCCCAAGATCCAGAAGTCGATGCTCGTCCAAGGACGTCGAGGCGATGCAGCCGCACATCCGCGCGTTCGTGGAGCGGGCGGTCACCTTCACCACCTGCCCCGAGTGCGACGGCACCCGGCTCGCCGAGCCGGCCCGGTCGTCGAAGATCAAGGGAATCAACATCGCCGACGCCTGCGCGATGCAGATCAGCGACCTCGCGGAGTGGGTGCGTGACCTCGACGAGCCGTCGGTCGCGCCGCTGCTGGAGGCGCTGGGGGAGACCCTCGACTCGTTCGTGGAGATCGGCCTGGGCTACCTCTCGCTCGACCGGCCGTCGGGCACGCTGTCGGGCGGCGAGGCGCAGCGCACCAAGATGATCCGCCACCTCGGCTCCTCGCTCACCGACGTCACCTACGTCTTCGACGAGCCGACGATCGGCCTGCACCCGCACGACATCCAGCGGATGAACGACCTGCTGCTGCAGCTGCGCGACAAGGGCAACACCGTGCTCGTCGTGGAGCACAAGCCGGAGACGATCGCGATCGCCGACCACGTCGTCGACCTCGGCCCCGGCGCCGGCACGGCGGGCGGCACGGTCTGCTTCGAGGGCACCGTCGAGGGGCTGCGGGCCAGCGACACCATCACCGGCCGCCATCTCGACGACCGGGCCGCCCTCAAGGACGACGGTGCGGACGCCCACCGGCACGCTGGAGATCCGCGGCGCGACCTCGCAACAACCTCCAGGACGTCGACGTCGACATCCCGCTCGGGGTGCTGTGCGTCGTCACCGGCGTGGCCGGCTCCGGCAAGAGCTCGCTGATCCGCGGCTCGGTCTCCGGCCGGCGAGGGCGTGGTCTCGGTCGACCAGGGCGCGATCAAGGGCTCCCGGCGCAGCAACCCGGCGACGTACACCGGGCTGCTCGACCCGATCCGCAAGGCGTTCGCCAAGGCCAACGGCGTGAAGCCGGCGCTGTTCAGCGCCAACTCCGAGGGCGCCTGCCCCACCTGCAACGGCGCCGGCGTCATCTACACCGACCTGGCGATGATGGCCGGCGTCGCCATCCACCTGCGAGGAGTGCGAGGGCAAGCGGTTCGAGGCGTCGGTCCTGCGAGTACCACCTCGGCGGCAAGGACATCACGCGAGGTGCTCGCGATGTCGGTGACCGAGGCCGAGGAGTTCTTCGGCGCCGGCGAGGCGCGCACGCCGGCCGCGCACGTCATCCTCGACCGGCTCGCCGACGTCGGTCTCGGCTACCTGACCATCGGCCAGCCGCTCACCACGCTGTCCGGCGGCGAGCGCCAGCGGCTCAAGCTGGCCACCCGGATGGCCGAGAAGGGCGGCGTCTACATCCTCGACGAGCCGACCACCGGCCTGCACCTGGCCGACGTCGAGCAACCTGCTCGGCCTGCTGGACCGGCTCGTCGACTCGGGCAAGTCGGTCATCGTCATCGAGCACCACCAGGCGGTCATGGCGCACGCCGACTGGATCGTCGACCTCGGCCCCGGCGCCGGCCACGACGGCGGCCGGATCGTCTTCGAGGGCACGCCCGCCGACCTCGTCGCCGCCCGCTCCACCCTCACCGGCGAGCACCTCGCGGCCTACGTCGGCACCTGACCGACGGCCTCGCGGACACCGTGAGACGAGTTTCTCGCCTGGCCCTTGAACGCCGATAATCTACATTATGTCAAGTTCAGCCGAAACCGGTGCGGTACCGCCCCCGTCCTGTCAGACGACGTGGGTTCACTGAGACCGCCCGGCCGACTACAGGCCCAGAGGTCGGGTGACGTCGAAGTCCCGATCGAAGACGCGAACGAGGTCTTCCGCCAAAGAGGGCACGGTGATGACAGCCCACTGCCGGAGAAGTTGAAGAAACGCGATCAGTTCAGCGTGCGCAGCGGCCATCAGGACGGGGAAGGCGCCGATCGGCAAATCGACGTACGTCACTTCGGCCGGGTCGACGATGGAAGGACCCCGCTTCTTCTCTCCGTTTGACCAGACACGCGCGAATCCAGGCCGAATCTCGACCCACGGGCCCGGATCATGTCCCAACCACAACCGGGACGGGTGATCGCCGAGAACGTCGCTCCATTCGCGCCAGTCTTCCAGGCCGCAGCAGCAACCCGGCGGGATGCGGTGTCCGGTACCGAGATCACGTGGCATCAGCCCACCCGGCAGGATGAACGACGTCTCCGACAGCAGGAGATGTCGAAGGGCGTCCACAGGGTCACTGATGCCCGATCCGTCTTCGTCCTCGAGCCCATCGATACGGGCCATCGTGGCGACGACCCACCCGATCAGTTCATGCGACAGGTCACCGCTGAGCGGCAACCACGGCTCAGAGGGCTGCGTGATTGGCCACGGCGCATGGACGTCGCGATATCCGCGAAGTAAGACCGGCTGAAGATCCTGCACACGCCCTGTCCTACCACGACCGCACCAACGGACCGGCCCGGTGGCGGGAGCGCGCCAATTGCCGCGGAAACTACCGGGCGGACGAGGAGGCGGTTCTTATCGCCGCACGCAGCGGCGCCGCCTTGGCGGCCGCTTCGGCCACCTCGGCATGCGACTCGCTCGGCCAGGTGATCCCTCCCCCGGCCCACAGGTGCAACCGACCGCCCGCGGCGGCGACCGTCCGGATCGTCAGGCCGAGCGTGAGGCAGTCGGGCCCGAGGTACCCCAGCGCACCCATCGCCGGCCCCCTGCCCACGGGCTCTAGACCGGAGAGGAGCTCGAGCGCGGCACGCTTGGGGGCACCCGTCACCGAGCCACCGGGACATACCGCACGCAGCAGAGCTGCCAGGCCCACGCCGGAACGCAGCCGTGCGGACACCACCGACTCCGCCTGCCACAGGTCACACCAGGCACGCACCGCGAACAGCTCGTCGACCACGACGGACCCGGTCTCGGCCAGCTGAGCGAGGTCGTTGCGTTCTAGATCGACGATCATCACGTGTTCGGCCTTTTCCTTGCTGGACGCGGCGAGTTCTCGGCGTCCCCGAGCGGTCCGCGGGCGCGTTCCCTTGATCGGTCGGGTCTCGATCCGCCCGTCGCTCACCGACACGAGGCATTCGGGTGAACCGCTGGCCACCGCCCAGCCGTCGCCCTCGAGCCGACCCGCCCAGGTCGCTCCCGGCAGAGCGGCGACCGCGTCGAGAGCCGCGGTCGGATCGCCGTCGTACGGGGCGCTGGAGTGCCCGACCACGTTGGCCTGGTAGACGTCCCCGCGCAGGATCGCGTGGCGGACGGCCTCGATCGCCCCGGCATGGTCGCGCGCGGACCAGGAGCCCGTCCACGGTCCTACCCACAGGCCGGCGCTCTGCTGGCCCAGACTCGCCGCGGGGGCCGGAACGACCTCGTGCACGACGGCGACCAGGTCGGGAACACCCGGCGTCGGAGTGGCCGCGCCGGTCGAGGCGCCCAGCATCGCGGCGCCACCCGCGGCGGAAATCAGCAGGGCGGCGCCGCATACGCCGCTTTCGGAGGTGATCGGGTCTTCAGAAGCCGTCACCGAAACCCGGCCTGGATCGTTCCACTGCTTGGTGAGCGCGGTGAGATCGCGGGCCGGGAGACCGAATGCGGCGAGGTAGTCTTCGAGAAGGGCCGCTGGGTCGCCAGGATCCCCGACCCGCCACTCGAGCCGATGTAGCTCTCGGTAATCAAATCCCCACGCCAGCTGGGGACTTGTTTTCATTTTGTTGTCCACAACACGACCGTTCCCTTCCGGAATGGGCTTGTGTTGAAGGTGCATGATGTGAACAGGAACACACCCGTCGACCGGAGAACCCCGATGTGCCCGCACCAGCCGCCGTGCCCCAGCTTCGAAGCCCCTGACCGGGATGCCGCCGCAATCGTGGCCGCCCACCCCGAGCAGGGCTGGAACCTTCTCTGCAACGGCGTCATCTGCTTCGAGGACACCGGCGACCTCCTGCCGGACGGCCGGTGTGTAGCGCCGGCACGCCCCGAACCCTGCCACGCCGCGGCCTGAGCGACCTCACCCGCCGCTGACACCGGGTAACCGGTCGGCGGACGAGGCGCTCCTCAGGCCGTGCCCGGCCCGCTCCGTTCCTCGAACGCCGACGGTTCGGGGCATGCGCACACCAGGTTGCGGTCGCCGTATGCGCCGTCGATCCGGCGCACCGGCGGCCAGTACTTGCCGCCGACGTCCCCCTCTGCTGGATACACCGCCACCGTGCGCGCGTACGGATGGTCCCACTCGCCCGCGATCGTCGCCGCGGTGTGCGGTGCGTTCACCAGGGGGTTGTCGTCCTTCGGCCATTCTCCCCGGCCGACCGCGTCGATCTCGGCCCGGATCGCGATCATCGCGTCGCAGAAGCGGTCCAACTCACCCAGGTCCTCGCTCTCGGTCGGCTCGACCATGAGCGTGCCGGCCACCGGGAACGACATCGTCGGGGCATGGAACCCGTAGTCGATCAGCCGCTTGGCCACGTCGTCCACGGTCACGCCCGTGACCCTGGTGAGCGGCCGCAGGTCGAGGATGCACTCGTGCGCGACGAGGCCGTTCGGGCCGGTGTAGAGCACCGGAAAGTGCCCGCCCAGCCGAGCCGCGACGTAGTTGGCGGCCAGCACGGCGGCGCCGGTGGCCGCGGCCAGGCCCGTCCGGTCCCATCAGCCGCAGGTAGGCCCACGGGATCGGCAGGATACCGGCCGATCCCCACGGTGCCGCAGAGATCGGGCCGACCCCGGTGGCCGGGCCGGCGTCGGGCCGCAGCGGATGGTTGGGCAGGTACGGCGCCAGGTGCGCGCGGACCGCAACCGGGCCGATGCCCGGACCCCCGCCCCCGTGCGGGATACAGAACGTCTTGTGCAGGTTGAGGTGACTGACGTCCGCGCCGAACTCTCCCGGCTTGGCGAAGCCGAGCAACGCGTTGAGGTTGGCGCCGTCCACGTAGACTTGGCCGCCCGCCTCGTGCACCGCGGCGCACACCGCGGCGATCTCCGCCTCGTACACGCCGTGGGTGGACGGATACGTCACCATCAGCGCGGCCAGCCGCCCCCGGTGGGCGTCGATCTTGGCGTGCAGGTCGGCCAGGTCGACGTTGCCGGCGTCGTCACAGGTCACCACGACCACCCGGAGGCCAGCCATCACGGCGCTGGCGGCGTTGGTGCCGTGCGCCGAGGACGGGATCAGGCACACGTCCCGGCCGGTCTCCCCGCAGCGCTCGGTGGTGGGCCCGGATCGCCAGCAGCCCGGCCAGCTCGCCCTGGGAGCCGGCGTTGGGCTGCAGGCTGACGGCGTCGTACCCGGTCGCCTCGGTCAGCCAACGCTCCAGGCCCTCGATCAGCGCGGTGTAGCCGCGGGTTTGGTCGGCCGGGGCGAACGGATGAATACGCGCGAACTCCGGCCAGCTCACCGGCTCCATCTCGGTGGTCGCGTTGAGCTTCATCGTGCAGGAACCCAGCGGGATCATGCCGCGGTCGAGCGCGAAGTCGGCGTCGGCGAGGCGGCGCAGGTACCGCAGCATCGCCGTCTCGGAGCGGTGCGCACCGAACACCGGGTGCTCCAGGTAGCCGGTGGTGCGGACCAGTGCCTCGGGCAGGGCGTCCGCGGTGGAGGTGTCGAGCGCGGCGAGGTCGATCTGGACGGGAACGCCGAGCGCCTCGCCGAATGCCTCCCAGACGGCGCGGAGGTGGGCGGCCGTGGTTGTCTCGTCGCAGCTCGCCGCCGCCGTGTCCGCGTCCACCCGGCGCAGGTTGACCCCCCGGCGTGCCGCGGCCGACGACAATCGCGTCGGCCTGGCCAGGTGCCCGGGCCCCGACCGTGTCGAAGAAGCTCTCTCCGACGACCTCGACGCCGATCGCACGCAGTCCGGCCGCGAGTACGGCGGCCATCCGGTGGGTGCGCTGGGCGATCTGGCGAAGGCCGTCGGGTCCGTGCCAGACGGCGTAGGCACCGGCCATCACGGCGAGCAGCACCTGGGCGGTGCAGATGTTGCTGGTGGCCTTCTCCCGGCGGATGTGCTGCTCGCGGGTCTGCAGGGCCAGCCGGTAGGCCGGCCGTCCGTCGGCGTCGCGGGACACGCCCACCAGCCGGCCCGGCAGCGTGCGCCGGAGCGTCGCGCGCACCGCCATGTACCCCGCGTGCGGGCCGCCGAAGCCCAGCGGGACGCCGAAGCGCTGGGCCGAACCGACCGCGATGTCGGCCCCGGCCTCGCCTGGCGGCCGCAGCAGCGCCAGCGCGAGCAGGTCGGCGGCTATGGTGACGAGCGCGCCCCTGGCGTGCGCGGCCTCGACCAGTGTCGTGTGGTCGCGTACCGCGCCGCTGGCGCCCGGGTACTGGAGCAGCACACCGAAGCAGTCGTCGAGCCGGTCGGGCAGCGCGTCGGCGGCGAGGTCGGCGACGACCACCTCGATGCCGAGCGGCTCGGCCCGGGTCCGGATCACCGCGATCGTCTGCGGCAGGGCGTCGGCATCGACCAGGAAGACGTTGCCGGTGGCCCGACCGGCCCGGCGGGACAGCGTCATCGCCTCCGCGGCGGCGGTGGCCTCGTCCAACAGCGACGCGCCGGCGACGGGCAGCCCGGTGAGGTCGGACACCATCGTCTGGAAGTTCAGCAGCGCCTCCAGCCGGCCCTGGGAGATCTCGGGCTGGTACGGCGTGTACGCGGTGTACCAGGCCGGGTTCTCGAACACCGAGCGGCGGACCACCGGCGGCGTGTGGGTGTCGTGATAGCCCAGCCCGATCATCTGGACCATGGGCGTGTTCTGGGCGGCCAGCGCGCGCAGCTCGGCCGTGACCTCGGGTTCGGTCGCCGCGGGGGGCAGGTCCAGCTGCCCGGTGAGGTGGATGGCGGCCGGCAGGGCCGCGGCGAGCAGCCCGTCCACGCTGGGATGGCCGACGGCGGCGAGCATCCGGGCCGTGTCGGCCGGGGACGGGCCGATGTGGCGCCGCGCGAACGGCGTGCCGGCGGTGAGCTCGGCAAGAGTGGGACGGTCGGTCATGGCGGCTCCTGGGTGCGGCGGCACGCCGCGACGGGCGCCCCGCAGGGGCCTCCCCCTCTGTCATGGAACCTGAGAGCTTCACCCGGCCGGCCGGGCTTGCACCGTCGGTGAGGCGCGACGCGCACGCCTGCTTTCCAGAGTCGCCTTCCCCTGCGGTCCTTTCGCCTGAGAGGTTCCGGAGAGTGTTGCTCCTTCGGCGCCCCGGCACTGGCTGGCCGGGGACTCTCCCACAGGGATCGTCGGCACTGCCGACGCTACCAGCCGGCCACTCTGGCCACCGCGGACGGGCACGGGCCACCGCGGTGCGTCGGATCACAGGAAGCGCAGGGCACCCGGCGGTGCGGCGCTCAGCCGGTGCGGCGGGACCTGCGGGCCGAGAGCTCGTCCGTCGCGCCGGTGGCCGGTGCGTCCTCGGCGCTGCCGTCGGCACGCTCGCCGGTCAGGTGCGCCAGCGTGCCCTCGATCTCCCGGAAGGCTCCCCCGACCGCGATGCCGAAAACGCCCTGCCCACCCTGGAGCAGGTCGACGACCTCCTCGGGCGAGGTGCACTCGTAGACGGTGGTGCCGTCCGAGAGCAGCGTGATCCGGGCCAGGTCGTCGACCCCGCGGGACCGCAGGGCGTCCACCGCGACCCGGATGTTCTGCAGGGAGACCCCGGCGTCGAGCAGCCGCTTGACGATCTTGAGGACGAGGATGTCCCGGAAGGAGTAGAGCCGCTGGCTGCCCGAGCCGTGGGCACCGCGGATGGTGGGCTCCACCAGCCCTGTCCGGGCCCAGTAGTCGAGCTGCCGGTAGGTGATGCCGGCGACGTGACACGCGGTCGGGCCGCGGTGGCCGACGAGTTCGTCCGGTGCGCTGCGGATGCCTTCGCTGAACAGCACCCCCTGGCCGGCCAGGGGGTCGGCGGCCTCGCGTGGCGGCTGCGCCGGACCGGCTGCCGCGTCGCCCTTCACCACTCAGAACCTCCGCACCCGGCGCCCGATGGACCCATCCCCCACGACTGAAGGTAGGAGCGCGGTGCACCCCGGTCAACGGTGCGCGGCGGCGTGTCGGCCTGGGATCGGAACCCTGTCGGCACACCGCAGTCGATTGGCTGGGCGTAGCCAGGGCGTAACACGCTCATTTCAGGCGTCCGCACCTTCAGGAGCCGGCGAAGTCTTCGGGCGAGATCGTGTCGAGGAATTCGCGGAACTTCGCGACCTCGTCCTCTTGTTCGTCGGGGATGATGATGCCCGCCTCGTCCAGGATCGCCTCGGCGCAGACGATCTCCACCCCCACCCGCAGCGCCAGCGCGATGGCGTCGGACGGCCGCGCGCTCACCCGCACCCCCTCGCCGAGCACCAGCTCGGCGTAGAAGACGTTGTCGCGCAGGTCGATGATCTCGACCTTCCGCAGTGGTGCCTCCAGCGCGACGAGCACGTCCTTGAGCAGGTCGTGGGTGAGCGGTCGGGTGGGGCGGACTCCCTGCTGCTCGAACGCGATCGCGGTGGCCTCGACGGGGCCGATCCAGATCGGGAGATAGCGGTCACCCGCGGACTCCTTGAGCAAGACGATCGGCTGGTTGTTGGGCAACTCCACTCTGACGCCGACGACGTTGAGCTCCTTCACCGGTGCCTCACCCAGCCTCCGTACCGTCGTGCCCTGCCGATCGAGGCGCGGGCCGTTGTGCGTGCCGCCGCGCCACGGGCAATCATCCGTCCTCGAAACGTACACGGCTCTCGCGCCGGGAGCCCGCCGACGACGACACCGGGCCGGCCGCGGCCTCAGCCGCCCAGTGTGCTCCTGAGCCTGGCCTGCACCAGTGCGGTGTGCAGCCGGACCGACAGCGCCGCCAACTCGCGCACGGACTCCTCGGCCCTGGCCCGTGCCTCCGGCCCGCGCTGGCGCAGCATCGGCGTCACGACCTGCTCGAACACTCCCACCTCGCGGTCAGCGGCGCCCCGGTAGGCCCGCAGGTGTCGCGGCTCCAGGCCGTACTGGGACATCCGGGCGACCGTCTCGGCGATCGCCATTGCGTCGGCGTCGTACCAGCCGCTGCCGCGGGTCGAGACCAGGCCGAAGTCCTCGATCTGACGCAGTTGGTCGTCGGTCATCCCGGCCCGTTCCAGAAGCTCCGTCCGGGTGAAACGCACATCATGCCCAGACCGGGAGAAATCGGTCGCCTCCGGCAGCGAATCCGCGGCGACCAGAGCCCGCGGGGGTCTCAACCCGTCGTCCTTCGGCGCCAGTCCACGGTCGAGCGCGGACAGGTGGTCGCGGATGACCCGCAGCGGGAGGTAGTGGTCGCGCTGCGCCGTGAGGACGTAGCGCAACCGGGCGACGTCCTCACGCGAGTACTTGCGGTAGCCGGCGGATGTCCGTTCGGGCTCCACCAGACCCTCGGTCTCCAGGAAGCGCAGCTTGGAGATCGTCGTGTCCGGGAACTCCGACCGGAGCTGGGCGAGCACCTCTCCGATGCTCATGAACGCCCGCGCTGCCGGGGCCCCGGAACTCGTCACGGAGCGGCTCCCTCCGTCGGGGCCGGACGCTGGGGGCCGGACAGGAAGACCAGCCGGAACTTTCCGATCTGCACCTCGTCGCCGTTGGCGAGCATGGCCGTCTCGACCCGCTCGCGGTTGACGTAGGTGCCGTTGAGGCTCCCGACGTCGCGTACGGAGAACGTGCCGCCCTCACGGCGGAACTCGGCGTGGCGACGGGAGACCGTCACGTCGTCGAGGAAGATGTCGCTCTCGGGATGGCGGCCCGCGGTGGTGACGTCCATGTCGAGCAGGAACCGGCTGCCCGCGTTCGGTCCACGACGCACGACCAGCAACGCCGATCCCGGCGGCAGGCTCTCGGCGAGCCTGGCGCCCTCGGCGTCGCCGCCGCCACCCTCGGGAACGTCCGCGTCGTCGATCGTGCCGAGGATCATCGTCGAGGTGACGTCGAGCTGCTGCTGGTCGTCCTCAGGATGCCGGTTCGCCATCACCGGACACCCCGCGTGGCGATGCGCGGACGTGCCGCGTCGATGGCTGGAGGGGCACCTATCAAGTTCGTTCGCCTCCCGGCTTCCTCGTCGGCCCGACGGTCGGTGGGGACGGTCGGATCGTGTTCGAACGGGTCACAGCGGTGAGCACCAGTGTGACAGACCACTCTCGGGGCCAACCCTAGACGCGAACCGAAGGTTGATGGTTCGACCCGCGAGGCAGAGCCTAGTCAGCGCCGAGAAATAGGGTCAACCGGACGACCGCGCCCGGAGCGCCCGGAGCGCCCGGTACGAACGCGGCCCGGGCGGGTCATCCTGGCAGGCCCGAGATCAGCCCTTGGCCGTCAGCTCGGAGTAGGCGGCGGCGTCGAGGAGTCCTTCGAGTTCGGCCGCGTCGGCCAGAGCGATCTCGACCATCCAACCCCTGCCGTACGGGTCGCTGTTGACGAGCTCCGGCGCGGTGTCCAGCGCGTCGTTGCGGCCGGTGACCGTGCCGGCCACCGGTGCGTAGAGGTCCGAGACGCTCTTGGTGGACTCGATCTCGCCCAGCGTGTCTCCCGCCCTGACGGCCGTGCCCGACTCGGGGAGCTGGACGAACACGATGTCCCCGAGCGCGTCCTGGGCGAAGTTGGTGATGCCCACCCGCACCGAACTCTCGCCGGCAGGACGAATCCACTCGTGGCCGGTGGTGTAGCGCAGGTCCTCGGGGATCACGGCGTTCCTTCCTCGGGCGACACGACGATGCGTCCGGTCATGACTCGGGCTTGGCGAACCGAGGCGCACGCAGCGCGCGGACGGCGTCCACCACCACGATCGCCGGCTGCTCGACCTGCACGTTACCGCCGGCCCTCTTGACGATGTCGACCACACCGCCGGCGATGTTGAGCGCGGCCGTCATCGTGGCCGGGTCCCCGATCACCGTGAGCTTGTAGGGACCGGCCAGCCGCTGCCGGTCGACCTCGATGCCGTCGCCGACGTCGACGAACGCCGTCGAGGCGACAATCCGCACGGGCCTGCCGTCGCGCCCGGCGACCTGCATCGCCTCCGCGCCGGCGCCCCGGAGTTCCTGCACCGCGTCGAGCATGACCTCGGCCGGCCGGCGGCCCTCGCCCTGCTCCGGGTCGAGCGCGACGGACACCTCGATGCCGGGCCCCTCGGCCGCGAGGGTGCCGGCGAGGATGCCCAGCGCGGTGGACCGCCGGCGCACGTCCTCCAGCGCGTTCTCCGAACCCTGCGCCTCGGAGTTGATCGCCCGGCGGCGGGCCTCGAGGTCGCCGATCTCCGACCGCAGCCGTTGGTCGCGCGACTCCAGCTCGTCGAGGATCCGCACCAGGTCCTCCTGGCGGGCGGTCGGCAGCGCCGAGTTCTGTTCGGTGCTACGCAGTTGGGCGGCCATCGCGACACCGAGCAGCGCGCAGAGGGCCGCGATGGCCGCGCCCGTCCGGGACGGCCGGCGCGGCCACCGGCGCCCATCGGCCGGACGTCCCGGCGTGGAGCCGCCGGCTGGTCCGGCCACGGACTCCTGGTCGGCGTCCGGCGCGTGCTCGTCCTGATCGGACGCCGGCTCCTGCCCGGGCGCCGCCGTGTCGACGACCACAGCGTCCAGCTGGGCATCGCGTGGATCGGACGCCGCGTTCTCCTCGGTCGGGCCGGTGGCCTTGTCGCCGGTCATGCGCGCAGCAGGTGCCGACGGATCGCCGCGACGTTGCCGAAGATGCGGACACCGAGGACGACCACCACCCC
This sequence comes from uncultured Actinomycetota bacterium, assembly GCA_963740255.1. GTDB lineage: Bacteria > Actinomycetota > Actinomycetes > Mycobacteriales > Cryptosporangiaceae > CAVUDO01. The sequence continues at coordinate 654,036 of CAVUDO010000002.1, read as the reverse complement.
GGTCGAGAGCTGGCCACCCACCCCCAGCTTGTCGCCGACGAAGACGATCAACGCCGCGACCAGGACGTTGGACACGAACGAGACCACGAACACCTTGTCGTCGAAGATCCCGTCAAGGCGGGCCCGGATGCCCCCGAACACCGCATCCAGCGCCGCGACCACCGCGATCGGCAGGTAGGGCTCGACCGCGGCCGGCACGGTGGGCTCGAAGAACAGCCCGATCGCCAGCCCGACGATCAGGGCCAGGGCGGGGATCAACGATTGCCTCCGGTCGGGGTGGTGGTGGGGGCGGCAGGAGTGGTCGGGGGCGGTTCGCCCGAGGCGGGCGTGCCGCGACTGGTCGGCATGGCCGTCGCCGCCCGCGGCACCTGCGCGAACCGGAGGTCCGGAGCGGCCGCGGCGCCGAGGGTCATGTCGTCCTCGCGGCGCACGTCGAAGCCCATCCTGTACTTCTTCGCGTACCCCCGGAACCGACGCGCCGTGGTCGAGTCGACGAACGCCCGGTAGAGCGCGTCGGGATCGCCGACCGCCGAGACCACGTACGGGCTGTCCACCGGGCGGAAGTCCACCAGGATCGCCTGTCCGGCCGATCGGATGGTGGAGGTGGCCGCCAGCCGCTGGGAGTCGACGGCGACCGCCTCCGCGCCGGCCTGCCACAGGGCGTTGACGACGTCCTGCAGGTCGCGGTCCTGCACCCGGCCGAGGTCGGCTTCGCCGGTGGGCTGACCGGTGACGGGGTCCGTCGGCGGGGGTCCGTCGGCGAGTTCGACGGCCACGCCCGGGCCCCGGACAGCGGCCAGGCCGACCGTCGCCTCGGCCTCCCGCAGTCGGCGGGCGGCCGCCTGGCCGGTCGCGTCCTCGGCGAGCGCCGCGTCCTGCTCGTCGGCCACCGTTTCGCGGAGCCGCTGGGTGCGGTCGCCGAGCCGGTCGGTCTCGGCCGCCCGGCGGCGGACGGTGTCCAGCAGCGCGTCGCGGGTGCGGGCGGCGTCCGGGGCGTCGGCGACGGTCCCGCTGTAGGCGACGGCGAGAATCAGGCCGATCAGCCCCAGGCAGCACAGCACCGTGCCGCGACGGAGGCGCTGCGCCGTCCTGGACGGGGGCTGCCGGCTCTCCCGGCGGCGGGCGGCCGCCTCGTACCCGCCGTCGAGGTGGTTGTTCATCAGGTCGGCGAGCATGGTCGAGGTGGTCGGCCCCCGCTCACCGGAGCCGGACCCGGTGCCCCGCTCGGCCGGGATCATCCGCGCACCTCGCGCCGCGCTGCCGCGGCGAGCCGGGCGCACTGCAGCAGGTAGAGGGCACCGGCCCACCAGTACAGACCGGCACCCCAGATCGCGAACGCCCAGCCGAACGCACCGAAGACCGTCCCGACCACTCCCCCGACCCCGGCCAGCAGGATTCCCGGGAACGCCGCGAGCAGGTTGAAGGTGGCGGCCTTGCCGAGGAAGTGCACGGGCAGCGGTCCGTAGCCGTGGTGCCGCAGGACCGGCAACGTCGCGGCGAGCACCAGGTCGCGGCCGAGCAGCAGCGCGGCGAACCACCACGGAATGAGGCCACGGACGGCGAACGCCGCCACGATGGCCACGATGTAGAGCCGGTCGGCGAGCGGGTCCAGCAGTTGGCCGATCCGGCTGACCTGGCCCCAGGCCCGGGCGAGCCGGCCGTCCAGCCAGTCGGAGAAGCCGCTGAGCACCAGGACCGCGACAGCGGGCAGGTCGGCCTCGGCCACCAGGAACAGGTAGAGGAACAGCGGGACGCCGAGCAGGCGCAGGGCGCTCAGCGCGTTGGGCAGGGTGACCACGCGATCGGACAGCGGCGCGGGAGCACGTTCGGCCACCACCGGTTCGGGCCCGGGCCCGGGCGGACCTTGCACCGGGCCTCCTCTCACGCGGCGGGCGGGCTGGTCGTGTTCATGCTGCCACTCCCCCGCGGCGGCACGCGAACAGTGTCACACCGCACCGGGACGACCCCGGTCGAGCTGTTCCCAGAGCGTCCCCGGGCCCATCCGATCGGTACCCAGCGCCGCCACGCGTCCGCGCAGCTCCCGGTCGGCGGTGACCACGGTGACCGGCCTGCCCGGCTCGGCCTCGGTCGCCGCGGCGACGAGCCGGACGATCTCGTCGTCGCCGGACCCCGGAGCGTGGACCACCCGGACGCCGTCTACCACCCCGGCCGGAACCCCTTTGCGTGCTGCCCCCTCGACCACCAGCAGCACGTCGCGTCGGTCCGTCCCGACCCTCGCGAGCGCCTGGAGCAGCCGCCGGACCGCGCCGGCCCGATCGCGCCACCATCCGTCCGGACGGGCGCCGATCACGTTGGCCGCGTCGACGACGAGCAGCGACCTGGCCGGCGTCATCGGTCCAGCCTAATTGGCCCCTCCGCTGCCGACCCGGTGTCGGCTCCGGTGTCGGCTCGGTGGTCGCGCAGGAATTCGGGCAGGCTCCGGACGGGCCGCCATCCCTGCGCCAGTGCCCGGCTGAGGTCGAGCACGATCGGGTGGGCGAGCTGATCGACGGCGTACCGGGTGAGCACCGGCTCGGCACCCGTGGGAATCCGTTCGACTGCCCGGGCCAGCGCGGTGGCCAGGGCGGCGGGAACGTGCCGGATCCGCACCCGCGGCCCGTCGACGGCCAGGACGTCCCGCACCACCTCGTCGCGGGAGTAGGGCGCGGCATCCGCGATGTTGTAGGGGCCCGCCGGCCAGTCGAAGGCCGCCAGGCAGGCGTCGGCGAGGTTCTCCACCGCAGTGAGGCTCAGCGGGACGTCGGGCCCGGGGAGCACCACCGTCCCGCGGCGGACCGCCCGGCGCAGGCGGGGCAGCAGGTACCGGTCGCCGGGCCCATAGACCGCCCGGGGCCGCAGGACCACGGCGCCCGCCGCCAGGGCCAGCCGCTCCCCCGCTGCCTTGGTGCGGCCGTACGCCGAGAGCTGCCCGCCCACCGGGTGGTCCTCCCCGACGCGGCTGCGATCCACCCGGGGGTCGTACACGCTGGCGCTGCTCACCCACACCACGGGCCGCTTCCCCGCCGCCGCGAGGAGCCTCGCCGCGCCGTCGACGTTCACCGCCGCGAAGGCGGCCTCGACCGAGGCGCCGCCCCGGTCGTCGCCCACCGCGGCGGCGAGGTGGACGACCGCGTCGACCGCGGAGAGGTCCGGCACGTCGCGGGCCGCGTCCCAGGGCACGTGCCTCCCGACCGGTCCGGGGCGACGCCCCAGGCACCACACCTCGGCGCCGCCGGCCGCAGCCGACCGGGCCACCTGCGCCCCGCAGAAGCCACTGGCCCCGGTCACGGCCAGCCGGACGCCGGCGAGCCTCATCCTGTGCCGGCCCGGACGACGAGGGACGCCCAGCCGGGCAGCGCGGACCGGCGGTCGGCGCGGGACCGGACCACGACCGGACGGTGGGGCGCCAGCGCGAGCAGCACGTCCTCCAGTTGGGCACGGGCCAGCCGGGCACCGGGACAGGCGTGCGCGCCTGCGCCGAACACCAGCTGGGCGACCGCCGGCGGGGCTGGACGGCCCGGGTCCGGCTCGCCGCGGTGGCCGCCGGCCGCGTGCCGGGCGACCAGGACGAGGCGGTCGCCGGCCCGCACCGGACAGCCCCCCACGGCCCCTTCGACCGCCGCCACCCTCGGGAGCAGCGGTGCCGGAGCGAGCACCCGGAACAGCTCGCCGGCCAGTGCCGGCCGCCGGGTGTCGCAGGCGGCGTCGGCCCAGAGCCCGGCGTCCGCGCACCACGCGACGGCCCGCGGCAGGGCCGCCACCGTGGTGTTCACCGCGGCGACGGCCAGCATGGCCGCGAGTCCGGGACCCCCGTGCCCGCCCCCCTCGACCAGCGTGGTGAGCCGCGCCGCGGCCTGCCGTGCCGCCGCGCCACCGGCGGACGTGCCTGTGCCTGGTGTCGGCTCGCGCCCGCCGCGCCCCAGCCGGCGCACCCCGGGAAGGTCGCGGACGGTCGGGAGGTGGTCGTGCGCCGCCGCCGCGGCCGCTTCGCGGGCGGCGTCGGCCAGCAGCCGCGGGTCGACGGCGAGGTCCAGCAGCGCCGCAACGGTGACTCCCGCGAGTTCCACCGCGACATCGGTGACGTCCACCTCGGCACCGGCGGCCAACGGGCGCAGGCGCCGGTCGAGGACGGCCCGCCACACCGGTCGGAGCCGTTCCACCCCGACCACGCCCAGGTCGTCGGCCAGCGAACGGCGGGTGCCACGGTGGGCGCCGCCCTCCTGGTCGAAGAGCAGGTCGCCGGTGCCGAGATGGCGGGCGGTTCCGCCGGTCGTCCCGGCGGCCTGGCGGTCCAGCGGCAGGCGGGTGAGCGCCTCGCGGTACGCGTCGGCGCCGTGCACCAGCACCGTGCCGCCGAACCGGGTGACCGGCCGCCGGCGCACCGCGGCGAGCAGCGCGAACAGCACCGGATGGCTCCGCAGGTAGACCCGCCGGTCCCGGCGGCGGGCGCGGCTCACCGGACGTGCGCCTCGGCGTCGTCGGCGGGCCGGTAGCGCCGGTCCCAGTACCAGAGCAGTGTGCGGCGGGGGCCCCACGCCCGCAGGCGCCGCAGGCTGTTCTCGACCACCATGTCCTCGACCCGGACCACCCGGTCGCTGTGCTCCCGGGCGCGGTTGAGCAGTGCCACGTCCTCGGACCGCTCCCGCAGCGGCACCCGGACGGCGCCGCCGCACCGTTCGTACAGGTCGGCGGTCAGCGCGATGTTGTGGCCGTGGCAGAGCACGTACGGCGTCCGGAACCGCGCGTCCCGGTGTTCGCCGCGGTAGCGGCCGTAGAGGGCGGCGAGCCGGATCGCGGCCGGCAGGACGTGCCGCTCGGCCAGGCTGGGATGCTCGTCGCGGCGCGGCACGCTGCGCCCGCAGGCCATCTCCGCGCCGCCGCGCAGCGCGGCCCTGGCGGTGGCCACCCACGTCGGCGCCGGCAGGCAGTCGGCGTCCGTGCGGGCCAGCATCGACGCGCCGCGCGCGATCGCGTACCGGAAGCCGGTGTCGGCCGCCGCGCCGGCGCCCCGCTCGCGCTCTGCGACCACCTCGACCGGGTACGGCGCGGTGGCCGCGAACCGCCGTACCACCTCGACGGTGCGGTCCGTGCAGCCGTTGTCGACCACGACGACCGCGAACGTGGTGTCGGTCTGTGCCGCCAGGGCGGCCAGCGTCCCGGCGATGGTCGCGGCCTCGTTGTACGCGGGCACCACCACCCACAGATCCATCGCGGGCGTCGGCGTCGGCCCGGCATCGCGCCCGGTCACGATCGGGCACTTTCCGGTGGCGTGGTCGACGCCCACGCGGTGGCCCGGAGCAGGACGCGGCAGGCGAGGCTGCTCCAGACGAGCACGCCGACGAACGCGCCCACGCTGGGGTAGACGCTGGCGTGCAGCTCGGCCGTGGCGGCGAAGTAGTACCCGGCCGCGACGGTCAGCAGCGCGAGCAGGGCCGTGGCCACCGCCCCCGCGCGCAGTGCGGCGCCCACCGTGGGACGTCCGGGCTGGGGCCACGGGGCGCGGAGCATGACGCCCACGCAGAACAGCCAGACAGCGGGCGCCGCGACCGCGGCAGCCCACCAGTGCCCGGCAGCCGCCACCGCGACGACCAGCACCAGCACCGCACCGGCCGCCAGCAGCAGGACCCCCAGCAGGGCGTCGCGGGCCGCGTCGAACACCGGGTTGCCGCTGCCCGCGTTCTGCCCACACATCGCACGCACCGCCGTCCGGGTGGCGCGCACCAGCCGCAGCGACGTCCAGACCAGCAGCACGAGCAGGGACACCCCGACCACCGCGGATCCCGGCCGGATCAGTCCCACGGCGTGCGCCACCTCGGCGGGCAGCAGCACGTCGGCAGCGTCCCGCAAGGTGCCGCGGACAGCCTCCCCGGCGGTGCCGACGGTCGACAGGACCACCGACACGAGCAGGACCGCCGGTGCGGCACCGACCAGCAGCGCGTACGTCAACGAGCCGGCGAGCGCGTCGCCGTTGGCCGAGGTGTAGCGCCGGTGGGCCACCATCACGCGGTCCCACCCCGGCCGCAGCGGCGCCGACACGGCGTCCGCGCGGGACCGCAGCGGGCTGGCCAGCGCCTGCAGCCGGTTCACGGCCGGCCCTCGGACGCGGCGGCGAGCTCGGCCGCGGCCCGCCGGTCGGGCTTGCGGGACCGCCCCGCCAGCGGTACCGGCGCGAACAGCACGGCGTCCGGCCGGGCGGCGCCCATCCGGGCCAGCGGCACGTCCAGCGCCGTCCGCACCCGACCGGGATCGGCCCCCGGTTCGAGCTCGACCACCGCCGCCACCCGCTCGTCGCCGTCGCCGTCCGGCACGCCGACCAGCAGGGCCAACTGGACGCCCGGCACGTGCAGGGCCGGTTCGTACAGGCCGGGGTAGATGTTCTCGGCGCCCCGCAGGATCATGTCCTTGCCCCGGCCGGCGAGCACCACCCGGGTGCGGCCGCCGCGCGGCTCCAGGCGGGCCTGGTCGCCGGTCGCCACCCACCGGGCGGGTGGCTCGCCCAGGTAGCGGTCGCAGGCGGCGGCGCCGGCGAGCAGCCAGCTGCCCGGTCGCCGTCCACCGTGGCCTCGACACCCGGAAGCAGGTCGCCGACCAGGTCGCCGTCCCCGGAGAACGCGGACTTCTCCGCGGCCTCCACCGCGGCCGCCGGGAACAGTTCGGTGAGCGCGTAGACGCCCCACGCCTGCGCCGCACCGGCCCGTCGCACCCGGGCGAGCAGACCCGCACTGACCGGCGCCGACCCCATCCAGACCCGGCCGGCGAACCGGGCCGACGCGGCCAGCGCCGCGCGCACCTGCGGCGGGGTGAGATAGGTGGCGTGCGGGCGGAGCCGCGCGAGCTGCCGGGCCACGCGACGACCCGATCGCGCCGGCAGTGCCACCGGCGCCCCGCACGCCAGCGCCGGGACGAGCACGAAGAACGTGCCGCCGAGCACCGGCTGGTCGGGCTCGGGCCGCACCAGGTCGGCGACCGCCCGCATGCCGGCGTCCAGGCTGGCTCGTGTGTGGACGACGGCGCGCGGCCTGCTGGTCGTGCCGGAGGTGAACACCACGACGGCGTCGCCGTCGTCCCCGGCCCGGTCGGGAAGGCGTCCCGCGGCACCGGCGGGCGGGCGGAGCACCCGAGCGCAGCCGGGCAGCCGGCGGCCGACGGTCGCGACCGGCCCGATCCGGGCCAGGTCGGGCAGGGCCAGGTGCGCGCGCCGGGCCAGCGGGCGGGCCCACCCGGCGACGGCCTGGGCCGCAGCGTCGGCGAGCACGAGCGCCGGCCGGGCGACGGCCGAGCCGGGCGAGCAGGACATCCGGCCCCGCCGACGGGTCGAGCACGACGACGCGCAGGCCGAGCCGGTGCGCCGCCAGCATGCACCGCCAGCGCGCGACCCCCCGGCCGGACGGCGACGCCCAGGTCGTCGCCCGCGCGCAGTCCACGGCCGTGCAACGCCGCTGCGTACCCGTCGGCCAGGTCGGCCAGCTCGCCCCGGGTCGCGCGCACGGCCGACGCGGCCGGTGCGGGTGAGGCCGAGCAGCGCCGGCCGTTCGGGATGGCGGCGCAGCGCGTCGGCGAGCTGGTCGAGCATCAGCGCGGGTCCGGGGTCAGGCCGGCGCTGCCGCGGTCGAGGTACCACCGGGCGGTACGCAGCACGCCGTAGGCCGCGCAGCCGCCGGGTCGAGTTCTCCACGACCATCGCGCGGCTGCGCGCGATCGCGGCGGTGTGCCGGCGCACCCGGTTGAGGAACAGCCGGTCGGTCGGGGCCGGGCGGCGGGGCATGCCGCCGACGGCGAGGTAGAGCGCGGCGGTGATGGCCATGTTGTTGCCGGCGTGCATCCGGTAGGGCGCGAGGTAGCCGCCGCGGTGCGCCGGGCGCAGCCGTCCGAACGTGGCCGCGAGCGCCACCAGCAGGCGGAACGCCGCCCGTCCCGACCGGGCCGTGCTCGTCGCGACGGGCCCGGATCCGGCCGCACACCATGCCCGCGCCGCCGTCCAGCGCCGGCCCGGGCGGCGGCCACCCAGCCCGGGCTGCGGGCAGGCAGTCGGCGTCGGTGCGGGCGAGCAGCGTGGCCCCGCGCGCGATGGCGTACCGGAAGCCGGTGTCCACGGCGCAGCCCACCCCGCTTCTCGGGCTCGTCGACCAGGTGCACCTCGAACGGCGCCGCGAATGCCCGCACGACGTCGGCGGTGCCGTCGGTCGAGCCGTTGTCGACCACGAGCAGCGTGAAGCCGCGGTCGTTCTGGGCGGCCAGCGCGGCCAGCGTGCCGCCGATCCGGGCCGCCTCGTCGTACGCGGGGACCACCACCCACAGCGCGGTCACGACTTCTCCCACACCATCGTCATCAGGCTGACGCCGCCGCCCAGGCCGATGAACAGCACCCGGTCGCCCCGGACGCAGCGTGGGCTGCACCCGGGCGAGCTGGACGCCGAGCGTCGCGCTGGCGATGTTGCCCAGCTCGCCGACGGTGACCTCCAGGCTGTCGCGGGGCACGCCGGTGACCTCGACGAACCGTTCGAGCAGCGGCAGGGTCACCTGGTGCACCAGCACCTTCGCGTAGTCGGTCAGCTCCAGGCCCGGTCCGGTGGCGCACCCGGTCGAGGATCACCGTGCCGATCTTCTCGAAGACGCCGCGCAGCGCGGTGCCGTCGCCGGGGAAGTAGGTGTGCTCGTCGCCGCGCGGATGCCGCGAGCCCGCCGCCGATGATGCCGCCGACAGGCCAGTGCTCGGAGTGGGTCTCGGTGTCGATGTCGAGGATGCCGCCGCGGGCGACCGGCTCGACCACCACGGCGGCGCCCGCGTCGCCGAACGTGAAGCCGGCGAACGCGTCGCGGGCCTGGGCCATGCTCGCCAGCCTGGCAGCGCATGGCCCGGGTCGGCGTCTCGCCGGTGACCACCAGCGCGCGACGGGCCCGACCGGCCAGGATCGATCGAACGGGCCACGTCGATGCCGTTGAGGAAGCTGTTGCAGGCGTTGGTGACGTCGAACGCGTGCGCCTTCGAGCCGAGTTCGGCCTGGACGACGTGCGCGGTGGCGGGCTCGGCCATGTCGCGGGTGGCCGAGGCGAACACCAGCAGGTCGATGTCGAGCGGGTCGAGGTCGGCGGCGGCGAGGGCCTGCCCGGGCGGCGCCGAGGGCCAGCGTCGACGCGTACTCGTCGTCCCGGGCGACCCGGCGCCGGTCGATCCCGGTCATCTGCCGGAACAGACCGCGCGGCAGCCGGAGTCCGCTCGCGCGCTCGACCCGAGCCTGCAGGTCGGCGGTGTCGACGACCTGGTCGGGCAGGTGCGCGCCGACCGCGGTGATCCCGACCCGCGGCAGGCTTGCGGGAGTCACGAGGGGCCGGGCCGGACGCGTCATGGGGCGAGCATGCCCCACCACCTGCGGCGACGCCTGAGTATCCCTACCTATCCGACCGTCACGATCCCGTCGCGAGCAGGATCTCCCGGGCCTCGGCGTATCGGCTGCGCAGCCTGGGGGCGACCGGGGGCGACACCGGGCGCCAACAGCGCGAGCCGCTCCTCGCTGGAGTTGTGCGCGTTGTCCGCGAGCTTGACCACCCGCCCGATCAGATCGGCGGCAGCCCGCCGGATCAGGTCGAGATACTCCTCATCGGGACGCCGGCTGACCGAGTCGATCGCGGCGACCACTTCGGCGGGACACCCAGCTCGGCCAACGCATCCAGAGTGAGGCCGGCGTCCTCCACGGTTGGCGTGGGCTAGGCGGCCATCACGGCATGCTCACCTCGGTCAGCGACTGCCACCGCCGCCGGATGCTCGGTGTACGCCCGCCCGGCCTTGCCCTCGTGCTGGACCGTCGCAAGCCGACCGCCTAAGGGAAAGTTCGATCGTTCGGCAGAGCCATCGATCTACTCCCCGCCCATCTGATATTCATACGCCTGTCGCACGAGTCCCATAATGTAGGCGAAGTCGGAGTCCTCGTTCAATCCGACCTCCGTGGCGCCGTTGCCCCAGTGGCCCTTGCCGCTGACATCCCAGGTAAGTTCGCGTTCGTCGTGCAGTGACTCGATCGGGATGTTCAGACTCAGCCGGAGCCTCGCCTTCTGCGGGATCACATCGACGAAATTCGTCTCGGCCTTGAAAGCAACGTAGAGCTTGAGGAAATGGCGGGTGATCGCCGGGATCGAGCGCCAAAGTCTCACTGCTCAGGTGCTCAAACAACTCACGCCGCGCTGTGGGCAGCAAGTGCGGGTGATCCTCGACGCTAAAGCCTGACTCGGCCCGTGGCTGTTGAAACTCAACGATGACGTCGTCGGCTAGGTCCGGGTCGAGTCCAGATCTTGACGGCGTCCTCAGCCAGTCGTCCGGCGCGCTTCTCGATCTCGACAGCGTTCCAGCCGTCCAGTTGGCCGAGTCCCTTGTTGAGGCGCAATGGGCTGTCGCTGAAGCCGCCGTCCATGTCGCGCTTCTTCAGGAAGGGATGGTCGGAGTACTCCGAGTTGTAGCCCGTGAGTGTGAGATTGCCGAAGGTGTGCAAGTACTTCTGTTGCACGCCCTGCCAGTCCTGACCGAGAGCGTGCCTGCCAGTCCTTAGAGAGGTTCTCGTTCTGAGGAAGGATGTGTTCGATCGTGTAGTCCTCGATCGTCACATGCTCCTTGCGACCGAAGTTCTCCAGCATCCGCAGGAAATAGGAACGTCGCCGGAAGTTGTACAGGTCGGCAGTCGTGAGCGCAGCACGAAACTCACCATCGGTCGGGAAGGCACGGTAGCTCTTCATGCCCAGGAAGTGCGCCTTGACGCTGTCGAGGTAGCGATCCCTGCGGACTGCATCCCCGAATCCAGCAAAAGTCTTGTTGAGCGAGTTGGTCGGCATGCGGCACACGGCGCGCCGAAAGACGTACGATGTCACCATCTGCACAATCTCCAGCAGGTCATCGCGGGGAATCGTCTCGAGCTCGTAGTCGCTGTAGGTCTCAAGCAGGAAGGGGTAGACGACATCGGCCTTGATCTGGTCGAGGTCCTTGAAGGCCCGGCGCAGCTTCTCGTCCGTCTCCTTGCCGAGCGCTATCGCGGAGTAGCGCCTGGCATACTGCCGGAGTTCAACCACCAGTGTCTGGATGTTCTCACCGTCCGTGGTCAACGCCGTCGCGTGGTCCTTGAATGCCTCGTAGATATCGCCCAAGCGCGGGATCTCACCAGTCTTGATCGTCAGATAGTGACGGACGAACTGGTCGAACTGGCTTTCGTCCGATCCGATGAACTCAAGCTCCATCGGTCGCCAGTAGGCGGTGTAGAGCTTCTCCTGCTCTTTGGGCTGAAGCTCCATCAGCACGTAGTTCCGGATCAGGTCGGCCTGGGAGAGCCTCTTGCCGGTCGAGTTCATCGCCTCGAACACAAGTTGTGGATTGTCAACGTTCCTCGTGAGGGTCACGTCTACAACGACGAGCTTGTCGAGTCCACGGCAAACAACGGCAAGGTCGAGCCTGGGATCCGCCAGCCTCTCGCGGAAGAAGCGGAAGTTTTCGACCACCCGTGTCGGCGGATCGTCGCCTGCCTCAACACCTAGGACGATAGAGATGAGCGCACCTTTATCTCCCTGAGACAGGATCAACTTGAATTGCCGCTCTCCCTCCTCGTCATCGTTCAGCAGGTACCGGTTTCGAATCTTCTTTGGTGAGAAGCCGTTCCACGGCTCACGCTGCCCCTCCGGGAGGCATTCGAGGCGCTCGACAAGGGCGGCGAGCAATAACGTCACCGTCGTGACGCGTTGCTGCCCGTCGATGATCAAGTCGGGCTCAGCCGAAGTGTTGGTCGACTGGTCCTTCGCCACGTAGACGATCGAGCCGGTGAAGTGGGCGCCCAACTTGTCGTTGCTACCTGCCCGCAGGATGTCCGACCAAAGCTGAGCGCATTCGGTGTCCTGCCAGGAGTAGACACGCTGGTAAATCGGAACGATGAACTGGTTGCTCTTCTTGAGGAGGGTGAGCAGGTGGGAGTCAACGGCCTTCACGCGAATTCTGCCTCCTTATCGAATTCATGGACCTCGCCCTCAGCCGTGGAAACAATTTCGCTGGTGAGGAGTTCGGCGAAGACTTCGGATGGCTTCCAGCCGAGGACCTTACGGGGTCGGCCGTTGATTTGGGTCATGACGTCTGTGGACATCTGTGACACCGACGGCTACCGGCTCGACGCACCAACTGGGCAGGCCGGACCCTGAACTCCGCCTGCGCGTCGGCGGACTCGGCTGACCTTCTGTCGGCTTCCACGTCGTCAGAGTGGCAGAGCGGCAGAGCGGACGCGCTCCCCGTAAACCTTCTCTGGCCGGGTGGGCATGCGAGAGGCCCTGCACCGGCGCGGTACAGGGCCTCTGAACTGCGTCGGGCTGACAGGATTTGAACCTGCGACCCCTTGACCCCCAGTCAAGTGCGCTACCAAGCTGCGCTACAGCCCGAACGCCGCGCCGAACCCCAGACGAGCCGACGACGACAGCGTCCAGCCTAGCGCAGAAGCCCCACCCGGTTTCGCACCACCTCGGCGCGGGCCGGCCGGCGGCTCAGCGCCGGGAGCGCTTCTCCTTCACCCGGACGGAGATGCCGATCGGCGTGCCGAGGAAGCCGAAGTCCTCCCGAAGCCGGCGTTCGATGAACCGCTTGTAGGCGGTGTCGAGCGGCCCGGTGGTGAACAGCACGAACCGCGGCGGCCTGGACCCGGCCTGGGTGGCAAACAGGATCTTCGCCTGCTTACCCCCCCGCACCGGGTGCGGGTGGCCGGCAACCAGTTCCGCCAGCCAGCTGTTCAGTCGCCCGGTCGGGATGCGCTGGTCCCAGCCTTCCAGCGCGGTGCGCAGCGCCGGCGCCAGCTTCTCCACCGCACGACCCGTGTGCGCCGAGACGTTCACCCGCGGGGCCCAGCGCACCCGCTGCAGGTCGCGGTCGATCTCGCGTTCCAGCCGCAGCCGGCGGTCCTCGTCGAGCAGGTCCCACTTGTTGAACGCGAGGACGAGCGCGCGGCCGGCCTCGATCACCATGGTGACCACCCGCTGGTCCTGCTCGCTCATCGTCTCGCTGGCATCCAGCAGGACTACGGCCACCTCGGCCGCCTCGATCGCCGAGGAGGTGCGCAGGCTGGCGTAGTACTCGGCGCCGCTGGCGAAGTTCACCCGCTTCCGCAGACCGGCCGTGTCGACGAACCGCCAGGTCTCCTCGCCCAGGGACACCATGCTGTCCACCGGGTCGACGGTGGTGCCGGCCACCGGGTCGACCACCGACCGGGTCTCCCCCACCAGCTTGTTGAGCAGACTGGACTTGCCGACGTTCGGCCGCCCCACCAGCGCCACCCGGCGCGGTCCGCCGCCGCGGCCGGAGAACTCCGAGGGCGCCTCGGGCAGGGCGCCCAGCACGGCGTCGAGCAGGTCGCCGGACCCGCGTCCGTGCAGCGCAGACACCGGGTAGGGCTCGCCCAGGCCGAGCGACCACAGCGCGCTCGCGTCGGCCTCGCCCCGCTGGTCGTCCACCTTGTTGGCGGCGAGCACCACGGGCTTTCCGCCGCGCTGGAGCACCTTGGCCACGGCCGCGTCGGCCTCGGTGGCACCGACCGTGCTGTCCACCACGAGCATGACGGCGTCCGCGGTGGCCATCGCGTACTCGGCCTGGGCCGCGATAGCCGCCGCACGACCCCGCGCGTCCGGGGCCCAGCCGCCGGTGTCGACGAGCGTGAACCGCCGCCCGTTCCAGTTGGCGTCGTAGGCCACCCGGTCGCGCGTCACCCCGGGAACGTCCTGGACGACGGCCTCACGCCGCCCGAGGATGCGGTTGACCAGGGTGGACTTGCCCACGTTCGGCCGTCCCACCACGGCCAGGACGGGCAGCGTCGCCACATCCTCTGCCCACGCGGCCTCGTGGTCGGCCTGGTCGGCGTCGCCGAAGTCCAGCTCGGCGGTGAACTCCTCCGCGACCTCGACCCACTCCCCCTGCTCGGTCACGGGCACGCCTCGGCCGTCTCGGTGCGGGCGGCCACCAGCCGCAGGACGGCGTCCACGACGGCATCCGGGGTGAGTGCGGACGTGTCGATCTCCGTCACGCCGTCCGCGGCGGTGTGGAAGTCCACCACCGTGGCGTCCTTGGCGTCCCGGGCGACGACCTGGGCGTGCGTGGCCGCCAGCGCCTCGGCGTCGTCCGAGCCGTGCACCTCGCGGGCGCGGCGGGCCAGCCGGGCGGCCTCCGACGCGGTGAGCAGGATCCGGACGTCCGCGTCCGGGGCGACCACGGTGGTGATGTCGCGCCCCTCGGCCACGACCGAACCCCCGCCGACGACGGCCTGCTGCTGACGCACCAGCTCGGCCCGCACCTCGACGTTGGTGGCCACCGCACTGACCGTCTCGGAGATCCGGGTCTCCCGGATGGCTGCCGTGACGTCCACGTCGTCGACACTGATCCCGGGAGCGTCCGGTTCGGTCCGCAGGTCCAGCCGGACCGCACGGGCCAGCGCCGCGACGGCCCCCGCGTCCGTGAGGTCGACACCGCGGTCGAGTGCGGCCCAGGTCACCGCCCGGTACATCGAGCCCGTGTCGAGGTACCGGAAGCCCAGCGTCCGGGCCACCCGCCGGCAGACGGTGGACTTGCCGGACCCGGACGGACCGTCCACGGCCACAACCCCCTTGAACGGGGCTCCTGTGCACACGGTCCTGGTCCTCCTCGCCCTGCCTGGCGCCGACGTGGCGTCAGGTCCCATCATGCCGGTTCTAGCGGGGCGGCCGTGGTCCGCCTCCGTGCGGCGCGTTCCACCAGGGTCACGGACCTGTGATCGGGACGGTCCGAACTCACTGCGGGAGGTCGCGGCGCAGGGTTGCCGCCCCGCGCAGGTACACGTGGTGCAGGTCCGCCCGCGGCCGGCCGGTCTCGACGTGGGCGAGCAGCCGCAGCACCCGCGGCAGCGACCCCGGCACGGCGATCTCGGTCGCGCAGAGCAACGGCACGTCGGTGAACCCGAGCAGCCGGGCCGCGTACGCCGGGAACTCGGCGGTGAGGTCGGGTGTGGCGGTGAACACGACGCTGATCAGGTCGTCGACGACCAGGTCGTTGCGGTCGAGCACCGCACGGATCAGTGCGGTGGAGCCCTCCAGGATCGCCTCACGACTGTTCTCCTCGACCTGGATCGCCCCACGAACCGCCCGCACCGCCACCAGCCGACCCCCTCCGACGCGTGTCCCGGCTGGTGAGTCTATGGACACCGGCCGGCCCGCGCGGCGCCACCACCAGCCGCGTGGTGCCCTAGCCCGGCGCGAGGAACGCTGCGAGCGCGGCGGCGTACATGGCCGGGTCGAGCGCGCCGCACAGCTCCCGGGCCGAGTGCATCGAGAGCGCCGCGGCGCCGAAGTCGACGGTGGTCGCCCCGGTGAGCGCCGCGGTGACCGGGCCGACCGTCGATCCGCTGGGGATGTCCGAGCGGACGACGAACTCCTGGAACGGCACGTCGGCCTGCTCGCACGCCAGCGCGAACGCGGCCGCGCCGAGCCCGTCCGTCGCGTAGCGGAGCCGGTTGTTGACCTTGAGGACCGGGCCGGCGTTGACCGCGATCTGGTGCTGCGGTTCGTGGTGGTCGGCATAGTTGGGGTGCGTCGCGTGCACCATGTCGCCGGAGGCGATGACCGTGCCGGCGAGCGCCCGCAGGTAGTCCTCCCGGTCGCCTCCCCGCGTCTGCACGATCCGCTCGAGCACGGCCGGGAGCAGGGTCGAGAACGCTCCGCGCTCGGAGAAGGTGCCGTTCTCCTCGTGGTCGAACAGGACCAGCACCGGCGCGTGGGGCGAGGCCGGGGGTGCCTCGACGGCGGTCACCAGGGCACGGACTCCCGCGTAGGTCGTCGCGAGGTTGTCCAGCCGGGGCGCCGCGATCAGCTCGCGGTCCTGGCCGATGCGTCGCGACGGCGTCAGGTCGTGGGTCATCAGGTCCCAGCCGAGGATGTCACCACGGTCGCACCCGACGGCCTTGGCGATCATCGCCTTGAAGTCACCGGGCTCGGTGCCCACACCCCAGATCGGCGCGAGGTGGTGCTGGGGGTTGAGCTTGACGCCGCCCTCGTTGACTCCGCGGTCGAGGTGGACGGCGAGCTGCGCCACGCGGAGGATCGGGTCGTCGATCAGGAGCAGCCGCTCGGCGACGCCGGCCTCGTCGCGGACCACCACGCGCCCGGACAGCCCCAGGTCGCGGTCGAGCCACGAGTTCAGCAGCGGGCCGCCGTACACCTCGACGCCGAGCAGCCGCCAGCCGGCCCGGGAGAGGTCGGGGCGGGGCTTGATCCGCAGGTTCGGGCTGTCCGTGTGTGCTCCCACCACCCGGAAGGGCGAGGCGTTCCCGTCGGCGTACTCCGTGGTCCAGGCGACCAGGGAGCCACCGCGGACGGTGAAGTAGCGCCCCGGCTGGTGCGGCCAGGCGTCGGCCTCGTCGAGGCGGGAGAACCCGCTGTCCTCGAGCCTGGTGGCGGCTTCCGCGCAGGCGTGGAACGGGGACGGGGCGGCGTCGACGAAGGCGCACAGCCCGGCGGCTTCGGCGTCGGTGTCAAAGGTCGGGGCCATGACCTCGACCCTAGAGGGCGGTCTGGCCCACTCCTGTGGGCCATCTCTGGAGTCTTTCGCTGAACCAAGATCGTGGCTGATGGCGGCGGCGTGGCGGGCGCGCCGCGGCACCGCGATGCCGGGCCGGATCAGAGGTCGACGGCGGAGAAGAGTTCGCCCACCTCGGGACGGGTCAGGTGCCGGAGCTTGCCGGGCTTGAGGCTGGCGAGCCGCACGGGGCCCATCGCGGTGCGCACCAGCCGGCTGACCGGGTGACCCACCTCCTCCAACAGCCGCCGGACGATGTGCTTGCGGCCCTCATGCAGCACCACCTCGACCAGCACCTTGCCGGGCAGGTGGTCCACGATCCGGAACGCGTCGACGGACACCGGACCGTCCTCCAGCGTGACGCCGTCCAGCAGCCGCTTCTTCACCTCGGTCCGCACCGGACCCGGGACCTCGGCCAGATAGGTCTTCTGCACCCCGTAGGACGGATGGGTCAGCCGGTGCGCAAGCGTGCCGTCGTTGGTGAGCAGCAGCAGGCCCTCGGACTCGGCGTCGAGACGTCCGACGTGGAAGACCCGGGACTCGCGGTCGGCCACGTAGTCGCCGACGTTGGGCCGGCCCCGGTCGTCCGACATCGTGGTGTGCACGCCGCGCGGCTTGTTCAGCGCCAGGTAGACCATCGTGTCGTCGACGATCACCCGCTGGCCGTCGACGTGGATCACGGCCGTCCGCGGGTCGACCCGGCGGCCCTGGGCCTCGACGGTCCTGCCGTCCACCGATACCCGGCCGCCGGCGATCATCTCCTCGCAGACGCGGCGCGAGGCGACGCCCGCCGCCGCGAGGACCTTCTGCAGGCGTTCGCCTTCGGCAGCCGGCTCGGACCGACGGCTGCCCGCGGCCCCCGAGCCGGCACCGGAACTGGCACGACGGTTCGCGGAGCCGCCGCGGCGGTCAGGACGCGGCGATGACATCGTCGAGGGTGTCCAAGTCGGGGAGCAGGGGGGCGAGCGCGGGGAGTTCGTCCAGGGTGTCCAGGCCGAGCTTCTCCAGGAACAGCGGGGTGGTGCGGTAGAGGTAGCCACCGGTGTCCGGCTCGGCCCCGCACTCCTCGATCAGGCGCCGGCTGAGCAGGGTGCGGATCACCCCGTCCACCGCCACGCCGCGGATCCCGGAGATTCTCGACCGGGTCACGGGCTGCTTGTAGGCGACCACCGCGAGGGTCTCCAACGCCGCCTGGGTGAGCCGGGCCTGCTGGCCTTCCAGGACGAACCGCTCGACCAGTCCGGCATGCTCCTCGCGGGTGTAGAGGCGCCAGCCTCCCGCGGCCCGGCGCAGGTCGAACCCGCGGCCGGCCTCGGTGTACTCGGCCGAGAGCGCCTCCAGGGTGGCCACCACCTCGGCCTGCGGCCGCTCCAGCGTCTGGGCCAGCAGGACGTCGGCCACCGGCTCGTCGACCACCAGCAGGATCGCCTCGATGCCGGCCCGCAGGTCGCCGCCGGCCACCGGCGGGGGGATCTCGGCCGTCCGCGCGGCACCGTCGACCACCGACGGGACAACCTCAGCCGCCGGCGCCGCGGGTGCCTCGGGCGGTGCGTCGATCACGGGCCCATCTCCCTGCGGCTGGGCGGCCTCGTGACGGACCTCGGTCCGCTCCTCGGTCACTGGTCTTCCCCCTCGGCTCCGCCCGGAGCGCCCTGGGCCGCCGGCACCGGCTCGTCGCCGTACTCGTCGATCTCGCCCACCCCGGCTCCCGGTTCGCTCCCGCCCGTCCAGCGTACGTGCAGTTCGCCCAGCGGCTGGACCTGGTCGAAGCCCACCGCGCCGTCCCGGTAGAGCTCCAGCAAGGCCAGGAACCGGGCCACCACCTCCAGCGTGCCCTGGCAGTCGGCGGCCAGCGTCCGGAAGGTGGCCGCGCCGATCCGGGCCAGCCGCTCCCGCAGCACGGCCGCGTGTTCCCGCACGCTCACCTGCGGGGTGTGCAGGTGGTCCAGTCCCACCACCGGAACCGGGCGCGGTGCCAGCGCCTTCGCCGCGATCTGCGCGAACTGCTCCACGCCGATCCCGAGCAGCACCTCCGGCATCAGCGCGGCGAACCGGGCCTCCAGCGACACCGTCCGCGGCCAGCGCCGCGACGCCTCCCGTTCCCGGTCGGCCAGGAACGCCGCGACCTGCTTGTACGCCCGGTACTGCAGCAGCCGGGCGAAGAGCAGGTCGCGGGCCTCCAGCAGGGCCAGGTCGTCCTCGTCCTCGACCTCGGCGGCGGGCAGCAGCCGGGCGGCCTTCAGGTCGAGCAGGGTGGCCGCCACCAGCAGGAACTCGGTGGCCTGACCGAGGTCCCAGTCCTGCCCGGCGGCCCGAATGTGCGCGATGAAGTCGTCGGTGACCTGGTGCAGGGCCACCTCGGTGACGTCGAGCTTGTGCTTGCTGATCAGTTGGAGCAGCAGGTCGAACGGGCCCTCGAAGTTGTCCAGCCGCACCCGGAAGACGCCGTCCCGCGCCGGGGCGGTCTCCTCCTCACTCACCGGATGACCGTAGCGCAGCGTCACGGCACCGGCGCACCGCGACCACGTACGAGGGGCCGCGCCCACCCGGTCAGGACCAGAGCCCGAAGACCGGTGCGGTGAGGTAGTCGAGCAGGATCAGCAGCAACGGCCGGCCGTCGGCCAGCGGCAGGATCATGCCGGCCAGCAGGATCACCGTGCCGATGTTCTGCTCGTCGAGCCAGTGCTGCGCCTTCTGGAAACCGGTGCCCGGCCGACGCACCGCGCGCACCAGCAGCCCCCAGCCGTCCAGCGGCGGCAGCGGGAACAGCGCGAGAAGGGCGAAGCAGAGCATCCCCACGGCGAACGACGCTCCGACCTGCCAGCGGACGTCCGCCGGCACGCTCCCCCGCAGGAAGTCCGACGCCCGGTAGGCCCGGAGCAGCAACGTGTCGCCGTCGGCCAGCCGGTAGCCGAGGAAGGCCAGCTGGGACACGCCGAGCACGGCCAGCGGACCGGCCAGCAGTGCGCCCGCTGGAGGCGGTCGGCCGCCCACCTCGGTCAGCCGCCGGCCCCAGCCGGTGCCGCCGAGCACGGCGGCCACCGCACCGAAGATGTCGAAGTCGCGCCGCGGGTCGACCAGCCACACCCGGCCGAGCCGGCGCCGCAGCACCAGGTGCGCGACGAGCGCCCGCAGCGCCAGCGACACCACGAACGCGAGCACGAGTCCGAGCAGGGCGAACGGCTGCCCGAGCGCGAAGAGCACGTCAGCGGCCGCCGGTCAGCCGACGCACGATCACCGAGGCGTCGCCGTGCGCCTCCAGGTCGTCGAGCACGATCGCGATCGCCTCACGGACCAGGCGCCCCCGGTCGGCAACGAGGCCCAACTCGGCCCGCAGATCCAGCCGCGCGCGTTCCAGCGAGACCAGCTGCTCCGACGACAGGTACACCGTGATCTTCTCGTCGTGGCGCTGCCGGTCGGCCGTGCGGCGGCTGCGGGAGCGGGCCGACGGCAACGACGTCACCTGCGAGGGCGGCGTGGCCGGCGCCGCGGCGCTGGCCGGTCGTCCTCCGGTGGCGTCGCCCGGGTGCGAACGCGTGCTGGTGATCCGGAACAACTCGGCGGTTCCGGGCAACTGGACCCGACGTGTCACCGGCTGAGCACCTCCCTGGCCAACGCCCGGTACGCCTTCGCCCCACCCGAGCCCGGCGCCCAGGTGGTGATGGGCTCGCCGACGACCGTCGTCTCCGGGAACCGCACGGTGCGGGCGATCACAGTGTCGTACACGGTGTCGCCGAACTCCTCGACGACCCTCGCGAGCACCTGTCGGGAGTGGGCGGTGCGCCCGTCGTACATGGTCGCCAGGATGCCGTCGATCTCCAGGTCGGGGTTGAGCCGTGCCTGCACCTTCTCGATCGTGTCCTTGAGCATCGCGAGCCCCCGCAGGCTGAAGTACTCGCATTCCAGCGGCACGATCACGCCGTGCGCCGCGGTGAGCGCGTTCACCGTGAGCAGCCCCAGCGACGGCTGGCAGTCGATGAGCACGTAGTCGTACTCGTCGCGCACCTGACGTAGCGCGCGTTCGAGGGTCTGCTCGCGGGCCACCTCGCTGACGAGCTGGACCTCCGCCGCGGACAGGTCGATGTTCGACGGCAGTAAGTCCAACCCGACCACGTTGGTCTTCACCAGCACGTCGGCGACCCGAATCCCCGGTTGCATCAGCAGGTTGTAGACGGTCAGGTCGAGTTCGTAGGCCTTGACACCGAGACCGACCGAGAGCGCGCCCTGCGGGTCGAAGTCGACCAGCAGCACCCTGCGGTCGTACTCGGCCAGCGCGGCACCGAGGTTGATCGTGCTGGTGGTCTTGCCGACGCCGCCCTTCTGGTTGCACACCGCGATGATGCGTGCCGGCCCGTGCGTCTCGGGCGCGGGCGGCACCTCGTTGGCCTTGCGGCGTGCGCCGCGGCCGGAGTCGGTACCGATGCCCAGGCCGGACAGGTCCACGGTGGCCTGCTCCAGGGCGGTCGGATCGAGGCCGCCGGGGTCGTCGCCGAGATCCGTTCTACTCGCCATGTCCCACCTGCCCCACCTCAGCGCTGTCCAGGACCGTCGCCGACGGACGTCTGTGCCATGACCGCCGGCGGAGTCCGGGAACGACACCTGACTGTAGGGACGCCCGCGGGGTGGAACCAAGAATGTCGACAGAACGCCACGTCGACCGGCGTGTCGCACCTGCTGGAGTCCGGAGAGGACTGACGTGGGGCTCAGCCCAGCGCGCGTGGGTGCGCGGTGGCGTACACCTCCCGGAGCCGGTCGACCGTGACCAGCGTGTACACCTGCGTGGTCGAGACCGACGCATGTCCCAGCAGCTCCTGGACGACCCGGATGTCGGCCCCGCCGTCGAGCAGGTGGGTGGCGAACGAGTGCCGCAGCGCGTGCGGCGAGACCGCGATGGTCAGTCCGGCCCGCTCCGCCGCCGCCCGGAGGATCGTCCACCCGCCCTGCCGGGTGAGCCGGCTGCCGCGGGCGTTGAGGAACAGCGCGGCACTCCCCCGGCCGGCGGCGGCCAACGCCGGCCTGGCCCGGACCAGGTAGTCGTCCACGGCCCGCCGGGCGTAGGAGCCGACCGGGACGATGCGGCTCTTGCCGCCCTTGCCGGACACGGTCACGGTCTCGGCCGCCCGGTCCAGGTCGTCGACCGCGAGGCCGACGGCCTCGGAGATCCGGGCGCCCGTGCCGTAGAGCACCTCCAGCAGCGCCCGGTCGCGCAGCGCCAGCGGGCCGGCGGGGGCGCTCGCCGCCTCCAGCAGCCGCTCGACCTCGCCGAGGGGCAGGGCCTTGGGGAGCCGGCGGGGCGGCGTCGGCGGCCGGACGTCCCGGGCCGGGTCGTCCGTGGCCAGGCCGTCCCGGACGGCGAAACGGTGCAGTCCCCGGACGGCGATCACCGCACGGGCGGCCGACGCGGTGGCCAGCGGAGGGTGGTCGGCGTCGCCCGCACGCAGCCGGGCCAGGTAGTCGCCGACGTGCCGCTCGCCGATCGCGGCGAGGTCGCCGATCCCGTCCTCGGCCAGCACGGCCTGGTACCGGGTCAGATCGCGCCGGTAGGCGGCCAGGGTGTTGCGGGCCAGCCCCCGTTCCACCGCGAGGTGGTCGAGGTACCCCCGAACCGCGCGCGCCAGCGACCCCGCGGCCGGCGGAGGTTGCCCGGCCGCCTGGTCGAGGGGCTCGGCCTGGGTCAGGCCAGCACCTCGGCCAGCTCGAGCACCGGCATGCCGTGCGCCTGCGCCACCGGCCCGTAGGTGACGTGGCCGTCGAAGGTGTTCAGTCCGAGCGCCAGCGCGGGGTCGGCCCGCATCGCGTCGCGCCAGCCCCGGTTGGCGAGCTCGAGCACGTACGGGAGGGTGACGTTGGTGAGCGCGTAGGTGGAGGTGTGCGGCACCGCTCCGGGCATGTTGGCCACGCAGTAGAACAGCGCATCGTGCACCGGGTAGGTCGGCTCGGCGTGCGTGGTGGGCCGGGAGTCCTCGAAGCAGCCGCCCTGGTCGATCGAGATGTCCACCAGGACGCTGCCGGGCCGCATCCGGCTGACCAGCTCGTTGCCGATCAACGTCGGGGCCTTGGTACCGGGGACCAGCACGGCGCCGATCACCAGGTCGGCGTCGAGGACGGCCCGCTCGATCTCGTACGCGTTGGAGGCGATGGTCTGCAGATGACCCTGGTAGATCGCGTCGGCCTGGCGCAGCCGGGCGATGTTGGTGTCCAGCAGCAGCACCTCGGCCTGCATGCCCAGCGCGATCGCCACGGCGTTCATGCCGGACACCCCGGCGCCGATCACCACGGTCTTGGCGGCGTAGACGCCGGACACCCCGCCCATCAGGACGCCGCGGCCCCCGCCGGCGCGCATCAGATGGTAGGCCCCGACCTGCGGCGCGAGCCGGCCGGCGACCTCGCTCATCGGAGCGAGCAGCGGCAACGACCGGTCGGGCAGCTCCACCGTCTCGTAGGCGATGCCGGTGATCTTGCGGTGCGCCAGCGCCTCGGTGCAGTTCTTCGCCGCGGCGAGGTGGAGGTAGGTGAACAGGGTCTGGCCGGGCCGCATCCAGTCGTACTCCTCCGGAACGGGCTCCTTGACCTTCAGCACCAGCTCGGCGGCATCCCACACCTCGTCGGCGCGGGGCAGAATCTGGGCGCCGGCGGCGCCGAAGTACTCGTCGGCGATGGACGAACCGACGCCGGCACCGGACTCGACGACCACCTCGTGTCCGTGGCGGACGAGCTCGTTGACGCCGGCCGGGGTGATCGCCACCCGGTACTCGTGGTTCTTCACCTCACGGGGAATACCGACCTTCACGGCAACGGACCTTCCTGGCGGCGGTGTGGGGTGGACACCTGTGCGCGACGGGTGCCTGTGGCAAATCGGATTCTATGCGGGCCTTCCGCCCGACGGAATGAACGGGTCGAAGGCAAGGTTGCCAGAATTCCGAAGAATCGAAAGTCGCATGAGGAGGGTCGAGCCCGATGCCGCACGGTCGCCCGTCAGCGCACCGGCCGGGACGACCACGGCGCGTCGCCGGACCGCAGCGACGACCAGCCGCCGGCCCGGGCCTGCGCGGCAGCCAGCACACCCGCCACGCACGCCGCGTTCTGGATCTCCCCGTTCAGCACCATCCGCACCGCCTCGTCCAGGTCGACCCAGCTTGTCGTCATGTCCGCCTCCTCGTGGGTGCGGACGTGCCGCTCGGCCTCGGCCACCGGGGAGAGGTCGCGGGCCAGGAACAGCCGGATCGCCTCGTTGCTGCACCCGGGGGTGGTGAGCAGGTCCACCAGCGTGTCCCAGCGTTCGGCCCGCAGGTCGGCCTCCTCGGCCAGTTCCCGGGCGGCGGTCTCCAGCGCCGGCTCGCCGGCCACGTCCAGCAGGCCCGCCGGCAGCTCCCACAACGCCGAGGCCACCGGATGCCGGTACTGGCGGACCAGCAGCACCCGGGGGTCCGGGCCGTCGGGGCGGTTCACCGCCACCACGCCGACGGCACCCGGGTGGCGCATCCAGTCGCGCCGCGCGGTGCGCCCGCCGGGCATCGTCACCTCGTCGGTGAGCACGTCGAACACCGGTCCGGAGAACGCGGTGCTCCGGTTCACCACCCGGTAACGCTCCTTGGCGGGCATCGTCAGCGGACGGCCGGCTCGGGGAGGACCGCCGGCGCGGGCTGGACCTCCACCGGCAGCCGACCCGCCTCGGCGTAGCTCACCGCGGCCGCGACGAACGCGCGGAACAGCGGGTGCGCCCGGGTCGGACGCGACTTGAACTCCGGGTGCGCCTGGGTGGCGACGAAGAACGGGTGCTGGTCGCGGGCCATCTCGACGAACTCCACCAGGGTGCCGTCCGGCGAGGTGCCGGAGAACACCAGGCCGGCCTTGGCCAGCTCGTCCCGGTAGGCGTTGTTGACCTCGTAGCGGTGCCGGTGCCGCTCGGTCACGGTCGTCGTGCCGTATGCCTCGGCGACCAGGCTGCCCGGCAGCAGGGTGGCCGGGTAGGAGCCCAGCCGCATCGTGCCGCCCATGTCCCGGTCGCCGGCCACGACGTCCTGCTGGTCGGCCATCGTGGCGATCACCGGGTGGGCCGCCAGGGCGTCGAACTCGGTCGAGTTCGCGTTGTCGAGTTCACCCAGCGCACGGGCCACCTCGATCACCATGCACTGCAGGCCCAGGCACAGCCCGAGCGTCGGCACGCCGTTCTCCCGCGCGTAGCGCACCGCACCGAGCTTGCCCTCGATCCCCCGCACACCGAAGCCGCCGGGGATCAGCACCCCGTCCACGCCCGCCAGTGCCGCCTCGGCCCCGGCGCGGGTGACGCACTCGTCCGAGGCCACCCAGCGCAGCTCCACCCGGGCGTGGTTGGCGAAGCCGCCGGCCCGCAGCGCCTCGGTGACCGACAGGTACGCGTCCGGCAGGTCGACGTACTTGCCGACCAGGGCGATCGTCACCGTCTGGCGGGGCCGGTGCACGCGTTCGAGCACGTCGTCCCAGCCCGACCAGTCCACGTCGCGGAACGGCAGTCCGAGACGGCGGACCACGTAGGCGTCCAGGCCCTCCCGGTGCAGCACCTTGGGGATGTCGTAGATCGACGGGGCATCGGCCGCCGACACGACCGCGTCGGCGTCCACGTCGCACATCAGGCTGATCTTGCGCTTGAGCGCGTCGGGGATCTCGCGGTCGGACCGGCAGACGATCGCGTCGGGCTGCACACCGATGTTGCGCAGCGCCGCCACGGAGTGCTGGGTCGGCTTCGTCTTCAGCTCCCCGCTGGGCGCCAGGTAGGGCACCAGCGAGACGTGGACGAACAGGCAGTGGTCGCGCCCGACGTCGTGCCGGATCTGCCGGATCGCCTCCAGGAACGGCAGCGACTCGATGTCGCCGACGGTGCCGCCGACCTCGGTGATCACCACGTCGGGCGCGGGTCCGTCCGGGCCGGCCTCGGCCATCCGGCGGATCCGTTCCTTGATCTCGTTGGTGATGTGCGGGATCACCTGCACGGTGTCGCCGAGGTACTCGCCGCGCCGTTCCTTGGCGATCACCTGGCTGTACACCTGGCCGGTGGTGACGTTGGCCGCGGCCCGCAGGTCGGTGTCGAGGAACCGTTCGTAGTGGCCGACGTCCAGGTCGGTCTCGGCCCCGTCCTCGGTGACGAACACCTCGCCGTGCTGGAACGGGTTCATCGTCCCGGGGTCGACGTTGAGGTAGGGGTCGAGCTTCTGCATGACGACCCGCAGGCCCCGCGCCGTGAGCAGGTTGCCCAGGCTGCTGGCGGTCAGGCCCTTACCGAGAGAGGAGGCGACCCCTCCGGTGACGAACACGTGCTTGGTCGTCCGTGCCGACTGCGCCAAGGGAAACTCCCGCGTACTCCGGCGCTGGCCCGATGGCCAGCGCTTCCACGGGATTTCACGGTAACACCTCGGCCGCCCTACCGATCTCCGGCACCGGCGTGTCGGAGGACTTCTCGGCTCCTTCCCCGCCGGGCGGCTCGCCTCCGCCTGGCCCGCGGGTGAGCGTCCACGCGCTCACCGCCAGCGCCAGCGGGAGCGCCAGCATCCCCGCCAGGACCGGGACGGCCACACCGGAGTCGTTGGTGACGAAGCCAACTGCGGAGAACGCCACCGCGGCCACCAGCGCCGTCCGCAGCGGCGGGCTCGCGGCGTACGCCGCCCGCAGCGCGGCCGGCGGCCGGAACACCGCGACGGCGAACAGCGCGGCGACCAGCACCGCGGCGACCGTGTGCGGACCGGTGAACAGCAGGTCGAGACTGGTCCGTAGCTTGCGTTCCAACGTCGAGTCGGCGCCGCCGTCGAGCACCGACGCCACGAACCGACCGAAGTGACTCCTCGACCCTTCCGGCCGCAGGTAGTCCGCGACCGCGATCACGCCGACCACCGCCACGGCACCGCAGGCCAGCGCGAGCATCCGGGCGACGGTGATCCGGGCGTCGGCGAGGAGCAGCGCCAGCACGCCGAACGCCGGCACCAGGGTCAGCACTCCCCCGAGATCGGCCCCCCAGGCGGGCAGTCCGTCCACCAGCACCACCGGGACCGCGACCGCCGCCAGGATCGCCCAGGCAACCCGTCGCGGCCGCCCGTACGCCACGAGCGCCGCCAGCAGCACCGACGCGGCGCCGAACACGCCGAAGATCACGTTGCCCACACCGCTGAAACGCCCGGCCACCGTGGCCGACTCGCCGAGCAGGCTGTTGATCAGCGCGTCACCGCCCAGCACCACGTTCACACCGACGACCGCGACCGATATCGCGCAGACCGCGGCGAACCGTCCGACCGGTGTCCGCCCCCACGGCGGGAGGCACGCGACCGCGGTCGCGAGGGCCGCCGCGACCAGCGTCGCCGCGGCCACCGCGGCCAGTGGCGAGGGTGCCCGCCACCACGGCACCTCGTGGGCCAGGTAGGTGGCGCCCGGCACGGCGGCGAGCCCCACCGCGGCGACGCCGAGCATGGCCAACGCCCGCTGGTGTCGGCCGCGGGCCGCGGCCGGCCCACGCGCGCCGTCGCGACGCGTGCTCCGGGTGAGCCGCGCGCTCCGGGTGAGCAGGGTCAGCGCGCCGTAGACGACCAGCGAGAGGACACCGAAGCCCAGGAAGAACGGCGGCACCACCTCACGTTGGGCCACCGACGCGGCATCGATGTCGGCCAACGCGGCCGTGGTGGCGGCCAGGTCGGCGGGACGCCCCGGGGCCTGCCCCCGCCACGGGCGCCCGGCGAGGTCGGCCGGGCTCGGGAAGCCGAGCAGGTTCAGCGCCGTGGGGGCGAGGTCCACGAGCTGCGCGTAGGGCAGGCGACGGGTGCTCGGGGAGCGCAACCAACCCCCGCGGAAGCCGGGCCCGTCCACCACGCCGACGTGCAGGCGCGCCGTGCCCGGATCGGTCTCGGCGAGTCCGGCCACGATCAGGGTCGTGCCGCTGGGCCGGCTGGCCTGGATCCGCGCCAGGGCGGCGTCCACCGCCCGCAGCGCGTCCCGCCTGGCCGGCCGGTCGGCGGGAAGCTCACCCAGGTCGATCGCGGTGAGGCGGCACCGGGTCAGGAAGGCGCCGAGCTCGGCCGGCAGGTCGGGCGCGTACACGTCGACCCGGCCCGCCGGATCGGCCACACCCAGCGCGGCTCCCGGCCCCACCGCGGCCGCGCACGGCATCCGCGCGCCCAGCATGCCCGGCCGGGCACCGAACCGGAGCCGGCTGTTGAGCGACTGCGTCTGGACGGTGCGGGGGATGCGGGCGCCTGCGTCGTCGTCATCGGGCAGCGGGGTGGGTACCGCCCTCGCCGCGCACCCCTGGGCCGGGTCGATGCGGTCCGGGTCGGCGACCGCCGCGTAGGTGCCCGCTCCCAGGGTCAACCAGCCCTCCGCGGGGCAGGTGACCTGCGGGGCGGACCGGATCGACAGGACACCCACCGAACCCCGCGCGACGATGCCCGCCAGGACCGGGGTGCCGCTCTCGGTCACGTCCGTCCAGATCAGACCGGATACTCCGACGACCACCACGTGGTTGGCCACGGGGCTGTCCGCGGGGTCGGCGGCAGCGGGGGTGACCGGGACCGCCAGCGGGAACCCGACCGCCGCCGCGGTGAGCAGCACGGCAGCGCACCGCCTCACGAGACGACGTCCTCGCAGGTGCGGTCCGGCCGTGGGCGCGGCGGGGCGTCGATCCCGGCCGGGTGGCGCGGCCGGGTGCCCTGGCCGGCAGTGGCGGCCACCCGCAGCGCGACCGCGATGGCCAGCGGCACCGCGACCATGGCCGCGAAGGCAGGCACGGCGACGCCGGAGTCGTTCACCGCGAAGCCGATGCCCGCGGCCACCGCCGTGCCCGTGAACCCCGCCCGGATGCACGGGTACAGGCCGTGCACCCGTCGCAGCCCGCCCGGACCGAACAGCACCAGCGGCACGAACAGCGCGACCGCGAGCACGAGCAGGGTGAGCTGGCTGTCGACCAGCAGGCTCAGGTTCGCCTCGGCCTTGCGCCGGATGACGGTGCCGGCAGTTCCGTCGAAGAGGTCGGCGACGAAACGCCCGAGGTGGGTCCGTTGCTCGGCCGGCCGGGCGTAGTCCACCGCGGCGAACGCGGACACGGTGAGGATGCCGGCCATCAGCGCGGCCAGGATCCGCCCCGCCGAGAGCCGGCTGCCGCGTGCCTGCAGGGTCGCGATCACGAACGCGGGCGTCAGGGCGACGATTCCGCCGACGTCGTTCCCCCAGGCGCCGGCGCCGGTGAGCAGAACCGCTACCGCCCCGGTGCCCGCGAAGACGGCCGTGCGGCGCCACCCGCGCGTCGCCTGCGCCAGGCAGGCGGCGCCGAGCAGGCAGCCGGCCGCGAACACCGCGAAGGCGAGGTTGCCGAAGCCGACGAAACGGCCGGCGACCAGCGCCGAGTAGCCGGCGAGCGCGTGCAGCTGCAGGTTGGAGCCGGTGAGGACGTCCAATCCGAGAATGAGTCCGGTGCACACCGCGACGCATCCCGGTGGTCCGAACGGCCGGTGCCGCCACGGTCCGCGGTACGCCAGCACCGTGCCCGCCGCCACCCCGGCCAGCACCAGGGCGGCGCAGGTCAGGACGGGAACCGGCGACCGCCACCAGGCCAGGAGATTGGCCGCGAAGCCCGCCGCCGGAACGGCGGCCAGCGCGACCGCCACGATCTCCAACGCCTCCGCGCGTAGCGGTCCCATCAGTGCGGGCCAGGTCGGCGACGGCCCGCCACGGTCCCCGACCGCCCGGGGACGACGGCGGAGGAACAGCACGGTGGCATACGCCATCAACGCCAGGTTGGCGACCACGAGCACACCGAAGAAGGGCTGGACCAGCGGCTGGTGGGCGACCGCGGCGCGGTCGGCGTCGACCAGTTCGGCCACAGCGGCTGCGGCCGAACCGTCCCGACGGGCACCGGCCGTCATCGGCTGTCCGGCCATCGACGCGACAGGCGGCAGGGCGAGCGCGGCCACCACTGTCGGCGCCACGTCGACGAGCTGCACGTATCCGTTCCGACGGGTGCTGCCGGACACGAGCCAGCGGCCGCCCGCGAATCCCGGGCCGTCGGCCAGCGCGACGTGCAGCCGCGCCGACGGACCGACGTCGGCCACCCCGACCACAATCAGCAGCGAGCCCGGCCGGCGGGCCCGCTCGACCGCCCCCACGACGCGGTCGACGGCCGCCAGGTCGGCGGCCCGACCCGTGTCGTCCACCGTGGGCCCGGAGACGATCGTGACCGTGCACCGGGCGAGCAGCCCGGCCGGATCGGCCGGGAGCCGCGCCGCGTACCCGTCGACGCGGCCGGTCGGGTGTGCGGCGGCCACCGCGGCGGCCGGACCGACCGCGGTGGCACACCCGACGCCCGCCGCCAACGCACCGGGCACGGCGCCGAAGTCCAGCCCGGCGTTCCGGCCGCTGATCGTGTCCTGGGCGGTGAGCTGTCCCCCACCGGCGGCCGTGGGCACCGGCGGCGGTGCGGGCCATCCGGACGGGCAGACCTGCCCCTCGGGCTGTGCGGGGCCGACCGACCGGTTGCCGGCCCCGAGCGTCACCCACCCGTCGGCCGGGCAGGTGAGCGTCGCGGCCGACCGCACCGACAGCGCGCCGATGCTTCCCCGGCCGGCGAGCCGGGCCAGTTCCGGCGTCCGGCTCGCGTCGAGGTCGTCGAGGCGCAGGCCCGCGACGCCGACCACCACGACCTGACCCACCGACGGCGCCTCGTCTCCGGGGGCCGCGAGCGCCGGGACACCCACGAGCCCGGCGGCCCCGGCCGCGGTGAGGACCAGCGCGGCCCCGACGGCCAGTCGGCGCACGCGCGTTACCCGGCGCGCCGGCGTCATCCGCGGCGTCCGGTGAGTTCGGCGTAGAGCGCGACGACCTGCGCGACCGTGTCGGCCTCGTCCGGCCATGCGGCGGCGACCTCCCGCCCACGGCACGCGAGGCCGGTGGCCTTCGCGGGATCGGCCAGCAGTGCGCGCACCTCCCGGTCGAACGCGTCGACGTCTCCCGCCGGCACCAGCACCGCACCGTCGGCCAGCATGCCCGGCAGGCCGCCGACGGCCGTGGCCACCAGTGGCTTGCCGGCCCGCAACGCCTCCTGGGCGAACAGTTGCCGGGCCTCCCACTCGCTGGTCACCACCGCGAGGTCGCAGGCTCCGAGCAGGTCGGCGACGTCGTCGCGGCGACCGAGGAACCGCACCGGTGCGCCGGCGGCCTCCGCTCGGGCCCGCAGTCGCCCCTCGTCGGGTCCGCTGCCCGCGACCACCACGAGCGGCGGCGACTGCTCCGCTGTCCACCGCGCCGCGGCGTCGACCAGCACGTCGTAGCGCTTCTGCGGGTGCAGCCGCCCGACCGAGAGCAGCAGTGGCCGGGAGTCCACGCCGAGTTCCGCCCGCACTTCGGCCGGGCTGCGGGCGGCGCCCGGGAGTGGCGGGGCCGAGACCGGCGCGAACCGGACGTCCCGTGCGCCCAGCGCCGACGCGCGGGTGGCCAGATCCTCCGAGGCGGCCAGGGTCACGTCGGCCGCCCGGGCCGCCATGCGTTCCAGCCCCGCCAGCACCTGGTGTCTCGGCCCGGAGCCGGTCAGCAGGTTGTGCCAGGTCACCACCAGCGGACGGCGCCGTCCCAGCGCCGCGACCACGCCCGCGCGCAGCCCGTGCGCGTGCACCACGTGGGCACCGGCGGTGGCGCGCCGCAGCGCGGCGACCGCCCGCAGGTCCCGGACCGGATGGGGGTTCGCCGCGATCTCCACCGGCGAGAACGCCGCACCGACCTCGGTGAACGCGAACACCCGCTCGGTCGCGGCGGGGCCGCATACCCGCACCGCGAGACCTGCGTCGACCAGGCCGCGCGCGAGCGAGCGGACGTGCTGTCCCACTCCCCCGGTGCTGGTGGCCAGCGTCAGGGCCACCCGGGTCCGCTCCGTCACACCTGCTCCTTCTGCCGCCTGGTCCGTCGTAGCATGGCGCGCACCACGGGACGGACACCGGGCGCACCCACCATCCAGGCCAGCGCGCCGAACACCGCCGTGACCACCGTCGCCGCCACCAGACCGTGCCCGAGCGCGACGAGCACACCCTCGCCCGGCAGGCGCGCGACCGCCAGCCATCCGGCGGCCCCGGCCGGCACCCCCGCCGCAACCACGGCCAGAACCGTCCGCACGGTGCCGCGCAGCGCGTCCCGCCCGACCGTCCGGACCGTGAGCACCGTCAGCGCGACGCCGAGCCCGGTGACCCCGATCGAGTGTCCGGCCGCCAGGGCCGGTACCCGGTCGGCGACGGGCAGGACGGTGGCGAGCGTCAGGTCGGCGACGACCACCACGGACCAGCCTCCCAGCGTAACCACCGCCGCCGACCAGGTCGCTCCCGCGGCGTACAGCGCCCGGGCCAGCAACGCGAGCAGCCCGTATCCGAGCAGGCCGGGCGCGAACAGTGCCATCGCCTGGCCCACGGCGTCCGTGGCCTCGCCGCCGGCCTGCCCCACCGAGGTGACGACCACGGCCACCGGAACGGACGTCCCCACCAGGACCGCCGCCGCCCAGGCGCTCACGGTGAGCACGGTGTGGGTGGCCGTCCGCAGCGTCGCGCGGTACGTGGGGAGGTCGCCCGTGTCGAAGGCCGCGGCGAGCCGGGGGAAGGCCGACGTTGCCACCGGCACCGCCAGCACCGCCCACGGCAGCAGGAACAGCGTCTGCGCCACGGTGTAGGCGACCAGCGAGCCGTCCCGGCCGTCGGAGGCGAGCTTGAGGACGACCACCAGCGCGATCTGCTGACCCAGCACGGCCACCACCCCGCTGCCCACCAACCGCCGCGCCTGGGCGGACCCGCCCGGCGGGAACCCGAACGTCGGGCGCAGCCGTACCGCGGTCGCCCGCAGCGGAACGAGCAGGCACAGCGAGAGCACGGCCACACCGAGCGTGGTGCCCACGGCCAGCACCACGGCCGCGGTGGTCGACAGCGCCGCCGGATCGGCCGCGCCGCCCACGGCCGCGTAGAGGAGGTAACAGGCGATCACGGTGACGCTGGACAGCAGCGGCGCGACCGCCGGCCAGGCGAACCGGCGGTGCGCCTGCAGTACGCCGGTGAGCACGATGCCGACCCCGTAGAGCACCAGCTGCGGCGCGAACAGCACCAGCAGCATCCGTCCCAGGGCCAGGTCGGCCGGGGACGCGGTGTCAGGACGCAGGGCCTCGACGATCGGCCCGGCGGCGAGCGCGACCAGGACGGCCAGCGGGGTCAGGATCGCCAGCGTCCAGGTGAGCAGCGCGGACGCGGAGCGGTCCACGGTGGTCCGGTCGCCGCGGTCGACCGCGGCAGCCAGCAGTGGTACGACGACGCTGGCCAGCGCACCGCCCGCGACGATCTCGAACACGATGTTCGGGATCGTGTTCACCGCCTGGTAGATGTCCCCGACCGCGTTGTATCCGACCGCCCAGGTGAAGACGAAGATCCGGCCGAAGCCGACCAGCCGGGCTACGACGGTGACCGCCGCAATCAGGCCGGCCGCCGCCAGGAACGAGCCGACCAGCCCCCGCCGTGCCCCCCCCGCACCCGCGCTGGCGTCGTCGGACTGCGTCGGGTCCACCGCGGTCTCAGGGCGTCGCGGCGTGCGCTGCTGCGGCCGGTGCCGGCCGCAGCAGCGCACGCCGGCCGAGCCGGTCGAGGTGACGCAGTCCGGGCGTGCGCTCGATCACCGCGGTGAAGCTCACCCGTTCGCTGGCCAGGGTCAGTGCGACCAGGCCGCCGAACACCGCGGCCCGGCCCCACCGGCCGGTGTGTGCGGCGATGCCCAGGCCGAGCAGCGCGCCGAGCGCGTTCGCCCCGCAGTCGCCGAGCATCGTGCGTTCGCCGAGGTCGTCGGGAAGCGCCGCCCCGGACGCGCCGAGCACCCCCGCCGCCGCGGCACCGGCCGGGCCGCCGACCAGCGGCGCGCCGAGCAGCAGGCTGGCCTTCACGGCCCGGCCGGGACGCAGGTCCAGCAGATTCACGAGGTTGGCGGTGCCCGCGATGACGCCACCGGCAAGCAGCGTGTCGATCGGCCCGCGGGACACGGCGCGTCCGGCCAGCAGTCCCGCCACGCCGATGCCGGCGACCTTGACCAGGCCGGTGCTGACCCGCCCCCGCCGCAACGCGACCAGATGGCCGCGCAACCCCTTGTCGGCCCGCTGCTCCGGTCGGGCGCCGACCACGTCGTCGTAGAGGCCGACCGCGCCCGCGCCGAGCCCGGCGACCGCCGCCGCCGCACCGAACCCCAGCGACGGCGCGCCGGCCACAGCCGCCGCGGTGGCGGCCAGCGCGACCACAGGGCCCTCCACCAGGCTGACCGGCTCGCCGCGGTGGTTGACCCGCGCCAGGCTCTCGCGGGAGCGCTCGGGCAGGCGTTCGGCGTACCGGAGCATGGTCCTGGTCGCGGCGGCGGCTCCCGCGGCCAGTGCCACCCGGACCGCGATCCGTCTCGCCGTGCTCACGCGGCCCGCGCCGTTCCTGCTACCCGGCCCGGGCGATGTCCCGGTGGACGGGGAGTGGGGTCGCGCGGCTCGTTCACGTGTCTTCCTCCAGAGTGCGGCCCGACCCGCCGGTCGCGGTCGGTCGGTGCCAGGGCGGTGGGGTCAGCGGGCCAGCACGGGGATCCGCGTGGTGGCACCGTCGCCGGTGCCATAGTGCCCGTCCCGGCCGGCGAACTGCTCGACCAGGGCCATCCCCGTCGCCACCTGCCCCTCGGCCAGGGAGACCCCGTCGACGGTCGAGATGGTCTTGGCCAGCGTGCCGTCGGCCCGGATCTCCCGGACGATGCTGCCGTTGCCTCCCGCGGTCGGCGCGGCCACCACGATGTAGGTCGCCGCCGCGTCGAGCTGCCGGACCGCGGTGAGGGCGGCCGCGTTGCGCTTGTCGCCGTCCACCTCCGCGGCGGGCGGACCGGTGATCACCACGACAGCCGAGGCCGGCGCGGTGAGCTTGCCGTCCACCGCCAGCACGCCGAGGCTGGTGTACGCCGTGAGCACGGTGCTGCGGCCGGCCGGGTCGATCGTCGTCGGGCCGTCGAGCAGCACCGCGGCCAGCAGCGCCGAGGCGGTCTCCACGCCACTGCCGGTGGGCAGCCCGGTGACGCCGGCCGGTACCACCCGGGCGGCGAGGTCCTGGAGCGCGGCGTCGCCCTTCGGGTCGGTGAAGTCGTCGGTCAGGGCCACCTGCCCGGTGATCGTGGCACCGGCCTTCTGCAGGGTCTCCACGACCGCGTCGCGGTCCTTGGCCTCGGCGGTCGGGGTGCTGACCACGACCACCGTGCGGCCGGCCAGCCTGCCCGCCAGCAGCATCGGTGCGACCTCGCGGACGAACTGGTCCTGCGAGGTCGCCCGGGTGCGCAGGTCCGACACCTCCTCGCGGAGCTGCCCGTTGGCGCGGCTCAACGAGGACACCCGGTCGTTCAGGTCGTCGGCGACCGGTCCGTTCAGCGCCGCGGTGCCCAACACCAGCCCGATGGCCAGTGCCAGGAAGACCGCGGTGAGAGACACGACGTGGTACCGGAAGTTGATCACGAGAAGAGCCTCTGGATCTGGAAGATCAGGTTGTCCCACTGCTCGGCGAGCACCTTCAGGTAGGCGCGGCCGACCGTCGACACGGCCACCGCCGCCGCCATCGCGCACAGCGCCGAGAGCACCAGGACGAACAGCGACAGCGACGAGATGCGCTGCCGGTAGAGCCGACTCACGCCCTTGGCGTCGACCAGCTTGCTGCCCACCCGGAGCCGGGTGAGGAACGTCGAGGCCATGCCCGCCCGTCCCTTGTCGAGGAACTCGACCAGGGTGGCGTGGGTGCCCACCGCGACGATCAGGGTGGCCCCGCGCTCGTCGGCGAGCAGCATCGCGATGTCCTCACTGGTCGCGGCGGCCGGGAACACCACCGCGCGGACGCCGAGGTTCTCCACCCGGGCCAGGCCCGGCGCGCGCCCGTCGGGGTAGGCGTGCACCACCACCTCCGCGCCGCACTGCAGCACGTCGTCGGAGACCGAGTCCATGTCGCCGACGATCATGTCCGGCGTGTAGCCGGCCTCGACCAGCGCGTCGGCGCCGCCGTCCACGCCGATCAGGACTGGTCGGAACTCCCGGATGTAGGCGCCCAGGACGGCCAGGTCCTCGCGGTAGTCGTAGCCCCGGACCACGATCAGGCAGTGCCGCCCGTCCAGGACGGTCTTCACCTCGGGCACGCCGACGCCGTCGAGCAGGAGATCGCGCTCCCGCTTCATGTACTCCATCGTGTTGGCGGCGAACGCCTCCAGCTGCACGGAGAGGCCGGCCTTGGCCTCGGCCATCGCGGCGGCCACCGACTCCGTGTCCTGCCGGTTGCCCTTGGCCACCGGCTCGTCGCCCAGGTACAGCGTCTCGCCCTCCAGGCGTACCCGCTGGCCCTCCCGGACCAGCTCGAACACCTCGGGGCCGACCCCGTCCAGCAACGGGACCCCGCCCGCCACGATCACGCCGGGGCCCAGGTTGGGGTAGCGACCGGAAATGCTCGGAGACGCGTTCACCACGGCGGAGACACCAGCGGCCACCAGCGCGTCGCCGGCCACCCGGTCGATGTCGACGTGGTCGATGATCGCGACGTCGCCGGCCCGCAGCCGCTGGGTCAGGCGCTTGGTGCGGCGGTCCAGACGTGCGGTGCCCGCGGCGGCCGACTCGCCGTCCGCGGCTCGTTGACGTCGAAGGGTCGCGAAACGCATCCCCCGTATCCTCTCACCGCGGCCAAACACAGAAGGGCAATGACGCGCCCTCGGCGGCAACCTCGGCTGGGACCCGGGCACGCGCCTCGCGGCCGTCGCCGTCATTCTGACAGGTCAAGGCCGTTCGCCCGATCCCGGGCGTGGAGGCGGGCCTCAGGTCACCGCGGCGGCCGCGAGCCGGGTGTCAGTCCGAGGTCCGTTTCGCGGCCCGGGCCACCTCGAGGAGTTCCTCGGCATGCGCGAGACCCAGGTCGCTCTCGTCGAGGCCGGCGAGCATCCTGGACAGCTCCCGCGCCCGGTCGAACTCGTCGAGCACCCGCAGGCCGCTGGTGGTGACCGCTCCGTCGTGGTCCTTCACCACCACGACGTGCCGGTCGGCGAATGCGGCGACCTGGGGCAGGTGGGTGACCACCAGCACCTGGTGGGTGCGTGCGAGCCGGGCCAGCCGCTTGCCCACCTCCACCGCCGCCCGGCCGCCCACACCGGCGTCCACCTCGTCGAAGACCATCGTCGGCGGCCCGCCGGCGCCGGCGAAGACCACCTCGACGGCGAGCATCACCCGGGACAGCTCTCCCCCGGACGCGCCCTTCTGCAACGGCAGGGCCGGCGCGCCGGGGTGCGCGACCAGTCGCAGCTCCACGTCGTCGACCCCGTCCGGGCCCACGACCAGTTCCCGGCCGTCCACCTCGACCGACGGCTGGCCCGGCGTGGCGGCACGTTGCGTGACCGCAGCGCGGACGGACGCGTACGGCATCGCCAGGCCGCCGAGCTCGGCGGTGACCGCGTCGCCGAAACGGGTCGCGGCCGCGGCCCGCAGCGCCGACAGCCGGCCGGCCGCCATTCCGAGGTCCGCGGCCAGCTGGTCGCGTTCGGCGGCCAGCGAGGCCAGCACCTCCTCGGAGGAGTCCAGCGTGACCAGTCGCGTCCGGGCGTCGTCGGCCCACACCAGCACGCCGTCCACGGTGTCGGCGTACTTGCGGGTGAGGCCGGCCAGGATGGCCCGCCGTTCGTGCACGGCGGCGAGCCGGGCCGGGTCGCTGTCGAGCGAGTCGGCGTAGGTGGCCAGCTCGGTGCCGAGCTCGGTGGCGAGCGCGGCGATGCCGTCTGCACGCCCTCCCGCGGCGCCGAGCACCGGATCGTGGGCGGCCACGGCTCCGAGCGCGCGGCGCACCGTGCCGAGCAGCGCCGACACATCCGTGGCGTCGTCGTCCGAGCCGGGGTCGCCCACCAGCGCCTGGTGGGCTGTGAAGGCCGCGAGCCGCAGGTCCTCGGCGTGTTCGAGCCGGTCGGCCTCGGCGCGGAGCTCCGCGTCCTCGGCCGGCTTGGGGTCGGCGGCCTCGATCTCGGAGAGTCCGAACCGCAGCGCGTCGGCCTCCTGGCTGCGTTCGCGGGCGCGGGCGGTGCGTTCGGCCAGGTCGGTGACCACGGCCTGCCAGGCGGCGTAGCGCCGGCGGTGGTCGGCGACGAGGGCCGCCGCCTCCTCGCCGGCGTACCGGTCGAGCGCGGCGCGCTGCTCGGCCGGCGCGAGCAGGCGGAGCTGGTCGGACTGGCCGTGCACGGCCAGGACCTGCTCGGCGAGCGTGCCGAGCACCCCGACCGGCACGCTGCGCCCGCCCAGGTGCGCGCGCGACCGGCCCTCGGGCTGCACGCTGCGTGCCAGCAGCACCGTGCCGTCCTCGTCCGGTTCGGCACCGGCGTCGGCGAGCAGTTCGCGGACGGCCTTGGCGACCTGTGACGCGGTGTCGACCCGGAGCCGGCCCTCCACCAGCGCCCGGCCGCTGCCACGGCGCACCCGGGCCGCGTCGGCCCGCCCGCCGAAGAGCAGGCCGAGGCCGGCCACCACCATCGTCTTGCCCGCCCCGGTCTCTCCGGTGATCACGGTGAATCCGTCGGCGAGCGCCAACGTGGCGTCCTCGATCACGCCCAGCCCGGTGATGCGGATCTCCTCCAGCACGGCGCCGAGGCTATCGGCTCCGACCGACACCTGCTGGGCGACGCTCCACAGGACGGCTACCGGGACCTGTCGGCCGGACCCCGCCAGCCGTCCACCGGCAGGCCGAACTTCGCCACCAACCGGTCGGTGAACGGGCGCTCGTGCAGCCGCACCACCCGCACCGGATCGGCGCCGCGCCGCACCTCGGCGCGGCTTCCCGGCGGCAGGCTCAACACCCGCTGGCCGTCGCACACCACGACGGCCGGCGGCCCGTCGGCCACCACCTCGACGGTGATCGTGGAGGTCGGCGCGATCACCAGCGGTCGGCTGAACAGCGCGTGCGCGCTGACTGGGACGAGCAGCAGCGCCTCCAGCTCCGGCCAGACCACCGGGCCGCCGGCCGAGAACGCGTACGCGGTGGACCCGGTCGGTGTGGCGCACACCACGCCGTCGCATCCCCACCGCGACAGCGGATGGCCGTCGATGCTGACCAGCACCTCGAGCATCCGCTTGCGGGCCGCACGTTCCACGCTCGCCTCGTTCAACGCCCAGGTCCGCGATATCGCGCCGTCGGCGTCGTAAACCGTCACGTCCACCGTCAGCCGCTCGTCCACGGCGTAGTCGCGGTCGACCACCCGGCGGATGGCGTTGTCCAGATCCTCGGCCTCGACCTCGGTGAGGAAGCCCACCCGGCCGAGGTTCACGCCGAGCAGCGGATTGCCCGCGGGACGGGCGAGGCCGGCGGCCCGGAGGAGCGTGCCGTCGCCCCCGAGCGCCACGACGATCTCGACGCCCTCCGCGGCGTCCTCGCCGGACACCTCCTTCGCGTCCGGGATCCCCAGCTCCGGCGTCTCGCCGGCGAGGATCCGGATCCCGAACCCGGCCGCGGCGAGCTGCTCGGCGA
This sequence comes from uncultured Actinomycetota bacterium, assembly GCA_963740255.1. Taxonomy (GTDB): domain Bacteria; phylum Actinomycetota; class Actinomycetes; order Mycobacteriales; family Cryptosporangiaceae; genus CAVUDO01. Next base: position 614,985 of record CAVUDO010000002.1, on the reverse strand, counting down.
CCCGGCGGGCATGGTCGACATTGGCGGCGCGGCCGGTGTGGATCACCAGCAGCGCGTCGCGGCTCACCGCAGCACCCCGCCGGGCTCGGCGGCACTCCCCCGGGCGCGGTGTCGCACGGCCCGACCGGCCCGCTGCCTCACTCCCGCACCTCCTCGACGACCTGCCGGATCTCGTCCCCACCGACGGTGGCTGCGCCGCGGCGCAGCCAGAGAAAGAACTCCACGTTGCCCGACGGGCCGGGCAACGGGCTGACCGCCACCCCCCGCACCCCCAGGCCCATCGTGGCAGCCGCCGCCGCCACGCCGGCCACCGCCTCCGCGCGCAGGGCGGGGTCGCGGACCACCCCGCCCGACCCGAGCCGGTCCCGCCCCACTTCGAACTGCGGCTTCACCATCGGCACCAGGTCGCCCTCCGGATCGGCGCACGCCACCAGTGCGGGCAGCACCACCTTCAACGGGATGAACGACAGGTCCGCGACCGTGAGCGACACGGGTCCGCCGATCGCCTCCGGCGTGAGCGCGCGGACGTTGGTGCGGTCGACCACCCGCACCCGCGGATCGGTCCGCAGCGACCAGGCCAACTGTCCGTAGCCGACGTCGACCGCGACCACCTCGGCCGCGCCGGCCCGCAGCAGGACGTCGGTGAACCCTCCGGTGGAGGCGCCGGCGTCCAGGCAGCGCCGCCCGGCCACGGCCAGTCCGCCCGGGCCGAACGCCGCCAGCGCACCGGCCAGCTTGTGTCCGCCCCGGGACACGTAGCTCGGGCCGGCGGCGGCCGCCGTGACGGTCACCGCCGCGGCAGTGTCGACCCCGGTGGCCGACTTGGTCGCGACATTTCCGTTCACCCGCACCACCCCGTCCGCGATGAGCGTCGCCGCCTGCTCGCGCGACCGGGCCAGGCCGCGGCGCACCAGCTCCACGTCCAGGCGCGCCCTGCGGACCACCAGCTAGGTCCCGTCGACCGAGGCGAGCGTCTCCTGCAGCCGCTGGTACACGTCTCCGTAGCGGGCCACGTGCTCGGACACCGGCTTTCCGGCCAGCTCGTCGAGCTGATCCACGGCGGCATCCACCCGCTCGTCCCCGGTGCCCGCCACGGCTGCGCGAACCGACGCCGGGCCGGGGTCGGGCTGGCTGTCGGGCCGGCTCGCGGCCTGACGGTCGGGTTCGGCCGGATCGATGAACGTCACGTTCCGCCGCCGACACCCGGGCCGGAGCCGTTGGCACGGGTCGAGGTGGTCCTCGTCATCGCCTTCCGTGTCGTGGTCTTGGCCGGCGTGGTCTTGGCCGGCGTTGCCTTTCGTGCGGCCTTCGCCGGCGGAACCGCCTTGCGCGGTGCCGCGCCGGCGTTGGCCACCCCGGTACCGGTCCGCGACGCCGCGGTCTTCGCCGGTGCCGACTTCGCGGGCGCCTTCTTGGCAACGGTTCTCGGAGGGGCCGTCCGTTTCGTCGGCGCGACGCTCGGCATGGCCGGCTCCGTCGCGGTGGCCGGTCGTTCGGCGTCCCGGACCTGCTGCTCGAGCTGGCGGACCCGGGCGTTGAGCTGCTCCACCTCGTCGGCCGTGGCGAGGCCGATCTTGCCCAGGGCGCGATCGATCTCGTAGCGCACCAGGCGCACCATCGCCTCGCGGTTGGCGAGGCTGGTGGACAGCAGCTCCTCGGTGAGGTTCTGCACCTGCTCGACGGTGGCGCCGCCGGACTTCGCGAGCTTCTTCGCCGCGGCCTTGGCGCGCTTCTTGGAGACCTCGGTCAGTCCGGTGGCCATCGCCAGGTAGTTCTTGAGCGCTTCCTGCATGTCGGACACCCTCTCCGTATGCCGCGATGCGGTGCGGTCCGAGGTGCAACGCTACCTGGCCGGACGCCCCACCCGCCTACGGTGGCGGGCCGCGTCGGCCGGCATGTCGAGCGGCGCCGTCGGGCCCGGCCGGCCACGTTCCTGGCATGTTGTAGCGTCGCTCAGGGCCGACGCGCGGTCACCGCTGAACCCGCGAAGGGGGCCCGGCCGATGGCGACCGCCGAGGAGTGCCAGCAGGCGTTGGAGCAGCTCGCCGCCACCATGAAGGACGGTCAGGGCAGTCGGAAGCCACCGGACCTGGACCGTTCCGTCGCCTGCGTGATCACCGACCTCGACACCGGGTTCCGGGCCCGTCTGACGCAGGGCACCTTCAAGGACATCACCCGCGGTGACGACCCGAAGGCGCAGATCACGCTCACGGTGAGCAGTGACGACCTGGTGGCCCTGACCGGGGGCGAACTCGACTTCACCAAGGCGTGGACGTCCGGTCGGGTCAAAGTGGACGCCAGCGTGTTCGACCTGATCAAGCTCCGCAAACTGCTCTAGCGCGGACCTGGCTCAGAGGGCGAGCGACGCCAGCGTCCCGGTGGCTGCCGGTCCGGCCGGACGGACGGCGGGAAGCTGGCCCGGACTCCGGCACCAGGCAGCCGTGGCCAGCGCCCGCAACGCGTCGATCCGGCTCCCCTCCCCCGCCAGCACCACCACCTCCCGGTCCGTCGTCGCGGACCAGCCACCGCACCGGGCCGTTCCGGATTCCACGACGACCGCCGGGTGCGGCATCGCGAGCCCCCGAAGATCCTCGGCCAGGTAGGTGGGCCGGAGTTCGGCGGACGCCGCCAGCAGTTCGGCCGGCGTGGCAACGCCGGTGAGCACCAGCAGGCTGTCCGTACCGGCCGCGCGGGCTCCGGCGATGTCGGTGTCGAGCCGGTCGCCGACGACCAGCGGGCGCCGGGCGCCGGCGCGCCGCACCGACTCTTCGTGCAGGCGGGGGTGCGGCTTGCCGACGATCTCGTCGGGCTGGCGGCCGACCGCGGTCGCGAGTGCGGCCACCATCGCCCCGTTGCCCGGCAACGGCCCGCGGACCGACGGGAAGGTGGAGTCGCCGTTGGTCGCCACCCACACCGCACCGGCGTTGACCGCCACGCACGCCTCGGCCAGCTGGGCCCAGCCGACCTCGGGTCCGTAGCCCTGGACCACGGCCAGCGGGCTGTCGGCCGCGGTGCGGACGGGGGTCAGCCCCGCCTCGGCCACCTCCTCCGCCAAGGCGTCCGAGCCGACCGTGAGCACCGCGGCTCCGGCAGGGAGGCGCTCGGCCAGGAGCGCGGCGGCCGCCTGGGCCGAGGTGACCACCTCGTCCACCGCGGCCTGCACGCCCACTCTGGCCAGCAGCGCCGCGACGGCCGCCGGTCGCCGGGACGCGTTGTTCGTCACGAAGCCGATCCGCATGCCGGCTGCGCGGGCGACCGCCACGCCTTCGGCCGCGAACGGGACCGGCTCCTCCTGGAGGTAGACGACGCCGTCGAGGTCGAGCAGGGCGGTGTCGTACCGCGCGGTCAACGGCTCAGGGCTGGCCCGCAGGCCGGTCACGTCAGGCATCGGTGCCTTCGGGTGGATCCTGCGCGGCCAGCCTGGCCCGGGCGTTGCGGAGCGCGGTGGCGTAGTGGTGGTTGTCCGGCATCATCGCCACGGCCAGCGACAGGTGTTCGACGGCCACCCGCGGCTCCCCGTCCCGCAGGGCGGAGAGGCCCAACCCGAACCTTGCGTAGTCGTCCGCGGGGTTCGCCGTCACGATCTCGGCGAACAGTTCGCGGGCCTCGGCGTGCTGGTGCGCGTCGAACAGCGCCCGCGCCAGCGCCTCCCGGGCCGAGCGTGAGCCCGGCTCGGCGTCGAGCGCGCGCCGGAGCAGCTGCGCCGCCGCCGCGGCGTTGCCCTGGTCGAGCAGCGTCTGGCCCCGCTGGTACCAGTCGTAGGCCTCCCCGTGTGGCTGCCCGTCGCCGAACGGGGTGGAGCGCGCCTCCGTCATGCGCCCTGCTCCGCGTCCGTCCCGCCCGCTGCCGGCCGGTCGCCCTGGTCGGTGCCGGTCTTGGCCGCGGCCGACCCGGCGTCGGCGTCGGCGTCGGCGTCGGCGGGCTCGACCTCGTGGAGGTCGGGATCGGTGAGCACCACGCCGTCCAGTTCGAGCAGGCGCTCGTCCGCGTCGGTCGCCTCGGTGTCGTCGGCCTCGGCGGCCGCGACGAACCAGCTCCGGGCCTCCTCGGTGCGGCCCTGGGCCAGCAGAGCGTCCGCGTAGGCGTACCGCAGCCGGGCGACCCACGGTGCCGTGCTCCGGCTCCGCAGCTCGGGTACCTGGAGCGTCACCGCGGCGGCCGCCGCCTGCCCGAGGTCCTGCCGGGCACCGGCCGAAACGATCAGCAACTCCATCCTGGTCTCCACGGCAAGCCGTTCGACGGGTGCACCGGCCGCGACCTCCAGTGCCTTCTCGGGTCGGCCCAGCGCCCGTTCGCAGTCGGCGAGGACGGGGAGGTACTCGTGGGTGCCGTTGAGCCGCCGGAGCGCGCGCAGCTCCGTGATCGCGGTCTGCCACTCGCCGCTGTGGTACGCCGCCAGGCCGACCGCCTCCCGCACCGCCGCGATCCGTCCCGCCAGGGAGCGGGCGGCGAGCGCATGCTCCAAAGCCGTCCGGGGGTCGTCCTCCAGCAGGCGCCCCGCGGCGACCAGGTGGCGTGCGACCGTGTCGGCCGCGCCCTTGGGCAGCGACCGCAGCTCGGCCCGGGCCTCGCGGTCGAGTTCGCGCGCTTCGACGTCCTCGGGAATCCGGGGCCCGACGGGCACCCGCTCGGGCTGTACCCGGACCGGCCGAGCCTCCGGGCCGTCCCGTCCCGGGCGAGCCGGTGCGGTGGCCGGCCGGCCTCGACCGCTCTGCGCCTGGCCGGTGCCGGGCCGGGCGGTTCGGTTCGGGGCACTGCCGGAAGGGGTGCCCCGGCGGTCCCGGGCATCGGCGGCCCCGCGGCCGCGACCCCGCGCGTCGCGGGACCCTCCGGTGGGGGAATCGGCCACGTCTCTACCTCCGGAGGTCAACAGTACCGCCCACCGGGCCGACGGCCGCGGGTCGCAGGCTCCACACTGGAACGTCCAGTCGTGCCCGGCTACCGCGGCGGCGGACAGGGCAGCGCGGTCACGGGCGCACCTCGACGCCGGCGAACGTGCGCTTGCCGCGCCGCAGCACCAGCCACCGACCGTGCAGCAGATCCGTGGGGCCGGGCACCGCGTCGGGCGTGGTCACCTTCACGTTGTTCAGGTAGGCGCCGCCCTCGTTCACCGCCCGCCGCGCCTCGGAGAGGCTGGCCGACAGGCCGGCGTCCCGCAACAACGTCACCACCGGCGGCAGCTCCCGTCCGTCGACCGTCACCATGCCCGCCTCCGACAGCGCCGCGGCCAGCGTGTCGGGATGAAGGCCCGCGAGGTCGCCGCGGCCGAACAGCGCCTGGCTGGCGGCCACCACCCGGGCGCACTCCTCCGGGCCGTGCACCATCGTGGTGAGTTCGGTGGCGAGCGCCCGCTGGGCCTCCCGCGCCGCCGGCCGTTCCGCGACGGCCCGCTCCAACGCCTCGATCTCCTCGCGCGAGGAGAAGCTGAACACCTTGAGGTAGCTGACCACGTCGCGGTCCTCGGCGTTCATCCAGAACTGGTAGAAGGCGTACGGGCTGGTCATCGTCGGGTCGAGCCAGACGGTGCCGCCCTCGGTCTTGCCGAACTTGGTGCCGTCGGCCTTGGTCACCAACGGTGTCGCGAAGGCATGCACGGTGACGCCCTCGGCCTTGCGCACCAGCTCGGTGCCCGCGGTGAGGTTGCCCCACTGGTCGCTGCCGCCGGTCTGCAGGCGGCAGCCGTACCGGCGGTAGAGCTCGAGGAAGTCCATCCCCTGCAGGATCTGGTAGCTGAACTCGGTGAAGCTGATGCCCGCGTCGGAGTTCAGCCGGGTCGCGACCGCGTCCTTGGCCATCATCCGGTTCACCCGGAAGTGCTTGCCGACCTCCCGCAGGAAGCCGATCGCCGACAGCGGCTCGGTCCAGTCCAGGTTGTTGACCATCATTGCGGCGTTCGGGCCGTCGAAGGCGAGGTAGGGCTCGATCTGGCCGCGGATGCGCGCCACCCAGCCGCGCACGGCCTCGGGGTCGTTGAGCTGCCGTTCCGCCGTCGGCTTCGGGTCGCCGATCAGCCCCGTCGCGCCGCCGACCAGGGCGAGCGGACGGTGGCCGGCCTGCTGGAGGCGCCGCAGCGTGAGGATCTGGACGAGGTTGCCCACGTGCAGGCTCGGCGCGGTCGGGTCGAACCCGCAGTAGTACGTCAACGAGCCGGCATCGAGGGCGCCGCGCAGGGCGTCCGGATCGGTGCTCTGCGCGATCAGGCCCCGCCACCGCAACTCGTCGAGGATGTGCGTCACGTCCTGAATCATCCCGCATGCACGCGGTGTGCCTCACCCCGGTTCGCCCTGGGCGTCGCCCGGGCAGCCCGGCCGTGGGCCCGCACGTGTGGAGCGCCGGTAGACGCTGACGAACGGATCGGCGGCGAGCCAGAACCGCCACGGCACGTCCGCCGCCGTGGCGACGCCCACCCGCGGACCACTCCGGACCCGGTCCGGCTCGACCGTGCCGCCCGCGGCCAGCACCAGCGGGCCGTGCCCGTCCAGGACCGAGGTCCCCGTCGCCGAGCCCGTCAGCCCCAGCGCCTGCGCCAACCGCGCCGGACCCCGGGCCAGGTCGCGGTCGGCGGCCGAGCCGCGCCGCCCGCGGGCGACCACGATCCCGTCCACCACCTCACCGGCGCGCAGCAGCACTGCCGCGGCGGTGCCCTCGGGCCCGCAGACCACGTTCGCGCACCAGTGGATCCCGTAGCTGAAGTACACGTAGAGGCCGCCCGGCGGCCCGAACATCACCGCGTTGCGCGGAGTCGGGCCGCGGTGGGCGTGGGACGCCGGGTCGCCGCCCGTTCCCAGGTATGCCTCGAGTTCGGTCAGCCGGACGGTGACCCCGTTCGCCCGGACCACGGCGCCGAGCAGGCCACGCGCCGCCTCCGGCGCCGAACCGGCCAGCAGCCGGAGGAGGTCCGAGGTCACCGGCTCACGGTACGCACCGACCGACACGCCGACGGCACAGAGCCGCCGAGGCTGGTCTCTCCGGCAGGCGCGCCAGGGAGACCAGCCTCGGACGAAGCGAACCGGCGGTCAGGCCGGCTACTGGATGGCCACCACCTTCACGTCGTCGACACCGGCCTCGACCAGCGAGGCCGTCGACGCGTCCGCCGTGTCGATCACGATCCGCACGGTCTGCCCGGCGAAGGCCGACAGGTTGAACGAACCCGACACCCACGCGCCGTTCACGTTGGTGGCGGCCCCGCGCCTGTCCAGCACCGTGCTGGTCGTGGAACCGACCACCCGGATCCGCAGGAAGTCACTGGACGAAGAGTTGCTGCCGTGTGCCAGATAGGAGCTCAGGCGCAGTTGGTAACTCGTCCCACCGGTCAGAGTGATCGCCGGCGACTGGATGGACGTGGTGCCGCCGTCGATGTCGAACGCTCCCGCACTGGCGCCGGCCGGCGCGCCGGTGACCAGGTCGTTCGAGCCGCTCACCGTCGTACCGAGCTGCTTGGTGCCGCTGGAGGTGGTGGTCTCGGGGTTGCCCCGCACCCACTGGCCGGTGGTGGCCGTGTCCGTGCCGCCGGCGTTCACCGTCCATCCCTTCGCTGTCTCGAAGTCGTCGGTGAACAGCGTGGTCTCCGGCTGACCGCCGCCGCAGTACTGCTGCTGCTTGCCGATCACCTTGTACACGCAGTCCGATGCCTCCAGGAACATCAGGACGGCATCGCGGTTGCGCGACGTCTCCCGGCCGATGACCTCGTCCGGCGGATAGAAGCCGCCGCCGGCCGCGCTCCGTGGGTACATCTCGAAGGTGTAGGTGAAGATCTTGTGGACGCCCCACATCCAGTCGCCGATGGTGCCGTCGGTGATGTACAGGTCAGACCCCTGCTCTGGGGTGTAGCCGTTGGTGGCGGCCATCTGCTGCCCGAGCGTCGCGTGGGCGTCACGGTCGTCCTGGGTCAGGCCCGGCGCGGTGTCGTTGAACGTGAACCCGTAGGGCCAGAGGATCAGCTCGGAGTAGGTGTGGAAGTCGATGTGCGACTTCATCTGCTGCACGCCGCCGATCTTGCGCGAGTTGACGAAGTCGGCGACCACCCGGGCCTCGGGCCCGGAGAACGGCGAGGCTCCCCGGTAGGTGTCCGAGGACGGGCTGCCCGACGAGCCGCCGCAGCAGCCCCAGTTGTAGTCCCAGTTGCGGTTGAGGTCCGTGCCGACGGCCGACGAGCCCGCGTTCGGCTGCCGGTTCTTGCGCCAGGAACGGTACGAGCCGGTCGCGATGTCGTACTCCACACCGTCCGGGTTGACCATGAAGACGATCCAGATCTCCCGGCTGTCGACCACTGCCTTGACCCGGGCGTCGGTGGCGTACTTGCTGGTCATCTCGTTGAGGATGTAGAGGCACATCTCGACGGTGAGGTGCTCCCGGGCGTGCTGGTTGCAGGTGAACAGCACCTCGGGCTCGGCCTCGTCGGTGCCGACGTTGTCGGAGATCTTCGCCGCCCACAGCTCGCGGCCCTCGTAGGAGCGACCGAGGGAGACCCGGGTGACCAGGGACGGGTTGGCCGCGGCGACGTTCGCGACCTCGGTGCTCATCTCGGCGTAGGTGTGGTACGCCGCGTCGGCGGGCGGGAAGTTCAGGGTCCCGACCCGGTTGCTGTCGTTCGACGTGGGCTGCTCGGGCACCGCCGAGACCTTGAAGCCCTTGCGGGTGATGGCCGCGGCTTCCTGTTCGGTGGCGGTGACCAGGAGCTGCCCGTGGTTCTGTTCGACGATGGCGGCACCGGTGGAGGCCACCGCGGAGCGGTCGACCCGGGTGCGGGCACCGTCCACCTGGTAGGTCTTGGCGGCGGCGGGTTCGGGGGCGGTGGGGGCGGCGACGCTGGCCGGGGCCACCGCCAGCGCGGCGACGACGGCGGCGACCGCCGCGATCAGGACACGTAACCGGGGGGACGCACGCATGGGTTCCTCCTGGTGCAGCCGACGGGTGGACCGCGCGACGCAGGTCTCGGGCCGCACCGCGACGGCACCCACAGCATGACCGATCCGAGCCGCCACGGTCCACAAGTGAAAGACAACGTTCCCGCCGATTGCCGGTGAAAACCGGACGATCAGCGCCGAAGCACGTGTTCCGCCGCCCACGCCCGGCGGTCGGCCAGGCGGTCGCCCACGTCGGCCAGCTGCGCCGCCACCGCGCCCGGGCCGGTCGAGCCCGGTGTGGTGCGGGCCCGCAGGGCGCCCTCCACCGACAGCACACCGCGTACCGACGGCTCCAACTGGTCGCTCACCGCGACCAAGTCCGCGTCGGTCAGGTCGTCGAGTTCGCCGCCGCGTGCCGCCGCAGCGGCCACCATCGCCCCGACGATCTCGTGTGCCTCCCGGAACGGCACGCCGCGCCGGACCAGCCATTCGGCCACGTCGGTCGCGAGCGCGTGGCCGCGCGGCGCGGATGCGGCGAGGACGTCCGCGTTCACGGTCATCGTCGCGGTCATCCCGGTCAACGCCGGCAGCACCAGGCCGAGCGTCTCGACCGCGTCGAACACCGGCTCCTTGTCCTCCTGCAGGTCGCGGTCGTACGCGAGCGGCAGCGCCTTCAGGGTGGCCAGCAGCCCGGTGAGGTGCCCGATCAGCCGGCCGGACTTGCCCCGGGCGAGCTCCGCGATGTCCGGGTTCTTCTTCTGCGGCATGATCGAGCTGCCCGTGGTGTATGCGTCGTCGAGCGTCACCCAGCCGAACTCCTGCGACGTCCAGAGCACCACCTCCTCCCCCAGCCGGGAGAGGTGCACACCGAGCAGCGCCGCGACGAACAGGAACTCCGCGGCGAAGTCCCGGTCGCTCACGGCGTCGATCGAGTTGGCCGCCGGCGCGTCGAAGCCGAGTTCGTCGGCGACCGCCTGCGGGTCGAGCGGAAGCGACGAGCCGGCCAGCGCGCCGGCGCCCAGCGGGCAGATCGCCGCCCGGCGGTCCCAGTCGGCGAGGCGGTCGAGGTCGCGAAGGAACGCCTGGACGTGCGCCAGCAACTGGTGGCTGAACAGGATCGGCTGGGCGTGCTGCAGGTGGGTCATGCCTGGTGCCGGCACCCCGAGATGGCGTTCGGCCTGATCCGTCAGCGCCTCGGCCAGCTCGACCAGCCGGGCGCCGACGCCGCGGGCGTGGTCGCGCAGGTAGAGCCGCAGGTCGGTGGCCACCTGGTCGTTGCGGCTGCGGCCGGCGCGGAGCTTGCCCCCCAGCGTGCCGAGCCGTTCGAGCAGGCCGCGTTCCAGTGCGGTGTGCACGTCCTCGTCGTCCACGGTCGGCCGGAAGTCGCCGGCGGCGCAGGCGGCCTCCAGGTCGTCGAGGGCGGCGAGCATCCGTCCGAGTTCGTCGCCGTCGAGGAGGCCGGCCCGGTTGAGCACCCGGGCGTGCGCGCGGGACGCCGCGAGGTCGTACGGTGCCAGCCGCCAGTCGAAGTGGACGGACAGGCTGAGCCGGGCCAGCGCCTCGGCGGGGCCGCCGGAGAACCGCCCGCCCCACAATCGGGTCGCCGCCGCTCCCGGGCTCGCGGGCGCGGCGCCTCCGCCGGCCGACGTCGGCGCGGCTCCCCCGGCCGGCGCGGCGCCTCCTGCTGACGCGCGCGCGGCGTCGAGGTGCTGGTCAGGCACCGCTGGTTCCGGCCTGCCGGGCGTCCCGCATGGCCGCGATCTTGCTCGGCAGGCCCCAGAGCTCGACGAAGCCCTTGGCCAGTGACTGGTCGAACACGTCGTCGGCGTCGTAGGTGGCCATCCGGTAGTCATACAGGCTTGCCTCGCTGCGCCGGCCGGTGACCACCGCCCGGCCGCCGTGCAGGGTCATCCGGACGTCGCCGGACACGTGTTCCTGGGTGTCGGCGACGAAGGCGTCCAGGGCCCGCTTGAGCGGGGAGAACCACAGCCCGTCGTAGACCAGCTCGCCCCACCGCTGCTCGACCTGCCGCTTGAACCGGGCCAGATCGCGCTCGACGGTGACGTTCTCCAGCTCCTGGTGCGCGGTGATCAGGGCGAGGGCGCCGGGGGCCTCGTAGATCTCCCGGCTCTTGATGCCGACGAGGCGGTCCTCGACCAGGTCGAGCCGGCCGACGCCCTGCGCGCCGGCCCGGGCGTTGAGCTGCTCGATCGCCTGCAGGACGGTCACGGGCTGCCCGTCGATCGCCACCGGAACGCCGCGGGCGAAGGTGAGCACCAGCTCGTCCGGTTCGCGCGGGACCGCCGGGTCCTGGGTGTAGTCGTAGACGTCCTCGACAGGGGCGTTCCAGATGTCCTCCAGGAAGCCGGTCTCCACCGCCCGTCCCCACACGTTCTGGTCGATGGAGTACGGCGACTTCTTCGTCACGTCGATCGGCAGCGACTTCTCCTCGGCGAAGGCGATCGCCTTGTCCCGCGTCATGCCCGAGTCGCGGACCGGCGCGAGCACCTTCAGATCGGGTGCCAGCGCCCCGACGCCGACCTCGAACCGCACCTGGTCGTTGCCCTTGCCGGTACAGCCGTGGGCCACGGCGGTCGCGCCGTAGCGGACGGCGGCGGCCACCAGGTGCTTGACGATCACCGGCCGGGACAGCGCCGAGACGAGCGGGTAGCGGTCGAGGTAGAGCGCGTTGGCCTGCAGGGCCGGCAGGCAGTACCCGTCGGCGAACTCGTCGCGCATGTCGGCCACCACGGCCTCCACGGCACCGCAGGCCAGCGCCCGTTGGCGGATGACCTCCAGGTCCTCGCCACCCTGGCCGACGTCGCCGGCGACGGCGATCACCTCGGCTCCGGTCTCGGCGGCGATCCAGCCGATGGCCACGGAGGTGTCGAGTCCTCCCGAGTAGGCGAGCACGATCCGGTCGGTCACGGGTTTCTCCTGGGTGGACTCGTCTCGGTGGAGACCTGGGGTGGGGTGTCGAGCCCGGGCTCGGACACGTGGTGCGATGCGGCGATGTCGGTTGCGGCGGCGCCGGACCGCTGTGCCCAGCCGAGGACCTCCGCGGCGAACGCGGCGCCGCCGTCGGCGTGGCTGGTGATCGCCAGGATGGTGTCGTCACCGGCGATCGTGCCGACGACCTGCGGAAGGCCGGAGCGGTCCAACGCCGACGCGAGGAACTGGGCGGCACCGGGCGGCGTGCGGAGCACCGCGAGGTTGCCACTCGCGTCCACGCCGGTGAGCAGCTCCTGCAACAGCCGGGCCAACCGGTCCGGCGGTGCCCCGGACGGACGCAGCGGCGCGGATCCCTCCTCCGGCACCACGTAGGAGGCGGGGCTCCCGTCAGCTCCACGCAGCTTCACGGCGCCGAGTTCCTCCAGGTCGCGGGAGAGCGTGGCCTGGGTGACGACCACGCCTTCGTCCGCGAGCAGTCGGACCAGCTCGGACTGGGAGTGCACGTGCTGGGTCCGGACCAGCGCGGTGATCCGGGCGTGCCGCGCGGTCTTCGTGAGCGGGGGGTGGTTCATCCGGCCCGCTCCCTGGTTGCGGCGTCCAGGGCCCCGGGAAGGGCCGCGAGGAACGCGTCGACCTGGGCGTCGCTGAGCACCAGGGGCGGGGCGAGCCGCAGAACGTCCGGGGCGACGGCGTTCACCAGGAAACCCGCTTCCTTGAGCGCGGCTTCGGTTGCCTTGGCCAGATCAGCGGTCAGGAGGATGCCGAGCAGCGCCCCGGCGCCCCTCACCCCGGCCACGACCGGGTGGCCGACGGCGTCGACGCCGTCGCGGATCCGCTCCCCCAGCTGCTTGGCCCGGGCGAGCAGGTCGTCGGCCGCGATCACGTCCAGGACCGCCAGCGCGGCCGCGCAGCACACCGGGTTCCCGCCGAAGGTCGAACCGTGGCTGCCGGGGCCGAGCAGGCTTGCCGCGTCCCCGAATGCCAGGCAGGCGCCGACCGGCAGGCCGCCGCCGAGCCCCTTGGCCAGCGTGACGACGTCCGGGGCGATGCCGTCACGCTGGTAGGCGAACCAGGCGCCGGTGCGGCCGATCCCGGTCTGGACCTCGTCCACCGCGAGCAGGGTGCCGCGGGCCGCCGTGATGTCGCGCGCCGCGGCGAGATAGCCGGGGGGAGCCGGGACCACGCCGCCCTCACCGAGGATCGGCTCGAGCATCACCATCGCGGTGGCGTCGGTGACCGCCGTGGCCAACGCGTCCACGTCTCCGTACGGGACGTGCGTGACCTCGCCGGGCAGCGGGGCGAATGGGTCGCGCTTGGCCGGCTGCCCGGTCAGCGCGAGCGCTCCCATCGTCCTGCCGTGGAACCCGCCCTGTGCGGCGACGAGGTGGGTCCGTCCGGTCTGCCGGGAGAGCTTGAACGCTGCCTCGTTGGCCTCGGTGCCGGAGTTGGCCAGGAACGCCCGGCCGGGGCGTCCGTCGAGTGCGACGAGCCGCTCGGCCAGCCTCACCGCGGGCCCGGTGGCGAAGAAGTTCGACACGTGCCCGAGTGTGGCGACCTGGGTGGCGACCGCCTCGACCACCGCCGGATGGGCGTGGCCGAGCACGTTGACCGCGATGCCGGCGTACAGGTCGACGTAGGACCGGCCGTGTTCGTCCCAGACCACCGCACCTTCGCCCCGGACCAACGCGGTCGTCGGCGTGCCGTAGTTGTCCATCAGGGCGCCCTGCCAGCGGCTAGTCAGCGTCATGCCACCACCTCGACCGGGTCCCCGGCCGGCGCGGCGGTCGCGTCCGACCCCGTGGCAAGCCCTGCGGCGCGCTCCGCGGCCGGCTCCGGCGGGTTGGGGACGACCATCGTGCCGACGCCTTCGTCGGTGAACACCTCGAGCAGGAGGGCGTGCCTGAGCCGGCCGTCGATCACGGTCGCCTGCGGGACTCCCCCGGTCACCGCCCGCAGGCAGGCCTCCATCTTGGGCAGCATCCCGGCCGACAGCGTCGGGAGCAGCGTGGCCACCTCCTCCGCCGTGATCTGGGCGACCAGCGATGCCAGATCGGGCCAGCGGGTGTAGAGGCCCTCGACGTCGGTGAGCACGACGAGCTTCTGGGCGTCCAGAGCCACGGCCAGCGCGGCGGCGGCGGTGTCGGCGTTGAGGTTGTGCACCTGCCCTTCGGCGTCCGGCGCGACCGTCGAGATCACCGGGATCCGGCCGGCCTCGATCAGGTCCCAGACCGCGGACGGGTTCACCGCCACGACGTCGCCGACCAGGCCGATATCGACGTCCTCGCCGTCCACGACCGCCGGCCGGCGGGTGGCCGTGAACAGCCGGGCGTCCTCGCCGGACATGCCGACGGCCAGCGGCCCGTTCTCGTTGATCAGGCCGACCAGTTCCCGGCCGACCTGGCCGACGAGCACCATCCGGACGACGTCCATGGTCTCGGGACTGGTGACCCGTAGGCCGCCAAGGAACTCGGTGTCGATGCCGAGCCGGGCCAGCATGGTGGAGATCTGCGGGCCGCCGCCGTGTACGACGACCGGCTTGATGCCGGCGTAGCGGAGGAACACCATGTCGGCCGCGAACGCGCGTTTGAGCTCCTCGTCGACCATCGCGTTGCCGCCGTACTTCACCACGACGACCGCGCCGTGGAACCGCTTCAGCCACGGCAGGGCCTCGATCAGCGTGCCCGCCTTCGCCAGCGCCGCGGGCAGATCCCGGATCACGAGTCGCCGGTCATGACGAGTACGCCGAGTTCTCGTGGACGTAGGCGATCGAGAGGTCGTTGGTCCAGACGGTGGCCTGCTCCGTGCCGGCCCGGAGGCCGATCGCGATCGTGACCGCCCGGCCGGCGAGGTCGACGTCCTCGCGCGGGGCGCCGGGCGCGCCCGACCGGCACACCCACACGCCGTTGACGGCGACGTCGAGCTGGTCGGGCTCGAAGGCCGCTCCAGTGGTGCCCACGGCTGCGAGCACCCGGCCCCAGTTCGGGTCGGCTCCGAACAGCGCGCACTTGAGCAGGTTGTTGCGGGCGACCGAACGGGCCACCTCCAGGGCGTCGGCCTCGGTGGCGGCGCCGGTGACGGTGATCGTGACGTCCTTGGTGGATCCCTCGGCATCGGCGAGCAGCTGCTGGGCGAGGTCGTGACACGCCGCGGTGACGGTTGCGGTGAGGTCCTCGGGGCTCGGTTCGACGCCGGACGCGCCGCTGGCCAGCAGCAGGACAGTGTCGTTGGTGGACAGGCATCCGTCGGAGTCGACCCGTTCGAAGGTCACCGCGGTGGCCCTGCGCAGCGCCGCGTCCAGGGCGTCGGCGTCGGCGACCGCATCGGTGGTCAGGACGCAGAGCATCGTGGCGAGGCTCGGCGCCAGCATGCCGGCGCCCTTGGCCATACCGCCGACCAGGTAGCCGTCGCCGTGTTTCGCCGTGGTCTTGGGGTGCGTGTCGGTAGTCATGATCGCGCGGGCGGCCTGGCTTCCGCCGTCCGTGGCCAGTGCTTCGGCGGCCCGGTCCAGTCCCGGCAACAGGTCGGCCATGGGCAGCCGAACGCCGATCAGTCCGGTGGAACAGACCGCGACGTCGCCGGCGCCGCACCCGAGCCGTTCGGCTGCCCGTTCGGCGGTGGCGTGGGTATCGGCGAACCCGTCCGGGCCGGTGCAGGCGTTCGCGCCGCCGGAGTTGAGGACCACGGCGGTGAGCTGCCCGGCCTTGAGCACCTGCGCGCTCCAGACCACCGGCGCCGCCTTCACCCGGTTGGCGGTGAAGACGCCGGCCGCGCTGTGGTCGGGGCCATCGTTGACCACCAGCGCCAGGTCCTCGGCGCCGGTGGCCTTCAGGCCGGCCGCGACTCCCGCGGCCCGAAAGCCGGAGGGCGTGGTGACGGTCACGGCGCCAGCCCCAGGACGGGGAGGCCAGTGGTCTCGGGGAGGCCGAGGGCGAGGTTCATGCACTGCACCGCGGCACCGGCCGTGCCCTTGGTGAGGTTGTCCAGCGCGACGACTGCGACGATCCGGCCGGCATCCGGGTCGAGCGTGACCTGGACGTGCGCGGTGTTGGCGCCGAGTGTTGCGGCGGTGGACGGCCAGCGGCCCTCGGGGAGGAGGTGCACGAACGGCTCGTCCGCGTACGCGCATGCGTAGGCCGCCTGGACCGTCTCGGCCATGACGCCGGGCTTTGCGGGTGCCGTGCAGGTGGCGAGGATGCCGCGTGGGAGAGGCGCGAGGATCGGTGTGAACGAGACCCGGACCGCGGTGCCGGCCGCCGCGCTGAGGTTCTGGATGATCTCGGACGTGTGCCGATGGGCGCCGCCGACGCCATACGCCGTGAGTGCGCCCATCACCTCGGAGCCGAGCAGATGCCGCTGGGGGCCCTTGCCGGCACCGGACGTGCCAGAGGCAGCCACCACGACTGCGTCCGGCTCGGCTAGGTCGTTCGCGTAGGCCGGGGTGAGCGCCAGGGACGCTGCGGTCGGATAGCAGCCCGGGACGGCGATCCTGCGGGCACCGGCCAGGCGGGCCCGCGCGCCGGGAAGCTCGGGCAGGCCGTACGGCCAGCTCCCCGCGTGGTCGCCGCCATACCACCGCTGCCAGGCGTCCTCGTCAGCGAGCCGGAAGTCGGCTCCGCAGTCGATGACGACCGTCTCCGGTGGAAGCGCATTGGCGAGCCTGGCCGAGTGGCCGTGCGGGAGGGCGAGGAAGACCACATCGTGTCCGGCCACCGCGACGGCAGTGGTCTCGACGAGCACGCGGCCGGCGAGGGGACCGAGGTGCGGCTGATGCTCCCCCAGCGTCGATCCAGCGCTCGCGCCCGCGGTCAGGGCGCCGATCTCCACATCTGGGTGGCCCAGCAGCAACCGCAGCAACTCGCCACCGGCATAGCCACTCGCCCCCGTTACCGCTACTCGCGCCCCCATGCCACCCCCCTCGTTACGAGTGAGTATGCATGGTGATGCTTAGTCATGCAAGCGCCACCAGAGCTGGTGAGGTGCCGTCCGCTGGCGGACTGCGGCGCTGCTGCCGCGCACGTCAGGGCCGCACGAGCTCGGCTCGCGCTTGGCGGACGATGTACGGAACCGATGCCTCCACAACCAAGGGCGCAAGCGTGCCGCCGTTTCCGTCGGAGCCTGTCCAGGTAACTGCCCAGATCACGCGGACGGTCACAGTGAACGCGCCACGACGGCCGTCTTTCGAAGACTTGCGGTACTTGTGGCCACAGTCTGGCGAGCCGTCCAGTCCCCGCGCCGGATTGGTCAGCGGAGTGCCAGGCGTCAGACAGGTGAGGGTCCCGCCATCGCCGAACTCCCAGGTCTGCCGCACCGGTGCCGCGGCGACAGCAGCCCAAACCGGACCGGCTTGCACGCGCAGGGTCATCGGTGGGGCGGGCGCCCAGCGCGCGGGGTCGGTCCACAGCCACATCGGCATCCCGGTCAACCCGCCGCTGGTGCCATCCTTGAACTTGATCATCGGACGCATCTGCGGCACAGGCACCGGCACCGTCAACCGCCCCCGAGCCTCCAGCGCCAACCCCACCGGCGTCGCCGCGCCGCCACCGACACTCCCCGCAGCAAACAAACACTGCCCGGAGATCGGATCTCGCACCGGACACTCCGCAGACGCAGGCGCATCCTCCGCAGTTGGTCGGCGAGCGGCGCTCTTGTCACGAGCGTCACTTGGCGGCTCATACCACGTACCCAAATCGTAACCCTTTGCATTTCCCTCAATTTCATAAGGCGCGTTGGGCGGCGGCGCACTAGGCCTTGGGGAGGCTTGGGATGGTTGAATACCGGCGAATAATGTTAGCACGACGAGCAGACCGGATGACGAAAATGTGAGATATCGGATCAGCATGAACGACCACCTGGGTAGGTAATCCCCGAGATCCTCCACACGAAATCCGCACCTCGGCGAAAATTTGCTAGTACGGGATTCTGAGGAACCCCTCTAGTTTTCGGGCGGCCACTCGCCTTATCTGCGATACCTGACTTACTGGAGTCTAGGCATCCTCGCACCAAGGCCAAGTCACCGTTTATTACCACTGTTTGCCGGAGCGGGCGATCAACGCCATAGCTGCGCTCACCTCGCGCATTAAGAACCGCGGCGTTGTTAAGCATCAAGTCCAGCTGCGGATTCATCACCACCGGTGCTAGAATGGCGCGCCGCTCATGGTTGGAGGCAGAGTCTGAAGCGGGCGCCGCTTCGGTCCAGAAGCGCTCGTACTGAGCTAGTATCTGTTGCTCTGTCGTGAGGGAAGGGCTAACGTTTGGAGCGGCCGCGGATGGCGTGGCCGACGATGTTGGCGGGAGTCTCCTGTAGTCCGGTTCGTCATCGCAACCCGCGACGAGAACCAGTACAGCTGCGGTCGTGGTCAGCACACCGACGCCGAAGCGGCCAAGACGTACGATCATGCCGGCGAGCATAGTGGCCAAGGCGAGCAACCGGGCAGGGCAATCCACAGCCTCTGCCGGCCTCACCAGCGTGGCCACACGCTCCTGCCTCCAAGAGCCTCGCTTCCCCAGTCGGAGCGCCGCACAGACTCGTACCGAATCGGAAGCTCCGACTACTCTTGGGACCAACGTAACGCGCCTCCCCTTCAAACCTGAGTGAGGTTTCGTCGATGAGCGGCTGTCTCCGGTGAGCGACTCCCCCCAGCCGCCCGACGTACCCACTCTTCTCCGATCCGGAGCCATCCCCTCAACCCTGGCGGAGGCCGCCAGGCCCGCGCGGCGCCGTCGCAAGTGGCTTTGGATCCTCGGCGGGACGGCGACGCTCCTCGCCCTGTGCTGTATCGGCGCGAGCATCGGCCTATACAACGTCTTCACGGACGACTCCCCTGCCACTCCGACCGAAGCGGTGACAAGATACTTTCAAGCGCTCAAGCAGAGGAATCCGGAGCGTCTAAGAACTGTCCTCTGTGCGCAAAGTAAAGAAGCTACTACTGTGATCGATGAATTTTATCAACCGCTCGACAAAGACGGGTTCGAAATACGTGATCTGGAGTGGACCGCGGTGACCCAGCAGGAAATCTCGGATGACGAGTACCTAATTGTTGCAGACACTAGACTCAGTCTTCGTAGAGACGAGAAACGGTACGAGCGTAACGGTCGGACAGCATTCACGGTATTGGATCAGTCAGGCTGGCGAGTTTGCGCCATTAAGTAGTAGCTGAATGGTAGCTCAAGAACTCTCAGACCTTAGCCCGGGCTCTTCATGACCGCGGCGTGTGGGGGGTGTCCGGTGTAGACAGAAAGTGCCTCTGTGCTGGGAGGATAGGGCTTGTCGAAGGTCCTGATCCGCCATCACGAGAGGCACTTTCCAGGCTCTTCACAGTTGAGGGTGTAGCGCGGGTCGGCGCGTCGGTTGCTGGTAGAGGTCGAGGTCTTCCGATGATGGGGGTTCTGACGCCGCCCATTTGGAAGACCTCGACGTGCCTGACGCTACCTTCGCTGGCCCTGACCTGACCACGTTCTGCCGCCTGGACGAGCTCGGTCTTGAAGTGACCGGGCAGCGACTGGAGCCCGACCGTGCGGTGAACCGCCCCGGGTTCGGTGGAGACTTCAGGGGCTCTTCACAGACGAGGGTGTAGTCGGGGTCTGAACCCGCCGGTCTTGAGCAGTGATCTGGCGATGTAGTTGGTGAGGTTGCGGAACCCGAGGGCGGAGCCGCGCAGGTGCTCGAGGCGTCCGTTGATCGCCTCGGTTGGGCCGTTGGAGGTGCCGGGGCGGTCGAAGTAGGCCAGGACGTCGCCGGCGCGTTTGGTCAGGGTCCGCCCGAGGGTGATGATCTCGGTCAAGGCGGCGGGGACGCCGTGGCTGACCGACTCGATCAGCTTGCTCATCAGATCGCGGCCTCGGGTGCGGTCGGGCTCGCGGTAGGCGGCGATCATCTGCTGGTAGATGCCCCAGGTGGTCTCGACCTGGACGTGCTCATCGGTGGCGAACAGCGCCGTCAGTCGCTGGGTCTGCTTGTCGGTGAGCAGGTCCGCGCCGGTGTGCAGGGTCCGCCGCGCGCGATAGAGCGGATCGTTCTTGCGGCCGCGGTGACCGTGGGTGTCCTGCTGGACCCGCCTGCGGCACCGGTCCAGGGCGTCGCCGGCCAGGCGGACGACGTGGAAGGGGTCCATCACTGCGACGGCGTCGGGCATCTCCTCAACGGTCGCGGTCTTGAACCCGGTGAAGCCGTCCATCGCGACCACTTCCACGCCCTGGCGCCACTGCTGGGGTCGTGCGGCGAGCCACTGCTTGAAGGCCTGTTTGGAACGGCCGGCGACCATGTCCAGCAGCCTGGCCGGCCCTGTGCCGCTGCGGACCGGGGTCAGGTCGATGATCACGGTGACGTACTTGTCGCCACGGCGGGTGTGTCTCCAGACGTGCTCATCGACCCCGATCACGCTCACCCCGTCGAACCGGGCAGGGTCGCCGATCAAGACCCGTCTGCCCTCGGCCAGGACCGCGTCGTTCGCGGTGTTCCACGCCACCCCGAGCCCTTCGGCGACACGGGCCACGCTCAGGTGCTGACACACGATGCCCTCCAACGCCCACCGCAGGCCACGCCGGGACAGCTTCGCCCTCGCCTCGGCGGCCCTGGTGGTGTCCTGGCGCCACACGTGCCCGCACCCGGTGCACCGGTACCGGCCGACCGTGACTTCCAGCGTCGTCGGTCGCCACCCCAGCGGCTCGTGCGCCAGCCGCCGGACCACGCTGTCCCGGGCCGCACCCTCGCAGCCGCAGCGCCGGCACCAGGCGTCGGGCTCCACGACTCGGCAGGCCAGCACCGCACGGTCGGGCTCCAGTCGCTGCCCGGTCACTTCAAGACCGAGCTCGTCCAGGCGGCAGAACGTGGTCAGGTTGTCGCGCGTCAGACTTTGTGGCAGGGCCGTTGAGTAGGTCCTGATTGGAGAGTCAGACGATGGGAAGACCCCCGTCGATCCCGGCGGAAAAGAAGTCGCGGATCGTGTTGAGCGTGCTGGCCGGTGAGATGACGATCGCCGAGGCGGCCCGGCGGGAGAAGGTATCCGAGCAGTCGATCGGCCGGTGGAAGGCGGAGTTCCTCGAGGCCGGTAAGACGGCGTTGGTGGCCGGCCGGTCCGGGCCGTCGAGCCGGGAGGAGCAGCTTGAGGCCGAGGTGGCCGAGCTGACCCAGGCGTTGGGTGAGGCCGCGGTGGAGATCCGGGTCTGGAAGAAGTCGGCGGAGGGCCGGCTGGGCCCTTCGAGGACCTCGAGGTGATCCGCGTTCAGGCGGGCATGTCGACCGCGAGGTTCTGCCAGTTGGTCGACATGCCCGAGCGGACCTGGCGACGGTGGCAGGCCAAGGCCCGCGACGGCCGACCGAGCAAGGGGCCGTGGCCGCGGCCGGCCCGGGTCGCGGCTACCGTGCTGGCCCGCAGGCACGCTCTGGCGCATCCGGTGTGGGGGCATCGCAAGATCTGGGCCATGGTCCGCCACGACGGGCATGTGGTGTCCGAGGCCACGATCCTGCGGCTGCTGCGCGGCGAGGGCCTGATCCTGCCCGCGGCCTACCAGCGGGAACGCCGCAAGCTGGCCGAACGCCGCAGGGCCGCGTTCGCGATCGAACCCACCGCGCCCAACCAGGTCTGGCAGCTGGACTTCTCCGAGTTCGAGACCACCACCGGCGGCACCTGGCGCCTGGCCGGCTGCCGGGACTACTGGTCGAAATACGAGCATCCCTTCCACGTCTCCCCAACGGCCAACCAGCACGACGCGATCGCCGCCGTGGAGTTGGCGCTGGCCGACTTCGAGGCCCTGTTCGGCCACCCGCTGAGCGACCTGGCCACGGTCGACGCCGACACCGGCGAGTTGCTGCCGGTGGTCACGATCGTGACCGACAACGGCGGCCCGTTCCGCTCGATCCGGTTCGAGGCGTTCATCGCCGCCCACCCCGAGCTGACCCACGTCCGCACCCGCGTCAAGTCACCAGGGCAGAACGGCTCCCGCGAACGAGGCTTCGGCACCCTCAAGTACGAACGGCTCTACATCGACGAGATCGACGACGCGCTCATGCTCGCCAAGCACACCGAGGACTACCGGCGCGAGTACAACGAGATCCGGCCGCACGAGGCCATCGCCTTCAACCGGCCCCAGCAGGTCCACCTGGGCCTGGCCGACCCCACCACCCCGACATTTCTAACCACCGAAATCCTGCCAACTCCTTGACGCGGGACAAGGTCAGGGCCAGCGAAGGTAGCGTCAGGCACGTCGAGGTCTTCCAGATGGGCGGCGTCAGAACCCCCATCATCGGAAGACCTCGACCTCTACCAGCAACCGACGCGCCGACCCGCGCTACACCCTCAACTGTGAAGAGCCACTTCAGGTGTTGGCTCCAGCCGCCTCGTGGGGCTGGTTCGTGGCGTGGTAGGTGGCTTCGTACTCGGCCGGTGGGAGGTGTCCGATCGCGGAGTGCAGCCGTTTGTGGTTGTACCAGTCGACCCATTCGGCGGTGGCCAGCTCGACATCGGCCAGGGTGCGCCACGGGCCGCGGGGCTTGATCAGCTCGGTCTTGTAGAGACCGATGGTGGACTCCATGAGGGCGTTGTCCTAGGCGTCACCGACGCTGCCGATGGAGGCATCGATGCCCGCGTCGAGCAGGTGGGTGGTGAACCGGAAGCTGGTGTATTGGCTGCCGGCGTCGGAGTGATGAATGAGTCCTTTCTCGATGGTTCGACCGGCTCGGTCTCGTCGCCACAGGCCCATGTCCAGGGCGTTGAGGACCAAGGGGGTGGCCTTGTTCGTCGCGGCCGACCAGCCCACGATGGCCCGGGAGAAGCAGTCCACGACGAAGGCCACGTAGACCACGCCGCACCAGGCCGCGACGTGGGTGAAGTCAGCTACCCAGGTCCGGTTAGGACGGTCGGCGTTGAAGTTGCGGTCGAGGCGGTCGGTGGCCCGATCGTGGCCGGGGTCGGCCACCGTGGTGCGGATCTTCTTGCCGCGGACCACACCGCGAAGCCCCAACTGGCCCATGAGCCGCTCCACGGTGCACCGCGCCGCCGGGTGGCCCTCACGGGCCAGCTCACGCCACACCTTGCGGGCACCGTAGACGCCGTAGTTGGCGGCATGGATACGCCCGATGTGACCGGCCAGTTCCGCGTCGCGCACCGCCCGCGCCGAGAGGGGCCGCTTCTTGGCCGCGTAGTAGGTACTCGGGGCGATCCACACGTCGTGCTCGGTCAGCACCCGGCAGATCGGCTCAACCCCTCCGAACCTCATCTTGTGGTCGTCGATGAACCTCACGAGCGCGCCAGTGGCCGGTCGAGCTCGGCCGCGAAGAAAGCCGAAGCCGCCTTCAGGATCTCATTCGCCCGCCGCAACTCAGCGTTCTCACGCTTGAGCCGGCGAACCTCCACAGCCTCCTCAGTGGACACCCCCGGCCGCGCACCCGCGTCGACCTCGGCCTGACGCAGCCACTTACGCAGCGTCTCCGGCCCGATGTCGCACCTCGCGCCGATCGACCGGATCGCCGCGTACTCCGTCTCGTACTCCCCCCGATGCTCGCGCACCAGGCGCACCGCCCGCTCACGGACCTCTCTCGGATACTGCTTCGGCATGGACTCGATCCTTCCTCGAAAGGAAGTCCCTACCAAACCCGGGGCGGTTCAGTCTTGCCGTGTACCGACGATCATGCACGGTGATTCGGTCATACACGGAGCGTCGCGCCGGTACAGCGGGTGGCTTCTGCGATTGCGGCGTCGCGGGCTGCTGTGCTTTCTTCGACGGTGAGGGTACGGTCCGGGGCGCGAAAAGTGAGCGCGTAGGCCAGTGATTTCCGGCCGGGCCCGACCTGGGCTCCCTCGTAGACGTCGAACAGGCGTACCGATTCCAGCAGCTCACCCGCGCCCTCTACCACCGCGTCGCGGACGGCAGCTGACGGTACGTCTGCGTCCACCACCAACGCAACGTCGAGCATGGCTGGCGGGAACGCCGAGAGTCGCGGCGCCGTCACCACGGACGGAACTGGCAAGTCGTCGAGGTTGAACTCCATCACACTGATCCTGGCCGGAAGGCCGAGGGCAGCGACGACCCGGGGGTGCAGTTCCCCAGCGTGCCCCACTACCCGCCCGTCCACGAGCAGGGCCGCACATCGCCCCGGGTGCCAAGGAGCGCGCTCCGTCTGCTCGACCGTGATCGCTACCCCCGCGGCGGCAGCGACCGTACGCGCCGCCTCCACCGCATCGGCCCAGACAGCCGGCCGGGCCGGGCCCCACCAGCCGGACGGGTCACGGTCGCCGGTGAGCACGGCTGCGACATGGCACGGCTGTTCCGGGACGGCCGCGAACACGGCGGCGAGTTCCTCCTCGGACGGACGCCGATCAACGCCCAACCGTGGAGGAGTGCCCGCCGACGGGTCGGGGTGGACCACCAGCCCCATCTCGAACAACGCCAGGTCGCGCTGTCCCCGTCCAAGGTTGCGCTGGAGGACATCGACGAGGCCCGGCAGGAGGGTCGTCCGCAGCTCCGGGCGTTCGTCGGAGAGCGGGTTGGCCAGGCGGCAGGCAATCCTGCGCGGATCGTCGGCGGCCAGCCCGAAGGTGTCGTGGATCTCCGCCGACACGAACGGATAGCTCAGCACCTCGACATACCCGGCCTCGGCCAATGCGCGGGACACCGACCGGCGGCGCCTTTGGTCGGCGTTGAGGCCGGGGCTCGGCGGCGTCGCGGGCAACACGGACGGGATGGCGTCGTAACCCTCCAGCCGGGCCACCTCTTCGACCAGGTCGACAGGGTCGGTCAGGTCGGGACGCCAACTCGCGGGCAGCACCCAGAGCTGATCGGGCTCGGTGGACGTCACCACCGATCCCACGTCGCGGAGGCGCCGTTCCACTGTGGAACGGCCGTACTGCACCCCAGTCACCCGGGCCGGCAAGTCGAGCGGCAGCATGATCGGTTCCCGGGCCTTGCGCGCGCTGAAGTCCAGGACCCTCGGGTCGGCGACACCGCCACCATACTCGACCAACAGGCGGACGGCCAGCTCCGCGGCGACAGGCGCCATCTCAGGATCCACGCCGCGCTCGAAACGTCTCGACGCTTCGCTGGGCAGCTTGTGACGGCGAACAGTCCGGGCCACCGAAACCGGGTCCCAACGGGCGCACTCGATCAACACGTCGGTCGTCGTCGCACCCACCTCGGTCGTGCGACCCCCCATCACCGCGGCCAGCCCGATCGGCCCGGTGTCGTCGGTTATCAGCAGATCCTCCGGGTCGACCGCGCGGTCCACGCCGTCGAGCGTCACCAGGCGTTCACCGGCGACAGCCCGGCGCACCACGATGGACCCGGTCAGCCGCGCCCGGTCGAACGCGTGCATCGGCTGCCCCAGCTGGAGCATGACGTAGTTCGTCACATCGACAGCGAGCGAAATGGACCGCTGGCCGGCGAGCATCAGCCGCCGGCCCATCCAGAGCGGAGTCGGCGCGGCAGGATCGATGTCGCGCACGGCGCGCGCGACGAAACGGTCGCATCCGATCGGGTCGTCGACCCGCACCCCGTGTGGCGGCTCCGTCGTCGGAGCGGGCGACTCGACGGCGCCTGGGTCGCGGAAGGCGACGTCGAGTCCCAGCGCCAGCTCCCGCGCGAGTCCGCGGAGCGAGAAGCAGTAGCCGCGGTCGGGCGTGATCGCCAGCTCGAACACCACATCCCCAAGCCCGAGCAGTTCGACCGCGTCAGTACCCGGACCAGCAGCACCGGACAGCCCGCTACGCGGCAGCACGATGATGCCGGCGTGGTCCTCGCCCAGCCCGAGTTCGCGCGCGGAGCAGATCATGCCGTCGGACAGATGCCCGTAGGTCGTCCGCGCCGCGATCACGAAATCCCCAGGCAGCACGGCCCCGGGCAACGCCACCGCGACCATATCGCCGACCGAGAAGTTCGTCGCGCCGCACACGATGCTCCGCGGCACACCGTCGACATTGTGCATACCGACGTCTACGAGACAGTGGCGGATCGGCTTCTTGAAGCCGGCGAGGTCGGCCACCTCGACCACTTCGCCCACGACGAGCGGACCGGTCAGGCCCTCACCCAGCCGATGCACCGCCTCGACTTCGAGCCCGACCCGGACGAACGCCGCATCGACCTGTGGGATCAGTTCGGCTGTCGGCAGTTCAGGAAGGTCCGCGTACTCCCGTAGCCACGAGACCGGCGCGCGCATCAGGCCTCCGTTCCGAACGCGCGGGAGAACCGCACGTCGCCCTCGACCATGTCCCGCATGTCGGCGGCCTCGTGCCGGAACTGGAGCGTCCGCTCCAACCCCATTCCGAACGCGAATCCGGTGTAGACGTCAGGGTCGATGCCACACGCGATGAGCACCCGCGGGTTGACCATCCCGCACCCTCCCCATTCGATCCACCGTGGCCCGCCCTTGGCGTGGGGGAACCACACGTCGAACTCCGCGGACGGCTCGGTGAACGGGAAGTAGGACGGCCGCCAGCGCGTACGCGCCTCCGCACCGAACATCGCACGGGCGAAGTGGTCGAGGGTGCCGCGGAGGTGCGCCATCGTGATGCCCTTGTCCACTGCCAGCCCCTCCACCTGGCTGAACACCGGGGTATGGGTGGCGTCGAGCTCGTCGGTGCGGAAGACCCGTCCGGGGCAGGCGACGTAGATCGGCGGCGTGCGGCGTGCCAGCATCACCCGCGCCTGGACGGGAGACGTGTGCGTGCGCAACACGAGCCCACCATCGGCCGGCTGGAGAAAGAACGTGTCCATCATCGTCCGGGCCGGATGGTCGGGCGCCATGTTCAACGCGTCGAAGTTCAGCCATTCGGCCTCGACCTCGGGACCCTCGACGATCTCGTAGCCCATCCCGACGAACAGGTCGGCGACGCGCTCGGACAGGGTGGACAGCGGGTGCCGGGCGCCGCGGGGACGACGGTCCCACGGCAGGGTCACGTCCACCTTCTCGTCCCGGAGCACGCGCGCATCGCGCTCGGCCGCCAGCGCCACCTGTCGCTCGTCGTACGCCGCCTCGATGGCCGCCCTCGCCTCGTTGACGTGCCTCCCAGCCGTGGCCCGAGCCTGCGGAGGCAGCGCACCGAGCTCGCGCCGGGCCAACGACACGGGCGCACGGTCTCCGAGGTGCGCGGGTCGAGCCGCCCGCAGCGCATCCGGGCCCGCCGCTTCGGCGAACGCCTTCTCAGCCAAGGCGACGGCCTCCGCGAGCGCCTCGGAGCCGAGGAGTGCCACTTGCTTCGGGTCGTACGGGTCGTTCGGTCCAGACATACGGGGAGGTTCCGTCCTCAAATCACGACACGGCAGGACGCCTTCGCAAGGCGCCGGCCCGATCTCCGCAGTCTAAGACGACCCGGTCACGCGCCCAGACCGGGTTTCCGCTGCGGACCTTCTGCGCCCCGCGGGTCGTCGGGCCGCAGGGCGCGGGCCGAGGCGTACAGGCACACCGCGGCGGCGGCGGCGAGGTTGAGACTCTCCGCGTTGCCGTAGAGCGGTATGCGGACCCGGGAATCGGCGTGGGTGGCAAGGAAGCCGGGCAGGCCGTGGGCTTCGTTGCCGAACAACCAGGCAGTCGGAAGGGTCAACGCACCGCTGTCGGCCAGCTCGTCCAGGTCGGTCTCAGCCTGCCCGTCGGTGGCCAGCACGCGCAGGCCGGCACCGCGCAGCGCGTCGAGCAGGTCGCCTGCCTCGCCACCGCGGACGACCGCGGGGTGGAAAAGGCTCCCGGCCGACGCACGCACGCACTTGCCGTTGTAGGGGTCGACGCTGGCGTCGGTGAAGACCACCGCATCGGCTCCGGCGGCATCCGCGGTCCGCAGGATCGTGCCCGCGTTGCCCGGGTCTCGGACCTCGGCCAGTACGGCGATCAGCCGCGGCGCCGATCCCAGAACCTCATCCAACGCCACGTCGACGAAGCCGCAGACCGCCACGATCCCCTGCGGTGTGACGGTTTCGGAAAGGCCGGCCATCCCCTGCTCGGTCACCTGATGGACCGGTATGCCCTGGCCTGCGGCAGCCTCGACCAGGTCGCCGTGGCGTTCCAGCGCAGTCGGGCTCACGAACAACGACTCGACTGCCCCACCGGACCCAGACCGGAGTTCCAACGCTTCCCGGACCGCCTGGGGGCCCTCAGCCAGGAACTGCCGCCGTGCGTCCCGGTGGGCCCGACGGGTCAGCTGCCGCACAGCGACGACCCGGGGTGTCCGCTCGGTGAAGAGCGGAACCTCCCCGGGTCGCGCCGGAACGATGCCGCCGACCCCGCCGGTCAGGCCGCGCCCTCCGCGGGTACAGCGCTCTTGGCCACGACGACAAGCGCGGCGAACGCGCCGGCGTCGTTGACGGCGAGATCGGCGAGGACCTTGCGGTCCACGTCCACTCCGGCCAGACGCAGGCCCTGGATGAACCGGTTGTACGTCATGCCGTTGAGTCGGGCCGCCGCGTTGATGCGGGTGATCCACAGCTGCCGGAAGTCGCCCTTGCGGGCCTTGCGGTCGCGGTAGGCATAGGTCGCGGAGTGGAGGAGCTGCTCCTTAGCCTTGCGGTAGAGCCGCGAACGCTGGCCGCGGTAACCCTTGGCGGCCTCCAGGGTGGTCCTGCGCTTCTTCTGGGCGTTGAGCGCCCGCTTCACGCGTGCCACGGGTACACCTGTTCTCTCGTGAGGTCACCGCGGGCCGGGCCGGCGGCGATCTGTGGTCGTTGTCCGGGCGTTACGTGGCGCCCGTTCGGGATGGCGCTCGGACCTATCGGCCGAGCAGGCGTTTCACGCGCTTGACGTCCGCAGGTGCGATCTCCGTGGTGCCGTCCAGTCGCCGGGTGAGGGTCGACGGCTTGTGCTCCAGCAGGTGCCGCCGGCCCGCCTTCTGGCGGAGCAGTTTGCCGCTGCCAGTCACGCGTACCCGCTTCGCGGTGCCCTTGTGGGTCTTGTTCTTCGGCATGGTTCCTTCTTCTCGAGGCGTACCGGACTGGCGGGACCACTGAGGTCCCGCGAGTTCCCGGTACGTGCTTATGCGTCCGCGGCCGCCGGGTACTCCTGATCGGGCGCGGGCCGTCCGGCTGTCTTGAGCGCACGGTGGGGTGCGATGACCATAATCATGTTGCGACCGTCCTGACGCGGCGCCGACTCCACCAGGCCCAGGTCGGCCACTTCGTCGGCAAGACGCTTGAGCAGGCGGAACCCGAGCTCGGGCCGGCTCTGCTCACGACCGCGGAACATGATCGTGACCTTCACCTTGTCGCCGGCCTTGAGGAACCGGACGACGTGCCCCTTCTTGGTCGCGTAGTCGTGCGGGTCGATCTTCGGCCGGAGCTTCATCTCCTTGATCACGGTGAGACTCTGGTTACGCCGAGCCTCCCGCGCCTTCTGCGCGCTCTCGTACTTGAACTTGCCATAGTCCATGAGCTTGCAGACCGGCGGCCGCGCAGTGGGCGCAACCTCGACCAGATCGAGATCGGTGTCCTGGGCCAGCCGCAGGGCCTCGGCAATCGGCACGATGCCGACCTGCTCGCCCTCCGGACCGACGAGACGTACTTCCCGGACACGGATCTGGTCGTTCACACGCAGCTCGACGCTGATGGGACCTCCTCGGACGGACTCGTTGGCCTACGACCCGCCGGCGCCCCGCACTCGCGGACTGACGTCGACGACCTCCGAGAAGCCCACACAACGACGGGCCCTGAGAGATGACTCTCAGGGCCCACTCGACCGGTCAACTCACGACGACATTTGTCGCAAGCGCCAGTCGTGAGACCGGCGGTGACCGGACCCGGCCGCCGGCGACGGCTGCGCGGGTGGGAGCGGGCTCCTCTTCGGCGCCACCCGCTACGGCGAATGGCTGGTCGGTCTGTAAGAGTACCAGGGGTGACCGATCATCATCCCACCCCCTCCGACCTGTCGGCCGCCGGCGGCGACTCCGATCCAGACGGCGAACGGCTCGACAACCCCGGACCCGACCTGTCCCAGATGCCGGCCGCCGACGTGATAGGCCGGGCAGCGGCGATGCTGATCGGAGCGGCGGCCGAACGGCTGGGCCTGGCCGCGGACGGCGACCTGTCGACCACCTCACCCCACGACCTGGACGAGGCGGGCACGCTGGTCGCTGCTCTCGACGGCCTGATCGCGGCGTCCGCTCGCCACCTGGAGGCACACGCCGTACCACTCGTAGACAGCCTGGCCGCCCTGCGTGACGCGCTTCGCTTCCGACAAGGAACGGGGGCTCCTCGTCAGCCGGTGGGTGGGGACGACCCCGCCTCGCTCTTCTCCTGAACGAGGACCGCCGGGCGTCTCAGGCCACGCTGCCCAGAGGCGCACCACGTGCGGCCATGAACGGGACGGGATCGACCGCCACGCCGTTCACGCGCGTCTCGTAGTGCAGGTGCGGACCGGAGGAGTTGCCGCTGGAGCCGACATGGCCGATGGCCTCGCCCGCGGTGACCCGCTGCCCCACCACCGCCGCCGGCCGCCGGACCATGTGGCAGTAGCGCGTCGACAGCCCCCCGCCGTGAGCGATCTCGACGTACCATCCGCACCCCATGACCGCGGGACTGCCGTCCTGGTCGCAACTGCCGGAGCTGGCGTTGCACAGGGAGGTGATCACGATCCCCGCCGCGGCGGCCCGGATCAGGGTGCCGCGGCCGGCGATGACGTCCACACCGTAGTGGCTAGGCCGGTCCGGTGGACGGAAGCCACTTCCCACCAGGCCCGGCGACGGGACCGTCCATCCTGCGGCGCTCACCTGGCCCGGCGCCGCGCACCGCACGGGGTCACCCGCAGTTCCGGCTACCCCGTTCGCTGCTCCGTTGGTGAGGCGGTTCACCAGGATGGTCGCGAACGGTTCCCAGCGTTGGTACCGGTCCGGGTAGGCCGAGATCTGGACGGCCTGCGCCGCATCCGTCAGCCGCATCCGTTGCCAGCCCGGGACGCGCATCAGCTTCTCGTAGAACTTGCTGCTCGAGTATCTCGGATCGAGGATCTGCGCCCGGGTCCCCCAGCCCGAACTAGGCCGCTGCTGGAACAGGCCCAGCGAGTCGTGGTCGACCGCGACGTCGTAGTTGTGCAGTGTGCTCTCCTGCATCGCGGTCGCAACGGCGATCACCCAACCCCGGGCCGGCACGTTCATCTGCCGCCCGACGCCGACGATGACCGATGCGTTGCGGAGTTGTTCGGCATTCAGGCCTTCGATGGTGGTCCCGCCGGTCACCGCCAGGCCCGCTCCCCCGCAGGCGCTCGCGCCGAACCGAGCTGTGGTCTTGGCCTGCTCGGCGATCGAGGTGAAGACCGACGGAGCGAATCCCATGCAGAGCAGTGCCATCACCGCGCCGACGGCTATCAGGATCACCAGAATTCGGCGGCCGGTGCGGCCGGTCGCGCGTCGCAGGGCCTGGTCGGCCATCACCGGGTCCGTTCCAGGTCGACGGTCGTGACCAGCCAGCGCTTCTTGACCAGGACGCACAGCAACACCGCCGTGCCGGCGTCGGTCGGAACCCGCACCTCGGCGGCGGTCGGACTGAGCGGCGTCACCTTCGGCCGACCAGTCACCGCGCGCGCCGGGACACGGGTCGGATCCGCCGTGCGGAGTTGGGCGGCCAGGGTCGGATCGGCATCGCGGCTCACCGCGCGCCACCATGCCGTGGTGGCGGCCGCCCCGGTGCCCGAGGGGCGGTCGACCCAGGCGCGGGTGAAACGCTCCGCGGCCGCCGCAGCCGCCGAGGAATCCGGTACGGCGCCCGGGACGACACCGTCATCGCCCAGGGTCGACGAAGGCGACGCCACGGCTGGAGAGCCGACGCTGCGCGCCGGGCCCGCTTCGTCGGTGCCGACCAGTCGACCGATCAGCACGACCGCCGCCACGATCAGGGTGATCGCCCCGGCCGCCCAGACCCGCCAGCCCGGACGACCCCACCCGTGCGGCGTGGCTGCCATCGGTGCCTCCTCCCGTAAGGCGGTGTACGTGTTCACCGGGTGTGCGGGGGCTTGTCGGGCGTCAGGTCGTCGGGGACAAGCGGGTCGATCAGCGGGCAGGGGTGTCGCTGCGGCGGCTGGACGCCGTCGCCGTGGCCAGATCGCGCACCGCGTCCGCGGCGGCCGCGACGTTGGCCGCCGCCTGGTCGACGCGCGGGGACGACTGCGCGGCAGGTGCGCTGGACGGGACGGTCTGATAGCCGCGGTCGGGCCGGTAGATGACGTAGACGTCCGCCGTCTCCACGGGCAACGCGCCGGGATCGGGGGCTGTCACATACCGCGGGTCGGTGGCGGTCTCAGGCCGCGGCGGCGGCTGGCCCGGCCGGGGCGCGGGAACCAGCGGATCGCCGGTGCCGCGCGAGGCCGACGAGACCGGCGACCGTTGGCTCCCCGTTGTTCCGTCTGGCGGCACTCGGCCCGGTGGGGCGTCGCCGGACTTGGTGTACGCGGGGTCCTGCCTGGTCCAGCCCTCGGGGCGGCCCTGCCCGCCGGCGGCCCGTTCGGCCCGCTTCTCGTCGTTCGCGTCCAGCGCATGGACATCGCCCAGGTACGAGCCGGCTGCCGCGATACCCAGTTGCTTCATGTCGCCGAAGAACTTTCGGTGCATCCCGCCCAACCCACCGGCGAGTTCGGCGAACGGATCCTTGCCTGCCAGGCTGGTCAGCCGACGGAACGGCCGTAGGAGCAGCCACAACACCAAGCCGGTGAGCCAGATCAGCAGAATCTGCTGCCAGCCTGCCAACGAGGTTGTTTTGGTGATTAGCTCCACGGCTAGTAGATAAACGCTGGCGCCGATGCCGAAGATGATGCAGTTCATGATCGCTGCTACGACCGTGCGGAACAATCCACGCAACGGACCCGACGCGGGTCTGAGGATCCCTACTACCGCTATGGCGGGAAGAAATGCCACGGCCAGTCGAATGATCAGAAACGCCACGATGATCAGCAATGACGCCATCAAATCAAACGGCAACGTCACCAGAGCCGCCACGAGCGCCGTAAACGCCGACCCTACGCGACCACTACCTTGTTTTCCGGTCAGATACTCATACGCGTCTGGGTCCGCTGCCTTAATCTCGGCTGCGACAGCTTTCCAGTCATCTTGCTTAGCCTTGACTATCTCTGATCGCCGACTCGGAGAACTTCTCGCTTCTTTCGACTCCTTCCACGACATAGCTGAAGCCGCATACAGGCGATCGCCATATTTGTCTGCGGTTGCATTGTCTGCGGAACCAAGTTCACCACTAAGCCACTGGCGATAAAGGACGACATCAGTGATCACACCGCTGGCGGCTCGTTGCGGAGTTCGCTCATCTAGGCAAACCGTGTTTCCACAATTCTCGGAAGATTGCGGATGAAGCGCAGAGTTTATAACTCCGATAGATCCAGTGAGCGTTGCATCCGCGGCGCTTGAAGCCTTGAGCGGCCAGGCCGCAATAGCGGTGGTAATCGTCATCACCAAGAGCGCCCAGCCTGCGGTTGTGGCAGCGTCAGACAAGTCACCACGGCGGGCACTCCACATTAGCCAAACGCCGACCGCTACAACAGCAACCAGGCCCAGCACGCTAAACACTCGCTCGTACAACGCCGTGCTCGCCGAGAGATGAGTTCGTTAGTCCATCCCCACATCGACGATGGATCGTAGGCATACTCGCGAGCAGAATTAGTCAGGCCGACAAGAAAGTTGCGACGCCGAACATCATATTCGCGATGCTCGTGCTTACGAGAGCATCGGGCGCCACAGCGCCATCTGGACCACATCCAAGGTCGTAAGTGTGATACTGGAGCCCAGCATATCCTGATTTGTCATAGGTGGAGAACGCTCGAGTTTTCCGTCAGTTGCGCCGAGGGCGGCGAGACGAAGAAGCTGGTGGCGCCGGTGTCGGGCATGGCTGGGGTCGGGGGGTCGAGGCAGTCCAAGGGGCTTCCGCCCTGGATGGGTAGGCATTCCTGCGGGGTCGCGGGGCTGCACGCGGCCATCGCCGGGGTCGCGGGGGCGGCGAACAGAGACACGACGGCGAGCACCATCACCGCGAGAAGCAGCGCCACCGCCCGTCCGCGCGGCCGCGTCCCAGCGGCGTTCATGGCGCACCGCCCTCTCGACCCGTCGAATCTCCCGAAGCGCCGGAGCCGCTGTCGTGCCGGCCCTGCGGATCCGCCGTGGTGTCCAAATGTTCCAGAAGCCCCGGCACGTAGGCGAGGTCCGCGCGGAACTTCTGCACCCGCCCGTCCACGTCGCGCATGACGAACTCGCGGTAGCCGAGCCGGGAGTCGGTCTGGGTGTCGGCCACGGACAGCTGCGCGAGCGTGTTCTCGTAACCCACGCCGCGCTGCACCCCGAGCATCCGCAATGCCTGCTCGGCGATCTCCGGGTCCTCGGCGATCCGACCGACGAACACCGTCGAGACGAGGTTCTGCACGTCCAGTCCGAGGATGTCGATGGGGTTCTGGCTGGCCGCCAGCGCCGCGATATTCCACTTGCGCGAGTCGCGCGCGAGCCGGGTGAACAGCGCCCGTCCCGACCCCCACCCGGCCAGGAAGTGCGTCTCGTCCAGCCCGACGAGTTTCCGCTCGGACATCCCCCGGCCGTACGCCCGGCGGGTGGTGAACGCCGTGGCCAGGTGCAGCATCGGCAGCGCCATCCGCTCCTCGAGCTGCCAGTACTCCCGGTCGATCGTCAGGTCGGGCAGCGACAGGCCGGCCATGGTGATGACGGTGAGCACCGCCTCGTCCTCGCCGGCGCGGTGCGTCGAGCGGCCGAAGAACAGCCGCGACAACGGCATGTCCCTGACGTCGCCGAGCGTCTCGGCCAGTTCGGTGCCCTCCTCGCCGAACTGCGCGACCGCCTTGACGACATCGTCCAGCGTCGCGTCCTCGGTGGGCTCGACCTGGCGGGCGGCACGCTGCAGCAGGATCGGTGTCGACCGCTCTTTGGCCACCTGCGGCGGCAGCAGCATCATGCAGATGTCGGTGGCCAGCGCCTTGCGCTCGGCCCGGGCCGAGGCGATGGCGGAGTTCCACTCGGCCGTGCCCAGGTCCCCCGCGGGGTAGTGCTCCCGCTTGGGCGTCGGGATGAGCGCGTACGGGGCGAGCGTGCCGGCGTCGCCGCGGGTGAGGTTGTAGACCCGGCTGTACGGCGCCAGCTCCGGCATGGTCGCCAGCCGGGCCAGCGGGCCCGACGGGTCGAGGATCGTGCACGAGACCCCACGTCGCGCCGCCAGGTAGGCGATACCGCCCATCAGGGTGGACTTGCCACCACCGGGCTCGGCGACGAACACCGCGAGCCCGGACCGTTCCCGGACCTCGGTCGCGTAGTGCGGATCCCACATCACCGGCCGACGGCTGGTGCCGCAGGTCTCTCCGATCACCGGACCGCGCCGGTCGCCGACCGCGGCCGTCGCCTGGGGCACCGAGGCCGCGAAGTACTTCGCGGGCATCCGCCGCAGGTAGCCGGTGTTGGCCACCGGCTGCCCGGGAATGAACTCGTCGAGCAGCTTCAACTGGTCGCGTGGATGCTGCAGCGTCATCCGCATCGCGCGGTAGTGGTCGGTCAGCGCCCGGACCCGCTTGAGGCACTCCTCCTCGTCGCGGCCAGACACCGCGATCCGGTGCCACCCGTGCACCCGGGCCGCGTCCAGGTCCAGGCCGGTGGCCATCTCGTCGGAGATGTCCAAGGCCCGTCGGGCGAGGCGTTCCAGCTCGGCCGGCGGGTCCATCTCGTGCTCGTGGTAGTCGCGCTGCTGCGAGCGGATCGTCAGCAGCTTGTGCTCCAGGCTCTTGAGCGCGTCGCCCTGGCCGAGGACGTCCACCCGGCTGGACAGTTCCATCGCCCACGGCAGTTGCTCGTGGAAGTGCAGCCACGGCTCGTGCCGTTCGGGGATGGCCAGCTCCTCCATCCGCCCGAACGTGAGCACCGAGACCACCCGCTCCACGTGCTCGCCGCCGATCCGGGACACCAGTCGCACCGAGCTGCCGTAGGGGCTGCGGTACCGACGGGTGGCCTCGGTGAACGCGTGCAGGTCGTCCGGGTCCCAGTGCCCGTCGTCGACCGGCGACAGTTCCGCGGGTGCCGGCATGCCGAGCGCCACCGACCGGTGGATCAGCCACTCGAGCTGACGCGCGGTCGCCGGCCGCGCCTGCATCCCGAACGCCCCGAGCACCTCGTCGAACCGGCCGACCAGCAGCGCCAGCCGAGCCCGCTCGGCCTCGCCCACGCCGTGCTTGCGGACCGCGTTGAGCACCTCGACCATCTGCTCGCGCATGGTCCTGCGCTGGAACACCACACCCAGGTAGACCTCGCCCTCGGCGAGCGTGCCGGCGTGCAGCCGACGCTGACTCGCCTCCAGGTGGTCGGCCCAACTGTGACTGCCGGGCACGTCGGGCAACGCGTGCGGAGTGAGCGCGGCGAGGCGGTGGGCCCACTGCGCCGCGGGGTACGGCCGGGTGGTGCGGCGCAGGTGCAGCCGGTACCCGGCCAGCGCGGCGTACTGCGCGGCGATGCCGAGCAGGACCGACGTGCGTTCCTTGTCGGCCCGGAACGCCCACTGGACGTCGGGCAGCCGGTACCACGCGGTCACGTCGTTGCGGGTGAAGGTGAGGTGACCCGCGATCTCGCGGAGCTCGAGCTCCTGGACGGCGTCCTTGTGCCGCTGGCGCGGGGGCCGGAGGCGGGCCCGCTTCGCCTTCGGATCCGGCCCGACGGGCGCTGGTATGGGCAGAGCGCGGGGCCTGGTGACCGGCCGGACCGGTAGGACGACAGCGCCCGTCGCCGAGGTCGGGGCCGGCCGGCCGGGGGGGAGCCCCCGCGACGGCGGCGGCTGTGCGCCGGTGGGTGCCGCCGCCGGCGGCCAGGACGCGGGGGCCGGCTGCCCGGTGGTTCTCGGCGGTGCGAACGCGCCGCCAGCCTGCGCCACCGGCATCGACGGCGGACCGGACGGCCTCGTCCGCGGTGCGGTGCCCGGCGGCGAAGCCTGCCGAAGGTGGATGGGCGGCCCGCCACGGGGGCCGGTGCCGGCGGCCTGAGGTGGGGGGGCCTGCGGGGGCGAGGGACGGACCGTCTGGTGGCGGCCGGTCGGCGTGGTGAGCGCGGTGGCGATCGAGGGCGGTGCCGGCGGGGCGGGCGCTCCAGGCTGCGCGGCTCCCGGACGAGCCGGGCCGGCCTGCCCCGGAGGCCGTGGGGGGCCGCCGGCGTTCCGCCGCGGCGCCGACGCCGCTGGTCCGGGAGGACCGACGCCCGGAGCAGGCGGTGCCGACCGGGGCGGCGGCGGACCCGACGGCTGGGTGCGGGCGCCGGGGGACGGCACTCGCGGGCCGCCGGGTGCACCGGTCACGGGCGGCCCAGACTCGATCCGCGGCGGGAAGGGACCGGCCGGCGACGTCGGTGGGTGCGAGGCAACCGGCGGCGTGGACGCATGCCGGGGTGGTCCGGACACCGGCGGCGTCGGCGCCTGGGCGGGCGGGCCGGGGGCCCGGTGCCGCGGGGCGCCGGGCGACGCTTCGGGAGCAGCAGGCGGCGGTGTGCGTGGCCCCGCGGCGGTGGCCGCAGCCGCGGTAGGCGGGGCGGGTGGCGGCGGGTCCGGCTCGGGCGCCGCCGTCCTCCTCGGACGATACGGGACGGATGCGGCCGGAAGGCCTGGTTCCACCGCAGGTGGAGAACCGGACGGCACCGACCCACCGGACTCTGCAGGCGCCGCACCCGGCCGGGCCGCCGGGGCGGCTGCCGCTGGTCCAGACGACCTCGTCGAGGTCGAGCGCAGCCCCGCGGCGATTCCCGGAGCCCGGAACACGGGCCGATCCGCCGCAGACAACGCGCCACCGTCGCGTACGGGTGGTGCCCAGCCAACTGGCGGGGGGGCTGCGGCGGCGGCTCCGTTGCGGGGGTCCTCGTCGGACCGCGAGTCTTCTGGCGCTGCCTCGTCCGGGGACTGGCTCATCGCACCGTCTCCCGGACCCGGACGTTGGCCTGGACCAGGATGCCGCGCTCCGCGGCCGAGCGATCACGGCGCCAGTCCGTGGCCGCGGTACGCAGTACGGCACGGACGGGGCGGTCGGGGGTGACCTGCCGCAGCACGAGCGATGTCGCGACGATGGCCAGCGAGATCTCGATCGCGGGGAAGAAGTCCACCGTGCCGGTGACGATGTACCGCAGCCCCATGATGAACGCCAGGATCACCAGGAACATCGGGTATGCCACGTAGGGCAGGTGGACGGGGAGGGTGAACCCCTTCGGGCCGAGGAAGAGCAACCGCGCCCGGTAGATGTCGTCGTCAGGGCGTAGGCGCATTGTTCAGCCCCCGAGCGCGAGCTTCGCGATGTTCTCGCCGAACGCGAACAACAGGCCGGCACCGGCGATGAACACGATGCCCAGTAGAGCGATGCCGCCCGTGGTCAGCGCCTGGGACCACTGCCCCTTTCCGGAGCGGCTCAGGATGATCACACCGACCACCGCAAGCAGGATCGGGACGATCTTGGACACGATGAACCCGACGATGCCGTCCGTATTGAGTGTCGACGGCGCCTGTCCGGCCAGGATCTCGACAGCATGATCCATCACGCGGGTAACCATCGTTCGTACCCTCCCACACCGGTGCGCGGACTACTCGGCTGACGTCCCCGCGCTCGGACCCTACCCGACCGGACGCGGCCGACCGCCCGACGCGTAACACTAAGGCACAGAGCCATTACTCATCCGGACTTCGGGGTTTTTCCCGTGCGAACCACGCAGACCTGGACACGACGCGACCCGTTGTTCGCGACGCTCACGACAGACGATAGCGGCGCCGCCCGACCGGAGCGGTCGGCGGGATCCCGGTAACCTGAACGGCGTCACCAGACCGCCGCTACGCACGCGGGCTCGACAAGCCCGTCAGCCGCGATGTCGACCCGCGGTCGGGCGGCGAGGTCCCATCTCCTTTGGCCCCGGGCGGAGGCATGACGTGCACACGACGGCGCTGGCGCTTGCCGCGTTGGTGATCGGCGTCGGGCTGGCGGTTGCCGGCTCGCTGGTGCTGGCGCGCTGCAGAGCGGCGGTGCGCACCTCGACCACCCGCCGGGTCGGCGTCGTCCTCGCACAGTATCCGGCCGGCGCCGCGGCCTTAGCCGGACTGGTCGCGACCGGAGCCGGCACCGCCGTGCTCGGCGCGCAGATCCTACCCTGGCGCGATCCCGTCCGGTCGGTGGTGGCGGCGACGGTTGGCGTCGCGGTATTCGCGCTGGCCGGGACGCTGCTGTCCCGGATCGCCGACCGGACCGAGCGGGCCCGGGTCCGCCGCTCCGGCGCCGCCCCCGAGCCGGTCGGACGCCTCGACCCCCGGCCGCCCGACGGTGGGAACGGGCAGACGCCGAGCGTCGAGGATCCGCTGTCTCACCGGGCTCCCGGCGACGAGGAACGTCCGCTGCAAGGCCCCCCTGGCGTGGCCAACGAGCCGCCCTCCCCCGCGTCAGGAGAGGCCGCGTCCACCGGGGTACCGCCCGGCGGACGAGCAGTGACCGCGCCCCCCCTCAGCACGGCGGACCAGCCTGCGGTGCCCGCGCCTCCCGCGACGGTGGTCGACGCGGTCGCGGTGGCGGTGGACGCGCGACCCGGCTGGATCTACCGGGACGGGGAAGGCTCCTGGTTCATGGGAGTCGGCACCACGTCGGGCCGCACCCGCCTCGTCGAACTGCCGGACTTCATCCTCGTCGGGGCCGGTCGGCCGGCCTACCCGCTGCACACCGCGGGAGCCGGCGAACTGGCGGTCGTGCCGGCCGTACTCGCCGCCGAGCCGGCCGAACCCCGCAGGCCCACGGGGAGACCGCCGCAGCGGGGCGGACCTGAAGGCGGCTAGACCGTCCCATCATCCGGACCTCGTGTCGCTCGCGGGGACGGTCGACGACCGCGCGACCGTCTTGCCGCCGACCTGCGCAAATACCGATGAAACCCGGCCCGCGCGACCCGCGCCAGAGCGAAACTGACAATCGATTCGCCTCACCTCCTGTATTCGTGGACTGACTCTTGGTAAAAAGACAACTACAGGGAGTCGCAGGTCCGAGGGCGCCGAACGCCCGGGCGAGAGGAGGCGTGCCATGCCGAAGAAGGTAATGAAGTGGGGCGGTATCGCCCTGCTCGTGTTCTACGTCGTGACACAGCCCCAGAACGCCGCCGGGTTGGTGAAGTCCATCGGCGGGGGTCTGCAGGGGATCGCCGTCGGCTTCGGACAGTTCATCTCGAACCTCGTCTGAGCCGCGAACACCAAACCCGCCGGGGCCTGCGGCCAGGCGGACGGAGCCGGGACAACGGTCGTTCTAGGCGCCCTCCTGGCGGGCCCGGGCCTCGGCCAGCAGCGCCCGAAGGCCGCGCACCGCCGCGACGGCAGGTTCCCGATCGACCGCCTGGATCGCCATCAGCGCGACCGTGTCGTCGTCGGCCAGCTCCAGGCTCGCGCAGGAGGCCCCGTCGTCGAACCGCACGGCCCGCACGATGCCCCACGGCAGCGTGTAGCGGCCCACCACGTTCCGGACCCGGATGCCTCGGATGTCCGCTTCCACGCGTGGCCGGGCGAAGGCCAGGATGCCGCCGGCGAGGAAGAGCCCCAGCACCACCATGGCGATCTGGTCGCCGATACCGAACACGCCACCGGCACCGGTGGCATCGGTCGGCCCCCGCAGGGCCGTGGCGATGGCGGAGAAGACCGCGACGATGCAGACCGCGGCGATCCAGCACGCCACCCGCACGCGCCGCGGCCTCGCCCGCACCACCCCACCCGGCACGACCTCACCCGGCCGAACCACCGACCCGTCCTCAGCCACACCCACCTCCCATGCCATTCTCGCCGGCCAGCCTAATCCAAGGGGATTCACCTTACGTTTGATCGGGCCGCCCACTACAGACGGCAGGCGTGGATGGTGGTGATGAGAATCCCCCGCGCCCCGAGCTCGTAGAGCGCGTCCATGACCCGGTTGGTCTCGGAGCGGAGGACCATCGCCTGCACGGCGACCCAGCCCGCCCGGTGCAGCGGCGAGATCGTCGGCGACTCGATCCCCGGCGTCAGGGCACACGCCTCCTCGATCTGCTCGACCTTCACGTCGTAGGCCAGCATCACGTAGCGCCGGGCGACCAGCACACCCTGCAGGCGCCGGACCAGTTGGTCGACGCGACCGTTCGCCCCACCGCGGCGGCGCCGGATCAGTACCGCCTCGGAACGCAGTATCGGCTCTCCCACCTCCTCCAGGCCCTGCTGGCGCAGCGTGGTCCCGGTGGAGACGACGTCGGCGATCACGTCGGCCAATCCGAGCTGCACGGCGGTCTCCACCGCACCATCCAGTCGGATCACGTCCGCGGTCATCCCCCGGCCGGCCAGGTGGGCGGTGACCAGTCCCGCGTAGGAAGTCGCGACCCGGCGGCCGGCCAGGTCGCACCGTCGACGACCGTGCCGGGGCGGGCCGCGAACCGGAACGTCGACGCGCCGAAGTCCAGGGCCAGCAGCTCGTCCGCGGGAGCCTCGCTGTCCAGCAGCAGGTCACGGCCGGTGATCCCGAGGTCGAGGTCGCCGGAGCCGACGTAGACGGCGATGTCCCGCGGTCGCAGGTAGAAGAACTCGACCTCGTTCTCCGGGTCGGCCAGCACCAGCTCCCGATGGTCGGTGCGCTGCCGGTAGCCCGGCCTCGGCGAGCATCGTGGCCGCCGGCTCGGACAGCGATCCCTTGTTCGGGACGGCGATGCGCAGCATGCGGGTGTGGCCTTCCTGGTGTCTGGAGCAGGTCGACGTGCGGGGCTCGGGCGGCCGGCGGCGCGTTACGTGTTCGCCGCCTACAGGTGGGTGTAGACGTCCTCGAGAGAGAGCCCGCGGGCGAGCATCAGCACCTGGACCTGGTAGAGAAGCTGGGAGATCTCCTCGGCGGTCCGTGCCGGCGACTCGTGCTCGGCGGCCATCCACACCTCGGCGGCCTCCTCGACCACCTTCTTGCCCACGGCATGCACACCTGCCTCGACCGCCGCCACCGTGCCGGACCCCGTCGCGCCGGCCGCGACCTTCGCCGAGAGCTCCGCGAACAGTCCGTCGAAGGTCTTCATGCCCCGATCCTGCCAGCCGGCGTCGCCCAGCCCGAAATCGATTCGGCTCAGGAGGAGAAACCCATCCGCTGCGGCGGCTCGCGCAGCCGGCGCAGTGCCAGCGCGGCGTCGAGCGCGGCGACCACGGCCTGGCCGCCCTTGTCCTCGGTGCTGCCGGGCAGGCCGGCCCGTTCCCGCGCCTCCTCCTCGGTGTGGCAGGTCAGCACACCGTTGCCGACGGGAGTGCCCTCGTCGAGGGCAACCCTGGTCAGGCCGGCGGTCACCGCGTCGCAGACGTACTCGAAGTGCGGCGTGCCGCCACGGATCACCGCGCCCAGCGCCACCACCGCGTCGCAGTGCCGGGCCAGCTCCTGCGCCACGACGGACAACTCCACGGCGCCCGACACCCGCTCGGTGACCACGTCGGTGACCCCGCCGCCTTCGCCGACCTCAACGCGGCCGCCAGCAACGCCTCGCTGATCTCGGCGTGCCAGCGGGTGGCGACCACCCCGAGCCGCAACCCCGCCGCCTGGACGACCTCGGGATCGGGTGCGCCGGTGCCGCTCATCGGACCTGCCCTTCGTCGGTGTGTGCGTTCATGCCCCGGCCTCCCGCGTCGAACCGGGCTCGTCGCGCTCGTCGGTAACGATGGCCCCGGTGACCAGGTCGTCCGGCAGGTCGGTGAACTCGTGGCCCATCCGGTCGCGTTTCGTGCGCAGGTAGCGCAGGTTCTCCGGGTGGGCGTGACTCGGCAGCGGCACCCGGCCGACCACGGACAGGCCGTAGCCCTCCAGCCCGGCGCGTTTGGCGGGGTTGTTGGTGAGCAGCCGCATCGAGCGGATGCCAAGGTCGACCAGGATCTGGGCGCCGGTCCCGTAGTCCCGGGCGTCGGCCGGCAGGCCCAGCTCCAGGTTCGCGTCCACGGTGTCGGCCCCGGCGTCCTGCAGCTGGTAGGCCTGAAGCTTGTGCAACAGGCCGATCCCCCGACCCTCGTGCCCCCGGACGTAGAGCACGACGCCGCGTCCCTCGGCCGCTACGGCCGCCAGCGCCGCGTCGAGCTGCGGCCCACAGTCGCACCGCCGGGAGCCGAAGACGTCACCGGTCAGGCATTCCGAATGCACCCGCACCAGCACGTCCTCGTGCCCGTCGGGAGCGGCGAGGCCGATCCCGCCCCCGACCAGCGCGATGTGCTCGGCGCCGTCGAAGGTGCTGCGGTAGCCGATGGCGAGGAACGTGCCGTGCGCGGTGGGGATCCGGGCTTCGGCCACCCGCTCGACCTGCTTCTCGTACCGCCGCCGGTAGGCGATCAGGTCGGCGATCGTGATCAGCGTCAGGCCGTGTTCCTTGGCGAAGATCTCCAGCTCGGGCAGCCGGGACATGGTGCCGTCGTCGTTGACGATCTCGCAGAGCGCCCCGGCCGGGTGCAGCCCGGCCATCCGGGCCAGGTCCACGGCAGCCTCGGTGTGCCCGGGGCGGCGCAGCACCCCGCCCTTGCGGGCGCGCAGCGGGAACACGTGACCGGGTCGGGTGAACTGGTGCGGGCCGGTGGCCCGGTTGCCCAGCAACGCGATGGTGAGCGCGCGTTCGGCCGCCGAGATGCCCGTGGTCGTCCCCTCCCGGGCGTCGACCGAGACCGTGTACGCCGTGCCCTTGCGGTCCTGGTTGGTGTGGTACATAGGCGGCAGTTCCAGCCGGTCGGCGTCGTAGTCCGTGACCGGCACGCACACGACGCCGGACGTGTGGCGGATGGTGAACGCGAGAAGTTCGGGGGTGGCCAGGGCCGCGGCGAAGATCAGGTCGCCCTCGTTCTCGCGGTCCTCGTCGTCGACGACGACCACCGCGCGGCCGGCCGCGATGTCGGCCACCGCCTGCTCGATCGTCCCGAAAGTCCTCATCCGCCCACCCCCGGCCGCGCCTGCCCCGGCCCCGCCACAGGTCGGGTTCGCCCCCGGAGCCCTGTCACGCCCGCTCCTCGGCCCCGGCCGGGCTCACCAGCTTCTCGACGTACTTGGCGATCACGTCCACCTCCAGGTTCACCGGTGCGCCTGGCCCGGCCTGGCCGAGCGTGGTCTGGGCAAGCGTGGTCGGGATCAGGCCGGCCTCGAAGAAGTCCCCGCCCACCGCGCTCACGGTCAGCGACACCCCGTCCACGGCGATCGACCCCTTCTCCACCACGTAGCGCGCGAGCGGCGGCGGGAGGGTGAACCGGACCACCTCCCAGTGCTCGTCCGGACGGCGCTCCACCACCGCACCGGTGGCGTCGACGTGTCCCTGGACGAGGTGGCCGCCCATCCGGGTCGCCAGCGTCGCGGCGCGTTCGAGGTTGACCGGGGAGCCCCGGGTCAGCACGCCGAGGCTGGAGCGGTCGAGGGTCTCCCGCATCACGTCCGCGGTGAACCGGTCGCCGGACACCGCGACCACGGTCAGGCAGACGCCGTTGACGGCGATCGAGTCGCCGGTTCGGGCGTCGGCGGTGACCCGCTGACCGCGCACGGTCAGGCGGACGGCATTCGCCAGGTCGGTGACCTCGACGAGCTGCCCCAGTTCCTCGACGATGCCGGTGAACATGTCAGACCTCTTCCTGCTTCGCGGGCGGGGCGGTCGGGGTGCCGCTGATGCGGAGGTCGGTGCCGATCCGGGCCACGTCCGCCACCTCCAGCCTCAGCGCGCCGTCGACGGTGGTGATTCCCGTGCCGGACAGCGCCGCGGGGCCGGCGCCGAGCAGGGCGGGCGCCACGTAGGCGACCACCCGGTCGACGAACCCCCCGGCCAGGAACGCCCCGGCCAGCGTCGGCCCGCCTTCGAGCAGCACCGAGCGGCTCCCGCGCGCGT
This sequence comes from uncultured Actinomycetota bacterium, assembly GCA_963740255.1. Lineage (GTDB taxonomy): Bacteria > Actinomycetota > Actinomycetes > Mycobacteriales > Cryptosporangiaceae > CAVUDO01. Next base: position 570,422 of record CAVUDO010000002.1, on the reverse strand, counting down.
ACAGCTCGGTGAGCAGCTTGGCCAGGTCGACCCGGTCGTCCGGGGTCGAGCCCACCTCGGCCGCGGTGGCCACCCACACCGGCCCGGTGTCATCCGTGCGTACCCGCGCGGTGGCCGGGGTGCGGCCGTGGCTGTCGACCACGACCCGGAGCGGCTGGGCACCGTCGAAGTCGTCCAGCCGGACGGTGAGCGCGGGGTCGTCGGCCAGCACGGTGCCGATCCCGGCGACGACGGTGTCGACGGCCGCACGCAGCCGGTGCACGTCGGTGCGGGCTGCCGGGCCGGTGATCCACCGGCTGGTCCCGTCCGCTGCCGCCGACCGCCCGTCCAGCGTGGCCGCGAACTTCCACGTCACGAATGGACGCCCGCGCCGCACGGCGGTGAGCCAGGCGAGGTTGCCGGCGGTCGCCTCGGCTGCGAGCAACCCCACCTCGACGTCGACGCCGGCGCGGCCCAGCACCGCCGTACCCCCCGACGCCACCGGGTCGGGATCGGGAACGGCGACGACGACGCGGGCGATGCCGGCGGCGAGGAGAGCCTCGGCGCACGGCCCGGTGCGGCCCGTGTGGGCGCAGGGCTCCAGAGTCACCAGGGCGGTGCCGCCGCGGGCACGGTCACCGGCCGCGGCCAGTGCCACCACCTCGGCGTGCGGCCCACCGGCGTACGCGTGGAAGCCCTCCCCCACCAGCTCGCCGGAAGAATCCAGGACCACGCAGCCGACGACCGGGTTCGGGCTGGTGCGGCCGAGGGCCGTCGCGGCAAGGTCGACCGCGCGGCGCATCGCCGCGGCCTCACGCCCTGCGCTGTCCACCGCGGCCCTCCTGCCCGGTTCGTACGAGCGCCGCGGGGCGCGATGGTGCGGGCAAGGCGCGGGCGGGCGACACCGCAGCGGACACGGCGCGCCGGTTCAGCCCGCGCGCCTCCTCCCATCCGGACTTTCACCGTCGGTCCCGGAGTTCCACCGGGTCAACCGGCCGCTGGCTGCGGTCGGGTCGCGGACTGTCACCGCCGGTTCGGAGTTTCACCGACCCCGGAGCGCGCGTACTGCTGTGCCGACCTGACGGGTCGACACTGTCTGGACCGAGTCTGTCACGCGTCGCCGACCGATGTCGTCTCGGTGCGATGCACATCACGGTCGGTGGGCAACCCGGGGGGCAACGAGGCGTCCAGTCGCGGGATCGGGCCGCTGTGGCGGGCGGCGGGGCCGCGGCCGGGCGCACGGTCGCGGCGCCGGTCTACCGCCACCACCGAACCCGGGCTGCGCTTGGCCACCTGCTTCATCTCACTGGCCACGGCCACCACCTCGCGGTGGTCGGTGAACACCCGCTGGGTCGACAGGGCCACGCCGATCGAGACGGTGAGAGGTCCGTGCCGGCGGAGCCGGCCCTGCCGGTCGACGACCTCGAAGTAGCCGCGCTCGACGTCGGCGGGCTCGTACAGCCGGGCGCTGGCCTGGTCGAACAGGGTGATGGTCCGGGCGGTGACGGGCCCCACCTGCTCGGGTGTGCACACCACCAGGAAGTCGTCGCCGCCGATGTGGCCGAGGAAGGCCGGCGGCGCCTGCACCGCGACGACGGACGTCCGTAGCGCCCGGGCGAGCGCGCTGATCATCTGGTCGCCCCGGAGGAATCCGTAGACGTCGTTGACGGTCTTGAAGTTGTCCAGGTCGACGTAGCAGACCGCGTACTCCGGTCCCCCCGCGTTGTGACCGGCGAAGCGGGCGGCGATCTCGTTCAGGATGCGGGTGTTGCCGGGCAGGCCCGTCAGCGGCGACACGTCCCGCATCTCGCGGTTGCGGCGGAGGGTGGAACGGACCCGGGCGAGCAGTTCGAGGGTGTCGAACGGCTTGATGATGTAGTCGTCGGCGCCCGCGGTGAGGCCGAGCACCTTGTCGGCCGAGAGGCTCTTCGCGGTCAGCATGATGATCGGCAGCGAGGAGGTCATCGGGTCGGCGCGCAGTTGGCGACACAGCTCGATGCCGTCCACCCGCGGCATCATCACGTCCAGCAGGACGAGGTCGGGCCGGTGGTACTCGATCGCGGTGAGCGCCTCGTGGGCGTCGTGCGCGATGACCACGTCGAACCCCTCGAAGCGCAGGTTCATCTCGATGAAGCGCGCGATGTCCGCATCGTCGTCGACGACGAGCACCAGCCCCTCGCGGTCACCGGTCACGGCCCGGTCGCCGCCGTGGACGCGGCTCGGGCCGCCTCGCGGAGGGCCGCCACCGCGCGGGCCGGGTCGTCCGCGCCGTACACCGAGGAGCCGGCGACGAACGTGTCCGCGCCGGCCGCGGCCGCGGCCGCGATGGTGTCGGCGGTGACGCCGCCGTCGACCTCGATCCGCAGGTCGAGGTGGCCGGTCTCCACCCGTCGGCGTGCCTCCCGCACCTTCGGCAGTACCTCGGCGATGAACTCCTGCCCCCCGAAGCCGGGTTCCACCGTCATCACCAGCAGCGTGTCGAACGCGCGGAGAATCTCCAGGTACGGCTCGAGCGGCGTGCCCGGCTTGAGCGCCAGACCGGCCAGCGCACCGGCCGCCCGCAGGTCGCGGGCGACGGCAACGGGGTCGTCGGTGGCCTCGGCGTGGATGGTGACGTTGCGCGCACCAGCGTCGGCGTAGTCGGGTGCCCACCGGGCCGGGTCGGCGATCATCAGGTGGCAGTCCAACGGGATCGCGGTGACCTTCAGCAGGCCCTCCACGACCGGCAGTCCCAGCGTGAGGTTCGGCACGAAGTGGTAGTCCATGACGTCGACGTGCAGCCAGTCGGCGCCGGCCACCGCGTCCACCTCGTCCGCGAGGTGGACGAAGTCGGCGGCGAGGATGCTCGGCGCGACATAGATGTCCACGGCCGCCGAGTCTATGCGTCCGGGGAAGCCCTGACCCGGATCGGGGCGAACGGGCTACGGGCGACGCAGCGCCGCGAGGAACATCGCGTCCGTGCCGTGCAGGTGCGGCCAGAGCTGCACCCCAGGGCCGCTGCCGAGGTCGTCCACCCCGGGCAGCAACAGCCGGGCGTCGAGCTGCTCGGCTCCGCTGCGCCGGAGGACGTCGGCGACGGTCACCCGGGTTTCGGCCAGGTGCGGTGAGCAGGTGGCGTAGAGGACCACGCCGCCGGGGCGCACGGCCCGCAGCGCCGCTGTGAGCAGCTCGCGCTGCAACTTCGTCAGCGCCGGGATGTCGGTGGGCTGGCGCCGCCAGCGCGACTCCGGACGCCTGCGCAGCGCACCCAGCCCGGTGCACGGCGCGTCCACCAGCACCCGGTCGAACCCGCCCTCGGGCAGGCCGGGATGCGCGCCGACCTCGCGGCCGTCCGCGGTGATCAGTTCCACGTCGAAGCCTTGCAGCGCGCGGGCCACCAGTTCCGCGCGATGGCCGGCGATCTCCACGGCCACCAGCCGCGCGCCCCGACCGGCGGCCAGCGCCGCGAGCAGGCCGGCCTTTCCTCCAGGTCCGGCGCACAGGTCCAGCCAGCGCTCGTCGGTGCCGTCGACCGGGGCCTCGACCAGCGCCGCGGCGACGAGCTGGCTGCCCTCGTCCTGGACATGCGCCCGCCCGTCGGCGACCGCCGCCAGCTGTCCGGGGTCGCCGCCGGCCAGCGCCACGGCGTAGGGCGACCACGGTCCGGGGCTGCCGCCCACCTCCGCGGCCAGCACGTCCCGGTCGACGCGGCCCGGTCGGGCGGCGAGGTGGGTGACCGGCCGGTCGTTGTCGGCAGCCAGCGCCGCCTCGGTTCGGGACCCGTCCACGGCGAGAGCCGCCGGGCTCTCCCCCGACGCGTCGGCGAACGCCCGGACGATCCACTCCGGGTGCGAGTGCTTTACCGCCAGGTACGCCACCGGGTCGGCGTCCCGGTCGGGCAGCACTTCGGCCAGCCACGCCTGCTCGTCCCGTTCGGCGACCCGCCGCAGCACCGCGTTGACGAACCGGGCAGGGCCGTCGGTGAGCGCCACCCGGGCCACCTCGACCGTGGCCGAGACCGCGGCGTGGTCGGGCACCCGCATCCGGAGCAGCTGGTACGCGCCGAGACGCAGCATGGCCAGCACCCGCGGATCGACCTGACCCAACGGACGGCTGCTGCAGGCGGCCAGCACCGCGTCGAGGGTGCCCTGGGCGCGCAGTGTGCCGTAGGCCAGCTCGGTGGCGAACGCCGCGTCCCGCCCGGTGATGCGGCGTTCGGCCAGCATCGGCGGCAGCAGCAGGTTGGCGTACGCGTCGCGGGAGACGACCGCGACGAGCGTGTCGAACGCCGCGCGCCGGGCGGCGTCGGGCTCGGGCTTCTTGTACGTCCCCCACTCCCGCCTGGTCCGCCCCGTGTCGTTCGGGGAGCTGCCGCGGCCGGGGCTGCTGGTGCCCCGCGAGGCGTCGGCGCGACGGGAGTCGCCACCCCGGCGGGGACCGCGGCCGGCGGGGTCGGCACCGCGGGCGTCGCCGCCGGGCCGCGGGGGGCGGCCGGGGCGGCCAGGACGGTCGTTCATGCCAGCGTCTCCGCCTGCGTGGGCCGGACCCCGCGGGCCCAGTCGATCGCGGGCATCGCCCGCCTGCCGTCCGGCCGGACCTCGCCGAGGACGACCGGGTAGGTGGCGGTGCCGACGAGCACCCGTCGTTTCTCCACCACCAGCGTGCCGGGATTGGGCGCCGGGGTGCCGGCGTCGGCGGGGGGGGCCGGTGTGACCGGCCCGAGCTTGAGCCGTTCGCCGCGGAAGAGCGTCCAGGCGCCGGGGTTCGGGGTACAGGCGCGGATCCGCCGGTCGACGGCGAACGCGGGCAGCCTCCAGTCGACCTGGGCGTCGGCCACCGTGAGCTTCGGGGCGAGGGACACTCCCCCGGCCGGCTGCGGCTGGGCGACGGCTTGGCCGTCCGCGATCGCGTCCAGGCAGCGGACGAGCAGCGCGGCGCCCCCGTCGGCGAGCCGGGCGAGCAGGTCGCCGGCGGTGTCCCGCGGTCGGATCGGCTCGGTGATCGTGCCGTAGACCGGGCCGGTGTCCATGCCCTCCTCGAGCTGGAACACCGCGGCGCCGGTGACCTCGTCGCCGTGCAGCACCGCATGCTGCACGGGCGCGGCGCCCCGCCAGGCGGGCAGCAGTGAGAAGTGCAGGTTGACCCAGCCCCCGCGCGGGATGTCCAGTGCCAGCTTCGGCACCAGCGCCCCGTAGGCCACCACCGGACACACCTCCGGGGCCAACGTGGCAAGGCGTTCCAGGAACGCGGGCTCGGACGGGCGGGCCGGCGTGAGCACTTCGACACCGTGTGCGTCGGCCACCGTGGCGACCGGAGAGCGTCGGCTCTGCCGGCCGCGGCCGGCCGGAGCGTCCGGCCGGGTGAGTACGGCAGCGACGGTGTGCCGCGAACCGAGCAACGCCTCCAGCGCGGGGACCGCCACCTCGGGAGTGCCGGCGAAGACCAGCCGCAGCGACCGGCCCGCCCACCCGGTCAGCGGACCGCTCCGAAGATCGGGTGCGGACTGACCCTGACCTCCGGCGCCGGCTGCTGGCTCCACACGGCCTCCCGGATCGCCTTCATGGCTTCCTTCTTGGTCTCCGGGTCCAGGCGGTCGACGAACAGGATGCCGTCGAGATGGTCGGTCTCGTGCTGGACGCAGCGGGCCATCAGGTCGGTGCCGACGATCTGCACCGGCTCCCCGTGCATATCCACGCCGGTGGCCACGACGTTCTGCCGCCGGGTGGTGTCGAAGTAGAGGCCCGGGATCGACAGGCAGCCTTCCGGGCCGTCCTGCTCCAGCTCGTCGGGAAAGTCCAGAACGGGGTTGACCACGTGCCCGACCACGTCGTCGACGTCGAACACGAATACCCGCAGACCCACGCCGAGCTGCGGTGCGGCGAGGCCCACGCCGCCCTCGTCCAGCATCGTCTCGGTCAGATCCCGGACCAGGTTCCGCAACTGCCGGTCGAAGTCGACGACCTGCTCCGCGGGCGTACGGAGAACGGGATCGCCGAACAGGCGGATCGGGCGGACGGACACGCCAGGCGCTCCCGGGTCGAGGACGGAGGGGACCGGTCAAGTCTAGGCGGGTCCGCACGCGACGGGTGCCGGGGCGGCAGGGGCTGGCATCGCCCGCTGCCGGATTTCCTTCGGGGCACGGAACGCTCAAGAAGAATTAGTCGTCCTTGCCTCTAGCGTCTAACTGTCACGTAATGTGCGGGTACGGATCGGCGCCGAGCATGGTGCGGGGGTTCTCAGAGCAGGTCGAGAGGATCGAGCTCGACCCGCACCGCGTCGGGAGCCTTGCGCGCGCTCCGCACGCCGCTCGCGGCGTGCAGGGCCGTCGCGAGCGCCCGGCCCGCCGACCGGGGCACCCGCAGCAGAGCGCGCTCCGCCGCCGGATCCTCGCCCGTGCCGTGCCTCTCGACCGGGACCGGCCCGAGCGTCTCCGTGTCGGCCGGCAGGTCCGCGAGCGCGACCAGCTCGGCGACGGCGGCCGGGCTGCCGGTCAGGCTGGCCATCTTCACGGCCGGCGGGAAGGACACCTCGGTGCGTTCGGCAAGCTCCCGTGCGGCATGCCAGGCCGGGTCCCAGCGCAGCAGCGCCTGGACGGCCGGCACGGCTCCGTCGGCCATCACCACGACCTGGCCGCCGTCGGAGGCCGGGCGCACCAACGCCGCCGCGTTGGCCCAGCGGCGGAACGCCTCCTCGCCGGCGCGCAGGTCGGCTCGGTGGAGCAGCGCCCAGGTGTCCAGCAGCAACGCCGCCCCGTACCCTCCGTCGGCAAGCGGCTCGGCGCCCGGTGTGGACACCACCAGCGCCGGACCCGCCGGCACCGTCGCGAGCACCCCGTCCCGTCCCGACGTCCGCACCGGCACTCCGGCGAAAGCCCGGCCGAGCTCCTCCGCCGTCCGCCGGGCGCCCACCACCGAGGCCCGGAACCTCGCTCCGCCACACGACGGGCAGGTCCAGCCCCCGGCCATCCGGCCGCACCAGCGGCAGGACGCTATCGCGTGCCCGCCGCCGGGCAACGCAAGCGGGCCGGCGCACGCGGTGCAACGCGCCGGACGCCGGCACCGTAGGCAGGCCAACGACGGCGCGTAACCCCGGCGCGGTACCTGGACCAGCACCGGCCGGCCGGCCGACAGCGCGTCCCGGGCGGCCCGCCAGGCCACCGTGGGCAGCCGCGCCGAGGTCGCGCCGGCGTCGGCGGCCACGTCCCGGTCGTCGCCGACCGGGACGACCCGCGGCGCCCGGGCGTGCACGGTGTCGCGGCCGGCCACCAACGGAAGGGCCCAGCCGGTCTCCAGCAGCAGTTCCGCCTCGGCCGTCCGGGCGAACCCGCCGACCAGTGCGGCGGCGCCGGCCAGCTGCGCCCGCACCAGCAGCACCTCCCGGGCGTGGCAGTACGGTGCCCGCGGCTCGGCGTGCAGGTCGTCGCCGTCGTCCCAGAGAGCCGCCAGCCCGAGGTCCGCCACGGGCGCGAACCCGGCCGCCCGGGTGCCGGCGACCGCGCGCACCGTGCCGCGCCGCACCGCGAGCCAGCGCCGGTACCGCTCCTCCGGGCCGAGCGAGGCCGACAGCGTGACATGCCGGCCGGCCCCCAGAACCTGACCCAGCGCGGCATCCACCCGGTCGAGGTCCCGCGCGTCGGGCACCACGACCACCGCTCCCCGTCCGGACGCCAACGTGGCGGCCACAGCTTCGGCGTACCGGTCCGGCCACTGCTCGCCCGGCAGCGCCGTGTACACCGCACGGGGCGAACGGCCGTCGGCCAACGCGGTCAGGAACGCCGGACCGGACGGATACGCCGCCGAACCCCGCCGAGTCCGGAAGCGGCGGGGGCAATGCCGGCGCGGCGGGTGGGCCGGCCTCGGCCCGGGCGTGCCGGGGCGGTATCGCCAGGCGCAGCACGTCCGCGAGCGTGCCGGCCGAACGGTCGGCCAGCTCACGGGCGGCCGCCGCGATCTCGGGCACCAGCACGGGCTCCCCCGCGACCACCCGTTCCAGGAACGCCAGCCTGCCGGGGTGCTCACTGGCCGCCAGGCGTTCCAGCAGGTACCCGTCGACGAGCTGGCCGGAGAACCGCACCCGGACCCGGGCGCCGACCACCGCCCGCTCGTCCAGGGACGCGGGAACCAGGTAGTCGAAGGGCCGGTCGAGGTGCGGCAGCGGGAGGTCGACGCAGATCCGGGCCACCGGCAGCTCCGTGGCCGGCACGGGCGCGGGACCCCGGCCCCGCGCACGCGGCGAGCCGGCCGCTCCGGTCTTACCCGGAACGGCCGGCCCGTCAGCTTTGGTCACTGCCACCCCGACGGTCTACCACCAAGGTCGGACGGCGATGGGTGCCGCGTGAGGACGTGGTGGGAGTGCGTCGCCCGTGGGCAGCTACTCCCACCACGCCGTCAGGCGCCGGCTGCGGCCTTGAGCGCGGCGGCGCGGTCGGTGCGCTCCCAGGTGAAGTCGGGGAGCTCGCGGCCGAAGTGGCCGTAGGCCGAGGTTTGCCGGTAGATCGGGCGGAGCAGGTCGAGGTCGCGGATGATGGCGGCCGGGCGCAGGTCGAAGACCTTGGTGACCGCGTCGGAGATGACGGCGGTGTCGACCTTCTCGGTGCCGAACGTCTCCACGAACAGGCCCACCGGGTGCGCCTTGCCGATCGCGTACGCGACCTGCACCTCGCAGCGGCTGGCCAGGCCGGCGGCGACCACGTTCTTGGCCACCCAGCGCATGGCGTACGCCGCGGACCGGTCGACCTTGGACGGGTCCTTGCCGGAGAAGGCGCCGCCGCCGTGGCGGGCCATGCCGCCGTAGGTGTCGACGATGATCTTGCGCCCGGTCAGGCCGGCGTCGCCCATCGGGCCGCCGATCTCGAACCGGCCGGTCGGGTTGACCAGCAGCCGGTAGCCCTCGGTGTCGATGCCCAGCGCCGCGAGCTCCGGAGCCACGACGTACTCGGCGATGTCCGGGGTGAGCAGCGTCTCCAGCGAGATGTCCGCGGCGTGCTGGCTGGAGACCACCACGGTGTCCAGCCGGACCGCGCGGTCGCCGTCGTACTCGATGGTGACCTGGGTCTTGCCGTCGGGACGCAGGTAGGGGATCACGCCGTCCTTGCGGACCTGCGCGAGGCGCGCGGCGAGGCGGTGGGCCAGCGCGATCGGCAGCGGCATCAGCTCGGCGGTGTCGTCGCAGGCGTAGCCGAACATCAGGCCCTGGTCGCCGGCGCCCTGACGGTCCAGTGCGTCCTCGACGCTCTCGCCGGTGCGCGCCTCGTGGGCGGTGTCGACGCCCTGGGCGATGTCGGGCGACTGCGAGCCGATCGAGACGCTGACGCCGCAGGACGCGCCGTCGAAGCCCTTCTTCGACGAGTCGTACCCGATGTCGAGCACGGTGTTGCGCACGATGGCCGGGATGTCCGCGTACCCGGCGGTGGTCACCTCACCGGCGACGTGCACCTGGCCGGTGGTGATCAGGGTCTCCACCGCGACCCGGCTCTTGGGGTCCTCGCGGAGGAGCGCGTCGAGGATCCCGTCGCTGATCGCGTCGGCGATCTTGTCCGGGTGCCCCTCGGTGACGGATTCGGAGGTGAACAGGCGACGGGACACGGTGCTCCAGCGGGTCAAGGCGGTTGGGTTCCCCGGGAGTGTACCGACCACTCCGGGCCGGGCCGTCCTGGGTCCCCGGCGCTCAGCCGGCCAGGCGGTCGCGGACCAGGTCCCACACCACGTCGGCCAGCGCCTCCTTCGCGCCGTGCCCGATCTCGGTGACCGATCCGTCGGCTCCGAGCACCACGGCGGCGTTGTCCGCCGAGTCGAACGCCCGGCCCTCCCCCACCTCGTTGACCACGAGCAGGTCGCAGCCCTTGCGGGCGAGCTTGGCCTGGCCGTGTTCGAGGACCGAGCCGGTCTCGTCACCGGTCTCCGCGGCGAAGCCGACGACGATCTGGCCGGCCGCACGCCGCCGGACCAGTTCGGCCAGCACGTCCGGGTTCAGCACCAGTTCCACCGTCGGCACCGGGACCCCGCCTGTCTTCTTGATCTTCGTGGGGACGTAGTGGGCCGGCCGGAAGTCGGCCGCCGCCGCGGCCATCACCACCGCGTCGGCGGTCGCGGCCGCGGCCAGCATCGCGTCCCGCAGGTCGGCCGTGGAGACCGCCCGCACCAGGTCCACCCCGGCGGGGTCCTCCAGCGTCGTGTTGGCCGCGACGAGCGTGACCTTCGCACCCCGGGCGGCGGCGGTGCGGGCCAGCGCGTACCCCTGCCGGCCGGACGAGCGGTTGCCCAGGAACCGCACCGGGTCGAGGAACTCCCGCGTGCCGCCGGCGGAGACGACCACATGCCGGCCGACCAGGTCGGGCGCGGCCGGTCCGCGGCGCAGCAGCGCGAACGCGGCCGCCGCGATCTCCGCGGGCTCGGGCAGCCGCCCCTTGCCGGCGTCCGTTCCGGTGAGCCGGCCCACGGCGGGCTCCAGGACGACCGCGCCGCGGGCGCGCAGTGTCGCCACGTTGGCCCGGGTGGCCGGGTGTTCCCACATCTCGGTGTGCATCGCCGGGGCGTAGAGCACCGGGCAGCGTACCGTCAGCAGGGTGTTCGTCAGCAGGTCGTCGGCCAGGCCGTGGGCGGCGCGAGCGAGCAGGTCGGCGGTGGCCGGCGCCACCACGACGAGTTCGGCCTCCCGCCCGATCCGGACGTGCGGCACCTCATGCACGTCGTCCCAGACCTCGGCGGCCACCGGCTGACCGGACAGCGCGGCCCACGTCGCGGCACCCACGAACTCCAACGCGCTCACAGTCGGCACCACCCGCACCGAGAGGCCGGACTCGGTCAACCGCCGCAACAGGTCACAGACCTTGTATGCGGCGATCCCGCCACCGACCCCGAGCACCACCCGCTGGCTCATACCCGCAACCCTAGCGACGGCCCGCCCGTCACGCCCGCATCAGGTGAGCCCCGAGCTAGAAGGTCTGAGGGAGAGTCAGGCAGCACTCCTGGCAGCGAGGCCAGCCGACCTGAGCAGCGACCTGAACTGCCGAAACCGCCAGTCTGTGTTCTGGAGTTCTGACCTGGAGCCCGTTCAGGTGCGTTGATCGCAAGGCGGAGCCGGTCGTGGCGTGGCGAAGCTACGTGCGACCGGCGACAACGCAGCGAGCGGCGTGCCTGAACGGGCCGCGCACCCTAGGAGTCGAGTTGTTCGTGGGTGAGCATGTCGGCGTTGATCTCGCGGAGAGCGATCGAGAGTGGCTTCTCCTGCGGGCTGGTCTCGACCAGCGGGCCGACGTACTCCAGCAGGCCCTCGCCGAGCTGGCTGTAGTAGGCGTTGATCTGCCGCGCGCGCTTGGCCGAGTAGATGACCAGCGCGTACTTGGAGCTGGTCTTCTCCAGCAGCTCGTCGATCGGCGGGTTGGTGATGCCTTCGGGGGCGGCGACAGTTCCAGACAAGCGGATCAACCTCAGCCAGGTCTCGACATGCAGGGGCGGGCCGTCTCGGGCCCCCTTCTCAGGGGACCGGCGCCTTCGGGCCCGGGGATGCCAGCAATGCTACCAATTCCGCCGCGGCCCGCTCGACGCGGTCGTTGACGACGGTCGCGTCGAACTCCTTCTCGGCCGCCAGTTCGATCCGTCCGGCGTCGAGCCGGCGCTGGATCGTGGCCGGGTCCTCGGTCCCCCGACCGACCAGCCGACGCACCAGTTCGTCCCAGGACGGCGGTGCGAGAAAGACCAGGCGGGCGGCCGGCATGGCGGCCCGCACCTGGCGCGCGCCCTGCAGTTCGATCTCCAGCAGGGCGGGCAGACCGGCGGCCAGTCGCTCCTCCACCGGCCGCCGGGGCGTGCCGTAGCCGTTGCCGGCGAACTCGGCGTGTTCGAGCAGCTCGCCGGCGGCGGCCATCCGCTCGAACTCGTTCCGGCTGACGAAGTGGTACTGCACCCCGTCCGTCTCCCCGGGGCGCGGCGGACGCGTCGTCACCGAGACCGACAGCCACACCGTGGGGTGGTGGCGTCGGATCTCGGCGACGACGCTGCCCTTGCCGACCCCGGAGGGACCGGAGAGCACCGTCAGCCGTGCCGCAGCGGTCTCGGCGCGGAGTGCGGCGTCCGCGCCGGTCTGGGCGCGGAGTGCCGCGTCCGGGGCGTCAGTGGCCACCGGACGGCGAGCCGAACTCCTGGAGCAGGGCTCGCTTCTGCTTCTCGCCCAGGCCCCGGAGCCGCCGGCTGTCCGCGATCTTGAACTTCTCCATGATCGCGGTCGCACGCACCTTGCCCAGACCCGGCAGGGCCTCGAGCACCGACGAGACCTTCATCTTGCCGATCACGTCGTCGGACTCGGCCGCGTCGAGAACCTCCGCCAGGGACACGCCCCCGTGCTTGAGCTTGTCCTTCACCTCGGCGCGCGCCTTGCGCACCTGCTTCGCCTTTTCCAGAGCTGCTTCGCGCTGCTCGGGGCTCAGCGTCGGTAGAGCCACAGGTCACCTCGAATATCGTTTTGGGAGAACGGACGATTCCAGCGCGTGAACCTAGCGAGGACGCCGGGCGGTCGGCAACGCGGGGTCACCCTTTCCGGCCCTCATCCTGGCACGAATCCCCGGATCGAGGGTCGACGGAGGGTCCCCGAGCGACCCCTGACCGACCGTCGGCCGGCAACGTGACAGACACCACACCGACAGCCCGCGGACACCCGGTGAACACCCCTACCAACCGTGTCAGGGCGACGCCAAGGCGTCACGACAGGCATCCAGGGCGCGACTGGCGGCCTCTCGTAGTCCGGCGGTAGTCGGACCACCCCGCAGTACCTCGCGCGACACCGAGGGCAACACAGCGGCCCGCGCCTCGCCGAAGACGGCCCGGAGGTCGTCGGCCGTGGCGCCCTGCGCTCCGATCCCCGGGGCGAGCAGCGGACCGTTCAAGCGGGCGAGATCGTGGCCGGTCGGTCCCACGGTGGCGCCGACCACCGCGCCCACCGAGCCGAGCGGCTCCGCGCCGGCGTTGTGCCCGGCCACCGCGTCCAGCACCGACTGGGCCACGGTCCGGCCGTCGGCGGTCACGGCCCGCTGCACCTCGGCGCCCTCCGGATTCGAGGTGAGCGCCAGCACGAACACCCCGGCGCCGTGCCCGTGCGCGGCCTCCACCAGGGGCGACAGCGTGCCGACGCCGAGGAACGGACTCGCGGTCATCGCGTCGCAGAACAGCGGGCTGGCCGGGTCGAGGTAGGCCGCGGCGTACGCGTCGGCGGTGCTGCCGATGTCGCCGCGCTTGACGTCGGCGATCACCAGTGCCCCGGCGGCGCGGGCCTCGGCGACGGTCCGCTCCAGCACCGCCACCCCGCGGCTGCCGTGGCGTTCGTAGAACGCGGACTGGGGCTTGAGGACGGCCACCCGGTCGGCCAGGGCCTCGACCACGGTGCGGCTGAACCGTTCCAACCCCTCGACGTCGTGCCCGAGTCCCCAGGCCGTGAGCAGGCCCGGATGCGGGTCGATGCCCACGCACAGCGGTCCCCGGCGGTCGACAGCCGCACACAGCCGGGCGCCGAACGGTTCCAGTGCCACGACAGCTCCGTTCCGAGAACTCGGGGAGGACCGGGGCCGCCTCATGCCGGCGTGGCCACGGGGGCGTCGCGCAGGACCCGGTTCATCCGGCGGACCAGCCCCGGGCCGCGGTAGACCAGGCCGGTGTAGAGCTGCACGAGGCTGGCGCCCGCGTCGCGCATCCGCAGCGCGTCGTCGGGGTCGAGGATGCCGCCGACGCCGATCACCGGCAGCCGGCCGCCGGTCTGCGCGGTCACGAAGCGCACCACCTCGACCGCACGGGCGGACAGCGGCCGGCCGGACAGGCCGCCGGTCTCGGTCGCCCGGGCGCTGTCCACCGGCGCGACGCCCGTCCGGGTCAGCGTGGTGTTGGTCGCGATCACCCCGGCCACGGCGTGCTCGTCGGCAGACCTCCAGCAGCTCCCCGAGGGCGTGCTCGGTGAGATCGGGTGCGACCTTGACCAGCAGCGGCGTCTCGCCGCCGCCCAGCCCCGGCCGAGCGCGGCCGTCTCGGCCCGGAGCGCGGCGAGGAGGCCGCCGAGCTGGCCGCGGTCCTGCAGCGAGCGCAGGCCCGGGGTGTTGGGCGAACTCACGTTCACCGCCACGTAGTCGGCGTACGGGTGCAGCGCGCGCAGCGAGGCCACGTAGTCGCCGACCGCCTCGGCCAGCGGGGTGACCTTGGACTTGCCCAGGCTAGACCCCGAGCGGCACGTCGAACGGCCCGCAGGCCGCCAACCGGGCCGCGAGCGCCGAGGCGCCGGCGTTGTTGAACCCCATGCGGTTGACGATCGCCTCGCTGGCAGGCAGCCGGAACAGGCGCGGCCGCGGGTTCCCGGGCTGCGGGTGCCAGGTGACGGTCCCCACCTCGACGAAACCGAACCCGAGCGCCGGCCAGGCCCGCACGGCCACGCCCTCCTTGTCCATGCCGGCCGCGAGTCCGACCGGGCCGGGGAACCGCACCCCGAACACCGTGGTCGGCTGCGCCGGCCCGGCCAGCCGCCGCACGCCCGCCAGCAGCACGGGAGAGGCGCCCAGCCAGGCCAGCCCCCGCAGCGTGCGCTCGTGGGCCGTCTCGGGGTCCCCGCCTCCGAGCCGGAACAGCGCCGGGCGCACCAGCCGCTCGTAGAGCACCGCTCACTCCCCCCGCAGCGCGTCGTGCAACTCCTGCAGCGGCCGCACGTACAGCTCGCCCCGCAGCTGGGCCTCGATGCCCATCACCGCCGCGGCGGCGCCCTGCACCGTGGTGATGCACGGCATGTCCGCCGCGACCGCGGCCGAGCGGATCTCGTAGCCGTCCGACGGCGCGGGCCGGAGTTGCCGTACGGGGTGTTGACCACCAGCTGGATCTCGCCCGCACGCGACCAGCGTCACGACGTCCGGCCCGTCGCCGGGCTCGAAGTGCTTGCGGATCACGCTCGCGGCGACGCCGTGCCGGTGCAGCACCTCCGCCGTGCCCTCGGTGGCCACGATCTCGAAGCCGAGATCGGCCAGCCGCTTGATCGGGAACACCATCGCGCGCTTGTCCCGGTTGGCGACCGATACGAACACCCGGCCCTTGCTCGGCAACGACCCGTAGGCCGCGGTCTGGCTCTTGGCGAACGCCGGCCCGAACGCGGTGTCGATGCCCATCACCTCGCCGGTGGACTTCATCTCCGGGCCCGAGCAGGTTGTCGATCCCCTGACCGCTGGCCGTGCGGAACCGCTTGAACGGCAGCACCGCCTCCTTCACCGCGATCGGCCGGCCGGGCACCGTCACGCCGCCGTCCCGCTCGGGCAGCATCCCCTCGGCCCGCAGCTCGGCCACCGTCGCGCCGAGCATGATCCGGGCCGCCGCCTTGGCCAGCGGCACCGCCGTGGCCTTGGACACGAACGGCACCGTGCGGGAGGCCCGCGGGTTGGCCTCCAGCACGTAGAGCACGTCGTCCTTCAGCGCGTACTGCACGTTGAGCAGCCCCCGCACGCCTATCGCCCGGGCGATGGCCTCGGTCGAGCGGCGGACGTTGGCCAGGTCGGCGTTGCCCAGCGTGATCGGCGGCAGGGCGCAGGCTGAGTCGCCGGAGTGGATGCCGGCCTCCTCGATGTGCTCCATCACCCCGCCGACGAACACCTCCCCGTCGGCGTCGCACAGGGCGTCCACGTCGATCTCGATCGCGTCGTCGAGGAACCTGTCGACCAGCACCGGATGGTCGGGGCTGATCGCGGTGGCCCGTTCCAGGTAGGACCGCAGGGTGTCGTCGTCGTAGACGATCTCCATGCCCCGGCCGCCGAGCACATAGGACGGCCGCACCAGCACGGGGTAGCCGATCTCGGCGGCGATCTCCCGGGCCGACTCGGACGAGGTGGCCATCGCGTGCCGGGGCGCGGGCAGCCCGGCCCGGGCGAGCAGTTCGCCGAACGCGCCGCGCTCCTCGGCCAGGTGGATGCTCTGCGGGCTGGTCCCGACGATCGGGACGCCGGCGTCGGCGAGGCGTCGGGCCAGCCCCAACGGGGTCTGGCCGCCGAGCTGCACGATCACCCCGACCACGCCGGGGCCGCCCGCGGCCAACCCGCTGAGGTGCTCGGCGTGCCACACCTCCAGCACGTCCTCGAAGGTGAGCGGCTCGAAGTACAGCCGGTCGGCGGTGTCGTAGTCGGTGGACACCGTCTCGGGGTTGCAGTTGACCATCACGGTCTCGAAGCCCGGTACGCCGTCGGGCGCCGTCCCCGACGCTCCGGCCGGGACCGCCCGCAACGCCATCGCGGCGTGCACACAGGAGTAGTCGAACTCGATGCCCTGCCCGATCCGGTTCGGCCCCGACCCCAGGATCAGCACCTTCGGCCGGGCGCTGGGCAGCACCTCGGTCTCGGCGTCGGCATCGGACTCGTACGCGGAGTAGTGGTACGGCGTACTGGCGGCGAACTCCGCCGCGCAGGTGTCGACGGTCTTGAACACCGGCCGGATGCCGAGCCGGTGCCGCAGCGTCCGCACGCCGTCCTCGCCGGCCAGTTCCGGCCGCAGCGCCGCGATCTGGCGGTCGGAGCAGCCCGACCGCTTGGCCCGCCTCAGCAGCGTCCCGTCCAGCACGGACGCGTCGGCGATCTCGTCGCGCAGCGCGACCAGCGCCGCGACCTGGTCGACGAACCACGGGTCCATGCCCGAGGCCGCGCACACGTCGACGACCGAAGCGCCGAGACGAAGCGCTCGTTCTA
This sequence comes from uncultured Actinomycetota bacterium, assembly GCA_963740255.1. Taxonomy (GTDB): domain Bacteria; phylum Actinomycetota; class Actinomycetes; order Mycobacteriales; family Cryptosporangiaceae; genus CAVUDO01. The sequence continues at coordinate 553,777 of CAVUDO010000002.1, read as the reverse complement.
CGGTGTACAGCCGCCCGTCGTGCGGCACCCGCAGCGCGTCCACGGTGGCCGCGAGGTCGGCCGCCGGGTCGGGCACGGTCCAGAAGCCGGCCGCGGTGGTCTCGGCCGACCGCAGCGCCTTGCCGAGCGCCTCGGCGAACGAGCGGCCCAGCGCCATCGCCTCGCCGACCGATTTCATCGTGGTGGTCAGCTCCGGGTCGGCGGCCGGGAACTTCTCGAACGCGAACCGCGGCACCTTCACCGCCACGTAGTCCAGCGTCGGCTCGAAGGAGGCCGGGGTGGCCCGGGTGATGTCGTTGGCGATCTCGTCCAGGGTGTAGCCGATGGCGAGCTTCGCGGCGATCTTGGCGATCGGGAAGCCGGTCGCCTTGGATGCCAGCGCGCTGGACCGGGACACCCGGGGGTTCATCTCGATCACCACCAGCCGGCCCGTGTCCGGCTGCACCGCGAACTGGATGTTGCAGCCGCCGGTGTCCACCCCCACGGCGCGCAGCACGGCGATGCCGACGTCGCGCATCCGCTGGTACTCCACGTCGGTGAGCGTCATGGTCGGCGCCACCGTGACCGAGTCGCCGGTGTGCACCCCCATCGGGTCGACGTTCTCGATCGAACAGACCACCACGACGTTGTCGCGCCGGTCGCGCATCAGTTCGAGCTCGTACTCCTTCCAGCCGAGCACGCTCTCCTCGACCAGCACCTCGCTGGTCGGACTGGCCGCCAGGCCGGCACCGCCGAGGCGTTCGAGCTCCTCGGACGTGCGCGCCATCCCGGAGCCCAGCCCGCCCATGGTGAACGACGGACGGATCACCACCGGCAGGCCCAGGTCGGCGACGGTGGCGCGGATCTCGTCCATCGAGCGGCACACGGCGCTGCGGGGTGTGCCGACGTCGAACCCCTGGGCGGCGACGTCGGCGACCAGGTCCTTGAACGACTGCCGGTCCTCGCCGCGCTGGATGGCGGCGATGTCGGCGCCGATCAGCTCGACGCCGTAGCGCTCCAGCACCCCCCGCTCGTGCAGGGCCACCGCGGTGTTCAGCGCGGTCTGCCCGCCCAGGGTCGCCAGCAGCGCGTCCGGGCGTTCCCGGGCGATCACCTTCTCGACGAACTCCGGGGTGATCGGCTCGACGTAGGTGGCGTCGGCGAACTCCGGGTCGGTCATGATCGTGGCCGGGTTGGAGTTGACCAGGCTGACCCGCAGGCCGTCCTCGCGCAGCACCCGGCAGGCCTGGGTGCCGGAGTAGTCGAACTCGCAGGCCTGCCCGATCACGATCGGCCCGGAGCCGATCACCAGGACGTGGCTGAGGTCGGTGCGCCTCGGCATCAGCGGCCACCGCGTCTCGGGCCGGAGCACGGATTCAGCGGCCGGGTCCGACCGTGGAGGAAGCTCACCGGCTCGCCGCCATCAGCGCGGCGAACCGGTCGAACAGGTGGTCGGCGTCGTGCGGGCCGGCCGCCGCCTCGGGGTGGTACTGGACGCTGAACGCCGGGGCGTCCAGGCAGGCCAGGCCCTCCACCACGTCGTCGTTGAGGCAGACGTGACTGACCTGTATCCGGCCGAACGGCGTCTCGGTGAAGCCGCTGCGCGGGGCGTCCACCGCGAAGCCGTGGTTGTGGGCGGTGACCTCCACCCTGCCGGTGGCGTTGTCGCGCACCGGCTGGTTGATGCCGTGGTGCCCGTAGCGCAGCTTGTAGGTGCCGAACCCCAGCGCGCGGCCGAGAACCTGGTTGCCGAAGCAGATCCCGAAGACCGGGACCCGGCGTTCCAGCAGTGCCCGGGTGAGCGCCACCGGGTGGTCGGCGGTCGCCGGGTCGCCGGGGCCGTTGGACAGGAACACCCCGTCGGGCGCGGCGGCCAGGACGTCCTCGACCGACGCGGTGGCCGGCAGCACGTGCGTCTGGATGCCCCGGGCCGCCATCCGGCGCGGGGTGTTGCGCTTGATGCCCAGGTCCAGCGCCACGACCGTGTACCGCCGCTCCCCCACCGCGGGCACGACGTACGGCTCGGCCGTGGTGACCTCGCCGACCAGGTCGGCTCCCGCCATCCCTGGGCTGACGAGCACCCGACTCAGCAGCGCCTCAGGGTCGGTCTCCACACTGGACACAGCTGCCCGCATCGCCCCCCGGTCGCGCAGGTGGCGGGTCAACGCGCGGGTGTCCACCCCGCTGATGCCGACCACGCCCTCCTCGGCGAGCCGCTCGCCGAGGTCTCCGGTCGCGCGCCAGTTCGACGGTCGCGGCGACGGGTCGCGCACCACGTACCCGGCAACCCAGACGCGGTCGGACTCGTCGTCCTCGCCGTTCACGCCCGTGTTGCCGATGTGCGGCGCGGTCATCGCGACGATCTGCCGATGGTAGGACGGGTCGGTGAGCGTCTCCTGGTAGCCGGTCATCCCGGTCTGGAACACCGCCTCCCCGAACGCCTCCCCCACCGCGCCGTACGCCTCACCCCGGAAGGTGCGGCCGTCCTCCAGCACCAGCAGCGCCGGCGGTCCGCCGGCCGCGACCGCCGCCGTCACGCCTGGGCCTTGCCGTCGAGCACCGTCGGCCGGCCCCGCAGGAACGTCGCCACCACCGCGCCGGGCAGCTCCCGGCCGGCGTAGGGGGTGTTGCGGCTGATGCTGGCCAGGTCCGGGGCGTGCACAGTCCAGCGGGCCGACGGGTCGACCAGCACCACATTGGCCGGAGAACCGACCGCGACGGGTTGCCCGTGGCCGGCCAGCCCCGCGATCCGGGCGGGCGTCCGGCTCATCCGGGTCGACCACGCCGTCCCAGTCCAGCAGGCCGGTCTCCACCATCGCGTGCTGCACGATCGAGAGCGCGGTCTGCAGGCCGAGCATCCCGGGCCGGGCGGCCGCCCACTCGCATTCCTTGTCCTCGATCGCGTGCGGCGCGTGGTCGGTCGCGACCGCGTCGATGGTGCCGTCGGCGAGCGCGGCGCGCAGGGCGGCGACGTCCTCGGCGGTGCGCAGCGGCGGGTTGACCTTGTAGACGGGGTCGTAGGTGGCGGCAAGCTCGTCGGTGAGGAGCAGGTGGTGCGGGGTCACCTCCGCGGTGATCCGGCCGGTCACGCCGCTGGAACGTTCGCGGGCCTTGGCCCAGCGCAGGATCTCCACCCCGCCGGCCGTGGAGACGTGGCAGACGTGCAGCCGCGACCCGACGTGGCTGGCCAGCAGCACGTCGCGGGCGATGATCGCCTCCTCCGCGACGGCCGGCCAGCCGCCGAGCCCCAGCCGGGCCGACTCCACACCCTCGTTCATCTGGCCACCGGCGGTCAGCCGCGGCTCCTCGGCGTGCTGCGCGATCACCCCGCCGAACGCTTTCACGTACTCCAGCGCCCGCCGCATCAGCGCCGGGTCGTCGACGCAGTGGCCGTCGTCGGAAAACATCCGCACCCGGGCCGCCGAGTCGGCCATCGCACCGAGTTCGGCCAGCCGGGTGCCGGCGAGCCCGACGGTGACCGCGCCGACCGGTTGTACGTCGACCAGTCCCGCGTCCCGCCCCAGCCGCCAGACCTGCTCGACCACACCCGCCGTGTCGGCCACCGGGTCGGTGTTGGCCATCGCGCAGACGGCTGTGAATCCGCCGAGGGCCGCCGCGCGGGATCCGGTCTCCACCGTCTCGGCGTCCTCCCGGCCGGGTTGGCGCAGGTGGGTGTGCAGGTCGACCAGGCCGGGCAGCGCGATCAGCCCCGCGGCGTCGAGCACTTCGGCACCGGCGGCGTCCAGGCCGCTGCCCGTCTCGGCCACCACACCGTCGCGCAGCAGCAGGTCCGTGGTCACGCCGTCGGCCAGGGTCGCGCCACGGAGGAGCCATCTGAAGGTGTCGGCCATCATGCGCTCGCCTCTGTCGATTCGGGGGTATCGGGACGGTCGGCGCCGGTGACGCCGCCCAGCAGCAGGTAGAGCACCGCCATCCGGACGCTCACGCCGTTGGTGACCTGCTCGACGATCGTGGAGCGGACCGAGTCGGCGACCTCGGGCGCGATCTCCATGCCCCGGAGCATCGGCCCCGGGTGCATGACGATCGCGTGCTCGGGCAGCGCGGCCATCCGCCGCCCGTCCAGCCCGTACCGGCGGGCGTACTCCCGTTCGGTCGGGAAGAACGAGGCGTTCATCCGCTCCCGTTGGACCCGCAGCATCATCACCACGTCGAGCTTGGGGAGTACGGCGTCGAGGTCGTAGGAGACCTCCACCGGCCAGGCGTCGACGCCGACCGGCACCAGGGTCGGTGGGGCGACCACCGTGACCTCGGCCCCGAGCGTGTGCAGCAGCAGCACGTTGGACCGGGCCACCCGGCTGTGCAGGACGTCGCCGACGATGGCGACCCGCAGCCCCTCCAGCCGACCGAGGCGGGACCGCATCGTGTACGCGTCGAGCAGCGCCTGGGTCGGGTGCTCGTGGGTGCCGTCGCCGGCGTTGACCACCACGCCGTCCACCCAGTTGGCCAGGCGGTGCGGCGCCCCGGAGAACGGATGGCGCACGACCACCGCGTCGGCGCCCATCGCCTGCAACGTCAACGCCGTGTCCTTCAGCGACTCGCCCTTGCTGACGCTGGAGCCCTTGGCCGAGAAGTTGATCACGTCCGCGGAGAGGCGCTTGGCGGCCGCCTCGAACGAGATCCGGGTGCGGGTGGAGTCCTCGTAGAACAGGTTCACCACCGTCCGGCCGCGCAACGTGGGGAGCTTCTTGACGCTCCGGTCGCTCACGGCGGCCATCTCGGCGGTGGTGTCGAGCACCAGCGTGGCGGTGTCTCGGTCCAGGTCGGCCGCGGAGAGCAGGTGGGAGATCATCGCGCGCTGCCCTTCTCGATCAGCACGGCGTCGCGGCCGTCGACCTCGTCCAGCAGCACCCGGACGGTCTCGGTCCGCGACGTGGGCAGGTTCTTGCCGACGTAGTCGGCCCGGATCGGCAGCTCCCGGTGGCCGCGGTCGACCAGCACCGAGAGCTGGACGACGCTGGGCCGCCCGAGGTCGGAGAGCGCGTCGAGGGCGGCCCGCACCGTGCGTCCGGAGAACAGGACGTCGTCGACCAGGATGACCCGGCGGCCGTCCACGCCGACCGAGGGCAGGTCGGTGTGCTCCAACGGGCGGGCGGCGCGGAGCCGCAGGTCGTCCCGGTAGAGGGTGATGTCGAGGGCGCCGACCGGCATGTCGACGCCGGAGAAGGTGTGCACCCGGCCGGCGAGCCGCCGGGCCAGCGGCGCACCGCGGGTGGGGATGCCCATCAGGACGGTGTCGGCACCGCCGTCGGTCTTCTCGAGGATCTGGTGCGCGATCCGATCGACGATCCGGGCCAGATCGGCCGGGCCGAGGATCTCGCGCGGGGCGGCATCGCGGACAGGATCATGAGCGGCATCGTCCGTGCCGCGGGCTGCCGGTGTGAGGGCAGGCGTCACCGCCGGCCACCTCCTTCCCCGCCTCACTGGACGGGTCGTTAAAGGACGGGTGAGCTGCGCCGAAGATTACCAGCGCGAACGCACGCGCCTCGGAACGGTCCGGGGGTGTCGCGCGGACGTAACGGTGGGACGGGTTTCGCCGTTCCTCTTGACCCGATTGCGACACACGCCCTACGGTCACTCTCCGTAGCGACTTTGCGCGGCGCTGGTGGCCGAGCGTGTCGCCCGACCTGCCCATCCGTACACATTCACCCTCGGAGAACGAATGTCCGACTACGCCAAGGCTCTCGGCGCCCGCCTGCGCGCCATCCGGCAACAGCAGGGTCTGTCGCTGCAGGGGGTGGAGGAGAAGTCCGGAGGGGTATGGAAAGCCGTCGTCGTCGGGTCGTACGAGCGGGGCGACCGCGCGGTCAACGTCCCCCGCCTGAGCGAACTCGCGCAGTTCTACCGGGTGCCGATCGGCGAGCTGCTTCCCGGTGACGGCCCCGGCCGCCACGAGGGCGCGAGCAAGGTCGTCATCGACCTGGAGCGCCTGGAGCAGGTGCCCAACGAGGATCTGGCCGCCGTCCAGCGGTTTGCCCGCAGCATCCAGCAGCAGCGCGGCGACTACAACGGCCGGGTGCTCTCGATCCGGGCGGACGACCTGCGGACCCTGGCCATCGTCTTCGACCTCTCCCCCGCGGGCCTCATCGAACGCCTCACCGAGTTGGGCGTGCTGGTAACCACCCCGTTGCGTCCCTAGCGGTGGGCGGCCCGTTCAGGGAATTTCCGAGATCGCGTTCGACGCAACGTCGGGAGCCGGCTGGGTCAGGCTCTCGACGCGGCGGCTGATCTCAGGTCGCCAACTCCGCCTTCAGGAGTTGGAGTCGGCCGAGGAGGCCGTTGACGAAGCGTGGTGACTCGTCGGTGGAGAGTTCCTGGGCGAGCGCCACGGCTTCGTCGATGGCGACCGCGTCCGGCGACGTCGTCGCGCCAGAGTAGTTCGAAGGACGCGATGCGCAGGCAGGTTGCGGTCGACCGGCGGCATCCGATCCAGTGTCCAGCCCTCGGCGTAGGTGGCCAGCAGCTCGTCGATCCTGGCCCGCCGCGCGGTGACGCCCTCGACCAGGGTCACCGCGTACTCCGGCACAGGCGGATCGGACTGGGCCAGCCGGTCGCGTGCGGTGGCCAGCGCCTCGGTGCCGCGCAGGTCGGCCTCGAAGAGGATGTCCAGCGCGCGCTTGCGCGCCTTGCGCCGGGCCGAACGCCGGTCGGGGTCACGCTCGTGCGGGGCCTCGGGGGTGCGGCCGCGAGCGGCCTGGGGGTTTCCGTCGGGTGTGGTCACGAGTCAGCTGTTGACCCGGCCGAGGTACCGGCCGTCGCGGGTGTCGACCTTCATCTTCTCGCCGGTGGTGATGAACAGCGGCACCTGGATGGTCGCGCCGGTCTCCAGCGTGGCCGGCTTGGTGCCGCCGGTGGAGCGGTCGCCCTGCAGGCCCGGCTCGGTGTGCTCCACCACGATCTCCACCGAGGTCGGCAGCTCGACGTAGAGCGCGCACGCCTCGTGCCAGGCGATGGTCGCCTCGGCCTCGGGCAGCAGGTAGTCGGCCGCGGTCGCCGACGGTGGCCGCCGGCACGTGCAGCTGGTCGTAGGTGTCCAGGTCCATGAACACGAACTCGTCGCCGTCCTTGTAGAGGTACTGCATGGTGCGCTTGTCGACGTTGGCGGTCTCGACCTTGGTGCCGGCGTTGAACGTCTTGTCGACGACCTTTCCGGTCAGCACGTGCTTGAGCGTGGTCCGCACGAACGCGCCGCCCTTGCCAGGCTTGACGTGCTGGAACTCCACGACGTCCCACAGCTGGCCGTCGAGGTTGAGGACCATGCCGTTCTTCAGGTCGTTGGTGGTCGCCATGCGCGGATTCTTCGTCTCCTGGTCAGCCGGCACGCGGAGGCGACCGGCGGATGGTCTTGGGAGCGCCCGGGCGGCATGCGTGCCGCGGGCCAGATCGGGGCCGAGTCTACCCGGAGCGGCCCGACCGCCCCGCCTCGGCGAGGTGCAGGAGGGCCAGCCGGTAGCCGTCGACGCCCAGCCCGACGATCACCCCCGAGGCCACCGCCGAGATCAGCGAGTGGTGCCGGAACGCCTCCCGGGTGTGGATGTTGGAGATGTGCACCTCCACCAGCGGCGCCGTGAGCTGCGCACAGGCGTCCCGGACGGCCACCGAGTAGTGCGTCCACGCGCCGGCGTTGAGCACCACCGGGGCGCTTTCGTCTGCGGCGGTGTGCAGCCAGCCGAGCAGTTCGTGCTCGGTGTCGGTCTGCCGGACGTCCACCTCGATGCCGACCTCGGCGCCGGTCCGCTCACAGAGCGCCACCAGGTCGAGGTAGCTCGTGGTGCCGTACACCTCGGGCTCGCGGGTACCGAGCCGGCCGAGGTTCGGACCATTGAGGACGTACACCTTCACCGCGGTGCCCCCCTCGGGCCGGCGACCGCACCGGCGGCCTCCCCGGACACCGCGGCGTACGCCGCGACCAGCAGATCAGGGTCCGGATCCGTCAGCACGCCCGGCTGGGCCAGGCCGTCCAGGACGACGAACCGGAGCCGGTCGCCGCGCGACTTCTTGTCCACCCGCATCGCCTCCAGCAGGGCCGGCCACGCCTCGGCCGGGTAGGTGGTCGGCAGCCCGAGTGCGTCGAGCACCGCGGTGTGCCGGGCCGCGGTGGCGTCGTCGAGGCGGCCGGCCAGGCGGCCCAGGGCGGCGGCGTAGGCCAGCCCCACGCTCACCGCGGCGCCGTGCCGCCACCGGTACCGTTCGCGCCGCTCGATCGCGTGGCCGAGGGTGTGGCCGTAGTTCAGGATCTCCCGGAGCCCGGCCTCGCGGAGGTCGGCCGAGACCACCCGGGCCTTCACCGCGATCGACCGTTCCACCAGGTCCCGGAAGGCCGGCGAGGCCGGGTCGGTGGCCGCACCGGCGTGGGCCTCGATCGCGTCGAGGATCGCCGGGTCGGCGATGAAGCCGGCCTTGACCACCTCGGCCATGCCGGCCACGAGCTCCTCGCGCGGCAGGGTGTCCAGCAAGGTGAGGTCGCAGAGCACGCCGCCCGGCGGGTGGAACGCGCCGACCAGGTTCTTGCCGGCCGCGGTGTTCACCCCAGTCTTGCCGCCGACCGCGGCGTCGACCATGGCGAGCAGCGTCGTGGGCACCTGGACGACCCGTACGCCGCGGAGCCAGCACGCGGCGACGAAGCCCGCGAGGTCGGTGACCGCTCCCCCGCCCAACCCGACCACGGCGTCGGTGCGGGTGAAGCCGTCCCGGCCGAGGGTGTCCCAGCAGGACGCGGCGACGTCGATCGTCTTGGCGTCCTCGGCGTCCGGCAGCGGAATCTCCGACGTGCGGAACCCCTGCGACCGCAGCGCACCACCGAGGTCGTCGGCCACGTGCCGCAGCGCGGGCGCGTACAGGATCGCCACCCGCCGGGCGCCGGCGACCAGAGCGGGCAGCTCGGGCAGCACGCCGGCACCGACCACGACCTCGTAGCCGCCCGGCCCGGCACCGACCGGGATACGTGTGGCGTCACTCACGGACGTCCACCCCGGCCAGCTGGGCGGACACCTCGGCGGCGATCTCGTCCGGCGCCCGCCCGTCCGTGTCCACCGCGACGGTGGCGACCTCCTCGTAGAGCGGCAGGCGGGCCGCCAGCAGGAACCGCAGCGTCGCGCGCGGGTTGAGCGCGAGCACCGGCCGGTCCTTGGCCAGCCCCACCCGGTCCACCGCTGCCGACAGCCCGACCCGCAGATGCACGACGGTGTGACCGCGCAGCCGTTCGCGGGTGGCCGCCGAGAGGACCGCACCGCCGCCGAGGGCGAGCACCCCTGCGTGCTCGGCCAGCGCCCGTTCGACCGCGGCGGCCTCCAACGCCCGGAACGCCTCCTCGCCGTCGGTGACGAAGAGGTCGCTGATCGACTTGCCCGCCTGCGTCTCGACGTCCTCGTCGACGTCGCGGAACGCCAGCCCGAGCCGGTCGGCCAACAGCCGCCCGACGGTCGTCTTGCCGGCGCCGGGCGGTCCGACCAGCACGACGGCAGGGCTGGGCACCGGCACGGATCACCTACTCGGAGCAGCGGAAATCGGGCGGGACCCACTCTAGTCGGCGGACCGTTCGCGGCCGGCCGCCCCGCCACGCGGCCCGACGCGCGCCCGTCAGGCGATGACCAGTGCCGCCCGGTACGCGTCGGCGTTGCGACGGGTCTCGGCCACCGAGTCCCCTCCGAACTTCTCCATCGCCGCGTCGGCGAGGACCAGCGCGAGCATCGCCTCGGCGACCACCGCGGCCGCCGGCACCGCGCACACGTCGCTGCGCTGCGCAATGGCCTTCGCCGGCTCGCCGGTGCGGACGTCCACCGTGGACAGCGCCCGGGAAAGCGTGGAGATCGGCTTCATCGCCGCCCGGACCCGGAGCACTTCGCCGGTGGTCATGCCCCCTTCGATCCCCCCGGCGCGCCCGGTCAGCCGCCTCACGCCGTCGGAGGTGGGAACCATTTCGTCGTGCGCCTGCGAGCCGCGGCTGCGGGCCTGGATGAACGCGTCCCCGATCTCCACGCCCTTCACGGCCTGGATGCTGACCATCGCGGCGGCGATCCGGGCGTCGAGCTTGCGGTCCCAGTGGACGTGGCTGCCCAGTCCCGGCGGCAGCCCGTAGGCCAGCACCTCGACCACGCCGCCGAGGGTGTCGGCGTCCTCCTTGGCCGCGTCGACCTCGGCCACCATCCGGGCTGACACCTCCGGGTCGGCACACCGCATCGGGTCGGCGTCGATCGCCTCCCGGCCCGAAGGCGTCGGCAGCACCTCTGGCCCGGCGGCGACCGGACCGAGTTCGACCACGTGACTGACCACCTGGACGCCGAGCGCCTGGGCCAACAGCGCCTGGGCGACCGTGCCTAGCGCCACCCGGGCCGCGGTCTCCCGGGCGCTGGCCCGTTCCAACACCGGCCGGGCGTCGTCGAACCCGTACTTCTGCATGCCGGCGAGGTCGGCGTGTCCCGGACGGGGGCGGGTGAGCGGAGCGTTGCGGGCCAGGCCGGCGAGCTCGTTCTCGTCCACCGGGTCGACGGCCATCGCGACCCGCCACTTCGGCCACTCGGTGTTGCCGATCCGGACGGCGAACGGGCTGCCCAGGGTGAGGCCGTGCCGGAGGCCGCCGAGGATCTCCACCTCGTCGCGTTCGAAACTCATCCGGGCACCCCGGCCGTAACCGAGGCGACGGCGGGCCAACTGGTCGGCGATCGAGGTGGTGGTGACGGCGATCCCGGCCGGCAGACCTTCCAGGGTCGCGACGAGGGCGGGGCCGTGGGACTCCCCGGCAGTCATCCAGCGCAGCATGGCGACGAGTCTGTCACGCGCGACGCGCCGGTCCGGCGATGCGCACGCCGCATGTGGCGGCCGCCTCGGACGTGGCCGGCGGGCTCAGCCTGGGGAGATCGCCGGCGGGCTCACCCGGAGGTGAGCGGGTGGACGAGCATCCGTTCGGACAGCGCGAGAGCCGTGAGCGCGCCAGCGAGCATGAACGGGCCGAACGGGATGCGGGTCCGCCTGGTGGCCCGCCGGACCGCGACCAACCCCAGCGCCACCACGCCACCGAAGAGGAATCCGAGGAACACCCCTGCTACCAGGACAGGCCAGCCCGCCCAGCCGAGCGCCAGACCGAGCACGCCGGCGAGCTTGACGTCCCCGAACCCCATCGCGTCCGGCGCCAGGACCGCCACCAGGTAGTAGGCCCCAAAGCAGGCCAGTGCCCCGAGGCCGGCCCGCAGCAGGGCGTCCCCGTCGCCGAGGATCGCGCTCGCGACGGCCAGCAGCGCCGCGAGCGCCGGGTAGGCGGGCAGCGTCAGGACGTCGGGAAGCCGGTGGGTGGCCAGGTCGACCGCACCGAGCGCGACGGCCAGGCCACCGAGGTAGAGATACGCCGGCCCGGCCGCCGTCAGCCCCACCCGCCAGACCAGTGCCGCGAAGACCGCGGCGGTGGCGAGCTCCACCAGCGGGAACCGTGAGCCGAGCGGCCATCCACACCCCGGGCAGCGCACCCGCGGCAGCACCGAAGCGCGCCGACCGGCCCCACGCCCGGGCTCCACACACCGCGGGCACGCCGGGCCCAGCGGCCACGCGACCGACGACCGGTGCAGTGCCGCGACGACAACGCCCGCCACCAGCAGCCCGGCGACCGCGCCGAGTGCCGCGAGCAGCACGGTCTGCGGCATGGTCGGCGGCACGGTCACCGGGTCGCCAGCGCGGACCGCATCGCCTGCAGCGGCGCCGGCCGGCCGGTCATCAACCTCACCTGGTGGGCCGCCTGGCGCAGCAGCAGTTCCAGCCCGGACACCACCTGGCAACCCGCCGCGGCCGCACCGGCGGCCAGCGGAGTCGGCCACGGGTCGTACACCACGTCCAGGACGACCACGCCCGGCATCCAGCTGGTGCCGGCGAGGTGGTCGGCCGCTCCCCGCGGAACCGTGGAGACCACCAGGTCCGCCTCCGCGAGCACCCCGGACGCCTGGTCGAGCGGCCGGACGTCGACGGTCACGCCGAGCCGTCCCGCGGTGGCCACGAGGTCGGTGGCCCGCCGGGGGTCGCGGACCAGCACGGTGACCGGCGCCGGCGTGAGCGCGGTGGACGCGGCCAACGCCGCCTGCGCGGTGCCGCCCGCACCGAGCAGTACCGGCCGCTGCGGCCGGACCACGCCCGCCGCCCGAAGCGCGTCGACCATGCCCGGGGCATCGGTGTTCTCCGCCCGTCGGTGGGCGCCGTCGAGCAGGAGGGTGTTCGCCGCACCGATCGCGGCCGCGGCATCGCTCACCTCGGTGGCCACGTCCAGCGCGACCCGCTTGAGCGGCATGGTGAGCGAGAGCCCGACCCATTCCGGCCCCAGCCCGGCCACGTGACCCGCCAGCCCGTCCTCGCCGCACTCGACCCGGTCATACGTCCAACCCCGCAGCCCGAGCGCGGTGTACGCGGCCGTGTGCAACGCCGGGGAGAGCGAGTGCCGGATCGGCCTGCCGAGCACGGCGGCGCGGCGTCCGGGGGGCTGCGTCGGCACCGCACCACCCTAGTGCGGCACCGCCGGAGCATGCGGGAGGCCTGTGGACGGTCAGTCGTCAGGAGGCGTCAGCAGCGGGCGATCGCCTTGCACCGTTGCACGTTCGCCTCGTGCTCGGCGAGGTTGTTGGTGAAAGCCGACGCGCCGCTCTTGTCGACCACGACGAAGTAGAGCCAGTCCCCCGCGGGCGGATTCACCGCGGCGTCCATCGCCACCTTGCCGGGGTTGGAGATCGGCGTCGGCGGCAGGCCCTGGTTGGTCGTCGTGCTGTAGTTGTTCGCGGGGTTCTTGAGGTCGTCGCCGGAGAGGATCTTCTTCCGGCCCTTGCCGGTCAGTTCCAGCCAGTACTGGGTGGTGGAGTCGAAGCGCAGTTCGACGTTCTGCTGCAGGCGGTTGTAGACGACCCGCGCGATCTTGCCGAAGTCGGCCTGGATGCCCTCGCTCTCCAGCAGGGAGGCGACCTTGAGCAGCTCCCACGGGGAGAGGTTGAGGCTCTTCGCCCGCTCGAGGAACTGGTCCTCGGCCAACACCCGGTTGGCCTTGTCGACCATCATCGCGAGCACCTTCGCGGCCGTGTCGCCTGGCTCGACCTCGTAGGTGGCCGGGAAGAGGAAGCCTTCGAGCACCGGGGGCTTGGCCGAGTTGGGACGTGCCCACCCCGGCACGCCGAGCGCGACGGTGTTCCTGGCGGCAGCCTGGAGATCGCCCAGCGGCAGTTCGGTCTTCTCGGCGATGATCGCGAGCGTCTGAAGGACGCTCTTGCCCTCCGGCACGGTGAATGCCGTGATGTTCCGACTGGAGCGGTCGAGCATCAGCGCGAGGGCGTCGGCTGCCTTCATCTGCTTCTTCAGGACATAACCGCCGGCCTGCAGTTCGGTCGACGCGGCGTTCTCCTCCGCGGCGTCGACGAAGGCCTTGGCGCTCTTGACCACGTCGGCCTGGTAGAGCGTGTTCGCGATGTCGGTGGCGCTGTTGCCGTCGACGACCTGCACGGTCACCGTGCCGCTGCCGGGCCCCGGATAGTCCGGCGCGGTGAAGAGGTCGCGCACCTGGCCGTACGCCCACCAGCCGCCGAGCACCAGCACGGCGAAGATCGCCAGCACCATCGTCAGTGCGACGAACGACCGCCCGCCGCCGCGGTCGGACGGCTTGCGTCGCCGGTGCCGGCCCGGCGCCATCCGGGTGTCGGAGAACGGAATGCCGATGTCGAGGTCGCTCACGGCCGTTCAGTGCTCCGTTCCCTGTCGAGCCACGACTGCAGGATCAGCACCGCCGCGGCCTGGTCGACCACCGCGCGCTGCTTCTTCCCGCGCACGCCACTGCCAGCCAGCGTACGGGTGGCGATGACCGTAGTCAGCCGCTCGTCGGCCAGACGTACGGGCACCGGCGTGATCCGCGTTGCCAACCGCCCGGCATACTCGCGCGCGGCCACGGCGGCCCTACCCTCCGCTCCGGACAGCGACCGCGGCAACCCCACCACCACCTCGACCGCCGCGTGCTCGTCGACCAGTGCGGCGAGTTCGCGCAGGTCGCCACCGCGGGCGACGTCCCGGCTCAACGTCACCAGGGGCGTCGCCAGTAAGCCCGAGACGTCGCTGACCGCGACGCCGACCCGCACCGCGCCGACGTCCACACCCAGCCGGACGCCTGGCTTCACGCCGCCCCGGAGACGGTCCGGGCCACCAGCCGGGTCACCGCGTCCAGCAGTTCGGACGCCTGCGCGGCCGGCACCCCGCCGCCCTGGGCGAGATCCTCGTTGCCCCCGCCGCGACCCGACAGCGCCCCCTTGACCAGCGTGGACGCCGACTGGCCGGCATCGCGCGCGGTCCGGTTGACGGCGACGACCAGCGTCGCCTTCCCGCCGGCCCGGGCCACCACCGCGACCACGCCGGGACGGCCGGCGTCGAGGCGGCCCCGGATCTCCTGGACCAGCCCGCGAACGTCGTTGCCCGACGTGCCCTCCGGCGCCTCCACGGCCACGACAGCCACCCCGGACACGTCCTCGGCCTTCGCCGCCTGCTCGCTGGCACCGGACAGGACGGCCGCGGCACGGAGCTTCTCCAGCTCCCGCTCGGCATCGCGGAGCTGCCCCAGCACCGCCGCGACCCGGTCGGGCACCTCGTCGGGCCGCGCCTTGAACTGCTCGGCGAGCTGGGAGACGAGCACGTGCTCCCTGGCCAGGAACCGGAACGCGTCCAGGCCCACCAGCGCCTCGACCCGGCGCACCCCGGAACCGATCGAGGACTCCGCGAGCAGCTTGACCATCCCGATGTGAGCCGACCGGGCGACGTGCGTGCCCCCGCACAGCTCCCGGGAGTAGTCGCCGATCTCGACGACCCGGACCTCCTCGCCGTACTTCTCACCGAACATGGCCAGCGCGCCGATCCGCTTCGCCTCCTCCTGCGAGGTGACGAACGCCCGCACCTCCAGGTCCTCGATCAGCGTCTCGTTGACCTCGTCCTCCACGTCGGCCAGCACGCTCGGCGGCACCGCGCCGTGCGCGCTGAAGTCGAACCGCAGCCGGCCGGGCGCGTTGAGTGAACCGGCCTGGGCCGCCGAGTCGCCCAGCGCCCGGCGCAGGCCCGCGTGCACGAGGTGGGTCGCCGAGTGGCTGCGCGACACCGAACGGCGCCGGCCGATGTCGATCTGCGCGAACACCGCCTCACCGGCCTTGATCTCGCCGGAGACCACCCTGGCCCGGTGGGCGACGATGCCCGGCAACGGCGACTGGACGTCGACCACCTCCAGCCGGGCGCCACCCGCGGTGGTGAGTACACCCAGGTCGGCCTGCTGGCCGCCGCCCTCGGCGTAGAACGGCGTGACGTCGAGGACGACCTCGACCTCCTCGCCCTCCCCGGCGCCGGAACGCACCCCCGTCGGGCCGACCAGGCCGGTGACGATCGACTCCCGCTCGACCTCGGTGTAGCCGGTGAAGAGCGAGGCACCGTGGCCGTCCAGGACGACCCGGTAGGCCGAGGTGTCGGCGTGGCCGGACTTTCGGGCCCGCGCGTCGGCCTTCGCGCGGTTGCGCTGCTCGGCCATCAGCCGGCGGAACCCGTCCTCGTCGACGGTGACGCCGTGCTCGGCGGCCATCTCCAGGGTCAGGTCGATCGGGAAGCCGTAGGTGTCGTGCAGCGCGAACGCCTGCGCTCCGCCCAGGACGGACCGTCCGGCGGACTTCGTCTCGCGTACCGCGGTGTCCAGGATCGTGGTGCCGGACCGCAGGGTGGCCGCGAACGCCTCCTCCTCGGCGTAGGCGTAGCTGGAGATCCGGTCGAAGTCCGACGCCACCTCCGGGTACGAGGCGCTCATCGCGTCCCCGGCGACGGGGAACAGTTCGGGGAACGACCGGCCCTCGTAGCCGAGCAGGCGCATCGCCCGCACGGCCCGGCGCAGGATCCGGCGCAGCACGTAGCCGCGGCCCTCGTTCGACGGGGTCACGCCGTCGGCGATCAGCATCAGCGCGGTGCGGACGTGGTCGGCCACCACCCGCAGGCGCACGTCGTCGGCGTGCGAATCCTCGTCGGAGCCCTGCCCGTACCGCTTGCCCGCGAGCGCGGCCGCGCGCTCCAGCACCGGGAAGACCTCGTCGATCTCGTAGAGGTTCTCCACGCCCTGGAGGAGCTGGGCCATCCGCTCCAGGCCCATGCCGGTGTCGATGCTCTTGGCCGGCAGGTCGCCGAGGATCTCGAAGTCGTCCTTGCCCGTGCCCGGACCGCGTTCGTACTGCATGAACACGAGGTTCCAGAACTCCAGGTAGCGGTCGCCGTCGGGCTCGTCGTCGCGCTCCGGGTCGTACTCGGGACCGAACTCCGGGCCGCGGTCGAAGAGGATCTCCGAGCAGGGGCCGCAGGGGCCTGGCACACCCATCGACCAGAAGTTGGCCGCCTTGCCCAGCCGGACCACCCGGGATGTCGGCAGGCCGATCGTGTCCCGCCAGATGCCGGCCGCCTCGTCGTCGTCGAGGTAGACGGTCGCCCAGAGCCGTTCGGGGTCCAGGCCGTAGCCGCCGTCGGCGACCGGCTTCGTGACCAGGTCCCAGGCCAGCTCGACGGCGCGCTGCTTGAAGTAGTCCCCGAAGGAGAAGTTGCCGTTCATCTGGAAGAACGACAGGTGCCGGGTGGTCTTGCCGACCTCGTCGATGTCCAGGGTGCGGACGCACTTCTGCACGCTCGTCGCCCGGGGGTACGGCGGGGGGAGCTGCCCGAGGAAGTACGGCTTGAACGGCACCATGCCGGCGTTGACGAACAGCAGGTTCGGGTCGTCGGCGATGAGGCTGGCGCTGGGCACCACGGTGTGCCCGTTGCGGGCGAAGTGGTCGAGGAAGCGCTGGCGGATCTCGGAGGTCTTCATCTCAGGCGGGTCCGTAGGTCGAGGTCGGTGTGGTCCGGCGACGCCGCGGCCGCACGCGAGAGACGGGGCTCACTCCGTGGGCTGACCGCGGTGGCGCTCAGGTGAAGCTGCTGCCCCCAGGACCGGCTTCCTCGCGGAGGCGCCGGGGGACGTTGCCGGCGCCTCGACCTTACCCGCCGGCCGGTCGGGGACGCGTCCCAGTAACCGTGTCAGTAGCGCGAGGTGGCCTGGTCCGGTCGGTACTTCCTGGCGGCCGCAGGGCTCAGTGCCGGGACTGGCGCTCGCCGTGGCCGCCGTGCGGGTCGTCGCCCTCGGCGAGCGCGGAGAGCAGCTCCTGCTCCCGCTCCGCGGACGCCAGCCGGGCCTCGTCGACGAAGTCGCGGGCGGAGTCGAGCAGGCCCGTGACCGAGTCGCGGGCCGTGTCGGCCAGTCCGCGCGGGCTGTAGGAGTGGGCTGCCCGGGTGAGTTGACGCACCACCACGGCGCCTGCCGCGAGGCCCAGCCCGAGCCAGAACAGCCGGCGCATCAGGCGCTCCGCCGGCGGCCCCGCCGCGACTTCAGCTCCGACCGCACCTCGCGCTCCACCTCGCCGCGCTTGCGCGCCTTCACGGCCGACCGCAGCCCGTAGCTCAGCGCCGCCACCTTGACCAGCGGACCGCCGAGTGTGGAGGCGAACAACGAGCTGAGGGTCGACACGTTGCCGGTGACCGTCGCGACGTGGTCGGTGAGCGTGTCCACCTTCTCCAGCTGGTGGTTCACGCCGTGCAACGTCTCGTTCACACCGTCGACCGTCACGTGCACACTGGCCAGGATCGGCGTGGCCTGGTCGGTCAGCTCGGTGATCGCGCGGGTGGCCGCGTCCACCGTCCGGCCGAGCTTGAGGATCGGGACCGCGAGGGCTCCCACCAGCAGTACGAACGCGATGGCCGCGATGAGCGCCGCAATCTCGCCACCAGACACCTGAGGTTCTCCTCCATCACCGGGAGCGGGGCATCACGACCCTACCCCTTTGTCCGGCTTGGACCGCACGTCGGCCTCGGCCGGCGACGGCGTCTCGGGGGTGTCGGCCTCGGCTGTCGACGGTGCGGCGGAGGAGTCGGGCGCTCCCGCTGGCGGCGTGCCGCGGACGATCGCCCGGAGCCGCGGCAGTCGTTGGGCGACCTCCCGCTCGGCACCGTGCGTAGTCGGGACGTAGTAGTCCCGGACGTTCGCCACGTCTGGGGCGTGCTGCTGCGTGACCACGCCGGCGGGGTCGGAGTGCGGATAGCGGTACCCGCTGCCGTGACCGAGCGCGCGGGCCCCCGGATAGTGCGCATCGCGCAACGCGGGCGGCACCGGGCCCGTGCGCCCCGACTCGACATCGGCCAGCGCGGCGTCCACGCCGACGATCACAGCGTTTGACTTGGGTGCGGTGGCCAGATGGATCACGGCCTGGGCCAGGTTGATCCGCACCTCGGGCATGCCGATCAGCGCCACCGCCTGCGCCGCCGCGACCGCCACGGGGAGCGCCGCCGGGTCGGCCATCCCGACGTCCTCGCTGGCGAAGATCACCAGCCGCCGGGCCACGAACCGCGGGTCCTCCCCGGCCGCCAGCATCCGGGCCAGCCAGTGCAGCGCGGCGTCTACATCGGAGCCTCGCATGCTCTTGATGAACGCGCTGATCACGTCGTAGTGGGCGTCGCCGGCGCGGTCGTACTGCAGGGCCGCCTTGTCGACCGCGGCCTCGACGGTGGCCAGGTCGATCTCGGCGTCCCCCGACGCGATCGCCGAGCCCGCGGCCGCCTCCAGCGCCGTGAGCGCCCGCCGGGCGTCGCCGGCGGCCAGGCGCACCACGTGCTCCTCCGCGCCGGCAGCCAGGACCACCGCCCCGGCCAGACCCCGCTCGTCCGTCAGCGCGCGCCGCACCACCAACCGGACGTCGTCGTCGGTCAGCGGCTCCAGGGTGAGCACCAGCGACCGGGACAGCAGCGGCGAGACGACCGAGAACGACGGGTTCTCCGTGGTGGCCGCGACCAGCGTGACCGTGCGGTCCTCCACCGCGGAGAGCAGCGAGTCCTGCTGCGTCTTGGAGAAGCGGTGCACCTCGTCGATGAACAGCACGGTCTGCCGGCCGGAGAAGCCCAGCTCCCGGCGGGCCTCCTCGATCACCGCCCGGACGTCCTTCACCCCGGCCGAGAGCGCGGAGAGCTGGACGAACCGGCGGCTGGTGGCCCCGGAGACGATCCGCGCGATCGTGGTCTTCCCCGACCCCGGCGGGCCCCAGAGGATCAGCGAGATCGGCGCGTCGCCCTCGACCAGCCGGCGCAGCGGGGTCCCGGGCGCGAGCAGGTGGCCCTGCCCGACCAGTTCGTCCAGTGTGCGCGGGCGCATCCGGACGGCCAGCGGTGCGCCGGCCGCGGCGGCCTCGACCCCGGCCGCGTCGAACAGGCTCTCGGCTTCCACAGCCGGACCCTACCCGCGCCCGCCGACGACTCCGGGCTCCGCGCCCGGCCATCGCTGCCCGTCATTCACCTCGTGGATGCCTTACACGGGGCTACGGTTCGAGACGGTTGGGGCCACGGAAGAGGAAGGTGGCTTCGCGGATCGAATCGAGCCCGAGCAGGACCATCAAGAGGCGGCTCAGGCCAAGACCCAGGCCACCGTGGGGCGGCACACCGAACCGGAAGCAGTTGAGGTACGGCGTGAGCGGTTCGAGGTCCAAGCCCTTCTCCCGCGCTTGCGCGCAGAGGACTTCGTAGCGGTGCTCGCGCTGCGCTCCGGTCGTGATCTCAATCCCCTTCCAGAGCAGGTCGAAGCTTTCCGTGGTGGTGGGATCCTCCGGTGAACGTAGGTGGTAGAAGGGCCGGACGCTGCTTGGGAAGTGCGTAACGAAGGCGAAGTCGTGGCCGTACTTCTCCGCGATCTTCTTGGACAGTGCCCGCTCGCCTTCGGGGTCGAGGTCGTTCCGAATGCCGTCCGGGTCCCACCCGGACTCGCGCATCCAGCCCACGGCGTCGGCCATCGTGATTCGAGGAAACGGTAGCGATGGGACCACAAGATCCTCGCCGAGCAGACGGGTGATCGAAGGACCGTGCTCGTCCACGACGCGGGCTACCACGTGGGCGAGCATCCGCTCCTCGAAGCCCATGACGTCCTCGACTCCGTCGATCCAGGCGATCTCCGCATCGACGCCGGTGAATTCTGTCGAGTGCCGGCTGGTGAAGGAAGGCTCGGCACGAAATACCGGGCCGATCTCGAACACTCTGTCGATTCCCGCTGCGATGGCGGTCTGCTTGTAGAACTGAGGGCTCTGGGCGAGGTAGGCAGTGCGGTCGAAGTACCTCACGGCAAAGACCTCGGCCCCGGACTCTGACGCTGTACCCATGAGCTTGGGTGTGTGCAGTTCCGTGAAACCTTCGCGGTAGGCGACCTCGCGCATCGCTGCTTCGACAGTCGTCTGCACCTCGAAGACGAGCCGCTGTTCCGGCCGGCGCAGGTCGAGGAACCGCCAGTCGAGCCGCTGGTCGAGGTTGGTGTTCTCATCGATGGGTAGCGGAGTCTCGGCCTTGGCGACCACGTCGACCGACAAGGGCACAAGCTCTATGCCGCCGAGGTTGACGACCGGGTTCTCCACGACCGTCCCCGTGATGCGTACGGTCGACTCGGGGGACAGATCCTCAAGACGCTGCTCCAGGTCGTCGCCTTCGCCACCGCGCCGGTGCGTGAGCTGTAGCAGGCCCGTGTGGTCACGAATGATGACGAACTGCATCTTCCGCTGGAGGCGGAGCGCATGGACCCACCCGCAGACGGTGACCGTCTCCCCGATTGCCTCCCGGCAGTCCCGGATCAACGTCCTCCTCATAGAACATCCCTCACATCACGTCCGTCGTGGGCCAGCCTCGGGTCCCGTCAGGCTACTCGTCCGGCGACGGGGTTCTCGCCCGATGCCCGCCACGGCAACGCCAACTCCGGTACCTTCTGTCAGGTAGCGCTTGCAATCTGTAGCGGGCGTACGGCGGACTGAGGCAGGGTCATGAACACACTCGAGGTCGGACTTCGCGGGTACCCGGAGGCAGTGCTTGGAATTTCGCGGGTGACACTTGCCGTGCCCGCCGACCCAACGGCCAGCGATGTGGTGAGAGAACTGGCGCGACGCAGTCCACGCCTGTCCGAAGCCCTCACGCACCCGGACGGCTCCCCCCGGCGCAGCACCAAGGTTCTCGTCGAAGGGTGCGTAGCGTCTGGCGAATTGCCAATGTCGGGCACCGAGTCCGTGACCATCCTCGCCGCGCTGCCCTGTGACGGCTGACCTGCTTCGGTTCCACAACTGAGGCGGTAACGTGCTGTTCGAGGACTCCCGGTACAACCGCCAAGAGCTCATGCCGCAGTTGGGGCCGGAAAGCAGAAGCACCTTCGCGGTGCCCGCGTCGTATCCATCGGGGCGGGTGGAGTGAAATCCTCAATGCTCTACTACTTGGTGGCGGCAGGAATCGGCAGGCTCCGAATCATTGATTTCGACCGAGTCGAGCTGAGCAATCTCAACCGACAGATCCTCTATACGACTGCTGACATCGGTAGGAACAAGGCAGCAGCAGCGGCCGAGCGACTCGGCGAACTCAACGGAGACGTGGCGATCGAAGCGGTCGACGCGAAGGTCGAACCCGAGAACATACACGCGCTCCTCGACGGTTACGACGTGGTCATCGAAGGCGGTGACTCGCTGCGCGGGCGCCTGGTCTGTAACGCGTACTGCCTCGACGCCAACGTGCCCATGGTCCACGCCAGCGCCCAATACAACTACGGCTACGTGATCACTGCTTGCCCTCAGCCGGTCGAAGCAATCGTGTCGGTCTGTCCTGGTAGGACTCTCGGCGTTGGTGTGAGCGTCGTGGGAGGTCTTGGTGGTGGGTGTGCGCCGGTTGTTGACGTTGGTCGAGCGGGAGGAGATTTCCAGGGGGCTGGCCGAGGGGGCGTCGAACAAGCAGATCGCGATCGGGGTCGGGCGGTGTGCGTCGGTGGTGTCGCGGGAGCGACGCCGTCACGGCGGCCGGGACGGGTATCGGGGCTCTTCGAACTTAGGCGGGCTTGGCCGCTGGTGTGGCTGGCACTCGGCGTGTGTTCCGGGTGCAGTGGAACCGTACTCGGCGGCGGTGGTTGTCGGGGTTGCGGAATCCGCAGGCGCGTCGTCCGACGTCTTTGATGACGCGGTTGATGGCCTCGGTCCGGGCGTTGGTCAGGCCGGTCTGGATGAACCGTTCGATCTCGGGCCACCAGTTCTCCACGGTGGTGGCGAGGCGGTGCAGTTCGGGAATGTCGGCGCGGGAGCACCAGGTGTAGAAGTCGCCGAGGCGGGCCCGGACGAGGTGACGGGCCGGGTCGGTGCGGGCGAGGGCGAGCAGGCTGCGTAGTTCTTCCTTGGCGATCCAGGCGGTGAGGATCTGCCCGGTCGGGTCGTGGGTGAGCAGCTCATTCCACATCCGGGTGAACGACTTCTCGGTGAGGCGGCCAGCTCCGGTGAGTAGCCGCCGCCGGTTGGCCCACTCCGGGTCGAGTCTGCGGCCCCGCCGTCCGCGCAGGGCCCAGGTCTGGCGGCGGCGGACGTCGGTGAGCGCGTCGTTGGCCAGCTTGACCAGGTGGAAATGGTCGACCACAACCTGCGCGTTCGGAAGGAGGTCGGCGGTGATCGCCGAGCGGTAGACCGCCGCTGGGTCGATCACCACGTAGCGGATCGCGGCCCGGAACTGCGGCGTCTGCCCGCCCAGCCAGTCCACCACCGTCGCCTTCGTCCGCCCGGTGGCCTGCCCTAACAGGCCCTGGACGCCGGCCAGGTCGACGAAGCCGGTGTCCCACCGGTCGATCCGGGTCCACCGGCCGGTGACCGGGTCGGGTTCCCACCGGGGCTTACCCCGGCGGGTCTCATCGACCCCCAGCACCGTCGTGGGTTGCGCCTCGTGCAGCGCCGCCGCGGCCGCGTCGATGACCGCGGCGTGCGCGGTCGGCCAAGACACCCCGAACGCCCCGGCGACCTCACTGACCGCCCGGTTCGCGTCCCCGACCGCCGCCCCGATCGCCCGGCGCACCCGGCCGGTCACCCTGGCCCGAGCCGGCACCTCCGGGATCGACTCGGTGAACGACCCGACCGGGCACCCCGCCGACTGGCACCGCCACCGCCGTTTGCGCCACACCACCACCAGCGGCGCCTCCCCGTACGGCAGGTCCCGCGGCCGGGTGCTCACCCACTGCTTCGGCGAGGTCGAGAGTTCCCCGCACGACGGACAACCCGCCGCCGCTAGATCCGATGTGGACACATGCACTTCCCGGGTGCCGTCGACCCGCAGCACGACACGGTCCACCGTGACGCCCTGCAAGCCGAGCAGCAACGACGTACCGTTGCTCAAGCTCGTGGCCTCGTTCCTGACTGCGTAGGAACAGCCAGTGTTCAGAGGCCACGAGCCCCAACGCGTCAGACGCGCCGAAACCCCGCCAGCCCGGTCAACTTCGAAGAGCCGGTATCGGGGACACGCCGCGCAGGCGCGGGCGGCCGGGCGTCGGTGCCGGCCCAAGGTGCGCAAGCTCGACGCCGATCCGGTGTTGCGGGAGACGGTGACGGGGTTGATGGCCCGGTCGTTCTCGCCGCAGCAGGTCGCCGCGGAGTTGAAGTCCGAGCCGGTCAGCGGCGACGCTGGGCCGGTGACGATCTCGCATCAGGCGGTCTATGACTGGATCTACGCCCGCCCCAAGGGTGAGTTGCGTGCCCTGGCTGACCGGCAGGTCAAGCTGCGGTCCGGCCGTACGCAGCGGCGCCAACGCGGTCGGCTCACACCAGCTTCTCGGGTCCGGATCGTGGCGATGACCAGCATCGATGAACGCCCGGCCGAAGCCCTCGACCGGTTGGTGCCCGGGCATTGGGAAGGAGACCTACTCATCGGCCAAGCCGGTAAGACCGCGATGGGCACCCTCGTCGAGCGGACCAGCCGCTACCTCATCCCGGTGCCGTTGCCGGCCGGCAAAGACTCCCAAGGGCTCAAAGACGCCCTCATCGACGTGGCCGTGGACCTACCCGCCCGACTGTTCAAGACGTTGACGTGGGACTGCGGCACCGAAATGGCCGCCCACGCCGCGTTCACCCTGGCCAGCCAGGTCAAGGTCTACTTCGCCCACCCGCATTCACCCTGGGAACGCGGCACGAACGAGAACACCAACCGGTGGCTGCGCGAGTACTTCCCGAAAGGCACCCCGATCCCCGACGACCCCGACTACCTCTGGGCCGTCGCCCGAGAAATCAACGGCAGACCCCGTAAGATCCTCGGCTGGAAGAAGCCATCCGAAGTCTTCGCCGAACTCCTCACCAGCGAAATTGCTTCGACCGGCTGAGGGCAAGCTGTCCTTCCGGGCAGGACAGCGTGCTTCCTTTGTGCGTTCCCCGACCTGCCGACCGGCCATGGCGGCAGCGTCCCGGTCTTCGGCCTAGCCACCGGAATCGCAGGTTGCCTGGGTGCGGCAGAGGTCGTGAAGCTGGTCACGGGGGTCGGGGACCTCATGGTTGATGGCTACCTCGCCTTCAGCGTCTTCCAGGGTCGGTTCGACTTCGTTCCCGCGCCACGCGTCGCCGACTGCCCTGCCTGCGGGTCGATCCCGGTCACGAAAGGAACTCCTTGATGGTCTGAGTGAGCGCGGTGAGCACGACTGGGCGCTGCTCGCCGCTGGTGAGGTCCTTGAGTTGGACGCTGCCGTCGGCGAGGTCCCGCTCGCCCAGCACGACCGCGTACCGCGCGCCGGAACGGTCGGCCGCCTTCATCGCGCCCTTGAGCCCGCGGGTGCCGAACGCCATGTCGGCGGCGACGCCGGCGGCACGCAGCCCGGCGACCAGCGTCGTCGCCCGGCGCCGCGCCTGGTCACCGAGCGGCACGACGTACACCGCCACCCGCGGGGGCGGCTCGGGCAGCACGCCGTCGGCCCGCATCGCGAGCACCGTCCGGTCCACGCCGACCGCGTAACCCACCCCGGAGAGGTCCGGACCGCCCAGGGCGGCGCTCAGGCCGTCGTACCGTCCGCCGCCGCCGACCGCGGACTGCGCGCCGAGGCCGCCGTGGACGAACTCGAACGTGGTCTTGGTGTAGTAGTCCAGCCCCCGCACCAGCCTCGGCGCCTCGGTCCAGGTCACGCCGAGGTCGGCGAGGTGGATGCGGACGGCGTCGTAGTGGGCCTGGCACCCCGGGCAGAGGTGGTCGACCATCAGGGGCGCGCCGGCCAGCGCCGCGGCCAGTTCCGGCCGCTTGTCGTCGAGCGTCCGCAGCGGGTTGAGATCGGCGCGCCGGCGGGTCTCCGGGTCCAGGTCGAGGCCGGCGAGGTAGGCCTGCAGCTTCTCCCGGTACGCGGGCCGGCAGGTCCGGTCGCCCAGCGAGGTCAGCTGCAGCGTCAGCTCGGTCAGTCCGAGCGCCCGGTAGCCCTCGGCGGCCAGGGCCACCAGTTCGGCGTCCAGTGCGGGGTCGTCGACGCCGATGGCCTCGACGTTGACCTGGGTGAAGTGCCGGTACCGGCCCGCCTGCGGCCGTTCGTAGCGGAACGCCGCGCCGACCGCGTACAGCTTCACGGGGAGCTGGCCCGCGTGCAGCCTGTGCTCGATGAACGCCCGCATCAGGCCCGCGGTGAGCTCCGGACGCAGCGTGAGCGACCGGCCGCCGCGGTCGTCGAACGTGTACATCTCCTTGGCGACCACGTCCGTGGACTCGCCGACGCCCCGGGCGAACAGGCCGGTGTCCTCGAAGATCGGGGTCTCGACGTAGGCGTAACCGGCGGTGCGCAGCGGTGCCACCAGCGCCTCGCGGACGGCCAGCGTCGTGGCCGAGTCCGGGGGCAGCAGGTCGAACGTGCCCTTCGGGGCGGTGAAACTGGCGGTCACAGTCCGGTCCTCTTCGTGTGCGCGACGGCCGAGGCGGCGGACGGGCCGGTCGACAGTTCGGTGACCTGGCGCAGGTAGGGGTTGGTCTGGCGTTCCCGGCCCACGGTCGTCGACGGCCCGTGGCCTGGATGCACGACCGTGGTGTCCGCCAGCGGCAGCACGACGCGGGAGAGGGAGGCCAGCATCGCCTCGGCGCTGCCGCCCGGCAGGTCGACCCGGCCGACCGAGCCGGCGAAGAGCAGGTCGCCGGAGAACAGCAGCGGCGCGTCGGGGGTCGCGAGGCCGAACACCACCGAGCCCGGAGTGTGGCCCGGAGCGAGGTGCACCGTGAGTTCCACCCCGGCCAACCGTAGGGTGTCGCCGTCGGCCAGCTCGCGCACCTCGTCGGGCTCGCTGAACGTGAGCTGTCCGAAGAGCGGGGTCCCCGGCGGCATGCCGAGGCCGCTCCACGGGTCGGTGAGCTGGTGCCGGTCGGCCGGGTGGATGTAGGCCGGGATGTCCCTGGCGTCGCAGACCGGCACGACCGAGAAGGTGTGGTCGAAGTGGCCGTGGGTGAGGACCACCGCCACGGGGTGCAGCCGGTGCTGCGCCAGCACCGCGTCGAGCTGCGGCGCGGCCCCGATTCCGGGGTCGAGGACGACGCACTGCTCGCCGGGGCCGGGGGCGACGACCCAGCAGTTGGTGCCGGGTGGTCCGGCCGGGAATCCGGCGACGAGCACAGCGGTGTCCTTCTTCTCGCGGGCGGCAGCCGGCATTTCTGCGCGGAATCAGACGATCGGACCAGCCTACCGAGCGGTGCGGCCGGACAGCGACCTCTATCCGCCCGGTCGCCTCCTCCCCGCTCCTGGTCTGCGCCCGGTCAGCGGCCGGGTCGCCGGGCGGGTCGCCGGGCGAGGTCAGCGGCCGGATCAGCCGTCGGCGAACGGCTGTCACGCCCACCCGTCGACGGCTGGTGGGTCGTGCGTACACTCGGGCGGTCACGGGAGGTGCCCCCGTTCGACCCCCCGCGGCGCCGACCGCGGGACGTGTCGAGATGCCCGACAGAGGAAGACAGGAGAGCACTGCCGTGCCGGCTTCGAAGGAACGTCAGCGCCAGATCGCCCGCGCCAAGCTCGAGCGCCAGATGGCCCGGCGTGCCGCCGCGGCCCGGCGGCGTCGGCAGGTCCAGGCCGGCATCGGAGCCGTCCTCGGGTTGCTGGCCGTCGTGGCCGGCACCGTCTTCCTGGTCGCGAAGTTCGGTGGCGACGACGACAAGTCCGCGACCGCCAGCGGCCCCAAGTGCTCGTACACCCCCCCAGCACCCGGCTCGTTCGACCCGAAGACGGTCAAGGACGTGGGGGCGCCGTCGACCAAGGACGTCCCCACCACCGGCACCCGCACGGTCTCGCTGAAGACCAACGTCGGACTGATCGAGATCGCCCTCGACCAGGCGGCGGCACCGTGCACGTCCCACAGTCTCGCCTACCTGGCGGAGAAGAAGTTCTTCGACGGTTCGTTCTGCCACCGGATGACGACCGGGCCGGCGACGGACAAGTCGCTGAAGGTGCTGCAGTGCGGCGACCCGTCCGGCACCGGCACCGGTGGCCCGGCCTACAAGTACGGCGCCGAGAACCTGCCCACCAACACGGTCACCTCGGCCCAGGGCCAGAAGATCGCCACCTACACCCGGGGGATGGTCGCGATGGCCAACAGCGGCCCGAACACGACGGGCAGCCAGTTCTTCATCGTCTACGGCGACTCCGACCTGCCGCCGGACTACAACATCGTGGGCGAGGTCACCAGCGGCCTGGAGTTCGTGGACAAGGTGGCCAAGGCCGGCGTGACGCCGCGCGACCCGAAGAGCCCGGGCGACGGCGCGCCGAAGACGAAGGTCACCCTGCAGACCGTGACCGTCGACGCGACGAACAACGGCTGACACGGGCCGACCCGACGAACGACGGCCGGACCGGGCGGGTGGCCCGTGGACCGGGAAGTCGGCCCGGCCGTGGCCAGGTTGGTCCGCGGCGGGTCAGAACCCGATGTGCCGGATCATGAACTCGCTCTCCGGATCCCCCGCCGGGGATCCCGAGCGGTTCACCGACACGACGTCCTGGGTCTCGATCCTGTCCTCGGGCCTGATCCGCGCAGGCAGTTGCCGGAAGCGGTCGGGATCGGGCTCCGGCCTCTGACGCGGAGCGGCTTTCCTGGCCATCGGTGCCTCCTGTGTCGGCTGGACGGATCGGCTGGACGGATCGGCTGGACGGATCGGCTGAACGTGTCAGCTGGACGTGTCAGCTGGACGTGTCACGGTAGGCGTCGTAGACGCCCTCCACGTTCCGGACCACCCGCAGCAGGTGTCCGAGGTGCTTGGGGTCGGCCATCTCGAAGGTGAACTTGGAGATCGCCACCCGGTCGCGGGTGGTGCTGACCGTCGCCGAGAGGATGTTGACCTTCTCGTCGGAGAGCACCCGCGTGACGTCGGAGAGCAGGCGGCGCCGGTCGAGCGCCTCCACCTGGATCGCCACCAGGAAGGTCGACCCGGCGGTCGGCGCCCAGGAGACCTCGACCAGGCGTTCGGCCTGACGCTTGAGCTCGTCGGCGTTCGTGCAGTCCTCGCGGTGCACGCTGACGTGGCCGCTGCGGGTGACGAAGCCCAGGATGGTGTCGCCCGGCACCGGCGTGCAGCACTTGGCAAGCTTGACCCAGCTGTGCTCGCCGACGCCATGCACCACCACGCCCGGGTCGCCGGGGCCGGTCGGCCGGGTCAGGCCGCGGGTCGGACTCGCCGCCTCGGCGAGGTCCTCGGTCGCGCCTTCGGCACCGCCGAGGGAGGCCACCACCCGCTGCACCACCGACTGTGCCGAGACCTGGTTCTCCCCCACCGCGGCGTAGAGCGCGCTGATGTCGGGAAAGTGCAGGTCGCGGCCGATGGTGATCAGCGCGTCGCCGCCGAGGAGGCGCTGCAGCGGCAGGCCCTGCTTGCGCATCACCTTCTGCAGGGCGTCCTTGCCGGCCTCGATCGCGTCCTCGCGGCGCTCCTTGGCGAAGTACTGCCGGATCTTGGTGCGGGCCCGCGGGCTCTTCACGAAGTTGAGCCAGTCCTGGCTCGGGCCGGCGTTCTCGGACTTGGAGGTGAAGATGTCGACGGTGTCGCCGTTGACCAGCGTGCTCTCCAGTGACACCAGCTTGCCGTTCACCCGGGCGCCGATGCAGCGGTGGCCCACCTCGGTGTGCACGGCATAGGCCAGGTCGACCGGGGTGGAGCCCTTCGGCAGCGCCACCACGTCGCCCTTCGGCGTGAAGACGTACACCTCCTGGCCGCCGAGGTCGAACCGCAGCGACTCGAGGAACTCGCCCGGGTCCGACGCCTCGCGCTGCCAGTCCAGCAGCTGGCGCAACCACCCCATGTCGTCGACGCTGGCCGCCGGACCGGCGATCTCGGCACCCTTGGCGTCCTTGTACTTCCAGTGCGCCGCGATGCCGTACTCGGCCGTGCGGTGCATCGCCCAGGTGCGGATCTGCAACTCGACCGGCTTGCCCTCCGGCCCGATCACTGTCGTGTGCAGCGACTGGTACATGTTGAACTTCGGCATCGCGATGTAGTCCTTGAAGCGGCCCGGGACGGGCTGCCAGGACGCGTGGATGACGCCGAGCGCGGCGTAGCAGTCCCGCACCGAGTCGACCGTCACGCGCACGCCGACCAGGTCGTAGATGTCTGAAAAGTCTCGACCGCGCACGATCATCTTCTGGTAGATCGAGTAGTAGTGCTTCGGCCGGCCCTGCACGTTCGCCTTGACCTTGGCGGTGCGGAGCTCGGAGTTGACCCGCTCGGTGACCTCGGCCAACGCCTTGTCGCGGGCCGGCGCGTGCTCGGAGACCAGCCGCGCGATCTCGTCGTACCGCTTGGGGTACAGCGTCATGAACGCCAGGTCTTCCAACTCCCACTTGACCGTGTTCATACCCAGGCGGTGCGCGAGCGGGGCCAGCACCTCCAGCGTCTCGCGGGCCTTGCGCTCCTGCTTGTGCCGAGGCAGGAAGCGCAGCGTGCGCATGTTGTGCAGGCGGTCGGCCAGCTTGATCACCAGCACCCGCGGGTCGCGCGCCATGGCCACGACCATCTTGCGGATCGTCTCCGCCTCGGCGGCGTCGCCGAACTGGACCTTGTCGAGCTTGGTCACCCCGTCGACGAGATGGGCCACCTCGCCGCCGAAGTCGGCCTGAAGCTGTTCGAGGGTGTAGCCGGTGTCCTCGACCGTGTCGTGCAGGAGTGCCGAGACCAGCGTGGTGGTGTCCATGCCGAGTTCGGCGAGGATCGTGGCCACCGCGAGCGGGTGGGTGATGTAGGGGTCTCCGGACTTGCGGAGCTGTCCGCGGTGGAACTGCTCCGCGATGTCGTAGGACTTCTGCAGCAGGCGGACGTCGGCCTTGGGGTGGGCGGCCCGGTGGGTGGCGACCAGGGGCTCCAGGACGACGTTGACCTGGCCCTGCCACGGTGTGGCGCTGAAGCGGGCCAGCGCCGCTCGCATCCGGCGCCCGGTCGGCGCGCCGATGCCCGCGCGGCCCTCAGCCGGGGTGCCGACGGTATGCGGCCCGCCGTCGGTCTCCTCGGCGAGCGAGGTGGCCGTGGGGCGGGCGGTCTGCGGATCGTGGGCAGCCTCGGCCGCGCCGGCGGCATCTTCCTGCTCGCCGGCGACGGTCGGTGCCACGTCCGGGGACACGGCCTCCCTCTCGGGGTCGGTGTCCCACCATGCTACGCCGGAGGGCACGCCTGCCACGGAGCGTGCCGGCGAGTCGGCCCGGCACAGCGGCCGGTCAGAGCGTGAGCACGGCGTGCACGTCACGGCGGGCAAGGCGTTCGCGGCCCTGCAGGGACACCAGCTCGACCAGCACGGAGAACCCGGCTACCGTGCCGCCGGCCCGCTCCACCAGCGCCAGCGCGGCCTCGGCCGTGCCCCCCGTGGCCAGCAGGTCGTCGACCACGAGCACCCGCGCTCCCGGGGCGAACGCGTCCTCGTGGATCTCCAGCGTCGCCTCGCCGTACTCCAGGGCGTAGCGCGCCGCCAGCACCGCGCGGGGCAGCCGGCCCGCCTTGCGGATCGGCACCAGGCCGGCACCGGCCGCGTAGGCCACTGCGGCGGCCAGCACGAATCCCCGCGCCTCCACGCCCGCGACCACGTCGAACGCACCGCCGTGCTCGGTCGTGACGGCGTCGACCACCTGCGCGAACGCGGGCCCGTCCCCGAACAGCGGGGTGAGGTCCTTGAACAGGACACCGGGCTGGGGAAAGTCCGGTACGTCCACGATGCGGGCGGCGACGAGGTCGGCAACGGCCACCGGCGTGACCGGCCCGCTGCCGGATCGGCCGGTCACCGGCAGCGAGGCCACGTGGTCACCGGCGCCGTTTGCCGCTCGGCCGCCCCGGCTTGCCACCGGGCCGCCGACGTGGGGCCTGCGCGGTGGCCGGTCGTCCCCCGGCCGCCTTGCGGGCACCGGCCACGGCCATGGCGGCGTCGTCGACCAAGGCGTCGGACTCGCCGTCAGCCGCCGGAGTGGCCTTGGCCTTCGCCGCCGACTTCGCGACGCCCGACCGCCGGGCGAGCACCCGCTGGCGCAGTGCCGCATACTTCGGCTCCCGCTCCTTGAGTTCCGCCACCACCGGCGTGGCCAGGAAGATCGAGGAGAAGACACCCGCGGCCATACCGACGAACAGCACCAGGCCGAGGTCCTTGAGGGTGCCCGCGCCGAGCAGGCCGGCGCCGATGAAGAGCAGTCCGCCGACCGGCAGCAGCGCGATCACGGCGGTGTTGATTGACCGCATCAGCGTCTGGTTGATGGCCAGGTTCGCGGCTTCGGCGTAGGTGGACCGGGAGCCGCCGAGGAGGCCCCGGGTGTTCTCCTGCACCTTGTCGAACACGACGACCACGTCGTACAGCGAGAACCCGAGGATGGTGAGCAGGCCGATGACGGTGGACGGGGTGACGTCGAAGCCCACGATCGAATAGATCCCCGCGGTCAAGACCAGGTCCAGCACCAGCGCCGCGATGGCGCCGACCGCCATCCGCCACTCGAACCGGATGATCAGGTAGACGATCACCAGCGCGAGGAACACCGCGAGGGCGAGCAGGGCGCGCGAGGTGATCTGCGACCCCCAGGCCGCGCTCACCCGGTTGTCGCTGATCTGGGTGGGGTCGAGCTTGAGGGCTCTGGCTATCTCGGTCTTGACCTCCTCGGACCGGTCGGCGCTGAGCGGCACGGTCCGCACCAGGTAGGTCCCGTCCGTACCGCCGACCTCCTGCGCGGAGACGACCTCGGCACCCGCGTCGGTGACGACCTGCCGGGCCTCCTCGACGGTGGCGGTGGCCCGGGGCATCTGGAAGACGTTGCCGCCCTCGAACTCGATGCCCAGGTGGAAGCCGCGGACGAAGAAGCTGGCGATCGCCGCGAGCAGGATGAGCCCCGCGACGGCGTACCACAGCTTGCGCCTGCCGACGATGTTGATGCCGGCGTCGCCGCGGTAGAGCCGGGTGGCCAGACCAGCCATCTCAGGCCTCCTTCGTCCGGGTCGGGCGGGCCGGTGCCGGGGTGTCGCCCGGGTCCTGCTGGACCGCGCGGCCGAGTCCGCTCACCCGTGGGGAGAGGAACGCCCGGCTCCGCGCCAGCAGCGTCATGATCGGGTGCCGGAACAGGAACACGATCACCAGGTCGAGGATCGTCGACATCCCCAGCGCGAACGCGAAGCCCTTCACCGCGCCCACCGCCAGCAGGTAGAGCACGACCGCGGCGAGGATCGAGATGGCGTTCGCCGAGATGATCGTCCGCCGGGCCCGCACCCAGGCCCGCGGGATGGCGCTGCGGGGACTTCGTCCGTCCCGGATCTCGTCCTTGAGGCGTTCGAAGTAGATGACGAACGAGTCGGCGGCGATACCGAGGGACACGATGAAGCCGGCGATCCCGGCTAGGGTCAGGGTGAACCCGATCGACCGGCCGAGCAGGATCAGCGCGGCGAACACCAGCACCGCCGAGAGCAGCAGGCTGAGGAAGATCACCGAGCCGAGCAGCCGGTAGTAGAAGAACGCGTAGACCGCGACCAGGAGCATCCCGATGCCCGCGGCGAGCAGGCCCGCCCGGAGCTGTTCGGTGCCCAGGGTGGCCGAGATGCTGTTCGCCTCGCCCTGCTCGAACGTGAGCGGCAGCGCCCCGTAGCGGAGCTTGCTCGCCAGGGCCTGCGCCTCGTCCTTGGTGAAGCTTCCGGTGATCTCGGCGTCACCGGTGATCACGTCGTTGATGGTGGGCGCGGAGACCACCTCGTTGTCGAGCACCACGGCGACCTGCTGGCCCTTGGTCTCCCGGGTCAGCGCCGTCCACTTGTCCTGGCCGTCGCTCTTGAACTTCAGCGTCACCCGCCAGCCCGGGGTGCCGCCGCCCTGCCCCCCGGGGTTGAACGAGAAGTCGGCCCCGGAGACGTCCGTCCCGAGGACCTTGGCCTTGTCCAGGAGGTACTTGGTCTTGCCCTCGCAGGCGACGACCTGCTTCTCGACCGGGTCGATGCTGCCCGCGGGGCGGTTCTTCAGGGCCTTGCAGCTCACGGTCGGGAACTTCATCTGCCACTCGGCCGGCAGCAACGCCAACTCGGCCGGCTTGAGGGTCTTCGCCGGCGCGAACAGGGTGGCCAGGCGGGGGTCGCCCAGCTGCGCCGGATCCTTCACCTGCTGGAGGATCTGGACGATGGTGGCGACGTTGAACTTGTTCAGAACGTCCTTCTCGGTGGGCTTGCCACCGGTGGACGTGCCGGTCGACGGCGTGGCCGCCGCGCTGGGGCTGCCGGACGCGCTGGGGCTGGCCGACGTGCCGGCCTTGGCGCTCGCCGATGTCGACGGGCTCGGTGCGGCCGTACCGGACGTCGACGGGCTCGGCGTGGGTTCGGCCTCCGGCCCGCTGGCGTCCGGCGCGGCGCCGAGGACCTTGCGGAACCGCAGCTGCGCCGGGTCGCCGATCTGCTTGATCTGGTCGTTGTTCTCCCCGGCCAGCGTCACCACGATGTTGCGGTCGCCTTCGGTGACCACCTCGGGCTCGGCGACCCCGAGCCCGTTGACCCGGTTCTCGATGATGTTGCGGGCCTCTTCCAGCTGCTCCGGCTTGGGCGGCTGGCCGTCGGGCGTGCTGGCGATCAGGGTGACCGTGGTGCCGCCGATCAGGTCCAACCCGAGCCGGGGAGTGATCTTCTCCGACCAGCTGCCGCCGGGCCCGGTGAAGAACACGAGCGCGTAGAGCCCCGCGATCAGCACCACGAGCACGGCGAAATACCGGGACGGACGGACCTGTCCCTGAGGTGGTGCCACGGCCGGTGACTCTCCCTGGTGTCGGTACCGGGCCGAGCGTGGGTCGCACGCTGGGCGGTACGGGCTGTCTGGTGGGTGGGGCTCAGCGCTTGTCGGAGGCCTCGCCGGCGCTGTCGGCGACCGGGTCGGGGCTCTCCGCGTCGTCGTCGTCCGCGTCGTCGTCCGCGTCGGACGTGGCTGGGGGAAGCACCTTGCCGATCGCGCCTCGCGCGTAGCGGTTGGTCACGCCGGGCGCGACCTCGAGGGTCAACGTGTCGTCGTCGGTGTCGACCACCGTGCCGTACAGGCCGCCGATGGTGACGACCTCGCTGCCCGGGCCGATCTCGTCCTGCATCTGCTGCAGCTTCTTGCGTCGCTGCGACTGCGGCCGGATGACCATGAAGTACATCAGGGCGAACAGCCCGACAAGCAGGAGCAGCGGCAGGAAGCTGCTGCCTCCGCCCTGGTCACTGGGCGCGGCGAAGAACACGGTAGGACCCTTCATCGGTGGACGAGGCGGTGATCGGCGGCGAGTCTAGTCGCACGCCGGACCCTTGCTGGCAACGGAGGGCACGACGCCGTCGTTCCCGCCGCACGTCGACGGCCCCGGGGTGCCGCCGCCTCCAGGCTACGTCAGACCCATCCGGCCGCCGAACAGGTCGCCCTGCCCGTCGGGCAGCGGTCCGGCCGGCGGCGTCCGCCCGAGGTGCTCCCAGGCCGCCCGGGTGGCGACCCGGCCCCGCGGCGTCCGGGCCAGCAGTCCGGCCCGGACCAGGAACGGTTCGGCGACCTCCTCCACCGTCTCCCGCTCCTCCCCGACTGCCACGGCCAGCGTCGACAGACCCACCGGGCCGCCGCCGAAAGAGGCCACCAACGCGTCCAGTACGCCCCGGTCGAGCCGGTCCAGGCCCAGGTGGTCGACCTGGTAGACGGTGAGCGCCGCCTGGGCCACCTCGAGCGTCGCGACGCCGTCGGCACGTACCTCGGCGTAGTCGCGCACCCGACGGAGCAGCCGGTTGGCGATCCGGGGGGTGCCGCGGGACCGGCCGGCGATCTCGACCGCGCCCGCGGGGTCGATGCGCACCCCGAGGATGCCGGCCGACCGGGTGATCACCTGGACCAGGTCGGCGGGCTCGTAGAAGTCGAGGTGGGCGACGAACCCGAACCGGTCGCGCAACGGGCCGGTGAGCAGGCCCGAGCGGGTGGTCGCACCCACCAGCGTGAACGGCTCGACATCGAGCGGGATGGCGGTCGCCCCGGGGCCCTTGCCGACCACCACGTCGACCCGGAAGTCCTCCATCGCCGAGTAGAGCAGCTCCTCGGCCGGACGGGCGATCCGGTGGATCTCGTCGATGAAGAGCACGTCGCCGGAGCCGAGCGTGGTCAGCACCGCGGCCAGGTCGCCGGACCGTTCGATCGCCGGCCCGCTGGTGATCCGGATCGCCGCGCCCAGCTCGGCCGCGACGATCATCGCCAGGCTCGTCTTGCCCAGGCCCGGTGGACCGGAGAGCAGGATGTGGTCGGGTGGCCGCTGCCGCCGCCGGGCGCTGCGCAGCAGCAGGTCGAGCTGCTCGCGGACGCGGTGCTGGCCGATGAACTCCGCGAGCGAGTGCGGCCGGAGGTTGAGCTCGATGTCGCGGTCCTCCGGAGCCGCGTACGCCGAGACGACCGCCGTCGCGTCCGCCGGGTCGACGCCGCTCACCGGGCCGCTCCGCTTCGGCGCGACGCCGGCGGCTGGTCCCGGCGGGCCCGCCGGGCCGGCCGGGCCGCGCCGCGCCTGCCCGCCGCCCGGCTTCGCCCGTTCACCGCCGCCCCATCGTCCGGATGGCCTGCTTGAGCAGCGCGGAGACGTCCGGCTCGGCGCCCGGGTCGACGGCGGCGGCCACGGTGGTGAGCGCCTCGTCGGCTTCCCTGGTCGACCAGCCCAGACCCACCAGGCCCTGCCGGACCTGGGTGCGCCAGGGCGGCTCGAGGTCGACCGCCGGGCCGGTGGGGTCGGCGGCGCCGATCACCCCGATCCGATCCTTCAACTCCAGCACGAGACGCTCCGCGCCCTTCTTGCCGATGCCCGGGACGAGCGTCAGGGCGGCGATGTCGGCGGTCGCGACGGCCCGACGAACGGCGTCGGGCCGGTGGATGCCGAGAACGGCCTGGGCCAGCCGGGGACCGACCCCGCTCGCGGTCTGCAACAGCTCGAACAGTGTCCGCTCGTCGTCGGAGACGAATCCGTACAACGTGAGGGAGTCCTCCCGCACGACCAGGCTGGTGGACAGCTGGGCCGTGCAGCCTGGCCGGAGGGTGGCCAGCGTGCCGGGGCTGCACTGCACCGAGAGCCCCACCCCGCCCACCTCGATCACCGCGCCGTCGGGGGCGAGGGCCGTGACCTGTCCACGGACGCTGGCGATCATCGGGCCGCGCCCCGGGCCGGGACGACCGCCGCGGCACCGCGGACTGCGTCGACCGCCGCCGCGAGCCGGGCCTGCGCCGGCGCCCGCCAGAGGTGACAGATGGCCAGCGCGAGGGCGTCGGTCGCGTCGGCCGGCTTGGGCGTGGCGGCCAGCCCGAGCAGCCTGGTCACCATGGCCGCGACCTGTGCCTTGTCGGCCCGGCCTGAGCCGGTCACCGCGGCCTTGACCTCGCTCGGGGTGTGCAGCACGACCGGCAGGCCGGCCCGCGCGGCGGCGGCGATCGCCACGCCCGCGGCCTGCGCGGTGCCCATCACGGTGCGCACGTTGTGCTGGCTGAACACCCGCTCCACCGCCACCACGTCCGGGGCGTGCGCCGCGATGGCCGCCGCGAAGGCCAGGTCGAGGGCGAGCAGCCGGACACCGATGTCGGCGTCGGCCGGTGTCCGGACCACGTCGACGTGCACCAGCGTGCAGCGCCGGCCCGGACTGCCGTCCACGACGCCGAGCCCACACCGGGTCAGGCCGGGATCGACCCCCATCACCCGCACGCGCACCTCCCGAACAGATGTTCGACACGGTACCGGGCGGGCTCCCCCGAAGCCGGGGCGACACGCCCCGCCGCGGACCGCCGGACGGGCGGTTCCGGCCGGGCCGGCTCCCCGGGTCAGCTCACCGCTTCCATGACCTCGTCGGAGACGTCGAAGTTGGCGTACACGTTCTGCACGTCGTCGGAGTCCTCGAGGGCGTCGATGAGCTTGAAGAGCTTCCGGGCCCCGTCCTCGTCCAACGGCACCTGCACGCTGGGGAGGAAGCTCGCCTCGGCCGACTCGTAGTCGATCCCCGCGTCCTGCAGCGCGGTGCGCACGGCAACCAGATCGACGGCCTCGCTCACCACCTCGAACGCCTCCCCGAGGTCGGCGACGTCCTCGGCGCCCGCGTCCAGCACCGCGCCGAGCACGTCGTCCTCGGTCAGGCCGTTCTTCGGGACGATGACCACGCCCTTGCGGCTGAACAGGTAGGACACCGAACCCGGGTCGGCCATCGAGCCGCCGTTGCGGGTGATCGCGGTGCGGACGTCGCTGGCGGCCCGGTTGCGGTTGTCGGTCAGGCACTCGACCAGCAGCGCGACGCCGTGGGGGCCGTAGCCCTCGTAGGTGATGTCCTGCCAGTCGGCGCCGCCGGCCTCCAGGCCCGCGCCGCGCTTGACCGCCCGCTCGATGTTGTCGTTGGGGACCGAACTCTTCTTCGCCTTCTGGATCGCGTCGTAGAGCGTCGGGTTGCCGGCCACGTCGCCGCCGCCGGTGCGGGCCGCGACCTCGATGGTCTTGATCAGCTTGGCGAACATCTTGCCCCGCCTGGCGTCCACGACGGCCTTCTTGTGCTTCGTGGTCGCCCACTTGGAATGGCCGCTCACGGACGTCCTCCTCGATCGCGCGAATATCGTCGCCGGCCCGGCTGGCCCGGCAGCAGCCGCGCGGCGGGTGCCGGACTAGGCCGGCAGCGAGCCGGCCCGCACGACCATCTCCAGGAAGAGCGCGTGGACGCGGGTGTCCCCGGTCAGCTCCGGGTGGAAGGCGGTCGCCAGCAGGTTGCCCTGCCGAACCGCGACGATCCTACCGTCCGCCACTCCCCCGCCCACGCGGCCGCGCTCCTGGGGGCCGCCGACGCGGCCGGGCTCCTGGGGGCCGCCGACGCGGCCGCGCTCCTGGGGGCCGCCGACGCGGCCGCGCTCCTGGGGGCCGCCGACGCGGCCGCGCTCCTGGGGGCCGCCGACGCGGCCGGCTCCTGGGGGCCGCCGCGCGCCGGCTCCTGGGGGCCGCCGACGCGGCCGAGCACCTGGACGCCCGGACCGACCTCCTCCACCCAGGGGGCGCGGATGAACACCGCGTGCAGCGGCCCGCCCGGCAGGCCGGCGAAGTCCAGATCGGACTCGAACGAGTCGACCTGGCGACCGAACGCGTTCCGGCGCACCACCATGTCGATGCCGTCGAAGCCGCGCTGGTCGGGCCAGCCGTCGAGGACCGACCGGGCCAGCAGGATCATCCCGGCGCACGAACCGTAGACCGGCATGCCGACGCGGATCCGCTCCCGGATCGGCTCGAGCAGGCCGAAGGAGTCCGCGAGCCGGCTCATCGTGGTCGACTCGCCGCCCGGTACGACGAGAGCGTCGACCTGCGCCAGCTCCTCGGGCCGTCGAACCGGCCTCGCCTGCGCGCCGACGGCAGCCAGCGCCGCGAGATGTTCCCGGACGTCGCCCTGCAGCGCGAACACCCCGACCACCGGCCGGGCCGCGGCGATCGGATCGCCGGGATCCGCCCGCAGCGCGCCGGTGGCCGTCAGGTCACCAACCCCGGTCGGCATAGCGCTGGTGCGTGGGCAGCGTGTCGAGGTTGATACCGACCATCGCCTCGCCGAGGCCCCGCGACACCTTCGCGATCACGTCCGGGTCGTCGTGGAACGTCGCGGCCTTCACGATCGCCTCGGCCCGCCGGGACGGATCGTCGGACTTGAAGATGCCCGACCCGACGAACAACCCCTCCGCGCCGAGCTGCATCATCATCGCCGCGTCGGCCGGCGTGGCGATGCCGCCCGCGGTGAACAGCACGACCGGCAGCTTCCCGGCCGTCGCCACATCCTTGACCAGCTCGTACGGCGCCTGCAGGTCCTTCGCGGCACCGAACAGCTCGGCCTCGTCCAGGGTGGCCAGCCGCCGGATGCCGGCCCGGATCTGCCGCATGTGCCGGGTGGCCTCGACCACGTTGCCGGTGCCGGCCTCACCCTTGGAGCGGATCATCGCCGCGCCCTCGGCGATCCGCCGCAACGCCTCGCCCAGGTTGGTGGCCCCGCACACGAACGGCACCGTGAACGCCCACTTGTCGATGTGGTGCGACTCGTCGGCGGGGGTGAGCACCTCGGACTCGTCCACGTAGTCCACGCCGAGCGCCTGCAGGACCTGCGCCTCCACGAAGTGGCCGATCCGCGCCTTGGCCATCACCGGGATGGACACCGCCGCGACGATCCCGTCGATCATGTCCGGGTCGCTCATCCGGGCGACGCCGCCCTCGGTCCGGATGTCGGCCGGCACCCGTTCCAGCGCCATCACGGCGACGGCACCCGCGTCCTCGGCGATCTTGGCCTGGTCGGGCGTGACGACGTCCATGATCACGCCGCCCTTGAGCATCTCGGCCATACCGCGCTTCACACGGGCGGTGCCGACCTTGCTCGCGGCGGAGGCGGGGGTGTTCTCGGCGGACACGGCGGAACGGGCCTTTCCTCGGGGGTGATGTGATGTCGGGTTGTGGGTGACCGGCGGGACCGCGTCGGTGCGGTGGGCCGCCCAGGTGTCCCGAGGAGATCGTATCCCCGGCGGCGCGCAGGTCACGCGGCTCCCGGTGTGGCCTCCCCGACACCGGCAGGTCCGGTGGCCCGGACCGGGGCCGCCACCCGCGGCGGCACCCGGGGCGCGTCGACATCGAACTCGTCGATGTCGAAGTAGTGCGGAAGCGGGTGCCGCGAGCCGAGTCGGAACGCCCGTGGCACCTTCGCCTGCCGCAACGAGCGGGTGTCGCGCACTGCGTCGTTGTAGACCTGGCGGGCGACGCCCAGCCGCCGGTTGGCCGTGGTCGCGGCCGCCACCGTCGGGTCGGACGGATCCAGCGGGGCCTCGCGCAGGGCCCGGGTGAGCTCGTTCTCGGCGGCCTGGCGGAGGTCGAGGTCGGCGGTCTGGGCCGCGAGCGCCGCCCGCGCGGCGTCGTGCAGCCGGGCGACCGATGGCTCCACGCCGGCCGGGCCGGCCAGGTCCGCCGCGGCGGAGGCCCGGCGCACGAGCTGGTCCTCCAACGCCTCCCGGGCGGCGGCCGACCGGACCTGCAGTCGCTCGACGCGTCCGGCGAGCCAGGCCACGTAGAGGGCGACCAGGATCAGCACCGTGCCGGCGGCGAGCAGGTACTCCACAGGGGCGATGCTAGCGGTCGGCCGTGCTCGCCCCCTTCGCGCCGCCAGCAACGTACGGGATGCCTACCGACGGTGTCCGGTCAGTTGCGGGCGGTCGGGTCGTCACCACGGTCGAGTGCGTCCCAGACACCGGCGGCGTCCTGTGCGGGCACCGCCGCACGGGCCGTCGGCGACTCGTACCGGGCGCCCATCCGCGCCCACCCCGACCCGCGCGCCAGACCGAGCGTCCCGGCGGCGGCCACCAGCACCCCACCGAACAGGCTCAGCGCGGGCCAGTGCGCGGCCACCGCGCCGCCTGCCAACCCGCCGTCCAACCCGATCGCTCCGCCGACGACGAGGCCGGCGCCCGCCGCGACCAGCACGAGCGAGACCACGACGCGGCCCACCCGCCGGACGGCCAGCAGCGCGATCCCCCCGGCCACGGCCACGAACGCCAGCGCTGGCGCCCAGGGCACGAGCTGGCCGCCGGTCTGGGTCCGGGCGTCGGGCGGCAGCGGGACCGGCCGCGGCACCGGGACGGACGTCCACTCCTGCCCGAACGCCCAGAGCGCCAGCCCGCCGCCTGCCGCCGCGGCCAGCACCGCCACCGCCAGTCCGCCCGCGCGCGGGCGGCCGGACGGTGCGTGACCGGGCGTGGTCATCGGGCCGGCCGGAGGGTCTCGGCGGTGGCGATGGCCGAGAGCACCGCCGCGGCCTTGTTCCGGCTCTCCTGCTCCTCGGCCGCCGGATCGGAGTCGGCCACGATGCCCGCACCGGCCTGGACGTACGCCCGGCCGGCGCGGATCAGCGCGGTCCGGATGGCGATCGCCATGTCCAGGTCGCCCGCGAAGTCCAGGTAGCCGACCGTGCCGCCGTAGAGGCCGCGCCGGGTGGGTTCGAGGGCGTCGATGATCTCCATCGCCCGGACCTTCGGGGCCCCGGAGAGCGTGCCCGCCGGGAAGGTCGCGGCGAGCACGTCGTAGGCGGTCCGGCCCGGTTCGAGTTCGCCCTGGACGGTCGAGCCGATGTGCATGACGTGGCTGTAGCGCTCTACGGTCATGAACTCGACGACGTCGACCGTGCCCGGCACGCAGACCCGGCCGAGGTCGTTGCGTCCGAGGTCCACGAGCATCACGTGCTCGGCCCGCTCCTTGGGGTCCGCGAGCATGTCCGCGCCGAGCCGCGCGTCCTCGGCCGGCGTGGCCCCCCGCCACCGGGTGCCGGCGATCGGGTGCAGCAACGCCCGGCCGTCGGTGACCTTGACGTGCGCCTCCGGCGAGGAGCCGACGATGTCGAACCCGTCGAACCGCAGCAGGTACATGTACGGGCTCGGGTTCGTCGTGCGTAGCACCCGGTAGACGTCCAGCGGGTCGGCCTCGGTGTCGGTCTCGAACCGCTGGCTGACCACGATCTGGAAGCACTCGCCGGCCCGGATCGCCTCCTTGGCCGCCTCCACGGCCTTGCCGAACTCCCCGTCGGGCGTCCGGCTGGCGAACTCGGGCACCGCGGTGTGCGTCATCGTCGCCACCCCCGGGGCGGTCGGCCGGGACAGCGCCGTGGTCATCGACTCCAGCCGGCCGGTTGCCCGGTCGTAGGCGGTGGCGACCTCGTCCCGACCGGCCCCCTCGGCGACGAACGCGTTGGCCAGCAGGAGCAGCGACCCGTCGCTGTGGTCGAGGACGGCCAGGTCGGTGGCCAGCATCATCCCCAGCTCGGGCACCCGCAGGTCGTCCTCGCCGTGGCTGGGCAGCCGCTCGAACCGGCGCACCGCGTCGTAGCTGAGGTAGCCGACCATCCCGCCGGTGAGGGTGGGCAGGCCAGGCAGGCGTGGCGAACGCAGCGCCTCGACGGTGTCGCGCAGCACCGTGAGCGGGTCGCCGTCGCTCGCCGCGCCGGCCGGCGGGTCACCGAGCCACCGGGCCCGACCGTCGACCTCGGTGAGGGTGGCGACACTGCGCACGCCCACGAACGAGTACCGCGACCAGGAGCGGCCGTGCTCGGCCGACTCCAGCAGGAACGTGCCGGGGCCGCCGGCGAGCTTGCGGTAAACCCCCACCGGGGTCTCGCCGTCGGCGAGCAGCCGCCGGGTCACCGGTACGACCCGGCGGTCCCGGGCGAGCTCGGCGAAGGTCTCCCGGTCGGGGAGGAAGGCACCTGTGGTCACCGGCACATTCTCCCCTGCCGCGACCCGGCCGGCGCCGTCGACTCCACGCGCGGCGCCGCGCGAGCGGCCACGTGCCGCGGCCGCCGGGTCCCGCCGGGGCGTCGTGCGGCGCGTCAGCGGCGAAGGTCCGCGACCACGGCGGGCAGCGGACCCGCGTCGAAGCAGGTGCGGTCTCCGGTGTGGCAGGCCGCGACCTCCTGGTCGACCGTGACCAGCACCGTGTCGCCGTCGCAGTCCAACGCCACCGACCGCACCCACTGTCGGTGGCCGGAGGTGTCGCCCTTGGTCCAGTACTCACCGCGGCTGCGCGACCAGTAGGTGGCCCGACCGGTGGTCAACGTGCGGTGCAGCGCCTCGTCGTCCATCCAGCCGACCATCAGCACCTCACGGGTGCCGTGCTGCTGGACCACCGCGACGACCAGGCCCGCGGGGTCGCGCGCCAGTCGCGCGGCCACCGCGGGGTCGAGCGAGGACGGGCGGGCGGGAGCGTTCACGTCCCCATCCTGCCTGCCGACAGGAGCCGGCGGAGGCGCGGTGCCGGCTGGTGCCGGCTGGTGCCGGCTGGTGCCGGCTGGTGCCGGCGCCCGGCGCCGCGGCAACCACGCGGCGATTCATCCCATGTAAGACTATTGCCCTGATATCGAACGAGCACGCCCGGCGTGCATTGACTCAGGTCTGGGAGAGACTTCTCTTGAGCAAGCGCACTGCCCATCCCGTCTTCGCGCTGGCTCGGCTGCGGCTGCCCCAGCTCGGCCGGCTGGCCGGCTGGCTGCTGGCGACGACCCTGGCCGCCACGCTCGCCGCCGGCCCGACCGCCCCTCCCGCCGAGGCGACGCCCCGGTTGGCGGACGCCGCGGTGGGGCCGAGTGCCGTCGCGGCGATGCCGAGCGTCGAGACCGCGCCGGTCGCGCACGAGGGCTACGCCACGATGGGTGTGACCCTCTGGCTCCATCCCCGCGACCGCGCGCTCTCGCTGGTGATCGGGACGGACCGGCAGGGAGCGGTGGAGGTGTACGACCTCGCCGGGCGGCGACGCCAACGGGTCGCGGCAGCCGAGCCGCTCAACGTCGACGTGCTCGGCGACCTGGTCGCCGTCACCGACCCCGAGGCCGCGCCGGGCGGGCTGGTCCGCTTCTACACCGTCGACCGGGCCGGGCGCATGCTGCGCAGTGCGGGCACGGTCGACACCGCGGTCGTCGAGCACGGGGTGTGCCTCTACCGCGGCCGGGGCGGCACCCTGTACGCGTTCGTTACCAGCACGTCCGGCCGGGTGGCCCAGTACGCGCTGGGACGTGCCGGCGCCGGTCCGGTCACCGCACGGCTGGTGCGTGGGCCGTGGGACGTGGGCGGCTCCACCGAGGGGTGTGCCGCCGACCATGCCCGCGGCGTGGTCTACCTCGGCGAGGAACACAACGCGGTCTGGGCGTACGGCGCCGAGCCGACCGCCGGCACGACCGACCCGGTCCGGATCGACGTCTCCGGCGGGGACTGGCTGGCCGGTGACATCGAAGGGCTGGCGGTCGCCGGTCGGTGGCTCGTGGTCTCGTCCCAGGGCGACAGCAGCTTCGTGGTCTACGACGTGGCCACCCGGGCGGCGCGGCGCAAGCTGGCGGTGGGCGCAGGGCCACGCACGGACGGCTGCGACGGCGCCCACGGCATCGAGGCAGCCGGCGGGTCGTTCGGACCGGTGTTCCCACGCGGGGTGTTCGTGTGCCAGGACGGCTTCAACGAGGCACCTGCCCCGGGCCGCCCGAACTTCAAGCTGGTGCCGCTCGACCGCGTCCTCCCCTGACGAACCCTTGACGGGTACGAACGAATTCATCTACCGTTGAATTCAACACTCGTTGAATAGGAGGGGCCATGTCCCACGCGGTGGACGTACGCGAGTTGGTGGTCGACCGGGGTCGCGCCCGGGTGCTGCACGGCCTGTCGTTCTCGGTCCCGGCAGGCACCGTCACCGGATTGCTCGGCCCGAGCGGTTCGGGCAAGACGACGCTGATGCGCTGCGTGGTGGGCGTCCAGCGCGTCCTCTCCGGCGAGGTGACCGTGCTGGGGATGCCGGCGGGCAACGCCCCGCTGCGCAAGCGGGTGGGCTACGTGACCCAGTCGCCGTCGGTCTACGGCGATCTGACCGTGCGGGCCAACGGCCGCTACTTCGCCGCGGTCTACGGGGTGGGTGCGGCCGCGGCCGACCAGGCCGTGGCCGACGTGGGGCTGACCGACTTCGCGCACCGGGTGGTGGCGACACTCTCCGGCGGCGAACGGGCCCGGGTCTCGCTGGCCTGCGCGCTGCTGGCCCAGCCCGACCTGCTCGTCCTCGACGAACCGACCGTCGGGCTCGACCCGGTGCTGCGGCACGACCTCTGGCACC
This sequence comes from uncultured Actinomycetota bacterium, assembly GCA_963740255.1. Classification (GTDB taxonomy): domain Bacteria; phylum Actinomycetota; class Actinomycetes; order Mycobacteriales; family Cryptosporangiaceae; genus CAVUDO01. Next base: position 508,904 of record CAVUDO010000002.1, on the reverse strand, counting down.
AGTTCCACGCGTTGGCCGGCGCCGGCACCACGTTGCTGGTGTCCAGTCACGTGATGGACGAGGCCGGCCGGTGCGACCGCCTGCTACTGCTCCGCGAGGGCCGCCTGGTGGCTGACGACACCCCCGCCGCGCTGCGCGACCAGACGGGCACCCACGACCTGGAGGAGGCGTTCCTCCGCCTGATCCGCGGTACCCGGCACGCCGCCGCACAGCCCACGGAGGTGGCCTGATGTCCCCGCGTATCACCGCCGCGACGGCGGGCCGGGTGCTCGCCCAGCTCGCCCACGACCGCCGCACGCTGGTCATGCTGCTCCTGGTGCCCAGCCTTCTGATGACGCTGCTGCGGTACGTGTTCGACTCCGAGGCGATCTTCGACCGGATCGCACCGCCGCTGCTGGGCGTCTTCCCGTTCATCACGATGTTCCTGGTGACCAGCGTGGCGATGCTGCGCGAACGCACCACCGGCACGCTGGAACGGCTGCTGACCACACCGATGGGCAAGCTCGACCTGCTGCTCGGGTACGGCCTGGCCTTCGCCACCGCCGCGGCGGCGCAGGCCGCGATCACCTGCGCGACCGCCTACTGGCTGCTCGGCCTGGACACCGCGGGCAGCGCTGGATTGGTGGTCGGCGTCGCGGTCGGCAACGCCCTGCTCGGGATGGCGCTGGGCCTGTTCGTCAGCGCGTTCGCCCGCAGCGAGTTCCAGGCCGTGCAGTTCATGCCCGCGGTGGTGCTGCCGCAGATGCTGCTCTGCGGCCTGTTCACCGCCCGGGACGCGATGGCCGGCTGGCTGGAGGCGATCAGCAACGTGCTCCCGCTGTCCTACGCCGTCGACGCGCTCCAGGAGGTCCAGCGGTCGGCGGAGGTCACGGATGCGCTGCTGCGCGACATGGGGGTCGTGCTCGGGGCGGGGACGGCCGCGTTGATCCTGGCCGCGGCGACACTGCGGCGACGAAGCGGCTGATGGCGCGCAGCGGCAGACGGGCGGGCGGGTCGGGGACGCGGGAGGCGATCCTCGACGCCGCCCGCACGTCGTTCGCCGACGGCGGCTACGACGGTGCCACGATCCGCGGCATCGCCGGACTCGCCGGGGTGGACGCCGCGCTCGTGCACCACTACTTCGGCACCAAGGAACAGCTCTTCGTCGCGGCCATGCGGCTCCCGATCGATCCGGGCGTGATGATCCCGGCGCTGCTGGCGCCCGGCCTGGACGGACTCGGCGAGCGGCTGGTGCGGTTGTTTCTGAGCATCTGGGACTCCCCGGAGGCGGTCAGCCCGTTCGTCGGGTTGATCCGCGGCGCGATGACGCACGAGAAGTCCGCGGCGATGCTGCGCGAGTTCATCGGCACCGCCGTGATCGGCCGACTCACCGCCTCGCTGGACGTCGACCGCGGCCAATTGCGGGGCACCCTGGTCGGCTCCACCCTGCTCGGGCTGGCCCTCGCCCGGTACGTCATCCGGATCGAACCGCTCGCCTCGACGCCCACCGACGAGGTCGTCGCCGCGGTCGGCCCCACCGTCCAGCGCTACCTCACCGGGCCGCTGGGCTGAGGCACGGGCCGCTGACGCGGCGCCGGGCGACAGCTACGCCACGGCTCGGGCTTCGCGTCCGGCCCGGGTCAGGAAGTGCGCCCGCGCCGCCTGCGACCCGACCAGTAGTCCGACCACCACGGCCGAGACGACGACGGTGACGCCCCCGTTGACCGACCGGCCGGTGAACAGGCCCACGACACCCAACACGACGTTCAGGCTGTAGAGCATGACGACGACGACCTGGGCCCACTTCCGGCGTCTGCTCACGTTCACCGTGAGCCAGAGGTTCACGGTCGCCCACGCGAACGCCAACGCGACCACCAGCAGGACCAGGCCGTCGCCTGGCGCCGCGGAACCTGTCGAGGTGAGGAGGGTCAGGAAACATCCGACCAGGACCGCGAACCCGGTCGAGATGTGCATCATGACCACGGCCGCGGTGACCACCGGCGGACGCTGGTAGGGCAGCGGGGAGTGGCCGGCCGGATTCTGGGTCGGTGCGCCCACGTAGTCCCTCCCGTAGAGTCGGTTCGCCGCAGCATAGGCGGCCGGGCGAACGCGGCCCGGGATGGGCATGCGCCGTCGCTGCTCGGCGGTCGCCGTCAGTCCGACGTGGACGCTTCCGTCCGGGTCTGGCGGATCCAGGAGGCGTGCAGGCGGGCGTACGGCGATCCGGTCGCCTGGACGAGGTCGGTATGGCGCCCGCGCTGGACGATCTGGCCGGCGTCGACCACCAGCACCTCGTCGGCGGCCACGGCCGTGGAGAGGCGGTGGGCGATCGCGATCGTCGTGCGGCCACGGGTGAGCGAGTCCAGGGCCCGCTGGAGCCGTACCTCGGTGGCCGGGTCGACGGCCGAGGTGGCCTCGTCGAGCACCAGCAGGTCCGGGTCGGCCAGGTAGGCGCGGGCGATGGCCACCAGCTGCCGCTCCCCCACGCTGAGCGACTCGCCGCGCTCGCCGACCGAGGTCCTCAAGCCCTCCGACAAGCCCTCCACCCAGTCGAGGAGGCCCAGTTCGGTGAACGCCAGCACGATGTCCCCGTCGGTGGCGTCAGGCCGGCCGTAGCGGACGTTCTCGGCGACCGTCGCGTCGAACAGGAACCCGTCCTGGGGCACCATCACCACTCGCCGCCGCAGCGACGCGAACCGCACCTCGGTCAGCGGCACGCCGGAGAGCCGCACCTCGCCGGAGACCGGGTCCATCAGGCGGGTGAGCAGCTTGGCGAACGTGGTCTTGCCCGAGCCGGTCTCGCCGACGACCGCCACCCTGCTCCGCGGCGCGATCGTCAGGTCGATGCCATGCAGCACCTCCGGTCCGTTCCCGTAGGCGAACCGCACGTCGGCGAAGGCCACCCCGACCGCACCCGGCGGGAGGTCCCGCCCGCCTGGCCGGCCGTCGGCTCCCGGCGTGGCCGCCGGATCGGCGACGTCGGGTGTGATGTCGAGGATGCCCAGCACCCGCCGCCACCCCGCCACGGCGTTCTGCGCCTCGTTGAGCATCTCGGTGGCGATCTGGACCGGTTGGACGAACAGCGCGATCAGGAACAGGAACGCGGTGAGCTCGCCGACGGTCAGGCTCCGGTCGACCCCCAACAGGACACCGACCACGACCACGCCGGCGGTCGCGACGCCCGCGGTGAGCTCTCCCGTGGAGAAGATCAGCACGCTGACCCGCTGGGCCCGGGTCTGCTCGGCCCGGTACCGCTGCACCGAGTCGTCCAGCCTCGCCGCCGTGCGCCGCTGGATGCCGTACGCCCGGATCGTCGGCGCTCCCACCACCGACTCGGCGATCGCGCCCAGCATGTCGCCGACCCGTTCGCGGACCCGGCCGTAGGCCGCCGCCAGCCGACGCTGCAGGAAGCGCAGGCAGACCGCCAATGGCACGAAGCACGCGTACACCACCAGCGTGAGCGGCCAGGAGTAGACCAGCATCACCGCGGTGGCGACCAGCAACTGTCCGAACGACACCAGCAGCAGGATGCCGCCCCACTGCACGAACTGGCTGATCTGGTCGACGTCGCTGGTGATCCGGGCGACCAGCGAGCCGCGGCGCTCGGACTGCTGGTGCAGCATCGAGAGGTCGTGGATGTGCCGGAACGCCTTGGTGCGCAGCCGGGCCAGCGCCGTCTCGCTGGTGCGGTAGAGCCGGACGTTCATCAGGTACGCGGCGACCGCGGTGAGCACGATGGCCCCGGCGGCCAGACCGGCGAACAGCGTGACCGCGCCGGCGTCGGGCTGGGCGCCGCCGGCCCGGATGCCGCGGTCGAGGACGAGCTGGACGGCGACCGGGACGACCACCCGGCCGGCCGTGGCCACCAGCGCCAGCAGCAGGGTGATGGCGATACCGTCGGTGAGTTCGGGGGTGAGCCGCACGCCGCGGCGCACGGTCCGCCAGATCCCCTCCACCCGCTCACCGGAGTCCGGGGGGGCGACCGCGGGGTCCGCCGACGCGGGACGGCCGGTCCGGACCGACGTGGCGGCGGTCACGAGGTGACCTCCGCGCCCTCGAGGGCCCGTTCCCTGGCGCGCTCGCGCTCGGCCTCGGCGTACGCGGTGACCAGGTTCCGGTAGCCGGCCGTGCCGACGAGCAGCTGCTCGTGGGTGCCGCGGGCCACTACCCGGCCGCGTTCGAGGTAGACGACCTCGTCGGCCATCGCGATGGTGGCCCGCCGGTAGGCCACGACGAGCACCGTGGTGGCGAGGTCCGCCGTCCGCAGCGCCCGCAGGATCGCGGCCTCCACCGCCGGGTCGACGCTGCTGGTGGCGTCGTCCAGGACGAGCAGGCGGGGCCGTCGCACCAGCGCACGGGCCAGCGCGAGTCGCTGGCGCTGCCCGCCAGAGAGCGTGGTGCCGCGCTCCCCGACCCTCGTGTCCAGTCCGTCGGCGAGCTCCGCGACGAACCGGTCGGCCTGGGCCAGCCGCAGCGCCGCCCAGATCTCCTCGTCGCCGACCTCGAGCCCGAGCGTCACGTTGCCGCGCACCGTGTCGTCGAACAGGAAAGCGAGCTGCCCGACCAGCGCGACCGTCCGGCTGACCTCGCCCTCGCGCAGGCCGGCCAGCTCGATGCCGTCGAGCAGGAGTGTGCCTTCGTCGGGGTCCGCCAGGCGGCTGACCAGGGACGTCACCGTGGACTTGCCGGAGCCGGTCGGACCGACCAACGCCACCGTACGGCCCGGCGCGAGGTCGAACGTGACGTCGTGCAGCACGGCCACACCCGCGTCGGAGGCCGGCTCGGCGTCCTCGGGCGGACCGGCCGGTGCGCCGAGGTCGACGGTGGTCGAGTCGGGGTACGCGTACGTGACGCCGCGCAGCTCCAGGGCGGCCGGCTTGTCGCTATCGGGCAGCGTCTGCGACCCGTGGGTCATCTCGCCCGTCGCGGCGAGCACCCGGCTGACCCGCTCCCAGCCGACCACGCTGCGGGGCAGCTCGCCGAGCAGCCACCCGATCGCCCGCAGCGGGAACGCCAGCGCCGTGAACAGGAACGCGACGCTGACCACCTCCTGCACGCTGACGGCGCCCGTGCCCACCCGCAGCGCACCCGCCAGCAGCACGGTGATCGTGCCGAGGTTGGGCAGCGCCTCCATCAGCGGATCGAAGAGGCCGCGCACCCGCCCGACCCGGATCTGCGCGTCCCTCAGCGCGTGGGCACCGGTAGCGAACCGGGCCGTCTCGGCGCCTTCCCGGCCGAGGGTCTTGACCACCAGCGCCCCGTCGAAGCTCTCGTGGGCCAGCGCCGAGACCTGCGCACGCAGGCGCTGGGCGTGGGTCATCCGCGGCGACATCCGGCGCGAGTAGAGGATGTTGACCGCGAACACCGACGGGAAGACCAGCAGGCCGACCAGCGCCAGCACCCAGTCGGTCGCGAACAGCGCCGTCGCGGCGACCAGCACCATCACCACCACACCCACGGCGAACGGGAACGGCGCGATCGGGTACCACAGCGCCTCCACGTCGGCGTTGGCATTGGAGAGCAGGGCACCGGTCTGGTGGCGCTGGTGCCAGGACAGCGGCAGCTCGAGGTACTTGCGGGTGACCCGGCGGCGGTAGGTGGCCTGCAGGCGGTACTGCATGACACCGGCACCGAGGCGGCGGCCGAGGATGCCCACCACCCGGACCAGCGAGACCCCGACCAACGCCAGCGCGGCGAGCGCCAACGCGGCGGCGGTCACCTGCCCCGAGCGCAGCGCGGGCACGACCACGTCGCCGACGATCGCCCCGACCACGAACGCACCGCCGACCGCCGCCAGCCCGAACAGCGTGCTCCCGACCACGCTCACCGCGAACACCCGAGGTTCCTCGCGCACGGACATCCGCAGGATGGCCAGCCCGCGCCGCAGCACGTCGCCCCCGACTCCCTTGGCCGCCCTCAAACCACGCCCCCGTCCACCGTGCGCCGCCGCCATGTCCCGTCCGCGCCCAACCTGCAGTGCAAGCCCGACAGTCCGGCCGGCATTCCCCGACGGCCCGCGTCCGGCCGCGTCCGGACGGCCGCGGCGGGCCGACCGTGCACGTCGACGGCTTGCCACTCGCCGGTCGCCGGCTGGTGTCGACGACTCAGCGGACGGGGTGTCCAGCCTCCCGCAGCGCATCCTTGACCTGCGCGATCGACAGCTCGCCGAAATGGAGGACGCTGGCCGCGAGCACCGCGTCGGCACCGGCGTCCACGGCCGGGGCGAAGTGCTCCGGCCGCCCCGCTCCCCCGCTGGCGATCACCGGAACGTCGACCACCGCCCGGACGGCCCGGATCAGCGGCAGGTCGTAGCCGTCCCTGGTGCCGTCGCCGTCCATCGCATTGAGCAGGATCTCCCCGACGCCCAACTCCTGGCCCCGGGACGCCCACTCCACCGCGTCCAGGCCGGTGCCGCGGCGGCCGCCGTGGGTGGTCACCTCGAAGCCGCTCGGCGTAGGCGGTCCGTCGAGCACCCGCCGGGCGTCCACCGAGAGGACCACGCACTGCGAGCCGAACCGCTCGGCCGCCTCCCGCAGCAGCTCCGGCCGGGCGATCGCCGCGGTGTTGACGCCCACCTTGTCCGCCCCGGCCCGCAGCAATGCGTCCACGTCGGACACGGAGCGCACCCCGCCGCCGACGGTGAGCGGGATGAACACGCACTCCGCGGTCCGCCGCACCACGTCGAACGTGGTCTCCCGCCCGCCGGAGGAGGCGGTGATGTCCAGGAAGGTCAGCTCGTCGGCGCCGGCCGCGTCGTAGGCCCGGGCCAGCTCCACCGGGTCGCCGGCGTCGCGCAGCGCGGTGAAGTTGACGCCCTTGACCACCCGGCCGGCGTCCACGTCCAGGCACGGGATCACCCGCACCGCCACGGTCATGCCGCGGCCGCCTGCCGAACGGCACCGACGCTCCGGCGAACGGTCACGGCACGCGGGGACGCGGGGCCACGGCCGCCAGCGCCTCGGGCAACGTGAACGCGCCCACGTAGAGCGCCTTCCCGATGATCGCGCCTTCCACGCCCAGCGGCACGAGCGCGGCCAGGTCACCGAGATCGTCCAGCGTGGACACCCCGCCGGAGGCGACCACCGGACGGTCGGTGGCGGCGCACACCAGGCGCAGCAGGTCGAGGTTGGGGCCGGTCAGCGTCCCGTCCCGCCGGACGTCGGTGACCACGTACCGGGCGCAGCCCTCGGAATCCAGGCGGGCCAGCACCTCGAACAGCTCGCCGCCGTCCCGGGTCCAGCCGCGGCCGGAGAGCGTGGTTCCCCGGACGTCGAGCCCGATCGCCACCCGGTCGCCGTGCTCGGCGATCGCGCGGGCGCACCACACCGGATCCTCCAGCGCCGCGGTGCCGATGTTCACCCGCGCGCAGCCGGTGGCCAGCCCCGCCCGCAGCGACGCGTCGTCCCGGATGCCGCCGGACAGTTCCACCCGGACGTCGACCGCGCCCACCACCTCGGCCAGCAGCGCGGCGTTCGAGCCCCGGCCGAACGCCGCGTCGAGGTCGACCAGGTGGATCCACTCGGCGCCGCCGTCCTGCCAGGCCAGCGCGGCGTCGCGCGGGTCGCCGTAGGAGGTCTCGGTGCCGGCCTCGCCCTGGACCAGCCGCACCGCCCGCCCATCGGCGACATCGACCGCGGGCAACAGCTCCAGCGTCCTCGGTTCGGGGGTCCTCGGTTCGGGGGTCATCGCGCTCCCTGGGAGATCGCCGTCGCGGGTCCGTCCCGGCGCGGTGGGGCGAGCTGGCCGACCCAGTTGGCCAGCAGTGCCGCGCCGGCGTCCCCGGACTTCTCGGGGTGGAACTGGGTGGCGGCCAGCGACCCGTGTTCCACGGCGGACACGAACGGTTGCCCGTGGGTCGTGCGGCTCACCACGCCGTCGGCCCCGTGGGCCGCGTAGGAGTGGACGAAGTAGAACCGCTCGCTGGTGGGGATGCCCGCGAACAGCCGGGAGCCGGTGCCGGCGGCGACCTGGTTCCAGCCCATGTGCGGAACACGCTCGGCCCGCAGCCGGGTCACCGCACCGGGCAGCAGGCCCAGACCCGTGGTCACCACACCGTGCTCCTCGCCCTGTTCGAACAGCACCTGCATCCCCACGCAGATACCCAGCACGGGCCGCCCGGCCGCCACCCGCCCGGCGATCACCGGCCCGGCACCGAGCGCCCCCATGCCCGCCATGCAGGCCGCGAAGGCTCCGACCCCCGGCACGACCAGTCCGTCCGCGGCCTCGGCCGCGTCCAGGTCGGCGGTCACGGCGACGGCGGCTCCGGCCCGCACCAGCGCCCGTTCGGCCGACCGCAGGTTCCCCGAGCCGTAGTCCAGGACGACGACGCGCGCGTTCACCGGTCCACCGGCACCACTACAGCACGCCCTTCGTGGACGGGACGCCCGTCGTGCGGGGGTCCGGCGCGGTGGCGTCGCGCAGCGCGCGGGCAACCGCCTTGAACTGGGCCTCGGCGATGTGGTGCGGGTCGCGGCCCGAGCGCACCAGCACGTGCAGCGCGATCGCGGCGTGGTGGGCGAGGGCCTCCCAGACGTGCCGGACCAGGGTCGCGGGGAACATCGGGCCGATCGTGGCCGTCTCCATCACCGCCGGCTCCTCGTGTACGAGGTACGGGCGGCCGGAGAGGTCCACCGCCGCCTGGACCAGACACTCGTCCAGCGGCACCAGCGCGTCGCCGAACCGGCGGATCCCGGCCTTGTCGCCGAGCGCCTCCCGGAGCGCCTGGCCGAGCGCGATCGCGGTGTCCTCCACCGTGTGGTGCGCGTCGATGTGCAGGTCGCCGACGGTGTGCACGGTGAGGTCGAACCCGGCGTGCCGGCCGAGCTGGGCGAGCATGTGGTCGTAGAAGCCCACCCCGGTCTCCACCTTCGTCAGGCCCGAGCCGTCCAGGTCGATCTCGACCAGCACCGTCGACTCCGAGGTGGCCCGCTCGACCCGGCCGGTGCGCTTCATCCGCCTTCACCCGTTCCCTCGTCGATCGTCGCATCCAGGGCGGCGAGGAACGCGTCCACCTCGGCCGCGGTGCCCGCCGTGACCCGCAGGTGCCCGGCCAGGCCGACGTCGCGGACGAGCACGCCACCCCCGAGCAGTCCCCGCCACACCGCACGGTGGTCCCGCAGGCCGCCGAACAGCACGAAGTTGGCATCGCTGGGGACCACGTCCAGCCCCCGGCGACCGAGTTCGGCCACGATCCGGTCGCGCTGCGCCTTGATCGCCGCCACGGTGGACAGCAGCTCGTCGCGGTGGGCGAGCGCGGCCCGGGCGGCGGCCTGGGTGAGCGAGGACAGGTGGTACGGCAGCCGGACCAGCCGCAGGGCGTCCACCACCGCGGGGTCGGCGGCCAGGTACCCCACCCGGGCGCCGGCCAGTGCGAACGCCTTGCTCATCGTCCGGGTCACCACCAGCCGCGGGTGGCCGGGCAGCAACGTCAGCGCGCTCGGGGTGCCGGGTCGGGCGAACTCGGCGTAGGCCTCGTCCACCACCACCATGCCCGGCGCGGCGGCGAGCACCGCCTCCACCACGTCGAGCCCGAGCGCGGTCCCGGTCGGGTTGTTCGGCGAGCACAGGAACACCACGTCCGGGGCGTCCCCGCGTACCTGCTCGGCCGCGCTGGCCGCCGTGACCGTGAAGTCGGTGCCGCGCCGGCCGTCGATCCAGCGTGTCCCCGTGCTCCGGGCCAGCACCGGGTGCATCGAGTACGCCGGGGTGAAGCCGAGCGCGCTGCGACCTGGGCCGCCGAACGCCTGCAGCACCTGCTGCAGCACCTCGTTCGAGCCGTTGGCCGCCCAGAGCTGGGGGCTGGCCAGGCCGTGGCCCAGGTAGGCCGCGAGGTCGGCGCGGAGCGCCTCGGCCTCCCGGTCGGGGTACCGGTTCAGGCCCGACGCCTCGACCCGGACCGCCGCGACGATCGCCTCGACCACCGGCACGGGTACCGGATGGGAGTTCTCGTTGGTGTTCAACGCCACCGGGACGTCCAGCTGCGGCGCCCCGTACGGGGTGGCACCGCGAAGGTCGTCCCGGAGCGGCAGGTCGGCGGGCCTCACCCCGGCGGTCTCGTCCGCCGCGCCGGCCAGCTCGACGCGCGCGGTCACCGGAACCGGACCCGGACCGCGGTGCCGTGCGCGGGCAGGTCCTCGGCCTCGGCCAGCGCGTCCACGTGGCCGGCGACGTCCCGAAGGGCCTGCTCGGTGTAGTCGACGACGTGGATGCCCCGCAGAAACGTCTGCACCGACAACCCCGACGCGTGCCGTGCGCACCCGCCGGTGGGCAGTACGTGGTTGGAACCCGCGCAGTAGTCGCCGAGCGAGACCGGGGCCCACGGACCGACGAAGATCGCACCCGCGTTGCGCACCCGCGCCGCGACCGCACGGGCGTCCGCGGTCTGGACCTCCAGGTGCTCGGCCGCGTACGCGTCGACGACGCGCAGGCCGTGTTCGACATCGTCGACCAGCACCGTGCCCGACTGCGGGCCGGACAGCGCCGTGCGCACCCGCTCTGCGTGCTTGGTCGCCGCCACCTGCTGTTCCACCTGGGCGTCCGTGGCGTCGGCCAGCGCGACCGAGGGGGTGACCAGTACCGAGGCCGCCGCCGGGTCGTGCTCGGCCTGGCTGATCAGGTCGGCCGCGACGTGCACCGGGTCGGCGGTGTCGTCGGCGAGCACCGCGATCTCGGTGGTGCCGGCCTCCGCGTCGATGCCGACGACGCCGCGGAGCAGGCGCTTGGCCGCCGTCACCCAGACGTTGCCCGGCCCGGTGACGAGGTCCACCGGCCGGCAGCCGCCGGCGCCGTAGGCGAACATCGCGATCGCCTGGGCGCCGCCCACCGCGTAGACCTCCTCGACGCCGAGCAGCGCGCAGGCGGCCAGGATCGCCGGGTGCGGCCGGCCGCCGAACTCGCGCTGCGGCGGGGAGGCCAGCGCCAGCTCGGGAACCCCCGCCACCTGTGCCGGGACGACGTTCATCACGACGGTGGACGGGTAGACGGCCAGGCCGCCCGGCACGTACAGGCCCACCCGCGACACCGGAACCCAGCGCTCGGTCACCGTGCCGCCGGGGACGACCTGGGTGGTGACGCCCGTGCGCCGCTGGTCGGCATGGACCTGCCGGGTGCGCCGGATGGCCTCCTCCAGCGCCGCGCGCACGCTCGGATCGAGCTGCCGACGCGCCTCGTCGATCGCCCCGGCGGGCACCCGGAGGTCGTCGAGGTCGATCCCGTCGAACCGGCGGGTCGCCTCCCGGACGGCCTCGGCGCCGCGGTCCCGGACCGCCTCGACCACCGGCCGGATCCGCTCCAGCGCCGCGTCGACGTCCAGCGCCGCGCGGGGCAGCACAACGCGAGGGTCCTGGTCGGATCCGCGCAGATCGATACGCCTCAGCACCCTTGACACTCTAGTGCCGGGTCTGAATCGTTTCTCCGCCCTCACCACCCCGTCGCGACCCCCGGTCGCCACGGCGGCGGTGGCACCCGGGACGCCTTCGCCGGGCGGGACTCCGCCGGCGCTCCTACGCTGACTGCGTGCCCGCGAACATCGTGCCCGCGAACATCCCGCTGTTCCCGCTCGGCACCGTCCTGTTCCCGGGGGTGGTGCTTCCGCTCCACATCTTCGAACCGCGGTACCGCGCGCTGGTGCGCGCCCTGATGGCCGTGCCGGACGGCGAGCCGCGCGAGTTCGGCGTGGTGGCGATACGGCAGGGGTGGGAGGTCGGCGAGTGCGGCGTGGCGGCGTTGTACCGCGTGGGCTGCACCGCCGAGCTGCGCCAGGTGGCCGGATACGACGACGGGCGGTTCGACATCGTCACGGTGGGGCGGCGCCGGTTCGCGCTTCAGGAACTGGACGCCGGTCACCATCCCTACCTGCGGGGGACGGTGGACTGGCTGGAGGAGACCACCGGGAGCGAGGACGAGGCCGCCGTCCTCTCCCGCAGCGTCCGCGAGGTGTTCGGCCGGTTCCGGAACCTGCTCCTCGCCTCCCGTCCCGTGCGCGACCCGGCTGGCGGCGGCCAGCCGGAGCCGGAGGAGCTCGCCCTCCCGGACGACGCCGACCTGCTCTCCTACCTCGTCGGCGCGTCCGCCCCCCTGACGCTGGACGACCGCCAGGAACTGCTGGCGATCGGCGACACGGTCCTGCGGCTGCGGCACGAGCTGCGGCTGCTCAAACGGGAGGCGACCATGCTGTCCCGACTCGGCGCCGTGCCGGTGCCGCTGGCGGAGCTACGGGTACCGATGTCGCCCAACTGACCAGGACGCCCAGACCGGGTTCTAGGCCGGCCCGGCGCCCTCGACCACGGGCTCCGCGGAGCGCACCGCCGAGGCGCCGATGCCCAGGTCCGGGGAGCGCGACCAGGCGGCGCACACGACGTAACAGATCACCGCCGCCATCGGCTGCACGAGGAGCAGGCCGGAGGCCCGCAGGTCGGCGGGCCGGCCGAACCGCGCGCCCACCGGCGCCCCCTCGATCAGCCTTCGGTACTCCTCGGCGTCGAAGACGGGACCGAGCCAGGCACAGACTCCCGCGGCACCCAGGCAGCCGAGCATCAGCGCCACCACCATCACCGGCCCGCGCCAGCGACGCATCGCGTAGGCGCCCAGCGCGGCGGAGAGACCCGCGACCAGCGCGATCGCGGCGAAGACCATGTCGCCGGCCACCCAGTCCTCCGTATGGATGTCCGCCGCGACCGGGCCGTCGGCGGTCATCACCACCTGGACCCGGGGCGCGAGCACCGACCAGATCCACGCGGTGACCGCACCGCTGACCGCGACAACGAGCGCGAGCAGCGCTGCGGGCGCGAGGTCCCGCGGCGCGAAACCGGCCCGCAGGGTCGCCAGCACGTCCTCGGCCGCAAGGGCCGACGATTGCCAGCCCATCGGAGCGGCCACCGGCGTTGCCACCGCGGCCGCGCTCAGCCCTGCGGGCGCCACCGTGACCACGTCGCCGCGCGTGTCGGCGTCCGGCTCGGCAGCCGGTTCCGTCGGCGCCGCCGGTTCCGGATCCGCCGCCGGTTCCGGATCCGCCGCCGGAACAGCGCGGGACAGGGCGGCGCGTTCGGCCGGCACGGCCGGGATGGGAGGCCCTGCGGGCGATGGCTCGGTCATGGCGCCTTCCGACGTGATCCAGGCTGCCCTGGCAGCGTCGCACACGACGCCCACGCGCACCGGATCGGTACGGCCCGGATCAGCTCACGCCCGCCTGGCCGAGCAACGCCTTGAGGTCGGCCATCAGGGCCGGCGTGGGCGTCACCCGCGCGGCGTCCCCCAGCCGCAGCAGCGTCGCCTTCGAGCCGTTGAGCAGCTTGAGGTGCACCTCGGTGCCGCCGGGGTGGGTGGCCAGCACCTCCCGCAGCCGCTCGACCATGGTCGGGGTGCAGCGGTTGGCCGCCACCGCCACCACCACCGGGGCCCGGGTGGCCGCCGCGGCGCTGAGGTCCGGGAGCGAGAGGTCCATCGCGATCACCCGCGGGGCGTCGTCGCGGCGGTCGACCCTGCCCTTCACGACGACGACGGTGTCCTCGGTGACGTACTGGCCGACGAGCTCGTAGGTGGCCGGGAAGAACAGCACCTCGACCGAGCCCTCGAGGTCCTCCAACTGTGCGAGCGCCCAGACCTTGCCCTGCTTGGTGACCTTGCGCGTGACCCCGCAGAGGATGCCGGCCACCGTGACGATCTTGCCGTCGGTCACGGATTCCTCCGACAGGCCGGGGATCGAGAGGTCGGCCGCGGCGGTCAGGATGTGCTCGACGCCCAGCAGCGGGTGGTCGGAGACGTAGAGGCCCAGCATCTCGCGTTCGAAGGTCAGCAGGTCTGTCTTGTCCCACTCGCCCTCGCCGGCGTCCGGGTACAGGTCGAGGCTGTCCTCCCGGCCCGGGTCGTCCCCGAACAGCGAGTCCTGGCCGTTCGCCTCGGCCCGCTTGTCGGCCACGGCCACGTCGACGCACTGGTCGAGGACCGCCATCAGGCCGCGTCGGGTGTACCCCATCGAGTCGAACGCGCCGGCCTTGATCAGCGACTCGATCGTCCGCTTGTTGCAGACCACCATCGGGACCTTGCGGAAGAAGTCCTTGTGGTCGCGGTACCGCCCGTCCCGCCGCGCCGCGACGATGCCCTCGACCACGTTGCCGCCGACGTTGCGGATGGCCGAGAGACCGAACCGGATGTCGGTGCCGCGCGGGGTGAAGGTGGCGTCGGACTCGTTGACGTCCGGCGGCAGCACCTTGATGCCCATCCGGCGGCACTCGCCGAGGTAGACGGCCATCTTGTCCTTGTCGTCGCGCACGCTGGTGAGCAGCGCCGCCATGTACTCGGCGGGGAAGTTGGCCTTGAGGTAGGCCGTCCAGTACGACACCAGGCCGTACCCGGCGGTGTGCGCCTTGTTGAACGCGTAGTCGGAGAACGGGACGAGCAGGTCCCACAGCGTCTTGACTGCGCCGTCGGAGTACCCGTTCGCCTTCATGCCGTCGCGGAACGGGACGAACTCCTTGTCGAGGATCTCCTTCTTCTTCTTGCCCATCGCCCGCCGCAGCAGGTCGGCCTGGCCGAGGGAGTAGCCGGCCACCTTCTGCGCGATCGCGATGACCTGTTCCTGGTAGACGATCAGCCCGTGGGTCGCGCCCAGGATCTCGTCCAGCGGCTCGGCCAGCTCGGGGTGGATCGCGGTGATCTGCTGCTGGCCGTTCTTGCGCATCGCGTAGTTGGTGTGCGAGTTGGCACCCATCGGCCCGGGGCGGTAGAGCGCGAGGACCGCGGAGATGTCCTCGAAGTTGTCCGGCCGCATCAGCCGGAGCAGCGACCGCATCGGGCCGCCGTCGAGCTGGAACACCCCCAGCGTGTCGCCCCGGGACAGCAGCTCGTAGGCGGCAGCGTCGTCCAGTGCCAGCGTGTCGAGGTCGATCGTGCGGCCACCGTTGGCTGCGATGTTGTGCAGCGCGTCGTCGAGGACCGTGAGGTTGCGCAGCCCCAGGAAGTCCATCTTGAGCAGGCCGAGCGTCTCGCAGGTGTTCTGGTCGAACTGGGTGATGATCGCCCCGTCGGCGTCCCGCCTCCAGATCGGGATGTGGTCGAGCAGCGGCTCGGCGGACATGATCACGCCGGCGGCGTGCACCCCGGCCTGCCGGATCAGGCCCTCCAGACCGCGCGCGGTCTCGATCACCTTCTTGACTTCCGCGTCGGACTCGTACAGGCCCCGGATCTCGCCGGCCTCGGAATACCGCTTGTGCTGGGGATCGAACATCCCGCTCAGCGAGATGTCCTTGCCCATCACGGCGGGGGGCATCGCCTTGGTGATCCGGTCGCCGAGGGCGTACGGGTAGCCCAGCACCCGCGCGGAGTCCTTGATCGCCGCCTTGGCCTTGATCGTGCCGAAGGTGATGATCTGCGCGACCTTGTCGGCGCCCCACTTGTCGGTGACGTAGCGGATCACGTCGCCGCGCCGACGCTCGTCGAAGTCGATGTCGATGTCGGGCATGCTCGACCCGGTCGGGGTTCAGGAACCGCTCGAAGATCAGTCCGTGGACGAGCGGATCGAGGTCGGTGATGCCCATCGCGTAGGCCACCATGCTAGCCCGCGGCCGAGCCGCGACCGGGGCCCGACCCGGATCCCGTTCTGCTTGGCCCACATGATGAAGTCGGCCACGACCAGGAAGTAGGACGGAAAGCCCATCTTCAGGATCATGTCGGCCTCGTACTCGGCCTGGCGGCGGTGCGCCTCGTCGTAGCCGCCCGGGAAGCGGCGGTCCATCCCCCGCCACGACCTCGGCCCGGAACCACGACTCCTCGGTCTCTCCCGTCGGGCACCGGGAACCGCGGCATCAGGTTCCGTGGCGTGAACGCCAGCGTCCACCCGCTCGGCGATCATCAGCGTCGTTGTCGCACCCGGACTGCCACTGCTCGTCGGTGAATGCCGCCCGCATCTCGGCCGCGGACTTGAGGTAGTAGCCGTCGCCGTCGAACTTGAACCGGCTCGGGTCGGCGAGGTTGGACCCGGTCTGGACGCAGAGCAACACCTCGTGCGCCTGCGCGTCGCTGGCGTAGGTGTAGTGCGAGTCGTTGGTGACGACGAACCGCAGGTCCAGCGCGGCCGCGATGTCGCAGCAGCCCGTCGCGGACCCGGCGTTCGATCTCCAGGCCGTGGTCCATCACCTCGACGAAGAAGTTCTCCTGCCCGAAGATGTCGCGGTAGGTGGCCGCGGCAGCCAGCGCCTCGTCGTACTGGCCCAGCCGCAGGCGGGTCTGCACCTCGCCGGACGGGCAGCCGGTGGTGGCGATGATGCCCTTGGCGTACTGGGCGAGCAGCTCGCGGTCCATCCGGGGCTTGCGGAAGTAACCGTCCATGCGACGCCGTCGAGGAGAGCTTGAACAGGTTGTGCAGGCCCTCGGTGGTCTCGGCGAGCATGCGTCATGTGGGTGTAGGCACCCGCACCGGAGACGTCGTCGGAGCGCTGGTGGGGCTCGCCCCACCGCACGCGGCTGCTTGTCGAACCGGCTGGCCGGGGCCACGTATGCCTCGATCCCCACGATCGGCTTGATGCCGGCGTCGGTGGCCCGTCTCCAGAAGTCGTACGCCCCGTACATGTTGCCGTGGTCGGTCATCGCCACGGCCGGCATGCCCAGCCGATCGCACTCGGTGAACAGGTCCTTGAGCCGCGCCGCGCCGTCGAGCATCGAGTACTCGGTGTGGACGTGCAGGTGCACGAACGAGTCGGCCATCAGGCGGCGCACCTCCGGATCGGGGGCGGGGGCGCCCCCACGGGTGGAGGACGCTGCCCACCCTAGCCGCCCGGTCCGACATCTCCGGTCCTCCCGGACGGGTGTCGCACCGTTACCCGGCCGCGGTGCCGAGGTCTTTGACGAACGTGTACTCGGTGGACTCGGAGGCGTCGTGCAGCGCGCGGATCCCGGGTAGCCGGGTATACCCGAGGCGTGCGTACATCCGGTGCGCGTCCACGAACCGGGTGTCACTCCAGAGCGCGACACGACGTGCGCCGGCGGCGCCCGCCTCCGTTTCCACCAACCCCGTCAGCACCTCGCCGAGTCCCTGCCGCCGGGCCGCCGCGGCGACGTACAGGCTCTTCAGCTCGGCACCCGCGCCGAGTTCGTCGGGGCCGGCGGGGTTCAGGTCGTCGGAGCCGGCAACACCGCTCATCCCGACGCACGCGACCACCGCGCCGTCCCGCTCGGCCACCCACATGCGGCCGTTCTTCTCCGCGTAGGCACGGGCCGGTGCCCGCAGCCACGGCTCCTCGGCGTCCACGTCGAGCACGATGCCGGGGTACTCCGACCAGCAGCCGCCGATCAGGGCGATCAGTGCGGCGGAGTCGTCGTCACGGACGGGACGCAGCACCGCCAGTGCCTTGCGCATCGGCACGTGGACGATTCCCGCCTCGGTGAACGCCGCACCCGCCTCGGCGTAACCAGCCCGCGCGTAGAACCCCCGCGCGTGCTCCTGCGCGTGCAGGACCACCTCGCCGTGGCCACGCAGGATCGCTTCGCGCTCCAGCAGCCGCAGCACCGCCACCCCGACCCCGCGACCGCGGGCCGAGGCACGCACCGCCATCCGGCCGATCCGGGCGGCACCCGGCGGCTCGCCGAGCATGCGGCCGGTGCCGACGGGACAGCCGGAATCCGCCGTCCAGGCGAACGCGTGCACGGCGACGCCGTCGTGGCCGTCGCATTCGATCGACTCGTCGACGCCCTGGCCGAGGACGAAGACCTCGTGCCGCAGCGCCAGCAGAGCCGGCACGTCCCGAGGTTGGGCGCGCCGGACCCCGACCGCGGCCGCGCCGGTCACGGGCACCTCACGACTCCGCGCGCACCTGGTCGAGCGCCCGGGCCAGGTCGGCCGGGTAGTCGCTGGTGAACTCCACCCAGGCGCCGGTGTCCGGGTGGGCGAAGCCGAGCCGGCGGGCGTGCAGCCACTGGCGGCGCAGGTCCAACCGGGCAGCGAGGGTCGGGTCGCCGCCATAGGTCAGATCGCCCACGCACGGGTGGCGCAGGGCGGCGACGTGCACGCGGATCTGGTGCGTCCGCCCGGTCTCCAACGTGACGTCGACCAGCGTCGCCGCGCGGAACGCCTCCAGCGTGTCGTAGTGGGTGACGCTCGGCTTCCCGCCCGCGACCACGGCGAACTTCCAGTCCGAGCCGGGGTGCCGGTCGATCGGGGCGTCGATCGTGCCGCGGGTGGGATCGGGGTGCCCCTGCACCAGCGCGTGGTAGCCCTTGACCACCTCACGCTCCTTGAATGCCCGCTTGAGCAGGGTGTACGCGCGTTCGCTCTTGGCCACCACCATCAGGCCGGTGGTGCCCACGTCCAGGCGGTGCACCACCCCCTGGCGTTCGGCGGAGCCCGACGTGGAGACCCGGTGGCCCATCGCCGCGAGGCCGTCGACCACGGTCGGGCCGGTCCAGCCGGGACTCGGATGCGCCGCGACGCCCACCGGCTTGTCGACGACGGCCAGGTGCTCGTCGCTGTGCACGACGGACAGGCCGGGCACCGGCGTCGGATCGGGCGTGCGCGGGCGTGCGGGCGCGGGGAGGACGACCTCCAGCCAGGCACCGCCGTGGAGCCGGTCGGATTTGACCGCGGCCGCCCCGTCCACCCGGGCGTCACCCGCCTCCACGACCGCAGCCGCCGCCGTCCGGGACAGACCGAACAGGCGGGCGAGGCCCTGGTCGAGCCGCATGCCGTCCAGACCGTCGGGGACCGGCATGGCGCGGAGCTCACCCCGCGCGGCCGCCAGGTCGCTTCCGCTCGGGTCAGTCACTCCGCGATTGTCTCACCCGGCGGCCGTCGATCCGACGGCCTGTCAGCTCCAGCGCGATCGCGATGCCCACGCCGACCACCAGTGCGGAGTCGGCCAGGTTGAACACCGGCCACGGCGGTTGATAGGGATCGAGGAGCGCGAGGAAGTCGACCACCCCCCCGCGCATCGGCCCCGGCGCCCGGAAGAGCCGGTCGACGAGGTTGCCCATGGCGCCGCCCAGGATGAGTCCGAGCGACACCGCCCAGCCGGTCGAGTAGAGCCGGCGCGCGGTGCGGACGATGAACGCCACCACCCCGATGGCGATCGCCGTGAGCACGACGGTGAACCCGGACGCGAGCGAGAACGCCGCGCCGGTGTTGCGGGTGTGCACCAGGTAGAGCAGTCCGCCCAGCAGCTTCACGGGCGCCGCGTCGACGTCCTCCAGCTTCGCCACCACCGCGACCTTGCTGCCCAGATCGGCCAGCAGCGTCACCGTGGCGACCAGGGCGAGCAGCGCAGCGCGCCGAGGATGTCCGTTCGCGCGTCCCCCGGCCACGTCGCCGCCCCGGGCGCCCTCACCGCCACCCGGCGTCTCGTCGGCGTCGCCCCGCGCGCCCTCGGTCGGCCGGTCGCCAGAGGGGTCGCCGGTGCCGTCGGTCGCGGACTCGGGCGGAGCGTCGGTCCGCTCGCCGGCCGTCTCGGCCCGGGGCGGGTCGCCGGTACGGCCCGGGGCGCGGGTCAGTGGCGCTCCTCGATCTGCTTGCACGTCAGGCACAGGGTCACACTAGGGAATGCCGTCAGGCGGGCCTTGCCGATGGGGTTGCCGCAACGCTCGCAGAGGCCATAGGTACCCTCGTCCACCCGCGCGAGCGCGTGCTCGACCTGTTCGATCCGTTCCCGGATGCCGTACGCCAGTGCGAGTTCGCGCTCGCGCTCGAACGTCTTCGTACCGGTGTCGGCCTGGTCGTCGCCCGCGCTGTCGCTGGCCCGGTCCCGGGTGAGGTCGCGCAGGTCGGTGATGGCCTGCTCGTGTTCGCCCCGGAGTTCCTCCAGCCGCTGGCGCAGGCCCCGGCGGATCTCGGCGAACTCGGCCGGCGACGTCAGCTTCGTCGTTCGTGTGGTTGCCCGTGGCGCCGCTGCCCGGCCGGACGACCGGGTCGGGGCAGCGGGAGCCTTCGCCGCGGTGGCCGGGCCTGCGGCGGTCTTGGCCGTCGCGGCACCGGGTGCGCGCGTCGTGCGGGCGGACGCCTTCGCGGTCCGGGCGGCCGGCGTGGCCTTGCCCGCAGTGGCCTTGCCGGCAGTGGCCTTCGTGGCCGCGGGCTTGCTGGCATTGGCCTTGGCGGCGGCCTTCCGCACGGCGGGTTTGCCCGCGGCAGGCTTGCGCGCCGTGGTCTTGGCCGCCGCCGCGGAGCCGGCCTTCACGGCGGACGCTCTGGAACTCGCCTCGCCCTTCGCCACCGCGGCCTTGGCCGGCGACTTCTTCGCGACGGTCTTCTTCGCGATGGTCCTGGTCGCCGGACTCTTCCTGGCGGTCGACGCCGAAGCGCCGGCCGTCTTCGCGGCCTTGTCGGCCGGGGCGACCTTCGCGGCGCGTCCGGTGGTGCCGGCCACCTGCGTCGACGCGCGCCCTTTCGCCGATCCGGAGTCGTCCGGCCGCGCCGCGGCACGGGGCGCCGAAGACCGGGACGTGGTCGTCCTGGTCACCGCGGCGGCCTTGCGGGCGGCGGCCTTGACCGCCGCGACCACACGGCTTCCTGCCCTCGCCGGTTTCGGAGTGCTCGCTGGCTCCGCCACGACGGTCCACCTCCGCCCGGTCGGGGGCATGGCGCCACTCCCCCCATGGAAACGCCCAGGATACGTACCCGTTGCCCGGGCCACAACGCGACGCGCTGCGCGGATCCTCTGTGCCCGGTCGGTGTCGGGTGTCCGTTGCTGGACCCGTGCGTCCGCTATCGCGCCGAACCCGGCAGGTGGTCGTCCCCGTTCTCGCCGAACCACCGCGCCAACCGGCCCCGCCGGCCCACCGCCCGCAGCCGGCGTTCCACCGCGTCCCGGCACTCGCTGGTCGAGACGAGCAGCAGGTCGTCGCCGGCCCGCAGCCGGGTGTCCTGGCCCGGCACGAAGCCACTGCCGTCCCGGACCACCAGCGTGAGTGAGGCCCCCTCGGGCAGGCGGAGCTCGTCGACGTACACGCCGTGCAGTCGGGAGCCGGCCGGGATCGTCAGTTGGAGCAGATCGGCGTGCATCCCCTCCAGCGGAGCCGACTCGACCTGCACCTCGGTCGGTGTGGCGGCCTCGGCGACTCCCAGCCAGCGCGAGACCGGCCCCAACGTCGTGCCCTGGATCAGGGTGAACACCACGACCAGCACGAACACGATGTCGAAGAGCTGCCGGCCGCCGGCCACGCCGGCCGCGAACGGGATGGTGGCGAACACGATCGGCACGGCACCGCGCAGGCCGGCCCAGGACAGGAACGCCTGCTCCCGTACCGGGACCCGGAACCAGCTCACGCTCAGCGCCACGGCCAACGGGCGCGCCAACAGCAGCAGCACCGCTCCCAGCACCAGCGCCGGGATCAGGGCTTCGCCGAGACGCGACGGCGAGACGAGCAGCCCGAGCAGCACGAACAGGCCGATCTGTGCGAGCCAGGCAAGTCCCTCCGCGAAACCCCGCATGGCACGGCGGTGCGGCAACCGCGCGTTGCCGAGCACCAGACCGGCCGTGTAGACGGCCAGGAATCCCGACGCGTGGACGAAGGTGCCCACGCCGTAGGCCAGCACCGTGAAGCCGACGGCCGCCAACGGATAGAGGCCGGCCGCCGGCAGCGCGCTCCGCCGCAGCACCCACACGCCGGCGAAGCCGACCGCCACGCCGATGATCGCGCCGACCACCAGCTCGTACACGATCAGTCCCGCCGTCCACAGCGGATTGGCGGCGGCGAACGCCCCGCTGGTGAACACCATCACCAGGATCACGGCGGGCGCGTCGTTGATGCCCGACTCCGCTTCGAGCAGCGCTCCCAGGCGCGGCGGCAGCCGCAGCCGCCGCAGCGTGGCGAACACCGCCGCAGCGTCGGTGGAGGCCACCACGGCGCCGGCCAGCGCCGCGGTCTGCCAGTCGAATCCGAGCGCCCAGTGCGCGACCGCCGCCACCACCGCGACGCTGACCCCGACGCCGATGGTGGACAGCGCCACCGCGGCCGGTACCACCTTGCGCACCGCGCTCCAGTGGGTGGTCAGACCACCCTCGGCGAGGATCACCACCAGGGCGCAGGTGCCGAGCACCCGGGTGAGCTCGGCGTCCTCGAACTGCACTCCGAGGGCGTCCTCCCCCAGCAGCACTCCCATGCCGAGGTAGATCAGCAGGCTGGGCAGGCCCAGGCGGGTCGACGCCCGCACCGCCGCCACCGCCACGAGCAGCACGAGCGCCCCGACCAGCAGCGCCACGTCGAGCTGCTCGGCGGTCACCGGACCGCCTCGGCGGGCTCCACGGACACCTGCGCGGCCCGCGGCCCGGTCGCGGGCGCACGTCCCGCCGCAACACCGCCACGCGTGGCGCCGCACCGTCGGGGGGGCTCGTCCACGGCCAGGACCTTGTCGCGACCGGTCCGGCCGCGCACCAGGCTCACCTGACCACGGCCAACGCCCAACTCCTCGGCCATCGCCCGCAACACCGCCTCCGTGGCCGCGCCGTCCACCGCCCGGGCCGTGACCGCCACCACCAGGGCCGGCCCGCCGGGTCGGTGGTGGCGTCCGCCGACGACCGTGCCGGAGGCTCCTGGCTTGACCCGGGCCGCGATCACGAGCCGGGACCGCACCGGGTCGGCCTTCACCCAGCCTCCTCGCGGTCGGGCCACCGGCACGTGGCGGCGTCGCGTCCCCGGCCCGGGCAGCAGGGCGCGGGGACGTAGCGTGCATCATCCCCCGTGGTTCGCGGTTCCCCGCATCGCGCGGCGTGGCGCGTGCCGGGTCAGGAGCTGACGGCCCCGAGCAGCGTGGTGGCGACGGCGCAGCGGCTGCACGGAGTGAAGCCGAGTTCGACGGCCTCGGCGACCGGCAGCGGCTCGCTGGCCTTGTCGGCCAGGTGCGGACAGCCGGTCAGGTGGTAGCGCGGACGACCGTCGACAACCAACACCTCGTCGTCGCGATGGGAGAGCGTCTCCTCCTCGCTGGCGAGCAGCAGCTCGGCCGGCGGTTCGTCGGCCGGGTCGTCGAGGTCTTCGAGGTCCTCGTCCTGGCCCAGCTCGGTCGCGGCAACCGGCTCGGTGCCCGCGGATCCGTTCCGCTCCGGGCCGGCGGGCTCGACCCCTCCGCGCGCGACGACGTTGGCGCGATCCGGCGCTGCCAGGACCGGGGCGGCAGTGTTCGGTGCGGCGCTCCCGTCCCCGGGCGCCGAAGGCCCTCCGCCGCCCGGCCGTCGGGCGGTGGAGTCGGCCGGAAGCTCGGTCGCCGTGTCCGGTTCGGCGTCCGTGTCCTCCGTCGACTCGTCGTCGTCCGCCGGCGAACTCTGGGCCCGCTGTTGGCGGATGCCCAGGAACAGCGCGGCCGCCGCGAACACGCTCACGGCGATGGACGCCAGCACGAGGCCGTCGTTGGTGTCCAGAATCCCCGTGGCGAGCATCCCGCCCGACAGCAGGATCAGCAGAAGACTGACGACGATCACAGCTCAACGTCCTGCGTGGCGTAGGTGGTCAGCGGCTGCGCTCGGAGGCGTCGGCGGTGGAGCCGAACCCGCTGTGCGGCCCGCCGAACGCGCCGGAGAGGGTCGAGGCGCCCGCCGCCTGGCGGTTGACCTCGGTGTCCATCGCCTGCCCCCGGCTGTCGAGGTCACGCAGCTGGCTCTCCAGGTAGGCCTTGAGGCGGGTGCGGTACTCGCGCTCAAACGCCTTGAGCTCCTCGATGTGCTTCTGCAGCGCCGCCCGCTTGGCGTCCAGGCCGCCCATGGCCTCCTGGTGCCGCTGCCGGGCGTCGCGTTCGAGAGCCTCGGCCTTGCCCTGGGCGTCGCGGGTGACCTTCTCGGCCTTGGCCCGCGCCTCGTTCAACACGTTGTCGGCCTCGCGGCGGGCGTCGGTGACGTGTTCGTCGGCGGTGCGCTGGGCCATCATCAGCACCCGCAGCGCCTGCTCGCCCTGGGCCTCGCCGACGATGCCCCCCGCCGGGGCCCCGCCGACCGCCTGTTGCGCGGCCTGCTGGGCCTGTTGAGCCGCCTGCTGGGCCTGCTGCCGCTCCTGACGGAGCCGCTCGACCTGACTCTTCAGGTCGTTGTTCTCGGCCGCGAGGCGGCGGAGGTCTCCGTCGCCGACCGCGGCGGGCGCGATCGCCGGCGGACCGCCGCCGGTGCGACCCCGGTCGACCTGCGCCTTGAGGTCGTTGTTCTCCTCGATCAGCCGGGCGAGCTCGCGCTCGACCTCGTCGAGGAACGCGTCGACGTCATCCTCGTCGTAACCGCGCTTGCCGATCGGCGGTTTCTTGAAGACCACGTTGTGAACGTCGGCGGGGGTCAGCGGCATCGGTTCTCCTCCGGACACGTCGGCGAGGGGGGCGGCATCACGCAGCGAGCAACGCTGAAATCTGCCGTCCCACCACGCTCATGAGGACAGACACAATCATGAGCAGCAGCAGGAAGCCAAGGTCAAGGCTAACGCTACCGATCCTCAGCGGGGGGATCACCCTGCGTAGCGCACGCAAAGGGGGATCCGTAGTGCTCCACACCAGCTCCAGGGCCGCTGCCGCCCCACGGCCTGGCTGCCACCGCCGAGCGAAGACCAGCACGTACTCCATCACCAGACGCGCGAGCAACAGCATCAGAAAGAGATACAACACGAGGTAGGTGAGCTGCCATACGAGCACCACGGGGAGACGTCGTCCTCTAACTCTGGTTGAAGAACCCACCCTCGGCGATGCGTGCCTTGTCCTCCGCGGTAACGGTGACGTTGGCCGGCGAGAGCAGGAAGACCCGGTTGGTCACGCGCTCGATGCTACCGCGCAGACCAAAGGTGAGTCCGGCCGCAAAGTCAACCAGTCGCTTGGCGTCCGACTCGTCCATTTCGGTGAGGTTCAAGATGACCGGAATGTGCTTTCGGAAGTGCTCTCCGATGGTCCGGGCCTCGTTGTAGGTGGTCGGGTGCAGCGTGGTGATGCGATACCACGAATCGTCGGCGTCGGCCTCGACCGGGGCGTGGTCGCGCACCAGCTGGGGTGCGAGCGCCAGGTTGTCGTGGATCGGCGGGGCGGGGCTGGCGGCCATCCGGCTCGAGCCGCGACCGGCGACCCGCTCCGACCGGGCCAGGCGGGGCGCCGGCTCCTCGAACTCGTCGTCGGCGTCCAAGTCGTCGGCGGCGTCGTACCGACGGTCGGCGAACCGTCCGTGGTCGTACCGGCGACTGCTCCGACGCTCCTCGAACCGGCCGTTGTCGTCGTACTCGTGGTCGTAGGCCGAGTCGGCGTAGCGTGCGCTGTCATCCTCCTCGACGAGGCCGAGCCAGACGCCCGCCTTGCGCATTGCCCCCATGAGGCGCCCCCTCCTCTACGGTGAAAGACACCGCCGAATGACAGCGATGTTATTCAGAGACCCACATTAGCGCGCGAGGACACCCGTTCTCCTAGCAAGGCGGTTCCGACACGCACATGTGTCGCACCGTGTCGCACTGCATGCTCCAGGTCACCGCTCATTCCCGCCGAGATCCAACCGGCCCCGGGGCAGGCGGCTCGAAGATCGGCAGCGATCGTCGCAAGCCGGGCAAAAGCGTCGTCCGGGTCGGCCTCCCGAGGAGATACCGCCATCACCCCGCGCAGTCGAAGGCTGTTCTGCGCGACGACCATCTCGGCCAGGTCGAGCACCCCGGCCTGGTCGGCACCGCCCCGGTGGGCAGCCGCCGACAGGTCCGGTGCGAGGTTCACCTGCACGAGCACGTCCAGCGGCCGCTCTCGGGAGCCGGCCGACACAGCGAACGCCGGGACGAGTTCGGCGCGGTCCACGCTGTGTACGACGTCGGCGTAGCGGCCGATGGACCGGACCTTGTTGCGCTGCACCTGCCCCACGTGGTGCCACCGCAGCGCGGCCGGCACCTCGGCCCGCTTGGCGCGCGCCTCCTGGTCCCGGTTCTCCCCGACGTCGGCGACCCCGAGCTCGGCGAGCAGCGCCACGTCGGAGGCGGGAAAGGCCTTCGTCACGGCGACCAGCGTCACCTCGGCCCGGTCCCGCCCGGCCGCGGCACACGCATCCCGCAGCCGCTGCTCGAGCGCCGCCAGGTTCCCCGCCAACTCAACCCGCCGCGCCTGCCTACCGCCGCCCAACCGCTCTCCCACCATGCCTCACACACGCTCCAGACATGCCACCGGCCTGACCCCAGCCCGCCCCTGACCTGGCGCTTGACCCGACCCCGAACCTCGCCTGACCAGTGGTGTCTGTCCTGACCTGGAGCCCGTCGAGGTGCGTGGATCGCAAGGCGGAGGGCCTCGTGGCGTGGCGAAGCTACGTGCGAGGCCCGACAACGCAGCGAGGCGCGTGCCTCGGCGGGCCGCCCACTCAGGCGCCGTTTTTCAGGAAGTCGGGGACGTCCACGTCGTCGAAGATGACCCGCTTCGGGGCGGGTGCGGGGGGCTGGGACTGGTACGGCGGGCGCGGTGTCGATGCCTGGCCACCGTGGGACTCCGCGGGGGTGATCCGGGACGGCGCGTCGGCGCGCCGGAACGACGGCATCCCGCTGTCGAAGCCGGCGGCGATCACCGTGACGCGGACCTCGTCGCCGAGGGCGTCGTCGATGACCGTGCCGAAGATGATGTTCGCGTCCGGGTGGGCGGCGTCCGCGACCAGGGAGGCGGCCTCGTGGATCTCGAAAAGGCCCAGGTCGGACCCGCCGGCGACCGAGAGCAGGACCCCGTGGGCGCCCTCCATGCTCGCCTCCAGCAGCGGCGAGGAGATCGCCGCCTCGGCGGCCTCGACGGCCCGGTTGTCGCCGCGGGCCGATCCGATGCCCATCAGCGCCGAGCCCGCTCCGCTCATCACGCTCTTCACGTCGGCGAAGTCGAGGTTGATCAGCCCCGGCGTGGTGATGAGGTCGGTGATGCCCTGGACCCCGGAGAGCAGCACCTGGTCGGCCATCCGGAAGGCGTCCATCATGCTGATGTCGCGCTCGCCGAGGGAGAGCAGCCGGTCGTTGGGGATCACGATCAGCGTGTCGCACTCGTTGCGCAGCTCGTCGATGCCGGCCTCGGCCTGGACGCCGCGGCGGCGGCCCTCGAAGGCGAACGGCCGGGTGACCACGCCTATGGTCAACGCGCCGAGCTTGCGGGCGATCGCGGCCACCACGGGCGCGCCACCGGTGCCGGTGCCGCCGCCCTCGCCGGCGGTCACGAAGACCATGTCGGCGCCCTTGATGACCTCTTCGATCTCGTCCTTGTGGTCCTCGGCGGCCTTGCGGCCCACCTCCGGGTTGGCCCCGGCGCCGAGACCCCGGGTCAGCTCCCGGCCGACGTCGAGCTTCACGTCGGCGTCGCTCATCAGCAGGGCCTGCGCGTCCGTGTTGATCGCGATGAACTCCACACCCTTGAGCCCCACCTCGATCATCCGGTTGACGGCATTGACGCCACCGCCGCCGACACCGGCGACCTTGATGACCGCCAGGTAGTTGTGCGGAGGTGTCATCGGAACGCCTTTCCTCTTCAGGGTGGATCTCTGTGCCCCGGCTCGAAGGTCGGCGCGACACCGTGACGACGATGGCCGAACTATCACCCTCTAGTGGAGCGTTACAGTATTGTCAAGCTCTCATGCACGGACGGTAGGCGGCGGCGTGGCGTCGATTCAAGCTGCCACGCGGGGCGGCCCCCACAATTCGTGAGCGGCGTTCCCGATACCGGCCGGAGCGCACCGCATCACGCTCACCGCACGGTCGCCACCCCGGGCGCACTGACGTCGATCCGCTTTCCCTTCCGGGTCAGCAACGCGGTCGCGACCGTCGCCTTGCGACCACCGTCGGCGGCGTCTCCCCAGAACACGACCCGCCCGCCCGCGAGCCGCAGCTCGACCTGCTCGGCCGTCGGTGCCGCCACCAGCACCACCTTGGCACGGAGTGCGGCCGGGAGCTGTCTCACCACCGTGATCGCCGCCCGGGTGGCGCGGTCGGCGGGACCGGGCTTGGCCAGCTCCACCGGCAGCAGCCCAACCGGGCGCTCGGGCACGACCCGGAACGCCACCCCGGTCGCGTCCACCAGCAGGAACCCGTCGCCGCGCGGGACGGCCACCGCGGCGGTCCGTTCCACCACCTCCACCACCACCGTGTGCGGCCAGGAGCGGCGGACCCGCACCTGGGCGACCGGCGGCAGCTCCCGGACGCGGGCGGCCACCGCACCGAGGTCCAGCCGGGCCAGCGGCGTGTCGCGGACGATCTCGGTCGCGGCCGCGACGTCCGTCCTGGACAGGGTCCGCGCCCCCTCCACCCGCACCTCGCGGACGCCGAGCACCCCGGTGCCGAGCACCACCCACCCCGTCACGGCCACCAGCGAGAGCACGGTGAGGACGAGCAGGTAGGGAGCCGCGGCCCGCACTCCCCCACGTCGGACCTGGGGGCCGGGCAGGCGGGCCGCCGGAGCGGACACACCCGCCCCGCGTCGCAGTCGCCACCGCCGGGACGGGGGGGTCCGGTCGGTGTTCACTCCCCCCGCGCCTGGAGCGCCGCCAGGATCTCCTCCCCCATCATCGAGATCGGGGGGGCGCCCATGGTCAGCACCAGGTCGCCCGCGCGGGCCCGGCGGGCCACCTCCGGAGCGACCGCGGACCAGGACGGTTCGAACACCACGCTCGACTCCGGCAACGCCACGGCCCGGGCGAGCGCCGCTCCGCCCTGCCCCGGCAACCGCTCTTCACCCGGACAGAAGACCTCCATCACGATCACCTCGTCGGCCAGCGAGAGCGCCTCGGCGATGCCGTCGCCGAACATCAGCGTCCGGTAGAGCCGGTAGGGCTGGAAGACGACCAGGACCCGCCCGCCCTCGGCCACCGCGCGCACGGTCTGGAGCTGGGCGGCCATCGAGGTCGGGTGGTAGGCGTAGTCGTCGTAGACCCGCACCCGGTCGACCACGCCCTTGAGCTCGAACCGGCGCCGCACCCCCCGGTAGCCGTTGAGCGCCTCGATCACCCCCTTGGCCGGCATGCCGAGCCGGACACCCGCCAGCAACGCTCCACCGGAGTTCAGGGCCAGGTGCGGACCGGGCACACCGATCGTCACCGTGCCCAGCCGCTCGCCGTCCAGGACGGCCACGTAGCTGGTCCCGGCAATGCCGGAGACCTCCTCGGTCAAGCGCAGGTCGACCCCCTCGCCCCGGCCGTAGGTGTAGACGGCGCGCCCCTGGGCCCGCGCGTGCGCACCGAGCCGCACCGCTCCGGGGTCGTCGGCGCACACCACCAGGAAGCCGTCCGGGACGAGCCGGTCGGCGAATTCGGCGAAACCGGCTTCGACACCGGCCAGGTCGACATAGGTGTCGAGGTGGTCGGCCTCGACGTTGGTGACAATCTCGGCGAAGGGCTGGTAGAGCAGGAAGGTCTTGTCGCTCTCGTCGGCCTCGACGACGAAGTGCTCGCCGGTGCCGTGGTGCGCGCTGGACCCGACGCCGGCCAGTTCGCCGCCGATCACGAACGACGGGTCGGCGCCGCAGTGCTGCAGCACGTTGGTCATCATCGAGGTGGTGGTCGTCTTGCCGTTGGTGCCGGCCACGGCGACCACCCGGCGCCCGTTCATCGCCGCCACCAGCGCCTCGGCCCGGTGCAGCACCCGCAGGCCGCGGCGCCGCGCCTCGGCGAGCTCGAGGTTGTCGTCCTTGATCGCGGTGGAGTAGACGACCGTGTCCACGCCGTCCAGGTTGGACGCGCTGTGCCCCATGTGAATGGTGACGCCGAGGGCGGCGAGGGCGTCCAGGGCCGGCCACTGCTTGATGTCGCTCCCGCTGACGGGGATGCCCCGGCTGGCCAGCAACCGCGCGACCCCGTTCATGCCGACGCCGCCCACCCCGATCACGTGCACCCGGCCGAGGTCCTCGGCGGTGACGCCGGTCAGGTCGTTGTGCGTCTCGACGATCACGTCGGCTCCTCCGTCCGTCCAGACGACCGGACCGCCTCGTGCACCAGGGCCAGCAGCGCCTCGTCGCCGTCGCGCCGCCCCCGGGATGCCGCCGCCCGGGCCATCGCACGCAGTCGGACCGGATCGGTCAACAACGGAATCGCGTTCTCCTCCAGCCAGGACGCGGAGAGGTCCCCGTCGTCGCAGAGCAGACCGCCGCCGGCGTCGACCACCGGCAGCGCGTTGCGGCGTTGCTCGCCGTTGCCCCAGGGCAGCGGCACGTACACCGCCGGCAGGCCGACGGCGGCCACCTCCGCACAGGTCATCGCGCCGCCGCGGCACAGCATCAGGTCGGCCGCGGCGTAGCCCAGGTCCATCCGGTCGAGGAACGGCAGGGTCACGTACGGAGCGCCGTCCCCGGCCGGGAGGACGTCGAGGACGTTGCGCGCACCGATCACGTGCAGCACCTGGACGCCGGCCGCGCCGAGCGCGCCGGCCGCGCCGGCCACCGCGAGGTTCAGCGACCGGGCGCCCTGCGAGCCGCCCGAGACGAACAGCGTCGGCCGTTCCGGGTCGAGTCCGAAATGGACACGGGCCTTGGCGCGCACCGCGTCCCGGTCGAGCGTGGCGATCGAGCGCCGCAGCGGAACGCCCACCACCCGGCCGTGGCGCAACGCGACGTGCGCTCCCCCCAGGCCGACGAAGCGGGTCAGGCGGGAACCGACCTTGTTGGCGATCCCCGCCGGGTTGTTCACCTCGTGCACGACCATCGGCACCCGCCTGCGTCGGGCGGCCAGATAGCCCGGCAGGGCCACGTAGCCGCCGAAACCGACCACCACGTCCGCGCCCACCCCGTCGAGCACCGCGGCCGCGGCGGTGACGCTGCCGGCGATCCGGCCGGGGGTGCGCACCAGGTCGATGCCCGGACGCCGCGGCAGCGGGTAGGCCGGGATCAGCTCCAGGTCCCAGCCGCGGGCCGGGATCAGCTCGGCCTCCAGTCCCTTGGGCGTGCCGAGGCAGGTCACCCGGACGTCGGGGTCGTGCCGGCGGAGGCAGTCGGCCAGCGCCAACGCGGGCTCGATATGGCCGCCGGTCCCGCCGCCGGCGAGCACCACCGAACGCAACGCCGTCACCGGCGACCTCCTCTCCGAGCCGACCCTGACCGTAACGCCTGACGCGCCGTCGCCGTGCCCGTCGTGCCCGTCGTGCTCCGCCGCGAACTCCGCGCCGGCGTGGGCGCCGGGGGCAGCGGGACGCCGGACAGCCGGACCCACCAGGTGCGGCCCCGGGCGTGCAACGCCGTCACCGCGTCGGGTTCGGTGCGGGCGAAGCTCGCCAGCATGCCGACCACGAACATCGTGACGACAAGCGCACTGCCACCGGCCGAGATCAGCGGCAGCGGCAACCCGGTGATCGGGAGCAGGCCCAGCACGCCGCCGATGTTGATCAGCGCCTGGCCCCCCAGCCACACCGTGCAGGCCGACGCGACCAGCCGGCGGAACGGGTCGTCCACCCGCCGCGCGATGCGCAGCCCAGCGTAGGTCATCACGCCGAACAGCAGCAGCACCACCAGGCAGCCCAGCACGCCCAGTTCCTCGCCGATCACCGCGTAGATGAAGTCGTTGTAGGCCAGCGGCAGCCGGCCCCACTTCTCCCGGCTCTGCCCGAGGCCGACGCCGAACCAGCCGCCGGTGGCCAGCGAGTAGAAGCCCCGGACCGCCTGGAAGCCGGTGTCCTGCTGGTCGGCGAAGGGGTCACGGAAGCTGGTCAGCCGGTCGATGCGCTCCGGACTGGTGAGGATCAGCACGGACGCGGCGGACGCGGTCAGCACCGCCAGCACGGCGAACACCCGGAACCGCACCCCGGCCACCCACAGCAGCGCGACCAGCACCAGCACCAGCAGCACCACCCCGCCGAAGTCGTTCGGGGCCACCAGCGCGAACAGCACCGCCGACACCACCAGCAGCGGCACGGCCAGGTGCCGCCAACTGGTCAGCAGCGGACGCTTGCCGACCAGCACCGACGCGCCCCACAACGCCAGCGCGAGCTTGGCCACCTCCACCGGCTGCACCTGGATCGGGCCGACCTCCAGCCACAGCCGGACGCCGTTGACCTCCTTGCCGTAGAACGGCAGCAGGGCGAGCATCACGGCCGAGGCGAGCACCAGCGGCCAGCCGAGCAGCGGCCAGAACCGCAGCGGCAACCGCAGCGCGCACCAGAACGCCGGCAGGCCGACCAGCGCCCAGGTGCCCTGCTTGTTGAATATCGTGAAGGCGCTGCCCGAGCCGGTGTAGGAGACGATGCTCGACGCCGAAAGCACCATGATCAGCCCGAGACCCAGCAACAGTCCGGCGCTGGCGAGCAGCAGATAGTAGGAGGCCATCGGCCGGCGCAGCAGCCCGGCCAGCGCGGACATCGGGTTGACCAGCGCGCGGTCGTCGGCGGTGGGCGCGGTCGGCTCGGCCGCGGCCGCCCGGCGCGCCGACCCCGCCTCGGGCACGTCCGCGGCGACCATCGTCAGTCCCCGCCGGCGGCCAGCGCGGTCACCGCGTCGGCGAACGCCCGGCCGCGGGCCGCGTAGCCGGCGAACATGTCGTAGGACGCCGCGGCCGGGGCGAGCAGCACGGTGTCCCCTTGCTGGGCCAGCCGGGCGGCGGCGACGACGACATCGGACATGGCGCCATCATCGGTCCTGTCGACCTCGACGACCGGGACGCCCGGCGCGTGTCGGGCCAACGCGGCGGCGACCTCCGCGCGATCGGCACCCAGCAGCACCGCGCCGCGGAGCCGGCCTGCCGCCGCCCGCACCAGCGGGTCGACGGACACGCCCTTGAGCTGGCCACCGGCGATCCAGACGATGTGGGGGTAGGAGGCCAGCGACGCCGCGGCGGCGTGCGGGTTGGTGGCCTTGCTGTCGTCCACCCAGGACACGCCGGCCACGGTGGCCAGGTGGACGTTCCGGTGCGGCTCGGGGACGTATCGCAGCAGGCCCTCGGCCACCGCGGTGGTCGGCACCCCCACGGCCCGGGCCAGCGCCGCCGCGGCCAGGGCGTTGGCGACGTTGTGCGGCCCGGCCGGGCGGACCTGGTCCAGCGAGCCCACGGCCGCGGCATGCGCCGGGTCGACCGCTTCCCCGAGGTCGTCGAAGGCCCGGTCGACCAGCAGCGCCTCCACCACGCCGAGCTGCCCGGGCGCGGGGGTGTCGAGGGTGAACGAGACCCGGCGTCCGGCCGCGGCGTCGAGCAGGGCGAGCACCCGGGGGTCGTCGGCGTTGCCCACGGCGAGGGTGTCCGGATCCCGCCACAGCACGGCCTTGGTCGCGGCGTACGCGTCGAAGCCGCCGTGCCAGTCGAGGTGGTCCTCGGCGAGGTTGAGGACCACGGCGGCATGCGGGGAGAGGCTGGACGACCAGTGCAGCTGGAAGCTGGACAGCTCCACGGCGAGCACGTCGTAGGGCTCCTCGGCCAGCACCGCGGTGACCAGCGGGTGCCCGACGTTGCCCGCGGCCACGGTGTGCCGGCCGGCCGCGGCGAGCATCGAGGCCAGCATCGTGACCGTGGTGGTCTTCCCGTTCGTGCCGGTGACCGCGAGCCAGCGGGCCGGCGCCGCACCGTCCGGCCGGTGACGTAGTCGCCAGGCCAGCTCCGGCTCGCTGAACACCTCGATGCCGGCGGCCGCGGCCTGGGCCAGCAGCGGATGGTCGGGTCGCCAGCCCGGCGAGACGACGACCTGGTCGATGTCGGCGGGAAGCCGCTCCGGGTCGACCAGCCTCGCGGCCCCCCGCGCGGCCAGGCCGGCCAGCGCCTCGGAGTCGACCCGGTCGACGACGGTCACCCGGGCGTCCAACCCCAACAGCGCGTCGGTGACCGCCCCGCCGGTGATCCCGGCGCCGCCGACGAGCACGTGCCGGCCGGCGTACCAGCCTCGCCCGCCGTCCGCCGCGGCCCCCGCGTTCACAGCAGTCCGAGGTAGTCCGCGTAGAAGATGCCCAGCCCGCCGGCCACGCAGATGCCCGAGATGATCCAGAACCGCACCACGATCGTCGTCTCGGCCCAGCCGGCCAGCTCGAAGTGGTGTTGCAGCGGCGCCATCCGGAACACCCGCTTGCCGGTGGATCGGAACGAGATGATCTGGATGATCACCGAGAGCGTGATGATCACGAACAGGCCGCCGAGGATGGCCAGCAGCATCGTGGTGCGGGTGGTCAGGGCCATGCCGGCGATCAGGCCGCCCAGCCCCAGCGCGCCGGTGTCGCCCATGAACACCCTGGCCGGCGGCGCGTTCCACCACAGGAACCCGAACAGCGCCCCCGCCGCCGCCGCCGCGATCAGCGCCACGTCGAGCGCGTCCCGGACGATGTAGCAGTAGCCGGCGGGCCCGACCTGGAAGTCGCCGCCGCAGGTGTTGCGGTACTGCCAGAACCCGATCAGGACGTAGGCGCCCAGCACCATCACCGAGGAGCCGGTGGCCAGGCCGTCCAGGCCGTCGGTGAGGTTCACGCCGTTGGCCGCGGCGATCACCACGAACGCGAACAGCGCGGCGGCGCCGACCTGGGTGAGGTTGGCCCACTCCAGGTCCTTGATGAACGACAACTTGTCCGAGCCCACCGCGACGCCGTCCTTGTCCCGGAGGTTGAGCGCGAGCACGGCGAAGCCGACGGCGATGATCACCTGGCCGAGCAGCTTGCCGCGCTTGTTCAGCCCGAGGCTGCGCTTGCGGCGGATCTTGATGAAGTCGTCGACGAACCCGACCAGGCCCATCCCGACGAACAGCCCGAGCAGGGTGACGGCTGTGGGGCTCATCCGACGGTCGCCGGCGATGAGCTGGGCCACCACGTAGGCGATCACCGTGGCGATGATGAACACGATCCCGCCCATGGTGGGCGTGCCCTGCTTGGACACGTGGTGCTGCGGGCCGTCCGCCCGGATCTCCTGCCCGAGCTTGAGCCGCTGCAGGTACCGGATGGCCACCGGGGTGCCGAAGATCGAGAGCACGAACGCGACGAACGCCGCCGCCAGCACACTCCTCACGCGCGCACCTCCGGGCGGCCGAGCAGGGCCGTCGTGATCCGCTCCAGGTGGGCCGATTTGGAGGCCTTGACCAACACTACGTCACCGGCTCGCAGCTCGGCGTCGAGCACCGCGAGCGCACCGTCCACATCGGGCACGTGTACCGACTCCTCTCCCCTGGGCCGCTCAAGGATCGCACCAGTGTGGATGGGTGCGGCCAGCGGACCGACCACCACCAGCCGATCGATACCCAGTCGTGCCACCAGTCGGCCGATCTCCTCGTGCTCGGACCCCTCGGCCGGCCCGAGTTCGGCCATGTGGCCCAGCACGGCCCAGCCGCGCCGCGGCTCCGTACCGCCGGTCATCGCCGCGAGGGCCCGCAGCGCCGCACGTACCGAATCCGGGTTGGCGTTGTAGGTGTCGTCGACGACCGTGACGCCGTCAGGACGCTCGACGACCTCCATCCGCCGGCGGCTCACCGGCCGGGCCTCGCCGAGCGCCGCCGCCACCGCGGGCAGCTCCATGCCCAGGTGCAGGGCCACGGCGGCCGCGGCGAGGGCGTTGCCGACGTGGTGCGCGCCGTGCAGCCCGAGCCGAACCGGTGCCCGGCCGCGCGCGGTCACCAGGGCGAAGGACGCCCGGCCGGCCGGATCGAGGGCCACACCGTCGGCCCGCACGTGCGCGTCGGCGGCCTCGCCGACCAGCGCGACCGGAGCGGGCGTGCGGTCGGCCATCGCGCGGACCCGCGGGTCGTCGGCGTTGAGGACGGCCAGGCCGTCGGGCGGCAGCGCCTCGACCAGCTCGCCCTTGGCCTTGGCGGTGACCTCCACGGAGCCGAACTCTCCGAGATGGGCCACGCCCACGTTGAGGACCACGCCGATCCGGGGCGGGGCCACCTCGGTGAGCCAGCGGATGTGTCCCTCGCCGCGGGCGCTCTTCTCCAGCACCAGGTAGCGGGTGTCCTCGTCCGCGCGGAGCACCGTCCACGGGTGGCCGAGCTCGTTGTTGAACGATCCCGGCGGCGCCACCGTGGGCCCCAGCCGGGCCACCAGCTGGGCCAGCAGGTCCTTGGTGGACGTCTTGCCGGCCGAACCGGTCACTCCGATCACCGTGAGCTGGTCGAGACGGTCCAGCGCGAACCGGGCCAGCCGACCCAGCGCCACCAGTGCGTCGTCGACCAGCAGCGCCGGCGCGGCCACCGGACGGGTGGCCAGGACCGCCACGGCACCGGCCGCCACGGCGGCAGGCGCGAAGTCGTGCCCGTCGACCCGCTCGCCGTCCAGGGCGACGAACAGCCCGCCCGCGCGCACCTCGCGGGAGTCGAACTCGACCGAGCCGGTGACGACGGTGTCCGGGTCGGCGCCGGCCAGCGTGCTGCCGGTCGCGGCGGCGATCGCGGCCAGGGTGAGCGGGATCATCGGCGCGCCCGCCCGCGGCGGCGGCCCAGGTCCGGGTCGTACTCGGCGAGCAGCGCGGCGGACAGCGTGGTCCGGTCGTCGAAGGGGTGCACCACGCCGGCGATCTGCTGGCCCTGCTCGTGCCCCTTGCCGAGCACCGCGACCGTGTCCCCCGGACGGGAACGGCGCACCGCCTCGGCCACGGCCTCGCCGCGGCCGGCGATCTCGACCACCTCGCCACGCTCGCCGGGAGGCACCGCGAGGACGCCGGCCAGCATCGCGGCCCGGATCGCCGCGGGGTCCTCCGAGCGGGGGTTGTCGTCGGTGGCCACGAACACGTCGGCGCCGCGGGCGGCGGCCTCCCCCATGGCGGCCCGCTTGGCGGTGTCGCGGTCGCCGCCGCAGCCCAGCACGCAGAGCAGCCGGCCCGGGGTGACCGGACGGAGCGCGGCCAGCGCGGCGGCCACCGAGTGCGGATCGTGCGCGTAGTCCACGACGGCGAGCACCGGCTCGGCGGCGTCCACGCGTTCCATCCGACCCGGCACACCGGCCCCGGCGATGCCCGCCACGGCGTCGGGCGGGTCGACGCCGACCGCGTCAAGCAGCGCCACCGCGAGCAGGGCGTTGTCGACGTTGTACGGCCCCGGCATCCCCACCTCGGCCCGCAACGCCACCCCGCGCGGGCCCTCCAGCGCGAACGCCTGCCCGAACCGGCCCGGCTCCCGCGCGGTGACCCGCCAGCTGGCCGTCGGCGCGCCGGCACCGGACACGGTCACGGTGGCCGGGCCGACCAGTCGCCGCCCGGCCGGGTCGTCGACGTTGACCACCTCCACGCCGGCGCGCCCGTCGAAGAGGCGGGCCTTGGCCGCGAAGTAGTCCTCGAGGTCACCGTGGAAGTCCAGGTGGTCCGACCCGAGGTTGGTGAACCCGGCAGCGGCGAACCGCACCCCGCCGACCCGACCCAGCGCCAGCGCGTGGCTGGACACCTCCATCACCAGCGTCCGGACGCCACGCTCCCGGGCCACCGCAAGCAGCGCCTGCAGGTCGGGCGCCTCGGGGGTGGTCCGCACCGCCGGCAGCCGCTCGTCGCCGAGCCGCGCCTCCACGGTGCCCAGCAGGCCGGTCGAGACGCCCGCCTGGCGCATTCCCGCCTCGACGAGGTGCGCGACCGTGGTCTTCCCGTTCGTGCCGGTCACGCCGATCACGTCCAGGTGCGCGCTCGGGTCGCCGTAGATCCGGGCGGCCATCGAGCCGAGTACCGCGCGGGGGTTGTCGACCACCAGCGCGGGAAGACCGGCCGCGTCCGCGTCGGGGACCCCCACGTGGTCGGTGACCACCGCGGTCGCGCCGGCGGCGGCGGCCGCGGCGGCGTACCGGGCACCGTGGGTCCGGGCACCGGGCAGGGCCGCGAAGAGGTCGCCGGGCAGCACCGCGGCGCTGTCCAGCGTCACGCCGCGGACCGGCACTGCGCCGGCCGCCTCGGCACCGCCGGGACCACGCAGGACACCCGCACCGTCCGGCACCAGGTCCCGGAGCGGCGTCGGCACGACCCGGTCAGGGCGCGGCGAACGAACGTGGGGCACGGGCACAGACCCTACCGTCGAGGTCACCGGGCCCGCCGGTACCGGGTCGCCGTGGCGACGGGGGGATCACCCGTACAGGGTGATCCTCGGCGGGGCGGATCCGGTCGGCGCCACCCCGTAGTGCCGGAGCGTGAAGCTGGCCAGGTCGGAGAACGTCGGTCCCGTGACCCGGCTGCCCACCCCACCCAGCGCATGCACGAAGATGCTGATCACGTACCGCGGGGCCTCGGCCGGCACCATGCCGATGAACGAGGACACGTTGCCGGCGGCGTACCGGTTGTTGCGCACCAGCAGGCCGGTGCCGGTCTTGCCGGCCACCCGATACCCCCGCACGGCCGCGCTGCGGGCGGTGCCGACCTTCGTCGCGACTCCCTCCATGTTCAGCCGCAGGGCACGCGCGTTCTCCGCGCTGAGCACCCGCTGCGCGGCGGGGCGCCCGGCCGGGCGGAGGCTTCCGTCCGGGCCGGCGGTGCCGCGCACCAGGCTCGGCGTCAGCCGGACGCCGTCGTTGGCGATGGTGGCATAGACCGAGGTCATCTGCAGTGGAGTCACGGCCACGCCGAGACCGATCGGGATACCGCCGTGCGACGGCCCGCTCCAGTTCTCCGGCGGTTGCACGATGCCGGCGCTCTCCCCGGGCAGCCCGATTCCCGTCTGCCTGCCGAGGCCGAACTTGCGCTGGTAGGCGTAGAGCCGGTCGGCACCCAGGCGGTCGGCGATCGTGATCGTCCCGACGTTGCTGGACTGGGCCAGGATCCCCATCAGCGTGTAGCGGGGCGAGGCGTGGTGGTAGGTGTCCCGGTAGGTGACGCCGCCCTTGCGGATGGTCGCCGGCAGGGTCAGCACGCTGTTCGGCTCGATCACGTTCTCCTGCAGGCCGGCCGCGATCGTCACCGCCTTGTGCACCGATCCGGGCTCGACCACGGTGGCCGACGCCAGGTCGATCCGGTCCCTGGGCGTGGACGAGGTGGGGCTGGCGGCGTCGTAGG
Organism: uncultured Actinomycetota bacterium; assembly: GCA_963740255.1. Taxonomy (GTDB): domain Bacteria; phylum Actinomycetota; class Actinomycetes; order Mycobacteriales; family Cryptosporangiaceae; genus CAVUDO01. The sequence goes on along the minus strand of CAVUDO010000002.1, from coordinate 470,163 downwards.
TCGGGTAGCTCGCCATCGCCCGCACCTCGCCGGTCCGCACGTCCATCACGACAGCCGAACCGGTCCAGCCGCGGTGGCTGCGCATCGCGGCCGAGAGGAGCCGCTGGGTCTCGTACTGGAGGTCGCGGTCCAGCGTCAGCGCGAGGTCGGCGCCGGGCCGGGCCGCGGTGACGCGGTTGTAGCCGTTCGGGATCTCCTGGCCGCCCGCGCCGATGTCGTAGACCCGCTCGCCGTCGACCCCCCGCAGCTGGGCGTCGTAGCTGGCCTCCAGCCCGGCCAGGCCCGTCCCGTCCCAGCCGGTGAAGCCGAGCAGGTTGGCGCCGAGGTCGTGGCCCGGCACCTCGCGGCGCTGCTCGGCCTGGACGATCACCCCGGGCAGCCGTCGCGCCCGGGCCGTCTGCTCGACCGCCTCCCCGACGGCGGGATCCAGGCCGCGTCGCAGGTAGACGAACCGGATGGCGTCGCCGGCCTCGTTCTTCTTCACCGAGACCTTGCGGACGATCTCGGACGCGGGCACGCCGATCAGCCCGGACAGCAGCTCCGCCGTCGCCGCAGGGTCGACGACGTAGGCAGGGTCGATGGCGACGTAGGTGGCCCGGACGTTGCGGGCCAGCGCGTTGCCGTCCCGGTCCAGGATCGAGCCCCGGGGAGCGGCCAGGACGACGTGCCGGCGGTGCGACTGGGCCGCCGCGGCGGCGTACTCGTCGCCCTTGGTGGTCTGGATCTGCACGACCCGGCCACCGGCCACCGCGAACAGCGCCATCAGGACGATCACGGTGGTGGTGAGCCGGTGGCCCGGATTCCCCAGCCGCGGCACCTTCGGAGGCCGGGGGGGAGCCTGGGTCCGCCGGGTGCGACCGCTGGCCGCGGGGGCCGGCGGCTTGAGCCGGGTGCCGCGACGGGCGGTGGCGGTCGGGGTGCGACGGGTGCCCGCCGCCGTGCGCGCCGCCGCGGCGGCCGGGTCGGCCTGCCGTTCGGCCGCCCGCCCCGCGGCGGTCCGGGCCGCGCGGACCTTCGCGCGCGGCGCAGCGGTCGTGCGGGAACGGTCGCCGCGACGGCCGGTGCCGGCTTTGCCGTCCGCGCGGCCCCGGCCGGCCGGGTTCCGCGCGGTGCCCACGGCGACCGGCTCGTGCGGCTTGCGACGCGGCGGTGTCCGGCCGCCTGCCTCGGCGGCCTCCCGGATCGTGCTCCCCCGCGGCTGGTACACCCGCGCTTCGCCGAGCTTGCTGCGGTGCGGCCGGCCGATGCCGGCGGTCGGTTCGTCGCCGCGGCGACGAGCCGGCTCTCCGGTCCCCCGGTCGCCACGTCGCGGCGCACCCCTGCGGAGCTCGCCGCGGCGTGGCGTGGTCATGGCGCCACCGCGGGCGCCGTGGTGCCCGCCGGCGGTGCGGCCGGCGCAACCGGTCTCGTCGCCGGCCCGGGCACGGCCGGCCGTGCCGGTGCGGTCCGGGCCGTGGCGGACCCCGCTGCACGGGCCGGGGTCGGAACCCCGACGATCTGGCCGCTGGGCAGCCGGATGAACGCCGGCTCGCCGGCCGGCACCAGGCCGAGCCGACGGGCCGCCGCGGCCAACGAGCCCGGCGACTCGGCGTCGGCGACGTCGCGCTGCAGCCGCTCCTCGGTCTGGTCGAGCGCCTCCTGGCGGGTCTGCAGGTCGTGCAGCCGGAACGCGTTCTCGTTGATCGCGGTGTTCATCAGCACCAGCGCGATCAGCCCGGCCGCGGCCAGCACGATCACGAGCAGGACGAACGGCGTGCGGGGCACGCTCGTCTCGCCGACCCCGACGACCACGCCCAGCGTCGATCTTGGCGTCGTCGGGGCGGCGGAAGGCTTGGCCCGTGTCGCGGCGGGGCTCGGCCCGATCCGGCCGGCCGGACGGTTCTTCCGGCCCGGGAGGGTCGTCGTGCTTGCCACGGGCGTCCGCCGGTCGGTGGCCGTACGGGCGCCGGCCTCGGCGTCGGCCCGCGGACGCCGCCGAACCGCCGGCTCGGAACGGGCGCGTTGGGGCACGACGGCGTCCCCGCGGCGGGCCCGGCGCGGGAGGTCCTGCTCGTCGGTACGGGCACGGGTGCGCGTACGCGGAGTCGCTGCGGTCATGCCGCCTCCCGGATTCGCTCGGCGGCGCGGAGCCGCACGGAGGCGGCCCGCGGATTCACGGCCACTTCCTGGCCGGTTGCCGCCTCGCCGCCCCGGGTCAGCAGACGGAAGGTGGGCGCGTGCTCGGGCAGTTCCACCGGCATGTCGACCGGCGTCCGGCCCTGGACGACCTCGACCAGGGCCCGCTTGACGATGCGGTCCTCCAGGGACTGGTAGGCCATCACGACCAGGCGGCCGCCCACCCGCAGCGCGGCCAGCGCGGCCGGCAGTGCGGCCCGCAGCGCGTCCAGTTCCCCGTTGACCTCGATCCGCAGCGCCTGGAACGTCCGCTTCGCCGGGTTGCCGCCGGTCCGACGGGCGGCGGCCGGGATCGCGTCGCGGATCAGCTCCACCAGTCGGGCACTGCTGGTCAGCGGTGCTCCGGCCCGCTCACGGACGACCGCGGCCGCGATCCGGCCGGCGAACTTCTCCTCGCCGTAGGTGCGCAGCACCCGGGCCAGGTCGCGCTCGGCGTAGCCGTTGAGCACGTCGCCGGCGGTCATGCCCGTGGTCGGGTCCATCCGCATGTCCAGTGGCGCGTCCCGGGAGTAGGCGAAGCCCCGCGCGCTCTCGTCCAGCTGCAGGGAGGAGACCCCGAGGTCGAAGAGCACCCCGTCGGCCCGGTCGACGCCGGCGTCGACCAGCGCCGCCGGGATCTGGTCGTACCCGGCGTGGACGAAGTGGACCCGCCCGGCCCCGACGCCGAGGCGTTCGCGCCCGCGGCGCAGGGCCTCCGGGTCGCGGTCGATCGCCACCACGGTGAGTGCGGGGTGCGCCCCGAGCAGCGCCTCGGTGTGGCCGCCGAGGCCGAACGTGGCGTCGATCAGCACAGCCTCGGGACCGGCGAGCGCGGGGGCCAGCAGCGACAGGCAACGGTCGAGCAGTACGGGCACATGCACGTCGGCATGCGGAGCGGGCCCGGGCTCCTCCCGCGCCGCCTCGTCGTCCATCGCCATGTCTCGACCCCTCGTACCGCACGTGATCCGGAGGTCGCGTCTCCGGATCGGTGGCCCTCCCGCGATACCGCCAGGTCCCCATCCGCTCGTTCCGCCTGACACCGGGGAAGGTGCGCCAGGTGAAACCGAGCGGCTGGAGACCTCGCGGTACGCGAGCCGTCGCGGGTGTCGCCGCGTCCGAGCCCCCCTCGGACGTCGCGACTCAGAACACGCCGGGCAACACCTCCTCCTCGATCTCGGCGAAGGCGTCCTCGGATTCGGCCAGGTAGGTGTCCCAGGCGTCCTTGTCCCAGATCTCCACCCGGGTGCTGGCGCCGATCACGACGCAGTCCTTCGACAGCCCCGCGTACTCGCGCAGGTGGGCCGGGATGGTGATCCGGCCCTGCCGGTCGGGAACCTCGTCGTGGGCACCGGCGAAGAACACCCGGCTGTAGGCACGGGCGGCCTTGACGGTGACCGGCGCGGCCCGGAGCTGCTCGGCCAGCCGGCCGAACTCGGCCTGCGGGAACACGAACAGGCAGCGCTCCTGCCCCTTGGTGACCACCAGGCCCTCCGCCAGCTCGTCCCGGAATTTCGCTGGGAGGAACAGGCGACCCTTGTCGTCCAGGCGCGGTGCATGGGTGCCGAGGAACATCGCACCAGTCACCCCCCGCACCTAGCCGCCAGAGCTCCCCCACTGCGCCCCACTGTACTCCACTTCGCCCCACCGTCAACGATCTTCGTGCGGGCGGCCGTGTCACATGGACGACATCTGCGCAGGTCAGGCAGGTAGGGCGAGAAATGCCGCCCACGGCCGCACGGATGCAGGCAGGAACGGGGCGATCACGGCGCGGGAACGCCGGCGAGCCTGGCGAGGCCCGCGGACGGCCGTGCGGCGGCCGAGGTGGGGAGGAGTGGAGCCGGCCGCGCCGCCCACCGGGACGGCCCGGCCGATCCCGCTCGAGGTCGGGTCAGTGCGGTCTCAGACGACCAGCGTGACGATCCGTCCGGGCACCACGATCACCTTGCGCGGCTCCCGCCCGGCCAACTGGGCCGCCACCTCGGCCAGCGCCGCCGCCCGCACCTCGGCCTCGTCGGCGGCAGCCGGCACCGTGACGCGCCCCCGCACCCTGCCGTTCACCTGGACCGGGTACTCCACCGTGTCGCCGACCAGCAGCGCCGGATCGGCCCGCGGGAACGGTGCGTAGGCCAGTGTCGTGTCGTGGCCCATCCGCTGCCACAGTTCCTCGGCCAGGTGCGGGGCGAACGGCGCGACCATCAGCACCAGCGGCTCGGCCACCTCCCGGGGAGTGCCCGCGGCGCCGGCGAAGGCGCCGGTGACGTGGTTGGTCAGCTCGATCAGCTTGGACACCGCGGTGTTGAACCGCAGGTGCTCCAGGTCGCCGCGGACACCGTCGACGGTCTGGTGCAGCAGCCGGCGGGTCTCCACCGACGCCGGCGTCTCGGCCACCCGCGCCGCGCCGGTCGTCTCGTCGACCACCGTGCGCCAGACGCGCTGCAGGAACCGCTGCGAGCCCACCACCGCGCGGGTCTCCCACGGCCGCGAGACGTCCAGCGGGCCCATCGACATCTCGTACACCCGGAAGGTGTCGGCGCCGTACCGCTCGCACATCTCGTCGGGGGTCACCACGTTCCTCAGCGACTTCCCCATCTTCCCGTACTCCCGGGTGACCGCCCGTTGCTGCCAGACGTATCCGTCCGGCGTCTGCTCCACCTCCTCGGCGGGCACATAGGTGCCCCGGGCGTCGGTGTAGGCGTACGCCTGGATGTAGCCCTGGTTGAACAGCCGGTGGTAGGGCTCGGACGAACGGACGTGACCCAGGTCGTGCAGCACCTTGTGCCAGAACCGGGCGTACAGCAGGTGCAGCACGGCGTGCTCCCCGCCGCCGACGTACAGGTCCACGCCGCCGGGGTGGCCAGGCCCCCGCGGGCCCATCCAGTACCGCTCGATCTCGGGGTCGCAGAACGTCTGGTCGTTGGTCGGGTCCAGGTAGCGCAGCTCGTACCAGCACGAGCCGGCCCACTGCGGCATCGTGTTGGTCTCGCGCCGGTACCGCTTCGGCCCGTCGCCCAGGTCCAGCGTGACGTGCACCCAGTCGGGGTTGCGGGCCAGCGGCGGCTCCGGTTCGGTGCCCGCGTCGTCCGGGTCGCATGCGGGCGGGGCATAGTCGTCGATCTCCGGCAGCTCGACCGGCAGCATCGACTCGGGCAGCGGCACCGGCAGGCCGTGCTCGTCGTAGACGATCGGGAACGGCTCGCCCCAGTAGCGCTGGCGGCTGAACAGCCAGTCGCGCAGCTTGTAGGTGATCGTGCCCTCGCCGTGGCCGTGCTCCTCCAGCCAGGCGGTCATCGCCGACTTCGCCTCGGCCACCCCCAGCCCGTCCAGGCTGACGCGGCCCGCTGCGGAGCTGTTGATCGCCGGCCCCTCCCCGGTGAACGCCTCGCCGTCGAAGCCGTCCGGCGGCTGGACGGTCCGGATGATCGGCAGGCCGAACTTCGTGGCGAACTGCCAGTCGCGCTCGTCCTGGCCGGGGACGGCCATGATCGCGCCGGTGCCGTAGCCCATCAGCACGTAGTCGGCCACGAACACCGGGATCCGGGCGCCGTTGGCCGGGTTGACCGCGTACGCGCCGGTGAAGACGCCGGTCTTGTCCTTGCCCTCGGTCTGCCGTTCCAGCTCGGACCTGGCCTGCACCGCCGTGCGGTACGCGGCGACGGCTCCGGTCGGCGTGGCCGCGCCGCCGGTCCACTCCTCCGGCGTGCCGTCCGGCCACCGGGCCGGCACGGCGTCCTCGACCCGGGGGTGCTCCGGGGCCAGCACCAGGTAGGTGGCCCCGAACAGGGTGTCGGGGCGGGTGGTGAAGACCCGGACCGGAGCCGGCCCGGAGGCGGCGGCACCGGCGTCGAACGGGAAGTCGACGTGCGCGCCCGAGGACCGGCCGATCCAGTGGCGCTGCATCAGCTTGATCGACTCGGGCCAGTCCAGCGTGTCCAGGTCGTCGATCAGCCGGTCGGCGTACGCGGTGATCCGCATCTTCCACTGGCGCAGGTTCCGCTTGAACACCGGGAAGTTGCCGCGGTCCGAGCGGCCCTCGGCGGTGACCTCCTCGTTGGCCAGCACGGTGCCCAGGCCAGGGCACCAGTTGACCGGCGCCTCCGACACGTACGCCAGCCGGTGGTCGTCCACCACCTGCCGGCGTTCGGTCTCGGCCAGCTCCGACCATGCCCGCCCGTCGGGCACCTGCCGGGCGCCGGACTCGAACTCGGCGACCAGCTCGGCCACCGGCCGGGCCCGGCCCTTCTCCGCGTCGTACCAGGAGTTGTAGACCTGCAGGAAGATCCACTGGGTCCAGCGGTAGAACTCGACGTCGGTGGTGGCGACGCTGCGGCGGCTGTCGTGGGCCAGGCCCAGGCGCCGCAGCTGCGCCCGGTACCGCCCCACGTTCTCCTCGGTGGTGGCACGCGGGTGCGTGCCGGTCTGCACGGCGTACTGCTCGGCGGGCAGGCCGAACGCGTCGAAGCCCATCGCGTGCAGCACGTTCCGGCCGGCCATCCGGTGGAACCGGCCGAACACGTCGGTGCCCACGAAGCCCAGCGGGTGCCCGACGTGCAGGCCGCTGCCCGACGGGTAGGGGAACATGTCCAGCACGAACAGCTTCGGCCCGCCCGCGTTGTGGCCGCCGTCGCCCGCGGCCAGCGGCCCGGTCGGGTTGGGGGCGTGGAAGGTGCCCTCGGCCTCCCACCGGTCCTGCCAGCGGGTCTCGATCTCCCCGGCCAGGGCGGCGGTGTACCGGTGCGCCGGGATGTCCTCGTTCGCGTTCATGTGCGGGTCCTCGGGATCGTCGGCGGCCACGGCGCTCGTCGCGGCGCGACCTGGGTGCGGGCTGTCGGGGTGACCGGGCATAAAGAAACCCCTCACGCAGGAGGGGTCGCCGTGCTGACCTGGCAGGTGATGCCTCGGGTCAGCACGGCCCGGTAAGGAGCAGCCCGACCGCCGCGGACGCGATGCCGGCGGGGTGGGTGACCAGGGGGCTCGCCATGCGAGCACTATAACGCGCAGGCGCGGGGGCGCGGCCGCCCCGCCGTGCGAACCTGGTGCCGTCCTCGCCAGAGCCTGAGAGGATAAGGACCGGGTGCCCCCGCCACGACCGGCGCGGACGCCCCAGCCATATCCGAACCTGATCACAGAACAACGCGGGAAGGCCCGGGCCGCTGCCCCGGGCAACTCCGGTGGGCGACGATCCGACGATCCAGCCGCCACACGTGGTGACCGCCCCGCGGCGAGGAGGACCTTCGGTGACAGCGCACGGCACGTTGGACGAGTTCGGCCCCCCCGCGGGACTGCAGGACCTCGGTGCCATCACCGAACGGATCGTCAAGAACATCGAGCAGGTCATCGAGGGCAAGACCGCCACCGTGCGGCTCGCCCTGGCCGTGCTGCTCGCCGAGGGCCACCTGCTGATCGAGGACGTCCCAGGCGTCGGCAAGACCAAGCTGGCCAAGGCGCTGGCCCGGTCGATCGACAGTTCGGTGCGGCGGATCCAGTTCACCCCCGACCTGCTGCCCAGCGACGTCACCGGGGTGAGCGTCTACAACCAGGAGACCCGCGAGTTCGAGTTCAAGCCGGGTGCGGTGTTCGCCAACCTGGTCGTCGGGGACGAGATCAACCGCGCCTCGCCGAAGACCCAGTCCGCGCTGCTGGAGTGCATGGAGGAGCGCCAGGTCACCGTCGACGGGGTGACATACCACCTGGACGCCCCGCACATGGTGATCGCCACCCAGAACCCGATCGAGATGGAGGGCACCTATCCGCTGCCCGAGGCGCAGCGCGACCGGTTCACGGTGCGGATCGCGATGGGGTACCCCGACCGACGGGCCGAGTTCGCGATGCTCGACGGGCACGGCGAGGAGGACCCGCTGGTGGCACTGCGGCCGGTCGCCGACGCCACCGACATCCGGGCCCTGATCGCCACCGTCCGCCGCATCCACGTCTCCGCCGCGGTCAAGGAATACGTGATCGACCTGATCGCGGCCACCCGCGGCGCACCGGACCTGCGACTCGGGGCCAGCCCCCGCGCGACCCTGCATCTGCTGCGCACGGCCCGGGCGATGGCTGCCCTGGACGGCCGCGACTATGTCCTGCCCGACGACGTCCAGCAGCTCGCCGTTCCGGTGCTGGCGCACCGGATCCTGCCCACCACCGAGGCGCAGATCAACCACCGCAGCACCGAGAGCGTGGTGGCCGACCTGGTCGCGCGGGTGCCGGTGCCGGACGCCCGGGGTGGGCTCGGAGGTCGCTGATGCGTGCCGCGATGCGTGGTCTGACCACTCGCGGGCGATCGTTCCTGGCCGCGGCGGCCGCCGCGGCCCTGTCGGCCCTGGTGCTCGGCGAGGCCGACCTGCTGCGGGTGGCCGCGCTGCTCGCGGCCCTGCCGCTGGCCGCCGCGGCCGCCCTCGCCCTGACCCGGTACCGGCTCTCGTGCACCCGCCTGGTCCAGCCCGACAGGGTGCCGGCCGGCAGCCCCGCCCAGGTGTCGCTGCGGCTGGAGAACCTGTCCCGGCTGCCGTCCGGCGTGATGCTGCTGGAGGAACAGCTCCCCTACGCGCTGGGCGGACGCCCCCGGTTCGTGCTGGACCGCCTCCGCGGCCGGCAGACCAGCACGGTGGCCTACGCCATCCGGGCCGACACCCGCGGGCGCTACGACCTCGGGCCGCTGGCCGTCCGGCTCACCGACCCGTTCGGTCTCTGCGCGCTGACCCGCTCGTTCACCAGCACCGAGAAGCTGGTGGTGACCCCGGCCGGGTCGAAGCTGCCGGCCGTCCGGCTGGCCGCCGAGCGGATCGGCTCCGGCGAGAGCCGGGCCCGCTCGGTGGCCGTGCACGGCGAGGACGACGCCGCCACCCGCGAGTACCGCCACGGCGACGACCTGCGCAAGGTCCACTGGCGCTCCACCGCGCGGGTGGGGGAGCTGATGGTGCGGCGCGAGGAACAGCCCTGGCACGCCACCGCGACGGTCCTGCTGGACACCCGGATGGGTGCCCACCGCGGCGAGGGACCGACCTCGAGCTTCGAGTGGGCGGTCGCGGCCGCGGCCAGCATCGCGCTGCACCTGGGCCGGTCCGGCTACGACCTGCGCCTGGTCACCGACGCGGGCACCGACGTGGACGTCTCCTCCGCCGGCGGCGAGGGCGCCCTGCTCGACGTGCTGTCGGAGGTGCGGGCGTCGGGCAACGCGTCGCTGGCCACCGCGGTGGAGCTGGTCGGCCGCGACACCGACGGCCTGGTGATCGCGGTGGTCGGCATGGTGGAGTCGGAGGAGTACGAACGGCTCGCGGCACTCCGGGCGCGCGGCGGTACGGCCGTCGTGGTGCTCGTCGACACGGCCGGGTGGGTGGGGTTGCCCGCCACTCAGCGTGCCGCCGCCGACGCCCGCTACGACGAGGTGGCACGCCGGCTCGGGCTGGCGGGATGGCGCATCCTGCGGGCCCGACACGGCAGCCGGATCGACGTCCTGTGGCCCGCGGCGGCCCGACCCGGCACCCGGGCCGATCCCCCGCCGGCGCGCGGCCGGGCATTCTCCGCCGGTCCCCCGCCCGTCCGTCCGGCCAGCCGGGCACCGGAGCAGGGAGCCGTCCGATGAACCAGGGTCGGCACGTCGCGGTGGTGGCGGGGGTGGCCACGATGGCGTCCTCCACCGCGCTCTGGGGCACATTCGACACCGCCAACTGGCTGTTCTACCTCGCCGCGGCGATCGCCGCCGTAGTGGCCGGCCTGATCGGTGCCCGCGCACTGCGGGTGCCGGTGTGGGCGCAGCCGTGCGTGGGTGCGCTGGCGCTGCTGGTGTTCGTCACGGTGGTCTTCGGATCAGGCGCGTTCCTGGTGGTCGTCCCCACCCTGGAAACCTTCCAGTCGCTGCGGGCGCTCGTCGACGCCGGCTTCGCCGACATCCTCGAACAGGCGGTTCCGGCCGCCGTCAGCCAGGGACTGCTGCTGCTGACCGTGCTCGGGGTCGGCGCGTTGGCGGTGGTGGTTGACCTCGTCGCCGTGGGCCTGCGCCGGGCGGCGATCGCCGGACTGCCGCTGCTCGGCATGTATGCCGCGCCGGTGGCGATCAACCGCGAGAGCGTGCCGTGGCTCGCCTTCGCGCTCGGCGCGGCCGGCTACCTGTGGCTGCTCGGCACCGACCACGCCGAGCGGGTGGGCCGCTGGGGCCGTCCCTTCCGCACCGAACTCGCCGCCACCCGCCGAGCCGACGTCAACGGGCCGCTGGCCGCCACCGGACGGCGGGTGGGGCTCGTCGGCATCGCCGTGGCGGTGCTGATCCCGGCGTTGATCCCGCTGTCCAGCGAGGGCTGGCTGGGCCTGATCGGGTCGGCCAACATCGGGCCGGGCGGCGGCCGCACCGTCACCACGATCAACCCGGTGACCGAGCTCAGGGGGCAGCTGTCCCGTCCCGATCCCCAGGAGATGCTGCGCCTGCGCACGGACGACGACGCGCCTTTCTACCTGCGGCTGACCACGCTCGACCAGTTCACCGGCGGCGGCTGGACACTGCGGGGCCTGTCGGCCAAGCCCAGCGACCGGGTGAGCCGGGGCATCCCCGCCCCGGACTTCGGCCCGTCCATGTCCACGAAGTCGCAGCGGTCGGAGATCGAGATACGCGGCCTCTCCGAATCCCGCTACCTGCCGATCTTCGCGAACCCCACGGCCGTCGACGTCGACGGCGACTGGCGTTGGGACAAGGGCTCGCAGTCGGTCTTCAGCACCGTGGCCACCACCGAGGACCGCCGGTACACGATGGAGTCCCAGCGGGTGCTCTACGACCCCGAGCAGCTCGACGCCGCTCCGGCGATGTCACCGGGTGACCCGCTGACCCGCCGCTACACCGGCCTCAACGGCCGCGCCGAGCCGTACGCCCAGCGCATCGTCGGCGACCTCACAGCCGGCAAGACCTCGCAGTTCGCCAAGGTCGTCGCGGTCAACGAGTACTTCGGCCCGCAGAACGGCTTCTCCTACAGCCTGGAGACCGCGGCCGGCACCGCGGAGAGCGCACTGGTGGCGTTCCTCAAGGGCAAGCGGGGCTACTGCGAGCAGTACGCCTCGGCCATGGCCTACCTGGTGCGCGCCGCGGGCATCCCGGCCAGGGTCGCGATCGGGTTCACCCCCGGTCTGCGGCGCGACGACTACTGGTCGGTTTCCACCAGCGACGCCCACGCGTGGGTGGAGGTGTACTTCTCCGGCATCGGCTGGGTGCCGTTCGACCCGACGCCGGCCAGCGGCACAGGGGGACGCACCGGCGACCTCAGCTGGGTGCGGACGCCCGGTGTGGATGCCGCCCCGGGCGGTCCCGACCAGAACCCGCTCGAGAGCCAGGCGCCGGGCACTCAGCCGACCGCGCCGAACGCCGGGCCCAACCGCGATCTCGGCGACTTCGAGGGCACGCCCGGTTCCGACCCGCCCAAGACCGTCCCCGAGCGGATCGGGGCGGCCGCCGTCGCCACCGGACTCTGGTTCCTGCGCATCCTGCCGTTGATCCTGCTGGCGTTGACGCCCGCCTTCGTCCGGGTACTGCTCCGGCGCCGGCGCCTGAAGGTGCTCCGGGCATCGCGGGATCCGGTGCGGGCCGCGCACACCGCCTGGGACGAACTCGAAGACACCCTGGTCGACCTCGGCGCTGCCCCGGAGGATTCCGAGACCCCACGCGCCAGGGCACGCCGGCTCGCCGGGGACGGCCTCGACGCCACCGGCAGGGAGGCGGTCGCGCTGCTGGCCCGGGCGGAGGAGCAGGCTCGGTACGCCCCGCACGCCCGTCCCCTACCGGGGTTGGACGAGGCGGTTCGGGGCGTCCGCGCCGCGCTGCTCGCCGACGTGGGCCGGCCGAAGCGCCTCCGCGTCGCCCTGGCGCCGATCTCGGTGCTGGACCGCGCGAACCTGGTCATGCAGACCTGGGGCGAGCGGTTCTCCGCGGTGACGACACGGATGCGCCACGCGGTCACCCGAACGCTCGCGCCAACCCGCCGCGGGTGACACGGGGCGCCCGCCCACGACGGATCCGCCCTCGGGCGGCGTCGCGGTAGAGCCGGCGGCAGTCCCGTCCGGCGTGGGTCGGCCGCCGTCCCGGTCGGGTGGGTCAGCGGCCGTCCGCGCGACGCCGCCAGCGTTCCTCGAGCCGGTCGAGGAACGAGGAGCGGCCGACCCGGGCGGGTCGGATGCGGTCGTTGTCGACGACCTGGAGGGTGGGTTCACCGCGACCGGCCCGTCGCCAGGCCTGGACGCCGAGCACCGCGGCGCCGAACATGACCAGGAACCCGAGGATCGCCAGCACCGGGACCCCGGCCGGGGCCACCTTGCTCACCAGCCCGAACACCATCAGCCCGACACCGGCGATCAGCAGCACGATCGCGAGCACCACACGACGGACCGCGCGGTGGTGCGGGTCGGTGGTGCGCACCTTGTCGGCGAATTTGGGGTCGTCGGCGAGCAGCCCACGCTCGATCTGCTCGAGCAGCCTCTGCTCGTTCTCAGAGAGTGGCACTGCACGCCTCCCCGTGTGCTCGGGCCGTCACGCACCGGCCCGGTGGACCCCGGATCGAGGTACCGCGGTTGGACGGCCATGGGGCATTCCTGCAAAGAGTCTACGAGCGGTTCGCCCCAGCGGAAAGACAGACGCCACCTATCGAGCCGAAAGATCGTCACGGATGGTCCTACCTCTCCCTGCCCGCACGGGCTACGCCTGGTCGGTTCGCGACCCGGCAGGAGGCGGGGAGGGCGTCGGCGCCCCTGGTTCCAGGGCCCGTGAACCGCCGCGGTCGTGCTCAGGGCGACGGTGGTCGCCCTGGTGGTCGGCGACCAACGCCGCCGGGCGCACCGCGCCGCGGCCGAAGCGCCGGACCGCGGCGTCGATCGCCCGGTCGGTGTCGGCCCACCCGTGCTCCCGCCCGCCCAGCTCGAGCTGGCGGGCGGTGCTGTCGGCCTCCGCGAGGCCCTCGACCCGCACGCCGACCAGGCGGATCGGCGCCTCGGCGCGCAGATCCTCGAAGAGTCGGCGGGCGGTCTCGTAGACCTCTCTGGTCACGTCGGTCGGCGTGGGCAGCACCCGGGACCGGCTGAGCGTGGAGAAGTCGGCGTACCGCACCTTGATCGCCACCCCCCGCCCGACCTGACCGGTGTTCCGCAGTCGGGCCGCCACCCGCTCGGACAGCCGGAGCAGCTCGCGGAACACCAGCGCGTGGTCGGTGAGGTCGTGCTCGAAGGTCTCCTCGGCGCTGATCGACTTGTCCGGCCGGTCGGGGCTGACGCGGCGCGGGTCGCGGCCCCAGGCCAGCTCGTGGAGGTGCCGGGCGTGGGCGTCGCCGACCGCGCGGCGCAGCGTCGCCAACGGCAGCGCGGCAAGGTCTCCGACCGTCCTCAGCCCGCGCGCCGCGAGGCGGGCGGCGGTCTGCTCGCCGACGCCCCAGAGGGCCTCCAGCGGAAGCGGGTGCAGGAACGCCAGGACTCCGTCGACCGGCACCACGAGCAGCCCGTCGGGCTTGCAGCGGGTGGACGCGAGCTTCGCGACGAACTTGGTGCCGGCCACGCCCACCGAGCAGGTGATGCCCTGCTCGGCCTCGACCCGTTCCCGGATCGCCCGGCCGATCGCGGCTGGCCGCCCGAGGAGGCGCCGCGCACCGGCGACGTCGAGGAACGCCTCGTCCAGGCTGAGCGGCTCGACCAGCGGGGTGACGTCGGCGAAGATCCCCATCACGGCCCGGGACACGGCCATGTAGGCGGCATGGTCGGGGTTCACGAAGACGGCCTGCGGGCAGAGCCGGCGGGCCCGCGAGCTCGGCATCGCGCTGTGCACCCCGTAGGCCCGCGCCTCGTAGCTGGCCGACGCCACCACGCCCCGCCCGCCGACGCCGCCCACGACCACCGGACGCCCCCGCAGCGTCGGGTCGCGGCGCACCTCCACCGCGACGAAGAACGCGTCCATGTCGACGTGCAGGATCGTGCAGCCGGTGTCGTCGGCGTCCGGATCGCCCGCGCCGGGACCGGGCCGCGGCAGCGACTGGCTCCGCCCCATCCCGCCTCCTCGACTCGGCCGGCCGCACCGCCGGGCGCGACCGCCACCCGCCGGACCGGGAAGCCCTGCTGCCGACCCTACGGGCGGGCACCGACACAACGCAGCCGCGCGCCCCCGGCGTCAGGACACCGCGCGACCACCCGTTCCGCTGGCCAGGACCAGCGGCACCCGCAGCTCCGCGGCGGTCAGCGAACCGTGCATGCCGACCATCGTGGCCTCCCCCGGAGCGGTGTGGCTCGCCACCACCGCCGCGGTCGGGGTCGCGCACGCGGCGACGACGTCGCCGATCCTGGCCCGCATCGCGTCGGCCACCCGCGGGCCGAACCAGCCCGCCTCGATCGCCTCGTCCCGGCCGACTACCCAGGCCTGCCCGCCCAGCACCGCACGCCAGGTGTCGAGAACGTCCGGCGCGGCGCCGGGCTCGGTGTAGACGTACCGGGTGCGGGCCTCGCCGCCGAGCAACGCCACCCCGGTGCGCAGGTCCGGATGGACGTCGGCGTCGCACCGCCCCCGCAGGGGAACGTCCACCATGCCGTGGTCGCCGGTGACCACCAGCAGGGCGTCCTCGGGCAGGACCCGGATCACCTGCTCGACCAGCCGGTCGGCGATGGCCAGCTGGTGCTTCCAGGCCGCCGACGTCCCCCCGCGGAGATGACCGGTCTTGTCCAGGTCGGCGTGGTAACCGAGGGTCAGCGACCCCGGCGATCCGGCCGCCGCGGACGCGATACCGGCGACCAGGTCGCCGGCGGTCTCCGCCGGGACGTAGCGGGGCCCCCGCAGCGCCGCCAGGGTCAGCCCGGACTCGCGGAAGCTGCCCGGCGCGACGTGGTAGGCCTCGTGCCCGTGCCGGACCACCGCCTCCAGCACGGTCGGCTGGGGTTGCCATTCCCGCGGATCGATCCGCGCGTCCCAGCGCAGCGCGTTGAGCAGGTAGCCGGCACCGGGCACTGCGAGCTGGTAGCCGAGCATGCCGTGCACGCCCGGCGGCACCCCGGTGCCGAGTGAGGCGAGGCTGGTGGCGGTGGTGGTCGGGAAGCTCACGGTGATCGTCGGCGACCGGGCGGCGAGCGGGCCGAGCAGCGGCGCATACGCGGCGGCGGCGCGGGTCAGCAGGTCGGCACCGAGGCCGTCCAGCAGCAGGACGCAGACCCGCGTCGCGGCGGGAAGCTCCAGCACGTTCTCGTAGCCGGGCACACCCAGCACGGCGGCGGCCGAGGGCAGCACCTCGCACAGCGACCCCCGCCCGTAGGCCGGGAGCTCCGGGGCGGCTGCGGGGCGCGGCGGCACCGTCACGGCCGAACCGTCACGGCCTGCGGGCGAGGACGTGGAGCTGGGTGGCGAGGTCCCGGTAGGGCAGGCGGTCGGCGGTGGCCAGTTCCAGCGCGAGCAGGGCGTCCATCGCCCGCGGTTCGGACTCGGCCAGGGCACCCGGCACCAGGTCGGCGAGCACCCGGACGCCGTGCACCCGTTCGGCACGCAGGCCGGCACCGGGCAGCAGCGCGGTGAGGGTGTCCAGGTCGAAACGCCGCAGCAGCGTGTCGGCGGGACCGGCCCGGCCGGCGTCGTCGGTGAGCACGGCGTGCGCCGCGGCGAAGTGGCCGGCGAGCGCCCGGGAGAACACGGCCGCCGCCCGGTTGGCGACGAGGAGGCTCGCGCACCCACCCCGGCGCAGCACCGCCGCGATCGCGGCTAGCGTGGTATCCGGACGCTCCACCACCTCCAGGACGCTGTGGCACAGCACCAGGTCCACCGAGGCGGCTCCCACCAGGTCGCCGAGGTGCTCGGTGTCGCCCTGCACGGCTGTGACCAGCTCGGCGACACCCCGTTCGGCGGCGCGCCGACCGAGCGCGGCCAGCGCGTCCGGGCTGGGGTCGACCACCGTGACCCGGTGCCCGGACTCGGCGAGCGGCACCGCGAAGCCCCCGGTCCCGCCGCCCGCGTCGAGCACCTGCAGGGGACCCTCGCCGGTACGTCGCGCCAGTTCCGCACGGAGCACGGCCCACACCACGGCGGTACGCGGTGACTCCTGGGTGCGGACTCGGTCGGCCACGGGTTCCTCCGCTCGGGTGAGGGTCGGGGACGAGCGTAGTCGCAGGTGGACCGGCCCAGGCCCGGACCGGGCACGGCCGGTCGCACGATCTGGCCCACGGTGTCAGCGGAAGTCGCGGGACGTGGACGCCACCCGGAGTTCCAGCGGCGCCACCCGTTCGGCGACCACGCCGACCACGCCCTCGGCGTTCTCCAGCGTCCCCCGGACGAGCAGGGCCGCGGCGGTGCGCACCACCCGGCGGTAGCGCACCCACGCGCCGGGGGTGCAGACCACGTTGAGCATCCCGGTCTCGTCCTCCAGGTTGAGGAAGGTGACCCCGCCCGCGGTGGCGGGCCGCTGTCGGTGGGTGACCACTCCCCCGACCAGCACCCGGGTCTTCGCCGGCCGGTCGGCCAGCGAGGCGATCGGGACGGCACCGAGGGCGTCGAGGTGGCCGCGGACGAACTCGGTGGGGTAACTGGCCGGGGACACCCCGGTCGCCCACACGTCGGCCATCGCGTGCTCCACCTCCGACATCGCCGGCAACGACGGCGCGGCCGACCCGACCACCACCCCGGTGAGCCGGTCGGGACGGGCCTGGGCCACCGCCCCCGCCGCCCACAGTGCCGCCCGGCGGGAGAGCCCGAACCCCTCGAACGCCCCGGCGGTCGCGAGCGCCTCCAGTTGCTCGGTCGACAGGCGCATCCGCTGGGCGAGGTCGGTCATGTCGACATACGGTCCGTGGGCTTGGCGTTCGGCCGCCAGCGCCGTGGCGAGGTCGCCGCCGAGGTGGCGGATCGCGGACAGTCCCAGCCGGACCGCGTGGTCCAGCCGGGGCGGGGCGCCGCTGCGCGGAAACGGGGCGGCCTGCCGTGGCTCGAGAACGTCGACGGGTTCCAGCGTGGCGTCGGCGTCGCTGGCGTTCACGCACGGGCCGCGGACCGTCACGCCGTGCCGCCGGGCGTCGGCGACCAGCGACTGCGGGGAGTAGAACCCCATCGGCTGCGAGGAGAGCAGCGCCGCGCAGAACGCCGCCGGGAAGTACCGCTTGAGCCAGGAGCTGTAACAGACCAGCGAGGCGAAGCTCACCGCGTGGCTCTCGGGGAAGCCGAAGTTTGCGAACGCCGCGAGCTGCCGGTAGATCGTCTCGGCCAGCTCGCCGGTGATCCCCCGCTCGGCCATGCCCTCGAAGAGCCGTTCCCGCAGCTCCGCCAGCTTCTTCTCCGAACGTTTGGAACCGATCGCCCGGCGGAGCTGGTCGGACTCGGCCGGGCTGAAGCCGGCGACGTCGACCGCCATCTGCATGAGCTGCTCCTGGAAGAGCGGCACGCCGTGGGTCTTCTCCAACGCTCGCTTCAACAGCGTGTGCGGGAGGTCGTAGGGCTCCCCGTTGTGGCGCCGGATGTAGGGGTGCACCGACCCGCCCTGGATCGGGCCGGGACGGATCAGCGCCACCTCCACCACCAGGTCGTAGAACTTCTTGGGCTTGAGCCGGGGCAGGGTGGCCATCTGCGCGCGGCTCTCCACCTGGAACACCCCGACCGTGTCCGCCCGCTGCAGCATCGCGTAGATCGCGGGGTCCTCCAACGGCAGCGTGTACAGGTCGACGACCAGGCCGTGGTGGTCGCGGAGCAGGTCGAGGGCGGTGTGCAGCGCGGTCAGCATGCCCAGCCCCAGCAGGTCGAACTTGACCAGGCCGCCGGCCGCGCAGTCGTCCTTGTCCCACTGCAGCACGGTGCGGTCCTCCATCCGGGCCCACTCCACCGGACAGACCTCGGTGACCGGGCGGTCGCAGAGCACCATTCCCCCGGAGTGGATGCCGAGGTGGCGTGGGAACTCGAGCAGTTCCCGGGCCAGTTCCACGACCGGGGCGGGGATGTCGTGGTCGGAGTCGGCGAGGCGTCCCCAGTACTCGATCTGCCTGCTCCAGGCGTCCTGCTGGCCGGTGTCGTACCCCAACGCGCGGGCCATGTCGCGGACCGCCGACTTGGGCCGGTAGGTGATCACGTTGGCGACCTGGGCCGCCCGCTCCCGGGTGTACTTGTCGTAGACGTGCTGGATGACCTTCTCCCGCCGGCCCGACTCGATGTCGAGGTCGATGTCGGGCGGGCCGTCGCGCTCGGGAGCGAGGAAGCGTTCGAACAACAACCCGTAGTGCACCGCGTCGACGTTGGTGATGCCGAGGGCGTAGCAGACCGCCGAGTTGGCGGCCGACCCCCGCCCCTGGCAGAGTATGTCCTCCTCTTCACAGAACTGGGTGATCTCGCGGACGATGAGGAAGTAGCCGGGATAGCCCAGCTGCTCGATCACTTCCAGCTCATGTTCGAGTTGTTCGTAGGGATCCTTCTCGTTGGGATCCCCTCCTGGCCCCTCGCGGGCCGTACCGCTTCGCCGCACCCTGCCAGGTCAGTTCCCGCAGCCAGGTCATCTCGGTGTGGCCGGCGGGAACGTCGCAGTCGGGCAGGTTCGGCGCGAGCAGCTTGAACGCGAACGCGCACTCCAGGCCGAAGGCGGTCGCGCGGGCGACCGCGCCGGGGTACCGCCGGAAGAGGCGCTCCATCTCCTCCCCCGACCGCAGGTGCGCGGTGGCCGCCGCCGGGAGCCACCCCTCCATCTCGTCCAGGCCGCGCCGGGCCCGGACCGCGGCGAGCGCGGTGGCCAGGCGACGCCGGGCCGGCGAGTGGTAGTGGACGTTGTTCGTCGCCACCGTGGGCAGGCCCGCGGCCGCGGCCAGCGCGGCCAGCGCGTCGTTGCGGACCGAATCCAGCGGGTCGCCGTGGTCGACCAGTTCCACGGCGACGTTCTCGGCGCCGAACAGCGCGACCAGCTCGGCCAGGGCGTCCCCCGCGGCGGCGTGGCCGGCCGCGTCCGCGTCGCCGAGCGCCCGACGCACCGCGCCCTTGCGGCAGCCCGTCAGCACCAGCCAGTGCCCGCCCGCGCGTCCGGCCACCCGGGCGAGTTCGTAGCGAGGCCGGCCCTTCTGTCCCCCGTCCAGCTGGGCCTCGCTGATGGCCGCGCAGAGCTGGTGGTAGCCCTCCGGATCGCGGGCCAGCACCAGCAGGTGTGCGCCCTCGGGATCGGCCTCGCCGTTCTGCGGCTTGGACAGGCCCAAGCTGAGTTCGGCGCCGAAGATCGTCTTCAGGCCGTTCTTCTTGGCGGCCTCGGCGAAGCGCGCCACTGCGTACATGCCGTCGTGATCGGTCAGTGCCAGCGCGGACAGGCCCAGCCGGGTCGCCTCCTCGACCAGTTCCTCCGGATGGCTCGCGCCGTCGAGGAAGCTGTAGTTGGAGTGGCAGTGCAGCTCGGCGTACGGAACGGCCGATGGAGGAGGCGCGAGGACGGCCGGGGGGACGTAGGGCCCGCGCTTGCGCGACCAGGCCGGGCTGTCGCCCCCGTCGCCGGCCTCCTCGGGCACCGGCCCCGGCCGGCCGGAGAGAGTGCGCTCCAGCGCCGGCCACGGCATCGACGAGCTGTCCCACCCCATCAGGGCCCCCCACGGGAAAGGGGCTGCCGCGAACGCGGTTCCGTCGGCAGGGTCACGGCGGACGCGGTTCGGTCGGGACCTCCCGCCGGCTCAGTCATAGATGCCCTCGACGGTCCAGTGGCCGAACTCCACCGCGAGCAGGTACGCCGAGGGCTCGGCACCGTCCAGCACCACCTGCAGGCGGGCCCGGCGCCGCGCCTCCGCCCCGCTCCACCAGCGCTCGTCGACCGGCCAGGGACCAGCCCAGGCCAGCACCGCCCGGGCGGAACGGTCGAGCACCGCGACCCGGGCCGGCGCCCCGGTGAGCAGGTGCCGGCCGGTGACCCCGACCGGGGTGCCGTCGGCGGCGAGCACCGTGGCCCGCGGCGGCGTCGGGGGGACCGTGGCCGGGGAAGGCGCCGGCAGCCGACCCGGCCACGGCGGCTCGACCGGGAGGTCGGGCTCGCGGGCGTCCCGCCACGGCACCAGCCGGATCCGCGACGCCGGGTCACGCCCGCCGCCGAGCACCGCGGTGACCACCGCGTCGGGCCCCAGCAGCCCCTGCACCCGGGCCAGGGCACGGTGTGCCCGTTCGTCGCCGGCACCGGTGTCTCCCCAGAGCCCGAGCTGCATGCCGCCGTACTCGACCACCCCCTCGGGGATCAGCCGGAGCACGGTCACCCCGGCGGTGGGACGGTTCTCGCCCCCGTGCCGGGACCGGCCGGTCAGCCACCCGTCGAGCTGCCAGCGCACCCGGTCGGCGATCTCGGGTGCGGTGAGCACCCCGTCGTGCCGCCACACCCGGGTGAGCTCCTCGCCGTGGGCCGTACGGGCCTCGATCCCGAGCCGGGTGCAGGCCAGGCCGTGGCCCGCGAGCCGGTCGGCCAGCTCCTCGGCGAGCGCCCGGGCGGCGAACGCGGCCGTGTCGACCCGTTCCACCGGCGGGTCGAGCGTGCGGGTGACCGTCAGCTCGACCGGGAGCTGCCGGGCGATCAGGGGGCGTGGCTCCAACCCCCGCGCCAGCCGGTGGGCGAGCGCCCCGTCCGGGCCGAACCTGACCAGCACGTCCCGCTCCGGCAACGCCGCGAACGCGCCGACCGTCCGGATGCCGAGCCGGCGCATGAGCGCGACCAGCTCCGACTGGTCGGACCGGGCCCGGCCGGACCGTGGCCGGTCGGGCGCGGGGAGTTCGAGGACCACGAGGTCGAGAGCGGCGAGGAAGCTGGGGGTCCCGCCGGGAGGGACGATCCCGCCGTCCCGGGCGGCCAGTGCGGCGGCGAACATTCCCTCGGCGAACCCGACCTGCGCCTCCACCCCGCACTCCCCGGCGACGGCGTCGGCAAGCCGTTCGGCGACGGCCGGTTCGGACCCGAAGTAGCGCAACGGGCCGCGGGCCCGGAACGCGCACAGCCCAGGCCGGATCACTTCCACGCCCGGGGCGAGCGTTTCGACCGTGGCCACCACCGGCTCGTAGGCGCGGGCGTCGCGGTCGGGGTCGTGGCCCAGCACGACCAGCTCGGGGCAGCGGGACTGGGCCTCCCGCCGGCGCAGCCCGCGGCGGATTCCCTCGGCACGGGCCAGGCCGGAGCAGGCGACCACCCGGTCGGCGGAGACCACCGCCGCCGGCAGGTGCGCCGGGACGCCCTCGGCCGCCGCCGCGGCGACCACCGGCCAGTCCGGGCACCACACCGCGGCGATCCGCACCGGGACCTCGGCGTGCCCCGACCGGGCCGCCGGTTCGACCCAGCCGGCAGGCCCGTCCGGATGGTGGCGAGACCGCCGCGCCATGGTCACCCCGCCTCGGAGATCGCTGGCTCGAAGGACACGGCCGACGCAACCCCAGCCGAGACGATCCCGGGCGACGCGATACCGGGCGACGCGATACCGGGCGACGCGGCCCCGGGCGACGCGATCCCGGGCGACGCGGCCCCGGGCGGCGACGAAGTCCACCAGCGATCCCCGGCCCCGGGGGCCGCCACCGCGGCCACCCCGCCTCCGACCGCGGGCAGCCAGGCCCGGACCCGCCGGGGGCGGACGGCACTCCCCCGTCCCTCGGACTGGACCGTGACCTCCCGCGCGCGCAGGTATCCGTGGCCCTCACCCACCCCCTGCCAGCGGGTCTGGAGCACGGACAGCCGCAGCTCCGCCCCCGGCCAGGAGCCCACCCCGATCAGCACCGCACCCCGCTGCCGGATCCGACCGGCCAGCCGCCGGACGTCGACCGGGGCCAACTGGCCGGGGACCCCGACGACCACCACGTCGACGCCGTCGACCAGGGCGCCGACCACGTCGGCCAGGTCGGGACCGGGGTCGGGGACGAGCGCGAGCCGTTCGAGGACCACCCCGGCCTCGACGGCGGCGACCGCTCCGAGCTCAGGCATCCCCACCACCGCGCACCACGATCCGTCGGCCGAAGCGGCCGCGAGCAACGAGGCCAGCAGCGAGGTGGACCCGGCCACGGCGAGCGCGGCGCCCCGCCGCAGTCCTCCGGCAGGAAACAGCGAGACCAGCGCGGAGGGGACCGGCAGCAGGTACTGCGCCCCCCGGTCGGTCAGGGCGGTGGCCGGGCCGACGCCCAGACCGACACCGGGGCCGACACTCTGGGCCACCGCCGACGCCCCACCCGCCGACGAACGCGGCATGCCTGCCTCAACCCGCCCGGGGAACGGTGAGGTCGAAGGCATGCTGGGAGGACGCCCCCAGCATCATCGTGACCAGCTCGCAGAAGCACTGGGCGGCCCGGACCAGGTCGTCGGCCTCGCGATCGGTGACCACCCGGGGAAGGCCCGCCTCGGCCGCCGCCCGCTTGACCGCTGCCGTGGCGAAGAACGTCGCCCACTCCCCCAGTTCCGGGGCGACCCGGGCGAGCAGCACCCAGACGCTGGCCTGCCGGCCACGGCGTCGGCGGGTCGGGTCAGGTCGGGCCCGGGCGGCGAGCACCGCCGCGGCACCCCGCAGCGCGGCGAGGTGTGCGGTGGCGTACCGGGGCCCCGCCGGTACGGTGAGGGATGCCTCGGTCAGGCCCTGACGCGCCAGTGCGAGCAGCTCGCGGGGAGTGCGGTGTGGCAGCGCGTAGGCCGGGATCGCCACCAGGGCTCCCCTGTCCTCGGCGCCGGCCTGCCGTGCGGGTGCGGTGGTGTTCACAGGTCCTCCTCCAGGGTGTCGATGCGGATGACCGTCCAGCGCCCGTCGGTCCAGTCGAAGCGCAGGTCGAAGACACCGGGGCGGCCGGCCCGCCCGATCGCTGCCCGCACCCGCCAGATCTCGTGGTCCGGGCCGGTGCCCTGGCCGGGGTCCGGTTCCCGACTGCCGACGCCCGCTGCCCCACTGGTGCGCCCGGCGGGCACCTCCTCCGGGCTGGAGTCGGGGGGGACGGCTCTGGCGCGACGGTGGTCCAGGACGGCACGGACCCGGTGGAGTTGCCCGCGCCAGAGGAACTCCGCTGGGGCGTCCTGTCCCCCGCCGCGCCGGACGCCCGTCTCCTCGCCCACTGCGATGCTCCCTTGCCCTCGCTCCCCGGCCGCCCGTCCGGGCGTTCGGACCGCTTGCGAGGGAAGAGCACAGGCGGGTCGCCGTTGGTCCGGGTGGGGCGCTTCCCCTCGCCACACCCGGGACCAACGGCCGCCCTCCCGACGGCCGGAGGGTCAGCCGGCCGGCGGTGAGGACCTTCTCCCGGGCGGGACGCGACTCCCGAACCCCCGTGGAGGTGTTCGAACGTATGTTCGAACACCTCCACGATAGCTCCACCCCGACCTGGGCGCAACGGCCTCGGAAACTCATTCCGACGAGTGGCGCGCCGGCTGCCGCGCAGTGGTCCGGTGCCTTTGGTGACCTCAGTAGGGTGCTCGCATGCACGGGATGGAATTCGTCCTCGACGCGTTGCCCGACCCATTCGAACAGGGCGTCGGGGAGCAGGCTTTCCGGTTCTCCCTCGGTGCTCCCGGCGCGACCTCTGCCCCGGACGGCGCTCTGCTGACCACCGTGGAACTGCACTGGCCGCGGACCGGTGAGACCAAGCAGCAGACCTGCGTCCTGGCCGAGTCTGCCCACGCCGGAAACGTCGACCGGGTCACGGCGTACGTGCGTGCGTGGGCCAGCGCACTGCCCGTGTTCGCACCCGCCGTCCTGGCCGGCCTGGACGACCCCGAGCCCACCTGCCTGATGCCGTCGGAACTGACGTTTCCGCAGCTGCTCGCGGACGCGTCTCTGCAGAGCGAATCCGACTTCGCCGCGGTGTTCGCGCGGCCGGAGCGGTTGGTCGCGACCGTTCTGGCTGCCCGCGCGGCCGAGGACGGGGACGACTTCATCGGCTCGTTGCTCGCCACGGTGAACGCCGAGGACGCCGCCGCGGACGAGGACCCCGCCGCCGCGGTGGCGCGGTGGGGCGCCGCGGTCGCCGAGCGCGGTGCGTTGCTCCACCTCGGATCCGTCGCGTTCCCGACCGGCCGGATCGTCGCCGCCGATCCCTACCAGGCCCGGAACGTCTCGCCGTTCGGCCGCACGGTGCCGCCAGGACGGTACGAGCTCGAGCTCGGCCAGGTCGACATGGACCCGTTCGGCCGGCGGGTGGCCTTCGCCCGACTGTCGATCCGCCCCCAGGCCGAGGTCGCCGGCTGGGAGGTGGCGCGCAGCGGAGGGGCCGGCGGCTGCTGGGGCGAGGGCACCTACGCCGTCGACTCCGGCCTCGGATCGTTCATGGACGAGCAGTCCAGGGCGGAGTTCGAGGCCACGATGGACCGCCACGAGGCGCAGCACCCCGACGGGAACTACCACCGCGACGTGCTGGGCCCGGACATGAAGCGCAACGCCACCACGCCGGACCGTCCCGGCACCTGGGCGATCCACACGCCCCCAGGCACCGACGCCCAGGTCGCCGTATTCCGGTCCGGCCTCGGGGACGGCTACTACCGGAGCTACTGGGGGCTCGGCGCGGACGACGGACCGGTCGCGCTGGTCACCGACTTCGGCCTCGTCGACTGACCGTCAGGCCGCCCGCGCCGCCAGCTCAGGCTCGCGCTCAGGTGGCCTCGACGATCATCCCGGCGCCGACCGTACGGTTGCTGGCCTCGTCGATGAGGATGAACCCGCCCGTGGTCCGGTTGCGCCGGTACTCGTCCGCGAGCAGCGGCACGGTGGTGCGCAGGCGGACCCTTCCGATCTCGTTGAGACCCAGGGACGTGGCCCCCTCATCGCGGTGCAGCGAGTTGACGTCCAACCGGTAGTGCAACTGACGCACGATCGCCCGGGCGCTGCGGGTGGTGTGCTTGACGGTGTACTTGGCACCCGCGGCCAGCGGACGCGTCTCGTCCATCCAGCACACCAGCGCCTCGACGTCCTGGGCGACCGAGGGCGCGTTGTTGGGCCGGCAGATCATGTCGCCGCGGGAGATGTCGATCTCGTCGGCCAGCCGCACCGTCACCGACATCGGCGGGAACGCCTCGGAGATCGGGCCGTCCGCGGTCTCGATCGCGGCGATCCGGGTGGTGAGCCCGCTCGGCAGCACCATCACCTCGTCACCGGGCTTCAGCACCCCCGAGGCGACCTGGCCCGCGTAGCCCCGGTAGTCGGTCACCACCGTGGACTGTGGACGGACCACGTACTGCACGGGGAACCGCACGTCGACCAGGTTGCGGTCCGAAGCAATGTGCACGTGCTCCAGGTGGTGAAGCAGGGACGGGCCCTCGTACCAGGGCATGTTGGCCGACCGGCTGACGACGTTGTCGCCCAGCAGCGCCGAGATCGGGACGATGAGGAGGTCGGCGATCTCCAGCTTGGCGGCGAAGCAGGTGAACTCCTCCACGATCCGGTCGTACACCTCCTGCGACCAGTCGACCAGGTCCATCTTGTTGACGCACAGCACCAGGTGCGGCACCCGCAGCAGCGAACACAGGAACGCGTGCCGCCGGGACTGCTCGACGATGCCCTTGCGGGCGTCGACCAGGACCAGCGCGAGGTCGGCCGTGGACGCTCCGGTCACCATGTTGCGGGTGTACTGGATGTGCCCCGGGGTGTCGGCGATGATGAACTTCCGCCGGGGGGTGTTGAAGTAGCGGTACGAGACGTCGATCGTGATGCCCTGCTCGCGTTCGGCCCGGAGCCCGTCGGTCAACAGCGCGAGGTTGGTGTACTCGTCGCCGCGTGCCGCGCTCACCGCCTCCACCGTGGCCAGCTCGTCGGTGAACAGCGACTTGGTGTCGTAGAGGAGCCGTCCGATCAGCGTGGACTTCCCGTCGTCCACGCTCCCCGCGGTGGCGAACCGGAGGAGATCGGTCACGAGCCCACCTCGCTTCGCTCGGCGGCCGCGTTCGCGGGGCTGCGGTGCTGTCCGGTTCGCTCGCTCACTAGAAGTACCCCTCGCGCTTGCGGTCTTCCATCGCGGCCTCGCTCACCTTGTCGTCGCCGCGGGTGGCCCCGCGCTCGGTGATCCGGGTGCCGGCCACCTCCGCGATCACCTTCTCGACCGTGTCCGCCTCGGACAGCACCGCCGCGGTCAGCGTGGCGTCGCCGACCGTGCGGTAGCGGACCCGCAGCTTGGTCACGGTCTCGGCCGCCCTGGCCTGGAGGTGGTCACCGACGCCGTAGAGCATCCCGTCGCGTTCCACCACTTCGCGGTGGTGCGCGTAGTAGATCGACGGCAGCGGGATCCGTTCCTGCTCGACGTAGCGCCAGATGTCCAGCTCGGTCCAGTTGGACAGCGGGAAGACCCGGATCGACTCGCCGGGATGGTGCCGGCCGTTGTAGAGCGACCAGAGTTCGGGCCGCTGGTTCTTCGGGTCCCACTGTCCGAACTCGTCCCGGAAGCTGAACACCCGTTCCTTGGCCCGGGCCTTCTCCTCGTCCCGGCGGGCGCCCCCGTACAGCGCGTCGAAACGGTGCTTCTCCACCGCGTCGAGCAGCACCGGGGTCTGGATCCGGTTGCGCGAACCGTTCGCCGGCTCGTGCACCAGCCCGCGGTCCAGCGCTTCCGGCACGCTGGCCACGATGAGCTGCACGCCGAGGTCGGCCACCCGTTCGTCGCGGTAGGCCAGCACCTCCGGGAAGTTGTGGCCGGTGTCCACGTGCATCACCGGGAAGGGGATCCGGGCCGGGGCGAACGCCTTCCGCGCGAGCCACAGCATCACGATGGAGTCCTTGCCGCCGGAGAAGAGCAGCGCCGGCCGTTCGAACTCGGCCACGACCTCGCGCAGGACGAAGATGCTCTCCGCTTCGAGAGCATCCAGGTGCGAGACGCGGTAGGTCGCCTGCATGAATTCCGGACCCTTCCTACTGACGTACTTTCCTACTGACGTACTCGGAATTAACGTACTCACCTCGTCGCGTGGTCGTCGGGATGGGTGTGCGGCCGCTGGGGCGCGCCCGCCCGTTCCTCCCGACCCGGCCAGGGCGTGCGGTGCACACAGACGTCGCAGTTCATCAGCACCGGCGCACCGCACGCTTCGGCGTACCGGGCGAGCAGCAGCCGGGCGACGGCCTCGTGGGCGCCGAGCACGTCGGCCGCACGCGCGCCACCGGCCCGCGCCGCCTCGACGACCCCGCCCGGGAGCTTTCCCGAGGCGAGGAAGTACGGCGCCACCACCACGTCGCGGTGGCCGAGCCGGCGGAGCCGGTCGACGGCCTCGGGCACGGTCGGCGTGGTGGCACCGGCGTAGGCCACCTCGACCGGGGACCTGCCGCGCCGGTACTCCCAGAGCAGCCGCGCCACCCGCCAGATCTCCGCGTTCGCGTCGGGATCGGCCGAGCCGGCCGCGGCGACCACCACCGCCGTGTCCGGGCCGGCCCCGGCCTCGGCGATCCGGTCGGCCAACGCGGCGAGCAGCAGCGGGTCGGGCCCGAGCGGGCGGCCGTAGGACACGTCGAGGCCCGGGTGTGCGGCGCGGGCGAGGCGGACCGCGCCGGCGATGTCGGTCTTGCTGTGCGCGGCCGCGGTGAGCAGCAGCGGCACGACCGCCACCGCGGCCCGCCCGGCCGCCAGCGCCTCCAGCGCACCGACCACGGACGGCGGTTCGTGATCGACGTAGGCGAGTTCGCACCGCACCCCGGGAGCGAGGCCACGCGCCCGCTCCAGGAGCGCCTCGAGCTGGGCGAGGCCCGGCCGGTGGGCGGTGCCGTGCGCGACCGCGAGCAGCACCGGCGGCGGCACGCCACCCGCACCGGCAGCCGATGCCTCGGTCGAAACGAGCGTCACAACAGTCCCCGCTCCGACAACAACGCCAGGACCATGTCGACGGACCGCGCCATGCCAGCCGGCCCGGTGGACGACGGATCGGCGGACGACGGGTCGGTGGACAGCACCAGTTCGGGTGCCACGGGTGGCTCGTACACGTCGTCCACCCCGGTCAGTCCCGCGATCTCCCCGGCCCGCTGCCGGGCGTACAGGCCCTTCACGTCCCGGGCACTGCACACCTCCACCGGAGTCGCCACGTACACCTCCAGGTAGGCCGTGCCGCTGTCGGCGTGCCGCTTGCGCACCGCCTCGCGGGCGTCGGCGTACGGGGAGATGACCGCGGCGAGCACCAGCACCCCGTTGCGGGCGAGCAGGTCGGCGACGAAGCCGATCCGGGCGACGTTGAGGTCGCGGTCGGCGCGGGCGAAGCCCAGGCCGGCCGAGAGGTGCTCGCGGACGGCGTCCCCGTCGAGCACCTCCACCCGCCGGCCGGTGGCCCGCAGGCGTTCCGCCACGGCGAGCGCCGTGGTCGTCTTCCCCGCGCTCGGCAGACCGGTGAACCAGACCGTGGCCCCCGGCGGGGTCCGGGTGGGATCGATCACAGGGACAACCTCGCTCCGCTCGTCCGCCCACGACCGGGCGGTGCTGTGCTTACCGGTGCCCTCGGCTTACCGGTGCCCTCGCCGCTTGCCGATGCTCTCGCCAGGGCGCGGGGGAGGCCCCCTCCGCCGCGGCCATGGGCTGCGGGAGGGACCGCCGGAGGGCTCAGAGGCGCGGACAGCCCGCGCTGGAGACGCGCAGCAGGTCGACGTGCAGACGCACGATCAGCGCGGTTCCGGCGGCCATGAGTGACGATGATTCCACACGCCCCGCGACCGGCCAACCGGTCGTGTCGCGCCCGCGTCTCAGCCAGTGAGCGACCTCTCCCATCATCTGGCCGAGCTTCCGCCGGTGTGTCAGACTCGATCCGTGACGACTCCCGGCGCCCTGCACCTGGTCGCCCGCCTGCATGTGGATCTGCAGCGGGTCACCAGCGCCGCCTGTCGGGCCTGACCGCCCCGGCCCTTCGTCCGTTCCCGACCGCTCCGCCGCGTCCTGACGCGTGCCGCCGAGTCGTCGGGCCTCCCTGAGGACCCTCATGGCTGCGCCGATCCGACTGCCCCCTCGCACGCCGACCGCACGCCCCACCGCCGACCCCGTTGCCGAGCCGGCCGGGCGGGCGACACGTGCCACCGGCGCACCCGCCACGCGGACCGCGCCACGCCCCCGGGCCCAGGGCCAGTGGGCCCTGGGCCATCGCGAACCGCTCAACCCGAACGAGCGGACGAAGCGCGACGACGACGGCCTCGCCGTGCGCCGGCGGATCGAGGAGATCTACGCCGTCCGCGGGTTCGACGCGATCGACCCGGGTGACCTGCGCGGCCGGTTCCGCTGGTACGGCCTCTACACGCAGCGCGCCCCGGGCATCCCGGGGGGCAGGACGGCGGTCCTGGAGTCCGAGGAACTGGAGGACCGCTACTTCATGATGCGGGTCCGGATCGACTCCGGTCGCCTCTCCAGCGACCAGCTGCGGGTGCTCGCCGACGTGTCCACCGAGTTCGGCCGCGACGTGGCCGACATCACCGACCGGCAGAACGTCCAGTACCACTGGATCAGGATCGAGGACGTCCCCGAGATCTGGCGACGGCTGGAGGCTGCCGGACTGTCCACGACCGAGGCCTGCGGCGACACCCCGCGGGTGATCCTCGGCTGCCCGCTGGCCGGGGTGCTCGCCGACGAGGTGACCGACGCGATGCCGGCCCTGCGGGCGGTCGCCGACCGTTTCGTCGGGGATCGGGCGTTCTCCAACCTGCCGCGCAAGTTCAAGTCCTCGATCTCCGGGTGCGGGGAGCACTGCACCAACCACGAGATCAACGACGTGTCGTTCGTCGGCGTCCTCGGCCCGGACGGTGAGCCGGGTTACGACCTCTGGGTCGGGGGCGGACTGTCGACCAACCCGATGCTCGCGCGCCGGCTCGGCGCGTTCGTCCGGCCCGACCAGGTCGCCGAGGTGTGGGCCGGCGTGTGTGGAGTCTTCCGCGACTACGGCTACCGGCGTTCGCGCAACCATGCCCGCCTGAAGTTCCTGGTGGCCGACTGGGGCGCGGAACGGTTCCGGGAGGTGCTGGAGAAGGAGTACCTGGGCACCGCGCTGCCCGACGGCCCGGCTCCGGCCGCGCCGCGGCACGTCGAACGCGACCACGTGGGCGTGGCCCGGCAGCGCGACGGCCGGTACGCGGTCGGGTTCGCCCCGCGGGCCGGCCGGATCTCCGGCTCGACGCTGCGCGCGGTCGCCGACCTGGCCGACCGCCACGGCGACGGCCGGGTGGCCACGACCGCCCAGCAGAAGCTGGTGATCCTGGGCGTCGGGTCGGACGAGGTCGAGCCGCTCACCGCGGCCCTGGCCGGGCACGACCTCCTGGTGCGGCCGAGCGCGTTCCGGCGCGGCACGATGGCGTGCACCGGGATCGAGTTCTGCAAGCTCGCGATCGTCGAGACCAAGCAGCGTGCGGACGCGCTCTACCGGGAACTGGAACGCCGGCTGCCGGAGTTCGACGAGCCGCTGACGATCAACGTCAACGGCTGCCCGAACTCCTGCGCCCGGTTCCAGACCGCCGACATCGGGTTCAAGGGCTCGATCGTCCGCGCCGCCGACGGCGGGCCGGCGGACGGCTTCCAGGTGCATCTCGGCGGCCACCTGGGCGTGGACGCCGCGTTCGGCCGCAAGTTCCGGGGCCTGAAGGTGACGGCCGAGGAGCTGCCCGACTACGTCGAACGCCTGCTCCGCGGCTACCTGGCCCGCCGGGAGCCGGACGAGCGCTTCGCCGCCTACGTGGCCCGCGCCGACGAGGCGTGGCTCCGGTGAGCGCGCGAGCCACGGCCGTCCACGCCGGACGCCGCCTCCTGTGGACGTCCAGGTCGAGGGGGGCGGCGTCGTGAGCACCGGGCATGCCCCGCCGTTCTACTGCCCCTACTGCGGTGAGGAGGACATCCGCCCGGACGCCGAAGGCCACGGCCAGTGGCGTTGCGAGGCATGCCTGCGGGCCTGGTCGCTGCGTTTCCTCGGGGTCACCAGGCCGTCCGGCACCACCCCCTCGGCACCAGCCGGCGACCCCGTCGCGGTGCACGCCGCCGCCAGCGCCACCGTCGACGCGCAGCTCGGGAAAGGTCTCGCATGAGTCCGACACTGGTTACCGCCGACCGGGAAGCCGACCTGCGCGCGTTCGCGGCCGTCACCTCGGCCGACCTGGAAGGCGCCCATCCCACCGAGGTGCTGCGCTGGGCCGGCGCGACGTTCGGCGCCGGGTTCTGCGTGACGTCCTCGATGGGCGACGCGGTGCTGGTGACCCTGGCCGCCGACGCGCTGCCCGGCGTGGACGTGCTGTTCCTCGACACCGGCTACCACTTCCCCGAGACGCTGGCCACCCGAGACCGGGTGGCCAGCGAACTCCCGGTGCGGGTGCGGACGCTGCGTCCGCTCCAGACGGTCGCGGAGCAGAACCTCCGGTTCGGGCAGAGCCTGTACGCCCGCGACGCCGACCTGTGCTGCGCACGGCGGAAGGTCGAGCCGCTCGACCGGGGCCTCGCCGGCTACCGGGCCTGGGCGTCGGGGGTGCGCCGGGACGAGTCGCGGGCCCGAGCAGGGACGCCCGTCGTGGCGGTGGACACCCGGCGCGGGCTGGTCAAGGTGAACCCGCTGGCCGGCTGGACCCAGACCGACGCGGACGCCTACGTCGCCGCACGCGGGGTGATCGTGAACCCGCTCACCGGACGGGGCTTCGCCTCGATCGGCTGCTCACCCTGCACCCGGCCGGTCGGCCGGGGCGAGGACGCCCGAGCCGGCCGCTGGGCGGGCACCGAGAAGACCGAGTGCGGGCTGCACGTCTGACCCGGCCGCCCGGACCATGCCCCAGCCGGCGACGAGCATCGCCAGCCCGCCCATGGCCGTGACCTCGACGCCCACCACCGTGGCCTGCCGGCCGGCGAGCAGGCCGTCCAGCCCGGTCAACGCCACCGCGAGCACTCCGGCCACCGCCAGTGCCGCGCCCACCGCGGCCACGGTCGCCCGCACGCGTCCGGACCCGATCACCGCGCCCGCGGCCAGCCGGGAGCGTTCGGCTGTCCGGAAGGCGAGCGTGGCCAGCGCGCAGAGGGGCACCAGCAGCGCGAGCCAGACCGGTCGGGTCAGCCACCACTGCCCGCTGCCGCTGGCCGGCATCGGAACTCCGGCCGCCCACACCAGGCCCGCCAGGACGAACAGTGCGGTCAGGTGCCACAGGAACACGGTCATCACCATGCTGTTGGCCAGCACCACGCCGGCCCAGACCCGGGGACGCGCCAGCCAGCGCGTGACGGGCGCCCGCAGCAGCACCGCGGCCCCCACGATCCACGCGTTGTGGGCGACCAGCGCCACCGTCGGCGGGTTCATGTTCGACACCCGCTCCCCCGGCAGGCCGACCATCGACACCGGGTACCAGGCCAGCACCACGGTCAGCACGACCACCGCCGAGAGTCCCAGCCCCGCGAACCACCCGGCCACCCGCCGGGTGAGCAGGCCGTCGGCGTAGAGGTAGCCGAGCTGGTGGGCGGCGAGCCACACGAACACGACGTTCAGCGGCGCGACCGGCTCCATCCCGTAGCGGAAGCGGAGCACCTCGACCACCACCGCCGCCAGCGCCAGCGCAACCACCACCCAGGGCCCGTACCGCCGGTGCAGCCGCCACATCACCGGTGCCAACGCCGTCACCCCGAGGTAGACCCCGATGAACCACAGCGGCTGGACCACCGTGTGGGCCGCCACCTTGGCGAGTCCGGTCTGCGCACCAGCCAGCTCGAAGCCGACCGCCACCGAGGCCCACACCGCGAGGAACACCGCGGTCGGGGCGAGCAGGCGCTGCGTGCGGACCAGCACGAAGTCGGTGTAGCCGCCCCCGCGGCGCCGCACCGACCGCAGGGCTCCGGCATGGGCGAAGCCGCCGACCAGAAAGAACAGCGGCATCACCTGGAACAGCCAGGTCGCGACCTGCGCGGCGGGCACTCCGGCCAGCGCGTTGCCGGCCGACACCGTCCCGTCGGGGCGGACCGCCACGGCGGCCATCAGCCAGTGCCCGGCGACCACCACGCCGATGGCGGCCACCCGCAGCAGGTCGACATAGCGGTCGCGGCCGGCGGGCGTGGCGGCGGCGATCGCGGCGGCAGATCTGGTCATTTCTCCATGATCCAGGTCGGACGCCAGGTGTGGCGCGAGTCGTTGAACCTGCTCCGACCGGGTAGTTGTGCTCAGATAGGCGGATGACGCAGTCCGCCACGGCCGGTACGCCGGCCCACCCCAACGTCGCCGCCGTCGAGGTGATCCTGGCGGCCTTCGGCGCGCGAGGCCGGGTGCGGCTGTTGCCCGACGCGGCCACCACGGCGGCAGCGGCCGCCGCCGCGCTCGGCGTGGAGGTCGCGCAGATCGCCAACTCGCTGGTCTTCGAGGCCGACGGGGTGCCGCTGCTGGTACTCACGTCGGGCGCGCACCGGGTGGACACCACCAAGGTGGCCGCCCTGGTCGACGCCGAGGAGGTCCGCCGGGCCACGCCGGAGTTCGTCCGCGCGGCGACCGGGCAACCGATCGGCGGCGTGGCTCCCGTCGGCCATCCCTCCCGGATCCGCACCCTGGTGGACATCACGCTGGCCGCGCAGCCCGTGGTGTGGGCGGCCGGCGGCATCCCGCATGCGATCTTCCCCACCAGCTACGACGAGCTGGTCCGGATGACCGCCGGGGTGCCGGCCGAGGTCGCCTGAGCCGCCGGCGACGACTCCCATGACCAGCTCCCCCGCTCCCGGCCCGTTCCCGGACGCGCCAGCCGACCCGCCCGGTCGGCTGGCCGGTGAGCAGCCTGGTCGGCAGCCCGGCGGGCGGCCCGGCAGCGGGACGCGACCGCCGTCGGTGACCGTGCACGTGTGGCGGGTACCGGCCCGGCGGATTCCCGCCGCGGTGGGCCGGGTGGCGACGGACCGGCTCAGGCTCGCGCGTGCCCCCGGCCTGCGGTTCGCGAAGGTCCTGGGCACCGCTCCGGGCGGGGAGTTCGCGCCGGGCGCCGACCTGCGCCGGTGGGTGGTGCTGGCGAGCTGGCACGACGCCGACGCCGCCGCGGCGTTCGAGACCTCCAGCCTGGTGCGTGGCTGGGGACGGCTGGCCGAGGAGCGGTGGCGGGCCGACCTGGCGCCGCTCAGCTCCCGCGGGGCGTGGGCGCGGCGCGAGCCGTTCGGGCGGCCCGAGCCACGGGACTGGGACGGCCCGATCGCCGTGCTGACCAGGGCCCGGCTGGCCCTGCACCGGGTGGCCACGTTCTGGCGCGCGGTACCACCGGTCGCCGCCGACGTGCGGGGGCGCGACGGGTTGCTCGCGGCGGTCGGGGTGGGCGAGGCACCGTGGGTCTGGCAGGGCACGTTCAGCGTGTGGCGGGACGCCGCGGCGGTGCGGGCGTTCGCCTACCAGGGCGCGGCCCACCGGGCCGCGATCCAGGCGACGGAGGAGACCGGATGGTACGCGGAGGAGCTCTTCGCGCGTTTTGGCGTGCTGCGCACGTCCGGCACGCTGGACGGCAGCGACCCCTTGGCCGATCCCTCGACGGACCTGTCGACATGACTGGCCTGACCGTCGTCCGGTGGGGTGCCGCGGAGGTCTGCACGCACGTCGACCAGCTGCTCGCGGTGTACGGCGCCGCGATGGGGTACTCGCGGGGACTGGTGGCGACGCGGCGCGGCATCCTGGCGGCGCACACCCGCCACCAGGCGTTCCGGGCGGTCGCGACCGTCGACGCCGACGGCCGGCCCGTCGGCTTCGGCTACGGCTACCGCAGCGCGCCGGGCCAATGGTGGCACGAGCAGGTGCGGGCCGGACTCGAAGCCCGGTGCCTACGCGGCGTGGATGGCCGACTGTTTCGAACTGGTCGAACTCCACGTCCTCCCCCAGGCTCAGGGACACGGGCTGGGGCACCGGCAGCTCACCCTGCTGCTCGACGGGCTCCCCCTGCGCCACGTGCTGTTGTCCACCCCCGAAGGCGAGTCCCGGGCCTGGCGGCTCTACCGCCGGGCCGGCTTCGTCGACCTCCTCCGGGACCACACCTTCGCCGGCGACTCCCGTCCGTTCGCCGTACTGGGTCGCGCGCTGCCGCTGGAGGCCGCCCGTGCGTGAGACCCGGGAGCGACCGCGGCGCCCCTCCGTGCACGTCGCCGCCGACCCGCGGACGGCCGTCGCCTGGGCACTCGTCGGTCTCGTCGTGGTCAGCCAGATCGTGTATCCGCTGGTGGGCGGCGAGAGCCGCCGGCTCCTGACGATCGCCACCGTGTGCCTCGGCTTCACCGCCGCGACCGTGCACGCGGCGCTGACCCGGGGTGCGGCGGCGGCGCTGGCGCTGGTGCTGGTCACGGCCGGGGGCGGGCTGCTGGTGGAGGCCGCCGGCACCGCGACCGGGTGGCCGTTCGGCGCGTACGCCTATGCCGGCTCGCTGGGGCCGTCGGTGTTCGAGGTCCCGTGGGTCATCCCGCTGGCCTGGACGATGATGGCCTGGCCGGCGTGGCTGGTCGGCGGCTGGCTCGCCCGCGGGCGCCTGCCGGCACGGATCGCCGTGGCGGGGTGGGCGCTGGCGAGCTGGGACGTGTTCCTCGACCCGCAGATGGTCGACGCCGGCCACTGGGCGTGGACCGGCGGCGGGGCGGCGCTGCCCGGCGTCCCGAGGATCCCGCTCACCAACTACGCGGGCTGGCTGCTCGTCGCGCTGGCGATGATGGCGCTGCTCGCGGGCGTGCTCGCGGGCGTGGTCCCGGCCCGCCCCCCGGCCCGGGCGACGGGCCGATGCTGGCGGTCTACCTCTGGACCTACGCCTCCTCGGTGCTCGCCCACGCGGTGTTCTTCGGCCTGCCGGCGTCGGCCGCCTGGGGGGCGCTGGCGATGGGCCTGGTCGCGGTGCCGCTCGCGGTGACCCTGTGGCGGCACCGCCGGGCGACTGGTTCCGTCGCGCCGGGACGTCGTTCCCGTGCACCGCGACGCCTCGGAACGCCGTGAGACGCCGTGGGTGGTGGGCCGACCCGGTGCTGTGGTGCGCGGCCGGTGCCCTCGCGGCGACCGTTCACACCGTGGTCAACGCCCGCCTGCTGCGCCGGCCGCCGTCCTCCCCGACGGCGGTCGGTCCTCGGGTGTCGGTGCTGCTCCCGCTCCGGGACGAGGCCGCACGTGTGGAGCCGTGCCTGCGGGCGCTGCTGGCCCAGACCGGTCTGGACTGCCTGGAGATCGTCGTGCTCGACGACCGCAGCAGCGACGGCACCGCGGGCCTGGTCCGGCGGATCGTCGGGGCCGACCCGCGGGTACGGCTGGTCGCCGGTGTCGAGCCGCCGGCCGGCTGGCTGGGCAAGCCGCACGCCTGCCACCAGTTGGCCCGGCACGCCGACCCGGCCGCCGACGTGCTGGTGTTCCTCGACGCGGACGTGGTGCTCGCCCCGCACGCCGTCGCGGCGGCCGTCGGGCAGCTGGACGAGACCGGCCTGGACCTGGTCTCCCCCTACCCGCGGCAGGTCGCCGTGACCGCGGCCGAACGGCTGGTCCAGCCGCTGCTGCAGTGGTCGTGGCTCACGTTCCTGCCGCTGCGGGCCGCCGAGCGTTCGGCCCGGCCGTCGCTCTCGGCGGCCAACGGGCAGTTCCTGGCGGTGCGCCGGACCGCGTACGACAAGGCCGGCGGGCACGCCGCGGTGCGGTCGGAGGTGATCGAGGACGTCGCGCTGCTCCGCGCGGTGAAGGCCGCCGGCGGCACCGGAGTGGTGACCAACGGGGCGGCGCTGGCGTCCTGCCGGATGTACGGGTCCTGGCCGGAGCTGCGCGACGGGTACGCGAAGTCGCTGTGGTCGGCGTTCGGGTCACGGACCGGGGCGGCGGCAACCGTCGCCGGCCTGGGGGCGCTGTACGTCCTGCCCGCGGCCGCCGCGTTGCTGGGCTCGCCGGCCGGCCTGGCCGGGTACGCGGCCGGTGTCGCGGGCCGGGTGGTGGCGGCCCGGGCGACCGGGGGCAGATGGTGGCCGGACGCGTTCGCGCACCCCGTGTCGGTGACGGTGTTCGGTGCCCTCGTGGTCCGGTCGTGGCGGCGGCGGACGCGCGGCGGCCTCAGCTGGAAGGGCCGACCGGTCTGACGGGCCGTCGGACGGCCGGCGCGCTGCGGCGGTTAACGCGCGCCGTCCGTGGCGATAGGACAGAATCGGGCGTCGTGGCCACCGTCGTCGTCGTCGGTGCCGGAGTCGGAGGCCTCGCGGCCGCCGCCCGGCTGGCCGCCGGTGGGCACCGGGTGACGATCTGCGAACGGGCCGAGGTCGTCGGCGGCAAGCTGGGACTGGCCGCGCGGACGACCGACGCCGGCGTCTTCCGCTTCGACACCGGCCCGAGCCTGGTCACCATGCCGCACGTCCTCGCCGACCTCTTCCGCGAGACCGGCGACCCGCTGGAGACCGTCCTGGATCTCCAGCCGCTCGACCCGATCGTCCGCCACGTCTACCCCGACTGCGCCACCTTCGACTCCTGCGCCGACCCGTACGAGTTCCGGCGGCGGCTGGACGACGCGCTGGGCGGCGGGGCCGGCGCCGACTGGGGCCGGCTCTGGAAGCGGGCCGAACGGATCTGGGACGCCACCCGCGGCCCGTTCCTGGAGTCCACCCTGGACGGTGCCGCCGACCTCGCGCGGCAGGCCGTCCGGGTGGCCGACCTGGCCGCCGTCGCGCCCTGGCGGACACTGCGCGGGCTCGGCCGGGCCTACCTCCGCGACCCCCGGCTGCGCACCTTCCTGGAGCGCTACGCCACCTACACCGGCTCGGATCCCCGCCGCGCGCCGGCCGCGCTCGCCGCCGTGCCGTACGCCGAACTCGCGTTCGGCGGCTGGTACGTCCGCGGCGGGCTGCGACGGATCGCCGACGCGCTGCTCGCCCGGTGCCTCGCGCTGGGCGTCACCGTCCGCACCGGCACCGAGGTACGGAAGATCCTCGCCACCGGCACCGGGGTCAGGGGTGTGCTGCTCGGCGACGGGCACCGGCTCGCGGCCGACGTCGTGGTCGCGAACGCCGACGCGGCGCACGTGTACGGCGACCTGATCCAGGTGCCGGCCGCGGCCCGGCGGCTGCGGGCCACGACACCGTCGCTGTCGGGCTTCGTCCTGCTGCTCGGACTCCGCGGCGAGACCCCCGGCCTGGCCCACCACACGGTGTTCTTCCCGGAGGACTACGACACCGAGTTCGACCAGGTGTTCGGCGACCCGGGCCGGCCGGTCACCGACCCGACGCTCTACCTCTCCGTGCCGGCCGACCCGACCGTCCGGCCGGCCGGGCACGAGGCATGGTTCGTGCTGGTCAACGCGGCACGCCAGGGCCTCGGTCGCGGCGCCGTGGACTGGCGCACCCCGGGGCTGGCCGAGCATTACGCCGAGCACCTGCTGGCCCGGTTGGCCGCCCGCGGGCACGACGTGCGCGACCGCCTGGTGTTCCAGGAGATCCGCACGCCGGCCGACCTGGAGGCCGAGACGAGCAGCGTGGGCGGCGCGATCTACGGCACGTCCGGCAACGGCCGCCGGGCGGCGTTCCTGCGCCCGGCCAACCGCTCCGTGGTGCCGGGCCTCTACCTGGTCGGCGGCTCCTCCCACCCCGGCGGCGGCCTACCCCTGGTCGTCCTCTCCGCCCAGATCGTCGCCGGTCTCGTCGGCCCCGGCTGAAGTCGATCGTCGCCTCGGCCGGACCACGAACGTCGGCGCACCGGCTCGGTGCCGAAGGCGTCAGCGGTCGTAGACCTCGCGGCGGTGGGCGATCGCCAGCACGAGCACCACGAGGCGGCCGTCCTCCACCGTGTAGACCACCCGCCAGTTCCTCCGCACCCGGATGCGCCATCGGTCAGGCCGTCCGGTGAGTTGCCGGCTTCCAGGTGGGCGCGGGTCGCGGCCCAGTTCGGCCACGGCGATCACCACCTGACGGGCGACCTGCCGGTCGAGCTTGCGAAGCTGCCGCGCGGCGGCGGGGGAAATCTCGACCTGGTACGGATGCGGGGTGGATGCGCTCACAGGCCAAGCTCGGCGCGGACCTGCGCCAGCGGCGCGGCCGCGGCACCGGCCGCGATCTCGGTCGCGGCGTCGTCGGCCAGCGCGGACAGGTACTCGTCCTCGGCGCGTTCCATCGCCTCGGCGGCCTCACTCGGCACCACCGCGGCCACCCGGCGGCCGTGCCGCGTCAGATAGGTGACCGTCCCGCCGTAGGCGGCATCGTTGACCACGTCCGCCAGCCGGACCCGGGCGTCGGTGATGGGCAACTCGTGGGCAGGATCGACGGTCATGTAAATAGTGTACGGAAAGCAAGGAACGTACAGAAGACTCCCTCGCCCACGTACCTCGACCGGATGGCTGAGGCAGGCGCAAGGGCGGCTTCGCTGCGAAACATGTGGACCAGGACGAAACAGCCGGGGCGCACCCTGCGCGACCAGAGTCAAACCTGGGGGGCGACCAGGGTCAGACCGGGGGGAAGGTGTCGTGCTTCAGGGCGGTGAGGAAGGCGGTGAAGGTCGCCGGGGGGAGCACGAGGGCGGGGCCGTCGGGGTTCTTGCTGTCGCGGACGGCGACCCACGCCCCGCCCCGGGCGACCTCGACGCAGGTGCCGTTGTTCTGGCTGCGGCTGCTCTTGGCCCAGCGGGCGGCGGCCAGGTCAGGGCTGAGCGCGACCTCGACACAGGAACCGTTGTTGCCGCTGCGGCTGCTCTTGAACCAGACCGCGTGGGTCAGGTCGGGGGTGGGCACGGCGGACCTCCTGGCTAGTGCGCCTTCATCAGCGACCTGACCAGCGCGACGGACTCGTCGGGCGGCAGGGCGACCTGGCGCAGGTTCTCGGCCACCATGGTATACGTGCTCACGCTGTCCGGGTCCTGCACGTACACCGCACCGTCGAACATCTCGTTGTAGGCGATCGGCCGCACCTCGGCGAACTCCAGCACGACGAACTGACCGGTGACAGCCGCGTGCGGGCCGTCCTCCGGTCGGAGCACCTGGAGGATGACGTTGGGCCGGGCCGCGAGGTCGAGCAGGTGCCGGTACTGCGCCTGTCTGGTCTCCGGAGTGCCGACCCGCCGCCGCAGCGCCGACTCCTCCACCACCGCGTGCAGCGCGAGCGGCTCGGGGTCGGTGAGCCTGCGTGCCCGGGCCAGCCGGAACGAGACGAACCGCTCGTTGTGGTCGGGCCGGACGAACCCGGTCGCTCGGGTCAGTGCGTCGGCGTACTCCTCGGTCTGCAGCAGCCCAGGCACCACGACCGGCTCGTAGACGAACTCCGCCGTGGCCAGCCCCTCCAGCCCGACAAAGGTCTTGAACCAGTCCGGTACCAGGTTGGCCCACGGCGCCCACCAGGTGCGGTCGTTGGAACGGCCGGCCAGCGTCGTCAGGCGGTCTATGTCGTGCGGGTCGACGGCGTAGAGCTGGAGCAGCGCCGCCACCTCGTCGGGCTGCTGCTGGTACCGCCCGGTCTCCAGGTGGGTGATCTTGGCGTGGCTGCACCCGAGCGCCTTACCGGCCGCCGCCACCGTCTGGCCGGCCTGGTTGCGGTAGTGCCGCAGTTCGTTCCCGATCAGCCACCGCAGCGCCGAGGGATCGCTCCGTCCGGTCAATGCCGTCTCCCGTCTGTGCGTGTCGCCACAGCCTGCCCAAAACGGAGGCGCGGCCGCGCGCGCCGTCCACAGGGCGACCCGTCTTGCTGGACGCACCAGACCCTATCCCTCTACAGCCCACTTGCGCTAGACAGATGCCTAACCAGTTAGCAACTGTCAGCGCGTGCCTGCGCGCACCACAGACAGCGCGCCGCTACCCACGTCGATCGGGAGAACGCCATGACCGAGGACCAGGACACCGAATACGCCGACCTCGCCACGCAGGCTCCCCTGTGTTCGGAGGAAGAGTGGCCCGGCGTCCTCGCCGAGTACGCCGCCTCGCTGGCGCCGCGCCGGTTCGCCCTCTGCGAGACCCTGGGCGAGCGGGTGGACGGAGCGATCTTCGGCTGGGGAACCGCCTTCACCGGCCGGGCCACGCTGCACTGGCCGGACGGCACCCTCGCCGGCGTCTTCGCCTCGGCCGAACGCGCCCGGGCGCTGTTCTCCCGCCTGGCCGACCTCGAACTGGTCTGGCTCGACCCGACACCGCCCAGCCCGGTCGGGACGCTCACGTGAGCGTCCCGACCGTCGGCGCCGAGGAGGAGTCCCCCTCACGAACGCCGGCGGGGTGATCGCCGCTGGCCGGCTGCGCCGGCCCCGGTCACTCCGCGGCGGTCTGGGTGCCCGCCCCGCGTCCCGCGCCGAGGACGTAGGCGAGGCCGACACCGGCCACGGCCAGCACCACCTGCAGGATCGACTCCTTCCAGCCGTACTGGCGGTCGTCGCCGAAGATCAGCGCCAGGACCGACGCGACGAGCGAACCGGACAAGGCCAGCACCGGGGCGAGCCACAGGGCGTTCGCGCGCCGGCCTTTCAGAACGAGCCCGCCGACTACGCCGATCACGAGCCCGATTCCAACCGCGGCCAGGAAGTTAAGCTCGGGGCTGTCCATATGCGATCTTTCCTCCATCGGTGTGCGAGAGGCATACTTCCTCCCACCATTGAGCACGCCTGTCAACCCCAGCCACACGCGAACCACGGGCATCCCTGGCACCGTCAAGGGACCTCCGCTCCGGCGCCGCGGTCATGGCATCCGGTCTGCTGCTCCAAGGCCCCTACCGCGCCGACCGGGCCTCAGCCGAGGAGGTCCCAGCGGGCCTCGACGGTGACCGTGACCTCCTGGTTGCCCGCCTCGACCGGCATTCCACCCGAGTCGCCGGCGAACGCGCGCATCACCATGCCGCCGCCACCCCCGCCCTGCCCGGCCACCTCTCGGAGGGCCCGGACCGGACCGAGCCGGCGGCCCGCCAGTTCGCCGTAGATCTCGGCGCTGGCGGTCGCGTCGGCGAAGGCGAGACGACGGGCCTCGCCCCGGGCGGTGCGGTCGTCATCCACCACCAGCGACAGGTCGTGCAGGCGTCCCGCGTCCCCCGCTGCGGCGAGCGCCGCGGAGACCACCTCGCCGGCTGTACTGAGATCGCGCAGCCGGGCGACGAGCGACTGGCTGGCCGTCCACCCCCGCACCTGGCCGCGGTCGTCGTAGGCCGCGTACACGCTCGCCGCCGACGTGCTGAGGTCGGCGTCGGCCACCCCGGCGGCCCGCACCGCGGACGCGATCGCCCCGCCGGCACCCGAACACGCGTCCAGCGCGGCCTGCACCGAGCCCGCCGTCACCTCCGCACCCAACCGGGCCACCAGCAGGTCGGGCCGCACCGACACCCGCCCGAGGCCGGTGACGGTGACGCCGTCCACGATGGGTTCAGACATGCGCCGGCTCCCCCAGCAGGTTGACCCACACCTCGCGGGTCGCGGTCGAACGGTTCAGCGTGATGAAGTGGATGCCCGGCGCGCCCTCGGCGAGCAGCCGCTGGCAGAGCTCGGTGGCGACCTCGACACCGATCCGGCGCACCGCCTCGGCGTCGTCGGCCACGGCCCGCAGCCGGGCCGGCCAGGTCCGGCGGGAACTCCGCGCCGGAGAGCTGACGGCCATCCGCTCGATCTGGCCGACGTTGGTCACCGGCATCACGCCGGGCATGATCGGCACGTCGCAGCCGTGCGCGGCCACGGCGTCGCGCAGCCGGCACCAGTCCTCCCAGTTGAAGAAGAACTGGGTGATCGCGAACTCCGCGCCGGCCCGGCACTTCTGGACGAAGTAGCGCACGTCGGAGTCGAAGTCCGGCGAGCGCGGGTGCTTCTCCGGGAACGCGGCCACGCCGACGCAGAAGTCCCCGCTCTCCCGCACCAGCCGCACCAGCTCCTCGGCGTAGGCGAAGCCCTCGTCGTGGGCCACCCAGTCCCCCTGCGGGTCGCCGGGCGGGTCGCCGCGCAGCGCGAGCACGTTGCGGACGCCCGCGTGGCGTAGTGCCCGATGACGTTGCGCAGCTCGGCCCGCGAGTGGTTCACCGCGGTCAGGTGGGCCATCGGCAGCAGCGTGGTCTCGGTCGCGATCCGCTCGGTGACCGCGACCGTCGTGTCGCGGGTGCCGCCGCCGGCG
Source organism: uncultured Actinomycetota bacterium (assembly GCA_963740255.1). Classification (GTDB taxonomy): domain Bacteria; phylum Actinomycetota; class Actinomycetes; order Mycobacteriales; family Cryptosporangiaceae; genus CAVUDO01. Next base: position 427,182 of record CAVUDO010000002.1, on the reverse strand, counting down.
CCGTAGGTGATCGAGACGAAGTCGGCCGCAGCGACTCCAGTTCCCGGATCGCCTGCCAGAGCAGTCTGCTCGCCCTCGTCGGTCTTCGGCGGGAAGAACTCGAAGGAGAACGACGGCGCGTCCCGGGCGACCAGTGCGCCCACCGAAGGCCGGTCGCCCGGCATCACCGATCGCTCACCGAACGTCATGGCACCCCACTGTAGTCACGCGGAAGGACAGCCCCCGCGCTGGCGACGACCGGAGGGTCGGGACGACCCGTTCACCCCGGCAACGCCGCCGGACCGTCCCGCGACGTGCCGACACGTCCCGGGATGCGGCGCCGGCCGCGAGCCGGGACGCCGAGGAGCACGCTAGCGTGCGGGCAGGCGCGCCGCCGAGGGCGCGTCCCGCGCCGTCCGTCCAGTGGACCGCCGGCCGCGGGCGTCCGACGCGCTCCCCGCGTCGCTCCGGGCAGGAAGGCACCGCACCGCTGTGGCCCCACCAGACCAGGCCGACGTCCGGGCCCGCGTGGGCGACGCCCTCGCCGCGCACCTCGCCCACCAACGGACCCGGCTCGCCGCCGTCGGCGACGAGCTGGCGCCGCTGGTCGACACGCTGGCCGACTTCGTGCTCGACGGCGGCAAGCGCCTGCGGCCGGCGTTCGCCTACTGGGCCTACCGGGGCGCCGGCGGCGCGGACCGCGAGGAGCTGGTCCCCGCGGTGGCGGCGCTGGAGTTCGTGCAGGCCTGCGCGCTGATCCACGACGACGTGATGGACGGCTCGGACACCCGGCGGGGCGAGCCGGCCGATCCACCGGCGCTTCGAGGCCCGGCACCGCGAGCGCGGCTGGCGGCGGCGACCCGGCGGCCTTCGGCACGGCCGCGGCCATCCTGCTCGGCGACACTCGCCCTGATCTGGGCGGACGAGCTGCTGCACAGTTCCGGCATGCCCGCCGACGCCCTCGACCGGGCCCGCGGCGTCTACCACGAGATGCGCACCGAAATCATGGCCGGCCAGTACCTCGACGTGCTGGCCCAGGCCCTCGGCGGGCACTCGGTGGAGCGCGCGATGCGGGTGGTCCGGTACAAGGCGGCGAAGTACACCGTCGAGCGGCCGCTGCTGTTCGGTGCCGCGCTGGCGGGCGCGATCCGCCGAGGCGGTCGCCTGCTACTCGGCGTACGGGCTGCCGCTGGGCGAGGCGTTCCAGCTGCGCGACGACGTCCTCGGGGTGTTCGGCGACCCGGCCGAGACCGGCAAGCCCGCCGGGGACGACCTGCGGGAGGGCAAGCGCACCGTGCTGGTGGCCCGGGCCGCCGAGCGGGCCACCCCGGCGCAGGCGGCGGTGATCGAACGCCACCTCGGCGACCCGCGGCTCGACGCCGCCGGCGTGGACGCGCTCCGGACGGTGATCCTCGACACCGGCGCGCTGGCCCAGACCGAGAAGACCATCGCCGAACTCACCGACCGCTCGCTCGCCGCCCTGCGCGGCGACGAGATCGTCCCGGCCGCCGCGGACATGCTGCGCGGCCTGGCCGTCGCCGCCACCTCCCGTCGGGGCTGAACCGGGTTCCGGCCGATGGGCGGCCCGCGCGTCTCGACGCGCGGAACCGCGGCGGTCGACTTAGGGTCACTGCGTGCGCACCGTTACCGGACCCACCGACCATGTCGTCGTCGTCGGCGCCGGCCTCGCCGGGCTGTCCTGCGCGTTGCGGCTGCTCGCCGCCGGTCGCCAGGTCACCGTCCTCGAACGCGAGACCGTGCCGGGTGGCCGCGCCGGGCGCCTAGGCGTGGACGGGTACCAGTTCGACACCGGTCCGACGGTGCTCACCATGCCGCACCTGATCGCCGACGCGCTGGCGTGTGTGGGCGAGCGCACCGAGGACTGGCTCGACCTGCGGCCGGTGTCCCCGCTGTACCGCTGCTTCTATCCGGACGGCTCGGTGCTCGACGTCCACGCCGACACCGACGCGATGGCGGCCGAGATCGAGCGGGTGATCGGCCCGGGCGAGGCGGCCGGGTACCGCAGGTTCGTCGGGTTCGTCTCCCGGCTCTACCGGCTGGAGATGGACCACTTCATCGACCGCAACCTCGACACCCCGCTCGACCTGCTCGGGCCCAACCTGGCGCGGTTGCTCGCGATGGGCGCGTTCCGGCGGCTCGCCCCGAAGGTGGCGCAGTACCTCAAGGACCCGCGTACCCAGCGGGTGTTCAGCTTCCAGGCGATGTATGCCGGGGTGTCGCCGTTCCAGGCACTCGCCGTCTACGCGGTGATCGCCTACATGGACTCCGTCGCCGGCGTGTTCTTCCCCACCGGCGGCATCCACGCCGTGCCCACCGCACTGGCCGGTGCGGCCGAGAAGCACGGCGCCGTCCTCCGCTACGGCACCGCCGTCGCGCGGGTGCAGACGCACTCCGGCCGCGCGACCGCCGTGGTCACCACCGGCGGCGAACGGGTCGCCGCCGACGCGGTCGTCCTCAACCCCGACCTCCCGGTGGCCTACCGCGAGCTGTTGCCGCATTCGTTCACCCCACGGCGGGTGAAGCGCCTCCGGTACTCCCCCTCGTGCTTCCTGCTGCACGTCGGCTCGTCGGCGCACTACCGCGGCATCGCCCACCACAACATCCACTTCGGACGGAACTGGCGCCGCACGTTCGCCGAGCTGATCGACCGCCGGGAGCTGATGAGCGACCCGTCCCTGCTGGTCTGCAACCCGACCCGGTCCGACCCCTCCCTGGCGCCGGCCGGGAAGCACACGTACTACCTGCTCGCGCCCACCCCCCACACCGGTGCCCCGATCGACTGGGCCAGCACCGGCCCGCGGTACCGCGACGAGATGGTCAGGACGCTCGAAGGCCGCGGGTACGTGGGGTTCGGCGACGCGATCGAGGTCGAACGCGCGGTCACTCCGGCCGACTGGGAGGCCAGCGGGCTCGCGAGCGGTGCGCCGTTCGCGTCGGCCCACACGTTCGGCCAGACGGGCCCGTTCCGCCCCTCCAACCTCGCGCCCGGACTCGAGAACGTCGTGTTCACCGGCTCGGGCACCCAGCCGGGTGTCGGCGTGCCGATGGTGCTGGTCTCCGGGCGGCTGGCCGCCGAGCGGATCACGGGCCCGCGGCCGTGAGCCGGCGGGAGCTGGATGCCGCCGGTATCGCCGACCCGGTGCTGCGCACCTCCTACGAACGTTGCCGGCTGCTCAACGCCGTCCACGGCAAGACCTACTACCTCGCCACGCTGCTGCTGCCACCGGCGAAGCGGCCGTACGTCCACGCGCTGTACGGCTTCGCCCGGTACGCCGACGAGATCGTCGACGACCTCGCGTCCACCCTGACCGACCAGCAGAAGGCCGACTGGCTGGTGGGCTGGAGCGCGGAGGTGATGGCCGATCTCGCCCGGGGATCGTCCGGCCATCCGATCACCGGGGCGCTGGTCGACACGGTGCGGCGGTGGGACATCGACGTCGCCCACGTCGAGGCGTTCCTCGCCTCGATGCGGATGGACCTCACCGTCACCGAGTACCCCACCTACGGCGACCTGATGACCTACGTGCACGGCTCGGCGGCGGTGATCGGCCTGCAGATGGTGCCGATCCTCGGACACCCCGGCACGCCACGCGGGCGGGTCGAGCCCTACGCCCGCGACCTCGGCATCGCCTTCCAGCTCGCCAACTTCATCCGCGATGTCGGCGAGGACCTGCAGCGCGGGCGGATCTACCTGCCGGAGGAGGACCTCAAGGCCTTCCAGGTGGACCGCGCCCAGCTGGAGCACTGCCTGGAGCGAGGCGCCGCGGACCAGCCGGTGCGGGAGCTGCTGGCCTTCCAGGTCGAACGATGCCGGGAGATCTACCGGGGCGCCTGGCCGGGCATCGCCCTGCTCGATCCGACCAGTCGGGACTGCATGTCCACGGCGTTCCGGCTCTACGGCGGCATCCTCGGCGCGGTGGAACGGGCTGACTACCAGGTATTCGACCGGCGGGTCGCCGTCGGTCCGCTGCGCCGGGCGGCGGTCGCCGTGCCCGGCCTCGCCCGCGCCTGGCGCGCCCGACACTGACGCCGACACTTGACCCGGCACTGACCGGCACCGACCGGGCACCGACCCGTCGCCGGTCGGCACGCCAGCTACCGCCGGGAACCCTCGTCACCGGACCGGTACTGCACCCCGCGGCGGCCGAGCCACACCCAGACCGAGAGCGTCAGCAGCACCATCGCGAACCCGAACAGCAGGTCCTCGACCGGGGCGAACAGCACCCGCCAGCCGCCGAACGCCTGGGGCGTGGCGTCGCCCAGGATGTGCGCCGGGGAGTAGACGACCATCCGCCGGCCCGTCAACACGCCGTTGGCGAGCAGCTGGAAGAACACCACGATCCCGTACGCCACCCACCAGACCCGGCGCGTCACCAGCCTCGTGCGCAGCACCAGCAGGTCGACGGCCAGCGCGCCGAGGACTCCCAGCGCCGCGGCCAGCGTGTAGCTCACCGCGTCGCCTCCCGGTCGTCCGCCGCGGCCGGCTCGTCGCCCGCGGGCCACCGCTTCACCGCGCGCACCGCCTCGAAGGCGAGCACCGCGGCGGTCGGCACCACCAGGAAGAACAGCAGCTCCTCCAGCGGCAGCACGCCGAACGCGATGCCGGTCAGCTGCCGCGGGTCGTAGGTCCAGTGCCCGGCCAGGATCGCCGCGACGTCCCAGGCCACGAAGATCGCCACCGTCGGCAGCAGGGCCAGCACCAGCCGCCGCCACCGGCGGTACACACCGACTTTCAGGACGAACTCCAACCAGAGCGACCCGAGGAAGCAGAAGGCGAGCACGCCGAGGTAGGAATACCGGAGCACGGGTCGGCCGCTAGAAGCCGAGCGCCTGGGCGCGTCGCTTCACTTCGGTCGGCCGCTGGCGCAGCGCCGCCGCCGGCGTGCCGGGCAGCGAGTCGTCGGGCGTGTAGAGCCAACGCAGCATCTCCTCGTCGGCGTACCCGGCGTCGCGGAGCAACCGCAGCACTCCCGCGAGGTGGCGCATCATGCTGTCGTCGGGTCCGGTCGGCGCGAGCTCGGCCGGCAGCCGGACCACCTGGTCGCGCCGGAAGGCGAGCAGCGACCCGTCCCGGACGAACTGGTGCACGCGGGTGACCTGGACGCCGAGGCGTTCGGCGACCTCGGGCACGGTGAGCCAGTCCGCTGGACCTGCCTCGGCGGGTGCGGTGCGGGAGTCGTCGTCGGTCACACCGAACACCCTGCCACGCGGGCCCGTCCGTCGCCTGCCGGGTCGCCATCGGGCCGCTAGCCCAGTTCGCCTCGCTGATCAGGTGTGACTCCCGCGACTGGCTGCCCGGGCCGGTACGGCGCAGAGTCCGTAGACTGAGCAGGTGGACAGGACTCTCGCCGACCCGTTGGTTGGGGCCGTGCTCGAGGGCCGCTACCGGATCCGGGGGCGGATCGCGCACGGCGGCATGGCGACGGTGTACGACGCCGTCGACGAGCGGCTGGAGCGCACGGTCGCGGTGAAGGTGGCTCAGCCGGGCTATGCGGGCGACCCGCTGTTCGTCGAGCGGTTCCTGCGCGAGGCCAAGGCCGCGGCGGCCCTGAACCACCCCAACGTCGTCGCCGTCTACGACCAGGGCCACCACCACGGCCTGGCCTTCCTGGTGATGGAACAGGTCCGCGGCCGCACGCTGCGCGACGTGCTCGCCGATCGTGGCCGCTTCAGCATCGCCGAGGCCGTGACCGTCCTGGAGGCCGTGCTCGACGCGCTCAGCGCGGCCCACCGGTACGGCCTGGTGCACCGCGACGTCAAACCGGAGAACGTGCTCGTCGGCCTGGACGGACAGGTGAAGGTGGCCGACTTCGGCCTGGCCCGCGCCGCCGAAGGCCCGCAGAGCAACGCGACCCGCGACGTCGTGATGGGCACCATCGCCTACGTCTCGCCGGAGCTGATCACCAGCGGCACGGCCGACACCCGCAGCGACGTCTACTCCGCCGGCATCGTCCTGTTCGAGATGCTCACCGGCGCGGTGCCCTACGCCGGCGACTCGGCCGTCAACGTGGCGTTCCAGCACGTCCGGTCGGATGTGCCGGCGCCCTCGACGCGGGTTCCGGGCATTCCCGCGCAGCTGGACGAGCTGGTGGGCCGGGCCACCCGGCGCGAGCCGGGCGCTCGGCCGAGCGACGCCGGGGCCTTCCTCGCCGAACTTCGGCACGTCCGGGCCGACCTGGGACTCCCCCCGGCGCCGGTGCCCGCGGCCGCGCCGGGCCAAGCCAGCGCCCAGCCGACCGAGGTCGTGCCGCGGGCGGGCCGACCGCCGGGTCCTCCTCCGCCGAGCCGCCCACCCTCGCATGCCGCGCCGTCCGGCCCGCTCCGCCCGCCGGCGCGGCAACCGTCCCGGTCGGCGTTGTACGCGGTGATCGCCCTGGTCGTGCTCGGCCTGGTGGCGGCGTTGACCGGGTGGTGGCTGGGTGCGGGGCGGTTCACCGAGGCGCCGTCGCTGCTCAAGCTCACCGAGCAGCAGGCGAAGGACCGCGCCACCAAGCTCGGGTTCGCGGTCACGTTCACCAAGGGCTTCAGCGAGACCATCGCCCCTGGTCAGGTGATGGACCAGGACCCCGAGCCGGGCGGACGGATCCTCACCGGCGGGACCGTCACCGCCGTGGTGTCGCAGGGGCCCAAGCGGATCCCGGTGCCGAACGTGGTGGGCAAGCCCCAGGCGGTCGCCGAACGCGCCCTGACCGATGCCGGGTTCACGACCAGGGCGACCAGCGCCTTCAGCCCCACGGTCCCGGCGGGCACGGTGACCTCCACCAGTCCGAAACCGGGCACCCGGGTCAAGGAGAAGTCCGCCGTGACGCTGGTGGTGAGCAAGGGCCCGCAGCCGGTCACGCTGCCCGACCTGGTCAACCGGACCAGGAAGGAGGCCGAGAGCCTGCTCGGGCGCCTCAAGCTCAAGGTCGTCGTGGTGGAGCAGGACGTCGGCAACGACCTGGCCAGGATCGGCCGGGTGCTCAGTCAGGATCCCGGACCGGGCACGGTCAGCCAGGGCTCGACCGTCACCCTGACCGTCGGCAAGGGTGAGCTGGTGGCCGTCCCGAACGTGGTGGGCATGCCCTTCGCCCAGGCCAGGGCCGTCCTCCGGGCGGCGGGCCTGAAGGTGCAGCGGCAGGGGCCCGGTGGCGGCGAGGCACGTGTCTTCTTCCAGAATCCGCCCGCCGGGACACAGGTACCGGCCGACAGCGAGGTCCTCGTGGTCACCGGCGCATGACCACGGCCCACCGATCTGCCCTCGGCGCGCATGTGCCGGTGTCCCGCGGGCCGGCCAGACAGGGCATCCCGTACGCCGAACGGATCGGCGCCACGGCGGTGCAGGTGTTCGTCTCCAACCCGCGCGGCTGGGCGCCCTCGGCCGGGAACCCGGCCCAGGACCGGACGTTCGCCGACTGGGCGGCCCAGCGCGGGATCCCGGTGTTCGTGCACGCTCCGTACCTGGTCAATCTCGCCTCGCCGGCGGAGGCGACCGTGGCGAAGTCGGTGGCCGCGCTCCGGCACGCGCTGACCCGCGGCCGGGCCATCGGCGCCCGCGGGGTGGTCTTCCACGCTGGTTCCTCGCTGACCGCCGAGCGGCGGGCGGCCGGCCTCGCGCAGATCGGCACGCACCTGCTGCCGTTGCTGGAGGCACTGGCGGCGGACGATCCGGACCTCCTCGTCGAGCCCACGGCCGGGGGCGGCCTCGCCCTCGCGGCACAGGTCAGCGACCTCGGCCCCTACTTCGCGGCCGTCGACGCGCACCCCCGGCTGAACGTGTGCGTGGACACCTGTCACCTGCACGCCGCCGGCCATGACCTGGCCGCGCCCGGGGGGCTGGCCGCCACCCTGGACACCCTGGTCGACACCGTCGGCCCCGGCCGGCTCGCCCTGGTGCACGCGAACGACTCCAAGGACCCGGCCGGCTCGCGGCGGGACCGGCACGAGACGATCGGGGCCGGCACGATCGGCCGCGAGGCGTTCGCCGAGCTGTTCGCCCATCCCGCGGCAGCGGGAGTGCCCGTCGTCGTGGAGACTCCCTCCGGGGACGACGGTGCCGGCCACGCCGACGACCTCGCCACCCTGCGCTCCCTCTCCGACAGGAACACCACATGGTCATCGTCATGAGCCCGGACGCCGCCGAGACCCAGATCGCCGGCGTCGTTGGCGCGGTCGAGGGCGCCGGGGCCGCGGCCTTCGTCTCCCGCGGCGTGACCCGGACGATCGTCGGCGTGGTCGCCGGCGAACACATCCTCGAGACGCTCGAACTCGACCGGCTGCCCGGCGTCGCCGAAGTCGTCCGGATCACCGCGCCGTACAAGCTGGTCAGCCACGAGAACCACGAGCGCACCTCGACCGTGCACGTCGGCGGCGTCCCGATCGGGCCGGACACCGTCACGCTCATCGCCGGGCCGTGCGCGGTGGAGACCCCCGAGCAGACCCTCGAGGCCGCGCTGATGGCGCGGAAGGCCGGCGCCTCCCTGTTGCGCGGTGGGGCGTTCAAACCCCGCACCTCGCCGTACGCGTTCCAGGGCCTGGGCGTCGACGGCCTGAAGATCCTCGCCGAGGTACGGGCCGAGACCGGGCTGCCGGTGGTCACCGAGGTGACCGAGACCGCCGACGTGGACGTGGTGGCCGCCCACGCCGACATGCTGCAGATCGGCACCCGCAACATGCAGAACTTCGCGTTGCTGCAGGCGGTGGGATCGATCGGCAAACCGGTGCTGCTCAAGCGTGGCCTGACCGCCACCTACGAGGAGTGGCTGATGGCGGCGGAGTACATCGCCCAGCGCGGGAACCTCGACATCGTGCTGTGCGAGCGCGGCGTGCGGTCGTTCGAACCGGCCATCCGGAACATGCTCGACCTGTCCGCGGTGCCGATGATCCATCAGCTCTCGCACCTGCCGATCCTGGTCGACCCGTCGCACGCGGCCGGCCGCCGCGAGCTGGTGGTGCCGCTGGCCCGGGCAGCGCTCGCGGCCGGCGCGGAGGGCCTGCTCGTGGACGTGCACCCGCACCCGGAGACGGCGCGCTGCGACGGGCCGCAGGCACTGTTCGGGCCGTCCATGCAGGCGCTGGAGGAGGTCGTCCGGACGATGCCTCCGCTGCTCGGCCGGACGCTGGCCTGACGCGCCACCCTGCCGGTGGGGGATGGACCAGCCCGCGCGGAAGATCCGTCCGTTCCTCTTGCCAGGCACATCCTCTTAGGTCACCCTTGCTTAGGTAAGGCTAATCAGACCGGCGGGAGGGCGGCAGGATGTACGTCTGCGTGTGTGCCCGGGTGCGCGAGGGCGAACTGCGCGCCGCGATCGCCGACGGCGCCGGCAGCGAGGCGGCGGTCGGTGATGCCTGCGGCGCCGGCACCGGCTGCGGCTCCTGCCTGCACCGCATCCGCACGATGCTGGAGACCAGCCCCGGCCTGCTGAGGACATCGCTGGCCAGCGCGTCCTGAACGGCCAGACCGCACGCTGCCGCCCGGCGGCGGCTGTCACCCGACTGGCACGGAGGCGGTCGGTGAATGCCCAGATTGTCCGGGTACGCTGAGCCTTCCCCATCGTACGGAGGGCACCAGGCCATGCAGGGCGATCCGAGGACGATCGAGTTCCTCAACGCACAACTCACCGCAGAGCTGACCGCGATCAACCAGTACTTCCTGCACGCGAAGATGCAGGAGAACTGGGGCTACCCCAAGCTCGCGGCCTACACCCGCAGCGAGTCGATCGACGAGATGCGCCACGCCGAGACGCTGACGGACCGGATCCTGTTCCTGGAGGGCCTGCCCAACTTCCAGCGGCTGGGCACCCTGCGGGTCGGGGAGTCCGTACCCGAGCAGTTCCGCTGCGACATGGCCATCGAGGTGGAGGCCATCGAGCGGCTGCGGGAGGGCATCGTCCACATGCGCTCGGTGAACGACGTGACTTCGGCCAACATCTTCGAGAGCATCCTCGCCGACGAGGAGCACCACCTGGACTACCTGGAGACCCAGCTCGAACTGATCGAGAAACTGGGCGAGCCGCTGTACCTCGCCCAACTGGTGGAGCAGCCCAGCGGTTCCTGACGCTCCTGGGCCGTGGTGCGAACGGCCAGGCGGGGCCGGGCTCCATGCGAGTCCGGCCCCGGCCGATCGGCGCCGCAGACGCCCCCCCGGTCGGGGCGCCCTATCGCACGCTCATGACCACTGTGGAACGTCAGTATGCCGTTCTCGTACGAACTCGTGTGATTCTGCCCACTGTTGTCCCTTGGCGTGGGACGATCCGAGCGTCTGAATCCACCACAGATGGAGTCAACGATGACGCCCAGACCCCTCTTCAGACGGCTCCTCGCCGCCGCTCTCGCCTCCACCGCCGCCGTGGCCGCCGTCGGCATCGGCGTCTCCACCACTCCCGCCCAGGCCGCCAAACCCACCGCGGTCGTCGCACTGGGCGACAGCTTCATCTCCGGCGAAGCCGCCGGCAGCTATGAGGCCGGCACCGACCAGTCCGGCAACTTCTGCCACCGCTCACGGGTGGCGGAGATCAAGAAGACGACGATTCCCGGCATCGACGCCCGCATCAACCTCTCCTGCTCCGGCGCGCGGACCAAGAACATCCGGTTGGACGGCGTCGGGCAGTACAACGAGGCGGTGCAGACCCGGCAGCTCCGCACCGTCGCCCGGGACTACGACGTCAGGATGGTCGTCCTGAACATCGGGGCGAACGACCTCGGCTTCACCGCGATCGTCCTGGACTGCATCAAGGCGTACTTCCGGATCGCCCCCCGCTGCCAGGACGTCTGGGCCACCAAGCTCCGCCCCGGGCTGGACGCCGCCGCACCCGGCATCGTCGCGAGCGTGACCGACGTCCGCACGGTCATGCGAGAGGCCGGATACGCCGACGCCGACTATCAGCTCATCCTCCAGTCCTACTCGTCACCGGCAGCGGAGAAGACGCGGTACTCGGTCACCAAGCTCTTCCACGGGTGCCCGATCCGCGCGGACGACGGCAAGTGGGGACGCGACGTCGTCGTGCCCGGACTCACGGCCACGATCAGCCAGGTCGCCGAGCAGATGGGCGTCCGATTCCTCGACATGGGTCCTGCGCTGCGCGGCCGCGAGGTCTGCGCGAAGGGCATCACGAAGTCCCAGGAATGGGTGCGCGGCATCACGATCGACCTCGCCCAGATCCAGAACGGGCTCGGGATGAACATCGTCCAGCAGTCGCTGCATCCCAACGCCCGCGGGCATGCCCAGTTCGGTCGTTGCCTCACCGAGTTCTACGCCCTGGACAGCCAGGCCGCGCGCTGCGTGCGGCAGGCCGACGGGAACCTCGCCGCGATTCCGGCGTCGCTCTCCCGCCTGACGGTCGACAACGCGCCGACGACCGTCCCGGTCCAGCCCGAGCCCGCCCCGGCTCAGGACATCAGGGCTGAGGCTTCCGCCGAGTGACCTCCAAGGGTGGTGCCCGGCATCCGCAGCCGGGCACCACCCTTCGGCATCAGCGCAGCGGCGCCGCGAGGACGGCGGCGGCGCGCTCGATGCCGGCGTCGTAGACGTCGAGGTGCGTGACGGCCCGGACGGTGTGAGGTTCCAGCACGAGACAGCACACCCTGCGCCGCGGCGGCGACCGCCGGGGCGTCCGACTCGCAACGGGACCAGGTTGGTGTACCGGGACCGCCAGCGATCACCCGCGGAGCATCTCGGCCACGAGGAACGCGAGCTCCAACGACTGCTGGGTGTTCAGCCGCGGGTCGCACGCCGTCTCGTAGCGCCCCGGCAGGTGGTGGTCCTCCAGCGCCTGGGCGCCGCCGAGGCACTCGGTGACCGCCGCTCCGGTCAGCTCCACGTGGATGCCGCCGGGGTGGGTGCCCAGCTCGCGGTGCACCTCGAAGAAGCCCAGCACCTCGTCGACGATCCGGTCGAAGTGCCGGGTCTTGTAGCCGTTGGAGGACTCGTGGGTGTTGCCGTGCATCGGGTCGCACTCCCACACCACCAGGTGGCCGGTCGCCGTGACCTTCTCCACGATGGACGGCAGCACGTCGCGCACCGACCGGTTCCCCATCCGTGCGATCAGGGTGAGCCGGCCGGGCACGCCGAACGGGTCGAGCCGCTCGACCAGTTCGGTGGCGAACTCCGGCGTGGTGGTCGGGCCGAGCTTGACGCCGATCGGGTTGGCGATCCGGGAGACGAAGTCGATGTGCGCCCCGTCCAGCTGCCGGGTGCGCTCCCCCACCCAGACCATGTGGGCCGACATGTCGTAGGCCACGCCGTTCTCGTCCAGCCGGGTCAGCGCCCGCTCGTAGTCCAGGATCAGCGCCTCGTGCGAGCAGTAGAGGTCGGTGGTGCGCAGCGCGTCGTCCTGCACGCCGCACGCGGCCATGAACGCCAGCGCCCGGTCGATCTCGGTCGCGATGGCCTCGTACCGCTCACCGGCCGGGGACTCCCGGACGAAGTCCTTGTTCCAGTCGTGCACGGCGTGCAGATCGGCCAGGCCACCGCGACCGAAGGCGCGCAGCATGTTCATCGCCGCGGCGGCGTTGGCGTACGCACGGACCATCCGGCTCGGGTCGGGTGTGCGGGCCGCCAGCGTGGGCGCGATCGCGTTCACCATGTCGCCGCGGTAGGACGGCAGCCCGGTGTGGTCGAGCTCCGACGAGCGCGGCTTGGCGTACTGCCCGGCCACCCGGCCCACCTTGACCACCGGCATCGAGGCACCGTAGGTGAGCACGACGGCCATCTGCAGCAACACCCGGGTGAGCGCCTGGAGATGCGGCTCGGTGTTGTCGTCGAACGTCTCGGCGCAGTCGCCGCCCTGCAGCAGGAACGCCCGGCCTCGGGCCACCTCGGCCAGCCGCTCGCGGAGGTTGACGATCTCGTAGGGCGCGACGATCGGCGGCACGGTGGAGAGGGTGTGCGTCGCCGCCGCCACCTCCGCCGGATCGGGCCAGATCGGCTGCTGCGCGGCGGGCAGGTCGCGCCAGGCGTCCAGGCCCTGTGCCGCGTCGTCGCCGAAGGCGGAACGGGTGGTCACGCTGTTGGTCACGGCCCCACGGTAGTCCGCGACGCGCGACCCCGCGTGGGAGTACCCCACCCCTCGGGACGGCCGACCTCCTGCCGGCGATTCGGGGCAGGACGCGACACGGGACACGCCTGGCACACGCGTCCCTTCCGTCCCGCGCCCCGGACTGAGACGATGCCGCGGTGAGCATCCTGATCAAAGTTCTGGTGACAGCGGTCGCCCTGTGGGCGTCGACGATTCTGGACGGCATCGGGCTCGGGGGTGACTCGATCTGGGTCAACGCCGGCACGCTGCTGGTGGTGGCGGTGATCTTCGGGGTCCTCAACGCCGTCCTCAAGCCGATCATCAAGACCGTCGGCTGCGGGTTCTACGTGCTGACCCTGGGGCTCATCGGGCTGGTGGTGAACGCGCTGCTGTTCCTGCTGGTGGGCTGGCTGAGCGAGCAGTTCAAGCTGCCGTTCGAGGTGGACGGGTTCTGGGCCGGGTTCTGGGGCGCCATCATCGTCACGGTGGTCAGCTTCGTGCTGCACCTGCTGATCCCGGAGAAGTCCGACAAGGACTGACCGGCCCCGGCGGTTCGCGACCGGACGGCCGCTGCCAGGCGGCGGGCGGCCGGTCCGGCTCCGGGCCGCACCGGCCCGGGCTGCTCCAACTACCGGGCTGCTCCGGCCGCGGAGCAGACGTGGTCGGCCCAGTTCAGGATCGTCTCCAGCGGCGCGGGCCAGCCTCCATCGAGCATGAGGTCGTGGCCGACCCCGTCGAGCATCACCGGCCGGGTGCCGTAGTAGCGGGCGGTGCGGAGCACCGACCGGGCCGGGACGACCGCGTCGCCGGTCGCTCCCAGCACCAGCATCGGAGCGCCGCCGCGGGCGCGGCCCGGTGCGCGGTGGAAGGCCAGCTGATACGGCACGCGCCGGGACTCCGGCCCGAGCCGGTTGAGCAACGACCCGGCGTCCGGGGCGTCGAGGAACAGGCGTTCCGCCCGCGCCTTCGCCCCGAGCCCGATCGTCATCCGCAACACCGACACCGGGTCGCGCACCAACGTCTGGACGAGCAGGTCCAGCCCGAAACCGACCGGATACGGCGCCACCAGCACCCCGGCGCGGGCTGGGTACCGGGCCAGCACCCGCGAGACAACCATTGCTCCGGCGCCGTGCCCGATCAAGATCGGTTGGCGCGGCAGGGCCACCGCGGCCTGGTGCACGTCGTGCACGTAGTCGCCCAGCGTGGCGCCGCGCAGCAGCTCGCGTCCCTGACTGCCACCGTGCCCGCGCAGGCTCACCGCATGGGCTGGAAAGCCGCGTTCGGCCGCCGCGGACAACCAGTGCTCGGCGAACGCCCACGCGCCGTGTCCCGTGCCGTGCACGAAGAGCAGCGGCGGCCGGCCGGTGTCGCCCTCGGGCAGCACCGAGAGCACCTCCCGGCGGACCGGATGGGGCGGGAAGGCCCACTCCATCGCCCGCATCGCGCGGGCCCGTTCGGGTCGCCCCCCCGGCCTCGGCGCGCCGCCGAGGCCGCCGCCGTGTCCGCCACTGTGTCCGCCGCTGCGTCCGCCGCCGTGTCCGCCACTGTGCCCGGCTTCTTGTTGCCCACCGGGCTGCCCGTCGTCGTCGGGCGGTCCCGGTCGGAGGGGCTCGACCTCGGTCACCGCACGCCTCCGAGGGAGTTGATGGTCTTCTGCAGGCCACGCAGGTAGTCGTGGTGGGCGACCTCGTAGTAGTGCCGGGTGGAGGAGGCGTAGCGCGTCCCGCCCGACCAGAGGTGACCGGGATCGCCCACCACCCGGCGGTGGAAGCTCGCGTACTTGTCCGGGGCCTCGTGCCGGGCCCGCAGCGCCGCCGCGATCGCGACGGTCTGCCAGTGCGTCAGGGTGAACTGGCCGGAGTCGGGCTGGATCAGGCCCGCCACGGCCAGCGTCTGGTGCCGCGGCGTGAAGATGTGCTGGTAGAGCAGCGGGCGGCCGTCGGTCCAGTTCAGGTGCTCGGACTCGAGGAACTCGAACTGTGCGAGGTAGCCCGTGCAGCACAGGATCAGGTCGGGGTCGGCGGTGCTGCCGTCGAGGAAGGTCACCGTGCCGCCGTCCACGTGGGCGATGTCGGGCTTCGGCTGGATGTCGCCGTGGCCGACGTAGTAGACGAGCTGGCTGTTGACGATCGGGTGGGTCTCGAACGGAGCGTGGTCGGGCGCGGGCAGGCCGTACCGGGTGAGGTCGCCGACGGTGACGCCGAGCACCTTGCGGAACAGCCACTGCCGGAACTTCAGCGGCGCCCGGATGCCGAGCCAGAAGTCGGCAGCCTGGTCGCCGGGGCGGCCCAGCGCGTACTTCGGCGCGTACCAGTAGCCGCGGCGGGTGGAGTGCCAGGTCGCCGCCGCGTTCTGTGCGGAATCCACGGCCAGGTCGCACCCGGTGTTGCCGGCTCCGACCACCAGCACCCGCCGGCCGCGCACCAGGTCGGCGCTCTTGTACTCCGCCGAGTGCCGTACCTCGCCGGTAAACGAGTCCAGCCCCGGATACTCCGGCATCTTGGCGTGCCAGTTGTGCCCGTTGGCCACCACGACGCCGGCGTACCGCGCGGTGTGCCGGAACCCGTCCGGCCCCCGGTAGGTGACGTCCCACCGCTCGCCCGGGCCCGGTGCCGGGACCGCCCGGACGACCTCGTGCCCGAGGTGGAGGTGGTCGAGCAGGCCGAAGTGCTCGGCGTAGCGGCGCAGGTAGGCGAACAGGTGGGTGTGGTGCGGGTAGTCGGGATAGCTGTCGGGCATCGGGAAGTCGGGGAACTGGGTGAACGGCTTGCTGGAGATCGTGTGCACCGACGCGTAGATGCGCGAGTTGCGCCCCGCGAAGTTCCAGTTGCCGCCCACCTCGGGCTCCCGCTCGAAGCAGTCGGCCTCGAAGCCCTGCTCGCGCAGGTTCTTCAGCGCGGCCAGGCCCGAGGACCCGCCGCCGAGCACGCAGTACGCATCGGTGCGGTCGCGGGGACCGGCGACGGGACTGGCGTGCTCGGCGGACACGGTCATGTCGAGGCTCCGTTCGTGCGGGCGCGGAGGGACGCGCGTGGCCAGACTAGGCCCGCCTCGAGGCCTGGACCGCGGATCAGCCGAAGAAGACCTCGGCTTCGGCGTACCGCTCCATCGGGACCGTCTTGAGCTCCCGGGTGGCCTCCTCCAGGGGCACCCGGACGATCTCGGTGCCCCGCAGCGCCACCATCTTGCCCCAGTCCCGCTCGTGCGCGGCATCGATCGCCTGCAGGCCGAAGCGGGTGGCCAGCACCCGGTCGAACGCCGTCGGCGTGCCGCCCCGCTGGATGTGGCCGAGCACCACCGCGCGGGACTCCTTGCCGGTGCGCTCCTCGATCTGCGCGGCCAGCCACTGGCCGATGCCGCCGAGCCGGACGTGGCCGAACGCGTCGATGTCGCCGCTGAGCAGCACCTCGCCGCCCTCTGCCGGCGTGGCGCCCTCGGCTACCACCAGGATCGGCGAGTAGTGCGTGGCGAACCGGCTCTCCACGTGCTTGACGACCTCGCCGAGGTCGAACGGCCGCTCCGGCACCAGGATCACGTTCGCACCGCCGGCCAGGCCCGCGTGCAGCGCGATCCATCCCGCGTGCCGGCCCATCACCTCGACGACGAGCGCGCGGTGGTGCGACTCGGCCGTGGTGTGCAGCCGGTCGATCGCCTCCATCGCGACGTTCACGGCGGTGTCGAAGCCGAACGTGTAGTCGGTGGCGCCGAGGTCGTTGTCAATCGTCTTGGGGACACCGATCACCGGGATGCCGTCGTCGGTGAGCCGCCGGGCCACCCCGAGGGTGTCCTCGCCGCCGATCGCGATCAGCGCGTCCACCCCGAGCTCGGCCAGGTTCGTCCGGATCGTCTCGACGCCGCCCTCGAGCTTGTACGGGTTGGTGCGCGACGAGCCGAGGATGGTGCCGCCGCGGGGCAGGATGCCGCGCACCTGGTCGACGCCCAGCGGCTTGGTGTACTTCTCCAGCGGTCCGCGCCAGCCGTCGCGGAAGCCCACGAAGTCGTGGCCGTAGACGCTGACGCCCTTGCGGACCACTGCCCGGATCACCGCGTTGAGGCCGGGGCAGTCGCCGCCGCCGGTGAGCACGCCGATGCGCATGGTGCCTGTCCTTTCGAAGTGGGAGGGTCGCTCAGCCGTGTGGTCGCCGGCCTGGTGGCCGGGCGACCGCGTGCGCCGCTCGGCGCCACGGTAGCGGGTCGTCGCTGGTCAGGGTGAACCGATACAGGAACGGTCGCTCCGGGCGGTCTCCATCGCGTTCCACCGCGCCAGGTTGTGCCGGGCGTCGGCGACCGCGTCGTGCTGGTCCGGGCCGGCCGGCGGGAGCGGCGGCCGGTCCAGGTCGTCCCAGCGCTGACGGAGGTCCTTGGTGAACCGCGGGATCGGCCGCGGCAGCGCCGTCATCGAACCCCAGAGCTGGCAGAGGACCACGTGGTCGTACGCGGCGTACCAGGCCCACAATTCGAACTCCTCCCCCGGTTCGGTGAGGAAGGCGAGCAGGTCGTCGCGGATCTGTGCCCGCGAACGCCAGGCCGCATCGCCGGGCCCGGGCAGCTTGTCCAACACGTTCCGGCGTACCCAGGGCACGGCCTTCTCCGGCACGAACTCGGTCGACACGGCGTAGAACTCCCGCCCGTCCTCGTCAACCACCCCGATCGACACGAGGTCGATCGTGAGGCCGTCCTCGATGAACTCGCAGTCGTAGAAGTAGCGTCGGGTCGCGGGCACCGGATCATTCTGCCGGACGGCCGGCCTCCGGCTCCGCGCGGTGGGCCTCGGCGGACCTGGCTAGGGTCAGGCGGCGTGACGGTCCCGACCAACGCCCGCGGCACCGACGGCCCCGCCGCGGGCGTTGGTCGGGTCCCCGTCGTGGCCTGGGCGTTCGGAGTGGAGGAGGTCCGATGACGGTGCTCGCGCTGGACGCCGGCACCACGGGGGTGACCGCGCTGCTGGTCACCGAGGACGGGCAGATCGCCGCCCGCGGCTACCAGGAGTTCCCGCAGCACTTCCCGCGGCCGGGCTGGGTGGAGCACGAGCCGGAGGAGATCTGGGTCGCGGTTCTCTCCGCCTGTCGCGACGCCCTGGCGGCCGCGGAGCGCGCCGGCGCCGCGCTGCCGACCGCCGTCGGCCTCACCAACCAGCGCGAGACGGTCGTCCTCTGGGACCGCCGCACGCTGCGGGCACCCCGGCGGGCGGTGGTCTGGCAGGACCGGCGGACCGCCGCGCTCTGCGCCGACCTGGAACGCGAGGGCCACGGCGAACGGGTGGCGGCCCTGACCGGTCTCCGGTTCGACCCGTACTTCTCCGCCACGAAGCTGCGTTGGCTCGCCGAGCACGACCCGGCCAGCTGGGCGGGCGTGGTCGACGGCACGGTGGTGGTCGGCACTGTCGACGCCTACCTCGTCGCGCGGCTCAGCGGCGGCACCCGCACCGCCACCGACCCGTCCAACGCCAGCCGGACGCTGCTCTACGACACGTTCGCCGGCGGCTGGTCGGAGGAGCTGTGCGCGCTGTTCCGGGTTCCTCGGGCGGCGCTCCCCGAGGTTGTGCCCTCCTCCGGGGCGCTGGCCCGCACCGACCCCGATGCCTTCCTCGGGCTCGACCTGCCGATCGCGGGGATCGCCGGGGACCAGCAGGCGGCGCTGTTCGGCCAGGCCTGCTACGCGCCGGGCAGCAGCAAGTGCACCTACGGCACCGGGTCGTTCGTCCTGGTCAACACCGGGAGCACGCCGGTGCGTTCGGACGCCGGACTGCTCACCACGGTCGCCTGGGACCTCGGCGACGGTCCGGTGTACGCGCTGGAAGGGGCCGTGTTCGTCACCGGCGCGGCCGTGCAGTGGCTCCGGGACGGGCTCGGCGTCATCGGGTCGGCCTCAGAAGTGGAGGGGCTGGCCGCGCTGGTCCCGGACACGGGCGGGGTGTACTTCGTGCCGGCGCTGACCGGCCTCGGCGCGCCGCACTGGGACCCGGCCGCCCGCGGCACGATCGTCGGGATCACCCGCGGCACCAACCGGTCGCACCTGGCCCGGGCGACGCTGGAGGCGATCGCCTTCGAGGTCCGCGACGTGGTGGACGTGATGGCGACCTCGATGGGCACCGGGCCCGATCCGGTCATCGCCGAGCTGTCCGTCGACGGCGGCGCCAGCGCGAACGACCTGCTGTGCCAGCTCCAGGCCGACCAGCTCGGAGTGGCCGTCCGCCGGCCGCGCGTGGTCGAGACCACCGGCCTGGGTGCGGCGTTCCTGGCCGGCCTCGGCACGGGTGTGTGGGCCTCGACCGACGAACTCGCTCGGACGTGGCGCCTCGACCGACGGTTCGAACCGGCAGCAGGCGCACGGACGGACGGGCGACACGCCCGGTGGCGGGAGGCCGTCCGGCGCGCCGGCGGCTGGGCCGAGGCCTGACAGACGCGCTGACCCCGCGGCGGGTGACGGCGGGCCCGCTGACGACCACGGACCCGCCGCACTCCCCCGGGCCGCGGGAACGTCCCGGCGACCCCGCTGGCGCACCTTCCCCTGGACGGCACCAGCGTTCCCAGGATCGCGCCGGCGTCCCCGACCCGCTGTCCGCCGACCGACACCGCCACTGTCCGCGTCCGGACAAGACACGGCATCATGGGCCGCGGACGTCCGGCAGGCCGGTCCGGCATGACCGGGACGGACACCGGTGCCATCGCACCCGCCTCGGGTGTGTCCGAGACAGGAGGACCCGTGAGCACGATCGGGACCGCGTCGGAAGACCCGCTGGCCGGTGTGGAGCTGTTCGCCGCGCTGCCGGCCGAGGTGCGGACCAGGGTGGCGGCCGCGGCGAGTCCCCGCAGCTACCGCCGCGGCCAGTTGCTGTTCCTGGAGCGGGATCCGGGCGAGTCGCTGGTGATGGTGCGCCGCGGCGCGGTGTCGGTGTTCCGCACCGCGTCCTCCGGAGACCGGGCCATGCTCTCGGTCGTCCGGCCGCCGGGGGTGCTGGGCGAGGTGTCGCTGCTCGACGGTTCGCCCCGCTCGGCGTCGGCGGAAGCCCTGGAGGACACCCAGGTGCTGGCCCTTTCCCGGAGCGCGTTCCTCGATCTGGTCCGCAACCAGCCGCCGATCCTGGACGCCGTGATGCGCTCGTTCGGAGCCCTCATCCGGCGCCTGACCGACCAGACCGCCGACCACATCTTCCTCGACCTGCCGGGCCGGGTGGCCAAGACGCTGGTCCGGCTCGCCGGCGAGACCAAGGCGTCGCTGGTCACCGTCGAGCTCAACCAGAGCCAGCTCGCGGAGATGGCCGGCGGCTCCCGGCAGAGCGTGAACCAGGCGCTGGGCACCTTCGCCACCCGCGGCTGGCTGCACACCGAGGGCCGCCGGATCGTCGTGACCGATCTCCCCGCCCTGCGCCGCCGAGCCGGGATGGCCTGAGCTGGTTCCCCCCGCCTCGACCTCTGGGCTGGTGGGCTCGGACGGCCACGCCCGGTGGGCTCAGTCGAGCGCCTCGGCCACCATCGTGCGACATCCGTCGACCACCGTCCGGCCGACAGTCGTGAGCCGGGCGTGCTGCTCCACCGTCGCCAGCGCCTGGCCGAACAGCGCCGCCTGCTCGTCACGGACGACCCGCACCGCGGGTCGGCGGTCGGCCGCCGCCAGCCGGGCGAACACCCGGGTGACGCGGGCCAGCACGAACATCGCGTGGAAGATGCCGTCCAACGGGCGGGCGTCGGGCCGGATCGGCGCCCGGAAGCCGTCTTCGGCGCCGTTGAGCAGCAGCGGGTCGACGGCCATCCGCGCATACAGACCCAGGTGCGACGCCTCGTGCGTGAGGTGGTCGAGCAGGTGCAGGACCAGCGCGTCGGCGGACAGGGCCAGGGGCAGGCCGACGTGCATGCATCCGAACCAGCGGGTGCTGGTGAACGCGTCGGCCGCCGAGCCGCCGAACAGACGCACCTCGGCGGCAAGGGCGTCGAACTCCGCCCGCATCGCCGGGTCGACCTCAGCCAGCAGCTCCAACGCCGTCCGGACCGCGGCGATCCCGGCCGGGACGTCGCGCGGTTCGGGCGTCGACAGCCGTGCGGCGCCGCCGCGTACCTCGGTGAGCAGTGCGGCCGCCTCCCGGTCGACCACGTCGCCGCGCAGAGCGCTGACCTCGGTCAGGTCGGCATAGGGGCGCTGCTCCAGCAGAATGCGGAGCCCGGCCAGCGCCTCGGCGGCCCGGGCGGGGTCGCCCGCGGCGACGCTCCGGGTGAGCCGCCGGCAGCGGGAGAAGACCTCCGGCCGCCACCGCCGGGCGGGGTCCAGCGCCCGGACCAGTGGCCGGACTGGCCCCGCGGCGGCCGGCAGCAGCCGGGCGGCCGCGGCGAGCTGGATCCGCGCGTCGTTGCCGACCCCGGCCCGGAACGCCGCACCGCACTGCCGCGCCGTGTCACCGTCGGGCTCGGCCCACGGCGGCGCCGTGGCCGTGGCCGCGTGCTCGACGACCGTTCACGGGCTCGGCGCGACTAGTTGAACCGGACCGCGTCGCCGTCGCCCCCGCCGGCCAGCTTCACGTACCCGCCCGCGACCATGTCGTCGAGCAGCTCGTCCGGGATCTCCACCCGCGCGCCGGGCTGGTGGACCACGCCCTGCGGATCGGTCCACTTCTTCGCCAACGTCACCGTGGTCATCGCCACTCCCAGGTTCTCTCGCGGGCGGTGCGCCCCCGTGTAGGCCGACGGTAACCAGCGGCGCCGCGCATGCAGAGGATCTCGTCGGGAAGGTGACAGCCGCGGAGGGGCAGATCGGACGGCGAAATGGCTGGTCTGTCCGGTGGCCGACTGAGACGATGCCTAGGGCGTGTCTCCGCAGGCATGTCCTGGGGGCACGGGGGTCCACGGGGTGGACCCGACCCGTGGTGAGGGGTGACGCACGATCGAGGCGCTCTGCGTGCCCTGCCAGACCGTCGGCCGACCCGGGGATCGGTTCTGCGGACGGTGCGGTGCGCCGCTCGCGACCCGGTGCGAGGCCTGTGGCGAGGTCCCGGTGCCGGGGTCGCTCGCGTGCGACCTCTGCGGCGCGGTGCTCGATCCCGAGGCCCGGCCCGGCGCGTCGCGCGAGGAACGCCGGCTGGTCACGATCCTGTTCGCCGACCTGGTCGGTTTCACCGGCCTCGGCGAGCGCCTGGACCCCGAGGATCTGCGGTCGGTCCAGCAGACCTACTTCGACGCGGCGTCGCGGGTGATCCGGCGGCGCCACGGCGTGGTGGAGAAGTACATCGGAGACGCCGTGATGGCGGTGTTCGGTGCACCCGTCTCGCAGGAGGACGACGCCGTGCGGGCGGTGCGGGCCGGCCTGGAACTGCAGGCCGCGCTGGACCGGCAGGTGGAGGGCCGGGGCGGCCCGATGCGGGTGCGGATCGGCATCGCGACCGGTGAGGTCGTGGTGGACCTCGACGCCGTCCGCGACCGGGGCCAGGCCCTGGTCGCCGGCGATGTCGTCAACATCGCGGCCCGGCTGCAGCAGCACGCCCCGCCGGGTGGCGTGCTGGTCTCGGCGGCCACCTGGCGGATGACGCTCGACCACGTCGAGTACACCGGAACGGACCCGATCACCGTCAAGGGCAAGACCGCCTCGCTGGCGGTGTGGCAGGCCCAGCGGATGGTGCAACGCCGCTGGGACGACCACCCCGACCGCGGCCCGTTCCTCGGGCGCGAACCGGAGCTCGAAAGGCTCACCGAGGCGCTGCGGGTGGCCATCGACACCGGCGAACCGCAGCTGGCCTGTCTGGTCGGCGCACCGGGCATCGGCAAGAGCCGGCTGGCGCGCGAGTTCAACCGCCACGCCGACCACACCCTGCCGGCGGCCGCCCGATGGATGGGGGGTCGCTGCCTGCCCTCCGGCGAGGGCGGTGTCTTCGCCGCCCTCGCCGACGTGGTCAGCGCCCACGCCGACCTGCGGGAGTCCGACCCGGCCGACGTCGCCCGCCGCAAGCTGCAGGCCTCGCTGCACGGACTGTTCTCCGGCGCCGAGCAGGCCCGGATGGTCGAGGCCCTCGCCCCGCTGGTCGGCGTGGAGGCCGCCCGGGTGGAGGCCGACGAGTCCGGCTCGGCCTGGCGGCTGTTCCTGCAGCGGCTGGCCGCCCAGCGTCCGCTGGTGCTGGTGATCGAGGACCTGCACTGGGCGGAGCAGCCGCTGCTGGACTTCCTCGACGCGCTGGTGCCGCCGCGGCCCGACTGCCCCCTGCTGGTGGTGGGCACCCTGCGGCCGGAGTTCGGAGCAGGCCGGAAGCCGTGGCCAGGCCCGGGACCCGGCCGGACGGTGATCCCGCTCGCACCGCTCGGCGAACACCACACCGGCACCTTGTTCCGTTCGCTGGCCGGCGACCAGACGATCCCCGAACCCGTCCTGCGCAAACTGGCCGGCCTCGCCGGCGGCACTCCGCTCTACGCCCACGAGTACGTCCGGATGCTGGCCGACACCGGCGCGCTCGCCGACGCCGACAACGACGACGGCCTGCCGCTTCCCGACTCCGTGCACGCCGTGGTGGCCGGCCGCATCGACCTGTTGGACCGGGTGACCCAGCGCGCGCTCCAGGCCGCCGCGGTGGTCGGCGAGGTCTTCTGGCCGGGTGCCGTCGAGGCCGTCGCGGACCTGCCGCGCGACCAGGTCGTCGTGCTGCTGACCGAGTTACGGCGCCGGGAGTTCCTGCGCGCCGCCACCGACGGCGGGTTCGCCGACCAGCCCGCGCTGCGGTTCGACCACGCCGTGGTCCGGGACGCGGTCTACCGGCGCCAGCCGCGGGCGCTGCGCCTTATCCGCCACCAGCGGGCCGCGGCCTGGCTCGAGTCACGCAGCCCCGACCGGGCCACCGACGTGGTGGACGCGATCGCCCACCACCGGGTCGCGGTGCTGACCCTGGCCGGCACGCTGTCGCTGGACCCCGCGCCGTTCCGGGCCGCCGCCCGCGCCGCCCTGGTCGCCGCGGCCGAACGGGCGGCGGCGCTGCACGCGGTGCCGCAGGCGATCGCGCTGCTCGACGAGGCCCTGGACCTCGTGCCGGCCGGCGCGGACGAGAGCCCGGCGGACGCCGTCGCCCGGATCACCGCCACCGTGCACCGGTGGCGGCTGCGGTTCCTGCTCGACGAGCACGCCTTCTACGCCGCGGACGGCCCCACCCACGCCGCCGACTGCGCCCGCGTGCTCGACCATCTCGGTGCGCCGGAACCGGCCGCGGCCGCGTGGACGCTGGTCGGCCAGTCCGAGTGGATGCGCGGCAACCGGAGCACGGCACTGACCTGCCTCGACCGGGCGCTCGCGGTGTTCGCCGACGCCACCGACAGCCCGGCGAAGGCGGCCGTCCACGCCGAACTGGCCAGGTTGCGGATGGTCAACTACGAGACCGAGCCCGCGATCGAGGCGGCCCGGGCGGCCTCCGCGATGGCCGAACGGCTGGGCCTGGCCGAACTGTCGGCCAACGCCCAGATCACCGAGGGCGGGGCCCGCTACCTCGGCGGCGACCCGGCCGGCCTCTCACTGCTGGAGCGGGC
The DNA here is from genome assembly GCA_963740255.1 of uncultured Actinomycetota bacterium. Lineage (GTDB taxonomy): Bacteria > Actinomycetota > Actinomycetes > Mycobacteriales > Cryptosporangiaceae > CAVUDO01. The sequence continues at coordinate 402,698 of CAVUDO010000002.1, read as the reverse complement.
GGTGGAACGGTGCCGCACCGACCAGCTGCGGTCCTTCCGCCGGGCGTCCCAGAACCTGGCCAGCGCGCTGCTGGAGGAAGGCGAGATCGCCCGCAGCCTGGCGCTGCTGCGCGAGGTGTCGGCCCAGTTCGTGGGGGACGCCGCCGCCGCGGTCCCGAACTTCTGTGACGAGTCCACCCACGCCTACTACGGCGGGGACTGGGAACGGACGATCGCCGCCGCGGACGAGTTCGTCCGCCGGTCCGACCACGAGCGGGCCAGCTCGGAGGTGCTCGCACTGCGGGCGCAGAACGCCTGGCTGCGGACGCTGCGCGGCGCGCCGCCCTGCGAGGACCTCGACGAGTGCCTGGAGCTGGCCCGCCAGGGTGGCTTCCGGCTCACGGTGGCGACCGTGCTCGCCCACGGCGCGCTGTGCAGCGCCCTGGTGGACGACCGGGACCAGGCCCACCGGTACCTGGCCGGGCTGGAGACCGAGTACACGGCCGAGGCGTTCGCGTCGCGGGAGTGGCTGGCCGCCGCCGCCCACGCCGCCAGCCTCACCTCGGCCGACCACGCCCGCTGGTTACGGGGTGTGCTCGACGCCGTGCCACGGGAGACGTTGTGGGTGCGGGCCGCACGGGCGGTGGTCGACGGAGGTCTGGCCGACCACGACGGCAACCACGGCACGGCGGCCCTGCGCTACGGCGTGGCCGCCTCGGTGTACGACCGGATGGGCAACGCGAGCGACGGGGCGCTGGCCGCGACCTGGGCGGTACGCGCCTCGCACGCCGCCGGCGATCCGGCGGCCTCCCGCGGGGTGGCCCGCCGGCTCGCGGACTTCGCCGTGCGCAACCACGCCCCGATGCTGCTCCGGCTGGCGAAGGAGATCCCGCCCGTTCAGTCCTCGTCGAGGCCGGCCTCGATCGCGTAGCGCACCAGCCCGGCGCGGTTGTGCACCTGGAGCTTGCCCATCGCGTTCTGCAGGTGGTTCTGGACGGTGCGGGTGGAGACGGTGAGCCGGGTGCCGACCTGGCGGGCGGTCAGGCCCTTGGCCACCAGCCGCAGCACCTCGGTCTCCCGGGCGGTCAGCCGCGGCCCCGGCCCGGGTGCCGGGCCGGCCGCCAGCCGCCGGTACTCCCCCAGCAGCAGCCCGGCCAGGCCGGGCGTGAAGGTGGCCTCGCCCGCTGCGGTGCGGCCGATCGCGTCGACCAGTTCGGCCGCGCTGGCCGACTTCACCAGGTAGCCCGTCGCACCGGCCTTCACCGCCTGCAGCACGTCGTCCTGCTCGCCGCTGGCCGAGAGCACCAGCACCCTGGTCTCGGGCAGGACGGCGAGGATCCGCTCGGTGGCCTCCACCCCGGACAGCTCCGGCAGGTTCAGGTCCATCACCAGCACGTCCGGGCGCACGGCCTGCGCTATCCGCACCGCGGCCGCGCCGTCGGCACCGGTGGCCACCACGGCGAAGCCGGCCTGCTCCAGGTCGCGCGACACCGCGTCCCGCCACATCGGATGGTCGTCGACGACCATCACCCGCACCTTCGGCGCCTCATCGTCGTGGGACACGCAACTCCACCTCGGTCCCTTCACCTGGAGCGCTGGTCAGCCGGGCGCTCCCGCCCAGGTCGCGCAGCCGGCCGCGGATCGACTGCGCCACCCCGAGCCTCCCGTCGGCCGCCGCGACCGCCAACCGGCCGGGTGGGATCCCCGGGCCGTCGTCCCGGACGGTGACCAGTATCTCGACGTCGGTCTCCTCGACCAGCACCCACGCCTCGGCGTCCGGACCGACGTGCTCCCGCACATTGTGCAGGGCCGCGCCCACGGCGGCGGTGAGTTCGTCCGCGACGGCACCCGGCACCAGCACCGGCCCGGCGGGGCCGGACACCTGCACCCGGGCCGAGCGGACCGCGCCGAGGTCGCCGAGCAGGTCCACCAGTCCGTCCCCTCGCAGGTGGGGCGGGTCGGAGCCGACCAGCGACCGCAGGGCCACCTCCTGCTCCCCGGCGAGCCGGCCGAGTTCGGCCGAGTCGCCGCCGAGTTCCAGTCCTCGGCGCCGCACCAGCGAGAGCACCTGGAGCACACCGTCGTGGATCCGGCGGGAGAGTCGTTCGCGCTCGGCCGCCGCCCCCTGCACCCGCAGCACCTCGGCGACGACCCGCTCGGTACGCCGGATGATCTCCATCACGTACCCGACCACCACACCGGCCAGCAGCACCAGCACCAGGCTGTGCACGGTGGCCCTGGTCGGGGTGCCGCCGTCGACCACGATGTTGGCCGCCGCCACGCACACCGTCCCGAGCAGACCTCCGACCACCTCCCACCGCAGGGCCCAGGCCAGCACCACCGTGGCGGCCCAGACCGTCGGCACCGTGAGCTCGCCCACGGCGATCCGTTCGGGGGTCTCCACCCGCAGCGTGGCCAGGATCGTCGCGCAGGTCACCGCCATGTCGGCCACCAGCAGCGGCCACTTCCGCCAGGCCGGCCGGGCGTAGGCGACCGTGCCGAACACGCTCCACCCGGCCATCACCGCCAGCGTGGCGATCGTCCACTCCGGACCGGCCACCCGACCGAGGTCGTCGAGGTTGAGCGTCACCGCGTAGACGAGGGTCAGCCAGCGGAACGCCGCGACGGCCCGCCAGGCGGAGGACTCCATGCCCAGCCCCCGGTCGGCCGAGCCGGCCGGACCGGGCCGGTCGGGGCGTGGGGCCGCGAACCGCGTCCGGACGCTCACGGCTCGGCCCGTCGCCGCTCGGCCCCTCACGGCTCGGGCTGGCACAGCCGGGACGGCGTCACGCGGCCGCCACGCCCGTCGGCGTGGCGCTGGTCTCCTCCGCCGGCGCCTCCACCGCGCCGGCCGACTTCACCTTCGCCGCGTACATGTCGACATAGGGCTGACCGGACAGCTGCATGAGCTCGTACATGATCTCGTCGGTCATCGACCGTTCCACGAACCGGTCTCCGGTCATGCCCTCGTAGCGGGAGAAGTCCAACGGTGCGCCGATCCGGATGTGCACCGGGACGATCCTCGGGATCTTCTTGCCGATCGGCTGGATGATGTGGGTGTTCATCATCGCGACGGGGATCACCTTGACCCGGGCCTCCAGTGCCATCCGGGCCACTCCGGTCTTGCCGCGGTACAGCCGCCCGTCGGGCGAGCGGGTGCCCTCCGGGTAGATGCCGAGCAGGGCGCCGGCGCCGAGCACCCGCTTGCCCGTCTCCAGCGCGGCCTTCGCGGCCGAGCCGGAGGTCCGGTCGATCGGCACCGCGCCGACACCGCTGAAGAACAGCTTGGAGAAGAAGCCCTTGAGGCCCGGCGCGCTGAAGTACTCGGCCTTGGCCAGGAACGTCACGTGCCGCCGCACCATCAGCGGCAGGAAGATCGAGTCGGAGAACGACAGGTGGTTGCTCGCCAGGATCGCCGGACCGTCGGCCGGCACGTGCTCCATCCCCTCGACCTTCGGCCGGAACAGCAGCCGCAGCCACGGGCCGATGAGGAAGTACTTGCACACCCAGTAGAACAACCGTGCCTCCTCCGAGCGGGCCGCACCCCAACCGCCCGCCGAGCGTACGGCTCACCCGCGGACCTGGGCCTAAGGATCGACGGGCTGAGCCTACGGATCGACGGAGCCGACGTACAACGTCCCGCGGCTCTCAGCTGGCACGAATCGCGTCGACGAACGCCGGGCCGGAGAAGGGCTGCCGTGTCACCATGGGGCAGGTCTTCCGCGGCGAAGGGCCCCACCGGGCCGAGGAGGTGTCCGTTCGTGTCCGTCCTGCCCGGCGCCGAACCGTTCCTGTTCGACGCCGGTCCCACCGCTCCGGCCGGCATCGTGCTCTGTCACGGGTTCACCGGGTGCCCGCAGAGCCTGCGGCCGTGGGGAGAGCACCTGCACGCCGCAGGCTTCACGGTCGCCTGTCCGAGACTGCCCGGCCACGGCACCCGGTGGCAGGACATGAACGCCACCCGGTGGGAGGACTGGTACGGCGAGCTGGAGCGCTCGTTCGACGCGATGCTCGACCGGGTCGGCTCGGACGGCGCTGACGGCGCTGACGGCTCGGACACGACGCCGGTCTTCGCCGCCGGGCTGTCGATGGGTGGCACCCTGGTGACCCGCCTGGCCGAGGAGCGAGGCTCCGAACTCGCCGGCATCGTGCTGGTCAATCCCTCCTTCCTGACGCTGCGGCGGGATGCCGCGCTGCTGCCCGTGCTGAGCCGGGTGGTCCCGTCCTTCCCGGGCATCGCCAGCGACATCAAGAAGGCCGGCGTGACGGAACTCGCCTACCCCCGCATCCCGCTGCGCGCCGCGTTCTCCCTGAACCAGCTGTGGAAGGTGACCCGCGCCGCCCTGCCCAAGGTGACCGTGCCGATCCGGGTCTACCGCAGCGCCGAGGACCACGTGGTAGAGCCGGTGAACACCCAGGTGCTGCTCGACCACGTCTCCAGCACCGACGTCGAGGAGATCGTGTTGACCGACAGCTACCACGTCGCGACGCTCGACAACGATGCCGAGGCGATCTTCGCCGGCAGTGTCGACTTCGTCCGGGGCCGATTGACCCAGCTGGCCGAGCAGGAGCCGTCATGACCGGCCCGGGGGCGCCGGGGTTGCGGCGAAGCGGGGTCCGGCCGTGAGCGGGTTCGGCGCGCGGGGGCACCGCGGCCGCCGCGACAACGGCCTGGATGCCGTGGAATTCGCCGCGCTCGGCGACGTCGACCCGCGGATCGGCGAGCACCTGCTCGACGTGCTCGGCATCGTCGGCATCGCCGGGTACCTCGCCCCGAGCGCCGACCTCAACCCGCTCGTCCGCGCGACCACCCTGCCCAGCCGCCCGACCGATCGACTCTGGGTCGACCGCGAGCGCATGGACGAGGCACGCGGCCTGCTGGAGGCGGTGGAGGAGGACGACGCGGCAGGCGAGTCGTTGCCGATCGCGCCGACGCTGGCCAACTCCGCGGGGGCAATCGACGTGGACGCCGAGTGGGAACGGATCGTGGCGGCGCTCGAGTCCGCCGACGACGGTCCGCCGGCCCGGTCGGACCGCCCCGCCGAGGCCGGTGCGACCCGGGTTCCGGCGGGCGCGGTCCGTCCCGCCGAGTCGCCGGACGCCGCCGCCCCGACCGAGGACCGCGGCGAGGGCACGGAGGCCGACGCCGAACTCGGCGACCGGACCGCCCTGCCGGAGGTCCTGGACAGCGTCGAGGACAGCGTCGAGGAATCCGGCCGGCCACCGGCCGACGCCGACGCCGGTCACCCGGACGGCCTCGCCGCCGAGGACGACGAGGGCTACACGCCGCCCGCCCCGCCCCCGCTGCCGCGGCTGTCCCGGGAGGTCGGGCTCGCGTTGCTGGCGATCGGCGTCGGGCTGCTGCTGTTCTTCCGCCCGGGACTGCTGGGGATCGACGCCGAGGTCACGCTGCTGCTCGGGGTGGGCGCCATTCTCGGCGGGGTCGCCGCCCTGGTCTACCGCCTGCGCGACGGGTGGAACGACGACGATCCCGACGACCGCGCCGTGGTCTGACCGGGCCTGCGCACGTCCGTTCACCGTCCCGTCGGCAGGTGGTCACCCGGGCACGAAAGCGACTCCCGCTGTTGTCCGACACGTCACCGGGCCGCAGCGGTGCCGACGCCCGCCCCGCCCACCGTGGGCGTCGGAGGTGTCGGAGATGGTCGTCACGCTGTCCCGCCGGACGTCCCGTGCCGAGCAGGTCTTCCTGCTGTGGTGCGAACTCACCGGGCATGACCCGGGCTCGCTCGACGAGCCCGAACTCGAGTCGTTCCTGGGCCGCCCGGAGGTCGCCGCGCTCGCGACCGTTCCGGACGGGGTGCTCCGGGACGCCGGTGCCGCGGTGCGGCGTGGCCGGTCGCTGCCGCTGGAACGATGGCTGGTCGCGGTGCGGGTGGTACGCCCGCTGAACGGCGGAGCCACCCGCGGCGGCCCGTGGGCGGACGCTCAGCCGGTGGGCAGCGCCAGCTCGGCGTAGACCGGGAAGTGGTCGCTGGCCCGCCGCACGGTCGGGGTGTCGAGCACCGCGTAGCGCCGAACGGCCAGCGCCGGGTCGGCGAAGATCGCGTCGATGCGGTGTGCCGGCGCGCCGCAGCGGAACGTCGGCGTCCCGTCGGCCCCCGCGGCGTCGCGGAGCGGACCTCCCAGGCCCTCCCAGACCGGTCCTCCCGGCCACTCGTTCAGGTCACCGGCGAGGACGACCGGGTCGCCGCCCGCGGTGGCCTCGGCGAGCAGCACAGGCACGTGGCGCAGCCGTTCCGCCGGATGAAGCCCGAGGTGGACCCCGACCACGGTGAACGGGGCGCTGCCCAGCGCGCACCGGGCCAGGGCCGCGGCCCGCGGCTGCTCACCGGGTGTCAACGGCAGGCGGACGGACTTCGTGGACCGCACCGTGACCGCCATCGAGCAGAGCAGCAGGTTCCCCACGGCCTCCTCCCCGCCCCCGGCCAGCACGACCATGCCGCATCGCCGGGCCAGCGCGGCGGAGCGGGCCCGCCACCGGAGGTGCCGGGGCGCCTCCTGCAGGCAGACCACATGGGCCCGGGTGTCGGCAATGGTCCTGGTCAGGGCGTCGACGTCGTCGCGGAGGCCGTGCACGTTCCAGGTCAGCACGCGCAGGACGCACGGGGTCGCCGCGGTCATCGCAGCCGGGCCAGGTCGGCCGCACCGACCAGACCGGCCTCGTTGCCCATGGCCGCCACCCTGATCTCGGCCACCTGGGTGCGGCCGCGGGCCGCGACTGCCTCGGCGAACGCGGCCCGGGCGGGCCCGACCAGCAGCTCCCCCGCCTCCGCGACCCCGCCGCCGACGACCAGCACGCTCGGGTCCCATCCCGAGACAAGGTCGGCCAGGCCGCGACCGAGCCACCCGCCGACCACCTCGAAGGCCCCCAGCGCCACCCGGTCCCCGTTGCGTGCGGCCGCCGTGACGTGCGGACCCTCGACCTTCTCCGGATCGCCGCCGGCCAGTGCGAGCATCTCTGCGGCGCCGGTCGGATCGTCCTGGGCGCCGGCCCGGGCCTGCCGGACGAGCGCCGTTCCGCTCGCGTACTGCTCCAGGCAGCCGTGGTCGCCGCAGCCGCACGGCCGTCCGTCCGGGACCACCCGGACGTGCCCGAACTCGGCCGCCATCCCGTGCGCACCCCGGTACAGCCGGCCGTCCAGGACCACGCCCCCACCGATGCCCGTCCCGACGGTGACCAGCAGCAGCGGGTCCGCACCCTGACCGGCGCCGAACCGGTACTCGGCCCAGGCCGCCGCGTTGGCGTCGTTCTCCACCACGACCGGCAGGTGGACGAGTTCCTCCACCCGCTCCCGCAGCGGTTCGTTCCGCCAGGCGAGGTTGGGTGCGTGCACCACGATCGAGCGGGTCGCGTCGATCCAGCCGGCGGCACCGACGCCGACGGCTGCCAGGTCGTACTCCTCGTCGAGCTCGCCCACCACGTCGGCGATCGCGCGCGCGGTCTGCTGGGCGTCGCCGGCCGGCGTGGGCCGCCGCACGACCGCGAGCACCTTGCCGTCCTCCCCGACCACTCCCCCGAGCACCTTCGTGCCGCCGACGTCCACCCCGACCGTCAGTCCGCCCGTCATCGACCCCTCACCCTGCCGGTCCGGCCGGGGTGTCCCGGGCCGGTCACGTGACCTCGATCCGCTGGACGGTCGGCCCCGGACCGTCGCCGTCGGACGGCGGCTTGCCCGCCCCGGCACCGGCCGCGCCGGGCTCGGACGTGCCTGGCTTGGACGCGTCGGCCCCGGAGGTGGTGCCGGAGGTGGTGCCGGCACGGCCCTCGCCGGTACCGCGGGCCTCGGAGAGCACCCGCAGCAGACCGCTCGCCGCCGCGGCGACATCGGTGACCGCGGCGGTCAGCTTCTCGGTCAGCTCCGGCGAGCCGCTGTGCACGGCACGCACCGTCCGGCAGGCCGGGCACCCGGTGCAGTCCCCCTCGGCCCAACCCTCGGGAACGGACCGGCGGGCCCAGTCCAATGCGGCCTCGACCAACCGGGCGGCCTCGTCGGGGAGCGGACCGGGCTCCGGGCGTCCGGTCACCGCGCACCACCAGCGGCTGGTACCGGCGCCGGGTCGGGCAGCACGAACCGGATGTCCAGCCGCCCGTCCCGCAGCTCCGCTCCGCCCACCACCGCCCGGCGCAGCGCCTCGGGCAGCGCCAGCACCCGGCGGTGCCCACCGACCGTGACGACGAGGTCGTCGGCGACCCGGGCGAGGTCCACGTCCGCCGTGGCCGCCAGCGGCAGCGCCAGGGACAGGATCCGGGCGTCCTCGGCGGTCCGGACCGTCATCGGCGGCTCCGCCGGCACGCCCGCCACCGGATCGTCGCCGGCGTACAGGGCCTCGCCGAGGTCGCCCAGCGCGGCGATCCCGCGCGGTTCGCGCGGCAGGTACGGCACGGTCCGGATCGGCACGCCCGCGAAGCTGCGGCGGGTCTCGGCCAGGTGCTCGGCCTGCACGGCGGCCCAGCCGGCGCGCCAGGGATCGTCGCCGTCCGGGATCACCCGGTTGACCACCACGCCGTCCACGGCGAAGCCGTACAGCGCGAGGCTGGTGAACGTCCGGCGGGTCTCGGCCAGCACCACCGCCTCGGGGGTGAGCACCAGCCGCACGGACGTGGTGGAGGCGTCGCCGAGCAGTTCCTGCACGTCCGCGAGCGCTTCGGCGAGGCGGCTCGCCGCGGTGACGACGGCATCGTCGGGCAGCAGGTCGCCCAGCTCCCGCCCCAGCAACGGGCGCAACGCCCCGGCCAGGCGCCGGTGGCTGGGCACGAGGCGGTCGACGTACCAGCGCAGCGCCGCCGGCAGGGCGAGCAGGCGGAGCGTCTCGGCGGTCGGCGCGCAGTCCACGACCAGCACGTCCCAGGCGCCCGTCGCGGCCAGCGCCCGCACCTCCAGCAGCGCCAGCACCTCCTCGACCCCAGGCGGCACCACGACCTCCTCGGCCGCGACGTCGTCGAGACCCCCGCGGCGCAGCAGCGACACGAGGTAGCCACGCACGTCCGACCAGGACTCCTCGAAACGCCGCAGCGCGTCGAACTGCACCGCGTCCAGCCCTTCGGCGATCCGCACCGGCGTCGGGCCCAGCGGCAGGTCGAGGGCGTCGCCGAGCGAGTGCGCGGGGTCGGTGGAGAGCACCAGCGTGCGGTGGCCGGCCCGGGCGGCGAGCACGGCGGTGGCCGCGGCCGACGTGGTCTTGCCCACGCCGCCCTTACCGGTGAACAGGACTACCCGCACGGGTCGGCACACCTCGGTCGGTGGGAGGTCGGTGGGAGTTGGTGGCCGAAGCCTATCCGGCGCCGCGCCCCGGCGGCCGGACCGTACGTCCGGCTCAACCCTGCCGCGCCTCGACCCGCTTCCGCAGGTCCTTCAGCGCGGTGTCCATGATGACCTTCTCGGCCTTGCGCTTGAACATGCCCAGCATCGGGACGGTCAGCTCCACCGCGAGCGTGTAGGTGACCGTGGTCGTCCCGTCGCCGTTGTCGGCCAGGTCGTACGAGCCTTCCTGGCTCTTCTGGGTCTGGCCCTTGACCAGCTCCCACTCGATCCGGGACAGGTCCTCGGAATAGGCGTAGCGAAGCACGTAGTCGTCGGAGACGATGCCCGCGTCGACCACGAACCGCACCTGGCTGGCGTAGCCGTCCTCGAACTCCTCCACCACCTCGACCGTCTTCAGCGCGCCGACCCACTCCGGATACGACGCGAAGTCGGTGATCACGGCGGCAACCTGGTCGGCCGGCGCGGCGATGGTGATCGACTGCTGGGAGGAGTCCGCCATGCCCGCAACGCTACCGTCCCGGCGCAGGCCAGCGGCCGTGGGCGGCCGTGCCGCGCCGCGTGTCCACGACCGGTCCGCGCGCCGGCCGCGCCGCGTTCACCGCACCGCGTTCACCGCACCGCGTTCACCGCACCGCGACGGCCAGGTCACCGTGCTCGCCGATGACGCCGTCCGCCACCACGGTCACCGGGGTAAGGCCGCTCCGTCACCAGGACAGCACGAACGGCCGCCCAGTGGCCCGGAAGTGCCCCACGTTGACGCACTCGGTGCGCCCGATCCGCATCCGCGCCTGCAGCGGCTGGTGCACGTGGCCGAACAGCGCGTACCGCGGCCGCACCCGGTGGATCGCGGCGAGCAACGCGGGACTGGCCACCTCGAACGCCCGGCTCACCGTGTCGTAGCGCAGCTCCGGCACCGTCGGCGGCACGTGCGAGCAGAGCACGTCGACCTCGCCGAGCGACTCCACCTTGGCCGCGTACTCCGCTTCGCTGACGTCCGCGCCGAACGGGACGAACGGTTTGCCGGACGTCCGGCGCGGCCAGCCGCCGACGAACCCGAACCGCCATCCGTCCAGCTCGACCACGTCCGCGTCCAGCATCCGGTGTCCCTCGGACAGGAACTCGGGCCAGAGCGCGGGGATGTCGACGTTGCCGTGGATGCAGTACGCCGGTTTCGGCATCGCGGCGAACAGCGCCGCGTACTGGGCCCGCGCCGCGGCCGTGACCGCCGCGACCGGGTCGGCGAGGGTGGCCATCGCCGACGCTCCGGCCGCCCGTAGCTCGGCGAACCGGTGCTCCTTGCGCAGGTCGGCGAAGAGCTGACCGGTGCCGGCCCCGACCAGGTCGGCGAGAATGCCCTGGGACGGATCCGCGTAGTCGAGATAGTTCATCAGGTCGCCCAGCACGATCAGCGCGTCCGCGCCGTCGCCGGCGCTGCGCAGGGCCTCGACGTGGCCGTGGACGTCGGAGACGACGTGGACCCGCACGTCAGCCGGGGACCGGGGGCTCGCCGGGACGGCGTCCGCGCTCGAGCCGGTCCTTCGCCGCCCACCAGACGGCCTTCGCCTGCCGGGCCCGGCGCCCCTGCTCGGCCGCCGCCTGTCGCCAGGGCAGGTCCGCCGCGTCCGTCGTGGACCCCCGCCGGGTCACGTCGGCGCGCAGGAAGGTGTGGGCGATCACCCCGTCCCCCCGCGGCTCCAGCCACACCTCGCAGCTCCCCACCAGCGGGCCGGTCGCGGTCCACTGCAGGCCGGCGTCGCCGCGGTCCCGGTGCACCGCCAGCGTGAGGTCCGGCCACAACGCCGCGGCGAACTCCGGCCGGCGCACCTCGGCGGCGACCCGGGGCGCGGCCACGGCCAGCCAGGTCTCCTCGATCAGGTCGACGTGGGGCACTCCCGAAGCATGCCATCCCGCGCGTCGGCGACGCCCGGCGCAACCGACGGGCTGCGGACCGTCGCCTCCCGCGGTGGCTCACCGCCGGGTACGGTGCCCCTACCCGCAGCGACCAGCGAGAGGCCAGGCGCACGTGCGCGAGTTCACCGTCCCGGTGGAGTACACGGTTCCCCACGCCGCCAACCTCACCGATCCGGTGTGGCGCAACGCGGACGAGGCGCCGGCGTCGGTCGCGATCAGCCGCCGGCTCGACGGCGCGTGGCGCGAGGTCACCGCGGCGGCGTTCCGCGACGACGTGGTCGCGGTCGCCAAGGGCCTGGTCGCCGCCGGGATCCAGCCCGGCGACCGGGTCGGGCTGATGGCCAGGACCTGCTACGAGTGGACACTCGTCGACTACGCCCTCTGGGCGGCCGGCGCGATCACCGTGCCGATCTACGAGACCTCCTCGGCCGAGCAGGCGCGATGGATCCTCGGCGACTCCGGGGCGGCCGCCTGCGTGGTCGGTTCGGCCGCGCACACCGCCCTCGTCGAGGGGCTCCGCGGCGAGATGGACGGTCTCGGCCCGGTCTGGGAGATCGACGCCGGTGGCGTCGACGCCCTGCGGGCCGGCGGCTGCGAGGTGCCCGACGGCGAGATCGCGGCCCGCCGCACGGCCCTGCGGGCCGACGACGTCGCCACGATCATCTACACCTCCGGCACCACCGGACGGCCCAAGGGCTGCGTTCTCACCCACCGCAACCTGCTCTTCGACGTGGGCAACTCCCTGCCCGGCCTGATGCCGCTGTTCCACGAGGGTGCGAGCACGCTGCTGTTCCTGCCGCTGGCCCACTCGTTCGCCCGGCTGATCCAGCTCGGTTCGATCGAGACCGGGGCGGTGCTCGGGCACACCGCCGACGTGAAGAACCTGCTGGCCGACCTCGCCAGCTTCCGGCCGACGTTCGTGCTGTCGGTGCCGCGGGTGTTCGAGAAGGTCTACAACGGCGCCCGCCAGCGCGCGCACGCCGACGGGAAGGGCGCGATCTTCGATCGGGCCGAGGCGGTCGCGGTCGCCTACAGCGAGGCGCTGGACCGCGGCGGCGCCGGGCTGGGCCTCCGGCTCGCGCACCGCCTGTTCGACCGGCTCGTCTACCGGCGGTTGCGCGGTGCCCTCGGCGGACGGTGCGAGGCGGCGGTCTCCGGCGGCGCACCGCTGGGCGCCCGGCTCGCGCACTTCTTCCGCGGCATCGGCGTGACGATCTACGAGGGGTACGGCCTCACCGAGACCTCGCCCGCCAGCACGTCCAACTCCGCGTCGGCGTACCGGATCGGCACCGTGGGCCGCCCGCTGCCCGGGGTCACCGTCCGGATCGCCGACGACGGCGAGGTGCTCGTCACCGGCGACCACGTGTTCCGCGGGTACTGGCACGACCCCACCTCGACCGCCGAGGCGCTCGACGCCGAGCGCTGGTTCCACACCGGCGACCTGGGCAGCCTCGACGAGCAGGGTTTCCTCACGATCACCGGCCGAAAGAAGGAGCTGATCGTCACGGCGGGCGGCAAGAACGTCGCCCCCGCCGTGCTGGAGGACCGGCTCCGGGCCCATCCGCTGGTCAGCCAGTGCGTGGTGGTCGGCGACGGCCGGCCGTTCATCGGCTGCCTGGTGACGATCGACACCGACGCGTTCCCGGCCTGGAAGGACCAGGCCGGAAAGCCCGCCCACGCCACCGTCGCCGACCTGGCCACGGACACCGACCTGCGGGCGGAGATCCAGCGGGCCGTGGACGGTGCGAACGAGGTCGTCTCCCGGGCCGAGTCGATCCGGGAGTTCCGCATCCTGCCGCGCGACTTCACCGAGGAGGGCGGCGAGATCACGCCCAGCCTGAAGCTGCGGCGCGGCGTCGTGACGAAGGGGTACGCCGACGAGATCGCCGCGATCTACGCCTGAACCGGCGGCCGCGCCGGGTGTCGGCGACTGGCTGCTGAGCCCGCACGCGCTGACCAGGGTCGTCCGCGTGTGCCTGCTGGCGCTGGTGGCGCTGCTGATGCTGCTGCACGGCTTCTCGACACATGCGCTCGCCTGGTGGCTGCTGCTCGGCGTCGCGACGGCGCCGGGCCTGCTCGCGCCCGGACACCGGTGGCTGACCCGGATCGGCTGGGCGGCGGAGATCGCGGTGGTCACCGTCGCGGCGACGGCACCGGGTCAGCACGGGCTGCCGACGCTCCCGTTCCTCGCCGCGCCGGTCTTCTCCGCCGGCGTCCTGATCGGCAGCCGTGCGGTGACGGCCGCGATGGCCGCGGCGGTCGTCGCGTTGACGGTGGCCGGCGGGGTGACCGGCGCCGGAACCGACGCGCACTTCCGGCTGCACGCCGTGGAGTGGGTGGTGCTCGCCGCGGTGGCCGGTGCCGTCGGCGTGGGCGTGAACCGGACGATCGCCGCCCGGCACGTCCCGCCCGAACCGGAGTTCGCGCAGGCCACCCGCCTGCTCACCCAGCTGCGGACGATCGCCCGCCAGCTCCCGGGCACGCTCGACCCGGGCAGCATCGCCGAGCGGCTGCTCGAGGAGATCAGCCGGGTGGCGCCGGCCGACCGCGGTGCGGTGTTCACCGCCAGCGGCGGAGGCCGCTTGGAGGTGCTCGCCCAGCGCGGTCGCGAACGCGCGGCCTGGGAGACCTCACTGGACGCCGACACGCCGATCGCCGAGGCATGGGTGAGCCAGCAGCCGCAGACAGCAGCCCGTTCGCTGGCCCGCGAGCGGCGGGTCAGCGGGGTCTCCACGCTGGTGTTGCCGCTGGTCACCGGCGTACGCACGGTAGGCCTGGTGGTGCTGGAGGCGAACCGGTCCGGCGCCTACCCGGCGGCGACCACCAGTGCCGCGGCCGAGGTCGCCGGCCACGCCGCGTTGCGACTGGAGACCGCGCTGCTCTTCGACGACGTCCGGAGCTCTTGCCACGGTGGAGGAACGGCAGCGCCTGGCCCGGGAGATCCACGACGGGGTGGCGCAGGAGCTGGTGATGGTCGGCTACGGCATCGACAACGCCACCGCGGAGCTCCCCGCCGGGGCGGACGCGGCCGAGTCGACGCTGCGCACGTTGCGCGCGGAGGTGACCCGGGTGATCACCGAGCTGCGACTGAGCCTGTTCGAGCTGCGCAGCGACGTCGACCGGCACGGCGGGCTGGGCAGCGCGATCGCCGAGTACGCCCGCACGATCGGCGCGTCGGCGGGGCTGCGGGTGCACCTGAGCCTGGACGAGACCACCGCCCGGCTGCCGGCGGCGGTGGAGTCCGAGCTGCTGCGGATCGCGCAGGAGGCGGTGACGAACGCCCGCAAGCACTCCGGCGCGGCCAACCTGTGGGTGAGCTGCGAGGTGGATCCCCCCTACGCCCAGGTCGAAGTGAGCGATGATGGTCGGGGCATGGCCGACGGCGTGCCCGACCGCCGGTACGGGATGTCGATCATGGCCGAACGTGCCGAACGGGTGCGGGCGAGCCTGGAGATCGCGCCAAGGAGTCCTCGGGGGACGACGGTGACCGTTGTCCTCGGCCAACGCCATGGCCGGGGTAGCGTGACGCAACAGGAGGTGCGGCCCGACAGTGTCCAGTAACCCTGTGTCCACTAGCTCTGTGTCCAGTAGCCCTGGGCCCAACAGCGCTGTGTCCAGCAACCCTTCCCCCGGTACGCGGGCCGAGACTCCGCCCGAGAAGATGACCGTGCTCCTCGTGGACGACCACGACCTGATCCGGCAGGGCCTCCGGCACGCGTTCGAGCGCGACCCGGGGTTCGACGTGGTCGGCGAGGCGGGGTCGGTGGCCGACGCGCTGCGCAAGGCGGCCGACCTGCAGCCCGACGTCGTGATCATGGACCTGCGGCTGCCCGACGGCAGTGGCCTGGAGGCGACCAAGGCGCTGCGGACCTCCCGTGCCGACCTCGGGATCGTGGTGCTCACGATGTACGCCGGCGACGACCAGCTGTTCGGCGCGCTGGAGGCCGGCGCGAGCGCGTTCGTTCCGAAGAACGCCCCGGCCGACGAGGTGGTCGCGTCGGCTCGGCACGCCGTCTCGTCGCCGAACGCATTCACCGCGTCCGACCTGGCCAGCGCGATGAAACGACGGCTGACCCCCACCGGTCCGCACCTGTCTCCGCGGGAGGGCCAGGTGTTGCGCCTGCTCGCCGACGGCATGAGCGTCGCCGGCATCGCCAAGCAGCTCTACGTGAGCGAGTCGACGGCCAAGACCCACATCTCCAAGCTCTACGAGAAGCTGGGTGCGGGCAACCGGGCCCAGGCGCTGATGACCGCCCTGCGGCTGGGGCTGCTGGAGGCCCCCAACGCACCAGGCCTCTGACGGCGCGGCGGCGGTGTCCGTCCCGTCGGGTCGGTCCCGCTAGCAGGGCAGGGCGGCGTACACCCCGGGGATGGCCGCGGCGACGTCCGCGTCGAACGCGTCGAACGGGGTTGCCCCGACGGTGCGCTTCGCGCCGCGGCCGGTGTGGTTCCAGGTGCCGACGACCCGGCCGTCAGCGATGACCGTCGGCCGGAACACGCCGTTGCCGCCCGGGACGACACGGGCCGCGAACTCGGCGGGCACCACCGCGCGACGGTCTCCGTAACCGAGGATGAACTCGTCGAATCCGGACAGCAGGAAGACACCTCGCGCCTCGTCCCGACACGTCTCGAGCCGTTCGGGTGTCCGCGGATCCATCAGGTACTCCACACCGTCGAGTTCCAGCGGGGCGAGTGCCGGCCGGGCCAGGGCGACCCCCGCCCGGACGTCGGCCGCGACGAGCTTCGTCCACCGGGCGAAGTCCTGGGACGTGGCCGGTCCGTGGCTGCGGAAGTAGCGCGCGGCCAGTTCGCCGAGTGCTTCGTCGCGCTCCGGGCGCCGCGGGTGCGGGATCCACTCGTCGACCAGCACGATCCGCTGCTCGCCGTCCCGGACGGGCCCGAAGCACACCAGGCCGGTCTGGGCCAGGTGCCACAGCATATGGTAGCCCCGCTGGCCCGCCGTGGCCACACCCGCCTCGTCCCACCCGGCCAGCAGTTCGTCGCGCCGCAGCGCGCGGCCACCGGCCAGCGCTTCGGCCGCACGCTCGCCAGCGCGTTCGAGTGTCGGCAGGTCGAGGTCGAGCTGGGCCCGGCGGCGGGCGGCACCGGCCACCATCCGCGGGGTCGAGAGATCGAGCATCCACGGCAGATCCTCGGCGGCGACGAGATGCAGCGTGCCGCGCATCGGCCAGGACTTCACGATCTCGCCGGCGTCGAACGCGGCCTCGACGGCGGCCAGGGTGCCGGACGAGGTGCGGAGCGCGACCGAGGTGACCACCCCGTGACGATCCTGCGCCTGCAGGGCCGTGAGCCAGCGGACGACCTCGGTGGGAGTCGCCAGGCCGGTACCGGCGAGGTGCTGCGACGCCAGCCGGAGCAGTGCGACCTCGTGCGGCGTCGTCATGGCGTCGGGGCCCGCCCGCCCGCCGACACCGCGGCCCGGGTCAGCACTCCAGTGCCCGTCGGCGCCGCAGTTGTGGTCGGGATCCCAGCACCCGGCGGCACCGCACCGCTGCTCGCCGGCACCGTGCGCCGGCCGGCCAACAGCTCCGTCATCCGGGCGGCGGAATCCTCCCAGCGCCAGTCGCGCTCGACCCAGGCCCGGCCGGCCCTCCCTATCCGGGCGGCCAGCTCCCGGTCGCGCAGCAATCGGACTATGTGGTCGGCAATCGCGGCGATGTCGCGGCCCGGCACGACGTACCCGGTCTCGCCCTGGAGCACCGCGTCCGGCGCTCCCCCGGAGTCCCCGGCCACGGCCGGCAGCCCGGTCGCCGACGCCTCCAGGTAGACGATGCCGAGGCCTTCGACGTCCAGGCCGCGGCGTCGGGTGCGGCACGGCATGGCGAACACGTCCCCGGCGGCGTAGTAGTACGGCAGGTCCCGCCAGCGGACCGACCCGGTGAACGCCACGTCGGCCTGCACCTGCTCCCGGGCCGCCAGCCGGCGCAGCCGACCGAGGTCCGGGCCGTCGCTGACCAGCAGCAGCGCGGCGCCGGGCACCTGGGCGCGAATCTGCGGCAGGGCCCGGATCAGCTTGTCCTGGCCCTTGCGGGGCACCAACCGGGAGACGCAGACCACCACCGGACGATCGGTGAGGCCGAACTCTGCCCGCACCGCCGCGCCGTCCGCGTCCGGATGGAACGCGGCCGTGTCCACACCCGGCGGCAGCGCGACCAGCTCGGTGAGGTCGCCCACGGCCGGGAGGAGCTGGCTGCGGGTAAACGGCCCGAGGTAGGTGACCGCGTCCAGCCCACCGGCGATCCGGCGGAGCAGCGCACGGGTGCCGGGTGTGCCCGCCCAGCCGGCTTCGTGTCCGTGGCTCTGGGCGACGAGCCGCCCCACGCCGGCGTCCCGTAGCGCCGGAGCGAGCAGGCCGAGCGGCGCCATCGCCCCGAACCACACGGTGTCGCACCGCTCGGCACGGACGATCGCGGCGACCCGCCGGGACACCTCGGCGGTGGGAAGCATGAGCGACGTGCGATGCCGGACGACCTCGAACGGTTGCTCGGCGTCGAACGCGGCGGCGCCCGGCCAGGCCGGCGCGTAGACCAGCAGGGAACCGGCCGGCTGGCGGGCGGCCAGCTGGTGGACGAACGCCTGGATGCCGCCGGGACGCGGCGGGAAATCGTTGGTGACCACCAGCGTGCGTGCCATCTCAGCGCACCCTGTCGCCGCTCGGCTCGGCTACGGCTGCGGCGCTCACGTCCGGATCATGTCAGGCGGCTCGACCCGCGCGCGGAGGCGGCCGGCCCGGCGGCCCGTCCGCGCAGGCTCCGCGGATCAGCCGGCGCGACGCCGCGGCGTGCCGGGGCGGGTGGGCCTGGTCTCGGGAGTGGGCAGCGGAACGATCCGCAGCCGCGGCACGAGGCCGCCGTCGGCGAGCACGTCCAGGGCCCGGCGGTCGGCCTCGTCCAGCTCGACACCGGACGGCGGCGCACCGAGCATGACGCTCACCACGCAGTCTCCGCAGGCGTCGCCACGCACGACGCAGGTGTCGCAGTCGATCAGCATCCGGTGCCTCCGGTTCGGATCGGTCACCCTCACGGGCTCTCTACCAGCGACATTACGAGCCGGGTACGACAGAACCCGTGAGCAGACCCGCCGGTCGGCGCGCGGCGGGGGGCTCGCCGGCAGGCGTCCCGCGGGTCACACCCGGGCGAGCCGCCGCAGCAGGACCGCCGACGGCACGGGGTACGCGCCCGACCGGCGGACGCCATCGGCGACCTCGTTGTCCGAGGACACCACCACCACCGGTCGGCCCGGCGGCTCCGCCCGCACCAGCCGCCGGATCAGCGTGTCGGCGGTCTCCCCCGGGCGACTGAACAGCACCCGCACACCGCGGGGAGAGGCGGGCGCCACCGACAACCGCTCCGCTCCGTCGAACACGGCGGTCACCTCGGCGTTGTGCTGGGCGGCAAGGCCGCCGAGCCCGGCCACCAGCCGGGTCCGCTGCTGCTCCAGCGACGTCTCGCCGAAGCCCGCCTTGGTGACGTTGTAGCCGTCGACGACCAGGTGCACGCGCGGCAGCCCGAGCAGCAGGTCGAGCCGGGCCGGGTCGTCGGCGGCCCACCGGGAGCCGGCGCGGTCGGAGCGCGCGGCCGCGGTGGTGGCGCCGACCAGGTCGGCCGGACTGTGGTCGGGCGGCGTGAGCGCCAGCTCCCGCCGCAGCCCCTGCGCGGCGTTGCCGATCGTCTCCAGCAGCAGCCAGAGCCGCGCCTCGTCGGCGGCACGTCCTTCCCGGCCGGACCGCCGGACCGCGTCCAGCTCGGTCTCGACGTCGGCGAGCCGGGCCCGCAGCCGCCGCAGTTCGGCATCCTGGGCGGAGCTGGCCGCCGCCGCCCTGCCGCGCTCGGTCGAGAGCGTCTCGGCCGCCTTCTTCGCGTCCTGCTGGCTCTCCCGCAGCGCGCGGGTCAGCTCGCGTACCCGGGTACGCAGCTCGTCGGCCTCGGCCCGGGCAGCTGCCAGGTCGCGCCCGCGCCGGTCGGCCTCGCTCCGGCCACCGGCCTGGGCCCTGTCGAGCCGGGCTGCGCGCTGTTCGGCCGCGCGGAGGCGGTCGCGCAGCGCGGCGACCTCCACCTCCCCGGCAGTCGCCTGGCCGACTGCCTGGACGAGCGGGAGCCACCCGACCGGTCGGACGAGGTACGCCAGGGCCGCGACCTCCACCGGATCCGCCGTGGCCGGGACGGCGCCCGCCGCGACAGCCCCACCCAGCGGACCCGACACCTCGACGACCCGGGCGGCGACACGCTGGCGGAAGAGCGGGTCGGCGGCCAGGTGGAAGGCTATCGCCGGGCCGGCGAGACGGGCACGACGCGCGGGCGCGAACTGGGCGAACTTCCGCAGCGGCGGCGGCAACTCGTCCGTGCCGAGCGCCGGCAAGCTCTCCGCCGCCAGCGCGAGCACCCGCTGGCGCACCGGCTCGGGCAAGGCTGCCTCCTCCGTCGCGGCGATGCCGTCCACCGCCGCGCCGTCAGCGGGGGCGGCCGCCTCCGGGGGGAGGTCGGCGGTCACCACACACCCGCCTCGCGCAGGGCGGCGATCTCCTCGTCCGCGTATCCTGACTCGCGCAGGATCTCCTCGGTGTCCGCTCCCAGCGCGGCCACCTCGACGCCGGGCTCGGCCGGGGTCGCGTGCAGCCTCGGCACCACACCGGGCACCGGCACCGTGGAGCCGTCCGGCCGGGGCAGATCCCAGACCGCGCCGCGCGACCGGGCGTCCGGGTCGGCCATCGCCTCGGCCAGGTCGCGCACCGGCTCGACGCAGGCGTCCCGGCCCGCGAACGCCGCGGCCCAGGCGTCGCGGCCGCGGGTGGCGAAGACGGCGCCCAACCGATCGACCAGCTCTGCCTGCCGGGTCAGGTCGTACTGGGCGGGCACCAGCTCGGGCAGGCCCACCACGCCGAGCAACGTGGCGAAGAACTTCGGCTCCAGCGCACCGACCGCGAGCCAACCACCGTCCGCGCAGCGGTAGGTGCGGTAGCAGGCCAGCCCGCCGTTGAGCGGCCCGGTGTGCGGCTGCGGCGGCGCCCCGCCCACCAGCACGGACGCCGCCAGCGCGCCCGCGTGGTAGGCCAGCCACGAGCGGGCGGAGTCGGCCAGCGACACGTCGCAGAACTGGCCCTCGCCGGCGCGCTCCCGCACCCGCAACGCCGCGAGCGCGGCGACCACGGCGGCCATCCCGCCGGAGAAGTCCGCGATCTGCAGGCCGGACGCCCACGGCTGGCCGTCCGCACCGCCGTCGAAGGACAACGCGCCGACCCGGGCCAGGTAGGTGAGGTCGTGGCCGGCGTCGCCGGCGTGCGGCCCGGTGGCCCCGAAGCCGGAGATCGCGACGTAGACCAGCCGCGGGTTCACGGCACACAGAGCGCCGTACCCGAGACCGAGCCGGTCCATCACCCCCGGCCGGAACGACTCGACCAGCACGTCGGCGCGGGCCGCCAACCGGCGGAACGCGTCCGCGCCGGCCGGGTGCTTCAGGTCCAGCGCGATCGACCGCTTGCCGCGGTGCAGCGCGGCGTGCGCCCCGGACGTGCCGTCGCCGAGGTAGGGCGGCACCGTCCGGGTCCCGTCGCCGACCCCGGGCTGTTCCACCTTGACCACGTCGGCACCGAGATCGGACAGCAGCAGCGTGGCGTAGCCGCCGGGCAGCAGCCGGGAGAGGTCGAGGACCCGCACCCCGGCCAGCGCGCTCATGTCGGCGGCCGCGGCACCACGCCGACCGTGTCCGCGCCCTGGCACCACCGGCAGACCACCCGCTCGATCGACTCCGAGAGCACCTCGCGCTCCTCCACGGCCGGCTCACCGTCCAGCGCGACGTGCACGAAGTCCCTGGTCCGCACCGTGCGGACCACGTCGAACCGGGTGAGGTTGCCGCAGCGGTGGCAGCGCCAGCGGCTCTGCTCGTCGGGCGGGCGGGTCGGCATACCGCCAGTCTTCCATCCCGCGCACGCCCGCTCGGAACTCGACCGTCGGCGGTCCTGTCGGTACCGGTTCTTGTCGGTGCCCGGACCTACCGTGACCGCGTGGTGACCCCCGCATCGACCGGCCGCTGGGTGCAGCCCAGCTTCGACGAGCTGGGCGTGCCGCTGCGTGGGACCACGTTCGTCGTGGTCGACCT
Organism: uncultured Actinomycetota bacterium; assembly: GCA_963740255.1. Lineage (GTDB taxonomy): Bacteria > Actinomycetota > Actinomycetes > Mycobacteriales > Cryptosporangiaceae > CAVUDO01. The sequence continues at coordinate 381,408 of CAVUDO010000002.1, read as the reverse complement.
GGAGACCACCGGGAGCGTGCCGGGCCAGTCGGCGATCACCGAGATCGGTGCGGTGAAGGTGCGCGGCGGCGAGGTGCTCGGCGAGTTCGGCACCCTGGTCGACCCCGGCACCGGGATCCCCCCGTTCATCACCGTCCTGACCGGCATCACCCAGGCGATGGTGGCCAGCGCACCGCCGCTGTCCCGGACGCTGCCGGCCTTCCTGGAGTTCGCCGCCGGTGCGGTGCTGGTCGCCCACAACGCGCCCTTCGACCTGGGCTTCCTCCGGGCGGCGTGTGCCGAGCACGGCTACCCGTGGCCGGGCTTCCCGCGGATCGACACGGCGGTGCTCGCCCGCCGGGTGCTGACCCGCGACGAGGTGCCCAACTGCAGGCTCGGCACCCTGGCCCGGTTCTTCCGCTCCGGTACCACGCCGGTCCACCGGGCGCTGGAGGACGCCCGCGCCACCGTGGACGTGCTGCACGGCCTGCTGGAACGGGTCGGCAACCTGGGCGTCCACACGCTGGAGGAGCTGGCCACGTTCTCCACCCAGGTGTCCGAGGCACAGCGGCGCAAGCGGCACCTGGCTGTCGGGCTGCCGCCCTCGCCCGGCGTGTACGTGTTCCGCGACGCCCACGAGCGCCCGCTGTACGTGGGCACCAGCCGCGACCTCCGGTCCCGGGTGCGGCAGTACTTCGTGTCCTCGGAGACCAGGTCGCGGATAGCCGAGATGATCGCCGTGGCCGAGCGGGTCGAGGCGATCGTCTGCGCTCATCCGCTGGAGGCCGAGGTGCGGGAGCTGCGGCTGATCGCCGCGCACAAGCCGCCCTACAACCGCCGGTCGAAGTACCCCGAACGGCAGGTCTGGCTGCGGCTGACCGTCGAGGCCTACCCGCGGCTGTCGATGGTCCGACAGGTGCACGACGACGGCACCGCCTACCTGGGGCCGTTCGGGTCCCGGCGGGCCGCGGAGGCCGCGCTGACGGCGTTCCACGACGCGGTGCCGCTGCGGCAGTGCACCAGCCGGCTGTCGGTGCGCCGGCCCAGCCCGACCTGCGCCCTGGCCGAGCTGCGGCGCTGCGACGCCCCGTGCGACCACCAGATCACCGTGGAGGGCTACGGCCGGCACGCGGCGGCGTTCGTCGACGCGGTGGCCGCCGATCCCACGCCGGTGGTCGAGCGGCTGCTGGCCCGGATCGACACCCTCTCGGCCGCGCAGCGGTACGAGGACGCCGTGCTGGCCCGCAACCGGCTGCACGCGTTCCTGCGGGCGGTGATCCGGTTGCAACGGCTGCGGGCCCTGACCGCGGTGCCCGAACTGGTCGCGGCCCGTCCGGACGGCGCGGGTGGCTGGGAGCTGGCGGTGGTCCGGTACGGACGGCTGGCCGCCGCGGGCGTGGCCGGCCGGGGCGTGGCACCGATGCCGGTGGCGGACGCGCTGGTGAGTTCGGCCGAGACGGTGGTGCCAGGGCCAGGTCCGTTGGCGGGCGCGAGGGTCGAGGAGCCCGAGCGGGTGCTCGCCTGGCTGGAACGGCCCGAGACGCGGCTGGTGCGGCTGGACGCCGTGTGGGCCTGCCCGGCGCGGGGTGCGGAACGGTGGGGCGACCTGCTCGCGGCGATCGACGCCGGTCGCGGCACAGCCGACCCGTTCGCCGACCGCCGGCGGCTGCCCGTCCAGAGCCGCCCCGCCCGCGCGTCGGCCTGAGCGACCGCCGTATCGATCGGAAGGATCCCGACCGGCGGGCGACTGGCTACTGTCGTGGCTCATGGCCTCCCCCGCGACCGCGCTGTCCCGCGTCGGATTCCGCCTCTTCCACCGCCTCCCCCCGAAGCTGCGCCGCCGGTTGGTGCAGGCGGTCACGCCGAACTACACGCTGGGCGCGGTCGTCCTGCTGCGGGACCAGGCCGACCGGTTGCTGCTGGTGCGCCAGCCGCCCGGGTACGGCTGGTCGCTCCCCGGCGGCCTGCTCGACCGCGGCGAGACCCCGCAGGCGGCCGCGGCGCGGGAGCTGGCCGAGGAGACCGGCGTCCGGCTGCCTCCCGCCACGCTGCGCCCGACCGATCCGAACGCCCAGGTCAACGCCGTCTCCCGACAGGTCGACATGGTCTTCACTGCCACAGTGGACGCCAGCACGACCGGTCTGGCCGTCGACTCGGTGGAGATCATCGAGGCCGGGTGGTACGCGATCGACGCGCTGCCCGCCCTGACCGTGTCGACCGCGCGGCTGCTCGCCCGGTACGGCATCGGCCCGTACGTGGGCTACGACCTCGACGACCCGGGTCCGCGCGACTGGCCCGCGGCCGGTGACGCGGCGGCCGGTGACGCGGCGCCCTGACGCGGCGGCCTCCCGCGCCGTAGGCGCCAGTCCGCGCCTACCATGAGCCGACCGGGCGCAGCGTACGACCGGTCGCCGCACCGCCCGCTGCCACCACATCGGTGGCCGTCCGAGGAGCCGACCACCGTGATCACCTCGATCGTCATGATCAGCTGCGAGACCGACTCCATCCCCGAGGTGGCCGAGGCGATCGCCGAGCTCCCCGGCGTGAGCGAGGTCTACTCCACCGCCGGCCACGTCGACCTGGTCGCGATCGTGCGGGTGCGAGAGTTCGACCACGTCGCCGACGTCATCGCCGGCGGCATCAGCAAGGTGCCCGGCGTATTGGCGACCGAGACGCACATCGCGTTCCGTGCCTACTCCCGGCACGACCTCGACGCCGCGTTCGCGATCGGTTTCGCCGACGACGCCAACGAGGCCGGCTGACCGCCCTTCCGCGGTACGCGCCGTGCCCCGCCGGGCCCGGCGGGGGGCACGCCCGCGGTGTGCGCCGGGTCAGCTCCGGTTGGCCAGCGCGATCCAACGGTCCAGGGTCGCGGCCGCCGCCCCCGAGTCGATCGCCTCGGCAGCCCGTGCCACCCCCCGACGGAGTGTCTCGGCCAGGTCTGCGTCCAGCCCGTCGTAGGCCGCGAACGCCGCGGCGGCGTTGACCAGCACGGCGTCGCGGACCGGTCCCCGCTCCCCCGCGAGCAGCGCGTGGGTCACCTTCGCGTTGAACTCCGGATCGCCTCCGCGCAGGTCCGCGGCCGACGCCCGGGGCACGCCCAGGTCGGCCGCGTCCACCAGCGTCTCGGCGACCTCGCCACCCGAGACCACCCACAACCGGGTGGGGGCGGTGGTGGTGAACTCGTCCAGGCCGTCCTCACCCCGCATGACCAGCGCCGAGGCTCCGCGGCCGGCCAGCACGCCGGCGAGCACCGGAGCCATCCTCAGGTCGGCACAACCCACCGCCGCGGCCCTGGTCTGCGCCGGGTTGGTGAGCGGACCGAGGAAGTTGAACACCGTCGGGATGCCCATCTCGCGCCGCGGAACCGCGGCGTGGCGCATCCCCGGGTGGAACGTCGCCGCGAAGCAGAAGCCGATGCCCGCCCCCTCGACGCAGGCCGCCACCCGCTCCGGGTCCAGGGCGACCGGTATGCCCAGTGCCTCCAGCAGGTCGGCCGAACCACACCGCGACGAGGCCGCCCGGTTGCCGTGCTTGACCACCCGGACACCGGCGCCGGCCACCACCATCGCCGCCATCGTGGAGATGTTCACCGTGTGGGCGCGGTCGCCGCCGGTGCCCACCACGTCGACCGCGTCGTCGCCGACGTGCAGCGGCGCGGCGTCGGCCAGCATCGCCCGGACCATGCCCGCGACCTCGTCGGAGGTTTCGCCCTTCGCGCGCAACGCGACCGCGAACGCGGCGATCCGGCTCGGACTGGCCTCCCCGGCCATGATCTCGCCCATCGCCCAGCCGGTCGCGGACTCGTCGAGGGTCTCGCCGGCCAACAGGGCCGTCAGCAGCGCCGGCCAGCTGTGCCGCCCCGGGCCCGCGTCGGTCACCGTGGTCCCCCGGTCGACAGCGCTGTCACGGTCGCCACCCGGTCAGCCGCGAACAGGGAGGGCGCCGACGCGTTCGCGCAGGAGCTCGGCCACCGTGTCGGCGACGGCCACCGGGTCGAGCGGATGCGCGAGGACGGCGTCGGCCTGGGCCCAGGTCGCGAGCCACCGGTCGACCGCGCGGGCGAGCACCAGACAGATCGACGGACAGGCCGAGATCTCGTTCTTCAGCTGCCGGGACAGCCCCATCCCGCCGGTCGGCCAGGCCTCGGCGTCCAGCACGAGTAGATCGATCCCGCCCGCGTCCACCCGCGCGGTCACCTCGGCACCGGTGAACGCCTCGACGTAGGTCACCCGGACGTCGGATGCCGGGCGGCGCCCGACGGCCAGCTCGATCCGCTCGACCACCGCGGCATCGTCGCTGTAGACCAGCACGGTGAACTCACGGGCGGCGTCAGTGCTCATGGTGCGGTGCTCCCAACGGCGAAGTCTCGGCGGGCCACCCGGCGGATGCGACGCACCTCCACGGCTCCCGAACCGGATCGTACCGAGGTCGTCGGCCCTGCCAGGCACCGGAACGCCCACCGTCCACGGCCACCGGAATCGGTGCCTGCCCGGTCCGTCCGCCGACGCGCGGCGAGCCCGAACGGCGCGCCGTGGCGAGGGTCCGGGAACCGGTGAGGTCTTCGACACGTTGTCGACACCCCGGTGCGCTCCAGAGGCTCGCCGCGGTTCATAATGCTGACGTGACTACGGCCACCGCCTCCGTGGAGAGAAGTCAGATCCATTCGCTGACCCGACCCAACATGGTCAGCGTCGGCACGATCGTCTGGCTCTCCAGCGAACTGATGTTCTTCGCGGCACTGTTCGCGATGTACTTCTCGATCCGGGCCACCAGCACCGACCTGTGGGCCGAGCGCACCGAGCAGCTCAATCTGCCCTACGCGCTGACGTTCACGATCATCCTGGTGGCGTCGTCGTTCACCTGCCAGTTCGGCGTCTTCGCGGCCGAACGGGGCGACGTGTTCGGGTTGCGCCGCTGGTTCGCGGTGACGTTCGTGATGGGCCTGGCGTTCGTCCTCGGCCAGGCCAACGAATACCTCACGCTGGTCGAGGAGGGCATCAAGATCAACGGCGACGGATACGGCTCGGTGTTCTACCTCACCACCGGGTTCCACGGCCTGCACGTGATCGGTGGCCTCGTCGCGTTCCTCTTCATGATGGCCCGTTCGGCGATGGGCCGGTTCACTCCCGCCCAGGCCACCAGCGCCATCGTCGTGTCCTACTACTGGCACTTCGTCGACGTGGTGTGGATCGGGCTGTTCGCGACGATCTACCTGATCCGGTGAGACAGGAGCGCTTCGGAATGACCCTGCCCCCCGACGGCGACCGGCCCCGCCCGGCTCCGGCCGACTCCTGCCCGGCCGACGAGGTGGGTCGATGAGCACCGCCGCCTCGGCCCGGATCCGGTCCCGGCTCCGACGGGTGCCCGCCTTCGTCGTCCTGTTGCTCGCACTGGCGCTGGTCGGCGGTGTCTACACGGCGTTCGCGCCGAGCAGCTACGCGGACGAGCTGTCGGTTCCCGACCCAGCCAAGGTCGCCGAGGGCGAGAAGCTCTACCTGGAGGGATGCATCTCCTGCCACGGGCGCAACGCCCAGGGCGTGACCGACCGTGGGCCGAGCCTGATCGGTGTCGGCCCTGCCGCGGTCGAGTTCCAGGTTTCCACCGGCCGGATGCCCGCGGCCCGGCAGGAGGCCCAGGTCACCCGCAAGCAGCCGAAGTACACCCCCGAGCAGACCGAGGCACTGGCCGCGTACATCCAGGCGCTCGGTGGCGGCCCGGAGGTCCCGGAGGGCAACCTGCGCGAGGGCGACGCGGCCAAGGGCGGCGAGCTGTACCGGCTGAACTGCTCGTCCTGCCATTCGTTCAGCATGAACGGTGGCGCGCTGTCCTCCGGCAAGTTCGCGCCGTCGCTGCAGCCTTCCACCGACCGCGATCTCTACGCGGCGATGCTCACCGGCCCGCAGAACATGCCGGTCTTCGCCGACAACCAGCTCACCCCGCAGGAGAAGCGGGACATCATCGCCTACGTCCAGTCGCAGAAGTCCGAGCCCGACCCGGGCGGCTTCGGCCTCGGCCGCACCGGACCTGTGCCCGAAGGCCTGGTGATCTTCCTGGTCGGGATGTCCGTCCTGCTGTTCGCGACGCTCTGGATCGCGGGGAAGTCATGACCGACCAGAAGACCCCGGAAACCGGTGCGGTCGACCTCGCCGGAAAGGACCCGTTCGAGCTGGTCCGCGAGGGTGCCCGTCGGGACGGCGTGCAGATCCTCCACTACCGACCGGCCTTCCCGGTGCCGGGCACCAAGCAGGAGAAGCGGGTCGAGCGCACCGTCGCGGCCTGGCTGCTGCTGACCGGCCTGTCGGCGACGGCGTTCATCGTCCTCTACGTGGCCTGGCCCTGGGAGTACGAGCCGGGTGCCGGGCCCGACAAGCTGTACACGCCGCTGCTGGGCCTGACCATGGGCCTGGCGCTGGTGGGCCTCGGCATGGCCGTGGTCGCCTGGGCCAAACGCCTGCTGCCGGAGGAGGTGTCGGTGCAGGACCGGCACGACGGCGGCTCACCGTCGGACGAGCGGACGCTCACCGCGGCCAGCATCACCCACATGGTCGACAAGGAGATCGGGATCAAGCGCCGACCGCTGCTCAAGGCGGCGCTCGCGGCCGGCATGCTGCCCGTCGGCGCGATGGCCGTCGTGCCGCTCGGCGCCCTGGTCAAGGACCCGCACACCGGCCGCCCGTTCTTCCACACCGGCTGGGCCGAGGGTGTCCGGCTGGTGCGCTACGACGGCACACCGATCGAGCCGGGCCAGATCTCCCCCGGCGGACTGGAAACCGTGTTCCCCGGCATCCCCGAGGGCAACCGCAACGTGCACGCCGACTCGCCGACCCTGCTGATCCGGCTGCGCCCCGAGGACGCGCCGACGGTGCGGAAGGTGCCGGGGTACGAGGACGCCAACTGGAACGAGTACTACGCGTACTCCAAGATCTGCACCCACGCGGGCTGCCCGGCGAGCCTGTACGAGCAGGAGACCAAGCGCCTGCTCTGCCCGTGCCACCAGTCGCAGTTCGACGTCATCGACGGCTGCCGCCCGATCTTCGGTCCGGCCACCAGGCGGCTCCCCCAACTCGGTATTACCGTGGACAGGGACGGCTACTTCGTCGCGCAGTCCGACTACAAGGTGGCCGTGGGTCCGGCATTCTGGGAGCGCTCGTGAAGCTACCGAAGATCAAGCCCGCAGAAGTCCCCGCCAGGGCAGCGGTCTGGACCGACGACCGGCTGGCGGTGGCCACCCCGATGCGCCGCGTCCTGAACAAGGTCTTCCCGGACCACTGGTCGTTCATGCTCGGCGAGATCGCGCTCTACTCGTTCATCGTGCTGCTGCTGACCGGCACGTTTCTGACCCTGTTCTTCGACCCGTCGATGAAAGAGGTCGTCTACGACGGCAGCTACACCCGGCTGCGCGGCATCCCGATGTCGCAGGCGTACGCGACCAGCCTCGACCTCTCGTTCGACGTGCGCGGCGGCCTGATCATGCGCCAGATCCACCACTGGGCGGCGCTGCTGTTCATGGCCGCGATGATGATCCACATGTTCCGCACCTTCTTCACCGGAGCGTTCAGGCGCCCGCGTGAGCTGAACTGGATCATCGGCGTCGCGCTGTTCACACTGGGCCTCGCCGAGGGTTTCGCCGGCTACTCGCTGCCCGACGACGCCCTCTCCGGCACCGGCCTGCGGATCATGAACGCCATCGTGCTGTCGATCCCGGTGGTCGGCAGCTGGCTCGCTTTCGCGATCTTCGGCGGCGAGTTCCCGGGCAGCGTGATCATCCCGCGGCTCTACATCGCGCACGTGCTGCTGCTGCCGGCCATCCTGCTCGCGCTGATCGGCGCGCACATGGCACTGCTGGTCAAGCAGAAGCACACGCAGTTCCCGGGGCCGGGCCGCACCGAGCAGAACGTGGTCGGGCACCGGATGTTCCCGGTCTTCGCGGCCAAGGGCGGCGGCCTGTTCATGCTGGTCTTCGGCGTGCTGGCGCTGCTGGGCGGCCTGTTCCAGATCAACCCGATCTGGATCTTCGGCCCCTACGAGGCCGGTGTGGTCTCGGCCGGCTCGCAACCGGACTGGTACGTCGGCTGGCTGGACGGCTCCACCCGGCTGATGCCCGCCTGGGACTTCACCGTCTTCGGGTACACGGTGCCGGCGCTGTTCTGGCCCACGGTGGTGCTGCCCGGGCTGATGTTCACGCTGGCCGGGGCGTACCCGTTCCTGGAGGCGAAGTACGCCGGGGACCAGGCCCACCACAACCTGCTCCAGCGGCCCCGGGACGTGCCGGTGCGCACCGCGCTCGGCGCGATGGCGATCACCTTCTTCACGGTGCTGTGGATCTCGGGCGGCAACGACGTGATCGCCCAGCAGTTCGACATCAGCCTGAACGCGATGACCTGGTGGGGCCGGATCGGCCTGCTGGTGCTGCCGCCGGTCGCCTACTACCTCACCTACCGGATCTGCCTGGGGCTGCAGCAGCACGACCGCGAGATCCTGGTGCACGGCGTGGAGACGGGCATCATCAAGCGCCTGCCCGCGGGCCGGTTCGTGGAGGTGCACCAGCCACTGGCCGCCCCCGACGAACACGGCCACGTACACCTGCCCTACGCCGGTGCGGCGGTGCCCAAGAAGATGAACAAGCTCGGTGCGGCCGGGCGGTCGATCCGGGGCTTCTTCGCACCGATCGAGCCGCCGTCGGAGGTCCCGGTCAGCCCGGCCGGGCCGGCCGAGCCGAAGGAACTCAGCGGAGCCGCCACCTCCGACGGGGGGCGTCCCGCCGACCGGTAGCGCATGGCCGGACCGTCCGGATACCCGGAAACCCAGCTCCGGACGACGGCGACGGTCATCGCCCGGAGCCGAGGGTGCTGACCGGCCCGGCCTGTCGTCGTGATCCGGAGCGGGGGATTCCGGAGCAGATGACCCGGACCGGTCGGTCTCGTGGTCCGAAGCCGAGAAGTCCGGAGCTAGTGGCTCGCGGTGCGGGTGTAGTACTCGAACAGCAGGCCGCCGGTCGCGGCGAGCAGCGCGACCCCGCCGACGATGATGAGCCACACCGACCAGAAGGCCAGCCCCAGCCCGACCACGGCGGCCGCGAGCGCCAGGCCGAACGGCCAGTAGCTGCCCGGGCTGAAGAAGCCGAGCTCCCCCGCTCCGTCGCTGACCTCGGCGTCGGGCTTGTCCTCCGGTCGGGGCTCGATCCGGCGGGCGACGAACTGGAAGTACATGCCGCACATGCCGCACAGCGCGCCGGAGAGCACCATCGCGGTGACCCCGGTCCACTCGGTGCCCTCGGTCGACCCGGCGAAGTCGCTCGTCGTCCACCATGCGTAGACCGCGGCACAGGCGAAGAGAAACACCGCGACCAGGTTGAAGATCCGGGACTCGCTCTTCATCGTTCTCCTCTTCCCGGCCGGCTCAGCTGGAGCGCCGCAGCGTTCGGTCGGGGTTGAACGGGCTCGTGGTCGTGGCGTAGGCGGGCTGGCCGATCGCCGCCAGCGCGTCGGGCGTCGAGGCCCCGGCCTTCTTCTGCTCGATGAAGCGCTGGTAGTCGGCGAAGCTCACCGCCCGCACCTCGAAGTTCATGTTCGAGTGGTAGGTGCCGCAGAGCTCGGCGCACCGGCCGACGTAGGACCCCTCCTTCTCCACCGTCACCTCGAAGCTGTTGGTGCGGCCCGGGATGACGTCGCGCTTGAACAGCATGGCGGGCACCCAGAAGGAGTGGATGACGTCGTTGGAGGTCTCGGTGAACCGGATGCGCTTCCCGGTCGGCAGCACCAGCACCGGGATCACGTCGGTCGACCCGACCGTCTCCACCGCCTTGCCGTCCGCGGTCGAGAGCGGCGTGCCGCCGACGTCCGAATAGCCGAACTTCCAGTTCCACTTCGCGGCAGTGACGGCGACGACGAGGTCGGGACTCTTCGTCTCCTTGTTGACGTAGTTCTGGGTCACCGCGGTGTAGTAGAAGAGCACCGCGATGATCAGGAACGGCACCACCGTGTAGAGGATCTCGATCGGCAGGTTGAACCGGGTCTGCGCCGGCAGCGCGTCGCCCCGCTTGCGGTAGGCGACGATCACCCAGAACATCAGGCCCCAGACCACGAACCCCACCACCAGGGACGCGACCGCCGACCAGGTCCAGAGCGCCAGCATCTGCTCGCCCTGCGGGGTGATCGCCTCGGGCCAGCCGAAGCGCAGCACCTCCTCGGTCGAGCAGCCGGAGAGGGCCAGGACCAGCAGCCCGGACCAGGCTGCGAGCCGCGTGGCCCGTCCCCGACGACCGGACTCCGCCGACGGGTTGCCGACCACCTGCTGCCCTCCTCGGAACTGCCCCGCCCGGCACCGCCGGCCTGGTTCTGGCGAACACGCGAAGGTTACTCGACAGGCCGCTTCGCGGCGTTCCAGGGGTGGCGCGGCGGGCGGGGTACGGTCGCCAGCGTGGACGCCCGCACCGGCCGCCTCCGGCGCGCCTATCTCGACGCGGCCTCCTCCGCCCCGCTGCACCCGGCCGCCCGACAGGCGCTCGCGGCCGCGTTGGAGGACGGGTGGGCCGACCCAGCGCGGCTCTACGCCGAAGCCCGGCGGGCGAGAGCGCTGCTGGACACGGCCCGCGAGACGGTCGCGACGGCGCTGGGCGTCCACCGGGACGAGGTCACCTTCTGCGCGAGTGGCACGCAGGCCGCCCATCTGGCCGTCCTGGGCGCGGCCGCCGGTCGCCGCCGGGCCGGCGGGGTGCTCGTGCACTCGGCCGTCGAGCACTCGGCCGTACTGCACGCCGCCGAACGCCACCGGGCAGCCGGCGGCGACACCGTCGTCGTCGGTGTCGACCGGGAGGGCGCGACCGACGCCGACGCGTTCGCCGCCGCCGTGCGGGCGCCCGGGGTCTCGCTCGCGGCGTTGATGAGCGCCAACCACGAGGTCGGCACCGTCCAGCCGCTGGACGAGGCAGTCGCGGCCTGCCGGGCCGCCGGAGTGCCGCTCTACGTCGACGCCGCGCAGTCGGTGGGACGCATCCCCGTGCCGTCCGGATGGTCGCTGCTCAGCGCGAGCGCGCACAAGTGGGGCGGCCCCCCGGGGGTCGGCGTCCTGGTGGTGTCCAAGGGCATCCGATGGGTGGCCCCCCACCCCGACGACGAGCGGGAACGCGGCCGGGCACCGGGGTTCGAGAACCTGCCAGCGATCGCCGCGGCCGCGGCGTCCCTGCGGGCGGTGGCCACGGAGGCCGACGCGGAGTCGGCCCGGCTGGCGCCGCTGGTCGCCCGCATCCGGGCCGGGGTGGCGACCTCCGTGCCCGACGTCGAGGTGGTCGGCCACCCGGCCCACCGCCTCCCGCACCTGGTCACGTTCTCCTGCCTGTACGTGGACGGGGAGGCGCTGGTGCACGCGCTGGACGCGCGGGGTTTCGCGGTGTCCTCCGGCTCGTCCTGTACGTCGTCGACGCTGACGCCGTCCCACGTGCTGGCGGCGATGGGGGTGCTCAGCCACGGCAACGTCCGGGTCTCGCTGCACCGCGGAACGTCCGCCGAGGAGGTCGAACGGTTCCTGGCCGAGCTGCCCGGCATCGTCGCGGGCCTTCGTGCCGCGGCCGGGGTGGCCGGCCTGTGAACGCGCGCGGCGTGGGTGCGGCGACACCGGCGTTGACGCTGGACTGCCGTGGCATGCGGTGTCCACTGCCCGTGGTCACGCTGGCCAGGCGCATCGCGGAGGTGCCACCCGGCGCGGTGGTGCGGGTGTTGGCGGACGACCCGGCGGCCCGGCTCGACGTTCCCGCCTGGTGCCGGATGCGGGCCCAGGAGTATCTCGGTGAGGTCGAGGTGGAGGGTTCACCCGGCTACGACGTGCGGCGGGCCTGAACAGCCGTCACCGGTGCGACGCTCCCACCAGGGCGCGGACTCTCGCGGACTCCACTGCTTCGGGCCTGCGCCGCAGGTGGATCAGCACCTCGTCGGGACGGTGACCTGGCCGCGCGACCACGAGGCCGATCGTCCGACGCACGCCCGTCCGGGCCGGTGACGCGCGTCAGGCCGGCAGGTGGGGGCGCAGATCCTCGGCCGCGTCGTCGCCGTAGGTCTCGCCGAGGCGCTGCACGAACGCGCCCGACTTGATCTCGTACTCCTGGGTGCCCACTGTCTCGATCACCTGCGTGGCGAGCAGGTTGCCGACCTGGGCCGCCCGTTCCAGCGACAATCCCCAGGACAGGGCGGCGAAGAACCCCGCCCGGAAGCCGTCGCCGACGCCGGTCGGGTCGGCCTTCACCGACTCCTTGGCGCACGGCACCCGGATCGGGTCGAGCGCCTTGCCGACGATCTCGACGCCGTCGGACCCCAGCGTGGTGACCCGCACCTGGACCCGGTCGAGGATCTCCGACTCGGAGTAGCCCGTCTTGGACTCCATCAGTTTGCGTTCGTAGCCGTTGCTGAACAGGTACTCCGCGCCGTCGATGAGCCGGCGCACCTGCTCGCCGCTCATCCGGGCGAGCTGCTGGGAGGGGTCGGCGACGAACCGGAAACCCCGCTCCCGGCACTCCTCGGTGTGGCGGACCATCGCCTCCGGGTCGTTCGCCCCCACCAGCACCAGGTCGAGACCGTCGTGCCGGGCGGCGATCGGCGCCAGCTCGATGTTGCGGGCCTCGCTCATCGCGCCGGCGTAGAACGACGCGATCTGGCACATGTCGTCGTCGGTCGTGCAGACGAAGCGGGCGGTGTGGGCCAGCTCGGAGACGTACACCGAGTCACAGTCCACGTGGTGACGCTCCAGCCACGACCGGTAGTCGGCGAAGTCCATCGCCGACGGCGCCCACCAGCACCGGCCGCAGGCCCAGCTGGGCCATCCCGAAGGCGATGTTGGCGGCCACTCCCCCGCGCCGGACCACCAGCTCGTCGACCAGGAACGACAGCGAGACCGCGGTCGAGCTGGTCGGGCAGGAGCTGGGTGGAGAACAGGCCCGGGAAGTGCATCAGATGGTCGGTGGCGATCGAGCCGGTAACGGCGATCTTCATGCGGGAAGCCTCTGGGGTCGCGGACTGGAGACGGCGGACAGCCTAGCCGGCCCCTGTGCGGTGTTCACCTTCCGCCGGGTGGGCCGGGCACCCCGAATCGTGCGGCCGAGCCGCATCACCGCTGTTCACCGGTTGTCTGTGGGGCTGTCCGCGCCCGGCAGGTCAGTTCCGTGGAGTGACGAAGTCGACGCAGGTGGCCCGGATCCGCGGCGGCAGGCCCGGCCGCGTGGTCGGCGGGTGGGCGAGGTCCACGACGACCAGTCGGCTGTCGCCCCACCTGCGGCGGTCCGTGACCGCGCCGAGTTCGGCCAGGCGGGCCTCCAGCACCCGCACGGCGTTGACCACCTTCGTGTTGGACAGCCGGCCGGTGTAGTACAGCACCCGGTCGTACCCCCGCACCGCGGCGGCCAGCGCACCGGGGTCGCACCGGGGACCGGGCACCTCCGCGGTGACCGGCCGCAGCGGGGCCAGTGCCCGCAGGTCGCCGTACCAGTCCACGGCCGACCACGCCGAGTCCTCGACCAGCACGAAGTCACCCGGCCGGCGGACGGCCGTGAGCGCCCGCACACCGGACCGGTCGTTCGTGGAGAAGTGCAGCCACCCCACCGGATCGGCCGCACGCTGCGCCTGCGGAACGACGATCACCACGACCGAGACCACCAGGACGCCCAGGGCCATCCAGGCTCCCAGCGCCTGGTGCCGGCCCCGCCGGACGCCGTCGGACGCCGGTGGCACGGTGGCCCGGGTCACCGCCAGGGCGGCGGTGAGCGCCGCTCCCACGGCCAGGAAGAGCAGGGGCACCAGCCACAGCGCCAGCCGGCCGGTGAACGGCACCACCCGGGCGAGCGCCAGCGCGAACCCGGTCAGCAGCGGCGCCAGCAGCACCCAGCCGAAGGCCCAACGCCGCCAGAAGCCCGCGGCCACGCCCAACCCCACGAGGATCCAGAACAGCCCGGCGTGCGGGGTGCCGATCGGGTCGGCGGCCACCAGCTCGAACCGGGTCAGGATCCAGGACCACGTCTCCACGGCCGCGGCGTCCTGAGGAGGGAAGCCCCGCGGCGCCCAGAACGTGAAGAAGATGGGCTCGGCCAGCGTGTGCCGCAGCGAGAGCAGGTACACCACCGCGAACGAGGCGAACCACCCGAATCCGCCCAGCCCGGCCCGCACCGCCGACCGCCAGCCGCCCTCGCGCCACGCCACGGCCAGCAGGATCAGCGCCAGCGGCGGCATCGCGAGCACGGCACCGGTACTGAACCAACAGGCCAGCGCCCCGACCGCCCACCACAGCCAGATCCGGTGCGGCCGCGGCTGTTCCAGCGCCCAGCCGGCCAGCGCGACCAGTGCCAACGTCCAGAAGGCGTCCGAGCTGTACTGCTTGACCTCCACCGAGTACTGGATCAACGACGGGGAGGCCGCACAGAGCACCACGGCGGTCACCGTGCCGAGCGCACCGAGCCAGCGCCGCCCCACCCACCAGAGCAGAACCAGCGTGCCGATCCCGAACGCCAGCGGCACCACCCGCAGGACCCGGTCGCCGGTGCCGGCCAGCTCGGTCACCAGACGTTGCAGCCACAGCCAGCCCAGCGGCGCCGACTGCACGTAGTCGAGCTTGCCGACCAGGTCGCCGTAGCCGCGGTCGCGGATGTTGACCGCGATGAACTGCTCGTCCAGCCACAGCGGCAGGGCCGCCGACCACTGCCGGAACCGGTACCAGATCCCGACGCCCACCGCGAGGAGCGCGAGGTCGGCCCAGGTGAGCCCGGTTGCCAGCCGTCGCGGCACCGATGGACGGCCGAGGCCGACGCGCTCGTCCGTGGCGCGGTCGGGATCAGTGCCGGCCGGCCCGTCCGGGGCTACCGCCGCGACGTCACGACCGGGCTCGGCTTCGGCGCGCTCGGCGGGGAGGGGAAGCGCGTCATCGCCAGGCGGCGACGTGACACGAGAAGACACGCGGGCAGCATACGCAAGTGGACCCGGTCACAACCCGGGTGCGGACGAGCGCGACCGCGGCCAGTCAGCTGAAGGAGTCGCCGCAGGCGCAGGACCCACCGGCGTTCGGGTTGTCGATCGTGAAGCCCTGCTTCTCGATGGTGTCGACGAAGTCGATCTTGGCGCCACCCAGATAGGGCTGGCTCCGCGGATCCACCACCACCGCGACGCCCCCGAAGTCGGTCACGGCGTCGCCGGGGAGCGAACGCTCGTCGAAGAACAGCTGGTAGCGCAGGCCGGAGCAGCCGCCGGGCTGGACCCCGATCCGCAGCCGCAGGTCGTCGCGGCCCTCCTGTTCGAGCAGGGCCTTCACCTTGGCGGCGGCGTGGTCGGTCAGCAGGACACCGTCGACGGCCTGCTCGGTGGCGTTGGTGGACTCGGACACAGTCACTGTCGGCTCCCGGTGCGATCGCGGATGTTCCTGAGGCGGCGATACTCTGCCGTGAACGGCAACGACACACTGCCGCCCGATCATTCCCATCGTCGCACATCCGTAGGGCAACGTCCGGTCGGCGCCGGGCGGGATGTGTACCTCTCCACACCCGCGGACGAGTCGCCGCAGGGCCGCGGGGTGTGGCCACGGCCACACCGGCGGGCGGGCGGGCGCGTGGGACGATGGGCGCTGTGACCAGCGTCGAGTTCGGCACCCCCGCCGCCGGACGGTTCGTTGAACCCGAGTCGACTCCCGCCGCGCTGCTGCTGCTCGGCCGGGCCAGCGACGCCGGGTCCGAGCGCGGGGTCGAATGCCCCGGCGCGCTGCCCGCGGCCTCCGACCCCGGCCTGGTCGACCGCGCCCGCGCGGCCCGGGCGGCCCTCGGCGAACGGGCGTTCCTGCTCGGCCACCACTACCAGCGCGACGAGGTCATCGCGTTCGCCGATGTCACCGGCGACTCGTTCAAGCTGGCCCGGGAGGCCGTCGCCCGTCCCGAGGCGGAGTACATCGTGTTCTGCGGTGTGCACTTCATGGCCGAGTCCGCCGACATCCTCACCGGCCCTGGCCAGCAGGTGATCCTGCCGGACCTGGCCGCCGGCTGCTCGATGGCCGACATGGCCACCTTCGACCAGGTCGAGGAGTGCTGGGACGTGCTGGCCGACGCCGGTGTCGCGGACGTCACGGTGCCGGTCAGCTACATGAACTCCTCCGCCGACATCAAGGGCTTCACCGGTCGGCACGGCGGGACGATCTGCACGTCCTCCAACGCCGGGCGGGCCCTGGCCTGGGCGTACGAGCGCGGCGAGAAGGTGCTGTTCCTCCCCGACCAGCACCTGGGCCGCAACACCGCGGTGCGGGAGCTGGACCTGTCCCTCGACGACTGCGTGCTCTTCGACCCGCGCAAGCCCGGGGGCGGGCTGACCTCGCAACAGCTCCGGGACGCGCCGATGATCCTGTGGCGCGGGCACTGCTCGGTGCACGGGCGGTTCAGCCTCGACTCGGTGCGCGACGTGCGCGAACGGGCCCCGGGCGTACAGGTGCTGGTGCACCCGGAGTGCCGGCACGAGGTGGTGGAGGCCGCCGACCTGGTCGGGTCGACCGAGTACATCATCGATACCGTCGCGGCGGCCCCCGCGGGCTCGGCGTGGGCGATCGGCACCGAGCTCAACCTCGTCCGCCGGCTGGCGCTGGCGCACCCCGACAAGACCGTCGTCTTCCTCGACCGCGCGGTCTGCTTCTGCTCGACGATGAACCGGATCGACCTGCCGCACCTGGTGTGGGCGATGGAGTCCCTGGTGCGGGGCGAGGTCGTCAACCGGATCACGGTCGATCCCGACACCGCGCGGCACGCCCGCGCGGCACTCGACCAGATGCTCGCCCTGCCCGCGCCGCTGGTCGACTGAAGCGCCTCGCGCCGGCCGCGGCGCGCGCTGCTCTACGCTGGCGTCGTGAACGCCCTCTTCCGTCGCAAGTCCGCCGACGCCGTGCCCGCCGAACCCGCGACGACCGGCGCGGAGGAGACCGAGCCCGCGCCGAAGGGGTACACGCCACCCAAGGCCCGGCCGACGCCCAAGCGCAGCGAGGCCGAACGTCGGCGCCGAGCCGGCGAGCCCGTGGCCAAGGGCGACAAGGACGCCAAGGCCAAGCTGCGGGAACGCCGCCGCGCCGAGCGGGCCGAGGCCTACGACGGCATGCGGCGGGGCGAGGACAAGTACCTGCCGGCCCGCGACAAGGGCCCGGTGCGGCGCCTGGTCCGCGACCTGGTGGACGCCCGCCGCAACGTCGGAACGTTCTTCTTCTTCGGGGCGATCATCGTGGTGGTCGGGTCGATGGCCGTGTGGCGGCCGGTGGTGCGCCTCGGGGCCAACCTGCTCTGGCTCGGACTGATCTTCGCCATGCTGCTCGACGCGTTCCTCATCTCCCGGCTGATCCGCCGCACGGTGCGCGACCGGTACCCCGACGCGACCGAACGGATGGCGGGGTTGTTCTTCTACGGCGTGATGCGCTCGGTGGTGTTCCGCCGGATGCGCGCACCGCAGCCGCAGGTGAAGGTCGGCGAAGAGGTCTGACCACGGCTGGCCGCCGTGGGCGACCGGGTTCCCGCCCGACGCCTCACTCGGCGGTCAGCGGCATGGAGTACTCCTCCCGGCCGTCCTCCTCCAGCACGACGGCGACCACCCCGGTCGCGAGCAGGTCGCGCCAGTTCTCCCCCAGCCAGCTCTCGGCGTCGGACTGGCTCGGGAACTCCTCGGAGACGCCGTTCCCGGCCGGCTCGCCCGCCTGGTCCCGGTACCGCCAGATCCAGCCCATACGCCGCACTCCTCGATCCGATGCTCCCGGGACCGCCGTCACGGCGGTCCCCACGACCCGGCCACTCTGACATACCGACCGGCCCGACCCGGGTCACCGCCGAGGGCTGTCGGCGGCCCAGGGCGCGCCCGGCCGGGTGAAGTAGCCTCGCTGGCGTGATCGCCGCCACCGCTCCCGCCCCGGTCGAGCCCCCTGACCACCACGCGGCGGAGCAGGCCCGTGCCCTGGTGCCGGCCAGTGGTGGCGAGGGCTCGATCGGAGAGCTCGCGGCGTTCGCGGCCTGGGCGGCCTCCGTCCGCGGCGCCTGCCCGCCGCCGGCGTTCGAACGGGTCCGCTGCGTGGTCGTCGCCGCCGACGACCCGGACGACGCGGAGTCGGCCGCCCCGGCCGCCCGCCGGCTGCTGCTGGGCGAAGGGCCGTTCGCGCTGCTCGCGCAGCGGGCGGGCGCCGGCGTCCGGGTGCTCGACGTCGGGCTGCGCGGGGAAGAGCTGCCGGGGACGCCCCGGCGGATCCCCGTCTCCTCCGAGTCGTCCAGGACGCCTGCGGGCCTGGCCGCGGCACCGGCTGCGGCGGACGTGCTGGCCGCGGTGAGCGTCGGGCGGGCGGTCGCCGACGAGGAGGTCGACGCCGGTGCCGACCTGCTCGTGCCCGGCCTGCTCGGCACCGGCTCCGCCGTCGCTGCGGCCACCGTGGTCGCGGCGCTGACCGGCACCGAACCGATCTGGGTGCTGGGCTTCGACGCCCACACGCCCGACGCGGTGTGGATGCGTCGCTGCGAGGCGGTCCGGGACAGGCTCCGACGTGCCAGCCATGCCCGGCCGCACCGTGACGCACCCCATGAGCTGCTCGCCGCGGCTGGCAGCCTCGCCCTCGCCACGCTGACCGGCTTCCTGCTCCAGGCCGCGGTCCGTCGCACCCCCGCCCTGCTCGACGGTCCGGGAGTCGCCGCGGCGGCCCTGGTCGCCCAGGCGCTTGCCGCCGAGGCGCCACTGTGGTGGTGCGTGCCGCAGCGGGCCGGCACGGCGACCGAACGGCTCGCGTACGAACGGCTCGGCGTGGAGCCAGTGCTGTCCCTCGGCGTCCGACTGGGCGAGGGCACCGGAGCGCTCGCCGCCCTGCCGCTGCTCGGCACGGCCGCGGCGCTGATGGCGGCGTGAGACGCGCCAGAGGCCGCCTGAGCCCTGATCCACCGACGGTGGTGGGCGGTGTGAGTGTGGCGTGGAACGAGGTGCCCTCTTGAGCAGGGAGGATGTCGATTGCGACGTCGTCATCCAATGCTCACGAGAGGCACCTCGTAAGTGAAACCTTCTCACACGATCCGGCCTGTCTTCGATGATCGGAATCTGGTGTCGGCCGCGGGTCTGGTCCCGGCTCTTCGGCTGGCCGAGTCCGCCGGTCTTTACGACCTCCTCCACGGTTTGTCTGTGCCCTCGCCCAACGCGGATGCGAAGACAGCGGGCGTGGTCGGTGGGATGCTGGCTGGCGCGGACTGCATCGCCGACCTGGACCTGCTACGCCATGGCGGCATGGGACGGTTGTTCGCCGGGACCCGGGCGCCCTCGACGTTGGGCACGTTCTTGCGGGCCTTCACCCACGGGCACGTGCAGCAGCTGGACAAGATCGGCGGCGGTCTGCTGGCCGGGCTCGCCGCCCAGGCGCCCGGTCTGCTCGCCGGTGGCCAAGCCGAGGGAATCGTGTTCGTCGATGTCGACGACACCATCCGAGAGGTCCACGGCTACGCCAAGCAGGCAGCCGGGTTCGGCTACACCGGGATCCGGGGACTGAACTTGCAGCTGGCCACGATCAGCACCCAGACCGCGGCGCCGGTGATCGCCCGCGCCCGACTCCGCAAGGGCAACACCGCCTCCCACGCCGGCGCCGGGCGGCTGCTGGCCCAGGCGATCACGACCGCCCATACCGCGGGCGTGACCGGCCAGATCCTGGCCCGCGCGGACTCCGCCTACTACGGCCACGCCTTCGTCGCGACCGCGATCCGGCACGGTGCGTGGTTCAGCGTGACCGCGCGGATGAACCCGCAGGTCAAGACAGCGATCGCCAGCATCGACCCCGCGGCGTGGCAGAGCATCGAGTACCCGAACGCGGTCTTCGACCAGGCCGAGCAACGCTGGGTCTCCGACGCCGAGGTCGCCGAGATCGACTTCATCGCGTTCACCTCCCGCCGCAAGCGCGACCACGTCAAGTGTCGGCTGATCGTGCGCCGGGTGAAGCGACTCCAGCCGCCGGCGTCTGACGGCACCGAGCAGGGCGAACTGTTCGCCGCCTACCGCCACCACGCCTTCATCACCAACTCCACTCTGGGCATGGTCGAGGCCGACGACCGCCACCGCGACCACGCGATCGTCGAGCAGGTCATCGCCGAGCTCAAGGACGGACCGCTCGCACACCTACCCAGCGGGAAGTACGCGGCCAACGCAGCGTGGGTCGCCTGCGCCGTGATCGCGTTCAACATCGCCCGCGCCGCCGCGGTCGCAGCCCACCTCCGCACCGCCCGCTGGGCAACCGTGCGCAAGCGGATCATCAACATCCCCGCGCGGATCGCTGCGACCGGACGCCGGCTCGTGCTCCACCTGCCCGACCACTGGCCATGGGCACCAGGCTGGGAATCGCTCTGGACCACCGCGACCGGCCCACCAGCCCCAGTCACCACCTGACCACCCCGCCGGCAACGGCACGACCAAGGACACCGCAGTGGAAAAGCCGGCCAGGACCGGCGACCGCCCCATACCCGCCCACGCGGCCCCACCCACCTGCCCCACAACCGAAGCTAAGAACTCAACGCCGGTGGATCAGGGCTGAGCCTGCTCACCTCTGCGGCCGGGTCGGCGCGGTAAACCCCAGATGGGAAAGCGTCCCGAGGGACAGCCGCTAGTCGAGCGCCCACAGCGTGATCGCGGTACCCAGCGGCGAGACGAACCAGCCGACGATCCCCAACGCGACCGCGCCCGAGGCCACCGCGACGGTCCACCGCGCGCGCCGTCTCGTCGTGCTGGCACTCACCGCCCCCCAGATGCCGTGGCCGGCCAAGCCGAGCACGGCCAGTGGAACCACCAACACCGAAAGCATCGCGGCAAGGCGGACCAGAACCCAGCCCGCGCCGCCGCCGACGTACGGCCACAGGTCCTTGGGGTCGTGCAGGCCGGTCGACACCTCGGCCAAGGGCAGTGCGTCCAGGTCGTTCACGTAGTACGGCACCACGAATCCCGCCACGTACGCCGCGGTCAGGACGCCGACAATCGCGTAGAGCGAGAAGGCCCCATACCACAGGCCTCGACCCGGGACGGACTTCGCACCAGACCTCCCGCCGACCCACCCCGGAAAAGCTACGTCCGCCATCGGACCCTCCTCGCTAGAATTTTGCCCCCCAGCCTCGCACGCGCCGGCAACCGGTCATCCTCAGCGCACGGACGGTTCGACGAACGGAGGCTTCACCACCCGCGCGCGCGACGGGCGACCGCGGATGTCCACGGCGACCTCGTCCCCGGCGCTCAGGCCCGCCGCGGTGTCGAGCAGTGCGAGCCCGATGCCCACCCTGCGGGTCGGCGAGAAGGTCCCGCTGGTGACCTCCCCCACCGGGCCGCCGTCCGGGTCGAGCACCCGCATGTGCGGACGCGGGATGCCGCGGTCGAGCAACTCCAGGCCCCACAGCAGCCGGGAGGCGCCCGCCTCACGCTCGGCGAGCAGTGCCTCGCGGCCCCAGAAGGCCGGCTTCGACCACCCCACCGCCCAGCCCGACCGGGCTTGCACCGGGGTGATCGCCAGCGACAGGTCCTGACCGTGCAACGGGTAGCCCATCTCGGTCCGCAGGGTGTCGCGGGCGCCCAGCCCGCACGGCTTCAGGTCGAGCCCGGCACCGGCCGCCAGCAGGGCGTCCCACACCGCGCCAGCATCGCCCCACCGCGGCAGCAGCTCGTACCCGTGCTCGCCGGTGTACCCGGTGCGGCACACGATCACCGGAGCGCCCGCGAAGGCCGCCTCGGCGAAGCTCATGTAGTCGTGGTTGTGCGGCAGTCCGAGCGCGGCGAGCAGCTCGGCCGAGCGCGGACCCTGCACGGCCAGCACGGCGTGGTCGCGGTGCTCGTCGGTCACCCTCACCCCGTCCGGGGCCGCCGCCGCGAGCCGGCGGACCACCTCGGCGGCGTTGGCGGCATTGGGCACCAGGAACACGTGGTCGTCAGCGTGCAGGTAGGCGATCAGGTCGTCGACCACGCCACCGGAGGAGTCGCAGCACAGCGTGTACTGGGCCTGGCCGGGCGCGATCCGGCCGAGGTCGTTGGACAGGCAGGCGTCGACGAACGCCGCCGCCCCGGGGCCGGTCACCCGCGCCTTGCCCAGGTGCGACACGTCGAAGATCCCGGCCGCCTCCCGCACCGCGGTGTGCTCATCGAGCACGCCGGAGTACTGCAACGGCATCTCCCAGCCGCCGAACTCGGCGAACCTCGCATCGAGGGCGACATGCAGGTCGTGCAGCGGGGAACGGTGGAGCATGGTCATGAGCGGGAACCTACCGGGGTCCCCACCCGGGCCGGGCGGCTGGCCGGATCGGCCGGCACCGGGCCGGGCACCGCGAATCAGCCCGTAGCATCGCGGGCAGGCCGAACCGGCCTCAGCAGGCCCACCACCCGGTTCCCCCACGATCTGGAGTCCTCGCGTGACCCTCCGCACGGCACTGACCACCTCCGCCGACGGCGTGGCCGAGATCGATCTCGACGCCGTGGTCGTCGGCATCCGCAGCGGCGACGACGGCCTGACGCTCGGACCGGGCGCGGACGCCGTCGACGCCGCGCTCGAAGGCCGGCTGGCGGAGGTGCTCGGCCGGCTCGGCGCCACCGGCAAGGCCGGCGAGACCACCAAGCTCGCCACGCTCGGCGCCACCACCGCGCCCGTGGTGCTCGCGGTGGGCCTGGGCAAGCCCGACCCGGACGCCGCGCCGCACACCGTGGTCGAGACCACCCGCCGGGCCGCCGGTGCGGCGGTGCGCGCGCTCGCCGGCACCGGCCGGGTCGGCGTCGCCCTGGCCGTCGAGGACGCCGGCCTGCTGCGGGGCGTCGCGGAGGGCGCCGCGCTCGGCGCCTACGACTTCACCGCCTACAAGTCCGACCTCGGCCCGACCTACCGGGCACCGGTCTCCGAGATCGTCCTGATCAGCGACGACGCGGCGGCCGAGGACGAGGCCCGGCGGGCGGGCATCCTGGCGCAGGCGGTGACGCTGGTACGCGACTGGATCAACACGCCCCCGAACGCGCTGCGCCCCCCGGCATTCGCCGACCAGGCCCAGGCCGCCGCCACGGAGGCGGGCCTGGGCGTCGAGGTGCTCGACACCGACGCGCTGCTCGAAGCAGGCTACGGGGGAATCTGCGCGGTGGGCTGCGGATCCTCGGCCGGCCCCCGCCTGGTCCGGATCTCGTACGCCCCCGACGGCCCGCCGTCGAAGACGATCGCGCTGGTCGGCAAGGGCGTCACGTTCGACACCGGCGGCATCTCGATCAAACCGGCCCAGGGCATGCACGAGATGAAGGGCGACATGGGCGGCGCCGCCAACGTGGTCGCCACGATGACCGCCCTCGCCGCGCTCCGGCCGTCGGTCGCGGTCACCGCCTACGTGCCGATGGCCGAGAACATGCCCAGCGGCGCCGCGTACCGGCCGGGCGACGTGGTCACGATGTACGGCGGCAAGAAGGTGGAGGTGCTCAACACCGACGCCGAAGGCCGGATGCTGCTCGGCGACGCGATCGCCCGGGCCTGCGAGGACGAGCCCGACTACCTGGTGGAGACGTCCACCCTCACCGGCGGCCAGGTGGTGGCGCTGGGCCACCGGCTCTGCGGCGTGATGGGGACGCCGGAACTCTGCGACCGGGTGAAGGCAGCCGGGGAGCGGACCGGCGAACCGATGTGGCCGATGCCGATACCCGAGGACGTCAAGAGCGGGATGGAGTCCTCGATCGCCGACCTGTGCCAGATCAACAACTCGTTCGACCGGGCCGGGCACATGCTCCAGGGCGGGGCGTTCCTCAGCGAGTTCGTGGCCGAGGGCGTCGACTGGACCCACATCGACATCGCCTCACCGGCGTACAACAGCGGCTCGCCGTTCGGCTACGTGCACAAGGGCGGCACCGGGGTGCCGCTGCGGACGCTCGTCGAGCTGATCGAGGACATCGCCGCGAACGGCTGAGCCGGGCAGCGGGCGGCAACCGAGCCGAGGAGTCCGGCCCCCCGGACTCAGCCCGCTTCCTCGGCCTGCTTGCGGCGTCGGGTCCACTCGCGCATCCGGTTGGGATAGCCGACCGCACCGACGTCGTAGACCGGGATCGACAGCTTCTGACCGAGCTTGCGGGCGTCGTCGGCACCTCCGATCCGGCGTCTGGTCCACTCCCCGTCGTGCGCGATGAGCACCACGGTCATCGCGGTCACGGCCGTCTGCGGTTCCACGTACGCCTCGACGCCGCGCCGGCTGCGGGCGAACTCCTCCAGATGGTGGAGATCGGCCGAGTCCGCGCCGCGCAACGTGCCGGGTCGCGGGGACTTGCGTCGAAACCAGCGCACGCGGGTCACCTCCTCGCTCCAGTCTAGGGATCCTGCCGCAACCACTGCCGGGCATCACAGGGGCCCCTCAGCTGCCGAACCGACACCGGTGAAATTCCGGGCGGCTCCGCGGGGTTTCACCGACGACGCCACGTCCACCCTCGTCGCGGCCACGTGCTTCACGAGTGACAAGATTGGGCACACCGCGAGACGAAGATGTCAGGAGAACCCGTGACAGACGAGACGAAGGCCGCCGGGGCCTCCGAGAGCGACACCTACGACGTCGTGATCCTCGGCGGCGGCAGCGGCGGGTACGCCTGTGCGTTCCGTGCGGCCGAGCTGGGACTCACGGTCGCCATGATCGAGAAGGACAAGCTCGGTGGCACCTGCCTGCACCGAGGCTGCATCCCCACCAAGGCCCTCCTGCACGCCGGGGAGGTGGCCGACTCCGCCCGGGAGAGCGAGCAGTTCGGCGTCAAGGCCGAATTCCTGGGCATCGACATGGCGGCGGTCAACGCCTACAAGGACGGCGTCGTCAGCCGGCTCTACCGCGGGTTGACCGGGCTGGCCAAGAGCAAGCCGGAAGTCAGCTTCGTCGAGGGCGAGGGCAGACTGGTCTCACCGACCGCCGTCGAGGTGGACGGCAGGCGCTACGAGGGCCGCCACGTGGTGCTTGCCACGGGCTCCTACCCCAAGTCGCTGCCCGGTCTGGAGCTCGACGGCCAGCGGGTCATCAGCAGCGACCACGCGCTCACGCTGGAGCGGGTCCCAGCCTCCGCGGTCATTCTCGGCGGCGGCGTGATCGGTGTGGAGTTCGCCAGCGCCTGGAAGTCCTTCGGCGTGGACGTGACGATCGTCGAGGCACTCCCCCGGCTGGTGCCACTGGAGGAGGAGTCCTCCTCCAAGCTGCTCGAACGCGCGTTCCGAAAGCGGAAGATCGCCTTCCACACCGCGGCCCGGTTCGCCGGGGTCGCGCACACCGAGAACGGCGTCAAGGTCACGTTGGAGAACGGCACCGAGCTCGAGGCCGAGCTGCTGCTGGTCGCGGTCGGGCGGGGGCCCACCTCGGCGGGGCTCGGCTACGAGGAGGCCGGCGTCGCGATGGAGCGCGGCTTCGTGCTGGCCGACGAGTACTGCCGGACGAACGTGCCGACGATCTCGGCGGTCGGCGACCTGATTCCCACCCTGCAGCTGGCCCATGTGGGGTTCGGCGAGGGCATCCTGGTGGCCGAACGCCTCGCCGGCCTGGACGTCGCGCCGATCGACTACGCCGGCGTCCCGCGGATCACCTACTCCGATCCGGAGGTCGCCTCGGTCGGCTACACCACCGAGCAGGCACGGGCGAAGGGCATCGAGGTCGAGGAGTTCGTCTACGACCTGGGCGGCAACGGCAAGTCGCAGATCCTCAAGACCGCCGGAGCGGTCAAGCTGCTGCGGGCCAAGGACGGCCCGGTGGTCGGCGTCCACATGGTCGGCAGCCGGATGGGTGAGCTCACCGCCGAGGCGCAGCTGATCTACAACTGGGAGGCGTTGCCGGCCGAGGTCGCCCAGCTCATCCACCCGCACCCGACCCAGTCGGAGGCGCTCGGCGAGGCGCATCTCGCACTCGCCGGCAAACCTCTGCACGTCCACAGCTGACCGACCGCCACCTGCCGCCGACCCGAGGAGCAGCACCCGCCATGCCGACCTCCGTCCCCATGCCTCGCCTCGGCGAGAGCGTGTCCGAGGGCACCGTGACCCGGTGGCTGAAGTCCGAAGGCGACCGGGTGGAAGTCGACGAGCCGCTGGTCGAGGTGTCCACCGACAAGGTCGACACGGAGATCCCGTCGCCGGTCGCCGGCGTGCTCGAACGCATCGTCGTGGGCGAGGACCAGACCGTGGAGGTCGGTGCCGAACTCGCGGTCATCGGCGACGGGGCTGACGACGCCGCGGCGCCTGCCGCGCAACCGGCCGAGCCGGCGACCCAGGTCGGACAGTCGGCGCAGGGCGAGCAGTCACCACCGTCCGGGCAGGGTGCACAGGCCGCACCCGCGCCGTCGGTCTCGAAGCGGCAGTCGGAACCCGAGGAGCGCCCCATGCCCCCGCAGTCGTCCCAGGCCGAGCCCGCAGGCCCGGCTGAGCCGCCGGCGGTCTCCGGCGACAGCGTCGGCGGCGTGTCGGTGACGATGCCGGCGCTCGGTGAATCCGTCACCGAGGGGGTCGTCACCCGCTGGCTCAAGGAGGTCGGCGACACCATCGCCGTCGACGAACCGCTGGTCGAGGTCTCCACGGACAAGGTCGACACCGAGATTCCCTCGCCGGTCGCCGGCACGCTGGCGTCGATCACGGCGGCACAGGACGCCACGGTGCAGGTCGGCGGCGAACTCGCGGTGATCGCCGGGGCCGGCTCGGCGACCGCCGGTACCCCCGCTGCGACCAGCGGAGCCACGGCCCCCGAGCCCGAGGCCGCCGCATCGTCGGACGCGCCCCAGGAACCTGCGCCGCCGGCACAGCCCCACCCGCCCACACGGCCCCCGGCGCCAGCGCCGGAGCAGGAGTCGGCCGCGGTCGAGTCGGCACCGGCTCCGGTGGCGACCCGGCAGTCCGACCCACCCGCCGTCGAGCCGGAGAGTGCGGCGACGGCCGTGCCCGCCGGCGAATCCGCGCCCCCCAACGGCCAGGGCGCCTACGTCACACCGCTCGTCCGCAAGCTCGCCGGCGAGCAGGGGATCGATCTCTCCGCCGTTACCGGGACGGGGGTCGGCGGACGGATCCGCAAACAGGACATTCTCGCGGCCGCCGAGGCCAAGCGGGCACAGGAGGCCGCGGCCCGGACCACCCCGGCCACGCCGGCCAGGCCCGCGGGGGCACCGTCGCCGCTGCGGGGCCGCACCGAGAAGATGTCGCGGCTGCGCGGCGTGATCGCCCGTCGCATGGTCGAATCGCTGCAGACCTCCGCCCAGCTGACCACGGTGGTCGAGGCCGACGTGACCAAGATCGCCCGGCTGCGCCAGCAGGCCAAGGAGGACTTCCAGGCGCGGCACGGCGTCAAGCTCACGTTCCTGCCGTTCTTCGCATTGGCCGCGGTGGAGGCCCTGCGGGAGCACCCCCGGGTCAACTCCACCGTCGAGATGGCCTCCGGCACGATCACCTACCCCGACGCCGAGCACCTGGGCATCGCGGTCGACACCGAGCGCGGCCTGCTGGTCCCGGTGATCCGGGACGCCGGCGACCTCAACCTGGGCGGGATGGCCCGCAAGATCGCCGACCTGGCCGAACGCACCCGCCGCAACCGGGTCACCCCGGACGAGCTGTCCGGCGGCACGTTCACGCTCACCAACACCGGCAGCCGGGGGGCATTGTTCGACACTCCGATCATCAACCAGCCGCAGTCGGCGATCCTGGGCACCGGCGCGGTGGTCAAGCGGGCGGTGGTCGTGGACGATCCCGACCTCGGCGAGCTGATCCTCCCCCGGTCGATGGTGTACCTCGCGCTGTCCTACGACCACCGCACGGTGGACGGTGCGGACGCCGCCCGGTTCCTGGTCTCGGTCAAGGACCGGCTCGAAGGCGGACTGTTCGACGGGGACCTCGGCCTGTCCTGAGGCTCCGGCCACCCGGGTGCCGATCGCCGGACGCCCAGGCAGGCGGGGTGCGGTCACCTCGGCCTCGGCCCCAACGTCCGTTCGCGGCGTGCGTCGGCGTCCTGCCGTGGCGGGTCGGCGGGTCGGGTCCGGTTCGCGGTCCAGCGGCGCACCGGAGAGGATGGCGGCATGAGAATCGCGGTGACCGGAGCCTCCGGGCTGATCGGATCGGCGCTGGTACCGGAATTGCGGGACGACGGGCACGAGGTGGTGCGGCTGGTGCGCGGCGCCCCGTCCGCGCCGGACGAGCACGAATGGGATCCCGCGGCCCGGAGGCTGGACCCTGCCGTGCTGTCCGAGGTGGACGCCGTGGTGCACCTCGCAGGTGCGGGGGTCGGGGACCACCGGTGGACCGACGAGTGGAAGCGCACGATCCGGGACAGCCGTGTCGACGGGACGCTGACCGTCGCCGAAGCGCTGGCCCGGGCCACTCCGCGACCCCGGGTCCTCCTGTCGGCGTCGGCAGTCGGCTACTACGGCGACCGCGGCGACCAGGTGCTCGGCGAGTCGGCGGGGCCGGGCGAGGGATTCCTCGCCGGGGTCTGCCAGGAATGGGAGGCCGCGTCCGCGCCGGCGTCGGACGCCGACGTGCGGGTGGTGCTGATGCGGACTGGGCTGGTCTGCGCCCGTGACGGCGGAATGCTGGCCAGGATGGTGCCCCTGTTCAAGCTCGGCGCGGGCGGAAGGCTCGGCTCGGGCCGGCAGTACCAGCCGTGGATCTCGCTCCGCGACGAGACGTCGGCGATCCGGTTCCTGCTCACCACGCCGGAAGTCTCCGGTCCGGTGAATCTGACCGGCCCGGAGCCGGTCACCAGCGCCGAGTTCAGCGCCGCCCTCGCCGAGGTGCTGCACCGGCCCGCCGTCCTGCCCGTGCCGCGTCTCGCCCTGCGGGCGGTGCTGGGCGAGTTCGCCGACGACGGCGTACTGGCTGGCCAACGTGCCGTCCCCGCCGTGCTCGCCGCGCACGGCTTCGCGTTCGCCGACTCCGACGTGCGATCGGCACTGCGGTGGGCCGTGGCGGGCTGACCGCTCAGCGGGCCGGCACGATCGACTGGATCCGCCACCCCCCGACCGTCCGGACCAACTCCAACTGGAACGTCTTCGACGCTCGGGCCGGCACGACCCGGAGCACCGCCCCGGACCGGGCGACCACCCGGTAGGCGGGCATCCGGTCGGTGACGACCAGCCGTGCGTGCCGACCCGTCGCCGACAGCAGTCGTACGGCGGTCACCTCGTGACGCACGCCGGGCGCCGTGGCGCCGGCCGCCACCAGCGAACGGATCGCCTGGGTGTCGCCGGCCAGCGGCGCGCTGCCGAGCGTGTACACCCGGAAGAGCAGTTCCTCCCGGGCTCGCGCCAGCGCCTCCCCGCGGCGGGTGTCGAGGCCCTGCACCACCGCCTTCCACTCCCGCTCGGCCTTCGTCACCGCGGCCTTCGGATCCGGGGTCGCCGACATGTCCGGGGACGGGGAGCGGGCCGCCAGCCCGGGAGCGGCGGGCTCGGGAGCACCCGAGGCCGCCCATCCCACCCCACCCAGGCCCGCCACGACCACCAGCGTCACGATCGAAGCCGTCCGCACCGCTGCCGGTGACTCCCGCAGGCCAGCCCGAACCCTGGCCGCCGCCCGCGCCACTCGCCCCGACACGCCGGACCCCAGCCTCTGGCGCCACCGCGCCCACCAGCCCGGCACGACAGGAGCGGCCTGCGGCAACCGGCGGCGCACCGGACGGGTGAGCGAGTCCGGGCCGACCGCCACAACACCGTCCGGCACGAGATCCTCCGGCCCGCCCACCGACTCGGCGCCGGCACGGGCCGCGGCGACCAACCGACCGAGCGGCTCGGCCAGGCAGGCGGCCCGCAACGCGGTGCCGAGTTCACCGGCGGACGGGCGGCGGCGTGGATCGGCCGCCAACGCCCCGCACAGTGCGGCGACCAGCGGCGCGGACACGCCCAGCTCGTGGCCGCGCTCGGCCCACTCCTGCACGGCTCCGGCGTGGTCGGCAACGGGCTGTGCGGTGAGCGCATGGGCGGCCACCGCGGCCAGCGAGTACACGTCGGACGCGGCCGTCGGGGCACCGCCCGCCCGCACCGCCGGGTCGAGGTACCGGGAGGTGGCATGCACCGGCGACCGTTCGTCGCCGACGAGCCGCGCCGTCCCGAGGTCGGTCAGCAGCGGGGTGCCGTCGGCGGCGAGCAGCAGGTTGCCGGGCGACACGTCGCCGTGCAGGAGTCCGTGGCCGTGGGCCGCGGCCAGCGCGTCGGCCACCGGAGCGAGGAACGCCACCGCCTCGCCGGCCCGGAGCCGGCCGAGCCCGGCCAGCACGGAGGCCAGGCTGCCACCGGAAGCCAGGTCGAGCACCAGGACCAGCCCCTCGGCGTCGCCGAGCACCCCGCGCAGGCCGATCACGTTCGGGTGCCGGAACGCCGCCAGGATCGCGCCCTCGCGGCGCAGCCGCTCCCGGTCGGCAGGAAGGGAACTGCCCGCCCGCAGCCGCTTGAGCGCCACCGCCTCCCCGGACACGTCGTCGCGCGCGACCCACACCTCGCCCGTCGCGCCGAAGCCGAGCATCCGTTCCGTCGTGTATCCAGGTACCCGCCAGGTCATGGCACCTACGCTAGGCGCCTCCGGCCCGACCGCGCCGACACTGTCCACAGGGCACCGACCGGGTCCCGGGCCGGACGGCGCGGAGGAGAACCGGATCGAACCGCCGGTGCTGCCCGGCGCGGCGTGACAGTATTTCGGCTCCACCGGATGCGATCGTGGGTGCGCTGAGACACGCCAGGGCCACCGCGGTATCGGGGAGGGTGACCACATGGATCTCGTCGCACTTGCCGGAGACCCGACAGCCGAGCCTGACGACCTGGCCGAGGCAGTGGACGCCGCCGCGGGCGAGGCAGCCGCCTACTCCACCGTGTTGGGCCTGGTCGACCACGACGCCGCGGCGGTGCGCACGGCCGTCGCCCGGACGCTGCCGCACCTGGCGACGATGGAGCTCAACGAGCCCTTCCTCGCGTTCGCGGTGGAGGCGCTGCTCTCCCTCGCGGCCGACCCGGACGGCGAGGTGCGCAACTGGGCGTGCTTCGGTCTCGGGACCCAGCTCGACGACGTGGACGGGCCGCTGGTCCGGGAGGCCCTGGTGGCCCGGCTCCGCGACCGGCACGGCGAGGCCCGGCGCGAGGCGCTGATCGGCCTGGCCCGGCGGCGGGACCCCCGAGCGCTGCCGGCCGTGCGTTCGGCTCTCGGGCACGACGACGTCTGGTTGCTGGAGGTCGAGGCCGCCGGGGCCCTGGGCGACCCGTCGCTGCACGAGCTGGTGCTGCGGCATGTGGACGGCTGGGAGGGCGCGGCGGCGCGGATGGTGGCCGCGGTGGTCCGGTTGACCGACCCCTCGGGGGTCGGGGACGACCTGCTCGACGGCCTGGCCGACTGGTACCGCGGGGGCGGGCCCTGCCGAGGAGACAACGACCCGTGGTGGTGGCGGGTGAGTCTGGACATGCTGGAGCTGGCCGAGTACCGGGCGGCCGAGGTGGCCGCCGCGGTGGACGCCCGGCTGGTCGGCGACGCCAACGCCCGGGTGGTCTTGCGCGACTCCCCGCTGGCCCAGATGGCCCGTCAGCACGGCTGGTCCGACGCCTGAACCGGCGGCGTAGGCTCGGATCGTGACCTCGTCCGCCACCCGTTCCCCCACTGTTCCCCCCGCCGACCCCGGCCCGCCGGCCGCCGGCGCCACCGCCGACCCCGGCGCGCTCCACATCGTCCGCGCAGGCGTCGTGGACTACGTCGCGGCCTGGGACCAGCAGCGACTCCTGCACGCCGCCCGGGTCGCCGACGCCGGTCCGGACACCGTCCTGCTGCTCGAACACCCCGACGTGT
This sequence comes from uncultured Actinomycetota bacterium, assembly GCA_963740255.1. Lineage (GTDB taxonomy): Bacteria > Actinomycetota > Actinomycetes > Mycobacteriales > Cryptosporangiaceae > CAVUDO01. Next base: position 349,677 of record CAVUDO010000002.1, on the reverse strand, counting down.
ACACCGCCGGCCGCCGCACCGAGCCGTCCGAGCGGCCCACCGACGGCAGTCCGGTGGTGGACGTCGACCGCGGCGGCAAGATCACCTGGCACGGTCCCGGCCAGCTCGTCGGCTACCCGATCGTGCGGCTGCGCGAGCCGATCGACGTGGTCGAGCACGTGCGCCGGATCGAGGCGGTGCTGATCGAGGTGTGCGCTGAACTCGGGGTGGCCACCGCACGCGTCGAGGGCCGCAGCGGCGTCTGGGTGCCGGCCCGCGGCGACGGCGTCGACCGCAAGATCGCCGCGATCGGCGTCCGGGTCAGCAAGCGGGTGACCCTGCACGGCTTCGCCCTGAACTGCGACCCCGACCTGCACGCGTACGACCCGATCGTGCCGTGCGGCATCGCCGACGCCGGCGTCACCTCGCTCAGCGCGGAACTCGGCCGCCGGGTCGGGGTGGCCGACGCGCTCGGCCTGGTCGAGCGACGGCTCCGCCGGCTCGTGGCGGCCTGACCCGGCGGCGGCGCTACCGCAGGGGCAGCTCGAGCCAGGTCGGGTCGGCCGTCGGGGACGACAGCCGCAGCGGGCTGCCGAGCGGATTGCTGTCCAGGTACAGCAGGTCCTCGGTGTCCACGACCAGCGCGAGTCTGTGCCCGGCCGGGATGTCGTAGGCCGCCGCCGGGAAGTCCAGGTCGACGGCGCGCCGGACGTTCGGCGTCGCGCCCACCCAGCTGGTCGGGGCGTGGGTGACCAGCCGTCCGGTGCCCAACGCGTCCAGGTCGTAGAGGTAGGCGACCAGCGTGCCGGCACGGGACGCCGGGGCGAACGAGAGGTGCAGGCGCGGGATGCCGCGCACGGCCCGCTTCGCGCCGAACGTTCCGCTCGTCCAGACCGCGCCGTGGAGCCGGTTGACACCGGGCAGCCACGCCTTGGGCGGGATGCCGGTGAGCCCCTCCAGCCCGTTGGTGACGATCGCGATGCCGCCCCAGGCCACGGTGTCGACACCGGCGTAGATCGTGTCCGACCAGCCGGCGGCGGCCGACGGGGAGAGCGGACCGGTGCCGTCCAGCCGCTCGGCGCCCAGCCGGTACCGCTGTGTGCTGCCGGTGACGTCGGCCCAGCTCGTGTACGACTCCGGCCCGGCCGAGCCGCGGGGGTCGAGGACGACGGGCCGCTCGGTGGTGATCGAGGTGTCGGTACCGGCCAGGTAGGCGTCGAACCAGCGCCGGACGTTGCGCCAGACCGGGTTGGGAAGGCCGACCAGTCCCAGGCCCTCGACGGTGGCGTGGTCGCCGGGGGCCAGTTCCAGCCGCTTCGGGCCGGTGAGCTGGCCGTAGAAGTCAACGAGCTGGTTGGGTGCGAAGAGGCTGTCGCCGTACGCGTTCGCGATCATGATTGCGGGGGCGTTGCGGTTGATCGCCGCGAGGTGGGTCTGCGCAGAACGGACCCGCCCGAACGCCATCACCTGGTCGATGTTCCGGTTGGCGAAGAAGTCGTCGAGGGTGGTGCGCAGTTCGGTGCTCGGGCGGCCGGTGAGGAGGGCCAGCCCGTCGAGCAGCCCGGCCGCCTGGCCGTGCCGGGTCTGGTCGGCGTAGAGCGAGCGGGGCAGGTCGGTCCAGGCGCTCATCGCGGCGACGGCACGGACCCGCGGGTCGGCGCCCGCGGTCATCAGGCTGATCCCGGAGCCGTAGGAGATGCCGGCCATGCCGATCTTGCCCGGGTCGGCGGAGGTGTTGGCGAGCAGCCAGTCGATCGCGGTGGACGCGTCCGCGATGTCCAGCGGGCCGCCGGTGTCGATCCGGCCGCCGGAGAACCAGAAGCCGCGGGTGGTGTACGAGAGCACCACGTAGCCGGCATCGGCGAACCTGGTCGCCTGGGCCAGGTACTCGGCGTCGTTGAGGCCCCAGCTGTTGACGAACACGATGGCCGGATGCGGACCGGCCGTGCGGGGGGCGATCACGTTCGCCTTCAGGACGACCCCGTCCCGGGCGACGATCTCCACCAGTCGGAAGCCGGTGTTCGCCGCGGCGGCGGGTGCAGCCGGGGACGCGAACGGAGCCAGGACGAGCAGGGCGAGAAGTGCCGCGTAACGAGCGAGCCACCGGCGCATTATGTGACCCCCGTCTCACCGAAGTTACCGGACAGTAAACTGTGGATTACCTCGCCGGCAATGGGGAGCGCGAGCACTCCAGGTGGTATGTGTCCACAAGTCCGAAACTCGTTGGCCCGAGCTCGACAGGGGCCGTCCGCAGGCCCCCGGAACCGGCGGGTGCCCCCGGGCGCCGTGACCGCGCTCACGGTCTGGAGGTGACTCGGCGACCACCGCGTAGGCTGGGCTACCGTGACCGCCGCCGTGGAGCCCGAGGGCCGCAGGATGCTGCGCCTGGAGGCGCGCAACGCCGAGACGCCGATCGAGCGCAAGCCACCCTGGATCAAGGTCAAGGCGACCATGGGGCCGGCGTACACCGAACTCAAGGGACTGGTCCGGCGTGAGGGCCTGCACACCGTCTGCGAGGCGGCCGGCTGCCCGAACATCTTCGAATGCTGGGAGGACCGCGAGGCCACCTTCCTCATCGGCGGCGACCAGTGCACCCGGCGCTGCGACTTCTGCCAGATCGACACCGGCAGGCCGGCGGAGTTCGACGCCGACGAGCCGCGGCGGGTGGCCGAGAGCGTGCAGGCGATGGGGCTGCGCTACGCGACGGTCACCGGCGTGGCCCGCGACGACCTGGCCGACGGGGGTGCGTGGCTCTACGCCGAGACGGTCCGGCAGATCCACCAGCTCAACCCGGGCACGGGCGTCGAACTGTTGATCCCCGACTTCAACGCCGACTCCGGACAGCTCGCCGAGGTGTTCGGCGCGGCACCGCAGGTACTGGCGCACAACATCGAGACGGTGCCGCGGATCTTCCGGCGCATCCGGCCGGGCTTCCGGTACGAACGTTCGCTCGAGGTGCTCCGCCGCGCGCGTGCGGCCGGGCTGGTCACCAAGTCCAACCTGATCCTCGGCATGGGCGAGGAACGTGCCGAGATCGTCCAGTCGCTGCACGACCTGCACCAGGCTGGCTGCGAACTGGTGACGATCACGCAGTACCTGCGGCCCTCGCCCCGCCATCACCCCGTGGCCCGCTGGGTCCGGCCCGAGGAGTTCGTCGAGTTCCAGGACGAGGCCGCGCGGATCGGCTTCGCCGGTGTACTTTCCGGCCCGCTGGTGCGCTCTTCCTATCGGGCTGGGCGGCTCTACCAGCAGGCCGTCCAGGCACGGGCGTTACCGGCCGATCCAGCCGTCGCACGTTGACCCCGCAGGGTCACGTTGCCGTTACAAGCCCGACACGACCCGCCGGCAGGATCACACCTGCCCCTACCGCCGACCTTCGGAGGTCGCCGTGATGCCGGTGGACACACTCCGCCACCTGCTGGTCTCTGCTGTCGCCCTGCTCCCCGAGGGCGGCCAGCGCACCGCACGCCAGAACGCCTGGGCAGCCATGAGCGAGGACGCCCACCGGGCCCGCGACCGCCGCGAGGCGGACGCCGTGCTGGACGTGGTCGACCACGCCCTGCGCACCGAAGCCTCCGGCCACTGAGCCGGGGAACGGCCGGCCACCGGCGCAGCACCTGTCGTCCGTCCGCGGCGGCAGGTCTTCGCGCACCGGTGCCGCGGAACTGACCGGCCCGCGACGGCGGACACCGCCCGGCATCGCACTAGAATCCCGGCATGGCCACCACCCCCGAGAAGGTCGGTTTCCGGCAGCGTCTGCGGCAGATCGGCATCGCGTTCCAGTTCACCCGGCGGCACGACAAGCACGTCGTCTGGCTGCTGCTGGTCGCCTTCGGCGTCCCCGCCGCGATCGGGCTCGGTGTCGGCATCCCGCTCGGGATGTGGGTGCTCATCCCGCTGGGGGCGATGACCGGTGTGCTCGCGGCGCTGATCGTCTTCAGCCGACGGGTGCAACGGGCCACCTACGCCGAGGTGCAGGGCAAGCCGGGGGCCGCAGCGGCGATCCTCGACACGATGCGCGGCAACTGGCGGGTGACGCCCGCGATCGCAGTGACCCCGCAGCAGGACATCGTGCACCGGGTGGTCGGCCGACCCGGCGTCGTCCTGGTCAGCGAGGGCTCGGCGAACCGCCTGCGCAACCTGCTCGCCCAGGAGAAGAAGAAGATCGGCCGCGTGCTTCCGGACGTCCAGGTCTTCCAGGTGGCGGTGGGCGACGGCGACGGCCAGGTGCCGATCCGCAAGGTGCAGACACACCTGATGAAGATGCCCCGCGCCCTCACGCCCAAGCAGATCAACGCGATCGAGCAACGCCTGCAGGCGCTTGGCGGCGCCCGTCCGCCCATCCCCAAGGGCCCGATGCCCAAGAGCGGCAAGGCGATGAAGGGCGCCAAGCAGCAGATGTACCGCGGCCGCTGAGACTGCGCCGGCCACCGCGCGCCGTCGCCTCGGGCGACCGTCAGACGCGGACCACCACCGAACCGGCAGCCCGGTCGTGCCAGCCGCGCCCGTCCCGGTCGACGATCACCGCGGGCACCAGCGCCTGCAGCAGCAATGCCCGCAGCGCCGCGCGTCCGAGCCCCAACCGGCACCCGTCGGCGACCCGCACACACGCGATGCCGAGCAGACGCATGCCCGGGGTCTGGCCGAAGAATCCCACGAAGAATGTGTAGACCCCGACGAGCACGATCGCACTCCACAGCCGAGGCGCGTCCGGCCGCGTGAACAGGGACGCCACCAGCACCGAGAGCACCGCGTCGACGGCCAGGGCGACGAGCCGGCGTCCGAACGATGCCACCGAGCCCGGACCGGTCGCGGCCATCCCGAACCTGGCGCCGCGGTGATCCCCCGGATCGGCGGAACTCGTCGACGGCGCGTCGTCACTCACGGCTCCGCAGCCTAGCTCGTGTTCGACAGGACGCTGCTCCTCACCTGAGCCCGGGACTCTTCTGGTCACGCGGCGACTCGTCCTCTTTCTGTCCTGCCGGGACTGAATCCAGGTCCGCGCCGTGGCGGGGAGTGGCCCAGGTCACCGGCTGGTTAACATCGACGAAACAGGCGGGACACGATCGGGCAACCGCCGCTCCTTACCGTCGAAAGCAGCGACCCACACGTACGGAGGACGGATGTTTTCCCAACCCGAGGACCTGCTCCGCTACATCCAGGACGAGGATGTGCGGTTCATCGACGTCCGCTTCTGTGACCTGCCGGGCGTCATGCAGCACTTCAACGTGCCCGCCGAGTCGTTCGACGCCACCATCCTGGCCGAAGGCCTGGCGTTCGACGGCTCGTCCATCCGCGGCTTCCAGCAGATCCACGAGTCGGACATGCTGCTGCTGCCCGACGTCACGACGGCGTTCGTCGACGCGTTCCGGGTGCAGAAGACGGTGGCCCTGAACTTCTTCATCGCCGACCCGTTCACCCGCGAGGCCTACTCGCGCGATCCCCGCAACGTCGCGCGCAAGGCCGAGGCGTACCTGGCCTCCAGCGGCATCGCCGACACCGCGTACTTCGGCGCCGAGGCGGAGTTCTACATCTTCGACTCGATCCGGTACGACACGACGCAGAACAGCGCGTACTACTACGTCGACTCGGTCGAGGGCCAGTGGAACACCGGCACCGTCGAGGAAGGCGGCAACCGCGGCTACAAGACCCGATACAAGGGCGGCTACTTCCCCGTCCCGCCCACCGACCACTACGCCGACCTGCGCGACCAGATCACCGGCAACCTGATCAACGCCGGCATCACCGTCGAGCGGGCCCACCACGAGGTCGGCACGGCCGGGCAGGCCGAGATCAACTACCGGTTCTCCACGCTGCTGCACTCGGCCGACAACCTGATGCTGTTCAAGTACATCATCAAGAACACCGCCTGGGCGGCGGGCAAGTCGGCGACGTTCATGCCCAAGCCGCTGTTCGGCGACAACGGGTCGGGGATGCACACCCATCAGAGCCTCTGGAAGGACGGCGACCCGCTGTTCTACGACGAGGTTGGGTACGCCGGGCTCTCCGACACCGCGCGGTGGTACATCGGCGGCCTGCTCAAGCACGCTCCGTCGCTGCTGGCGTTCACCAACCCGACGGTGAACTCCTACCGCCGGCTGGTGCCCGGCTACGAGGCCCCGGTCAACCTGGTCTACTCCCAGCGCAACCGCTCGGCCTGCACGCGCATCCCGATCACCGGGTCGAACCCGAAGGCCAAGCGCATCGAGTTCCGCGTCCCTGACCCCTCCGCGAACCCCTACCTCGCGTTCTCGGCGATGCTGATGGCCGGCCTGGACGGCATCCGCAACAAGGTCGAGCCGCCGCCGCCGATCGACAAGGACCTCTACGAACTCCCCCCGGATGAGATCGCCGAGGTCACCCAGGTGCCCGGCTCCCTCGACCAGGTGCTCCACTCGCTCGCGGCCGACCACGACTACCTGCTCGACGGTGGCGTGTTCACCCCGGACCTGATCGAGACCTGGATCGACTACAAGCGCGAGCACGAGATCGACCCGGTCCGGTTGCGTCCCACGCCGCACGAGTTCGCGATGTACTACGACCTCTAGAAATCGGACAGCTGGCACGCTGAGTGCGATCGGACGCAGATCGCGTGGTGAGTTCGATTGCGTGCCAACTTGCCCAGTCGGCGCAAAGAGTTGTTTCTGACCCAGCTTGCTAATAAGAGGCACAGATATTGAGAAACGGCCGAGTCAACCAGTAAATGGTGCGACTCGGTCGTTTTTCTCGTACTTCGTCGCTCCATTGCGAGCGTGGCAACTGGTAAGGGTTTCCCGGCTCTTCACAGTTGAGGGTGTAGCGCGGGTCGGCGCGTCGGTTGCTGGATAGAGGTCGAGGTCTTCCGATGATGGGGGTTCTGACGCCGCCCATTTGGAAGACCTCGACGTGCCTGACGCTACCTTCGCTGGCCCTGACCTGACCACGTTCTGCCGCCTGGACGAGCTCGGTCTTGAAGTGACCGGGCAGCGACTGGAGCCCGACCGTGCGGTGCTGGCCTGCCGAGTCGTGGAGCCCGACGCCTGGTGCCGGCGCTGCGGCTGCGAGGGTGCGGCCCGGGACAGCGTGGTCCGGCGGCTGGCGCACGAGCCGCTGGGGTGGCGACCGACGACGCTGGAAGTCACGGTCGGCCGGTACCGGTGCACCGGGTGCGGGCACGTGTGGCGCCAGGACACCACCAGGGCCGCCGAGGCGAGGGCGAAGCTGTCCCGGCGTGGCCTGCGGTGGGCGTTGGAGGGCATCGTGTGTCAGCACCTGAGCGTGGCCCGTGTCGCCGAAGGGCTCGGGGTGGCGTGGAACACCGCGAACGACGCGGTCCTGGCCGAGGGCAGACGGGTCTTGATCGGCGACCCTGCCCGGTTCGACGGGGTGAGCGTGATCGGGGTCGATGAGCACGTCTGGAGACACACCCGCCGTGGCGACAAGTACGTCACCGTGATCATCGACCTGACCCCGGTCCGCAGCGGCACAGGGCCGGCCAGGCTGCTGGACATGGTCGCCGGCCGTTCCAAACAGGCCTTCAAGCAGTGGCTCGCCGCACGACCCCAGCAGTGGCGCCAGGGCGTGGAAGTGGTCGCGATGGACGGCTTCACCGGGTTCAAGACCGCGACCGTTGAGGAGATGCCCGACGCCGTCGCAGTGATGGACCCCTTCCACGTCGTCCGCCTGGCCGGCGACGCCCTGGACCGGTGCCGCAGGCGGGTCCAGCAGGACACCCACGGTCACCGCGGCCGCAAGAACGATCCGCTCTATCGCGCGCGGCGGACCCTGCACACCGGCGCGGACCTGCTCACCGACAAGCAGACCCAGCGACTGACGGCGCTGTTCGCCACCGATGAGCACGTCCAGGTCGAGACCACCTGGGGCATCTACCAGCAGATGATCGCCGCCTACCGCGAGCCCGACCGCACCCGAGGCCGCGATCTGATGAGCAAGCTGATCGAGTCGGTCAGCCACGGCGTCCCCGCCGCCTTGACCGAGATCATCACCCTCGGGCGGACCCTGACCAAACGCGCCGGCGACGTCCTGGCCTACTTCGACCGCCCCGGCACCTCCAACGGCCCAACCGAGGCGATCAACGGACGCCTCGAGCACCTGCGCGGCTCCGCCCTCGGGTTCCGCAACCTCACCAACTACATCGCCAGATCACTGCTCGAGACCGGCGGGTTCAGACCCCGACTACACCCTCGTCTGTGAAGAGCCGGTTTCCCGTTCGAACCAAACACCTTCCCGATTCCGTACCAGGAGGTAGTTTACGCAGTTAACGAAAGGGGTGCCCGTGCCTGGAAAGGTCTTCGTCACCGGGGTGGCCGGGTTCCTGGGAAGCCACGTCGCGGAGCACTTCGTCGCCGCCGGATGGGAGACCACCGGCATCGACAACCTCCTGGGCGGCGCGAAGGAGAACGTCCCCGAGGGCGTCGAGTTCGTCGTGGCCGACTGTGCCAACCGGGACGCGTACAGCGGGCTCGTCCACGGCGCCGACCTCGTGTACCACTGCGCCGCTGCCCCGTACGAGGGGGTGAGCGTGTTCTCGCCCTACCTGGTGCACGAACACACGGCCGGAGCCACCGCCGCGGCGCTGTCGGCGGCGGCGTCGGCGGGCGTGGGGCGATTCGTCCTGTGCTCCTCGATGGCGCGGTACGGCACCCAGCCCACACCGTTCACCGAGGACCTCCCGCCGCGGCCGGTCGACCCCTACGGCATCTCGAAATACGCGGCCGAACTGCTGACCCGAAACCTCTGCGACACCCACGGGATCGAGTGGGCAATCGCCGTCCCGCACAACATCATCGGCCCCCGGCAGAAGTTCGACGATCCCTATCGCAATGTCGCCAGCATCATGGTCAACCGCATGCTGCAGGGACGCCAACCGGTCATCTACGGGGACGGCGCGCAGCGCCGCTGCTTCTCCTACGTCGCGGACGTGGTGAGTCCCCTGGTCGCGCTGGGCACCGACCCGCGATTGGCAGGAGAAATCGTCAACGTCGGCCCCGACGAGGAGTACGTGACGATTCTCGACCTCGCGGAACTGCTCGGCGGGCTGCTCGACTTCCCGGTCGAACCGATCTTCGTGGCCGACCGGCCCCAGGAGGTCCGCGAAGCGCACTGCTCCGCCGACAAGGCCCGGCGGTTACTGGGCTACCGGACCGAATGGTCGTTGCGCGACGGCCTCGCCGCGATGATCGCCTGGATCCGCGAGGTCGGACCGCGCCCGTTCGGCTACCACCTGCCGATCGAGATCCTGACCGACCAGACGCCGGTGACATGGACCCGACAACTGATCTGAGGGGCCAGGTCGCCTCGGCGGCGCTGACCGCCCTGGTTCCCTGCTTCAACGAGAGCGCCCAGGTCGAGGCGGTGTACGCGGCCATCGACGAGGCCCTGTCGGACTGCACGGCGCTGCGGATCCTGTTCGTCGACGACGGCTCCACCGACGACACCCTGGCCCGGATCAAACGCCTGGCCGACCGCGACCAGCGCGTCCGCTACCTGTCGTTCTCCCGCAACTTCGGGCTGGAGGCGGCCTTCTCGGCGGGGTTCCGCTATGCCGACACGACCTGGGTGGCCCAGCTCGACGCCGACCTGCAGTCGCCGCCCGCCGAGGCGCGCCGGCTGCTCGCCAAGGCGCTCGACGGCTACGACGTGGTGTATGGCATCCGGCGCCGGCGGCAGGACCCCTGGGCCAGGCGGGTCGGGTCGGGCGTCCAGCAGTGGCTCGCGCGGCGCGCGTTCGGCATCGATCTCGTCCAGGGGGCGTCGGCGTTCCGGGTGGTCCGGGCCTCGGTGGCCCGCCGTGCGGTCGAGCTGCCGCTGGCCATGCCGTACCTCCTCGCCACGCTGCCGCTGGTCGGCGCGCGCATCGCGAGCGTGGACGTCACCCATGCCCGCCGCACCGCCGGTCGCTCGCGCTGGTCGGCGTGGCGGCTCGCGGCCCACAGCTTCGAGCTGTACGTCGGGTTCTCGCTGCGCCCGCTCGTCTGGACGTACCTGCTGGCCGCCCTCGCCGTCACGGTCCTGCTGGTCGGGGCCGCCGCGCTGGCGACCGGACGGGTGGACGCCGCGACCGGAGTCGCCGTGGCGGTGGCCGGCCAGGCCGTCGTCGCCAGCGTCCTGGCCGTGGTCGCCGGCTACCTGCACCGCCTGGTCCGGGGCGCCGTCCGCCCGGCGCAGTTCTACATCCGCGAAGCGAACGTGCCCGTCGCCCCGGAGCACTCGCTCTACGGCGCCCCGTCCAGTCAGCGCACCGTCGAGGAGCAGGCATGACCGCACGCCCCGCCACGCTGCTGATGCTCGGCGCCGGAACCGACCAGTTGCCGGCCTACCGGGAGGCACGGCGGCGGGGCTACCGGCTGATCGCGGTCGACCAGCGTGCCGACGCTCCCGGTTCGGGACTGGCCGACCTGTTCCTCCCGGTCTCCACCCGGGACGCCGACCAGATCGTCGCGGCGCTCAACGGCGACCGACCGGACGGCATCGTCACCACCGCGACGGACGCCGCCCTGGGAACGCATCGCGACCTGGCCGCCCACTACGGTCTCCCCTACCGGCCGCCACACCGCGCCGCGCGTGCGTCGATGGACAAGACCTACTTCCGCGAGGTGCTGGCCGAGTGCGGCCTGAGCGCCTACCGGTGGGTCAGCGACCCGGACCCCGAGCGGGTGGCGAAGCTCGCCACGGACCTCCCGCTCCCGCTCGTGGTCAAGCCCACGGACGCCTCCGGCGGAAAGGGCATCACGCTGGTCACCGCCTGGGACCAGGTGGGCGCGGCGATCGAGGCTGCGCTGGCGTTGTCCCGGTCGCGAACCGTGCTGATCGAGGAGTACATCGTCGGTCGGCACTACGCCGTCGAGATCTGGATGCGCGGCGGGGAAGCCCACTTCGTGCCGCTCACCGAGAAGAGGATGACCCCGCTGCCGGCCATGCTCACGACCGGGCACCTCATCCCGGCCCGGCTCTCGCCGGCGGTCACCGCACGGATCCGGGCCACCCTGCAGGAGGTGTGCCGGGCGCTGGACATCGTGGACGGTCCGGCCAACTTCGACTTCGTCCTCACCGAGTCCGACGCGTTGTTTGTGATCGAGGTGGGCGCGCGGCTCGGTGGCAACGCCTACCCGCAGCTGATGCAGGAGGCCTGGGGCGTCGACACGGTCGGCGCCACCGTCTCGCTGTCGGTGGGCGAACCGTTCGCGCTGGTGCCCGACCGGTCGCGGGTGTGCCTCCTGCACCTGCTCACCTCGCCGCTGCCGGGACCAGCGGTGGTCCGGTCCGTCGACGGACTCGACGAGCTGCGCGCGCACCCCGGCGTCCTCACCGTGGAGCTGTACGCGGGGAGCGGACATATCGTCCGCCCGTACACCGAGGCCGCCCACAAACTCGGCTACGTGGTGCTGGTCGCGGACGACCACCACGCCCTCGACGCGCTGCTCGGTTGGGTCGACGCGACGTTACGTCTGGAACTGGAGCCTGTCGATGCGCCGTAGGACCACCGCCAGCGTCCTGTGCCTGATCGCCGCAGCCAGCCTCGCCGGCGTGATCTGGTTCGTGCTGCCGCACGACCGCGAAGCGGGCAGCGCCGCGATGCTGCTGTTCAAGCTGACTCCGTTCGGATTCGCGGTGGCCGCCATCGCGCTGGCCGACGACGCACTGCTGCGCCGCCTGCGGGTTCATCTGGTCGTGATCCCGGCGGGATTCCTGCTGTTCTTCCTGTACTTCGTGCCCCGGATCTTCTTCTACTCCGGCACCGACGGAGACTTTCCGAAGCTCTACTACCACATGCTCACCGCCGTGCCGCTGGTCATCCTGTCGCTGGTGCTGGCCTTCCGGCTCGGCGGCGGTGCCGCGGGGACGACCGCCCGGCTGGGTTTCGCGATGCTGCTGCTGATGCTCTCCGGACTGGAGGACCTCGCGTTCCTGCTGGTCAACCCACACACGGATCCGCGTTGGACGCCCATCCCGGAGGTGTGGACCTGGGCGTCGCACATCGAGGTGTTCCTCGGCCACCCGCCCACCAAGTACGAGGCGTACGCGTTCATCGCGGTGCACGTGGCACTCGCCGCCGCTGTGCTCTTCGTGCCCGGCCGGTGGGTGCCGATCCCCCTGCGGGAGCTGCGGCGGCGGCCCCACGGCGCCGAACGGCGAACGGCCGAGGGATGACCGCTCCTCCCCCGCGGCGGGTCGTCGCCGTCCTGCTCGCCGGACGCGGTGCCTTCCGGGGCACTGTCATCCTCAGCGCCCCGGTGTTGTTGGCGCTCTGGGGCGGCCAGGCGTTCGCTCCCTATGCGGTCGTGGTGGGCACCACCCTGGTGCTCAATCCGCTGGTCGGGTCCGGTGCGGAGAAGTCGGCCGGTGCGCTGCTGGGTCGGGAGGCCGCGGCGGGTGGCACGGCGGGTCGCGGCGGGCTGCTAGGCGCGCATCTCGCGGTGGGCGGGGGAATCGCCGTGGGCTCCCTGGTCGCCGCCACGACGCTCCTGCCGTGGCTCTCGGGCTCGGCGGATCTGTACCTCCTCGCGGCGGCCACCAATGTGGGGTTCGGCGCGGTACAGGCGGTGGTCGGCTACTGGCGCGTACTCGGCCGGCCGTATCTGGACACGGTCGGCCACGGCGTGCTCGCCGCCGCGGTCGCCCTCGGCGTCGCGCTGAGCGCCTGGGCCGGGGCCGGGCCACGCGAGGTGCTGGCCGTGCAGGCCGTCACCGCGCTGTCCACAGCGGCGGTGCTGGGCGTCACTCTCTGCCGGCGGGCCGCAAGGCCACGTCGGCCCGAACTCGTTCTCACCGCACGGACGACGTTCCTGATGGGTGCCAACACGCTGCTGGCCACCGCGGCCGTCAGCGTGGTCTTCGCGATGCTCGCCCAGCGTGGGCTGGTGGCGGCCGCGAGTGTTCTCTACCTGGCGGTCGTCGCGTACACCGTGCTGGCCAACCTGCTCGACTACCTGTTGCGGGTGTTCCAACCCGGGCTGGCCGCGTCCCTGGCCGCGGGGACCACCGCGATCCTGCGCACGGCGGAACGGGCCAGCCGCGTCGGGTTGGCGGTGGTGGTGCCGCTGTCGGCCGGGGCGGTGCTCGGGCTGGACCGGGTGCTGGACGGCGCAGCCGAGGCAGCGGCGGCCGTCGGTGCGGTGGCACCCGCGCTGCTGTCGGTGGCGGCGCTGGTCTGGCTGCTGGAGAACGTCGACACCGGCACACTGGTGGGCACGACACTCGCCGGGGTGCTCGGCCTGGCCGCGACCGTGGCAGCCGGCTCGGCGCTCCTCTCTTCGTTCCCGGTCGCCGGTGCCGCCCTCGCGCTGCTCGCCGGAGCCGCCGTGACCGCTGCCGGCCTGCTCCCGGTGCTCCGTCGCCGGGTGGCCGGCCGCACACCGAAGTCCCTTCTCGTACCTACTCTCGGACGGCACCCGTGACCCTCACTTCCCCCTTCTGGTCCGCACCGGCCTCCCCTCCCACCGAGCCGACGTTGGCCGACCTCTACCACCGCGCGCCCGAGCTGTACGCGCTGCTCGACCCGGCCCGCCTGGACCTCGACGAGCCGCCGCCTCCGACGGACTTCGAGGACACCCGCGAAGGCGGCCGAGGTGACAGTTACCGGACCGCCCAGCAGAACCCCGCGGTGCGACTGCACGGCATCCGCCAGCTGTTCACCCTCGCAAGCCCGGACGGTTCCCTCCCTTCCTGGCGGCCCGAGCACGTGCTCGTCGACCTGCTCGGCGGAGACGGCACGCTGGCCCGGGCGGTCGAGCTGTTCACCACCCCGGCCGCCCGGCCCACGGTGCTCACCAGCGACATGTCGGCCGGGATGATCCGGGCTGCGCAGCAACGCGACCTGCCCGCCGTTCGGCAGGCGGCCCAACGGCTGCGGTTGCGCGACGGGAGCGTCGACGCGGTCCTGATGGCGTACGGCACCCACCACATTCCGGCCGCCGACCGGCCGCTCGCGGTGAGCGAGGCGCACCGCGTCCTGCGGCCGGGCGGAGTCCTGGTGGTGCACGACTTCGCCGAAGGATCGGCGGTGGCACGCTGGTTCGGCGAGGTCGTCCACCGGTTCAGTCACACCGGGCACGACTATCCGCACTTCACGCCGGACGAGATGGACGGCCTCTTCACCGGGGCCGGGTTCGGGGAGGTCCGCGTCGAGCGGATGTACGACCCGTTGGTGCTGACCGCATCGACGCGGGACGAGGCGCGGACGCGGCTCGGCGACCACCTGCGGTGGATGTACGGGCTCACCCTCCTCCCCGAAACCGACGACACACAGGCCGCTCTGCGGGCGGCCGAACTTGCCGAGGAGACATTCCGACACCCTGCGGGTGACCGGGCGCCCGGGCAGCAGGTCGGGCAGGTGTCCTACGCGGTGACCGACCACGGCTGGCGGGTGGAACTCCCCCGGGTCGCCCTGGTCGCGGTGGGGCGACGCGGGTCGCCGGCGGGCTGACGCCCGTTCATGGCGGTGCGCTCCGGACGTTCGGACGCCTGTCACGGCGCGCCGAACGGGTGGGTGTGCTCCCACCACGTGACGAGCGCGTCCACTGCCGCCTGGGCGCTGGGGTAGGTGGTCGACCACGGCAGGGCCTCGCCGTCGGGGCAGACCCACCACTCGCCGGTGCCGAGCACACCCAGCTCCGCCACCGCGCCTTCCCCCCGGAACACCCACCAGTGCCGCGTACCGCGTCGACGCACCGTCCACTCCGGCTGCTCGTCCACCGCTCCCCCTCCCGCTGAGCCGGTGTGCCACCACGCCGGCGGGCCCGGTGCGGCCGGGGCTCCCGGCCACCGGGACCGGGGCCGAAACGCACCCGCGGTGGGGAGTCGACAGTGTCCGGAGGAATGTCCGACAGGGTCCGTACGCTGCTCGGACACAGGACGGACAACCGGACACACCGGACGGACATCGGGCGTCGCACGATCTCGAGGAGGTGCACGGGATGGGCACTCCGACGGCGGACGCGCGGGGGCTGCGCGAGCGCGCGGGAGCGGCCCTGCGGCGCCGCCGCGAGGCTGCCGGCCTGACCCAGGACGCACTGGCCCGGCAGGTCGGCTACAGCCGGTCCACGATCGCCAACGCCGAACGGGGAGACCTGCGGGCGGCGGAGGTCTACGAACGCTGCGACCGTGCGCTCCGCGCGGGCGGCGAGATCGTCCTCGCCTACCGGGCGGCCCGCGCCGTGACGATCCGCCCACCCCCGCGCGATCACTGCCGTCCGGCGCCGGCCCACGGCCATCCGGGCCCGAACCCGGCGGCCGCGCCGGCCACGAAGCTGGTCGAGCACCTGCGCCTGCACTGGCACGTGCTGATCCGCAGGTACGAACGTCAGGCGTAGAAGACCTTCTCGACCGCCTGCCGGCCGTGGCGCATCGTGCGCAGATACTCGTCGAGGAACGCTCCGGGGTCGGTGCCCGGTGGCCGGCCGAGCGCCCGGATCACGCCGGCCAGCCCCAGGCCGTGCCGCGGGAGCTGGTCGGACGGACGACCCCGCACCAGCATGAGCGCGTTGCGGACCTCGGTCGCCCTCGTCCAGGCGGCGGCCATCGTGTCGTGGTCGAACGGGGTGACCAGCCCGGCGTCCCGAGCCGCGGTCAGCGCGTCGAGCGTGCGGGGAGTGCGCAGACCCGGCAAGGTACCGGCGTGCCGGAGCTGGAGGAGCTGGACGGTCCACTCCACGTCGGCCAGGCCGCCGCGTCCCAGCTTGGTGTGGGTGGCCGGATCGGCACCGCGAGGCAGGCGCTCTGTGTCCACCCGGGCCTTGATCCGGCGGACCTCGGTCACCGCCGCGGCAGGCAGCCCCCCGGCCGGGTACCGCAGCGGATCGACCCGCGCGAGGAAACGTTCCGCCAGCTCCCTATCGCCGGCCACCGGGCGGGCCCGGAGCAGGGCCTGGGCCTCCCATCCGCTCGACCAGCGCCGGTAGTACTCGGCGTAGCTGGCGAGGCTCCGCACCAGCGGCCCCCGGCGCCCCTCCGGCCGGAGGTTCGCGTCGACGCCCAGCGGCGGATCGGGCGCCGGGACGGCCAACAGCCGCCGGAGCTCCTCCGCGACCGCTCCCGCCGCGGCGGCCGCCTCGCCATCCGGCGCCCCGTCGACGGCCTCGTAGACGAACAGCACGTCGGCGTCGGAGGAATAGGACATCTCCGCTCCGCCGAACCGCCCCATGCCGACCACCGCCAGCCGCATCGGCAGCCCGCCCCCGCCGCGGCCCTCGGACACCACGCGGTGCGCCACCTCGAGTGCCGCGGCGAGCACGGCTTCGGTGAGGTCGGTCAGCACCCGGCCGACCTCCAGCGCGTCGACCAGGCCGAGCAGGTCGGCGAACGCGGTCCGGAGGAGTTCGCGCCGGCGGACGGCACGGGCGGCGATGACGGCATCCGCCGGGTCGGGATGGCGGCCCACGGCGGCAGCGAGCGCGCCCTTGATCTCCCCGGCCGGCCGCGGCCGCAGCTCGGCGTCCTCGGCGAGCAGCCGCAGCCCCTCGGGATCGCGGGCGAGCAGGTCGGCGACGTACCGGCTGGTGGCCAGCAGCACCGGCAGCCTGGTGGCCACCAGGCCCTCGTCCCGCACCAGGCGCAGGAACCAGGGGGTGCTCCCGAGCTGGTCGGACACCCGTCGGTAGGCGAGCAGGCCACCGTCGGGGTCCGGGGCGTCGGCGAACGATCCCAGCATCGCCGGCAGCAGATTCCGCTGGATATGGGCGCGCCGCGACACCCCGGCGGTGAGCGCCTCGAGGTGTCGCAGGGCGCCGGCCGGGTCGTCGAAGCCGAGCACCTCCAGCCGGGCCCGGGCGGCCTCCGGGCTCAGTCGCAGCTCCTCGCCGGGGACGGCGGCCACCGCTTCGAGCAGCGGCCGGTAGAACAGCTTCTCGTGCAGCCGGCGGACGTCGTGGGCGTGCCGGGTCCACTCGGCGGTGAACGCCTCGACCGGGTCGCCGTTGCCCCGGTAGCCGAGCGCGTGTGCGAGCCAGCGCAGGCCGCCGGAGTCGTCCGGCAGCCGATGCGTGCGGTGCAGGCGCTGCAACTGCAGCCGGTGCTCGATCGTGCGGAGGAACCGGTAGGAGCGGTCCAGTGCCTCCCCGTCCTCGCGACCGACGTAGCCGCCGTCGATCAGTGCCCGGAGCGCGTCCAGCGTGGTGCCGCTGCGCAGCGTGGTGTCACCGCGTCCGTGGACGAGCTGGAGCAGCTGGACGGCGAACTCGATGTCGCGCAGGCCGCCGGGGCCGAGCTTGATCTCCCGGGCGGCCTGGCGGAGGGGAAGGCTGCGCTCGACCCGCCGCCGCATCGCCCGCACCTCGGCGACAGCGCCCGGCCGCGCCGCCGCGCCGGGCGAGCGCGCGTCACCCCACACCAGCGGCGTCACCGCGTCCGTCCACGCCGCGCCGAGGGCCGCGTCGCCGGCCAGCGGCCTGGCCTTGAGCAACGCCTGGAACTCCCAGGTCTTCGCCCACTGCCGGTAGTACGCCTGGTGGCTCGCCACCGACCGGACCAGTGGGCCGTCCCGGCCCTCGGGCCGCAGCGCGGCGTCGACCTGCCACGCCACGGCCGAACAGATCCGCATCGTGGTGGCGGCCAGGACGGTGGCCGTCCGCAGTGCCGCGCCGCCCTCCTCGGCGGGCCCGCCATTGAGCCGCCCCGCGTTGTGGCGCGGCCCTGTTCCGCCCGGTTCCGCCGGGCCGCCGCCACTGCCGAGGCCGCCGCCGGTGTCGGTGTCGTCGGCCGGGTCGGCCGGCGGTGGCGGGCCGGGCTCCGCGACGAACACGACGTCCACGTCGCTGAGGTAGTTCAGCTCGCGACCACCGCACTTGCCCATCCCGACGACCGCGAGGCGCACCGGAAGGGCGTCCGCGGGCAGCTCCGCCGCGGCGACCGCCAGGGCCGCCCGCAGCGTGGCCCCGGCCAGGTCGGCAAGCTCACGGGCCACGCCGGCGACGCCGTCGTCCTGCCCTTCCGTGGTGAGGTCGCGCGCCGCGACGCAGAGCAGCGCACGGCGGTAGGCCTGCCGCAGGTCGGCGACCACCTCGGCACCGGCTCCCCACGCCGTCCCGCCCCCGCTCCCCCAGGTCGGCGGCGCGTGGGCCGGCACGCCGACGGCATCGAGCAACGTGCGCCCGAACGCCTCCGCCGAGGGCCGTTCGGGATCCCAGGCGTCCTCGGTGAGCAGCCGCCAGTCGCCGGAGTTGGCCACCAGGTGGTCGCCGAGTGCGATCGACGCGCCGAGGACGGCCACCAGCCTGGTCCGGAAGTCCGGCTCGGCGAGGAGCGTGTGGCGCAGTGGCCCGGTATCGGGCTGGGCCGCGTCGAGCCGGTGCAGGGCGAGCAGCGCGAGGTCGGGGTCGGCGGCCCGCACGAGTGCGGCGAGGGCGTCCTCGCGCCCCGGCACGGGTCCACCGGCGTCCCACCAACCCAGGCCGGCCGCACCGAGAAGCGCCCCGGCCCGCTCGGGGTCGTCGAAGCCGAGCCGGGCGAGCCTTCCGCTGCCCGCCCCCGCCCCTCGGCTCACCTACGCACCTCCACGGCGCCGCCGACACCGTGGGCTGCCGCCCGCCCGTTCACGCCTCGATCACCGGCAGCGGCATGCTGCCCTGGCGGCCGGCGGCGAGCGCCACGAAACGGCCCGCGAACGGGCGCCACACCTCCTCGACGTCGGTGGCGACGGCACCGCACCGGGCCAGCACGGCGTCCGGGTCCAGGCCCAGCTCGGCGAGGAACACGGCGTCGTGGCGGGCCCAGCCGGCCAGCATGGCCAGGTCGCATTCCACGTGGAACTGCACACCCCACGCCCGCGCGCCGACCCGGAACGCCTGGTTCGGCACGAACGCCGACGCGGCCAGCAACAGCGCACCCGGAGGAAGCCGGGTGATCTCGTCCCGGTGCCACTGGTACACGTCCGGGGTGAACGGCACACCGGCGAAGAGGGGGTCGCCGGCCGCGGCGTCACGCCGGGCCACCAGGTAGGCGCCGGCTTCGGGATGTTCCCCGCGCTCCACCCGACCACCCAGCGCGTCGGCGAGGAGCTGACCGCCCAGACACACACCGAGCGTGGGCACCTTGCGGCCCACCGCGACGCGCAACAGGTCCTTCAGCGCCGGGAACCACGGGGCGGACGGTGTGCCGACCGCCCCGTCGTAGGCGGACTGGTCGCCGCCGAGCACGACCAGGCCGGCGTACCCCTGCAGGTCGGACGGGAGCGGGTCGCCGGCGTGCGGCCGGAGGACGTGGAGCTCGGCACCGGCCTCGATCAGCCAGTCACCGAGCCGACGGACGTCGTCGGCAGGGTCGTTCTCCACGACGAGCAGGCGGGGCGCGGTCACCCCCGAAGATTATCGGCCCGGTCCGCGGGTGCCGATGGTCCGGCCGGCCAGGCTCATCGGCGAAAAGTGACGCCATGTGTACAGCGCGTAGTTATGGGTAGATAATGCGCAAAATGGTCCACGCTGCACAGACCCGAAGGGGACCTCGATGCACGCATCACTCGCCGTCGACTTCCAGGCACCACTTGACAATGCGCTCTCCTCGGCAGGCGCCTTCCTGCCGAAGCTCCTCGGCTTCCTCGTCATCCTCGCGCTGGGCTGGTTGGTTGCCGCGCTGTTGCAGCGCGGCATCCGGGCGGCCCTGACGAAGGTGGGCTTCGACCGCGTGGTCGAGCGCGGCGGCCTGGGCCGGGCGTTCGCCCGCGGATCGTGGACGGCCAGCTCCTTCGCGGCCAGGCTCGTCTACTACGCCGTGCTGCTCGTCGCGCTCACGATGGCGTTCGGCGTCTTCGGCCCCAACCCGATCAGCGACCTGCTCACGGCCGTGGTGAGTTTCCTGCCCCAGGCGTTCGTCGCGATCGTCATCGTGGTGGTCGCGGGCCTGATCGCCCGCGCGGTGCGGGACATGGTCGGCGGCGCGCTCGGCAGCCTCTCCTACGGGAGACTGCTGGCCAACCTGGCCGGCGGCTTCATCGTCGCGCTCGGCGTGATCGCCGCGTTGAACCAGGTCGGCGTGGCCACCACGGTCACCGGACCGGTGCTGATCGCGGTGCTGGCCACCGTGGGCGGGATTCTCGTCGTCGGCGTCGGCGGCGGGCTGGTCAAGCCGATGCAGGGCCGCTGGGAGCGGATGCTCGACGTGGCCGAGGAGGAGTCGAAGCACCTGGCCGAGCACGCCGTGCACCACAACGGCCACGGTCAGGCCGCGGCCGAGCAGACCCAGACGCAGCAGCCCGCCTACGCCGGTGCGCCGGCATCCTCGCCCCATGCCGCGCAGCCGGGCTACGCCGCGCCGGGCGCGAGCCAGCAGCCCGGGTACGAGGCCGGTTACCAGCCCGGTTACCAGCCCGGTTACGCGGCACCGCAGCACCCCGACGCGTCGCGGGGCGGCGGGTACGCCGGACCGGAGCAGGGCACCGGCCACACCGGGGTGTCGCAGCCAGGGCTGTGACGGACCCGTAGCGCGACCGCGGGGGTGGGTGGACCACGGGGCCACCCACCCCCGCCACGTCGACGTCAGCGCACCTCGACCGACCCGTACCGCGGCCGCACGGCCACGTGCGGCCCGGGTGAGGAGGGTCAGAGCGTCGGCAGGTAACGCTGCCGCTCGTACGCGGTGACCTGCGCGGCGGTACTCCTCCCACTCCGCCCGCTTGTTGCTTCAGGAAGAAGTCGAACACGTGCTCGCCGAGCACCTCGGCGACCAGCTCGCTGCGTTCCATCACGTCGATCGCCTCGGCCAGCGAGTTCTCGCGGCAGGTCCTCGTAGCCCAGCGCGCGTCGCTCCTGCGGTGACAGCGACCACACGTCGTCCTCGGCGCCCGGCGGCAGTTCGTAGCCCTCCTCGATGCCCTTGAGGCCGGCCCCGAGCAGCACCGCGAACGCCAGGTAGGGGTTGCACGCGGAGTCGAGCGAGCGCACCTCGACCCGCGCGGAGTTCGGCTTGCCGTAGCGCCGGCACCCGCACCAGCGCCGACCGGTTGAGGTGCCCCCAGCAGACGTACGCCGGCGCCTCGGTGATCCGGTCCGGCAGCGCCTGCGGGAACAGCCGCTTGTAGGAGTTGACCCACTGGTTGGTGACCGCGGTGTACTCCCGGGCGTGCACCAGCAGGCCGGCGATGAACGCGCGGGCCACCTTGGACAGCTTCATCGGGTCGCCCGGGTCGTGGAACGCGTTGCGCTCGCCCTCGAACAGCGACAGGTGGGTGTGCATGCCGCTGCCGGGCTGGTCGGTGAACGGCTTGGGCATGAACGTCGCGTGCACGCCCTGGGAGAGCGCCACCTCCTTGACCACGTGCCGGAACGTCATGATGTTGTCGGCGGTGGCCAGCGCGTCGGCGTAGCGCAGGTCGATCTCCTGCTGGCCGGGCGCGACCTCGTGGTGGCTGAACTCCACCGAGATGCCGATCCGCTCCAGCGCCAGCACGGCCTGGCGGCGGAAGTCGCGGGCGACGGCGTGGGTGGTGTGGTCGAAGTAGCCGCCGGCGTCCACCGGGATCGGCATCGCTGCCGTCGGTCGGGCCGTCGGCGAGCAGGAAGAACTCGATCTCGGGGTGGGTGTAGAAGGTGAAGCCCTTCTCCGCCGCCCTGCGACAGCGCCCGCCGCAGCACGTGCCGCGGGTCGGCCCAGGACGGCGAGCCGTCGGGCAGCAGGATGTCGCAGAACATCCGGGCGCTCTCGCCGCTGAGCCGCCGCCCTCGAACGGGAACACCTGGAACGTGGTCGGGTCGGGCATGGCGACCATGTCGGACTCGTAGACCCGGGCGAAGCCCTCGATCGCCGAGCCGTCGAAGCCGATGCCCTCCTCGAACGCCGACTCCAGCTCGGCCGGGGCCACCGACACGCTCTTCAGCGTGCCCAGCACGTCGGTGAACCACAGCCGGACGAAGCGGATGTCGCGCTCCTCCAGCGTGCGCAGCACGAACTCCTGCTGACGGTCCACGGCCGTTCCTCCCCGCTCTGCTCCCGCCGTGCGAGTCTCGCCCGCCCGTGTTACACGGACGTTACGCGGCACCGGCCGACGCCCCGACGAGACCGGGCTCGAGTACTGCCTCGTACGCCCGTCTGGTGAGAGGATGCAGGCATGCCACACGCTCGCGCTCGCCCTCGCCCAGGTCAACCCGACCGTCGGCGACCTCGCCGGCAACGCCGCCATGGTCCGACGCTGGACCCGCGCGCGCCGCCGAGGCCGGCGCCCACGCTGGTCGCGTTCCCCGAGATGATGCTCACCGGCTACCCGGTCGAGGACCTGGTCTTCCGCGAGTCGTTCGTCGGCGGCGTCCCGGCGGCCGCTGGAGCGACCTGGCCGCGCGAGCTCGCCGCCGACGGGCTCGGCGAGCTGCCGGTGGTGGTCGGCTACCTGGACGCCGACGGCCCGGCGGCCGCCGGCGCCGACGTCGAAGCCGGGCGCGGACCTCGCAACGCCGCCGCTGTGCTGCGCCGGCGGCGGCGTGGTCGCCACCTACTACAAGCACCACCTGCCCAACTACGGCGTGTTCGACGAGGACCGCTACTTCGTGCCCGGCGACACGCTGACCGTGGTCCGGATCGGCGGCGTCGACGTGGCGCTGACCGATCTGCGAGGACCTGTGGCAGCCCGGCGGCCCGTTCGCGGTGGCCGCGCGGCGCCGGCGTCGGGCTGGTGGTCAGCATCAACGGCTCGCCGTACGAGCTGAACAAGGACGACGTGCGCCTGCCGCTGGTCGCGCCGGCGCGCCGCCGAGGCGGGCGCCACGCGTGGCCTACGTGAACATGGTCGGCGGCCAGGACGAGCTGGTCTTCGACGGCGACTCGATGGTCGTGACCGCGGACGGCACGCTGCTCGCCCGGGCGCCGCAGTTCGCCGAGCACCTGCTGGTGCATCGACCTCGACCTGCCGGCAGCGTCCGGCGCCGGCAGAGCCGGTGGACGAGCCGGCGGCCGGCGCGGAGATGGCCGTACGGCGCGTGACGCTCTCGACCACGCCGACGCCGCTGACCGGCGACGCCCCGGCCCGGCGAGATCGCCGCCCACGTCGAGCGACGAGGCAGAGGTCTGGGCGGCGCTGGTCACTCGGCCTGCGCGACTACGTGCGCAAGAACGGGTTCCGCTCGGTCGTGCTCGGGCTGTCCGGCGGCATCGACTCCGCGGTCGTGCGCCGCGCTCGCGGTGCGACGCGCTCGGCGCGGACAACGTCGATCGGCATCGTCGATGCCCAGCGCGCTACTCGTCCGACGCACTCCCAGGACGACGCCGCCGACCTGGCCACGCGCACCGGCCTGCGACTACCGGGTGGAGCCGATCGCAGCCGATGGTCGACGCGTTCCTCGCCGCACTGCCGCTGGCCGGCCTGGCCGAGGAGAACCTCCAGGCCCGGGTGCGCGGCGTCACGCTGATGGGCTGTCCAACGCCGAGGGCCACCTGGTGCTCACCACCGGCAACAAGAGCGAGCTGGCGGTCGGCTACTCCACCCTGTACGGCGACTCGGTCGGGCGGCTTCAACCCGCTCAAGGACGTACCCGAAGACGCTGGTCTGGAAGCTCGCCCGGTGGCGGAACGCCGCCGCGACGGCCCGGGGCGAGACGCCGCCGATCCCGGAGAACTCGATCACCAAGCCGCCGTCGGCCGAACTGCGCCCCGGCCAGCTCGACACCGACTCGCTGCCCGACTACGAGGTGCTCGACCGGATCCTCGCGCTCTACGTCGACAGCGACGCCGGACCGCGAGCACGCTGGTCGCGGCGGGCTACGACGCGGCCCTGGTCGACCGGGTGCTGCGGCTGGTCGACCAGGCCGAGTACAAGCGCCGCCAGTCCGCCCCGGGCACGAAGATCTGCCTCAAGGCGTTCGGGCGCGACCGGCGGCTGCCGATCACCAACCGGTGGCGCGAGACCGCCCCGCGCTGAGCCGCGTCGCGGCACCTCGGGCGCTGTCTGCTTGGTCACTCTCCCCGCCGCGCGGCAGGCGGCGGTGGCAGCATGGACGGATACCCGGGGACCTGCGTGCGGGCCCCGAGGACGAAGGAGATTCCCCATGTCCGACCAGGCCCCCTCCCTGTACGGCAGACCCCGCGATCAAGCGGGTGCGCACCCGCCACCTCCTCGAGGCGAAGCAGCGTGGCGAGCGCTGGGCGATGCTCACCACGTACGACCAGTACACGGCCGCGCTCTTCGACCAGGTCGGCATCCCGGTGCTGCTGGTCGGCGACTCGGCGTCCAACAACGTGCTCGGCAACGAGAACTCGCTCCCGGTCACCGTGGACGAGTTGATCCCGCTGATACGGGCGGTGTCCCGTTCGGCGAGGCGCGCGCTGGTGCTCGGCGACCTGCCGTTCGGCTCGTTCGAGGCGGGGCCCGAGCAGGCACTGGCCACCGCGGTCCGGTTCGTCAAGGAGGGCGGCGCGCACGCGGTGAAGATGGAGGGCGGCCGGCGGATCGTGCCGCAGATCGAGGCGTTGGTCGGTGCCGGTATCCCGGTCGTCGGGCACGTCGGCTTCACGGCGCAGCACGAGCACACCCACGGCGGCTACCGGGTGCAGGGCCGCGGTGAGGACAGCCAGCGGGTGATCGACGACGCGCACGCGGTGACCGAGGCAGGCGCGTTCGCCGTGGTGGTGGAGATGGTCGCCGCCGACGTCGCGAAGCGGCTCACCCACGAGCTGCCCATCCCCACGGTCGGCATCGGCGCCGGCCCGGACTGCGACGCCCAGGTGCTGGTCTGGCAGGACATGGCCGGGCTGCAACACCGGCAAGGTGCCGACGCTTCGTCAAGCGGTACGCGGACGTGAGCGGGGTGCTCGGCCGACGCCGCACACCGCTTCGCCGACCGACGTCCGCGACGGCCACTTCCCCGCCGAGGAACACACCTTCCACTGACCGCGGGACCGTCGCGACCCGATCGGGCGCGCACCGCGTCCCCGACCCGGCGGCAGCGGTCCGTGCGGCGGCGGGCCGCTCAGACGTCGGTGATGCGGATGCCGGCGTGGGCCTTGTAGCGACGGTTGATCGCGATCAGGTTGGCGGTGAGTCCCTCCACCTGGCCGGCGTTGCGGAGCCGGCCGGCGTAGATGCCCCGCATGCCGGGGATCCGACCGGCCAGTGCCCGGACGACGTCCGTGGCGTCGCGGTCGTCACCGAGCACCAGCACGTCCGTCTCGACGGCCGACACGGTCGGATCGCCCAGCAGGGCCGCGCTGACGTGGTGGAAGGCCGCCGTGACCCGGCTGTCGGGCAGCAGCGCGGCGGCCTGCTGGGCCGCGCTGCCCTCGGGGACCTCCAACGCGAACGGCCCCCGCTGGTCGAAGCCGAGCGGGTTGACGCAGTCCACGACAATCTTCGCGGCCAACGCCCCGCGCACCGCCGCCAGCGTGGAGGCATGCGCGTCCCAGGGCACCGCGACGACCACCACGTCGGCACCGGCCGCAGCCGCTTCGTTGCCGTCACCGGTCACCGCGGTACCCGCACCACCCAGCAGCGCGTTGACCTTCTCGGCGGCGGCCTTCGCGCGGGCCGGGTCGCGGGAGCCGACCAGCACCCGCTGGCCCGCCGCCGCGAGCCGGTAGGCCAGGCCGTGGCCCTGCGCGCCGGTGCCGCCGAGCACCCCGACGGTGAGACCGGTGACATCCGGGGTCGGCGCGGCGTCGGCAAGGGGGTCGGCGGACATGCGGATGGGCCTCCTCGTGGGCGACGTGCGGGGGATGATCCATCGTGCCACGCCGAAAATCGCGCACGGCCCGCACCTACCGAGGCGGTTGGACCACCGCAGCCCCGCCGGCCGGTCCCCCGCCCGGCGCCCCGCCGGCCGGTCCCTCGCCCCTGGGTCCACCGACCGGTCCGTCGGCCGGCTCCGCCGCGACCGTGGTGAAGCGGACCCGCCGCCTGACCGGGTCGGCCTCGGTCAGGCGGACCCGGACCCGCTCCCCCGGCCGCAGCACGCCGACGCACTTCGCCCGGATCGGCGGGTCGACGATCACCACTGTGCCGGCCTCGCCGTTCGCCTCGACCACGGAGGCGTCGAACTCCTCGCCCTCCCGGCCGCGCAGCAGGATCGCCTCGGTCAGGTCGATCACCGCGCGGTCGACCTCGTGCGAACGCCGGTCGGAGGCATCCATCGCCGCCGGCAGCTCGGGCAGCGCGGCGCGCACCCAGCCGGGCACAGCGGTGCCGGCACACAGCGCGAGGCAGACCTCGGCGGCATACCGGTCGGCCAGCCGCCGCAGCGGCGCCGTGACGTGGGCGTATGGCGAGCCGACAGCCGCATGCTCCGGCTGGGCAGGCACCTCACCGTCGAACGCCGTGTAGCCGGCGCCCCGGAGCAACATCGCGGCCTGGTCGACGAACGCCGCGCCGCGCGGGTCGGAGGTGTCCACGCCGGCCACCGCCTCGCCCGGGGTCGCGCGCTCCGGCCAGTCCACCCCGAGCCCCGCTGCGACCTTCCGCAGCCGCGCCACGTCGCGCGGGTCGGCCGGCGGCAGCGTCCGCAGCAGTCCGACCCGGCCGTCGAGCATGAGCGACGCGGCACAGGCCCCGGTCAGCAGCGAGATCTGCGCGTTGTAGCCCTCCACCGCGAACGGCGCCCGGATGGAGAGCTTGAACCCGCCGCCGTCGACCTCCTGGACCTCCTGCTCGGGCAGGTCGAGTTCGATGCCGCCGAGGCGCAGCGCACGTGCCTCCCGCAGACGGCCCAGCTCGGCGAGTGGCGCCAACGGCGCGGGCAACCGCCCGCCGTCCAACGCGGCCTGCACACCGCCGTAGTCGAGCTGCGCGGTGCTGCGCACCCGGGCCCGTTCCACCCTCACGTCCGTGACCTCGGCGTCGGCGTCCAGGGCAATCGTCCACATCACCGCCGGACGGACGGCGCCCGGAAGCAGGCTGGCCGCGCCCTCGCTGAGCACCGCCGGATGCAAGGGCACCCGGGCGTCCGGGAAGTACTGGGTGGCTCCGCGCGCCCGGGTCTCGACGTCCAACGCCCCGTCCGGGACGACGAACGAGGCGACGTCGGCGATCGCATACCGGACGAGGAATCCCGTGCCCCGCTTCGACAGGTGCACCGCCTGGTCGAGGTCGCGCGCGCCCGGCGGGTCGACGGTCACCATCGGAATGTCGGTGAGGTTGAGTTCGGGCAGCCGGGGAGCCGCGGCGGCCCGTTCAGCCTCGGCGGCGACCTCGGGCGCGAACCCCGCCGGCAGCTTCAGGTCCGTACGCAGCGCGCTGAAGTCGATGTCCGGCGCGTGGACGCGATGAGCTGGCACGACACGTTCCTACCAGAGGGTGCCGACGCCCGCCCGGCGCAGCGTCATGGTGCCGGCCGGTGAGTCGACTCGCGGGGCCGTCCGTACCGGAGCAGGCACCCGATCCGGTACCTTGACATCGGATCGTACCGTACCGTACGGTACGGTCATGACCCAGATGCGGGCGGCAGACCGGAGGCAACGGATCCTCCAGGCGGCGGTGAGGGTGTTCACCGAGCGGGGATACACAGCATCGTCGACCGCGCAGATCGCCGCTGCGGCCGGCGCGTCGAAGGAGACGCTGTACACCTATTTCGGGGACAAGGCCGGACTGCTCCGGGCAGCCCTGACGTCGCTGGTGGCCAGTCCCGATCGACCGGTTGTCCCGCCCGTGCACGCGTCGACCCGTCCGGAGGAGTTCGAGGCGCTCCTGCGAGGGCTGGCAGTAGCGCTGGTGGGCGACCTCATGCAGCCGGCCTACCTGGCGCTGGCGCGCATCGTCGTGGCCGAGACACCCCGCGACCCGTCGCTCGCCGACCTGTTCCGCACGGCGGTCGCCGACCGTGCGTTGGGGGGCGTCGCCACCGTCCTTCGCGCCGGGCAGACACACGGTCTGGTCGGGCCCGAGGTCGATGTCGGCCTGGCTGCCCGCGCGTTCGTCGGCCCGTTGCTCACCTACGTCCTCCTCGACGGCCTGCTGCGTCCCCCCGCCGACATCCACCCGCCAGCCCCCGAGGCCGTCCGAGCGCAGGTCGCCCTCTTCCACCGCGCCATCCGTCCGACCGACTCCCGAGAGCAGGAGATGTCATGAGCGAGCACATCGCGCCAGGCGTTCCGACACAGGCCGCATCCGGCGCCCCGGACAGCTGGACCCGCGTTCGGCTGATCGAGCCCTCGACCGCCGGTTTCGTCCACGTCGGGGCCAGTTCAGGCCCATGGCGGCTGCCCGTACCGCTCCCCCGGGCCCGCCGGCGGACCGTCCTCGCCCAGCTGCGCGCCGCAGCCGCGAGCCTGCACGGCGATCCACGGGTCGTCCGGGCCGACGTGTTCGAGGCCCTCGTCCGTCCGCCCGGCCGAAGCCCGCACGGCATCGGACCGGACGTTCCAGACGCAAACTTCGATGCCGTCCTGCTCGTCGAGACCAGGAGCGTCGCCGAAGCCGCCGACCTGGTCGCCGGCGACGTCCTCGGCGCCCTGCTGTCGGACCTGCGGGCGACCGGCACCCGCACCCTGGCGTTCGCCGGATCCAACGCCCGTCGGATCGCTCCGGTCGACCACGAGCGCCAGGGCGTCTTCCTCTTCAACTACTTCTCCGCCGACGACGTCGAGACCAACCTGTTCGCCTGGCAGTACACCGCCGGGTGGTTCCAGGACCAGACCGGCCTGGACAACTCCACGGTCCTGCGGCCGGTGGACCCCGACCACGCCCCGTACAGCCTGGTCAACCACTGCCGGTGGGACCGGCTGCGCGACGTGGTGCCGTCGCTGCTGTTCAAGCGCAGCTTCCGACGTTTCGTCCTGCGCGTCTTCGCCGAGAACCGGGTTGCCCCGCGCCCGATCCTCTACAGGCTGCACACCAGGGACTGAGGCACCGGCGGCGCCACGCCGGTGGGGCCGCTCGGGGGCGTCGTCGCGCCTCGCGGCCGTATGTCAACGGTCGGAGATCGGAAGCCTTCGCCCGGGCTTGATCGTCTTCATCGTGAACTGCGAGTTGAGGCGCGCGACGCCCGGGAGGTCCGCGAGCTTGGTCATGTAGAACGCCTCGTACGCGTCCTGGTCGGCCACGGCGACCCGGATCAGGTAGTCCGGCGACCCGAACATCCGGTGGCACTCCAGCACCTCGTCGAGCTGGCAGAGCTGTGCCTCGAAGGCCTCGATCGTCCCGCGGGCCTTGATCGTCAGGTCGGCGTGCACCACCACCTGGAAGCCCCGCCCGACAGCGCCCGGGTCGATCGCGGCGTGGTAGCCGACGATGACCGCGGCCTGTTCGAGCTGGCGGACCCGGCGCAGGCACGGCGACGGGGACAGCCGCACGCGCGCGGCCAGTTCCACGTTGCTGAGCCGGCCGTCGTCCTGCAGGTGGCGCAGAATTGCTCGATCTACCGCATCCATCTCCGTATCATGCCTCAGACAGGCCGTAGCTTGGTGGAAGTCACTACTATCTGCCGCTGGATGCGCCGTAACATTGCCAGCATGGACGATCCCTCCCCGACCGAGTCCGCAGGCGGCGTCGAGGCGGCGCAGTGGGCGGCGCGGCGGCGCAAGGTGCTGCGCGACGCCCTCGGCGTCGGAGTCGCGACCGGTGCCTACGGCTTGTCCTTCGGCGCCATCGCCACCGCCGCCGGGCTGTCCGTGCCCCAGGCGGCCGCGTTGTCGCTGCTGATGTTCACCGGCGCCAGCCAGTTCGCGCTCGTCGGCGTGCTCGGCGCCGGCGGAGGGGCGCTGGCCGCCGCGGCCGCGGCGACCCTGCTCGGGTCCCGCAACGCCTTCTACGGCCTGCGCCTGTCCGGGCTGTTACAAGTCCGCGGACCGGGCAGGTTCCTGGCCGCGCAACTGGTCATCGACGAGTCCGCCGCGATGGCCGTCGCCCAGCAGGACGAACGGTCGGGCCGGTTGGCGTTCTGGGCCACCGGATCGTCGGTCTTCGTGTTCTGGAACCTCGCCACGCTGGCAGGAGCGCTCGGCGCGCAGGCGTTCGACGATCCGCGGGTGCTCGGCCTGGACGCCGCCGCTCCCGCGGCGTTCCTCGCGCTGCTCGCCCCACGGCTGCGCGACGGCGAGGCGTGGGCACTGGCCGTGGCCGCCGCGGTCGTCGCGCTGGTGTTGACCCCGGTCGTTCCGGCCGGCGTTCCGCTCCTGGCGGTCGCCGCCGGCACGGTCCTCGTCGGCATGTGGGCGCCGCGCGCCGGGAGGCAGTCGTGATGTGGGCCGCGGTGCTGGCCGGCATCGCCGGTTGCTACCTGTGCAAGCTCGCCGGACTCTCGGTGCCGAACCGGGTCCTCCACGACGCGCGCACCCAGCGGGTCGGGCTGCTGATCCCGGTCGCGCTGCTGGCCGCGCTGGCCGCGGTTCAGACGTTCAGCACCGGCCAGTCGATCGTCTTCGATGCGCGGACGGCAGCGATCGGTGTGGCCGTCGTCGCCATCCTGCTCCGGCTGCCGTTCCTGGTCGTGGTCGCGCTGGCCGCCGCGACCGCGGCACTCCTGCGCCTGCTCGTCTGATGACCCCGGCTCGACGCGGCGGACAACGGCAGCGGCCGCGAACCGCGGCCGGTGCCGCTCTTCAACCGCGCTGGTCCTCGGCGTCCCATGCGGCGTTGCGTTGGGCGACGCGGTCCATCGCGCGCTCGGCGTGGCCGGACGTCGGATAGGGACCGAGCCGTTCCCGCGCCGGGCACCGGTCCTCGCCGCTCTCGACCCGCTGGTGCGTCATGCACCACCAGAACTCGCCGCTCTCGGTCATTGAGCCACCCCTTCTTTCGGCTTCGCGGTCGCTCGGACTGCCCAGAGAGCCGCATCACGGCAAACGTCTGACAGTCGACGCCTCAACTGACCACTCAGCGTAATACCCCGTGGTCCACGTACGGGGATAAACGCTGCCTTCGACCACGACGGGTCACCTGCCCGAACGAACGATGGGCAGTCCTCCGAACGGCGTGATCGACTGCGTGCAGGGGAGGCACACACCCGTGGCCTCCCGCTGTCCTGGGAGGTTTCGTGACCCGACTCCACCACCGCCTGACCCGCCGCGCCCTCGTGGCCGGCGTCGTCGGCGTGTTCAGCATCGTCGCGGTGGGGCTGGCCCCACCCGCGTTCGCCGACGACCTCAGCGAATCGCAAGGCTTACGCAAGGCCGTGACGCTCGAAGGCATCCGCGAGCACCAGAACGCCTTACAGCAGATCGCCACCACCCACGGCGGCGGCAACCGGCTGGCCGGGACCATCGGCTACGACAAGTCGGCCGAGTACGTGAAGGGCAAGCTTCAGGCAGCGGGCTACACCGTCACCGAGCACGCGTTCACCTTCACGCTCAACTCCGAGCGCACCCCGTCGGTGCTACAGCAGACCGCTCCCACCGCCACGACCTACGTCAACGGTGTGGACTTCGCGGTCATGACCTACTCGGGCAGCGGGGACGTCACCGCACCACTGTGGGCCGTCGACCTGGTGCTGCCGCCGACACCGGCACCGAGCAGCACGAGCGGCTGCGAGGCTTCCGACTTCGCGGGCTTCCCGGCCGGCGCCGTCGCGCTGATGCAGCGCGGCACGTGCACCTTCCGGATCAAGGCCGAGAACGCCAAGGCCGCGGGTGCGGTGGCGAGCGTCATCTTCAACGAAGGGAACGACGCGGGCCGCTCGACGCTGCTCAGCGGCACGCTGGCCGAGCCGGCGTTCGACCAGCCGGTGGTCGGCACCACGTTCGCCCTGGGCAACACCCTCGCGGGCGGCGTCACCGCCGGCGCCACCGGCGAGACGATGCGGGTGCGCACCGACATGATCAACGAAGAGCGCCAGACGGTGAACCTGCTCGCCGAGACGTCCGGTGACGCCAACTCCGTGGTCGTCGTCGGGGCCCACCTCGACAGCGTGGCCCGCGGTCCCGGCATCAACGACAACGGCTCGGGTTCCGCCGCGATCCTGGAGATCGCCGAGCAGTACAAGGCGCGCGGTCTGACGCCTCGCAACAAGATCCGGTTCGCCTGGTGGGGCGCCGAGGAGCACGGCCTGATCGGCTCCACCCGCTATGTGGCCAGCCTGTCGCCGGCCGAGCTCGCGAAGATCAAGATGAACCTCAACTTCGACATGATCGGATCCCCGAACTTCGTCCGGTTCGTCTACGACGGTGACAACTCGGCATTCCCGGTGGGTCCGGGCTCGGCGGACGGTCCGCAGGGTTCGGGGGAGATCGAACGGGTCTTCCACGACTACTTCGGCGGAGTGAACCTGCCGTCGTCGGAGACGCCGTTCAGCGGCCGGTCGGACTACGGGCCGTTCATCGCCGTGGGCATCCCGGCCGGTGGCCTCTTCACCGGCGCGGAGGGCATCAAGACCGCCCAGGAAGCTGCCCGCTTCGGCGGCACGGCCGGCGCACCGTACGACCCGTGCTACCACCTCGCGTGCGACACGTTCGCGAACAACAGCAACGCGGGCCTGGACCAGATGTCCGACGCCGTGGCCCACGCGACGTTGTACTTCGGGAAGCGCAACTTCGTGAAGAATCCGCTGGTCGACCCGTCCGGTCCGGTCGGCCCAGGCCCCGGGGACACCGGGGGCGGCGGCCTCCACGAGGACCACGAGGTGGTCGACCGCTGATCCGGCAACACCGCACGCGCCGGGGCGCCGCGACCACCACGGTCGCGGCGCCTCGCCGCGTAGGCCGCGTAGGCCGCGTGGCCGCTCGGCCCTCGGCTGGTCGCCGCGGCCGATCAGACGCCGCGACGCGGCCGCGACCTCCGCGGGGCCGCGCTCGACCACCAGAGGCGCTGTGCGAGCAGGGTGATCGTCCCGGCCACGATGATCGCGCTGAGGTTGAGGAAGAGCTGCAGGCCCGAACCGAGGAACTCGTCGAAGACGCCGTAGGCAAGAGCGACCGCGGCGTTGGCGGCTGCCGGCACGGTGGTCACCGAGATGAGCACGCCGATCAGCGCGCCGGACTTGGCCGAGGTGAGGGAGAGCATCCCGGCCGCACCGGCCAGGAACGCCACCACCCAGGACAGCGCATCGGGTTGCCAGATGAACTCGGTCAGCGGGCGGTCCCGGACGAGCAGCTCCCGCTCGAACAGGCCCCACCAGGTCATCAACCAGGTGAAGCCGAGCGTGAGGGCCATCGCCACGGGGAAGCCGACACCCAACGCGATCGCCGACCGGACCGCCGTGCGCAGTCGACGCTGCACGAGCGCCACGCAGAGCCCGGCCAGCGGCCCGAACTCCGGCCCGACCACCATGGCGCCGATGATGAGAATCGGCTGGTCCAGCAGGACGCCGATGGCGGCGATCATGACGGCCACCGTCATGAAGACCAGGTAGGTGACCGACAGTGTCGTCTCCTCGCGGGTACGCGCCACCACGTCTTCCCAGACCACCGCGTCGGTGCCGTGCCCTGGAGCGGCTGCCGAAGCGCGACGGGCCGCCTCGGACAGCGACAGGTCGACGTGCTCCACCGCGATCGAGCCCTGCTGGTCGATGCCGGCGTCGCGGAGGCGTTCGAGCACCTCGTTCGCGCCTTCCCGGGCAACGTCGCAGAGCACCAGGTCGCCCGGCGGACGCTGGGCCGCGCCGGGAAGCACCGCCACGGTGGCAACCGCCTCGTCGTCCTCCAGGATGCGGCGCACGTCCGCTGTCCGGTCGACGGGCACGATCAAGCGGAGGTGCAACATCCAGGGCCTCCCGATGCGCTGCCGTGAGTTCGGCAGGCGAAGAAACTACCGCCACAAGCAGCAAAAAGCTCCCGGAGACCCTGTCTCCGAGAGCACTTCATGGTAGCCCCGACCGGATTCGAACCGGCGCTACCGCCTTGAGAGGGCGGCGTCCTAGGCCGCTAGACGACGGGGCCCTAGGGATGTGCCCGGCCCGAGGCCGGACACGGTGTAGCTGGGGTACCAGGACTCGAACCTAGACTAGCTGAACCAGAATCAGCCGGGCTGCCAATTACCCCATACCCCATTGATGCAGACCTTCCGGACACCGTCTCCGGTGGGACGCAACGCGACCAACTGTAGCGGAGTGGCCAGCGCCGGCCCAAATCACCACGGGCGCCGCGCCGGCATCACACCGACGCGCGCAGTGCGCGGCGCAGGCGGGCCAGCGTCCGGTCCCGGCCGAGCAGCTCCATCGACTCGTACAGCGGCGGAGACACCGTCCGGCCGGTCACCGCCACCCGCACCGGCGCGAACGCCTTCCGCGGCTTGAGCCCCAGCCCGTCGACCAGCGCTGCCTTGAGCGCCTCCTCGATCGCCGGGGTCTCCCAGGCGGGCAGCGCCTCCAGCACGGCGATCGTGGCGGCGAGCACCGGCACGGCATCCGCACCCAGGTTCTTCGCCGCGGCGTCGGCGTCCGGCGCGAACGTCTCGTCAGCGGTGAAGAGGAAGCCGAGCATCGCCGGCGCGTCGTCCAGGACCGGCATCCGCTCCTGGATCAACGGCGCGGCCGCGGCCAGCACGCGGGCCTCATCGGCGGTGGGCGGGGCGTCGACCAACCCCGCCTTGGCCAGGTACGGCACGATCCGCGCCGCGAAGTCGTCCGGGGCGAGCATCCGCAGGTGGGCGGCGTTGATCGCCTCGCACTTCTTCGGGTCGAACCGGGCCGGGTTGGGGCTGACCCGGGCGATGTCGAACGCGGCGGCCATCTCGGTCAGGGTGAAGATGTCGCGGTCCTCGGCGATCGCCCAGCCGAGCAGCGCGAGGTAGTTGAGCAGGCCCTCGGGCAGGTAGCCGCGCTCGCGGTAGTACAGCAGGCTCGACTGGGGGTCGCGTTTGGACAGTTTCTTGGTGCCCTCCCCCATCACCAGCGGCAGGTGTCCGAACGCCGGCACCGCCTGGGCCACTCCGAGGTCCACCAACGCGCCGTACAGGGCGAGCTGACGGGGTGTGGACGGCAGCAGGTCCTCGCCGCGCAGCACGTGGGTGATGCCCATCATCGCGTCGTCCACCGGGTTGACCAGTGTGTACAGCGGGTCCCCGTTGCCCCGGACGACGACGAAGTCGCCCACGGCGCTGGCCTTGATAGTCACCTCGCCGCGCACCAGGTCGATCCAGGTGAGGTCCTCCGCCGGCATCCGGAACCGCAGTACTGGCTGTCGTCCTTCAGCCCGGAACGCGGCCTTCTGCTCGTCGGTGGTCGAGCGGTCGGCGTTGTCGTAGCCGAGCTTGGGGTCGCGGCCGGCCGCGCGGTGCCGGGCCTCGGTCTCCTCCGGGGTGGAGAACGACTCGTAGAGGTAGCCGCCGGCGAGCAGCCGGGCCACCACGTCGTCGTGGATGGCCCGCCGCTCGGACTGCCGGTACGGCCCGTGCTCGCCGCCGACCTCCGGCCCCTCGTCCCAGTCCAGGCCGAGCCAGCGCAGCGAGTCCAGCAACTGTGCGTAGGACTCCTCGGTGTCCCGGGCCGCGTCGGTGTCCTCGATCCGGAACACGAAGGTGCCGCCGTGGTGCCGAGCGAACGCCCAGTTGAACAGAGCCGTCCGGATCAGGCCGACGTGCGGATTTCCGGTCGGGGACGGGCAGAACCGCACACGGACCGACGGGTCACGCACCGGGTGGGACACGGGAAGCTCCTGTGATTTCGGATCGGACCCGCCGGACGGCGGGCAGTGCCTGGTGGGACCAGGCGGCGGACACGATCTGATGCGGTCACCGGACAGCGGCCGGCTCAGCCACGGGCCACGGCGGGGTTGGAGAGGCTGCCGATTCCTTCGATCTCGATGGTGACGGAGTTCCCGGCCTCGATCCGCCCCACCCCGGCCGGCGTGCCGGTGAGGATCACGTCGCCGGGCAGCAGCGTCATCACGTGCGAGACGAACGAGACCAGGGTCGGCACGTCGAAGACCATGTCCTTGGTGCGGCCGTCCTGCCGGAGTTCTCCGTCCACGGTGCACCGCACCGTCAGGTCGGTCGGGTCCAGGGTGGTCTCGATCCACGGACCGATCGGGCCGAACGAATCGTGCCCCTTCGCCCGCGTGAACTGGACGTCGGCCCGCTGCTGGTCGCGCGCGGTGACGTCGTTCGCGCAGGTGTAGCCGAAGACGGCGTCCATCGCCTGCTCACGCGTCACGTCCCGGGCGCCGCGGGCGCCGATCACCACGGCCAGCTCGGCCTCGTGCTCGATCTGGTTCGAGTCGGGCGGCAGCCGGATCGCGTCGCCGTGGCCGATCACCGCGGTGGACGGCTTGAGGAAGAGCAACGGGGTCGCCGGCACCTCGTTGCCCAGTTCGGCGGCGTGGGCGCCGTAGTTGCGGCCGACCCCGACGACCTTGCTGGGCAGGATGGGCGAGAGCAGCCGGACGTCCGGCAACGCCCACCGCTGCCCGGTGAACTGGATCGGGCCGAACGGATGACCCTGGATCTCGGCCACCGTCAGCGCGTCCCATGCCAGGTCTGCCCCGCCTTCCACCACGCCGAACGCCGGGCCGCCGGGATGGACGAAACGAGCGATGCGCACTGCGGCACTCCTGCGGTCGGTCGATTGGTCGAGCTGGGAACCTGCCCAATCTAGCCCGCGGCACGCCCGTGACCGCACCGGCGTTTCCTGGCCGGCCGCCGGTCGGGCAGTGCCTTCGGCCGGGAGCGGGGAGGGGACGAATTCACCTCGGCAAATCTGGTTGCATCGACCAGTCAGGATGACGCCGAGGACAATCCGACGGTCGAGGTGGTGACGAACATGCGGAAGATCCCGACGATCTTCATCCGCGACGACAACGAGAGGCGGTTCGTCACCAGCGAGCCCAATCCGGTGTGCGGGTGGGTGTTCGGTGGCGAAGGCGTCCCGACGCGCAAGTACGACGGCACGTGTGTCATGTTCGACGGCACGTCGTGGTGGGCGCGGCGCGAGGTGAAGGCCGGCCGGCCGACGCCGTCCGGCTTCGTTCTGGCCGACACCGACGACACGACCGGCAAGTGCGTCGGGTGGGAGCCGATGGAGCAGTCGCCGTTCGCGAAGTTCCACGCGGAGGCGCTGCGGGCTCTCGACCGCGCGCCGAAGCCGGGGACCTACGAGCTGGTCGGGCCGAAGATCAACCGCAACCCCGAACAGGCCGCGGCCCACCAACTCCTCAGGCACGAGGACGCCGACCGGCTGGAGCTCTCGGAGCGCACCTTCGAGGCGATCCGTGCCGTCACGCTCGCCGCACATGCGGCGGATGGCTGCGAAGGCATCGTCTTCCACGCCGCCGACGGCCGGATGGCGAAGATCAAGGCGCGCGATTTTCGGGCCGACCTGAACGAGACATGACCGCGTCGGCGTCGGGGACAGCCCGTGCGCGAGGAACGCCGCACCTGAGACGTTCCGTACGCTCGACGGTGTGGTCGACAAGATGGGTGCGGAGATGCTGGCCGAGCCGGAGTGGCGGGCCCGGCGGGCCGCCCACGAGCAGCAGGTGGATGCGCTGCTCGCCGGTCCGCTGGTCCGGCGGCAGCGAGGCGAGAAGCACCCGGTGGAGGACTTCCTCTTCGAGTACTACTCGTACCGGCCGAGCCACCTGCGCCGCTGGCATCCGGGTCCCGGTGTCCTCTTGGCGGGTCGGTCCGCCCAGACGTATCTGGCGCTCCCCGGCTACGCGGAGACCGCGGCCGGCGTGACGCTCGACCTCGCGAGCGTGCACGAACAGCGGGCCGACACCGTGCGGTGGGTGCGTGACCTGCTCCGGGCGACAACCTCCCGACCCGCGCACTTCGGCTGCTTCGGGATGCACGAGTGGGCGATGGTCTACCGCGACCCGCGGGTGCGGCACCCGTCCTGGCCCCTGCGGCTCGGCGCGGAGGGCACCGCCGCGGTCGTCGAGGAACGCGGCGTACGGTGCAGCCATTTCGATGCGTTCCGTTTCTTCACCGAACCCGCCCGCTCGCTGAACACCCTGCAGCCCCGCCGCGACACCCAGCTCGAACTCGAACAAGCCGGCTGTCTGCACACCACCATGGACCTCTACAAGTGGGCCTACAAGCTCGCGCCGCTCACACCGTCGAGCCTGGTGCTCGACTGCTATCGGCTTGCCCGGGACACGCGTGAACTCGACATGCGGGCCAGCCCCTACGACCTCTCCGCGCTCGGCTACCCGCCGGTGCGGGTCGACACACCGGACGGGCGGGCGGAGTACGCCACCGCCCAACGCGAACTCAGCACCCGCGGCGACGTTCTCCGGAGCCGGCTACTGGCCCTCTGCGAAGTCGTCCGGCCTCAGCACTGATCTTCGGCGCGCAGGTCGAACGAGAGCGCGAGACGGCTGGCTCAGTGCGGGTGAAGCTGTCGGGCACCGGCGCGGACGGCGTCCCAGTCGGTAGCGGGTTCGCCGCCTAACTCCTAGGCCAACGAGGTTTCTCGAACCTGATGCTCGGTGTACAACCCGTGTGTGTCGATCTCGCGTGCGTGGGGCCCGCCCGGCGCCAGGGCGTCGATCCGCTGCCGCATCGCCGTCATGAGTTCACGATCGAGCCGGCGCACGGCCGCCGTCCACGATTCTGCCGGGATGGTGATCGGGCCCGTGGGAGGGCTGGCGAACTGGATATTGTCGTCGTCCCGCGTCCGCCACGTCACCGTTACCGCGTCGATGCCGTCCACGACGGTCCGCCAGGCATGCAGTCGGGTGATGCCCGAAGGTATAGGAAATCCAGTTCATGACCGCCGTGCCAGCGCGCGGCGGCCCACGCCTGTTCGCTCCATTCCTCCTCGCCGCCCGAGGGCCAGCGGCCGGGGTCGCCAGCCATGAAGGGCACGAGATCAGCCGGCACCGGTTCCATGACCTCCGGCGTCATGTAGAGGAGGTCTTCCCACAGCCGGACCACGTAGTAGTCGACATACGGGTGTGTGGGGTACGCCGAGGCGCCCTCACGTCCACACCACTGGAGCGTCCGCGGCGAATAGCGCAGCTCGTGTCCGGCCAGTTCGATCCAGTACCAACCGTCGGTCAGCCAGAACCAGCAGTTGGACTCATTCGGTGTTTCCTCCAGGGGGTCAGCGAGAAGTGAAACCGGATCACGCAGCGAGTGTCCCGACCGGGGGCCGAACACTCCACCGAGAAAGCGCCGCGCGTCGGGTCACACGGACGGCTCAGACCGAGGCGAGGCCGGCCGGGGCCGTGACGCCGTGGCGGCGCAGGCCGAAGACCAGCGCGTCGACCAGCGCGTGCCAGGACGCCTCGATGACGTTGCCGTGGACGCCGACCGTGGTCCACTCGCCGCGGTGGTCGGTGGTGTCGATGAGCACGCGGGTGACCGCGTCCGTGCCGTGCCGGCCCTCCAGGATGCGCACCTTGTAGTCGGCGAGTTCGAGGTCGGCCAGCGGCGGGAAGGCCGGGGTCAGCGCCTCCCGCAAGGCGTGGTCCAGCGCGTTCACCGGACCGTTGCCCTCGGCGGTGGCGATCACCCGGACGCCGTCCACCATGACCTTCACGGTCGCCTCGCTGACCACCTCGCCGCCCTCGCGGTGCTCCACCTGCACCCGGTAGGACTCCAGCGTGAAGTACGGCCGCAGCGCGCCGTCGAGTTCGGTGCGCAGCAGCAGTTCGAACGAGGCGTCCGCGGCCTCGAACGACCAGCCGTCCGCTTCGAGGTCCTTCACCCTGTCCACCACCCGCGACACCGTCTCCGGATGGCCGGCCAGGTCGATGCCGAGCTCGCGGCCCTTGAGTTCGACGGAGGCCCGGCCGGCCATCTCGGTGACCAGGATGCGCATGTCGTTGCCGACGACCGCCGGATCCGCGTGGTTGTAGAGGTCCGGTGAGATCTTGATCGCGCTGGCGTGCAGGCCCGCCTTGTGGGCGAACGCTGACGTGCCGACATACGGCTGCTGGACGTTCGGTGCCTTGTTGGCGATCTCGGCGACGGCGTGCGAGACGCGCATCATCTCCGCAAGGCATCCCTCGGGAAGCACGGTGCGGCCCATCTTGAGTTCCAGGCCGCCCACCACGGCGAACAGGTCGGCGTTGCCCGGCCGTTCCCCGTAGCCGTTCGCGGTGCCCTGCACGTGGGTGGCGCCGGCCTCCACCGCCGCCAGGGTGTTGGCCACCGCGCAGGCGGTGTCGTTCTGGGCGTGCATGCCCACCCGGAAGCCGGTGCGCTCGACCACCTCGGCCACCACCCGCCCGACGCCCATCGGCAGCATGCCGCCGTTGGTGTCGCACAGCACACCGACGTCCGCACCGGCAGAGAACGCGGCGTCCAGCACCCGCAGGCCGTAGTCGCGGTCGTGGGCGTAGCCGTCGAAGAAGTGCTCGCAGTCCAGGAACACCCGACGGCCCTCGGCGACCAGGAACTCCACCGTATCTCCGACCATCGCGAGATTTTCGTCCAGGCTGGTGCGCAGAGCCTCGGTGACGTGGCGGACCGAAGACTTCGCCACCAGCGTCACCACCGGTGCCTCCGAGTCGCGCAACGCGAGCACCTGGTTGTCCTCGTGCGCTTTCCCGCCGGCCTTGCGGGTGGCGCCGAACGCGACGAGCTGTGCGTGCTCCAGCCGCAGTTCGGTGCGGGCCCGGGCGAAGAACTCGGTGTCCTTGGGCAGCGCGCCGGGCCAGCCGCCCTCGACGAACCCCACCCCGAACTGGTCGAGCAGCCGGGCCACCGCGAGCTTGTCGGCGACGGAGAACGACATGCCCTCGCCCTGGGCTCCGTCCCGGAGCGTGGTGTCGAAGACGTGGAAGCGGTCGTCCATCGTGGGTGCCTCTCGGGTGCGGTGCGCGTGCTACGGGTGTCCGGTCGACTGAAGTAGGGCCAACAAAAAGACCCCCCACCAGCGGTGGAAGGTCTGCGCGTCAGCGAAGGATCTGCTGGCGCGCTAATTCGTAATGAGAAGGCCGAAACCGGTCACGCCTCGAATCCTCGCACAAACCGGTCACATCGTGAACTTCAGGTCCCAGGATGTGGAATCGGGTGGGTACGAGCCTGGTCGGCCGCACGCAGTCGGGGCGGTTCAGAGAGGGGTGACGTAGGCGGCCGAGAGACCGCCGTCCACGAGGAACTCCGACGCCGTCATGAACGAGGAGTCGTCGCTGGCCAGGAACGCCACCGCCGCGGCGATCTCCTCCGGCTCGGCGAACCGCCCCATCGGCACGTGCACCAGGCGCCGCGCCGCCCGCTCGGGGTCGCTGGAGAACAGCTCGCGCAGCAGCGGGGTGTTCACCGGCCCGGGCGAGAGCGCGTTCACCCGGACGCCCTCCCGCGCGAACTGCACCCCCAGCTCCCGTGACAGCGCGAGCACCCCGCCCTTGGACGCGGTATAGGAGATCTGCGAGGTGGCCGCGCCCATCCGAGCCACGAACGACGCGGTGTTGACGATCGAACCGCGCCCCTGGGCCAACATGACGGGCAGCTCGAACTTGCAGCAGAGGAACACCGAGGTGAGGTTGACCTCCTGCACCCGGCGCCAGGCGTCCAGGCCGGTGGTCAGGATCGAATCGTCGTCGGCCGGCGAGATGCCCGCGTTGTTGAACGCCACGTCCAGGCGCCCGAAGGCGTCCACGGCGGCGTCGACCATCGCCTCGACGTCCTCCTCGACCGAGACGTCGGCGTGGACGAACACGCCTCCGACCTCCTCGGCGGCGGCCGCACCGGCGTTGTCGTCGACATCCACCACGACCACGCGCGCGCCCTCGGCCGCCATGCGCCGCGCGGACGCCAGCCCGATGCCGCTCGCACCGCCGGTCACCAGCGCGACTCTGTCCTGCAGCCGACCCGTCATGCCCGTCCCTCCCCTGGCCTGGCCCCCCGGCCGGCGCGCTCCGTCACGTCGCGATGAAGACGTTCTTGACCTCGGTGAACGCGTCGAGCGCGTCCGGGCCGAGCTCCCGGCCGAGGCCGGACTGCTTGTAGCCGCCGAACGGCGTCGCGTACCGCACCGAGGAGTGCGAGTTCACGCTCAAGTTGCCGGCCTCGACCGCGCGGGCCACCCGCAGGGCACGGCCCACGTCGCGGGTCCAGATCGAACCGGACAGGCCGTAGTCGCTGTCGTTGGCGATCCGCACCGCGTCGGCCTCGTCGTCGAACGGCAGCACGACGACCACCGGGCCGAACACCTCCTCGCGGGCGATCCGGTCCTCCGCGCGCACCGGCGCCACCACCGTCGGCGGGAACCAGAACCCCGGCCCGCCCGGCGCGGTTCCCCGGTACGCCACCTGCACGTCGCCGTCCAGGTACGACGCCACCCGGGCGCGTTGGTCCGCGCTGACCAGCGGGCCCATCGCGGTGTCCTCGCTGGCAGGATCCCCCACCACGACGCCCCGCACAGCCGGCTCCAACAGCTCCAAGAACCGGTCGTAGACCGAACGCTGCACCAGGATCCGGGATCGGGCACAGCAGTCCTGCCCGGCGTTGTCGAACGCCGCCTCCGGAGCCGTCGCGGCGGCGAGTTCCAGGTCGGCGTCGGCGAACACGATGTTGGCGCTCTTCCCGCCCAGCTCCAGCATCGCCGGCTTCACCCGGGCCGCACAGCCGGCCAGCACCGACCGGCCCACCGCCGTCGAGCCGGTGAACACGATCTTCGCGACGTCCGGGTGTGCGACCAGCCGCTCCCCCACCACGACGCCGGCACCGGGCAGGACGGTGAACACGCCCTCGGGCAGGTCCGCCTCCAGCGCCAGCTCGGCCAGCCGCATCGCGGTGAGCGGGGTCAGCTCGGCGGGCTTGAGCACGACCGCGTTGCCCGCGGCCAGCGCCGGAGCGAACGCCCAGGCCGCGATCGGCATCGGGAAGTTCCAAGGCACGATCACCCCGACCACGCCGAGCGGCTCGTGGAACGTCAGGTCCACCCCCCCGGCGACCGGGATCTGTCGCCCGCACAGCCGTTCCGGCCCGCCGGCGTAGTAGTGGAGCACGTCGCGGACGTTGCCGGCCTCCCAGCGGGCCGAGGTGATCGGGTGCCCGGCGTTGCGGACCTCCAGCCAGGCCAGCTCCTCGACGTGGGCGTCGACCACCTCGGCGAACCGGCGCAGCAACCGGGCCCGGTCCCCCGGCGCGACCTCGCGCCACGATCGGAACGCGGCGACCGCGCGGGCCACCGCTCCGTCGGTCTCGTCCGTGCTCGCGAGAAGCACCGTCGCGACGACCTCCTCAGTCGCCGGGTTCACCACCTCGCACGGCCCCACCCGAGGGAGGTGCCCGGTCGGTCCGGTCACGACGTCACCGCCGCGGACCTCGTCACAGGCGCTCGAACCCGCGGAAGTGCTCCCAGTCGGTGACCGCCGCGTCGAACGCGGCCAGTTCCACGTCCGCCGCGTTGAGGTAGTGCGCCACCACTTCGTCCCCGAACGCCGCCCGGGCCAGCGTCGACTCCGCGAACGCCGAGCGGGCGTCCCGCAGTGTCGACGGCACCCGCGGGGCGTCACCGGCGTACGCGTTGCCGGTGCACGGCTCCTCCAGCGGCAGCGCCCGGTCGATGCCGTCCAGCCCGGCGGCGATCATCGCCGCACAGGCCAGATAGGGGTTCACGTCCGCGCCGGGCGCCCGGTTCTCGACCCGCAGCCCGGCGCCGTGGCCGACCACGCGCAGCGCGCAGGTGCGGTTGTCCCGGCCCCAGGCCACGGCGGTCGGGGCGAAACTCCCGTCGACGTAGCGC
The DNA here is from genome assembly GCA_963740255.1 of uncultured Actinomycetota bacterium. Lineage (GTDB taxonomy): Bacteria > Actinomycetota > Actinomycetes > Mycobacteriales > Cryptosporangiaceae > CAVUDO01. Next base: position 306,289 of record CAVUDO010000002.1, on the reverse strand, counting down.
TTGTAGGAATTGACGTTCGGGGCGAAGAACAGTGTCAGCTCGGACAGGTGGGCCAGCAGCCCGGCCAGGAAGTGGTCGAACACATCCGGGGCATCGGCGAACACCGGGCGGCCGGCGTCGCCGCGCAGCGAGAGGTGGATGTGGCAGGAGTTCCCCTCCCGTTCGTTCACCTTCGCCATGAACGTCAGGCTCACACCCTGCTGGGCGGCGATCTCCTTGGCACCGTTCTTGTAGATCGTGTGGTGGTCGCAGGCCCGGCTCACCTCGTCGTACTTGAACGCGATCTCGTGCTGGCCGAGGTTGCACTCGCCCTTGGCCGACTCGACCGTCAGGCCGGCGCCGGCCATCCCGAGCCGGATTCCCCGCAGCAGCGGCTCCACCCGCGCGGTGCCCAGCAGCGAGTAGTCCACGTTGTACTGGTTGACCGGCGTGAGGTCGCGGTAGCCGGTCCGCCAGGCGTCCTCGTAGGACTCGCGGAAGACGATGAACTCGAGTTCCGTGCCAGCGAACGCCTGCCAGCCCCGCTCGGCCAGCCGGGCCGTCTGGACCGCGAGGACCTGCCGGGGCGACGCGACCACGGGCGACCCGTCCGACCATTCCAGGTCGGCCAGCAGCCCGACGCTGCCCTGGTGCCAGGGGATGCGGTGCAGGGTGGCAAGGTCGGGCTTGAGCACGAAGTCGCCGTAGCCGCGTTCCCACGAACTCATCGCGTAGCCGTCGACGGTGTTCATCTCGACGTCCACCGCGAGCAGGTAGTTGCAGCCCTCGGCGGCGTGGTCGAGCACGTCGGTGAGGAAGAACTCCGCCGCCAGCCGCTTGCCCTGCAGGCGTCCCTGCATGTCGGTGAACCCGAGCACGACCGTGTCGACGGTGCCGGCCTCGACCTCGATCCGGAGCTGGTCCAGCGTCAGGTGGCGGCTGCTCATCCGCCGTCAACCCCGGGGATCCGGCCGTTGCGGAACGCGTCGACGAAGTGCCGGTAGTCGTCGCGCGCCTGCTCGGCGTAGCCGAGGCCGAACGCCACCAGCTCGTCGGCGAACTCCTGGTCGGCATCCCCGATGGCGGCGCAGATCGCGTCCTCGGTCTGGAACTTCACCAGCGACTGCTCGCTGTCGGCGTCGGACACGCAGTGCACCTTGGCCACCGCCTGGCCGAGGTAACGCAGCAGCGGCATGATCTCGTCGCGCTCGTTGATGTCGGCCCACTCGATGTCGGCCTCGTACGGCGAGAGTTCCTGCACCACCTGGCCGACGCCGTCGATCTCGCACCAGCCCAGCCACGGGTCGGCGTGGGCCTGCAACGCCCGCTGCGAGACAACGGTGCGGTGGCCGTGGTGCTCGAAGTACCCGCGGATGTCGGGGTCGTTCACCACCCGGCTGGCCGCCGCGACGTTGCCCTGCTTCATCGAGAGCACCACGTCGTTCTCCAACGCCTGGGTGTTGCCCTCGACCAGCAGGTTGTACGCGGGCAGCCCGGCCGAACCGATGCCGAACCCGGATCGTCCGACGATGTCCTTGACGTGGTAGCTGGACAGGTCCTTGCGTTTGCCCTCCGGGATCGTGAGCAGGTAGTCGTGGAACGCCTGCTCGACCATGTCCCGTTCTGCCTTGTCCAAGGTGCGCACGCCCGGGCCCTCCCGGAAAACCCGGTCGAACGCGCGGATGGTCGTGCTGCGCTGCAACAGGTCGATCCGGGTGCGCATCCGCGCCTCCAGCAGCACCTGGTGCAGCGCACCGTCGGTGGTGTCCAGAGTGAGCCGGAACTCCTCGTCCGCCGGATGCGCGGCGAACCGGCGCACGGTGGCGACGTACGCGCCGGCGAGCTCGGAGATCATCGCCTCGATCGTGTCGTCGGAGAGCGCCTTGCCGAAGCCCAGCAGGGCCAGGCTGGCCGCCAGCCGCTGGACGTCCCAGGTGAAGTGGCCGACGTAGGCCTCGTCGTAGTCGTTCACGTCGAAGACCAGGACGCCCGAGGAGTCCATGTAGGTGCCGAAGTTCCGGCAGTGCAGGTCACCCTGGATCCACACCCGGCTGGTGCGCTCGTCGGCCCACCGGTCCCGCTCGCCGACCGCCTCGTCGGTCACGTCGGAGAAGAACAGGCAGGCACTGCCGCGGTAGAACGCGAACGGGTCGGCGGCCATCTTGCGGAACTTCGACCGGAACGCCGCCGGGTCGGCCTCGATCAGCGGCTCGAACGCCTCGACCAGTGTCTCGACGATGTCCCGGGCCCGATCGGCCGGCCGGCGCGCGGCGAGGCTGTCGACGATCGGCGACCGTACTGCGTTCATCGGTGCTCCCTCGGCAGGTGGACGGGTAGACGGTCTCAGACCGGCGCCACCGACGCACGGGCGGTCTGCGGCGAGGCGGCCCGTCGCGGCCCGTCCCGCGGCGGGCCTGCGTCAGGCTCCCCCGCCCCGCGCGACCCGCTACGCGATCCGGTGCATCCAACCGTGCCGATCCGGCGCCCGACCGTGCTGCAGATCGAGCAGCGCCGTCCGCAACCGCATCGTCACCTCCCCTGGCTCCCCACCGGTCATCGTGAACTCGCCGTCCGCACCCTTGACCTGCGCGATCGGCGTGATCACGGCCGCGGTTCCGCAGGCGAACGCCTCGGTCATCCGACCGGACAGCGCGGCCGCGCGCCACTCGTCGGTAGAGATCCGGCGCACCTCCGTGCGCAACCCGAGGTCGGCCGCGAACGTGAGGATCGAGTCGCGGGTGATGCCGGGCAGCAGCGTCCCGGTGAGCTCGGGGGTGACCAGTGTCTGGCCGCCGTCGGAGTCGGTCAGGACGAAGTACAGGTTCATCCCGCCCATCTCCTCGACCCAGCGGTGCTCGACCGCGTCGAGCCAGACCACCTGGTCGCAGCCGCGCTCGGCCGCCTGGGCCTGGGCCACCAGGCTCGCCGCGTAGTTGCCGGCGCACTTGGCCTCGCCGGTGCCCCCGGGCGCCGCCCGGGTGTAGTCGGTGGACAACCACACGCTCACGGGCTTCACCCCGCGCGGGAAGTACGCGCCGACCGGCGAGCCGATCAGCACGTAGAGGTACTCCAGCGCCGGCCGCACGCCGAGGAACACGTCGGTCGCGAACATGAACGGGCGCAGGTAGAGGCTGGTCTCGGGCGCGGTGGGCACCCACGCCCGATCCTGGGCCACCAGCAGTCGCACCGACTCCAGGAACAGCTCCTCGGGGAGCGGGGCCATCGCCAACCGGGCGGCCGAACGGTTGAACCGTGCGGCGTTCTGCTCCGGCCGGAACAGCGCGATGCCGCCGTCGGGCTGGTGGTAGGCCTTCAGACCCTCGAAGATCTCCTGCCCGTAGTGCAGGGCCGAGGTGGCCGGGTCGAGACTGATCGGCCCGTACGGCTCGAGCCGGGCGTCATACCAGCCCTTCCCCTCGGCATAGCGGATGGTGACCATGTGCTCGGTGAAGACCTGGCCGAACCCGGGGTTGACCAGCCGCGCGGCCCGGTCCTCGGCCGATACCGGCGTCGCGGTGGGACGCAGGTCGAACGCGAGCGGCGGCGGCGTGCTGCTCATGGCGGTCCTCTCCGGGACGGGCGGGGCTCGGGTCGCCCGCGGACGGCGCGGGGCGGACATGCCCGAACTTACCGCTCGTTCAGCGACCTGGGGAGCCATCGACCGGCGCATCCGGCCGGAACGGGCGCGACCCGCGGAGGGCCGTGGGACGAAGGCGGCTCAGGCGAGGCGGGCGGCCACGCGGTCGCCGACCTCGGCGGTGCGCACGGCGACACCAGGGTCACGCTCGGCGAGGTCAGCGACGACCGCGGCCTCGACCTGGGCGGCCTCCTCGGCGCGGCCGAGGTGGTCGAGCAGCAGCGCGACCGACAGGATCGTGGCGGTCGGATCGGCCACGCCCTGCCCGGCGATGTCCGGCGCCGAGCCGTGGACGGGCTCGAACATCGAGGGGTACTCGCCGGTGGGGTTGATGTTCCCGCTCGCGGCGAGCCCGATGCCGCCGCAGATCGCGGCGGCGAGGTCGGTGAGGATGTCGCCGAAGAGGTTCTCGGTGACCACGACGTCGAACCGCTGCGGCTGGGTGACGAAGAACATCGCGGCCGCGTCGACGTGCAGGTACTCGGTGCCGACCTGGGGGAACTCCGACGCCAGCTCGGCGAAGACGCGCGTCCAGAGGCCGCCGGCGTGGGTGAGCACGTTGTTCTTGTGCACCATCGTGAGCTTGCGCCGCTGGCGGCCGGCCGCACGCGCGAACGCGTCGCGCACCACCCGCTCCACGCCCACCCGGGTGTTCAGGCTCAGCTCGGTGGCCACCTCGCGCGGACTGCCCTCGGCGAGGGTGCCGCCCGCGCCGCAGTACAGCCCTTCGGTGCCCTCCCGGACGACCACGAAGTCGACGTCGCCGTCCTTGACGCCGGCCAGCGGGCTCGGCACGCCAGGATAGAGCCGGGCCGGCCGCAGGTTGACGTAGTGGTCGAAGGTGAAGCGGAGCCGGAGCAGCAGCCCCCGCTCCAGCACGCCGGAGGGCACCGCCGGATCCCCCACCGCGCCCAACAGGATCGCGTCGTGCCCGGCCAGTTCGGCGAGCACGGACTCTGGCAGCACCTCGCGGGTGGCGTGCCAGCGACGGGCGCCGAGGTCGTAGTCGGTCACCTCGACGCCCGGCAGGACCGCGTGCAGCACCTTCAGTCCCTCGGCCACCACCTCGGGGCCGATCCCGTCGCCGCCGATCGCCGCCAGCCTGGTCGTCATGGCCGACAAGGTACCCCGTCCTATCCCAGCTATCGGTAACCGCGTCCCATCCTCTGATACGGGCACGCTCAGCCCATCGTCTTGGAACCGTCCAGCGTCTCGCGCAGAATGTCGGCGTGGCCCGCGTGCTGTGCCGTCTCCGCGATCACGTGGAGCAGCACCCGCCTCGCCGACCAGCGCGCGCCCGGCTCGAACCAGGGCGCTTCCGGCAGGAGGTGGGACGCGTCCAGGTCGGGCAGGGTGGCCACGAGCTCGTCGGTCCGGCGGGCCACCTCGGCGTACTGGTCGAGCAGACCGGCGAGCGTCTCGCCCTCGGCCATGCTGAACCCGGCGGCCCAGTCGTCCCCGCCGCCACCCATCGCCTCGGCGCCGCCGACGATGAAGTCCGTCCACTGGCGTTCGGTGGCGGCGACATGCTTGACCAGGCCGCCGAGACACAGCGCGCTCACCGTCGGCCTCGACGCGGCCTGCTCGTCGGTCAGGTCGCGGACGGTGAACCGCAGGAAGTACCGGTGATTGGCCAGCGTCTCCAGCAGATCCGCACGCTCGCCGGTGGCCTTCTCGGTGTCGGTCATCGGGCGCCTCGCTCCGTCGGTCGGGAAGTCACGATGGCCCGACGTTAGCCGGACCCCCCGACGCTTCCCGGCGCCGCTCAGAAGCCGCTGAGGTCCACACCGCTCGCGGCGTGGGCACCGATGCCCAGCGCGGCCTGTTCGAGCAGGTCGGCCGGGACAGCCGAGTCGACCGAGAGCGCCATCAGCGTCTCGCCGCCGGCGTCGGTGCGGGAGACCTGCATGCCGGCGATGTTGATACCCGCGTCGCCGAGCGTGCGGCCGAGGGTTCCGACCACGCCGGGACGGTCGTCGTAGCGGAAGAACAGCAGGTGCCCCTCGGGCACCAGGTCGATGTCGAAGCCGTCGATGTCGGTGAGCTTGTGCACCTGCCGCGGGCCGCTGAGCGTGCCGGACACGCTCACCTGCTCGCCGTCGGGAAGCACGCCCTTCACGGTCACGAGGTTGCGGAAGTCCGGGCTGTCGGGGCTCGTGGTCAGACCCACCTCGACGCCGCGCTCCTTGGCCAGCAGCGGCGCGTTCACGAACGTCACCGACTCCTCGACGATGTCGGAGAAGACGCCCTTGAGCGCGGCCAGCTCCAGCACGCTCACGTCGTACTCGACGATCTCGCCGCGCACGTCGACCGTGATCGACTGGGCCACCCCGCCGGCCAGTGCCGTGAACACCCGCCCGAGCTTCTCGGCCAGCGGCAGCCCCGGCCGGACGTCCTCGGCGACCACGCCGCCAGCCTGGACGTTCACCGCGTCGGGCACGAACTCGCCCTGCAACGCCAGCTTGACGCTCTTCGCGACGGCGAGGCCAGCCTTGTCCTGCGCCTCCACGGTGGAGGCGCCCAGGTGCGGCGCGACCACGATGTTCTCGTGCGCGAACAGCGGGGAGGAGGTGCACGGCTCGGTGGCGTACACGTCGATGCCGGCGCCGGCGACCCGGCCCTCGGCCACCGCGTCGGCCAGCGCCTGCTCGTCGATCAGCCCGCCGCGGGCGGCGTTCACGATCCGGACGCTCGGCTTGACCAGCCGCAGTTCCTTCTCGCCGATCAGGCCCTTGGTCTCCGGTGTCTTGGGCAGGTGGATGGAGATGAAGTCGCTCTCGGCCAGCAGCTCCTCGAGGCTGACCAGCCGGACGCCGATCTGGGCGGCCCGAGCCGGCTGCACGTAGGGGTCGTAGGCGATCAGCCGGGTGCCGAACGCCGACATCCGCTGGGCGAACAGCACCCCGATCCGCCCGAGGCCGACGATGCCGACCACCTTGTCGGCGATCTCGACACCGGTGTACTTCGACCGCTTCCACTCGCCGTTCTTCAGCGCCGCGTTGGCCGGCGCGAGGTGTCGGGCGCACGCCAGCAGCAGCGTCACGGCCTGCTCCGCGGCGGAGACGATGTTGGAGGTGGGCGCGTTGACGACCATCACGCCGCGCGCGGTGGCGGCGGGCACGTCGACGTTGTCCAGGCCCACGCCGGCACGGGCGACCACGGTCAGCTTCGGCGCGGCGGCCAGCGCCTCGGCGTCGATCCTCGTGGCGCTGCGGACGAGTACGGCCTCCACGTCGGCCAGCGCCGGCAGCAGCGCGGCCCGGTCGGCCCCGTCGACGTGACGGACCTCGAAGTCGTGCGCGAGCACATCGAGGGCGGACGGGGCGAGTTCCTCGGCGACGAGCACGACGGGCTTGGACACTGCGGACCCTTCGGGGTGCGGACGGGGAACGGCTGGACGGCTTGGCGCTGATGCTACGGCGGGCGTTCCGCCGGACCCGCATTTCCGCGCCCTGACCGTGACCACCGTCACGCTCCCGGAACACGGTCGCAAGCGGCGCCCCGCGACCGCGCGCCCCCTGGCCGTACATGGCTGCCGCGGGGTCAGATCAGGAGGTGGTGGGTGTCGTTGACCAGCCGCACGTTCGCCGGCCCGTCGGCATACCAGTCGACCTCCGAGACCCCGGTGACGTCCAGCTGCATCCGGAACAGCGTCGCGACCGGCGCGTCCAGGGCCAGCCGGAGCAGGGTCTTGACCGGCGTCACGTGCGAGACCACCGCGACGGCGGCCGCCGGGTAGGTCTCGACCAGCCGGCGGTGCGCCCGCCGCACCCGGTGCTCGACCTCGGCGAAGCTCTCACCGTCCGGTGGGGCGGCCGCCGGCGCGGCGAGCCAGGCGGCCAGCTCGGCCGGCCACCGTTCCCGCACCTCGGCGTAGGTGAACCCCTCCCAGGCGCCGAAGTCGGTCTCGACCAGGTCGGGATCGACGACGAGGTCGACGCCGAGCGCCCGGGCGATGGCCTCGGCGGTCTGTCGGGCGCGCAGCAGCGGGGACGAGACCACCGCGGACAACCCCGCACGCCCGGCCAGCCTGGTCGCCACCCGTTTGGCCTGCTCGACGCCATCCGGGCTCAGCGGGACATCGCCGCGACCCGAGAAGCGTCGCTCCGGAGACAACGCCGACGCCGCGTGGCGGACCAGCACGGTGGTGGTCGCCGCCGATGCCGCCAACGTTCCGGCCGCCCACCCGGGCGCAGGCCGTGCGGCCGGGCCCGGAGCAGCCGTGACCGGAGCAGCCGTGACCGGAGCAGCCGTGACCGGAGTTCCGGCAGGAAGGGCGGTCGTCGGTGGGTGGCCTGGGTGAGGCTCCTTGTCGGAGTCCGGATCGCCGTCGCCGCGGAGGTCCCGGTGGATGCTGGTGCCGTCCATGGCCGAATTGGCCAGCGCGTCGGCGGCCGTGTTCTGGGCCCGCGGGATCCACTGGAACCGGACCGCGTCGAACCCCGCGACGAGTGCCGCGGCCCGGCTGGCCAGCGGCCGCATCTGCGGGTGCTTGATCTTCCATCGGCCCGACATCTGCTCGACGACCAGCTTGGAGTCCAGCCGCACGTCCACCTCACGGGCCCCGAGGGACGCGGCGGCCTCCAGCCCCGCGATCAGCCCGGAGTACTCGGCGACGTTGTTGGTGGTCACGCCAAGCGTGTCGGCCCGTTCGGCGAGCACCTTGCCCGTCACCGCGTCGCGGACGACCGCGCCGTACCCGGCCGGGCCGGGGTTGCCCCGCGAGCCTCCGTCCGCCTCGACGACCACCCGAGGGTGCCCGGTCACCGGCCGTACCGCCGTGCGCGCTCCGGCACTCCGAGCACCGTCACAGGCCCGACTCCGCCGTCCGGACCAGGATCCGACCGCACTCCTCGCACCGCAGCACCTCGTCCTCCTCGGCCTTGCGGGCGGCCTCCAGGTCGGTACCGGACAGCTCGATCCGGCAACCGCCGCAGCGCCGGGCCCGCAGCGCGGCCGCCCCGATCCCGCCACCGTTGGTGCGGATCCGCTCGTACAGGGCGAGCAGGTCGGCGGGGAGCGGCGAGGCCAGCGGTGCCCGCTCGCCGGTGCGCGCGGTGACCTGGGCGTCGACGTCGGCCTCGGCCACCTCGCGGCGGGCGGACAGCTCCGCGAGCCCGGCGGTCGCCTCCGCCAGCGCCCCGGCCGCCGCACGGTGCTCGGCCTCGGCCGCCTCGCGCAGTTCCAGCAGCTCCAGCTCGGAGTCCTCCAGCTCGGACTGCCGGCGGGCCAGGCTCGCGACCTCGTGCTGCAGGCTTTCCAGCTCCCTGCTCGCGGTGACCGCGCCGGAGTCCATCCGCTCCTTGTCGCGGGCCGCCCGCTGGCGGACCTGGTCGATGTCGACCTCCAACCGGGTGATCTGCCGGTCGAGGTCTCCGAGCGTCATCTCCACCCGGGTCACCGCGTCCCGCAGGGTCGGGAGGAGTTTCTCCGTCCGCTCGATCTCGGCGTGCTCGGGAAGCGTCCGGCGCCGGTGCGCGAGCTGGTCGAGGGTGAGGTCGACGGCCTGCAGGTCGAGCAGGCGGAGCTGGTCGGCGGGCGCTGCCTTCACGATTCTCCTACGGGCCGGGCGAGGGGGACGACAACCTGCGCACGCTCACCGGGACGTCGACGGGGCGTGCTGCGTCCAGGCGTCGGTGGGCAGGTCGGACACCAGGGTGTCCACCGTAGCGGGCGCGAGCCCGTCGGACAGGAGCGCGGCGGCCTGGTCGAGCCACGGCCGTTCGGTGGCCCAGTGGGCGGCGTCGACCAACGCCGGGCCGCCCGCTTCGGCATGCTCGGACGCCGGGTGGTGTCGCAGGTCGGCGGTGAGGAAGACGTCCACGCCCAGCCGGCGCACGTCGCCGAGAAATCCGTCGCCGGCTCCGCCCGACACGGCCACCTGCCGCACCACCTGGTCCGGGTCGCCGGTCGCGCGCAGGCCGCCGGCGGTGGGGGGCAGCGCTGCCGCGGCATGAGCGAGGAACCCGGCCAGTGTCGTCGGCGCCGGCAGCTCGCCGACCCGGCCGATCCCCCGGGTGCCGGGGACGGTGGCCAGTTCGAACACGTCGTAGGCGGGCTGCTCGTACGGGTGGGCGGCGAGCACCGCGGCCACCACGTCCGCGCGCCGGTGCCGTGGGGCGATCAGCTCGACGCGCAGCTCCTCCACCCGCTCGGCCCTCCCGGCCGTGCCCACCGCGGGGCTGGCCTGCGGGCCCGGCGTGAAGGTGCCGGTGCCCGGCGTGGTCCAGGCCCAGCGGCTGTAGTCCGCTCCGCCGGCGCCGGCGCCGGCGCCGGTGGCCGCGTCGATCAGCGTGTCGACCTCGGCGCGCGGGACGAACACGACGAGCTTGTCCAGCGGATCGGCGGGCACCGGCCGGAGTGGACGGAGGTCCCGCAGTCCCAGCCGCTCGGCCAGGGCATCGGACACCCCCGGGTCGGCGGCGTCGGCATTGGTGTGGGCGACCAGCAGCGCGGCGTCCGCGCGGATCAGCCGGTGCAACAGCCGGCCCTTGTACGTCGTCGCGGCGACGCTGTTCACCGCCCGGAGCAGCAGCGGATGGTGGGCCACGACCAGGTCGGCACCCCAGTCCAGTGCCTCGTCGACGGTGGCCGCGGTGACGTCGACGCAGAAGTACACCCGGGCGGCCCGGGCGGCCGGGTCACCACAGACCAGGCCGACCGCGTCCCAGCTCTCGGCCAGGCTCGGGGGGTAGAGCCGGTCCACGACGGCGGTGACCTCGGCGACGGTAGGTGCCTCGGCGACGGTGATCACATCGGCAGATTACCGGCCGGCCTCCCGACCGACCGACCTCGCGCCCCGCCAGCCCGCCGTCGCGACCAGCCAGCCCCCGCTGGTCAGGCCAACCTCCACGGTGGCAACAGGGCTGGAGAAATCAGAATGAACGCAAGGTGTATTTCGCTTCCCGCTCCGCTGTCCTCTTCCTGACGGCGTACTTGCGTTCCGTGATCCCAAGGTCGACCCTAGGTGCTGGTTTCCTTCCAACGCACAGTGGCGTGGTGACTACGGAGGGGTGCGTGGTGGACGAAGACCGGCACATCACGCGTACCTGCGACGTGGTGCTCGAAGGCGGCGGGGTCAAGGGCATGGCCATCGTCGGGGCGCTGTCGCTGCTCGAGGAACGCGGCTACCGGTTCAACCGGGTGGCCGGCACGTCGGCCGGCGCGATCGTCGGCGCGCTGGTGGCGGCCCGGATGCCGATCACGGAGATCGCGGAGATCCTGCGCACGGCGAACTACCACCGGTTCGCCGACCTGACTCTGGTCGGGCGAGCGGGCCCGCTCGGTGTCGCGGCGTCGCTGCTGACCCGGCAGGGCGTCTGCCGGGGCGAGTACCTGCGGTCGTGGATGTACGAACTGTTGGCCGAGAAGGAGATCCACACCTTCGCCGACCTACGGTGGTCCGACCCGGGCTCGTCGATGTCGCCGGACACCGACTACCGGCTGGTCGTGACGGCCTCCGACCTCGCCGGCCGCCGGCTCGCGCTGCTCCCCTGGGACTACCCCCGCTACCGGATGACCAGCAACCGGATGTTCGTGGCGGACGCCGTGCGCGCCTCGACGTCGATGCCGTACCTCTACCGGCCGGTGCCGCTGCAGGAACGCCGGTGGCGTCGCCGCACCTGGTTCGTCGACGGCGGAATCCTCTCCAACTACCCGGTCGCGATGTTCGACCGCACCGACCACCGGCCGCCGCGCTGGCCGACGCTGGGCATCAAGCTCTGCGGCCGCGCCCACGACGCGACCCGCAACCTCCGCGGAGTGCTGCCGCTGACCAAGGCCATGGTCGCCACCACCGCGGGCTTCTACGACCGGATGCACATCGCCGACCCGCACGCGGTCGCCCGCACGATCTTCGTCGACACGCTCGACGTGAAGGCCACGGACTTCGGCCTCGACGCCGGCAACGCCGAGCGCCTGTTCGACAGCGGGCGGGCCGCTGCCGCGAAGTTCCTCGACGGGGACGGCCATCGGCCGCCCTGGGACTTCGACGGCTACGTCCGCCGCTACCGGGCGCCGGAGTCGCTGGCGGCTACAGCCACCTGAGCAGCTGGGCGACCACCATCACGGCCGCCGCCACGCCCACCATCACGGGCATGAACATGGACGCCGAACCCATGGCCCGCGCCCGCAGCGCGAGCACACCACCGGCCGCCAGGCCCGCGACACCCAGTGCCGCGCCGGCGACGTTCGACCCGGCACCCCAGGAGACCCCGAGCAGGAACGTCGCGCCGATCAGCAGTGCGAGCGGGACGAGCCAGTGCACGTCGCGCACCGGTGTGGCGCCCGCCGGCTCGGCCACGTCCGCCCCTGCCTCATCGGCCCGGATGGCCTCGTCGGAGATCGCCTCGTCGTGGCCCGGCTCCTCCGCGGACGGCTGTCCCGCGGCCCGGCCGGCCTCGTTGGTCGTTTCCACCACACGCCTCCTCTGACCGATCTGGTCGCCCCGGTCTGGTCCACATCGTGCCGGCCCGGTCAACCCCGGATGCGGCCGGGGTGGCGGTGGCGCCGGCCGGTGGCCTCAGAACCTCGTCCGAGCGGACGAGAACCACGTGGCCTTTGCGGCAAAGGCACCGGCTGCCCGCCTCTGTACGGATACCATTCCAGCTGTTCACCCCCGGAACGGTGACGTCCACTCTCGACAATCCGGCCACCCCGGACCCACCACTGTTGAGGAGCACCGCCGTGAGAAGACCCTCGAGTTGCCGTGCGCTCTTAGCCCTCGCCTTGGCCGTCGCCAGTATCGGCGCGCTCCCCCTGCCCGGCGCCGCCACCGCCGCGGCGCCCGCCGCCACCCGCGCGGCTGTCGCGCTCGCCGCACCGCCGAGCATCCCGCTGGCGAGCGTCAAGGCGCACATGCAGCAGTTCCAGACCATCGCCACCGCCAACGGCGGCAACCGCCGGTCGACCAGTCCCGGCTACACCGCCTCGGTGAACTACGTCTACGACAAGCTGGTCGCGGCCGGCTTCACGGTCGTCAAGCAACCCTGCACCTCCGGATGCACCGCCGGCTCCGGTCCGAACATCATCGCCGACTGGCCGGGCGGCGACCCCAACCAGGTGTACATGCTCGGCGCCCACCTCGACAGCGTCACCGCAGGTCCGGGCATCAACGACAACGCCTCCGGATCGGCGATGATCCTCGAGATCGCGCTGACGCTGGCCGCGCAGAACCCCGCGATGCTCAACCACGCGCGATTCGGCTGGTGGACCGACGAGGAGCAGGGCCTCAACGGCTCGGACTTCTACGCGCGGGGGCTGCCGACGACCGAGCGGGCGAAGATCAAGAGCTACTTCAACTTCGACATGGTCTCCTCGACGAACGGCGGCTACTTCATCAACCGGATCACCAGCGCGTCCGGTCAGACCCTGAAGGCCTACTACGACTCGATCGGCGTCCAGACCGAGGAGAACGTCGAAGGCGCCGGCCGCTCGGACGACGCCTCCTTCAACGCGGTCGGGATCCAGACCAGCGGTGTCGCCGCCGGGGCCAGCGCGGTCAAGACCGCCGCCCAGGTGACCAAGTGGGGCGGCACCCGCAGCGCCTACGACCCCTGCTACCACCGGTCCTGCGACACGTATCCGACCAACGTCAGCGACACGGTGCTGACCCGCGCGACCGGCGCGTCGGCGCACGCCCTGTGGACACTCGCGGTGGGCACGCCGGTCGGGAACGACTTCTCGATGGCCGCCTCGCCGCCGTCCGGATCGGTCAGCCCGGGCAGTTCCGCCTCCACCACGGTCAACACCACCGTGACCGGCGGCGCGGCGCAGTCGGTGAACCTGTCGGCGAGCGGACTGCCCAGCGGCGCCACCGCGTCGTTCAGCCCGTCCTCGATCATGTCCGGCGGCCCCTCCACCATGACCGTGAGCACCAGTGCCGCGACGCCGGCCGGCACCTACCCGGTGACCGTCACCGGGACGGGCACCTCGGTGACCCGGACGACGACGTTCACGCTCACGGTCAACGGCCCGGCCGGCTGCTCGGGCACCAACGGCAACAACGTCACGATCTCGGACAACACCACCGTGGAGAGCCTGATCGCCATCTCCGGATGCGCGGGCAACGCCTCTTCGACCAGCACGGCCGAGGTGCACATCGTCCACCCCTACATCGGTGACCTCGTGGTCAACCTGGTCGCGCCCGACGGCTCGCTCTACCTCCTGCACAACCGGGCCGGCGGGAGTGCCGACAACATCAACCAGACCTATCCGGTGAACCTCTCCGGCGAGGCCGCCAACGGCACCTGGAGGCTCCGGGTACAGGACGCGGCGGCGGGCGACGTGGGCTTCGTCGACAGCTGGACGCTGAGCCTCGGCGGCGGCGCACCGGTCACCACCGTATGGAGCGACACCTTCGAGACCGCGAACGGCTGGACGGCGAACCCGAACGGCACGGACACGGCCACGCTCGGTGCCTGGGAGCGCGGTGACCCCGCGGCCACCGCGTCCAACGGCACCAAGCAGCTGGGGACCACGGTCAGCGGCACCAACGACCTGGTCACGGGCCGGCTCGCCGGCACCACCGCGGGCGACTTCGACGTGGACGGCGGCACGACCAGCATCTCCTCGCCGGCCGTCGCGCTGCCGGCCACCGGAACGCTGAACCTGTCGATGTCGTGGTACCTGGCGCACGGCACCAACTCCTCCAGCACCGACTCCTTCCGGGTCAGCATCGTCCACAACGGAGGTACCACGGTGCTGTTCACCCAGGCCGGGGCGGCCACCAACCGCAACGGCGCCTGGGCGGTCGGCACCTGGAACGTCTCGGCCTATGCGGGGCAGTCGGTGCGGATCCTGGTCCAGGCCACCGACGCCTCCACCGGCAGCCTTGTCGAGGCGGCCGTGGACGACGTCAAGATCACCAGGCAGTAGGACGTGCAGGCGACGGGGTGCGGCGGCCGCCGCACCCCGTCGTCGCGTCCCTGCGGCTGCGGGTGTCCTGGGGAGTAATGCGGACGCCAGCCGCGGCGGCCCGGCCGGTGCGGCATCCTGGGGACATGCCAGGGCCGCTGCGGGTGCGTTCGGCGCTCATCCCGGAGAGCGAGCTGGCCTGGCGCTTCTCGCGGTCCTCCGGGCCGGGTGGCCAGAGCGTCAACACCTCCGACTCCCGCGTCGAGCTGTCCTTCGACGTGGCCCGCACGCTCTCGTTCGGACCGGTGTTGCGAGCCCGGGCGCTGGAACGGCTCGCCGGCCGGCTCGCCGGCGGCGTGCTGACGGTCACCGCATCCGAGCACCGGTCGCAGCTGCGGAACCGCGAGTCGGCGACCCAGCGGCTGGCGGAGATCCTGACCGAGGCCACCGCCGCACCCCCTCGGAAACGGCGGCCCACCCGCCCGAGCAAAGGCGCGGTGCAGCGGCGGCTCGGCGCCAAGCAGCGCCGCTCGACGGTGAAGAGGATGCGCCGGCCCGCGGCCGACGACGACTAGGGCGACGCGCCCTAGTTCGCGCAGACGGCGGCCTGCCAGGAGCCGGGCAGTCCGGTCTCGTCCTCCCGGACGATGAGCCGGACAGCGTGAAGACGATCCGTCGCTGGTCGCGGTCGTGTTCCTCCCACCAGCCGATGTCGGCGATGGACTTGTCGGCGTCGGTGTAGGTGAGGTGGTGGTCGGCGATCGTCAGACCGCCCTGCCCACGGCCAGCAGCGCGAAGCCCGCCAGCAGGAGCGCGCCTGCCCGCACCGCACGCTCCGTCCAGGTGTCCGCGGTGGCCACCCAGACCGCGGCCGCCATGACGGCCCCGATCAGCAGCGGCTTGGCGATCACGCCGGCAACCCGGCTCACCACGGCGAACCACGTCTTCGGCGCCGCCGCCGGCTCGCCGTCGGACGCGCCGTCGCGGAGGAAGGCGGCCACCTCGGCGAGTCGCTGCTCGCCGATGAGCGCGGCGCCGTGGCCGCCGGCGACTGCCTGGTCGTGTTCGACCAGCTTCGTCGAGACCTGGTCGAAGCCGGTGAACCCCCCGGTTCCGACGTCCCGCATGCCGAGCCCGCGCAGCGCGGAGCACAGCCAGCCGACCGGCCAGTCGGCCGTCGCGCGATCGCTGTGCACGACCCCGGTGACCTGGTCCACGACGCTGCTCCACGGGTACTCCCGCGGCAGCACGCTGCCGGCCAGGTAGACGCGCTCGAACCGCATCGCGGGTACCCGGCGCAGTGCCTGCCCGATCAGGTACGTCCCGTTGCTGTGCCCGGCAAAGCGCAGGTGCTCCGGGCCGTGGGTGACGTACAGCCACGAGTACCAGTCCAGGAAGCGCCGGAGGTTGCGGCTGCGGGTGAACGGAATCGCGAACTCGACCGCGGTGAGGTAGCCGTACGACGGCGAGTAGACGACGGCGTCCGGCTCGGGCTCGGTGAGCTGCCGGGTGAGCTGTCCGACCCAGTTCGCGTACCGGCCGGCGCGGATGCCGTGCAGCAGGAAGTAGACGGGCTTCCCGGTGGGGTAGACCTCGTTCAGCCCGTCGTCGAGGTTTTCGAAGACCGCCCGGCGGAGGACGGCCCAGCGTTCCCCGGGGTCCGCGGCTGACGTCACGTCCACGAGGCTGCCGTGCGTCGCCCCCGGCACGTCGATGCGGGTCGCGTTGGCCATGTACTCCACGTCGAGGCTGTCGCCGCGGGCGACGAGCGCGTCGCTGTCGCCGAGCACCTGCACGACGCTCGGCCGGGTGAGCATCGTCCGGAACGCGTGCACCCAGCGCAGCCGGAGCTCGGTGATGTACGGCGACCCGGCCTGCAGCTCCTCGACGGTGAACTGCCGCCACACCGCCGCCACGGCGAAGGCGGCCCGCCGCCAGCGGGGCATCCGCGCGGTGCGGAACCCGGCGTTGGGCGCGGCGAGCAGAACGATGCGGCGGACCTTGCCCGTCCAGGCGTACGTGCCGCGCCCGCGTTCGTCGGTGTGGCCGGCGTCGAGCAGGTAGGCGTGCCGGACGAGCAGCCCGCCGATGCTGTGGCCGACCAGCAGCACCTCCTCGACCGGCCCGGCGGCACCGTTGTCGCCGGCCCACGTCCTGACCTGTACGGCCAGCCGGTGCGCGGCGTCCCCCATCGGCTCGATGCTCCACGGCTGGAGGCGGTGCTCGAACACCTCGACCCGCCAGCCGGCCCCCAGCTCGTCCGCCAGCAGCCGGAGCAGCTCGGCGTACCGACGCCGCTTCGAACCGAGCCCTGGGACGTACACCAGCAGCTTCACCTGCCGCCCTCCCCCGCTCGCCGCATCGATGTCCGCATCGAGTCTGCACTCCACGGCCGGTGCGGGCGCGGGGATTGCGCAAGTCCGACGCCGAACCGCTCGCGCGCCAGCCTGAGACGACGTGGGAACGGATCGTCACACCCGCGACGTCCGACCGGGCTGGCGCCCTTCTATTTGTCGCTCCCGGACACGTGGGCGGTCAGGTGCTCCCGCGCGCAGGCGACCAGGGCGTCGGGGTCGTCGGCGTAGAAGCGGAGCTCGGTGACGGGCTCACTGGCACCCTTCGGGAGTGGGACCTTCGTCGGTCGGCTGAGAACGACGTCGACGCTGGTCTGACTCGACATGCCGAGGTGCGCGATGGTGCCGGAGTCCGTGTCTTCCAGCTGGAGGCCCCGGCCCGAGGGTGCGGTGCGGCGGCGGGACCGCACCGTGGCGACGGCCTCCCACGGCACGCTGATGTCGACCGATGTGCCGTACCGGAGGCGCAAGCCAGCGTCGTCGACCACGTGTGGGTGGACGTACAGGCTGGCCAGCAGCCCCACCATCCAGAGCAGGCCGTAGAACCCGATCACCAGCGAGATCCGCTGGGCGATCTCCCACGGCAGGATCACGTGGGCGACGGGGATCTCGACCGCCGACACCCCGATGAACACCCAGAACAGCAGCGCCACCGCACCGGTGTAGCCGAACGTCCGGGCGTCCCCGTCGAGTGCGGGCGGACGCCGGAAGACCCAGCGGTACAGACTCCGCCACAGACCCAGCTCGTACGAGACCGCTCGGCGCACGAGCCGGACGACGGTGCGCAGGGTTCCTCCACCGGCGGCGGTCACGGGCTGTCCTCGCGGATCTCGTCGGTGAGGCCGTGCTCGCGGAGCACGGCGAGGACGTCGTCCAGGCCCGCGACGAAGCAGTCCAACCGCTCGTCCGGCATCCCGGCGAACAACAGGTGGGCCAGTTCCCGTTGGCCGCGTTCCATGGTCTCGACGGTGCTGGCTCCGTGCCCGGTGAACGTGACCAGGGTCGCCCGGCGGTCGGTGGGATGGGGCTCGCGGGTCACGAAGCCGGTCGCGACGAGCCCGTCGACGAGTCCGGTGATCGTGCGGGCGCTCACCCCCAGGGCGTCGGCGAGGTCGCGCTGCGTCAGCGACACATGCTGGCGCAGCTCCCAGAGCACTCGGGCACGCGAGGTGGTCAGGCCGTCGCGAGCCAGGCTCTGGGTCATGTCGCCGTTCAGCAGCACGACGAGTTCCAACACCCGGTCGAGAGCCGCGATGCGCTCCATGATCGTGAGCCCCCCTCACTGTGAGTGTCACTCACTATTATGCACGGCCCTCCGACCGGCCGACGCACGACATCCGAACGGCTTCTACGGCGACGGCCGGTATCCGGCGCATGATGGACCTCATCGCACCCGCGGCCGCCACGGCCGCGGCGACCACCGGGCGCGGACACGGGCCGCTCAACCGGCGCCGCCGAGCCGCCCGCCTCACGAGGAGGTCACCGTGACGGTTCGGGATGTCGATGCCACGGCCCGCGACGGCCGGGTGCTCCCCCTGACCCGCGGCGTCGCGTACGCAATTGTGCCGTTCCTCGTCGTCGGGTTCGCGGCGATCTACCCGTGGCCGGACGAGACGGGTCGGCTGTTCGCCTGGCGCACGGCACCGACGATGACGGCCATGGTGTTGGGCGCGGCGTACCTCGGCGGCGCCTACTTCTTCGTCCGCGCCAGCCGGGCCAAGGCGTGGCACACCGTGAAGGGCGGCTTCGTCCCGGTCGGGGTGTTCGCGTCGCTGATGGGGGTCGCGACGATCCTGCACTGGGTGAAGTTCAACCACGGTCACGTCGCGTTCTGGCTCTGGGCGTTCCTCTACTTCACGACGCCCATGCTGATCGTCTGGGTGTGGCTGCGCAACCGCCGCCGAGACGCTCCGGCCACCGAGGACGACGTGCTGCTGCCGGCGCTGGCCGCCCGGATGATCGGCGCAGTCGGCGTGCTGGCCCTGGCCATGGGACTGTTCCTGTTCCTCTTCCCCGCCACCGCCGTGACGTTCTGGCCGTGGCCGCTCACCCCGCTCACCGCGCGGGTGCTCGGCGCGATCCTCTGCCTCGGACTGGCGGGTATCGGCGCGCTGGTCGACCGGCGCTGGACCAGCGCCCGGGTACCGTTCCAGGTCGCCGCGGTGATGCTGGTGCTGATCCTCGTCGCCGGAGCGCGGGCCCGCGCCGAGTTCGACCCGGCCAATGCGCTGACCTGGATCTTTCTCGTCGGCTTCGGGAGCGTCACGGTCGCCGTCGGGGCGATCTACTGGCGGATGGAGCGGCTGGCGCGCCGGCCACGACGTTCGGGAGCATCGACGACCTGACGGGACGGGCGGCGACCTGTCCCGGCTGGAGGCCGCCCGGGACGCCCGGGACGCCCGGCGCCTCTTCCACGCGACCTACCTGAGCACCACCCGCCGCAACGCCAGGGCGCTCGGCCATGCCCGCCGAGCGGGCGCCGCGCAAGACACCTCCGTGCCCACCGAGCTGGAACGGCACTGCGCCGCGCGCGTGTTCGACCTGACCGCGCCGGGGCCTGCGCTGCTGAAGCTGGCACGCCGGGGCGTCGGCGTCCTCCCGCCCACGGCCTGCCCCCTCCCCACCGAACCTCGTGCGCGACCTGCTTGACGTGTTCCCATATGGGTAGATGCATCCTCCGTGGCCCGCGCTGAGCGCATCTTGTACGGGCACGGCACCAACGCGATGGTTGTCCTGTGGTGCCGTGGGTTCCGTTCAGAGCCTGCGCGTCAGGCGTCGGGACTACCGGCGTCCTGTCCCTCGGGTCGGGCGCTTCGAACGCATCGCCTTGATCACCTTCACACCGCTCGCGCTGTCGTCGACGAGCCGCCGGTACTCCTCGGACTCCACCGGGCAGAGCGCGACACGCCCCTCGGTGTCGAACAGCAGGCCGAAGCCGTACTTCTTCGGCAGCGGCGACGCCCGCAGACAAGCCTGGTCGGCGCCAAAGAAGCGCGCCCGCAGGTCGGCCCGCTCCGCGTCCGACGGATCGCCGGGCGTCTCCTGCCGACACAGCCAGGTCTCGAACAGGACGTCTTCCTGGGTCAGGCGATGCCGGTTCGCCGCGATCATCTCGTACTGGAGCACCGCGACGGTCTTCCTGCCACCGCGTTCGGCCGGCACCACGCTGACGTCCACCGGACAGTCGTCCGCCACCGCGATCAAGGTCGCGTAGTAGTTCATCCGGGTCTCCGCGGGGAGCCAGGGGTCTGCCCGACCTGGCGGCTCGCTGTCGGCCTGGGCGATGTCCGGGAAGGCGTCCAGCGAGCCGGCTGCCTTTCGTTCACCGGTTCCAGTCCGGGTCGCGGCCGGCGAGGCCGAGGATGTGATCCATGGCGGAGCCGGTCGGGGGCACCGGAACCTCGGGGCCGTAAATGCCCAGCTGCCGGCCCTGTTCTGCGGTGCCGACGAGTTCCCGCCGCGTGACTGCCAGGACCTCCTCGGGCCACCGCGCCTGCTGACCGGTGGCACGGGCCAGGTCCCAGCCGTGCACCACCAGTTCGCCGAGCACCATCCGGCCGATCATGGCCGCCGGCATCTCGGTGGGGCCGCCCATCGTCGTGGTGCCGTCCCAGGCGGCGGGTTCGCTCCAGGCGGCGACGAGCCGGTCAAGGTGGGCGTGCAGGCCCGCGGCCCAGTCGCCGTCGGTCAGGTCGACGTCCTCCTCGGCGGCGGCCGGCGGCGGCACCGTCTCCTTGCGGGCGGCGCCGACCAGCGACGGGCCCCAGAAGAGCAGGTGGTTCACCAGACCACGCACGTCGTACTCGCTGCACGGTGTCGGTGCGGCGAGCTGGTCGGGCTTGATGGTGCGGACGATCTCGGCCAGGGGTGCTGCGGCGGCGCCGATCAGGGTGGTGTCAGACATGCCGTGACAGTAGGCAGGTGGCCGTACGTCCGTCTTGAACAAACGCGACATACACTCGCCGGGTGAGCAGGGACGCCCGCGAGGTCGGCGGCGCGTGGACGAGACACCAGAGCCACTCGTTCCCCTTTCCCTCGCCTGACCTCGCGCCGTTCGTCGAGCGCTACTGGGTCGTCTCCTGGGACTACGAGCGGCCGTACCGGCAGCTGATCGTGTCCTACCCGCACGTGCACCTCACGTTCCGGAACGAGACCGCCGAGGTGACCGGCGTGGCGAGCGGTCACGTGTCCAAGCTGCTCGAAGGGACCGGCCGGGTGTTCGGGGTGGCGTTCCGGCCTGGCTGCTTCCGGCCGTTCCTGCGGTCGGCGGTGGCGACGATCACCGACCGGTCGATCCCCGCGGGCGACGTGTTCGCCCGGCCCCTTCCCGAGCCGGTCGAGATCGACACCGTCGAGCGGTTCCTGCGCGCGAACCTGCCCGACCGCGACCCCACCGCGGAGTGGACCGCCGACGTGGTGGCACGGATCGCGGCCGAACCGGGTATCGCCCGGGTGGACAGCCTGGCCGAGCGGCTCAACACGAGCGCGCGGACGCTGCAACGGCTGTTCGCCGAGTACGTCGGCGTCGGACCGAAGTGGGTGATCCGGCGCTACCGGCTGCACGAGGTGACCGAGCGGATGGCGCAGGGAGCGGCCGTCGACTGGGCCGGCTTGGCCGCGCAGCTCGGATACGCCGACCAGGCCCACTTCACCCGCGACTTCACCGCGATGTTCGGCGAACCCCCGACCCGCTACGCGGAGCGCTACTGACCGCCGTCACACGGGCCTGACAGCGTCGCGTGCGAGTTGTCGGAGGCGAACCACTCGAGGAGTTCGGCCTCCACTGCGAGGACGGCGCGTCGGTCACCGGTGATGTGAAGCTCGGTAGGGCCGCCGTCCTTCACCAGCACGCGTATCCGCTCTACCGGCGACCGCTGGTATCGGTACTCGTCGTACCGCTGCTCCCCCTCGTGGTCGGTGATGATGAAGTGCGTGGTGACGAGTGGTTCGAACCGTTCGCCGAGCAGGTGCGCGGAGGGTGGCGACTTCAGGTAGACCACCGCGGTGAACGCGATCTCCTTGTAGTCGTCCTCGGGGTGGAATTCTAGCTGGTACTGCCAGTCGAAAATTTGGGCGAAGACGCAGTCGGAGAACCGTTCAGAGTGAATGACCCACGGGGGCTCGCCAAGCCAACCGAAGACCACGGGCGGGTCGTCGCCGCGGTCAAGCAAGACGGCCATGGAGAAGTTGTTCTGGTTCTCGGTCCAGAACTCCAGCGCCAAGCCGTGGTCAGTGGTCACCACGTTCGGCTCGGCCAGGAAGAACCAGTCGTCATTGCTGTAGCGCCGAAGCAGGTCGGCCCCGCCGAACGAGGTCCACTCCAGGAACGCGGCCGGGACCTTTACGTCGTTGGCTGCGGCCCACTCCGTCAGGTGGTCCGCGTCAGGGTGGTACGGCACGACCTCCGAGTGACCCAGCATCGCCAGGCTCCTGGCGTGATACACCGGCGGCCCGGCTGACCGACCGGTCCGCAATCCATCAGCGCACGCCACTCCTCGCGTGCTCAACAGCACGCCCAGGCGCCCGGTCGCCTTCGCCTCATACACGGGATGACCGGAATCGACAGCCAGCTGAAAGTGGTGTCGAGCGCCGATGTCGTCACCCTGCTCTAGGAGCAGGACCCCGATTTCGTAGGCGGCTTTCGGCGCGAATTCAGGATGACCGGATTTCAGCGCGCCCTGGTACGCCTGTCGCGCTCGGTCCAGATCTGCCTGCCGTGTCAGCAGCATGCCCAGACAGTCCGCGGCCTCCGGCGCACGCTGGGGATCACCAGAGGAGACGGCGTCCTCGAAGGCGAGCCAATGAACCGCCATCTCTTCTTCCGAGGAGCCGTAGATCCCCCGCTTTACCAATCCCGTGAGCACATCGTCGAAACGAGCACGGTCTGGATCGGCGATGTCGGAGACGCCGTCGTCGGCTGACGCCGCGCCACTGCCGGCCGCCATCGGACCACCACCTTCCTCAGCGCTGCCCAGCGGACCAGCCCGATCCAGTGAGGCGCCAGGGTAACACCACCGATCCTCCAGGCGGGACACCTCGCCGGGCGACCGATAGGCGTGCCGAACGGAAGGTGATCGGCAAGCAGCAGCAGTACTGCGGCACCGGCTGACGGCACGTGGCCAGGGCCGCTTCGCGTTCGGGCGGCTCCCGGTCCGGGCGGGGTGTCGACGCGACGGGGGGTCGACGCCCCGCGGAACGCGGGGCATCGACCCGGTCCTCAGCTTGCTGACGAAGGTCGCGGCGCGCCGCCACAAAACTACCGCGGTCGCGCGAACCCTCGCCCTGAACCGCATGACCCGCGCCCTGGCTGACGCCGACCGAGAGATCACCGCCGCGCAGGCCACCATGAGCGAGGTGCAGACCACCCTGGCGGCAGCGCTGGCCGCAGCCGCCAGCTGTAAGGCTCAGTACCAACAGGCCACCCCAGCCATCCGCCGGCAGATCAACCAGGGATTCTTCGAGAAGCTGCTCATCGGGGAGGACGGCTCGGTCGAGCAGCCAGAACTCACCGAACCCTTCGCCGCTCTGCTGACCAACGGACCTGTCCTGACCTTGGACGCACCCGAGACATCTCAGAACGTCCCAGACGAACCCCGGGTGAGCGAGGCAGAGCGGAACACCGTCTGGCGATCTCGTCCATCCCAGGTGTTCCAAACAACGTTCGGAAATACAGGAAACGCCAGGTCAAGACCTGGCGTTTCGATGGTGGATGGTTTGAATAAGAGCTACGTGGTGGGCGCAGCTGGGATCGAACCAGCGACTTCCCGCTTGTAAGGCGGGTGCTCTTCCACTGAGCTATGCGCCCCGAGGTGTCGAGGGTACCGGGGCGGCCGGCCGGCGGTCGCGGCTCGGCGCCTACCGGCGGACGTGCCCGGCAGGCGTTCAGGCCGACAGGCTGGCCAGCGCCTCGACGTAGTCGTCCAGCCGGCGGGCGTGCGGGATGGCGTTCACGGTCTTCCACCGCACCACGCCTTCGATGTCGATCAGGAACGTTCCCCGCAACGCCTGCCCCTTGGCCCCGTCGAAGACGCCGTACGCCTGCGCCACCCCGCCGTGCGGCCAGAAGTCGGCCAGCAGCGGAAAATCGTAGCCCTCCCGGTCGGCCCACACCTTGTGCACCATCGCCGAGTCGACGCTCACGGTGAGCACCTGCACGTCGTCGTTCTGGAACTTCGGCAGCTCGTCCCGCAGCGCCGTCAGCTCGCCGGAGCAGATCCCCGTGAACGCCAGCGGGTAGAACACCAGCAGCACGTTCTTCCCGCCCTTGAAGTCCGAGAGCGAGACGTCCTGGTTGTTCTGGTCCCTCAGCGTGAAGTCAAGGGCACGGTCGCCCACCTCGACGGACACAGGCGGAGTCTCCTCAGCGCTTCGAACGGGCAGCCTTCGGGGCCACCAACCGGGCGCCGGACCAGTCCTTGGCCGCGCTCAACGTGGTGGTCTGGGCCAGCCCGGCGGTGGGGGCGGCCTCGCTCACCTCGCTCGGCTCGACGTGGCCGTCCCGACCCGCCTTCGGGGTGAGCAGCCACACGACGCCGTTGTCGGCCAGCGGTGTCAGTGCGTCGACCAGGTCGTCCACCAGGTCGCCGTCGCCGTCCCGCCACCACAGCAGGACGATGTCGACCACCTCGTCGGACTCCTCGTCGACCAGGGCCGCGCCGGCTGCCGCGGCGACGGCGGTGCGCAGCTCGTCGTCGCAGTCGTCGGCGTAGCCGATCTCCATCACCACCATGCCCGGCTGTACTCCGAGCCGATCGGCCGGGCTCCTGATCCCGTCCGCGTGACCAGCGGTCGCGCTCACTCCTGCCTTCCCCCTGTCAGCCTTGGCGGCCAGAGGCGCCGCCGCACCGGTAGTCCACACACTCCTGCTGCCCAGCGCAAGTATTCGGACGCTGCGACCCTCCGCGTCGTGAGGATCCCGTGCCTCGGCCTGGCACACCACCCGAACGCCTGACTTCGATCCGACCGGACCATGACGCCGGACGTTCCGGCGGACATTACCCGTCGGTAGCGCCGGGCCGGAGGTGACCAGCCCGAAACAGGACGGCAGGATGGATCGGTACCCCCTGCGTACGCCCGCCACACCGGAACCCGAACGGAACGGCTGCGGCGGACGTCCCGACGACACATGACGAGGACCGACGTGGCTACAGGACGCGAGCGACCGCCCGTCATCAGCGACGGCCTCCCCAGCCAGCTGCCGGACATCGACCCGGCCGAGACGGGCGAGTGGCTGGAGTCGCTGGACGCCGTGATCGACCATGCCGGCCGCCAGCGGGCCCGCTACATCATGCTGCGGCTGCTGGAGCGGGCCCGGGAGAAGCAGGTCGGCATCCCGAGCCTGCGCAGCACCGACTACCTCAACACGATCCCGCCCGAGCGCGAGCCGTGGTTCCCCGGCGACGAGCACCTGGAACGCCGGATCCGCGCCTACATGCGCTGGAACGCCGCGATCATGGTGCACCGCGCGCAGCGGCCCGGCGTCGAGGTCGGCGGACACATCTCCACCTACGCGTCCAGCGCGTCGCTCTACGAGGTCGGCTTCAACCACTTCTTCCGCGGGCGCGACCACGTCGGCGGCGGCGACCAGATCTACTACCAGGGCCACGCCTCCCCCGGCATGTACGCCCGGGCGTTCCTGGAGGGCCGCCTGACCGAGCAGCAGCTCGACGGGTTCCGCCAGGAGCTCTCGCACCCCGGCGGCGGCCTGTCCAGCTACCCGCACCCGCGGCTGATGCCGGACTTCTGGGAGTTCCCCACCGTCTCGATGGGGCTCGGCCCACTCAACGCCATCTACCAGGCCCGGTTCAACCGCTACCTGCACGCCCGCGGCGTCAAGGACACCAGCGACCAGCACGTGTGGGCGTTCCTCGGCGACGGCGAGATGGACGAGCCGGAGTCGCTCGGGGCGATCGGCATCGCCGCCCGCGAGGAGCTCGACAACCTCACGTTCGTCATCAACTGCAACCTGCAGCGCCTGGACGGCCCGGTGCGCGGCAACGGCAAGATCATCCAGGAGCTGGAGTCGTTCTTCCGCGGCGCCGGCTGGAACGTGATCAAGGTCGTCTGGGGCCGCGAGTGGGACCCGCTGCTGGCCGCCGACACCGACGGCGCGCTGGTCAACCTGATGAACGTCACCCCCGACGGCGACTACCAGACCTACAAGGCCGAGTCCGGCACGTTCGTCCGCGAGCACTTCTTCGGCCGCGACCCGCGCACCCGCAAGATGGTCGAGCACCTCTCCGACGACGAGATCTGGGCGCTCAAGCGCGGCGGCCACGACTACCGCAAGCTCTACGCGGCCTACAAGGCGGCCACCGAGCACACCGGGCAGCCCACGGTCATCCTCGCCAAGACCATCAAGGGCTGGACGCTGGGCAGCCACTTCGAGGCCCGCAACGCCACCCACCAGATGAAGAAGCTCACCCTGGACGACCTCAGGGACTTCCGCGACCGGCTGCACCTGGACGTCCCCGACGAGACGCTCGACAAGACGCTTCCGCCCTACCTGCACCCCGGCAAGGACTCCGACGAGTACGAGTACCTGATGGCCCGGCGCGGCCAGCTCGGCGGTTCGATGCCGCGGCGCGCGGTGCGGGCCAAGCCGCTGAACCTGCCCGGCGCCGACGCGTACGCGTCGCTCAAGCGCGGCTCGGGCAAGCAGAAGGTGGCCACCACGATGGCCTTCGTCCGCCTGCTCAAGGACCTGATGAAGAACAAGGAGATCGGTGCGCGCTTCGTGCCCATCGTCCCGGACGAGGCCCGCACGTTCGGCATGGACTCCCTCTTCCCCACCGCGAAGATCTACTCCCCGCTCGGCCAGGGCTACACCTCGGTCGACCGCGAGCTGATGCTGGCCTACAAGGAGTCCGAGACGGGCCAGATCCTGCACGAGGGCATCAACGAGGCCGGCTCGGTGGCCTCGTTCACCGCGGCCGGCAGCTCGTACGCCACCCACGGCGAGCACATGATCCCGGTCTACGTCTTCTACTCGATGTTCGGGTTCCAGCGCACCGGCGACAGCTTCTGGGCCGCGGCCGACCAGATGACCCGCGGCTTCGTCCTCGGCGCCACCGCCGGGCGCACCACGCTCAACGGCGAGGGCCTGCAGCACCAGGACGGCCACTCGCACCTGCTCGCGTCCACCAACCCGGCCGTGGTGGCCTACGACCCGGCGTGGTCCTACGAGCTGGCGGTGATCGCCGAGGACGCGCTGCGCCGGATGTACGGCGAGGACAGCGCGAGCGAGGGCGGCCCGCGCGACCCGAACGTCTACTACTACCTGACCATCTACAACGAGCCCGTCCTCCAGCCGGCGATGGCTGAGACGGTGGACGACGAGGCGATCGTCCGGGGCATGTACCGGTTCGCCGCGGCGCCGGCGCTCGACGGCGAGACGCCCCGCGCCCAGTTGCTGGCCTCGGGTGTCGCGGTGCCGTGGGCGCTCAAGGCGCAGCGGCTGCTCGCCGAGGAGTGGGGCGTGGCCGCCGACGTCTGGTCGATCACGTCCTGGACGGAACTGCGGCGCGACGCGATCGCCTGCGACGAGGAGGCGCTGCTGCATCCCGACCGGGGTCCCCGCACGCCCTGGGTCACCGAACAGCTCGCCGACGCCCCCGGGCCGGTGGTGGCCACCAGCGACTGGATGCGCGCGGTGCCCGACCAGATCTCCCGCTGGGTGCCGACCGACTACACCTCGCTCGGCACGGACGGCTTCGGCGCGTCCGACACCCGGCACGCGCTGCGGCGGCACTTCCACGTGGACGCCGAGTCGATCGTGGTGGCGACGCTGCGGGCGCTGGGCCAGCGCGGTGAGGTGCCCGCCGACGCCGCCGCGAAGGCCGCCGACCGGTACCGAATCGAGGACGTCACCGCGGCCCCGGTCGGCGAGACGGCCGGCGGAGCCGAGTAGCCGCTGGTCAGGATCGCCGCGTCGGCGGCTCCGCCATGGCACGCTCAGCACGTGGACGAGCGGGCTGACGAGCGGGCTGGCGAGCGGATGCGGCCCCCGCGCGGCGAGCGGAACGAGGTGGACGCCGCTAGCGACCGTCCGCTCGCCGCGACGCTCCGGCGACTCGAACGTGCCTCCGGGGCACTGGCCACCCAGAGCGTGGCCCGGATGGACGAGACGCTGCCCTGGTTCCGGTCGATGCCCGCCGACCACCGCTCGTGGATCACGCTCGTCGCCCAAAACGGCATCGGCGCGCTGGTGCAGTGGATCGGCGACCCGGCCGGCCACCTGGAGACCTCCGGGGACGTGTTCGGGGTGGCCCCCCGCGAGATGGCCCGCACGGTGACGCTGCAGCAGGCGCTGGCGATGGTGAAGATCACCGTGGAGGTGGTCGAGGAGCGGGCCGGCCACCTTGCCGCACCCGGCGAGGAGGCCGCGCTGCGGGAGGCTGTGCTGCGGTACTCCCGTGAGGTCGCGTTCGCCGCCGCCGAGGTGTACGCCCGGGCGGCGGAGACCCGTGGCGCCTGGGACGTCCGCCTGCAGGCCCTGCTGGTGGACGCGCTGCTCCGCGGCGACCCGGCCGACGCGCTGGCCAGCCGTGCGGCCGCGCTCGGCTGGACCCACCTTGCGCCCGTCGCGGTGGCGATCGGCCCGGCGCCGAAGGGCGACGCCGACCTGGTCGTCGACTCGCTCGTCCACGCCGGGCGCCGAGCCGGGCTGGACGTGCTGGCGGGCGTCCAGGGGCACCGGCTGGTCGTGGTTCTCGGCGGCACCACCGACCCGGTGAAGGCGGCCACTCCGCTGCTCGGCGAGTTCGGCCCGGGGCCGGTGGTGGTGGGGCACGCCGTGCCGACGCTCGCCGACGCGGCCGAGTCAGCCCAGGCGGCGGAGTCCGGGTCACGGGCCGTCGTGGCCTGGCCGGCGGCGCCCCGGCCGGTGGCTGCGGCAGAACTGCTGCCCGAACGGGTGCTCGCCGGCGACACGGACGCCCGCGCCCACCTGGTCGCGCATGTCTACGGCCCCCTGCGAGACGCCGGGGGCAGCCTGCTGGACACGCTGGCCACATATCTCGAGACCGGCAGCGCACTGGAGAGCACCGCGCGGCTGCTGTTCGTCCACCCGAACACCGTCCGCTACCGGCTGCGGCGGGTCGCGGAGGTGTGCGGCCTGGCACCGACGGACCCGCGTGGCGCGCTCACCTATCGGATCGCGTTGGCGGTCGGCCGGATGGAAACCGCCCGAAGTGCGAGGGCAGACAACACTGAAGGTGACTCACCTC
Organism: uncultured Actinomycetota bacterium; assembly: GCA_963740255.1. Classification (GTDB taxonomy): domain Bacteria; phylum Actinomycetota; class Actinomycetes; order Mycobacteriales; family Cryptosporangiaceae; genus CAVUDO01. The sequence goes on along the minus strand of CAVUDO010000002.1, from coordinate 277,238 downwards.
ACATCTCCGTCCACTGAGTTGTAGGAAACCTCCAAATACGAGGCTTGGAGTTGGTGGGATCGCACAGCCCCTCCAGCGCCCGGAAACCGGCACAGTCGAGGGGTGCTCGCACTCCTGGCCCCCGGACAGGGCTCGCAGAAGCCCGGTTTCCTCACTCCATGGCTCGACGGTTGGGACGGCGCCGACGACGCCCGCGCCTTGCTGCGGTGGTACTCGGCCGTCACCGGCCTCGACCTCGTCCACCTCGGCACCGAGGCCGACGCCGACGAGATCCGCGACACCGCCCGCACCCAGCCGCTGCTGGTCGCCGCCGGTCTGGCGGCGGCCTCCTTCCTCCCCCGCGACGGCATCGCGGCGGTCGCCGGCCACAGCGTCGGCGAGCTGACGGCGGCCGCCCTGGCCGGCGTGCTCACCGGCGAAGCCGCGGTAGCGCTGGCCGCGGCGCGCGGCCGGGAGATGGGTGCCGCGTGTGCGCTGGAACCGACGGGCATGAGTGCCGTCCTCGGCGGCACCGAGGACGAGGTGCTCGGCCGGCTCGACGAGTACGGCCTGACCCCCGCCAACCGCAACGGAGCCGGCCAGATCGTCGCCGCCGGCAGCCTGGGCGCCCTGCAGAAACTCGCCGACAACCCCCCGGCCAAGGCCCGCATCGTGCCGCTTCAGGTGGCCGGGGCGTTCCACACCCACCACATGGCCCCCGCCGAGCGGGCCCTCGCCGCGATCGCCGGCGGCATCACCCCGGGCGACCCGGCCAGGCTGCTCGTCTCCAACGCGGACGGGGCGGCCGTGACCACGGGCACCGCGGTGGTCAACCGGCTGGTGCACCAGGTCACCTCGCCGGTGCGGTGGGACCTCTGCCAGAGCGCCCTGGCCGACCTCGGCGTGACGGCCGCGATCGAGCTTCCCCCGGCCGGCACCCTGGCGGGTCTGGCCAAGCGCGCCCTGAAGGGCGTCGAGCTGGTCACCGTCAACACCCCCGACGACCTCGCCGCCGCCCGTGACCTGATCGCCCGGCACGGCGGCCCGTCCGGCGCCGAGCCCGTGGTGCAGTTCCACGTCGCGGTGGCCACCGCGGCTGGTGCGTTCCTCCCGGCCGAACTCGCCGAGGGGGACACGCTCCCGCGCGGCGGGCAGGTGGGTTCGATCCAGACCCGGCAGGGTGCCGTCCCGGTCGTCGCCGTGCACGGCGGCGTGCTGGAGGAATGGCTCGCCCACCACGACGACCCGGTGGCTCCCGGCCAACCGGTGGCCCGACTACACCCCGCTGGAGCCGAACGATGAGCACGCAGAGTGGGCTGTTGTCCGGCAGCGGCCCCGGTGCCCGGGTGACCGCGCTGGGCCACTACCAGCCCGCCCGCGTCGTCACCAACGCCGAGCTCTCCGAACGCGTCGAGACCGACGACGCCTGGATCCGCGACCGCGTCGGCATCGCCACCCGCCGGGTCGCCGCCCCGGAGGAGTCCGTGGCCGACATGGCGGTGGCCGCCGGCGGCAAGGCCCTCGCCCACGCGGGGCTGGACGCCTCCGACATCGACATGGTGGTGGTGGCCACCTGCTCCGGCGGGATCTCGCTGCCCAACGTCGCCTGCCAGGTGGCCGTCCGGCTCGACATCGCCGCGCCGGCCGCGTTCGACCTCAACACGGCCTGCTCGGGCTTCTCCTACGGCCTGGCCACCGCGCAGCACGCGATCCTGGCCGGCGCCGCCCGCAACGCGCTGGTGATCGGCAGCGAGAAACTGTCGGACTTCACCGACTGGGACGACCGGGCCACCTGCATCCTGTTCGGCGACGGCGCCGGGGCTGCCGTGGTGACCGCCGCCCCCATCGACGGCATCGGCCCGGTGGTGTGGGGCAGCGACGCCGCCAACGGCGGGGTGCTCCGCATCAACGAACGCCAGTACATCGAACAGGACGGCCAGGCCGTCTTCCGCTGGGCCACCACCGCGCTGGCGCCCATCGCCCGCCGGGCCTGCGAGCGGGCCGGCGTCGACCCGGCCGACCTGGCCGCGTTCGTGCCGCACCAGGCCAACCTGCGCATCATCCAGGCGATCGCCAAGCGGATAGGCGCCGCCGACGCGGTGATCGCCCGCGACATCGTCGAGTCGGGCAACACCTCGGCGGCGTCGATCCCGCTGGCCCTGTCCAAGCTGGTCGAACGGAACGAGGTGCCCTCCGGGGCACCCGTCCTGCTCTTCGGCTTCGGCGGCGGCCTCACCTACGCCGGACAGGTCATCCTCTGTCCGTGACCACCCTGACCACCCTGACCACCCCCCTGCGAGAGGACACACCCCAGTGACGAACGAAGAGATCCGCGCCGGCCTCGCCGAGATCCTCGAAGAGATCGCGGACATCAGCCCGGACGACGTGGCCGACGAGAAGTCGTTCACCGACGACCTCGACGTCGACTCGCTGTCCATGGTCGAGGTCGTCGTGGCCGCCGAGGAGAAGTTCGACGTGAAGATCCCCGACGACGACGTGCAGGGCCTCAAGACCGTCGGCGACGCGGTGAACTACATCGTGAAGGCGCGCGCATAGTGGTCCAGGGCATCCCCGAGGTACTCGTCACCGGGCTCGGCGCGACGACCCCCCTCGGGGGGGACGTCGCGTCGACCTGGGCTGCCATGCTCGAAGGCCGCTCCGGCGTCGGCGTCCTGGACGACGACTGGGCCGACCAGCTGCCGGTGAAGATCGTCGCCCGGGTGGCGGTCGAACCGACCGAGGTGATCGAACGGGTCAAGGCCCGGCGCCTGGACCGGGTCCAGCAGGTCGCCGTGGTCGCCGGCCGGGAGGCCTGGCGGGACGCGGCCATCGACGGCGTCGACCCCGACCGGCTCGCGGTCGCGATCGGCTCGGGCATCGGCGGCGCGCTGACACTGCTCGGCCAGTGGGACATCCTGCGCGAGAGCGGCCCCCGCAAGGTGTCCCCGCTCACCGTGCCGATGCTCATGCCCAACGGCCCCGCCGCGGCGGTCGGGCTGGAGGTGGGCGCCCGGGCGGGCGTGCACTCCCCCGTCAGTGCCTGTGCCTCGGGCGCCGAGGCGATCGCGCTCGGGTTGGACCTGATCCGGTCCGGCCGTGCGGACGTCGTGGTGGCCGGTGGCGCCGAGGCGTGCGTGCATCCGGTGCCGTTCGCCGGGTTCGCGCAGATGCGCGCGCTGTCCACCCGCAACGACGAGCCGACCAGGGCCTCCCGCCCGTTCGACAAGGGCCGGGACGGCTTCGTGCTCGGCGAGGGCGCCGGCGTGATCGTGCTGGAACGGGCCGAGCACGCCCGGGCCCGCGGTGCGCGGGTCTACGCCACGCTGGCCGGTGCGGGGATCACGGCCGACTCGCACGACATCGTGCAACCCCATCCCGAGGGAGCGGGCGCGTCGCGGGCGATCCGGTTCGCGCTGCGAGTCCGGTGGCCTGTCGGCTTCCGACGTCCAGCACGTGAACGCGCACGCGACGTCCACGCCGGTCGGCGACATCGCCGAGACCGCGGCCATCATCGCGGCCCTGGGAACGGACACCGTGGTCACCGCCACCAAGTCGATGACCGGGCACCTGCTCGGCGCGGCCGGCGCGGTGGAGGCCATCGCGACGATCCTCGCGATCCGCGACGGCGTCGTCCCACCCACCATCAACCTCGACGATCCCGACGACGACCTGCGGCTCGACGTCGTCGCCCACAAGGCACGGCCGATGCAGGTCACCGCGGCCATCAGCGACGCGTTCGGATTCGGCGGCCACAACGTGGCGCTGGCCTTCCGGACACCCTGAACACCCTGGAGAACCCGTGACGACCCTGGCCAGCGACCCCTCCGCAGCACTGCCCGGCACCGCGCTCCCCGGCGACCGCGACCCGCGCGACCCCGAGGTGCGCCTGCGCACGCTGTTCGACCAGAACACCCTGCGGGTGCTCTCCGACCGGCCGTCCTCGGGGGTGGTCACCGCACGTGGCCAGATCCAGGGCGTCGAGACGGTCGCCTACTGCACGGACGCCACCAAGATGGGTGGCGCGATGGGCTCGGACGGTTGCGGCCACATCGTGGACGCCATCGACCTGGGCGTCCGCGAGCGGCTGCCGGTGATCGGCCTCTGGCACTCCGGCGGCGCCCGGCTGGCCGAGGGTGTCGAGGCCCTCGACGGCGTCGGCCAGGTGTTCGCCGCGATGGTGCGCGCGTCGGGACGGGTGCCGCAGATCTCGGTGGTGCTCGGCCCGGCAGCGGGCGGCGCGGCGTACGGGCCGGCGCTGACCGACGTGGTGATCATGGGTCCGGACGGCCGGGTGTTCGTCACCGGGCCCGAGGTGGTCCGCAGCGTCACCGGCGAGAACGTGGACATGGCCCGGCTGGGTGGGCCCGAGCCCCACGGGCGCCGGTCCGGGGTCGTGCACATCACCACCACGAGCGAGGAGCAGGCGCTCGACCGGGCCCGCGAGCTGGCCTCGCTGCTCGGTCGGCAGGGGCGGATCGTGCCCGCCGACGTCCCGGCCTCCGACGATCTGGCCCGCTTCCTGCCCGAACAGGTGAACCGCGCCTACGACGTGAAGCCGCTGGTCAAGGCGTTTCTGGACGAGCCGGGCATCGAGCTGCACGCCAAGTGGGCGCCGAATGTGGTGACCACGCTCGGCCGGTTCGGCGGCCGCACGGTCGGCGTGATCGCCAACAACCCGATGCGCCTGGGCGGCTGCCTGGACTCGACCTCGGCCGAGAAGGCGGCGCGGTTCGTACGGATGTGCGACGCGCTGGGCGTCCCGCTGGTGGTGCTGGTGGACGTGCCCGGCTATCTGCCGGGCGTCGGCCAGGAGTGGGACGGCGTGGTGCGCCGCGGCGCGAAGCTGCTGCACGCGTTCGCCGAGGCGGTGGTACCGCGGGTGACACTGGTGACCAGGAAGGCGTTCGGCGGCGCGTACATCGCGATGAACTCCCGCTCGCTGGGCGCCACCGCGGTGTTCGCCTGGCCGACCGCCGAGGTGGCCGTGATGGGCGCCACGCGCCGCGGTGAACATCCTGCACCGCAAGAAGCTCGCCGCCGCGCCGGCCGAGGAGCGCGAGGCGCTCAAGGCCGAGCTGGTGGCCGAGCACGAGCGCACGGCCGGTGGCGTGCAGCGCGCGGTGGAGATGTGCGTGGTCGACGAGGTGATCGAGCCGGCCCAGACCCGGCGGCGGATCGCCGAGGCGCTGGCGGCCGCCCCGGCCGGCCGGGGCGCGCACGGCAACATCCCGCTCTAGCCGCGCTGCGGCCGGCGGTGTGGCGCCGCCGGCGGCCCCGGCCGCGGTCGCTGTAGTGCTGGTGGCGTGCGTTCGGGCCGCGGGCTTCAGCGTCGACAGGCGCTGCGGGGCAGGCCGGGCACGGCCACGGGCGACCGGCCGGGGGCGGTGGCCCTGCCGGCGAGCACCGCCGCCGCGGCGCGGAGCGACGCGTCGGCGTTGCCGTAGTACGTGCCATCAGCGCCGGGGACCGCGCCGACCTGAGCAGGTACGGGGTGTCCGTCGCCACCGTCACCGCGGCGCCGGGTCGAGATCCTTCGTCGCGTCGCCGTAGCCGGTCAGGTGGACGGTCGTGCCGCCCGGTCCGCACCCGCACCCCGTGCAGCGCGGCAGCGCGGCGGTCAGCACCGTCCCGCTGCCGCGCCGGCCGTCGCCGGTGACCGTCACCGGGCCGCGTACCAGCGGCCCGCGGCACGGGCCCTGCAGCACCGTCACCGCCGCGGCCGCGCGGCCTCGCGGCCACCGCGGCGTGGGCCTGCGTCGCCAGGGTCGACAGCGGCGGCTGGGTGCCGGCGGCCTGGCGCGGTACTTCAGCGTGAGCACCCGGGTCACCGCCTCGACCAGCGCGGGCGCGGGGCAGCCGGCCGGTCCTGCAGCGCGTCGAGCAGCCCGGCTGGGCCGCCGCGCAGGTCCGGCGGCATCAGCAGCAGGTCGTTGCCGGCCAGCACGGCCCGCACCGCCGCCTCGGCCGGGCCGTGCCAGCCCGTCGGCCGGCGCCATGTCCATCGCGTCGGTGACCACCACGCCGGTGAACCCGAGCTGCCCGCGGAGCACGTCGACCAGCACCTTGCGGCAGAAGCGAGGCCGGCACGCCCGGGTTCGATCGCCCGCACGTCGAGGTGGCCGGACATCACCAGCCAGGCGCCGGCCTCGATCCCGGCCCGGAACGGCGGCATGTCCTCGCGCGTCCAGCTGCGGCCGGGTCCTGGCGGCAGCACCGGCAGTCGCCGTGTGGCTGTCGGCGTGGTGTGCCCGTGGCCGGGGAAGTGCTTCAGCGTGGCGCGCGACGCCGCGCCGCTGGTAGCCACGGACGGCCGCGGCGACCTGCGGCGGACGACCAGCGCGGGGTCGCTGCCGTAGGAGCGCGAGCCGATCACCGGCTGCCCGGACCGCCGAGTCACGTCGGCGACCGGCGCGAAGTCCACGTTGACGCCCAGCGCAGCCAGCTCCGTGCCCGAGACGAACGCCGCCTGCTCGGTCAGCGCCGGGTCGCGGGCGGCACCGAACGCCATCGCGAGGGCAGCAGCGTCACGCCCGTCGCGGATCCGGGTCACGGTGCCGTGCTCCTGGTCGGCGCCGACCAGCAGCGGGACGCCGGCCGGCAGCTTCCCGGCCGCCTCCTGCAAGCCGGCGGTGAGACGGCGGATCTGCGCGGGGCTCTGCACGTTGGAGGTCGGGATTGGTGCGGACCGTCGGGTCGTCGGCGCTGGCGCGGACCAGGATGACCCCGCCGAGCCGGTAGCGCGCGACGATCTCGGCCGGGGTCCCGACGCCGGTGCGCTTCCGGTTGGCCGCGGCCGAGCCCGGCGAGATCCCGGTGGCCGCGTGGCCGTACACCGACGGCACGAGCATCTGACCGACGAGGTCGACGTCGGGGAGCTTCGCGGCGGCCGCCGCCGCCCGCTCGGCGTCCGTTCCCCCCGAGGGGATCACCAGCGGCGTGACCGCCGTCGCCCGGACGGGTGGGGGTGTGGAGGCCGCCGGGCCGGCGGTTCCGCAGCCGGCGAGAAGGGCGCAGGCGAGCAGGACGGGGGGAACGGCGCGGGGCGACACGCCCCCAAGAAGATCATCCGTGTCCGTTCCCGTCGACCCGCGGGTCGGTCATCCCGCGGCATCCGGTCGGGTGGCCGGCTGTTCGCGGGCCGGTGCGGTCGCCGGTCGGGTGACCGAGCCGACCGCGGGATGCCGTGATCGCCGGCCGGCCGCACGCGGAGCCGGCCGGTCAGCCGACCTGGTGCAGCCAGGTCACCGGAGCGCCTTCCCCGGCGTGCCGGTACGGCTCCAGTTCCTCGTCCCACTCGGTGCCCAGCAGCTTCTCGATCCCGTGGGCGAGGGCGGCCGGGCCGGCCGTGTTGGCGAGCAGGCTGCGCAGCCGGTCCTCGGAGACGAGGATGTCGCCGTTGGCGCTCATCGCGCTGCGGTGGACACCGCGGCTCGGGGCGTGCACGATCCGCTCGCCGTCCACGCCGGGGCTGGGTTCCTCGGTGACCTCGAACCGGGCCATCGGCCACGCCCGGAGCGCGGTCGCCAGACTGCCCGCGGTGCCGACCTTGCCGGTCCACTGGCACTCCGTGCGCAGCGTGGAGGAATCGGCCGGCTGGGCCGACCAGGACAGGTGGACGGACACGCCAAGGACCCGCGCCACTGCCCACTCCACGTGCGGACACACCGCAGGCGGGCAGGAGTGGACGTAGAGAACGCCACGTGCAGGCACCGAGACCTCCCGAGGACACGAGGTACGCCTTCCCCAACGCCCTCACACCTCAGGTGTCGTCACTCATGATGCCCCTGGGACGGCTGTTTCGCCAGCCATCGGGGGCGCCAGTCACGACGGGTCTCTCGGCCCCGATCCGCCCGCTCCGAGGCTCCGCACCGCACGTTCCAGGCCTTCGAGGCGGGCGGCCAGCCCCCGGACCGCCGCCAGCAGCTCGGTGCGCTCGGAATCCTCGACCAGCTCGTCGGCCTCCACCGCCTCCACCCGGTCGTCGATCCGCCCGACCGTCCGCTCGACCCGGTCCACGTCGGCGTCGACCTCGCGCACCGCCCGTTCGACCTGCTGCACCTCCTCGGCGACGAACTCCACCTTGGCGTCCACGGCGGTGAACCGGCTGACGAACCAGGCCGCGATCGTGGCGGTGACCACACCGAGGATGGCGATCCCCGACACCATGAGCACGGCCGCCAGCAGCCGCCCCTGGCTGGTCACCGGGAACCGGTCGCCGTAGCCGACCGTCGTCATCGTGGTCAGCGCCCACCAGAGCGCGTCCTCGAACGAGGTGATGTTCGCCTCCGGCGCGTCCTTCTCCACCCGGAACACGCTGACCGCCCCGACGAACAGCACGCCGAGCGCGAGGACGGCCGTGTAGGTGCCGGTGCGCACGTGCAGGCTCTGCCGGGAGAGCCGGCCCAGCAGTCCCACCAGCCCGACCACCCGCAGCAGCGCGATCACCACCTGGAGCCCCCGCAGCGGGGGAACGGCGACCACGACGAGGTCGGGCAGGTGGGTCCGGACGAACCGCCAGCGGTCGGGCGCGAGCGTCAGCCGGGTCAGGTACTCCAGGACGAAGATCGTCCAGATGGCGACGTCGGCCCAGTTGAAGATCGTCTGGGCCAGCGGTGGCAGGTCGGTGTCGAGCAGCGGCCAGAGCAGCACCACCAGGAACACCAGGGCCAGCCCGAGCAGGATCCGGTCGGTCCGGGCCACGAACCGTTCGTAGGCCCCGCCGGCGCGAGCCCGCTGCAGCCGTCCCCACAGGCCAGGCGCCTGCGGGTAGGCCGGCAGTTCGGCACCGCCGCGCCACGGCCCGGCCGCGGTTTCCGAACCGGCCGGCGCCGGCTCCGGCACCGCGTCCGGCGCAGGTTCCGGTTGTGCCCCGCCCGACCGCACCCGCTCGCCCATGCCGTGACTATGCCGAACGAGCCCCGCCCGCGTCACCGTCCGAGCGGGCCGCGTCGCCGACCCGGCGGCCCCTCGGCCACCGGCGGCGATCCGGCCCGAGGGGGATCAGGCGCGCACGGGACCCGTCGTGGCGGCGACCGCGACGTGCGGACCGGCCCGTTCGGATCCCGAGACCGGGCGCAGGTCGGCCGGCGCCGAGCGCGGTGCCGGCACCGTGACCCGGGCCGCCGCCGCCGACTCGGACGCCTTGACCGGCTCCTCGGCCTGGGACACGCGTTCGGCCATCATGCCGGCCTGGTGCGCCAGTGCCCCGACGATGGCGGGCACCACCGGCAGCACCCAGTCGGCCCAGAAGCCGCGCTCCCCCATGTTGAGGACGATGACCGCCGCGCCGGCCGCGCCGAACCCCTTCACCAGCGCCCGCCACAGCGCCCGGCCGGTGTCGGCGGGCGCGAACCGGGTGCAGGTGTGCAGGGCTCTGATGTCGCGGCGCCCGAACGAGAGTCCGGCGACTCCCGCGGCCATCGAGGTACCGAGGACCGCCGCGGCCAGGCCGCTCTGGGTGGTCATCCCGACCGCGGTGAACATCAGCAGGCCGCTGCCGAGGGCCAGCGCGGCCCGTATCCAGTCGGTCTTCTCGCCGGGGTACCAATAGTACTTGGTGAGGCCGCCGCCGCTCGGTTTGGCGATCCTGCCCATCGAGACCAGCTCCGATCCTGTCGCCTGGACCAGTGACCATGCTCGTTGCTGAGAGTACTTATATAATTATTTTCTGTAATCGAACAAAAGTCACTGCTTGACATTTCGGTCCGGAGTACTCGTCCCAAACCGTGAGATACCACCCACGCCGGGTGACGCTCGCCGGGACGGCCACCCGCCCGCTACCGTCGGACGTGTGGCGCGTGCGCGGGACCCGGTGGCCGATCTGCGGCGGATCGCGTTCCTGCTCGAACGAGGCCGCGAGAAGACCTACCGGGTGAAGGCGTTCCGCACCGCGGCCGACGCACTCGCCAGCCTCCCCTCCGACGACCTCCGCCTGCTCGTCGACACCGGCAGCCTGAAGAACGTCAAGGGGATCGGCGAGGTGACCGCGCGCTGCGTGGCCGAATCGCTGGCCGGGGAGGAGCCGGTCTACCTGCGCCGGCTGGAAGCGACGGCCGGCACCTCGGTGGCCGAGGCCGGCGACGCGCTGCGGGCGCTCCTCCGGGGCGACTGCCACACCCACTCCGACTGGTCGGACGGGGGTTCGCCGATCCGGGAGATGGCCGAGACCGCCCGGGACCTCGGCCACGAGTACCTCGTGCTGACCGACCACTCCCCCCGCCTGACGGTCGCCAACGGACTCTCCGCCGACCGGCTGCGCGCCCAGCTCGATTTGGTAGCGGCGCTCAACGTCGAGCTGGCGCCGTTCCAGATCCTCACCGGCATCGAGGTCGACATCCTCGACGACGGCGCCCTGGACCAGACCGACGAACTGCTCGGCCAGCTCGACCTGGTGGTGGCCAGCGTCCACTCCAAGCTGAAAATGCCGGCTGCGGAGATGACCCCACGGATGGTGGCTGCCGTCTCCAACCCGCATGTCGACGTCCTCGGGCACTGCACCGGACGGCTGGTCACCGGCCGGGAGGCCACCGGGCAGGGCCGGCGGCCGGAGAGCCAGTTCGACGCCCCCTCCGTGTTCGCCGCGTGCGCCGAACACGATGTCGCGGTGGAGATCAACTCCCGGCCCGAACGGCTCGATCCGCCCAAGCGGCTGCTGCGGCTGGCGGTGGAGGCCGGCTGCCTGTTCTCCGTCGACACCGACGCGCATGCCCCCGGGCAGCTCGACTGGCAGCCGTACGGGTGCGAACGGGCCGCGATGTGCGGAGTCGATCCGGCCCGGGTCGTGAACACCTGGCCAGCCGAGAAGCTGCTCGACTGGACCGCGCGTGCCGACGGACCGCACCCGTCCCAGCCCGCCCGCCGACGCACCCGCTCGTCCTGACCGAGCCGCCGGCCGTCCCGACCTATCCCGCGCCGCCGTTCCGGCCGCCACCGCCGCCGCCACCGCCGCAGTCGCCGCAGAGGTCGCTGCCGCGCTGCCGGGCCCTCCGGGCCACTGCCACGGCCCACCACACCAACGGCACCTGCAACGGCAGCCGCCCCCAGGCGACCGCTTGGTACCAGCCCGTGCCGCGCGCGGAGTCCAACGCCATCTGGACGTTGGCCGGGAACACCAACGCGAACAGCGCGGCCGACGCCCAGCCGCCGAACCGTCTCGTCCGCGGGTGCGCGACCAGGGCCGCACAGGCCAGCTCGGCCGCGCCGCTCGCGGCCACCAGGATGTCCGGCGCGGGCAGTGCCTTGGGAACGATCCGCACGTACGGCTGCGGCGCGACGAAATGCACCACCCCGGCGCCCGCAAGCAGCCCGGCGAGCAACCACGGTGATGCGCGGGTCCAACGGGTCGGGAGGGTCATGGCACCATCCTGGTCCATCGCCGCCTTCTCCGCCGTAGGGTGAGGCGGCCCCGGCCGGCGAAAGAGGAGCGCGACACGGTGGACGACCGGACGATCCTCGGCCTGCTCGCGGTGCTGGCCACCGCGGCGGTGCTGATCTGGGTGTTGCGCCGCATCGCGCCGGGGATGTCGCCGGTGCGCCGGCTGCTCTGGATCGTGCTGGGCTCCGTCGTGCTCGGCGGATTCGTCTACGCCGCCCTGATCGGACGCTGAGCAGCCGACGAAGTTTTTCGCGCCCGGATGCATCCGGGCGGCCCGGTGATCGCGTCTGAAGTGCACGGGCCCGTCTGATCGGTCACCCTAAGGTTGCCGCAGGGCGCGGCCGGAAGGACGGACGACGATGCGTGCCGGTGCGGAGACGCTGGAGGCGAGGCAGGGCCGGCAGCCGCGTGCCCGTACGCGGTTACCCGTGTCCCGGTGCGGCCGATGAAGGGCTCGCCGGGCAACGGCCGTGGCTGGCGGATCACCGGGAACGTCATCACGATGGTGATCTGCGGGATCCTCGCCGGCGTGGTGACGGCGGCCGTGGCGTTCCCGACAGTCGCGGCGGGCGGCCTCGGCGCCAAGGAGGCGTCCGACTCGTTCCAGGAGCTGCCCAGCGACCTGGGCCAGGCGCCGCTCGCGCAGACCTCGGTCGTTTACGCCAAGGACAACACCGTCCTCACCACGTTCTTCGACCAGAACCGGGTGAGCGTGCCGCTCGCCAAGGTCGCCCCGGTGATGCGGCAGGCGATCATCGCCGCCGAGGACTCCCGGTTCTACGAGCACAGCGGCGTCGACCTGCACGGCGTGCTGCGCGCGCTGGTGGCCAACCAGCAGGGCGGCGAGGTGAGCCAGGGCGCCTCCACGCTCACCCAGCAGTACGTCCGCCAGTACCTGGTCTACACCGCCCGCAGCGACGACCAGCGGATCCGCGCCACCGAGCGGAAGCCGGCCCGCAAGCTCCGCGAGATGCGCTACGCGATGGCGCTGGAGCAGCGCCTGACCAAGGACCAGATCCTGGAGAACTACCTCAACACGGTCTACTTCGGGGGCTTGGCCTACGGCATCCACTCCGCCGCCCGCACCTACTTCTCCAAGACGCCCAACGAACTCACCATCGGTGAGGCCGCGCTGCTGTCCGGGCTGGTCAAGAGCCCCGGCACCGACTCCCCGATCGACGGCGACGCCGGCCGGGCCAAGATCCGGCGGGACTACACACTCGACCGGATGGCCTCGCTGGGCTACGTCCACCCCGCCTCGCTCGCCGCGGCCAAGAAGGAGCCGATCCGACTCAAGCGCGCGGCGGCCCAGGGCTCGTGCGCGACCGGCCGGGCCAACTTCGGCTTCGCCTGCGACTGGTTCCTGTCGTGGTGGCGCTCCAACCCCGCGTTCGGGAAGACCCCGAACGCCCGCGAAGCCGAGCTGCGCCGCGGGGGGTACCGGATCCACACCGCGATCGATCCCCGCATGCAGGCCGCCGCCCAGCGTGCGGCCGACGCCCGCGCGTCCCGGAACAGCCGGTTCGCGACGGGCATCGTGCTGGTCGAGCCGGGCACGGGCCGGGTCCGCGCGATGGCGGTCACCCGCACCTACAGCCTGGCCCGCAACGCCGGCAACCGGTCGTATCCGAACACGGTGAATCCGCTGCTCACCGGGTCGGGCGTCTCGCCGGGCTACCAGGCCGGGTCGACCTTCAAGATGTTCACGATGGTCGCGGCACTGAGCAAGGGGATGCCGCTGGACATCAAGATCAACGCCCCCAACAAGTACCGGTCGAAAGTCTTCCGGGCCTCGGGCGCGGCCAGCTGCGGCGGCTACTACTGCCCCGGCAACGCCTCACCGCGGATGGCCGGCTCCCACACCATGTGGTCCGGTTTCGGCGAGTCGGTGAACACGTTCTTCATCCAGCTCGAGGAACGGGTGACGGTCCGCTCGTCTGTCCAGGCCGCGGAACGGCTCGGCGTCGTCTTTCGCTCCACCGAGGACCTGGCCAACAAGAGGTCCGTCCAGCGCAGTCCCAACGCCGGATGGGGTTCGTTCACCTTGGGCACCGCCCAGGTCACGCCGCTGGACATGGCCAACGCCTACGCCACCGTCGCCGCCCGTGGGAAGGCATGCGCTCCGCTGCCGGTCCAGTCGATCACCGACCGGCTGGGCAAACCGCATCCGGCGGCGAACCCGAGCTGCCGGCAGGTCATCCCCCCACAGGTCGCCGACGCGGCCGCCGACGCCGCCCGCTGCCCGGTCGGCGATCCCGCCGTCAGTTCGTGCGCCCGGAAGAACGGCGTCACCGCCGCCAGCGTCGGACGGGAGATCAGCCGCCCCATCGCCGGGAAGACCGGCACCACGGACGAGAACCGCTCAGCCTGGTTCGTCGGCTTCACGCCGAACCTCGCCGGCGCCGCCTTCTACGTCGACCCGGACGCGCCCACCACCTCCTCGGTGCCCAACAGCAACGTCCCGATCGAGGTCTTCAAGAAGACGATGGCCGCGTCGCTGCGGCTGCTGCCGGTCCTGAGTTTCGTCCGTCCGACCGGGAAGCTCGCCTTCGGCGCGCAGGTGGGAGTGCCGAAGGTCAACGGGCTCCCCGTCGGCCAGGCGCTGGCACGGCTGAGGGCGGCCGGCTTCTCCGTGGCGATGGCCGACAAGCCGGAGGACTCCTCCGTGCCGCGGGGGCGGGTGGCCCGCACCGACCCGGCCGCCGGGTCGCGCACCGCCCGCGGCAGCGTGATCACCGTCTACGTCAGCTCGGGCAAGAAGAAGCGCGGACGGTAGCCTCGACAGCGTGCGTCAGGTGCTGCTGTCCCCGCGTTGGCTGGTGCGCCACGCGGTGGCCGTCGCCCTGGTCGTGGCCTTCCTGCTGCTCGGCTGGTGGCAGTTGCGTGAGGCCGCCGCCGGCGGCACCGCACGCAACGTCGCCTATGCGCTGGAATGGCCGCTGTTCGCCTCGTTCGTGGTGTTCCTCTGGTGGCGAACGCTGCGGGCCGAGCTGCGCGGTCGGGCCGAGGTGGACTCGCCGGGACCGGCGCCGGCCCCCCGCGACGACGCTGGGCCGGCGACCGCGGGGCGCACCGTACCGGTACGCCGCTGGTCACGCCCGGACTCGCCTCCTGTCACCGAACCCGACCAGGCCCTGGTCGACTACAACCGCTACCTCGCCCAACTCGACGCCCAACTCGACGCCCAGCACCGGCACCCGTCCGCCACCGCGGACCGGCAGACCACCGAGGAGAACCCGACGTGATTCCGGCACTGACCCGTTTCCGGGTCATCGCGTACGTGGTGGGCGTGTGCCTGCTGGTGCTCGCCCTGGTCGCGATGCCGCTGAAGTACCTGGCCGGCAGCCCGACGCTGGTCGAGACGATCGGCCCGGTCCACGGATTCCTCTATGTCCTCTACCTGCTCGCCACCCTCGACCTGGGGCTGCGGTGCCGGTGGGGTGTCGGCCGGATGGTGCTGGTGGCACTGGCCGGCACGGTCCCGTTCCTGTCCTTCGCCGCCGAACGCCGGGTGACCCGGGCTGTACGCGCGCACACGGCAACGGACGCCCAACCGTCCCGCTCCTGACCGCCCGGCCACCGGCGTTCAGCGACCCACGCCGGCGAAGTACCACGACCCGCGGGCCACGCTCAAGACGGGTCGAGCCGCCAGGTCCACAAGCGATAGCTCACCGCCCGGCAACTCGCCGAGCAGTCAGCGGGCAGGTACTGCTGGCCGGCAGCTGGTTCGTGGCCGCACGCGGGTCCCGACGGATCATCGGCCGGGTCGGCTGGCGACGGAAAACCGACCGTAGGAGTGAACCGCTCCCCCGGCGCCGAACGAAGGTCGAGCAGCGTACGGCGTTCGACGCGCGCATGCGTAGCGGTGCACGTACCTTGAGTGAACGGCGGTTGGTTCCCTGATCCGACCAGTCGCGTCGCGTCCGCCCGTTTTCCCGCCACGAGAGGGGCCAGGCATGTCGCTGGATTCCACAATCGACGTCGGGGAGGGCGCCGCGACGGCGCCCGAGCCGGCACCGCGCAAGCAGGACCGCAACGAGGTGTTCGTCGAGTACACCAAGAGCATCTGCCCGATCTGCAAGGTGGTCGTCGACGCCCAGGTCAACATCCGCGACAACAAGGTCTACCTGCGCAAGCGCTGCAAGGAACACGGCCAGTTCGAGGCCCTGGTCTACGGCGACGCGCAGATGTACGCCGACTCGGCCCGCTTCAACAAGCCCGGCACGATCCCGCTGCAGTTCCAGACCGAGGTCGTGGACGGCTGTCCGAGCGACTGTGGACTCTGCCCGGAACACAAGCAGCACGCCTGCCTGGGCATCATCGAGGTCAACACCAACTGCAACCTCGACTGTCCGATCTGTTTCGCCGACTCCGGCCACCAGCCCGACGGTTACTCGATCACGCTCGAACAGTGCGACAAGATGCTCGACGTCTTCGTCGCCGCCGAGGGCGAGGCCGAGGTCATCATGTACTCCGGCGGCGAGCCGACCATCCACAAGGACATCCTGGCGATGATCGACCTGGCCCAGACCAAGCGGATCAAGGCGGTCAACCTCAACACCAACGGCATCCGGCTGGCCAGCGACAAGAAGTTCGCGGCGGCTCTCGGCGAGCGCAACCGGCGCGAGGGCAAGTCGCTCAACATCTACCTGCAGTTCGACGGGTTCCGTCCGCGCACCCACCTGGAGATCCGGGGCAAGGACCTGCGCGAGCAGAAGCGGAAGGCGCTGGACAACTGCGCCGCGAACGGCCTGACCGTCACGCTGGTCGCCGCTGTCGAGCGCGGGATGAACGAGGACGAGCTGGGCGAGATCATCCGCTACGGCATCGAGCATCCCGCCGTCCGCACGATCGCGTTCCAGCCGGTCACCCACTCCGGCCGGCACATCGAGTTCGACCCGCTCACCCGGCTCACCAACTCCGACATCATCCACCTGATCGCGGCGCAGCTCCCCGAATGGTTCCGGGCCAGCGACTTCTTCCCGGTGCCGTGCTGCTTCCCCACCTGCCGTTCGATCACCTACCTCCTCGTCGACGACACCGGTCCCGAGACGAACGTCGTGCCGATCCCCCGGCTGATCAACATCGAGGACTACCTCGACTACGTCTCCAACCGGGTGGTTCCCGACTACGCCGTCCGGGAGGCGTTGGAGAAGCTCTGGAGCGCTTCGGCGTTCATGGGCACCGACACCGTGAACGAGAAGCTGGCGCTGACCGCCGAGCAGCTGGAGTGCGTGTCCTGCGGCATCGACCTGCCGCAGGCGGTCAAGGACGTCACCGACAAGGCGTTCATGATCGTCATCCAGGACTTCCAGGACCCGTACACGCTCAACGTCAAGCAGCTGATGAAGTGCTGCGTGGAGGAGATCACGCCGGACGGCCGGATGATCCCGTTCTGCGCGTACAACTCGGTGGGATACCGCGAGCAGGTCCGCGAGCAGATGTCCGGCGTGAAGGTCGCCGACGTCGTGCCCAACGCGGCACCGATCCAGCCGGCGCTGCAGCTCTCGCCGTACGGCTCGAAGATCGCCAAGGACCCGGACGCGAACGGCGGCACCGGCAACGGCGACAAGCCGATCGCCCCGGACAGCACCAACGTCGGGAAGGGCATCAGGTGAGCACCGACGCGCTACGCGAGCAGGCGGCCGAAACCAAGGCCTGCTGCGCCGCGGCCTACCAGAGCGACGTGGTCGCGATGGTGCTCGGCCCGTCCTACCACCCGGGCGGCCTCACGCTGACCAGGCGGCTGGCCGACCTCACCGGAGTACGGGACGCGCGCGCGCTGGACGTTGCCAGCGGCCCGGGCGCCACCGCGATGCTGCTCGCCCAGGAGTTCGGCGCCGAGGTCGACGGCGTGGACCTCGGCGAACGGCAGGTGGCCGACGCCAACGCGAAAGCGGCCGAGACGGGTGCGAACGTCCGCTTCACGGTCGGGGACGCCGAACGGATCCCGTTCGAGGACGGGCTGTTCGACGCCGCGGTCTGCGAGTGCGCGTTCTGCACGTTCCCCGACAAGCAGACGGCAGCGGCCGAACTCGCCCGGGTGCTCCGCCCGGGCGGCCGGCTCGGGCTCACCGACGTGACGGTGCGGCCGGGCGGGCTGGACGGGGAGCTGTCCGGGCTCGCGGGCTGGGTCGCCTGCCTGGCCGACGCCCGCCCGCTGGAGGAGTACGCCGAGATCCTGACCGGGGCGGGCCTGCGGATCGTCCACACCGAACGGCACGACGACGCGCTGGCGCGGATGATCGACCAGATCGACGCCCGGCTCGCGGCGTTCTCCCTGGTCGCGGGCAGCAACCCGGCGCTGGCCGAGGTGGACTTTCCGCGGGCCCGGGAGCTCACGGCGCAGGCTGCCTCGGCCGTCCGCCAGGGCATCGCCGGCTACGCACTGCTCGTGGCCGAGAAGCCGCGATGATCGCCGTCGTCTTCGTGCTCGTCGCCGCGATGGCCGCGGTCAACGGTGCCAACGACGTACCCAAGGGCGTGGCGACGCTGGCCGGTGCCGGCGTCACCCGGTTCCGCACGGCCATCCTCTGGGGCACCGTCACCACCCTCGCCGGCTGCCTGTGCTCGCTGGTGCTGGCCGAGCGGATGACGAAGCTCTTCTCCACCGGCATCGTCACGGCGGCCCCCACCGTCGCGTTCACCATGGCCGTCCTGGCCGGCGCGGCGGCGTGGGTCGGGCTGGCGACCGTCGCGCGGCTGCCCGTCTCGACCACGCACGCGCTCGTCGGCGGGCTGGTCGGGGCCGGCGTCCTGCTGGCCCGGGACGCCGTGGCGTGGAACGGCGTGGCGCTCAAGGTGGCGCTGCCGCTGCTGCTGTCGGTCCTGGTGTCCTACCTCGTGTCGGTGGGGCTGAGCGTGCTGTCCCGTCGCCGCCCGGTGGTCGCCAGGGCCTACACGGCCACGGTCTCGGCTCCGGCGGCCGCCGGGACCACCGACGACGACCCCGCCGCGACCGGACGGACGCCGGCCGAGCGGTGCGACCAGGAGAGCTGCGACTCGCCCCGCCCGGGAGGCCGGCTGCTCACTGCCGCACACTGGCTGACCAGCGGCGCGACCGGTTTCGCCCGTGGCCTGAACGACGCGCCGAAGATCGTCGCCATCGGGGCGTTCGCGCTGGTGCCCGCCGGGTTCTCGCTCGTGACGATCCTGGCCACCGTCACCGCCGCCATGGCGGTCGGATCGCTCGTGGGTGGCATGCGGGTGGCCCGCCGGCTGGGCTGCGACGTCGTCCGGATGAGCCATCGCGAGGGGTTCACCGCCAACCTCGCCACCGCGACGCTGGTGGGGCTCGGCGCGGGCTACGGGCTGCCGATGTCCACGACGCACGTTTCCACCGGGGCGATCGCGGGCGCGCCGGGGTTCACGCTGACCCGGCTCAACGGAAGGACGCTGCGCGACTTCGGGATCGCCTGGCTGGTGACGCCGCCGTTCGCCGCCGCGGTCGCCGCCATGGTCTTCCTGCTGGCACGCTGAGGACTGTCCACGACGAACGGAGCACAGTGACCACCACGACCGGAGCCTCCACCTCGGTGACCGCCGACCACGCCGGCCCGGCCGGTCGGCCGAACCGGCACGTCGCGCCCCGGATCTACGCGGGGATCTTCCTGCTGATGGCGTACGCCCAGAGCATCGACGTCCCCGGCTTCGTCGACGCGCTGCGCGGGTACGACCTGGGCGCCGAGCCGCAACTGGCCGCCGCGCTGATCGTGCTGGAGTGGACGGTCGGGCTGTGGCTGCTGTTCGTGCCCGACCTCGGCGCCCGGATCTGGTCGGTGCTGTTCGCGATCCTCAACACGATCTGGGCCGGCCTGGCCGTCCAGGCCTACGCCCGCGGACTCGTGCTGGACAACTGCGCCTGCTTCGGGTCGATGCCGCCCCGACAGCCGCTGAGCTGGTTCACGCTGCTCCAGGACGCCATCCTGCTCGCCGCGTCGGTCTACTTCCTCTGGCTGGCGTGGCGGCGCACGTCGACCGCGCCGGCCTAGGCACGCGACCGGCCGGCCAGGCCCCGTATCGCCACGGGGTCTGACCGGCCGGTCTGTCGGGGAGCCAGTGCTTCAGCGACTCCCCACGCCCTCCAGCACCGGCGGTGCCACCTCGCCCTCGCCGTGCAGGTCCGGACGGCTGAACCGGCGCAACGGACCCGGCGCCCACCAGTTGGCCGAGCCGAGCAGCCGCATCGTGGCCGGCACGAGCAGCGCCCGCACCACGGTGGCGTCGACCAGGATGGCCACCACCATGCCGACCCCGATCAGCTTGATGAACGTGATGCCCGAGGTCGCGAACGCCCCGATCACCACCATCAGGAGGAGGCCGGCGCTGGTGATGATCCGGCCGGTCTGCTGCAGGCCGGTGGCCACCGCCACGGTGTTGTCGCCGGTGGCGAGCCACCGCTCCCGGATCCGGGACAGCAGGAACACCTCGTAGTCCATCGAAAGCCCGAAGATGATGGCGAGCATCAGGATCGGCTGGGTGGCCTCGATGGTGCCCGTGACGGTGAAGCCGAGCAGGTCGGCGAAGTGGCCGTCCTGGAAGATCCACACCACCACGCCGAACGCCGCACCGAGCGAGAGCACGTTCATCGCGATGGCCTTGAGCGGCAGCACCACCGATCCGAACGCCACGAACAGCAGCACGAACGTCACCAGGGCCACCAGCAGCGCCATCCACGGCAGGCGCGATCCGAGGCTGTCGAGCAGGTCGACGAGTTCGGCGGTGTTGCCGCCCACCAGTACCTCGGCTCCGGCCGGCGCGGGAAGTGCGCGTACGTCCTCGACGATCTTGCGTGCCTCCACCGAGGTCGACGGCTTGCCGTGGCGCACCTCGATCAGGCTCGCTTCACCACGGCTGGTGCCGGACCGCGCATCGGTCACCCCGGAAACCGCACGGATGCTGGTCATGAGCGACGCGGTCTCGGCAGCGGATGCCCCCTTGACCAGCACGTCGATGGCCTCCACGCCGCCACCGGGGAACTTCGCGACCGACTCTGTGACCTGCCGGCTCTCGGTGGCCGCGGGCAGCACCCGGGTGTCGACCCCGCCGAAGGACACCCTTAGGAACGGCGAGGCCAGGGTGAGCAACGCCACCACGATGACCACGAGGTACATCACCGGGCGACGCATGACGCTGTGCGCGATCCGTGCCCAGGCACCGTTGTCCGAGGTCTCCGCGGCGGCTGCCCGGCGACGGCCCCAGAGCTTCGGGATCCTCAGCGCGTTGACCCGCGTTCCCAGCACGGCGAACAGCGCGGGCAGCACGGTCAACGAGGAGATCATCGCGACGAGCACCGCGGCGATTCCGCCGTAGCCCATCGACCGGAGGAAGACCTGCGGGAAGAGCAGCAGGCCCGACAGCGAGATCGCCACGATCACGCCGGAGAAGGCCACCGTGCGCCCGGCGGTCTTCATGGTCTTGACGATGGCGCTCTCGACGTCGAGCCCGTTGGCGAGTTCCTCCCTGAACCGGCTCACCATGAACAGCGCATAGTCGATCGCGAGCCCGAGCCCGAGCAGCGTGACCACGTTGACCGAGAACACCGAGACGTCGGTGACCAGGGTGATGGCCCGCAGCGCGGTGAAGGAACCGAGCACGGCGAGCGTCCCGATCACCAACGGCAGGCTCGCGGCCACCAGGCTTCCGAACAGGATCACCAGCAGCACCATCAGGATCGGCCCGGACAGCGCCTCGGCCCGGCCGATGTCGGCGCCCACCTGGGAACTGATGTCGTCACCGACGGCGACCGGGCCGCCGAGCTTGGTAGTCAGGCCAGGAGCCTGGAACTTGGGCCGGAGTTCGGCGAAGGTCTCCTCCCGCGCCTCGTCGTCCGCGCCGGCGAGCTGCACGACCGCGAAGGTGCTGTGCTTGTCCGCGGACACGAACGTCGGGGACGTGGTGTCGTAGAACGTGACCGTCTTCAGAACGTCCGACTTGGGCAGCGCCGCGAGTGTGGACGTGACGGCCTTCTCGAACGCCGGGTCGGCCACCGTGAGGGTGTCGCTGGAGTAGAGCACCACGACGTCGGCGCCCTGCCGGCCGAGTTCGGCGGTCACGGCCTCCACCGCCTTCGCCGACTCGCTGTTCGGGTCCTCGAACCCGCCGCCGCCTAAGGCCCCGAACACCCCGGTCCCCCAGCTGCCGGCGAACGCCAGGAACGCGACGGCGAGCGCGAGGACGATGCGGCGCCGACGGAACGCCAACCGCCCGATCGCTTCGAACATGACTTCCTCCCCTAGCCCGACACTCCGCCGGACGTTAGAATGATCATCGATGTTTTTGTGAGCGGCGCTCACTATGGAAGGGGTGACCTCGCGTTGTCAAGGGGATCTGAAGGAGTGGTTCGCCGCCGGGACCGCATCCGGGCCGAGACGATCGAGGAGATCCGGCACCGGGCCCGTCAGCAGTTGGTGGCCGACGGCGTGGGTGGGGTGTCGCTGCGCGCCATCGCCCGCGAGATGGGCATGGCCTCGGGCGCGCTCTACCGCTACTACGCGAGCCTGGACGAGTTGCTCGCCGCGGTGGTGGCCGACCTGTTCAACGAGGTGGCCGGACAGATGGAACAGGCGCGGGACGCGCTACCCGACGAGGATCCGGTGCCCCGGATCCTCGCCGTGTGCCAGGCGTACCGGCAGTGGGCGGTCAACCATCGCGCCGAGTTCAGCCTGCTGTTCGGCACCCCGCTGCCGAAGCCGGCCAGGGCCGAGGACGGCCCGGTGGACAAGGCGGCACAACGGTTCGGCTTCGTCTTCTACGGGTTGTTCGCCACCCTGTGGAGGCAGCGGCCGTTCGCGATCTCGGACGAGTCGGAGTTTTCGCCCGACCTCCTCCGGCAGCTCCGCAACTACCAGGCGACCCTGCCGGCCGGCGGCCTCCCGCTGGGTGCCCTGCACGTCTTCCTCACCTGCTGGACCCGGCTGCACGGCATGGTGAGCCTGGAAACCTTCGACCACCTGGACTTCGCGCTCGACAACCCAGACTCGTTCTTCCAGCAGCAGATCAGGGAGTTGGTCGTCCCCCTCGACGCCTCGGTCCGCTGACGCGCGCGCACCGAGAGCGGTCAGGCCAGCATGCCGCGCAGCCGCGGTGCGAGGGGCACCAGCGGTCGCTGACGCCCTTCGGCTGGCGGGTTGCGCTTACCGCAGGTCGAACAGCGGGCCGGTGAGGGTCAGGCCGAGGTCGTCGCCGGCGTAGGCAAAGAGCGCGAACAGCAGCACCGCCCCGCCTGCCAGCGCGAGGTCCTTCATGAACTGGATCATCTCCTGCTGCCGGGCCATCGGGTCGCTCTCCTGCCAGAACCGGTGGAACAGCAAGGCGGTCGGCACGAGGAACACGAGCAGCAACAGCGCGCCAAGGTCGCCCCACAGACCGAGCAGCACCATCAGGCCGCCCGCGGCGAGCACCACACCAGACCCGACGACCGCTGCCTCCGGTGCCGGGATGCCTTTCGACCGCGTGTAGCCGGCCATCGCCTGGATCTGGGTGAAGTGACCCAGCGCCGAGAACAGGAAGATCGCCGCGAAGAGGATACGGCCGACCAACACCAGAATGTCCATCCCATGCCCCTGTCGCTTGTCCGGTGCCCTGGGCTCCAGCCGCCGACCGCGGTGAGGCCGTTGCGCAGCGCGAGTCTGTCCGTTACATAGTGGACTACCTGGCCGTCGGCGCGGGTGAATACAGCCTCGCGGCGCGCTGCGGGATCCCACGGACCGCCGGTGCCCCTGGTCGCCGCGCGGGCGCCGCTCGTTCACCTCCGGTTGCCTCGGCCCCTGTCCGCGGCGCTCGCCTTGTCAGAGCGGTCCGCGGTGCGATAGGCATCGGCGCCATGCGACTGCTGCGCACGCCCGAGGACCGCTTCGCCGGCCTTGCCGGGTTCGACCACGCACCGGCCTACGCCGACGTGCCGGACGGCGAGGGCGGCACGCTGCGGATGGCGTACTACTCCGCCGGCCCTGCCGAGGGACCGACGGTCCTGCTGCTGCACGGAGAACCGAGCTGGTCGTACCTGTACCGCACGGTGATGCCGCCGCTGGTCGCCGCCGGACTTCGCCCGGTCGCGGTGGACCTCGTCGGGTTCGGCCGCTCGGACAAGCCCGCGCGGGTCGGGGACCACAGCTACGCGCGGCACGTCGAATGGCTGCGCGCCCTGGCCTTCGACGTGCTCGACCTGCGCGAGGTGACCGCGGTCGGACAGGACTGGGGCGGGCTGATCGGTCTCCGACTGGTCACCGAGCAGCCCGACCGGTTCGCCCGGGTCGTCGCCGCCAACACCGGACTGCCCACCGGTGACCAGCCGATGCCCGCGGTGTGGCACCGCTTCAAGGACGCGGTCCGCACCGCCGAGACGCTCGACGTCGGCCGCCTCGTGCGGAGCGGCTGCGTGCGGCCGCTGTCCGACCGGGCCCAGGCCGCCTATGACGCGCCGTTTCCGGACGAAAGCCACAAGGCGGGTCCGCGGGCGATGCCGGGGCTGGTGCCGATCACGCCCGACGACCCGGCGACGGCACCCAACCGCGCCGCGTGGAAGGCGCTCAGCCAGTGGAGCAAGCCGTTCCTGGTGGCGTTCGGCGACTCCGACCCCGTCACCGGTGCGATGGCACCGGTACTGAGAGACATCGTTCCGGGCGCGCGGGGCATCGCGCACCCCACCATCGTCGGTGCCGGGCACTTCCTGCAGGAGGATGCGGGCGCGGAGCTCGGCGAGGAGATCGCGAAATTCGTCCTGCGGTGACCACCGCGGGCCGCAGTCAGGAAGAGAGCGTGACCGGCCATGACCAGTTCTCCCGGGCGGGCCGGGAACGATGTCCTCCGCCGGGTCGCCGCCGTGGGCGGGTTCCTGCTCACCGGCGGGTTCGCCGCCGTGCTGGTGCTCGCCTGCGCGGTGTTCGGGGCGCTCGCCGGTCCGGAGTCCGGCCGGGCGGCGCTCACCACGGCGCTGGGCGGCCTGGTGGGGCTGTCGGCGATCGGGCTCCTCGGGTGGCTTCTCTACCGGCGCGGCCGGCGGTACGTTCCCGCCGGCCTCTGGGCTGGTGCGGCTCTCGCCTCTATCGTGACCGCCGGGGTGCTGACGAACACCCTGACGTTCTCCAGCCTCGTCGTCTGACCTCGCCGCGGCCGGCCGGCCGGACTTTGACCCGAACGGCTCCGACACCGATCATCACTGCACCCGACGCAGGCCATCGCGGCGGCGAACCGAACGGCGGCCCGTCAGGTCAGGTCCGGGGCGCCCGTCTCCGCCGATTGGCTCCGGCTCCGGCTCAGCGGAACTGCGGTGTCTCGGCGCCGATCGTGGTGGAGTTCCCGGATGGCCTCCACCGGATCGGTCTCGCCGGCGTTCACGGTGTGGGTGGCGCCGAACTCGCGGGCCCACTCCAGCTTCCGTTCGTCGACATCGACCGCGATGATCGTCGACGCGGCTGCCAGCCAGGCCCCTGCGATCGCTCCGTTGCCCACTCCCCCCGCAGCCGATCACGGCGATCGAGTCGCCGCGGCCCACCCCGCCGGTGTTGACCGCCGCGCCGATGCCGGCCATCACGCCGCACCCCAGCAAGCCGGCCACGGACGGCTCGGCCGCCGGGTCGACCTTCGTGCACTGGCCGGCGTGCACCAGCGTCTTCTCGGCGAACGCCCCGATTCCCAGCGCGGCCGTCAGCGGCCGGCCGGACTCCAGCGTCATCGGCTGGGACGCGTTGTGGGTGTCGAAGCAATACCACGGGCGGCCGCGGGCGCAGGCCCGGCACTGCCCGCACACCCCCGCCAGTGGCGCTCCCGGCAACTCGACGGTGAGTGGACGTACCCGGAGCCTGCCACGCGACGGCCCGCCTGGCATCCGAGCCGCTGCGGCCGACCCACCCGCCGGCGGGCCGCTCACCGCCGAGCGAGCAGGGCGTTGATCTCGCCGTAGCCGGCGGACCCGTCGAGTGGGGAGTAGCTGCCCGTCTCGAGTGCCTCGCGGGCGGCACGCTGTGCCAGGCCGTAGGCCGCGGAGGCGAGGGACGAGCCCAGGCTGACCCGCGCCACGCCGAGTGCGGCCAGCTCGCCGACCGTCGGCGATCCCGGACCAACCAGGACGTTCAGCGGAGCCGCGACACCGGTGACGAGTTCGGTCAGGACGGCGGTGTCGGTGGTGCCGGGGACGAAGATGCCGTCGGCGCCGGCGTCGAGGTAGGCGCTCGCGCGTGCCACCGTGTCGGCCAGGCGCGCGGCGAAGTCGCCGAGATCGCGCAGGTACGTGTCGATGCGGGCGTTGACGAAAAGCGGTACCCCGGCGGCATCGGCGGCCTCCCGGGCCGCGGCGATCCGCGCCGCCTGCTCCCGGGCATCGCGTAGTGGCGAGCCACCCGCGTAGAGCCCGTCCTCCAGGTTAACGCCCACGGCCCCTGCGGCGAGTACGCCACGGATCGTCTCACCGACGCCCCGGGCGTCCGGCGCGAAGCCGCTCTCGATGTCGGCGGTGACCGGGACGTCCACTGCCGCGACGATCCGGGCGATCGCCTCGATCGCACAAGCACGGTCGAGCTGGTCGCCGTCGGGAGCGCCGAGGCTCCACGCCACCCCCGCGCTCGTCGTGGCGACGGCGGCGACACCGGCCGCTTCGGTGATGCGGGCACTGGCCACGTCCCACGCATTCGCCAGGACGATCGGCTTGCCGGGCACGTGCAGGGAGGCGAACAGGACAGCCTTGTCATGCTGTGAGGACGTCATGGTCGTCAGGCTTACAGGGCGCCTCTGACGATCTGGGTGCCCCCTTCCGCTTTCAGGTCCCGGGAGTGAGGACGACCTTCCTCCTGGCCGATGCGAGTTCCAACAGCGTGTGGGCGCGACCGGCCGCGCTGAGCGGCATCGCCTCGACGTCCACCGAGATCTGCCTCCGGCGCTGGAGCTGATGACCGCGTTCGCGTCCTCGGAGGAGAACCCGGCTTTCTACTGGCAGGCGGTGCGGCGGGTGCTCGGAGAGTCGTTCAGTGGTGCTGACCCGTCGCGGGCCTGCCCTTGTCCGGCAGCTGTGGGTGATGACCTCGGCGCTCGGCTTCTCCGGCCAGTGTGCGACCAGCCGCACCGCCCGCGGCATGGCGGCGTCACTCCGCGCCTGGTTCGTACGCGACGCGGGGACGACTGGAGGCAACAGCGTACGAACCCCAGAGCCATCACGCAGAGTCGCATAGTAGAAGCCCGCAACCGGGCATTAGAGCCCACCTCGCTACCCAGGGTAAAAATACGCGGGTAGATGGTTCGCAGCGCGCGTGAGTGGGGCGGGCGGGGCTCGAACCCGCGACCGGAGGATTATGAGTCCCCTGCTCTAACCAGCTGAGCTACCGCCCCGGCGGGTCACAGCGTAGCGACTCGCGGCGCTGGCACAGTGGACGCGTCGGCGTCGGCGCGCGAGGCTGTGGGCCGGAGGTGATCGCCATGTCCGTCCCGGCCCGCGTCAGTTTCGTCACGCTCGGCGTGACCGACCTGGCCCGTTCCACCGCGTTCTACCAGGCCCTGGGCTGGCCGCTCTCCAGCTCGTCCGTACCGGGCGAGGTGAGCTTCTTCGGCACCGCCGGCGCGATCCTCGCCCTCTACGGCCACCACGCCTTGGCCGGCGACGCCGGCATGGAGCCCCACCCGCTGGCGGAATACCGCGGGGTCGCGGTGGCCGTCAACTGCGAGGGCCGGGCCCAGGTCGACGCCACACTGGCGGCCGCGACGGCAGCCGGGGGCGTGGTCCGCAAGCCGGCGGCACCGACCACCTGGGGCGGCTACGTGGGTCACTTCACCGACCTGGACGGCCACCTGTGGGAGGTCGCCGACAACCCCGGCATGCCGATCGGCCCCGACGGACGCCCGACACTGCCGTAGGCGCCGAGATCCCGACCGAAGGAACGCGATGGACCTGCGCGACGGTGGCCAGGGCCGAGCCAGCGCCCGCCGCTTCGACTAGGCCGGGCGCGGCGACCGCGAGTGCCGTCAGGGAGGCGGCCGGAACAGGATGGACCGGCCGCTGGCAAGCGACGCGACGTTGACCGCGTACGGCAGCCCGACCGTGCCGGTGGCGTTCTCGATCCCGACCGTGGCCGAGCTCCCCTGCTCCCGGGCATTCGCGGCGATGTCCTTGTAGTTGATCCAGATCTCGCCGTTCTCGAACAGCTCCACCGACACGCTCACCCGGTTGGCGGTACCGACCAGGAGCACGTTGCGCCACTCCACCACATACCGGCGGTTCGGTGTCGCGCCGCTGCTCGCCACGTAGATCCTGGACGAGGCGTCGACGCTCAGGTCGTCCCAGAACGCGTAGACCGCGGCGTTGGGCGCGGCGGCTGTGGGCAGACTGGTGTTCGCCGCGGCGGTGCTGCCGGCCGTGAAGCTGAGGAAGCCGTTCGTGCTGAGGTTCACGCCGGTGTAGGTGGTGCCGTAGAACCGGAACCCGAACGGGAGGGCCCGGAAGCCGGTCGCGTTGTTCCCGGTCACCGCGGTCGCGGTCGTGCCGGCCGCGAATGCCCGGGTCTGGTCGACGCACGTGTAGCCGAACGCGTCGACACGCTGGGCAACCACCGGATTGACGGTCTCCACGCCGTCGACGGTCACCGGGATCGTCACCGACGGCCCACAGCGGTCGGTGCCGAGCGACGCCTTGAGGGTGTAGCTACCGGGTGCGACGTTGAGGAAGGTGAACGTGCCGGCGGCAGACGTCCGCGCCGAGCGGCCGGACGGCATCAGATCCAACCGCGCGTTCGCGACCGGCCTACCTGTCGTCTGGTTGACCACCGTGCCGGTCACCCTGGTCTGGGCGTACGTCGCGGTGTAGGTGGCCGAGACGGGTGCGACCAGCGTGTGCGTCGCCGCGCCCCCGTCCGACCAGGAGCTGAAGCCGTAGTGGGTGCCACCCACCGTCTGCGGAGTCGCGCTCACCGTGTTGGACGAACCGGCGATGACAGTCTGGGTGAACGGAGTGGTCGCGGTCGTCTGCCCCACCGTGAGCGGCAGCCCGGCCGGCACGGTCTGGAAGGTCAGCGTCACGGTCTTCGGGTCCAGCCGCACCGACGTGGTGCCGGCCAGGCCACCGGAGTCGGTCGCGGTCAGCTCCAGCTCCAGGTAGCTCGGATACTCGTGGTCCGGAGCCACGAACGAGCCGCCGGCCACGTCGTCGTAGGTCTGCACCACGTGCTCGTGGCAGTCCGTCGTGCCGCCGGTGCAGTGGTGCAGGATCAGCCGCCATCGCAGCGCGGACGGCGGCAATGTGCCCTGGTCGGGATCCACCGCGTGGCCGGAGAACGCGATCGGGTCGCCGACCTTCCAGGTCAGGCTGGCCGCGGGGGTGTCGATGGTCGGCACCGGAGCGCCCTGGCCGACGGTGATCGTCACGGTGTCGACGCTGCTCGCGCCGTCGCCGTCGGTCACCCGCAGGGAGGCGGTGAACTGGCCGGCGCCCGGGTAGGTGAAGGCGGCCGTCGAGCCGGTGGCGTCCACGGTGCCGTCGCCGGTGAAGTCCCACGCGTAGGCGAGCGTGTCGCCCGGATCCGGGTCGCTCGATACGGTGCCGTCGAACTGGACGGCCAGCGGCGGCGCTCCCGAGGTCGGGGTGGCCTGGGCGTCGGCGACCGGCGGACGGTTGGCGGCGAAGTACTGGATGCGGTGGATCGTGCCGCCGGTGATGTCCACGTAGTACAGGTCACCGCCGGGGCCGATCTCCAGGTCGACCGGTGCGGCGGCGCCCGCGTCGAAGGTGCGGATCGCCGCCGGGTCGGGCAGCCCGTCGACGCCGGGCATCATCGCCCAGATGCAGTCCCGGATGACGTCGGCGAAGAACAGGGCACCGCGGTACTCGGCCGGATAGTTGCCGCCGCTCTCCGGATAGAACGCCACGCCGGAACTGGCCGACCCCCCGGTCGGACAGGTCTCCCCCGGGACGACCGTCGCGCTGTGGTTGTAGGCGAACACCGGGTTGACCGCTCCCCCGGACGTGTAGAGGCTTTCGCAGAGGTCCAGGTTGGCGCTGTCGTAGCTGGTCTGCCGCTCGGCACCCTCGTGGCACGGCCAGCCGAAGTTGAGCAGAGACGCGGTCGGGTTGGCGATCCGGTTGATCTCCTCCCAACGGCTCCAGCCCACGTCGCCCACCCAGATCTCGTTGGTGCCGGGTCGGGCGGTGATCCGGTAGGGGTTGCGGAAGCCCTGGGCCACGATGCGCCGCGCGTTGGGGTCGGACGTCGTGTTGTAGAGCGGGTTGGACGGCAACGCCAGGCCCGTGGCCGGGTCGAGCCGGAGCACCGCACCGTCGAGCGTCGTGGGGTCGGTGAGCGTCCGGACGTCCTGGCTGCGTAATGCCCCGCCCTGGGCGGTCGGCGGGCTCAGCGGCGTCCCGACCGGGCCGGGTGGGTCGCCGCACGGGTTGGCGTTGCCGGCCGGCGCGGCGTCCTGACCGTAGTCGGCGAAGTTGAAGCTGGCGCCGTCGCCCGCGCTCACGTAGAGCGCGCCGTCCGCACCGAAGGCCAGGTCGCCGATGGTGTGGCTGGGGTACTGCGCGCACCAGTCGTTGATCAGCACCTGCTCGCCGCCCACCACCTGGTTGCCCGAGACCTGTAATCGGGACAGTCGACCCGAGACCACACACCCGTCGGCGGTCGCGCCCGGCGGGGTCGGGCAGTCGTCGCCCCAGCGTGGGAACGTGCCGCCGATCGCCGCGTCGTAGGTGTAGAGAACGTAGAGGTACGGGTCGGTCGGGAAGTTCGGCGCCAGTGCCAGCCCGAGCATCCCCCGGTCCCAGAAGTTCTGCACCCGGTCGCGAAAGTCGACGAGGGTGTCGGCGGTGGGGTCGGCCAGGTTGTCGAAGACCTTGACCCGGCCGCCCTTCTCGGCCACGAACACCCGGCCGTCGGCGGCGAACTCGAGGTTCGTGGGGGCCGACAGGCCGGTCAGGACGGTCTGGTCGACGAAACCCGACGGCACCACGCCCGCCTGGCCGGACGTCGGCGCGAACAACGGGAACAGCACGGCGGTGGCCAGCACGGCCAGCACCGACCCGAGACGAGCATGACTGCGACACCGCATGACGCGTCCCCCCACGGCCAACGGTGGGGCCGCGCCGTGCTCCGTCGCCGGCGACGTGCCTCGTGGGGACCGCTGGCCTCACCCCCGTGGACGGACCTACGGTCAGATCCGCCCGTCGGGGCTGGCGTCAACAATCCACTCAGGAGGGAACCACAGTCAAGGGTGCGGATGTGTCAGCCGTTGGTGGCCGTATACCTCCACTCGACAGGATCCCCAAGAGTCTCAGGAACATCGCGCCGGGCATCGGTCTCGACCGTGCCCACCAGCTCCGAGAGCGGAACACGGGCCGGCAACGCACCGAACCTGACGTACCGGAGGAATGCCGCCTCCTCGTCGGTGAACCGCTCCGTGCCCTGGTCGCTGTCGCGCTCGTTGCCCTGGTCACCGTCCATCGCCAACCCCCCCCCCGGCACATGGTCCATGATGTAACGCCACCGGTGATTCGAACGTGCTGAGCTGCTGTGGTCGGTGAATGTTGTTCGGACTGGATCGAAATCGCAGCTGATGGAGCGGGTGGTCAGGGGCCGACAAGGGCGCGTAGCGCGTCGGCGACCTCGCGGGCCTGGTCGGGCTCAAGGGTCGTGACCGGTTCGTCGGAGCCGCCGAACCAGCCCAGGGAGACGGTGATCGGCGCATGGACCGCGGCGTGCCCGATCACGCCGAGCGGAGTGAGAAGGCCGCCGTGGCCGCCAGCGAGGCGGTCGCCAATCACTTCGACCACGATCCGCAGCTCGAGGAAGTCGTTGTACTCCGGGCCAGACACGACCAGGTAGGTGGCACCGGGCGTCGGCTCAGCGTGAGTGACCCACACCTCGCCGAAGGCTGGAAGCCGGTTCACGCGACCGGGTGCCGGCTGGCAATGGCCGCCCGGGCGATCGCGTCGACCCGAGCCGGGTCGTACAAGCCGGCGACCTTCA
Source organism: uncultured Actinomycetota bacterium (assembly GCA_963740255.1). Lineage (GTDB taxonomy): Bacteria > Actinomycetota > Actinomycetes > Mycobacteriales > Cryptosporangiaceae > CAVUDO01. Next base: position 245,939 of record CAVUDO010000002.1, on the reverse strand, counting down.
ACGCCTCACGGTCAGCCACGATCCGCCGGCGCAGGTCCTCACGGCGGACGAGGTCGTCAACCCACGCCGACATGGTCTTCCCGTCCTCGGCGGCCCGCTGCTTGATGACCGCCAGCCATTCCAGCTCCAGGCTGGTCTTCTGCTTCCCCATACCGCCAATCGTAGGGGCTAACGTAGGGGGCGTCTAGTCGCTGTCGCTGGGCTACGGCAGCGCCCGGTCCAAAATAGACAGCGAGTGAGCCTCACAACTGCGGAAATGCTCCCCCGAGTGGACTCGAACCACTAACCCTGCGATTCCCCGCTGGCACTGCTCAATGCTCTTCATTGGACGGTCGATAGTGCCTGTGAGCTGCGCATACGGCGGACACGAAGTGTTCATCGATACCCGACGTTCATGGTCAATCAGTAGCCTTCTCCGGTACGTAAACCGTGCGTCGCGGTCCTACATGTTCAGAACCGCACCGCTCACGCGTGCCGCCCGAGCGTTGTCGTGAGAAGCGTTACCCTATGTGATATGAGGGAACACGAGGGCGAGGCTGCGGATAGCAGTGGGCCTATCGACCGGGGCAAGGGTAACCCTCGGCCGGCACTCAGGGATCTCCCCCCATCGAACGTCGTGAAGTTCAGCGTCGCGGCTGCCGCCAGGATGGCTCCCACCTTGACGGCGCTCGCCGCGCTATCACCCAAGCTCGACCTGGCCAGCATGTTCTCCAAGCTGGATTCCGGGTTCAGCGTCGCGGCTGCCGCCAGGATGGCTCCCACCTTGACGGCGCTCGCCGCGCTATCACCCAAGCTCGACCTGGCCAGCATGTACCCCAAGCTCGACCTGGCCAGCATGTACCCCAAGCTGGATTCCGGGTTCAGCGTCGCGGCTGCCGCCAGGATGGCTCCCACCTTGACGGCGCTCGCCGCGCTATCACCCAAGCTCGACCTGGCCGGCCTGTACCCCAAGCTGGACCTGGCCAGCATGTACCCCAAGCTCGACCTGGCCAGCATGTTCTCCAAGCTGGATTCCGGGTTCAGCGTCGCGGCTGCCGCCAGGATGGCTCCCACCTTGACGGCGCTCGCCGCGCTATCACCCAAGCTCGACCTGGCCGGCCTGTACCCCAAGCTGGACCTGGCCAGCATGTACCCCAAGCTCGACCTGGCCAGCATGTACCCCAAGCTCGACCTGGCCAGCATGTACCCCAAGCTCGACCTGGCCAGCATGTACCCCAAGCTCGACCTGGCCAGCATGTACCCCAAGCTCGACCTGGCCAGCATGTACCCCAAGCTCGACCTGGCCAGCATGTACCCCAAGCTCGACCTGGCCAGCATGTACCCCAAGCTCGACCTGGCCAGCATGTACCCCAAGCTCGACCTGGCCAGCATGTACCCCTACCCCTTCGGGGTAGCCGCTATCGCGGCGCCCACCTCCAAGACCGACTTCGCCGCCATGTTTCCCTTCATTAGCGGGGGTGCAAGCTTCCCCGGAGCGATCAGGGACATCGACGCTCTCGATCAAGTCGATGTAGCTCCATTCGTAGATGATCCACGCTCTTGGTTCGCGCGTAGTCTGCGAGAGATCCTAATTATCCGGGACCCCGGCGTTCGACACGTATTGCTAGCCATGCTGGTGTTGTTCTTCATTGCTAAAGTTAGCGAACTTCATTCCCAACACAGCGACGTCGTAGAATACATTCTCGATGTTTATTCGTACACACTTCTTCCAATTCATTTCGCCATATGGCTGAACGGAAGACTTAAGCCTCCTGGTGATTCCTAACTGCCATCCCGTCTGCCGTCGACCCACCCTCCGGGGTAGCGGGCCGGCGCCGGGGCCGCCACCGCCGCGCACGTCGCCGAGCTGGTCGCCGGTCGCTGGCGGTTCCGGTGGTGGTCTGCTCGGCTCTGCCTGGGTCGGTGGCAGGCGGGATGGGGCCATCCCGGAGCCGGAGTGCCCCCGCCGGGAGGCGCAGTGACCGATCCTCCTACGGCGGCGTCTGCCGCCAATGTCGTCGAGGTCGTGGCTGGCTGATGCGGCGGTAACAGCAACACCCGTGCGTCCCGCTGGGCCGCTGGCGTCGGTGCGAGTTCTGCCCCGTCTGCTGGCGGCCCTTCCGCGTGTCCGCGCCCAGCCGGGCCGGCCGCGCGTGAGCGAAGCGGCAAGCGCGTGTCGGCTGCCCTCCGGCGGCGGGCGCGGCGGCCCCGCCCGGGGGCCGCCCTTGAAGACGTACAGAAACTTGTCACCGCAGGTCAGGAGGGCACCACGTCCGGTCTAGGCAGAGGGTGGTGGCGGCTCAACTGCCGGAGGTCCAGTCCGGATGACGACCTGCGTATCCGGCTCCGACAGCGCACCTGGAATGAGGCTGGATTCACCAAGCGGTGCCGGCGTTACCGCCGATGACCGGTCCTGTCGGCCAGAGATTGGTGAGGTCGTCGGGTGTCAGTGGATCGCGGTACGCCGCTTGTAGAACTGCTCGGCCCGTGACTTTGTCCGTCTCAGCAAGCCTGACGAACCAGTCGATGCCCGCAGGGTAGGACCAGAGGTAGGACCGAAGAAGCGGGCTGGCACCTGGGTCGCTCATGGCGTCCGCGATGTCCTCGTCGGACCAAAAAGGCACACGCAACTTTGCGCGTTGCACACAATCGGGTATCGACACGTTCCCAACGTTCAGGTTCAGGTGAAGTTCCGCAAGCACGAGTTGGATGTAATGCGCTAGTCGAACGCGTGCAACCAGCGCTGAGTCTTCAGGTGAGATAAAGAGCGGAAGTGCCTGCGCCAAGCCTTCGAGAAGAACTTGTTGTTGTGCGTGAACAGAAAGAAGCCGAATCCAAGGTACTTCCTCATGCTCGCATCGAGCAGCGTAGCTCGCCCCTTGTAGTCCATGGCCAAGGACTTCGTGAAGAGCAAACTGCCGTGCTTGAACCTTGGTGAATCGAGTCTTCTTGAGATTCAATCGAAGACGGACTTTTCGGCCCACGCCGTCTAGCCAGTAAGCCCAATACGCGTCCACGTCGGCTGTGACGATCTCCAAGTCGTATGGCGCATTGGATCCGGTGGCCTCGCGAACAAGCGGTTCGAGGTCAAGCGCCGACCGCCTAATTGCCTCTTTGGCCGACTCCAGATCCAATGGTTCCTCTAGCGAATTCGGTTCGACCTAGTCGCTGGCCCCCATTCGATACCTAGGGCATGTAGGTGTTGTCGCGCCAGCTCGCCGCGCTCGCAAATGTATTCGCTCGTCCATCCGACGACGCTACAACCCTGCGTCGATTGCACGTAATGATCGAGTGATTCGTGCCTGCCCATTAGCGCTTCGAGGTACGCAAGATGCGCCCCAATTCGAGTAACGAGCTGTTCGTTGCCTTCCTGCTTCGCCCGCTTTTCCGCCTCGCTGAGGACGTGGTAAACCGTGAGACGATCTGAGGCACGCTCTACTTCTGGAATCAGGGCTCGACAGTCATAATCGATGACCGGAGGAAAGCCTCGCTCAATCTCATACTTGTCCCATGCGTGGAGAATCACCTCGACTTCGTTACGCAGGCTCACGGTTGATCTCCCATCGCAGCGTTACAGCTTGGTTGGGACGCAAATAGTCACAAGTCAATGTGGCCACGACATCTTTATCTTCATAGTCCCACAATAGCTCATCCGTGACTGAGTTCTCTGACCCGTCCGCGTGTTCTTCCAGCGCCATGCAGCTAACAAGCTCCGGTACATTGCGGTGTCTGAGTCTGATGGTGAGATGTCGTGTGAAGCGCGGTATCCCTTGCCGCCAGTACGTGCTCTCAACAAAGCGCCCACCGTGCGCTGTATATGCGACCTCGGCAACTTCCCCCGGTTGAATTGGAGGAGATATCTGACAAGCAAACTTCGCCAGATTCGCCGTATCGTGAATCCGTTGGATCGCCACACGCCTTCCTTCGGTCCGGAGCGGTGCGATCTTCAAGCCGGTATCCGCTTCTTCAAACCAGAGCTCGCGGGCAAGTCGAGTGATCGGTTTGCTGCTCAGATTTAGTACCTCGTAGCGGTACGTTAGAACAGCGTCGCCGTCGCTATTGATATCGATGTCTATGGCGACGGAGAGGTCCACCACCGTTCCGGAAAGGCGCGCAAGTTGGTGTACCTCAGCTTCGCTGAGTCGTAGCACCTTCTTCAATGCGACAAGGTGGCGGCCGAGTGCTTGGGGTAGGCCACCGGCGCCGGACAGCTCGTGCTCACTAAGTGGTAGCGGCAGACCGGAACCGCCCCCTTGACTGCCTCCTGAGGGATGCGGCGACCGTTCCCAGCCCGAGCGGGTGGATTCGGGCGCATCGAGACTGTTCGACACTGTCATCGACAAGCTCTCGAACTCCCGCCGGCGTGAGTCCTGAAAGTCGTGGTCCCGGTTCAAGTCCGCCAACTGCTCAGCTCCACACGGCTCGAACAGCCTCTCGGCGGTCCAGCCCGGGAACATGGCCTCAAGGATTCGGCAGTGGTCGGGATACGGGATGCCCTTTAGCTCGCCCGCTAGCCAACGGTGCAGCTGCGCACGGCTGGGCCAGGTACCGACGAGCTTTGGATCGATCGAGCGAGCAGCCTTGTCGTATTCGTTGCAGAACGTTCGATACGTCTGCCAATGCCGATCTCGTAGCAGGAACTTGAGCCGCACCGGTGTGCTCGGCATTGGTCGCTCCTATCGTCGCCGATCCGGGCGACACTGCCACGGATGAGACACAGAAGAGACATCCGCGCGGGATAGATGCGGGTAGCTGAGACAGACACGAAGGCGCGACACGACGCGGCTCGGGCGCAAGCTCGTTGCTGTGGCCGAGTGAGCCACGGTCGTTGATTCCCTGGTGGAGGGCTGAGTCATGCGTTTGCGCATGGATATCGCGCGTATCTCGTTCACGGTGACGAGGGAAGCGGTGGAGAAGACGGATCAGAACGGTGTGCAGAAGGTCGACAGGTTGACCAAGGAGCCGCTGTTCGTGGTTCAGGTGATGGCGCTCGACGAATCGGGTGGGGAAATGCTCAACGTCACGGTGGCGGGTGTACCGCCGAAGTTGACGGTTGGGCAGCAAGTCACCCCGGTCGACCTGGAAGCCATTCCGTGGGCCACGAACGGCAAGAACGGCACGGCGTTTCGTGCGAAGTCGATCAACCCGGCACAGCCGCTCAAGGCTGCTTCCTGATCCACGGCACCTTTTCGGCGAACGTGAACTGATGCCCACGAGGGCCGTTCCTGGTAATGGCCGCACGACCTGACCTGATTTTCAGGTCGACCGCAATGCGACCCAGAACAACACGAACCTAGTTTCTGGTCGCTTCTGAGACGACGCAGGGCCGGTGCAGACTCCCAAATCCGCCGGCCCTGTGTCATCAAACAACCCACCCATTCCCTATTCCTTCAAGGGGTGAGTCATGTCCAAATCTACCCTGTTTGGTTCTTCGGGCAAGGGCCAGCGTGTCGAGCTGGCGATCCGTCCGCACCGCGCCTGGCCCGTCCAGGTGCTCCTGGTGCTGTGGCGGTGGAGCTTCGAACTCTGCCTCGCTATCGCCCTGGTCGTGGTCTACCTGCGGCTGACCGAGTCCATGCGCCCGGTCTGGGCCCTCGTCCTGATGGCCACACCGCTTGCGGTGGCCCTGGCCGTGCCGTGGTCACGTCGCCAGCTCCTGGGCTGGTTCTGGTGCACCGTCACCCGGCATCGCCTCCGGGCGCTGTTCGTGGCGGTCCGGATGACCAACTACCACGGCAAACTCCCGTGGCTGCTCCTGGTCAAACCGACTCCAGTCGGTGAACGGGCCCTGTGCCTGATGGTCGCCGGCCTGTCCCTCAACGACCTCGAAGACCGAACCGAAGCGATCGCTTCGACCTGCATCGCCCGGGACGCCCGCGTGACCCGCTCCAAGCGGTTCGCGCCCCTGGTCTGGATCGACGTGATCCGCCGAGACCCCCTCGCGGCCTCCAAGCCGCTCGTGTCGGTGCTGCTGGCCAAAGCCAAGACCTTCGGCCGCCTGCACACCGACCCCAACACGCCGGCCCCTGGGCTGGCTGCGGTTCCGACTCGCCTGGTCGAACCGATCCCGTCCGCGTTCACACCGGCCGCCGCGCCGGCCCAACGCAACCCCATCCCTGACGGCCCGGTGGTCGTCGTCGTCCACGGAGAGGACCTCAGCGACTATGTCTGACCTATTCCGGAAGGTGACCCCCGGCCGAAACGCCGGGGCTCGCCCCGTACCCGCATCCGCGTCGGCCTCTGGTGTTCCGGTCGCGGGACTGTCGATCTTCGACCCGATCTTCCTCGGCATCGATGAGAACGGCGTCGGTGTCTACCTCGAACTGGCCTACCGCAACCTCCTCTGCGGCGGTGAGCCCGGCGGCGGGAAGTCCGTGCTGCTCAACAACATCGTGGCGCACGCGTCGCTGTGCCCAGACGTGCGCCTGGTCCTGCTCGACGGCAAAGAAGTCGAACTCGGGATGTGGCGTGAAGTCGCCGACGCGTTCGTCGGCAAAGACCACAAACACGCCATCGTCGCTTTGCGCGAACTCCAGGCGCAGATGGACAACCGCTACGACTGGCTCGCCTCCAACCGGCGACGCAAAATCCTCGCATCGGACGGGATCCCGTTCGTCCTCGTCGTGATCGATGAGTTCGCCTACTACTCCTCAACCGCCGGAACCAAACAGTCCCAAGAGGACTTCGTCCGGGTCCTACGCGACCTCGTCGCACGGGGCCGCGCCGCCGGCATCATCGTCGTCGCCGCAACACAACGCCCCTCAGCCGACATCGTCCCAACCAGCCTGCGGGACATCTTCGGGTACCGGATCGCATTCCGGTGCACCACCGAAGCCAGCTCCGACATCATCCTCGGGACCGGCTTGGCCAAACTCGGCTACGAAGCGAACAAGATCGACACCGAATCACGCGGCGTCGGTTGGCTCCTCTCCGAAGGAGCATTCCCCCGCCGGTTCAAAGGCGCCTACCTCACCGACAACGACATCGACTACCTCGTCAGTCGAGCCGCCTGGATCCGCTCAGGCGGTGAAGCGGCATGACCACCTACACCAACCCCCACCCGACCCCAGATCGGGCATCCACCGTCAACCGTGAGTTGACACCAAACCGGCGCATCCGCCGGGTCGTGGAGAACGACGACTACGCCGCATTCACGAGGCGTGTAATAGCCGCTCAAGGCCGCCGGATCGCCACCGGAGACGTCGAAGCACTACCCGCCCTGCTCGCGCTGAGCGAGGAACTGGACCGGGCTATCGACACCGCCGTCGCAGGGCTACGGGCCTGCGGCTACTCCTGGACCGAAATCGCATCCCGGATCGGCGTCACCCGCCAAGCCGCCCAGCAGCGCTGGGGTGACCGGCCATGACCGCCCGCGGTGAGCGGGTCGAGAACGTGACCCAGGTCGTGATCCTGCTGCTCGTCGGTGGGATGGCCGGCGCGGCGTCGTTCACCCACGTCCATGACTGGACGATGGCCAACTCCCCGGCTGGGACCGGGGAGTGGTTCGGGTGGACCAACGCCCTGGTCTCCGAACTCACCCCGGCCGCCGCCGGGATCGAGGTGCGGCGCCGCCGCCGTAACGGGCACCCGATCGGGTTCGCCCTGGCCGTCCTGGTCGCCGCCGTCGCACTGAGCATCGCGGCGCAGTTCGCACAAGCCCAACCAAGCGTCTCTGGGTGGCTCCTGGCCGCCGTCCCCGCGCTGGGCTTCCTCGCCCTGACCAAGTTGGTCCTCGGACGACCAACCGTGAAGGTCGACGACCTCGACCAGGCCCACGAGCTCGTCCCGCCCACACCGGCCGCTGTGCCGGTTACAGCGATGCCGACTGCTACCCCGGAGGTTCCCTCCGATGTGGTCATGGGGGCTCGCCTCGCGGCGTTCTCCCACCGGCAAACCACCGGGCAACCCATCACCACAGTGCAGCTCGCGGAACGCTTCGGCCTCGACGCCGAGTCCGCTGCACGACTGCTCGCCTCCATCGGAGAGGCGCCCACCACCGTCGTGCCGAGCATGGTGTCGCTCAACGGCACTCGTCCTGGGGACCGGTCGTGACGGCCCCTGAGCCCCACGGCGTCCCGGCAGAGGTGGCGCAGTGCTGTTACTGCGTCGACGGGCACCGACCCGCCGGAATCGACCCGCACCTCGGGCCGATCTACCACGGCTGCACCACTTGTGGTGACGCCTGTATCGGGTGTGAGGGCCGGGGAGTGTTCCCCGCCGACCCGCGAGAGCTGCGGGAGTTCATCACCTCCTGCAACCGAGAGGGTTGGGCGCCGATCTTCTGCCCGGCCTGCATGGGTGTGACCGCACTGATCGCGATCACACCATGAGCCACCAACCCGGCCGGCTCAGCCCGTGACTGTCTCGACACTCACCCTCACCCCCGACACCACCAGTAGTCCGGTGTCGGGGGCGGGGGCGTATGCCGAGCCTGCCCTCAGCCAAGCCGCGCACGCCGTCCTGGCCCCGGTCCTGCCCGACCTGGCCCGGGTCGCCGACCTGCACGCGCTCGAACGAGTCAACGAGACCACTGCCCACGGTTCGGCTGTTCGTCGTGGCGCGAAGGGTGACTACTGGCGCTGGCTCTCTCACATCCAGGCCGCCGCCGCGTGCTCGCACCCGGTCCGCCTGTCCGGGCAGCTGCACACCGTGGACACCACCACCGGGGAAATGTTCCCCCGGGCGCACACCGAGTCCATGCCCGACGCGGTGATCTACAAAGCCTGCGGGAACCGCCGTGCCACCGTCTGTCCGGCGTGCGCGGAGGTCTACCGGGCCGACACCTACCAGCTGATCCTCGCTGGCCTGCACGGCGGCAAAGGCACCCCCGAGTCGGTCCAGACGCATCCGTGCGCGTTCCCGACCTTCACCGCGCCCAGTTTCGGGCTGGTGCACTCCACCAGGGCGAAGAACGGCCGACCCCGGATGTGCCGACCACGCCGGGCCCCGGAACTCTGCCCGCACGGCGTCGACCTCGCCTGTCACCGGGTCCACCGCGACGGCGAACGCGCCCTGGGCACACCGCTGTGCCCGGATTGCTACGACCACTCGCACCAGGTCGTGTGGAACTGCTTCGCCGGTGAACTCTGGCGCCGCACCATGGAAACCACCAAGTCCCTGCTGACCGCCGCCGCCAAAGCGCTCGGTGTCACCGCTCGGCCCTCGTTCGCCAAGGTCGCCGAGATGCAAGCCAGAGGTGTGGCGCACTTCCACGCCCTGGTCCGCCTGGACGGCGTCGACCCCGGCGACCCGACAGCGGTCATCGCCCCGCCGGCCCAGCTCGACTACGTCGTCCTGAAAGCCGCGTTGGAGCACGCCGTCCGGACAACGAGCTTCCGGACGCCGCCGCACCCGGACAACCCTGACGGGTGGCTCATTGGGTGGGGCCGGGAATTCCTCGTCAAACCCGTCCGCCTCTCCGTCAAAGGCGAGATCACCGAGACCGCTGTTGCCGGGTACCTCGCGAAGTACGCCACGAAAGCCACCGAACAGACCGGGCACGTCTCCCGGCGCCTCACCCTCGACACCATCGACTGCTACGCCGACCCCGGCGGCACCCACACCGAACGCCTCATCGAGGCCTGCTGGACCCTCGGCCGACCAGGCTGCAACCTCGACCCCGATCAGGTCACGAAGAACGGCGGTCGGCTGTCTTATCTCCGGCTGCGGCGGTGGGCGCATATGCTCGGCTTCGGTGGCCATTTCTCGACCAAGAGCCGCCGCTACTCCACGACGCTAAGAGCGCTCCGCGAAGCCCGCCAACAATGGCGCCGCGACCAACATCGCTCCGTCGACCATTACAACGACGACGAAACCACCATCATCATCAACACCCTCACCTACGCCGGAATCGGCTGGCACACCACCGGCGACGCCCTACTCGCCAACACCGCCGCCGCCAAAGCCCGCGAGCATCGGCAGACTGTCAAAGACGAATTGACAGCAAACAGCCTCTAAGCCCGAAAGGAGTACCACGGTGACCATCACCAACATTCAACCGCTGTGGGCCATCGAGGACGTCTCTGACTACCTCCGAGTGCCCGTGAAAACGCTCTACCAATGGCGCGGCCGCAACTACGGTCCGCCCGGCAAGCGAGTAGGTCGGCACATCCGCTACCGGCCCGAAGACGTCTTGTCCTGGCTCGAAGCGATCGGAGCGTGAACCGTGGCCCGACCACCCCTGCCGCTCGGCACTTGGGGAAGCATCCGCATCTACCCGATGGACGTCGGCCCCAACGGCAAGCCGAAACGGCACCGGGCGGTCACCGACTTCCGAGACTTCGACGGCAAGATCCGGCGTGTCTCCCGATTCGGCAAGAGCAAAGCTGCCGCCGAGAATGCGCTCAAGATCGCACTCAAGGAACGGTCGGAAACAAGTCAACGGAATAGCGAGTTGACGCGTGCACATCGTTTCGGAGATGCCGCTCGCATCTGGATTGACAAGATCACGGCGGCGGCCAAAGAGGGACGTCGTTCCCTTTCGACTGTTGGCACGTATCGCCAACAGCTTGACCGACACGTGCTTCCGGCATTGGCCGAACTGCGCCTGGGCGAAGTCAGTACGCCACTTCTCGACAAGTTCATCCACCGACTGAAGGAAGAAAGCGGGATCCCGACCGCAAAGACATGCCGGAGCATTGTTTCCGGTGTGATGGGACTCGCTGTCAGGTATGGCGCTGTGATGATGAATCCAGTACGTGAGGTCGAACGCATCGAAGGACAGCCAAAAAAGGTCCCACGGGCTCTCACCAAGGTAGAACGTGCCGCCTGGTTCGCCCAGCTCGACGCCGACGAAGACGCGCAGCGCAGGGATCTTCCCGACCTGTGCCGGTTCATGCTCGCAACAGGTGTACGGATCGGAGAGGCATCCGCTGTGCTCTGGTCCGAGGTTCACTTGGAGGCGGGCACAGTGTCGATCACCTCGACCATCATCCGAGTGAAGGGCGTCGGGCTGATTCGCAAGACCACGAAGTCCAAGGCAGGACAGCGAGTGCTCAGGTTGCCCACCTGGGCGCTCGACATGCTGCTCTGCCGCTACCTGAGCGGGCCGCGTCTGGACACGCCGCTGTTCCCGGATGACGACGGCGGTTGGCGCGACCCCAGCAACACAGCTCGGACCCTCCGCGAGGCTCGCGGCTCGGAGGGCTTCGCTTGGGTGACAGCTCATGCGTTCCGGAAGACCGTCGCCACGCTTCTCGATGACGCCGATCTGTCCGCCCGGGTGGTGGCCGATCAGCTCGGCCATGCCAAGCCGTCGATGACGCAGGACGTGTACTTGGGACGCAACATGATCGATCCCCGCGCGACGGCCGCGCTCAACGCAATGTTCCCGCCGAAAGACGAAAACCGTGCGTAAACCGTGCTTCGTGGCAGGGGATCCAGGAGGCTCTACCCCTGTGACCTGGTGTTATGGCTCCCCCGAGTGGACTCGAACCACTAACCCTGCGATTAACAGTCGCATGCTCTGCCAATTGAGCTACGGGGGAAGGTGCGCCCAGACGGCCGGCGCGGCGGGACCAAGAGTACAACATCCACCCTCCCCGCTGCTGCCTGGTATCGCCACCCAACACCGTGTCGGCGGAGGCGTCCGGCAGCCCGTTCGCGAGACGCCGTCCGGTCCGACCTGTGGGAGCCTGAGCAGGGGGCGAGTGTGGAAACCCGCTCGAACGGGCATGGACTGAGAGCACCACGACGCGAGCCAGGCACACACAGGGAGTGCACATGCGCAACAAGCTGATGTTCCTCACCGGACTGGGCGTCGGGTACGTCCTCGGCTCCCGGGCCGGTCGCGAACGGTACGACCAGATCGTCCGCACCGCGCGCAAGGTGAAGGAGAACCCGACCGTCCAGGAGGCCGCCGGCGTCCTCCAGGCCCAGGCCGGCGGCATGATCAGCACGGCCAAGGACACCGTCAGCGACAAGCTCTCGCAGAGTTCGATCGGCACCAAGATCGGTTCGACGGTGAACAACCTCTTCGGCCACCGCGACGACGCGGAGTACGCCGCCCGCTCGGCGGGTTCCAACGGCGTGCCGGACGGCGACCGCCACTAGACCGCGGGAACGACACGCCGGGAGTCAGCCGCCGTGCTCCACCCGACTCCGGTCGGTGTCGAGCGCGGCGGCGGCCCGTTCCCGCACCGCCGGATCCGCCCGGTCGACCTGCTCGTCGAACCGCAGCACCCAGGTCAGCCCGTCCTCGCCCGGCACCCGTCGGGCCACCACCCGCACCCCTCCGCCGGCCGGCAGCCGGTGGTGGCTGGAGAACGCGACGCTGCGGCTCACCCGTGACCGCACCTCGGCCGGCAGGTCGCCGGGTTCGGCCAGCCGCAGCCGCAACGCCGGGGCGTCGGCGACGACGCCCGGCTCCACCTCCACCCCGGGCGTCACCGTCAGCACCCCCTCCGCCCAGGCGGCCTTGTGGATGTCGTGCCAGCCCAGCCGGCGCGACGACTCGCCCGTCCGCACCCACAGCCCCAGTTGCGTGGCGACGACCGCGTCGCCGTCGGGCGTGGCCCCCCACGCCGTCACCCGTTCGTCCGCCGCGAGCGTCGGCAGCTCCGCCGCCACCGGACGATGCGTCTTGAACAGCCGGTCCAACAGCCTCATCTACAACCCCCCGATCGCCTGCTCCCGCAGACCCCGCTTGTGCTGCTCGAGCGCCACCAGCTCGCCGAACAGACGGGCGTACTCCTCCGCGGACTCCACCGGGTTGACCCGCTGCAGCCGCGACTTCACCTCGACGATCCGCCGAACCGCTCCCAGCTCCTGCAGCCGAGCGAGCACCATGGTGACGTAGCGCGGATCTGGCTCCCCGTCACTACGCAACGGCTCGACAGCGAGTTCGGATACGGTCGCGCGGGCTACCAAGTCAGTACAATTTGCTCCAAGCTTCTCAATCCACTCAGGGCCAGACGTACCGATCACTGCTCCCCCGGCGTTCGCGATCGCCTGCCGGACCGCGTGGTACACCGGATGCGTGTACGCGATCTCCTCCACCGCGTCGAACAGCGGCCCGGCCAACGCCGGTGCCTGGATCGCGAGCTTGAGTGCCTCGCGCTCCACGAAAAGGGCCGGGTTGTCCGGGTCGGGCCGCGCGGCGGCGGCCGGCCTGGTCCCGCCCTCGGACGGCGGGCCCGTCGGACGTCGGCGACCCCGCTGGCCCGGGTCAGCGCCGCCGGACTCGGCCACCGCCCGGAGCACCGGCTCCAGGTCCAGGCCCAGGTCGCCGGCGAGCTTGCGGGCGTACTCGGGGCGCATCGCGCGGTCCTTGATCCGGGCCACCAGCGGTGCGGTCGCTTTCAACGCCCCGATCCGGCCCTCCACGGTGTTCAGGTCGTAGCGGCCGATGATCGCCCGGAGCGCGAACGCGATCAGCGGCTCGCGCCGGTTGACCAGGTCGAGCACAGCCGCGTCGCCGTGGGCAAGCCGCAGCTCGCACGGGTCCATGCCGCCGGGCGAGACGGCCACGAACGTCTGCGCGATGAACCGCTGGTCGTCCTCGAACGCGCGCATCGCGGCCTTCTGCCCCGCGGCGTCGCCGTCGAAGGTGAAGATCACCTCGCCGCGGAACTCGTCCTGGTCCATCAGCAGCCGCCGGAGCACCTGGATGTGGTCGGCGCCGAACGCCGTGCCGCAGGTGGCCACCGCGGTCGTCACCCCGGCCAGGTGGCAGGCCATCACGTCGGTGTAGCCCTCGACGACCACCGCTTTCTGCTGCTTGGCGATGTCGCGCTTGGCATGCGAGAGGCCGTACAGCACGTGCGACTTCTTGTAGAGCGGGGTCTCCGGGGTGTTCAGGTACTTCGGCCCGTCGTCGTCCTCGAGCAGGCGGCGCGCACCGAAGCCGATCACGTCTCCACCGAGGTCGCGGATCGGCCAGACCAACCGGCCGCGGAAGCGGTCGATCAGCGACCCCGAGCGGGCCGGCTTGGCCAGCCCCGCGGTCACCAGCTCGTCATGGGAGAAGCCGCGCTGGCGGAGGTGCCTGGTCATCGCGTCCCAGCCGGCCGGGGCGAAACCGCACCCGTAGACCGACGCCGCCGCCTGGTCGAACCCACGCTGGGCCAGGAAGTCCCGGGCCGGCACCGCGTCGGCGCCGGCCAGCTGCTCGGCGTAGAACTCCGCCGCGCCGGCGTTCGCGGCCACGATCCGGGCCCGCTGCCCGTGCTGGCGGACGGGTGCCGACCCGGCCTCCTCGTACGTCAGCTGCACGCCGGCCCGGTTGGCCAGCCACTCGACGGACTCCCCGAAGCTCATCATCTCCGTCTTCATGACGAAGCTGATGACGTCGCCGCCCTCGCTGCAGCCGTAGCAGAAGTACACGCCCTTGGCCGGGTTCACGTTGAACGACGGCGTCTTCTCGTCGTGGAACGGGCACAGGCCCTTCACCGTGCCGCCGCCGGCCGGGCGGAGCGTGACCCGCAGGCCGACGACGTCGGCGATCGGCGAGCGCTCGCGGACCAGCGCGATGTCGCCGTCCCGGATCCGTCCTGCCACGGTGGGAGTCTAAGGCGGTCCCGCCGATCGGACATCGGGCGGCGTGGGGCGTCGGAGAATGCCGCCGCCGGACGACGATAGGGGTGTGAGCACACAACCCGGTGTGCGGCCCGACCCGGCGCTCGGGCTGCGTCGAACCGACCGATCCCGACCCGACCTTCGCCGCACGCCTGCGCGACCAGCTACAGCGCGCGGTGCTGGAACCCCCTGGAGGAACGATGACCGAGACCACCGCCGCCCAGACGCAGGTCGGGGAGCCCGAGGATCTGGCTTGGCCGCCGACGCTGACCCCGTACATCGCGGTGTCGGACACCCGACGCGCCGTGGACTGGTACGCCGAGGTGTTCGGCGCCACGCAACGGGGCGAGCTGACCGTCATGCCCGACGGCAGCGTCGGCCACGCCGAACTGCGGCTCGGTGACGCCGTGCTGATGCTGGCCGACGGCTCGCCCGGGGCGCCGATCCAGGCCCCGACCGGCGGCGCCTTCAGCCACACGCTGCACCTGCAGGTCGCCGACGCCGACGCCACCGTGCGGCGTGCCGAGGGGGCCGGCGCCGAGATCGAACGCCGTCCAGACGACCAGCCCTACGGGCGGGTCGCCGCGCTCGTCGACCCGTTCGGCCACCGGTGGATGCTCAACCAGCCGCCCGCCAGCGCCGCCCGGACCCGCCACGGCGAGGTCAACTACACGTCGATGAGCGTCCCCGACGACGAGCTGGCCAAGGAATTCTACGGCGCCGTACTGGGCTGGCGGTTCCGGTCGGGCTCGGTGCCACGCGGCTGGCTGGTGGAGGGCCAGGAGGACTCGTTCGGCCTGGCCGGTGGCGCGGCCCGCCCCGGGGTCCAGCTGTGCTACCGCGTCAACGACCTCGACGAGGCGGCGGAGCGGGTGCGCGAGCACGGCGGCGAGGCCGGTGCCGTGGACCGGAAGCCCTACGGTCTGATGGTCGAGTGCGTCGACAACCAGGGCGCCCACTTCCAGCTCTGGCGGCCGGCCTGAGCGCGCTCCGGCGGCCTGCTCCGCTCACCCGAGCAGGTCGCCGAGCGGCACCCGCGGATCGGCGAGCCTCGCGACATCCACCGCCTTCCCGGCGTACCCGGCCCGCACCAGGTCCTGGATCGGCTCGGCGACGTCCCAGACGTTCACGTTCATGCCCGCCAGCACCCGGTCGTCCTTCACCCAGAAGGCGATGAACTCCGGGTTGGCGTCGGGCCGGACGGTGGGGTCGCCGCGGAACACGACCTGGTCGTAGCCATCGGGTGGCACGTAGCCGCTGTACTCCATCCCGATGCCGGGCGCGGAGTCGTGCTGGTCGGAGTAGAAGAACGCCATCTCGTCGTAGCGGACGTCCTGGCCGAGCATGGACCGGGCCGCCGCCGGGCCGCTGGCCAGCGCGTTCGCCCAGTGCTCCACGCGGATCCGGCGGCCGAACAGAGCATGGTCGATGTTGGCCACGTCGCCGGCGGCGTAGACGTCCGGGTCGGAGGTGCGCAGGGCCGCGTCCACCAGGATGCCGTTGTCCACGGCGAGCAGGCCGGTCTCGGCCAGTGTGGTGGCCGGAGTGGCACCGATGCCGGCGACCACCACGTCCGCGGGCAGCTCGGTGCCGTCGTCCAGCGTCACGGTGTCGGGCCCGATCCGGGTCGCCACGGTGCCGAAGCGGAACCGGACGCCGTGCGCCTCGTGCACCTCGGCGAAGACCGGGGCGACCTCGTCTCCCAACACCCGGTACAGCGGCAGCAGGTCCGGGCCCACCACCGTTACCCCGGCGCCGGCCGCGCGGGCCGCCGCCGCCACCTCCAGCCCGATCCATCCCGTGCCGACGATCACCACCCGGACGCCGTCGCGGAGGGCGTCCCGGATCCGGTCGGAGTCGCCCAGCCGGCGCAGCATCAGCACCCGGCCGGGGGCGTCCGCGCCGGGCACGGACAGGGCACGGGGCACCGACCCGGTGGCCAGCAGCAGCTTGTCGTAGCGCAGCTGCTGGCCGGTCACCAGCCGAACGGTGTGGGCCGCGGTGTCCAGCGCGGTCGCCCGGACGCCGAGCCGCAGTTCGACGTCGTGGTCGTCGTACCAGGTTTCGGGGTGCAGAAAGGTGTCGGCCCGGGTCTGGTCGCCCTTGAGGTATCCCTTGGACAGCGGCGGCCGGTCGTACGGAGGCTGCCCCTCCTCGCCGACCAGCAGGACGCGGCCGGTGAAGCCCTCGTCCCGCAACGTCTCGGCGGCCCTGGCGCCGGCCAGGCTCGCGCCGACGATCACGAACGTCTGTTCCTCGGACATCGCTCTCCCTCGTCCGCGCCTGGCGGGCCGCCTGGACCGCTCCATCCTGCCGTGCCCGGGCTCCGGCCGGCGCGCGATGGTCACACCGACGCCCGCGACGGGGTGAGGGTCAGCCGCAGAGGCTGCGGTGCCAGGCCGCGGCCGACAGGTCGGTCAGGCTCGCGACCTGGTCGACGACCACCCGCAGCCGGCCCGCGTCGTCGGCCGCCTCCCGCCACAACGGACCGAACACCGGGTCGAGCGCGTCCGGTGCCCGGTCGAGCAGCGTGTGGACGAGCTCGGTGACCAGCTCGCGCTGGCGGAGCTGTCGCTGTCCGGCGTCGGCCCGGCCCATCACGTAGCGCAGCGCCACGCCCTTGAGCAGCGCGCACTCGGCCCTGGCCCGCCGGGGCACCACCAGGTCGGCGGCGTACCGGGCGAGCGGGTGCCCGCCGTGCGCCGCCCGGGTCGCCTCGACCGCTGCCGCCGCGAACCTGCCCACCAGGACGCTGGTGAGCTGCTTGAGCGACGCCTGCGCGGCGTGGCTGCCGTCGTACCCGGCGGTCGCGTGGACCACCGGATCGGCGAGCAGCTCGTCGAGCACCGCCGCGAGGTCGCCGGCCGGCTCGTCGGAGTAGACCTCGGCGACCTGCGCGCAGAGGGCGGCCCGCTCGTCCGGGTCGGCGAGCACGGCCAGCCGCACGTGCCCGGCGTGCACGCCGTCCTCCACGTCGTGCACCGAGTACGCGACGTCGTCGGCCCAGTCCATCACCTGCGCTTCCAGGCACCGCACACCGGCCGGAGCGTCCTCGCGCAGCCACCCGAACACGGCGAGGTCGTCGGTGTACGCACCGAACTTGCGGGTGCCGGCCCGTCGGGACCACGGGTACTTGGTGGCCGCGTCGAGCGTCGCCCGGGTGAGGTTGAGGCCGACGCCGGGCACCTTGGCCTCCAGCCGGGTGAGCACCCGCAGGGTCTGAGCGTTGCCCTCGAAGCCGCCGGCCGGCTCGGCCACGGCGTGCAGCGCGTCCTCGCCGTTGTGGCCGAACGGCGGGTGGCCGAGGTCGTGCGCGAGCCCCGCGGTGTCGACCACGTCGGGGTCGCAGCCGAGCGCGGCGCCCAGCTCGCGGGCGATCTGGGCGACCTCCAGCGAGTGCGTGAGCCGGGTGCGGAGGAAGTCGTCCTGGCCCGCCGTGTCGACCTGGGTCTTGGCGGCGAGGCGACGGAACCCGGCCGAGTGCAGCACCCGGGCCCGGTCGCGCTGGAAAGGGCTCCGCACGGCAGCGGAGTCCTTGGGCGACTCGGGCACCAGACGCGCCGCGGCGTGGTGGTCGTAGGCGTGCGAGGCGGTGGCCCGCACGGGGGAAGAAGCGGTCATCGCGGCCGAGCCTACGGCCCCGCACCGACGGGATCCGTCCGCGCCGGCCCGAGCGGGCGCGGTCTCGGGTTGCCCGCGGGGCGAGCCGACGACCGCCCTCGGGCCTCTCGGTCAGCGGCTGTCGCTGTGGTCGCCCTCGATCGAGGCGCGGGCCGCCTCCAGCCGGGCCACCGGCACCCGGAACGGCGAGCACGAGACGTAGTCCAGCCCCACCTGGTGGAAGAAGTGCACGGACTCCGGGTCGCCGCCGTGCTCGCCGCAGACGCCGACCTTGAGGTCCGGTCGGGTGGCGCGGCCCGCCTCGGTGCCGATCCGCACCAGCTCGCCCACCCCTTCGACGTCCAGCGTCTCGAACGGGCTGACGCCGAAGATGCCCATCTCCAGATAGGTGGCGAAGAACGCCGCCTCCACGTCGTCGCGGGAGAAGCCCCAGGTGGTCTGGGTGAGGTCGTTGGTGCCGAAGGAGAAGAACTCGGCCGCCTCAGCGAGCTGCGCGGCCGTCAGCGCCGCCCGGGGCAGTTCGATCATGGTGCCGATCAGCACCTTCAGCTCGACGCCGGTCTGCTCGCTCACCTCGGCGAGCACCCGCTCGGAGTCGCCTCGGATCGCCTCCAGCTCCTGCACCGCACCGACCAGCGGGATCATGATCTCCGGCTGCGGGTCCTTGCCCAGCTTCACCAGCTGCGCGGCCGCCTCGGCGATGGCCCGCACCTGCAGCTCGAACAGCCCCGGCACCACCAGGCCCAGCCGCACACCGCGCAGGCCCAGCATCGGGTTCTGCTCGTGCAACCGGTGCACGGCCTGCATCAGCCGCAGGTCGTTCTCGTTCTTCTCCCCGCGGGACTCGGCCAGCGCCACCCGCACCGACAGTTCGGTGATGTCGGGCAGGAATTCGTGCAGCGGCGGGTCGAGCAGGCGGATCGTCGTGGGCAGCCCGTCCATCGCCGTCAGGATCTGCAGGAAGTCCCAGCGCTGCAGCGGCAGCAACGCCTCCAGCGCCTGCTCGCGCTGCACCTCGTTCTCGGCCAGGATCAGGCGCTCCACGTGCTGGCGTCGCTCGCCGAGGAACATGTGCTCGGTGCGGCACAAACCGATGCCTTCGGCGCCGAACCGTCGCGCCCGTTCGGCGTCCTCGGCGGTGTCGGCATTGGCCCGCACCCGCATCCGGCGGATGTCGTCGGCGCCGCACCATGATCCGATCGACGGCCCGCACCAGGTCGTCCTCGGCCTCCTCGGCGCTCAGGCTGCCTTCGAAGTACTCCACGATCGGGGAGGCCACGACCGGCACCTCGCCGAGGTAGATCACGCCGGTCGAGCCGTCGATCGAGATGACGTCGCCCTCGTGCACCTCGGTGCCGTCCGGCGCGGTGAACCGGCGACGCTTGGTGTCGACGTCGAGTTCCTCGGCACCGCAGATGCAGGTCTTGCCCATGCCGCGGGCCACCACGGCGGCGTGGCTGGTCTTGCCGCCGCGGCTGGTCAGGATGCCCTGGGCCGCGATCATCCCGTTCAGGTCGTCGGGGTTGGTCTCCCGGCGGACCAGGATCACCTTCTCCCCCGACCGCGACCACTTCACCGCGGTGTAGGAGTCGAAGACGGCCTTGCCCACGGCCGCGCCCGGCGAGGCCGACATGCCCTGGCCGATCTTCTTCGTCGCCGCACCGGCGTCGAACTGCGGGAACATCAGCTGGACGAGCTGGGCTCCGGTGACCCGCCGCACGGCCTCGTCCGGCTCGATCACGCCTTCGTCGTAGAGCTGGGTGGCGATCCGGAACGCCGCCGCGGCGGTGCGCTTGCCGACCCGGGTCTGCAGCATCCACAGGTGACCGCGTTCGATCGTGAACTCGATGTCGCAGAGGTCGCGGTAGTGGCCCTCCAGGGTGGCCATGATCTCCAGCAACCGTGCGTAGGACTTCTTGTCGATCCGCTCCAGTTCCTGCAGCGGCACGGTGTTGCGGATGCCGGCCACGACGTCCTCGCCCTGCGCGTTCTGCAGGTAGTCGCCGTAGACGCCGCGAGCGCCGGTGCCCGGATCGCGGGTGAACGCGACGCCGGTGCCCGAATCCATACCCATGTTGCCGAACACCATCGCGACGACGCTCACGGCCGTGCCGAGGTCGGCTGGGATCCGTTCCTGACGCCGGTAGAGCACCGCCCGGTCGGAGTTCCACGACTCGAACACCGCGTTGACGGCGGCGTCCAGCTGCTCGCGCGGCTCCTGCGGGAAGTCCTCGCCGGTGTGGTCGCGGACGATCGCCTTGTAGGTCTCGACCAGCTTCTTGAGGTCCTCGGCGTCGAGGTCGAGGTCGCTGACCGGCTCGGCCGGGGCACCCTTGGCCCGCTTGGCCTCCTCCAGGGCGTCCTCGAACGCCTCGCCCTCGATGCCCTGGACGGTCTTGCCGAACATCTGGATCAGCCGGCGGTAGGAGTCCCAGGCGAACCGTTCGTCGCCGGCCTGCTTGGCCAGGCCCACGACCGAGGCGTCGTTCAGGCCGATGTTGAGGACGGTCTCCATCATGCCGGGCATCGAGAACTTGGCACCGGACCGGACGCTGACCAGCAGCGGGTCGTCGGCGTCGCCCAGCTTCTTACCGCGGGCGGCCTCCAGCGCGGCCAGGTGCTCGTCGACCTCGGCGGCCATGCCCTCGGGGAGGTGCCCGGAGCTGAGGTACGCCCGGCACGCCCCGGCCGTGATCGTGAAGCCCGGCGGGACGGGAAGGCCGAGGTTGGTCATCTCCGCGAGGTTGGCGCCCTTGCCGCCGAGGAGGTCGACCATGGCGCGGTTGCCCTCGGCGAAGTCGTAGACGTACTTCGCGGGTTCAGCCACGGGACGACCCCCTTGTCACCTGCACGATAAGCCGAGCGTATGAGGTACGGGGGAAATACGGTGCCCGCGTGTGAGCAGCGGCACGCCCGCCCAGCGCACTGTTCCGATTCAGCCGGTGCGTGCCCGGCGACCGGTCAGGCGCCCGGCGGCCGGAACCCGTCGACCTCGACGCCGAGCTCCGCGCCGGCCGCCCGCAGCGTGTCGAACAGATACTGACCGGACGAGCGCTCGCAGTGCAGCAGGTAGGAGCGCGCACCGTCCCGGTCGTCGCGGACCACGTCGGTGGCGAGCCCGGCCACCGTCGTCCGGAATGCCGCACCGTCGGGGGTGACGAGGTCGGACAGGTCCATCGCGCACATCCGCGCCAGCAGCCCGACCGCGGCGGGGCCGGTCAGCCGGACCAGCGCGCGGCCGTGGGTGAGGTCGGTGACGGTGACCAGCTCACCGGGGGCCACCGACACGGCGAGGCGGTCGAACCCGGCGACCAGTTCGGCGGCCGTGCCCGGCTCGGCCAGCAGCAGCCACTCCCCCGGCCCGGAGCCCACCACCAGCTCGACCGGTGGCGACGGGGCCCGGCCCGGGCCGGCCCAGGCCCACCCGCGGGCGGCCCGCCCGAAGCCGACCGGCAGCGCATGCGCCATCGGGCCGTCGAACGCCGCCTTCACCTGCACCTTCGTCAGTGGGGTCTGGTCGGACAGCCTCGACGCGGCCCCGCTGCGGAGCGCACTGACCTCCCACCCGGCCAGCACCGCGACGGGGGGTGCCGCCGCGATCGGGCTCCTCGCGACCGGTGGCACCGTCGCCTGTGCCGTCCACTCAGCCACGCAACCGCTCTCCGTCCGGATCGAAATGGGCCAGGCGTTCGGTCACCTTGGCGGCGACCTCCCGCCCGTCGGGCAGGCGTACGGTGACCACCGTCCCGGCCCCGGCCAGCGGGGCAGCCACCTGGGCGAGGCAGACGGAGCGGCCGAGCGTGGGCGACATCCGGCTGGACGTGACCCGCCCCACGATCCGGGTGCCGTCCACGATCTGGCTGGCCTCCGCGGGGACGACCGAGCCGTCGACCGGCTGGAGCCCCACCAGCCGCGGGTAGTCGTCCCGCTCACGCTGCCAGACCAGCTCCGGCCGGCCGACGAAGTCGTCCTTGTCCAGCTTCACGGCCCAGTCCAGGCCGGCGCTGTACGCCTGGGTCAGCCCGTCGGTGTCCTGGCCGACGATCAGGTGGCCCTTCTCCAGCCGCAGCACCCGCTGCGCCTCCACGCCGAACACTCCGACGCCCAGGTCCTCGCCGTGCTCGAGGAGGGCTTCCCAGACGTGCAGCCCGTAGCCCGCCGGCACGTGCAGCTCGTAGCTCAGCTCACCGGTGAACCCGATCCGCCACAGCACGCAGTCGTCCACCCCGGCGATCCGGCCGGTGCGCACCCGCATGTACGGGAAGGACCCGGGGGTGAGGTCGACCCCCTCGGTGACCCGGCACATCAGCTCGCGGGAGTGCGGACCGGCCACGTTGATGCTCGCGTAGGCCGTGGTCACCGGCGTGACGTGGACCTGCCAACCGGGGTGCTCGGTCTGCAGCCAGTTCTCCACCCACTCCCAGACCGTGGCCGCGCCCGAGGAGGTCGTGCTCATCAGGTAGTGCTCGTCGCCGAGACGGCCGGTCACCCCGTCGTCGAAGACGACGCCGTCCTCCGTGCACATCACGCCGTACCGGACGCTGCCGACGTCGAGCTTGGACCACTTGTTCACGTACAGCAGGTTGAGCAGCTTCGGCACGTCCGGGCCGCGCAGGTCGAGCTTGCCGATCGGGGTGACGTCGATCAGGCCCACCCGTTCCCGCACCGTACGCACCTCGGCGGCGGGGTCGCCGTAGTGGTCGGAACGGATCCACGCCCCGGACACCAGTGGGACGGCTCCGTGCCGCTCGTGCCACGGCTGCATCGGCGAGTACCGCACCGGCTCCAGCGCCCGGCCGGCGAGGGCGCCGAGCGTGACGGGCGCGTACGGCGGACGCCAGGTGGTGGTGGAGGTCTCCTCGATCGACCGGTCGGTGGCCGCGGCGAGGACGGCCACGGTGTTGACCACCTCGAGCTTTCCCTGCGCCGGGCCCATGGTGGCGGTGGTGTACCGCTTGGCCAGCTCGGCGGAGTCGTACCCCTCGGTGACCGCCGCGACCACGTCGGCCGACGACACGTCCTCGGAGAAGTCGACGAAGCCGTGGGTGGGCCCGCGGAACAGCTCCGGGTGCGGCCCGAGCGGCAGCGACGGGATCGGGACGGCGCCGGAAGCCTCCGGCCCGGTCGCGTCCGCCCGCGCCTGCGTGGCCGTGGACGGCACGGTCGGGAGCGAGACGCGTCGGGTGTGCGCGATCCGCCGGGCCCGGCGGGCGGCTTCGGCGCCGACCGCCTCCGCGTGGGCGCGGAGCTGCTCGGCGCTCCCGTCCCCGGCGATGCCACCGGTGGCGAGCACGCCCTCGGGCAGTCCGGCCAGGTCCGGCACGAAACGGGCTGCCCGTGGCTGGTAGACCGGCCGGTTGCCGGCCATGTTCAGCAGTGAGGTGGGCGCGGTCCACCCCGTCGCCGTGACGAACAGGTCGCAGGGGATGGTGCCGCCGCCGGCCACCTCGACCGCCTTCACGCCGTGGCGGCCATGCACCCGCACCACGTCCTCACCCAAACGCGCGTCGACGATGCCCGCCACCTCGACCCCCGCACGCTTGAGGTCGCCGACCGCCGCGTCGCCCTCGGCGTTGGCGGTGAGCACCACCGCGCGCTGTCCGGGCTTCACCGCGTACAGGTTGACCAGCCGCCGGACCGCGGTGGACAGCATCACCCCGGGCAGGTCGTTGCCGGCCACCACGTACGGCCGCTCGACCAGGCCCGGCGACGCCACCAGCACCGAGACGCGGGCCTTGACCAGCCGTTCGGCCCCCCCGGGCAGGCCACGCTCGACCACACCCACCCAGTTGTCGTCGTAGCGCCCGAACACGACCGCGTCCGTCATCACCTCGATGTCGGGGCTGGCCCGCACCGCCTCGGCGAGCGCGCGCAGCTCGGCGAGGTCGGCCTCGTCGCCCCACCGCAGGTGCCCGCCCAGCGCGTGCTCCTCCTCCACCAGCAGCACCCGGGCGCCACCATCGGCCGCTGCCAGCGCTGCCGCCATGCCCGCCGGGCCGCCCCCGGCGACCAGCACGTCGGGGTGGGCGTACCGCTTGTCCGGGCAACCCGCACCGTGCTCGCCGCCAGGCGGACCGATCACCCCGCCCGCGGCGAACCGGCGCAGCACCCGCTGGTAGGCCGGCCACAGGAACCGGGGGCGGATGAAGGTCTTGTAGTAGAAGCCCGGCGGAAGGAACCGTCCGACCAGCTGGTTGACCGCCTTGACGTCGAAGCCGAGCGACGGCCAGACGTTCTGTGCGCTGACCCGCATGCCGGGTTCGACCAGCCGGTGCGCGCCACGGACGTTCGGCTCGTCGCCGACCTGGAACAGGCACCCGGGGTCGAGAAAGCTCGCCGTCATCAGACCGCGCCGGCGGTGGTACTTGAAGCTGCGGGAGAACACCCGCTCGCCGCACGCGGCCAGCGCGGAGACGATCGTGTCGCCTGCGTAGGCCGGGTACTCGCGGCCGTTCCAGGTGAAGACGAACGGCGCGTCGCGGTCGATCGCCTCACCAGGCTGGGGGTCCAGCCGCAGGGGCATGGTCGGCTGGCTCACGGGGTGCCGTCCCCTCGTTGCGGGCGATCGGAGGACAGCGGCGCCGAGCCGGCGGGAGAGGCGGTGCGGAACGCGTTGGTCTGGCGGTCCCGCACCAGCCGGAAGTAGCGGCGGCAGCCCGCCCGGTGGTACCAGGTCTCCGCGGCCTCGCCCTGGGCGTTCGTGCGCAGGTAGACGTAGTCCCGCCACTGTGCCGGGCTGGCGGTGGTCGGGTCAGGACGCGACACGGTTTCACCGGCATACCGGAACTCGTCGGCGTTGCGCGGCCCGCACCAGGGGCACGGCACGAGGATCATCGACACAGCTCCCAGAATCGACGGCGACCGGCGCGACCCGGTCGGGCGGGCAGCGACGCAGGCTCAGTGACCAACTGCCGCCGCCCCCTTCTCCCCCACCAGCTGATTCTCGGCGAACCGGTCCAACGAGAACGGCGCGATCAGCTCGGGTGTGCGCCCGGTGGCGATGCACTCCGCCATCGTCTCGCCGGCGACCGGCCCCGCCTTGAACCCGTAGGTCCCCCATCCGTTGTCGACAAAGAAGCCGTCGACCGGGGTGCGGCCCATGATCGGCGCGAAGTCGGGCGTCATGTCGCACAGCCCGCCCCACTGCCGGAGCACCCGCATCTTCGCCAGCGAGGGCATCAGCTCCAGGACGTGGCCGGCCAGGCCCTCGAGGAACTCCAGCGAGCCGCGCATCGAGTACGAGGCGACCGGGTCGACGCTCGCGCCGAACACCAGCTCGCCGCGGTCGGTCTGGCTCACGTAGACGTGCAGGCTGCCGGAAACGACCACGGTGGACAGGAACGGCTTGACCGGCTCGGTGACGGCGGCCTGCAACGGGAAGGTCTGCACCGGGGTCCGGACGCCGGCCATGTCGGAGATCAGGGTCGACCAGCCGGCGGTGCAGTTGACCACGACGGGCGTGCCGATCCGGCCGCGGTTGGTCTGGACCCCGGTCACCGCACCGCCGGTGACCTCGACGTCGAGCACCTCGGTCTGTTGGTGCAGGTGGACACCGAGCGCGTCGGCCGCCCGGGCATACCCCCACACCACCGCGTCGTGCCGAATGATCCCGCCGGGCGGGTGGTAGAGCGCGCCGAGGATCGGGTACCGCGCCTGCGCGGAGGTGTCCAGGTACGGGACGAGCCTGCGGATCTGGTCCGGGTCGATCACCTCGGAGTCGACGCCGGAGAGCTTGTTCACCTCGGCCCGCCACCGCATCGTGCGCAGCGAGCTGTCGTTGTGGGCCAGCGTCAGGTGGCCGCGCTGGCCGAACATCACGTTGAAGTTCAGGTCGGCGGCCAGCCGCTTGTAGAGCTGCAGCGAACGGTCGTAGAACGCCACCCCGTCCGCGGTGAGGTAGTTCGACCGCAGGATCGCGGTGTTCCGCCCGGAGCCGCCGCCGCCGAGGTAGCTCTTGTCGAGCACCGCCACCCGGGTGATGCCGTGGTTGGCCGCCAGGTAGTACGCGGTGGCCAGGCCGTGCACGCCACCGCCGACGATCACCACGTCGTAGCTGTCGCCCAGCGGGTGGTCCCGCCACGCCCGCGGCCAGTCACGTCCCGACAGGCCGTGCCGGACCAGGGACAGCGCCGAATAGCGCGCACCGCGCCGCGGACGCCAGGCGCGCCCGTTCAACATCCCCATCGGGCCTCCGTCCGAAATCGTGGCGGACCTGTCGAGGTGGTCGGCCGGCGCACCCCCGTGGACACCGGCCACCACCTGTCCTACGAGCTAGAGCTTGCCGCTGTACTCGAGGTTCTTGCGGAGCAGGCTCTCGTCGGTGCCGAAGAAGGCGTGCTTGGACATGTCGGTGGAGTACCGGCTGGCCGGCGGGGTGCGTCCGAGCGCCTCGGCCATGGCCCGGACGTGGTGCGGGGCGGCGCCGCAGCACAGGCCGAGGAAGCGCGCCCCGGCCGCGACAGCGTCCCGGGTGAACGCGGAGACCTCGTACCGGTTGCAGGTGAACGGGTCGAGCGCGGACGGGAACGGGGTGTCGGTCGGGAAGTCCGACCAGTGCGGGTCGCGCAGCGACTGGAAGGTCGGCTGGTCGGGCGTGGTCCGGTAGGGCACCGGCAGCGCGGCGACCGGCACGTCCAGCGCGTCCACCAGCGGCTTGAGCAGCGGCAGCATGGTGGCCGGGCCGCGGTTGCAGTTGAGCCCGACCACGTCGGCACCCGCGTCGGCCAGTCGCTGGCAGGCCTCCACCATCGGCACGCCGTCGCGGGTGGCGGCGTCGTGGTCGACCACCAGCATGATCACCGACGGCAGCCCGGTCTCGCGGATCGCCTCCAGTGCGGTCATCGCCTCGCCGAGGTAGCGGAGGGTCTCCCCGATGACGAAGTCGGCGCCGGCCTCGGCGGCCCAGCCGATCTGTTCGTCGAACATCGCGCGCACCCGCGCGTGGCTGTCGGTGTCGGCCGGGTCGTAGACGTTGGTGTTGCAGACGTTGCCGGCCATCAGCGTCCCGGTGGCCCGCGCGACGTCGGAGGCCAGTCGCAGCGCCTGCCGGTTGATCGGTTCGAGCAGGTGGTCCTTGCCGATCAGCCGCATCTTCTCGCGGTGGGCGTAGTAGGTGAACGCCTCCACCACGTCCGAACCGGCGTGCACGAACTCCTCGTGCAGTGCGGTCACCCGCTCGGGGTGCTCCAACACCACCTCGGGCACGAACGCGCCGGCCTGCAGGTAGCCGCGCCGCTCCAGTTCGAACAGATAGCCCTCGGCGCAGATCACCGGCCCGGCGGCGAACCGTTCGAGCAGTCCGCCGGATGCGGCGGCGCCGTTCGCGGTGGGGTGGGTGTCGGTCATGGTCGTTCTACCTCCGGGTTGTTCACGGGATGGCCTGGGAAGGCCGGAATTCTCAGCTCCAGGGGAACGGCGAGGTGCTGGTCGGGTGCAGCTCGCCGCGCGCGTACCGGGAGAAACGGAAGGGGTCGAGCAGATCCTGAGGCGCGCCCAGCAGCTCCTCGGCGACCAGCGCTCCGACCCCGATCATCTTGTAGCCGTGGTTGGAGTCGGCGATGACGTACGCGTTCTGCCGGAAGGTGTCGAACACCGGGAAGCTGTCCGGGGTGAAGCAGCCGAGCCCGCCCGACGGCTCGCGCGAGTACAGCGCACGGACGCCCTCGAACCGCTTGTGGCAGTGCGCGAGGCCGGCCGTCCACATCCGGACGAACTCTTCGTCGACCAGGTACTCGGTGCTTCGGGGGCCGTAGGGATCCACGGCCACGCCCTCGGCCGCACCCGGAATCTGGCGGGGCATGCAGCCGCCCTGGACGCCGCCGAAGTTGGTGTCGGGCTTGTAGTAGATGCCCCACATCTGGTCGGTGACCAGCTCGCCGTCGTCGTCGTGGAGGGGCGCGTCGCTGTCGACGTGGATCACCGGCGTGGGGTTGCCGCGGGTGTCGGTGAACGAGGCGGGGTCGACAGTCACGGTCCCCTCCTGCAGCAGCCAGTACGTCCACATCTGGTGGTCGTGCTGGCGCCGGCCGCCCGGCTCGGCGAGGGTGACGGTGGCCGGCAGGTCCAACATCGCCCACATGTCGCGGACCCACGGGCCGACTGCCACGACGAGGTGGTCGCACGAGATCGCCCCGTGGTCGGTGACCACCTCGCTGACCGCACCGCCGGCCAGGTTCAGGTCGGTGACCGTGATGCCGGTGAGGATCCGGACGCCCTCGGCCTCGGCCATCTCGGCCAGCCCGCGCATCGAGGCCATGTTGTGCGCATACCCGCCGCGCCGCTCGTGCAGGACGCTGGTGATGCCCTGGGCCTGCCAGTCGCCGAACAGGTCGTCCAGGTAGGCGCGGCTGGCGTCGGCGCCCTCGATCAGCGACGACGGGTAGCCGATCGCCTGCTGCTCGGCGTAGATCTGGGCCACGCCCTCGTGCATCGACTCGGGGGAGATCTGCAGGTACCCGACCGGATGGTAGGCCAGCGCGAGGGCGTGGGCCTCCCAGATCGACACCGAGTGCGCCATCAGCCGGCGCATGGCGGGCTGGAAGTAGTTGTTCCGGACGACGCCACAGGCGATGCCCGACGCACCGGCACCGACGGCCGCCTTGTCCAGCACCACCACGTCCGTGCCGTCGCCCTCGCCCCGGCGCCGTAGCGCGGTGGCGAGGTGCCAGGCGGTGGACAGCCCGTGGATGCCGGCACCCACGATCACGTACCGGGCGGCGGTGGGGAGCATCGTTCGTGGTCTCCTGCGCGAGGTCTGGTGCGGGTATGGCATGGTTGCCATATGGGCAACGGTGTTTCACAGAGCGAGGGCGACGCTATCACGGCGGACGAAAGCGTGCGGACGGAGCGGGTGGTCGCCACCGTGGAACGCGCCATCGCCGTGCTGGACGTGCTCGCCGCCTCGCCCGGCGAGCTGGGGACCAACGAGATCGCCCGCCGGGCCGGCCTGCACGTCAGCTCCGCGTCGCGGCTGCTCGCCACCCTGGCCAGGGCCGACCTGGTGCGCCGGGCCGACGGCATGGGGCGCTACCGGCTCGGGCACCGGCTGATCCAGCTCGGCAACGCCGCGCTCGGGCAGGTCGACCTGCGGGAGGTGGCCCGCCCACACCTGATCGCGCTGACCGAGGCCACCGCGGAGACCGCGACGCTGTCGCTGCCCGGCGACCAGACGACGGTCACGGTCGATTTCGTCCAGAGCCCGTCGTCGGTGCGCAGCGTCGCGCAGATCGGCCGCCCGAGCGTGCTGCACGCGACGGCCACCGGAAAGGTGTGCCTCGCGCACGGCGGCCGATTGCCGGGCGGCGCGCTGCCCAGCTACACCGCGGGCACACTGGTCGACCGCCGGGAGCTGTCCCGGCAGGTGGAGCGGGCAGCCGAACGCGGCTGGGCGGAGGCGGTCGGCGAACGCGAGGCCGACCTCAACGCCCTGGCCGCCCCGGTCCTGGACGGCCGCGGCGGGCTGCTGGCCATCCTCGGCCTGCAGGGCCCGGCCGGCCGGTTCGACCGGCGGGCGATGGACGCCGCGATCGAGCCGCTACTGGCGGCTGCGGCCCAGCTGTCCGCCCGCCGCGGCTGACCAGCCAGCTCCCGGCCGGGCCGGTCCCCGCGCCCTCACCCGCCGGAGTCGGCCAGTTCCGCGCCCGCCGGCACCGCACCGCAGTCGGGATCGTCCAGCCAGCCGTCCGGCAATGCGACGCGGCGGGCGCCCGCGCTGCGTCCGCGCGGCACCCCCACTTCGGCGAGTGGGAACGGCAGCGCCGGGTCGAGCACATTCAGCAGTTCGTCGAGTTCGACGAGCGTGGACACCTGGCCGAGCCGGCGACGCGGCTCGGACCCCACCGGGAACCCCTTGAGGTACCAGGCCACGTGCTTGCGGAAGTCCGGCAGCCCGCGGTGCTCCCCCAGCCATGCCACGAGCAGCTCGGCGTGCCGCCGCATGGTCGTGGTCACCTCGCCGAGGCTCGGCAGATGTCGGGTGCCGTGCCCGTCGAACGCCGCGGCCAGGTCGGCGAACAGCCACGGCCGGCCGAGACACCCGCGACCCACCACCACCCCGGCGCACCCTGTCTCGGCGACCATCCGCAGCGCGTCGTCGGCCTCCCAGATGTCGCCGTTGCCCAGCACCGGGATGCTCAGCGCCTGGGCCAGCTCACCGATCGGCGCCCAGTCGGCCTCACCGCCGTAGAAGTCCGCGGCGGTGCGGCCGTGCAGCGCGACCGCGGCGATGCCGGCGTCCTCGGCGATCCGGCCGGCCTCGGCGTAGGTGAGGTGTTCGCGGTCGATGCCCAGGCGCATCTTCATGGTCACCGGCACCCCGCTGCCCGCGGCGGCGCGCACCGCCGCACGCAGGATCCGCTCCAGCAGCCGGCGCCGGTACGGCAGCGCCGACCCGCCGCCCTTCCTGGTGACCTTGGGCACCGGGCAGCCGAAGTTCAGGTCGATGTGGTCGGCCAGGTTCTCCTCGACCAGCATCCGCACCGCCCGCGCGACGATGTCCGGGTCGATCCCGTAGAGCTGGACCGAGCGCGGCCGTTCGTCCTCGGCGAAGGTGAGCATCGTCATGGTCTTGGGGGTGCGTTCGACCAGTGCCCGGGTGGTGATCATCTCGCTCACGTACAGGCCGGCGCCGTGCTCCCGGCAGAGCCGCCGGAACGCGACGTTGGTGATGCCGGCCATCGGGGCGAGCACCACCGGCGGCCACACCTCCAGCGGGCCGATCCGCAACGTCGCCTGGGCGACCGCGCTCGTCACGTCCGCCAGGATCCCACGTGCGAGAGGTCCGGCCGACGCCCGCGCCACCGTCGACGGCACCGGGCGGGTCTCAGCGGAAGACGACCGCGCGGTTCCCGTTGAGCAGCACCCGCCGTTCGCTGTGCCACTTCACGGCCCGGGCGAGCACCTGCGACTCCACGTCCCGCCCCACCGCGACCAGCTCCTCCGGGTCGAGCGAGTGCTCGACCCGGGCGACGTCCTGCTCGATGATCGGGCCTTCGTCCAGCGCCGGGGTGACGTAGTGGGCGGTGGCGCCGATCAGCTTGACGCCGCGCTCGTAGGCCTGGTGGTAGGGCTTGGCGCCCTTGAAGCTCGGCAGGAACGAGTGGTGGATGTTGATCGCCCGTCCCTCCAGCCGCTTGCACAGGTCGTCGGAGAGGATCTGCATGTAGCGCGCCAGCACCACCAGGTCGACCTGCAGCGTCTCGACCAGGTCGAGCAGCCGGGCCTCGGCGTCGGCCTTGGTGGCGGGGGTGACCGGGACGTGGTGGAAGTCGACGCCGTACGAACTGGCCAACGGCTCGAAGTCGCGGTGGTTGGACACGATCGCCGGCACCTCGATGTTCAGCCCACCCGTCTGCCGGCGGAAGAGCAGGTCGTTGAGGCAGTGGCCGAACCTGGACACCAGGATGAGCGTGCGGGTCGGGGTCGAGGCGTCCGCGATCTGCCAGCTCATCGCCAGCGAGCTCGCGACGGGCTCGAACGCCTGGCGGAGGCGGTCGAGCACCACCGACCCGTCCAGGCCGGCGAAGTGCACCCGCATGAAGAACCGCTCGTTCAGACGGTCCTCGAACTGCTGGCTCTGCAGGATGTTGGCGGACTGCTCCACCAGGAACCGGCTCACCGCGTAGACCAGCCCGGGCTTGTCCGGGCAGCTGGTGGTCAGGACGAACTCGCGACCGGGTTCCGGCCTCGGCGACATCGGGCGCTCCTCACGCATGGCGGGCGGGCGACCGCCCTGACGGCGGCCCCACCCGGACACGCAGGAGGGTGCTCCGCCACCGCTCCGGCCGTCAAGCCGTGGAGGTCAGCAGCCCACCAGGCGGGCGGCGAGGTAGGACTCGACGGCGTCCAGGCCGATCCGTTCCTGGGTCATCGAGTCGCGCTCGCGCACGGTGACGGCCTCGTCGTCGAGGGTGTCGAAGTCGACGGTCACGCAGAACGGCGTGCCGATCTCGTCCTGGCGGCGGTACCGGCGGCCGATCGCGCCGGCGTCGTCGAAGTCGACGTTCCAGTGCTGGCGCAGCTGGGCGGCCAGGTCGCGTGCCTTCGGCGAGAGGTCGGCGTGCCGGGACAGCGGCAGCACGGCGACCTTCACCGGCGCGAGCCGCGGGTCCAGGCGCATCACCACCCGCTTCTCCATCACGCCCTTCGCGTTGGGCGCCTCGTCCTCGGAGTAGCCGTCGAGCATGAAGGTGAGCACGGTGCGGTCCACGCCGGCGGCCGGCTCGATCACGTACGGCGTCCACCGCTCGCCGCTGTCCTGCTCCAGGAACGAGAGGTCCTTGCCGGCGGCCGCCGAGTGGGCCTTGAGGTCGAAGTCGGTGCGGTTGGCGATGCCCTCCAGTTCACCCCACTCGGTGCCGGCGAAGTCGAACCGGTACTCGATGTCGACCGTGCGCTTGGAGTAGTGCGAGAGCTTCTCGGCCGGGTGCTCGTAGACCCGCAGGTGCTCCTTGTGGATGCCGAGGTCCACGTACCACTGCAGCCGGGCGTCGATCCAGTACTGGTGCCACGGCTCGTCCTCGCCGGGCTTGACGAAGAACTCCATCTCCATCTGCTCGAACTCGCGCGTCCGGAAGATGAAGTTGCCCGGCGTGATCTCGTTGCGGAAGCTCTTGCCCTGCTGGGCGATGCCGAACGGCGGCTTCTTGCGGGAGGTCTGCGCGACGTTGGCGTAGTTGACGAAGATGCCCTGCGCGGTCTCGGGCCGCAGGTAGGCCAGGCCCGACTCGTCCTCGACTGGACCGAGGTAGGTCTTGAGCAGGCCGGAGAACTGCCGCGGCTCGGTGAACGAGCCCTTGGTGCCGCAGTTCGGGCAGTTCACGTCGATCAGGCCGCGGGCGGGCGGGCGGGCGTGGCGGGCCTCGTACGCCTCCTCCAGGTGGTCGGCGCGGAAGCGCTTGTGGCACGACTGGCACTCGGTCAGGGGGTCGCTGAACGTCTCGACGTGGCCGGAGGCCCGCCACACCTCCGGCGCCAGGATCACGCACGAGTCGAGCCCGACCACGTCGTCGCGGCCGGTCACCATGGTCTTCCACCACTGCCGCTTGACGTTGTTCTTCAGCTCGACGCCGAGCGGGCCGTAGTCCCAGGACGCGCGCAGGCCCCCGTAGATCTCGCTCGACGGGTAGACGAAACCCCGGCGCTTGCTGAGGCTGACGATGGTGTCCATGCGGTCCGCGGGCACGGTGGCGCTCCATCCGGCTGGAGGTCGGTGGGGGTGGGTTGCCAGGCTACCTCGGTGGCCGGCCTGTTCCGCGACCCCGTTCCGGCCGCGGCGCACCGGGTCACGAGCAGATCTTGGCCTGCGACTCCTCGTCGTAGACGACCTCGTAGCTCTCCCGCAGCGGCGGGCGGTCGCCGCGGGTCACGTCCGCGAGGACGACCAGCCCGCCCTGGGGACCCGCCGAGGTCTCCTCGGCCACCCGGTACCCGCGGATCTGCGGAGCCGACTCCTGCCGCCGCACGTACCGCTGGCTGCTCTCCTGCAGCTGGAGCTTCGGACACAGCTGCTCGTAGGCGACGGTGAACCTGCCCCCCTTGAGCGTCTCCAGGTGGAGGCCGACGGTGTCGATCGCATCGGCCTGGACCGCGGAGTAGGCGTAGTAGCCGAAGCCGACGACGCCTGTGACCCCACCACCACAGCAGAGCAGCAGGGTCGCGGCCACCACGAGCGACACGACGAGACGGGTCCGGTTGCGCGGCGGCGCGGGCGGCGCGAAGCCGGGGTGCGCACCCAGTCCCGGGGGCGGTGGGGGCGGCGGGGGCCCGACGGGAGGAGCCATCGGCGGGGCGGGCGGAGGCGCCGGCGGGGCCCAGCCAGGCGAGTAGGGCGAGGAGGGGGCGCCGGGGAAGGGCAGGCCGCCGGGCTGTGGGCTCGGCGCGTACCAACCGGGCGGCGTGTTCATGCCACCACCCTGCCGCACAGACGGCCGCTCCGCAGTCGCAGGGTCGGGCGCACCGCGGCCGGCGCGGCGCCGGTGGCCCTACGGCGCACGGGGTGGGTCCGGCTCGGCGGTCTCGCCGGCCCTGGTCCGACCGGCGTCCGCGGCACGGTCGCTCCCGCCTCCGGCCACCTCCGCGGGGCCGTCGTACGCGGCGAGCACCTCGAACGCGGCCGGCTCGTCGGTCGACTCGGCCAGCAGCGGCGCGGCGTTCACCTTGACCTCGAACGCCGACAGTGAGCGGCGGAACGCCCCCACCGACTCCCACTCGGTGGTCAGCGTCCACCAGGTCGGGTCGTCCGCGGCCCGGCCCACCCGCCCGCGGGCGAATCCCGGGCGGTCGGCGAACGCCGCCAGCGCCAGCCGCGCGCGGGTCAGAAAGTCCCCGCCGCGGTCCTCGGCGACCCTGAACCGGCTGACCACGATCACCGCCACGCTCCTTGCCCGGCCGGCGACCGGCCGACGCCTGACAGGATGATGGACCCGACGCTACCCGCACGAAGGAGAATCAGTGACCGACGAGTACCGGCGGCACGACGCCCGTGACGGGAGCGGCGGGCGCCACCGAGGTGGGTCCGCGCTGAGCGGGCTGGACACGTGACCGCCCCCGGCGCCGGCCAGCCGCGGCGGCCGGGCCCCCGTTCGGCCGGCGCGCTGGCGTTCCTGGTGCGGATGCCGCGCGCGCTGCTCGTCGCCGGCCTGGTGCTGGTGCTGCTCGCGGGCCTGTTCGTTCCGGGCCCTGCCGGGGCCGCGGTGCTGCTGGCCGTGGCGGCCCTGGTGGCGTGGCTGGCATGGCTGTCCTGGCCGGCCGTGGAAGCGCCCGCGCGGCTCGGCCGGGTGGTCCTGGTGGCGGCGCTGGTGGCCGTGGCCGTCGCGAAGCTGCTCTGACCCCCGACCCGTCTGACGGCGGCCCTGCCGCGGCGGCGGGACGTATCAGCGTATGCGCCTTTGACGATGCGTGACACGCTAGATGACAATGGTTTCCATGTACAGGTCACTCTCCCCACCCAGGAAGATGCTCGCCGGGTTAGCCGTGGCCGCCGTGGTCGCGGCGACGGGCTGCGGCACCTCGGATTCCGGCACCGGCGGCAAGCTCGACGTCCTCGCCGCCTTCTACCCACTGCAGTTCGTCACCGAGCAGGTCGGCGGTGACCGGGTCGCGGTGAAGAACCTGGTGCCGCCCGGCACGGAGCCACACGACCTGGAACTCACCCCCCGCCAGGTCGCCGAACTCGGCGCCGCCGACCAGGTCGTGTACCTGAAGGGGTTCCAGCCGGCCCTCGACGAGGCCGTCGCCAACCAGGCGGCCGACACCTCCCTCGACATCGCCACCGTGCAGCCCCTCGCGCCCGGGTACGTGCCGCTGGAGGAAGGCGCGCTGCACGAGGACGAGAAGGGCACCGACCCGCACGTCTGGCTCGACCCGACCCGGCTGGCCACCATCGCCGACCACGTGGCAGCCCGGCTCGGTGCGGTGGACCGGGCCAACGCCGGCCGGTACAACGCGAACGCCAAGGCGTTGCGCGTCCGCCTGGAGGCCCTGGACACGGAATACTCCACGGCGTTGGCGGGCTGCACCCAGAAGACCATCGTGGTCAGCCACAACGCGTTCGGCTACCTCGCCGCGCGCTACGGTCTGACCCAGGTTCCGATCACGGGGCTGACCCCGGAGGAGGAGCCCTCGCCGGCTCGGCTCGCCGAGGTCGCCCGCTACGCCAAGGACCACCACGTGCGCGTCATCTTCTTCGAGACCCTGGTCAGCCCGAGGATCGCCCGGACGCTGGCCACCGAGGTCGGCGCCACCGCCAGGGTGCTCGACCCGATCGAGGGACTGGCCGAGGGTTCCCCCGGTGACTACTTCTCGGCGATGCGCGCCAACCTGGCCACCCTCGAGGACGCGTTGCAGTGCCGCTGACCGTGCGCGGGGCGGCCCCCCCGTGACCGCTCCGGCAGTGGCCGTCGAGGATGTCCGCGTCGCCCTAGGCGGGCGCGTCGTACTGCGCGACGTCTCGATGACCGTGGCCAGCGGCGAAGCCGTGGCCATCCTCGGGGCGAACGGCTCGGGCAAGTCCACGCTGATCCGTGCCCTGCTCGGGCTGGTGCCGCTGGTCGGCGGCCGGGTGGAGCTGTTCGGGACGCCGCTGGCCCGGTTCGGCGACTGGCACCGGGTCGGGTACGTCCCGCAACGGCTCGGCGCGGGCGCCGGCGTCCCCGCCACGGCCCGGGAGGTGGTCGCCAGCGGACGGCTGGCCCGTCGGGGCCTGCTGCGACCTGCCTCGGCCGCCGACCGCGCCGCGGTGACCGCTGCGTTGGAGACCGTCGGCCTGGCCGACCGCGCCCGCGACCGGGTCACCACGCTGTCCGGCGGCCAGCAGCAACGGGTGCTGATCGCCCGGGCGCTGGCCGGCGATCCCGACCTCCTCGTCCTGGACGAGCCCAACGCCGGTGTCGACGCGGCCAGCCAGGACGCGTTCGCCCGCACGATCGCGGCGCTCGTCGAACGCGGAGCCACACCGCTGCTGGCCCTGCACGAGCTGGGCCCGCTCACGCCGCTCATCCACCGGGCCGTGGTGCTGGAGTCCGGCCGGGTGATCCACGACGGCGTGGTTCCCCGGCCGGCCGCACACCACGCCGACCCCGGCCACGACCACGTCCACCCGCACGCCCCGCTCGACCACGCCGTGTCCTGGACGCCCGGATGAACCCCTTCGCCTACGACTTCATGCTCCGCGCGCTGGTCGCCGCGCTGGTCGTCGGCGTGACGGCACCCGCGGTCGGCGTCTACCTGGTGCAGCGCCGGATGTCGCTGATGGGCGACGGGATCGGCCACGTCGCGTTGACCGGCGTCGCGCTGGGCTTCCTGCTCGGCACCGCACCGGTGCTCACCGCCGTGGTCGTGGCCTCCCTCGGCGCGATCGCGATCGAACTCATCCGCGAACGGGGCAAGACCTCCGGTGACGTGGCGCTGGCCATGCTGTTCTACGGCGGCATCGCCGGCGGCGTGGTACTGATCGGACTCGCCGCCGGCACCAGCAACGTCACGCTGCTCACCTACCTGTTCGGGTCGCTGCTCACCACGACCTCGACCGACCTGGTGGTGATCGGCGCCCTGGCCGCGGCCGTGCTGGCGGTCACGGTGCTGCTGCGTCCGTGGCTGTTCGCGGTGTGCCACGACGAGGAGTACGCGAAGGTCTCCGGTCTCCCGGTGCGGCTGCTCAACCTCACCCTGGCGGTCACGGCGGCGGTGACCGTGACGGTGGCGATGCGGGTGGTCGGTCTGCTGCTGGTCAGCGCGCTGATGGTGGTGCCGGTGGCGACGGCCCAGAAGCTCGCCCGCGGGTTCGGCGGCACGGTGCTCGCCGCGATGGCGTTCGGGGTGGTCACCGCCCTGGCCGGTGCGGTCGGTTCGTTCTACCTCGACGTCGCCTCGGGCGCGATGATCGTGGTACTCGCGATCGCGGTGTTCGTCGTCGTCACGGTGATCGCCGCATCGGTGGAACGGTGGGGACGACGGACCGGTGCACCCACGGAGGCCGACGCCGCCCCGCCCGATCGCGACGTTGTGCTGGAGACGTGACGCCGACCGGCGCCGCCGCGCCGCCACCGCCGGAAAGCACCCGCGCCTCCGCCGGCCGCGCAGCGCCGTCGTCTACTGTCCCGGCCATGACCGCCGGTGCGCATCCGCCGTACGCGGCCGCCGGTGAGCTGCTGCGGGCACTGGCCGCACCGATGCGGATCGCCGTGGTGCTGCAACTGGACGACGGCCCGCGCTGCGTCCACGAGCTGGTGGACGCGCTGGACGCGCCGCAGCCGCTGGTGTCGCAGCACCTGCGGGTGCTGCGGGCGGCGGGCGTGGTGACCGCCCAGCGAAGGGGGCGTGAGGTGGTCTACTCGCTCACCGACCACCACATCGCGCACATCGTCGGCGACGCCGTCAGCCATGCCAGCGAGGAACGGCCGCCGCCCACCCCCGTCTGAACGTCGCGCTCCAGCCACCGGCACACCGACCGCCGTGCACCACGCGTCGCCGGTCGGACAGCGAGGGGCCCGACCTGACAGGATGGGCTCCGCGACACACCGAGGGGGCACCTCCATGCAGACCACTGTCGGCCGGACGACGCGGCAACGCACCGCGGTGATGGCGCTGCTGGAGGAGGTCGAGGAGTTCCGGAGTGCCCAGGACCTGCACGACCTGCTCCGCCGCCGGGGCACGTCGGTCGGCCTGACCACCGTCTACCGCACCCTGCAGGCACTCGCCGACCTCGGCGAGATCGACGTCATGCGTCCGCCCGGCGGCGAACATCTCTACCGACGGTGCTCGACCGGCCACCATCACCACCTGGTCTGCCGCGGCTGCGGCCACACCGTCGAGGTGGCGGGCCCGACGGTCGAACGGTGGGCCAACGCGGTCGCCGACGAGCACGGCTTCGCCGACGTCAGCCACACGATCGAGATCTTCGGCACCTGCGCGCCCTGCGTGGCGGCCCGCCCGGTCTGACGAGGTCTGACGAGGGCCGTCAGGCCTCGTACGCCTGCTTCGGTGTCGGGATCTGCCGCAGCTCGGTGACCCTGAGGTAGGGCACGACCTCCTGGCTGGCCGGGTCCCTGTCCACCGACGGGTCGAACGTGCCGACCACCTCGATCCAGGTGTCGACCGGGAGCCCGTCCGGGACGGAGCCGCTGAGCGCCACCTTCAACGGCCGGCCGTCGGCGGCGCAGCAGCTGAGCACGATCCGGGTGAGGTAGGCCCGGCCGTCCTTGCCGGGGCTGACGAAGCCGCTCAGCTTCACCTCGCGTCCGTCCAGCGAGGA
Organism: uncultured Actinomycetota bacterium; assembly: GCA_963740255.1. GTDB lineage: Bacteria > Actinomycetota > Actinomycetes > Mycobacteriales > Cryptosporangiaceae > CAVUDO01. The sequence continues at coordinate 207,076 of CAVUDO010000002.1, read as the reverse complement.
ACCCTTGTCCCAGATCGCGCGGGTGACGTAGTCCAGCACGGTGAGCTTGGCTGGGTTGCCCGCCGGAAGCGGCGGGAAGTCCGAACTCGGCTCCAGGACCGCGGTGGCGCCCTCCCGGCTGGCGGCGTACGAGCCCAGCGGCGGCGGGGCGATCAGGAAGACCGCGAAGACGGGCAGCGTGAGCAACCAGGCCACCCGCGGGCCGCCGTGGCCGTGGCCGTGGCCGTGGCCGTGCCCGTCGTCGTCAGCGCGTGCGGCCTCGTCCGCTGCCGACTCGTCCGCTGCCGACTCGGTCGTGGCCGGTTCGCCTGCCGCCGCCCCGCCTGCCGTCGCCCCCTCCGACGCGTGCCGACCGGAGTACGAAGCGAGCGCCCGGCGGGCGAACACCTCGCGCCAGAGCGTGACCACGGCGACCGCCACGAGCAGCACCCCCGCCACCACCAGGTACCAGCGGAGACCTTCCTTGACGTACCGCAGGTAGACGTCGGAGAACGCGCTGATCCGCAGGATCGCGCCGCCGACCAACAGCAGCACGATGCTCTGGGCCTCCCGACTCACGAGTCCCCCTCACTCTGCCCGGCGACCGCGGTCGCGAGGCCGCCCGTTCGCTCGCCCACCGCGCGCACCTCCCCGCTCCGACTGTTCACAACAGCAGCCATCCGACCAGCACGCTCACGGACACCGCCACGACGAACGTGGCCGGCGCGAACCGGAACGCGAACCCGCGGCCGAACGTGCCGACCTGCATCGCGAACAGCTTGAGGTCGATCATCGGGCCGACCACCAGGAAGGCCAGCCGGGCCGTCAGCGAGAAATGGGTCAGCGACGCGGCCACGAACGCGTCGGCCTCCGAGCAGATCGAGAGCACCACGGCCAGCGCCGCGAGCGCGAGCACCGCGATGACCGGGTTCTCGGCCAGCGCGCGCAGCCAGCTCTGCGGCACGGTCACGTTGAGCACCGCAGCCGTGATGCCGCCGATCACCAGGAAGCCGCCGGCGTGGACGAAGTCGTGCCGGCACGACACCCAGAACGCCGCCCACTTGGACATTCCGGCCAGGTCCGGACGGCTCGGGATCCGGATCCACTCCGACCGGCCCAACGCCAGCCAGAGCCAGCCCATCGCCGCCGCGGCGATCACCGACGCGACGAACCGGGCCAGCACCATCTCGGGCTTGCCGGGGAACGCGACCGCGGTGGCCACCAGCACCACCGGGTTGATCGCCGGCGCCGAGAGCAGGAACGCGAACGCCGCCGCCGGGGTCACCCCGCGCCGGACCAGACCGCCGGCGATCGGCACCGAGCCGCACTCGCACCCAGGCAACACCACGCCGGCGACCCCCGCCACCGGCACCGCCAACGCCGGCCGTTTCGGCAGCGCCCGGGCGAAGAACGACGGCGGCACGAAGACGGCGATGATCCCGCTGATCGCGACGCCGAGAACGAGGAACGGCATCGCCTGGACGACGATCGAGACGAACACCGTGGCCCAGGTCTGCATCGCCGGACTGTCGAAGAGCCCCACCAGCGGCCCACGGAACAGCGTCACCAGGATCAGCGCACCGGCCAGTACCTCGACGGAGCCGACCGGGTACCGGCGGGCCGGCGACCGCGGTCCGGCGGCGGCCTCCGGCCCCGCGTCCCCGGCGCCGTCCGGAGCACCGCGCTCGGTGTCCTGCGCGGTCACCGGCGCTCTCCGGTGCGCCGGGGTGTCCCGGCTTCACCGGCGTTCCTCACCCGCACGGCGCACTCCCTCCGGCTCGATGCCTCGGACCTGACGGCTCCGGCACGCCGGATCATCCGCCCGTGGCACCCTACCGCCCCGGCGGTGGGGGCTTCCGTCAAATCCCGACGAGCGCCACGGGCGACCGGATCGGGCCGTCCGCCATCATCACCTAAGAGGGCTAAACACCTGAAGCTCACATTTCGCCTATTCCCTCGAACCTCTTTACGCGCGGAGCGTGAACGCGATAACACTATGGGTCAGTGTCGGCGATCCGAAGAGAGCTACCACTGGTAGCCAGGACCGGGGGTCGACGGCATTCCAGCGCTTCAGCGAACCAGGCGGGACACCCGCTCCGGGCCGCGCCAATCGAACAGAAGGCGGACCTCTCGATGAACGGACGTGTCAGCCCACGGTTGCGTGCCCTCGGAGTGCTCCAGGCCGACGACCCACGGTTGAGCCGACGTCCGAGCCGCGCCTACGACCTTCCGCGGGAGGCCCCCGCGGCCTCGCGGGACATCGCCGCGATCTTCGCGGCGATGTCCCGGATCGCCGACATCTACGCGTTCCCGCACGGGATGGGACTGGCCGCACCGCAGCTCGGTCTCGACCGGTCGGTGGCCGCAGTACGCACGGCGGAGCCCGGCACGCCCGCGATCGTCCTGTTCAACCCCTCGGTCCTGGCCGCGGCCGCCGACCGCGAGGTGCGCCACGAAAGGTGCCTGAGCTTCTTCGACGTCCGCGGGCTGGTCCCCCGGCCGCGGTGGATCGAGGTCGAGCACGACCTGCACGACGGCGGCCGCACGGTGACCCGGTTCGAGGGGACGATGGCCCGGCTGGTCGCCCACCAGATCGACCACGTCGCCGGCGTCCTCTACACGGCCCGGATGCGGCTCGGGTCGGAGCCGGACGACTTCTCGGCTGTCCCGGCGGTCCCGAGCGTGGTCGCGGGCTAACCGAACCCGAGATCCAGCGGAACGGCCGGTCCCTCGACCGCATTGGGCACGGCTCCGCCGTAGCGCCGGTCGCGCCGCGCGTACGTCTCGCAGGCCTGCCAGAGGTGCCGGCGGTCGAAGTCGGGAAAGAACGTGTCGACGAAGACCAGCTCGGCATAGGCGGACTGCCAGAGCAGGAAGTTGGAGATCCGCTGTTCCCCGCTGGAGCGCAGGAACAGATCCACATCGGGCAGGTCGGGCTCGTCGAGGTAGCGGGCGAATACCTTCTCGGTCACCTTCTCCGGCCGCAGCCGCCCGGCCGCCACGTCGCGGGCGATCGCCTGGGCGGCGTCCGCGATCTCCGCCCGGCCGCCGTAGTTGACGCAGAACTGCAGGGTGAGCACGTCGTTGTGGCGGGTCAGCTCCTCGGCGGCCTCCAACTCGGCGATCACGCTACGCCACAGCTTCGGCCGCCGCCCGGCCCAGCGCACCCGGACGCCCATCGCGTGCAGCTGATCCCGCCGCCGCCGGATCACCTCCCGGTTGAAGCCCATCAGGAAGCGCACCTCCTCGGGCGAGCGCTTCCAGTTCTCGGTGGAGAACGCGTACGCCGACAGACACGAGATGCCCAGCTCGACGCAGCCCTCCACCACGTCGAAGAGCGCGGCCTCGCCCCGCTTGTGGCCCTCGGTGCGGGGCAGCCCGCGCTCCTTGGCCCAGCGCCCGTTGCCGTCCATGATCAGCGCGACATGGCGGGGCACGAGCGCGGCGGGGATGGGCGGGGGACGCACTCCGGACCGGTGCGGCGACGGCGGCCGGACCTGCCCTGACCTCATCCCAGCTCCCCCGCGCTCGACGTCCCCGGCTCCCCGCCGGCCGGTCCGGGCGCCCGGACCGGCGTCGGTACGCCGGCCGCCGCCGGCACGCTGCGCACCGTCGGGGCACGTTCGACCAGCGGAAGTGAGCGTAGGCCGCGCTCGAGGTGCCACTGCAGGTGGGCGGCGATCAGCCCGCTGGCCTCCCGCCGGACGGCCGTGGCGCTGTCGTCAGCGTGCTCCCAGTGGCCTTCCAGCAGCGCGACCATCAGCTCCAGCGCGGCCGCCGACGGTGAGGCGGAGCCGGCCGGCCGGCAGTCGGCGCAGACACACCCGCCAGCCGGCACCGAGAACGACCGGTGCGCGCCGCGCCGCCCGCACACCGCGCACTCCAGCAGCGCCGGCGCCCAGCCCGCGAAGCCCATCGACCGCAGCAGGAACGCATCGAGCACCAGCGCCGCGTCGTGCTCGCAGGTGGCGATCGCCCGCAACGCGCCGAGGGTGAGCAGGTACAGCCGCAGCGCCGGCTCCCGCTCCTCGGCGGTGAGCCGCTCGGCCGTCTCCAGCACGGCCGACGCCGCCGTGTAGCGCGGGTAGTCGTCCATGATGTCCTTGCCGAACGCGGTGACCGTCTCGACCTGGCTGACCCCGTCCAGCGACCGGCCCTCGTAGAGCTGGACGTCGACGTGGGTGAACGGTTCCAGGCGCGCACCGATTCGGCTGGTGGTCTTGCGGACGCCCTTGGCCACGGCGCGCACCCGGCCGTGCCGCCGGGTCAGCAGCGTGACGATCCGGTCGGCCTCGCCCAGCTTCTGCACCCGCAGCACCACCGCCTCGTCCCGGTAGAGCGCCACCCGACGATCCTCCCACCCGGGCGCCGCGACGCCGGACCGTCGGCGTCAGAAGCCGAGCTTGCGGAGCTGGCGCGGGTCGCGCTGCCAGTCCTTGGCCACCTTGACGTGCAGGTCGAGGTAGATCCGGCTGCCCAGCAGCGCCTCGATCTGGACCCGTGCCGTCGAGCCCACGTGCTTCATCCGCTCGCCGCGGGCCCCGACCACGATCGCCTTCTGGCTCTGCCGTTCGACGTACACCGTGGCGTGGACGTCGAGCAGGTCGTCCCGGCCCTCCCGGGGCAGCATCTCCTCGACGACGACGGCCAGCGAGTGCGGCAGCTCGTCCCGTACGCCCTCCAGCGCCGCCTCCCGGATCAGCTCGGCCACCATCACCTGCTCGGGCTCGTCGGTGAGCTGGCCGTCCGGGTAGAGCGGCGGGGACGGCGGCAGGTATTTCACCAGCAGGTCGGCGAGCAGGTCGACCTGGTCGCCGCGCACGGCCGACACCGGGACGATCTCGGCGAAGTCGGCCAGCCCCGACACCGCCAGCAGCTGTCGGGCGAGCTGCTCCTTGCCGACCAGGTCGGTCTTGGTGACGACCGCGACGAGGTTCGGCTGCTTCAGGGCGGTGAGTTCGGCGGCGATGAACGCGTCGCCGCGGCCGACCGCCTCGTTCGCCGGGATGCAGAGCCCGATCACGTCCACCTCCGACCAGGTGGTGCGCACCAGGTCGTTGAGGCGCTGGCCGAGCAGGGTGCGGGGCTTGTGCAGCCCGGGGGTGTCGACCAGCACCAGCTGCGCGTCGGGCCGGTGCACGACGCCGCGGACGGTGTGCCGGGTGGTCTGCGGCTTGCTGCTGGCGATCGCGACCTTGGTGCCGACCACGGCGTTGGTGAGCGTGGACTTGCCGGCGTTCGGCCGCCCGACGAAGCACGCGAACCCGGCCCGGAACGGCGGCTGGTCGGACCGCGCCGCGGTGGAGTCGACGCCGGTGTCCCGGGTGCCGGTGTCCCGCGCGCCGTCGTACCGCGCGGTGGGCGCGCCGGTGCCGTCGCTTCGCTCGGTCATGGGCCGATCCTCCCATCTCCGGCCGCTGGCGGGACCACCGGTAAACTTGACTGATTCCAGAAGGAGGTGTTGGGTCGGGAGCGATGACCATCCCGACGCCCGCCGCCGATCCGGCCACCGTCCTGCGCAACGCCGGCCTGCGGGTCACCCAGCCGCGGCTGACCGTGTTCGCCGCGCTGGCCGAGCATCCCCACGCGGACGCCGACACGCTCGCCACCGCCGCGCGCGGACGGCTGGGGGCACTGTCCACTCAGGCCGTCTATGACATCCTGCACGCGTTCGTGCAGGCCCGGCTCGCGCGCCGGATCGAGCCCGCCGGGCACCCCGCCCGGTTCGAGACCCGGGTCGGCGACAACCATCACCACGTCGTCTGCCGGCGCTGCGGTGCCACGTCCGACGTGGACTGTGCCGTCGGCTACGCACCGTGCCTGGAACCGAGCACCGCCTCCGGGTTCGCCATCGACGAGGCCGAAGTCGTCTTCTGGGGGCTCTGCCCCCGCTGTCAGTGACGGCCGCCCCGACGGGCCGTCGAACCAAACCACACCGCGTCAGAGCCGACGAAGGGACCAGCGTGACCGACGAGAAGATCCTCACCACCCGCCAGGGCCACCCTGTGCACAACAACCAGAGCAGCCGCACGGTCGGCGCCCGCGGGCCGGCCACGATGGAGAACTACCAGTTCCTCGAGAAGATCAGCCACTTCGACCGCGAGCGCATCCCCGAGCGGGTCGTGCACGCCCGGGGCTTCGTGGCCTACGGCGAGTTCGAGGCGTACGGCACGATCGGCAACGAGCCGGCGTCCACCTACACCCGCGCCAAGCTCTTGCAGGAGAAGGGCACCAAGACCCCGGTCGTGCTGCGGTTCTCCACGGTGATCGGTGGCCGCGACTCCTCCGAGGCGGCCCGCGACCCCCGTGGCTTCGCGGTGAAGTTCAAGACCGAGGACGGCAACTGGGACCTGGTCGGCAACAACCTGCCGGTCTTCTTCATCCGGGACGCGATCAAGTTCCCCGACGTCATCCACGCGCTCAAGCCCGACCCGGTGACGTTCCGCCAGGAGCCCAACCGCATCTTCGACTTCATGTCGATGACGCCCGAGTCGATGCACATGCTGACCTGGCTGTTCAGCCCGCGCGGCATCCCGGCCAACTACCGCACCCAGGACGGGTTCGGGGTCAACACCTACCGCTTCGTGAACTCCGCGGGCGAGGGTGCGCTGGTCAAGTACCACTGGAAGTCCCAGCAGGGCATCGAGTCGCTGACCAAGGCCCAGGCGGGCGAGATCCAGGCCGCCGACCTCGGCCACGCCTCCAAGGACCTGTTCGAGGCGATCGAGTCGGGCAACTACCCGCGGTGGGAGCTCAACGTCCAGATCATGAGCGACGACGAGCACCCCGAGCTGGACTTCGACCCGCTGGATGACACCAAGACCTGGCCCGAGGACGTGTTCCCGCTGCGTCCGGTCGGGATGATGACGCTCAACCGGAACGTGCAGAACTTCTTCGCCGAGGCCGAGCAGGTCTCGTTCGGCACCGGCGTACTGGTGGACGGGCTGGACTTCTCCGACGACAAGATGCTCGTCGGCCGCACGTTCTCCTACTCCGACACCCAGCGCCACCGGGTCGGCCCGAACTACCTGCAGCTCCCGGTGAACGCCCCGGCCGTGCGCACGTCCACCAACCAGCGCGACGGCCAGATGGCGTACTACGTCGATGGCGCCGGTGAGAACCCGCACGTCAACTACGAGCCGTCCTCGCTGGGCGGCCTGGCCGAGGCGGGGCCGGAGTATGTGGAATACCGGCCGGAGGTGTCCGGTCCGGTGCTGCGGGCCCGGATCGAACGGGAGAACAACTACGGCCAGGCCGGCGACCGCATCCGCACGATGCCGGCCGACGAGCGGGCCGACCTGCTGTTCAACCTGGTCGACCACCTCAAGCAGTGCGAGAAGCACGTGGCGGAGCGGATGGTCGCGCACTTCACCAAGTGCGACGCCGAGTTCGGCCAGCAGCTCGCCGAGGGCCTGCAGATCGACCACGCGGGCCTGGACGTCGAGACCCTGGTCGCCGTCCGCTGACCCCACCCGCGGCCTGCGCCGCACGTCCGAGGGCCTGCCCGGTTCTACACCGGGTAGGCCCCCGGCGTCTGGCGGGACAGGCAGCACACCGCCGCACGGCAACGAGCCACGCCGACCGCCGCGACTCCGTGCCGGCGAGGATCCCGCGTCAGGGTTGGGCGACCAGACCGCCCGCCGGGTCGGCGACGACAACAGGCACATCGGGGGTGAGGTCGCGGGCCGCCGCGAGCCCGGCGCCCTCCGGCAGGGTCGACTCCCCCACGACGGCGGCCGCCTCCAGGCCCTCCGCGCCGCTGGAGACCGCCATCGCCACCGCGACCTGCAGCGCGGACAGCGCAAGCGAGGGCAGGGTGACCGTCGTGGCGGCGTACGTCCGCCCGTCGGTGTCGCGCACCGCGGCCCCCTCGGCGGCACCCGACCGGGCCCGGGCCGCCCGGGCCAGCGTCACGAGCTTCACGTCCTCGGGATCGAGCTGGCCCTCAGGCATCGGCGGGCTGGGCCTCCTCGGCCCGCTTGGTGCGGGCACCGCGATCGGTCGCGGCCCGCCTGACGAGCACGGTGTCGATCCGGTTGCGGCGTCCCCCGGCGCTCTCGGCGGTCAACTCCAGCCCGCGGACGGTCACCGTCGCATCCGGGATGGGCACCTTGCCGAGCGCCTGCGCAAGCAGGCCGCCGACCGTCTCCACGTCCTCGGCGGGAAGCTCGACATCGAACAGCTCCCCGAGGTCCTCCACCGGCAGTCGCGCCGTCACCCGCACCGAGCCGTCCGCCAGGTGCTCGACCGGAGCGCGCTCCACGTCGTACTCGTCGGTGATCTCCCCGACGATCTCCTCCAGGATGTCCTCGATCGTCACCAGTCCGGCGGTGCCGCCGTACTCGTCGATGACGATCGCCATGTGGATGCGGCGGGCCTGCATCTCCTTGAGCAGCTCGGCGACCGGCTTGGACTCCGGAACGAACTCGGGCTCGCGCATCACCTGGCCGACCCGGAGCTGCCGGTCGGCCTCGGGCTGGCCCTGCACCCGGCGCACCAGGTCCTTGAGGTAGGCCACGCCCACCACGTCGTCGATGCCCTCGCCCAGCACCGGGATGCGGGAGAACCCGCTGCGCAGTGCCAGCGAGATGGCCTGCCGCACGGTCTTGGTCTGCTCGATCCAGACGATGTCGGTGCGCGGCACCATCACCTCGCGCACGATCGTGTCGCCGAGTTCGAAGACCGAGTGGATCATCTCCCGCTCGTCGCTCTCGACCACCCCGCGCTGCTCGGCGAGGTCCACCAGCTCGCGCAGCTCGGTCTCGGTCGCGAACGGGCCCTCGCGGAAGCCACGGCCCGGGGTCACGGCGTTGCCGACCAGGATGAGCAGGCGGGCCAGCGGGTTGAGCACCCGGCCGACCCACCGCGTCACCCCGGCCGTGGCCAACGCGACCGGATAGGGGTGCAGCCGCCCCACCGTCCGCGGCCCCACCCCGACCAGCACGAAGCTGACCACCGTCATCGCCCCGGCGGTGACCGCCGCCGACCGCCAGCCCGGCCCCCACGCCCCCACCGTGACCACGGCCACCAGCGTCGTCGCGGTCAGCTCGCAGGCCAGCCGCAGGAGCAGGAGCAGGCTCACGTGCACCGGCACCGCCCCGGCCAGGGCCACCAGGTTGCGTGCGCCACGGACGCCTTCGCGGGCCATCTCCTCCGCCCGCGCCACCGAGACCTGGTTGAGCGCGGCGTCGACCATCGCGAACACCCCGGCCACCACGACCAGCGCCCCGGCCACCACGAGCAGCGTCGCGTCCATCGGCCCGAGCCCCGCTCTCAGCGCTCGGTGCGGCCGGCGGCCTGGGCGGCCCGGAAGGAGCGGAGCAGGGTGCCCTGCAGCGCGAACATCTCCTTCTCCTCGTCCGGCTCGGCGTGGTCGTACCCGAGCAGGTGCAGGATGCCGTGCACGGTCAGCAGGTGCAGCTCGTCCTCGGTGCGGTGGCCGGCCCCACGGGCCTGGCGCTCGGCGACGGCGGGACAGAGCACCACGTCGCCGAGCAGCGAAGGCTCGGGCGAGTCGTCGCCGACTCCGGGGCCCCGGTCGACGTCCAACTCGTCCATCGGGAACGCCAGCACGTCGGTCGGGCCGGAACCGTCCATCCACCGGTGGTTGAGCTCGGCCATGTAGGCGATGTCGACCAGCAGCAACGACAGTTCGGCCATCGGGTTGACGCCCATCTCGTCCAGGGCGTGTCGGGCCAGAGTCAGCAGCCGGGCCTCGTCGACGGCGTACCCCGACTCGTTGGCGATCTCGATCGACACGGGCGCTAACGCCTTCGGCCGGAGTGCCGCTGGGGACCCGTCGGCCGGGCCACCTCGGTGGCCCGTTGGTCTTCGTCGTACCGGGTGTAGGCGTCCACGATGTCGCCGACCAGCCGGTGCCGGACCACGTCGGCGCTGGACAGCTCGGCGAAGTGCACGTCGTCGATGCCGTCCAGGATCGAACGGACCACCCGTAGCCCGCTGGTCGCGCCGCCCGGCAGGTCGACCTGCGTGACGTCACCGGTGACGACGATCTTCGAGCCGAAGCCGAGCCGGGTGAGGAACATCTTCATCTGCTGCCCGGTGGTGTTCTGGGCTTCGTCCAGGATGATGAACGCGTCGTTGAGCGTGCGGCCGCGCATGTAGGCCAGCGGCGCCACCTCGATCGTGCCGGCCTGCATGAGCCGCGGGATCGAGTCGGGGTCGATCATGTCGTGCAGCGCGTCGTAGAGCGGCCGCAGGTAGGGGTCGATCTTGTCGTACAGCGTGCCGGGCAGGAAGCCGAGTCGCTCGCCGGCCTCGACCGCGGGGCGGGTGAGGATGATCCGGTTGACCTGTTTGGCCTGCAACGCCTGGACGGCCTTGGCCATCGCCAGATAGGTCTTGCCGGTGCCGGCTGGGCCGATGCCGAAGACGATCGTGTGCGCGTCGATCGCGTCGACGTACCGTTTCTGGTTGAGCGTCTTCGGACGGATCGTGCGCCCGCGTCTGGAGATGATGTTGAGGGTGAGCACATCGGCGGGCCGCTCGTTGCCGTCGGCCAGCATGGCGACGCTGCGGCGGACCGCGTCGGGCGTGAGCGCCTCGCCGCGTTCGACCATCGTCAGGAGTTCGGCGAAGAGCCGGCCGGCGAACGCGTTGTCGGCGGCGGTGCCGGTCAGCGTGATCTCGTTGCCGCGGACGTGGACGTCGCTGGCGACCGAGGACTCCACGAGCTTGAGGATTTCGTCACCCGATCCGAGCAGGTTGACCATCGTGTGACCGTCGGGAACCACGATGCGCGTCTGCACGGGTGCCGTGAGCTTCTGCGCCGACAGCGGCGCGTCGATGTCTGTCATAGGTCGGCCGGAAGGGCCAGCTACGCCTGCTCTCTGTCTCGGCCCCGGCCGCGGCACGCTCGTCGGCACCCACGGACCCGGGCGATCGGCTCGTTCGCCACAATCCTAACCGCAGGTTCCGACACCACCGAGGGCAAATCGCTCCAACCCGGCATCCCGCAACCCTCCGGTCGGTCCCGCCGGCCGCGGGCGCGCTCAGCCTTCGTCGAAGGTCCGCTGGTCGCGGGCGAAGCGGTCGGAACGTGCCACCGCGGCCGTGACGGCCGGACACGCGCTCGTCGCGCCGCAGGGTGCGGACGATGTGCTCGCACTTCCGGGCCGCCTGGGTCGGCGGCCGCGATGCGCTCCCCGGGTCGGGCGGTCCGGTCATCCGGCGAGCATCGGGCCGAGCAGGCGGCCGCCGAGCACGTGCCCGTGCACGTGGAACACCTCCTGGCCGGCGTCCGCGCCGGTGTTGAAGAGCAGCCGGTAGCCCCGTTCGTCCAACCCTTCGGCCGCCGCGACCTGGGCGGCCGACGCGGCCACCTCGCCCGCGAGCGCCGGGTCGGCGGCGGCGAGCGCACCGATCGTCGGGTAGTGGTCGCGGGGAATCACCAGGACGTGCACCGGGGCCTTCGGGTCGATGTCGCGGAAGGCGACCGTGCCGGCGGTCTCGTGGACGACCGTCGCCGGCACCTCCCCGGCGACGATCCGGCAGAACAAGCAGTCGGCACCCATGGCCGCGATCCTAGGGCCAGTCAGCTCCAGCGGGCCGTCCGCGCGTTCACCACGGCGAGCGCCGCCAGGCCCGCGGTCGAGGTCCGCAGCACGGTCGGACCGAGCCGCACCGGGACGGCTCCGACCGCGGCGAACGCGTCCACCTCCGCCGGCGACACCCCGCCTTCCGGGCCCACCACCAGCACGATCTCGCCGTTCACCGGAAGTGCCACCGTCGCCAACGGCCGGGATGCCTCCTCGTGTAGCACGAACGCCGCCTGCACCCCTGACAGCAGGCGCGCGACCCCGGCGGTGGACATCAGGCCGGTCACCACCGGAAGCCACGCCCGCCGCGCCTGCTTGGCCGCCTCGCGCGCGGTCGAACGCCACCGGACCAGCGCCTTGTCGGCCCGCCCGTCCCGCCACCGGGTCACGCAACGGCCGGCCTGCCAGGGCACCACGGTGTCGACCCCGGCCTCGGTCATCAACTCGACGGCCAGCTCACCGCGGTCGCCCTTGGGCAGCGCCTGCACGACCGTGACCCGCAGCGGCGGCTCCGGCAGCTGGTAGCGCCCCAGCACCGCCACGTCCAGGACGTCCCGGCGCACCCGGATCACCGCACACTCGGCGATGCCGCCGGTGCCGTCGCAGAGCACCAGCCGCTCGCCCGTCACCAGCCTCCGGACAGTGGCCGCGTGCCGCCCTTCGGGACCGTCGAGGACCGCGGACTCGCTGGTCGGCAAGGACGGCACGAGGAACACCGGGTCACTCACGGCCCACCTCGCTCCGCTCCGCCGCGGTCTCCGCGACCCGCCGCACCCGGGATTGGCCCGCTCACCCTAGCGCCGGGCGGGGCCTCCGGAGGGCTGGTCAGGCGTAGCCGTTGAAGGCGTCACGGACCTTGGAAAAAAAACCGCCCTGCTGCCGCAGCGATTCCGGGTGCTCCTCACCCCGAGCCTTCGCCAACTCGCGCAACAGGCGCTCCTGGTCGGGGTCGAGCCTGGTCGGGGTACGGACCTCCAGGTGCACGTGCATGTCGCCGCGGCCGGTGCCGCGCAGGTGCGGCACACCCCGGCCGCGGACCCGGACCACGGTGCCGCCCTGGGTGCCGGCCTTGACGTCGATCTGCTCGTCGCCGTCGAGGGTCTTCAGCGTCAGCGACGTGCCCAACGCCGCCGCCGTCATCGGCAGCACCACCCGGCAGTGCAGGTCGTCGCCCTGGCGGGTGAACACGTCGTGCGGGCGTTCGTGCACCTCGACGTAGAGGTCTCCGGACGGGCCGCCGCCGGGCCCGACCTCGCCCTCGCCGGCCAGCCGGATCCGCATGCCGTCCTCGACCCCCGCGGGGACCTTCACGGTCAGGGTGCGGCGGGTCCGGACCCGGCCGTCGCCGGCGCAGGCCGGACACGGGTGCGGGATGACGGTGCCCAGGCCCTGGCACGCGGCACACGGGCGGGAGGTCATCACCTGGCCGAGGAAGGAGCGCTGCACGGTCTGCACCTCGCCCCGTCCGCCGCAGACGTCGCAGTTGGCCGGGTGCGTGCCCGGTGCGGTGCCGGCGCCCGTACACGTCGTACAGCGCACCGCCGTGTCGACGGTGAGCTCCTGGTTGACGCCGAACGCCATCTCGGCGAGCTCCAGGTCGAGCCGGATCAGCGCGTCGGCGCCCGGACGGGTGCGCGGACGCGGGCCGCGGCTGGCACCGCCGCCGAAGAAGGCGTCCATGATGTCCTGGAAGCCCATCGTGAAGGGCTGGCCGGGCGCGCCGCCCATGTTGCCGGGGGCCAGCGGGTCGCCGCCGAGGTCGACGATCTCACGCTTCGCCGGATCGGAGAGCACCTCGTACGCCGAGGACACCGCCTTGAAGCGATCCTGGGCCGCAGGATCGGGATTCACGTCGGGGTGCAGCTCGCGGGCCAGCTTGCGATACGCCCGCTTGATCTGCTCGGGCGTCGCGTCCCTGCTCACGCCGAGACTGCCGTAGTAGTCCTTCGCCACGTATGTATCCCCAGTTCCGTAAGGCATGGTGCGGCTCAGCTCCCGCCGAGGAGGTCGCCGACGTACCGTGCGACCGCCCGCACGGCACTGATCGTGCTCGGATAGTCCATCCGGGTCGGGCCGAGCACCCCGAGACCGGCCAGGGCCGTCCCGCCCGTCCCGTAGGCTGCGGTCACCACCGAGGTGCTCCGCAGCTCCTCGACCTGGTTCTCGTCGCCGATGCGCACGTGCAGGGTGGTCGTCGAGTCGGCCTCTCCGAGCAGCTTGAGCAGTACGACCTGCTCCTCGAGAGCCTCCAGGATGGGGCGGATGGAACCGCGGAAGTCCACCGTACTGCGAGCCAGGTTGGCCGTTCCCGCCAGCAGCACCCGTTCTTCACGCCGTTCGACCAGCAGCTCCAGCAGGGCCCCGGACAACGTCGCGAGCGCCGGCCGCAGGTCGCGGGCGATGGTGTCGAGCAGATCCTCGACCCGGTCCGTGGCGTCCGCCAGCCGCTGCCCGGTCAACGCGCCGTTCACCGCCGCCCGCAGGTCGTTCACGTCGTCGTCGGCGATGCCGGCCGGGAACTCCACCATCCGCTGGTCGACCTGACCCGTGTCGGTGATCAGGACGAGCAACAGCCGACCGGGGGCGAGCCGCACCAGCTCCACGTGCCGCACCGCGCTGCGGGTGAGGCTGGGGTACTGCACGACGGCGACCTGCCGGGTCAGCTGCGCGAGCAGGCGCACCGTCCGCATCACCACGTCGTCGAGGTCTACCGCCGACTCGAGGAAGGTCTGGATCGCGCGCCGTTCGGCCGGTGTCAGCGGTTTAATCGAGGAGAGCTTGTCGACGAAGAGCCGGTATCCCTTGTCGGTCGGGATCCGGCCGGCGCTGGTGTGCGGCTGGGCGATGTAGCCCTCGTCCTCGAGCACGGCCATGTCGTTGCGGACGGTGGCCGGGGAGACACCGAGATGGTGCCGCTCGGCCAGCACCTTGCTGCCGACCGGCTCCTCGGTGGCGACGTAGTCGTGCACGATCGCCCGGAGGACCTCGAGCTTGCGGTCGTCCAGCGCCATCGCGTCACCTCCCGTCGGACTCCTGGCACTCGGTTGGAACGAGTGCCAAGCATACGTGTAGTCGCATTGGTCCGGCCCAGCTTCACCGCTCCTGGATCGATGTCCCGACCGATGCGCGACCTGGTCCTGCGGCCGGAGGTGCGTGAGCGGTCAGCAGGCGCAGGGGCATGCCGAGTTCGACGCCGATCCAGCCGGCGGCGACCCGCCGGGCGGCCCGGATCCGCGACTCGGACACCCCTGGAAGGTACAGCGACTCGATCAGCAGGTCAGCCGCCGCGATGTCGCCAACCGGGTACCGGAACCGTCTGGCCTCCTGCCCGACCACCGCGAAGCCGGCGCGACAGAGGGCTGCCGCGACCCGGTCGGGAGGATTCGGGAACGGTGGCCCGGCGAGGCGCAACGCCAGGAACAGCCTCGTCCAGCGCCACCGGTCCTGCCGGCTGAGCGGTGCCGATGCCGGCACCATCGCCACCAGCGTCCCGCCCGGCCGCAGCACCCGCCGCGCCTCGCGGAGCACGGATGGCAGCGGGTGCAGCACCTGCAGCGCCATCGCCGACACCACCGCGGCCACACCGGCCGGGCCGAACGGCAGCGCCGCCGCATCCGCGCGCACCAGCCGGCCCGGCGCCCGGCCCGCGGCCAGCCGCAGCTCCGCCGGTGCGCGGTCGAGACCCACCCACTGCGGGAAGGACTCGGCGAGCGGACCGCTGCCGCAGGCGAGATCGAGCACGGGTCCCCCGGAACGCGGCAGGGCGCCGGCAATCCAGGCGTACGGATCGTCGGGGCCCGAGCGCAGGACCCGTTCGGTGATACCTGCACGCCCACCATGAAAATGGTCCAGAAACGCCGGCCACTCGGTCACTCGTGTCCTCGCTTCGCTCGGCGACGTGTCGATCCTGTCGCAGACGCGGGCCAGTACGTACGCTTCATCCATGACCGAGAACTCGGACTCCGAACGCTCCGCGCCCCGCCCCGACGACGCGCCGCAGGCCCCGCCGTTCGAGCCTCCGGCGTCGCCCGGGCCCGCCATGCCCCCGGCCGACCCCGGTATGCCGTCGGCTCCGCCGTCCTTCGGCGATCCTACGGCTCCGCCCTACGGCTCGGACCCGACGCCGCCCACGCCGTCCTACGAACCTCCGCCTCCACCGCCGTACAGCCCTCCACCGCAGGCGGCACCCCCGACGTACGGCGCTCCGCCGCCCGCAGCGGCACCCGGCTACGGCGCCCCGCAGGCCGGCGGTTACCCGCCGCAGCAGCAGGGCGGGTACGGCTATCCGCCTGCCGGTGCTCCTGTCGACGACACCAAGACCTGGAACCTGATCTCCCACTTCGGCGGCGCCGCGGGGGCGTTCGTTTCCGGTGCCAGCATGGGTTGGGTCGCGCCGCTGATCTCGATGCTCGCCAAGGGCAACGAGAACCCGACCGTAAAGGCCCAGGCGGTCGATGCCCTCAACTTCCAGCTGACCTGGACCATCGTCTCGGTCGTGGGCACCGTGCTCGCCACCTGCGGCTCGTTCCTGGTCCTCCCGCTGTTGCTCTTCGTCGCGCCCTTCATCGCCTGGATCATCGCGACGATCTTCGGGGTGATCGCCGGGGTCAAGGCCAACAACGGCGAGCCGTACAAGTACCCGATGTCGATCAGGATGGTGAAGTAGAGCCGAGCAGGTCCCGCACCACCGCATCGGCGAGCAGCCGGCCGCGCACCGTCAGTGCCGCGCGGCCGGCTGCGAGCGTCCCGGGCTCCAACAGTCCCTCGGACGCCGCCCGACGCGCCGCCGCCTCCCCCGCCGCGTCCAGCACCTGCACCGGAAGGCCCTCGGCCAGCCGCAGCCGCAGCATCACGTCCTCCACCCGCCGGGTCTCGGGATCGAGCACCTCCCGGGCCAGCGCGGGCGAGACGCCGCCGGCCAACCGCTCCGCGTAGCGGGCCGGGTGCGCCACGTTCCACCACCGGACGCCGCCGACGTGGCTGTGCGCCCCCGGCCCCAGCCCCCACCAGTCGCCGCTGCGCCAGTACAGCTCGTTGTGCCGGCAGCGGGCCGCCGGCGAGTCGGCCCAGTTCGACACCTCGTACCAGTCCAGCCCGGCGCCGGCCAACGTCGCGTCGGCCTGGACGTACCGGTCGGCCAGGACGTCGTCGTCGGGTCGGGGCTGCTCGCCCCGGGCCACCTGACGTCCCAGCCGGGTGCCGTCCTCGACGATCAGGGCGTACGCCGAGACGTGGTCGACACCGGCCGCGACCACGGCGTCCAACGACGCCTGCCAGTCCTCGTCGGTCTCGCCGGCCGCGCCGTAGATCAGGTCGAGGTTGACGTGGTCGAACCCGGCGGCCCTGGCTTCCTCGGCGGCGGCCACGGCCCGCCCCGGCGTGTGCCTCCGGTCGAGCGCGGCCAGGACGTGTGCGCGCGCCGACTGCATGCCCAGCGAGATCCGGGTGAATCCGCCCCGCCGCAGCGCGGCCAGCGAGGTGGGGTCCACCGACTCCGGATTGGCTTCGGTGGTCACCTCGGCGCCTCCGCCCACGCCGAACGTCGCGTGGACGGCGTCGAGCAGCCGGGCCAGTTCACCGGACGGCAGGAGCGTCGGTGTCCCGCCGCCCACGAAGACGGTGCCGACCTCGGGAGCGGCGTTCCCGAGGACGGTCGCGGCCAGCTTCAGCTCGGCCAGGACCGCCTCCACGTAGCCACCCGGGTCGGTCCGGCCACCCAGCTCCCCGGGTGTGTAGGTGTTGAAGTCGCAGTAGCCGCACCGGGAGGCGCAGAACGGCACGTGCAGGTAGACGCCGAAGCCACGGACACCGAGGTCGGTCAGCGCCGCGGCGGGGATGCTGCCGTCGGCGGGCGCGGGCTCGCCGGGCGGGGAGGAGGCCATGTCCCCACCAGTGTGCCGCGCCCGGCCGGCTGCCGTTGGCAGGCGCGGCCGCCACGGGCCGGTACCGCCGCCACCCGCCCGGCGCCTCTGTGGGCCGACACCGCCGTGGTGAGCCGGCACGCTCCTCCGCCGCGGGCCGCTGCCGCGACACTAGGGTGGCGGCGTGACGCACGACCCCGCCGACTACGTCCGGTACGCCGCCGCGGCCGGAGTGGCCACGCTGACCCTGGATTCGCCGCACAATCGCAACGCCCTCTCGGTCCGGCTGATGAGCCAGCTCCTGGCCGGTCTCGCCCGGGCGAACGCCGACGACGCGGTCCGGGTGGTCGTGCTCACCCACACCGGGCCGGTGTTCTGTTCCGGCGCCGACCTCAAGGCGACCGCCGAGGCCCCGGATGCCGGCGGGCTGCCGGTCGGCGGCATGCCGGAGATCCTGACGGCGATCTGGCGCTCCCCCAGGCCGGTCGTCGCGCGGATCGCGGGCCCCGCCCGGGCTGGCGGACTCGGGCTGATCGGGGCCGCCGACCTCGCCGTATGCGAGGAAGACGCCACCTTCGCGTTCACCGAGGTCCGGCTTGGCGTGATCCCCGCGGTGATCTCGACCACGGTGCTTCCCCGGCTGGCCCCGCGGGCCGCCGCCGAGTTCTTCCTCACCGGGGACACGTTCGACGGCCGGCGCGCGGCGCAGATCGGGCTGGTCACCGCCGCGGTGCCCAAGGGCTCACTGGACGCCGCGGTCCAGCGCTATGTGGACGCGCTGATCCGCGGTGGCCCCCGGGCGCTGGCGGCCACCAAGGAGCTGCTCCGGCGGCGACCAGGCCCGGATCTCGCTGTCGACCTGGAGGCACTGACCCCGCTCTCGACGACGTACTTCCTGTCCGCGGAAGGCCGGGAGGGCGTCACTGCGTTCCGGGAGAAGCGCGATCCGAGCTGGCTCCCGCGGACCTGACCTCCGCCTCCCCCGACGTTTTCGCCGGCCGCCCGGTTCGCGCGGGCGCCGTACTCTCGAAGGAGCCCCACACCCGTCCGCAGGAAGGGACGACGCCATGCGCAAGTTCGCTGTGACCGCCCTCGTGGTGGCCGCAGTGGCCCTGACCGGCGCGTACGTCGTGTCCCAACAGGACGTCCGGGTTCCGTTCGTCTCGGACACCTGCCGGGTGTACTCGGGCAAGGACGTGGTCCGGATCGATCCCGACCAGCTCACCCACGCCGCCACCATCGCGGCCGTGGCCGCCCGGCGGTCACTGCCGCCGCGGGCGGCCACGATCGCGCTGGCGACCGCGCTGCAGGAGTCCAAGCTGCGCAACATCGCCTACGGCGACCGTGACTCGGTGGGCCTCTTCCAGCAGCGCCCGTCCCAGGGCTGGGGGAAGCCGGCGCAGCTCAGCGACCCGCGCTATGCCACGGCCAGGTTCTACGACCACCTCGTCAAGGTGCCCGGCTGGCAGAGGATGCGGCTCACCGACGCGGCCCAGGCCGTCCAGCGCAGCGGCCATCCCGAGCTCTACCAGAAGTGGGAGGACGAGGCGAGGACGCTCGCGGCGGCGCTGTGGGGCCAGGAGGTCGGCGCGGTGACCTGCCAACTCCGGCAGCGGCAGCAGCGGGCCGGGGACAAGCTGCCCCGCGCGCTGGTGGACGAGCTCGCCCTGGACGTCGGCAAGCTCTCGGTCGCGTCGCGCACCGACGAGGACACGGCGGTGCTGACCGTCGCCGTCGGTGGGGGCAGCAAATCGAGCCTCGGGTGGCGTACGGCACACTGGTTCGTCGCCAAGGCGCAGGAGTACGGCATCGAACAGGTCGGGTACGCCGGCATCGTCTGGACGGCGGAGAGCGGCACCTGGAAGCCGGACAAGTCGGCACCGGATGCCCGGCGCGTTGACGTCCGGATCCCGCCGGCCACCTGACCGCTCAGCCCGCCGCCGGCTCCGGCAGACCGAGCCAGCGCCGGGCGCGCTGGTGGTACCGCGCGGGCAGTTCCGGCGCCTCGAGCAGCCGTCCGGCGAGCGATCGGTCACCGGTGAGCGCGCGGAAGGTCTCGGCCACCGTGACCTCGTGGCCGGGCCGGTGCGCGACCCGTACGGTGTCGCCCGCGGCAATCTCCCCGGGCACGGCGATCCGCAGGTAGGCCCCGGGGACGCCGTGGGCGATGAAGCGCTTGATCAGGTCCGGCACGTCCCAGAAGCCGGCGAACACCCTGCACGGGATTCGGGGGCTGGACACCTCGAAGAGCGCCGAGCCGATCGCCCAGTGTTCGCCGATGACCGCCCCGCTGACGTCGACGCCCTCGGTGGAGAAGTTCTCGCCGAAAGCTCCGGGCCCGATGTCGCGGCCCAGCTCGGCAGCCCACCAGGCGGCGTCCTCCCTGGCGTAGGCGTAGGCGGCCTGGTCGCGTCCGCCGTGATGGCGGGTGTCGACGATGGTGTCGCCGACCAACTGATCGTCCTGGGCGCGGACCCGGCCGGGCGCGGGACGCTTGTCGATGCCCGTCCGACCCATGTCGCCGGTCCATCCACCGGTGCGCACCACGGCGAGATTCACCGATGCCAGCCGGCCGGAATTCTGCTCCATGCCCTCGACCCTAGGCCAGGCATCCGCCGCCCTACCGTGGGCGCTCGGCCGTCCCGCTACTTCTTGGCGCCGGTGTCGCTGGTGGACAGCGCCGCGATGAAGGCCTCCTGCGGGACCTCCACCCGGCCGACCATCTTCATCCGCTTCTTGCCCTCCTTCTGCTTCTCCAGCAGCTTGCGCTTGCGGCTGATGTCGCCGCCGTAGCACTTGGCGAGGACATCCTTGCGGATTGCCCGGATGTTCTCCCGGGCGATCACCCGCGACCCGACCGCCGCCTGGATCGGCACCTCGAAATGCTGGCGCGGGATCAGCTCGCGCAGCTTCTGGGTCAGCGAGACGCCGTAGGCGTAGGCCTTGTCCTTGTGGACGATCGCGGAGAACGCGTCCACGGGCTCGCCCTGCAGCAGGATGTCGACCTTGACCAGGTCGGCCGCCTGCTCGCCCGTGGTCTCGTAGTCCAGCGACGCGTAGCCCTTGGTGCGCGACTTCAGGTTGTCGAAGAAGTCGAAGATGATCTCGGCCAGCGGCAGCGTGTACCGCAGTTCGACCCGGTCCTCCGAGAGGTAGTCCATGCCCTTGAGGGTGCCGCGGCGGGACTGGCACAGCTCCATGATCGCGCCGACGTAGTCCGACGGCGAGAGCACCGTGGCGCGCACGACCGGCTCGTACACCTCGACCACCTTGCCCGAGGGGAACTCGCTCGGGTTGGTGACGACGTGCTCGCGCTCGTCCTCCATGATCACCCGGTAGACCACGTTGGGCGCGGTCGCGATGAGGTCGAGGCCGGCCTCGCGTTCGAGCCGTTCCCGGACGATCTCCAGGTGCAGCAGCCCGAGGAAGCCGACCCGGAACCCGAAGCCGAGCGCGGCGGAGGTCTCCGGCTCGTACACCAGCGCGGCGTCGTTGAGCCGGAGCTTGTCCAGCGACTCGCGCAGTTCGGGGTAGTCCGAGCCGTCGATCGGATAGAGGCCGGAGAACACCATCGGCTTGGGATCGGCGTACCCGGGCAGGGCCTGGGTGGCCGGCTTGACCAGGGTGGTCACGGTGTCGCCGACCTTGGACTGGCGGACGTCCTTCACCCCGGTGATCAGGTAGCCCACCTCGCCCACCCCGATGGCGGCCGACGGCACCGGCTCCGGCGAGATCACGCCCAGCTCCAGCAGCTCGTGGGTGGCCCCGGTGGACATCATCTGGATCCGCTCGCGCGCGCTGAGTTTCCCGTCGATCACCCGGATGTAGGTGACCACGCCCCGGTAGGTGTCGTAGACCGAGTCGAAGATCATCGCCCGGGCGGGCCGGTCGGCACGGCCGGTCGGCGCGGGGAACTGCCGGACGATCTCGTTGAGCAGGTGCTCGACGCCCTCGCCGGTCTTGCCGGACACCCGGTGGCAGTCCGACGGCTCGCAGCCGATCAGATGGGCGAGTTCGTCGGCATACTTCTCCGGCTGGGCGGCCGGCAGGTCGATCTTGTTGAGCACGGGGATCACGTGCAGGTCGTTCTCCAGTGCCAGGTAGAGGTTGGCCAGCGTCTGCGCCTCGATGCCCTGCGCGGCGTCGACCAGCAGCACCGCACCCTCGCAGGCGGCCAGCGACCGGGACACCTCGTAGGTGAAGTCGACGTGACCGGGCGTGTCGATCATGTTCAGCACGTAGGTGCTGCCGTCGAGCTGCCAGGGAAGCCGGACCGCCTGGGACTTGATCGTGATGCCGCGCTCGCGCTCGATGTCCATCCGGTCGAGGTACTGGGCCCGCATCTGGCGTTCCTCCACCACGCCGGTCTTCTGCAGCATCCGGTCGGCCAGCGTCGACTTGCCGTGGTCGATGTGGGCGATGATGCAGAAGTTCCGGATCGTCGACGGGTCGGTCGAGCCGGGCCGGGGCATCGGGGGCACGCGGGTGTTCCCTCTTCTCATACCTGGGGTCGCGCCGCGGCTGGGCGCCGGCGCCCTGGACGGGCGGCGCTCCTTATCGTCCCACGCCGGCCGACGACCCGGACGCCGAGGCGTGCGTGCGGCGGGTCCGGCGGTGTGCGTGCGCACCAGACGACCCTGGTAACCTGGGACCTTGCGCTGTGGCAACGCTCTTGCTGTGTGCCCGGCCGACATCCGACACCACCCGACACCAGAGGCTTACGCGTGGCGAATATCAAGTCCCAGATCAAGCGGATCAAGACCAACGAGAAGGCGCGCCTCCGCAACAAGGCCGTCAAGTCCTCACTGAAGACCGCCGTCCGCAAGTTCCGCACGGCTGCCGACAGCGGCGACCAGGCGACTGCTGCCGCCGAGGCTCAGGCCGCCTCACGTGCGCTGGACAAGGCCGTGAGCAAGGGCGTCATCCACAAGAACCAGGCGGCCAACAAGAAGTCGGCCATCGCCCGGCGCGCCGCCGCCCTCTAGACGGCTCCGCTTCAGCTACCACCTCAGCCGCACCGCCGATCGCGGTGCGGCTGCTTGCGTGCGCCGGACCGAGCCCGGCGCTGCCGGCGACCGCCAGCGGATCCACGGCGGCCGCAAGTCGTGGGCGTCGCGATCAGCGCTGGTCGTCCGGAGGCGGAGCATGACGCGGCAGCCCGGAGGCCAGTCGGCCGGCCTGTTCGCGGAGCTGGTCCACGACGTACCGCGGCACGAGCGGCGGCTCCCGGCGCGGTTCCGCTAACTGCACCTCGTCGTCGTCCGAGGATCCGCCCGGCTCGGTGGACCGCCAGCTCCTCGGCATCTCCGGTGACCGCCACCGGTCGGCACCGCCGACCGGACGCCAGGGTTCGGCGGGCTCCTCGTCCCGCCAACGGTCGGCCGGGTCGTCCGCACGCCACGCGTCGGCAGGCTCCTGCGCACGCCGCCGCCGGTTCGGCACCTCGACCGGTGGCGGAGACCCGTCGGCCGGTTCCTCCGAACGCCATGGACGGGGAGTTTCCCCCGAGGGCCAGACGTCGGCCGTCCCGTCCGGGCGCCACCGGTCGGCAGATTCGTCAGCGTGCCGTGTGGCGGGCGGCTCCTCCACACGCCACCGGTCCGCCGGCCGGTCCGCGTGCCACCGGTCGGTGGGCTCATCCGTTTGCCCTCGGTCCGCAGGTTCGTCCACACGCCACCGATTCGGGGGCTCGTCGGCGTGCTCTCGGTCCGGGGGTTCGTCGGACCGCCACCGGTCGGCCCGTTCGTCCGCGTGCCGTCGGCCGGCCGTCTCGTCGGATCGCCACCGGTCTGCCGGCTCGTCGGCGTTCCAGGTGTCCACCGGCTCCGGGAATCGCGGCACGGTGGCCGCGGCCTGCCACGTGTCGGCCGCCGGCACCGGGGAGAGCGGAACGTCCGGCTCGAAGTCCACTGCCGCGCGCGGTGCACCCGTGCCGTTGGCCGACGGTCCGCCGCCGGCCACCCGGACGGCCGTGGTCGAGGCTGCCAGCGCAGGAGCGGTCTCCCCGAAGCGGAGGCGTCCCTCCGGGAGAGCCACGGCGGCCAGTTCGTCGATCTCGTCCACGGGCCGGGCGAACACCGGCTCGGGTCGGGCGAACGCCGGCTCCCGCTCGGGCACGAGGTCGACAACCGGGTCGGGAGCCTCGACGGCCACCACGCCGACCGCGGGACCGGTCGTGCGGCGACGCCGGGCGAACGGGCTGGTGATCACGCTGCGGCCGGTGCGCCGGGCCAGCCCACCGGCGACCATGTCGTTCAGCTTCACCATGGCGGCCACCGCGGCGGGCAACGCCAGCACCGACCACCAGCTGATCCGTTCGGCCAGGGAGAGGATCACCGCGAGCGCGATCGCGCCCTCGAAGAAGAAGAAGCAGAGGAGGCGACCGGGACGAACGGCGGTCAGCCGCAGAGCGCGCACGTAGAACGGACTCCGGGCGTCGCCGTCAGCCTCGTCCACTCGCGCCTCCGTTGTGTCGTCGTGTGCGTGCCGCTCCATCAGTGGCCTCCGCGGGCCGCGACGATAGCCAGGACTGCCCGCTCCAGCGCGTACGCGCGGTCTTCGGCGCCGCCCTTGACGTCAGCGTTCACGGCCGCGGCGGCGCGTATCGCGACCCCCAGGCCGGGGCCGGTCCAGCCATGTCCCTGCCGTTGCGCACGCTCCACCTTCCACGGCGGCATCCCCAGGGTGCCGGCGAGCTGATAGGGGTTTCCGCGGCCGGCGCCCGCGACTCTGGCCACCGTCCGCACCCCGTCCGCCAACGCGTCGGCGATCGGCACCGGGTCGACGCCGACCGCGAGCGCCCACCGCAACGCTTCCAGCGCCCCGGCGGTGTCGCCCACCATCGAGGCGTCCGCGACCGTGAAGCCGCTGACCTCGGCGCGGCCGCGATGATAGCGGCCGACCGCGGTGGCGTCGATGCGTCCGTCGGTGTCCGCGACGAGCTGGCCACACACCGACGCCAGCTCCCGGAGGTCGTTGCCGACCGCGTCGAGGATCAGCGCGGCCGCCTCCGGCGTGGCTCGGCCACCGTGGCGGGCCACCTCCTCGCGGACGAAGGCGAGCCGGTCGCGATGCTTGGTGATCTTGGCTGCCGGCACCGTGTGCGCGCCGGCCTCCCGGAGCCCCGTGGCGAGCGCCTTCCCCTTGGCGCCGCCGAGATGCGTCACGACGAGAACGATGCCCTCCCCCGGGTCGGCCGCGTAGCGCAGGAGTGCCGCAACGAGATCTTTCCCCGCGTCCTGCCCGGCGCGCAGCACGATCACCCGGGTCTCGGCGAAGAGCGACGGGCTGACCAGCTCGGGCAGCTCGCCGGGAGCTGAGTTGGCCGGCGTCGACCTCGCGCGCGTCGCACGCCGGGTCGGCCGCGCGGACCGCGGCGACGATCTCGGCGACCGCACGGGAGGCGAGATACTCGTCGTCGCCGACCACCAGCTGCAGCGACGGAACCGGACCGGGCATGAACCTGATCGTCCCACGCCGGTGCACGTCGTGTGCGCTCTGGTCACCAAGGGAGGTCCTCCCTCCGGTCGGGACCTCCGGCACGACCGACCGAGGTCGGATCGGGCCACGGCCACGGAGTTCAACGACGGGTCGCGGTGGTCTGCACTCCGCGGGCGACCGTGGCCAGCCCGCCAGGGCCCCGGACCACCGCGATGTCACCCTCCTGGTCGGTACGCAGCACCCGCGCGCCGTTGCGGCGCAGGTGCGTGAGGACACCGGCGTTCGGGTGCCCGTAGCCGTTGCCGGCACCGACCCCCACCAGCGCCACCCGAGGTCGGGTCGCGTCGAGGAACAGCCGCTCGCACTGCGCCGAGCCGTGATGCGGCACCTTCAGGACGTCCACGGCCAGCGCCTCGCCCGAACCGAGCAGGGCGCGTTCCGCCTCGTGCTCGACGTCCCCCGACAGCAGGATCGAGACGCCGGCGACCTCAGCCCGCACCACCAGTGAGTTGTTGTTCGGATCCGACCGCGTGCCGTGGAACAGCGTCGTCGGCGCCAGCACGCGCAGCCGCGTCTCGCCGAGCTCGTAGTGCTGGCCGGCGGTGAGCGCGGCGAACGGCACGCCTCGCGCCCTGGCCGCCTCCTCCACGCGGGCCCGTCCCGCCGCGGGTTCGGTGAACGGTCCCAGCCCTATCGCCCCGATCCTGCGGCCTCGAAGCACGCCGGCGAGTCCTCCGACGTGATCGGCATGCAGGTGGCTGACGATCATCAACGGCACCTTCTCCACGCCGAGTCGGGACAGGCACCCGTCCACCAAGGCCGGGTCCGGACCGGCGTCCACCACCACAGCGGCGCTCGGACCGGCACGCAGGACGAACGCGTCGCCCTGCCCGACGTCACAGGCCACCAGCAACCAACCAGCCGCCGGCCAGCCCGGCGCGACCACCCGCAGCGGCAGCGCGACCAGGACCACCGCGGCCAAGACGGCCAGCAGGACCCGCCGTGCCGCGCGGAACCGGGCCACCGACGCCACCCCGAGCAGTGCGGCCGCCAGCAGCCACCCACCCGCCGCGCCGCCCGGCCAGGGCGCCAGTCCCGAGGGGACCTCCGCACCGGCGTGCGCCACGGTGACCAGCCACCACGCCGGCCAGGATCCGAGCCATGCCAACATCTCGGCCAACGGCGGGGCGATGACGGAGGCGACCGCGGCGAGCACTCCGAGAATCGTGGCGGGCGCCACGGCCATCGCGGCGAGAAGATTCGCCGGCACCGCCGAGAGACTGACCGTGCCGGTCATGGCGGCAAGCAGGGGGGCGCAGGCGGCCTGGGCCGCAGCGGGCACGGCGAGCGCCTCGGCCAGGCCCGCCGGCACCCTCCGCCGCCGCAACGCGGTCGCCCAGCCCGGGGCGACGAGCAGCAGCCCGGCGGTCGCCGCGACCGACAGGGCGAAGCCAGCTGCCCCCGCGAGTGCGGGGTCGAAGAGCACGAGCACCAGCACCGAGCCGGCCAGAGCAGGCACCGCAGCGCGCGGCCGTCCCAGCGCCAGGGCCAGCAGGCCGAGCCCGCACATCGCCGCGGCACGGACCACGCTCGGCGACGGCCTCGCGAGCACGACGAACCCGGCCACCGCCACCGCGGCCAGCACCGCGGAGGCCACCGGACCCGCCCGGCACCACCGGGTCAGGAACAACACCAACCCCGCCACAATCGCCAGGTTGGCGCCGGACACGGCGGTCAGATGGGTCATGCCGGTGCTGCGGAACGCCTCCTCGACACCGGAATCGAGCCGCGAGGTGTCGCCGACCACGAGGCCGGGCAGCAGTCCGCCCTGCTCCGCCGGCAGTCCGACGCAGGCGCGCTGGAGCCCGGCTCGCAGCGACCCGGCCGCGCGCTGCAGCCAGGGCGGACGTCCGACCAGAGTGGGAGCGCCCTTGGCGCTGAGGACCGCAGCGGTCAGGTCGCCGCCGCGCGGCGGCGCCAGGCGTCCCTCGGCACGCACCCGCTGGCCGGGCAACAGGCCGCGCCACGACTGGTCGGTCGCCAGGACGAGCAGGGTGTCGCCGGCGGTCGTCACCCGGCCGGCGTATGCGACGGCGACCAGGGACGCCGGCACCGCGTAGGTGGTCGCGGCCGGCGACGCCGGCCCGACCTGCCGCGGGTCGTCGCGAACGGTCAGCTCCACCGTGACCGACGCCCGCTGGTCGGCCAACGCGGCCAACGGACCGTGGTCGCGGACGACGAGCCGGGTGCCGCAGCACGCGGATCCTGCCGCTACGCCGAGCGCACACGCCGTGGCGACCAGCGCCATGGTGCGATGACGGTCGCTGCGCCCTGCCACGCGCCAGCAAAGCGCCGCCACCGCCACCCCGGCCACCGCGACGCAGTACGCCGTCGGAGCCGTCCGGCCCAGCGCCCACCAGGCCGCGAGCCAAGCCCCGAGCGCGGCACCGACGAGGCGGAGATCGACGGGCCGCGGGTCGGGGGCCTGAGGCCCGCCAGCCGATGGGCTCACACCGCCACCAGCTCTTTGAGGCGTTGGAAGCGGCTCTCGCCGATACCGTCGACCTCTCGGAGCTGGTTCACCGAACGGAACCCGCCGTGCGCCGTCCGGTACTCCACGATGCGCCCGGCGAGGACTGGGCCGACACCCGGAAGCCCGTCGAGCTGCTGCACCGTCGCGGTGTTGAGGTCGACCTTGCCCGGATCGGTGCCGGTGGCGGCACCTGGCGGCCCGCCACCGACCACCACGAGCTCCCCGTCGGTCAGGCGCCGAGCCAGATTGAGTACGCCGAGCTCGGTGCCCGGCAGCACGCCACCCGCGGCCTGCACCGCATCGGCCACCCTCGCGCCGGCGCGGAGCCGCACCAGCCCTGGTCGCCGGACGCGACCGGCGACTGCCACCACGACCTCGCCTCCACCCGCCTGCACGCCGGCCACCGGCGAACCGCCGTCGGGCACCGGTGTGCCGACCGGAAGTTCCTCAGGGCGGGCCTGCCAGGCCAGGAGCACACCCGAGACCACGGCGACCAGCACCAACGCCGCGATCGCCGCCGTTCCGCGCCGGCCCGGATCGAACCGGGCACCGCGCAACGCCGCGGGCACCAGCGCCTGCAGCCGTCGTAAGCCGGAGATCCCGACCGCACCCGCCGGCTCCGCCACGCCGGCATCCACCGCACGCCGGGGACTGGTCTCGGGGCCGTCCGCCGTGCGCCGGGAGTTCGTCGCAGAACCGTCCGCCGCACGCTGGCAACGCGCATCGGGGGCCGTCGACGCGCGCAGGGGTCTCGTGCCGACGGCGACGGACCCGGCTTCGTCGGGCTCCGCGTCCGTCACGGACACAAGGTCGACGACCGGCCCGACCTCGAATTCCCGGGGAGCCACGATCCAGTCCGCCGCGGCGGCGCCGGCAAGGTCGGACACCTGCTCCACGCCCGCTGGCGGCCGACGGGGACGAGACGGAGCGCCAGCCGACAGCGAGGCCGCCCACCCGACCGGCGGTGCCGTCCGGCGCTCGTCGGCCAGCCACCCCACCCGGGCACGGGCGATCCCGGCAGAGACCTCGATCTGACGTCCACGGCGGTGAAACATGGCGCCACGCTAGGAACGCCGGCACCCGATCCAGGGCGTCAGGGTCCTGCGCTGTGGACGAGAGGGCGGGCTGTGGACGGCCGAGCGACCCCGTCAGCCGACTGCCAGGATCGAACGGCAACGCTGTTCAGACGTGCGGCACGACCACCACACCGACGAGACCGGGGCCCACATGCGCACCGACGACCGCTCCCACCTCGACCACCATCACCCGCCCCAGGGCGGGCAGCCGGGCGATAAGCCGGTCGCGCAGCCCCTCCGCGCGGTTCCGGGCGGCGAGGTGATGGACGGCCAGGTCACAGCCGGCGGTGCCCGCCGCCTCGACCGCCAGATCCTCCAGGCGGGCCATTCCCCGGCTCGCCGTGCGCACCTTCTCCTTGACCACGATCATGCCGTCCTCGACGTGCAGGATCGGCTTCACCGCGAGCGTCGTACCGACCAGCGCGGAGGCAGCGCCGATCCGCCCGCCCCGCCGCAGGTGCTCGAGAGTGTCCACGTAGAACAGCGTGACGGTCCGGGCCGCGGTGTACTCCGCTGCGGCCCGAACGGCCTCCAGACCGGCGCCACCCCCGCGGCCTCGGCGGCGGCGAGCACCGCGAATCCCAGGCCCATTGCCGTCGAGCGCGAGTCGACGACGGCCACCGGTCCGCTCGCGCCAGCTCCCGCCAGCGTGGCGGCCTCGAACGTCCCGGACAGGGCCGCCGAGAGGTGGATCGAGACCACGCCACTGGCGCCGGCGTCGAACGCCCGCCGGTACGCGGCGGCCAGCTCCTCCGGTGCGGGCCGGGAGGTGGTGACGGCATAGCGACGCTCGCCGAGCGCCGAGGCCACCTCGACCGGCGTCACCTCGATGCCCTCCCGCCCGGCGGTCCCTCCGACCGCGACGTGCAGCGGCACCACGTCAACGGTGTGGCGGACGGCCAGCTCAGCCGGCAGGTACGCGGTCGAGTCGGTGACGACGGCGACACCACGAGGCATGGGAGCACCCTAGTGGTCGTCGCGGGCGCGGCCGCCTCGAACGGGAACCGCCGCGTCGCCCGGAGCGTGTGCCCGTCAGACCACGCGCGCCCGCTGCACGACCAGCGGCGTGCCCTGCTGACAGGTGGTCATCAGGCCAGGCTGGAGAACCCCCGACACCTCCACCCGGCTGCCGGCACGGAGCACCGAACGGTCGCCGCCGACGAGCTGGTAGGTGTCGCCGCTCTGTTCCGCGGTCAGAATCATGCAGCCCGCCTCGACGCCGGAACTCACCCGACCGCGCACGGTGAGCGCCGCGGCCTTCGCGGTCGGAGCCGGCGTCCCCAGCGAGGGGGGCGACGAGGCGGACGGTGGCTCGCTACTGGGCGATCCGGAGGACGGCGTGGTCACAGGGGTTCCCCCGTCGGTGGGCGAGCCCTGACCGCAACCGGCGAGCAGCCCGACCGCGAGCGGCACGGCGAGCATCAACGGGAGGAGGGCACGGGTGGAGCGCCGTAGAGAGATCACAACGAATCCGACGTTACCGCGCATGGTCTGGTTCCCGCTCCGGCCCGACCGGCTCGACCGGCTCGGCCACCACCCGCGGCTCCGGCACGCCGGCGCGCCACGCGAGCCCGACCGCCTCGGCCAGCGCGGTTCCGACGTCGCGGTGGGCCTCCCAGCAGAAGTGGATGCCGTCCGGGTTCGCCCGGCCGGCCGCGAGATGCCCGCTCACCAGCGCTGTCAGATCGACCATCGGGACTCCCTCACGCCGGCCCCAGGCCTCTGCGGCGGCCATAGCCGCCGCGTGCCCGCGGCGGGTGCGGCCATAGGACGGCGCGCGGTGCGGAGGCGGCAGCACCCCCACGACCGGCACACCCGGGTGGTAGTACCGCACACCACCGAGGCAGAGCGAGAGGTACTGGTCCGTGAGCCGCTGCGGCAGTGCCCGCCACGGGGTGACCCGGGACGCGTACGGCTGGGTGGCCCGGTAGCCGGCCCGCACCGCACGCCGGACGACCGGCGGCCGCAGGTAGCGGATGCCCTCCCGCATCCAGGTCGGCACGGTGGTGGGCAGATAGTCCATGTTGCCGACAGCGAGGACCACCACCGACGCCCGCGGCAGCAGGCGGGAGTAGACATTCGGATCGCGGGTGAGCGCCCACCAGGCATCCCTCGCCGTCCAGCCCTGCTGGGCCACCACGTCGGCCCGCACGGTGTGCGCGGCGTTCGAAAGCGCGGCGGCCATCACGTTCGGGTAGAGCCGGGGATCGGTGACCAGTTCGCCGCGCTCGGGCCCGTAGTAGGCCAGCGAGTCGGCAACCACCAGCACGTGCCGGAGCGCCATCGGGCCGGCCTCAGCGCGGTGTGGGCGAGGAGGTGAGCACCTCACCGGCCGCCGGCTCGACGTCGGCCGATGCCACGGGTACACCGACCCCGGCCGCGCCCGTCAGCGGGCCGACGTTGTGCGCGTGCAGCCGCCAGCCCCGGGCGGTGTGCCGGAGCTCCGTCCACCGGCAGTTGCCGAGCACCCCGAGCCGGGCCACCACGTCGTCGGACCAGCCCAGCAGCGCCTGCACCGCACGCCGGGCCGCGCCGCCGTGGGTGACCACCACCAACGTCCCCTCGGTGGCACCGAGAACCTCCTCGATCACCACCCGCATGCGCGCGCCCACCTGCTCCGGGCGTTCCATCCCCGACAGGCCCGGTGCCTCCCCGCGCTGCCAGCGGTCGAACGCCTCGGGCCACCGCTCGGCGATCGCGGCCTGGGTGAGGCCCTGCCAGGGGCCGTACGCGGTCTCCCGCAGCCGCGCATCGAGACGCATCGGGACTCCGGTCAGCGCCACCAGGGCGTCGGCGGTCTGCCGGGCCCGGGCGAGGTCGCTCGCGACGATCACGTCGGGTGCCTCGGCGGCGAGCAACGGCGCGGCCTGCGTCGCCTGCTCGAAACCCACCTCGTCGAGCAGCACGTCGGCCTGCCCCTGTATCTGGCCGGACGCGTTCCACCCGGTGCGTCCGTGCCGCCAGATCAGCATCCGACGAGCTGTCACCGGCCGGAGCCCCGCTCACCGGAGTCGCCGGCGCCATCCCCGGCACCGCTGAGCGCGGCGTCGGCGAACGGGATCACCGGGCAGTCTTTCCAGAGCCGTTCCAGCCCGTAGAAGGAGTGCTCGTCGGAGTGCTGCACATGCACGATCACGTCGAGGTAGTCCAGCAGCACCCAGCGACCTTCGCGCTCGCCCTCGCGGCGTACCGGCTTGGCGCCCTTCCCGGCCAGGCTGTCGTGCACCGCGTCGACGATCGCCGACACCTGCCGTTCGTTCGGCGCGGAGGCGATCACGAACACGTCGGTGATGACGAGCCGGTCGCTGACGTCGAGCAACACGATGTCGGCGGCGAGCTTGTCCGCAGCCGCCTGGGCGGCAGCCTGCGCCAGCTCCAGGGCACGGTCGGAAGCAGCCACAAGGTCCCTCTCTTCGGCGCGATACCTACCCCGCAAGCCTCTCACGAAGCCCCGGCCGGTCCGCGCACGACGACGCCGCTGCTCCCTCAGCCCACCGCGGTGGAGTGGCCTGGGAAGACGTGGGCGGACGGGTCGATCGTCACCGCCGCGTTGTTCACCGCGGTGGCGGCCTCGCCGAACCCGACCGAGATCAGCTTGACCTTGCCCTCGTACTCGACGATGTCCCCGGCCGCGAACACCCGCGGCACGCTGGTCCGCATCGCCGAATCGACCAGGATGTGCCGTTTGCGCTGCTCCAGGCCCCAGCGGGTGAACGGGCCGAGGTCGGCGGTGAACCCCAGCGCGGCCACGAGCGCCTGCACCGGCAGCGTCTCCCGCTCCTGGCTGACGTTGTGGAAGATCTCCACCTCCTCCACCCGCTCGTCGCCGCGGACCCGGGCCACCTCGTACGGAGTGAGCACCCGGGCACCGGAGGCCAGCACCCGGTCGACCGTCCCCTGGTGGGCCCGGAACGCCGGGCGGCGGTGGATCAGCGTGACCGACTTCGCCAGCGGCTCCAGGCTCAACGCCCAGTCGAACGCCGAGTCGCCCCCGCCGACGATGAGGACGTCCAGACCGGCCATGTCGTCCAGATGCGGGACGAAGTACACCAGGCCGCGCTGCTCGTACTCCGAGCCGTGCGGCAGCGGTCGGGGGTGAAGGTGCCGATCCCGCCGGTGATCAGCACGGCCTTGGCGCGCACGACGAGGTCGCGGTGGGTCGTCACCTCGACGTTGTCGTCCCTGGTCACCAGCGTCTCGGCGCGATGGCCGAGCAGGTAGGCGGGTTCGGCCGAGGCGGCCTGGGCGACCAGGGCGTCCACCATCGCCTGGCCCTTGATCTCCGGGAAGCCGGCGACGTCGTAGATCAGCTTCTCCGGATAGAGCGCGGTGACCTGGCCGCCCAGTTCGGGCAGCGAGTCCATCACCGCCACGCTCATCCCGCGGAAGCCGGCGTAGTAGGCGGCGTACAGGCCCGACGGCCCGGCCCCGACGATCAGCAGGTCGACGTCCACCGGCGCGCGACCATTCCCGGCCGCGGTGCACTGGTCGTCCGTCGAAGTCGCCTCGTCCATCGGACCTCCCTGGGGCCGGCATGCGCCGTAGGCCCCATGGTGCCCGAGCCGACGGCGGCGGGACAGCACCCAGCGGGCGCCGGCCCGCCGCCGACGAACACTGACGGTGCCGCCAGCGCAGTGCCGACGGACACGGTCAGCGGGCGAATCGGGCGATCGCGCCGCCCACGACGAGGTACACCAATGCCGCGAGACCCCAGTTGATCAGGACGTCCTGGCCTTCGGTAGGTCGCTTGAACAGCTGGTGGAACGGATAGGTGAGCCACGACCCGATGTCGAGCGTGAAGTTGACCAGCGGGTTGGCCTTGTTGGCGTTGAGCAGCACCAGGATGATGCCCAGCACGATGATTCCCACGATGACTCCGGTGATCGCCTGGATCACCCGAGCGGCCGTGTAGGAGCCCGATCCTCGCCACGCCATGTCGCCCACCTCCGCACCACGTTGTCGGGTCGTAACCGGTCGACTGCCGATGCCCGTTCCGCGGCCCGCTCGAAACCTCGCGCCCACAAACCGGCATCTCAAACCAGGACAGATATGTCCACTGTGGTACTCGACGCCCCCGCGCCGACCCGCCTGATCAGCGGTAGAGGCGCCGCTTCTCGATGTACTGCACGACGCCGTCCGGAACGAGATACCACACCGGCTCACCGGCGCGCACCCGTTCGCGGCATCCGCTGGACGAGATCGTCAGCGCCGGCACCTCGACGAGAGTGACCGCGTCCTCAGGGAGGTGGGCGTCCGAGAGCGGGTAGCCCGGCCGGGTGACCCCGACGAAGTGGGCCAGCGAGAACAGCTCGTCCACGTCCTTCCACGACAGGATCGCCGCCAGCGCGTCGGCACCGGTGATGAAGTACAGCTCCGCCGCGGCACCGAAGACCGCCCGGAGGTCACGCAGCGTGTCGATCGTGTAGGTGGGGCCTTCCCGGTCGATGTCGACCCGGCTGACCGAGAACCGCGGGTTGGACGCCGTGGCGATGACCGTCATCAGGTAGCGGTCCTCGGCGGGGCTGACCGCGATGTCGCCCTTCTGCCAGGGCTGCCCGGTCGGCACGAAGACCACCTCGTCCAGCGCGAAGCGCACGGCCACCTCGCTGGCGGCGACCAGGTGGCCGTGGTGCACCGGGTCGAAGGTGCCGCCCATCACGCCGACCCGGCGAGCCCCCGTGGTCGCTGCTGTCACGCGCGCATTCTCCCATCCCACGGCCGGCGGCCCGCTCAGGACGGACCGCACGCCGCCGACGCCCAGTGGACGGCCGCACCGCGAGGCGTCAGCGGATCTGGCCGTCGCCGGTGACGACGTACGTGGTGCTGGTCAGCTCTTGCAGGCCCATCGGCCCGCGGGCGTGCAGCTTCTGCGTCGAGATCCCGATCTCGGCACCGAAGCCGAACTCCGCGCCGTCGGTGAACCGGGTAGAGGTGTTCACCATCACCGCGGCGCTGTCCATCCGCGCCACGAACCGCCGGATCGAGGCCGCGTCCCGCGACACGATCGCCTCGGTGTGACCGCTCCCCCACCGCCGGATGTGTGCCACCGCGTCGTCCAGCGAGTCGACGACGCCCACCGCGAGGTCCAGCGACAGGTACTCGGCCGCCCAGTCCTCCTCGCCCGCGGGCAGCACCGGCGGGCCGTCCATCGCCGACCCGACACCGGCCACCGCGTCGAGCACGGTGGCGTCGCCGTGCACCGTGACGCCGGCCGCACGCAGCGCCGACACGATCCGCGGCAGGAAGTCGCCGGCCACGGCGCGGTGGACCAGCAGCGTCTCCGCGGCGTTGCACACGCTCGGCCGGTGGGTCTTGGCGTTGAGCACGATCCGTTCGGCCACCTCCAGGTCGGCGGCGGCGTCCACGTAGACGTGGCAGTTGCCGACGCCCGTCTCGATCACCGGCACCACCGAGTTCGCCACCACGTGCTCGATCAGGCCGGCACCGCCGCGCGGGATGACCACGTCCACCAGGCCGCGGGCCCGGATCAGATGGCCGACCGACTCACGGTCGGTGCCCGGGACGAGCTGCACGGCGTCGGCCGGAACGCCCGCCCTGGCCGCGGCGTCGGAGAGCACCCCGACCAGCGCGGTGTTGGACCGGTTCGCCGACGCGGAGCCGCGCAGCAGCACCGCGTTGCCGCTCTTGAGGCAGAGCGCGGCGGCGTCCACCGTGACGTTCGGCCGGGCCTCGTAGACGATCGCGACCACCCCCAGCGGCACCCGCACCTGGCGGACGTCCAGCCCGTTCGGCAGCGTGTAACCACGGACGACCTCGCCGATCGGGTCCGGCCGGGCCGCCACCTCGCGCAGGCCCTCGGCCATCGCGGCGATCCGGTCGTCGGTGAGCGCAAGTCGGTCGAGCATGGCGTCGGACAGGCCCGCGTCCCGGCCGGCGGCCAGATCTTCGGCATTGGCGGCGCGGATCTGCTCGGCGTGGCCGACCAGCGCGTCGGCCATGGCGTCCAGCGCCGCGTCCTTCGCCGTCCGGGTGAGCGGCGCGAGTTCGACGGCCGCGGCCCTGGCCCGGCGGGCGACGTCCCGGACGTCCTGCTCACTGGTCATCGTCGGCTGCTCCCGCGTCGGTGGGTCCGCTGCCCACAGCGTACGAGCCGGCCGGCGCCGTCGTCACAGCAGCGCGAGGTCGTCGCGGTGGACCACCTCGCGGCGATACGCCGGCCCCAGCGCGTGGGTGGACTTGCCGAGCAGCGGCGGCAGCTCGCTCGCGTCGTAGGCGACCAGACCCCGGGCCACCGCCTCGCCCGACGGCGAGACCAGGTCGACCGGGTCACCCGCCACGAAGTCCCCGGTGAGCCCGGTGACGCCGGCCGAGAGCAGCGACGCCCGACGTCCGACGACGGCCCGCACCGCGCCCTCGTCGAGCAGCAGTTGGCCCCGCGGCGTGGTCGCGTGCCGCAGCCACAGCAACCGGGTCGGGAGCCGGCGTCCGGTGGGGGCGAAGTAGGTGCCCACGGGCGCGCCGGCCAGGGCAGCGCCGGCCTGGGCGGCGGCGGCCAGCACCACGTGCACGCCGGCGCTGGTGGCCACCCGGGCGGCGTCCACCTTGCTCGCCATCCCGCCGGTGCCGACGCCCAGCGCCCCGGTGGCCCCGGCCACGACGCCGTCCAGGTCGGACTCCGTCCGCACCTCGGTGAGCAGCCGCGCATCCGATCGCCGCGGGTCGCCGTCGAACAGGCCGTCCACGTCGGACAGCAGCACGAGCGTGTCCGCGTGCAGCAGGTGCGCGACCAGCGCCGCCAGCCGGTCGTTGTCGCCGAACCGGATCTCGTCGGTGGCCACGGCGTCGTTCTCGTTCACGATCGGCACCACGCCGAGCTCCAACAGGCGTTCGAAGGTGCGCTTGGCGTTGCGGTAGTGCGCCCGCCGCACCACGTCGTCGGGCGTCAGCAGCACCTGCGCGACGGTCTGCCCGTACCGGGCGAACGACGAGGCGTACCGCGACACCAGCAGCATCTGGCCGACGCTCGCCGCGGCCTGCTGGGTGGCCAGGTCACGTGGCCGACGCCGGAGGCCCAGCGGGCCGAGACCGGCCGCGATCGCCCCGGAGGACACCAGCACCGTCTGGACGCCCCCCGCGTGCCGGGCGGCGAGCACGTCGACCAGAGCGTCGATCCGGTCCGGGTCCAGCCCGCCGTCGCGGGTCAGGGACGAGGACCCGATCTTCACGACCAACCGCCGGGCGGCCACCACGGCCTGGCGGACCTCCAACCCGTCCACCTACTCCCCCTGCCGCGAGGTGCCGCCCGGCTCGTCCCCCGCCTCGTCGCCGTGCGCCCTGTGACTGTCGGCCCCTCACCGTCACCGTCACCGGCCCCACCGGCCCCGTCGGCGCCGGTGTCGCGACGGGAACGCCGCGCGGCCAGGCGCTGCGAGGCGTCGGGCCGGTCATTCCGGTCGAGCCGGATGTCGGTGCCCCGGCCCGTAGGCAGGAACGCGTCGGCGCCGGCCAGCAACGTGGGCTCCCAGTCGAACGTGACCTCCCCGATCGTCACCGGGTTCCCCGGCCGGGCACCCGCCCTGGCCAGGGCCTCCTCCACGCCGAGCCGGGCCAGCCGGTCGGCGAGGTAGCCGACCGCCTCGTCGTTGGAGAAGTCGGTCTGCTTCACCCAGCGGCCCGGCCTGGTACCGCGTACCACGAAACCGTCCGGCACCGCCGGGTCGCGGTCAACCGTGAAGCCGACCTCGTTGACCGCGGTCGGCCGGAGCACGATCCGGGTTGCCGACGGCGCCGACCGGCCCGCGCGATCGGCCTCGACCAGGTCCGCCAACGCGAACAGCAGCGGCCGCAGGCCCTC
The DNA here is from genome assembly GCA_963740255.1 of uncultured Actinomycetota bacterium. Classification (GTDB taxonomy): domain Bacteria; phylum Actinomycetota; class Actinomycetes; order Mycobacteriales; family Cryptosporangiaceae; genus CAVUDO01. Next base: position 169,814 of record CAVUDO010000002.1, on the reverse strand, counting down.
CCGGGTGATCGTGCTGACCTCGAACACCCGGTGGCTGCGCGCCTCCAGGTCGGGCCGGACGATCTCGGCGAGGTCCCGGCCGTGCGGCAGGTCGACCTTGTTGAGCACCACCAGCCGGGGGCGGTCGGCCAGGCCGCCGTACTCGGCCAGCTCCCGTTCCAGCGCGTCGATGTCGGCAACCGGGTCGCGGCCGGGCTCCTCGGTGGCGCTGTCCACCACATGGACCAGCACGGCCGTCCGCTCGATGTGCCGGAGGAATTCCAGCCCGAGGCCCTTGCCCTGCGCGGCACCGGGGATCAGGCCCGGCACGTCGGCCATCGTGAACACCACCTCGCCCGCCGTCACCACGCCGAGGTTGGGCACCAGCGTGGTGAACGGGTAGTCGGCGATCTTGGGCTTGGCGGCCGAGACGACCGAGATCAGCGACGACTTGCCCGCGCTGGGGAAGCCCACCAGCCCGACGTCGGCGACGCTCTTGAGTTCCAGGACGACCTCGTGCGTCTCGCCCGGCTCGCCGAGCAGCGCGAAGCCCGGCGCCTTCCGCTTGGAGGTGGCCAGTGCGGCGTTGCCGAGGCCGCCCTTGCCCCCGCGGGCGATCACATGCCGCGTCCCCTCGCCGGTGAGATCGGCCAGCACCTCGCCGTCCGGGCCGAGTGCCACGGTGCCGTCGGGGATGCGCAGTTCGAGCGTGTCGCCGTTGCCGCCGTTGCGGTGCGAGCCCTGACCGGGGCGGCCGTTGGTGGCCCGGGCATGCGGGCGGTAGTGGAAGTCCAGCAGCGTGTGGACGCCCGGATCGACGACGAGGACCACATCGCCACCGTCTCCCCCGTTGCCTCCGTCCGGCCCACCCAGCGGCTTGAACTTCTCCCGGTGCACGGACGCGCAGCCGTGGCCGCCGTCACCAGCGGCGACGTGCAGCACGACCCGGTCGACGAAGGTCGCCACGGCTGTTCCCGCTCCTGTCTGGTCTGGGGGCGCCACCTGCGTACTCCCGCAGGTGCGGCCACCAGGCCCTTGGCGCACCAGGTGGGTCACCGGTGCGGAAAGCCGAAGGGGCGGACCGGAACACTGCCCGGTCCGCCCCTTCGACGGATGCTTGGTTGCGGGCCGGACGTCAGGCGTCCGCCGGCACGATGCTGATCGTCTTGCGTCCGCGCTTGGTGCCGAACAGGACGCTGCCCGCGGCCAGCGCGAACAGGGTGTCGTCACCCCCGCGGCCGACCAGGTCGCCCGGGTGGAAGTGGGTGCCGCGCTGCCGGACGAGGATCTCGCCGGCCCGCACGACCTGGCCGCCGAACCGCTTCACGCCGAGGCGCTGCGCGTTCGAGTCACGCCCGTTGCGCGAGGAAGACGCGCCCTTCTTGTGTGCCATGTCTGCAGGCCTACTTCCCGCTCTTGATGCCGGTGACCTTGATCTGCGTCAGCGGCTGACGATGGCCCTGGCGCTTGTGGTAGCCGGTCTTGTTCTTGAACTTGTGGATCCGGATCTTGGGGCCCTTGGTGTGGGCCACCAGCTCGCCGGTGACGCTGAACGTGGCCAGCTTCTCGGCCTGGTGGGTGACGTCCACCGAGTCGCCTTCGCCGTCCACGACGAGCAGCACCGGCAGCGTCACCTCGTCTCCGGGCGCCCCGACCAGCTTCTCGACGACGACGACGTCACCGACCGCCACCTTGTACTGCTTGCCGCCGGTCTTGACGATGGCGTACATGAGACGTGGGTCTCCTGACTGCTCGGGAAGGCGTTGATCGGGAACATGTCCCGCTGCGGCGCCAAGGAGGGCGAGGCGCGCGGGAACCGGACGCGCAAGCGCGCCAGCGAGAAGAATACCGCATCGGGCGCGTGGCTGGTCAAACCGGCAGCTCACCCGCCCGCTTGCGGCATTCAGCCCGCGGTGACCGGAGGACCGGCCGGCCGGGATGCCGCCCGACGCGCACGCCGACGCGGCGGCGTGGCAGCCACCGGCTCGGCGTGCTGATCGTGATCGGAGACCGGGCCGGCGGTGGCCACGGCGAACTCCCGGCCTTCGTCCGGCCCGGCGTCCGCGGGGTCCTCCGACCAGGTGTCCCCGTTCACCCGCAGGTCAGCCTTGCCGTTGTCGGCACCGCGGGACGGGACGGCGTCCGGACTCGGACGCCGCGGCGGCGGCGTCGGACGGCTCGTCGGGGTGGCTCGCCGCGTGGATGGCGGCGAGCGCCGCACGGGCCGCGGCTGGGCTCACCGGCTCGATGGCCTCGATCGGCTCGACGTCCTCCGAGCGCGACCGGCGTCCCCGCTTGCGGCTCTTGCCCTCGGCGGGCGCCGCAGGCTGGGAACCGCCCTCGGCCACCGGTTCGGTGTGCAGGATGAGTCCGCGTCCCCGGCAGTGCTCGCACGTCTCGCTGAACGACTCCAGCAGGCCCTGCCCAACCCGCTTGCGGGTCATCTGCACCAGCCCGAGCGAGGTCACCTCGGCTACCTGGTGCTTGGTCCGGTCGCGTCCGAGGCATTCGGTGAGCCGGCGCAGCACCAGCTCGCGGTTGGACTCGAGCACCATGTCGATGAAGTCGATGACGATGATGCCGCCGATGTCGCGCAGCCGGAGCTGGCGGACGACCTCCTCGGCCGCCTCCAGGTTGTTGCGGGTGACCGTCTCCTCCAGGTTGCCGCCCTGGCCGGTGAACTTCCCGGTGTTGACGTCCACGACGGTCATCGCCTCGGTGCGGTCGATCACCAGCGAACCGCCGCTGGGCAGCCACACCTTCCGGTCGAGCGCCTTCGTGAGTTGCTCGGTGACCCGGTAGGCCGCGAAGACGTCGGAGTCGCCGGTGTGCTTGGTCAGCCGCGCGGCGAGGTCGGGGGATACGTCGCTGACGTAGGACTCCACCAGCTGCCAGGCGTCCTCACCCGAGACGACGAGCTTGCTGAAGTCCTCGTTGAAGACGTCGCGGATGACCCGGACGACCAGGTCGGGCTCGGCGGAGAGCAGCGCCGGCGCGTTCGCCTTGGCCGCCTTCTGCTTGATCGTCTGCCACTGGGCCTGCAGGCGCTCGACGTCGTCGGTGAGTTCCTGCGCGCTGGCCCCCTCGGCCGCCGTGCGGATGATCACGCCGGCTTCCTCGGGGACGATCTGCTTGAGGATGTCCTTGAGGCGCTTGCGCTCGGTGTCGGGCAGCTTCCGGCTGATGCCCGTCATCTGGCTCTCGGGCACGTAGACCAGGAACCGGCCCGGCAGGCTCACCTGGCTGGTCAGCCTGGCGCCCTTGTGGCCGATCGGATCCTTGGTGACCTGCGCAAGCACGGCGTCGCCGCCGCGGAGCGCGGTCTCGATCTTGCGCGGCTTGCCGTCCAGGCCGGCAGCGTCCCAGTTGACCTCGCCGGCATAGAGGACGGCGTTGCGGCCCTTGCCGATGTCGACGAACGCCGCCTCCATGCTCGGCAGGACGTTCTGCACCTTGCCCAGGTAGACGTTGCCGGCGTACGCGGTGGCGGTCGCCCTGGTCACGTAATGCTCGACCAGGATGTCGTCCTCCAGCACGGCGATCTGGGTGCGGTCGCCGACCTGCCGGACGACCATCACCCGCTCGACGGCCTCGCGGCGGGCCAGGAACTCGGCCTCGGTGAGCACGGGCGGACGGCGCCGGTTGGACTCGCGGCCCTCCCGGCGGCGCTGGCGCTTGGCCTCCAGCCGGGTCGAGCCCTTGACGCCCTGCACCTCGTCGGACGCGGCGCGTTCCCGGGCCGGCGTCCGCACCTTGACCACGGTGTGCGGCGGGTCGTCCGGGGCGCCCTCGCCGTCGGTGCCGCCGGAGCCACGACGGCGGCGACGGCGGCGACGGCGGGTACCACCGGCGCCCTCGTCGTCCTCGTCGTCGGTGCCCTCCGCGGTCTCCTCGGCCTGGTCGTCGGACTCCTCCGAGCCCTCGCCGTCGTCCGCGGCATCCTCACCACGGGCACGGCCCCGGCCACGACGGCCACGGCGGCGCCGACGGCGGCCACCCTCGCCGTCGTCCTCGGTGTCGTCGTCGGACTCGTCCTGGGCAACGTCCTCGCTGGCAGCGGCCTCGGCCGCGGCCGCGGCGGGAGCCACCCGCGCCCGCGCGGCGGCGGCCTCGGGCGCCATGAACGTCACGATCGGGGCCGGACGGGACGCCGTGCCGGGGGTGTCGGGGGCGGCCTCGGTCACGTCCTCGTCCGCGGGGTCGACCGGAGCCGCCTCCGGGCCGGCCGAGGACGCCTTGCGGGACCTGCTCCGCCGCGCGGGCTTGGCCTTGGCCGGCGCCGCGTCGTCCTGCTCGTCGGGTGCCACCGCCTCGACCGATCCGGCCTGGATGTCGGACGCACTGTCCTCGGCGCCGGCGGAGCGCCGGCGGCTGCGGGTGGCCCGCTTGGCCGGGGGTGCCGCCTCAGTGTCGGTGTCGGTGTCGGCCACACCGAAGGACTCGACCAGCGGGGGCGCCTCGGCGGCGGCCTTTCTGGGGGCACGGCGGCGGGCCGGGCGCTTGGTGGGGGTGTCGGCGTTCGCGGCAGCATGGGTCTCCCCAGCGGGCGCGACGCCGGTGGGCTCGTTCTCGAGCATCCGGGCGTGTCTCCCGTTCCGCTCCCGGGCGCGTGTCACGCGGCCGCTCAGGAGCGTTTCGTGTCGTAGCTGTCAGGGACCGGGTGGTCACCGAAGTCGTGGGCGCGCCGCAGTTACGGCGCTCCGCTGACAATCCCGCCACGGTCCGCGTCCAGCGGGTCGGCAACCCGACCCTGCGCGGTGAGGATGCCCTGCGCCAATCGGGTGGCGCGGGGCGGCACCGGCGGGTCGAGATCGGCCACGTCGTGCAGGCCGGTCAGGATGTCATCGGGTCGTACGGCCGGTGTGACTAGCCGGACGACGAGTTCAAGTATCGCACAGCGCTCCTCGGAGGGCCCTCGGGACTCGCCCGCCGGTCCCTCGCCGCCCTGCTCGACCGCCCCGCCGACCCTCGCGTCGAGCACCTCCGCGGACACCACCGCCGGCCGCACGTCGACGGTCTTCCGGCCGGATTTCGTGAGCTTGTCCACCGGTACCTCGACGGCCGCCAGGAAAACCCGCAGCGCTCGTCGGAGGTCTGCGATGTCGACCCCCGGCAGCTCCACGAGCCAGTGCGACGCCTGCATCCGGTCGGCCAGCGAACCAGGGCCGGCCACCACCACCTCGAGGATGTCCAGCCCGGGCGGCAGCGCGGCGTCCAGTGCGGTCCGCACCCGCTCCGGGTCCGCCTCCACCGCGAGGCCCACCTCCAGGTACTCGGCCTCGCTGGCCACCCCCGTGGGCGCCGCGCCCACGTAGGAGATCTTCGGGTGCGGGCTGAACCCGGCCGAGAACGCCATCGGCACCTCGGCCCGGCGCAGCGCCCGCTCGAACGCGCGGGCGAAGTCGCGGTGGGAGGTGAAGCGCAGCCGCCCGCGCTTGGCGTACCGCAGCCGCAGCCGCTGGACGACGGGCGGCGGGGGCGGCCCGTCAGGAGTGCGGGCCAAGGGTGGTTCTCCTCACGGTGCGTGGGCTCAGACCGGGGTGACCGGAAGCAGGGCGCGACCGGTCGGGCCGATCTGGATCTCGGTGTTCATGCCCGGGCAGACCCCGCAGTCAAAGCACGGCGTCCACCGGCAGTCGTCCTGCTCGGTCTCGTCGAGGGAGTCCTGCCAGTCGGCCCAGAGCCACTCGGGGTCGAGGCCGGAGTCGAGGTGGTCCCAGGGCAGCACCTCGTGCTCGTCGCGCTCGCGGGTGGTGTACCAGCCGAGCGAGACCCCGAGCGGCGGCAGCACGTCGGCCGCGGCGGCCACCCAGCGCTCGTAGGAGAAGTGCTCGTGCCAGCCGTCGAAACGGGCGCCCTGCTCCCACACCCGGGCGATCACAGCACCGACGCGGCGGTCGCCGCGGGAGAGCAGCCCTTCGACGATCGACGGCTTGCCGTCGTGGTAGCGGTACCCGATCGCCTTGCCCAGGCTGCGGTCGGCGTTGATCGCCTGGCGCAGCAGCCTCAGCCGGTGGTCGACGGTCTCCGCGTCGCACTGGGCGGCCCACTGGAACGGGGTGTGCGGCTTGGGGACGAAGCCGCCGATCGACACCGTGCAACGGATGTCACGCCGCCCGGAGGCTGCCCGGCCGGCCCGGATCACGTCGTGGGCCAGCCCGGCGATCTCCAGGACGTCCTCGTCGGTCTCGGTGGGCAGGCCGCACATGAAGTACAGCTTCACCTGGGTCCAGCCGGCGGTGTACGCGGCAGTGACCGTGCGGATCAGGTCGTCCTTGGAGACCATCTTGTTGATCACCTTGCGCAGCCGCTCGCTGCCGCCCTCCGGGGCGAACGTCAGCCCCGAGCGCCGTCCGTTGCGGGACAGCTCGTTCGCGAGGTCGATGTTGAACGCGTCCACCCGGGTCGAGGGCAGCGACAGCGACGTGTTGGTGCCCTCGTACCGGTCGGCCAAGCCCTTGGCGATGCCGGCGATCTCGGTGTGGTCGGCGCTGGAGAGCGAGAGCAGACCCACCTCGGAGAACCCGGTGGCCTTGATCGAGGCGTCGACCATCTCGCCGATGCCGGTGATCGAGCGCTCCCGCACCGGGCGGGTGATCATGCCGGCCTGGCAGAACCGGCAGCCCCGGGTGCAGCCGCGGAAGATCTCCACGCTGGCCCGCTCGTGCACGGTCTCGGCCAGCGGCACCAGCGGCTGCTTCGGGTAGGGCCAGGCGTCCAGGTCCATCGTGGTGCGCTTGTGGATCCGGAACGGCACCTCGGCCCGGTTGGGCACGATCCGGTGGATGCGGCCGTCGGGCAGGTAGTCGACGTCGTAGAAGCGCGGCACGTACACGGCCTCGGTGCGGGCCAGCCGGAGCAGCAGCTCGTCCCGCCCGCCCGGACAGCCCTCGGCCTTCCAGTCGCGAAGCACGTCGGTGATCTCGTGCACGGCCTCCTCGCCGTCGCCGAGCACCGCGGCATCGATGAAGTCGGCGATCGGCTCGGGGTTGAACGCGGCGTGGCCGCCGGCCAGCACGATCGGGTGCGCCTCGGTGCGGTCGCGGGCCAGCAGCGGGATGCCGGCGAGGTCGAGCGCGGTCAGCAGGTTGGTGTAGCCGAGTTCGGTGGCGAAGCTCACCCCGAGCACGTCGAACGCGCTCACCGGACGGTGACCGTCGACGGTGAACTGCGGGACGCCGTGCTCGCGCATCAGCGCCTCGAGGTCGGTCCAGACCGCGTAGGTGCGTTCGGCCAGCGCGTCCGGCCGCTCGTTGATCACCTCGTAGAGGATCTGGATGCCCTGGTTGGGCAGCCCGACCTCGTACGCGTCGGGGTACATCAACGCCCAGCGGACAGGGTGGGCGTCCCACTCCTTCACGGTCGCGTTCAGCTCGCCACCGACGTACTGGATCGGCTTGCGCACACGTGGGAGGAGTGGCGCCAGGACAGGAAACACCGAGTCGACGCTCATGATGGGTCCAGGGTACTTCCGACGCCTCCACCCCACTCCACCCCGCGGCCGCAGACCGCCTCGGAGGGTCCAACACCCGCCTTCACCGGCCCGCCGCACCCAGGACACGCGGTCGTAACGCTGCGCAGCGGGGACCGTGAAAGCGCACTATCGCCAAGCACTCGGTCGGTGTTACGGCCTTGTCAGCTATCACCCACCGTGTTGCTCGTCACGATGAGCCGAGGGCGATTTCTCCCTACTGGATCGGTACAGTAGATCCGGTACGAGGAACCACCTACATCCAAGGAGCACCACGTGATCTTCACCGGTACCGCAGCGAGCACGGTCGTGCGCGCCCGGTCCGCCCGCCACGCCCAGAACGCGTGGGCGAAGCTGGTGGACGCCGAGGGAGAGCGCCGCGCGTTCTCCCAGTTGGCCACCGCCGCCGGCGGCTCGGACGCCGCGTTCCGCGCCCTCACGCGCCACGACATCCAGACCGACCTCTGAGTCACCGCCCGGAACGGGGCAGCCACGCCCCGGTCCGGGTGGGACCCCACCGCGAGGCCCGGTTCGTTCCCCGAACCGGGCCTTCTCGCGTCTGCGTGCCTTCCTCGCCGGGCCGGGGCTATTCGCACGCGACCCCGTCGTTGTCCCGGTCCAGTCCCGCGCGAGGACAGGACACCCGCGACCTTGGACTGCGGGGCGACGAAAGGCCGGCGTGGTGGCCGCGGGGCGCACCGCGGGGTCTGGAAGGATGCCGGACGGCAACCCGCTCTCCTGGACGGATCTCCGCGATGAACAACCCGCACGGTGGACAGTCCTGGCCCGACGACCCCTCCCGGCAGGGTCAGCAGCACCCGCCGTACGGGCAGCGGCCCGGCGGAGCCTCGGGGCAGGCGTCCGGACCGCCCCAGGAGAACGACCAGACCGCGGTGATGCCGGCGTACCCGCCGCCCGCGGACGCGGGGGCCACCGCGGTGCTCCCCTCCTACGGCGGGACACCACCCAGACCCCCGGGCGCCAACTACCCCGGTTCCGGCTACCCCGGCTACGGCGGCCCGCCCCCTCCGGAGGAGCCGAAATCGCGCACCGGGCTCATCGTCGGCCTGGCGGCCGGCGCGATCGTGCTGCTCCTGATCGTCGTAGGGGTCCTCGCTGCGGTTTTCGTCAACCAGGGCGACAACCCGCAGACCGTCGCGTCCGGAACGCCGACGGCCTCGGCGACGGCCAGTGCCAGCCCCACCCCGGAGGCCACCGACACGCCCGAGGCCTCGGAGGCGCCGGTCGAGCGAGGCACCCACAAGGCGCTCGACGACGCGTGCGGACCGATTGCCGCACCCCTCAAGGCGAACGGCTGGCAGGTGACCACCACCTTCGCCTCGTCGAAGTCGGACGAGCAGGCCGGCACCCGCACGTTCTGCAGCGTGGGCATCAACGACTCCGACACCGTCGTGGCGAACGCGTCGGTCTACGACAAGCAGTACCTCGGCCGTTCACCCTCCCAGAACGCCCGCACGTTCTACGACATCGGCCGCAAGCAGGACGGATCCGCGGCGGCCGGTGCCACGGTGCGCGACGTGTCCGGCGTCGGCGACCGCGCGTACGTCCAGCTGCCGACCGACTCGCGGCCGATCAAGGTGGTGGCGTTGGACGACAACCTGGTGATCGAGGTCAAGGTGGACTCCTCCGAGCGGTACAGCCAGGAGGACGCCATCAAGATGGCCTCCGATGTCGCCCGGGCCTACATCGACGCCACCTGAGACTCACGACGCGTTCCACCGGTACAGCCGTCGGGTCGGATCCGCGCCGAGCTGACCTCCGAGCAGCCGGAGCCGGTCCGCGACCCTCGCCAGCTCGGTGACGTCGACGGGCCCGACGCGGGACTCCACCCGTCTCGACCACTGCGCGACGACGTCGTCCCACTCCAGCTCCGGGTCTCCGTCCGCGCCCTGGATCGCCGCGACCACGAGACGGTCCACCGCGGTGGCGCCAGGCGCTCCTGCGTCAGCCGGGTCGGTCGCACGGTCGTCCGCGCCGGCCCACAGCGCGGTGTCGCCGTCCGGGCAGAGCACCTCGATGAGGCTGGTCAGCACGACATCGGGATCCGTTCCCGGCAACCGCACGGCCGTGGCGTCCGGCAGCTGCGCCGACGGGCTCCGAGTCGGGTCGAGCGCCCCGACTTCGCAGGCCGACGCGACGAAGTACTCACAGGCAGCGCTCACCCACCGAGCCTAGCGACGCGGCGTCCGATCAAGCGCGCGTGACCGACACCCGGATCGGGAGGTCCTCCCCCGCCACCGCGTCCTGGGCGGCATCGGCACCGGGGATCGGGCCGTAGACCAGCGCGGTCGCCAGCACCTCCCCCGCCAGGAATGCCTCGTGCGCCTTGACCGCCTCGACCACGGCGTCCGGCGCTTCCAGGGTCAGCACGATCCGGTCGGCGACGTCCAGGCCCGCGTCCTTGCGCGCCTGCTGCACCGCACGGACGACGTCCCGGGCCAGGCCTTCGGCGGCCAGCTCGGGGGTCACGTCCGTGTCCAGCACGACCACGCCGACGTTCCCGGGCAGTGCGGCCGAACGCTCCGGTGAACTCGGTACGAGCTTCAGCTCGTACTCCCCCTCTTCCAACGGCACGCCGCCGGCGACGACCACGCCGTCCACCGACGACCAGTCGCCGGCCTTGACCGCCCGGATCACCTGCTGCACCTGCCCGCCGAGCCGGGGCCCGAGCACCCGCGGCACCACGGTGAGCACCGCCGAGCAGGCCGAATCCACCTCGGAGGTGAGCCGGACGTCCTTCACGTTCACCTCGTCGGCGATCAGCGCTTTGAACGGTTCCAGCGCACCGGCGTCGGGCACCGCGACGGTGAGCGAGGCCAGCGGCAGCCGCACCCGCAGCCGCCGGGCCTTGCGCAGCGACAGCGCCGCCGAGCACACCTCGCGCACGCGGTCCATGGCGTCCACCAGCCCCGTGTCCGCCGGCAGACCGTCGACCACAGGCCAGTCCGCCAGGTGCACCGAGCGGCCACCGGTCAGACCCCGCCAGACCTCCTCGGCGACCATCGGCAGCAGCGGTGCCGCGACCCGGGACACCGTCTCCAGCACCGTGTGGAGGGTGTCGAACGCGTCCCGGTCGCCGGCCCAGAAGCGGTCGCGGGACCGGCGGATGTACCAGTTCGTGAGCGCGTCGAGGAACGCCCGCACCTGCGCGCAGGCACCGGAGATGTCGTATCCGTCCATGCTGGCGGTCGTGTCGGCCACCAGCGTGCGCAGCTTGGCCAGCACGTACCGGTCGAGCACATGGGCCGAGTCGGTGCGGGTGGTGGCCGTGTGGCCGTCGGCGTTGGCATACAGGGTGAGGAAGTAGTACGCGTTCCACAGAGGATTGAGCACCTGCCGGACGCTGTCCCGGATGCCGCCTTCGGTGACGACGAGGTCGCCGCCCCGCAGGATCGGCGAGGCCATCAGGAACCACCGCATCGCGTCCGCGCCGTAGGCGTCGAACATCGCGTAGACGTCCGGGTAGTTGCGCCGGGACTTGCTCATCTTCGCGCCGTCGTCGCCGAGCACGATGCCGTGCGACACCGCCGTCCGGAACGCCGGCCGGTCGAACAGCGCCGTCGAGAGCACGTGCAGCGTGTAGAACCAGCCGCGGGTCTGCGCGATGTACTCGACGATGAAGTCGCCCGGGAAGTGGTCCTCGAACCAGGTGTGCCCCTGCGTCGGGTCGGCCGGCGAGGTGCCCTTGTCCTCGAACGGGTAGTGCACCTGGGCGAACGGCATCGAGCCGGACTCGAACCAGCAGTCGAGCACCTCGGGCACCCGGCGCATGGTGGAGCGCCCGGTCGGGTCGTCCGGATTGGGCCTGGTCAGCGCGTCCACCACCGGGCGGTGCAGATCGTCCGGCCGGACGCCGAAGTCGCGCTCGAGCTCGTCCAGCGAGCCGTACACGTCCACCCGCGGGTAGGCCGGGTCGTCGGACTTCCACACCGGGATCGGCGAGCCCCAGAACCGGGTCCGGCTGATCGACCAGTCCCGGGCATGCGCGAGCCACTTGCCGAACGAGCCGTCCTGGACGTGCTCGGGCACCCAGGTGATCTGCTTGTTCAGCTCCACCATCCGGTCGCGGAACTTCGTCACCTGCACGAACCAGCTCGACACCGCCTTGTAGACCAGCGGAGTGTCGCACCGCCAGCAGTGCGGGTAGGGGTGGTCGTAGGAGTCGAGCCGGACCAGCGTCCCGGCCGCGCGCAGGTCGGCGACGATCGGCTTGTTGGCCTCGAAGACCTGCATCCCCTCGTACGGCGGCACCAGGCTGGTGAACCGGGTGTGCTCGTCCACGGTGACCACGACGCCGATGCCGTTCTCGGCACAGACGTTCTGGTCGTCCTCGCCGAAGGCGGGCGCCATGTGCACCGCGCCGGTGCCGTCCTCGGTGGTGACGAACTCCCCCGGCAGCACGCGGAAGGCGATGCGGGCCTCGTCGCGCTCGACCAGGAAGTCGAACAGCGGCGTGTACCGGCGGCCGACCAGCTCGGTCCCCCGCACCGTGCCCACCCGCTCGGCGCCGGCCAGCTCCCGCTCGTACGCCCCGACCCGGGCCTCGCCCAGGAGCAGCCGCTCGCCGTCGCGCTCGAACACGGCGTAGTCGATGTCCGGCCCGACCGCGAGCGCGAGGTTGCTCGGCAGCGTCCAGGGCGTGGTCGTCCACACCAGCAGCTTCTCGACGGGCCCGTCGCCGCGCGGCTCCAGGGTGAACGCGACCGTGACGGCCGGGTCCTGGCGGTTGCGGTAGACGTCGTCCATCCGGGTCTCGGTGTTGGACAGCGGCGTCTCGCAGCGCCAGCAGTACGGCAGCACCCGGAAGCCCTCGTAGATCAGGCCCTTGTCGTGCAGCGTCTTGAACGCCCAGAGGACGCTCTCCATGTAGTCCAGGTCGAGCGTCTTGTAGTCGTTGGCGAAGTCCACCCAGCGGGCCTGGCGGGTGACGTAGCGCTCCCAGTCCTGCGTGTAGCGCAGCACCGAGGCGCGGCACGCCTCGTTGAAGGTGGCCACACCCAGTTCGAGCGCCTCGGCCTTGGTGGAGATGCCGAGCTGCTTCTCGGCCTCCACCTCGGCGGGCAGCCCGTGGCAGTCCCAGCCGAACCGGCGCTCGACCCGGCGTCCCCGCATGGTCTGGTAGCGCGGCACGAGGTCCTTCACGTAGCCGGTGAGCAGGTGGCCGTAGTGCGGCAGGCCGTTGGCAAACGGCGGACCGTCGTAGAAGACGAACTCGTTCGCGCCGTCGGGGCCGACGGGACGTGCCTCGACGGACGCCTGGAAGGTGCCGTCGGCAGCCCAGTAGTCCAGCACCCGGCGCTCGATCTCCGGGAACGGCGCGGCAGCCGGCACGGCTCGGCTCGGCTCGTCCTGGGGGTAGGCCATCGGCCCTGCTCCTTCGCACACGTGGTCAGCCTCGGTGTGCGAGGACGAACGCCGCGCCGCCTGTGGCGCGAAGTCCGCGGTACCACCCCGCTTGGCTGGACGAAAGCATCCAGCCCGCTCGTCGGTCGGCTGTGACGGGCCGCCCCGTCCGGTTCTACTGAGGCCGCCGCCGACGCGCCGGGGCCCGTTCTTCCGGAGGCTCGCCGGTGATGGCCGGGTCGACGCCTGTTCCTCCACGATACCGGAGGTCGGGCATCGAGCCTGTCCCCATTACCGGCGGTCAGCCGGCCCACACGCCGTTGGCGGTCGGCCGGCCGACGAGTGCCGGCGGTCAGCCGGCCGCCGGGCCACCGAACTGGGTGCGCAGAAAGGCGTCGAACGCGCGGGCGCCCAGCAGCCGGCGCATGTGTACGAGCAGCCGCGCGGTCGGGGTGACCACGTAGCGGACCCGCGGCCGGCGGGTGGTGGCCGCGCGCTCGATCACGGCGGCCACGGCGTCCGGCGTCACCGACATGCGCTTGTTGGCGTAGCCATCGGCCATCTGCTTGTCGGCGGCAACGGTCACCGGCCCGTACGGCCCCTCGGCCTTGGAAGTCTTGGCGAGGGTGCCTGCTGCCGTGTCGCCGAAGCCGGTGCGGATGAGGCCCGGCTCGATGATGCTGACCTTCACACCGAACGGAGCCACCTCGAACCGGAGCGCGTCGGACAACGCCTCCACCGCGTACTTCGAGGCGTGGTAGTAGCCGCCGACGGGGAATACGAACCGGCCACCCATCGAACTGACGTTGACGATCCGTCCGCTCCGGGCGGTCCGCATGGCGGGCAGGACGAGCTGCGAGAGCCGGGCGAGGCCGAACACGTTGGTCTCGAACTGCCCCCGCACGCGATCGAGGTCCGTTTCCTCGATGGTGCCGTACTCGCCGTAACCAGCGTTGTTGACCAGGACACCGACGGCTCCGTGCCTACTTTCCACAGCCTTGACGGCCGCGCGCATGGACTCCTCGTCGGTCACGTCCAGGGCGAGCGTGTGGCAACCCTGTTCGGCGAGCGCGGTGAGGGTTTCCGGGCGGCGGGCGGTGGCGTAGACGTCGAGCTCGGGACGGCGGGCCAGCCGCAGCGCGGTGGCGCGACCGATGCCCGACGAGCACCCGGTGATGAGGACGGCGGTCATGGGCTGGTTCTCCTTCTGGGGGTGAGTCCTACGGTCAGCAGCGCCACGCCGTGGCGCAGCATTGCCCGGGAGCGGTCTGGATCGACCGGGTCGGCTTCCAGGCCCCGGACGAACGCCACCAGCACTTCGGCCGCGTCGGCCGGAGCCAGGTCGAGCGCGATCTCGCCAGCCTTCGCGGCGTCGGCGATCAGGTCCGTGATGACGGTGGTCATCGCGGTGGTGTAGCCCTCGACGAGCTCGGAGGGGAGCCGGGCGCTGCCGGCGAGCAGCTCCGCGGCATGCGGACTGTCGCGCCACAGCCGCAGGGTCAGTTCCAGCTTGCTGTCCAGCACGGCGGTGAGCCGCTCGCCGAACCCGCCCTCCGCGGTCGCCCGGTCGCGGGCCGCGGCAAGCGCCCGGTCGAAGAGCCGCTCCGCCAGTCGACGGTAGGTGTCGTCCTTGTTGCGGACGTACTGGTAGACCGCCGGCCGTGACATTCCCGCCTCGGCGGCGATGTCGTCCATCGTGGTCCGGCGCATCCCGAACCTGGTGAAGCAGACGTATGCGGCGTCCAGGATCTGGTCGATCCGAGCCTCTGTCACGCCGACAATCTATGTCTAGCTTGTCAGAACGTCAACTGGCCGACTTCTCGATCAGAACTCGGGGAACCAGATCTTGATCTCGCGGGACGCCGACTCGGCTGAATCCGACGCGTGCACGAGGTTCTGCTGGGTGGACAGCGCCAGGTCGCCGCGGATCGTGCCCGGGGCTGCCTTGCGCCCGTCGGTGGCACCGTTCATCGCGCGGACGACCTCGATCGCCTGGTCGCCGGCGACCACCATCGCGACGAGCGGACCCGAGGTGACAAACGCGCGAAGCTCGGGATACCAGGCCTTCTCCACGTGCTCGGCATAGTGCTCGTCGGCCACCGCCGGGTCGGCCACCCGGAGGTCCATGGCCTCGACGGTGAGCCCCTTGCGCTCGTACCGACCGAGAATCTCTCCGACCAGCCCGCGCCGCACCGCGTCGGGTTTGATCAGGACGAGCGTGCGCTCGGACACGACGAGACTCCTTCGTTTCAGCCCGCTTTCGGCGGCAGCCTACCCGTAGGAATCGGCTGGCTCCGTCCCTTCCCGGCCGATCGCGGCTCCGTCCGGGCGCGGGTCAGTGATCGAACCGGGCGGGACGAGACAGCGTGCGGCGGACCCGGAGGACGTAGATCCAGATCACGAGGAAGGCCCCGCCGAGCACGAACATCGCGGGCAGCAGCACGCCGGTGGCGACGATCGCCACCTGGAGCGCCGTCCCGACATGCCATCCCCACCCGTACCGCAGAAGGCCAGCCACCGCCAGGCAGCCGAACGCGAGCCCGACGACGACGGCCAGTCCCCAGCCCGGAGTGCCCGGCGCCAGGATCCGGATCGGCTGGATGGCGAGCAGGACGGCGATCCACTCCAGGAACAACACGGCGCCACCGACCCCGCGGATCGCGGCGCGCGGATTGCGCAGACCGGACCCCGGCGAGGTCCCAGCGCCGGGCGTGGTCTCGGGCGTGGCGTGGGTGCCCGGCTCGGTCTCGGTGCCCGGCGTGGTCGCCGCAGCCGGCATCGCCTGCCGTTCCTCGGTCATCCGCGCAGCAGCCTCCGCGCGTCCGCCGCGGTGACGACCGAGCCGGTGACCAGCACCCCGGTCGTACCGAGCGGACCGTCGTCTTCCTCGGAGATCCGGATGGCCGACTCGATGGCGTCGTCCAGACGCAGCGAGACCTCCACTCGGTCGGCGCCGAACACATCCACCGCCACCGCGCCCAGCGCGTCGGCGCCGACCCGGCGAGGCGAGGAGTTCTCGGTCACCACGACGGCGTCGACCGCCTGCTCGAGCAGTTCGAGCATCCCCCGGGCGTCCTTGTCGTCCAGCAGCGCGACCACCGCCACGAGCCGGGAGAACGCGAACGCCTCCCGCAGCGCCTCGACGGTCGCGGCCATCCCGGCCGGGTTGTGCGCGGCGTCGACGAGCACCGTCGGCGAGACCCGCACCCGTTCCAGCCGGCCCGGTGAGGACACGGCGGCGAACCCCTCGCGGACAGCGTCGGCGTCGAGCGTCCCCTCCGTGCCGGCGCCGAGGAACGCCTCCACCGCCGCGAGTGCCAGGGCCGCATTCTGCGCCTGGTAGGCGCCGTGCAGTGGCAGGAAGACGTCCCCGTACACGCCGCCGAGACCCTGCAGCGTCAACTGTTGGCCGCCCACGGCCACCGCCCGTTCGACGACACCGAACTCCGTCCCCTCCCGGGCGACGGTCGCCTCGACCTCCACCGCACGCCGGATCAGCGGCTCGGCCGCCTCGGGCGCCTGGACGGCGGTGATCACGGTGGCGCCCGGGTGCACGATGCCGGCCTTCTCGGTGGCGATCTCGGCCAGTGAGCCGCCCAACAGGCCGACGTGGTCGAGCCCGATCGGCGTGACCACCGCGGTGCCGGCCGCCAGCACGTTGGTGGCGTCCCACTCCCCGCCCAGACCCACCTCGACGACCGCGACGTCGACCGGCGCGTCCGCAAACGCCGCGAACGCCATCGCGGTGGTGAACTCGAAGTACGTCACCTGCTCGCCGCCGGCACCCGCCGCCCTGGCGTCGAGCAGCGCGGCGATCGGTGCGACCTCGTCGTGTGCCGCGACGAACCGGTCGGCGTCGGCCGGCTCGCCGTCCAGTGCGATCCGCTCGGTGACCGAGTCGAGGTGGGGGCTGGTGTAGCGGCCGACCCGCAGACCGAACGCGCGGAGCAGGCTGTCGATCATCCGGGCCGTCGAGGTCTTGCCGTTGGTGCCCGTGAGGTGGATGGCCGGGTACGCCCGCTGCGGGTTGCCGAGCAGGTCGAGCAGCGCCACGATCCGCTCGCGATCGGGCACCATCCGGCCGGGACCGCGGGCGTCCAGCGTCGCCTGCACCCGGGCCAGTTCGGCGGCCGGGCCAGGCGACGGGTCGCGACTGCTCATCCGGCGGCCGCGAAGCCGGCGAGCTGGGCGTGGATGCGGGCGATGTCGGCCTCGGCCGTGGCCAGGCGGGCCCGGACCTTGGCCACCACCGCGTCCGGGGCGTTGCCCAGGAACTCCTGATTGCCTAGCTTGCCGCTGCTCTGTGCCCGCTCCTTCTCGGCCGCGGCGAGGTCCTTCTCCAGTCGCTTGCGTTCGGCGCCGACGTCGATCGTCCCGGACAGGTCGAGCGCCACGGTCACCCCGCCGACGGGGAGCGAAGCGGTGGCCACGAACCCGGCGTCAGGCTGGTCGAGCCGTACCAGCGCACGGATGCCGGCCTCGTGGGCACCGAGCCCCGAGGCGTCCAGGCCGGCGACAGTGGCCGGCACCCGCTGTCCCGGCTTCACCCCCTGGTCGGACCGGAACCGCCGGACCTCGGTGACGACCCGCTGCACCGCGGCGATCTCGGCCTCCGCGTGATCGTCCAGCCACGCCGGCTCGGCCTCCGGCCACGGCGCGACCACGACCGACTCCTCGCCGGTGAGCGCCGTCCACAGTGCCTCGGTGGCGAACGGGGTCACCGGGTGGAGCACCCGCAGCAGCCGGTCGAGGACGTGTCCCAGCACGGCCTGTGTAGCCGCGGCCTGGGCACCGCCCGCCGCCAGCGCCGGCTTGGCCAGTTCCAGGTACCAGTCGCAGACCTCGTTCCAGGCGAAGTGGTACAGGGCGTCGGTCAGCTTGGCGAACTCGTACCCCTCGTAGTGGGCGTCGACCTCGTCGAGCGTGCGGTGCAGCCGGGACAGGATCCAGCGGTCCACGCTGGACAGTTCGGCGGCCGGCGGCAGCGGCACGTGCGGGGCGGCGCCGTTGATCAGGGCGAACCGGGTCGCGTTCCAGAGCTTGTTGCAGAAGTTGCGGGCGCCGCCGACCCACTCCTCGCTCGCGGCCTGGTCGGCCCCGGGATTGGCGCCGCGGGCCAGCATGAACCGCAGCGCGTCCGAGCCGTACACGTCCATCCACTCCAGCGGATCGACGGTGTTGCCGCGGGACTTGGACATCTTCTTGCCGTGCCTGTCGCGCACCAGGCCGTGCAGCGCGACGGTGTGGAACGGCGGCTGGCCGTCCATCGCGTACAGGCCGAACAGCATCATCCGGGCCACCCAGAAGAACAGGATGTCGTAGCCGGTGACCAGGACGGCCGTCGGGTAGAACCGCCGCAGGTCGGCCGTGTCGTCGGGCCAGCCCAGCGTGGAGAACGGCCACAGCGCCGAGGAGAACCAGGTGTCGAGCACGTCGCTGTCCTGGGTCCAGCCGTCGGCGGAGGTCCCGGGCGGCGGGTCGTCCGGTCCGACGCACACCACCTCGCCGGCCGGGCCGTACCAGACCGGGATGCGGTGGCCCCACCACAGCTGCCGCGAGATGCACCAGTCGTGCAGGTTGTCGACCCAGTCGAAGTACCGTTTCGCCAGCTCGGGCGGGTGGATCGCCACCCGGCCGTCGCGGACGGCGTCGCCGGCGGCTTTCGCCAGCGTGTCGACCTTCACGAACCACTGCAGCGACAGGCGCGGTTCCACCACGGTGTCGCAGCGGGAGCAGTGGCCCACGGCGTGCCGGTACGGGCGGACCTCGGAGACGATCCGTCCCTCCTCGCGGAGTGCCGCCACGACGGCCGGCCGCGCCTCGAACCGGTCGAGCCCCTGGAACGGGCCGTGCACGACCACGGTTCCCCGCTCGTCCAGAACCGTGATCGCCGGCAGGCGGTGCCGCTGGCCGATCTCGAAGTCGTTCGGGTCGTGCGCGGGGGTCACCTTCACCGCGCCCGTGCCGAACGCCGGGTCGACGTGCGGGTCGGCGACGACCGGGATGCGCCGCCCGGTGAGCGGCAGCTCGACCTCGGTGCCGACCAGGTGCGCGTAGCGGTCGTCGTCGGGGTGCACGGCCACCGCGGTGTCGCCGAGCATCGTCTCGACCCGGGTGGTCGCCACCACGATCGCGCTGGCGCTCTCGCCGTACCGGATGCCGACCAGCTCGCCGTCGTCCTCGGAGTGCTCGACCTCGATGTCCGACAGCGCGGTCAGGCAGCGGGGGCACCAGTTGATGATCCGTTCGGCCCGGTAGATCAGGCCGTCGTCGTGCAGTCGCATGAAGATCGTGCCGACCGCCCGGGAGAGGCCCTCGTCCATCGTGAAGCGCTCGCGGGACCAGTCGACGCCGTCGCCCAGCCGCCGCATCTGGCCGGTGATCTTCCCGCCGGAGGCGGCCTTCCACTGCCACACCCGCTCGACGAACGCCTCCCGGCCGAGGTCGTGCCGGGACTTGCCCTCCTTGGCCAGCTCGCGCTCGACCACGTTCTGGGTGGCGATGCCGGCGTGGTCCATGCCCGGCAGCCAGAGCGTCTCGTAACCCTGCATCCGCCGGCGCCGGGTCAGGGCGTCCATCAGCGTGTGGTCGAGCGCGTGCCCGAGGTGCAGGGTGCCGGTGACGTTCGGGGGCGGGATGACGATCGCGTACGGCGGCCGGTCGCTGCCGGCGTCGGCTCCGAAGTAGCCCTTCGCCACCCACCGCTCGTAGAGAGGCCCCTCCACCTCGGCCGGGGTGTATCGGGTCGGGAGTTCGGCGCGGACACGGGAGTCGGGCTGGCTCGTCACGTCCTGAATCGTAGTTCTCGCCCCCGGACGCCGTGTTCCGCCTCCGGACCCACGCCGCGGACCCGGTGCCGAATCCCCGGCCGCGTTCCGCGGCCAGGCCCCACACCACGGTGCCGCCGGACCACGCGTCGTGCTGGCTCAGGGAACCGGAGGTCGCGGACGGGTGCCGGATCGCGTGCGGCGTGACACGCTGGGATCGTGTCCGACTTTGTGAGCCCCGTCCTGGCGCCGTTGATCGGGCTGTTGCTCGTCGCCGCCGTCGTCGCGGTCGCGTGGCGGACGATCGGCCGCGGGCCGTCCCGGATCCGCCGCGCGATGGTCACCGTCGGCGGCGGGCTGATCGCGGTGTGGCTGCTGGGGATGTTGCTCCAGGCGTGCGGCACACACGCGGTGGAAGGACCTGCCGCGTCGACGACCCAGCGCTGATCGCCGCCGCGCAGCCCGGCCATCACCCGCCCTCCGCCGGGGAAAGCGATCCTCGCAGCGCCCCTCCTGCTCGGCGACGCACGGCGGTTGAGCCGTGGTCACCCCAGGCCTCTCCGAGGAGAGGCTCCGTCGAGCAGTTCCAGCGCGTCGGCCGCACGTCGCAGGGCACGTGCCCGCTCACGCATGTCCTCCGCCGCGCCAGCCATCCGTCGGGCGCGGCCGGCGACGTCCGCGTCGAATCGCTCGCGGTGCGGGCCTTGCCACCGGGCCGCGGCCCGCAGCGATGCCGAGACCGGACGCAGCAACGCGTCGAGGTCGGCCGCGCTGCGATCGACCGCACCGGCGACGCCACGCAGCTGCGCGGCGGATCCACCGCCGGTCGGAGCGGGTGCTTTCATTCTCCTGCCTCCTCCTGGTCGGGTGTCGGATGGGATGGGGTCGCGACGTGCGGCAGCCCGGCAACGACCCGCCCCACCGCCGTCGGCTCTCCGTCGGCGCGAACCAGCAGCTCAGGATGCCGACGCCCGAACCCGGCGACCGCGTCGCGCGCCGCCAGAACGGCATCGGGGTCGTCGGGATCCTCGGCGGCGGCGGCCGCCAACAGCGCGGCCAGTGCGGCGTCGGCGTCGGCTGGCCACGCCCCCGATCGGTCACCGACGAACGCCGCCGCATCGCCGAGCGTCGCCGGGTCGAGGACGAGCGCGCGGGCCGCGGCGGGCTGCTCCGGCAACGCGGCGAACGCCTGGAGCGCGGCGACGCGCCGGATCGGGGTGGGCGGCGCACCGAGCACCCGGGCGGTCGCCTCCGCCGCGAAGACGGGCGAGAACCCGCCGACGCCGAGCATCCGACCGAGCACGAGCGGCTGGGCGTCGAGCAGGCCGGCACGCTGGTCGGGCGTGAGCCGGTCGGCACGCTCGGCGGCGGCCACCGGCGCGATCACCGCACCGGCTCCCCGCTGGTAGGTGCTCCGCTCGTCGGCGTTCAGCACGCCATCGCCGTCGCCGTCGTAGAACGCGCCGTACGCGGCGACGAACGTGAGCTGCTGCGGACCCAGCCCGCCCGCGTAGCTGGCGGCGTAGTCCGGATCGACCGCACGCCGGGCCAGGTCGGCCACCAGCGCCTCGAACTCCTCCCTGCCGAGCTCACCCGAACCCAGCTCGACCAGGGCGTCCCGGACGCGCCGCGCATCCCGGGCGCCCGCGCGGCTGGCCTCCTCCGGCGTGCCGAACGGTGTCGTGGCCGGATCGGCGGCCGCCGTGCCGCGGGAGCGCAGGTCGGCCGAGGCTTCGCCGCACCAGGCCGCCAGGTCGGCCAACACTGCGGGAACGCGCGCGACCTCGCCCGGCGGGCTCTCCGTGGCGGCCAACTGGTCGAGCACGGCAACCACGCTGCTCCGCGCTCGGCCGGTGTCGTCGGCGGCTCGACGCAGTGTGGCCGCCAACGCGGCGGCGGCAGTGGGATCGAACGCCCGGTAATCCGTCATCGGCCTCCCCCTCACTCGGATTCGGTCCGAGTCTGGCAAGCCCGACAGCCACGCCGACCCGACCGTCCACAGGCAGCGGCCCGCAGGTCTCCACTGGGGACAAACCGAACAGAGCGGGGTCAGGTGCCGGCGACTGGGAGCCGACGGTTGGCCAGGCTCGGCAACTCCGCCCGGATCGTCGCCAGCCGTTCGAAGTCCAGGTCGGCCACGATCACCCCCGGAGCGTCGGGTGCCTGGACCAGCACCGTCCCCCACGGGTCGACGACCATGCTGCGTCCGTGACAGCGGCGCCCCGGCTCGTGGTTGCCGATCTGGGCTGCGGCCACCAGGTAGCACTGGTTCTCGATCGCACGGGCCCGCAGCAGGACCTCCCAGTGGTCCCGGCCGGTGTGTGCCATGAAGGCGGCCGGCACGACGAGCACCCGCGCACCGGCCACCGCGAGCTCCCGATACAGCTCCGGGAAACGCAGGTCGTAACAGATCGTCAGGCCCACCTCGATCCCCTCGACAACGGCGACCACGCTCCGCTCCCCCGGCGCGATCGACGCCGACTCGCGGAACGACACCCGATCGGGGATCTCGACGTCGTAGAGGTGGATCTTGCGATAGGACACCGCCAGCCGGCCGGAGCGGTCGAACAGCGGCGAGGTGTTGTACGCGAGCCCGCCGGGCGCCCGTTCCCGGAACGAGCCGGCGAGCACCCACATCCCCAGCTCCCGCGCGGCCGCGGAGAAGTACGCGGCGAACTCCCCGTCCACCGGCTCGGGAGCGGGCGTCCCCTGCCGCGGACCGAGGTAGTCGACGAACTCGGGCAGCACCGCGAGATCGGCGCCGCGGTCGGCCGCCTCGGACAGCAGCCGCCGGGCGGTGGCGAGGTTCCGTGCACGGTCACCGCGGCTGTTGAGCTGGCAGGCCGCCACCTTCATGGCTCGGTCCTCCCCGGAGCGGCTCCGCGACGGCGACGGCCGGGCGTCGCGTCGGTCAGGCGGACTTGTCGCGACGTTCGCGCTTGGGAGCCTCGCGAGGGACGATGGTCGGCAGCACCTTCTCCAGCACAACCTCGCGGGTGATCACGACGCGGCCGACGTCCGGACGGGACGGGATCTCGTACATCACCGACATCAGCACCTCCTCCATGATCGCCCGGAGGCCACGCGCGCCGGTGCCACGGAGGATCGCCTGGTCGGCGATGGCCTCCAGCGCGTCGGCGGAGAAGTCCAGTTCCACGCCGTCGAGCTCGAACAGCCGCTGATACTGCTTGACCAGCGCGTTGCGGGGCTCGCTGAGGATCTGGATCAGGGCTTCGCGGTCGAGGTTGCGCACGGTGGTGATCACCGGGAGCCGGCCGATGAACTCCGGGATCAGGCCGAACTTGAGCAGATCCTCCGGCATCACCTCGGCGAACATGTCGTCGCTGGAGCGCTCCGCCGCCGACCGGATCTGCGCGCCGAACCCGAGGCCGCCCTTGCCGACCCGCGACTCGATGATCTTCTCCAGCCCGGCGAACGCCCCGCCCACGATGAACAGCACGTTCGTGGTGTCGATCTGGATGAACTCCTGGTGCGGGTGCTTGCGTCCGCCCTGCGGCGGCACGCTCGCCGTCGTCCCCTCCAGGATCTTGAGCAGCGCCTGCTGGACGCCCTCGCCGGAGACGTCTCGGGTGATCGAGGGGTTCTCGCTCTTGCGGGCGATCTTGTCGACCTCGTCGATGTAGATGATCCCGGTCTCGGCCCGCTTGACGTCGTAGTCGGCGGCCTGGATGAGCTTGAGCAGGATGTTCTCGACATCCTCGCCGACATAGCCGGCCTCGGTGAGCGCGGTGGCGTCGGCGATCGCGAACGGGACGTTCAGCAGCTTCGCCAGCGTCTGGGCGAGGTGGGTCTTGCCGCACCCGGTCGGGCCGACCAGCAGGATGTTGGACTTGGCCAGCTCCACCGGGTCGTTGCCGTTGCCCCCGTTACGCGGGCCGCTGGTGTCGGCCTGGATCCGCTTGTAGTGGTTGTAGACCGCGACCGCGAGGGCCTTCTTGGCCGCTTCCTGGCCCACGACGTACTGGTCGAGGAACTCGCAGATCTCCATCGGCTTGGGCAGTTCGTCCCATTTGAGTTCGGACGACTCCGACAGTTCCTCTTCGATGATCTCGTTGCACAGGTCGATGCACTCGTCGCAGATGTAGACACCCGGACCCGCGATGAGCTTCTTGACCTGCTTCTGCGACTTTCCACAGAAAGAGCACTTCAGCAGGTCACCGCCATCACCGATGCGTGCCACGTACGACCATCTCCTGTCTGTGTCGACGCCCGGCCGACTGACTCCTCGACGGTACATGCTCGGCGCCCGGAGGTAACCCCATCTCCCCGGGCGCGTCGCCGGCCCTAGCTGGCGGTGACCGCTTCGCGCTTGCGGCTCTCCAGCACCTGGTCGATGAGGCCGTAGTCCTTGGCCTCCTCGGCGGTGAGGATCTTGTCGCGCTCGATGTCCTTGCGGACCTTCTCCACCGTCTGGTTGGAGTGCTGGGCGAGCATCGTCTCCAGCTGGGTGCGCATCCGCAGGATCTCACGCGCCTGGATCTCGATGTCGCTGCCCTGGCCGCCACCCTCGCTGTAGGGCTGGTGGATGAGCACCCGGGCATTCGGCAGCGCGAGGCGCTTGCCCGGCGTGCCGGCGGCGAGGATCACGGCGGCGGCCGACGCGGCCTGGCCCATGCACACCGTCTGGATGTCCGGGCGGACGTACTGCATCGTGTCGTAGATCGCCGTGAGCGCGGTGAACGAACCGCCCGGCGAGTTGATGTACATGATGATGTCGCGGTCGGGGTCGGCCGACTCCAGGCAGATGAGCTGGGCCATCACGTCGTTGGCCGAGGCGTCGTCGATCTGGACGCCGAGGAAGATGATCCGTTCCTCGAACAGCTTGTTGTACGGGTTGGACTCCTTGATCCCGTACGAGGTGCGCTCGACGAACGACGGCAGCACGTACCGGGACTGCGGCGCGTACACCGGCGCGGCGGCGCCTCGCGGGATGGAAAACTCGTTCATCGGAATTCGGTCCTCCGGAGGAGACTCGGTTCTGGCGTCGGGCCCGGCGGTCGGCCGGAGGTCAGCGGCGGGACGAGGTGGTCGCCGCCACGTCGGCGGTGCTGGGCAGGACGGCGTCGATCAGGCCGTACTCCTTGGCCTCCTCGGCGGTGAACCAGCGGTCGCGGTCGGAGTCGGCCTCGACCTGGTCGACGGTCTGGCCGGTGTGGTGGGCGATCCGCTCCTGCATGAGCTTCTTGGTGTAGAGCATCTGCTCGGCCTGGATGGCGATGTCGCTGGCCGAGCCGCCGATGCCGCCGGAGGGCTGGTGCATCATGATCCGCGTGTGCGGCAGGGCGTAGCGTTTGCCGGCCGTGCCCGCGCACAGGATGAACTGGCCCATCGAGGCAGCGAGCCCGAGCCCGTAGGTGGCCACGTCGTTCGGGATGAACTGCATCGTGTCGTAGATGGCCATTCCGGCCGAGACCGAGCCGCCGGGCGAGTTGACGTAGAGCGCGATGTCGCTCTTCGGGTCCTCCGCCGAGAGCAGCAGGAACTGGGCACACAGGCGGTTGGCCATGTCGTCGTCGAACTGCTCGCCCAGGAAGATGATGCGTTCCTTGAGCAGGCGGTTGAACACCGAGTCGTCGAAGTTCATGCCGCCGCCGCTCGGCATCCGTCCGGCGGGGTCGGACGGTGTGTACCTCTGAGTCACGAGTGCCTGCCTTCGACTGGTTCGGGTGGTTCCGGGTCGGGATCGTTCGGGCGGTCGCACCGTCGCCGCGAGGGCCCGGTTGTCTCCGACCCTAACGCGGTGCGAGGGCACCTGAGTCCCCCGCGGCCCGCTGTTCGCTGTCAGCGCAGGGTGCCGGCGAGCCCCGTGCATGGCGCGGGGTCGGGCGGCCGAGGCCGGATCAGACCGTACCGGCAGCCAGGTCGGACTTGAGCAGGTCGAGGTTGACCTCGACGCCGGCGGTGTCGTGGATCTGCGCCTGCTCGATCACCACCGCCAATGCCTTGCCGCGCCGCAGGTCGGCGACCACGAGCGCCAGCTGACCGGCCTTGACCAGCTGGTCGGCGTACTCCTGAGCGGGCACCCCGGACTGCTTGGCGCGCCGCACGACCTCACCCGTGAGCTCGGTGTCGGTGACCCCGAGCTGTTCGGCGTCGGCGATCGTGTCCAGCACGAGCTGGGCCTTGACGGCCGCTTCGCTGTCCTTGCGGAGGGTGGCCTCGAACTCCTCGGCGGTCTGGCCCTCCCGCTCCAGGTAGTGCTCCATGGCCACCCCGGCGCGCTCCAGGCCGTGGTCGAGCTGATGCTTGCGGAAGGAGACCTCGTCCTCCAGCACCTTCTCGGGCATCGGCACCTCGACGGCCGCGAGCAGGGCCTCCAGGGTGTTGTCGCGGGCGTGCACGGTCTGCTCGAGCTGCTTGGCCTTCTCGATCCTGGACCGGACGTCGGCCTCAAGCTCGGCGAGCGAGTCGAACTCGCTGGCGGTCTGGGCGAAGTCGTCGTCCAGCGGCGGGAGGATCTTCTCCTTCACGGACTTGACCGTGATCTGCACCTGGGCGTCCCGGCCGGCATACTCGCCGGCCACCAGGGCGGTGGTGAACGTGGACTGCTCCCCCGCCGACTTGCCCAGCACCGCTTCGTCGGTGCCCAGCAGCAGTTGACCCGAGCCCACCTCGTACGACAGCCCGTCGGCCACACCGCCCGGCACGGCTTCGCCGTCCACGGTCGCGAGGAGATCGAGGGAGACGTAGTCCCCCGGCCCGACCGGCCGCTCGACGGTCTTGAGGATCGCGAACCGCTCCCGCAGGAGGCCCACCTGTTCGGTGACCTCCTCGTCGGTGACGGCGATCTCGTCGACCGTCACGACCAGGTCCGTGAACGCGGGCAGCTCCAGCTCGGGCCGGACGTCCACCTCGGCGGTGAACGTGACCTTCTCCCCGTCGACCAGCTCGGTCACGTCCACCTCGGGAGCGCCAATCACCTTGACGGAGTGCTCGCGCACGGCGTCGGAGTAGTGGGTGGGGATCGCCTCGTTCAGGGTTTCCTCCAGCACGGCGGCGCGGCCGACCCGCTGGTCGATCAGGCGCGGCGGCACCTTGCCCTTGCGGAAGCCCGGGATCGTGATCTGGCCGGCGATCGTCCGGTACGCCCGCTCCAGGTTGGGCTGGAGCTCGTCGAAGGGCACCTCGACGGCGAGCCGCACCCGGGTCGGGCTCAGGGTCTCGACGGTGCTCTTCACGCGCGTACTCCTCAGGACTGATCGGGATGCTCACGGCGCTGCGCGCGGTCGACCGCGGCGGGAAAGCCGGCGGGGCTGCGTCGAGCCGTGCGGATGACCCCAGAAGTGTAGGCGACCTCCGACGGCCGGCCGCACCCCCCGCGGAGTCGGGAAGGCGTTACGGCATACGGCGGCCGAGGCCGCGGTAGGTCCAGCCGGCGGCGGTCCAGACCTTGGGGTCGAGGCAGTTCATGCCGTCCACCACCCGACGCTCGGCCACGAGTTCGCCGAGTTCCGCCGGATCGGCGAGCCGGAACGCGTCCCACGCGGTGAGCACGCACGTGACGTCGGCGTCCCGGACGGCGTCGTGCAACGTCTCGGCGTAGCTGACGTCGGACAGCACGCGACGGGCGTTCTCCATCCCCTCGGGGTCGTAGATCACCACGTGCGCGCCGCCGTCGCGCAGGGCGGTGGCGACGGCCAGGGCGGGCGAGTCGCGGATGTCGTCGGTGTTGGGCTTGAACGTGGCGCCCAGCACGGCGATCCGGGTGCCGGCGAACAGGCCGCCGCCGCCGACCGGGCGGTCGAGCAGCTCGACGGCGAGGTGCACCACCCGGTCGCGCTGGCCGTTGTTGATCAGGTCGACCTCGTGCAGCAGGCGCAACGAGTCGCCGACGCCGAGTTCCGCGGCGCGGGCCTGGAACGCACGGATGTCCTTGGGCAGGCAACCGCCGCCGAACCCGATGCCGGCGCGGAGGAACTTCGAGCCGATCCGCTCGTCGTACCCCATCGCCCTGGCCAGGTCGCCGACATCGGCGCCCACCGCGTCACACATGATCGACATCGCGTTGATGAACGAGATCTTGGTGGCCAGGAACGAGTTGGCGGCGACCTTGACCAGCTCCGCGGTGGCGAAGTCGGTGACCACCACCGGCACCTCGCGGTCCTGCGCCGCGGCGAGGTCGAACACGCCCTTGTGCGCGGCGAACAGCGCGGCATAGGCCCAGTCCGACTTCACCCCGAAGACCAGCCGGTCGGGACGCAGCACGTCCTCGACCGCGTGCGCCTCCTGCAGGAACTCGGGATTCCAGGCCACCTCGATGCCCAGCCCCGGGGCGTGTTCGGCGACCAGTCGCTCGACCCAGTCCGCGGTGCCCGCGGGCACGGTGGACTTCCCGACGAACAGCGCCTTCCGACGCAGGTGCGGTGCGACACCGGTGACGGCGGCAGCCACGTACCGCATGTCGGCGGCCATGCTGTCGGCCTGCTGCGGCGTGCCGACACAGATGAAGTGGATGTCGGCGAAGTCGGCGACCTCGGCATAGGACGTGGTGAAGCGCAGCCGGCGACTGGCCAGGCCACGCCGGAGCAGCTCGTCCAGGCCGGGCTCGTGGAACGGCACCTCGCCGGCGGCCAGCTTGGCGATCTTCGCCTCGTCCACGTCGAAGCCGAGCACCTCGTAGCCCAGTTCGGCGTAGCAGATCGCGTACGTCGCACCGAGGTAACCGGTGCCGAGGAACGCCATCCGCGGTCGCGCCGCGCCCGAGGGCGGGTGGAACAGCGGCTGCTGGGCCGGGGTCATCGGCGGGTGCTGGACGTTCACCGGGGTGCGCTCCGTCCTGGCCGGTGGTGCGCGACCGTTGCGCGCGCTGTCTCGTGTGTGCGGTCTCCCGACGGCAGAAACGTATCAGGCGGGGCCCAGGGGAGGATCCGCCAGCGCTGTCCAGCACGCGCACCCGAACAGGGCCACCGGTGCTGATGACCGCCTCAGGGTGCGCCCGTCATCAGCATGTCGATGCGTCGGCCCAGCACCGCGATCCGCTCGGTGCAGGTCACGCCCCGTGCGCGACCCCCACGGACGCGGGCCGTGGCGGGATCGCCGTACCGCGACCCGAGGGTGGAGAACATCACCACGATGTAGCGGCGGGCGCTGGCCCCCGGCAGGGACGTGACGATGCCCGCGTCGCCGGCAGCGTCCTCGGTGAGCCCGGTCTTGTGCGCGAAGGTCACCTCGGCACGGGCGTTGCAGGTGCGGACGTCCTGGCCGTAGACGCGGCCGTGCACGGTGACGGTGCCGTCCTTCCGGTCGATCCAGCGCGGTGCGATCCGCTGCGGCAGGCCGGCGGCAGGGTAGGGCAGCCCGCACCAGTTGGCGGTGGAGAGCTGGTAGTTGAGCCCCTGGTCGGCGAGCAGGTCCAGGAACACCTGCCGGGACCTCGCCGAGAGCACGTGGTCCGCGCGCACCTCGACGTGGCGGGGCGTCCGCCAGAGCACGCCTGGTGCGCCGGAGACGACCAGCAACAGCTTCGCGGTGTCCAGCGCGGTCATCGTGATCTGTGGCGTCCAGCGGCCGCCCGATACCGGGTCGGTCCCCCGCAGTTGGAGGGTGCCGAGGCCGAGGCCGAGGAACGCCGCGTTCAGGCCGTCGACCGCGTCGTGGCGGTGCAGCTGCTGGACCAGCGCGCAGGTGCTCCGGTTGTCGGAGTAGGTGATCATGCCGTCCAGCCACTCGCGATTGGTCCTGGTGGCGCTCGCGTTGGCCCCGCCGGGGCATCCTCCGTTGCCTGACACGTACCGATAGCGCCCGTCGAGCCGGACCGCACCCCGGTCGACCAGGTGCAGGACGCCGAACGCGACCAGCAGCTTGAACACCGACGCGGGGTAGGGCGCCATGAACTCCGTCGCCGCGGCCGTACGGCCCGGTGCCACGTCGACCACCCCGCGGCGCCCCGCGCTCCACCGGTCGGAGTCCCAACGGCGCCAGCGCACCGCCGAGACGCCCAGCTCGGCGTCCACCGGCACGGCCACTCCCCGGGGATGGTCCTTGTCGAGCAGCACGTCCGCGGCGGCGGCTGGCCGGCCCGACGCGTCCAGCTCGATCACGGCGACGTCGACGTTCGGCGCCTGCGGGCTCCGGCGGCCGCTGGCCAGGTGCACGACCTCGGCGAAGCGCTGCTCGGCGACGATCGTCCGCAGGCCCTCGCCGAGCTCCGCCGCGCGCTCGGCGCGCCACGAGGTGGTGGCGTGGGCCGTCGGGCGGAGCGAAGAGACCGGGTCCATGTCGTGGCTGCTCGGCATGTCCGAACAGGCCGTGGTCGCGGCCAGGATCGCGACGACACCGGCGAGGACACCGCAGCGGGCCAGCTTGGAGGTCGGGGCGAGCACGGAAACGGTCACGCGCGGGCCCCCGGTGAGGTTGCGCGAACGCCGGTCCGTCTCCGTATCGAGGTTTCCATGCGAGATGGGATGCCCTGGCGTCCGGAAAGGTTGTCCTCCGTCCAGCCCCGGTCGCCGCGGTGTCGGGAAGCGGACAGGCGCTCGCGTCCGCGCCGCGGACGACACCTCGGACGAACCGTGCCTGGAACCCGGGGAATCGGGATACTGGCCGGGCACCGCAATGTGATCGGCGGTTCGGCCGCCGGGTAGGGAGCGCCAGATGCCAGCGACCCGGGAGCGGGTGCCGGTGCGCACGATCGCCGCCGCCGTCGGCATGGTCCTGCTGACCTACGTGGCGGTGCTGTTCGTGCTGCAGATCCAGCAGGTGCTGGTCTGGATGCTCGTCGCCGCGTTCCTCGCGATCGCGCTGCACCCGGCGGTGTCCTGGACGGAGCGGCGGATCACCCGGGGACGTCGGTGGCTGGCGACCCTGCTGGTGTTCCTGGTCGGGACGGTGGCGATCGCCGGCATGGCCACGGCGTTCATCGCACCGCTGGTGAGCGAGGGACAGCAGTTCGCCAAGCAGGTGCCCGGCCTGATCGAGGACATCCGCGCCGGCAAGGGCGCGCTCGGTGAGCTCGTGCAGCGGTTCAACCTGGAGAGCTACCTCCCCAGGGACGGCGAGAAGGTCCAGGAGCTGCTCGGCAAGCTCGGGACGCCGGCGCTGCAGATCGCCCAGACGGCGCTGTCCGGCGTGATCGCGCTCATCACGATCATCGTGCTCACGTACCTGATGGTGCAGAACGGTCCGAAGCTGGTGGGCGCCGCGGCGTCGCTGCTGCCGGAGCAGAGGCGGGAACGGGTGCTGCGGGTGGGCGCCGAGTGTGCCCGGTCGGTCACCGGCTACGTCAACGGGAACCTGCTGATCAGCCTGATCCTCGGGACGGGCACCTACGTCATCCTGCTCGTCCTCGGCGTCCCGTACGCCGGCCTGCTCGCGCTGTTCGTGGCCGTGGCCGACCTGATCCCGATGTTCGGCGGACTGATCGGTGCCGTCGGCGTGGTCTTCTTCGGGTTCATCCACTCGGTGCCCACCGGCATCGTGCTGGTCGTCTTCTTCCTGATCTACCAGCAGGTGGAGAACTACCTGCTGTCGCCGTACATCATGTCCAGAACGGTGTCGCTGAACGCCCTCACCGTGCTCGTCGCGATCCTCGTCGGCGGCAGCCTGGGCGGCATCGTCGGGGCGTTGTTCGCGATCCCGGTGGCCAGCATCCTCCGAGTCATCGCCCGCGACCTGTGGACGTCGCGTCAACAGGACGGATCGCCGGGGGCCGGCACGGACGGGAGCGAAGCCGCCGCATCCGCGGGCTGATTCGGCGGCGGGCCTCGCCCGGCGGGTGCCGACGGGCCGAGCGCCGGGCCGTTGCCGCCGGGCCGTAACGTCTGTGCACATGCGAGGCGGCAGCGACGGCGGGGCTTCGACGCCCGGCTCGTCCCGGGTCTCGGCCGCCAACGCCGGCTGGACCTGCGGGGAACCCGGTTCGTTCGGCCACCTGTTACCGGCCCGCGCGCCGAGGTTCTCCTGGCTCCGTCCGTCGGTGCTGTGGCGCTCCCGCAACGACGTGCTCGCGCGGATGCTCGGCAACCCGACGAACGAGGTGCGTCGGCTGTGGGTCGAGGCCCAGCGCGGGCGCGGCGCCGACCCGGACATCCCGATCGACCGCGCCGATCCGGCGACGTTCTCGTTCCTGCTGCTCGCCGACACAGGCGAGGGCGACCAGTCGCAGTACGCCGTGGTCCCGGGCCTGCTCGAGGTCGGACGCGGGACGGCGTTCGCGGTGATCGTCGGTGACGTCGTCTACCCGACGGGCAGCGTCAACGAGTACCCGGACAAGTTCTACCGGCCCTACCAACGCTATCCCGGGCCGATCTACGCCGTACCGGGCAACCACGACTGGTACGACGGGCTGGGCGGATTCATGCGGGTGTTCTGCGACGCGCGCATGGTGCCCGCGGAGGTGCGGCCACGGCCGTTCACCCGGGCGTGGCTGCGGCGGTGGCTGTGGGCGGCGCCTTCGGTGGCCGACGAGCCCGCGCTCGGCGGCGGGCAGGCGTTGCGCGCCGAACCCGGGCAGCAGGCCACCCAGCCAGGGCCGTACTGGTTCATGGACACCGGCACGATCCGGTTGGTGGGCATCGACGTCGGCATCACCGGCGAACTCGACGCCGAGCAGGGCGCGTGGCTCCGGCGGGTCTCGGCCGGCCCGCGTCCGAAGGTGCTGCTCACCGGCGTGCCGATCTACGACAACGACAACTACGAACCGTGCCCCATCGAGGACGGCGGCACGGTGGACGACCTCGTGCGCGACCCGGCGTGTGGCTACGTCGCGGTGGTCGGTGGCGATACGCACAACTACCAGCGGTATCCCGTACGGGTGGGCGGCCGGACGATCCAGTACGTCGTCTCGGGCGGCGGCGGCGCGTTCATGCACGCCACGCACACGATCCCGCGGGTGACGGTGGGAGGCGTGGACGAGGCCGACTTCCGCTGCTACCCGTTGCGCGGCGACTCGCTGTCGTTCTACAGCCAGCTCTACGACCGGCGACTGCGGGCGCGTGGGCGGCTGTGGATCCCGCCCGACCAGGCCATGGCGCTGATGGCCGAGCGGACCGGGAACATCCCGCCGCGGACCGGCGACCTGCCCGAGGTCACCTCCCGCACCCGGCGGGCGGCGCGCATTCTCAGCCTGCTGCCGGTCGGACGGTTCTTCCAGCGCTACTTCTCGGAGTTCTCCGACTGGGACGAACCGCCGCTGTTCAAGAGCTTCCTGCGGGTGGACGCCAGCGCGGACGCCCTACGGGTGCGCTGCTTCGCCGCCACGGGCTGCCGTGAGCACGAGCTCGACCCTCCGGTTGAGGACGAGTTCACGATCCCGCTCTGAGCAGGGCCTCTTCGCGCGCCGAGCCGAGGCAGCCGCATCTCTCCTACACGTCACTTTCTTGATGCGTACTAGGAAGATCCCTTCCGGTCGTATCGTCGATACGGCCGATGATATGCTGCCACGAATGCGGACCACTGAGAAGTTGACGATCACGGTGCGGCAACCGACCGCGCAAGCCGCCCGCGTGGTCGCGCAGCGGCGCGGTGAGTCGTTGTCAGCGCTGACCGATCGAGCGTTGCGTGACTATCTGATCCGTGAGGCTGCCAGGATCGAGCCGCCCACCGAACCTGAGTGGTTGGAAGCAGTGGCCACCGCCATCGAGACAACGGATCGGTGAGGCGCGGCCAGGTCTGGCGGGTGCTGGTGCTGGGTCGTTCCGAACGCACGGTCGTGATCGTCGGCCACGACGCGCTGACCGACACCCGCACCGATGTGTTGTGTGTCCATATTCGCGACGAACCCGGCGAGACAGGTTCGCTGGTATCCGTCCGTGTGGAGACCCCGGTTGCCGGCTACGCCCGCGCAGCGACCGTCGGTCCGTTGAGCAAGAGTTCCTTCGCGCCCGGGGAGCACCTCGGCGACCTCGCGCCCTCCACGCTGGAACAGGTCGACATCGCCTTGCGCGCCGCGCTCGACCTGTAGATCGACATGAGGAGACCTGGCCTCGGAAGCCTGTTCGCCGGCAAACGGTACCCGCCACCGTCGACAGAGCTTCCGGACGCCTCAGAACGACGTTCGGCTGGTCGGGGTGGCGGGATTTGAACCCACGGCCCCTCGCTCCCAAAGCGAGTGCGCTACCAAGCTGCGCCACACCCCGTGACGGCTCCGCCAGTCTAGGGTGCGCCTACGACCGGCCGCGCCCGCGTTCCCGGTAGGCTGAACGGGCTGCCAGCACGGCGGCGTGCGGACGTAGCTCAATGGTAGAGCCCCAGTCTTCCAAACTGGCTACGCGGGTTCGATTCCCGTCGTCCGCTCCAACCACCTCGGCCCAGGCCAACGGCACACTCCGCCGCACTGGATCGCCGTCGTAGCTGGGCCGTTCAAGGCTCCGTGCCATTGAACCGCACTGGGTTGCTTGGAGGCTCCTGACCTTGGAAACGAGGATGGAGCCATGGGTAATCAGGCTCTTCACAGACGAGGGTGTAGTCGGGGTCTGAACCCGCCGGTCTCGAGCAGTGATCTGGCGATGTAGTTGGTGAGGTTGCGGAACCCGAGGGCGGAGCCGCGCAGGTGCTCGAGGCGGCCGTTGATCGCCTCGGTTGGGCCGTTGGAGGTGCCGGGGCGGTCGAAGTAGGCCAGGACGTCGCCGGCGCGTTTGGTCAGGGTCCGCCCGAGGGTGATGATCTCGGTCAAGGCGGCGGGGACGCCGTGGCTGACCGACTCGATCAGCTTGCTCATCAGATCGCGGCCTCGGGTGCGGTCGGGCTCGCGGTAGGCGGCGATCATCTGCTGGTAGATGCCCCAGGTGGTCTCGACCTGGACGTGCTCATCGGTGGCGAACAGCGCCGTCAGTCGCTGGGTCTGCTTGTCGGTGAGCAGGTCCGCGCCGGTGTGCAGGGTCCGCCGCGCGCGATAGAGCGGATCGTTCTTGCGGCCGCGGTGACCGTGGGTGTCCTGCTGGACCCGCCTGCGGCACCGGTCCAGGGCGTCGCCGGCCAGGCGGACGACGTGGAAGGGGTCCATCACTGCGACGGCGTCGGGCATCTCCTCAGCGGTCGCGGTCTTGAACCCGGTGAAGCCGTCCATCGCGACCACTTCCACGCCCTGGCGCCACTGCTGGGGTCGTGCGGCGAGCCACTGCTTGAAGGCCTGTTTGGAGCGGCCGGCGACCATGTCCAGCAGCCTGGCCGGCCCTGTGCCGCTGCGGACCGGGGTCAGGTCGATGATCACGGTGACGTACTTGTCGCCACGGCGGGTGTGTCTCCAGACGTGCTCATCGACCCCGATCACGCTCACCCCGTCGAACCGGGCAGGGTCGCCGATCAAGACCGGCTCTTCGAACTTAGGCGGGCTTGGCCGCTGGTGTGGCTGGCACTCGGCGTGTGTTCCGGGTGCAGTGGAACCGTACTCGGCGGCGGTGGTTGTCGGGGTTGCGGAATCCGCAGGCGCGTCGTCCGACGTCTTTGATGACGCGGTTGATGGCCTCGGTCCGGGCGTTGGTCAGGCCGGTCTGGATGAACCGTTCGATCTCGGGCCACCAGTTCTCCACGGTGGTGGCGAGGCGGTGCAGTTCGGGAATGTCGGCGCGGGAGCACCAGGTGTAGAAGTCGCCGAGGCGGGCCCGGACGAGGTGACGGGCCGGGTCGGTGCGGGCGAGGGCGAGCAGGCTGCGTAGTTCTTCCTTGGCGATCCAGGCGGTGAGGATCTGCCCGGTCGGGTCGTGGGTGAGCAGCTCATTCCACATCCGGGTGAACGACTTCTCGGTGAGGCGGCCAGCTCCGGTGAGTAGCCGCCGCCGGTTGGCCCACTCCGGGTCGAGTCTGCGGCCCCGCCGTCCGCGCAGGGCCCAGGTCTGGCGGCGGCGGACGTCGGTGAGCGCGTCGTTGGCCAGCTTGACCAGGTGGAAATGGTCGACCACAACCTGCGCGTTCGGAAGGAGGTCGGCGGTGATCGCCGAGCGGTAGACCGCCGCTGGGTCGATCACCACGTAGCGGATCGCGGCCCGGAACTGCGGCGTCTGCCCGCCCAGCCAGTCCACCACCGTCGCCTTCGTCCGCCCGGTGGCCTGCCCTAACAGGCCCTGGACGCCGGCCAGGTCGACGAAGCCGGTGTCCCACCGGTCGATCCGGGTCCACCGGCCGGTGACCGGGTCGGGTTCCCACCGGGGCTTACCCCGGCGGGTCTCATCGACCCCCAGCACCGTCGTGGGTTGCGCCTCGTGCAGCGCCGCCGCGGCCGCGTCGATGACCGCGGCGTGCGCGGTCGGCCAAGACACCCCGAACGCCCCGGCGACCTCACTGACCGCCCGGTTCGCGTCCCCGACCGCCGCCCCGATCGCCCGGCGCACCCGGCCGGTCACCCTGGCCCGAGCCGGCACCTCCGGGATCGACTCGGTGAACGACCCGACCGGGCACCCCGCCGACTGGCACCGCCACCGCCGTTTGCGCCACACCACCACCAGCGGCGCCTCCCCGTACGGCAGGTCCCGCGGCCGGGTGCTCACCCACTGCTTCGGCGAGGTCGAGAGTTCCCCGCACGACGGACAACCCGCCGCCGCTAGATCCGATGTGGACACATGCACTTCCCGGGTGCCGTCGACCCGCAGCACGACACGGTCCACCGTGACGCCCTGCAAGCCGAGCAGCAACGACGTACCGTTGCTCAAGCTCGTGGCCTCGTTCCTGACTGCGTAGGAACAGCCAGTGTTCAGAGGCCACGAGCCCCAACGCGTCAGACGCGCCGAACCCCGCCAGCCCGGTCAACTTCGAAGAGCCTCAAGACCCGTCTGCCCTCGGCCAGGACCGCGTCGTTCGCGGTGTTCCACGCCACCCCGAGCCCTTCGGCGACACGGGCCACGCTCAGGTGCTGACACACGATGCCCTCCAACGCCCACCGCAGGCCACGCCGGGACAGCTTCGCCCTCGCCTCGGCGGCCCTGGTGGTGTCCTGGCGCCACACGTGCCCGCACCCGGTGCACCGGTACCGGCCGACCGTGACTTCCAGCGTCGTCGGTCGCCACCCCAGCGGCTCGTGCGCCAGCCGCCGGACCACGCTGTCCCGGGCCGCACCCTCGCAGCCGCAGCGCCGGCACCAGGCGTCGGGCTCCACGACTCGGCAGGCCAGCACCGCACGGTCGGGCTCCAGTCGCTGCCCGGTCACTTCAAGACCGAGCTCGTCCAGGCGGCAGAACGTGGTCAGGTCAGGGCCAGCGAAGGTAGCGTCAGGCACGTCGAGGTCTTCCAGATGGGCGGCGTCAGAACCCCCATCATCGGAAGACCTCGACCTCTACCAGCAACCGACGCGCCGACCCGCGCTACACCCTCAACTGTGAAGAGCCGGTAATCAAGGCACACCTGGGAAGCCGACGGCGCGTCGCTATTCACCGGGAGACAAGGCTCGAGCGGTCCGGCTGGTTCGGCAGCTGCGCAAGGAGCTCGGGATGAACCGCTGCACGCCATCATGGCCGGCATCGGCCGCGCCCGGCCGCACCCACGACTACGAGTTTCGATCTAGACGCCTCCGGCGGGGGCACTCTGGCTCCGGGATGGGCCACGGCGTTCCGATCGTGCAGCTCGGGAGGTTGGTTGTGCCATCCCGCCCACCGGCGTCCCAGGCAGAGCCGAGCACACCAGGACCTGCCGCGCTCCCGAATCGGTGGGACGACGGCAGACGGGATGGCGGGGTCGATCTACGGACGGAAGGCGGCGTGTTACCCGAGGACGAGGCCAGGCGTCGGCCCTGGCACGAAGAACTCCTCCGTCCATTCGTCCCGTGTCTCGTGGTCGATCTTCACTCGCCACACGTACTTCTGGCCCAACGCGAGTGGAAGCCCTGTCGCGAAGCCCAATACCCATTGGTTTCGACTACGCAGTGATCCCCGTGGAATGCCGGGCTGAGTCTTGGGCTCTTCGAACTTAACAACCTGTCCGACCCGTATGATCTGTGGTTCACCAGTCGGCCCCGGGAGCGAGACCGGAGTTCCAGTCGGGTCTTCCAGAACGAGTTCCATCGAGCATTCTGAGTTGTAGTGCGACGGCGGAACGGACACCGTCACTACAACCGAAAACGCGGCCGTCTGGTTCAACGCCGGCACGAAGCCCACGACGGCCACGCCGCCGCCTATGACGTTCAGCTTGTTGGCCGCATCACTAGCCGCGTAGTCGGCCAGCAGCATCCCGACCACCGCTACCTCGGAAACCTCACTCACGGTGCTGAGGTTACCGGAGCGAGAAGCTCCGACCGACCCTGCTGCGGACCGTCACCCCACCGCCCGGCGCTGGCTGGCAGAGTCTGCGGGTCAGACACCGACAACGTGTAGTAGTCCGAGAACGTTCGCCGGCGCTGACGGGCAAACGCGGCAGCGGCGGCGATAGCTACTGGCTCCGCGACGGCCATCATCTCGTCGAACTCGTCCTCGGTGACGTCGATCTCGTCAAACTCTTCGGGCGTGTTCATGTTTGTCATGATGCCCCGCGCGTGCCAGTAGCGACAAGAGCGGTGCGGAGCCGCCACGTTCCATCCGTCACGTCAACAGGCTGAAGTATGATCTTCAGCCTCCGTCCACCAGCCGTTGTGCCTACGACCAGCAAACGTCGGCCATGCTCAGGATGGTCATGCCAGCCTCCCCGGACCACGCCCGTACATGCTTCGCGGACCTCGTCAGGCGTGATGCCGTGCTTGGACTGGATCTTCTGGGCGACCTCGCGGCTGATCTCCACCACCCCGACGTAGAACATCATCACGTCCGGCAGGATGCCAGAGATGCCACGCACCTGACCGAAGCCGTCACGAGCGTCAGGGCGGCACCAGGGCGTCAGGGCGTCTCCAGGGCGTCGATGCGAACCGACGATGACTAATGTCGGGTTACCGACAACGCATACCCGTGGTGGGCGGTCCCAACGGCAGACTCAACCTCACCCGGGCGCCTAACTGCCACCATCAGGGGGCTGTGATGAGAGGACACACTTCGTCTGGCCGCCTCACCCCGATGAACTACCGCCCACCTGATCCCGACGGCCTGGCGAGACGCCCGCGGCGTGCCAATCGCCTACCTGCAGTCACCCCGCCACCGCGCGACGGTCGTTCGACGAGGACCTCCGCTGGTATCGGAGGAGGACGACGCCGTTGCCGAAAGTGCGGGTCTCGGCGAGATGGAGGTCGATCGTGGCACCCGCCGCCGGGAACAGGGGCTTGCCGCCTCCGATGACGACCGGATGGACGTAGAGGCGGTACTCGTCTATCAGGTCGTGCCGCATGAACGATGCGGCGAGGTCTGCACCCCCGAGCGCGAGATCCCCGCCGGACCGCGCCTTGAGCGCCACGACCTCCTCCACGACGACGTCCCGGACGATGGTGGTGTTCCAGTCGGTCCGTTCCAGGGTCGTGGAGTACACGATCTTGGGCATGTCGCGCCAGATCGGGGCGAAGTCGGCCATCGGCCCGGTGCTCGACGGATCGGCGTCGGCGGTCGGCCAGAATTCGGCCATCAGCTCGTGGGTGACTCGTCCGCTCAGAAAGGCGCCCATCGTCCTGAGCCAATCGTTGAAGTGCGTGTGCAGCTCGTCGTCGACCAGGTGCCAGTCGATCTGGCGGTCCGGTCCCTCGACGAAGCCGTCGAGAGACACCGACATCGCCAAGACGATCTTTCTCATCACGTCCTCTCCGAGGTCGTACCGGCCCGGGACCCAACCTCTCACAGTGTCCCCACGAGCGTGCCCGCGTGGGCGGCCCGGCGGGGAGCCTCCATCTCGCCACGGCGGCTTGGACACCGCTCGGTGCGGGTATCCGGAACAATGGCACCGTGACCCGGCCCACTCGCCGAGGCGACGCGGCCTGACGCGGAGGTAGTGCGATGGCATCGAACACCGGACGGCGATCGGGACGGCGGAACCGGATGGCGATGGCCGCCGACATGGCGCGCGAGGCCAGCCGGCCCGGCGGCCCGGGCGTGGGCACCCGGCTGGGCGCGATCCCACGGATGATCAGGGCCACGATGGCCGGCCGCTACCCGTACATGACGCGAGGGCGGCTGGCCCTGCTCGCGGTCGGTGCCGGCTACATCATCTCGCCCATCGACGTGATCCCCGAGGCGTTCCTGCTGTTCCTCGGCGTCTTCGACGATCTCGGGGTGGCCGCGCTCATCCTCGGGTCACTGTTCGCGGAGACCGACCGCTTCCTGGAGTGGGAGCGCACGGCCCACCAGACCGCGGATTCCCACGTGGTCGACGGCATGGTCGTCGACCCGCCGCCCGAGGGTCCGTCGGCCCGCTGACCGACCGCGGAGCACCGCCCCGGACCCGCGCCCGGTCCGGCCGCAGGTTTCTCCCGCGTGTCCGACCCACGCATTTTGGTCCGGAGTGCAACATTATGGGTGCCCCGAACGATGCGTTGGGTGAGAGGCGAGTACGCCCGCGTTCGCTCGGGTAAGCCCGCCGGGCCGACAGGTCGGACGACAGCCACGATGCGGGCGGGAGCGCAGAGCATGTTCCGGTATCCGGACTCCTCACCAGGCGCACGGATCCGCGCCCGGATCCGGCTCGAGTCGGCTCCGACCAGCGCGCGCCAGGCCAGGCGCTTCGTCTCCGACACACTCGCCGCGTGCGCCGACGCCGACCTGGTCGATGCGGCCTCCCTGCTGGTCAGCGAGTTGGTCACCAACGCTTTCGTGCACGCCGCCTCGCCGACGATGGTGGTCGTGGACTCCGCCGGTGACCTTGCGGCGGTGCGGGTGGAGGTCCACGACGACTCTGTCGTCGCGCCGCGGATGGGCGGGTTCGAGCCCTACGCGGGCGACGGTCGGGGCCTGGCGCTCGTCGCCGCCATGTCCGAGCGGTGGGGCGTCGACCACGACGCCGACGGCAAGCGGGTCTGGTTCGAACTGCAGGCCGGCAAGGTGCTGGAAACCGCCGCGAGCTGACCCCTCACGGCAGCGCGGGCAGCATCCGGGTGCGCTCGTAGTCGGCCAGCTGTTGGATCCGCCGGACGTGCCGGGCATCCCCGCTGAACGGCGTGGCGAGGAAGGTGTCCACCAACCCGGCTGCCTCGTCCGCGGAGTGCATCCGGGCGCCGATCGAGACCACGTTGGCGTCGTTGTGCTGCCGGGCCAGGGTGGCGGTCTCCACGCTCCAGGCCAGCGCCGCGCGGACGCCCACCACCTTGTTGGCCGCGATCTGTTCCCCGTTGCCCGAACCGCCCAGCACGACGCCGACGCTGCCCGGGTCGCCGACCACGCCGGCGCCCACCGCGAGGCAGTAGGGCGGGTAGTCGTCGTCGGGGTCGAAGGCGTACGGCCCGAGGTCGACGACGTCGTGGCCGGCGTCGGCGAGATGGGCGGCCAGGTGCGTCTTCAGGTCGTAGGCGGCGTGGTCGGAACCGAGGTAGACGCGCATGGCGTCATCCTCTCAGCACCGGGCCGAGACGGGCCGCCTGGTCAGGCG
Source organism: uncultured Actinomycetota bacterium (assembly GCA_963740255.1). Taxonomy (GTDB): domain Bacteria; phylum Actinomycetota; class Actinomycetes; order Mycobacteriales; family Cryptosporangiaceae; genus CAVUDO01. The sequence continues at coordinate 128,858 of CAVUDO010000002.1, read as the reverse complement.
GCGGTGCGGGGATGCGGGATACGGGAGCCCACGCGGGAGAGCACGGTGGCGTTCACCATGTCGCCGGCAAGGTACTGGAAGAGGCGCAGGGACTGACCGCAGCGGTGCGCGGACCGGTACGGCTCGGCCGCCGTGGCCACCGGCAGGCCGTCCTCGCCGCAGACGTGCCAGCTCCAGAAACCGTCGCGGGTCTGGATGGTCACCGCGCAGTCGAGGCCGGCCAGCACCTCCGACAGACCCGCGCGGCACTCGAACTCGTCACCGTACGAGCGGGCGGAACGGGCGAGGATGTCCGTGCCTTCAGCCGTGACCATCGTCCACGTCCAGTGGCCGGTCGCGTGCTGCCTGACCCGGAACTCAGCCATGTGAGCCTCCTCTGGAGCGGTCGCACAACGGCCGGTGCGGGCTCCGTGGTAGGTGGTTGGCGGCAGGTACGAGCTTGTACCCAGTGTCACCACGACCTCGCAGTCGGAGCCTGAATCTGAGGAACACCTGAGCAAACGGTGACCGAAGGGTCGCTTTCAGCTACGCACAGTCAGATCGGACAAGGCAGCCGAGAGGTCGGCTGAGACGTCCGCGAGCACCAGCCCGGCGCGCACCTTCGGGGTGAACCAGGTGCTCTTGCGCGGCATCTTCGAACGGGCCAGGTTGACCGCGACGAAGTCGTCCACCGTCACCGGGGCGATCAGCACAGCGGCCGCCGCGCGACCGGCGTCGACCTCCGCCGCGAGCCAGGACGCCGGGTAGTCCCCGCCCACGTAGCTCACCGCCTTGTCACCCGGGTCGAGGCCGAGCACCTCCCCCAGCAGCACCCGTTCGACGACCGCGTGGTCGAGCCGGTCGACCGCCGGACCGCGGCCGACCGGCAGGCGCACCGCATGGGCCACGCCGCCGGCGTACAGGGTGATCTCGCCGGCCGCGGCGGGGACCAGCAGCGGCCCTTCGAGCGTGCGCACCGCACCACCGCCGGCCCGGATCGCGTCCAGCACGGCCGGGACGGGATGGTCGAGACGGCGCAGCAACCGGTGGTAGGGCTGGATCGTCACGGCGCCCGGCGTGGTCACCACGGCGAGGAAGCGCCGCAGTCCGGACTGCTGGGCCGCGAGGGTGCGGTGGTTGCCGTCGGCAACCACGAGATCCCCCGCGCCGGCAAGGGCCAACAGCCGCTCCTGGTCGGCACCGGCGCCGACCAGCCAGACGGCGTGGGTCTGGCCGTGCTGGTCGACATCGGACACGGTGGGGACGCCGAGCCGCCCGATCAGGTCGGCGAGGTGGGCGTCCAGCCCGTGGGTGGTCTGCAGGAGCAGCACCGCGCTGGCCAGCGCGCCGAGACTCCTGGTCAGGGCGGTACGTTCGGCGACCTTCTCGGCGAACACGTCCTCGTTGCGGATCACCAGGCCCGGCTCGTCGGCGCTGGTGGAGATCTGGTCGGTGTCGACCAGGCAGAACACGCCGCGGGACTTCTCACCGATCTGGTAGACGGCCACCGCGTCGGCGAACGGCTCGAGCCGCCGGTCGGCACGCAGCGCGTCCAGCCGGCCGGCCGCGCTCGGCAGGGCCGTCGGGAAGTCCCACCCCGCGGCCACCGCCTCGGGCGTGCGGTGCGGCATCTCCACGGCCAGCATCGAGGCGGGGTTGGCCGCCACGATGGCGGTGATCTCCGCGTCGTCGGCGAACTCGTCGTAGTTCTGGGCGCCTGTCTGCCCGGTGGAGACCCACCCGGCCGGGATCGGGTGGGTGATCGGCGCGGTGGGTTCTGTGGTCGGCACGGACGCCAACGCTACCGGCCGCTGCGGTCCATCCGGAGTCGGACGAACCTGACGTGACGGCGGACACAGCGCGCCGGCCCGTGGCGACCCACCACGTGGCGGGTCGCCATGGCCGACGTGACAGGCGCCGTCAGTCGAAGATCGGGCCGACGGTGCGGGTGCGCTTGAGCTCGTAGAAGCCCGGAGTGCCCGCGACCAGCACGGTGCCGTCCCAGAGGCGGCCGGCCGCCTCGTCTTTCGGGGCGGGCGTCACCACCGGACCGAAGAACGCCACGGTCTCGCCGTCGGGACCGGGTACGTGGATCACCGGCGTGCCGACGTCCATGCCGACCAGGTCCATGCCCTCGTGGTGGCTCTTGCGCAGGGCCTCGTCGTACTCCGTCGCGTCCATCGCGTCGGCCAGCGACTCCGGCAACCCGACGTCGGCGAGGGCGTCGACGACCAGCTGGCGGTCAGGGTCCTCTGCCCGGACGTGCAGTCTGGTGCCGAGCGCGGTGTAGAGCGGCAGCAGCACCTCGTCCCCGTGCGCCTGCGCCGCGGCGATGCAGACCCGCACCGGTCCCCAGGCTCTGGTCATCAACTCGCGGTACTGCTCGGGAATCTCCTGGTCCTCGTTCAGCACGGACAGGCTCATCACGTGGAAGTGCGGGTCGATCGGACGGACCTTCGCGACCTCCAGCAACCATCGCGACGACATCCACGCCCAGGGGCACACCGGGTCGAACCAGAAGTCCACCTTGGTGCGTTGCTCGGTGGTCTCGACGCGCACTGCTCCTCCTCGATGGGCCGGACGGCCGGCGCCTGGTCGCCCGGCCGACTCTCGCCGCAGCGCGGCGGACCGGCGCGGTATTCCCGGCTGTGCACGCCGACTCCGACGGACGTACGTCCGCAGTACGGTGGCGGTAGATCCGAACGGCTGTCCGACAACCTGGTACATGCCGAGGCCGCACGCGTGAAAGACTGCCAGGCACTCCTGCGCTCGCCCATGGAACGCGGGTGGCCAGGCCGCGCAGGTTCAGACCGCCACCCAGGTCGATGCAGTCGAAGCCGGAAGAACCTCGTCGAAGGAGCGCGCCCACGTTGGCCGGAACCAACCTCACCCTCACCGAGGCGACCGTCCGCGCAGCACTTCTGCGGGTGGACTCCTACGACATCTCCATCGACCTGACCGACGGCGGCGGCAAGCCGGGCGACACGACGTTCCGCTCCCGCACCGAGGTCCGGTTCTCCTGCGCAGAGCCCGGCACCGGCACGTTCGTCGACCTGATCGCGGCCGGCATCCGGTCGGCGACGCTGAACGGCGAGCCGGTGGACGTCTCGTCCTACGACCCGCAGCAGGGCGTCGTCCTGTCCGGCCTGGCCGGGCAGAACGTGCTCGTGGTCGACGCCGACTGCCGCTACATGAACACCGGCGAGGGCCTGCACCGTTTCGTCGACCCGGTCGACAACGAGATCTACCTCTACAGCCAGTTCGAGACCGCGGACGCCAAGCGGGTGTTCGCCTGCTTCGACCAGCCCGACCTCAAGGCCACCTTCACCCTGCACGTCACCGCGCCGCGGCACTGGGAGGTCGTCTCCAACGCGCTGGCCGAGCAGGTGGAGGACGGCCCGGGCGGCGCCCAGTTGGTGCACTTCGCGGCCACTCCACGGATGAGCACGTACGTCGCCGCGCTGGTGGCCGGCGCCTACGACAAGGTCACCGACGTCCACGACGGCATCCCGCTGGGGCTGTACTGCCGGAGGTCGCTGGCGAGCTACCTCGACCCGGACGAGATCCTCACGATCACCAAGCAGGGCTTCGACTTCTTCCACGAGCGGTTCGGGGTGCGCTACCCGTTCGGCAAGTACGACCAGCTCTTCTGCCCGGAGTACAACGCCGGCGCGATGGAGAACGCGGGCTGCGTAACGATCGCCGAGGACTACATCTTCCGCGGCAAGGTCACCGACTTCATCCGCGAGTACCGCGCCAACACGATCCTGCACGAGATGGCGCACATGTGGTTCGGCGACCTGGTCACGATGCGTTGGTGGGACGACCTGTGGCTGAACGAGTCGTTCGCCGAGTGGGCCGCCCACTGGGCCGCCGACCAGGCGACCCGGTTCACCGAGTCCTGGACCGGCTTCTGCGGCGGCCGCAAGGCCTGGGGCTACCGGCAGGACCAGCTCTCCAGCACGCACCCGATCGCCTGCGAGATCCCCGACGTGCAGGCCGTCGAGGTGAACTTCGACGGCATCACCTACGCCAAGGGCGCCAGCGTGCTCAAGCAGCTCGTCGCCTACGTCGGTGAGGACGAGTTCGTCGCCGGCCTGCGCACCTACTTCAAAGCGCATGCCTACGACAACAGCACGCTGGCCGACCTGCTGCGGGCCCTGGAGGACGCCTCCGGCCGCGACCTGTCGGCCTGGTCGGCCGAGTGGCTGGAGACCGCCGGGGTCAACACGCTGCGTCCCGAGGTGAGCGTCGGCGACGACGGCACGTTCACCGGCTTCGCCGTCCTGCAGGAGGCGCCGGAGAGCCACCCGACACTGCGCACCCACCGGATCGCGGTGGGCCTGTTCGACCTCACCGACGGGGCGCTGGTACGCCGCCGGCGGGTGGAGATCGATGTGACCGGTGCCCGCACCGAGGTGGCGGCCCTGGTCGGCGAGCGCCAGCCCGACGTGGTGCTGCTCAACGACGACGACCTGACGTACGCCAAGATCCGGCTGGACGAGCGGTCGCTGGCCACCGTCACCGAACACATCGGCGGCTTCCACGACTCGCTGGCCCGGGCACTGGTGTGGGCTGCCGCCTGGGACATGACCCGGGACGGCGAGATGGCCACCCGCGACTACGTGCGGCTGGCGATCAACGGCCTGCGGCACGAACCGACGATCGGCGTCATGCAGACCCAGCTCCGCCAGGTGCAGATGGCGCTGGAGTCCTACGCCGACCCCGCCTGGACGCCGGAGGGCCGCGAGCTGCTCGCGCTCGCGGCGCTCGAACGGCTCCGGGCCGCCGAACCGGGCAGCGACCAGCAGCTCGTCTGGGCGCGGACGTTCGCCGAGGCGGCCCGGCGCGAGGAGCACCTGGCGATCGTCCGGGGGCTGCTCGACGGCACCCAGGAGGTGCCCGGGCTGGCCATCGACACCGAGCTGCGGTGGCAGCTGCTCAAGCCGCTGATCGCGGTGGGCGCGGCCGGCCAGGCCGACATCGACGCCGAGCTCGAACGCGACCCGACCGACCAGGGGCAGAAGGAGGCCGCGACCGCGGGTGCGCTGGTGCCCGCGGCCGAGGCGAAGGAACGGGCGTGGCAGTCGGCCACCGCGGACGACGAGCTGCCCAACCAGACCGGGTTCTCGATCATCCGCGGCTTCGCCCACCCTGCCCAGCGCGAACTGCTCCGGCCCTACGCCCAGCGGTACTTCGAGGTGGTCGCCGACGTCTGGGACCGCCGGACGAGCGAGGTGGCGCAGAACGTGGCGATCTACCTCTACCCGTCCTGGAGCATCAGCGAGGATACCGTCCGGGCCACCGACGAGTACCTGGCCAGCCGTGACCTGCCGGCATCACTGCGCCGGTTGATCTCGGAGGGCAAGGACGGTGTGATGCGGGCGTTGCGGGCCAGGACGACCGACCGCGCCGCCGGAGGCGCCCGCTAGGTGTTCTGCCCGAACAGGTTGGGGCACCTGTCCGGACAGAGCAGCTAGGGCCGGTCAGAACACCCTGGGCGGGGTGGTCGGAAGACCGCTCAGCCCTGATCCACCGACGGTGGTGGGCGGTGTGAGCGTGGCGTGGAACGAGGTGCCCTCTTGAGCAGGGAGGATGTCGATTGCGACGTCGTCATCCAATGCTCACGAGAGGCACCTCGTAAGTGAAACCTTCTCACACGATCCGGCCTGTCTTCGATGATCGGAATCTGGTGTCGGCCGCGGGTCTGGTCCCGGCTCTTCGGCTGGCCGAGTCCGCCGGTCTTTACGACCTCCTCCACGGTTTGTCTGTGCCCTCGCCCAACGCGGATGCGAAGACAGCGGGCGTGGTCGGTGGGATGCTGGCTGGCGCGGACTGCATCGCCGACCTGGACCTGCTACGCCATGGCGGCATGGGACGGTTGTTCGCCGGGACCCGGGCGCCCTCGACGTTGGGCACGTTCTTGCGGGCCTTCACCCACGGGCACGTGCAGCAGCTGGACAAGATCGGCGGCGGTCTGCTGGCCGGGCTCGCCGCCCAGGCGCCCGGTCTGCTCGCCGGTGGCCAAGCCGAGGGAATCGTGTTCGTCGATGTCGACGACACCATCCGAGAGGTCCACGGCTACGCCAAGCAGGCAGCCGGGTTCGGCTACACCGGGATCCGGGGACTGAACTTGCAGCTGGCCACGATCAGCACCCAGACCGCGGCGCCGGTGATCGCCCGCGCCCGACTCCGCAAGGGCAACACCGCCTCCCACGCCGGCGCCGGGCGGCTGCTGGCCCAGGCGATCACGACCGCCCATGCCGCGGGCGTGACCGGCCAGATCCTGGCCCGCGCGGACTCCGCCTACTACGGCCACGCCTTCGTCGCGACCGCGATCCGGCACGGTGCGTGGTTCAGCGTGACCGCGCGGATGAACCCGCAGGTCAAGACAGCGATCGCCAGCATCGACCCCGCGGCGTGGCAGAGCATCGAGTACCCGAACGCGGTCTTCGACCAGGCCGAGCAACGCTGGGTCTCCGACGCCGAGGTCGCCGAGATCGACTTCATCGCGTTCACCTCCCGCCGCAAGCGCGACCACGTCAAGTGTCGGCTGATCGTGCGCCGGGTGAAGCGACTCCAGCCGCCGGCGTCTGACGGCACCGAGCAGGGCGAACTGTTCGCCGCCTACCGCCACCACGCCTTCATCACCAACTCCACTCTGGGCATGGTCGAGGCCGACGACCGCCACCGCGACCACGCGATCGTCGAGCAGGTCATCGCCGAGCTCAAGGACGGACCGCTCGCACACCTACCCAGCGGGAAGTACGCGGCCAACGCAGCGTGGGTCGCCTGCGCCGTGATCGCGTTCAACATCGCCCGCGCCGCCGCGGTCGCAGCCCACCTCCGCACCGCCCGCTGGGCAACCGTGCGCAAGCGGATCATCAACATCCCCGCGCGGATCGCTGCGACCGGACGCCGGCTCGTGCTCCACCTGCCCGACCACTGGCCATGGGCACCAGGCTGGGAATCGCTCTGGACCACCGCGACCGGCCCACCAGCCCCAGTCACCACCTGACCACCCCGCCGGCAACGGCACGACCAAGGACACCGCAGTGGAAAAGCCGGCCAGGACCGGCGACCGCCCCATACCCGCCCACGCGGCCCCACCCACCTGCCCCACAACCGAAGCTAAGAACTCAACGCCGGTGGATCAGGGCTCAGGCGTCCAGGCCCGCGAGGGCGGGTGGGCCGCCGCCGCGCCCACGTCGTCAGCGGAAGGCTCGGATCAGCGGGAACGGGCTCGGTCGGCGAGCATCCGCAGGCCGGTGACCACACCACCGGCCAGGTCGCCGCCGACGAACGTGGCGGTCATCGACATCGCCGCGAGTTCGCAGGCGCGGTCGGGCAGCCGCTTGCTGGCCTTCTCGCCGGTGACGATCTTGAGCGTGCGCTGGCCGGGAGACACCGCGATCAGCACCGAGTCCGCGGGGCAGGGCAGCTCGTCGTGCAGCTTCTCGGCATGCGCACGGGTCTGCTCGTCGAGGTCGCCGACGTACACGCTGAAGACCAGCCCGGTCTCCCGGTCGGCCGTGGTCAGCGCCTGGTCGATGCGGAAGAGCTGACGCGGGCTGAACGGCCCGCTGACCGCGCCGTCGAGTTCGCCGCCGGCCGGTGCGTTCTCACCAGGTGCCACGAGCGCCTCCCTTGACGACGGTGGTCTCCGGCGGGTCCCCGCCCGTGGTGAGCGCCGGCCGCCCGGCTCCGGCCGGCAGTGCGGGCTGGTCGGGCCCGGAGGTCCCGGCCGGCGGCGCGGCCAGGAACCACACCGGCGCGCACTGGTACGGCCGGCCCGGACGGTACCGCGGCGAACGGCGCGCACTGGCGCCGAAGACGAGCAATGCGATCACGACCGCGACCGTCAGCGGGATGCCGACGAACACCAGCGTGGTCTCCAGGACGGACATCGGTGGCCTTCGACCCTCGTGAGCGGTGGACGGACGGTGGACGGCGTGGACCTGCGGCGCGACGCGCGTCGACCGACGGCGAGTCCCCTGACCACGTTAGCGGAGCAGGCGGCTCCGGCGGGCGCGAGGGTGTCCGCGCCAGACCGGGGAATCCGGGGCGGCTCGGGCAGGATGGAGCCCGTGACAGACCTCGGCACCGACGCCCCGCAGGAGGCGCTGTCCCGCGACCGCGCGGCACACCTGGACGCGGCGGACCCGCTGGCGCCCTTCCGCGAACGGTTCGCGCCCGTCGAACCAGGCCTGATCTACCTGGACGGCAACTCCCTCGGCCGCCTCCCCCGCGCCACCGTCGAACGGCTACACGACGCGGTCACCGAGGAGTGGGGGCAGGGACTGATCCGCTCGTGGGCGCACTGGATCGAGCTGGCCCGAACGGTCGGCGACGAGCTGGCCGCCGGGGTGCTGGACGCCCGGACCGGCGAGGTCGTCGTCTCCGACTCCACCACGGTCAACCTGTACAAGCTCGCCGCCGCCGCCCTGGACGCCCGGCCGGACCGCCGGGCGATCGTGGTGGAGGCCGACAACTTCCCCACCGACCTCTACGTCTTCCAGGGCCTGGCCGCCGCGCGGGGGCTGGACCTGCGGGTGGTCCCGGGCGACCTCGACCGCGGCCCGGACCTCGACCGGCTGCGCGGCGCCCTCGACGGCGACGTCGCGCTGGTGAGCCTGTCGCACGTCGGGTACCGCTCGGGTGCCGTGGTCGACATGGCCGCGGTGAACGACGCCGCACGCGCGGTGGACGCCTGGACGTTGTGGGACCTCTCGCACGCCGCCGGCAGCGTTCCGGTGCCGCTGGCCGCGACCGGCGCCGACCTGGCCGTGGGCTGCACGTACAAGTACCTCAACGGCGGCCCCGGAGCGCCCGCGTTCCTCTACGTCCGCAGCGACCTGCAGCACCGGCTGCGGCAGCCGATCTGGGGCTGGTTCGGGCAGGCCGACCAGTTCGCGATGGGCGCCGAGTACCGCCCGCAGCCGGGCATCGAGCGTTTCACCGTCGGGACGCCCAACGTGCTCGGCCTGTACGCCGTGCGCGAGGGGGTCCGACTGGTCGCCGAGGCCGGCATCGACCGTCTCCGGGCCAAGGGCATGGCGCTGACCTCGTACGCCGTGGAGCTCGCCGACGCGTGGCTGACGCCGCTGGGCTTCTCCCTCGCCTCGCCACGAGCGGCCGAGCAGCGGGGCGGGCACATCACCCTGCACCACCCCGACGCGTGGCGGGTCTGCCAGGCACTGATCGCCCGGAACGTCGTGCCCGACTACCGAACCCCCGACCGCCTCCGGCTGGGGCTCGCGGCGCTGACCACCTCCTTTGCCGATGTGTGGGAGGCGCTAGGCCGGCTCCGTCGGGTGGTAGAGAGCGGCGAGCACCGCACCTTCTCGGCCGAGGCCACCCGGGTCACCTGAGCCCACCCTGGAACGGCGCGCGACCAGGACGGCAGCGCGCGACCAGGACGGCATGAAGCGCGGCAGCGCGGTCAGAACGGCCAGAGGCCGGTGAACCAGGCACCCACAGCGTCGAGGTTGTCGCGCGCCCGGGTGAAGAACCCACTCGCGGCCAGCAGCAGGAACAGCGTCGTGACCAGGTGCGGCACGAACGTGCCCTTGCGCGGTCCGCGGTCCAGGGTGGTCCGGAGCAGGTGGCCGGCCAACCGGGTGAGCCAGTAGACCCCGACCGCCGCGCCGAGCACCAGGCCGACCGCGGTGAACAGCTCCGCCGTGTCCGGCTTCGGCTGGACGGCCACCGTGCCCGCCCAGAGCAGCCAGCACGCGCCCGCGACCGACAGGCCGAACGTCGTCCAGCCGCGACCGCGACGGCGCAGGTACGTCGCTGGCGGTGCGCCGGGTGGCCCAGGCGGTGGCCCAGGCGGCGCGCCGTACCCGCCGGAACCCGAGGTCGGCCCTGGCTGCGGGTAGCGGTCCGGAGCCTGCCACGGTCGGGCCGACCGCGGGTCCACCCCGGCTGCCGGCCACGGAGGGCGCACCGGGGCGACGCCGCTGGCGATGCGGACCGGTGGCAACGGCGGTGAGACCGGCCGTACCTGGGTGCCCCCGACGGGCGGCGCCGGGGACGTGGGAACGAACGCGCGGGTGGCGGTGGGGTCGGCCCAGTCGACGTAGGTGGAACCCGGCTGCAGGCGCCCGGCGAGGGTGGCGAGACTGGCCACCCAGCCGGCGAGCTCGTCCGTCCGGGGACGGTCGCCCGGGGCGTCGGCGAGCGGGGCGAGCAGGTGGGTGGCCAGCGCCGGGTGCTGGTCGAGCAGCGGGTGCCGGCGGAGCGAGCTCGGCGCGGTGACCACGCCCGGGTGCGACGGCGTGTACCGGTCCGACCGCGGGAGCCAGCCCGTGACCAGGTAGTACGCCACCGCTCCGAAACCGTGCACGTCGTAGGCGGGCCCGACCCGGCCGGTGTGGGCCTCGGGCCCGGCCGACTCCGGTGTGTACGCGATCGTGGTGATGTGCGAAGGGTCCTGGTAGCGCGCGGTGGTGAAGTCGATCAGCCGCACGTCGCCGCTCGGCAGCACGATCACGTTGGACGGCTTGAGGTCCATGTGCAGCACCGGGTTCTCGTCCGGCTCGGCGGGACGGTGCAGCACCGCCAGCGTGCGGGCCAGGCTGCCGAGCACCGCGGCGCCGCCCAGCCGCAACGGCTCGGAGCCGTTCGCCCCGGCGGCCACGTGCTCGAGCAGCGTCCGTCCGGGCAGGAAGTCGAGCACCTGGAACGGGATCTGGACGTCGCCGCCGAGCACCGCCGTGATCAGGGGCGCGACCGGCGGGGCCCCGTAGAAGCCGTCCACCCGCAGGCAGATGCCCTCGACGCCGCGGCTGTTGAGGTCCATCAGGACGGCGTCGCCCTTGTCCCACGACCGCAGCTGGTTGAGCAGCGGGCGGCTCGGGTCGGAACGGAAAACCTTCACGGTCACCGGCGACGAGCTGACCCCGCCCGAGAGCCGGACACCGCGGTACACGTCGGCCTGGCCGCCCGCCCCCAGCCGGCCGAGCAGCCGGTACCGCTGCCGCCCCTCGGGCAGCGGCCCGTCCGGCCCGCAGACCAGGTCCACCGCGCCGACGTCCGTGCGCGTCATCGTTCTCCCGTCCTCGCTCCCACCCACGAGGGAAACACGTGCGCACCACGTCGCGCACGCGGGGTCGTCATTCCGTCGCCGACCAGCGGGGACGACGTCAGGCGCTGACCTGTTCGGGCAGGCCCAGCCAGCCGAGCCAGCGCGGGTCGGGCGTGCGGTGGCCGAGCACCCGGAAGGCGACGCCGTGCGGTGCGTGCGGGTGCCGGCGCATCCGCCAGCCGAGGTCGGACAGCGAGCGGTCGGCCTTGATGTGGTTGCAGCGGGTGCACGCCGCGACCACGTTCTCCCAGACGTGGCCGCCGCCCCGACTCCGCGGGACGACGTGGTCGATCGTGGTGGCCGCTACGCCGCAGTACACGCAGCGCCCCCCGTCCCGGGCGAACACCGCCCGACGGGTGAGCGAGACCTGGGCCCGGAACGGCACCCGGACGAACCGGGTCAGCCGGACGACGGCCGGCGCGACGAGCACGGTGGAGGTGCTACGCAGAAGGCCGTCCCCGTCGGTAACCGGAACGGCCTTCTCGGTGAGCACCAGCACAGCGGCACGCCGTACTGGCACGACGCACAATGGTTCGTACGTCGCGTTCAGGACGAGCGATATGGCTGTGCCGGACATCGCACCACCTCCGCTGCTGGCAATACTCCCGTACGGAGCCCACATCCGCACGTAGGTTGTGCCGATCGAGACCGTGTGAGTCCCTTTCAGCGCGCCTCGTGGCGCCTGTGTGCGGCGACGCCGGGGCCCGCCGGCGTGGCCCCAGCCGTTGTCGCTCCACGCGCCGGCGTCGGTGTCAGCGGGTCGTGCGGCGGGCCTGACCGCGCGTGCGGTACCAATGACGGGTGACCACCGCGCCGCCGCCCGCCTTCGCGCTCGACCCCCCGACCGGCCTCTCCGACAACGTCCCGCCCGCCTGCGCCAACGACGACGGCACGGTCTGCGCCACCGTGTGGGAGGCCACCGAGAGCCGGTGGACCAGCGTCGCGGCGGAGTGGCTGCTGGCCCGCCCGGTGCTGATCGTGCTGATCGTGCTGGCGGCGTTCCTGGTCCGGTACCTGCTCCACAAGCTGATCAACCGGGTCACCCGGATCGACGCGAACGGCCTGGACGGCAAGGTGCCGGCGATCCTGCGGCCGTTCAGCGAACGCGCGTCGGCCGCGCTGCACGCCACCGGCCTGATCTCCGAACGCCGGCGGCAGCGGGCCGGAGCGCTCGGTTCGGTGCTGCGCAGCATGGCCTCGGTGGTCACCTTCGGGCTCGCGCTCACGCTCACGCTCGACCTCTTCGACGTGAACCTCGCGCCGCTGCTGGCCAGCGCGGGCGTGCTCGGGGTCGCGCTCGGCTTCGGCGCCCAGTCGCTGGTCAAGGACTATCTGCTCGGCGTGTTCATGATCATGGAGGACCAGTACGGCGTCGGCGACATCATCGACGTCGGCCACGCCAGCGGCACGGTGGAGGCCGTGGCCCTGCGGGTCACCACGTTGCGCGACGTGCACGGCGTGGTCTGGTACGTCCGCAACGGCGAGATCGTCCGGGTGGGCAACAAGAGCCAGGGCTGGGCCCAGGTGGTGGTCGACATCCCGCTGCCGTTCGGCACGGACCTGCCCCGGGCCGAGGCGGTGATGCTGCAGGCCGCCACCGAACTCGCCGCGGGCGAACGGTTCGCCGAGGCTGTGCTCGCCCCGCCGGAGGTGCTCGGCGTCGAACAGATCACCTCGACCGGGATGCTGGTGCGCCTGACTGTCCGGACCACCACCGACGCCCAGTGGCTGGTGGCCCGGGAGCTGCGGGCCCGGATCAGCACCGCGCTGGACGAGGCCGGCATCCCCTCGGGCGTTCCGATGCCCCAGGTCGTGCAGCCGGGTGGCGCCGCCGGCCCGACCTGACGGCACGTGCCGCTGGCGGCTCCGCCGGGCTGCCCCCGGCCCACCCTCAGCGGCCGATTACCGACAGATCGGTACACCGCTTCTGTAATCGTCCTGTGATATGACCATCTGTACGCGGCGAAGGACTCTCTGTCGTCGCAGCTCACGGCCGCGCGACGCGGTTCGGGACCGGCCGGGGTGGCTGTTCCGGTGACGGCACGACGACGTTCGGTCGTCCATCGACGGCGGAAGACCTACCTCGATCTCCGTGAATCGGGCAGACTGCCCGGGAGATCACCGCGATGGGGGTTAGGGAACGTGACGGTTGAGGCGCCACGCGCGGCGACATACCGCGAGGTCCTCCAGGTCGCCGAGTTCCGCGCGATCTTCTCGGCCCAGATGCTCTCGGCCGTCGGCGACATGCTGGCCAAGGTCGCCGTGGCCGTACTCGTCTTCGACCGCACCCACTCGGCCTTCGCCGCCGCCGCCGCGTTCGCGATCGGATACCTGCCCTGGGTCGTAGGCGGCCCCGTGATGGCGGCGATCGCCGACCGGATGCCCTGGAAGCGGACCCTGATCGGTGCCGACATCGGCCGTGCGGTGCTCGTCGGCGCCCTGGCGTTGCCGGGCATCCCCCTGCCGGTGGTCCTGCTGCTGCTGTTCGCCGCGGCGCTGCTCGCGCCACCGTTCGAGGCGGCGCGCTCGGCGTTGCTGCCGGAAGTGCTCAGCGGCGACCGGTACGTCGTGGGCGTGTCGCTGTCGAACATCGCCGGTCAGGCCAGCCAGCTCCTCGGGTTCGTGCTCGGCGGGCCGCTCGTGGTGCTCATCAGCCCGCGCGGCGCGCTCCTCCTCGACGCGGTCACATTCCTCGTCTCGGCGCTGATCCTGCGGTACGGCCTGGCCAACCGCGCGGCGCCGACCGGTACCGCCGCCCGCGCGTCCCTGATGCGGGAGACCGGCGCGGGCCTGCGACTGGTGCTCGGCCACCCGGTGCTGCGGGTCTACGTGCTGATGGTGTGGCTCGCGTCGGCGATCGCCTACGCACCGGAGGGGTTGGCGGCCCCGCTGGCCGAGTACCTCGACCACAGCCCGCTCACCGGCGAGTTCGACCGCGACGCCGTGGCGGTGGGCCTGCTGCTGGGCGCCAGCCCGCTCGGCACGCTGATCGGCGGGGTGGTGATCGGCCGGTTCACGGCACCCGACCGCCGCATCCGGGCGTTGCGTCCGCTGGCGCTGCTCGCGGTGCTCGCGTTGGTGCCGGTCGCGCTTGGCCCGCCGCTGTGGGTGGTGCTCGGCCTGTTCGTGCTGAGCGGGTTCGGGATGTCGTTCCTGCTGCCGCTGAACGCGCTGTTCGTGCAGGCGCTGCCGGCGAACTTCCGGGCCAGGGCGTTCGGGGTGGTGCAGGCGGGTCTCCAGGTGAGCCAGGGCGGGTCGATCGTGCTGGCCGGCCTGGCCGCCGAGCAGGTGCCCGTGACAGCGGTGGTCGCGCTGGCCGGCGTGCTGGGGGTCGTCCTGGTGGGCGCGCTGAGCGTGGTGTGGCCGTCCGCGGACGCCGTCCGGGAGCCGGTGCCCGAACCCGTGTGAGGCGTCGGGCCGCCGGAACGGCTGGCAGGATGGAGCCGTGCCCCAGGACGAACCGCAGACCGTGTATGCCCTCGTCGGGGGCGCCGAGACGTTCGACAGGCTCGTCGCGGCGTTCTACGCCGGCGTGGCCGAGGACCCGGTGCTCCGGCCGCTGTACCCCGAGGCAGACCTGGAGCCGGCCGCTGACCGGCTGAGGATGTTCCTGGCGCAGTACTTCGGCGGGCCCCGCACCTACTCCGAACAGCGGGGGCACCCCCGGCTGCGGATGCGTCACGCCCCGTTCGCCATCGGGGCCGCGGAGCGGGACGCCTGGCTGCGCCGGATGCGGCACGCGATGGACACGGTCGCGCTCCCGCCCGAGCACGACCGCACGCTGTGGGAGTACTTCGTATATGCCGCGCAGTTCATGGTCAACAGCGCCGACCCGGTCGACGACCTGGCCACCGGACGCGGCAGGCCCACCGGGCGCTGACGAGCGTCGACCCGACAGTCGGCCAGCCCCGGTCTTCCGTGGCTCTTCCACCCTGACCGTCCGTGGCTCTTCCACCCGCGCAGGGTAGCCCTTAGCATCGCGTCTGAAACGATTCCGAAACCGGAGGTGCCCTCGTGTCGGAGTGGTGGCGCGACGCCGTCTTCTACCAGGTGTACGTCCGCAGCTTCGCCGATTCGGACGGCGACGGGGTGGGCGACCTCGACGGGATCCGGTCCCGGCTCCCCTACCTGGCCGACCTCGGCGTGGACGCCCTGTGGATCAACCCGTTCTTCACCTCGCCGATGGCCGACCACGGCTACGACGTCTCCGACCCGCGCGACGTCGACCCGCTCTTCGGCGACCTGGACGCCTTCGACCGGCTGGTCGCCGACGCCCACGAGCAGGGCATCAAGGTGACCATCGACCTGGTCCCCAACCACTCCTCCGACCAGCACGTGTGGTTCCGCGAGGCGCTCGCGGCGGCGCCGGGCAGCCCGGAGCGCTCCCGCTACCACTTCCGCGAGGGACGCGGCGAGCACGGCTCGCTGCCGCCGAACAACTGGCCGTCGATCTTCGGCGGCCCGGCCTGGACCAGGGTCACCGAGCCGTCCGGGGCGCCGGGCCAGTGGTACCTGCACCTGTTCGCCCCCGAGCAGCCCGATCTCAACTGGGACCACCCCGACGTGCTCGACGACCTCGAACAGACACTGCGGTTCTGGCTGGACCGCGGCGCCGACGGGTTCCGGATCGACGTCGCGCACGGCCTGGCCAAGCCTGCCGGTCTGCCCGACATCGTCGGCAGCATGGACTTCACGAACGGCGCCGACTCCCAGCCCCGGTTCGACAACGACGGCGTCCACCCGATCCACCGCCGGATCAGGACCGTCCTCGACGGGTATCCCGGCGCGATGGCGGTCGGGGAGATCTGGGTGAACGAGCCGGAGCGGCTGCGGCTCTACCTCCGGCCCGACGAGCTGCACCTCGCGTTCAACTTCGTACTCACCCAGGCCCGGTGGAGCGCCGAGGAGTTCCGCAAGGCGATCGAGACGTCGCTCGAGGCTGTCACCCGCACGCCCGCGCCCGCGTGCTGGGTGTGGTCCAACCACGACGTGGTGCGGCACGTGTCCCGGTTCGGCGAAGGGCTGGTCGGCGCCCGGCGGGGCCGGGCCGCGGCCCTCCTGCAGTTCGCGCTGCCGGGGGTCGCGTACATCTACAACGGCGACGAGCTCGGCCTGCCGAACGTGGAGCTGCCCGACGAGGCCCTGCAGGACCCGACCTGGACCAGGTCCGAGCACACCGAACGGGGCCGGGACGCCTGCCGCATCCCGATGCCGTGGACGACCGGCGAGGCGCCGTACGGCTTCTCCCCCGACGGCGTCGCCAGCTGGCTGCCGATGCCGGCCGGCTGGGCACCGCTGTCGGTGCAGGCGCAGCAGGACGATGCGGACTCGATACTGGCCCTCTACCGGCAGGCGATCGCGACCCGCCGTGCGCACCCGGGTTTCGCCGGCGACATGGAGTGGCTGGACGCCCCGGAGGGCTGCCTGGCGTTCCGGCGCGCGGGCGGGCTGGTGTGCGTGGTCAATCTCACCAATGCGGCGGTGACCCTGCCGGCAGGCGACGTGCTGCTGAGCAGCGTGCCGCTGCTCAACGGACAACTCCCCGGCGACGCCGCCGCCTGGCTCACCTGACCACCCACCACACCTGGCCGCGGCCAGCACGTCTGACGGGCTGGCGTACCTGACGGGCTGACGCGCACGGCGGCCTCGCGTGGCTGCCGGGCGACGCTCAGCGCGGGGTGAACAGCAGGGGCGGCGCGATGTCGTCGCGGCGCCGGTAGGCAGCGCCATAGCGGGCGTCCAGCCGCACCCAGCCGCCGACCACGCCGACGGCGACCCCTTCGTCGGCCAGGAAGCCCATCCTCGCCACACCCAGCAGCATCCGGAGCGGCACCGCCACGCTGGTGCCGCCGGAGGACACCCGCAACGACTCGTGGTCGAGCAACGACTCCCCCACGGCCTGCGGGTCGGCGCCCGGCGCCGTCAGGGCGGCGCCGCGGTAGGCGGCCTCACCCGCGTCGACGAGCCGCTCCACCACGGCCGCCGGCACCGCGTCGAGGCGGGTCACCGCACCCTGGCCGGGCAGTGCGCCACGCCACTCGACGTCACGTCGCGCGGGCAGCGCCACGGCGGAGCTGTGCCGGGCGCGGGACGCGTCCAGCCGGGCCAGCAGCTCGGCGGCGCCGACCGTCACGTCCCCGGCTGCGCCACCGGGCAGGCTCCCGGGCAGGCTCCCGCAGGCTCCCGGTGACCACCCGGCTGACCAGCACCGACAACGGCAACCACGACCACAGCTCGACCCGGTCGGCACCCGTCGCGCGCAGCCGCACCAGGGCGGCGGGGTCCAACCGGACGACCCTGGCCAGGAACGCGCCCGCGTCGGCCACGTCGACGACGTGGGCCATGTCGGCGCCGTCCGCCATGGCCGGTCGGTCCGGGCCGGTCACGTCACCCGCGGGTGAGCTTGCGGTAGGTGGCCCGGTGCGGGCGGGCAGCCTCCGGACCCGAGCCGCTCGATCTTGTTCTTCTCGTACGACTCGAAGTTGCCCTCGAACCAGTACCACTGGGAGTCGCCCTCGTAGGCCAGGATGTGCGTGGCCACCCGGTCGAGGAACCACCGGTCGTGGGAGATCACCACGGCGCAGCCCGGGAACTCCAGCAGCGCGTTCTCCAGCGAGGACAGCGTCTCCACGTCCAGGTCGTTGGTGGGCTCGTCCAGCAGCAGCACGTTGCCGCCCTGCTTGAGCGTCAGGGCGAGGTTCAGCCGGTTGCGCTCTCCGCCCGAGAGCACGCCGGCCGGCTTCTGCTGGTCGGGACCCTTGAAGCCGAACGCGCCGACGTAGGCCCGGGACGGCATCTCCACCTGGCCGACCTGGATGTGGTCCAGTCCGTCGGAGACGACCTCCCACACGGTCTTCTTCGGGTCGATGCCGGACCGCGACTGGTCGACGTAGGACAACTTCACCGTCTCGCCGACCCGCACCGAGCCGTCGTCGGGCTTCTCCATGCCGACGACCATCTTGAACAGCGTGGTCTTGCCGGCCCCGTTCGGTCCGATGATGCCCACGATGCCGCCGCGCGGCAGGGTGAACGACAGGTCGTCGATCAGGACCCGGTCGTCGAACCCCTTCTCCAGGTGGTCGGCCTCGACCACCACGGTGCCCAGCCGCGGGCCGGGCGGGATCTGGATCTCCTCGAAGTCGAGCTTGCGGTGCTTCTCTGCCTCGCTGGCCATCTCCTCGTACCGCTGCAGGCGGGACTTGCTCTTGGCCTGCCGGCCCTTGGCGTTCTGCCGCACCCACTCCAGCTCGTCGCGCAGGCGCCTGGCCCGCTTGGCGTCGCGCTGGCCCTCGACCTTGAGCCGCTCGCCCTTCTTCTCCAGGTAGGTGGAGTAGTTGCCCTCGTACGGGTAGGCGCGGCCGCGGTCGAGTTCGAGGATCCACTCGGCGACGTTGTTGAGGAAGTACCGGTCGTGCGTGACGGCGAGGACGGCGCCCGGGTACTTGGCCAGGTGCTGTTCGAGCCAGAGCACGCTCTCGGCGTCCAGATGGTTGGTCGGCTCGTCCAGCAGCAGCAGGTCGGGCTGGGACAGCAGCAGCTTGCACAGGGCGACCCGGCGCCGTTCCCCGCCGGAGAGCACCGTCACGTCGGCCTCGCCGGGCGGACACCGCAGCGCGTCCATCGCCTGCTCGATCTGGCTGTCGAGCTCCCAGGCGTTGGCCGCCTCGATCTTGTCCATCAGCTGGCCCTGCTCGGCCAGCAGCGCGTCGAAGTCGGCGTCGGGCTCGCCCATCGCGGCCGAGACCTCCTCGAACCGCTGCAGCACGCCGCGGATCTCGGCGACCCCCTCCTCGACGTTGCCGCGGACGTCCAGGTTCTCGTTGAGCTCCGGCTCCTGCGCGAGCATGCCCACGGTGTACCCGGGGGTGAGCAGGGCGTCGCCGTTGGATGCCTGGTCGAGACCGGCCATGATCCGCAGGACGGTGGACTTGCCGGCGCCGTTGGGGCCGACGACGCCGATCTTGGCGCCGGGCAGGAACGCCAGCGTCACGTCGTCGAGGATCACCTTGTCGCCGTGCGCCTTGCGAACCTTGCGCATCGTGTAGATGTACTGGGCCATCGGGGGAACGTTTCCTCGGCTTCGTCGGTGGGACGGGCAGTCGGATGGGGCGGGGTACCGACTCCATCCTCCCAGGTGCGCGGCGGTGCCGTGAAATCCCGCGCGCGCCCCGGCTCCCAGGAAGCCCGGCGCACGCCTCACACGCTGCTCTGTGGCCGGCGGCCACGGATAAGGTGACGGGCATACCGTCGGCAGCGAGGGGGTTCTGCGTGTCGCCACGAAGTTCCTTCGTCGTCGTGGCCAACCGGCTCCCGGTCGACTCCGAGACCCGGCCCGACGGGACCTTCCGCTGGCTCCGCAGTCCCGGTGGGCTGGTCACGGCCCTGTCCCCGGTGATGCGCAGCCAACAGGGCATCTGGGTGGGCTGGTCCGGGGCGGCGGGCGAGGCACCGGCGCCGTTCACCGACGACGGGATCGGGATGTGCGCAGTCCCGCTGTCGGCCCGCGAGGTCACCGACTACTACGAGGGCTTCTGCAACGGCAGCCTCTGGCCGCTCTACCACGACGTGGTGGCCCCGCCGGAGTTCCACCGCCACTGGTGGGACAGCTACGTGGCGATCAACCGCCGGTTCGCCGAGGCCGCGGCCGACGCCGCCGCCCCGCACGGCGTGGTCTGGGTGCAGGACTACCAGCTCCAGCTCGTGCCGCGGATGCTGCGGGAGTTCCGACCGGACCTGCGGATCGGGTTCTTCCTGCACATCCCGTTCCCGCCCCAGGAACTGTTCATGCAGCTCCCCTGGCGCACCCAGATCGTCGAGGGCCTGCTCGGTGCCGACCTGATCGGCTTCCAGCTGCCCGGCGGTGCGGCGAACTTCCTCCGGCTGACCCGCAGCCTGCTCGGTCTGCGTCCCCGTGCCGCCGAGGTGGCCTGGCAGGACCGGACCGTCCGCGCCGGGGCGTTCCCGATCTCGGTCGACACCGCGAGCCTGGACGCGATGGCCCGGGAGGACGGGATCGCCAAGCGTGCCGCCCAGATCAGGGCGGAGTTGGGCAACCCGCGGCACCTCCTGCTCGGCGTCGACCGGCTGGACTACACCAAGGGCATCGGGAGCCGGCTCAAGGCGTTCCACGAGCTGCTCGACGACGGCGCGGTCAGCGTGCCCGACACGGTGATGGTGCAGGTCGCCACGCCGAGCCGGGAGCGGGTCGAGCACTACCGCGACCTGCGCGAGCAGATCGAGCGCGAGGTCGGCCGGATCAACGGCGAGCACGGCCAGATGGGCCTGCCGGCAGTGCACTACCTGCACCACTCCTACAGCCGGGAGGAGCTCGACCGCGCTCTTCCAGGCCGCGGACGCGATGCTGGTGACCCCGCTGCGCGACGGAATGAACCTGGTGGCCAAGGAGTACGTGGCCGCCCGGGTCGACCTCGGCGGCGCGCTGGTGCTCAGTGAGTTCGCCGGCGCCGCGGCCGAGCTGCGGCAGGCCTACCTGGTGAACCCACACGACATCGACGGCCTGAAGAGCACCATGCTCCGCGCGCTGAACGCCGACCCCGCGGAGGCCCGCCACCGGATGCGGCGGATGCGTCGTCACCTCGCCGAGCACGACGTGACGGCCTGGGCACGGGCCTTCCTGGAGGCGCTGGACGTCGGCTCGTGAACGAACGAACCGGAGAACGCGGCACGTGGTCACCCGCCCGCCAGTGGAGCGGGGCCGGCCCGTGACCGGGCCCGCGTTCCCGCCACCGGCACCCGGGGCGTCGTCCGCCGCGGGGTTCGACCCGGAACTCGCGGACGCGCTGCGCCGGCTGGCCCGGACGCCGGTGCTGCTCGTCGCGTGCGACTACGACGGCGTACTGGCGCCGATCGTGGCCGACCCCGCGGCCGCGGCCCCGCTGGCCGCGGCGGCCGACGCCGTCACCGAACTGGCCGCGCTCCCCCGCACCGAGGTGGCGCTGGTCTCGGGTCGGGCCCGCCGGGACCTGCGGGTGCTGTCCGGGCTCGACGGCGTCGCGCATCTGGTCGGCACGCACGGGGCGGAGTTCGACGAGAGCTTCGTCGCCACCCTGCCGGCCCCGGCCGCCGCGCTGCTCGGCCGGGTGGTGGCCGAGGTGCGTTCGCTGGGTTCGGCCGTCCACGGCGTGCTGTTCGAGCGCAAGCCGGCCAGCGTGGCCGTACACGTCCGCAACGCCGACCCGGTCGCCGGTGCCGCGCTGCTCGACGCCGTGGCCGCCGGGCCCGCACGCTGGCCGGGAGTGCACGCGCTCGCCGGGAAGATGGTGCTGGAGCTGGCCGTGGTGGAGACCGGCAAGGGCAGCGCGCTCGACCTCCTGCGCGACCGCCTCGGGGCCTCCGCCGTGTTCTTCGCCGGGGACGACGTGACGGACGAGAAGGCGTTCGCGGTGCTCCGGGAGGGCGACGTCGGCGTGAAGGTCGGGCCGGGCGGCTCGTTGGCCGCGCACCGGGTGGACGACCCGGCCGCGGTCGCGCGCCTGCTCACCCTGCTGGCAAGCCTGCGGCGGGACGTGGTCCTGGACTGACGGCAATGCCGCGGGCCGGAGCCTTCAGCGGAGCGCCGCCGCCAGGGCCGCGAGTTCCTCGCCCACCCGGACGACCTCTCCCACCACCACGACCGCCGGCGCGGCCAGACCCGCGTCCCGGACCGCGGCCGCGATCTGGTCCAATGTGGAGGTCACCTGGCGCTGTGCGGGCGTCGTCCCGGCCTGGATCGCGGCCGCCGGGGTGGCTCCCGGCCGGCCGTGGGCGATCAGGGCCGCCGCGATCGCGTCGAGCCGCTCGACGGCCATCAGCAGCACGACCGTGCCGCGGAGCCGGCCGAGCGCGGGCCAGTCCACCAACGACTCCGGGTCGTCCGGCGCCAGGTGCCCGGAGACCAGCACGACCTCCTGCGTGACGCCGCGGTGGGTGACCGGGACGCCGGCAGCCGCGGGGACGGCCACCGCCGAGGTCACCCCCGGGACGACCTCCACCGGCACGCCGGCGGTCAGGCAGGCGCGCAGTTCCTCGCCGCCGCGCCCGAACACGAACGGGTCGCCGCCCTTGAGCCGGACGACGAACTTCCCCGCCAGTGCGTGCCGCACCATGGCCTCGTTGATGGCGTCCTGGGCCATGTGCCGGCCGTACGGGATCTTCGTCGCATCGATCACCTCGACGTGCGCCGGCAACTCGTCCAGCAGCAGGCCGGGCGCGAGCCGGTCGGCCACCACGACGTCGGCCCGGGAGAGCAACCGGCGGCCCCGGACGGTGATCAGCTCGGGATTGCCCGGACCCGCCCCGACGAGCGCGACCCCGGGCAGCGGGCCGCGCCCGCGCACCGGCGCGGCATCCAGCGAGCCGTCGGAGAGCCGCTCCACCACCGCGTCCCGCAACGCCGCCGCCCGCCGCGGATCGCGACCGGCGTGCACGGCCACGGTGATGCCGTCGTGCCGCCCGACGGCCGGCGTCCAGGCCGAGGCCCGCGAGGCGTCGTCGGCCCGGACGCAGAACACCCGGCCCTGTTCGGCGGAGTCCGCGACCAGCGCGTTCACCGCGGGGTCGTCGGTCAGTGCCAGCACCAGCCATGCCCCGGCCAGGTCCTCGGCGGCGTACGGGCGGGCTTCCCAGCGCAGCCGGCCGGTGTCCGCCCACGACTCCACGGCCGGGCTCACCCAGGGAGCCACCACCAGGACTTCCGCGCCGGCGTCGAGCAGGCCGGGCAGCCGGCGGGTGGCCACCGTGCCGCCGCCGGCCACCAGCACCCGTCTTCCCCGCAGCCTGAGCCCCAACGGGTACGGCGCCGCACCGGCACCGGACGAGGACGGCCCCGCGACATCCGGCGGGCCGCCGGACGCAGTCGGGGGAACGGTCATCCCTTGGCCTTGCGGCCGGCTCGCTTGGCCGGGGTGGCCCGACTCCTCCTGGGCGCCGGCTCGGGGTCGGACGCGGGCTCGGCGGCGATGTCGGGCTCGGCGTCCGCGATGCCCAACGCAGGCTCGTCGGCCGGGCTCGGCGCCTCGGCGTCGCAGTCGCCCTCGTCCGGGGTCGTGCTGTCGGGACGAAGGCCTTCGGGGGCCGTTGTCGCGACGGCCTCCGGGTCCTCGGCGTCGGACGAATCGACGCCGGCGCCCGGACGGGTAGCCGCGGTGGCGTCACCGGAGCCGACGCTCTCCGGATCGAGCGGCACGGTGCCGCTCTCGACGCCTTCGGGAGCGATCTGTGCGGCGGGCGCGTCGACTGCGTCGACGCCTTCCGGAACGAGCTGCGCGGTGGAGGCATCGCCGGGCGGCGCCGGCTCCGGCTGGGTGACGGCGGCCGTGACGTCAACGGCCGTGACGCCCGGGCCCGCGGCCGAAGCGGCGGGCTGCCCGACGGCGACCATCCTCGCGCCAGGTCCGGCGGCCTCGGTACGGGTCGCGGCGAGCTGGACGGCGGCCCGCACCAGCCGCGCGGCCATCCTCGGGTGCGAGGCCCAGTGGGTCTGCAGGTAGGACGCGTGGACACCGACCTGGACGAAGCCCTCCGGCGGCCGTCCGACCCACTGCCAGGCCGGGATCGCACCGGCCCGCGGCACGACCTCCGTCCGGTGCAGCATGTGCCCGTTGACCCGGGCGCCCTCACGCAGGATGACCGAGTTGGACACGGCCACCGCGTTCCGGTAACCCAGAGTCGGGTGCTCGAGCGTGCGGGCCTCGGCGTCGAGCACGCCGCACATCGGCTTGCCGTCCAGCGCGCGGGTGAGCCACAGCAGGCCGGTCGCCTCGGCGACGATCGGAGCACCGTGGGCCGCGAGATCGCGCACCGACTTCTTCAACGGCTCGTTCTCGGCCAGCTGGTTCGCCCGGGACTCCGGAAGGCTGCCGCCCACGACCAGCGCGGACGTGCCCTCCGGCAGCGCGTCGTCGCGCAGGGGGTCGAACCTGGCGACCCGGGCGCCGGCCGCCTCCAGGAGTTCGACCGTCTCGGCGTACCCGAAGGTGAACGCCGTGCCGCCGGCCACGGCCACCACCGGCGGAACCGCGGGACGATCCATGCCGACACCGCCCGCCGCGACTTCCGGCGACCACGGCTCGGCCGAGAACGGCGGTGCCGACCGGGCGAGCCACAACAGGCGGTCCAGGTCCACGCCGGCGGTGACCAGTTCGGCCATCCGCCGCACGGCGTCGACCGCCTCGGCGTTCCGCTCCACCGCCGGCATCACGCCGAGCTGGCGGGACGGCAGTGCGACCTGGTCGCGGCGGTGCAGGACGCCGAAGACCGGCACCGCTATCTCGTCCAGGGCCTCCCGCAGGATCTGTTCGTGACGATGCGTGCCGACCCGGTTGAGGATGACGCCGGCGAGCCAGACGCTCGGTTCGTAGCTCCGGAACCCGTGCACCAGCGCGGCCACCGACCGGCCCTGCGCCGCCACGTCGACCACCAGCACGATGGGTGCCCGCAGCGCGGCGGCCACCTGGGCCGTGGAGCCGAGCTCGCCGTGCCCGCCCGCCCCGTCGTAGAGGCCCATGGTGCCCTCCACGACGGCCAGGTCGGCCGCCCGCGCGCCGTGGGCGAACAGCGGTGCCACCAGCGACGGGCCGACCAGGTACGGATCAAGGTTCCGGCCCGGCCGTCCGGCAGCCAGGGCGTGGTACCCGGCGTCGACGTAGTCCGGCCCGACCTTGTGGGGGCTCACCCGCAGCCCGCGGGCGGTGTAGGCGGCCAGCAGGCCGAGGGCCACCGTGGTCTTGCCGTGCCCGGAGGCGGGCGCGGCGATGACAAGGCGGGGAACGACGGTCACCACACGAACATCCCTTCTGGTGTGACGCCCGACAGCGGCAGGGCTCGTTCGCCTCGCCGCCGAGGCCGTGGGCCGCTGCACCGCCGGGCATCCGACCGGTGGTAGTGCTCCGCACGCCGGGCCGGTGCTCGACGTCCCCTCATCATCGGCACCGCGCCAAGCCCGGGCCGGGTACGTGACCACGTCCCCGGCCGACCCCGGTTCGACGACTCCCGGCACCACCCTTCTGGGTCCGCCCATCGTCCCTTACCACGCGGGTGCGGCAACGCCCGCACTCCCTGCGTGTCGCGGCCAGCCCTCGTCCGGGCGGCCCGCTACGCGCCAGTAGCCTGCGCGCATGACAATCGTGCAGACCGAATGGGAAGCCGACATTCTCGGGGCGCCCTACGAGCAGCGGACGCTCCCCCTGGGCACGGACGACCAGGGTGAGGTCGTGGCCACGTTGGTGCGCCGACGCGCGGAGACCCCCACCCACCGCGCCGTGCTCTACGTGCACGGGTTCATCGACTACTTCTTCCAGACCCACCTGGCGGACTTCTTCGTCGAACGCGGCTACGACTTCTACGCGCTCGACCTGCGCAAGTACGGGCGCAGCATCCGCCCGCACCAGACACCGTTCTTCTGCCGCGACCTGGCCGAATACTTCCCCGAGCTCGACGAGGCGGCCCGCATCGTCCGCGAGGAGGACGGCCACGACACGCTGCTGGTCAACGCCCACTCCACCGGCGGCCTGATCGTCCCGCTCTGGGCGCACCACAGCCGGGATCGCGACGCGGTAGACGCCCTCGCGCTGAACAGCCCGTTCCTCGATCTGAACGCCCCGTGGCTGATGCGCACGGTGGTGGCCGACGCCGTCAGCGCGGTGGCGCGGTTCCGTCCGTATTCCGTGTTGCCGTTGCCCGCACCGCCGCTGTACGGCCGCAGCATCCACCGCGACCACGACGGCGAGTGGGACTTCGACGTGGCGTGGAAGCCGCTCGGCGGCACGCCCGTCCACACCGGTTGGCTGCGGGCGGTCCACGACGGACACAAGCAGGTGCACGCCGGCCTGGCCATCGACGTCCCCGTGCTGGTGACCTGCTCCACGGCGACCTTCCGCGGCAAGGCCTGGGACGAGTCGGTGCTGCGCAGCGACGCCGTACTCGACGTGGAGCACATCGCCGGCAACGCACATCGGCTCGGCCGCGACGTGACGCTGGTACGGGTCGAGGACGGGCTGCACGACCTGGTGCTCTCCCCCGAGCCGGTGCGGGCGCGCCATTTCGCGGTACTCGACCGGTGGCTGCGGTCGGCCCTTCCCCCGGCCGGGTAGGCGGCCGCGAACCGGGGCACCTCCCCTGCCTGCCGCGCGTCCACCCGACGCCGCGTAGCGTCAGGGGCCGTGTACCGGTTCCTGCTCCGTCCCGCCTGGCTGGGGTCGTTCGCGCTGTGCGTCGTGCTCGCCGCGGTGTTCGTGAAGTTGGGACTGTGGCAGCTGGACCGGCGTGAGCAGCGGTTGGCCGTCAACGCCACCGTGGCCGCCGCCCGGGAGGCACCGCCGCGGCCGGCCGCGGCCGCGCTGTCGACCTCCGCGGCGCCGGCCGAGCGGGACGAGTACACCCACGTCACCGCGGCCGGTCGGTACGACCGGGGCCACGAGTACCTGGTGCGCGGGCGGTCGGTCGGCAACCGCGCCGGGCTGCTGGTGCTCACCCCGCTGGTGACCACGACGGGCACGGTGCTGCTGGTGGTCCGCGGGTTCGTGCCGGCGAGCCCGCGGGGCGCCGACGTGGCCCCGGCGGTTCCTGCCGCGCCCACCGGTGAGGTGACCGTGGTGGGCCGGGTCCGCGGACCAGAGGACGGCGGCGACCGGACGGCCCGGGTCGACGGCACCACCCAGATCGCGCGGATCGACGTGCAGCCGATCGCGCGCGACCTCGGCCGACCGGTGTACCGCGGGTACGTCGAGATGGTCGGCCAGCAGCCGTCCACCGCCGACGCTCCGACCCTCGTCCCGGCGCCGAACGCCCAGGACCAGGGACCGCACCTGTCCTATGCCGTGCAGTGGTTCCTGTTCGCGGCACTCACGTTCGTCGGCTTCGGGATCCTGGCCCGGCGGCGGGCGCACCCGCTGGAGGGCCGGCCGGCCTGGCCCCAGGGGCCCGTCGACAGTCCGCTCGTCACCTACGGCTGACCGGTACCGGGCACCGACCGCCAGCGCGGCCCGGGCAGTTCCCGCCTTCCCGCTGGGCGACGGTCGATGCCAGCGTCAGGGCACGGAGCGGCCGTTCTCCCGCGCGGTCCAGTTGGAGTTCCGGCCGTCCCAGACCAGCCCGGCCGGCACCCGGAGGGCGGGCACCTCGGGCTGGTCCGGCGACATCCCGGCAAGGGGAAGGTTCGGTACCGTCGCCTCGGCAGCGGCCGCACCGCGATGACCCGGCGCTGGCGAGGCCGGTTCGTACGGTGCCTCGTGGGCCCCACGCCAGTGCGGCTCGCCGGCCGCGGCGGACACGTCACGTTCGGATGCCGGCGGCGGCTGATAGTCCCTGTCCGCCGGCCGGAACGGCCCGAACGTCGGCGGGAACGGGCCCCGCCGCTCGGTGTGCTCCGCCAGGTCCGCCGACTGATCCGGGTTCGAGCCACGGCCGGTCGGCTGCTGGTGCTCGGCCGACCCGTCGGACGAGCCGTCCTGGCCGCGCCGGACCGACCGGTGGGCGGGAGCCGGACGCGGCTTCCCCGAGCCGTCCGCGGGCCTTGCGGCGCCTCGCCCCGTCGGCGAGGGCCGCCCGGCCGGGGTGGGCCGGGGCCGAGGGGACGGGCGGCCGGCCGGACGGCCCTGATTGACGTCGGGCGCCGGGCCGGGCTCGGCACCGGACCGGCCCGGGTCCGAGACCGAACTCTCGACCGGAGCATGCGGCGCCAGTGCGGCCCGGGCCTGGGACCCGGTCTCGGCGTCGCTCTCGTCCTGCGCGAGGTCGTCCTGCTGCCGCGGTGCGGCGGCCGCGGTGATCTTGGCCAGGTACGCCGCGGGATCGAACCGGCCGCTGCCGCCGCCCACGCCGCGCGGTCCACCGTCCCCCGCCGCCGCCTCGCCGGCCGCCGGATGTTCGGTGGCGAAGAGTTCCGGCCGGAATGGCACGTGTTCCGGCTCCGGCTCAGTCACACGCGGCGGACGGGGCGCCGCACCAGCCGCGTCGCTCTCGACCCGCACAGCGGGCTCGCGCCGGTGGCCGTTGGCCGTCGGCTCGACGGCCGGTGCGCCGGCCGGACTCACCAGGTGGTCGACCCCGAGCGGATCGTCGGCACGGACGAAGCTCGTGAGCGGATCGAGCAACGGGTCGACCGCACGGGTGCCTGGCCCCACACCGGCCTGGCCCACGCCGCCCGAGACAGGCCCCGCCGAACTCGGAACCACCGGGCCGGACACCAAGGCCGAACCGACCGCGGCCCGGGACGCCGCCGGCAGCGCAGGCGCGGGGATGCCGCCACCGGCCGACAGGACAGGGGCGGACGCTGCGCCGGCGGGCGGGGCCGATCCGAGCGCCTTCGGCGCGTGCCGGTCGGTGCGGATGGGCAGGACCTCGACCAGCTGGCGTCCCTCGTCGGTCTGGTGCAGGGTCGCCAGCACCAGGGTGACCGGAAAGCCACTCTCCACCAGCAGATCCAGGGTCGACGCCGTCCGACCGAACAACTCGCCCGCGACCACCAGCAACCGGGCGGCCCGGTGCGGCGGGGGCGCCGGCGGCGAACCGACGAACGCCCGCCAGTCTTCGGCGAAGGAGCCCCGACCGCGCCAGTACATGTCCGCGAGTTCGTCGAGATCGGCACCGCGGGCCCACCCGACGTACTCGAGGCACTCGGCCAGGTCGTTCCGGCCGACCTGACGCCGTACCAGGGCCACGACGACACTGCCGGTGCGGTCGAGCCCGACGAGGGCCGGCGAGCCACCCCCGAGAAGCACCGGGTGCTGACGGACCGCGAACAGGGGCTCGCCGCAGATCGCCTGGGTGTCGCGCCAGAGCAGGTCCGCGAGGGTCTGTTCGTAAACCTCGTCGCGGGAGTCCACCGGCTGAAACGGAACCAGGCCGTCAGGACCCACCTCGAAGAGCGGCATCTCGTTCCTACCTCCTACGAGACTCAACGAGCGAACCTGGCGGACGACATCCCTTGAGGCGGCCCGCGACTGACGAAATGTGCTCCGTTCCCAGAATGCGCACCGCCGTCGCAGACTCCCATACCTGCCGCGCGCCCCGCTGCCCGGTCGTACCACCCGCCCCGCGACCAGAACGCGGCGCCCAGCACCCGGTGACCGCCGCCCGGCTGCATGACGACGGTCACCAGGCAGCGACTCAGACCGCGGCCGCCAGCCGGGCCGCGCGCCCGACCAGCGCGTCGTCGCGGTGCGGGGCCGCGTCGTCCGGCAGGCCCGGCTCGTCCGCGTCCTCGTCGATCAGGTCCCCCTCCGCCTCGAACTCCTCGGGCCGGGCGCCGGGCATCCCGTCGGCGCCGACACCGTCGGTGGTCTGCGCATGGGCATGGTTGACGCGTTGGAACTGGGCCGTTCCCCGGCTCAGGTCGAACCCGATCGCGCTGGCCTCCAGCTCGTAGGAGGCTCGTCGCTGGTCGCCCACCTCGTAGAGCCGGGTGTACAGGCGGCCCGTGACCACCACCGGGTCGCCCTTGACCAGCGACCGGTCGACGTTCTCGGCGAGCTGCCGCCAACAGTTCACCCGCAGGTACAGCGAGTCGCCGTCGGCCCAGCGCTGTGTCGCCTTGTCGAACCGCCGCGCGGTCGACGCCACCCGGAAGGTGGTCACGCTCACGCCCGACTCCAGCTTGCGCCGGACCGGCGTGTCGACCACGTTGCCCACCAGCGTCGTCACGGTCTCTTTCATGCTCGTCTCCTCCAGATCTCGGACCGGCGGGTCACCGCCACGCGGACCACCTTCGCCGCCAGCCGGGCCGCGAGCGGCGCCCAGGCCGCGATCTGTGGACGACGGAGCCGGCTGTGGAAGCCAGCTCCGCGCTCAGAATGGGGAAGGCGGCGGGCGGAAAAGCCGACGGGCCGGAGCCGCCCCGTGAGGGACGACTCCGGCCCGTTGACCGGTACTGGAGAACTCAGGCGTTGGTACGACGCCGCAGCAGGAACATCCTGCTACCCAGAGCCAGCATGGCCAGCACACCGGCGGCCACGCCGACCAGCACGGCACCCGAGGGGCCGCTGTCGCCGGTCTTGGCGGCTGCCAGCTCGAGCGCCTGGGCGCAGGCGAGCTGACCGGAGAACTGCTTGGTCAGACCGTTGGCACCCGCCACGTCGGCCAGGTAGCTGCCGTCGGTGGCGATCGGCACGGCAACGGTCTTGGTGAGACCCGCAGGCACCTTGACATTCCGACCGTTCACGTTGACAGCGGCCTCACTGGCGCCCTTGGCGTTGTCCAGCAGCACCGACATCACACCCGACTTGCAGTCCGGGGCGGCCATGATCACCGGGGCGGCACCGTTGACGCAGTCCTGCACGCCCCGCACCTGCTGGGTGGAGATGCCGTCGGTCACCGGCACCGAGTACTTGCCGTCCAGCGCCGGGATCGGCACCAGCTTGGTCGCACCGGCCGGGATGGTGACCGGCAGCTTGTTGATCGACAGCGGCACCGGGCTGGCGCCCTTGACGTTGTCGACAACCAGGGCGACGTTGCCCGCCGCGCAGGTGGCGCTCATCTTGACGGCGGCGAGGCCCTGAGCCGCGCCCCACTGGATCTTCTGCGTCTGCCGCAGCGGCAGCGCGCCGGTGTCGGCCAGCACGAGCAGGTTGCTGGCGTCGCCGCTGGTGACGGCGTTCACGACCTTGCCGACGGCGGCTTCCGGGTCACCGATGAACTGCAGGTTCGCGCTGCCGGGCACCGCGTCCTTGGGGATGAGCAGGAAGACCTTGTCGCCGCCCTTGGCCGATGTGATGGCCTGCCGCTTGGCGTTGACCATCCGCACGGTGGCCAGGTTGGTGTTGATCGGCGCCACGTTCTTGACCTCGGCGACGATCTTGCTGACGGCCGGGTTGACCAGCAGCGGGCCGACCAGCTGGCCCGCGGTGCCCTGCAGGTTGGCGGGCAGGGCCGAGCCGTTGGCCTTGGTCAGCAGGGCGGTGGGGGCGCCGAGCGGAAGGCCCTTGTTGGTGGCGCCGGTCAGCAGGCCGTAGACCGAGCTGACGGCCGGCAGGTTGCCCACCGCCGGCAGGTTGGTCCCGCTGGTGTAGTGGAAGATCGCGGCCTGCGCGGCAGCGATCGCCTGCTCCTTGGTCAGCGGCACCAGCGCGGGCACGCCGGCCTTGGCCGCGAGTTCGTTCAGAGCCACCTGCGGGTAGGAGTTGTGCACCACCCAGTTGACCTTCTCGACGGCGGTGTTGGTCAGCGTGCCGGTGGCGAGCGAGTCGACACCGGGAACGCCGGCCGGCACCAGCCGGTAGCCGACGAGGTTCTGCTGCAGCGAGTTCTGCTGCAGGACGTTGGTCTGGAGCAGGCCTGTGGCGGTCTTCTGGACCATGCCGGCCTTCTCGAGGACGACGGCGGACGCGGTACCCGGCAGGGCGCCGGTCAGGTCGCCGGTCGGCAGTCCGCCGAGCGGCAGGGCGTCGATCGGCAGACCGGCCGTGGGCAGACCGCTGAGCGGCAGTCCGCCGAGCGGCAGCCCGCCTAGAGGGCTGTCGGCGTTGGCGGCCGGCGACCACGCCATGACGGCGAGCGCAGCGGCAGCCAGCGCGGCAGCCAGCCGAACGGGCTTGCTGAGGGAGGACACTTGACTAACCCCCGGGGGATCGGTGGGAGGGGCGCGTGAGGCGCCGGGATAACTCCGGGAGCGTAGTGGCCTCCTAGTGCACAATTCCACCTGAGACGAGACATAAACAACGTTCACTTTGCCGAACGGCATCAATGCCTTTAGAAACGCTTAATGTGATCACGGGGGTTACCACCCGAATGTCCGGGTACAAAGTCTCGGCCGCCGACGGCCTCCTCGCCGACCACACCGGACATCTCAACGTACCGACCGGTGTCGAGCCCGCATCGGCTCGGCGCGGAGGGCGGCCCGACCCGAGGGCGGTTCGCCGGTAGGCGGCCTACGCTGGAGACATGTGCCGCAGCATCAAGACCCTGCGCCCGCCGTACGCCGACCAGGTCACCGAGGCCGACGTGCGTGCCGCCGCGCTCCAGTACGTCCGCAAGGTCAGCGGTTTCCGGACGCCCGCCGCGCACAACGCGGTGGTGTTCGAACAGGCCGTCGACGCCATTGCCGAGGCCACCGGAGAGCTCCTCGGTTCGCTCCGGGCGCGAAAGGCCGGCTGACCCGAACGGCGCGGACGACAGGGGCGGCGCTCCCCGGGAACGCCGCCCCTAGTCCGAGGAGAGCGCCCACGCCGCTCTCGCACTGTTTGACTGCCCGCCTGGGCACCTCAGGGCCTCCACGAGGCGTTGAGGGGCCGTCACGCCGGTCCTCGTAACGTCGCCGCGGGCTGCGGTAAGGCGACCGTCCGCCCTGCCCGCGTGAAGGGCGCGCGTCGGGCGGGCCGAAGGTTCTCGGCCCGCCCGACGCGGCGGGTGGCGTTGCGTGGACTACTCGGCGAGCGTCTTGCGTCGACGCCTGGTGGCGACCGCCACCACACCCCCGACCAGCACCAGGGCCAGGCCGGCGAGCGCCACGGTGGCGACGTCGCTACCGGTCACCGGAAGCGGTCCCGGGGTGGGAGACCCCGGCTGGGTGACCAGCACCGTCTCGCTGACGATGCCCGGCTTGCTGGGTCCCGCCGGCGCCGTGGTGTCGTTGCCGACCAGCAGCTCGGTGTACGTGTAGCAACCGGTGGCCTCGACCTTGTAGCCCGTGGTGGTGTAGGTGCCGTCACCCTCGACCTGGACCGTCCCGGTCGCGGCCGTCGGCGCGTCCTTCCAGTCGACACCGACACACGTCAGGGCGCCCGAGTCGTCCTGCTTGGCCTCGACCGGGCCGAGCAGTGTCCAGTTGACCGGGCCCTTGTAGCCGCCCGAACCGGTGACCTTGATGTCGTCGGTGATGGTGTCCCCGACGATCGCGGTCTGCTTGGAGATCTGCGTCGTCACGGTCGGCTGCCGCTTGTCGGCGAACAGCGCTCTGGTGTTGGCGCCCGGATAGATCTGCTGGATCTGCGGGTCGGCGTTCAGGCTGAACCCAGGCGGGGCCACGGTCTCCTTGACCGTGTACTTGCCCACCGGCAGACCGGGCACCACCGCGATGCCGTCGATGCCGTTGACAGTCGCCGTGGTCACGGTCGCGACCACCGTGCCCGCCTCGTTCGCCACCTCGAAGGTCGCGCCATTGAGTCCGACGAAGGTGGCCGCACCGGCGTCGACCTTGCCGATGATCAGGTTGCCGGGTTTGGGCTTGTCGGCGAACAGCACGTTGGTGAACTGCCCGGCGTTGACCTGCTTGACCTGGTTGCCCCGGAACGGGTCAGCCGGATCGGGGACGTAGTTCGTCGGCAGCAGGTAGCCGTCCGGCGCCTTGACCTCCTTGACCCGGTAGAGACCCGGGGGAAGCGGCACGTTGCTCACGCCGACGCCGACCGGGAGCTTGCCCGAACCGTCCGCCGTGACGATCTTGTCGCGGACCTGACCGGCCGTGTCGTAGACCCAGAACTCCGCACCCGGCAGACCGATGACACCGGCCTCGTTGACCTTGCCGACGATGAAGGCACCGAGCTGGATCGACGGGGTCGCGCCCTTGAGGAGCGCCGCACTGTCGGCACGCTCGGCGGTCAGCAGCCGCTGGAAGCTGCCCGGCAGATCCTTGTCCTCGTAGATCGGAGCCCGGCCGGCGACGTCGTTGGTGAGGAACTTGGCGTCGAAGTTGCCGGCGGCCTGCGGGGTGAAGGTGAAGTCCAGGCGGCCGTTCTGGTCGGTCTTGTGGCTGCCCAGGTTGACGCTGACGTTGGTCTGTCCGGTGGCGTTGACGTGGATGCCCTTGACGTGCACGCGCTGGCCGAACTTGTCGCTGATCGCGAGGTAGCCGCCGTAGGTGGTGCCTGGGGTGTAGGGACCGGGGCTGTTCAGCGAGATCTTCAGGTCCCACGGGCCCTGGTGCTTGTCGGCGAAGGCGAGCAGGGCCTTGGCGAACTCCGTGTCGGAGCCGTGGATCGGGTTGCCGCCCTCACTGAGCACCGCGTCGCGCCCGATGGCGGTGGTGATCGAGGTGGGGCTGCCGTTGGACGGGAGGCCCTCGATGACCACGTCACCCGGGTAGGCACTGCCGCCGCCGGGGTTCGAGCCGTTCGCCCCGTAGTGGGTCGCGAACCAGCTCAGCACCTTGGTGCGGTCGTTGCCGTACTTGTTGCCCTTGACGAAGTTCCGCGGCGAGGGCACACCCTTGCCCGGGTCGACGCAGAATCCGCTGACGCCGTTGGCGCTGGTGTAGTAACCGGTGTCGTTGGCGGCACTGGCCGGGGTTGCGCCGACCACACCCACCATCCCGACGCCGGCGGCCAGAACGCCGAGCGAGAGGAGACTGACGACGCGACGGCCCGCGCGGCTCAAACGGCCTCGGGTACGAGGCTCCGGCCGGGCTGTGCGCGTTCCATTCCAGGGACTGAGACTCATGAGGGTGCTCCCACGGTTGCGCGGTTGGGCCTTTCCTCCAGTGGATGAATCGGAGGCCCAGCTAGCCGATGCTCAGTGGGACGTGCCTCACAGGTCAATGGCAACCCTGCCCCATATCGATGAGCGATAGGGGGCATAAGCAGCCATCGGGCGGCGAAAGCGCTGCAAACGACGAGCCCGGGCGGGCCATGCCGCTCCCGGCGTCATCCGGACGTGTGCGAGGACGGCGCCCGCTCGGCGGTGCCCGCGCGCGCGAGGTCGGTGCCCAATCCGGACAGATCCATGGCCAGCTTCTGGCGCACGGCAGCGGACCGTCCGGCCAGTCGCAGCGCCGTGTTGCGCACGACCCGCGTCACCGGGCGCTTCGCCGTGGCGGCCCGGGTGAGGCGGTCGGTCATCGCCACGACCGACCGGGCGACCGGGCGGCGCGACGCCTCGTAGCGGTCCAGACGTTCCTGTCCGGCCCGACCGTCCAAGACGTCGGCGAGCAGACCGCCCAGCGCCACCCCGTCTCGGATCCCGAGGTTCATCCCCTGGCCGCCCGCGGGGCTGTGCACGTGGGCCGCGTCGCCGGCCAGGAACACCGGACCACGGCGGTACGCCTCGGCCAGCCGGTGGTGGACGGAGAACCGTGAGCCCCACACCCGCTCGCGCACCGTGGCGGGCTCGGTCACCGGGCCACGGGCATCCAGCAGGGCCTGAACATGCGCGACGTCCGGGTGCCGTGGCGCCTCGTCCAGCGTCGCGACCACCCGGAATCGGTCGCCGGGCAACGGTGCCACCACGACGAGCCCGCTGGGAGAGAAGAACAGGTGAACCTCGTCCCGGGCGAACGGCCAGTCCATCCGGACGTCGGCCAACAGGAACGACTGCGCGTACCGGCCACCCGTGAACCCGATCCCGGCCTGTTCGCGGACCGTGCTGCGCATGCCGTCGCAGCCGACCACGTAACCCGCGCGCACCCGTCGCACCGCGCCGCCGGGGCCGGTCACGACGACGGTGGCCCCGGCGGTGTCGGTCTCGACCCCGGTGACGGCGTGCTGCCGGTACACCGAGCCGCCCACGGCGTGGAGGCGTTCGGCCAGCACCCCCTCGGTAACGTCCTGCGGCACCATCAGCGTGTACGGATACCGGGTGGGCAGTCGGTCGAAGCCCACGGTGAGCAGCGCCCGGTCACGGTCCCGGACGGTGAACCGGGGGACGGCCACGCCGCGTCGCACGAGGTCGTCGGTGACGCCGAGGTCCTCGAGCACCTCCAGGGTGCGGGCGTGCACCACCGCGGCCCGCGAGGTGTTCCCGTGCTCGGCGGCCTGGTCGAGGACCACGCAGGACACCCCGCGGGCGGCCAGCACGCAGGCCAGCGACAGTCCGGTCGGACCGGCGCCCACGACCACCACGCCCGCACGGTCCGGCAGCGTGCCGGCCGAGGAGTCTGAACTCATCGGGATCACCTCGCGCTCAAACATTTGCCAACATCTGTTGGCAGGTACGGTAGCCGTCTGGCCGGTGATTTGCCAACAGTTGTTGGCATAGGCTGCCCGGATGGCGTTCACCGACCGCTCCCAGGCCGCTCGGCAGGCCATCCTCGCCGCGGCCCGTCAACGCTTCACGCGTGCCGGCTACGACATGACGACGATCCGCTCGGTCGCCACGGAGGCCGGCGTCGATCCGTCGATGGTGATGCGCTACTACGGGAGCAAGGAGGGCCTCTTCGCCGCGGCCGTCGACCTCGACCTGCGCCTGCCCGACCTGGCCGACGTGCCCCCCGAGCAGGTCGCGGGCCTGCTGGCGCGGCACTTCGTACAGCGCTGGGAGGGCGACCTGGCCGACGAGGCGGTCATGATCCTGCTCCGTTCGGCGGTGACCAACCCGGCGGCGGCCGAACGCATGCGCACCGTCTTCGGCCGCCAGGTCGTGAGCCTGGTTCGCACAGTCACCCACGACGCCCCGGACAGCGACGTGCGCGCCGGCATGATCAGCACCCAGATCCTCGGGGTCGCGCTGACGCGCTACCTCCTACGGCTGCCGCCGGTCGCCAACCTCGACCGGGAGGCGCTGATCGCGTGGCTCACGCCGGTGCTGCACTACCACCTCACGGGCCAGGCACCCGGCACCGGCGAGCGCGCCTGACGCGGCGGCGGGACCTATCGCGTACATCGTCATGTCGTCCTCTCCGGCATGGGCACGTTGGCTCGGCTTGAAGTCAGGACTTGGGGAAGCGGCGCGGGTCCAGTTGCTGATCGCCCAGAGCATGGTTCCAATAACAGGGATTTGGTGCCCTCGGCAGGACTCGAACCTGCGGCCAAGTGCTTAGAAGGCACCTGCTCTATCCACTGAGCTACGAGGGCGGCGCGGCGCCAGGCGGTCTCCGATGGAACGCGATGTCCCCCGACCCCCCACATCACCGCTTCTGAGCAATGTAACCCGCAGGCCAGGGGGTTGCGCGGTGATTCCGGCACGATGCAGAGGGTGTCTGCCGCGCGCCTCGATCCGTCATCGCCGCACTACAGGACATGAGTCGCCACTCCGACCGAGCCGATGTGGACCGGCGGTCAGGCCACCCGGCGACCGGACCGGCGGACGGCTTCCACCGCGATGTCCGGGTTGTCGCTGAACACGCCGTCGACGCCCTGCGCGAGGAACGCGCGGTACTCCCCGGACGCGTTGTCGGTGTAGAAGGTCCAGGCGTGGACGAACAGCCCGGCGCGGTGGGCGTCGGCGACGATGGTCGTCGGGCGCTGGCGCCGTCCGCCGCGGTCCACCGGGAAGATGCGGGTCTTGGCCACGCCGATGCCGTCGGCGTACGAGGCGATCGCCCGCAGGCCGGCCGGCGTGGCCAGGTCGTCGTAGCTGCGCCGGTCACCCGCGGCCACCAGGTCGTAGGGCGCACCCACCCCGCTGATCAGCTGCACCATCGGCACGTCGAGCCGGCGGTCCAGCTCGCGCAGGTTGGCCGTCTCGAAGGACTGGACGATCACCTTCGCGCCCCGGTGGTCCAGGCCGTTCCGCTTCAGGGTGGCGACCAGCGGCTCCTCGAGCGAACGGCCGATCGAGTCGAAGTACGTCGGGTGCTTGGTCTCGAGGTAGATGCCGATCCGGCGGCCGATCCAGCGGCCCTCCTCGCGCACCAGGTCGACGATCTCCTGCAACGTCGGCACGGTGTACCGGCCGTCGTAGACCGTGTTGCGGGGGCGGCTGCGCGGCACCCGTTCCCGCGCCCGGAGCGTCTTCAGCTCGGCGAGCGTGAAGTCCTCGGTGAACCAACCGGTGTGCTCCGTCCCGTCCACCGTCTTGGTGGTCCTGCGCCCGGCGAACTCCGGGTGCCGGGCCACGTCCGTGGTGGCGCTGATCTCG
This sequence comes from uncultured Actinomycetota bacterium, assembly GCA_963740255.1. GTDB lineage: Bacteria > Actinomycetota > Actinomycetes > Mycobacteriales > Cryptosporangiaceae > CAVUDO01. Next base: position 91,069 of record CAVUDO010000002.1, on the reverse strand, counting down.
TTTTCGTGCCTCGCGACGAGCACGCCGTCCCGGGTCGCCACGAGGTCCGGCTCCACGTAGTCCGCACCCATCCGGATCGCCAGCAGGTAGGCGGCGAGCGTGTGCTCGGGCCGGTAGCCGCTGGCGCCGCGGTGCCCGATCACGACCGGAGCGGCGACGGTCTCGCGCTCGGGGACGGACGGCGCCGGTGAGGTCGCGGTGGTGCCGATGAGCACTCCGGCGAGGATGGCCGCGACACCGCCGACCACCAGCACCCGCCGTCCGCTCATTCGCCCTCCTCTGCCCGCGCCGCCGAGGGCGTCGCCCCCGCGGCAACGACCGGACCGCCTCCGACCCTAGTGCCGGCTTGCGTCGCGGGCGGCTCGAAAGCGAAGGCCGGGACGGGGGTCGCCGCCCGGGTGGAGGCGCCGCTCCGGACACTGGTTCGATGCCCAGCGTGAACGACGACCAATCCCCGCGTGGACGAGCCCGACCGATCACCCTGGTCGGGGAGCCGGTGCTCCACGCGCCCTGCGCACCGGTCACGGCCTTCGACGCCTCCCTGTCGGCGCTGGTCGACGACATGTTCGCCTCGATGTACGCGGCGCAGGGCGTCGGCCTGGCGGCCAACCAGATCGGTGTGGGGCTCCGGGTGTTCGTCTACGACTGTTCCGACGACAACGAAGAGCGCCAGGTGGGGCACGTGGTGAATCCGTCCCTGGTCGAATCCCCGGCCGACGAACGGGTGCTGGACGAGGACGACGAGGGCTGCCTGTCCCTACCCGGTCAGTGGGCCGCACTGGCCCGCCCGGACCATGCCGTCGTGCACGGCGTCGACCGCACCGGGGCACCCGTCACCGTCGAGGGCACGGGACTGCTCGCCCGCTGTCTGCAGCACGAGGTGGACCACCTCGACGGCCGCCTCTACGTCGACAGGCTGACGGCGCGGGAACGCAAACGCGTCCTCCGCGACCTCGACCGCGATCTTTCGCGAGGCATGTGACGCTCGCGCGCCTCACGCTCCGCCGGACGATGTCCGGAATGTCCCCCACGGCCGGCGGACCCGGCTCCCCGGTGGCACCCTCGGCATCCTCCGAGGAAATTCGGCGCACCACCGCGCCTCCGGGAGGAGTCCGAGATGCCGCCCGAGCCCGCAGACACCGTCGGCACCGCCGTCCGCACCGGTCCGCTCCGGCTGGTCGGATGGCAGGACGTCTGCCGGCTCGCCGAGATCCGTCCCGGCCGGGCCCGGACGCTGCTGCTCAACGGCACCGATGTCGCACTGTTCCGGGACGGCGAGGACGTGCGCGCGCTCGGCGGGGTCTGCCCGCACCGCGGCGGGCCGTTGGCCGCCGGCACGGCCGCCGCCGGGGTCGCCACCTGCCCCCTGCACGGCTGGGAGTTCGACCTGCGGACGGGCATCTCCCCCGCCGACCCGTCCCGACGGGTGCCCACCTACCGCTGCCGGGTGGTGGACGGCACGGTCCAGGTGGACGCCGACTCCGTCCCACCGGGGCCCGGCCGGCCGGACCGGTACCTCGGCCGCTGGGCCCGGCCCGGTGCCGACGAACACGACCTGGTCACCGTCCACCAGCTGGCCGACGGGCGTCCGCCCCCGCTGGACGGCACCGGCCCGATCCGGGGCGACCGCGCGACCGGCTATCCCAGCTGGGACGACCTGGTCTTCGCCCCGGCCCAGCTCTGCCGGCCGCCCCGCGAACACGACGACGTGGTGGAGACCGCCGTGGTGCTCGGAACGGGCGCCGCGCGACCGCTGCGGCTGGCCATCCCGTTACTCGTCGGGCATCTCTCGTACGGGGCGCTCTCGATCGAGGCGAAGGTGGCGCTTGCCCGGGGCGCCCGCGAGGCCGGCACCGCGATCGGCAGCGGCGACGGCGGTCCGCACGGCCGGGAACGCGACGCGGCCGACAAGTACGTGATGGCGCTCGCGCCGGGCGTCCCGGTCACCGACGAGGCGCTGGCCGAGGCGGACGCCGTCGAGATCAAGATCGGCGAGGGCGGCCGGCCCGGGCTCGGTGGGCATCTCCCGGCGGTGAAACTCTCCACCGAGGTGGGGCTGCACCGGGATGCCCCGCCGGGCGTGGCGATCCGCACCCCGGCCCGCGGCGCCGCGCTGCGCACGGTCGCCGACCTGCGCGGGTACGTCGACGAGCTGCGGGAACGCACCGGCGGCGTGCCGGTCGGGGTCAAGCTCGCCGCCGGCCGGGTCGAGGACGACCTGGCCACGGCCTGCGAGATCGGCGTCGACTACGTCACCCTGGACGCCCTCGGCGCCGGTGCCGAGCACGCCCCGGCGCACATCCGGGCCCACGTCGGCCTCCCCGGCGTCGCCGCCGTGCCGCGGGCCCGGCGCTGGCTCGACACACACGGCGTGCGCGATGTGCAGTTGGTTGCCTCGGGCGGGCTCCGGACGCCGGACGAGATGGCCAAGGCGCTGGCACTGGGCGCCGACGCCGTCGCGTTGGGCACCGCGGCACTGCTCGCGGCGGGCTGCCAGCTCTACCGGGCCTGCGACACCGGCGCCTGCCCGGTCGGCATCGCCACCCAGGATCCCGAGCTCCGGCTCCGGCTCAACTCCGACCTGTCCGGCCGGCGGGTGGCCACGTTCCTGCGGAGCGCCACCGCAATGGTCGCGGACTACTGCCGGGTCACCGGCCACGGCAGCGTCGCCGCGCTCTCGGCCGACGACCTGGCCGCGCTCACCCCGGAGGCCGCCGCCGCCACCGGCCTTTCCTACCTGGCCTGACCACGCGAAACGGCCGCCCGCAGGCGGGCGGCCGTTTCGTTCGAACACGGATCAGGCGGCGACGAGTCCTTCGGAGGCGGCCATCTCGCGGAGGTGCACCAGCGCCGCGTTCTCCAGCTGCCGGACCCGTTCGCGGGACAGCCCCAGCGTGCCGGCGATCTCGGTGAGCGACTGCGCACGGCCGTCCTCCATGCCGTACCGGGCCCGCACGATCAGCGCGGAACGCTCGTCCAGCCGACTCAGGATCTGGGTCAGCTGGGCCCGCTGCAGGCCGGCGATCACCACGTCCTCCGGCGACGGCTCGTCGGAGTCGGCGACCAGGTCGGACAGCGAGGTCTCGCCGTCCTCACCGACCGGTGTGTCGAGGCTGACGGCCTCCCGCGCCCACCGGATCAGCTCCTCCACCCGCAGCGGCTCGACGTCGAGCGCCTTGGCCAGTTCGGGGATGTCGGGATCGCGCCCGAGCTCGCGAGTCAGGTCGCGCCGGGCGTTGCGCATCCGGTTGATCTCCTCGACCAGGTGGACGGGCAGCCGGACGGTGCGGGCCTGCTGGGCGATGGCCCGGCTGATGGCCTGGCGGATCCACCACGTCGCGTAGGTCGAGAACTTGTACCCGCGCTGGTAGTCGAACTTCTCCACCGCCCGGACCAGGCCGGAGTTGCCCTCCTGCACCAGGTCGAGCAGCGGCATGGCGCTGCGGGTGTACCGGCGCGCGATCGAAACCACCAGCCGGAGGTTGGCCAGGATGAAGGCATCCTTGGCCTGCCGCCCGTCGGCCGCGAGCGCCGTCAGTTCGGCCTTGGTCACGCCCTTGCGCCGGCCGCCCTCGGTCAGCCAGTGCTCGGCGAGCAGCCCGGCCTCGACCTGCTTGCTCAGCTCCACCTCCTGGGCGGCGTTGAGCAGCGGCGTGCGGCTGATCTCGTGGAGGTAGGTCCCGACGAGGTCGCGGTCGGGCGCCACGGCGTCGTCGTCGACGACCCGCGTCCCCTGCTCCACCACGTTCGTCATCGTCACCCCAATCAGGTCAATCCCCAGGTGCCCAGCTGGCCCGGATGTACGCCTGTCACAACGGTGTACGCGCCCCAAGGATTCCGACGTTCACTGTGATCTGTGTGACGTCACACACCTGTAATGCGCGCTTACCCGCAACGTCGCGGGGTAACCTGCCGCCCGTGACGCCCGAGTCGATCACCGCCGGGCTCTCCCGCTTCGCCACTGGCGTGACGGTGGTGAGCGTCCGCGATGACAGCGAATGGGGCGACTCCGACGACATCGCCACCACGGTGAGCGCGTTCATGCCGGTCTCGCTCGACCCGCCGCTGGTGGCGATGGCGACCGACGCCGACTCCTACGCCGCCGAGGTGCTCGACCGGGTGGACGGCTGGGGCCTGTCGGTGCTCGCGGACGACCAGACCCAGCTCGCCGGACGGTTCTCCGCCGCCGGCCGCCCCAGCCCACGCCTGCTGCTGGCCGACACCCCGCACCACCGGGGCGAACAGACCGGCGCGCTGCTGCTGGACACCGCCTGCGCGACGATGGAGTGCCGCACCACCCAACGGCTCCGGGCCGGCGACCACCTTCTCGTGCTGGCCGAGGTGCTCGCCGTCACGGCCACCGACCGCGCGCCGCTGGTGCGTTTCGGCCGCGCCTACCGCACGCTGGGTCCCCGCTGAGGCACGCCTGCCGACCTCCGGCGGCCGGGCTGGCCGGGCTCACCCGATCAGCAGCGCCGAGTTGACCAGCGACACGTGGCTGAACGCCTGCGGGGTGTTGCCGACCTGCCGCTGCGCGACCGTGTCGTACTCCTCGCTGAGCAGCCCGACGTCATTGCGCAGGTCCATCAGCCGTTCCAGCGCCGTCCGGGCGTCCTTCTCCCGGCCGATCAGAAACAGCGCATCGGCGAACCAGAACGTGCAGGCAAGGAACGCCCCCTCCCCTCCGGGCAGGCCGTCCACCCCCTCGAGTTCGTTCCGGTAGCGCAGCACGAACCCGTCCTCGCACAGCTCCCGTTCCACCGCCTCGACGGTGCCGGCCACCCGCGGATCGCCCGCGGGCAGGAAACCCAGCCGCGGCAGGAGCAGCAGCGAGGCGTCCAGGCCCGTCGAGCCGTAGTACTGGGTGAACGTGCCGCGCTCGGCGTCGTACCCTCGCTCGCACACCTCGGCGTGGATCGCCGCGCGCATCGCCCGCCACCGGTCGACGTCCCCGTCCCGGCCGAACTGCTCCACGGCGGCGACCATCCGGTCGGCGGCCACCCAGCACAGCACCTTGGAATGGACGAAGTGCTTGCGCTCGCCGCGGATCTCCCAGAGCCCGTTGTCCGGCTCGCGCCAGGCGCCCTCGAGGTGGTCGAGCAGGGCCTTCTGCAGCGCCCAGGCGTCGAGGTCGGCGGACAGGCCGGCGGTGCGGGCGACGTGCAGGCAGTCCAGCACCTCGCCGTACACGTCGAGCTGGAGCTGGTCGGAGGCCGCGTTGCCGATCCGCACGGGCCGCGAGCCCTCGTAGCCGGCCAGCCACGGCACCTCCCACTCCGGGATCCGCCGGCCGCCCTTGATCGTGTACATCACCTGGAGCTGGGAGGGGGCACCGGCAGCCGCCCGCAGCAGCCAGTCCCGCCAGGCCACCGCCTCCTCCTCGTAGCCGTTGGTGAGCAGGGCATGCAGGGTGAACGCGCCGTCGCGCAGCCAGCAGTAGCGGTAGTCCCAGTTGCGCGGACCGCCGAGCTGTTCGGGCAGCGAGGTGGTCGCCGCCGCGACGATCCCGCCCGTCGGCTCGTAGGTGAGCGCCTTGAGCACGATCAACGACTGCCGCACGGCCTCCTGCCAGCGTCCGGTGTAGCTGCACCGGCCGGCCCACCCCTGCCAGAACCGCGTGGTCGCCTCGACCTGCTCGAACGCGTCGACGTCGCGGTCGTTCGGCAACCAGGACGGCTGCCAGGTGAGGACGAACGGCACCCGGTCGCCTTCGGTGACCCGGAAGCTGCCGATGGTCGCGAAGTCCTCGCCGTGCATCGGGACGGGCGTGTGCAGCCAGGCCGCGTCCGGCCCGGCGACGGCGCGCAGCTGTCCGTTCATGTGCCGGACCCACGGGACGGCCGCGCCGTAGTCGAACCGGAGCCGGATCGTGCTGGCCATCTGCACCGAGCCACTCAGGCACTCGACGACCCGGATGAGGTCCACCGCGTCGTCGCGCGGAGGCATGCAGTCGGTCACCCGGACCGTGCCGGTCGGGGTCTCCCACTCGGTCTCCAGCACCAGCGTGTCGGGGCGGTAGCGCCGCCGGGTGCAGGTCACGCCGTCGACCGGAGCGATCGTCCAGTGGCCGTTCTGCCGGCTGCCGAGCAGCGCGGCGAAGCACGCCGGGGAGTCGAACCGGGGCAGGCACAGCCAGTCGACCGAGCCGTCCTTGCCGATCAGCGCGGCGGTGTGCAGGTCGCCGACGACGGCGTAGTCCTCGATCCGGCTGGCCATCAGCGATCCCCCATGAGTTCGAGCGTCACCTTGACGTCGTCCGGACGCCGCGTGGGCGCCTCGGCACACCGGGACTGCCCGCTCCGGAAGCCGTTCAAGCCCCGGCCGGCGTCGAACCCGCCGGACGGCCGACCGGGACAGCCGAACGCCCGCCCGACGTTGCCGTCGGACGGGCGGTCGGTTCCCTGGAGGGGTCAGACCGGGCGGTCTGGGCTGAGCGCGAGCTTCGGCGTCCCGCCGGCGGCATTCTGGAGTACCTCCGAAGAGCGGCCCCACTGGTGAAGCACCACGCTGGCCAGTGCGTCCTCCCGGTCGGGTGGTCCACTGGACCACGTCGGGCGTCCGCCGCGGCGACGCGGGAGAGACCCGTGCACGGCGCGACGAACCGTGACTCAAGCGTCGCCGACCGGTCGGGGAGACACCATGGGAACGGCTGCCCAAGTCGCCCGCCTCCCAGTCCTCGGGCCGACGCCGGTCGTACCGAGGTCCGGATCAGCCCACCGAGGGCGCGAGCGAAGCGACCGGGGAGGCCGGGCGTCGCGCCGGGCGCGGCGGCGGGGCCAGCCACGCCCGCAGTCGACGCAGCCGGGGCACGGACGCGGACGTCGTCCGGCGCAGGTCGGCCGCGAGCCGCCAGGCCGTCTCGGGATCGGGGGCGCCGGACCCGTCGGGCGCGAACGCCGCGGCGTCGGCCAACGCGGCCAGCGCCGGCAGGGCGGCCACGGCGGGCCGCCCGAGGCGGGCGTCGGCAGCGGCGACGACCTCCGACGTGGTCATCGTCGGGTCGACCCGCACTCCGCAGCCACGGAGCCGGTCCACCGCGTCCCGCCACGCGCCGCCCACCCGCAGCGCCGGTGTCGGCGCACCGCGGCGGCGGCGCCGCCGTAGGCCGCGCGCCACCGGCACCGCCACGAGGTACGCCGAGCCCAGGCCGACGACCGCGAGGACTCCCGCCGCCCACCACGGGAACTCCGGGGCAGCGTCCTCGGGGAGCACCCCACCCGGCTGGCTGGCCGCATCCGACGGACCCTCGTCCACGGCGCCGTTGAGCGCCTCGTCCACCGGGGACTGGGGTCGCTCCGGCTGGGTCCGCGGCGTGCCCGTTGCCCGCACCACCGGCACCGGGTCGAACGCCACCCAGCCCAGCCCGCTGAACCGGACCTCCGGCCACACGTCGACGTCGTGGCTGGTCACGGAGTAGACACCGGCCCGGTCGGCCGGTTCGGGGCGGAATCCGAGCACGACCCGGGTGTCGTAGCCGAGCACCCGGCCCATCAGTGCGAACGCGCTGGCGTACTGCTCGGCGGTGCCCAGCTTGGAGGTCAGCAGCTGCCGGACCTGGAACCAGCCGTGCCCGGACACCGGCTCGCGGCGGTCGTCGAAACGGAACCCGCCGCGTTCGCCGAACCAGGTCTCCAGCGCCGCCAGCTGCCCGAACGCGGTGCCCTGCGTGCCCGTGGCCACCGCCGCGGCCGTCCGCACCTCCGGGGGCAGCCCGGGCGGCTCGCGGGCCGGCTCGGGCAGGCCGCCCCGGAGCGCCGCGGGGTCCAGGTCGGGCACCGCACCGGTCAACGTGTACCGCCGGGGCGTCTCGACGCCCTGCGGGACGAGCACGTCGCCGCTGCGCTCGTCCACTCCCAGCCCGGCGGCGGACAACGCCACCGGGCGACCGACGCTGGGAAGCCAGCCCAACGCGTCGGGGTCGGCGACCCGGTAGTCCTGTTCCACGGTGTTCACCGGCGCCTCCAGCGGCGGACCTGCCGGCAGCCGGGTTCCCGCCCGGCGGTAGGTGGCGTCGGTGGTCCAGTAGGTGCCGTCGAACCGCGGCAGCGAGACCCAGCGCAGGCGCTCGGGCTGGGCGCTGCTCCGCAGCGTGAAGAGCAGACGGTCGGGCCTGGAGTGGTAGACGGGGTACCGCACCAGCGGGCTGACGGCCGTCTTGGGAGCCAGCGGCGGCGCGAACAGCGCGCGGGCGTCCACCGGTGCCCTGGTGCCCTGCCCGGGCAGCACCGGAGCGGCGAGCACCGCGGCGCCGGCGGCCAGCGCGATCACGACACCGGCCGCGGCGCCCCACCGCAGGGTGGCCGCCACTCCCCCGCGCCAGCCGGTGGCGATGCCGGCGGGCCGGGCGGACAGCCGGAACCTCGACGCCGCCCGGTGGCCGCTGGACTCCGACGACTCGGCCGACGCGACCGAGTCCGGCGGCAGCGGCGCCGGACGGGCCGCCAGGGCGAGGAACCAGCCCGCGCCGAGGGCCAGCACCACGGACACCCATGCCGGCGGCGGTCCCGCCGAGGCGCCCAGAGCAAGGCCGGTGAGCACGAACAGCAGGACCGGCAGCAGCGGCAGCAGCGCGGCCCGACGGCGCAACGCCGCCTCCACCGCGGCCAGTCCCGCCAGGCCGGCCAGCGCCGCCACGAACGCCAGCTCCGGCCCGTCGGCCGCCGCCGGCAGCGCCGTGGTGAGCAGCCGTTTGGCGCCGTCGAAGACGGCGGCGCCGGGAGCGATGCCGAGCGCGAGATAGCAGCCGAGGCCGACCAGCCCCGCGAGCGCCCGCCAGGAGGACGGTGTCCGGGTGTGCAGACCGAGCACGAGCGCCACCACGGTCGGCACCGCGACGGCTCCCAGCAGGGGAAGCAGCGCCCAGGGGCCTCCGAAAACCGGGTTGAACGCCCCCGTCGCCGCCGCGGCCAGCACCGCGGCCAGCGCACCGCGTAGCGCCGTCATGCCGACGTCCCCACGACCAGCCGGTTCCACGCCAGGGCGACCGCGTCGACCGTCGGCCCGCGCAGGACCGTCATCCCGGCCGGACGGCTCACGGCGACCTCTGCCGCATCCGCCAGCTCCACCAGCACCACCGGGGAGAACCGCCGGCCCTGCGCCGCCACCCGCGCCACGGTCCCCGGTTCGAGCTCGCCGGTGACCACCACCAGCGCGCCTCCGGACACCGCGGCCTCGGCCAGCTTGAGCAGTGCCCCGGGTTCGGCGTCGGGGTCGGCCTCCACCGCGGCCAGTCGGTCGAGCATCGTCACCGCTCCGGCCAGTGCCATCGCGGCCTGGTCCTCCCCGACGCACCGGAGCACCACCGGACGGCGTCCGCCCTCGGCCGCGGCGACCACCGAGGCCACCATCTCCACCGCCTGCTCGAACCGGGCCGGGTCGAGGACCGACGTGCGGGCGTCCAGCAGCACGGTGGTGGTGGGCTCGGTCGTGTCGACGTGCTCGCGCACCATCAGGACGCCGGTGCGCGCGGAGGAACGCCAGTGCACCTGCCGCGGGTCGTCGCCCGGCACGTACTCGCGCAGGCTGACGAACGTGGCCGACCCCCGGGCCGCCGCGTCGGGCCGGCTGCCCTCGGTGTCCAGCAGCACGCCGATCGGCACCGGCGCGAGCCGGCGGACCCGGGGGCGCACCCAGAGCGTGTCCTCCTGGCCGTGCGGCTGGACCCGCCGGAGCAGGCCGAGCGGGTCGCGCCGTTCGACGGTCACGGGCCCGACCGCGAGCCGCCCCCGTCGCCCGGTCGGCACCGTGTACTGCACCGACCGGCGCGCACCAGGCCCGACCGGGGACACCGGCAGCTCCAACGCCACCTCGCCGACCCGGTCGACGGCCACGAAGCCGGGCGAGGTCCACCGGCCGAGGTTGCGGGCGGTGAGACGGCCCACGGCCGGTTCCCCGACGCTGAGCCGGTCGGGCGCCACCGTGCGGCGGACGGCCATCTTGGCCGGCACCGCGACAGTCGTCACGGCCACCAGCAGCGCCACCCCGCCCGCGGCGGCCACCACGACGAGCAGCGGGTAGCCGAGCCAGACCCCCAACCCGTAGCAGGTCGACGTTCCGGCCAGGGCCCACCAGCCGGTGGCGCTGAGCGGGATCCGCCCGAGCCCCCGCCGGAGCGCGCTCACCGAGGGCGGCCCGGACTCACCGCACGCCCGCCGGCGCCGGCACGGGGACCGCGGCGAGCACGCTGTCGAGCACCTCGGCCACCCGGACCCCGCGGACCTCCGCGTCCGGGGTGAGCAGGATCCGGTGGGCCAGCACCGGCCGGGCCATCGCCTTGATGTCGTCCGGGATGACGAACACCCGGCCCTCCCCCGCAGCCCGGGCCTGCGCGGCGCGCAGCAGGGCGAGGCTGCCCCGGGGGCTCACGCCCAGCCGCAGCTCGGCCCGCGCCCGGGTGGCGGCTGCCAGTTCCGCGACGTACCGGGTGATGCCGGGGGCGGTGTGCATCGACGCGGTGTAGGCGATCATCCAGCGGATCGCGTCCAGGCCGGCAACCGGGACCAGCGTGGCCGGCAGGCCGCCGTGGGTGGCTCGGCCCGTGAGGATGTCCTCCTCCGCCGCCACGTCCGGATAGCCGACCGAGATCCGCATCAGGAAGCGGTCGAGCTGGGCCTCGGGAAGGCGGTAGGTGCCCTCCAGGTCGATCGGGTTCTGGGTGGCCACCACCATGAACGGGCGTGGCACCGGGTAGGCCGCCGCGTCCACCGTGACCTGCTGCTCCTCCATCACCTCGAGCAGCGCGGACTGGGTCTTGGGCGACGCGCGGTTGATCTCGTCGCCGATCACGATGTTGGCGAACACCGCGCCGCGCCGGAACTCGAACTCCCGGGTCTGCTGGTTCCACAGCGAGACGCCGGTGATGTCGCTGGGGAGCAGGTCCGGGGTGAACTGGATCCGGTGCCAGGTCGCGTCGATGGAGGCGGCCAGCGCCTTGGCCAGCGAGGTCTTGCCGACGCCGGGCACGTCCTCGATGAGCAGGTGGCCACCGGCGAACAGGCAGGCCAGCGCCGAGCGCACCACCTCGCTCTTGCCGCGGATGACCTGTTCGACGTTGGCCAGCACCGCGTTGTGCACGGCCGCGAACGAGGCCGCCTGCTCGGGCGTGGGGGCGGGCGGGGGCGTGTTGGTCCGGAAGGGCGGCGCGGAGACGCCGGCCGGGATGCGCGAGGTACCGGTGCCGGTGGGGATGCGGGGCGACCCGGTGCCGGTCGGGACGGACGGGGTCATCGGGCCGGCGTCCGCTTGCCGTCGGGAGTCACGCAGGGACGCCGCGGGTCGGGCGTGGACGGACTCGGGCCCGGGCCGGTCGGCGTGTTCGCCGCGGTGACCAGCGCGGCCACCTTGAAGCAGCGCAGGGTGGTCGGGTCGAGGTTCTCCACGGTGAACTCCTGATCCTCGATGCCGCGTTCGTAGAGCACGTCGTCGATGAACACGACGTAGTAGGTGAAGCCGGCGAGTTCCGTACCCGCGGAGAAGCGTAGACGGACGGCACCAGGCTTCGTGCTGACCGCCTCCAACGGCACGTACACCAGCTGCCCGCCCGCCGCCGGTTTGGACGGGCTCGTGCTCGGTGCCGGGTCCGGAATGCCGGCCCAGATCCCGCCGGCGATCCCGAGTACGGCGATCAGGGCGGTGGCCGCGCCCACCAGCCACCACCCGCGGCGCCACCACGGCCGCCGACCGGCCGCCGGACCGCCCCCCGACGAGGCGGGAGCCCCGGCATAGGGATCCGGCCCCTCCCGCCGCCAGGCACCGACGGGCGGCTGGACACCGCTGGGGGGCGCGGAGTGGGGTCGGTAGCCGTACGGCGGCTGGTTCGGCGGTCCGTGGTCGGGTGCCTGGCCCGGATACCCCGGTGGACGGCCGAACGGCGGCGGGCCGGGCTGCGGCGGGCCGGGCTCGCTGCTGCGGGGCGGGGATCAGCTGGGTCCGCGCGTCCGCACCGTCGGCCAGGACCGGAACCGTCCCGGGCGGGGACACGGACACCGGCACGGGAGGCGGTGGGATCCAGATCCACTGGGTGCTCTGTGGCGCGGCGTCGGCCGCGTGCTGGCCACCCGGAGCCGCACCCGGGGCCCACGGGGAGATCGCCTGGCCGGCCGCCAACGCGCCGAACGTGTGGCCGAGCTGGGCGGCGGTAGGGCGGCGGGCCGGATCCTTGTCCAGGCAGGCGGCCACGACCCGCCAGAGCATGTCGTCCATCTCCGCCGGCTTGGTGGGCATCGTGTCGAGGTGCGCGCGCAGCAGCGCCGCGGTGGTGTGCTCCTCGAACGGGCGGCGGCGGGCGATCAGCTCGTAGGCGGTCACGCCGAGCGCGTAGACGTCCCCCTCGGGGCCGGGCTGCCGGCCGGAGACCACCTCCGGCGCGATGTAGGCCGGCGTCCCGACCACCCGGGTGAGCCGGGTCAGGCTCGGTCCGTCCGCCGCGCGGGCCACGCCGAAGTCGGTGAGCCGGACGAACATGTCGGGATGCCGGCGTTCCACCAGCACGTTCTCGGGCTTGAGGTCGCGGTGCACGATCTGGGCGGCGTGCACGGCATCCAGCGCCGCGGCGACCTGGGACATCGCCGCGCAGACCTCCGTCCGGCTCAACGGCGACTCGCGGGCCTCCTTCCGCAGGTCCGGCCCGTCGACCAGGTCCATCACGATGCCGAGCGTCTCACCCTCGGCGACCAGGTCGTAGACGGCGACCAGGTGCGGGTGGTGCACGCCGGTGAGCGTCGAGCGCTCGCGGAGGAACCGGACCACCACCTCGGGGTCCTCCGCGTACTCGGCCCGGAGCAGCTTGACGGCGACGGCCTCGCCGCCGTCGCGGCGTCGCGCCCGCCAGACCTGACCGGTGGCCCCCCGCCCGATCGGGGCGTCCAGGAGGTACCGGCTGCCCAGCGGTCGGCCGGTCTCCTCGACCTGGGCGGTGGTCAGGATCGGCGCGGGTTGGGTCGCCGCCGCGATCGCCGCGTGCGGGTCCGGCGACCGGCCGGCGACCGCGGCGCCGGGCCCGACCGCTCCCGCGTCGGACAGCGCGGCGGCGAACGCGGTCGCGGTGGCGAACCGGGCGGTCGGGTCGGAGGCCAGTGCGCACCCGAGCACCCCGCGGGCCGCCACCGAGAGGTCCGGGTGGTCCGGTACGTGGTCGGCCGCGGGCGGCTTCCCCGCGACCAGGGCCATGACGGTGGCGGCGAGCGCGTAGATGTCGGCGGCGGGCGTGCCCGGGCCCTCCGGGGGGTCGAACGGCCCAGGCTCCCCGAGGCCGGCCAGCGACGGCAGCACCGCCCCCGTCACCGACACTGTCCCGTCGGCGTCGACCAGCAGGTTCGCGGGGGTGACGCGCCCGTGCACCGAGCCGCGGCGGTGCAACTCCGCGAGCCCCCGGCAGGCCTGGACACCGGCCCCCATCGCCGTCGCGACGTCCGTCGCCCCGGCCGTGGACAGCCGCTCGGCCAGCGACCCGGCGGGCACCCACGGGGTGACCAGATAGGGCCGGCCGACGGCGTCCAGCCCGGCGTCGAGCAACGGGACGACGTGCTCGGGCACGATGCCGACCCGCTGGCGGGCCTCGGCCACCACCTGGTCGCGCACGGAATCCGGCAACGTGCTGGCCACCACGTGGACGACGACCGCGCTCTGGTCCTCCGACCGGACGGCGCGCAGGATCGGCCCGAGCCGCCCCCGCAGCGCCGGGGGCTCGACCTGATAGCCGGCGATCGGCACGTGGGTATCGGCAGTCACATTCCTGTCCCTAGGTCGGCCGCCAGAGGCCGGGTACCACCGTACCGACCTGCGCACCCGGCCAGGTCCGTAACAGGCCGGCCGAACGCGCTGGTCACAGCATGCGTGCCGGTGGGGACGCGGGAGGTGGGCCGGCTACTTGCCGATCAGCTGCAGGTCGCCCTTGCCGATCAGGCCGGTGGTCAGGGCGTACTCCGCAAGGTTGACGAGCGCGTTCCAACCCATCAGGTTGGGCACGCCGGCATGGGTGAGCCGGGTGCGCAGGTACTCGACCCGCTTCACCAGGGTCGTCCGGGGCCAACCGAGCCGGGCCGCGGCGGCGGCGTAGCTGCGTGGGTTCGGGTCGTAGCGCGGCGGGTCCTCGAGGTAGCCGGCGAACAGCGCCACCAGGGCCAGCCGGTCGGCGTTGCTGAACAGCACGCCCTCTCCGACCGAGGTCGGCGCGCCGTCGGGCGGTTCCACCGGACCGGCCTCGGCGGCCATCACGGCCACAGACAGCGTGTGGCTGGTCTGGCTGCCGTCCACGACCACGCGGACGGGCGCCTCGACCGGCCAGCGGCGCCCGGGCGGCAGCACGCTCCGCAGCCCGATCTCGTCGACGATCGCCAGCGACCGGGCCGAGCTCCTGTTGACCACCCACCAGGTGCCGGACTCGTACTCGATCACCCCGGCGAGCCGGGAGATCGCGGTGTCCTCGGGGTCCAGGACGACTGTGCAGGTCAGCGCGCGCCCGAAGCTCATGGGGGTCCCGGGGGTGAGGGTGTGGGCGGTCTCGCGGAACTGGACCGTCGCCTCTCCGGAGGTCGGTCCGACCTCCGCACGGTGCCCCTCTTTCGGGTCCACTCACTGCCCCCTCACGCATCTGGCCAGGGCGGGTGTCACCCTGTTGGGGACGGGTCCCCGATGAGCTGCCGGCCAATCCTTTGTACCCTCGGCAGGCGAGCTCTTGTCGCGATCCCCGCCGCACCCGGGTCACGATTGGCGCCCGCACCCTCGAGGAGACCGCAGCGTGACTAACAAAGTACAGAACGTATCCGCCGGCGTCCGGAGCAACCGGGTCGGTCGGATCGTGCTGGTCGTCACGCTGCTGGCCGGGGTGCTGGCCGTCTCGTTCGGAGCCGGGTACCGCAGTTCCCGCGCGGTGCTCGCTGACGGTAGCGCCTACCTGCCGCGCGGACACACCGTGACCCACGTCAACGGCGAGACCGGGCTTCCCGACGCCGAACTCCAGTTCGCCCGCACCCTGGCCACCGGCAAGCAGAAGCTGGAGGTCGTGCAGACGCCCTCGGGTGGCGTGTACGTGGTGAACAACGACACCGGCGAGGTCACGGCGCTCGACACCAGCCGGATGGCCCCGGACGGCTCGGTGACCCGGGTCCAGTCGAAGGGCAAGGTCGAGGTCCTGCCGGTGGGGTCGGAGGTCTATCTGGTCGACCGCGCGCGCGACACCATCGACCTGGTCGATCCCCGCACCCTGCAGGCCCGCCGGACGCAACCGGTACCCGGCGGCATCGACGGTGCGGTCGCCGACCGGTTCGGTGTGGCGTGGGTGTTCAGCCGTGGGGCCGGGATGCTGCTGGAGATCCGCCAGGGCGTCACCCGCAAGATCCACGTGGTGACGAAGCCGGGTGCGCGCGGCTACCTCACCTCGATCGAAGGCGCGCCGGTCCTCGTCCGCCCCGACGACGACAGCGTGGTCCGGATCGAAGGAGGCGAGCCGGTCACCGTGCGCGCCGAGATCCCCGGCGACCGGGAGTTGGTGGTCGGGCAGCCCGATGCCACCGGGAGCGTCCTGTGCGTCGTGGCCGGCGTCAGCCGCAGCATGCTGCTGATCGACCCGGCCTCCGGGCACACCCGGGCCGTGCCACTGAACGCGGGCGACAACCCGAGCTTCGGTGCTCCGGTGGCCCTGGGCGGCACCGCCTACCTGCCGCACTACCCGAGCCACCGGGTGCTGGTGGTCGACGTCGCCCGCGGCGTGCAGGTCGGCACCATCCCGGTGCCCGGCCGCTCCGCACAGTTCTCCACCATGCTGCGCGGCGGCAAGGTCTGGTTCTCCGACCAGTACGAGCGGCGCGCGATCGTCGCCGACATCAACGGCGAGCACGAGACCGTCGACAAGGGCGCGGACCGGGACGTCACCGACTCGCGGAGGTCCGAGCAGCAGCCCGATCCGCCGAACTCGCCCCGGGCTCCCGCCGGCGTCGCCCCGGCCAAGCAGCCCTCGACCCGCCGGCCGCCACCGGCCGCGGTGATCACGACGATTCCCGAGATCGCGGGTGCGGAGATCGGCGTAGCCTGCTCGCGACTGGCGAAGGCGAAGCTGCGCTGCGAACGGCTGCCGCTCGGCGACGACGGCCGGGGCGAGACCGGCGAGGTGCTCGGGAGCGATCCGCCCGCGGGTCGCCGGATCGAACAGGGCACCGCCGTGAAGGTGAGGTACCGCGGCCCGCTGACGGTCGCCAGCTACGTCGGCCGCCCGATCGCCGACGTCTGCGCCAGCCTCACCCAGCAGCGCCTGCGGTGCCAGCAGCGCAGTCTCGGCCCCACCGACTCCGCCGACAAGGCCGGCCTCGTCGTCGAGCAGGATCCGGCACCGGGCGGACAGGTGGAGACCGGCACGACGATCACCCTGTCGTTCCACGATGCCGTCGCGGTGCCCACGGGGCTGGACAATCTGCCGATCTCCGACGCCTGCGCCCGGGTGCAGGCCGCGGGCTTCACCTGTACCCCGAGGGACCTCGGCAGCGCCGCCGGCACCGGTCGCCAACCTGGTGTGGTGATCAGTGTCGAGCCCGGGCAGGGCACCAACGCCACACCGCGGTCGGCGGTGACGCTCAGCGCCTACAACGCGAACGGCCAGCCCGTCCCGTCGGTGGCCGGACTGGACGTGGGGACGGCGTGTGCCCAGATCCAGCAGGCCGGCTACGTCTGCGACCAGCGCGCCGACCGTCCGTGGCGCACCCCGAACGTGGTGGCCAGCCAGGACCAGGCTGCCGGCACGGTGCAGGGCATCGGCGCGCCGGTCGTCGTGCACTACTACAACGTCGCCCCGCAGGTGCTGCGTCGCTGGAAGGCGAGCGGCGAGGCGGTCTGGGTGGTCACCGCCGACCCCAACCGTCCGCTGGCCCCTGGATACATCGAGGAGGGGCCGGTCGGCGTGGCGTTCTCGCCGTACACCGGCGGTCCGGGCCTCGTGCCGCTGGTGTCCTGGAACTGCCCCGCCGGTGCCGACTGCGGTGGCCACAACCCCGCCCACTTCTACGCACCGGCGGGTGTCGCCGGGCCGCCCGGCTGGACGACCACCGGTGGGTACGCGGCGCATGTGGTGGCCGCCCCCGGCGGGGCGTGCGACTCCGCCGCCGGCCTGGTCCCGCTCTACCGCCTGGTGCGCACCAGCAAGGGCACCGTCGACTTCGCCTACGCTGCCAGCGGCGGTGAGCTCGGCTACTACCAGGGCATCGAGTTCACCCCCCAGGCCGTCCTGGGCTGCGTCTGGACGCAGTGACGGCCGCGGTCGGCCGACCCCGGAGATCCGGGGGCCGTCCGCTGGCGGCCGGTGTCGATGTGGACATGCCCGGCGGCCCGACCGTCCGCTCGCTAGGCTGCTGACCGTGGCGGAGCGACTGGTGTGGGTCGATTGCGAGATGACAGGGCTCGACCTCGGGCGCGACGCGCTGATCGAGGTCGCGGCCCTGGTCACCGACTCCGACCTGAACGTCCTCGGGGAGGGCGTCGACCTGGTGATCCACACCGACAACCCCGCGTTGGACGACATGGTCGAGATCGTCCGCGAGATGCACACGAAGTCGGGCCTGACCGACGAGGTGCGGGCGTCCACGGTGACCCTGGCCGAGGCGGAGGACCGGGTCCTGGACTACATCGCCCAGCACGTGCCCGACCCGCGGTCGGCCCCCCTCTGCGGCAACTCGATCGCGACCGACCGCGGCTTCCTCGCCCGCGACATGCCTCGACTCGATGCCTACCTGCACTACCGCATGGTCGATGTCTCCTCGATCAAGGAACTGTGCCGGCGGTGGTACCCGCGGGTGTACTTCGGGCAGCCCGCCAAGGGCCTCACCCACCGGGCGCTGGCCGACATCCTGGAGAGCATCCGCGAGCTGCGGTACTACCGCGAGGCGATCTTCGTGCCGCAGCCCGGTCCGGACGTCGAGGCGGCCAAGACGATTGCGGCCGCGGTCCTCGACGGCACCCCCGCGAGCCCGCCGGCCTGACCGCGGCTGCGCGGTCGTCGGCCGCGCCGAACCGGCTCGTGGCGCCGGCCGCCCACCCGCTATGCTGGGCGAGCCCGATCAGGGCGTTCGTGGTGGCTGTAGCTCAGTTGGCAGAGCACCGGGTTGTGATCCCGGGTGTCGTGGGTTCAAGTCCCATCAGTCACCCCAAGGCCACACCGTGAAGGGCGGCTCGCAGGAAACGCGAGCCGCCCTTCACGGTGTGGCCTGATCCCTGCGGTGCCGCAGGTGCCCGCGGAGCCTGGCAGCCGACGGTCAGCGCAGGGCGCTGCCGGCGAGGTACTGGTCCCAGGACAGCGACCAGTCCGTCCAGCCCTCGCCCTTGGCCGCCCGCACCTCGGTGCCCTCGATCTTGACGACGTCGCCGCGCTTGCTCAGGTCGAAGAACCACTTCGCGTTGGACGTCGCCGCGTTGACGCACCCGTGCGAGACGTTCCGGCGGCCCTGGTCGCCGACCGACCACGGGGCGGCGTGGACGAAGATGCCGCCCCAGGTCACCCGGGTGTTCCAGTTGACCTTCGTGCGGTAGCCGTCCGGAGAGTCGACGGGGAGCCCGTAGCTGGAGGAGTCGAAGATCGCCGTCTCCTTGCGCTCCATCACCACCAGCGTGCCGGACGGCGTCGGGAACTTCGGCTTCCCCAGGCTGATCGGGAAGCTGCGCAGCAGCACGCCGCCGCGGTAGACGTACATCCGCTTGGCGGAGTTGCTGATCCTGCTGGTCACCGCGGAGCCGACGGTGAACTTCACGACCCGGTCGCGCTTGCCGTACCGGCCGAAGCCCATGTCCATGCCGCCGACGGCCAAGCGCACCGCCACCTTGGTGCCGCTGGGCCAGTGGTCCTTCGGCCGGTAGTGCACCTCGCTGTCGGACCACCAGTGCCACGAGCCGACCACGGCCGGAGTGCTGTCGACGAACAGCCGGCGCTCGATGGCCGCACGCCGGTTCGTGGCCACCTTCCGGGTGAACTCGACCACGATCGGCAGGCCCACGCCCACCGTCTCGCCGTCGTAGACGTAGATGTCGGCGCCCGTGGTCGTGCCCGGACGGCCCATCGTCGTGAACGTCGAGGTGGCGGTCTTGGTCGCGCCGTTCTTGGACGCGGTCACCTCGAGCGAGTACTTGGTGGAGAAGGCGAGCTGGGTGCCGGGCGTCCAGGTCAGGCCGTCCTCCGACAGCCGTCCGGACACTGGCTTACCGTCGGCTGCGGTCAGTTTGACCTGGTCGACCTTGCCGTCGGTCACGAGCTTGACGTCCGTACCGGTGACCACTCTGGCCGCGTTGTCGGCCGGTGACACGGTGAGTGCGATCGTCGCTTCCGGGGTCGGGCTCACCGACTCCACCGGGCTCGACTGAGCCTTCGGGTCGGTCGCCGATCCTGACGTGCCGCTGCACGCTGTGACCGCGAGCAACGCCGCCACTAAGACCGCGACACCGAACCGACGACCAGCCACGCCCCGCCGGACGCTCCGCATTGCCCCACCCCACTCGCCCTGTCACCTGCCGTGATCATCCCCTACCCGCGCCACCCTCGCCGGACGGGTGTGCTTGCCGGAGACGCAGGGCATCCGTCGGAACACGTCACTGGTGCGGGTGGGCGCCGCGGGCCCGTGATTCGGCAGTCCACGCGACGGACTGCTATCGTAGACTTTCGCCGCCAGGTCCTCGGTTCCTACTCGTGGGGTTGCCTGGTGGCGTATGCGCGCCGTTAGCTCAATTGGCAGAGCAGCTGGCTCTTAACCAGCGGGTTCGGGGTTCGAGTCCCTGACGGCGCACCATTCATGCAGGTCAGAAACCTGGCAGCCGGTACACCACGACCAGCCAGGCACGGATTAGGCACGGTTTTCCTCCGTCCCCGTAACGCCCCAGGCATCCAATGCCTCGACGTTCGCCGGGTTGACCCGACCTCTGGCCATGTAGACATCCTGCGTCATCGACGGTTTGGCGTGGCCGAGCTGGTCGGCGATGAACCGGGCGGATAGCCCCGCGTCGTCCAGAACGGTCGCCGTGGTCTTGCGAAAGCTGTGCGGCACCACCCAGCAGAAGTCGGTTTCACCCCGTGCGTGGCGGAAATATTTACGGGCGTTGTTCGGGTCCCACCACTCACCGTCGAGGGTCGGGAACACCGGGGCGTCGAGTTCGATGCCGGCCGCGTGACGACGTTGCAACATGACCAACGCCCAGGCCGGCAGTCCGAGCACCCGATCCCCCGCCCGCGACTTGGTCGGCCGACGCACGAGGCCCTTGCCGGTGATGCGCGAGATCGTCGACGTGATGTGCACCGTCCCGTCGTCCAAGTTGACCTCGGACCACATCACCGCCAGCGACTCACCGATGCGAGCACCCGTGCCCATCATGAACTCGGTCAGATCAGGCAAGTCACGCTCCATCGCTGGCTCGTGTGCTCGCAGCCGATCGAGAAACGCCGCACGCTCCTCCGCCGTCAGTGCTCGCGGCTTTCGTTTTCCCCGGACCGCAATTCGCTCAGCCTCGCGTACGGGGTTGACCCGAATCGCACCGTACCGCACCGCCAGATTCATGACGTTTGACACGATCGCCCGACAAGTCTTGGCTGTCGCAGCGCCGGTGCCTTTTTTCACCGCCCGAAGAAACTTATCGAACAGCGGCGTACTGGCTTCACCGAGCCGCAATTGTCCGACCGCCGGCAACACATGTCGTCGATAGATACGCTCGTACGTTTCCAGACTGCCGGGCGACTTCTCTCCTTCCGCGACTTGCTCCGCGAATACCCCGAACCAGAGCTTAGCCGCAGTTTCGAACCGATCCGCCGCCGACAGCATTCCGGCACGGCCTGTTTCCGCACGCTCTTTCATGGCGATACGAAGGCGATTTTCGGCATCGCCAACGTTCCTACCGTTGCGCTTGACCTGGCGGACGACGCCATCGTAATCGCGGAAATCGGCCACGGCCTTGACCTTGATCGGCTTGCCACGCTTGTTGTGTTCGAGTTCGTAGGTTCTGACCTTGCCCCAGGTGCCGAGCGGCATGGGTGGGCGGCCCATGTCATGCCGCCGTTTGCTGGTCAAGCCACATTTCTATGTCCTCCGGGCGGAAGCGGACGTGACGGCCGATTCGCTTTCCGGGCGGACCGTACTTCTTGTGGCGCCACTGGTAGATGGTCTCGACGGGGATGTCGAGGTATTCGGACAGGTCTTTGATGCTCCAGAGCTTGCGCACTTCGGTTCGTTCCTTTCAATGGTCACGTAGTGAATTGCGTGGTCATCTCCTCCCGCACGGTGTGTCGGTGTTCACGGGCTTTGGCGGCGGCTGTGTTGGCGAGTAGGGCGTCGCCGGTGGTGTGCCAGCCGATGCCGGCGTAGGTGAGGGTGTTGATGATGATGGTGGTTTCGTCGTCGTTGTAATGGTCGACGGAGCGGTGTTGGTCGCGGCGCCATTGTTGGCGGGCTTCGCGGAGCGCTCTTAGCGTCGTGGAGTAGCGGCGGCTCTTGGTCGAGAAATGGCCGCCGAAGCCGAGCATATGCGCCCACCGCCGCAGCCGGGCATAGGACAGCCGACCGCCGTTGCGGGTGGCCTGTTCGGGGTGCAGGTTGGCGCCTGGTCGGCCGAGGGTCCAGCAGGCCTCGATGAGGCGTTCGGTGTCGGTGCCGGCGGGGTCGGCGTAGCAGTCGATGGTGTCGGGGGTGAGGCGCCGGGAGACGTGCCCGGTCTGCTCGGTGGCTTTGGTGGCGTACTTCGCGAGGTACCCGGCGACAGCGGTTTCGGTGATCTCACCCTTGACGGTGAGGCGGACGGGTTTGACGAGGAATTACCTGGCCCCAGCCGATCAGCCACCCGTCTGGGTTGTCCGGGTGCGGCGGTGTCCGGAAGCTCGTTGTCCGCACGGCGTGTTCGAGGGCGGCGCGCAGAATGACGTAGTCGAGCTGGGCCGGCGGGGCGATGACCGCTGTTGGGTCGGTGGTCAACGCCGTCCAGGCGCACCAGGGCGTGGAAGTGCGCCACACCTCTGGCTTGCATCAGCGACTTCGCGAACGAGGGCCGAGCGGTGACACCGAGCGCTTTGGCGGCGGCGGTCAGGAGGTGTTTGGTGGTTTCCATGGTGCGGCGCCAGAGTTCACCGGCGAAGCAGTTCCACACGACCTGGGCGGTGTGGTCGTAGCAGTCGGGGCACAGTGGTGTGCCGAGGGTGCGTTCGCCGTTGCGGTGGACCCGGTGGCACGCGAGGTCGACGCCGTGCGGGCAGAGTTCCGGGGCCCGGCGTGGTCGGCACGTCCGGGTCGGCCGTTCTTCGCCCTGGTCGAGTGCACCAGCCCGAAGCTCGGCGCGGTGAAGGTGGGGACGGCGCCGGATGCGTCTGGACGGTCTCGGGGGTGCCTTGCCGCCGTGCAGGCCGGCGAGGATGAGTTGGTAGGTGTCGGCGCGGTAGACCTCGGCGCATGCGGGGCAGACGGCGCTGCGGCGGTTCCCGCAGGCTTTGTAGATGACCGCGTCGGGCATGTCGTTGGTGTGCGCCCGGGGGAACATAATTAAAAAAAAAAAAAAAAAAAAAAAAAAAAAAAAAAAAAAAAAAAAAAAAAAAAAAAAAAAAAAAAAAAAAAAAAAAAAAAAAAAAAAAAAAAAAAAAAAAAAAAAAAAAAAAAAAAAAAAAAAAAAAAAAAAAAAAAAAAAAAAAAAAAAAAAAAAAAAAAAAAAAAAAAAAAAAAAAAAAAAAAAAAAAAAAAAAAAAAAAAAAAAAAAAAAAAAAAAAAAAAAAAAAAAAAAAAAAAAAAAAAAAAAAAAAAAAAAAAAAAAAAAAAAAAAAAAAAAAAAAAAAAAAAAAAAAAAAAAAAAAAAAAAAAAAAAAAAAAAAAAAAAAAAAAAAAAAAAAAAAAAAAAAAAAAAAAAAAAAAAAAAAAAAAAAAAAAAAAAAAAAAAAAAAAAAAAAAAAAAAAAAAAAAAAAAAAAAAAAAAAAAAAAAAAAAAAAAAAAAAAAAAAAAAAAAAAAAAAAAAAAAAAAAAAAAAAAAAAAAAAAAAAAAAAAAAAAAAAAAAAAAAAAAAAAAAAAAAAAAAAAAAAAAAAAAAAAAAAAAAAAAAAAAAAAAAAAAAAAAAAAAAAAAAAAAAAAAAAAAAAAAAAAAAAAAAAAAAAAAAAAAAAAAAAAAAAAATTTTTTTTTTTTTTTTTTTTTTTTTTTTTTTTTTTTTTTTTTTTTTTTTTTTTTTTTTTTTTTTTTTTTTTTTTTTTTTTTTTTTTTTTTTTTTTTTTTTTTTTTTTTTTTTTTTTTTTTTTTTTTTTTTTTTTTTTTTTTTTTTTTTTTTTTTTTTTTTTTTTTTTTTTTTTTTTTTTTTTTTTTTTTTTTTTTTTTTTTTTTTTTTTTTTTTTTTTTTTTTTTTTTTTTTTTTTTTTTTTTTTTTTTTTTTTTTTTTTTTTTTTTTTTTTTTTTTTTTTTTTTTTTTTTTTTTTTTTTTTTTTTTTTTTTTTTTTTTTTTTTTTTTTTTTTTTTTTTTTTTTTTTTTTTTTTTTTTTTTTTTTTTTTTTTTTTTTTTTTTTTTTTTTTTTTTTTTTTTTTTTTTTTTTTTTTTTTTTTTTTTTTTTTTTTTTTTTTTTTTTTTTTTTTTTTTTTTTTTTTTTTTTTTTTTTTTTTTTTTTTTTTTTTTTTTTTTTTTTTTTTTTTTTTTTTTTTTTTTTTTTTTTTTTTTTTTTTTTTTTTTTTTTTTTTTTTTTTTTTTTTTTTTTTTTTTTTTTTTTTTTTTTTTTTTTTTTTTTTTTTTTTTTTTTTTTTTTTTTTTTTTTTTTTTTTTTTTTTTTTTTTTTTTTTTTTTTTTTTTTTTTTTTTTTTTTTTTTTTTTTTTTTTTTTTTTTTTTTTTTTTTTTTTTTTTTTTTTTTTTTTTTTTTTTTTTTTTTTTTTTTTTTTTTTTTTTTTTTTTTTTTTTTTTTTTTTTTTTTTTTTTTTTTTTTTTTTTTTTTTTTTTTGCGGATCCAGGCGGCGTAGTCGGCGATCGACTGGATCTGGCCGTCGGTGAGGTAGGCGACCTTGATCCGGCGGGGCATACCGCCTTCGGCGATGAGGTAGGCCGCGCCCTGGTTGGTGGGGGCGATGTCGGTAGCGGTGTAGCCCTGCTCGGCCCAGCCGTGGCCGAGGACGATGTTTGAGCTGTTGGGTGGGTGCACCTGAAGGCGGCGCGGTAGCCGAACAGGTCCCGCAGCGAGGTGGGGATGATGTCGAACGACGGCCGCTGTGTTGCGGCGACGACGGGGATGCCGGCGGCCCGACCCCTGGCTACGAGGTCGCGCAGGAGAGCGACGAATTCTTCCTGCTCCTGCTTCGAACCGACGGTGGCGGAGAAGAACGCGATCTCGTCGACGATCGCGGGATGACCGACAGCCCATCAGACGGGGCGAGCTTGCGTCGGCCGTGGTGGCGGAGCCAGGCGTAGCGGTTGTTCATCACCGTCTGCAGCCGGCGTAGGACGAGGGCGTGGGTGATGTCGGGGCCGACGAATTCGTCGGCGACTTCACGCCACATCCCGAGTTCGACTTCTTTGCCGTCAAACAAGACCAGGCGCGTGTCTGTGCACAGCGCCGCGTGCGCCACGATGGTGTTCAACAAGCCCGACTTCCCGCCGCCGGGTTCACCTCCGCCGAGGAGGTTGCGGTAGACCAGTTCTAGGTAGACACCTTCGCCGTTTTCATCGATGCCCAGGAAGATCGGGTCGAAGATCGACAGTCCCGCGACCGGCACACCAGAGGCCGACGCGGATGCGGGTACGGGGCGAGCCCCGGCGTTTCGGCCGGGGGTCACCTTCCGGAATAGGTCAGACATAGTCGCTGAGGTCCTCTCCGTGGACGACGACGACCACCGGGCCGTCAGGGATGGGGTTGCGTTGGGCCGGCGCGGCGGCCGGTGTGAACGCGGACGGGATCGGTTCGACCAGGCGAGTCGGAACCGCAGCCAGCCCAGGGGCCGGCGTGTTGGGGTCGGTGTGCAGGCGGCCGAAGGTCTTGGCTTTGGCCAGCAGCACCGACACGAGCGGCTTGGAGGCCGCGAGGGGGTCACGGCGGATCACGTCGATCCAGACCAGGGGCGCGAACCGCTTGGAGCGGGTCACGCGGGCGTCCCGGGCGATGCAGGTCGAAGCGATCGCTTCGGTTCGGTCTTCGAGGTCGTTGAGGGACAGGCCGGCGACCATCAGGCACAGGGCCCGTTCACCGACTGGAGTCGGTTTGACCAGGAGCAGCCACGGGAGTTTGCCGTGGTAGTTGGTCATCCGGACCGCCACGAACAGCGCCCGGAGGCGATGCCGGGTGACGGTGCACCAGAACCAGCCCAGGAGCTGGCGACGTGACCACGGCACGGCCAGGGCCACCGCAAGCGGTGTGGCCATCAGGACGAGGGCCCAGACCGGGCGCATGGACTCGGTCAGCCGCAGGTAGACCACGACCAGGGCGATAGCGAGGCAGAGTTCGAAGCTCCACCGCCACAGCACCAGGAGCACCTGGACGGGCCAGGCGCGGTGCGGACGGATCGCCAGCTCGACACGCTGGCCCTTGCCCGAAGAACCAAACAGGGTAGATTTGGACATGACTCACCCCTTGAAGGAATAGGGAATGGGTGGGTTGTTAGATGACACAGGGCCGGCGGATTTGGGAATCGGCACCGGCCCTGCGTCGTCTCAGAAGCGACCAGAAACTAGGTTCGTGTTGTTCTGGGTCGCATTGCGGTCGACCTGAAAATCAGGTCAGGTCGTGCGGCCATTACCAGGAACGGCCCTCGTGGGCATCAGTTCACGTTCGCCGAAAAGGTGCCGTGGATCAGGAAGCAACCTTGAGCGGCTGTGCCGGGTTGATCGACTTCGCACGAAACGCCGTGCCGTTCTTGCCGTTCGTGGCCCACGGAATGGCTTCCAGGTCGACCGGGGTGACTTGCTGCCCAACCGTCAACTTCGGCGGTACACCCGCCACCGTGACGTTGAGCATTTCCCCACCCGATTCGTCGAGCGCCATCACCTGAACCACGAACAGCGGCTCCTTGGTCAACCTGTCGACCTTCTGCACACCGTTCTGATCCGTCTTCTCCACCGCTTCCCTCGTCACCGTGAACGAGATACGCGCGATATCCATGCGCAAACGCATGACTCAGCCCTCCACCAGGGAATCAACGACCGTGGCTCACTCGGCCACATGCCAAGGAGACCCGAGTAGAAGGCGAATGAGTAGATGACAGCAGTTGACAGGGGTTAACACGGGGAAGTGTTAACCCTCGCCCGTAGTGCGGTTATGAGGCATGCTGGGGACCAACGGCAGGAGGTGAGAGGTGACGGACAGCAGGCAGCCCCGTACGAGGCTCCAGGCAGCGCGTCAGGATCGTGACTGGACGCAGAGCCGCTTGATCGCTGAGATCAAGCGTGTAGCGCCCACGCTGGACTTGGTGCCGCCCGAGGATGCGAACCTCAAGACCTACGTCTCCCGGTGGGAAAACGGCAAGGTCACGCCAGACGCTGCCTACCGCAAGGTGCTTCGGGCGATCTACGGACTCACCGACGCCGAACTCGGCTTCCAGCGCGGGGACTATGTCGTACCACTGCCGAGCCTTTCTGGTGCGCCTTTGGTGGATACGGAGGTTCTTCGCTACTTCCAGAACGTCCTTCGAGAGCACATCATCGGCGATAATCTCATGGGTCCATTGCACCTCATTGAGGTAGTGAAGATGCAAGCGAAGACGCTTGAGAGCGCAGCTCGTGAAGCACGCGGAAGTATCCGTCCGGAACTACTCAACACCGCATGCCACTATCACGAGTTTCTTGGCTGGCTTTACCAGAACGCTGGAAACACAGAAGCGGCAATGCGTTTCTCCGATCACGCAATGGATTACGCCGTGGAACTGAATGATCCGATGATCTCCACGTACCTGCTAATGCGTAAGAGCAACATCGCGACAGACGCGGGGGCGCCAGATCGTGCGTTGGCCCTCGCGGATGCTGCGCTAAGCCGTGGTCCGAAACCTTCGCCTCGTTTGGAGGCTGTCGTGCTGCGGCAGAAGGCGAACGCCTATGCAGCGCTAGGAGACGCAGCACGGTGCGCCGAAGCAATCGGCATGGCCTACGAGGCTGTTAATCAGGACGATCCGATTGGCTCGCAGTTGGCGTCGTATTGCACGGAGCAGTATTTGGAAATGGAGGCAGCGGCGTGCTGGACACAGCTCAACCATCCGGAGCAGGCGTTGTCTGTGTTTCAGAAGAGTCTTTCAGAATGGCCGGCGGCGCTGCGTCGTGATCGCGGCCTGAGCCTTGCTCGCCTGGCGAGCGCGTGTGCTGCGAGTGGCGAGGTGGCGAGAGCCTGCGCCATCGGTGAAGAAGCGGTTCAGGTTGCTCGGGTGACGGGGTCAGCACGAACGACGCGTGAGCTTCATCGCCTCCGGCGTGGCTTGCAACCGTGGAAACGCCACGACTTGGTCCGGGGACTGTCTCAGGCTGTCACTAGCCTTACGATTGTTGCAGCGTGAGAGAGGGGCGAGGGTGAGCGAGCTGCTGACCACGGCAACATCCCGAGACGAGGTCGAGCGCCAAGCGAAGGTGGCGGTCCTGCCCATTGGAAGCTTCGAGCAGCACGGCGACTACTTGCCGCTTGCGACGGACACCCTGGTCGCGTCTGTCATCGCCCGCGAAGTCGCCACCGCATACGAGCTGCTGCTACTCCCGCCGGTCACGATCTCCTGTTCCCACGAGCATGCGGGCTGGCTCGGCACGGTGAGCATCTCCGCAGCCACGCTCTACGCCATCGTCAACGACATCCGTGGGTCCCTTCGGCGTTCCGGAGTCAAGAAGCTCGTCATCGTCAACGGCCACGGTGGCAACTACGTCTTGGCCAACGTCGTCCAGGAGGCGAACGTCAACGGACCGACAGTGGCACTGTTCCCCGCGACCTACGACTGGAAGCACGCGCGTCAGGCAAGTGGCTGCATCACGAGCGCCCACGAGGACATGCACGCCGGCGAGCTGGAAACCTCGATCCTCCTGCATGCCACTCCGGACGCCGTTCGGGCCGGCTTCGACTCTTCGGACTGGGAAGCGACACTACGGCCGTACCTGCTGACGCTCGGTATGGCGGGATACACCACCAGCGGCGTGATTGGTCGACCGTCGCTTGGCACTGCCGAGAAGGGCAAGGCCATTCTGGCGAGCCTGACCGAGGCGCTGGCCGGACACCTTCGCGCGCTGGGCGAACCGCCGAATCCTCCGGTATAGGCGGCATCGGGTCCGGTTGCTTGGGTGGCTACGCGCATCCCATGCCGGCACCGTTCTTACCCGTCTGAGCTGCGGTGACAAGTTTCTGTACGTCTTCAAGGGCGGCCCCGAGCGGGGCCGCCGCGCCCGCCGCCGGAGGGCAGCCGACACGCGCTTGCCGCTTCGCTCACGCGCGGCCGGCCCGGCAGGGCGCGGACACGCAGAAGGGCCGCCAGCAGACGGAGCAGAACTCGCACCGACGCCAACGGCCCAACGGGACGCACAGGGTGTTGCTGTTACCGCCGCATCAGCCAGCCACGGCCTCGACGACGTTGGCGGCCGGCGCCGCCGTAGGAGGATCGGTCACTGCGCCTCCGGCGGGGGGCACTCCGGCTCCGGGATGGCCCATCCCGCCTGCCACCGACCCAGGCAGAGCCGAGCAGACCAGCCACCCAGCGCGCCATCCGTGCGTTTGGGCGTCAACCTCTGATTGACTGTGGCGCGCCGGGTGGCTGGCCCGCTCCCCGGAGAGGTGGGTCGACGGCAGACGGGATGGGCTGAGCGGTGGTCTCAATGTCGCGTCGTTCCAGGCAGTACGGGTTCGACGGGGCACCTCGGACGACCAGACGCCCGAAGTACGCGGGGAAGGTCGCCGCCAGGCACGGATTACGCACGCGATTACAGCGTAAACCAACGCCAGACGGTAAACGGCCACAACAGACGGTCCGACGACGTTTAGCCTGCACAGCGCTAGGATTCGACAGACGGTCACCATCGCTACCAGGCACAGCCCACGATCCAGCGGGTTCGGGGTTCGAGTCCCTGACGGCGCACCATTCATGCAGGTCAGGAGCCGAGCCCAGGTTCCGATCCGCTCCCCCCACCCACGTCTTTCGATCCGCTCCCCCCACCCACGGTCTTGAGCGCCCCGCCGAGGGCAGCAGCCGCCGCGACGACGAGACCGACGTTCTGGTCGGGCTCGGGGTCGGCGCCGACGACTACCCGCGGCTGTGTGCCGACGTGCTCGACCCGCTCGGCCGGGTGGCTCCCCGCCGGTACCGCCCCGTGGCCGTCCACGGGACGCCCTGAGCGGTCACGCGTTGGCCACCCGCCGAGCCGAGAGCACCACCACGGCGAGCAGGGCGTACACCGCGCCGGAGAGACGGTCGACCACGCGCAGCCGCAGCGCCGGCAGGATCCGGCGCAGACCACCTCCGAGGACCGCCCAGGTCACGTCGGTGAGCGAGGCCAGGGCGATGAACAGCAACCCGAAGACGAGCAGCTGCGCCCAGACCGGGCCGGCCGCCGGGTCGACGAACTGCGGGAGGAAGGCGAGGTAGAACACCGCCGTCTTGGGGTTGAGCGCTCCGACCAGCAGGCCCTGCGCGAACGCGCGCCGCCCGGACGGCCCGGCGGCGGAGCTCCCGCCCAGGTCGGCCAGCGTGCCGGTCTCCCGGCTGCGGAACGCGCGCCACGCCAACCAGAGCAGCCATCCGATCCCGGCGACCTTGACTACGGTGAACGCCGACGCCGAGGCCGCGATCAGCGCGGACACGCCGACCACCGCCCCCGCGACGTGGACCAGGTAGCCGATCTCGATCCCGGCGGTGGCGCTGAGCCCGGCGCCCCGACCGCCGCGGAGCGTGGTGGCCAGGATGAACGCCACCGCCGGACCGGGGAAGAGGACGAGCGGCACGCTCGCACCGAGGAACAGCAGCAGCGAAGTCGTCGTCACCATGGCGCGTCCCACCCCGTCGAGGATCCGGCGGCAGAACGCCGCCCGAACCATCGTCGTCCACCGCCCCGACCCGACCACAACTCCTTTGCACGCCGACACAGGTCATGCCGGTCCAGCGGGCACGCGCGCCCGGTGGGCACCGCAGCCGGGCCGAGTCCGGATCGGAGATCGGCTCAGGACCGGAACGGGCCGGTCACCTCGTAGGTCATCCCCCCGGACGAGGACCCCGTCGTGCCGCGCTGCGAGGAGAAGTAGAACCGGTCGCCAGCCGGGGAGAACGCCGGGCCGGTGATCTCCGACCCGCTGTGCCCGGTGAGGCGGACGAACGGCGCCACGATGTCGTCCGGCGTGATGATGTTGATCTCCCGGTTGCCGCCGTCCTCGGCGACGAACAGGTCGCCGGACGACGCGCCGGTGATGTTGTCGACGCCGGTCAGTGGTGCCGGACCGGGCACGACCAGGTCGTTGTCGTAGGCCAGTTCGTAGGCGTCGGTGGCGCAGTCGACCTGCCACACCCGGTTGTCGCCCTTGGTGGTGAACCAGACCGTGCCGTTGGCGTAGTGACAGCCCTCACCGCCGTTGAACCTCTTCACGCCGGAGACCTGGTAGCGGGTCCTGGTCGGCGAGCCGTCCACGTCGGGCACGTCCGCCCACGTCAGCACCCCCGAGGTCGCGGAGCTGGACCCCTTGGCGACCTGGAGGCGGCCAACGGACAGGTCCCCCCACGTGGTCGGGACGAACCGGTAGAGGCAGCCGTCGGTCTGGTCCTCGGTCAGGTAGACGACCCTGCGAACCGGATCGCAGGCCGCCGCCTCGTGCATGAATCGACCCATCGCCGGACGCCGCACCGCGGGGCCGCCCCAGGGGTTGGTCTCGTACACGTAGCCCCGGTCGACCTCCTCGCAGGAGAGCCAACGGTTCCAGGGCGTGGCGCCGCCGGCGCAGTTGCGGTGGGTGTTGGCCAGGATCCGGTAGGCCGCCGTGATCGCCCCGCCGCCGTCGAACCTGATGGCCGACGCGCCACCGGTGGTGGAGATCTCGGAGTTGGACACGTAGATCCAGCCCGGTCCGTCCGCGAAGCACGCCCCACCGTCCGGGGCGTCGTGCCAGAGGTAGCCGGTGCCCCCGACCTGCTGGCCCGAACGGGCGACGATCCGGCTGGTGAACCCGGCCGGGAGGAACGCACCGTTGGCGTCGGCCGGCCGCAACGCACCGTATGGGCCGGGGCCCTTCTGAGCGGGCGCCGCCAGGGCCGCGCTCTGCCACAGGCTCCCGGAGAACGCGACGCTGCCTGCCCCGACCGCCGCTGCACGTAAGAACGTTCGGCGCTCCATGCGGACCTCCGCAGGTCAGGTGGAAGTGCCCTGACCCCCGAAGGTAGGCGTCCGCGGTCGACGCCGGAACCCGACAACGGATGAACGGCGCACGACGGATGGCCCGGCCCGATGCGTGTCGAAGTCCCGACGCCGTTCGTTCGGATGGCTGGCCGCGGTCGCCGCGCGACTGATCCGCGAAGCCCGGTCTCGCGGGTCCCGGCCGCCTAGCCGGCGTCCGTCCTGAGCCGGGCGGCGCGTGCCTGGAGATGACGCCGTTCGGGAAGACTGGTGGTGCGACGGGCGGCCGCCAGGTAGTGGGAAACTGCTGCCTGGCGGTCGCCGGCCATTTCCAGCAGGTGTCCCCGGACGGCGTCGAGCCGGTGGTGCGTGGCCATCCGGTCGTCGGCGTCGAGCGCTTCGAGGAGGGCGAGCCCGGCCTGCGGGCCGTGTGCCATCGCCGTGGCCACGGCGCGGTTGAGCGTCACCACGGGGTTGTCCGAGAGACGTTCGAGGAGGCGGTACAGCGCAAGGATCTGTGGCCAGTCGGTGTCCTCGGCCCGCGCGGCCTCGTCGTGCAGCGCGGCAATCGCCGCCTGGAGCTGGTAGGGGCCCAGCGCCGGCCGGGACATCGCGTCGGTGAGCAGCCCGACGCCCTCGGCGATGGAGTCCCGGTCCCACCGGCTCCGGTCCTGCTCGGCCAACGGGATCGGCGTCCCGCCGGGGTCGGCGCGGGCGGCCCGGCGCGCGTCGGTGAGCAGCATCAACGCGAGCAGGCCGGCCACCTCGCCGTCGTCCGGAAGCAGCCGGTGCACCATCCGGGTGAGGCGGACGGCCTCACCGGTCAGCTCGCCACGCTGCAGCGAAGCGCCCGCGGTGGCGGTGTAGCCCTCGTTGAAGATCAGGTAGAGCACCTGCAGGACGACGCCGAGCCGTTCCGCGCGTTCGCCGGCCGGGGGCATCCGGAACGGGACGCCGGAAGCCTTGATCCGCTGCTTGGCACGGCTGATGCGCTGGCCCATGGTGGCCTCGGGGACGAGGAACGCGCGGGCGATCTCCTCGGTGCCCAGACCCCCGACCGCGCGCAGGGTGAGCGCGAGCTGGGACGCCTGGGTGAGAGCGGGATGGCAGCACAGGAACACCAGGATCAGCGTGTCGTCCTGGTCCGAGGTGGACTCGGCGTCGGCGCCGGGCGCCAGCAGCTCGTCGGTCGGGATCCGGGTGGCGACGACGTCCTCGCGACGTTGCCGGGCCTGCTCGCTGCGCAGCAGGTCGGTCATCCGACGGGACGCGACCCGGATCAGCCAGCCCCGCGGGCTCTCCGGGACACCCTCCTCCGGCCACTGCAGTGCGGCGGCCAACAACGCCTCCTGCACCGCGTCCTCGGCGGTGGCGAAGTTGCCGTAGCGACGGGTGAGCGCGCCGAGGACCTGCGGCGCCAAGGGGCGCAGCAGGTCCTCGATCGCGGTTGCGGGCACGGTACCGGTCACACTCCCGGGGTCGGTCACATCTCCGGGGCGCCGGCACCGTCCATGATCGGCCGCACCTCGACGGTGTCGCCGGTCGCCTCGACGATGCGCGCGGCGATCGCGAGCGCCCGGTCGTGGCTCTCGCAGTCGACGATGCCGAAGCTGACCAGCACCTCCTTGGCCTCCGCGTAGGGGCCGTCGGTGGCCACCGCGGCGCCGTCCTGCTTCCGCACCGTCCGGGTGTGCGAGGGATCGCCCAGGCCCTCGGTGGCGACGAACTCCCCCGACTCGGTGAGTTCCTTGCCCAGCTGCTCGTAGAAGTCACAGGCGGCCTGGACGTCGTCGGGCAGGCCCTTGGTGAAATCCCAGCTCTCGTTCAGCGCGTCCCACTCCGCCTTGTTGGTGTAGGCCAACATGATGTACTTCATCGGAAGCTCCTCAGGGTTTCGGCGTCCGGTCGGGCGCCTCTCACCGGTACGTCGGTGCCGGCCGCGCGGCTTCGACATCCCGACGGGCCTCCCGCCAGATTTTCTTCAGCCTGTTCTGACCCAGCCTGCCGGATGCGCTCCCGCTCCTGGTGAGAGCCTTCGTCCCGGCACCGGCTTTGACAAGTCTCGCCATCGCGTCACGCGGGCCCGGCCGGTGTCGGAGCACGATGTCGGCGGTCAGTCTGCCGGCCAGTTCCCCAGCAGGGCCAGGTGCAGCCGTACCGTCGTCTCCTCCAGCCGCGGGAGGTCGGCCGTGCGCCCCTGCCGCACCTCGGTCACCACGAGTTCGTGCAGCGCACCGGCCAACGCGACGAAGACCTCCTCGGGCACCGCCGGGAACTCCGGCCGCTCGCGCCGCAGCCGCGCGTGCCAGGCACGGGTGATGGCCAGGAACCGGTCGCGGGCGGAGACGAAGCGCTCGGCCGCGCGCGGCCCCGCCGCCGGACTGTCGATGACGAAGACCCGCGCGAACTCGGGCTCGTCGGCGAAGAACTGGAGGTAGGCGCGGAGCGAGACGCGCAGCCGTTCGACGGCGTCGGTCTCGGCCGGCAGCGCACCCACGGCCTTGCCCACCCGCAGGAACACCAGCTCGACGCCGGCCGCCATGGCCGCGACGAAGCACGCCTCCTTGTCGGGAAAGTGGTCGTAGAACGCCTTGCGGGACACCCGGGCCCGCCCCACCACGTCGGCGATCGTGACCTCCGCGTACCCCCGCTCGGCCGCAGCGGCGATCACCGCGCGCAGCAGCCGGTGCCGTTGGGCGCTTCCGACGAGCTCCGGCGGCAGGCTGTTGCGACCGCGCGGCAGACCGGGCTGGGCATCGTGGGTGCGGGCGAGGGAACCCCTCGACTCCCCGTTGCGCGTCATATCTGGGGTACTCTACGGTACTTTTGTGGAGCCTTACCCATGATCGAAGCCGTCCCGGTCATCGACGCCGTTGTCCATGGTTATCACTCACCGCCCGAGGCCTACACGCATCCGATCGCGGCGAAGGTCACCGACGCCCTCTACGACGGATACCACAAGGTCTTCTCCCCGCGGAACGACCGGCGCTGGGTGCTGGACCGGGACCGGTACGTGCGCGTCGACCCGGACCTGCTCGGGCACGCACTGTTCGCCGAGAGCCAGGTCGACTTCGCGATCTACCACGACATCCCCCTCTACGGGCTGTACGACGGCGGCGCCTCGCCGCTCTGGATCGGCCGCGAACTGCGCGAACGCTTCCCCGAACGGATCGCCCTGTTCGGCGGCATCTGGCCCGCGCACCCCGATCCGCTCGGCGAGGTCGACCGGCTGATCGACGAAGAAGGCGTCGTCGGTCTGAAGTTCTACCCCTTCGACATCTACGACGGCGCCGGCGTCACCGTCCGGATGGACGATCCCGAGGCCGTCTACCCCATCCTCGAACACGCACAGCGCCGGGGCATCCGCAGCGTCGCGGTGCACAAGGCCGTTGCGATGACCGGCTGCCCGCTGCAGCCGTTCCACCCGCGCGACCTCGAGGACGCCCTGATCGCGTTCCCCGATCTGAACTTCCAGATCGTGCACGGTGGCTTCGCCTTCCTGGAGGAGACCGCACTGCAGCTCGCGTACTACCAGAACGCGTCGGTGGTGCTGGAGGGAGCCAGCGCCTACCTGGTGAACGCACCGCAGAAGTTCGCCGACATCCTCGCGGCTTTCCTGCGTGCCGGCGCGGCCGACCGGATCATCTGGGGCACCGGCTGCACCGGCCTGCACCCGCAGCCGTTCCTGGAGGCGTTCTGGGACTTCCAGTTCCCCGAGGCCATGCGGGCCGGCTATGACCTGCCGCCGGTGACCACGGGCCTCAAGCGCGCCATTCTCGGCGGCAACATCGCCCGCATCCTCGGGATCGACCTGAACGCGGTCCCGAGTGGTGTGGCGACCCGCGAGGCGCTGGCCGCGCCGTGGACCGGCACTCCGGTGCCGACATGACCCGTCCCGACATGACCCGTCCCGACGCGAGCGGGAACGGCGCGAGCGCCGCCAGCAGGACCGGCGGCGATGCGCACGCCACCGCCGCCGCTCCGCCCCGCCCCCTGGAGACCGGCGGGACCGTCGCGGTCACCGTCGAACGGGTCCGAGCGGAACTCGACCAGATCGTCGACCCGTGCAGCGCGGTGGCCGGCGCGCCGGCGGGCCTGGTCGAGATGGGCCTTCTCCGCGAACTGGCCATCCACGCCGGACCCGGCGGGGTGGCCGTACAGCTGCGGATCGGCGTGACCGAACCGGGCTGCCTGATGGGCGGCTCGTTCGCCGTGCAGGCGCGCGAGCGCCTCGAGCGGCTCCACGGCGTCACGTCGGTCGAGGTCGAACTCGACCACGCCGCCGACTGGAGTCCGGCCGACCTCGCACCCGACTACCGGCGGCGGCTGGAAGCCGCCCGGGCCGAACGGCGTCAGGCGCTGCAGGACAGGCGGGCCGCGCAGGACGGCGGCCGGGGCACGCCACCTCGACCCGCGCCGCCCCTGACGAAAAGCTAGTCGCTCCTGCTCTTCGCGCTCTTGCGCACCAGGAAGATCGCCGCCGCGAGGCCGAGTGTGAGGAGCGCGAGCAGTCCCAGCTCGTACAGCAGGCTGGTGACGTCCACGTTCGGTGTGGGGCTCTCGAACTCCGCCGTCACGATCAGGATCCGTCGCACGGTGGCGATCAGGCCGATGAAGAGGAACGGCTCCGCCGTGATCTCGTGCGTCTGCATCACGTAGCGCAGCGAGTAGGCGAGTTCCGCGACGATGAGCGTGAGCAGGATCCGGTCCAGGACGATCACGCCGATCTCGGCCGCGTCGCTGCCGTCCTGGACAGCATGGATGACCGACTGCACCGTCCCGACGAGGACGAACCCGGCCGCCACGATCAGGAACAAGCCGACGATCCCGTAGAGGATCGACTCGAACCACACCAGCGTGGCGTCCAACCCCGTGCCCAGCCACTTACGGAGGCCCGATTCCCGTTCTGCCTCTGTTTCCGGTGCGGTCATTGCCCACTCCAGGGTCCGCCGACGCCCACGGCCCGGCGCGCGCTGGCACGGAATCGGCCCGGTCACGGTACCGTCTCGCACCGCCGCCAAAGGCCCCGCCGCGCCAGGTCGATACGGGTGCCGGACATCCGCCCGACACCCGTCAGGTCAGGCCGCGGGTGCCTTCGGGACGGGCTCGGCCTCCGCCCGGGCCGGCCGGTTCTCGGCGATCCAGATGTCGATCTGCTCCCACCAGCCGTAGAGCCACGCGACCTGTTCCTCGCGGTCGCGCGGGACCTGGTCGTAGGGCACCCGCCACCACCGCGACTTCACGGTCTGTTCCATCGGGATGCCGTGCCAGATGTCCCGGACGTTGATCAGGTGGTCCAGGCCGGTGTGCCCCGCGAAGATCACGTCCGCGTTCGGCGCCGCCTCGATCGCGGCGATGACGCCACCGGTCCGGGGAGCGAGCAGGTTGGACATCCCCCGGGCCCGTGCTGCCGCCTCGTGCTGGCCGCTCTCCTCCAGCCGCTTGATCGCCCGCTCCCGCCGGCCGTGGGTGAAGTTCCCGCCCTCGGGGAAGATCAGCAGCGCGTCGGTGTTGCCCAGGCCGGCCGCGAGCCGCCTGATCTCGTCGGTGACACCGCTGCCCGGCCCCTTGCCCGGCCAGACGAACGCGTGCGGCAGGCGGTTGATCACCACGTCGAGGATGGGGTCGAACTGCAGGGCCCCTTTCATGACGATGCACGGCCGGCGCCGGTACTGGGTCATCATGTTGTTGAGGATGAGGAACGAGTCGCCAGGCCCGGCGTGCCGACTGAGCACCAGGATCGGGCGGGCGAGGCGCGCCGCCGCCTCCTCCGGGGTGAGTTCAGGCTCCTCCACCTCCAGCGTCACCTTGAAGAGCCGGCTGATCACCGGGAACAGCGATCCGGTGAACCACCGCATCAGCCCGTAGTGGCGTTCCTTGTACAGCTCCGACTTGAGCCGTCCGCCGAATCCGCTCGCGATCCAGAGGCCCAGGCTCGCGAACAGGGCGGCCGACTCCAGCACCAGCCAGGCGACGCTGAAGATGGTCAGCCGGAACATCCGACGCCGACCGATCCGCGACGGTGTCACCACGAGCGCGAGGATCAGCAGCAGCGGCAGGAGAACGATCCAGGCGATCGTGATGAGAACGACCAGGGGCGCGAAGATCAGGCGCCGAACGATGCGGGGTGGCAACTCGTCCTCCTTGGGCGGTACGTGACGCCGCGGCGGACTAGGCAGCCGACTCCAGATAGGAGCGCGATGCCTGGTACGCCCTCTCGATGTGCGCATCGATACGCGAAACGTCGCGGTAACGCAAGGGGGAGAAATCCCCACGGGGAGCCGGACCCGCGGCACCGGCCGGGAGCACGTGCACATCCACGTCGTCGGGCAGGGACGCCATCTCCTCGAAGAAGCGGTGCCGCCGCGCGATCTCGAACGCGACCACCCCCACCTGCCAGGGCCGCCGCGGCGCCACCAGCGCCCGTTCGATCCGGCCCACGTGCAGCACGTACACGGTGTCGGCGCCGAGCGCGACCGCCCGGCCGACCGGGATGCTGTGCACCAGGCCGCCGTCGACGAGGTGCTCGTCGCCCACCCGCACGGCCGGCAGCAGGCCCGGCACGGCCGAGGAGGCGAGCACCGCGGGGATGATCGGACCTTCGGTGAACCAGTGTGCGGTGGCCCGCTCGATGCTCGCGGCCACGCACTGGAACGGCACCTCCAATTCCTCGATGCGGTCGACGGGAAGCAGGGCGTCCAGCAGCCGCCGGAGGCCATGGTTGGACTGCAGGTGGGTGCCCGACCGCAGGAAGGTCCCGACCCGGGTGGCCAACGAGCCGTCGAAGACCGACATCACCCCGCCCGAGCGCCACAGGTCGGTCAGCTTCGCGATCCCGTCCGGGTACGCGGCCGCGAAGACGCCGTTGATCGCGCCGACCGAGGTGCCGACGATGACGTCGGGCCGGATCTCCGCCTCGGCGAGCGCCTGCAGCATGCCCACCTCGTGCGCGCCGAGGACGCCGCCGCCGCCCAGCACGAACGCGACCTTTCCCAGATCCGCCGACCTGCCCGCCACCCGCTCCTCCTCCCGGGCACGCGGAGCGCATCCCCCGGCCACCTTAGAAGCATCGCGCACGCACGGGCCCCGCCGCGCGGCGGTCCCACGACGACGGTCGGTCGGACCCGGCTGGGTGGCGGCGGCGCGACAGTCAGACGCCGGTCTTGGAGTGCGGCTCGGCGACCCGCTTGGACTGCGGCGAGCGCCGCTGCCGGAGGAAGACCGTCGCGACCACCAGCACGCCCACCGCGAGGAACTCACTCTGCCAGTTCTGCATGGACTGGAACCAGAACGTGCTGCTGCCCAGGAACTCGGCCACCGAGACGGTCGGCTCGCCGAGGAGCCGCTGCCGCTCGTTGTGGTCGGCCGTACCGCCGAGCAGGTGGAGCAGGAACGACAGCGCGAACAGCGTCCCGAACAAGATCGCCAGGCCGTTCTCGTAGAGCTTCAGCATCCACCCGCCACGGTGAACCGGCCCGGGCGAGTCCGGACGGCTCTGCCCAGGGTCGGCGGGGTCGTCCTCGATGCCCTCCAGCGGGGCGGACTCCGCCGATCCGCGTTGCACCAGGTACGCCGTGAGGACCACGTAGGAGCCCATCTGCAGGAACTCCGACTCCCAGTTCTCGAACGTTGCCTCGACGAAACTCCCGCTGGCCAGGTAAGAGAGATAGTCCTCGGCGGGCTGCCCCAACGCCGCCAGCTCCTCGTTCTGTGCCTGCCAGCCGAAAAACGACTGGAGCACCAGGAAGACCACGAAAGCCCCGAACAGTACGAGGGACAGCGAGTTCATCCACAGCAGCCGTCGCACGACTCGTCTCCGATCCAGACCGGCGCCTTTCCGCGGACAGCCTAGGGCGGCGGTGTTCGCGACACGGCGACCGACGCCCCGGGCGCGTCACGACCGCGATCCGGTACGCCACCGCGAGGGGCTCAGTGCACGTGCGGCAGGATGTCGCGTTCCCAGGCGTCGAAGAACGCGTCCTGCTCCGGTCCGATCTGCGACACGTAGACCTCGTCGTAGCCGGCGTCGGCGAACTCGCGCACGGCGGCAAGATGGCGGTCCGGATCCGGTCCGCACGGCACCACCTTGCGCACCATGTCCGCGGTGACCAGCTCGCTGGCCTGCTCGAACAAGCGAGGGGTGGCCAGTTCCTGGGCGAGCTGGCCGGGCAGGTGCGAGTTCGGCCAGAGCCGGAGCGCGGTCTGGACCCCGGTCTCCACGTCCCCGGCCCAGCACACCTTGAAGCCGGCCTGGGTCGGCTTGCCCGCCCCGCCTGCGTCGCGGAACCGCTTGATCAGGTCGGCGTCGGGCTTGGTCGAGCAGTAGCCGTCGCCGATACGGCCGGCCAGATCGGCGGCCCTGGGGCCGAACGCCGAGACGTAGATCGGCACCGGGCCCTCGGGCAGCGTGTAGATCTCGGCGTTCTCGACGGTGTAGTGCCGGCCGCGGTGGCTCACCTCTCCCCCGGCGTGCAGTTTGCGGATGACCTCGACGGCCTCCTCCAGCATCTCCAGCCGGACCGGCGCCTCGGGCCAGTGGGCGCCGAGGATGTGCTCGTTGAGCGCCTCGCCCGAACCCACGCCCAGCACGAACCGGCCCTCCAGCTGCACCGCCGCGGTCGCCGCGGCCTGCGCGATCACCGCGGGATGGGTGCGCACCGTCGGGCAGGTCACTGCCGTCGTGACCGGGATCGACACCGCCTCGGACAATGCCCCGAGCACCGACCACACGAACGGACTCTGCCCCTGCCGGGAGGTCCACGGGTGGAAGTGGTCGGAGATCCACAGCCGTTCGAAGCCGGCGTCCTCGGCCTGCCGGGCCTGCCGCACCAGTTCCTTCGGCCCGAACTCCTCGCTGGTCAGGAAGTACCCCATGCTCACCATGGGAGAAGGCATTGCCCGACTGTGGGGCGGTCACACGTCGGATCGTCCGGGACGCGAGGAGTCGACCAGATGGACGCGGGGACGCTGCTCGTCGCCGGCACCACGTCGGACGCCGGCAAGAGCCTGGTCGCCGCCGGGATCTGCCGGTGGCTGTCCCGGCAGGGCGTCCGGGTGGCCCCGTTCAAGGCGTTGAACATGAGCAACCATTCGGTCGTCACCCCCGAGGGCGGCGAGATCGGCCGGGCCCAGGCGCTGCAGGCCGCCGCGTGCGGGCTGGAGCCGAGCGTGCGGTTCAACCCCGTGCTGCTCAAGCCGGGAAGCCGGGGCCGGACGCAGCTCGTGGTCCTCGGCCGGGTGGTCGACGAGCTGACGTCCGGCGAGGACGTCCGGCCGCGGCTGGCCGCCGTGGTGCGGGACACCCTCGCCGGGCTGCGCGTCGAGTACGACGTGGTGGTCTGCGAGGGCGCCGGCAGCCCCACCGAGATCAACCTGCGGGCCGACGACCTCGCCAACCTGGGACTGGCCAGGGCGGCCGGCATTCCCGTGATCGTCGTCGGCGACATCGACCGCGGCGGGGCCTTCGCGGCACTGTTCGGGACCTTGGCGCTGCTGGCTCCGGCTGACCAGGCGCTGGTGGCCGGCTTCGTGGTGAACAAGTTCCGGGGCGACCACGCGCTGCTCCGCCCCGGACTGGAGATGCTGCGTGGGCTCACCGGCCGGCCGGTGCTGGGTACGATCCCGTGGCTCGACGACCTGTGGCTCGACG
This sequence comes from uncultured Actinomycetota bacterium, assembly GCA_963740255.1. Lineage (GTDB taxonomy): Bacteria > Actinomycetota > Actinomycetes > Mycobacteriales > Cryptosporangiaceae > CAVUDO01. Next base: position 50,188 of record CAVUDO010000002.1, on the reverse strand, counting down.
CGGAGGACGCCCTGTCGTTCGCCGCGGACGGCGTGCTGGGCCGGCCGCGGCCGCCGCTGGGCACCGAAACGCTGCGGGTGGCCGTACCGCGGCTCCCGGCCATGTCCAACCCGACCGATCTCGACCCGCTCGCCGCCGAGCCCGGCGTCGAGGTGCGGCTGGTGTCGCAGCCGGCCGCGGTGCACGGTGCCGACCTGGTCGTCCTGCCGGGCAGCAAGTCGACCGTGGACGATCTGGCCTGGCTCCGCGGCACCGGCCTGGCCGACGCCGTGACCGCCCACGCGGCGGCCGGCGGCGCCGTGCTCGGTCTCTGCGGCGGCTTCCAGATGATGGCCGAACGGATCGCGGACGAGGTCGAGAGTCGGGCCGGCGAGGTGCCCGGCCTCGGCCTGGTGCCGATGCGGATCGAGTTCGGCCGCGAGAAGGTGCTGGGGAGGGCGCGGGGTTCGGCGTTCGGCGCTGCGGTGCACGGCTACGAGATCCACCACGGCCGGGTCGGCGCGCTCGACCGGACGGCGGTCGCGCCCCTGGTCACGCTGCCGGACGGAACGGGCGAAGGCGTGCGGCACGGTGCCGTGTACGGCACGCACTGGCACGGCATCCTCGAGTCGGACGCGTTCCGGCGGGCGTTCCTGGCCGCGGTCGCCGATGTCGCGGCACGGCCCGGTTTCGCGGTGGCACCCGATACCCGCTTCGCCGGCACCAGAGCGGCCGCGCTGGACACCCTCGGCGATGCGGTGGAACGGCACCTGGACACGGCTGCCCTATGGAACCTGATCGAACACGGCGCGCCCGTGGGGCTGCCGTTCGTCCCGCCGGGAGCCCCGTCGCGGTAGCACCCGGGGCGTGCCGCGACGGCCGGCGGCAGCCGGGTGCATCCAGGAATAGTCGACAAGGCAACGGCCTTGCAGCACAATGAGGTCGTTGAGAGTTCAACGATCCTCGCGCACGGAACGCCGCACCGGACCCGCTTCCCGGGTCCTTTCGCGCCAGGAAGGAAGCGCCATGCCAGCCGTCACCGTCGAGAACCCGCTTGCCCTGCCGCGGGTCCCGCAGCCGAACCCGCTGACCGACCGCGACCGGCCCGTCGTCTCGGTCACCACCGCGCCGCAGGGCTACGAGGGCGAGGGCTTCCCCGTCCGCCGGGCGTTCGCCGGCGTCGACCTGCGCGTCCTCGACCCGTTCATCCACATGGACCAGATGGGCGAGGTGGAGTACGCGCCGGGCGAGCCCAAGGGCACGGCCTGGCACCCGCACCGCGGCTTCGAGACCGTCACGTACATGATCGACGGCGAGATGTCGCACGCCGACTCCCACGGCGGCGGCGGCCTGATCGGCGGCGGCGACACCCAGTGGATGACCGCCGGTGCGGGGATCCTGCACATCGAGACCCCGCCGGAGCACCTCGTCCTCAGCGGCGGGCTGTTCCACGGCCTGCAACTCTGGGTCAACCTTCCCCGTCGGCAGAAGCTGGCCGACCCCCGCTACCAGGACATCACCTCCACCAAGGTCGCGCTGCTGAGCTCGCCCGACGGCGGGGCACTGGTCCGGGTCATCGCGGGTGAGGTCGGCGGGCACGCCGGACCTGGCTCGACCCACACCCCGATCGCGCTGGTGCACGCGACGCTCGCGCCGGGGGCGTCGCTGAACCTGCCGTGGAACCGAGGCTTCAACGCGCTGGTCTACGCGCTCGCGGGCACCGGCACCGTCGGGGCCGGACGCCGGCCGTTCGCCGCCGGGCAGCTCGCCGTCTACGGTGCCGGAGACCTGATCACGGTCACCGCGGCCGAGCACTCCGATCCGCTCGACGTGTTCGTGCTCGGTGGCCAGCCGATCCGCGAACCGGTCGCCGCCTACGGTCCGTTCGTGATGAACACCAAAGCCGAGGTGGTCCAGGCCTTCGAGGACTACCGGGCCGGCCGGCTCGGCAGCATCCCGGCCGCGCACGCCGAGGTCCGCCCGGGCGAGTAGTCGCGGCCGGCCGCCGACGGTCTCGCGGCCCGCGCACGCCCCTCCGGGCGTGGGCGGGCCGTCGGCGCGGTAGGGCATCCTTTCACCCGGAGCACGGTGTTTCGCCGGAGCACGATCGGGCCACGAGTGGAGCGGCGAGTGAGGGTCACGCTGTTGGGGACGGGCGCCGGCACGGGCTGGCCCAACCCGTTCTGCACCTGTGCGTCCTGCGGCGCGGCCCGGGACGGCCGTGAGGTCCGCGGCAGTACCTCCGCCCTGGTGGACGACGTGCTGCTGTTCGACTGCGGTCAGGACCTGCCCGCCGCCGCGGGTCGCCTGGGCCTCTCGCTGCACGGCGTCCGGCATCTGCTGGTGACCCACGCCCACTTCGACCACGCCGACGGCGCGGCGCTGCTCGCCCGGCAGTGGGCGGGCCTGACGGCTCCGCTGGACCTGGTCGGCCCGCCGGACGCGCTGGCCCGCTGCGCGGAGTGGGTCGAACCGGGCACACCGGTGGTCCCCCGGCCGGTGCGGGCCGGCGACGAGCTCCGCCTCGGCGCCTACCACCTGCGGGTGCACGCCGCGCGGCACGGCGGCGACTGGTGCGACCAGGGGGTTCTGTACGACCTCACCGACCCCGCCGGGACCCGGCTGTTCTACGCCACCGACACCGGCCCGCTGCAATCGTCCACATTGGATGTGCTCACGGACGCCTCGTTCGACCTGGTGTGCCTGGAGGAGACCCACGGCGACCACACCGACCATGCCGGTGACCATCTCGACCTGGTGACCTTCCCGGCCGTGCTGGCCGAGCTGCGGCGCCGCGGCGCGGTCACCGACCGTACCCGGGTGGTGGCGGTCCACCTCGGCCACGGCAACCCTCCGCCGGCCGAACTGGCCGGCCGCCTCGCGCCCTGGGGTGCCGAGCCCGGCCGGGACGGGATGACGCTGCTGGCCGGAGCGGCGCCGCCCGCCGCAGCACGCACGCCCCACCGGACGCTGGTCACGGGAGGCGTCCGTTCGGGCAAGTCCCGCTGGGCGGAGGCGGCACTGGCGGCCGAACCGGCCGTGACGTACGTGGCGACGGCCGCCGACCCCCAGGACGACGCCGAGTGGCGGGAGCGGATCGCCGCGCACCGGGCCCGCCGGCCGGCCGGGTGGCGGACGGTCGAGACCACCGACGTCGCCGGCGTGCTCCGGGAGGCCGACGGGGCGGTGCTGGTCGACGACCTGGGCAACTGGCTCGCCCGGGTGTTCGACGAGTGCGGCGCCTGGGGCGGCGATGCGGCCGCGCTCGGCGACGCGCGAAAGCGGATCGCGGAGCTGGTGGGAGCGTGGCGGGCGCTGGGCGGGCGCGCGGTGGCCGTCACGAACGAGGTCGGCTCGGGCGTGGTCCCCGCGACACCGTCCGGACGCCTCTTCCGCGACGAGCTCGGCCGGCTGAACGCGCTGCTGGCCGGCGAGAGCGACGAGGTGCTGCTGGTCACCGCGGGACTTCCCCAGTGGCTGCGTGTCCGGCCCACCGGGGAGGCATCGTGAGCGAGGCGGTCGCGCGGGTCGTGGCCCGGATCGGTGCGCCCGACGATGCCGCCGGCGACGCGGCACGCGCACGCCAGGCTCGGCTCACCAAGCCGGCGGGGGCGCTCGGCCGCCTCGAGGACCTGTCCGTCTGGGTGGCCGCGGCGCAGGGCGTCTGCCCGCCGCGGGCGATCGTCTCTCCGCGGGTGGTGGTGTTCGCCGGCGACCACGGCGTCGCGCGGTCCGGCGTGTCCGCCTACCCGCCGGAGGTGACCGGCCAGATGGTGGCCAACTTCCTGGCCGGCGGCGCGGCGGTGAACGTCCTGGCCCGCCAGGCCGGAGCCTCCGTTCGGGTCGTGGACGTGGCCGTCGACGCCGACACTCCCGCGGCCGTGGCAGCGCACAAGGTGCGGCGCGGCAGCGGCCGCATCGACATCGAGGACGCCCTCAGCCGCGCTGAGGTCGACGCGGCGCTGCTGGCCGGGATCGCGGTCGCCGCCGAGGAGATCGCCGCCGGTGCCGACCTGCTGGTGCCCGGGGACATGGGGATCGGCAACACGACCCCGGCAGCCGCGCTGGTGGCCGTCTTCACCGGCCGCGACCCGGCCGAGGTCACCGGCCGCGGCACCGGCGTGGACGACGCCACGCTCCGCCGCAAGGTCGCCATGGTCCGGGCCGCCGCCGCGCGGGTCACCGCAGCACGGGCCGCCGCCGACCCCGTCGCGGTGCTGGCGGCGGTGGGCGGCGCCGACTTCGCCGCGCTGACCGGGTTCCTGCTGCAGGCCGCCGCATGCCGCACGCCGGTGCTGCTCGACGGGGTGGTCAGCGGCGCGGCCGCGCTGGCGGCGCAGGCGTTGGCGCCCGGTGCCGTGCGGTGGTGGCTCGCCGGCCACCGCTCCACCGAACCCGCGCACGGCGCCGCCCTCCGCCAGCTCGGTCTCACCCCGGTCGTCGATCTGGACCTCCGACTCGGCGAGGGCTCCGGTGCGCTGGTCGCCCTGCCGGTGCTGCGGGCGGCAATCGCCACCCTGGCCGAGATGGCGACGTTCGACGAGGCCGGGGTGTCGGACAGCACCGCACCGGAGGACGAGGTGTCGGACGGCACCGCACCGGAGGACGAGGTGTCGGACGGCACCGCACCGGAGGACGGGGTGCCGGGCAGTGCCGCACCAGGGGCCGGGGCGTCGGAGGACGCGCCTGACCACGGCGCCCCGGCGCGGTGAGCGACCTCTCCGCCGGGCTGCGGCTGGCGTTGACGACGTTCAGCGTCCTGCCGCTGCGACCGGGACGGGTGGACCGTGCCGCGGCGGCCTGGGCCATGGCGCTCGCACCACTGGTCGGCGCGGCACTCGGCGTCCTGCTGGCGGTGGCGCTCGCTGGCTTCACACTCGTCGGGACGCCACCGCTGCTGGCCGGCATGCTCGCGCTCGGCGCGCTCGCGCTGGCCACCCGGGGCCTGCACCTGGACGGCCTGGCCGACACCGCCGACGGTCTGGGCTGCCACGGTCCTCCGGCCCGGGCGTTGGAGGTGATGAGGGCGCCGGCCAACGGGGCGTTCGCCGTCGTGACGCTGGTCCTGTTCCTGGGCGCGCAGGCGGCCGCGCTGGCGGCACTGGCCACCCACCAGCGCTGGCTCGGGGGCGTTGTGGCGATCGCGGCCGGACGGCTCGCGATCGTCTGGTCGTGCCGTCGCGGGGTTCCGGCGGCGCGACCCGACGGGCTGGGCGCGCTGGCCGCGGGCACGGTGCCGGCCGCGGCCGCGGCGGGCTGGACGCTGCTGCTCGCCGCCGCCGCCGTACCGGCGGTGGCAGGCCGACCGTGGCAGGGTCCGCTCGCGGTGCTCGGCGCGACCGCGGCGAGCGTCGCCCTGACCTGGCACGTCACCCGCCGGTTCGGCGGCGTCACCGGCGACACACTCGGTGCCTCGTGCGAAGCCGCCGCCCTCGTCGCACTCGCCGTGCTCGCGTCGGGGTGACCGGCCGCCTCACCCGGCCGTCGCGGTCACACCCACCGGGACGGCGGCGCAGGGCCGCACCGGGAACGTCCTGCGCTACCCGGACGTGTCCGGGTCGCGGTCCGCCGGAATGACCCAGCCGCGACCCACCCCGCCCGCGCTTCCGCCCAGGCGTCCGGCCTCGAACTCCACCGCGGGTCGCTCCCGGTAGCCGGCGGCCAGCAGCGGCTCGGGGTCCAGCCCCTCGTTCATCGCCAGGCACGGTGCGACGAACGCGCACGCCGTACAGTGCTCGACCGACGGTGCCGGGTAGAGCCCGACGTCGGGATCGACCATGTCCAGGGCCTCGCGGGTGATCCGCCGGCCGACGTCGGCGATCTCCGCACGACTGCGCCGGATCCGGGTGCGGCGGAAGCCCTGCCCCTCCTGCTGGACCATCCGCTCGACCGGCTCCTCCCCTCCGGTGTGCAGTTGCATCCGCCGCAGCGAGGAGATCTCACGGCCGCCGCCGCTCGGCTCGTGCTGCCGCAGGCCGCCGCGCGGATGGTCACCGGGGGTGGCCTGCCAGCGTGGCGCCGCCTGCTCGGCCGGCTCCTCGCCCGGCGTCCGGAGGAACTCGTTGTGGATGGTGCCGGCCACCTCCATACCGGGATACAGCAGCTCCCACGCCCAGCAGAACGCCAATGCCTCCTCGTCCAGCGTCATCGCCAGGGTCGACAGGCCGGGGGCGTCGACGACGCGGTGGGTCACCAGCCAGTACCGGTCGTGCTCGTCGGCCACCATCAGGTCGACCCGGCCGGAGAACCGCACCTCGCCGGCGTCGGGCACCACCAGCCCGCGCTCCGGATCGTCCGCGTCGGCCACCAGCGCCTGGGCGTCGGTCTCGACCAGCAGCGGGGAGAACCGGTCCACCGACGGCGCCCACTCGACGTACCGGTCGAGGAAGGCCCGACCCTCGACGACCAGGGCCCACCAATGCTCCTCCTCCTCGTCGACCAGGCGCTGGTCTCTGCGGTACGCCTCGCGCTGGCGCTTGAACGAGTCGTCCAGGGCCTTGCGGACCAGCGGCAGCACGATGGCCCGGTTCCAGTCCCACATCCCCGGGAAGTAGTAGACGGCCAGCGCGTCCTTGATCGCCCGGGTGAGGTCGAAGCGCGGGAACGGCGTCTCGGGCGTGAGGTTGCGGCGGATCTTCGCGGCGAAGTCCCACTGCCGGCGGCAGCGCTTGAACGCGGCCCGGTCCCCGGCCCTGATGACATGGCCCATCGCGTCGCCTTAGTGGGCGTGGGGCCAGGGGTCGTCCACAGACCAGCGGCAGCGGTCGACGCCGCCGGTCATGGAGTCCATCTCGGCCAGCAGGTCGTCGATGACGGCCTGGGCGTCGGGCGTCGCGTCGGGGTCCCACTGCCAGGAGTAGTAGATCCAGGCGTCCGGCAGCTCCGGTGGGACCTCCACGGGCTCGGACCCGACCCGGTGCCAGGCGTACGCGTCGCCGCGGCGCTCGACGTAGACGGTGTCGCCCAGGCCGGGACGGGCGGCCACCAGGGCGGCACAGAGCTGATCGCGGTCCACCGTGCCTCCTCACCGGTCGACGGGTGGGAGAGCCGACGAGTGCGCCGACGGGCAGGACCAGCCGACGCGGCCAGGGCGGGATCTCGTTCCGCAGCATACCGCCGGGACCGTCGCATCCGGAGAGCCCGAACGGCCCGCTGGCCCGCTCAGGGCACGGCGTTGCGTCGTTCGAGGAAGACCACGTCCCGCCAGCGCCCGTGGTGCCGACCGATCCGCTCCCGGGTGCCGACGACCCGGAACCCAACGCCGGTGTGCAGGGCCAGGCTGGCGGTGTTCTCCGGGAAGATGCCGGTCTGCAGCGTCCAGAGACCGGCCCGCTCGCTGGACGCGATCACCTCCCGCAGCAGCGCGGTCCCGACCCCCCGCCCCGCGGCGTCGGGCCGCACGTAGACGGACTCCTCCGCGACCCCGGCGTACACACACCGGCCGGACACCGGGCTCAGCGCCACCCAGCCGAGCACCCCGCCGTCCTCGGGTTCCAGCGCGACGAACCGGTGGTCGGGCAGATGGCCCGCGTCCCAGTCGGACCAGGCCGGCACGGCGGTCTCGAAACTGGCGTCGCCGGTGTCGATGCCGGCCCGGTAGATGGCCAGCACCTCGTCGGCGTGCCGGGCAGCAACGGCACGATCCGTATCGCGGAGCGGGTCATGCCGCCTCCTCCGTGCGCTCGGCCAGGGGCGCGTCGAGGGCCACCGGCCAGGGTACGGCGGTCCGTGACCCGGACTACGCTGCGGCGCGGCACCGCGGTCGCGGCGGCACCCGACACCCTGGAGGCACTGATGGCGGCAGGCAGCCGAGATGCCGCTGAGATCGACCTCGGGGCGATGCTGTTCGGGGTGGAGGCGGAGTTCGCCCTGGTCGACGCCGCCGGCCGGCTGTGCGACTTCGAGACGCTGACCTCCGCGGCGGCCCAGGCCGTGGTCGACCGGCTCGGCGATCCCGGCCGCGAGGACCTGGTGCGGGGCGACATCGGCATCAAGGTGGGCCGCTGGTACCTGGAGGGCGACGAGCGGTTCGACACCGACGGGCGGCTGCGCGAATGCGTCCCCAAGGGACTGGAGACCCGCACGCCTCCGCTGCGCGGCATCCCGGCGACGACGGCCGCGCTGGCCGCGCAGACGGCGGCCCTGGCTGCGTCCGCGGCCGCGGACGGGTACCGGCTGGCCAGCGTCGGCTGGAACCCGCACCGGGACGCCTACCGTCCCGAGCCGCCCTACAACGCGTGGGAGGACGGCCTGCACGCGCGGCGGTCGGAGTACCTGGCGCCGGACGTCTACATGATGTCCTACGGCCCGGACCTGAACCTGTCCCATCCGGACTGGGACGACCGGGACGTGGTCGACGTGGCCCGGATGCTGACGTACTACAGCCCTGCCGTGGTGCCGTTCTCGTTCAGCGCCCCGTTCGTCGGGGGACGGCCGTACGGCGGCCTGTCACGCCGCACCGAGCTGCGCACCGGACGCCGACCGGCCGTGCGGGCGTTCGTGGACCCGGCGTCCGTGCCGGCGACGCAGCCGAGCCCGCCGCTCGTCCACCCCGCGAGGGTTCCGGCCGAGCGGGGCCGGGTGGAGTTCAAGGCCTTCGACGCACTGGTCGACGCGGCGGCGTACCCGGCGCTGCTCGCGCTGCTCGCCGGCGTGGTGGCCGACCGGTCGCTGCCCGGCCGAGCGGACGTGCCCGACCCAGCGGCCCACCGGCATGCGGCCGCGCGCGGATTCGCCGATGCCCAGCTCGCCGAGGGGACGGCCACCGTGCTGGCCGCGTCACGTCGCGGACTCGCCGGTTCGGACTGGGCGGAGCCGCTCGCCCCCTTGGAGGAGGCGCTGCGCACGGAGCGGACTCCCGCGCACGCCATGCTCGAGTCGTTCGCACGGGACGGCGTCGTGGCACTCCCGCTCGTCACGGTCGTCGGTCACGCCTAGCCGACACGCGGCCGGCACGCGGCCGGTGCGGGCTCAGTCCTCGACCGGCTCCACCCGGCGGCGGGACCGGCCCGCCGCGGACCGCCCACGCCACCGCTCCACGACGACCAGGCCGAGCAGCCCCGCCGCGGTCACCCCGGTGATCCACGCACCGGCGTTGCGGTACGGCATCTCGTAGCGGAGCCGGACGGTGTGCCGGCCCGGGGGCACCGCGACCGCCGCGACGCCGTGGTCGGCCGAGACCAGCGGGGCGGGCTTCCCGTCGACGGTGGCCACCCAGTCGCGCTGGATCGCGTCGCCGACCACCAGATAGCCGGCACCGGCGGCGTCCACCGCCACCTCGATCTCGTCGAGGCCGTCCTCGACGATGCGCACCTGGGCGGCCGCGCCGGACGCGGCCGGGCCGGGCTGGTCGAGCACCACCGTGTCGGCGTCGAGCGGCCCGGCGGAGAGCAGCCGCAGGCGTCGCGCGGAGTCCGGCTCCAGCACCGTCCCGGACGCCCAGCGCACCCGGTCGAGTGCGTGCAGGCGCTGCCAGATCGCCGCCGAACCGGCGTGCACCAGCCGGACGCCGTCGTCGATCGGCGTGATCGCGGTGACCGCGGGTTTGCCCGCCTGCGCCCGCACCACCAGCGGCGTCTTCGCGCGGACGGTGAACTCGGCGGTCAGCGGCGTGTCCGGGGCGATGCCCTCGCCGGCGATCGGGATCGTGAACGGCTGGCCGGCGACCATCTTCCGCTCCAGCCGGAAGGCCCGAGCCACCTCGGTGCCGCTGGCGTCGAGCAGCCGCACGTCGACCCGCGCCGTGACGTCCTTGCGGTCGAACGCGACCGTCGGGACGAGCCCCACACCGCGCACGGGCCCCGCCACCGGCATCCGCACGGTGACGGGTCGGCCCGAGGCGAGGGTGAGCGTGGAGCCGTCGTCGACGGCGGGGGTCTCGCGGCCGTAGACCGGGCTCCACTGCGGCGCCACGTAGTAACGAACGGCCAGCCGGTCGAGCACAGCGCTGTCGGCGACGTTGCCGTGCCGCGGCGGGTAGAGCAGCGTCGGCAGCTGGCCGAACTGCGTGCCGGGCATCGTCTCCAGCAGCTCGGCGAACTTCGCGTCGTAGTAGGCGTGCCCGGAGAGCGCGCGCAGGTGGTGGATCGAGTCGGCGCCGGCGTACATGGCGCCGTTCGAGGCGAAACGCTGCGGCCCGAGGTTGTCCATCAGGTACCGGTGCACGTCGGTCACCGGATAGAAGGTCTTGTGGTCCGCACGCGGCCAGTACGGGACGACCAGGGTCAGCGCCTGGACCGTGACCAGCACCGGCAGCAGCGCCAGCGCCCCCACCCGGGCGATCCGCCCGTACCGGCCGGCCGACCGGCGACCCAGCCACCACAGCACCGCCACACAGCCCAGCGCCGCCAGCAGGAACGCCATCCCGACGAGCACCTCACGGTCGAGATGGGCCACCCGGTTCACCGGGTCGGGTCGGCCGATGTCTGTCAGGCCGGCAGACCGGCGGGCACCCAGGAAGACCGCCAGACCACCCAGAGCCACCGCCGCCCACACCGCGATCGCCCAGAGCCGCTGACGCCGGGTGAGCGCCCCGACGATCCGCTCCCGGTGCCGCAGCAGCAACTCGAACCCGACCGCGACCAGCACGGCGAGGACGAATCCGAACACGCTGCGCGCCCGGCCGACGAAGTTGTGCGAGAAGAGCACCGGCACCTTCTGCAACACGGCGAGCGCCGGGCCGCCGACGTAGAGCACCACCACGCTCACCGCGGTCGTCCCCACCAGGAACGACCACACGCCGCGCGGCAGCGCGGCGCGGGCCGCCCACGGGGTCGCCACCGCCACCACGACCAGCACCAGCGCCGCGGCGCCGACGTAGGACAGCGACTCCACGAAGTTCGTCGGCAGGTACCAGAACGGGGGCCTCGCGCGGCCGGTGCTGCCCATCGCCCAGGGCGCGATCGTGGTGATCAGCGACTGCGGTTCCAGGTGGTCGGCAGGGCTCTGCCGCCGGCCCCGGACCAGCGCGCCGGACATCGCCGAGACGAACGGCAGCAACTGGATCGCCGCCAGCCCGGCGGCCGCCCCGAGCGCCGCCGAGGCGCCGGCCAGGATCGCCACCATCCGGCGCCACTGGCCCCGGTACTCGGCCCACACCCGGACCAGCAGGTAGATGCCGCCCAGCATCAACGCGTAGCCGGTCACCGCCGGGAAACCGCCGAAGAGCATCGCGGCGACCGTGAGGCACACCAGGGCCGCGTCGCGCACCCGGCGTTCCTGGACCAGCAGCTCCAGCCCCCAGAACAGCGCGGGGATGAAGGCCGCGACCCGGGTCTGCGGCCAGTTGGTCCAGGCCACCATGAACGCGCTGCTGGAGAACGCCAGGCCCCCGAGCAGCGCGGCGGCCCGGCCCAGCCCGATCCGGCGCAGGAACAGGAAGCAGCCGCCCACCGCCACCAGGATCTCGACCAGCTTCACGTACCCCGGCGCCAGCGAGGCCGACATCACGAAGTAGGGCCAGGTGACCGGGTTGAGCAGGGCGTAGTTGGGGCCCGACCCCAGAATCACACCGCCGCCGATGTAGGGGTTCCAGCTGGCCAGCTGGCCGTTCGCCAGCGCCTCGGCGAACAGCGCGGTGTTGGGCAGCGCCGCGTCCACGGTGTCGTTGAGGAATGTGGTCTGCGGCACGGTCTCGGCCAGGCCGGCGCTGTAGTACGGGCTGACCGGGCCCAGCAGGTCGGTGGCGGCGAACACGTTCAGGCCCAGCAGCGGGGCGCCGACGCCGATCAGCGCATAGCTGAGGATGCCGAGGACGACCAGGGCGGTGAGAAACCTGTGCAGCCTTGACGACATGCGGCTCGCCGGCGCCGCCGGGTCGTCGGATTCTCGCGCGGACTCCCGAACAACGGTGTCGGAGGAGGTCATCGAGTTCCCGTGGACGCGAGGAGGCGGCGTGGGCGCCGCATGGACTTGGCCGATGCTAACAGTGGCGCCACCACCCCCCGGCCCGGTGCCCGCGGCCTACCGGGCCGCCCCACCGGCCGGCCGGGTAGTCGGCCGGCGCGGCGGCGCACGAACCGCCGCCGCCCCGTCGTGGACTCCCTGCGGACGCCGGCCGGGCGCCCCCGGACCGGCGGTGGCGACCGTCCCGGCCGGCGACCCGATAAGCTACTGGACGCCTGGACCTGCTTTGGACCTGCCCGAGCGCCGCGCCGGCGGCGCCGCACGCGAGACCGACATGAGGCCATGAACTCCGAACACGCCACGCTCACCGAGACCCCGCACGCGCGCCACAGCAGCGTCACCGCGGGCACGCCCGGCGACCTCGCCGACCAGCCCGGCGGCCAGAACACGCTCGACGTCACCGTCGTCCTGCCCTGCTACAACGAGCAGGAGCACGTGGTGGCCGAGATCGAGCGGATCACCGCCGCGATGGACGCCAGCCCGTTCCGGTACGAACTGCTGGTCATCGACGACAAGTCCACCGACAGCACCCTCGCGGTGTTGCAGGATGCGCTGCCGCGGTTCCCGCGGATGCGGCTGATGCCGTTCCGCCGCAACGGCGGCTCGGGCACCGGCCGCCGGATCGGCACCCGCGAGGCGTACGGCCGGATCGTGGTCTGGACCGACGCCGACATGACCTACCCGAACGAGCGGATCCCCGAGTTCGTCCAGTACCTGCTCGACCACCCCGAGGTCGACCAGGTGGTCGGCGCCCGCACCACCGAGCAGGGCACCCACAAGTTCCTCCGGGTGCCGGCGAAGTGGGTCATCCGCAAGGTCGCCGAGGGCCTGGCCGGCACCAAGATTCCCGACCTGAACTCGGGCCTGCGGGCGTTCCGCCGCGAGGTGTCGCTGCCCTACCTGCGGCTGCTGCCGCCCGGCTTCAGCTGCGTCACGACGATCACGCTGTCGTTCCTGTCCAACCAGCACACCGTCGACTACCTGCCGATCGACTACGCCAAGCGGGCCGGCACCTCGAAGTTCCACTTCGTCCGCGACGCCTACCGCTACATCCTCCAGGTGCTGCGGATGGTGATGTACTTCAACCCGATCAAGGTGCTGATGCCGCTCGCGCTGACGCTGCTCGGGCTGGGCTTCGCCAAGGCGGTCTACGACATCGTCGACAAGTTCTTCCGGATCAGCACGAACGCGATGCTGCTGCTGGTCACCGGCCTGATCATCGCGTCGGTGGCGCTGCTGGCCGACCTCATCGTCCGCTCCCGCGCGGACTGAGGCCGGTGGCCGCCACCGACCGCGCCGCCGCGACCGCCTCCGGCGCGTCCGCCGGCCAGGCCACGACCCAGGGCGCCGCGGCAACCCCTGGCGACCCGCTCGCCGAACCGGATCCCGACGTGGCGTTCGACCCCACGGCCTCGCCCGATGCCGGGGGCGCTCCCGCCACCGCCGGCCGCACCGGGTGGACGACCTGGTTGCGGCGCGGGCTGCTCGTCGTGGTGCTGGGTTTCGCGTGCTACGCGGTGGCGAGGAACCGTGCCGCGCTCACGGCGGCGCTGGCCGACCTGTCGCCCTGGGCGGTGGCGGGTTCGTTCGTCGCGGCACTGCTGGCGATGCTCGCGTCGCTTTTCATGTGGCGCACGGTGCTGGCCGACCTCGGCGCCCCGCTGTCGGTGAAGGACGGGGCCCGGGTGTTCTACCTGAGCCAGCTCGGCAAGTACGTGCCCGGCGGCATCTGGTCGATCGCCAGCCAGATCGCGCTGACCCGGGAGCTGCGGGTGCCGCGCCGCACCAGCCTGGCCGGCGGTGTGCTGACGATCGCGGTGTCCACCGGCGTGGGCCTGATCGTGGCCGGGGCGATGCTGCCGTTCGCGGCGCCCGAGGCCGCCCGCAAGTACTGGTGGACGATGCTCGCGATCCCGGTCTTCCTGGTCGTCCTGCACCCGCGCGTGCTCGGCTGGTTGATCAACCGCGCGCTGCGCCTGATCGGCCGGCCGCCGCTGCCCACCGCACCCACCCGGGCGGGGCTGCTCAAGGCCGCGGGCTGGCAGCTGGTGGTGTGGCTGATGCTCGGCGTGCACGCCTGGCTGCTCCTCGTCGGGATCGGCGGGCCTGTCGGCCGGTCGCTTCCCGTGGCCATCGCCGGGTACGCGCTCGCCTACTCGATCGGCCTGCTCGCGCTGCTGCCCGCGGGTGCCGGGATCCGCGACCTCGCGCTCTTCGCCACGTTCAGCACGGTGATCCCGGGCGGCGCCGCGCTGGCCGTCGCCCTGGTCTCCCGCACGCTGCTGGTCGTGGTCGACCTGATGATGGCCGGCGTCCAGCGGTTGGTGCGACGCAGCAGCTGACGGCACCCTGACGTGGGCGCCGCACCGGCGCCGCCGACCCCTGGACTTCCCACGGGCCGGCGGCGAACGGTACTTCGTTGTTCGCCTACCCCTCGTCAGTCGGACGAGCGGTGCCTCAGCTGGCGGCGGGCCGGCGGGCGAGCGCGACCAGACCCGGGCCCCGACCCGGCTGGAGGTTCTGCAGGACGCCGAACGGCGCGACGCCCGCGCGGATCAGCGTGCCGGTGACCCGGGACTGGGGCTGGAACAGCCGTCCCGAGCCTGCCGTGTTCTCCTCCGGCGCCGCCGAGGCGTCCCGTGGTGCGCGCCGGTTGACCAGCCAGTCGCGGACGTCGTCGAGCAGGTAGCCCAGCGGCCAGGCGTAGTGCCGCACCTTCACGTCCACGCAGCCGGCGTCGGCGAGCTTGCCGGCCAGCTCGTCGGACGTGTAGCGGCGGTAGTGGCCGGCGGCCACGTCCGACGGCCCGAACCGCTCGGGGTTGGCCGGCACCGACAGCAGGATGTGCCCGCCGGGTTTGACCAGCGGCACCCACTCGGCCAGCGCCGCCACGTCGTCGGCGATGTGCTCGAGCACCTCGAACGCGCAGACCAGGTCGTACGTGCTGCCGTCGGGCACCTTGTTGTGGTCGCCGTGGAGCACAGTGCCGCCGAGCGGGGAGATCCGGTCGTGGGCCACCTGGAAGCACTCGTCGTCCGGTTCGGCCGCGGTGTAGGGCGCCATGGCGGCCAACCGGACGCCCACCCCTCCCAGCCCGCAGCCGAGCTCGAGGATCTCGGCGGGCTCCAGTTCGGTCACGAGGCGGCTGACCACGCTCCACCGCAGTCTGGCTCGGGGCGCGAGGGGCGGCTCCGGCTGCTGGCTCATCGGTTGCGTCCTTCTTTCACGTCGAGTACTGAGGTCATGCTTTCGGGAAGCAGGTCAGGCGGTCCCGCAAGGGGGCGACGACGCCTCCGGCGGTGAAGCGGTCGGCGGCCCGGGCGCGGGCCGCGGCCCGCAGCTTGGCCAGTTCGGTGCGGTCGCCGGCGAGCCGGCGCAGGACGCCGGCCAGCGCGGCGCCGTCTCCCGGCGGAACGAAGGCGGCGGCCTCACCCAGTGCGGCCCGCTGCGGCGGGGTGTCGGAGGTGACGATGGCGCACCCCGCGGCGGCGCCCTGGAAAACCTTGGTGGGCACCACCTTGAGGGCCTTGTCGGTGGTGCCGAAGATGCCGAGGCTGACGTCGTGGCCGGCAACCAGTGCCGGCAGGTCCGCGCCGGCCACCCAGTCCAGCCAGCGCACCCGCGGATTCGCCGCGGCCAGCTCGCGGCATGCGGCGTGGTCCTGGCCGGTGCCGACCATGGTCACCTCGACCGCCGGCTCGTCGGCGAGCGCGGCCAGCGCCGCACCGAGCGCCGGTGTGCCGTGCAGTGGTGTGAAGAGCCCCACGAAGACGGCCCGCAGCGGCCGCCCGTCCGACCCGTCGTCGGGCTGGTACGCCGCCGCGCCCGCGGCGAACCACGCGTCGGTGGCGCCGACCGGCACGACCACGCTGTTGGCCCCGGCGTCGGCGGGCAGCGCCTGTTCGTGCTCCGGGGTGTCGACGATCACCACACCCGCCGCGCCGAGCGCGCCGGCGTCGATCCGGCGCATCAGCCGGGCCTTGACGCCGTGCGAACCGGCCAGACCGCGGTCGTGGGCTGTGCCGGCGGCCGAGACCAGGTGGTCGAGCGCGATCGGCGTCCGGCGGAACAGCAGGCGGGCCAGGCGCACGTCGAAGTGGCCCATGTAGCCGACGAGGATCGCGTCCGGACGGTGGCGGCGGGCCCGACGGGCGCGGGCGACCAGCAGGGTCCAGCAGCGGACGAGCTTGGCGGCCAGCAACGGCAGCCGCCACGGCTGGCGCAGCATCGCGACCCGACCGGCGGTGTCCAGCGGGAGCGGCACGTTCACCTCGACGACCTCGTCGCCGTGCGCCCGGAGCCCTTCGATCAGCACCGCGACCCGGGGGTGTCGGTGCACGTCATAGGTCCCGAAGGCCAGCCATCGCACCGGGAAAGACTAGCGGCTCGGCCGTTCCCGGCGCGCCCGGGTGCGCCGGTGGCACGTACGCGCCGTGAGGCGCAGGTCACCGATCGGGACGATGCGGCGGACCGCTCAGTGCCGTTGCCGGTCGCGTTCGGCGAGCTGCCGCAGGTAGCGGTTGTAGGCGGCGAGCGGATCGTCGTCGTCCTCCGGAACGCCCTCCGCCGGCGCGTTCCCGCCCGCCACCGCGGGACCGTCCGCGCCGGCGTCCGCCGCCCGGGCCGCCCGACGCGCCTCGGCCCGATCTGCCGCCCGGTCGAGCCGCCGACCCTCCCGTTCGTCCGAACGGGCCCAGGAGTACAGCAGCGCGGCGGCCACCAACAGGCTCGGGATCTCCCCGAACGCCCAGGCGATGCCGCCGCCGGTGTGCTGGTCGTCCAGTGTGGACGGTCCCCACGGACGGGCCAGCTCGGCGTACCAGTCCGGTGCGATCAGGCCGGTGGACTGCATGATCGCCACGCCGAAGAACGCGTGGAACACCATCGAGGCGAACAGCAGCACGACCCGCAACGGGTAGGGCACCGTGCGCGGCGCCGGGTCGACCCCGATGAGCACCCAGAAGAACAGGTACCCGGCCCCCAGGAAGTGGGCGAACATCGCCAGGTGCGCGGCGTGCGACCGCAACGCCAGCTCGTACAGCCCGGTGAAGTACATCGCGTAGAGGCTGGCGACGTAGAGCGCCAGTGCGACCAGCGGATGGGTCGCGACGCGGGCTACCCGGCTGTGCAGCGCGAACACCAGCCACTCCCGGGGTCCGCGCATCCCCGGTTCGGTGGCCGGACGCAGCGCGCGCAGGGCCAGCGTGACCGGGCCACCGAGTGCGAGCAGGACGGGTGCCAGCATGGTCATCGCCATGTGCTGAACCATGTGGACGCTGAACAGCACGGGGCCGTACCGGGCCAACCCGCTGCTGGTCACCACGACCACCAGCGCGCACCCGGCCAGCCAGCAGACGGTCCGGTACCACGGCCAGGTGTGGCCCCGCCGCCGCAACCGCCACACCCCGGCCAGGTAGGCGCCGGCGGCCGCCAGGCAGGCCGTGAGGAACAGCGGTTCGACCAGCCATTGCGTGGCGATCGCCGAGACCGAGACCGGCGGCGGCATCGGGAACCCCAGCAGCGCCGTGGCGGGACCCACCTCGGCCAGCGGCGGTGTCGGCGAGCGGGACAGACCGGCGGCCAGGCCCACCGTGGCCGCGAACACCACGATCTCCACGCCGGCGAGGCGCCAGAATGCGCTCCGCCGACCCGCCGCGACCCGGGGCAGCGTGACCCGCCGGTGCGCCAGACCGATGGCCGCGAGCACGCCGACGGCCGCGGCCTTGGCCAGCACCAAACGTCCGTACGGGGTGCCGGTCAGGGCGGCCCACGAACCGAGTCGGGCGGTGGCGTTGACCAGGCCGGAGCCCGCGACGACGAGCAGGCACCAGCCCGCCGCCCTGGAGAACCGGCGCACCGCCAGCGCCAACCCCTCGCCCGACAGGTTCCGGACGAGCAACAGCCCGACCAGCCCACCCACCCAGATCACCACGGCTCCGACGTGCAGCACCATCGTGGAGACGGCCAGCTGGTGGTTGGCACTCCCGGCAGCGTGCCCGGTGAACGCCGGCGGCAGCGTCGACACCAGGGCGAGCACCGCGATCGCGGCCGCACCGCCGGTGCCGAGCACCACCCGCGAGCCCACCGCCACGGCGAGCGCGCCGACCGCGACCAGCGACAGCGCCCGCCCCTGGTCGGTCTCCAGCAGGAACGAAAGCACGGTCTCCGGGCGGGCCGCGGTGCTGGGCGTGGTCCCGAGCAGGTCGGACACCGTGAAGACCGCGGTGGCCAGCGTCGCCAGCACCCAGACCCCGGCCGACCAGGTGGCCGCCCGCAGCCAGCGGTATCCGGCGGGCGAGACGAGCCACCGGCCCCGTCGTGGCGTGGCGGCGCCGGGCACGAAGAACGCGGCGGCGACCAGCAGCCCCACGGTCACGGCGGCGGCCAGGTTCATCGCCGTCCGGACCGCCGGCAGCCCCCACGGGGTCACCGGTCCGGCGTCGGGCAGCCCGGGCAGCGGAGTGGTGTCGATCGCGCCACCCACGACCAGTGCTGTCACCAGCGCGCCCGCCGCGGCGAGCGCCGCCGTCGCGAGCACTGCCAGCCGGAACCCGACGGGCGGTGGGGTGGGGGTGCGGCCCGGCTCGGGCTCGCCTACGGCACGGTGCTCGAACTCGCGGGCGGGCACTGGCGGCCTCACCGCCGGCGACGTCGGCGCAGGGCAACGGTGCCGGCCACGGCGACCAGCACCCCCAACCCCGCCAGCGTGTACAGCCCAGCGTCGTCGACAACAGGATCGCTCGTCGTGACGGACGTCCCGTGGCGCTCGCTCGCGTCGGTTGGCGGGCTCGACACCGGCGCCGCCACCGGCGCGCCCGGCGTGGGAGTCGTGCTCCGCGTCACCGTGAAGGCGATGATCCCCGCTACCGGGTGCCCGTCGGCCGAGACGACCCGGTACGCCACGGTATAGCGCCCTGCCGACCCGGGTGGGAAGGGCGCGGAAGCCGCGGCACCGCGCATCGTCGTGCGTGGCCGGGTGACCGTGCCGTCGGGGTGGGTCACCGCGATCTGTCCGGTGGCAGCGTCAACCGGTTCGGAGAACCGGAGCACCACTGTGGAGGGCGGGGCGGCCACCGTCGTGCCGTGGTCCGGCGTGCTGCCGGTGAGCTGCGTGTGCGCGAGCGCGGGAGGAGCGGCGAGCACCGCGCCACAGACCGCGCCCACCAGCGCCCCCCGCACGGACCATCGCCACGCGGCTGCCATCGATCCGCCCTCCGTCGACCCCCGCCTCTCACTCCAAACTACCTACGCCCCGTAGTCGCTCGCCAGCCGGGCCCGGAGCGCCGAACCCCTCCGACCTGCGACCCGAGCCAACGGCACCAGCAACGCCACGGAACTACGGACACCGGCCGCGGACACCGGGCCAACGACCGCCGGGCCACGACCGCCACGGCAACCGGGTCGGTACGGCAACCGGGTCGGTACGGTGATCGCGGTCGGGAGCTACCAGCCGACCGCGGCGCAGTGCACCTCCGCGCCCGCGGGTTCCACCTGCAGGGTCGCGTGGTCGATTCCCACCTCGGTACGGAGCATCCGGCGGGCCGCGTCGAGCACCGTCGCCAACTCCGTGCCGGACGCGACGGTCAGATGGGCCGACACGACGTCCATGCCGGAGGTGAGCGTCCACACATGGACGTCATGTACCTCGACGACACCGGCCAGTCCCCCGAGCCGTCCCGCGACCTCGGCAACGTCGACGCCGGCCGGCGCCGTCTGGGTGAGGATCCGGACCGCTTCGCGGCCGAGCCGGTACGTCCGGGGCAGGATCAGCAACCCGACGGCCACCGCGACCGCGGAGTCGACCCACTGCCAGCCGCTGAGCTGGATCACCACCGCGGCGAGCAGCACGCCGGCCGAGCCGACCGTGTCGGCGACCACCTCCAGGTAGGCACCGCGGATCGCCAGGCTCACGCCGGCGCCGGCCCGGAGCAACGCGAACGCGACCAGGTTGGCCACCAGTCCCGCCCCGGCGACGGCGAACATCGGACCGGTGAGCACCTCGACCGGCGCACCGAGCCGGCGCACCGCCTCGATCACCACCCAGACCGCCACACCGGCGAGCAGCACGGCGTTGGCCAGGCCGGCGAGCACCTCCAGCCGGTGCAGCCCGAAGGTGCGCTGCGGATGGCGGACTCCCCGCGCCACCGCGTGCACCGCGGCCAGGGCCAGGCCGATGCCGAGCACGTCGGTGGACAGGTGACCGGCGTCGGAGAGCAGCGCCAACGAGCCGCTGACCAGGCCCCCCGCGACCTCGGCCACCAGCAACGCCAGGAGCAGGACGAACGCCACCGCGAGCCGGCCGCGGTGCTCGGCGCCCGATCCGGGCCTGGTGGTGATGTGTGTGTGACCAGCGCCCACGGCCGCGACCCCCCTCGTTCCGAACAGCAACATATGCATATATCGCAATGATTGCAAGAAGTGGGGCGGTGGCCTCCCCCGGGCGGCGGGCGTGCCGTCGTGCGCCCCGGGTGACCTTGACTGCCGTCCTCACACTGGGGACCGTGCCCGGTCTCGGACGAGCGATCATCGCGTGGACCTCGACGGCGGCCGCGGTGGCCGGCACGCTCCTGTTGGCCGTCCCGATCGTCCGGCTGCACACCCCGTCCCCACTGGATCGCACCGGATCCGCGATCGCGCAGGACGCGCTCCCGCGGCTGGCCTATCTGCGCGGCGCACTCCGCGACGGGGCGGGCGAGGACATGCAGCAGCTGTTCCCCGAGGGCTACTTCTTCACCTCGGTGCTCTACGGGCTGACCTGGATCGATGTCGGCGTCCGCTCGCCCGGCCACCGCGACCAGGCGCTCCGGGAGGCTCGCTGGGCGGCGGCCCGGCTGGACTCCCCCGCCGGACTGGCACCCTTCGACGCCACGGCCAACCCGCCCCGCGGCGTCTTCCACGCCGGTTGGTCGACCTGGCTGCGCGGCGGCATCGTCCGGCTGGCCGGCGCGGACGCGCGGGCCGACGAGCGACGCGAGCTGGCTGCCCGCGCCGGCGCCCTGGCGGACGCGTTCTCGGCGAGCCGCACGCCGTTCCTGGCGGCCTACCCACAACAGTCCTGGCCCGTGGACAGCGTGGTCGCCATCGCCGCGCTCCGGCTCACCGACCGCGCACTCGGCCAGCATCGACACGACGCGGTGGTCCAGCGTTGGAGGACGCTCGCCCGGCAGCGGCTGGATCCGCGCACCGGCCTGCTTCCCCACCGCACCGATCCGGCCACCGGCGCGCCGCTGGAAGGCGCCCGGGCCAGCTCCCAGTCGGTTCTGCTGCGGTTCCTCCACGACGTGGACCCCGCCTGGGCAGTCGGGCAGTACCGCACCTTCCGCGCCGAGTTCACCTCCGGTGTGCTCGGTATCCCCGGAGTCCGGGAGTATCCGCGCGGCGTGGACGCCGGCGGCGACGTGGACTCGGGGCCGCTGATCCTCGGGATGTCGGCCTCGGCCAGCGCGGTCGCGCTCGGGGACGCCGTGGTCTTCGGCGACCGCGGCTGGGCCCGGCAACTCACCGGCCTCGCCGAGGCCACCGGCATGGCGATGGAGGCCGGCGGCGAACGCCGCTACCTGGGCGGCGCCCTGCCGGTCGGCGACGCGTTCCTGGCCTGGTCGCTCGCGGCCCGACCATGGATCTCGCCACCGCACCAGGCCCGCGGCTCCGAAGGACCGTGGCGGTGGCCGTGGTACGCCGCCACCGCCGCCGTACTGGTGCCCCTCTGGGCCCTCGTGATCTGCATGCACCGGTCTGTCCGCAGGCGCCAGGCGAACGCTCCGGTCGCGCCCGTCGTCAGCGTCGCGGCGCAGCCCAGGTCGACGACCTGACTCCAGGTCAGCGGCTCACGGCCTTCTTGTACCGGTTGATCGCCAGCGGTACGAAGATCAACAGAAGCACGGCAATCCAGATCAGCGAGGTAGCCACCGGATACCGCAGCGGCAGCGCGTCTGGCCCCGGCCCGGTCGGGCTGTTGCCGAACAGCTCCCGCACCGCGGCGGTCACCGCGGACACCGGATTCCACTCGGCCACCACCTTGAGCGGTCCGGGCAGGTTGCTGGTCGTCACGAACGTGTTCGCGATGAAGGTCACCGGGAACACCACGATGAACGTCGCGTTGTTGAACACCTCCGGGCTGCGCACCATCAACCCGACCATCGCCATCGCCCACGAGAACGCGTAC
The DNA here is from genome assembly GCA_963740255.1 of uncultured Actinomycetota bacterium. Lineage (GTDB taxonomy): Bacteria > Actinomycetota > Actinomycetes > Mycobacteriales > Cryptosporangiaceae > CAVUDO01. The sequence goes on along the minus strand of CAVUDO010000002.1, from coordinate 28,140 downwards.
GCGAACAGCAGCAGGAGCAGGAAGCCAACCAGTGCGTCGAGAAACGACGAGCGAATCCGCCACCCCACCAACAGCCCGGTGACCGACATGACCACGACCACCAGCAGGTTGTTGACCAGGTCGCTGGTGGTCCGCCCGACGAGCACCGCCGAGCGGGCCATCGGCAGCGACCGGAACCGGTCGATGATGCCCTTCTGCAGATCCTGCGCCAGACCGGCCCCGGTGATCGTCGCCCCGAAGATCACGGTCTGGGCGAAGATGCCGGCCATCAGGAACTCGCGGTAGGACTTCCCGGGCACCTCGATCGCGCTGCCGAACACGTACGCGAAGAGCAACACGAACATGATCGGCGAGAGGGTGGAGAACACCAGCAGGTCAGGCACCCGCTTGATCTTGATGAGGTTGCGCTTGGCGATGACCATGCCGTCATTGATCGCCTTGGGTACGGCCGGCATCAGACCCGCTCCTCGTCCCGTGTGCGTGCGGCGCGGCGGCCGGACTCTCCGGCGCCGCCTGAATCCTCGTCGTCGGGCGTCTCCTCGGCGGCATGGCCGGTCAGCGAGAGGAACACGTCGTCCAGGGTCGGGCGGCGCAACCCGATGTCCGAGACCCGCAGGCCGGCACCGTCAAGCAGTCGCAGGCTCTCCATGAGCACGGCGGACCCGCCGCTCACCGGAACGACGAGCCGCCGGGCCCGCGCGTCGACCACGATCTCGCCGACCGCCGCCGACGTGAGGATCTCGCGTGCCTTGGTCACCTCTTCGTTGCTCTCCACGACGAGTTCCAGCCGTTCGCCACCCACCTGGTTCTTCAGCTCGTCGGAGGTGCCGCTGGCGATCACCCGCCCGTTGTCGATCACCGCGATCCGGTCGGCCAGCCGGTCGGCCTCCTCCAGATACTGCGTGGTCAGCAGCAGGGTGCCCCCGGCGGCGACCAGCTCCTCGATGACGTCCCACATCCCCATCCGGCCCCGCGGGTCGAGCCCGGTGGTGGGCTCGTCGAGGAAGAGCACCGGCGGCTTGGCGACCAGGGCGCCGGCGAGGTCGAGCCGGCGGCGCATGCCGCCCGAGTAGCCCTTGACGGTCCGGTCGGCGGCCTCCGTCAGGTCGAACCGCTCCAGCAGCTCACGGGCGCGCACCCGGCTGGCCTTGCGCCCGAAACCGTAGAGGCGGCCGACCATGTCGAGGTTCTCGAAGCCCGTGAGGTCTTCGTCCACCGCCGCGTACTGGCCGGACAGGCCGATCAGCGGCCGCAACCGGCGGGCGTCGCCGACCACGTCCAGGCCCGCCACCCGGGCGTGACCGGCGTCCGGCTTCAACAGCGTGGTGAACACCCGCACGGCGGTGGTCTTGCCCGCTCCGTTGGGCCCGAGCAGGCCCATCACTGTGCCTTCGGCGACGCCGAGGTCGAACTGGTCGAGCGCCACCACCTTCCCGTACCGCTTGACGAGGCCTTCGGCCTCGATCGCGTACTCCATGCCGCTCCTCTGGTGCGCTGCCTGGACGCCGGCCGCCCGCGCGGCCCGCCCGGACGTCGAAGCCCGGTGCAGGAAACATCCTGCACCGGGCCACCGACAATCCACGAACCGGTTTCCCGGGGGCCGGTTCGAGAGCCGCTACGCCGACGCGCTCCGCAGCGCCAGCGGGTCGCTGGGCGCGTCGGCCTTGGCCTTCTCCATCTGCTCGCCGAGCTCCTGCAGGCGCTTGCGGCCCATCGCCTTGCGCACCTCGGGGAACCACTCCCCTTCCTCCTCCTCGACATGGTGCCGCACGTTCTCCATCAGCACGGTCACCTTCGCGACGAACCGCTCGTCGGTCGGCTCCATGCCAGCCAGCTCCGAGAGCATCCACACCACCACATGGTGCTCCTCGACGCTCTCCAGGATGTGGTCCTTGGTCTCCGGCACGCATTCCCGGGCCACGGGATAGAAGAACTCCTCCTCGATGTAGGCATGCTTGGTGAGCTCCTCCATGACCTTGCCGACGATGCGCTTCTTCTCCTGGTACGCCTTCTCGCCGGCCTTCTCGAACTGCTTGAACAGCTTCTCGACGGTCTTGTGGTCTTCCTTCAACAGCACGATGGCGTCCATGGCGTCCCTTCCGACGGTGGGTTGCCCCTCGGCTACCCACTGCGGGAGCGGACTACTCCCCTGACCTGGGCGGCGAGGAACCGGGCGGTTGCCGGACATCGACCCGCACGAGGACCGGAGGTGGCGGACATGGCCTAACGTCAGGCCGTGCCACACCCCCGGATGTACCGCGACGACGACCCCTACCTGGCCGAGTTACGGAAGGTCTGCCTGGCCCTGCCCGAGTCGGCGGAGGTGGAGGCCTGGGGTCGGCCCACGTTCCGGGCCGGGAAGAAGATGTTCGCCGTCTGCGACGGGAACCACGAACACCCGTACGCGGTGACCTTCAAGCCCGAGCCGGGCGAACGGCCCGCGCTGCTCTGCGACCGGCGGTTCTACGTGCCGGCCTACTTCGGCCCCGGCGGTTGGGTGGCCCTGGACTTCACGGCCGGCCGGGTCGACTGGGACGAGGTGGCCGAACTGATGGAAGGCTCCTACCGACAGGCGGCACTGAAACGGATGTTGCGCACCCTGGACGAATAGCGGCCCTGCGGCCCAACGAGAAGGCCTCGCGCGGCGCCGAAAGCCTCGCAACCCGCGGCCGCGACGCTTTGGCTGGCTTATGCCACGAATGTCGCGGAACCTTGTGATCCACGCCACAGGCGCCTTACCGTTTTTTTCACCGCCGCTCGTCCAGGCGACCCCTCGTCACCCGGGGAGGTTCCATGTTCGGTCGACTCGCCCCGCTCGCCGCCGCGGCCACCGCCGCCGCCCTCCTGCTGACCACTCCCGCCCTGGCCGACCCTGGCCCGCCACCGTCCTCGATGGCCTCGCTCGGCGACTCGATCACCCGCGGCTTCAACGCCTGCGGCTACTACGTCGACTGCACCTCCCGGTCGTGGAGCACCGGCGACAACACCACGGTCAACAGCCACTACCGGCGCATCCTGGCGAAGCATCCCGCGATCGGCGGGAAGAACCTCAACGACGCCAAGTCCGGCACCAAGGCGAACGCCCTCAACGGTCAGGCGCAGGTCGCCGTCGGGCAGGGCGTCGGGTACGTGACGATCCTGATGGGGGCCAACGACGCGTGCACCTCCACCGAGGCGGCAATGACACCGGTGGCCACCTACCGGGCCCAGGTGGACGCCGCGCTCGCCACGCTGAAGAACGGCCTGCCGAACGCGCGGGTGTTCGTGGTCAGCGTCCCGGACGTCAAGCGACTCTGGTTCATCGGCAAGGGCAACTGGTCGGCCCGGTTCGCCTGGTCGACGCTGAACATCTGCCAGTCGATCCTCGCCAATCCGACCTCCACGGCCGCGGCGGACGTGGCCCGCCGGGACCGGGTCAGGCAGCGGGTCGTCGACTTCAACAACCAGCTCGCGCAGGCCTGTGCGGCGTACGGATCGAACTGCCGTTTCGACGGCAACGCCGTCTTCAACTACCCGTTCGTGCTCAGCCAGATCAGCACCTGGGACTACTTCCACCCCAGCGGCGAAGGGCAGCGGGTGCTCGCCCAGGTCTCCTACCAGGCCGGCTTCAACTGGTAGCCGCCCGGCCGGCCCCGGCAGTGCGCGTGCCGGGGCCAGGCCGGGTTCTACGGCTGCTGACCGGCGGGTGGGCGGCGTCTGGTCTGGAGACGCCGCCCACCACGCTGTCCGGCGCGTGCCGTCGGCGTGCCTTCGGCCTGGTCAAGCTCCTACCATCGAGGCAGGGGCGCAGATCGCGATGTCGACATGACCGAGGAGTCGGGATGACGAATCAGGGCATCGACCTGGCAGCCGTCGAGGCCGAACGCGACCGGATCCGGGCGGCGTACCTCCGACCGCCGGACGAGCGGCCGGCCTCGTCGGCCCGTGGCGTGCACCACGTGGCGGTGCTCTCCGCCGACGTCGAGCGGACGGTGCGGTTCTACCAGGGCTTGCTGGAGTTCCCGCTCGCCGACATCTTCGAGAACCGCGACTACCGGGGCTCCAACCACTTCTTCTTCGACCTCGGCAACGACAACCTGCTCGCGTTCTTCGACTTCCCCGGCCTCGACCTCGGGCCGTACGCCGAGGTGCTGGGCGGTCTCCACCACATCGCGATCTCCGTCGAGCCCGAGCGCTGGGAACGGCTCAAGGCCAACCTCGACGCGGCCGGCGTCCCGTACCAGACGGAGAGCGGGACCTCGATCTACTTCCGCGATCCCGACGGTGCCCGGGTCGAACTGATCGCCGACCCGCTCGGCGAGATGTACGGTCACAAGGTCCTGTAGGCCGGCCGTCCGGCGGCCCTGGCAGCCCACCCGGGGCAACGGCGCCTCGCACGTTTCCCGTGTCGGCCGGTGCGGAAGATCACTCCTTCGTGGACACGTTGTCGTGGTGGGATGGACGCGTCTGCCCTACCCACGGCGACCAGGGGGATGCCATGACCGCGACGACCGCTGACCAGTCCGCCGGGAGCGATCCTGGTGCCGCCACCCATCCGCTGGACCGACTGACCGCCGCCGAGATCCAGGCCGCACGCGCCTTACTGGACAAGCAGGGGCTGCTCACCGCGACCACCCGCTTCCCGCTGCTCGGGTTGGAGGAGCCGCCGAAGCACGAGGTGCTGGCATTCGGCCCGGGCGACCCGGTCGACCGGCGGGTCCGCGCGGTGCTGCTGGACGTCGCGACCGGCAGGGCCCGCACCGTGATCGCGTCGTTGACCCGGTCCGAGATCGACCGCAACACCGCGCTCGACCCGGTGACCGACGGCCAGCCGCCGATCATGCTCGAGGAGTTCATTGCCGTCGACGACATCGTCAAGGCCGATCCCGGCTGGCGGGCCGCCATGGAGCGCCGCGGGATCACCGACCTCGACCTGGTCTGCCCCTGCCCGCTCTCGGCGGGCGACTTCGAGATTCCGGGCGAGGAGGGTCGGCGCCTGCTGCGGGTGCTCTCGTTCCTGCAGCACCGCAAGTCCGACCACCCCTGGTCGCACCCGATCGACGGCGTGGCCGCCTACGTCGACCTGACCGAGCGCCGGGTCGTCGACCTGATCGACGACCAACTCCTCCCGGTGCCCGAGGTGGAGGGCAACCACGACGACCCCGCCCTGACCGGCCCACCGCGCACGACGTTGAAGCCGATCGAGATCACCCAGCCCGACGGGCCGAGCTTCACCGTCGACGGCGACGTGGTGAGCTGGCAGAACTGGACGTTCCGGATCGGGTTCGACCCCCGCGAGGGGTTGGTGCTGCACCAGCTCTCCTTCGCCGACGGCGGCACCGACCGCCCGGTCGTCTATCGGGCGTCCATCGCCGAGATGGTGGTGCCCTACGCCGATCCCGGCCCGGTGCGGTTCTGGCAGAACTACTTCGACGCCGGTGAGTACCTGCTCGGCCAGCAGGTGAACTCCCTGACCCTGGGGTGTGACTGCCTCGGCGAGATCCACTACTTCGACGCGGTGCTCGCCGACGGGGAGGGCCAGCCGCGCGAGGTGCCCAATGCCATCTGCATGCACGAGGAGGACTACGGGGTCCTCTGGAAGCACACCGACCTGTTCACCGAGTCGGCCGAGACCCGTCGCCAGCGCCGGCTGGTGGTGTCGTTCTTCGCCACCGTCGGCAACTACGACTACGGCTTCTACTGGTACCTCTACCTCGACGGCACGATCCAGCTCGAGGTGAAGTCGACCGGCATGGTGTTCACCTCCTCCTACGCGGAGGGAAGCCGATGGGCCAACGAGATCGCGCCCGGCCTGGGCGCGCCCTACCATCAGCACCTGTTCAGTGCCCGGCTGGACATGACCGTGGACGGCCTGGCGAACGCGGTGGACGAGGTCGACCTCGCCCGGGTGCCGCGGGGGCCGGAGAATCCGCACGGCAACGCCTTCACGACCATCCGCACCCGGCTGGCCCGGGAGTCCGAAGCCGCCCGGATGGCCGACGGCACGGTCGGCCGCGTATGGCACATCGTCAACCCCGGGAAGACCAACCGGCTCGGCCAGCCCGTGGGCTACGTCCTGCACCCCGAGGGCAAGCCGACGCTGCTCGCCGCGGACGACTCCTCCGTGGCGCGGCGGGCGGCATTCGCCACCCGACACCTGTGGGTGACCCGCTACCACCCCGACGAGCGCTATCCCGCCGGCGACCTGATCAACCAGCATCCCGGCGGTGCCGGCCTGCCGGCGTTCACGGCCCAGGACCGCGGCCTCGACGGCGAGGACCTCGTGCTCTGGCACACGTTCGGGTCGACCCACCTGCCGCGGCCCGAGGACTGGCCGGTGATGCCCGTGGAGTACTGCGGCTTCACACTGCGGCCCTTCGGCTTCTTCGACCGCAACCCCACCCTCGACGTCCCCGCCAGCACGAGTCGGCACTGCGACCGGCCCTAGGAACGGGCGAGCGATCTCCCGCCGGGCCAGACCTGCCTACCGGCGCACGGTGAGAGCCACCGCCGCCACCGCGGCCTCGGCGCCGGCGGCGAGCACGGCGAGGGCCGGAGGCAACGTCGCGGTCAGTTCGATCAGCGTCTCGCGGATCTGCTGACGGGTCATGTCCAGCGCGAGCACGTGCTCCAGGCCGGCCGCGCCGACCAGCGCGGCCAGCACCGTGGCCTGCGCGTTCAGCGCGTCGCCACGGTCGATCGCGTTGCTCAAGCGGACCCGGGGCAGTGCGGCGGCCATCGGGTCGACCCCGGGGAAACGGACCACGGTGCGCAGCGCGAGGCTGCGCCCCTGCTCGCGCCGCACCAGGCCCGACGCGGCGAGCCGGCCGCCCACCCTGTCCCGCGCGTCCTCGCGGAGGTACTCGACCCAGATCCGCACCGGGTGGGCTTCCCGCTCCCGCAGCAGGTCGCCGAGGACCGCGTCGGTCACCGCCTCCCCGGTGCGGCGCGGCTCGCGGACGGCGACCTTTCCGTCGACGATGGCCACCCGACCGTCCAGCAACAGTTCCCCGAGGAGCCCCCCGCCGAGGGCGGTGTCGAAGATTGTCCCGTTGACGAAGGGCTTGCCGGTGTACTCGTCCTGTCCGACCAGGAAGAACTCGTCGGCAAGAGGCAGGAAGCGCATCCAGGTCCTCGGGTGGCGGGTGAGTGGGCCGGGGGCCCTGCCGAACGCGCGTACGGCGGGGAGCGGCCGCTCCGGCGGCACACGATACGGGAACCGCCGCTGCGGACTCAACCGGCGCGCCACCGGTGGCCGGTGACCGTGACGTTACGGACAGATGTCGTCAGTGTTACCACTATTCACGGCTCTTGAGCCGCCAGGTGAACGGCCCGTACGATCCCCGCGACTTCCCCCACCCCGGCTCAGAGGAGCACACATGGCCCAGCAGCACGAAACTGTCCTAGGGCGACTGGCAAAACGGAGGCTGGGCGTCCTCCACATCTTCTTCTTCACCGTGGCCGCCTCCGCTCCCCTCACGGTCCTCGGCGGCGGTGTGACGACCACCTATGCCGTCTCGGGCAACCTCGGGGTACCGCTGTCGTTCCTGATCCTGGCCGCGCTACTCGGCCTCTTCGCCGTCGGCTACGCCGCGATGAGCCGCCATGTCTCCAACGCCGGCGCCTTCTACGCCTACCTCGCCAACGGCCTCGGCCGGGCCTGGGGGGTGGCCGCCTCAGCGGTGGCGCTGCTGTCGTACAACGCGATCCAGATCGGCCTCTACGGCCTGTTCGGCTTCTTCGTCAGCTTCCTGACGCACGGAGAAGTTCGGATGGAACGTCCCGTGGTGGGCCTGGGCGCTGGTCGCGCTGGCCGTGGTCGGGATCCTCGGCCTGCTGCGAGTCGACCTGAACGCGCGGGTGCTCGCCGTGGCCCTGATCTTCGAGTGCGTCGCGGTCGTCCTCTTCGACATCGGCGCCTTCGGCAACCCCGCTGCGCCGGTGTCACCACCACCGGCCTGCTCCCCGCCGACCTGTTCACCGACAACGTCGGTGCGGTCTTCGCCCTCGGTGTGGCCGCGTTCATCGGGTTCGAGTCCGCGGCGATCTACGGCGAGGAGAGCAAGGACCCCCGCCGGACGGTGGCGCGGGCCACCTACGCCGCCCTCGCGTTCACCGGCGTGTTCTACGCGCTGTCGGCCTGGGCGATGCAGGTCACGGTCGGGTCGGAGAACATCGCCACGGCGGCCGCCGATCCGGTCACCGGCGGCCCTGGCCTGTTGTTCGGCACGATGGCCGGGCAGTGGAGCCCGCTGATCGCCGACCTCGCCGAGCGTGCTGTTCGTCACCAGCGTCTTCGCCGCGCTGCTCAGCTTCCACAACGCCGTCGCGCGCTACCTCTTCGCGCTGGGTCGCGAACGGGTGATCCCCCGGGCGCTCGGTCGCACCGGGGTCGCCTCCGGCGCGCCGGTGGCCGGCTCGCTCGCCCAGTCGTTGCTGGCGGTCGTCGTCGTCGGCGTGTTCGCCCTTCTGCAGACGCGATCCGCTGCTGGAACTGTTCGCGTGGCTGAGCTCGATCTCCGCGATCGGTATCACGCTGCTGATGGCCGGCACGTCGATCGCGGTGATCGGCTACTTCAGGAGCCGGCAGACCTCGGAGACGCTGTGGCAACGCGCGATAGCACCCGCCCTGGCCGCTCTCGGTCTGCTGACCATCGCGGGGCTGATCGCCTTCAACTTCGAGTCGCTGCTGGGCCCGGCAGCGCCTGCCTCACTGAAGGTGGTCCTGCCCGGCCTCATCCTGCTGGCCGCGCTGGCAGGCGGAGTCTGGGGCATCATGCTGCGCCAGCGCCGTCCCGACGTCTACGCCGGGATCGGCCGGGGCGGAGGAAATCCCGCCGGGGACGACAACCGAGCCCGGGCCGGCGCCCACGCGCTGACGTCCGGCGGTCACGGAGGCGGGTCCGCGCCCGCCTCCGTGACCACCGGCGACCCTCGCCCGTCGGCCGGGCGCCGCCCGGAGTCGTCGGACCCGCCGGCGTTTCGTAGCCTTTGGACATGACGCGGTCGGCGCTCGACCCGGCCGGGCCGCACACCGGCGGCGGTGCCGGCGTGCGGCCGGGGCGGTCTGGGCGGGCACCGCTGCCGCTGCTGATCCCCGCAATGATCGCGATCGCGTTCCTGGTCGTCCCGCTCGTCGGCCTGCTCCTGCGCGCCCCCTGGAGCGCGATGCCGCGGCTGATCGGCGACCCGGTCGTCGCCGAGGCGCTGCGCCTGTCACTGGTCACCTCGACGTTCGCGACGGCCCTCTCGCTGGTGCTGGGAGTGCCGCTGGCCTGGGTGCTGGCCCGGCTGGACTTCCCCGGCCGGTCGCTGCTGCGGGCGCTGGTGATGCTGCCCCTGGTCCTGCCGCCGGTGGTGGGCGGTGTCGCGCTGCTGCTGGCGTTCGGGCGGCGCGGGGTGGTGGGCCAGTACCTCGACGCGTGGTGGGGAGTCACGCTCCCGTTCAGCACCGCCGGCGTGGTGCTGGCCGAGACCTTCGTGGCCATGCCGTTCCTGGTCGTCACGGTCGAGGGCGCGCTGCGGGCCGTGGACGGGCGGTACGAGGACGCGTCGGCCACGCTGGGCGCCGGCCGCTGGACCACCTTCCGCCGGGTCACGCTCCCCCTGATCGGTCCGTCGGTGATGGCCGGCGGGGTGCTGTGCTGGGCGCGGGCGCTCGGGGAGTTCGGCGCCACGATCACGTTCGCCGGGAACTTCCCCGGCACCACGCAGACCATGCCGCTGGCCGTCTACCTCGCCCTGGAGACCGACCCGGACGCCGCGATCGCGCTCTCGCTCGTGCTGCTGGTGGTCTCGGTGACGATCCTGGTGGCGCTGCGCGACCGGGTGCTGCGGGCGGGCGCCGGCGCGGTGGGAGCGCGATGATCCTGTCCGCACACGTGGTCGTCGAGCGGCCGGGCTTCGACCTGGACGCGGCCGTCGAGGTGGCCGACGGCCAGGTGCTGGCCGTGCTCGGGCCGAACGGGGCCGGCAAGACCACCCTGCTGCGCGCCCTGGCCGGGCTCGTCCCGCTCACCGGCGGGTCGGTCACGCTGGGCGAGAGGATCCTGGACGACCCGGCGCGGCGGCTGCGGGTGCCGACCGAGCAGCGCGGGATCGGCGTGGTGTTCCAGGAGTACCTGCTCTTCCCCCACCTTTCGGCGCTGGACAATGTCGCCTACGGCCTGCGGTGCCGGGGGCTGGGGCGTGCGCGGTCCCGCCAGGCCGCGCTCGGCTGGCTCGAACGCGTCGGGTTGGCCGACCACGCCGACCGCCGGCCCGGCCAGCTCTCCGGTGGCCAGTCCCAGCGGGTGGCGTTGGCCCGGGCGCTGGCCGTCGGGCCGGACCTGGTGCTGTTGGACGAGCCGCTCGCCGCGCTGGACGCCGGCAGCCGGCTGCGCCTGCGCACGGACCTGCGCCAGCACCTGTCCGGATACGGCGGGCCGTCGCTGGTCGTGACGCACGACCCGGTCGAGGCGATGGTGCTCGCCGACCGGTTGGTGGTGCTGGAAGCCGGGCGGATCGTCCAGCAGGGCCAGCCGGCCGAGGTCGCGCGACACCCCCGCACCGAGTACGTCGCGCGGCTGGTGGGCCTCAACCTCTACCGGGGCACCGCCCGTACCGGCACTGTCCGGCTCGACGACGGCGGCGCGCTGCACGTGTCCGACCGGACGGCGGACGGCGCGGTGTACGTCGCGCTGCGACCGTCCGCCGTGGCAGTGCACCTGCGCCCTCCGGAGGGCAGCCCCCGCAACGCCTGGCAGGGGCACGTGACCGGCCTGGAGATCATCGGCGACCGGGTCCGGGTGGACGTGGCCGGCGCGCCGTCCGCGCTGGCCGACATCACCCCCGACGCACTGGCCGACCTCGGCCTCGCCGCCGGCACCCCGGTCTGGCTCACCGCCAAGGCGTCCGAGGTGGACGCCTATCCGATCTCGGGGTAGGACGTCCGTCCCGCCCCCTTGCCGGAACACCACTCGTCACCGCTGCCACGATCACGTGCGGTCATCACCGCAGTGAACTGTCGCAACGCCCAGAAGGCGGGGTCACCACCCGGATAGGCCAGATAACGCGGTGAACGCCCTATTCGGGCCCGACTCGGACTACCGTGCCGAACATGCCCAGCGTGCTCCTCGTCGAGGACGACGCGATCATTCGCGGTGCTCTCGTCCGCTCGCTCACCAAGGCCGGCCACTCGGTTCGTGCGGTCGGCCGAGCCCTCGACGCGCTCCGTGAGGTGAACGCGGACTGCCCCGACCTGGTCATCCTCGACCTCGGCCTGCCCGACCTGGACGGCTCGGACGTGCTGCGGATGCTCCGCGACGCCCACGACGTGCCGGTCATCGTCGCCACGGCACGCGACGAGGAGCGCGAGATCGTCCGCCTGCTCAACGCCGGTGCCGACGACTACCTGGTCAAGCCGTTCTCCGGCGACCAGCTCGCCGCCCGGATGTCGGCGGTCCTGCGCCGCGCCGTGCCCGGCCGCCGGCAGGCGAGCCCGGTCCAGGTCGGCGGACTCCGCCTCGACCCCGCCACCCGCGAGGCGACCCTGGACGGCCTCCCCCTCGACCTCGCCCGCCGGGAGTTCGACCTGCTGGCCTACCTGGCAGCCCGACCGGGACGCGTGGTCAGCCGACGCGAGATCGTCGAGGCGGTCTGGCGTCAGCCGGCCGTCGGCGGCGACCAGACCATCGACGTCCACCTGTCGTGGCTGCGCCGCAAGCTGGGCGAGACCGCCGCCGAGCCCCGGTACCTGCGGACGGTGCGCGGGGTCGGAGTGAAGCTGGTGGAACCCGAGTGAGACGGGTGCTGGCGCTCGTCGCGCTGGCGACCACCGCGATGGTGTCGCTCGCCTTCGTGATCCCGCTGCTGCTGGTGATCCACCAGGTGGCGCACGAACGGGCCATCGCGGACGCGGAGCGGCGGGCGGACGCCCTGGTCGCGGTGCTCGCGGTGACCCGCGACCCCGATGCGATCAACAAGGAGGCCCTGCGTGGGTCGCCGGGCGAGGGCGACCGGGTGGCGGTCCACCTGCCGGGCGGCCAGACGGTCGGCACCACCCGGGCGAGTCCCGACAGGGTCCGCACCGCCGGGTCGATACGCGAGTCGACGACGGCGGAGGTTTCCGGTGGCGTCGTCCGGCTCCGGCCGACCGTGTTGACCACCCGCAGCGTCGCTGTCGTGGAGGTGTTCGTCCCGGACAGCGACCTCACCGCGGGCACCGGGCTCCTCACCACCGTGCTGTTCGCGATGGCCGTGGCGTTGGTGGGCGGGTCCGTGCTGGTTGCCGACCGCCTGGCCGGCACGCTGGTGGCCGCCACCCGCGACCTGGGCACCGCCGCGCGGGCGTTCGGGGGCGGCGACCTGCACGCCCGGGTCGTACCAGCCGGACCACCGGAGCTGGTCGAGGCCGGCTCGGCGTTCAACACGATGGCCGACCAGGTGCTCGGACTGCTCGACGGCGAGCGCGAACTCGCCGCCGACCTCTCCCACCGGCTCCGCACCCCTCTCACCGCACTCCGCCTCGACGCGGAGGCGCTGGACGAGGGCCCCGACGGGGACCGGATCCGGGAGGCGGTGTCCACCCTGGAACGTGAGGTGGACGAGGTGATCCGGTCGGCCCGGCGACCGCTGGACCAACGCGGTCCACACTGGTGTGACCTGGCCGAGGTGACCACCGAACGGATCGGTTTCTGGTCGGTGCTGGCCGAGGACGAGCAACGGGCGGTGCGGGTGGCCGGGGCCGGCCGCCGGGTCCCGGTCGCGGTGCCGCGCGCCGACCTGGTCAGCGTCGTCGACGTGCTGCTCGGCAACGTCTTCCGGCACACTCCGCAGGGCACCGGCTTCGCGGTCTCGATCACCGTGCACGCGAGGACCGTGCTGTTCACCGTCGAGGACAGCGGGCCGGGCATCCCGCACCCCCGGCAGGCGGTCCGTCGCGGGGAGAGCGGGAGCGGCTCGACCGGCCTGGGACTGGACATCGTGCGGCGGGTCGCCGACTCGGCCGGTGGCTCGGTGCGGATCGGGCGGGGCCCGATGGGCGGGGCCAGGGTCACGGTGGTGCTGGCCGCGGTCGACCTGGAGCCGCGGCGGGTGGCGGCCACCCCGCCGGAACGCCCGCAGCAGCTCCCGACGGTGCCCCGCGGCACGGGCGTCTACCACGCGGCGCACAAGGCAGCCGGGGTGCTGCGGGCGACGCCGCTGGTCCAGGCGCTGCGCTCCTCCCGGGCGGGAAACGCGATCCGCGAGTCGCGGCTGGTACGTTCGTGGCGGGCCCGGCAGACCCGACCAGGTGGTCCGGAAACGAGCCGTTGAGCGAACCTCATATCTCGCTCAGATCGCCATTAAGACCAGCCTAAGAGCGCAGGCGTGCTGCTATGCGGCCGCTACTTTGAGGGCGTCACTCCGACAGGCGCCCCACTCGCACACTCCCCCCGTGTGACGGACGCCAACACCGAGCGCGGTGGGGCGCGGCTAGACACGAGTCCCACGCCCCACCGCGCCGCCCAACCCCCGCAGTCCACGCCCCCGCTGCTCCTGTCGAGCAGCCTGATCGGGCGCTCGAACAGCTACGTGGCCAGCGTCAAAGGTGACAGATCGTGAGCCTAGGTCGACTGTCCGCCTCTCTGGATGGTGGGCGAGAGCAACCGGATCCCGCGCATACCACCCCGCATGGCCCGCCCTCGGCAGATGCCCTAGGCTGCGGGCTTGACCGTCGGCCACACGGTGTTCACACCGGCACCGACGGCGGTCACCGCCGAATCGCCCCTCCGGGCGAACCGGGAACCCACGGCAACTGGGGTGAATCCGCGTCTCGCGGTAGGGCTACTTCCGGTCCGAACCCGTCAGCTAACCCGGTAGGCGGCCGACGGAAGAGGGACGCACACATCGTGACGTTCGCAGTCTCCGTACGAGGGCGTTCCGCCTTGGTGCTGGCACTGTTCGTCGCCGTCGCGGTCCTGTTGGCCGGCAACCCGTTGCCGGCCCCGGCCGCACCCGGCAACGGAACGACGTCGGACCCCGAAGGCGACATCCCCGCCCTCCGCAAGGCCTTCGAGAGCGCCTCCAGCGGCTACAACAACGCCAAGGCCCGGCTGGCCACATCGCGCAAGCGCGAGGCCGCCCTGAACGTGGGGATCAAGACCCTGGAAGCCCGGGTCGTCAAGCTCGCCGCCGAGGTGGAGAAGTTCGCGATCGAGGCGTACGCCAACGGCCGGCCGGATCCGCTCACCGCCACCCTCGACAGCGCGTCGATGTCCGCGACGCTGGACCGGCTCGCCATGCTGGACCAGCTCGACTGGAAGCGCGGGGAGCAGCTGGAAGCCCTGCGTACGGCCCGCAAGCAGCTGGCCGAGAAGAAGACCAAGGTCCAGGCCGAGATCAAGATCCAACAGGTGCAGACCAAGACGCTGGCCAAGAAGAAGGCCGAGGCCGAGAAGGCGCTGATCGCCGTCGGCGGCTTCGTCTCCGGCGGGTTCATCGCCGGCGGCACCCAGTCGGCCAGGCCGGCGCCCCGCTCGGCCGACGGCTCGTGGCCGCGGGAGTCCTGCTCCCTGGACGATCCCACCACCAGTGGCTGCCTCACCCCGCGCACGCTGCATGCCCTCCAACAGGCCCAGGCTGCGGGCTTCGGTCGCTACGTCAGCTGCTACCGCAACTCCTACAGCGGTGAGCACGGCAAGGGCCGGGCGTGTGACATGGCCGCCGCGGCGAGCGGGTTCGGCGGCGCGGCGACCGGCAACGACAAGCGCTACGGCGACCAGCTGGCCGGCTGGCTGGTACAGAACGCCGACCGCCTCGCCGTGCTCTACGTCATCTGGTACCGCCAGATCTGGATGCCCGGCACCGGCTGGCGGTCGTACTCCGGGGGCGGAAGCCCGTCCAGCGCCCACACGAACCACGTCCACCTGTCCGTGCAGTAGCGACCGCCGGTCCGTGCCGACTGGCCGGACCGCGGCGGCCTGGCCGTGCCGACTGGCCGGACCGCGGCGGCCTGGCCGTGCCGACTGGCCGGACCGCGGCGGCCCAGGTCACCGTGCCGGCGCCGACGGCACCGCGGCCACAACGGTGCGGCTACAACGCCGAGAAGCGCCGCCGTCGCACCGCCACCGGCTCACCGTGCTCCCGGACGATCTCGTGGGTGGCCCCCGGGACGAGCTCCTCGCCCTCCTCGACCGCCTCACCGCGGGCGAGCAGGTCCTCGGCGTACCTCTTCGTCACCCGCCGGGCAGCGTCGACGTCCGCGTCCGGGTGCAGCTCGCCAGGAGCATGGGTCGGCAGGCCCGCGTCGGGGCCGCGTCCCGTCCCGGCGGGGCGGTCGGCGGTGGCGCCGTCCCGGGGGTCCGGGCCGTCGTCGACCTGCCGACCGCGACCGGAGATCCCCTGATCGTCGGTGTCCATGTGCCGACGGTAGTCCGGCGCCGGCTCAGTCGAACATCCTGCGCACCAGCACGAGGCCCTGCTCGTCCCTGGTGATCGCATGGGTCATGGTGCGGCCGCCCTCGACGACCGCCGCGTCGGTCAGGTACTCCTCGTCCACCCGGACCCGGCCCTGCCGGAACAGGTCCTCGACGAACGACGCCGCGACCCGCCGGCCGTCCCCGGCCGGCAGTTGGCCGCGCTCGGGCGCCGCGCCGGTGACCGTAAAGCGCGGCGGCTGGCCCGGCGCCAGCACGCGGAATCCCTCGCTGAGCCCGTAGTCGTCGCCGGGCACGGTCATCGCACTGAGCGGGCCGAACGGCACCGGCGCGGCCAGCGGACGCGTTCCGGTCGTCACCGCCGCCGCGCCCGCCGGAGCAAGGATGCCGTGGCGGACGAACGCCGACCGCAGCGCCCGCGCGTACCTGCCCTCGAACAGCTCGATCTCGGCCGCGAGCATGTGCGCCGCCACCTGGGCGTAGTACGCCGGGACCACCGGTGCCGCCCGCACGCCGGCGACCAGGAGCTGGCCGGCGTGGGTGCTGGCCGCGAGGAGCCCGGCCGGGTCGCGGGTCGGCCGGGCCCGGTGGATCCCGGCGAGCACCCGCAGGAACGCCCCGGTGAACACCCGGGAGAACGAGTGCGACTCGCTGGACAGCACGTTGGCCGGCGCGCTCGGCGGCAGCGTCACCGGGTCCTGGTAGAAGAACCGGTTCGCGGCATTGCGCAAGCAGTCGGCGTCGACGGCGGCCGGCGCCACCGTGCGGATCGCCCAGCCCAGCTGCTCGGCCAACCGGGACAGCCGGGACGCCCTGGTCAGTCGACCCCCGGTCTCTGCCAGCACACCGACGCGCACCGACTCCAACTGCAGGCCGGCCAGCAGCGCGGTCATGTCGCCGAAGGACTCGTGGAACCCGGCGACCTCCGCGCTCGCGGCGTCCCACAACTGTGGACGGAGCGCGTCGAGCACCGCATGGCCGGTCTCGTGGGCGACCACGTCCGGGCTCTCTCCGGAGTGGACCGTGAGGTCGCCGACCGTGTGGTGGAAGAAGGCGAGGCCGGCCCGGTCGTAGTAGGCGTTGAGGTCGTCGCCTTCGTCCAGGCCGATCATCAGCGTGTCGCCGACGGTCGGGAACCAGGTCACGCCGTCGGGCATCAGGGGGCCGAAGTAGTCGGCGGTGCGGCGCAGCGACTCGGCCGCCGTCCAGTACCGGAACGGCGCCGTGCCCGGCTCGCCCGCGCCGGGCACCGCGCCGTGGATGCCGACCGGCAACGGGCCGGCGGCGAGGTCCGGGCGCGGGCGCACGATCGCGGTGCGGGTGCTCGGCGGAGCACCGGGGTCGTCCTCCCAGGCGAGGATCGTGTCGGTTCCTGCCTGCGGATCGGTCATCCCGGTCTCCTCGGTCCGCCGCGACGCGCTCCGCGGCTCGGTCCTGAGTGTCGTCCCGGCGGCGCGCGGGACGCGGCGTCCTGCCCGCACGCCGACGCGCGGCGTGCTCAGCGGGCCACGGTATCCGGCCGGGGATGCAGCTGCGGCGCGTTCACACCACAGTGGACGTGACTCTCGACGTGCACGCGCTCCTCAGCCGGCTCCGGCCCGACCGGCTCCGCCGCGGCCACCGGGTCGCGGACCAGGGCGAACGCAACCACCCCGCCCGCACCGAGCAACGCCGCGCAGATCGCCATCGCGATACGGAATCCCGAGTCGAACGCGGCGGGGTCGGTGTAGTCGGCACCGGCGAGCCCGGCCACCGCGGGCACCACCGCGACGGCGAGCAGGCCGGCCGCCCGGGCCACCGCGTTGTTGACGCCGGAGGCGACTCCGGCGTACCGGTTCTCGGCAGCACCCAGCACCGTCGCGGTGAGCGGGGCGACGGTCAGCGAGAGGCCGAGCCCGAACACCAGCGCCGCGGGCAGCACGTCGGCCAGGTAGGACGCACCCGGCCCGGCGCGCAGGGTCAGCAGGGCGCCGACCGCCGAGAGCAGCGGTCCCAGCGTCATCGGCAACCGCGGCCCGTGCCGCTCGGCCAGCGCCCCGAAGCGGGCCGACAGCAGCAGCATCAGCGCCGTCACGGGCAACATCGAGCTGCCCGCCAGGATCGGGCTGAAGCCGGCCACCACCTGGAGCTCGATCACGAGCAGGAAGAAGAACACGCCGAGCGCGCCGTAGACCAGGAACGTCACCAGGTTCGCGGCGGTGAACTGGGCATTGCCGAACAGGCTCAACGGCACCAGCGGCTGGCGCGACCGCCGCTCGACCAGCACGAATCCGACCAGCGTCAACAGGCCCGCCACACCGATCGCCACCACGGTGCCGTCCACGCCCCGCTCCCCCGCGGCGATCAGGGCGTACGTGAGCGCGCCGAGACCCAGTGCGCCGGTCAGCGTGCCAGCCACGTCGAAGTGCGGGATCGCGTCCGGGTCACGCGATTCCGGTACGTGCCGCAGCGCCACCGCGATCACCAGCGCCGCGAAAGGCAGGTTGATCAGGAACACCGCGCGCCAGTTCCACTCCACCAGCCAGCCGCCGAGGAACGGGCCGATCGCCGCCGCGATCCCGCCGAACCCCGACCAGGCACCCACCGCCTTCCCCCGTTCCCCGGCTGCGAACGAGGCCGACAGGATCGCCAGGCTCCCGGGCGTCAGCAGCGCTCCCCCGACGCCCTGCAACGCACGGGCGACGACCAGCGACTCGACGTTCCAGGCCAGGCCGCACAACAGCGACGCCGCCGCGAACCACACGGTGCCGAGGACGAAGACGCGGCGCCGGCCGAACCGGTCCCCGAGCGATCCCCCGAGCAGGATCAGCGCGGCCAGGGTGAGCGTGTAGGCGTTGACGATCCACTGCAGGCCGCCGAAGTCGGCCGCGAGGTCGGTGCCGATCCGGGCCAGCGCGACGTTCACCACGGTGCCGTCCAGCAGCACCATGCCCGAACCGAGGATGGTCGCGATCAGCACCCAGCGGCCCGCGGCCTCGTTCATCCGCAGGCCCGGCGATCCTTCCCGCCTGCCCGTCGGGCTCCCCGGACCGCCCGGATCACTCATCGCGCTCCTCCCAGTCGGTAAGAACCGGCCCCGGTCGGCTCAGGAACGCTCGGCGGTGATCAGGTCGACGCCGTGCGCCGCGGTCCGCACGGTCGGGATCACCTTCGACAGACCGGACACGGAGAACACCGACTCGACGTCCGGCCGCAGTGCCGCCAGCACCAGGCTGCCGCCGGCCTCCATCAGTCCGCGGGCGTAGGTGGCCACCTCACCGAGTCCGGTGGAGTCACAGAACGTCACACCGCCGAGGTCGAGGACGACGTCACGGAAGCCGTCGTCACTCAATGCGTTCAGGGATTGGCGCAGCGTGCTAGACGTGGCAATGTCGAGTTCGCCACCGAGCCGCACGACGCCGATATCGCCCTGCTCGCCGCCGCTGCTCACCGAAACCGACAGGTTCATCATCGCCTTACGACCCCCTGATGGTCCGGTGCTGGCGCGGCCGGGTCATTGACCCCCTCCAGGAGGGTGAACCATGGACGACCGCCACCGTACCGGCCTCCACACCGTTCCCGCAGCCGCGGAATCCGCGGTCTACCCGGCGGAGGAGAACGAGCGGCTGGCCGCCGTCCGGCGGTACGCCATCCTGGACACCCCGCCCGAGCCGGCGTTCGACCGGGTGGCCGCGATCGCGGCGAGGTTCTTCCGCGCACCGATCGGCAAGGTGTCCATCGTGGACGCGCACCGGGTCTGGTGCAAGGCGGCGCACGGGGTGGAACCGCGGGACGCCCCGCGCCTGCCCGGGTTCTGCGCGTCGGTGATCCTCAGCGACGCCCCCCGGGTGGTCAACGACGCGACCACCGACCCCGCCGCCCACGCCCACCCGGCCGTCGCCAAGGAGGGCGTGCGGTTCTACGCGGGGGCGCCGATCGTCACGGCCGACGGCTACCGGCTCGGCGCGTTGTGCGTCGCCGACCACCAGCCGCGGGAGGTGACCGAGACCGAGCTGCTGGTGCTCCAGGACCTGGCCGCGGTGATCGTGGACGAGCTGGAACTGCGGCGGAGCGTGCTGCGGGAGGTGGCGGTAGAACGCCGACGCGGCGAGGAGGTGATGCGGGAGAAGGCCAAGGCCGAACGGATCGCCCGCACGCTCCAGCAGACCCTGCTGCCTCCGATACTGCCCCGGATCCCGGGCCTGGAGGTGAACGCCTTCTTCCACCCGTCCCCGTCGGAGGACGTCGGCGGGGACTTCTACGACGTCTTCCCGCTCGGCGAGGGCCGCTGGGCCGCCACCATCGGCGACGTCTCCGGCAAGGGTGTGCAGGCCGCCTCTCTCACCTCGCTGGCCCGGTACGCCCTGCGGGGAGCGGCCATCCAGACCGAGGACCCGGCGGCGGTGATGGCCTCGCTGAACGAGACGGTCGCCTTCGACCAGCACCAGACCTCCGAACCGCGCTACTGCACGGCGGCGGTCGCGTTCGTCCAGCCCGACCCGGACGGCGCCACGGTGGCGCTGTCCAACGGCGGACACCCGCCGGTCGTCGTCTGCCGCAAGGACGGCACCTTCGAACGCCTCACCGACTCCGGGCCGCTGGTGGGATGGCTGCGCGGAGCCGTCTACCCCACCACCCGGATCCGCCTCGACCGCGGCGACGCGCTGCTCTTCTACACCGACGGCATCACCGACTCCCGCCGCTACGGCCACCAGTTCGGGCAGGGCCGCCTCGACGTCGCGCTGACCGGGCGTCCGCGCAACAACGCCCGCGCGCTGATCGAGTACGTCCGGGGACAGATCGACCGGTTCGACCCCCCGGCGGACGACGACGTGGCCGCGCTCGCGGTGAGCGTGCCCGAGCGCTGACCCCCGACGTCGTGCCGAGCGCCGACCCCGAAGGGTGGACATGGATCGCGGACTGAGCATCGCCGATCTGACCGTCGGCGACATGATCCGGTGCGGCGACGACCTCCAGCGTGCCGCCGAGCGGGCCAGCGGGTTCGGCCCAGCCGCGGAGGCGATGGTGGACTGCCTGGCCGAGCGGTTCACCGACAAGGCCGACACCAGGGAGTTCGCGCTGGTGCGCCTGTGCGTGACCCGGTCGCTCGCCCAGCTGCCCGTGGCCCTCGGTGCGCACGTCCGGGCCGAACACCCCACCGCACCGGACGACCTGGCCTGCTTCGCGCTGATCGCCTCGCACTGCGACGAGCTGCCCGAGCACGATCCGAGCCGGTCGCCGCACCAGCGGGTCGTCCCGCTGTTCGGCCGGGAGGTGGCGCGCCGGCCGGTGATCGCGGACGTCCTCGGCGACCTGCGGATCGACCTGGACGGCCTGAACACCGGAGTCCGCCACGAGGCGAGCCCGGCCGACTACGGGATGTTCCATCTCGCGGACGCCGCCGCGACCACCCGCGTGCCGCAACCGGAGTTCGTCCGGCGGCACGGCATCCACTCCGTGCTGGCCGTCGGCGGCGCGTTGCCCGCTGGCGACGCGTTCTCCCTGATGCTGTTCTCCCGCGTTCCGATCCCGGCGGTCACCGCCGAGCTGTTCCGGCCGATCGCGCTGCACGCGCGGCTCGGACTGCTGCGCCACTCCCCGTACTCCCTGACCCGGGGCGCGGGCGCCGACCTCTACGAGCGCGCGTCGCTGCGGGAACTGCTCGCGCTGCGGGAGCAGGCGGTCCAGACGGTGACCGGACCCGGGCGGGTATGGGGTCCGGTGGGCACGGACGTGGTCGTGCGGCCCGACGGGACGCACACGGCCCGCTTCCCGCCGGTGCCCCGGGCTGCCGGCGAGGCCCGCGGTTTCCTCGCCCGCACACTGGAGAGCTGGGGCGTGGCCGGGCGCGGCGCCCTGCGGATCGTGGTCGGGGAGCTCGCCGCGAACGCGATCCGCCACACCGGGGCCGGATTCGAGGTGCGGCTGGTGCGGGGCGACCCGGCGATCCGGGTCGAGGTCACCGACGAGGACGCCCGCATCCCGCGGATCCTGCGCGCCGGCCCGTTCGACCCCGGCCACCGCGGTCTGGCCCTGGTGGCCCACTTCGCCGACCGGTGGGGCGTGCGGCCGATCCCGGGCGGCAAGACGGTCTGGGCGGAGTTCGACCAGCGCTAGCCGCACCCGCTAGCGCGGCACGGCCAGCACCAGGATCGCCAGGTCGTCCCGGAGCGGGCCGGTGCCGAACTCGGTGGCCGCCGCCCGCAGCCGCGCCGCGACCTCGGTGGCCGGGAGCGCGACGCACGGCGCGAGTGCCGCCAGCACGTTCTCCTCGCCGAACTGTGCCAGGCCACGGCGGCGCTCGGTGACACCGTCGGTGAAGAAGACGAGCGCGTCCCCGGGGCCGAGCACCACCTCGACGTCCTCCAGCTCCATCTCCGGCGCGAGGCCCACCGCCATCCCGCTGACCCCGACGAACTCGACGCCAGCGGCACCGAGCAGTACCGGCGGGGGGTGTCCGGCCACGCAGAGCCGCACGTGCACCCGGTCGCCGCGCCGGCGGGCGAGCGCCACCGCGACCGTGCAGAAGCGGGCCAGATGGCCCTGGTCGAGCAGCGCGAGGTTCAGCGCCCCCAGGGCGTACCGCAGGTCCCGTCCCTCGCGCATCAGCGTCCGCAACACCGTCCGGACCATCCCGGTCACCGAGGCCGCCTCCGGCCCCTTGCCGCACACGTCGCCGATCGCCAGCAGCCAGCCGTCGTCCAGGTCCATCACGTCGTAGAAGTCGCCGCCGACGTCGTCGCCCTCGCCGGCCGGGGAGTACTCGGCGGCGAACTCCAGCCCGGCCGGCTGCGGCAGGCTCGCCGGCAGCAGCGCCCGCTGCAACGCCTGTGCCGCGGCATCCCGTTCGGAGTAGAGCCGGGCGTTGTCCACCGCCACGGCGGCCCGGCGGGCGAGGTCGGCCGCGATCGCGATCTCCTCGGGGGTGTGGCGGCGTCCGGCCGGGTCGCCGACGGTCATCGCCCCGACCACCTCCCGGCGGGCGGTGAGCGGCAGCACGATGCCCGACACAGCTCCGTTCAACGGCACGGGCGCGCGGTCGCGGACGGCGGCGCGCACCCGGTCGAGCACCGGACCGGCTTCCGGGCCCAGGAAGGCGCGCTCCAGCGCCGGCACCGCCCGTTCGTCGGCGTGCACGGCCACCACGAGCTCCGGCGGGGCGCCGGCGGTGAAGGAGTGGATCACGCACCACTGGCCGACCCGCGGGACGCACAACTGGGCGACCAGGGCCAGCGCGAGGTCGACGTCCAGCGAGGAGGCGAGCAGCTCGCTGGCGTCGGCGAGGAACGCCAGGTCGCCGCGGCGCCGCTGCTCGGTGTCGCGCACCCGGGACGCGTCCAGGCTCACGGCCATCCGTTCGGCCACCAGCAGCGCGAACGTCGCGTCGGTCGGGCGGGCGTCGGGCGCCTGGGCCAGTTCGAGCCGGCCCCGGGTGGGCGCGGTGAGCGGGAGCGCCACCGAGAGAGACCTGGCCGCGCCGGCGGCGGCCAGCGCCGGCGTGGGCACCCCGACCTGGGCCGTACGGGGGTTCGGAGGGTCGCCGGGCCAGAGCCGCGCCGGCGACTCGGGCGCGGCGTCCGCGTCGAGGCCGACGGTGGCGATCGCGGTGGGCGCCGCCCCGTCCCCGGTCTCCAGCCAGACCGCCCCCCACCGCGCTCCGGTCGACTCGCAGACCCGGTGCAGCAACTCCTGGACCAATCCGGTCGGGGTGAGCTCCTGCAGAAGCCGGTCGGGCAGGCTGGTGAGCCAGGCGGCCGCGTCGGCCGCGGACGGCGGGAACGCCGGCCGACCGTCCGGCACCGCGGTGCCCGGCGGCTCGGCGGGGGCGGCCACCGGCTCGGCGTCCAACCGGAACCACACCGACTTCCCGTGCCGGTCGTGGGTCAGACCCCACGCCGAGGCCAGGGCGTCGACCAGGGGGAACGCCGGCCTGCCGTCCGCCACGCCGATCGAGGCCGGCGACGGACTCCGGAGTACGCCGCTGCGGTCGGTCAGGGTCACGGTAACGCCGGTCACACCGGCACTGACCTGGAGCTCGAGCGCCGACCCCGCCAGCGCGACGCTGACCGTGGTGAGTTCGGTGGCCAGCATCGCGGCCTCGTCCGCGAGCCGCCCCAGGCCGGCGACAGCGAGGGCGTCGCGCACCACCGCCCTGGCCGCCGCTGCCGCCTGCACGTCCGTGGGCAGGTGCGCCCGCCGGTTGGCGGCCGTCGCCGCGTCATCCCGGCGACCCATCTCGACTGCCCGCTCGCCTGCCATTTCCGGCTGCCCCACCTCGCCCGCCCGCGGTCCTGGCCGGGCCGCACAGTCGGACCCGACACCTCGCGGAGCGTGATAGGCAAAGATATAGCGGGAACACCCCTGCGTCTCCGCACGCTCCGCGAGATGAGGCAACCGCATGACCAAGGCCGAACGGAGTACCGCCGCGCCCCGGAGTGCTCGGCGTTCCGCCGCGACCGGGTCCGGCTCGACCCCAGCGCGTGCCGCGAACGGGGGCTCTGGCAAGGTGAGCCCGAGCAAGGGAACCCCGGGCAACGGCAGGAGCAGCGGCACCGGCAGGACGCCCACCGACGGACGGGCCGCCGCGCCGGCGAGCGCCGAGGCCGCACTCACCGAGCTGCGCGACGCGCTGAGCAGTTTCCGCGGCGGCGACTTCGCCACCCGCCTGCAGCGACGGCCCGGGCTGGCCGGCGAGGTCGTGGACGCGTTCAACGCGGTGGCCGGGCTGCAGGAGCAGCGGCACCGGGAGCTGGTCCGGGTCAGCCGGGTGATCGGCCGCGACGGCCGGATGACCGAGCGGGTGGACGAGATCCGACGGCGACGGCGGCTGGGCCAGCAGTGCCCAGGCCGTGAACTCCCTGATCGACGAGCTGGTGCGGCCGACCACCGAGGTGGCCCGGGTCATCGACGCGGTGGCCCACGGCGACCTGTCCCAGCACATGGCCCTGGAGATCGCCGGCCAGCCGCTCAAGGGCGAGTTCCTCCGGATCGGCACCACCGTGAACCGGATGGTCGACCAGCTCTCCTCCTTCGCCGACGAGGTCACCCGGGTCGCCCGCGAGGTGGGTTCGGAGGGCAAGCTCGGCGGCCAGGCGCAGGTCCGCGGCGTGTCGGGCCTGTGGCGCGAACTCACCGAGAACGTCAACTCGATGGCCGGCAACCTGACGTCCCAGGTGCGCAACATCGCCCAGGTGGCCACCGCGGTGGCCCAGGGCGACCTCTCGCAGAAGATCACCGTCGACGCGCGCGGCGAGATCCTCGAACTCAAGCAGACCGTGAACACGATGGTCGACCAGCTCTCGGCGTTCGCCGACGAGGTGACGCGGGTCGCGCGCGAGGTGGGCTCGGAGGGCAAGCTCGGCGGCCAGGCCCAGGTCCGCGGCGTCTCCGGCGTCTGGCGCGAACTCACCGACAACGTCAACTCGATGGCCGGCAACCTCACCGCCCAGGTCCGCAACATCGCCCAGGTGACCACCGCGGTCGCCCGGGGTGACCTGACCCAGAAGATCACCGTCGACGCCCAGGGCGAGATCCTGGAGCTCAAGAGCACCGTCAACACGATGGTCGACCAGCTCTCCTCCTTCGCCGACGAGGTCACCCGGGTCGCCCGCGAGGTCGGGTCCGAAGGTGAGCTGGGCGGCCAGGCGCAGGTCCGCGGCGTCTCCGGCGTCTGGCGCGAACTCACCGACAACGTCAACTCGATGGCCGGCAACCTCACCGGTCAGGTGCGCAACATCGCCAGCGTCGCCACTGCCGTGGCCCAGGGCGACCTCTCGCAGAAGATCACCGTGGACGCCCGCGGCGAGATCGCCGAGCTGAAGAACACCGTCAACACGATGGTCGACCAGCTCTCGGCGTTCGCGGCCGAGGTCACCCGGGTCGCCGGTGAGGTGGGTTCGGAGGGCAAGCTCGGCGGCCAGGCCCAGGTCCGCGGCGTCTCCGGCGTCTGGCGCGAACTCACCGACAACGTCAACTCGATGGCCGGCAACCTCACCGCCCAGGTGCGCAACATCGCCCAGGTGGCCACCGCCGTGGCCCAGGGCGACCTCTCGCAGAAGATCACCGTGGACGCCCGCGGCGAGATCCTGGAGCTCAAGAGCACGGTCAACACGATGGTCGACCAGCTCTCCTCCTTCGCCGACGAGGTCACCCGGGTCGCCCGCGAGGTGGGCTCGGAGGGCAAGCTCGGCGGCCAGGCGCAGGTCCGCGGCGTCTCCGGGCTGTGGCGCGAACTCACCGACAACGTCAACTCGATGGCCGGCAACCTGACGTCCCAGGTGCGCAACATCGCCCAGGTGACCACGGCGGTGGCCGGCGGCGACCTGAGCCAGAAGATCACGGTCACCGCGCAGGGCGAGATCCTGGAGCTGAAGAACACGGTCAACACGATGGTCGACCAGCTCTCCTCCTTCGCCGACGAGGTCACCCGGGTCGCCCGCGAGGTCGGCACCGAGGGCAAGCTCGGCGGCCAGGCAGAGGTGCGGGACGTGTCGGGCACCTGGCGCGACCTGACCCAGAACGTGAACGACCTGGCCGGCAACCTCACCACCCAGGTGCGCGCGATCGCCGACGTGGCCACCGCCGTGACCCGCGGTGACCTGACCCAGTCGATCGCCGTCGAGGCGCTGGGCGAGGTGGCCGAGCTCAAGGACAACATCAACCAGATGATCGCCAACCTGAAGGACACCACCGAGCAGAACGCGTCCCAGGACTGGCTCAAGACCAACCTGGCCCGGATCGGCGCCCAGTTGCAGGGCCAGCGCGACCTGCGGCAGGTCTGCCAGATGATCATGAGCGAGGTCACCCCGGTCGTCGACGCCCAGCAGGGCGCGTTCTTCCTGCTGGAGTCCACCCGGGAGGGGCTGCGGCTGCGGCTGGCGTCGTCGTACGGCTACGCGCCCCGGCGGGGCGACTCGGGGCTCGCGCTCGGCGAGGGCCTGGTCGGCCAGGCGGCAGTCGAGCGGCGGCCCATCCGGGTGGCCGGCACGCCGCCGGGGTACCTCTCGATCGCCTCGGGGCTCGGCGAGGCCGCCCCGTCCGACCTGGTCATCCTGCCTGTGCTCTTCGAGGAGCGGGTGCTGGGCGTCATCGAGCTGGCCCGGTTCGGAGACTTCTCCACCCAGCACATGAACTTCCTGGAGCAGCTGGTCGACACCATCGGCGTCGTGCTGAACACGATCATCGCCAACGCGCGCACCGAGGAGCTGCTCACCCAGTCCCAGCGCCTCACCCAGGAGCTGCAGGCACAGTCGATGGAGCTGCAGCGCACCAACGCCGAACTGCAGGAGAAGGCGGCGCTGCTGTCCGACCAGAACCGCAACATCGAGATCAAGAACCGCGAGATCGAGATGGCCCGCCTCGGCCTGGAGGAGAAGGCCGAGCAGCTGGCGCTGTCCAGCCAGTACAAGTCCGAGTTCCTGGCCAACATGAGCCACGAGCTGCGGACCCCGCTGAACAGCCTGCTGGTGCTGGCCCGGCTGCTGGCCGAGAACCTGGAGGCCAACCTCTCGGCCAAGCAGATCGAGTTCGCCCGCACCATCCACGACGCCGGCTGGGACCTGTTGACCCTGATCAACGACATCCTCGACCTGTCCAAGGTCGAGGCCGGCAAGATGGACGTGCAACCCACCCCGGTAGCCCTGGACGACATCTGCGGCTACGTGGAGGCCACCTTCCGGCCGCAGGCCGACGTGAAGGGCCTGCGGCTGCGGGTCCGCCGCGAGCCCGACCTGCCCCGCTCGGTGTTCACCGACGAGCAGCGGCTGCAGCAGATCCTGAAGAACCTGATCTCCAACGCGCTGAAGTTCACCGACGGCGGCGACGTGACCCTCTCGATCGGCTCGGTTCCCGACGACATGCTCTTCGCGAGCCCGGCGCTGAACGCCGCCGAGCGGGTGGTCGCCTTCGCGGTGTCCGACACCGGGATCGGGGTGGCCACCGAGAAACTCTCGCTGATCTTCGACGCGTTCCAGCAGGCCGACGGCACCACCAGCCGCAAGTACGGCGGCACGGGCCTGGGCCTGTCGATCTCCCGCGAGATCGCCCGCCTGCTCGGCGGCTCGATCAGCGCCCGCAGCGAGGTCGGCCGGGGCAGCACGTTCACGCTCTACATCCCCGACACCTACCCGTTAGGTGCTCGAGGTCGCCCCCGAGGACGTCGACACGACCGAGGCGTCGCTGGCACCGAGGATCCTCAGCGGTGCCGCCACGCTGCCCGCGGCGGGCTGGACACCACCGTGCTGGCCGGGGCGACGGTACTGATCATCGACGACGACGTCCGCAACGTGTTCGCGCTGACCTCCGCGCTGGAACTGCACGGGATCGTGGTCCTCTATGCCGACAACGGCGGCGCCGGCATTCAGCTCCTCCAGGACCACCGGAGGTCGACCTGGTTCTGATGGACGTCATGATGCCCGATATGGACGGTAACGAGACAACCGCGCGATTCGCCGAATTCCCGTTCGCGGACCTTCCGATCTCTTCCTGACCGCAAGGCGATGCCGGGCGACCGGGAGAAGAGCATCGCGGCCGGGGCCAGCGACTACATCACCAAGCCCGTCGACCTCGACCGGCTGCTGCGGGTGATGGCGTCCTGGCACGAGGCCGAGCGGCCGTCTGACCACGCCGGTCGCCGTGCCGTGGCAGCGGCATCCGAGGGCGCCGCGTCGGCCAACGGCACCCGGACGGACGGCACGGGGCCGGCCGTCGACGGTCCCGCGAGCGCTGAGGTGATCCCACGGGTCCGACGCGTGCAACGGCGCCCCGACGTCGGGCGAAGATTCTC
>CAVUDO010000001.1:0-46091 GCA_963740255.1 uncultured Actinomycetota bacterium | reverse complement strand
CCACCACCGAACGGCCGCGACGCCGAGATCGGCGCGATCAACTCCGTCGAGTGTCGCCGGACGCTGATCGGCGGGCCGTGCGCGAGGGTTCTCAACGAAGATCTGCGCTGAGACCTGTCTGCCTGTTCGCCCTATCCCTGGTTCACCGACCGCGTCGGATCCTTCAGAAGGCCGGGTCGAGTTGACCCGGTCACGTTGTTGGGTAGCCCTTCCGGTGGGCGTCGCCTGGCTCCAGCCCCGTGGCGGCGTTAGCCTCCCGCCAGGCTTCGATGGTGCGAACAGTCTTTTCCGACCCGCTCCAGAGTGCGCCACCGACTCTTGATGAGGTTCAGATGCGTCGTCTCTTCGTAGTCGTCTCGGCTGTGCTGCTGGCGACGTCCGGGGTCTTCGTCGGACTGGCGAACGCGTCCGACCCGACGGTTTCCACCAAGACCGTTTGCTTCGCCGCCCACAACCTGGGCGACACGATCTCGGTCACCGGCACCCTGTACGCGAAGGCGGGCTACACCGCCGACACCCCGGTGCTGCTCATGCTGCATGGCTTCGGCACCGACCGGACCCTGTGGGACGGCGGCGCGGCGGGGCCGGTGGTGGGCGGCTCAATGGCGCGGGACATGGCGGCACGCGGCTATGTCGTCATGGCCATCGACCGGCCGGCCTACGGGCAGAGCCAGTACAACGCCCTGCTGTCCGGCTACAAGGTCAGCGGGCTGACCCAGGTCGACATGACCCACGAGGTGGTGTCGCAGATCAGGGCCGGCAGCTACCGCCAGACGACCGGGAGCTGCCCCTCGGGTGAGTCGGCCGCATTCGGCTCGTCACGGGTGGTGCTGGTCGGCCACAGCTTCGGCGCGGCAATCTCGATGGGGTACGTGACGAAGTACCACGACCTGGCCGGCGTCGTCGCCTGGGGATTCTCCAACCAGGGCTCCAACCCCGCGCTCGCGCTCCAGACGGTGAAGAACTTCGCGGTGCCGCTGCTGACGCTCCAGGGATACGGCACGGTGTTCGCGCCCGGGCCGAACGGCATCTCGACCGAATGCCTCCGCGAGTACCACCTCCCGGGGACGGAGCCAGCGGTCTACAACGCCATGTGCGCCAACTCCGCGTTGCTGCTGACGCCGGTGGGGAAGCCGCTCTCCTCGACGCTGATCTCGCAGACCAACAACATCGGGATCGCGGCCAGGACGGTGGGCAGCACGCCGGTACTGCTCACCTTCGGCGAGTTCGACTGGGACTTCCCGCGGTCAGGGCTCACCGGGAACCTCCAGCAGGCCGAGATCGACTTCTGGACCAACAACTGCGGGTGCGATGTGTCGAGCTACATCCAGCCGGAGGCGGCCCACAACGGGATGCTGCACCGCTCCCGGCCGCAGGCGGTCGTGGCGTTCGACACGTGGCTGCGCAGCCGCGGCGTGGGCGGCGACGGCAGCGGTCTCGCCCGCCGCTGAGCCACGAAGCAACCGAGCCCGTCGCGCGGCCGTCCGTCAGGCCAGTTCGGACGCCTCGCGCGTCACCTGCTGCCAGGCGGCCTCGACGTGGCGGCGTTCGGTGGTGGGGGTGCCCAGCGCGAAGCGCAGGGTGTAGCGGCCCTGGACCTTGGTGTGGGTGAGGTAGAGCGCGCCCGACTCGTTGAGCTGCCGGAGCAGCGTCGCGTTGCGCTCGTCCGCGGCGTCCTCGCTCTCGCCGTCCCGCTGGCGTAGCCGGAAGCACACCAGGCCGAACGGGTGCGGTGCGGCGATCTCGAACCGGGCGTCGGCATCCACCCAGCCGGCGAACTCCTGCGCCCACTCCACGTGTGCGCGGATGTGTGCGCGCAGCCCTTCGGCGCCGTACCAGCGCATCACCCACCAGAGCTTCAGCGCGCGGAACCGGCGCCCCAGCTGCACCTGCCAGTCGCGGTAGTCGATCACAGCACCGGACTCGGTCGCGGCGTTGCGCAGGTACTCCGGCAGCACCGACAGGGCTTGGATCAGCTCGGCCCGGTCGGCCACCCAGAACGCGTCGCAGTCGAACCCGACGAGCAGCCACTTGTGCGGGTTGAAGCAGTAGCTGTCGGCCCGCTCGACGCCGGCGTGCGTCCACCTCAGTTCCGGGCACACCGCGGCCGAGCCGGCGTACGCCGCGTCCACGTGCAGCCAGATCCCCTCCTCGACGCAGCAGTCGGCGATAGCGTGGACGGGGTCGACGGCTGTGGTGGACGTGGTGCCGATGGTGGCCACGACCAGCGCCGGCGTGAACCCCGCCGCGCGGTCGGCGGCGACCAACTCGCGCAACCGGCCTGGCCGCATCGCGAGTGTCTCCGGATCGACGTCCACCAGGCGCACCGCGTCGTCGCCCAGCCCGGCGATCCGCGCGGCCTTCTGGAAGGACGAGTGCGCCTCGGCGGAGGCGTACACGGCGTACCGGCGCACCAGCCCCTCGGCGTTCCAGCGTCCGCCGCTGGCCCGGTGCAGCGCGGTGAGCATGGCCACCAGCGTCGCCGAGGAGGCCGTGTCCTGGATGACCCCACCGCCCGCGCCCGTCGACGAGAAGCGTTCGGGCAGGCCGAGCAGATCGCGGAGCCAGTCGAGCACCACGGTCTCCAGCTCGGTGCAGGCCGGACTGGTCGCCCACAACATGCCCTGGACGCCCAGCCCGCCGGCCGCCAGATCGGCGAGCACGCTCGGCCCGGACGTGTTGGTGGGGAAGTATCCGAAGAAGGACGGGTGCTGCCAGTGGGTGATGCCCGGCAGCACGGTCTGGTCGAGGTCGGCGAACAATGCCTCGAACGGCTCGCCCTGCTCGGGCGCCCGCGGAGGCACCCGGCTCGCGATCTCGCCCGGAGCGACCTGGGAGAGCACGGGGTACTTCTCGACCTGCTCCCAGTAGTCGGCCACCCAGTCGACGACCATCCGGCCGTACCTGCGGAACTCCTCCGGCGTCATGTTCCCGGCCATCGCACCCCTCTCGCTGGACCCGCCACGCTGGCCTGCGCCAGCCGTTCCCGGTGGCGCACCAGGAATAGTGCCGGGTGGGGCTGACGGAAGCGGCGCTTTGGGTCAGGTCGGACGGACCGAGCTCCGGAGTCAGTTCGAGCGAGGGCGCGAAGCCGTGCCGGTCACCTCGCCGCCCAGGTGAAGCAGGTCTGTACGGATCTGGTCGGCAGGTGGGCAGCCCGAGTAGTGCGGCCGGTCAGGCTGCCCCGTCGAGTTCGGTGAGAACGCGTTGCCGGACATTGTCGTACGTCACCCGGTGCTCGCCGAGCAGGGTGGACAGGGACCCGGGCAAGCCCTGGCGCAGCAGAGCCAGGAGAAGGTGCTCCGAGCCGATGTGCCGGTGGCGCAACGCGATCGCCTCGCGCAGGCTGAGTTCGAGCACCTTCTTGGCTTGCGGGCCGAACGGTCCGCCGAGCCGGCCGCGTCGGCGCCGCGGCTCGGGGGGCGTGGGCTCGTCCAGCGCCTCGGAGCCGAATGCCTCCTCGATCCGCCGGAACACCTCCCCGGCGTCGATGCCCACGGCACGCAGCGCGGAGAGTTCCTCGTCGGTCAGGCCGGCGCGACGTTTCGGAGCCGCGACCGCCGCCGCCAGACCTGAGGCGGTCACTCCGTGCGCCGCCAGGATCCGGTTTCCGGGGCCGCGGTCGTCGACCGCGAGGGCGAGCAGGAGGTGTTCGGGGCCGACCTTGTCCGCGCCGTGGTCGGCGGCGAGCCGCGTGCTGGTGAGGACCGCCTCGCGCGCATCCTTGGTGAACCGTTCGAACATGCCCGTGCTCCTCAGCCTCGCGTCCGGTGGGCGTGCTTCTGGTGGACGGCCTGGCGGGTCACACCCAACGCGTCGGCGACCGCCTGCCAGGCCCAGCCGTGGGCCCGGGCGTTGCGTACCTGCAGCCCCTCGAGGTGTTCCACGAGCTTGCGCAGGGCGGCCACGGCGCGTAGCCCGGTGGCGGGATCGGCCGCGCCGGCCGCGCCGGCGAGACTCTGGTTGTCGTCCACGGTGTCAATTTAAGTTGACGCTATGAGGGGATGTCAACCTTCCTTGACATGTGCCCGGGGGGAGGCCGGCGCCGCGCGGAACTGCTGCGCGAATGGGCAGAGAGTCAGGGCGCCGGCCGGTGAGCGTCCGACCACAACCAGCCATGCCGCGGTGCAGCTCGTCTGGCTGCTTGACCTGCTGCGCTAGCGTGCCCGCGACCACGTACCGCCACGACGGCCAGAGCAGATCGCCGGCCGGAGACGTCTCTGGAGGACCTCATGGGATTCGGTGTCCTACTCATCGTGCTCGGGATCGGCTCGATCCTGCTCAACAGGTACACGGACTGGCAGTTCATCCTGCTGTCGTGGGCCGACAGCTACCAGCCGTGGGCCGGCATCGGCTTCGCGCTGCTGGGCGTGCTGATCGTCGTCATCGCCGCCGTCACGCGGCGCCGGCGCGCCACCTGAGGCCGGCGAGCTATCCGGACGGGATCGCGCCGCGGGGGTTTCCCACGGCCCCCTGCGGCGCCCGTGCGGTCCCGTGGCGGACGCTCTGGTCGGGACAGGGCCGAGGCGCCCGGAGCCCCGCGCGGTCAGGACGGCCGCTCGTCGGCGAGGGGGCCACGCCACGCCATGATCCGGCGGGCCCACAGCACCTGGGCGCACGGCCAGTCCTCGTCGCCGCACTCCTGACACTGCTGCGGCTGGCCCGGACGGACCTCCGACCGCACGTGGCGTGGACCCTCCCGGCGCGCGAGGGCGACCTGCTCGGCAGTCGGCGCGACGTCCGGATCCCAGCCGGCACTGCCGGGATGGGGCCGTTCAGGGTCTGAGTCCATCACGACCTTCCGTGGACCAGGAGGAATCGGCACGAAGCCAGGGCACGCGGGCGCACGGGTCGGCTCCCACAGGGAATCGCCCGGAAATGCGGGGGAAGACGCGGCGGTTACCGGGAGTTCAGCATCAGGAACGAACTCGCCGCCGCGCCTCCACCGCCTTCACCCGCCGCCGCGGCCTCGCGCACGACGGCGACGGGGAGCCTGGGAGCCGGTGACCGGGAGGCCGGTCACCGGCGACGACGCGATCCTCACTGTCAGACACCCCCGTATCCGGACGGCCGTTGCCGCCATCGGCGAGAACGCTGCCGCTCCCGGTTGTCCGTCATGGAGGAGACGGACGAAGGCACGGCTCGTGACGCCGGAACGACGCTCGGGTGTCGGGAAACGCACGACCCGCCGACCGCTGCCCGGGCGGCCGACGAGGTGCTCGACGGCATGGGAGGCTGCCGGAGTGGGTGGTGAGGCCGAGGTGTGTCCGATCGACGCGGTGGCGGAGCTCGTGGCGGCGTATGGGGCTCATGCCAGGCCGCTCCGGGAGGTCGTCGCGGCGCTCACCGAACGGGCGTGGAGCCTCGACGAGCTGATCCGGGCCACGGCCGTGCCGCGGCGCACCGTAGAGGAGCTGGTCGCCGTCCTCGGAGCCGACCTGCGGCCGGGGTCCGCGCTCACCCTCGACGCCAGCCGTCGGGACGCCTACCGTGCGCGCTTCGGCTACGAGCAGCTCCGACGCGCCGCACCTGCCGACCCATTC
This sequence comes from uncultured Actinomycetota bacterium, assembly GCA_963740255.1. Taxonomy (GTDB): domain Bacteria; phylum Actinomycetota; class Actinomycetes; order Mycobacteriales; family Cryptosporangiaceae; genus CAVUDO01. Next base: position 40,548 of record CAVUDO010000001.1, on the reverse strand, counting down.
GCGTCACGGCTGGCCGACGCCGGTGACCTGGTAGAGGCCATGCGGCAGCTCCGGGCCGGCGCACCGCCCCCGCGGCGGGCGCTCGACCACGTGGCCGCGACGCCCGAAACCGCGGCGCGCCGCGCGTTCCAGCTCGACGCCGGCTACGACCTGGCCGGCGCCCACCTGCTCTGCGTCGGCGACCACGACCTCACGGCGCTCGCCGCCTGCCTGGTCGAACCGGCGCTGACCGCGACGGTGGTCGACGTCGACGAACGGCTGCTCGCCTACGTCGACGAGGCAGCCACCGCCCGGGGCCTGCGGGTCCGCTGTCTGCTGGGCGATCTGCGTTTCGGCCTCCCGCGCGCGGCAGTCGGCTGCGCCGACCTGGCGTTCGCCGACCCGCCCTACACACCCGAGGGTGTCCGCTTGTTCCTGGCGCGTGCGCTGGCCGGGCTGCGGGACCGCGACCGCGGCCGGGTACTTCTCGCCTACGGATTCTCCGACCGCACGCCCGCGCTGGGGCTGAAGGTGCAGCAGACCTTCGGCGAGCTGCACCTCGCGGTGGAGTCGGCCCTGCCCCACTTCAACAGGTACCTCGGCGCCCAGGCGGTGGGCAGTGCCAGCGACCTGTACACCGTGCGGCCGACCGCCCGGACCTGGCGGGCCCTGGACGCCGTCGCCCGCACCGCCGCGACGATCTACACCCACGGCGCCCAGTCCAGCGAAGGGCGGGCGTCCACGGCCGACGACACCGTGACCGCGGCGGTCCGCACCACCGCGGCAGGGCCGGACGACCTGGTCGTCACCGTGGTCGGACCGGCCGGCCGGCCGCTCGGCGCGCTCTGGGCCGGCAAGCTGCCGCCCGCCGCCCGCGAGGGAGGGCTCGCCGTCGACGCGACGGCGGACCCCGGTGCCTGGCTGCTCCGGATCCTGCTCGCCGCCAACGCCCGCCGGGTGGCGGTCGCCGTGCGGGGCGCCCACCCCGACCTGGCCGACGCCCGCTCCCAGGCCGCGCTCCGCAACCTCGTGGCGGCGAAGTGGACCCTCCGCTACCGCCGCAGCACACCCGACCCGGGACACGCGCTGGTCGAGGCTGTGCCCGTCGACCCGGCGGACCTGGAACCGGGCCCGGCGTTGGTCCGGCGCGTGCTGGACCGGGCACACGGCAAGCTCGGCAACGTCTGGGCCGAGGGGCTGGCCGCCGTGGTCGGTCTGACCAGGGAGCGGGCCCGGGCCCGGGTGACGGCGTTCCCGCTCGACACGTCGGCGATGGAACTGCCGCGGCACCAGCTCACCGCACTCCTCGCCGCGGTGTCGGCCTCGGCCCGCCAGGACGTCCACCACGGCTGACGGTCACCGGGGAGAGGCAGGCGCTAGCCGGTCGGACCGGCGCGGACCAGCTTGGCCGGCACGCCCGCGTACACGCCGGGCTCGACCAGGTCCTTCGCCACCACCGCACCGGCCCCGACGACGATGTCCGAGCCGATCCTCACGCCGGGAAGCACCGTCACCCGGGACGCCAGCCAGACCCGGTCCCCGATCGTGACGCCCCGGTAGTCGGCCTGCCGCGACACCCCTTCGGGCCCCGTCGTGTGGTGCGAGGTGAGGATCATCACCTCGATCCCGAGCTGGCACCCGGCCCCGACGACGATCGGCCCGAACGCCTCGAACAGGCACTTCTTGTTCACGAATGTCCCGGGGCCGATGGCGAGCCGGCGTCCGACGATCACACAGCTGTGGCTGACGTTGGGCGTCCGGATCGCGAACCGGAACATCCGGTAGACGAGCCACCGCAGCGGCCGGGGCATCAGCGGGTTGCCCGCGAACCAGGTCAGCCAGGCGTAGCGCCAGCCGGTCCGAAGGTCACGGAACAGGCCGCGGACGGCCCTGCCCGCCTTCGAACGGCTCCGAGCACCGGACATTTCCTCGCTCCTGACCTCACCCAGGGTATGGAGGTCCAGTGTGGCGGCCGCCGCCGGCCGCAGGACGGGAGGGTCCGGCGTCAGGGGCGCGGGCGTCGCGGCGGCGGCCGCCGGGACGCCCGGTGCGGCGCCGGCGCTCCGGGCCGCGGCGGCGTGGGCAGCGGGCAGCCGGACCGCCGGGGGCCGGCCGTGCGGGGCACGCACCGAGGACTATTCTGCTGACCAGGCGCCTCCTGTCGGGGGCGCGCCGCGGCCAGCGTCGACCGAGCAGCCAGGAGGGGTCCGCAGGTGACGATCGCACCTCCGCCCATCGCGCCGTCGCCCATCGTCACCCGCCCCTGGCCGGTGCGCGAGACGGTCCAGGGCAATGCGCTCTCGCGCATCCTGCGCACCACCGACGCGAAGACGATCGGCCTGATGTACCTGGTCACGTCGTTCGTCTTCTTCCTCCTCGGCGGCCTGATGGCGCTGCTGATGCGCGCCGAGCTGGCCCGGCCCGGGATGCAGTTCCTCTCCCCGGAGCAGTACAACCAGCTGTTCACCATGCACGGCACGATCATGCTGCTGCTGTTCGCCACGCCCCTGGTCTTCGCCTTCGGCAACTACATCGTGCCGCTGCAGATCGGCGCCCCGGACGTGTCGTTCCCGCGGCTGAACTCGTTCGCCTACTGGCTCTACGCCTTCGGCGGCACGATCGTGATGCTCGGCTTCCTCACGCCCGGCGGCGCCGCCGACTTCGGCTGGTTCGCCTACGCGCCGCTCAACTCCGAGATCCACTCCCCGGGCGTCGGCGCCAACCTGTGGATCGTCGGCCTGATCATCTCCGGCCTCGGCACGATCCTGGGCGGCGTCAACATGGTCACCACCATCCTGACCCTGCGCGCGCCCGGCATGACGATGTTCCGGATGCCGATCTTCACCTGGAACATCCTGGTCACCAGCCTGCTGGTGCTGATGGCGTTCCCGATCCTGGCCGCCGCACTGGCCGCGCTGATGGCCGACCGGGTGCTCGGCGCCCACATCTACGACGCCGAGACCGGGGGAGCGATCCTCTGGCAGCACCTGTTCTGGTTCTTCGGCCATCCGGAGGTCTACATCGTCGCGCTGCCGTTCTTCGGCATCGTCAGCGAGGTGTTCCCGGTGTTCAGCCGCAAGCCGCTGTTCGGGTACAAGGGGCTGGTCGCCGCCACGCTCGGGATCGCCGCGCTGTCGATGACGGTGTGGGCCCACCACATGTTCGCCACCGGCGCGGTGCTGCTGCCGTTCTTCTCGTTCCTCTCGTTCCTGATCGCGGTGCCCACCGGCATCAAGTTCTTCAACTGGATCGGCACCATGTGGCGCGGCCAGCTGACGTTCGAGACGCCGATGCTGTTCGCGCTCGGCTTCCTGGCCACCTTCCTGTTCGGCGGCCTGTCCGGCGTGCTGCTGGCCTCACCGCCGATCGACTTCCACGTGTCGGACTCCTACTTCGTGGTGGCGCACTTCCATTACGTGCTGTTCGGCACGATCGTGTTCGCCGCCTATGCCGGGATCTACTTCTGGTTCCCCAAGATGACCGGGCGGATGCTCGACGACCGTCTTGGCAAGTACCACTTCTGGATGACGTTCATCGGCTTCCACGCCACCTTCCTGGTGCAGCACTGGCTGGGCAACCAGAGCATGCCGCGCCGCTATGCCGACTACCTGGAGATGGACGGCTGGACGACGCTGAACACCGTCTCCACGGTCGGATCGTTCATTCTCGGTGCCTCGACGCTGCCGTTCCTGTGGAACGTCTGGAAGTCCTACAAGCTCGGCCGGGTGGTCACCGTCGACGACCCCTGGGGCCACGGCAACTCGCTGGAGTGGGCCACCTCGTGCCCGCCGCCGCGGCACAACTTCGTCGAGCTGCCCCGGATCCGCTCCGAGCGGCCGGCCTTCGACCAGAAGTTCCCGCACCTCGCGCCCTGGGCCACCCAGATCACCGAGAAGGACAAGCCCTCCGTCCAGGCGTAGTGCCTGGCGCTGGCGTCGCCGCGTCGCCGGCCGTGGACGTCGGCAGGGATCAGTCGGCAGGGATCAGTCGGCAGGGATCAGCGGGCGACGACCGGGTCGCCGATGAGGGCGATGCCGGCTTCCCGCAGCTCGCCGAGTGCCCGCTTGGTCGTCGGCACGGCGACCCCCGCGGTGAGGTCCAGCAGGACGGTGGTGGCGAAGCCCTCCCGTGCGGCGTCCAGCGCGGTGGCGCGGACGCAGTGGTCGGTGGCGATGCCGACCACGTCCACCTCGGTCACCGCCCGGGCGCGGAGCCAGTCGGCCAGGCCGGTGCCGCTCGCGTCGGCGCCCTCGAAGCCGGAGTACGCCGCGGCGTGGGCGCCCTTGGCGAAGACCGCCTCCACCCGGTCGGTGGCCAGCGCGGGATGCAGGTCTCCGCCCGGGGTCCCGACGACGCAGTGCGCCGGCCAGCTGGCGACGTAGTCCGGGTCCTCGGCAAAGTGGTCCCCGGGATCGACGTGGTGGTCGCGGGTGGCGACGACGTGGTCCCAGCGGCGGGCGTCCGCGGCCAGCGCCGCGGAGATGTCCCCGGCGACTCCGGCACCGCCGGCCACCGCCAGCGAGCCGCCCTCGCAGAAGTCGTTCTGGACGTCGACCACGATCAGGGCACGGCTCATCGCGGGGCCTCCTGGAAGATCACTGGAATCGCGGGTTCACCGGGGGAGAGCTTCAACCCCTCCCACGGGATACGCACCAGGGCCGCCCGCAGGTGTTCCCGGGACTGGTCCAGGCTGGGCAGGTCGGGCCGGCGGACCCCGGCCCGCATCATCGGCCGCTGCAGGGGTCGGTCGTGCTCGCGCGCCTCGGGCACGCCCTGGCCGAGCACGACCTCCTCGGTCGCCGTGCCGGTCGGCTTGTGCCGGCGCACCGCCGTCTTCCGTCCGCCGCGGGACTCCTTGCTCGCGCTGCGCTTGGCGACCGGGCGCCCGTCCACCTCGACGAGCTTGTAGACGAACCCGGCCGTGGGCGCGCCCGATCCGGTGACCACCGCGGTGCCGGCACCGTACGTGTCGACGGGAGCCACCGCCAGCGCGGCGATCGCGTACTCGTCCAGGTCGCCGGAGACCACGATCTTCGTGCCGGTGGCGCCGAGGGAGTCCAGCAGCTCGCGGGCCTGGACGGCCAGCACGCCCAGGTCGCCGGAGTCGATCCGGATCGCGCCGAGCCCCGGCCCGGCCACCTCGACGGCCGTGCGGATGCCCTGCGTGAGGTCGTAGGTGTCCACGAGCAGGGTGGTGTCGACGCCGAGGGCGGCCACCTGGCCGGCGAACGCCGCCTTCTCGTCGTCGTGCAGCAGGGTGAAGGAGTGGGCTGCGGTGCCGCCGGTCGGGATGCCGTGCCGGCGGCCGGCCTCGAGGTTGGACGTCGCGGCGAACCCCGCCAGGTACGCCGCCCGGGCGGCCGCCACCGCGGCCTCCTCGTGCGTGCGGCGGGAGCCCATCTCGACCACCGGCCGGCCCTTGGCCGCGGTGACCATCCGGGCGGCGGCCGATGCGACGGCCGCGTCGTGGTTGAGGATCGAGAGGACGACCGTCTCCAGCACCACGGCCTCGGCGAACGTGCCGGTGACCGTGAGGATCGGGGAGCCCGGAAAGTACAGTTCGCCCTCGGCGTAGGCGTCCACGTCGCCGCCGAACCGGTAGTCGGCCAGCCAGGCCGCGGCGGCGGGGTCCACCACTCCCCGGCCGGTGAGGTGCGTGAGCGTCGCGGGGTCGAAGCGGAACGCCTCGATCGCGGCCAGCACCCGGTCGACGCCGGCCACCACCCCGTACCGGCGGCCGTGCGGCAGCCTCCGGGCGAACACCTCGAAGACGCACCGCCGCTGTGCCGAGCCGTCCCCCCGCGCCGCGGCCAGCATGGTCAGCTCGTAGTGATCGGTGAACAGCGCCGTCCCCATGGGAGCCAGCCTACGGCCGGTTCGGCGGTGTCACCGGTGCGATGGTCCACCCGGTGACCGGCGCTTGCGTGGATCGTCCCCGATGGCACGATGGACCCATGACCACACCGATGATCGCGCCGGCGGCGACGCCGGACGTCGACGAGCGCCCGGCCGAGGACCGGCCGTGGGTGACGATCGTCTGGAACGATCCGGTCAACCTGATGTCGTACGTGACCCTGGTGTTCCAGAAGCTGTTCGGCTTCAGCCGGCAGAAGGCCACGACGCTGATGCTCGACGTGCACCAGAAGGGCCGCGCCACGGTGTCCTCCGGCCCCCGCGAACGGATGGAGCACGACGTGGCCCGGCTCCACGCACACGGCCTCTGGGCCACCCTGCAGCAGGACTGATGACCCGAGGATTCTCCCGGTCCGGCGCCGCCTACGTGGTGGAGTTCGACCCCGACGAGGCGCAGGCGGTGGCGTTGGTCGTCGCGCAGGTCGCCGGCCTGATCCAGGCCGACTCGCGTCCGGTCGGGGCCACCGAGGGGCCGGGACCGTCGCCGGCCGGAGCGTGGGCCTCGGACGGGGCCGACGCGGCGACCGTCGCGGACGGGGAGCCGGCGGGGCAGGATCCCGCGCTGGCCCGGCTGTTCCCGGACGGCTACCGCGGCGACGCCGACGCCGCCGCGGAGTTGCGCGAACTCACCCAACCCTCGCTGCGCGAGCTGAAGGTCGACAACGCCTCCACCGTGCTCGACGACCTCCCGCTGGACGGCGGCCAGGTGCGGCTGGACGCCGACGGCGCCGAGGCCTGGCTGCTGGCGATCAACGACGCCAGGCTGGTGCTGGGCGCCCGGCTCGAACTCACCGACGACACCGACCTCGCATCCGAGCTGGACGACGCGGTGGCCGCCGACCCGACCAGCCCCCGGGTGATGGCGATCAGCGTCTACCACTACCTCTCGTTCCTGCAGGAGACGCTGATCGAGGCGATGGACCCGACCGACGACCGCTGACCTCCGGCCGCTTCGACCCGGCCGGACGCGGCCTGCCTCGGTAGGCTGGCGTCCGTGCTCACGATCGACGAGGCCACCCGCGCCGCCATCGTCGCGCACGCCCGCGCCGACCACCCGGACGAGGCGTGCGGTCTGGTCGCGGGCCCGACCGGCAGCGACCGGCCGGTCCGGTTCGTCGCGATGCTCAACGCCGAGCGTTCCCCCACGTTCTACCGGTTCGACCCCGCCGAGCAGCTGGCCGTGTGGCGCGAGATGGACGACCGGGACGAGGAGCCCGTGGTCCTCTACCACTCGCACACCGCCACCGAGGCCTACCCGTCCCGCACCGACATCTCCTACGCCTCGGAGCCCAACGCCCACTACGTGCTGGTGTCCACCCGCGATCCGGAGAGCGTCGAGTTCCGTTCGTTCCGGATCGTCGACCGCGAGGTCACCGAGGAGCCGGTGACAGTGGTCCCGGCGTACGACCGCGCGGGCAACGCGGCGACCACAGCGACGGCCACCGCGGCGGGCGAGACCCCGCCATGACCGGTCCCACGCAGTCCTACCTCTTCGGTCACAGCCCGGCCGAGGTGGTCTACGACTGTCCGGACGCCTGACCTCGCCGAGCGTCGCGGGGAATCCCGCCAGCGCCGTGAGCGTTCGTGCTGGTCGGGGCCGCGTCCGCACAGGACGTGACGACCGAACCCGCCGACACACCCCTGGCCGCGCCCACCGAAGAACCCGTCCGTACGGACGACACCGACGAGGAGAGCACCGCAGATGGCGATCGAGGTCCGGATTCCGACGATCCTGCGCACCTATACCGGGGGCCAGAAGGCCGTGGAGGGCGCCGGCCAGACACTGGACGCGCTGCTGGCCGACCTGGACGGCAAGCACCCCGGCCTGCGGGCCCGACTGATCACCGACTCCGGTGCGCTGCACCGGTTCGTCAACGTCTACGTCAACGACGAGGACGTCCGCTTCACCGGTGCCCTGGAGACCCGGCTCGCAGACGGCGACTCGGTCACCATCCTTCCCGCCGTCGCCGGGGGGTGACCCCGCTGTGCGGTACGGGTCGATGCTCGAAGCGGTGGGGGACACCCCGCTGGTGGGGCTGCCGCGCCTCTCGCCCAGCGGGGACGTGCGGTTGTGGGCGAAGCTGGAGGACCGTAACCCCACCGGGTCGGTGAAGGACCGCGCGGCGCTGTACATGGTGGCCGAGGCCGAGGCCGAGGGCAGGCTCCGGCCGGGCGACACCATCCTGGAGCCGACCAGCGGCAACACCGGCATCTCGCTGGCGATGGTGTCCCGGCTCAAGGGATACCGGCTGATCTGCGTGATGCCGGAGAACACCTCGGTCGAGCGGCGGCAGCTGCTGCAGATGTACGGCGCGGAGGTCATCTCCTCGCCCGCGGCCGGCGGCTCCAACCAGGCCGTGGCGATGGCCAAGGAGCTCGCCGCCGACCACCCCGACTGGGTGATGCTCTATCAGTACGGCAACCCGGCGAACGCGCGCGCGCACTACGAGACCACCGGGCCGGAGATCCTCCGGGACTGCCCGACCGTCACCCACTTCGTCTCCGGGCTCGGCACCACCGGCACGCTGATGGGCACCGGCCGCTACCTGCGCGAGAAGGTGGACGACGTCCAGATCGTCGCCGCCGAGCCGCGGTACGGCGAGCTGGTGTACGGCCTGCGCAACATCGACGAGGGCTTCGTGCCCGAGCTGTACGACGCCTCGGTGCTCACCACCCGGTTCTCGGTCGGCCCCCGTGACGCGCTGCTGCGCACCCGGCAGCTGATCGAGGTCGAGGGCATCTTCGCCGGGATCTCCACCGGCGCGATCCTGCACGCCGCGCTGGCCACGGCGCACAAGGCCGCGAAGGCGGGCCAGCGGGCCGACATCGTGTTCATGGTGTGCGACGGCGGCTGGAAGTACCTGTCGACCGGCGCGTACGCCGGCACCCTGGCCGAGGCCGAGACGGCGCTGGAAGGCCAGCTCTGGGCCTGAGGTTCCGCCGTGGGCGCCCGGACGAGCCAGAACTGGACGAGCGGAGCCCGGACGAGCGAGAGGGCCCGCGATGATCGTCGCGAGCCCCTCGTCCAGACGGGCCAGGATCAGCCGTAGCGGTAGAAACCCACGATCCGGCTGTGCAACGGGTCGGAGCGGACGTAGGCGCCCGTGAACGGGGCGTTGATCATCCTGCCGTTGCCGATGTAGACGCCGACATGGTGGGTGTTGGACGGCGAGGACCCGTAGAACACCAGGTCGCCGGGGACGGCGTCGGCCGCGGAGACCCGCCGGCCGCGGGCGACGTGGTGGTTGGTGTTGCCGCCGCCGAGGATGTCGTGGCCGAAGGCCAGGTAGTAGACCCACCGGGTGAAGCCCGAGCAGTCCACTCCGCGGGTCCGGTCGGCCGGGCAGGGCCGGATCGAGCCGGTGTAGCCCTGGCAGGTGCCCAGCGACGGGCCGGGTGTGCGGTTCGGATGGCCGCCGCCCCAGCTGTAGGGCACCCGTCCGCCGCCCCAGCCCGGCTCGGCGTTGCCGTTGGCGATCGACCGGGCGAAGGACACCGCGCGCTCCTGCGGGGAGCCCGCCGGCGGCGGGCGGGGAGCAGTCGGTGGCGCCGCGCTCTCCAGGGCCGCCTTGGTGTACGGCCCGACGATCCCGTCCACCTCCAGGCCGCGGGTGGCCTGGTAGCTCTCGACCGCGTTGCGGGTGAGGGGTCCGAAGTCGCCGTCGACGTCGAGGGAGGCGCCGTTGTTGTTGAGGAGCGTCTGGAGTTGGGTGACGCAGCCGCTGAACTGGCCCTGCCGGATCAGGGCGGGACAGCCGGGCGAGCTGAGCGGGATCGGGGCGGGTGCGGGTGTGGGACCCGGGCCGGGCGGCGGGCTTCCCTCCAGCGAGGCCTTCGTGATCGGCCCGACGATGCCGTCCACGCCCAGGCCGTGGTCGGCCTGGTAGCGCCGCACCGCGCGGTAGGTGAGCCGGCCGAAGTCGCCGTCGACGTCGAGGGAGGCGCCGTTGGCGTTGAGCAGGATCTGGAGTTGGGTGACGCAGCCGCTGTACTGGCCACGGGCGACGTGGAAGGGGCAGTGCGCCGAACTCAGGGGCAGGGGTGCGGGGGCGGCGACCGCGGGAGCGGCCGTGAGCAGGGTGGTGAGCGTGAAGGCGACGACGCTGACGATCACGATCCGTAACACCAGGCCGTGCCGTCCCCCGACGCGTGTGGCCGTAGCTGTCATCTGAAGGTCCTCTCTCGCGGTGGGACCGACTTCTGTGGAAGGTCTGTTATTTCCCTTGTATGACCATGAGCGCAGCAAGGCAACGGCGTCCATGACCAATAGTTGGCGGACTCTGCCGATTCGTGTCACAGGGGGGGCGCGGACCTGTCAGGCTTCTGCCGTTCGCGAACGCCATCATCGTTCGCGCGGCTGACCTCGTACCGACCACCACCGGACAAGGGAGCGGCCCGTGGCGCGCATTCTCGTGCACGAACCGGTCGAGGTGTTCCGGCGCGGCCTGGTGGCGTTGCTCGCCGACGCCGGGTTCGATGCCTCCGCCCCCGCAGAGATCGAGGAGAGCGCCCGCCAGCCCACCGTCGACGCGGCGCTGGTCGGCGTGCACGGGCCGGACGAGCTGGCGCTGGTCGCCCGGATCCGGCGGGCCCGCGCCGACTTGCCGGTGATCGCCGTGGTGGCCACCCCCGACCCGGCTGACTACGCTGCCGCGATCCGTGCGGGGGCGTTCGCGGCAGCGGCCCGCAAGTCCGACGCCGTGCGGCTGGTGGCCACCACCCGGGCCGCCCTGGGCGGATGCGCGGCGCTGCCGCTGGAGGTCGCCCGCCGACTCGCCGACGCACCGCTGGCGGCGCAGGTGACGCTGGAGGAGACCCAGGTGCGATGGCTGCGCGAGCTGGCGCGGGGGGCCACTGTGGCCACCCTGGCCCGCACCTCCGGCTACTCCGAGCGGAGCTTCTACCGGCTCCTCGGCGCGCTCTACGAACGGCTGGGGGTGCGCAACCGGAACGAGGCCATCGTGGCCGCGGCCAAGCAGGGGCTGGTCTGAGGGCCGGCGGTCGCGGTGTGAGGGTGGCCACCGGAGTCGGGTTTCAGACGCCGTTCGCCCAGGCTGTCCGCGTACGCTCGGCGCCGTGACCGACGCGCCGATTGGGATCTTCGACTCGGGGGTAGGCGGGCTCACCGTGGCGCGCGCGATCCTCGACCAGCTTCCCCACGAGCGGGTCCTCTACGTCGGCGACACCGCACACGTGCCGTACGGCCCGAAGCCGATCGCCCAGGTGCGGGCCTATGCCCTGGACGTGATGGACCACCTGGTCGCGTCCGGCGTGAAGATGCTGGTGATCGCGTGCAACAGCGCCTCGGCGGCCTGCCTGCGGGACGCCCGCGAACGCTACGCCGTCCCGGTCACCGAGGTCGTGCTGCCGGCCGCCCGCCGGGCCGCGGCCGCCACCCGCACCGGCCACGTCGGCGTGATCGGCACCGTGGCCACGGTCACCAGCCGGGCCTACGAGGACGCCCTCCACGCCGCGCCCCAGGTGCGGGTGACCAGCGTCGCCTGTCCGGAGTTCGTCTCGTTCGTCGAACGCGGCGTCACCAGCGGCCGTCAGCTGCTCGGACTGGCCCAGGCCTACCTGGAGCCGTTGCAGCAGGCCCAGGTCGACACGCTCGTGCTGGGCTGCACGCACTACCCGCTGCTGGCCGGGGTGATCGGGCTGGTGATGGGGGACGGGGTCACGCTGGTCTCCAGCGCGGAGGAGGCGGCCAAGGACGTCTACCGGGTGCTCACCGAGGCCGATCTGCTCCGGCCGGACGACGCGCCGCGGCCGCGACACCAGTTCCTGTCCACCGGCGACCCCGAGCCGTTCGCCCGGCTGGGCCGGCGCTTCCTCGGCCCCGAGGTGGCGGGGGTCAGAGCCGTCCCCACCGTCGTGTCGACTCCGCCGGGTGCCGCGTCCCCCTATGTCCTGGAGGTCGGATGAAGCTGTCGGTCCTCGGGTGCGCGGGCTCCTTCCCGGGCCCGGACTCGCCCTGCTCGTGCTACCTGGTGGAGGCCGACGGCTTCCGGCTGCTCGTCGACTTCGGGACGGGTGCCCTGGGCGCCCTGCAACGCCATCCGGCGGGGCTGCACGGCGTCGATGCGATCCTGCTCTCGCACCTGCACTTCGACCACGTGGCGGACGCGTGCTCCTACCTGGTGGTCCGCCGGTACGACCCGGCCGGACCGTTCCCGCGGCTGCCGTTGTACGGGCCGGCGGGCACCCCCGAACGCCTCGCCGCGATGTACGGCCCGGACCAGCGGACCGGCGTCGAGGACGTGTACGACGTGAAGACGCTGGAGGCCGGTCGGTTCGCGATCGGCCCGTTCACCGTGACGGCCGACCGGGTGAACCATCCGGTGGAGACCTTCGGGGTGCGGATCGAGCACGGCGGGCAGGCGCTCGCGTACTCCGGCGACACGGGCGGGTGCGACGCGCTGGTCGGCCTCGCCCGCGGTGCCGACCTGTTCCTCTGCGAGGCGTCCTATCCCGACGACGCCCCGCACCCGCCGGACATCCACCTGACCGGCCGGGAGGCCGGCGAGCACGCGTCCGCCGCCCGGGCCGGCAGGCTGGTGCTGACCCACCTGGTGGCGGCCTGGGGGGACGTGTCGGCCACGCTGGCCGCGGCGCGGGCGGCGTTCCCCGGGCCGGTCGAGCTGGCACGTCCGGGTGCCGTGTACGACATCGCCTGAGGTGCGGCCCGCGGTAGGGACGGAGCCGGCGTGGCCCGTCAGCCGTTGAAGCGGGGGCAGCGGGTCATCGAGGTGGTACGGAAGCTGCCCTCGCCGGCCGACTCGACCAGCAGGATCCCGTCGTCGAGGTGGGCCGGCGCGAGCAGCACGCCCCGCTCCGCGGCCACCGAGAGCAGCCGCCGGCGCGTGGTCTCGGCCTCCTCCGGCTCGCGTTCGTAGCGGTAGGCCAGGCTCGGGTCCTCGATCTGTCCGGTGTGGACGAATGCGTCGCCGGTGACCAGCAGCGGCCGGTCGGGCGCGTCGATCAGCACGCACTGGTGCCCGGGGGTGTGGCCGGGGGCGAGGATCAGCTCGATCCGGTCCATCAACCGGGTCGGCCCGTCCACCTCCACCAGCAGGTCGGCGTCGACCAGCGGCCGGACGTGGGTCTCGTAGAGCTCCTCCCACTCGCTGCCGTGCTCGCGGAGCCACGCGAGCTCGGCGGTCTGCACCACGTGCCGCGCGTTCGGGAAGTGCGGGGCCACCTCGTCCTCGCCGAGCACGTTCCAGCCGAGGTGGTCCGGGTGCAGGTGGGTCAGGACGACGTCGGTGATCTCCTTCGGGTCGACGCCGAGCGCCGCGAGTTCCTCCGGCAGCGCCGCCGGGCGGGCGAACCAGCCACCTGCCGGGGCCCACGGCGGACCGATCCCGGTGTCGATCAGCACGACCCGGTTTCCGGCGCGCACGAGCTGGCAGTGGACGTGCATCGACCAGTGGCCGGAGGCCCCGAGACTCGGGAAGGCGTCCTCCAACGGCTCCGGGAACACCCCGGCCGCGTCGCAGAGCGTGGTCACCGACAGCTCAGCGCCCAGCCGCAGCGTGTCCGTTGGCATCTCGCTCCTATCCCATAGCCGGGTCCTCATCCTGCCCCGCCCCGCCACCGGGCGCACAAGGGCCCCTTCGGTCCGGCGTGTCGGGTCTCCCACCGGTGCCGCGACCGGAGCTGCCGGCCACGGCCGCCGCCGTGGCACCGCGGTGTCGGCCGCGTTGACTAGGCTCGACCGCATGACCCAGATCCTCGAGGTGGCCGGCCACCGGCCGGACGGACGCCAGGCCCACCAGCTCCGCCCGGTGACGTTCACCCGCGGCTGGCTCGACCACGCCGAAGGCTCGGTGCTGGTGGAGTTCGGCCGCACCCGGGTGCTGTGCGCGGCCAGCGTCGTCCAGGGTGTCCCGCGGTGGCGCAAGGGCAGCGGGCTGGGCTGGGTCACCGCCGAGTACGCGATGCTTCCCCGCGCCACCCACACCCGGGGCGACCGCGAGTCGGTGAAGGGCCGGATCGGCGGCCGCACGCACGAGATCAGCCGGCTGATCGGGCGCAGCCTGCGGGCCTGCCTCGACCTCAAGGCGCTGGGCGAGAACACGATCACCCTGGACTGCGACGTGCTGCAGGCCGACGGCGGCACCCGCACCGCCGCGATCACCGGCGCCTACGTCGCGCTGGCCGACGCGGTGGCGTGGCTGGCCGCCCGCGGAGCCCTGGCCGCGTCGCCGGCGAAGGCGCTGAAGAACACGGTCTCCGCGGTGAGCGTCGGCATCATCGACGGCGAGCCCCGGCTCGACCTGGACTACGACGAGGACGTCACCGCGTTCGTCGACATGAACGTGGTCTGCACCGGTCCGGGGAGTTCGTCGAGGTGCAGGGCACCGGCGAGGCGACCACCTTCGACCGGGCCAGCCTCGACGCCCTGCTCGACCTGGCCACAGCGGGCTGCGAGGAGCTGGCGCTGCTCCAGCAGGAGGCGCTGGCCAAGGAGCCGGCCTGATGGCCGGGCCCGCCCCGACCACCAGGGTGGTGCTCGCCAGCCGCAACGCGAAGAAGTTGGAGGAGCTGCGCCGGGTGCTCGCCGAGGCGGCGCCAGGGGTGGAACTGGTCGGCCTCGACGCCGTCCCGGAGTTCGACGAGACGGTCGAGAACGGCGCGACGTTCGCCGAGAACGCCCTGCTCAAGGCCCGGGACGCGGTGAACGCCGCTGGTCTGCCCGCCATCGCGGACGACTCCGGGTTGGAGGTGGACGCGCTCAACGGCATGCCGGGCGTGCTGTCCGCCCGGTGGGCGGGGCGTGGCGAGGACGGCCGGCTCCGGGGTGACGCGGCCAACCTGCGTCTCGTGCTCGACCAGGTGGCCCAGGTGCCCGACGCCCGGCTCGGCGCCGCGTTCGTCTGTGCCGCGGCGCTGGTGTTGCCCGACGGCGGCGAGCACGTGGTGGAGGGCCGGATGGAGGGCTCGTTGATCCGCACACCGCGGGGGACCAACGGGTTCGGCTACGACCCGATCTTCCTGCCGGCCGATTCGGCGCTGACCACCGCGGAGCTGGCGTCGGCCGACAAGGACGCGATCAGCCACCGCGGTGTCGCGTTCCGCGCGCTGGCTCCGGTCCTGTGTCGGACGCTGTCCGGCTGACCAGGCCAGGCGTCAGTCCCGCGCGACGTCTGCCTTCGTCTGCCCCGATGCGTGGTGCTTCTTCCACCGTTCCCATCGCTCGGTGAGCACGGAGAACTCGTAGTCGAGATCCGGCGTACGGAAATCCCAGGCCGCCTGTCGGGTGAGCCAGTACTCGCCGCCCCGTGTTCGTCGGGAATCGGACGTGATGACCACCACGTAGTTCAGGTATACGCCGGGATGCCGGGTGATGAACTGGACGTCCCCCCAGCTCACCCGGCGCCACGGCAACCCGACGACGGTCAGACCGTCGTCGTCGATGCGCACCAGGCGCGCCGAGACGCTCACGACTCCGCCAAGTGCTGCAGCCAGGAAGCCGCCGAACCCGAGCGCCGCGGCAGCGCCACCGCGGCGATCCTGCATGGTACATACGTCCAAGCCTTCGCCCACCGGCACGCACGCCGGATCGGAAACGAACATCGCCAGCGCCACCCCGCCGACGAAGAGAGTGAGCGACACGACGTAGTTCAGCACCCGAGCTGAACGGCCTTGCAGCTTCATCCATTCGGTCATGGATTTACGGTAGGGGTGGCCGTCAAACGTCCCAGCCCGAGCCGGGACCGCCGTCCCGCGTGGGCGTCGCGTGGTGCCGCCGGTTCAACGCGAATCCGGCACCTTCACGAGCCCGCAGCGCCGGCATGACCAGCCCGTGGATCAGCAGCAACGCCACACCGGGACGACGACCGACGCGGCGGAGTCCACCCCGGGGTTGCGGGTCACTGAGACGTGCCCGGGGTGCCGTCCGTCTCGGCGTTGCGTCGCGTCCAGTCGTCCCATCGCCAGGTGAGAGCGTTCAGTTCCTCGTCGAGGTCGGCGTTGCGGAATTTCAGCAGTCGCGGCTGGGTGAGCCAGACCTCGCCGCCGGACCGCCGGCTGACCACGACGTACTTCAGGAAGGCACCGGAATAACGCCGGATGCCTGTCACGTCATCCCACGCCATCCGTCGCCAGGGCAGCCCCAGGACGGTGAATCCCGCGCTGTCGACCTTCACCAGCGGGAAGGCCGGCCCGAGGACGACGAGCGCGATGCACACCAGGACTGCGCACGGCCCGGGCAGGGTGAGGCTCGGATCGGCGCTGCCGCCCGGTTCGACGACCCGCGAGTGGTCCCTTGTGGCCAGGTAGACCATGGTGCCGACCAGCAGAGCCACCGGCCCGGCGTTGAGCAGGAATCGGGCGGGACGTCCCTGCAGGTGCACCCAGTCGGTCACGCCGTCGAGGGTAGGTGAACCGGTCAATACGCGGTCGGCACGCACTTCCCATTACCAGCGGGTAAACGCGCCGCTAATCTGCCTGGGCAGCGGCCGGACGCTCGATGGGAGTGACGCTCGGGATGCGAAAAATAATCGTGGTGGCCGCGGTGGCGGCGGTCGTCCTGACAGTGGCGCCAAATGCGCAGGCCAGTACGGACGACTACGGCACGGTCCGCAACATCCTCCCGCCCGGACAGTCCGGGACGGTGAACGCCGCCGGCCTGGCCCAGGTGCTCGCCGGCGATCCGGTCGGACGGATCGCGGTGGACGGGCGCAACGCCCCGCGCAACTTCGCCGACCAGCTGGAGATGTACGACGGCTTCAACCGGCTCGACCCGGCGAAGATCACCCAGGCCGACGTCGACCGGCACTACAAGAGCGCCGGCATCGAGGTGGCGCCGGCTGACGTCGCCCGCGTCGAGCGTCCCAAGGCGGGCGTGACGATCACCTGGGACCGCTTCGGGGTCGCGCACGTCAAGGGCACCACCGACGTCAACGTCGCCTGGGGTGCCGGGTATGCGGGCACCCGCGACCGGATGTTCCTGCAGGACGTGCTCCGCCACGCCGGCTCCGCGCGCTCGGCCGAGTTCCTCGGCCCGTCGCCGGAGAACATCGCCGCCGACGCCGAGCAGTTGCGCGCCGCGTACTACACCCCCGCGGAGGCTGCGGCGCAGTTGCAGCACGCCGCCGACAACGCCGGCGACCTGGGCCCCTACCTCCTCGCGGCCGGCGACGCCTACCTGGCCGGCATCAACGCCGCGCAGGACAAGATGTGCCCGCTCGGGCTGCCGCTCGGCGTGAACTGCCCGGCCGAGTACCTCGCGCTGACCAAGGTGCCGCGCCGCTGGACGCGCGCCGACCTGACCTACATCGGCTCGCTGGTCGGCGGGATCTTCGGCAAGGGCGGCGGCCGCGAGGTCGCGAACGCGAGGTGGCTGCAGCAGCTGCAGAAGCAGTACGGCGACGCGAAGGGCCGCCAGGTCTATGACGACCTCCGGTCCAAGGACGACAGCGAGGCGTCGACCAGCATCTCCCAGCGTTTCGAGTACGGCGAGCCGACCGCCGGGATCGACCCGACCCGGCCTGGTGTCGCGCTGCCCGACCTGGCTCCCACCGCCACCGCGCCCGGCACGGGCTCCCAGCTCGGCAGCGGTCTCGTCGCGGGCGCCGATCCGTTGACCCAGGCGCGGCGCCAGCCGTCCCCGGGACGACTGCGGACCCCGTTCGGCACCATCGACCTGCGCGGCACCCTCGGCATGAGCAACGCCACGCTGATCGACGCCGACCACAGTGCGAGCGGCAAGCCCGTCGCGGTGTTCGGGCCCCAGACCGGGTACTTCACCCCGCAGCTGCTCAACGAGGTCTCGCTGGACGGGCCGGGGATCAAGGCCCGCGGCGTCGCGTTCGCGGGCTCGGGCATCTTCGTCCAGATGGGCCGGGGCCTGGACTACGCCTGGTCGGCCACCAGCCTGGGCGCCGACAACGTCGACACCGTGGTCGAACGGCTGTGCAACCCGGACGGCTCTCCGCCCACCGTGCAGTCGGTGCACTACCGGCGCGGCGCGGCCTGCGTGGCCATGACGAGGAACGAGCACGTCGAGACGGCGCTGCCGACCCTGGTCGCGCCGGGGGCGCCGAAGATCCTGCGGTTCCTGGTGCTGCGCACCCACCACGGCATCGTCCAGGCCCGCACCACGGTGGACGGCCAGCCCGTCGCGGTCGTCACCCAGCGCAGCACCTACGGCCGCGAGCTCGACTCGCTCTCCGGGTTCGCCCGCTTCAACATGCCCGGCCGCGTGCCCGACGCCAAGGCGTTCCAGCGGGCCGCCGGCAAGATCGACTTCACGTTCAACTGGTTCTACGCCGACTCGCGCGACATCGCGCTGTACTCGTCCGGGCGGCTGCCCAACCGGCCCTCGACGGTCGATGTCGACCTGCCCCGCTGGGGCGACGCCGCGTACGACTGGAAGACCTGGCTGCCTTACTCCAGCCACCCGAACGCGATCAACCCGCCCGCGGGCTTCCTCACCAACTGGAACAACAAGCCGGCCCCCGGGTTCACCCTCGGCGAGGACAACTGGGGCGACGGGCCGGTGCACCGCCAACGTCCGCTCAACGACCGGGTGAAGGCGGTCGCGGACACCGGAGCGGCCACGCCGGCGCGGCTGGCAGCCGCCGTACAGGATGCGGCCACAGTGGACACCCGTGGCGCCCACGTGCTGCCGCGGCTGCTCGCGGCGCTCGGGGACGTGAGCGGCGATCCGAAGCTGGCCGAAGCGGTGGCCGTGCTCCGGGCCTGGGTGAGCCGCGGTGCGCACCGGGAGGACCGGGATCGCGACGGCAGCTACACCGACCAGGCCGCGATCGCGCTGTTCGACGCGTGGTGGCATCACCCCGGCCACGCTGTCGCCAAGAACGTGCTCAGCGGCCGGCTGGGCAACCTGGTGAACGAGTTGCCGCAGTCGATCGACGACCATCCGAGCCAGGCTCCCGGCAGTGCCTTCGCCAACGTGGCCTGGTACGGCTACGTCAGCAAGGACCTGCGCCGCACGTTCGGCGCGCCGGTGGCCGACCCGTGGCACCAGACCTACTGCGGCGGCGGTGACGCGGCCGTCTGTCAGAAGGCGCTGCGCGACTCGCTCCGGACGACGGTGGACTGGGTGGCGACCACGCTGAAGGTCACCAGCGTCGTGCAGTTCACCTACGACAAGCACCGCGACGACATCAAGCCGACCACGGCAGGCGTGGTCGGCACCCGCCCAGTGGACTGGCAGAACCGGCCGACGTTCCAACAGGTGGTGGCGTTCACCCGCCACCGCTGAACCGTCCGTGCCGACGTAGCGTGGGTCAGGTCCCCGGTGTCGGTGGCCTGACCCGCGCCGGGTTCCTGGCGCGGCCGGCGAGCGGTGGAGGGCCTCACGTGATGCGGACCATCGGGCTGCTCGGCGGGATGAGCTGGGAGTCCTCGGCGCTCTACTACCGGCTGGTCAACACCGAGGTGCGCGAGCGGCTCGGCGGCACCCACTCGGCGAGTTCGATCATGCACTCCTTCGACTTCGCGACGATCGAGGCACTGCAGGAGCGCGGCGACTGGACCGAGGCGGGCCGTCGCCTTGCCGTCGCGGCCGTCGGCTTGGAGCGTGCCGGTGCCGAGATGATCGTGCTCTGCACGAACACGATGCACCAGCTCGCGGGCGTCATCGAGGCGGCGGTCACCATCCCGTTCCTGCACATCGGCGACACCACCGGCGAAGCGGTGCTCGCCGCCGGTCACCACACGGTCGGCCTGCTGGCTACCCGCTACACGATGGAGCAGGACTTCTACCGCGGCCGGATGGAGCAGCGGTACGGGCTGAAGGTGCTCACCCCCGACGAGCCCGACCGCGACCTCGTCCACAGCGTGATCTACGAGGAACTGGTCCGCGGCGTGGTCGACGAGGGATCCCGCCGCGAGTACGAGCGCATCGTGGCCGGCCTCTTCGCCGCTGGCGCGACCGGCGTCATCCTCGGCTGCACCGAGATCGAACTCCTCGTCCCACCGGACTCCGATCCCCGCCTCTTCCCGAGCACGGCCCTGCACGCCCGCGCCGCCGTCGACCTGGCCCTACGGCCAGAAGGCTGACGGCGGACGACCGGTCGCGTCGGGGTTGCCCAGAGGAAAGCGGTCACAGCCAACCGATAGCGTCACCGCAAGGAGCATCGACGAGAGGGATGCCATGGTGAGCCGGCCCGACCCGGATGCGCTCGACTGTCCCGACGCCGCGGCGTGGGAGTCCTGGCTGGCCGCGCGGCACGAGCACCAGACCGAAGTGTGGCTGCGCATCGCCAAGCGGCGCTCCGGAGCCGTCTCGGTCACGGTGGCGGACGCTCTGGACGTGGCCCTGTACTACGGCTGGGTCGACGGCCAGCGCAAGGCCTACGACGAGGTCTCCTACCTGCAGCGGTACTCGCCCCGCCGGCCGAGGAGTTCGTGGTCGAAGGTCAACGTGGCGAAGGTCGAGGCGCTGACGGCGGCCGGGCGCATGCGGCCGGCGGGGCTCGCGGAGGTTGCGGCGGCCAAGGCGGACGGGCGGTGGGAGGCGGCGTACGAGTCGCAGCGCAACGCCGCCGTGCCGCCCGACCTGGCGGCCGCGCTGGCCGGCAACGCCCGCGTGAACGCCGCCTTCGAGAACCTCGGCCGGTCGGACCGGTATGCCACCGTGATCCTGCCGCTGCTCAAGGCCCGCACCGCGCAGACCCGTGCCCGGGTCCTGGCTCGGGCCCTGACCCGGCTCGAAGCTCAGGAGTAGGTCACTCCGGGTCCGTCACGGTGTCCGCCGCGTGTTCGGCGACGTCGGGATCGGGGTGCCGGCGCAACCGGAGCAGAAGGTCGCGCCACGGCGGCGTCCAACCGACCCACGCCCCGGCCGACCGGGTCACGGCGGCGGCGAACAGCGCGGCGGTCGGGCCGGGGTCCCCGGCCAGCGCGGTCGAGGCCGGCAGGAGATCGGGCCGCACCGTGCGCCAGGGCTCGCCGTCCAGGCCCTGCTGGATCCACCCGGAGGCGCGCCACGCGAGGCTCGGCCGGTCCGCCACGTCGGCGAGCCGACGCAGTCGCGGGAGGAGGTCCGGGGCGGTCCACCGCACTGCCCGAACCGCGAGACGCAGTCCCTCGGTCGGCACCAGACGACCCGCGACCAGCGGGGGCCAGAGGGTCTCGGCCAGCCGCCATTCCTCCCGGCCCCAGTTCGCGCCTTCGCCAGCCCGTTCGGCCAGCGCGGCCAGCCGCCGGCGGGCAGGAAGGTCGCGGCCGGACTCCTCGGAGGGGCCGGGCTGGGACAGCCGTGCGTGCACGTCGAGCAGCGGCGCGGGGTCGCCGGTGTGGCTGCAGCCGGTCAGCAGGGCGCCGAGCGCATCGCGCCAGGTGGCGGTGTCGGCGAGGTCGCAGGCGCGGCGTACGAGCACCGCGGCGGCCTCTGGATTCCAGGCCGCCCACGGCGGGAGTGCGGCGATGCCCCGGCGCGCGACGTCCGGGTCACCGCTTGTGGCGACGGTGGCCACCAGCGCCGCGAACCGGTGGCGGTGGTGCTCGGCCATCGCCTCCGGCGGGATGGTGGCCACCGCGGTGGCCACCGCCATCGTCCGGCCGGGATCGAATCGCGCGAGCACCGCCATCTGGTCCTGCAACTCCCAGGGCAGCCAGCCTGTGGTCGCATCGCGACGATCTCCGCCGACCCGTAGGCCCGCCGGACGGCCACGTTCAGGCCGACAGCGCCAGCGGCGGCTCGGGCGCGCCGAGGCACCGCAAGACGTGGCGCTCGTGACCGGCGACGGCCGCCATCAGGAGCGCGGTCTGCCGTCCGAACCAGTCCGAGCCGTGCAGCTCGGCAAGGAGCCGGTCGAACTCGTCCGTGCCTCGCAGCTCGCGCGCCGTCCGCGCGAGCAGTCGTTGCCGCGCGGGGAACGCCAACCGGTCGACACTCCGGAGCAGGCTCTTCGCGGTGACGGTCACGAGGCCAGTCTTGCAACCCGATCCAACCGGCAATTTCCGGTGGCCGTTGCCGGACCGTCGGTGCGGGAGGCGGGAGTCGAACCCGCACGCCCGTGAGGGCACAGGTTCCTAAGACCTGGGTGTCTACCGTTCCACCACTCCCGCGTGCGGTGCCATCGTACGCAACACCCCCTGCCGGGTCACGGAGTTGCGCGGGTCGGCGAGCGGTGCGACGCGTCAGTCCAGGCCGAGGTCGCGGCGGAGCTTGGCGACGTGGCCGGTGGCCTTGACGTTGTACTGCGCCTGCTCGATCTTGCCGTCCGGGTCGATGACGAACGTCGAGCGGATGACTCCGACCACCGTCTTGCCGTACAGCGGCTTCTCGCCGTAGGCGCCGTAGGCCCTCAGCACGGCCTTGTCCGGGTCGGAGACCAGCGGAAACGTCAGTCCGTCCTTTTCCCGGAACTTGGCCAGCTTGCCGGGGGAGTCCGGCGAGATGCCGATCACCGTGAGGCCCGCCGCCTTCAGCGCGTCCAGCGAGTCGCGGAAGTCGCAGGCCTGCGTCGTGCAGCCGGGGGTCATCGCGGCCGGGTAGGCGTACAGGATCACCCGCTGGCCGCGGAGGTCGGCGAGGCGGACGCGCCCGCCGGTGTCGGAGGCGAGGTCGAAGTCCGGTGCGGGGTCGCCGGGGGAGAGGCGCTGCTGCTCGGTCATGATCCAGACCCTAGTGCGGTGGCTCCGATCCACCGCACCGTCCACCGGCGGCGGGCCACACGGGTGAACCGTGTGGACGTCCGAGCGAACGCCCCCGTACCGGTGGACTCTTGTTACCGCTTGTTCGCAAATGCAAGACTGATGCAGTAGTGCTCTTGAGACCTGTAGCGGGTGTCAATCGGCGAAGGTGTACGGGCTGTTCCCGGCCCCCGCGGCCCCAGCCCGCCGGTGCGAGGCCCCGAGGCGACCAGGCAGGGAGACAGCATGGACGGCAGCAGCACGGGGATCGCGATGCACGTTGCGGACGGCATCGTCGACTTACCGGTGTCCGTGCTGTTCGGCGTGCTCGCAGTCGGATGGCTCGCGCTCTGCCTGGCCCGGGCCCGCAACGACCTCGACGACCGGCTGGCGCCGATGGCCGGCCTGGTGGCTGCCTTCATCTTCGCGGTGCAGATGCTCAACTTCCCGATCTTCCCCGGCGTGAGCGGCCACCTGCTCGGCGGCGCGTTGGCGGTGATCCTGGTCGGGCCGTGGGTAGGGGCGCTCTGCGTCGCGCTCGTCCTGCTGGTCCAGGCGCTACTGTTCGCCGACGGAGGGCTGACCGCTCTCGGGCTCAATGTCGCGAACATGGCGATCCTCACGGCCGTCGTGGCCTACGGCGTCGTCTGGGCGCTGCTGCGGGTGCTGCCCCGTTCGAAGGCGGGCCTCACGGCGGCGGCGTTCGTGGCCGCCGCGGTCTCGGTCGTGGTCGGCTCGCAGGGATTCGTGCTCCAGTACGCGCTCGGAGGTACGACGGACCTTCCGATCGCGGGAGTGGCCGGGGCGATCGGCGGCTACCACCTGCTGATCGGGATCGGCGAGGGCCTGATCACGGCGGCCACGGTCGGCGCGGTCGCCGCCGTCCGGCCCGATCTCGTCTACGCCCTGCGAAGCTTCCGCCGTGAGGTGGTCCTTCACCACCCCCCCAGCGGCGGCCGCGCCGCCCGCTTCTAGCCCCGGGAGCGTCAACGCATGACCTCGAATGCCCTGCCCACCCGCCAGCTCGCGGTCTTCCTCGGCCTCGGGCTGTTGATCGCGCTGTTCCTGGCCGGCGTGGTCAGCAACTTCGCCAGCTCGCAGCCGGACGGCCTCGACGCCGCCGCGCGTGCCGGTTGCACGTTCAACGCCGACGACGAGATCACCGGCGGGGACTGCATGGCGAAACGGTCGGGGGAGCACGCGCTGGCCGACTCGCCGGTGGCCGACTACGACGTGGACGGTGTCGGGAACTCCTACCTGGCGACAGGACTTTCCGGAGCGGGCGGTGTGCTGATCGTGTTCGGGGTGGGTGCCGGCCTGTTCTGGGCGATCCGGCGCCGCGGCGGCAGGACCCGTACCGGGGCGGACGCGCCCTAGATGGGGGTCGGCCACGGCCTGTACCGGGACGGCGCCTCACCCGTCCACCGGCTTCCTCCGCAGGTCAAGATCGTGGCGGCGCTGGCGACGGTGGTCGCCGTGGTGGCGACTCCCCGGGAGGCGGTGTGGGCGGTCGCGGCGTTCGCCGTCCTGCTGGCCGGAGTCGCGGCGGTGGCTCAGGTACCGGCGGGTTGGCTGGCCCGGCGGGTGCTGATCGAGGTGCCGTTCGTCCTGCTGGCCGTGCTGCTGCCGTTCGTGGAGGGCGGCGAGCGGGTCAGCTGGCTGGGCCTGTCGCTGTCCGTCGACGGGCTCTACGGCGGGTGGAACATCCTGGTGAAGGGCACGCTCGGCGTGGTCACCTCGTTGCTGCTGGCGGCCACGACCAGCGGCCGTGAGCTGCTGCTTGGCCTCGAACGGCTGCGGATGCCGCCGCTGCTGGTGCAGATCGCCACGTTCATGCTGCGCTACCTGGACGTGATCGCGGGCAATGCCCGCGCGATGCGGATCGCCCGGATCTCGCGCTGCCACGACCCCCGGTTCCTGTGGCAGGCCAAGGCGTTCGCGACGTCGATCGGCGCGTTGTTCCTGCGGTCGTTCGAGCGGGGGGAGCGGGTGTACGTGGCGATGCTCTCCCGCGGCTACACCGGCTCGCTGCCCCGGCTGGGCGAGACGCCGACCCGGCGCGGGCAGTGGGCGGCCGCGCTCGCCCTGCCGGCCGCGGCGGCCACGGTGACGGTGTCGGCGTGGCTGCTGACCTGAACGTCCCGGCGCCCTCGCTGGACGTCCGCGGCCTCGCCTTCGCCTACCCGGACGGCCACCAGGCGCTGTTCGGCGTCGACCTGAGGATCCGGTGCGGGGAGCGGGTCGCGCTGCTCGGCCCGAACGGTGCCGGCAAGACCACGCTCGTGCTGCACCTGAACGGCATCCTCACGGCTGGCGCGGGCAGTGTCGCCGTGGCGGGCCTGCCGGTGCGCAAGGACCACCTGGCCGAGATCCGTCGCCGGGTGGGCATCGTCTTCCAGGACCCCGACGACCAGCTCTTCATGCCGACGGTGGCTGAGGACGTGGCGTTCGGCCCCGCCAACCTGGGCCTGCGCGGCGCCGAGCTGGCGGCCCGGGTGGACGAGGCGCTGGCCGCGGTGGGAATGGCCGGGTTCGGCGACCGGGCACCGCACCACCTCTCGTTCGGCCAGCGCCGCCGGGTCGCGGTGGCCACCGTGCTGGCGATGCGGCCGGAGATCCTGGTGCTCGACGAGCCGTCGTCCAATCTCGACCCGGCCGGGCGTCGGGAGCTGGCCGACATCCTGCTCGGCCTGGACGTGACACTGCTGATGGTCACCCACGATCTGCCCTACGCCCTGGAGCTGTGCCCGCGGGCGGTGGTGCTGGACGGGGGAGCGGTGGTGGCCGACGGGTCGACACCGCAGATCCTCGGCGACGAGGAGATGATGACCGCGCACCGGCTGGAGCTGCCGTACGGGTTCGACCCGTCCTTCGCGCTCCGCCGCTCCACCCGCTGACCACGCGGACGCGGCTGCGCTGTTGACCACGGCGCCGGTCAGACGGAGAGCGCGTGCAGGGCGGCCCACTGGCGCACCGCCTCGGACGGACCGGTCGTGCGCACCGCGCCGGACTCCAGTGCGGCGCCCAGCGTGAGGCGTCCGGTGGCGAGTTCGTAGGCGGTCATGCCGTCGGTGACAACGGTCAGGTCGGCCCCGGCCAGCGGCCCCGCTCCGGTGTGGACCTGGCCGTCGCCGACGACCTCGTGCCACACCTCGTCCTCGACGCGCACCTCGTAGCGGGCCTCGTGGGTGCCCGGACAGACCTCGCCGGCGCCGCGAGCCCGCAGCGCCAGCGCCGCCCACCGCGGTCGGAACACCTGGTCGGGTTGCACGCCGGGGGTCAGCCGCCGGGTGCCGAACCGGGTCAGGGCCAGCACCGCGACCTCCAGGTCGCGCCCGTCCTCGGTGAGCTCGTAGACGGTGGACGCCGCCGGCGGGGGAAGTGCGCGGCGCTGGACGAGCCCGGCCTCCTCGAGTTCCTTCAGGCGGTTGGCCAGCTGGTTGGTGCCCACGCCGGGCAGCCCGTCGAGCAGGTCGGTGTAGCGCGCCGGGCCGGACAGCAGCTCCCGGACGACCAGCAGCGCCCAGCGTTCGCCGACCAGGTTCAGGCTGTGCGCCAGGCCGCAGTGATGGCGGTACCGGCGCGTTGACATCTCCCGATGATACCCGCTACTTTTTCATCGAAAGTATAAAGAAGGAGATCGAAAGCCCATGTTGGGACCGCTGAGCAGTGTCACCGTCTACGTCTCCGACGTGGACCGCGCGCTCGCCTTCTACGTCGACGTGCTCGGCATGGAGAAGGGCACCGACGCCAAGATGGGCCCGATGCGCTGGGTCGAGGTCGCCCCGCGGGGGGCCGAGACGGTCGTCGTGCTGACCGGTCCGGGCTTCGAGACCTGGGCGCCGGAGAAGGTGGGCGTCTTCACCGGCCTCATCTTCCGGCTCACCGACGGCGCGCGGACGTTCGAGAACCTGCAGGCCAGAGGCGTGACGTTCACCAGCCCCCCGGAGGTAGCGCCGTGGGGCCTGCAGGTGGTGTTCACCGACCCCGACGGCAACGTCCTCGTCGCGGTCGGCAGCTGACCTTCCCCGTCTACCTGACAGGAGTTCGCAGTGATCGCACGCGTTCTGGTTCGAATCTGGTTGATCGTCGCGGTGGTCATCGCGTTCGGCCTGGCGGGCACGTCGTTCGGAGGCCCCGACGTGGCCGCACCCGCCGGCTGGACGCTCGCCGACGAGCTGGCGCTGACCGGATCGACCTGGGTCGCCTCCGGCCTGGTGCTGATGGTGGCCGCCTATCTCGCCGACAACCGGGTGCTCGGGTGGCTCCTGGTGGCGTTCGCGGTCACCAGCGCGGCGCACGGCGTCGCGTTCCTGGTCGTCGGCTACCCGCCGGCGTCGTATCCGAGCTTCGGCACGGCGCTGTTCTCCGCGCTGGCCGCGGTGTGGCTGCTGCGGCACCCGGACGGTGCGGTGATGCGGGCGTCCGCGCGGAGTTGAGCCGAGGGCCGCCGGCCGGAGGGGCCGCCTCAGCCCACGTCGGCGTGGGCGAGTTGCGCCACCAGCTGTTCGCGGGCGCGGGCGACCCGGGAGCGGACGGTGCCGATCGGCACACCCTCCACGGCGGCGGCCTCCTCGTAGGAGAGCCCGACGAGCTGGGTGAGCGTGAACGCGGTACGGCGGCCATCGGACAGCCGGGCGAGCAGGTCGCCGGCGCTGACCGTGCTGGCCGGATCGGTGCCGACACCCTCGGCAGCCCGCCGCCGGAGCGTCTCCGCAAGCCGGCGTCGCCGGACGACCCCGCGGAGGTGGTCGGCGCAGGTGCGGCGGGCGATGCCGAGCAGCCAGGTGCGGGCGCTGGCCCGGACCTGGAAGCCCGGCAGTGCCCGGAACGCCCGCAGGTAGGTCTCCTGGGCCAGGTCGTCCGCGGACGCGTGGTCGACCAGCGAGGCGCAGTATCGCCAGACCTCGGCCTGGGTGCCGCGGACGAACGCCGCCTCGGCGAGCGGGTTGCCGGCCTGGGCGCCGAGCGCCCATCGGGTGACCTCGTCCACGGGCACAGCCTACGGCGGTGGGGCCGGGCCCGGCGCGCCCGAACGCTCCGGCGCGAACGTTCAGGCTGGAGCCTTACCCCCGGGCGTCGCGGCTCGGGAAGTCGTGGGAACTCTCAGGGGTCCCCGAGCGACCTACCTCCATGCAGTGCGCACAGGCTCGACTGGCGATCTCGGCCCGGCTCGACGGCGAGGACCCGTCGCCTCCCGACCACGCCCCCGGCCGGGTGGGCCCCGATCCCGGCGCGGTCGACGGGCACCTCGCGGCCTGCGCGGACTGCCGGGCCTGGCAGGCGGAGGCGGACGCCGTCACCCGGGCGGTTCGCCTTTCCGCCGCCGAGCCGCCTGACCTGGCCGAACGGGTGCTCGCCGCGGTGGGGGCAGACCGCCGGGTCCAGGTCGCGAGGGCGCGCCGGCAGGCGCGGAGCCGGCGTACGGGTGGGGCCGCGCGGGAGGCGCCGCGCTGGGCGTTGGCGATCTCGGCCGGCGTCCAGTTGGTGCTCGCCGCGCCCGCGCTGTTCACCGAACCGGCCGGGCTGGACGCGCACGTCGGCCGGGAGATGGCGTCCTTCGACGTGGCGATCGCCGTCGGGTTCCTGCTGGCCGCGGCCCGGCCCGCGTATGCCCGGGCGCTGCTGCCGGTCGCCGCGGCGCTCACAGCCTGCCTGCTGCTCACCAGCGTGGTCGACATCGCGGGCGGCAGGGCCGCGTGGACCCACGAGCTCGCGCACCTGCTGGCGGCCGTCCAGGCCGGGCTGCTCTGGCTGGTGTCCCGCGGCCGGCCGCCGGCTCAGGTCGGCGCGGCGCGGGTGAGTGCATGAGCGTGCGCAGGGGAGCGGCTCACGCGGCCGTGCGCGGTGCCGAGAGTCGAGGCGGGCGCGTGAGGCGGTGCGGCCTGGCGGTCGCGGCGGTCGTCACGGCGCTCGGCGTCCTGCTGCCGGCGATGCCGGCCTCGGCGCACGCCGTCCTCGTACGCACCGATCCGGTCGCCGGGACGATCGTGGACCAGCCCCCGCGGCAGGTGACCCTGACCTTCAGCGAGCCGGTGGACATCGGCCTCGGCCGGGTCAGCATGCTCGCTCCCGACGGGACGAACGTCGTCGAGGGAAGGCCGACCGTACGCGGAGCCCAGGTCGTCGCCCCGTTGCGGCCGGGCCTCGGTCGGGGGACCTATCTGGTCAGCTACCGGGTCGTGTCGGCCGACGGCCATCCGATCGCCGGCGGCTACACGTTCAGCATC
Organism: uncultured Actinomycetota bacterium; assembly: GCA_963740255.1. Classification (GTDB taxonomy): domain Bacteria; phylum Actinomycetota; class Actinomycetes; order Mycobacteriales; family Cryptosporangiaceae; genus CAVUDO01. The sequence continues at coordinate 11,812 of CAVUDO010000001.1, read as the reverse complement.
CAGGCCCCGTCCGCGCAGGCTCGTCCGCCCGACCTCGGCAGCGGCGCCGCGGCCGTCGACCCGTGGGTGCGCGGTCTGCAGTCGGCCGGACGCTATGCGGGCTACGCGGGGATCGCGCTGCTGGTCGGACCGCTGCTGTTCCTGCTCGCGTTCTGGCCACGCCGGCTCGCGTCCTCGGCACCCCGCCGCCTCGCCTGGCTCGGCTGGGGCCTGCTGCTCGGCGGGACCGCGCTGACGTTCGCGCTGCAGGCCCCCTACGCCACCGGCGGCACCGTGGCCGACCTCTCCGCCGGCGACACGGTCTCCGTGCTGGACACCGGAGTGGGGCAGGCGCTCGCGGTCCGGGTCGCACTGCTGCTGGCCGGAGTGGCGCTGGTCCGGCGTATCACCCGGGGTGCGGAGCTGGTCACGGTCGACCGCGTGTTCGCGGCGGTGCTGGGGGCCGCCTTGCTGCTCACCTGGCCACTGTCGGGTCATGCGGCCGGTTCGCCGGCCCGGCTGCTGTCGATCCCGGCCGATGCCGTGCACGTCGCGGCGATGGCGGTATGGCTGGGTGGCCTGGTCGTGCTGGCGTTCGCGCTGCTGCCCCGGGCGGACGCCGGCGAGCTGGGCGCGATCCTGCCGGCCTGGTCGCGTTGGGCCACCTACGCGGTGGTGGCACTGGCGCTCAGCGGCACCGTCCAGGCCCTCGTCGAGGTGGGTTCGCCCGGTGCGCTGGTGTCGACGGCGTACGGGCAGCTCGTACTGGCCAAGGTGGCCGGGCTCGGCGCGATCCTGGTCGCGGCCGCCGGTGCCCGCGGCTGGGTCCGACGGCGCCTTCCGCTGCCCGCGTACGCCTACGCCGCCGACCGCGACGGGCCGTGGACGGACGACGCGGTCGACGGCGACTCGCCTGGCCCCCCGTCCGACGACCCGCGCGACGGCCCGGCCGCCGACGACCAGGGCGACGCCGGCGAGGTCGACGATCCGCCGTCCGCGGGGGAGATCCGCGGCCTGCGTCGCCGGGTGCTGGTGGAGGTCGGGATCGCTGCGGTGGTGCTCGGCCTGGCCACCGCCCTGGTCCAGGCCACCCCCGCACGCAACGCCGCCGAGGCCGCCACCTCGCAAGACCTGCCTTATGCGGCGACGCTGAACAGCAAGGCGTTCGCCCTCCAGCTGAGCCTCGACCCGAGCCGGGTGGGGAACAACTCCCTGCACCTGACCGTGCTGGACCGCAACGACCGCCCGTTGGGCGTGGTCGAGTGGAAGGCCAGGGTCGCCAACCCGGCCGCGGGGGTGGACGCTCTCGCCATCCCGCTGCTGCCCATCACCAACAACCATGCCGTCGGCCAGGTCCAGATCCCTGCCGCCGGCACCTGGACGTTCACCTTCACCGTCCGCACGTCCGACGTGGACCAGGCGACGGTGACCCACACGGTCCGGATCACCTGATCCGGCCTGGACGGAAGGAACCCATGCTCCGCACCTCGCTTCGCCGCCTCGCGGCGGTCGTCGGCACCAGCGCTCTCGCCGGGATGCTCCTCGCCGCGCCCGCTCTCGCCCACGTGACCGTCGACCCGTCCGAAGCCAGCCGGGGCGGCTACGCCACCCTCACCTTCCGGGTGCCGAACGAGAGCGACACCGCGAGCACGGTGAAGCTCGAGATCGTGTTCCCGGCCGACAAGCCTGTCGCGTCGATGCGGGTCCGGCCGGTGCCGGGCTGGCAGGCGGCGGTCCAGAAGGTCGCGCTGGCGACACCGGTCGACAACGACGGCCGGAAGATCGACCAGGCCGTCGGGCGGATCGTCTTCACGGCCAGCTCGCCGGCGGCCGGCGTGCGACCCGGACAGTTCCAGGAGTTCGCGATCTCGGGTGGGCCGCTGCCCAAGGCCGACACGCTCGTCTTCAAGGTGCTGCAGACCTACAGCGACGGCACGGTGGCACGGTGGATCGAGGAGCCGACGGGCGCGGGGGAGCCGGAGTACCCGGCCCCGGTCGTCACGCTGGTCGCCGGCAAGACCGACGGTGACCACCACGGCGGCGACACCGCCGGAACGAAGGACCCGGCGAAGGCCACCGACCACCACGGGTCCTCCGGAACGACGGCGCTGACCGTGGGCGGGCTGGTCGCAGGACTGGCCGGCCTGGTGGTCGGCGGCTGGGCCCTGCGCCGCACCAGGGGCCGGCGCGAGCCATCGGCCGGTTCGGCGGCGACCGCCAACCCGGAAGCCGACAGCACGCCGCCGAGCGGCGCGTAGCGCGTGTGGCGTTTCTCAGGCCCTGGCGAGCTCGGACTCCATCAGCGCGGTGAGCTCGCCGCTGGTGGCCCGGGCGAGCAGGTCACCGAACTGGTCGACGCTCATCTGGACGCGCTGGCCGAAGTCGTCGGTGAGCACGATCCGCTGGGACGCCGGGGCGTCGTGGTCGACGTAGAGCTCGGGGCAGCCGCAACCGCAGCTCCCGCAGAACGTGACGAGGTGAACCTTGGACACCGACAACCGCCTCCTCGAAAGGGGTGCCGCGGGTGGTCGGCCGGACCAGGTGGTGCCGGCACGGACCGCAGCCGAGTGGGAGAAACAGTGTTCACCCTGAGTATGGCGGCTGTCACTCTCCGCGCAATACCCCCCAGGGGTGGCACGCGGCGCGAGAGCATACCCACAGGGGGTATTGTGAATCCTATGGTGGGCTACTCGCGGACAAGCGTGCGGTCCAGGCCAGGCTGCGCCGGATCGAGGCGCCAGATCCGGGGACTGCACCGCCTGGTCGAGATCCCGAACTCACCCACAGAGAACGAGAGGAAGACATGCGGAGCAGCACCTGGCTGGTGAACGGCATGACCTGTGCGCACTGCGTCCAGGCCGTGCAGGCCGAGGTCGGCAAGCTCGCCGGCGTGGCCAGCGTCCAGATCGACCTGGAGCGCAAGCAGGTCGTGGTCACCGGTGACGAGATCGACGACGCGGCCGTGGTCGCCGCGGTCGACGAGGCGGGCTACGACGCCGTCCCAGCCTGACCGCGCCGCACCCAGGAGCCGGCCAAACTCCGCGGTGCGGTGCGGCCCCTGAGCACGGATCGAGCGGAGTCAGCCGTTCGGGTCGGACTCGGGCGGGGGAGTGCCGGTCGGCGGGGGCAGGCTCGGGCCGGCCGCGGTGTCGAGGTCGTGGACGGCCGCGCGGAGCAGCTCGGCCGTCTCGGGGTCCGACGCCTCCAGCCTGGCCAACGCCTCGGCCACCCGCACCCGGGCGCGCCCCAGTGCGGTGCCCCGCTCGGAGGTGGCCGCCTCGGTGGAGTGGACCCGCTGGTGCAGCAGTTCGGTCTGCTCCAGCAACAGCCGGTTCTTCTCCCACAGGTCGACGAACACTGCCACCTTGGCCCGCAGCACCCACGGGTCGAACGGTTTGGCCAGGTAGTCGACCGCCCCGGTGGCGTAGCCGCGGAACGCGTGGTTCGGCTCCCGGTCGAGTGCGGTCAGGAACACGATCGGCACGTGCCGGGTGCGTTCCCGCCGCTTGATGTGCTCGGCGGTCTCGAAGCCGTCCATGCCCGGCATCTGGACGTCGAGCAGGATGACGGCGAAGTCGTCGGTGAGCAGGCACTTGAGCGCGTCCTCGCCGGACGTCGCGGTGACCAGGTCCTGGTCGAGGCCCTGCAGGATGGCCTCCAGGACCAGCAGGTTCTCCGGCCGATCGTCGACCAGGAGAATCTTCGCCCGACGTCGGGGCGCCGTCACGCGTCGGACCCGTGGGACGCCTCAGCGCTCGCGGGACCGTCGACGGCCGGCACCGTGCCGTCCGTCCCGGTGCCGTTCGCCGACGCGGCGCCCTCGGATGCCGCTGCCACGGCACGGCGACCGGCGTGGTCAGACGGCCGCTCGGCCTCGTGCCAGGACGCCATCACCCGCAGCAGCCGGTCGAGGTCGACGGGCTTGGTGATGTAGTCGCTGGCCCCGGCCGCGATGCTCTTCTCCCGGTCGCCCGGCATCGCCTTTGCCGTCAGGAAGACGATCGGAAGGTCCGCGAAGCGGGGAATTCGGCGAATCGCCGCGGTTGTCTCGTTACCGTCCATATCGGGCATCATGACGTCCATCAGAACCAGGTCGACCTCCGGGTGGTCCTGGAGGAGCTGAATGCCGGCGCCGCCGTTGTCGGCATAGAGGACCACGATCCCGTGCAGTTCCAGCGCGGAGGTCAGCGCGAAGACGTTGCGGACGTCGTCGTCGATGATCAGTACCGTCGCCCCGGCCAGCACGGTGGTGTCCAGGCCCGCCGCGGGCAGCGTGGCGGCACCGCTGAGGATCCTCGGTGCCAGCGACGCCTCGGTCGTGTCGACGTCCTCGGGGGCGACCTCGAGCACCTCGAACGGGTAGGTGTCGGGGATGTAGAGCGTGAACGTGCTGCCCCGGCCGACCTCGCTGCGGGCGCTGATCGAGCCGCCGAGCAGGCGGGCGATCTCGCGGGAGATCGACAGGCCCAGGCCCGTGCCGCCGTACTTGCGGCTGGTGGTGCCGTCGGCCTGCTGGAACGCGTCGAAGATCAGCGAGAGTTTCTCGGTGGCCACCCCGATCCCGGTGTCGGACACCGCGAAGGCGACCACCCGCTCGGCGGCGTTCAGCGCCGGGCTCGCGAAGAGCATGTCGTCGGGAACCGAGCCGATCGAGAGGGTCACGTCGCCGCCGTCGGTGAACTTCAGCGCGTTGGAGATGAGGTTCTTCAGGATCTGCTGCAGCCGCTGCTCGTCGGTGAACACCGAGCGGGGCAGGTCGGGCTCGCGGCGGACCCGCAGCCGCAGGCCCTTCACGTCGGCCTGAGGCCGGAAGGTGGCCTCCACGTAGCCGCAGATGTCGTCCAGGGCTACCGGGGTGGGTTGCACGTCCATCTTGCCGGCCTCGACCTTGGACAGGTCGAGGATGTCGTTGATCAGGGTCAACAGGTCCCAGCCGGCGTCGTGGATGGTGCGGGCGAACTCGATCTGCTTGGCCGAGAGGTTGGCCTCCCGGTTCTCGGCCAGCAGCCGGGCCAGCACCAGCAGGCTGTTCAGCGGGGTCCGCAGCTCGTGGCTCATGTTGGCCAGGAACTCGGACTTGTACTGGCTGGACAGCGCCAGCTGCTCGGCCTTCTCCTCCAGGCCGAGGCGGGCCATCTCGATCTCGCGGTTCTTGATCTCGATGTTGCGGTTCTGGTCGGACAGCAGCGCCGCCTTCTCCTGCAGTTCGGCGTTGGTGCGCTGCAGCTCCATCGACTGGGCCTGCAGCTCCTGGGTGAGGCGCTGGGACTGGGTGAGCAGCTCCTCGGTGCGCGCGTTGGCGATGATCGTGTTCAGCACGACGCCGATGGTGTCGACCAGCTGCTCCAGGAAGTTCATGTGCTGGGTGGAGAAGTCTCCGAACCGGGCCAGCTCGATGACGCCCAGCACCCGCTCCTCGAAGAGCACAGGCAGGATGACCAGGTCGGACGGGGCGGCCTCGCCGAGCCCCGAGGCGATCGAGAGGTACCCCGGCGGCGTGCCGGCCACCCGGATGGGCCGCCGCTCGACTGCCGCCTGGCCGACCAGGCCCTCGCCGAGCGCGAGCCCCGAGTCGCCCCGCCGGGGCGCGTAGCCGTACGACGACGCCAGCCGCAGCCGCAGCCCCTCCCGGGTGGACTCCAGCAGGAAGAACGCGCCCTGCTGGGCGTCGACGACCGGGGTGACCTCGCTCATGATCATCTGGCAGACCTGCCGCAGGTCGCGCTGGCCCTGCAACTGGGCGCCGATCCGGGCCAGGTTGGTCTTGAGCCAGTCCTGGGACGCGTTCTGCTCGGTGGTGTCCTTCAGGTTGGCGATCATCTGGTTGATGTTGTCCTTGAGCTCGGCCACCTCGCCCAGCGCCTCGACGGCGATCGACTGGGTCAGGTCACCGCGGGTCACGGCGGTGGCCACGTCGGCGATCGCGCGCACCTGGGTGGTGAGGTTGCCGGCCAGGTCGTTCACGTTCTGGGTCAGGTCGCGCCAGGTGCCCGACACGTCCCGCACCTCTGCCTGGCCGCCGAGCTTGCCCTCGGTGCCGACCTCGCGGGCGACCCGGGTGACCTCGTCGGCGAAGGAGGAGAGCTGGTCGACCATCGTGTTGACCGTGTTCTTCAGCTCCAGGATCTCGCCCTGCGCGGTGACCGTGATCTTCTGGCTCAGGTCGCCGCCGGCCACCGCCGTGGTCACCTGGGCGATGTTGCGGACCTGGGACGTCAGGTTGCCGGCCATCGAGTTGACGTTGTCGGTGAGTTCGCGCCACAGCCCGGAGACGCCGCGGACCTGGGCCTGGCCGCCGAGCTTGCCCTCCGAGCCCACCTCGCGGGCGACCCGGGTGACCTCGTCGGCGAAGGAGGAGAGCTGGTCGACCATCGTGTTGACCGTGCTCTTGAGCTCCAGGATCTCGCCGCGGGCGTCCACGGTGATCTTCTGCGAGAGGTCGCCCTGGGCCACGGCGGTGGCCACCTGGGCGATGTTGCGCACCTGGGCGGTGAGGTTGCCGGCCATCGAGTTGACGTTGTCGGTGAGTTCGCGCCAGACGCCGGAGACGCCGCGGACCTGGGCCTGGCCGCCGAGCTTGCCCTCCGAACCCACCTCACCGGCGACCCGGGTGACCTCGGCCGCGAACGCCGAGAGCTGGTCGACCATCGTGTTGACGGTGTTCTTCAGCTCGGCGATCTCGCCGCGGGCGTCCACGGTGATCTTCTGCGAGAGGTCGCCCTGGGCCACGGCAGTGGCGACGCTGGCGATGTTGCGCACCTGACCGGTGAGGTTGCCGGCCATCGAGTTGACGTTGTCGGTGAGTTCGCGCCAGACGCCGGAGACGCCGCGGACCTGCGCCTGGCCGCCCAGCTCACCTTCGGACCCGACCTCGCGGGCGACCCGGGTGACCTCGTCGGCGAAGGAGGAGAGCTGGTCGACCATCGTGTTGACGGTGCTCTTGAGCTCCAGGATCTCGCCCTGGGCGTCGACGGTGATCTTCTGGGTCAGGTCACCCCGGGCGACCGCAGTGGTCACCTGGGCGATGTTGCGGACCTGGGCGGTGAGGTTGCCGGCCATCGAGTTGACGTTGTCGGTGAGTTCGCGCCAGACGCCGGAGACGCCGCGGACCTGGGCCTGGCCGCCGAGCTTGCCTTCGGACCCGACCTCGCGGGCGACCCGGGTGACCTCGTCGGCGAACGCCGAGAGCTGGTCGACCATCGTGTTCACGGTCTGCTTGAGCTCCAGGATCTCGCCGCGGGCGTCCACGGTGATCTTCTGCGAGAGGTCGCCCTGGGCCACCGCGGTGGCCACCTGGGCGATGTTGCGGACCTGGGACGTCAGGTTGCCGGCCATCGAGTTGACGTTCTCGGTGAGTTCGCGCCACAGGCCCGACACGCCGCGGACCTGCGCCTGCCCGCCGAGCTTGCCCTCCGACCCCACCTCGCGGGCGACCCGGGTGACCTCGTCGGCGAAGGAAGAGAGCTGGTCGACCATCCGGTTCACGGTGGTGCCGATCCGGAGGAACTCGCCCTTGAGCGGCTGGCCGGCGATCTCCAGGGCCATGTGCTGCGACAGGTCGCCGTGGGCCACCGCGTCGATGACCCGGGCCACCTCGGTGGTCGGCCGGACCAGCTCGTCGATCAGCGAGTTCACGGCCTGGGCGCTGCCGGCCCAGCCGCCGTCGCCGTCGGACTCGTCCACCCGCTCGGTCATCCGGCCGTCCCGGCCGATCACCCGGCTGACCCGGACCAGTTCGCGGTGCCGCTGCTCCTGCATGTTGGCGACCGCGTTGAAGGCGTCCACGACCTCGCCGGCTAGCCCTGGCCGGCGCTGCAGGCGGGTGGTGAAGTCCCCGGCCCGGAAGCTGCTCAGCGCGTCGCGCAGCTCGGTGAGTGCGGCCTCGGCGCTCGCCGGCGCGGCGGCCCGTCCGTCGGTGGGCGTCCTGCCGGTGCCGCTGCTCCTGCCGTTGCCCGGGGTTCCCTTGCTCGGGCTCACCTTGCCAGAGCCCCCGTTCGCGGCACGCGCTGGGGTCGAGCCGGACCCGGGCGCGGCGGAACGCCGAGCACTCCGGGGCGCGGCGGTACTCCGTTCGGCCTTGGTCATGCGGTTGCCTCATCTCGCGGAGCGTGCGGAGACGCAGGGGTGTTCCCGCTATATCTTTGCCTATCACGCTCCGCGAGGTGTCGGGTCCGACTGTGCGGCCCGGCCAGGACCGCGGGCGGGCGAGGTGGGGCAGCCGGAAATGGCAGGCGAGCGGGCAGTCGAGATGGGTCGCCGGGATGACGCGGCGACGGCCGCCAACCGGCGGGCGCACCTGCCCACGGACGTGCAGGCGGCAGCGGCGGCCAGGGCGGTGGTGCGCGACGCCCTCGCTGCCGCCGGCCTGGGGCGGCTCGCGGACGAGGCCGCGATGCTGGCCACCGAACTCACCACGGTCAGCGTCGCGCTGGCGGGGTCGGCGCTCGAGCTCCAGGTCAGTGCCGGTGTGACCGGCGTTACCGTGACCCTGACCGACCGCAGCGGCGTACTCCGGAGTCCGTCGCCGGCCTCGATCGGCGTGGCGGACGGCAGGCCGGCGTTCCCCCTGGTCGACGCCCTGGCCTCGGCGTGGGGTCTGACCCACGACCGGCACGGGAAGTCGGTGTGGTTCCGGTTGGACGCCGAGCCGGTGGCCGCCCCCGCCGAGCCGCCGGGCACCGCGGTGCCGGACGGTCGGCCGGCGTTCCCGCCGTCCGCGGCCGACGCGGCCGCCTGGCTCACCAGCCTGCCCGACCGGCTTCTGCAGGAGCTCACCCCGACCGGATTGGTCCAGGAGTTGCTGCACCGGGTCTGCGAGTCGACCGGAGCGCGGTGGGGGGCGGTCTGGCTGGAGACCGGGGACGGGGCGGCGCCCACCGCGATCGCCACCGTCGGCCTCGACGCGGACGCCGCGCCCGAGTCGCCGGCGCGGCTCTGGCCCGGCGACCCTCCGAACCCCCGTACGGCCCAGGTCGGGGTGCCCACGCCGGCGCTGGCCGCCGCCGGCGCGGCCAGGTCTCTCTCGGTGGCGCTCCCGCTCACCGCGCCCACCCGGGGCCGGCTCGAACTGGCCCAGGCGCCCGACGCCCGCCCGACCGACGCGACGTTCGCGCTGCTGGTGGCCGAACGGATGGCCGTGAGCCTGGACGCGTCCCGGGTGCGCGACACCGAGCAGCGGCGCCGCGGCGACCTGGCGTTCCTCGCCGACGCCAGCGAGCTGCTCGCCTCCTCGCTGGACGTCGACCTCGCGCTGGCCCTGGTCGCCCAGTTGTGCGTCCCGCGGGTCGGCCAGTGGTGCGTGATCCACTCCTTCACCGCAGGCGCCCCGCCGGAGCTCGTGGTGGCCGTGCACGCCGACGAACGGGCGGTGCCGGCGCTGGAGCGCGCCTTCCTGGGCCCGGAAGCCGGTCCGGTGCTCGACCGGGTGCGCGCCGCCGTCCGCGACCGCGCGCCCGTGCCGTTGAACGGAGCTGTGTCGGGCATCGTGCTGCCGCTCACCGCCCGCCGGGAGGTGGTCGGGGCGATGACCGTCGGCGACCCGGCCGGACGCCGCCACACCCCCGAGGAGATCGCGATCGCGGCCGACCTCGCCCGCCGGGCCGCCGTGGCGGTGGACAACGCCCGGCTCTACTCCGAACGGGATGCCGCGGCACAGGCGTTGCAGCGGGCGCTGCTGCCGGCGAGCCTGCCGCAGCCGGCCGGGCTGGAGTTCGCCGCCGAGTACTCCCCGGCCGGCGAGGGCGACGACGTCGGCGGCGACTTCTACGACGTGATGGACCTGGACGACGGCTGGCTGCTGGCGATCGGCGACGTGTGCGGCAAGGGGCCGGAGGCGGCCTCGGTGACCGGGATGGTCCGGACGGTGTTGCGGACGCTGATGCGCGAGGGACGGGACCTGCGGTACGCCCTGGGGGCGCTGAACCTCGCGCTGCTCGACCAGGGCCATCTGGCCCGCTTCTGCACGGTCGCGGTGGCGCTCGCCCGCCGGCGCGGCGACCGGGTGCACGTGCGGCTCTGCGTGGCCGGACACCCCCCGCCGGTACTGCTCGGTGCCGCTGGCGTCGAGTTCGTCGGGGTCAGCGGGATGGCGGTGGGCCTCGCGCCGGAGATGGAGCTGGAGGACGTCGAGGTGGTGCTCGGCCCCGGGGACGCGCTCGTCTTCTTCACCGACGGTGTCACCGAGCGCCGCCGTGGCCTGGCACAGTTTGGCGAGGAGAACGTGCTGGCGGCACTCGCGCCGTGCGTCGCGCTCCCGGCCACCGAGGTCGCGGCGCGGCTGCGGGCGGCGGCCACCGAGTTCGGCACCGGCCCGCTCCGGGACGACCTGGCGATCCTGGTGCTGGCCGCGCCGCGCTAGCGGGTGCGGCTAGCGCTGGTCGAACTCCGCCCAGACCGTCTTGCCGCCCGGGATCGGCCGCACGCCCCACCGGTCGGCGAAGTGGGCCACCAGGGCCAGACCGCGGTGGCCGGGGTCGAACGGGCCGGCGCGCAGGATCCGCGGGATGCGGGCGTCCTCGTCGGTGACCTCGACCCGGATCGCCGGGTCGCCCCGCACCAGCCGCACCTCGAATCCGGCCCCGGTGTGGCGGATCGCGTTCGCGGCGAGCTCCCCGACCACGATCCGCAGGGCGCCGCGCCCGGCCACGCCCCAGCTCTCCAGTGCGGCGGGCGAGGAAACCGCGGGCCTCGCCGGCAGCCCGGGGCACCGGCGGGAAGCGGGCCGTGTGCGTCCCGTCGGGCCGCACTACCACGTCCTGCGCCCACCGGACCCCATACCCGCCCGGGTCGGGTCACCGTCGGACCGCCTGCTCCCGCAGCGCGAGCAGTTCCCGCAGCGACGCGCGCTCGTAGAGGTCGGCGCCCGCGCCCCGGGTCAGGGAGTACGGGAGTGGCGCAGCAGTCCGAGCCGCGCGTGCAGTGCGTATCCGCCGGAACAGCTCGGCGGTGACCGCCGGGATCGGAACGCGGGAGAACAGCATCAGGCAAATGGTTCGCCGCCAGGGCGCGGCGGCGCCCCCGCCACCGCCGAGCACGGGAGCGGATGCTGTGCCGCCGGACGAACTCCGGTTGCGGCACGCGGGGGTGGTCGCGGCGGCGTCCGCGAGACTGCAGTATCCCCTAGTCGGCCGGGCTCGCCTCGTGGCGGGACTCCTGGTGTTCAGGCCGTCCAGGAACGATTGCAGGTCGCCGAGGACGTCCGCGATTACTGGCCGGCGCGCCACCTCCCGGCCGAACAGCGGGACGACCCGCTGGTGCGGCGACCGGCTTGGATCGTGCTCGGGCAGCCTGTCGCAGTGCGAGGCGATCAGCGCGAAGCAGGCCAGGTCGTCCGGTGCGGTGGGGTGTTCGGCCCGGACGTGCGCACCGAGGGCCACGGGCAGCTGGGCGAGCGACCGGGTCACGCACAGGCGCACCAGCGCGAACTCCCTGGCGTCGGCCTTGTCGGTGAACCGCTCGGCCAGGCAGTCCACCATCGCCTCCGCGGCTGGGCCGAACCCGCTGGCCCGCTCGGCGGCACGCTGGAGGTCATCTGACACACGTACGGACCATGTCGCCGACGGTCAGATCGGCGACAGCGCCCAGTCCGCGATCCATGTCCTCAAATCCTTCCGGGTCGGCGCTCGGCACGACGTCGGGGGTCAGCGCTCGGGCACGCTCACCGCGAGCGCGGCCACGTCGTTGTCCGCCGGGGGCTCGAACCCTCTGATCTGTCCCCGGCAATGTACTCGATCAGCGCGCGGGCGTTGTTGCGCGGACGCCCGGTCAGCGTGATGTCGAGGCGGCCCTGCCCGACCTGGTGGCCGTAGCGGCGGGAGTCGGTGATGCCGTCGGT